>CAVWJH010000001.1:0-794333 GCA_963755455.1 uncultured Verrucomicrobiae bacterium
CACATACTCGTATTCAAACTTCATGCAATTCGCCGGAATTGCAAATTCATTATTCAGGCCAGATAGAATCATATGAACTTCTCGATTGAGAACCTCGTCAACTGGCCGCCACCAGATATTTGTCGAATCACAGTATGCACCATGTCCAAGAAAGCAGTCAATGCTTCCGTCCATGCCCTTGTCCTTGAATAAATCCGCCTCTTCCGTTCCGGTGGAGGCGACGATTGTGTTTCCAATAGTGTTTCGCATGGTCGAATCACTGAATCGAATCTTGTCTTTCAGCGAGTCTCTTTTATCCAAAAGCCATTTTTTTGCTCCGCCGAGTGAAAATTCACGGAACAAGGTTGGTGGCAAAAAGTCTTTGAGAATCTTCCAAATCCGAGTTACATCGGATTGATATTGAGTTGAGTTTCGGTGCGACTGAATTCGTATTTCCAGAAAACCTGACTCGTGCAAGCGGGCAACATTCACCGCCCGCACGTTTTCATAATTCCATTCTTTCCTGAGCTTGCTATCAACAATAGTTTCTTCCAAAAAAACCGTTTCCTGACGAGTTTCAATTATTTTGAAAACCCATTGCTTCTGCCCATTGGCATTTTCCTCTCGAATTTCGGTCAAGGTCGGCTCGCTGGGCAAATCAACAACCGTTGCGCCGTCAAAAACATTATTGTAGCCAAGTCTTTCGCACGTTTTTTTCATGCGATCCATGTCCGCGTGTCTTTCAATGTCTTTGCGTTTTGCGGAATACAGAAAAACATGACAACGGCCGAATTCTTCGGCTTGACTCAAAAGGTGAGCGAATTCTTCAATCGTGATTTTCTTGTTGCGCAGATTGGGGACAATTCGCTTTTCGTGCATTTCTTCCCAACTGCCAGCGGAGTGGGATAATTTTTTCTGCTTAAGAAATTCGGAGACCGCCGAAAGGCTCGTTACTTTGGGAAGCAAATCCGTTATCAGCTTGGCTTTTTGGAGAACGGCCTCTGAAACTCCTACATCTTTCAAGCCTAGCTCGTCCTGTGCTTTTGAACCCTTCATATTTATGGGTGTTAATTCTCGTTATCGGGCAGAAATCCGCAAGCCGTAAATTTGAAAAGTTTTTCCGTCAGCGCCACGAATTGTTCCAAGCTCAATTTCTCCGCGCGTTCCTGCGGCCGGGCCAATGATGCCTGCGCGGTTTAATTACTTTTGGCTCGCGCTTGAACGCCCCGTGATTATCGTTTGTCAGAACAATTGAATTTATGGTCGCCAACGACAAACTGCCGCGTCTCGTCCTGCTCGTCCTCATTTTTGCCGCCGCGCTCATTTTTTTCTTCACCGGGGGCGCAAAGGACGTTTTGCGCGCCACGCTCCCCAACGGCCTGCAGGTCGTCATCGTCCGCAACACCCTCGCGCCCGTCGTCACCACGATGATCAACTACCGCGTCGGCTCGGACGAGGCGCCCGCCGGGTTTCCTGGCACGGCGCACGCCACCGAGCACATGATGTTTCGCGGCAGCCCCGGCTTGAGCGCCGACCAGCTCGCCGCCATTTCCGCCGCGTTCGGCGGCGACGACGACGCCGACACGCAGCAGGCCGTCACGCAGTATTTTTTCACCACGCCCGCCGAAAATCTGGACGTCGCGTTGCGCGTCGAGGCCACGCGCATGAAAGATTTGCTGCCCGACGAATCGCTCTGGACAAAGGAGCGCGGCGCGATTGAGCAGGAAGTCGCGGCGGATTTGTCGAATCCCGAATACGTTTTTTACGAGCAGCTTCTCGCCGCCACTTTCAAAGGCACGCCTTACGAACACAGCCCGCTCGGCACGCGCCCGTCGTTCGACAAGACCACAGACGCCATGCTCCGAAATTTTCACAACACATGGTATGCGCCGAACAACGCCGTCCTCGTCGTCGTCGGAAACGTCGAGCCGGAAAATGTTTTGGAACAGGTGAAAGATGTTTTTGGCGAAATTCCGGCAAAGGATCTGCCCGCGCGGCCTGAATTCAATTTCCAGCCGGTCAAACCACAAATGCTCAAGCTCGACACCGATCTGCCCTACGGGATGACCGCGATCACGTTTCGTTTTCCGGGCGCGGACAACCCTGATTTTGCCGCCGCGCAAATTCTCTCCGACGTTTTGAGCAGCCAGCGCGGAAAATTTTACGGCCTCGTGCCGGACGGCAAGGCGCTCTTCGCCGAATTTCAATACGACACGCTTGCAAAAATCCGGCCTCGGTTATGCGATTGCCGGTTTTCCGGCAGGCGGCGATTCAACCAACCTGCTGGACGAAACAAAACAAATTTTGCTCGCTGAAATCACCAACGGCGTCAGCGCCGAACTGGTGGAAGCCGCCAAGCGCCGCGAAATCTTGAGCGCCGAACTGCAAAAAAATTCCATTGACGGCCTCGCTTCCGCGTGGTCAACCGCCGTCGCGATTGAAAACCGCAACTCGCCGGACGACGACATCAAACTGTTTCGCGCCGTCACCGCCGCCGACGTGGATCGCGTCGCAAAAAAATATCTGGATTTCGACCACGCGATCTCCGCGATTCTCACGCCAACGCCGTCGGACAAGCCGATTTCCGGGAAAAGTTTTGGCGGCGGCGAATCGCTTGTTTCGTCCGCAGGCGCGGACGTGAAACTGCCGGACTGGGCGCAAAAAATCACCGAAGGCCTGCCGGTTCCCGTCTCGACGCTCGATCCGTTCGTCACGAATATGCCCAACGGAATCAAGCTGATCGTGCAGCCTGAAACCGTCAGCGACAGCGTGAGCATTTATGGCCGCGTGAAAAACAATCCGAAGGTGCAGATGCCCGACGGCAAGGACGGCGTGGACGAGGCGTTGAGCCAGCTTTTTTCCTACGGCACAAAATCGCTGGACCGTCTCGCGTTCCAGAAGGCGCTCGACGACATCGGCGCGAACGAATCGGCGGGCGCGGATTTTTCGCTGCAAGTTTTGCCGGAAGAATTTACGCGCGGCGTGCAATTGCTCGCGGACAACGAACTTTCGCCCGCGCTGCCCGAAAGCGATTTCAAAATAATTCAACAGCAATTCGCCGCCAGTGTCGCCGGTGAACTCAAAAGCCCGAACCACATCGCCGGACACGCCTTGACGACCGCTCTGTTTCCGCAGGGCGATCCGGCGCGGCGGCAGACGACGCCTGGCAGCGTCAGCGCGCTCACGATTGACGACGTGAAAAATTATCTACGCGAGCGCGTTTCGTCCCGATCTGACGACGATTGTCGTCATCGGAAAAATTTCGCCGGAAAATGCCGTCGCCGTCGTTTCAAAATATTTTGGCGGCTGGAAGACTTCCGGCGAAAAGCCAAACACGCTGTTCCCGCCCGCGCCGGACAATTCGGCGTCCGCCACGCACGTTCCCGACGCCAGCCGCGTGCAGGACAAAATCACGCTGGCGGAAACATTGCCACTGACGCGGACGAATACGGATTATTACGCGCTGCAACTCGGCAACCACGTCCTCGGCGGCGGATTTTACGCGACGCGGCTGTATCGCGACCTGCGCGAGAAAAGCGGGCTGGTTTATTTTGTGGACTCGTCGTTCGACATCGGCCAGACGCGCGGAGTTTATGAAGTGGAATACGCCTGCGACCCGCAAAATGTTTTCAAGGCGCGCGATGTGATTTTGAACGACTTGAAGGAAATCCGAGACGCAGCCCGTTTCCGAACACGAATTGTATCAGGCCAAGCTGATGCTGCTGCGCGACATCCCGCTGTTCGAGTCCAGCGTGGATTACATCGCGCAGGTCTGGCTCAAATACTCGGCGCTCGACATGCCGCTCGACGAGCCGGTTCACGCCGGGAAAATTTACGCGCAACTCACCACGAACGACGTGCAAAACGCCTTTGCGAAATGGCTTCGCCCAGATGATCTGGCGCAGGTGACGCAAGGGCCGGAGCCGCAATAATTTTTCATGGGCGCATTTCCCGTCAGCCTCGAAAAGGAAAATCAGCTCGCCGCGCGCATGGCCGCGCTGGACGTGCGCGAGGCGGACATCGAGGAATCTTTCGTCCGCTCCGGCGGGCACGGCGGGCAGAACGTCAACAAGGTTTCCACCTGCGTCATGCTGCTGCACCGTCCGACCGGCGTGCAGGTCAAATGCCAGGAAACGCGCCAGCAGGGACTCAACCGCTACATCGCGCGGCGGTTGCTGCTCGACAAGATTGAAGAAAAGAAAACCGGTTTTGTGGCCGCGCAACGCGCCGAGATTGAAAAAATCCGCCGCCAGAAACGGAAACGCTCCCGCCGCGCCAAGGCGCGGATGCTCGCCGACAAATCCCATCACGCCGACAAGAAGGCCGCGCGCCGCCGGGTTGAAATGTGACCGCAAATTGTCGAACCACAGGCTCGACGCACACCGTTTCTGAAAGCCCGTAGGGCTGGCATCTTGCAGTTGGAAAATCAAAAACGGCCAAAGCACCTTAGTCGCTCCAGAAAAACTCTTTTAGGAACGGGCGAATGAAACGGTGAGTGTTCCGTTGCTGTTGATCAGGCCTATGAGTTGAAGGCAAAAAAGTGCCGCTGCCCGCAGCCACTTCCTCAAATTCCACGCCGCCGCCAGAAGCAGGTTGACCTGGTCGCCCACGAACCCTTTGAGGAAGCACCGTATCAGCCGATACTGGTGTTTCAAATGGCTGATCACCGGCTCAATGGCCGCGCGCCGTCGAAACCGCGCCCGCATTTTATGTGCGCAAAAGCGCGCGGGCGAGCGGGTTGACGCGGAAAAAAACCGCGGCGCCTGCAACCGCCAAATAATTCTCCAGTTCACTTTGACCCGCCGGAATGAAAAATCGTTCCGGCGGGTTTTTGTCATTCAGCCGCAAAGTTTTCGCTTTTGCCGCCGCGCGCGGTCGTGTTCAATCGTTGGCCTATGAATCTGACACATCCATTGACAACGACGGCGTTTGAACTTCCCGGCTATCGCATCACAAAATCCTTCGGCGTGGTGCGCGGCATCATGGTGCGGTCGCGCTCGGTCATCGGCAACATCGGCGCGAGCATCCAAAGCATTTTCGGCGGCAACATTTCGCTCTACACAAACCTCTGCGAACGCGCGCGCGAGGACACGTTCAACCTGATGCTCACGCACGCGGGCGAGCTCGGCGCGAACGCCGTCATCGGCGTGCGCTACGACGCGACGGAAATCGCGCCGGGCATCACCGAGGTGTTGTGCTACGGCACGGCGGTTTTTGTCGAGGCGGAAACAAGCCGTAGAAACGTGAATTGTTTAATCGTTGAACCGGTGAAAGCGGACGCGCGCCCTGAAACATGAAGGCGTTGAGCGAAGATTCTTTTCTCGCGCGGCTGCTGGGCAGGCTGGCGGCGGCGGTGATCCGTCATCCGCGCTGGTTTTTCTGGCCGCAGGTCGCGCTGTTCGTCCTCTGCGTCGTTTATGCGCTGCCCAAGCCTTACGGGCATCTGAATTTCGACATGAACCAGGACGACCTGGTCGGGCCGAACCAGAAGTATCACGAGAATTTTCTGCGGCTGCAAAAGGAATTTCCGCAGCCGGGCGACCTGGTCGTGGTCGTGGAAAGCGGCGACATCGAAAAAAACCGGCAGTTCGTCGAGCGGCTCGCGGCCAAGATGCAGGCGGAGACGAATTTTTTCCAGGACGTTTTTTTCGCACAAAGCCCGATGATGATGGGTTCAAACGCGCTGCTTTACGCGTCGGAACCGGATTTGTTGCAAATGAAGGACGATGCTGGACGCCGCGCAGCCGTTCATCGAGAAATTCACGCAGACGACGAATCTCGATTCGTTTTTTGAGCAGATCAACACGGCGTTCCGCACCGCACGGCCGGAGACAAATGCGCAGACGATCGCTTGATCAATTCGCTGCCCGCGCTGACGCGCATCGTGTCGCAGGCGACGGAAGCGTTGCAGCGTCCCGGCACGCCGCCGTCGCCGAACGTCATCGCCTTGTTTGGCGGCAGCGAGAACGACGTGCTTGCCAATTACATCACGTTCGCCAAAGGCCGGATTTTCCTGCTGACGACGCATCCGCCGACCGTCGGGAAAAACTCCGGGGAAGATCAGGACGCCTTCAACGCCCGCGCGATTGACCGGCTGCGCGAACTGGTCGGTCAGACAAAAGCTGAAGTGCCCGGCGTCAACGTCGGCATCACGGGCGAGCCGGTGCTGGATTACGACGAGATGACGCAATCGCAAAAGGACACGACGCTCGCCAGCATCGTGTCGCTGGTCTTGTGCGCGTTGATTTTTATTTACGGCTACAACGAAACCGGCCGGCCGGTGAAGGCCGACGATTTGCCTGGTGGTCGGATTCGGCTACACGCTGGCGTTCACGACGCTGACCGTCGGCCATTTGAACATTTTGACCATCACGTTCGTGCCGATGCTCATCGGGCTGGCGATTGATTACGGCGTGCATTTGATCACGCGCTACGAGGAGGAATTGCGCCACGGCAAAACGGCGGAAGAGGCGATGACCAAGGCGATGATATTCACCGGGCAGGGAATTTTCACCGGCGCGTTGACGACGGCGGGCGCGTTTCTGGCGATGGCGTTCACGAATTTCAAGGGCATCCAGGAAATGGGCATCATCTGCGGCGGCGGCCTGCTGGTTTGCTTCATTCCGATGATGACGATGCTGCCGGTGATGCTTTTGCGCGGGCGGCAAAATGTCATTGACCATCGAAGCCACGAAGACGTGACGCGCGCACGCATCGAAAACATCTGGCTGCAACGTCCGGTAATTGTCATCGGCATCACGGCGGCGCTGTGCGCGGTGGCGCTGTTTGAAGCGCGCAAGGTCCATTTCGATTACAACCTGATGAAAATGCAAAGCCCGAATCTGCCGTCGGTGATTTTCGCGCACAAACTGATGGATTCGGCGGACAAGTCGTTGCTTTACGGCGCGGTCATCGCCGATTCGCTGACCAATGCGGTTGACTTGACGGAAAAAATAAAAAAATTGCCGTCGGTCGCCGATGTCGAACCGCCGTTTTACGAAAACTTTCTGGAGAACCCGACGAATAAATTCAAATTGATCGGCGAAATCAAACAGGAAATCGCCGCGCTCAAATTCAATCCGCCGGATATGCGCCGGTGAACCTTAATGATTTGAGCCTGCACGCTGTATGGGCTTAACGGCTATCTCGGCAGCGCGCTTGTTGACGTCGGGAACAGCGACACGGACCTGACCGCGCAATTGGTTTCCTTGCGCGACGCCATTCAAAGTTTGCGCAAGACGATGTTGCAAGGCGATGCCGTCGACGCTCGCCGAACACGCGCAAAAACTGGCGCAATTTCAACAGGCGCTGTTTTCGCGATTTGCGACGACACTTTCAGGCTCCTGCAAAATCAGGACGACACCGCGCCGCTGCGGGTTGAAGATTTGCCGCCGGCATTGCACCATCGTTTCGTCGGCGTGAACGGAAAATTTCTGTTGCAGGTTTATCCCAAGAACGATGTCTGGCAGCGCGCCAACCAGGAAAGATTTGTCGCTGAATTGCGGACGGTTGATCCCAACGTCACCGGCACGCCCGTGCAGCTTCTCGAATACGAAACCTTGCTGAAGAACAGTTATATTCAGGCGGCGTGGTATTCGCTGGCGGCAATCGCACTGATGGTGCTGTTCCATTTCCGCAGTTTTGGCGCGGTGATTTTGGCGCTGCTGCCGGTCGGCATCGGCACGCTTTGGCTGGCGGGATTGATGGGCTGGTTCGACATTCCGATCAATCTGGCGAACATCATGACGCTGCCGCTGGTCATCGGCATCGGCGTCACGAACGGCATCCACATCCTGAACCGCTTCGCCGAGGAACGGCACGCCGGGCATTTTGTCGCGCAGCACCGGCAAAGCCGTGCTGGTGTCGGGGTTGACGGCCATCGCGGGATTCGGCAGTTTGATCCTCGCCAAGCATCGCGGCATCCACAGTCTGGGCTGCGTGATGTCCGTCGGAATCGCGACGTGCATGATTGCGGCGCTGACTTTTTTGCCGGCGCTGCTGAATTTGCTTGGTCGCTGGCGGCCGTTGATAAAAACTGAAAAACCCGATGCCAGCAAAACATCGCCGACACCGGGTCAGGAGGAACCGAGGTAAAAACCTCAATTAGGATGAATGTAGTGAAAATTCAATGAAAGTCAACATCAATGTTAAAACAAGGGCCAATGGCATAAAAATGCGGGGCAAACTAAAGCCAATAACGATAATGTCAAAATATTTTCGTGTTCAAAAGTTCAACATTTGAGCAAATAGAAATTGTGTTCGCCATCTCCATAAAATCCATTTGTAATCTTTGTGTTTGCAGTCTGATTTTTACATCGGGCTTTTGCCGTGATTGCTTCGGCAAAAATGAATTTCATGCCGGGCCGATTTATGATCAATTTCCACTGACATTGGATTCCGGCCAGCGGACTGAAGCCGCCGGGCCGTTTTTTTACGAGCAGGAAAAGGATACCGGAAAAAACATGGGCGATTCCGCCGCTGTTTTCCCGTGACACGCGATCCGGCAATCGAGCAGAGCGAAGATGATTTTCTTTATCCGCTGCTGACTTATGAAAATTACGGCAAGGAATATCGCTGGCAGTTCATCCAACTGTTCAGCCTTTCCGGCGGACAGAACCCGGACGCTTGCGGAACAGAAGCGCTTCACGATTTTTCCGCTTTATTTCCAGCAACGCTCGCCGGACACGAATGAAAATTACACCGCGCTCTTTCCGTTTTACGGCCACATCAAGGACCGGCTGTTCCGCGACAAAATTTTCTTCGTCATGTTTCCGATTTACAGCCAGACCCAAAAGCGCGATGTCGTGAACGACAATTATCTTTATCCGTTTTTTAATGTGCGGCACGGCGACGGGATGCGCGGCTGGCAGTTCTGGCCGTTCGTCGGCGAGGAACACAAGGTCGTGACCACCGTCAACCAACGGTTTTGGCGACGTGGCAACCGTCGGCGGCCACGACCAGTATTTTGCGCTCTGGCCGTTTTATTTCCGCCAGAACAACGGCATCGGCACGGACAACCCGGAAAAATTCCGGGCCTTGATTCCGTTTTATGTCGGAACCCGTTCGCCCAAGCGCGATTCGACTTCCGTGCTGTGGCCGTTCTTCACACGGATTGACGACCGCGAAAAAAAATACCGCGAATGGCAGGTGCCGTGGCCGTTTGTGATTTTCACGCGCGGCGAAGGCAAGACCACCTCGCGCGTCTGGCCGCTGTTCAGCCAGTCGCACAACGACGAGCTGGAAAGCGATTCCTATCTCTGGCCGGTTTATCACGTTTCGCCGCACCCATTCCGACCCGCTCGACTTGCAAGCGCACGCGCATTGCTGTTTTATCTTTATGAAAACACGGTGGAAAAAAACACGGAGACCGGCGCGGAAAAGCGGCGCGTGGACATGTGGCCGTTTTTCACCTGGCACCGCGATTTCAACGGGAATTCGCGCCTGCAAATCCTCGCGCCGATTGAGCCGGTGGTGCCGGACAAACGCGGCATCGAACGCAACTGGTCGCCGCTCTGGTCGTTGTGGCGCGCGGAAAACAATCCGAAAACCGGCGCGGGCAGCCAGTCGTTGCTGTGGAATCTTTACCGCAGCGACAGCACGCCGGGTTCAAAAAAAATCTCGCTCCTGTTCGGGCTTTTCCAGTATCAATCCACAGGCGAAACGAACAAGCTCCGCCTGTTTTACATCCCGGTGATGAAAACGCACGGACAGGAAAAATAAAATCGCGCCCGGATTATGTTTGAAAACATCGGTGAAATCGTCCTTTTGTTCTGGCGCACGCTGCTGGCGCTGCCGCTGGCGTGGCGGCAGCGGCAGAAAGTTTTCGACCAGTTTTTTGAGATCGGCAACGCCAGTTTGCTGATGGTCTGCGTGCTGTCATTTTTCATCGGCGGCGTCATCGCATTGCAGACCGGCCCGCTGCTGACCGAACACAGCCTCGGCAGCTATCGTCGGCGGCATCGTCGGGTTATCGAACTGCCAACGAACTGGCGCCCGGTGATGATGGCCATCCTGATCGCCGGACGCATCGGCTCGGCCATGGCGGCGGAAATCGGCTCGATGCGCGTGTATCAGGAAATTGACGCGCTGCGCACGATGAACATCAACCCGATTCATTATCTCGTTCTGCCGCGGATGGTGGCGATGGCCATTGCGCTGCCGATGCTGGTGGTTTTCGCGATTCTCGTCGGCTGGTTCGGCGGCGCGGTCGTCGCGGAAGCGAACAATCACATCGGCATTTCATTTCAGGCATTTTATTCCAGCCTGCGCCAGTTCGTGGAACTGAAGGACGTGGCCAACGGCGTTTTCAAAAGTTTTTGCTTCGCGCTGATCATCGGCGTCGTTTCGTGCCATCAAGGCTTGGTGACCATCGGCGGGCCGCGCGGCATCGGCCGCTCCGTCACGAAGGCCGTCGTCAATTCCATCGTGCTGATCGTGATTTTTGACTACATCCTCACGCGCGTTCTCTGCTTGTAAAATGAACGATTCCACAAACAACAATTCCGGCGTCAGCCTGCAGGTGCGCGGGCTGCGCAAAAGTTTTGACGGGCAGGAAGTGCTCAAGGGCATTGACCTCGAAGTCCAGCCCGGACGAAATTTTTGTCATCATGGGGCCGAGCGGCAGCGGCAAAAGCGTTTTGCTCAAGCACCTCATCGGCCTGGAACCGCCGGACGCCGGGGAAATTTTGATCAACGGCGAATCCGTCCAGACGCCCGAAATCGCCGCCAAATATCGCATGGCGATGGTCTTTCAATCCGGCGCGCTGCTGAATTCGCTCACCGTCGGCGAAAATGTCGGGCTTTATCTTGACCGAACACCGGCTGAAATCGCCGGAGGAAATTCAAAAGATCGTTGCCGAAAAACTCGAAGCCGTCGGCCTCAAGGACGTCACTGGACAAAATGCCGAGCGAACTTTCCGGCGGCATGAAAAAGCGCGTCGCCATCGCCCGCGCGCTCGTCGATCGAGCCGCAATTGATCCTTTACGACGAGCCGACGAGCGAACTGGACCCGCTTTCGGCCGTCGTCATCGGCGAGGAAATTTTGGAACTCAAAAAGCACATCCACGTCACGTCCATCGTCGTGTCGCACGACCGCGACCTGGCGTTTGGCGTGGCCGACCGCATCGCCGTCATCAGCGAAGGCCGCATCGTCACCATCGGCACGCCCGACGAGGTGAAAAAATTCGACGACCCGCTCGTCCAGAAATTTTTGCACGCAGATTTCAAACGCGAACCTCAATCCAAAAATCTTATGAAAAATTCACTCGAAACCAAACTCGGCATTTTTGTCGTCCTCGCCATCCTCGCCGCCGTGGGCCATCGTTGAAACGCTCGGCGGCGTGGATTTGTTTCATCACGGCTACCACGTCAGCGCGCTGTTCGACACCGCGCAGGACTTGAAGGTCGGCGACAGCGTGAAAATGGCCGGCGTCGAAATCGGCCGCGTCGAAAAAATCAGCCTCGACGCGACGAACGACAAGGTGGATGTCCTGATGAAACTGCATCCCGACGCCGTCGTGAAAACCGACAGCAAGGCCGCCATCAAATTCACCGGCCTGATGGGGCAGAATTTTGTCGCCATTGATTTCGGCACGCCCACCGCGCCCGCCGCCGTCGAAGGCGCGGTGCTGGCAACCGAGGAACAGCCCGACTTGAACGCCATCATGGCCAAGCTCGACAAGGCCGCCACCGGCATCGAGAACCTGACGAAAAGTTTCACGCCCGACACCATCAACAATTTGCTCGGCCCGCTGACGGATTTCGTCAAGCAAAACAGCGCGCAACATCGGCGGCGCCATTTCCAACATTGACAACATCACCGGCCAGATCGCCAGCGGCCAGGGCACGGTCGGCAAGTTGATTTACGACCAGACGCTTTACAATTCCGCGCTGGACACCGTTACCAATCTCCAGACCACCATCGCGTCCGCGCGCGAGATCATGGGCGGCATCACCAACGGCCAGGGCACGCATCGGCAAACTGGTGACCGACGACACGCTTTACAACTCCACAACCGCCTCGATGACGAACCTGAACCAGATTTTGCTGAAAATCAATCAAGGACAGGGCACCGTCGGCAAACTCGTCAACGACCAGGAATTTTACAAGAACGCCAAGCTCTCGCTGCAAAAACTGGACAAGGCCGCCGACGGTTTGGAAGACACCGGGCCGTTGAGCGTCATCGGCATCATGTTCAACCAGTTTGGATTATAAACTCAAATTGGGCGGATTGGGTGCCAGACCGCCATTTTCATTCAGGCCAGTCCAAGATTTTTCAAAATCTGCACGGTCGAGCGCGACTTGTTCAGCGTGTAGAAATGCAGTCCCGGCACGCCCGCGCGCAGCAATTCCTCGCACTGCCGCGTCGCGTATTCGATGCCAAATTCTGCGGCGGCTTCGTCGTTGTTGCCAAGCTCGTCCAGTTTTTTCCGCAACGGCGGCGGAATTTTTGAGCCGCAAAGCTGCGTGAATTTGGTGATCTGCGCCGCGCTTAAAATCGAGACGATGCCCGGAACGAGCGGAACGGAGACGCCGAGCTTGCCGGCGACGAAATCGCGGAACTCAAAAAAGTCCGCGTTGTCGAAAAACAACTGCGTGAGGACAAAATCCGCGCCCGCGTCCACTTTTTCCTTCAAATGCTTCCAGTCGTCGAATTTGCCGATTTTGTTGGCGACGTGGCCTTCGGGAAATCCGGCGACGCCCGTGGAAAATCCGTTTTGTTCGCGGATGAATTCGACAAGCTGCGACGCGAATTCAAAGCCGCCGGGCGTCTTCTGAAATTCGCCGCCGCCGGGCGCGTCGCCGCGCAATGCGAGGATGTTTTTGCAGCCGAGCGCGCGGATTTTTTCGAGCAGCGACGCGGACTTCGTCGCGCGTGTGGTTGACGCAGGTGAGGTGCGCGAGCGCGGTGAGATTGTGTTCGCGCTGGATGCAATCAACGATCTTCAGCGTCTTGTCGCGCGTCTGCCGCCCGCGCCGTAGGTGACGGAGCAAAAATCCGGGCGGGTTTCGAGGAGCGCGGGGATTTGGTTTTCGAGAAGATTGCGGTCGCCCTCGTCGGTCTTGGGCGGGAAAAATTCAAAGGAGACGACCGGCTTTTTGGCCGCCAGTTTTGCCGCGTAAATGTCACGGATGAATTGCATCTGGTCGGTGAATTATGGCGAAAGCTGGCATGAAGCCAAGTTTGTTGTGTAGGCGACGATGTAAGGGGTGCATCTGGACATTGTTCTTATTTCTGAACCAGTAGCGCAGATTTGCAATCTGCTGTATCGCGGATTTTCAATCCGCAAGGCGTCGGCGGTTCAATGGGCTTGGCGGCGCGCTGCCGAATGCAATTCGGCGATACGGCAGATTTCAAATCTGCGCTACCTCTGCTGGCCGCAAGAACAGTGTCCAGATGCACCCGATGTAAGGAGTCTCATAATTTTCGATATACGATTTATGCGGTAGCTTGGATTGAGCCGGGATCCGAAAATCGCACATCTAAAATTTGGTTAGAGCCTCGTTACCTCGGCTCCTACAAAATGGCAATCGGCTCGTCGTGCCTGAATTGAATGGTTCATTTCGCGGGCGCGGCGTAAAAAGATTCCCCTTCAAGACATTCCGCCGCAAAGGAAAAGCAGGCCTGCAACATTTCCGGGGTGAGGCGCGGATAATCCGCCAGAATTTGCTCGCGGGTCCAGCCGTTGGCGAGCAGGCGCATCACGAAATCCACCGACAACCGCGTGCCTTTGAGCACGGGCTTGCCGACCAGAACTTTTGGATCGGTGTGAATATATTCATGCCAGTTCATAACGATATAAAAGTTTATCACGCCATTGAACCGGCGCAAACTGGTTTTTTTACCCGGTTTGAAGAAACAAAAAGCCCCTTCCGTTTTGGCGGAAGGGGCTTGAATGATTCTAAATTAAATTAGAACGTGTAAATAACCTGTGCTCCCAGAAAAATGGCGTCTCTGACTGCGCCGGTTCCTTCTGTAAAGGCAGCGGCGTTTTCCGCATGATCCCAGCGGGCTTCAACACGGCTCAACACATTTGCCCAAAGAGCATATTGTGCTGTGACTGTGAATTCTTCTCCATTTTTACTATTAGCTTCTACATACGCGGCTGTTTGTTTAAATAATTCAGCGCGCCCATTGAAGGTCAGCTTATCCGTAGCCGCATAAGTGGCATAGAGGCCAAACACATTAGCATGACCAGCACCAAAAACAGTAACGTAATCATAAGCTGCGCCGAATTTCAAAGCAGCCAATGGTGTGGGAATCGTAGCACCAACATATACATTTTTGGGGCCAGCGGTAAAGGTGTTGTCAGTGCCGCCAACAGACAGCGTCGCGCCCTTGAGCGCTCCAAAACTGTCAGGAGCGGTCAGCGAAACCAATGCCAGTATTTCCGGAGAAGTCAAAGGATGACCATTGCCGGGAACACCGTTAATGCCTGCTCCATTGGCCAATTCTTCATCGGAAATGCCAGCTTGGACGCTGACATCGTCGTTAATTTTATATGTGCCGAGGACGCCCGTGTGAGTAGTCGGTTCAATGGCAAATCCGTAGGAGTGAGTATAGTTCGGATTGTTGCCAGAAGTCAGTCCTTCGTAGCCGATGATGGTGTCCCACACGCCGACTTTCCAGTCAATCTCCTGACCACCAATTGTCGTGCCCAAAGCCAGATAGGCTTGGCGAACGATGCTGCCAGTGTTTAGAGGCGTAACAGGCGTTTGGCCTGTGTTTCCCGCGCCTGTCCACAATTCAACGTGGTAGCCCGCCGAGAACGGCGTTGCATCCAACGGTTTGTCGAGCGCGATGTCAACCGTATTCAGGCTGAAGCTGTCCGAGCTAGGCAGGCTGGTGGCTGCACCACCGGCACTGCTGTATTGAGCGCCGACGTCAACATAGCCGCTGATTGTTGTGTTTGAGAGTGCAGTGTTCAACTGACTCACTTTTTCGTCTGCGCGAGCGGCGGAGGCGAGACTAACCACGCCAACCGCTGCGAGACCCAATGTCCATTTATTAAACTTCATCTGGTTCCTCCGATGTTGTTTGTTGTTAATTGTTTGTTTATTATCTTTTCTGCACTGCGCGCCACGAGACGGATTGTGTCCGGCCTCACACCACACGGTGCAATTGCAATGAAAATAGGAAAACGCAGGAGGTTTGACAATAAAAAAATTTCAGTAATTGAGGCGTTGCAACCTGCTGATTGCGTGGCGATTGTGAACCGGTGATTTTTTCATGTGAATTTGGGCGGACGGTGGACTGGCTTTTTTGGACATATTCGTGATGATTTTTGGACAGGCTCAAAGCGTCCTGAAACGCGGCGGCAAGCGCGGCGCAGGTTCGCGCGATTTATCGTTTCCAAACCGACCGGCTGAAACTCGATGATGAAATCGAAGTTGCGCCTGAATGGTGACGGGTTGCGTGGCGGAAGCAAAAGCGGTGTCACGGCCACCGCGATCCAAGACGCGGAGCGCCTTTTCAGGCGCTTGAATTTTTGCGTGAGCGCCACTGTCCTTAAAAGCGGCGTCGCGCTGCGGCTGCCGCCGCAGTCCAGGAAGCAGGCGTATTTTCGGGCGGGTGCATCTGGACACTGTTCTTGCGGCCAGCAGAGGTAGCGCAGATTTGAAATCTGCCGTATCGCCGAATTGCATTCGGCAGCGCGCCGCCAAGCCCAAGCCCATTGAACCGCCGACGCCTTGCGGATTGAAAATCCGCGATACAGCAGATTGCAAATCTGCGCTACTGGTTCAGAAATAAGAACAATGTCCAGATGCACCCTTTTCGGGCGGGCCGTCAAATCTAGGCTTGCAATTCATGCGCGCAGTTCTTATGAAGTGACGAGGGTATGCCATCATTCACCTACACGGCCCGAGAGACCGCCACAGGCCGCGAAATCACCAACGCCATCGAGGCCGCGTCGGAGCAGGCCGCCATCGCCGCGTTGTTGAACCGCAACCTGCTGGTGTTGTCCATCCAGGAAAAGGTCGGCAAGAAGGGGAAGGCCAGGGGCGGCAAGGTGGCGCTGGCCGACCTGGTGGTGTTCACGCGGCAGTTTGCGACGATGGTTGACGCGGGCATCGCCATCGTGCAATCCCTCCAGGCGCTGGCCGAGCAGGCGCCGAACAAAATCATGCGCGACGTGCTCAAGGACATCTGCACGCGCGTGGAAAGCGGCGAAAGTCTTTCCGACGCGCTGGCGAAACATCCGAAGGCTTTCAACAAACTTTATGTGGCGATGGTGTCCGCCGGCGAGAAAGGCGGCCTGCTGTCGGAAATCATGTCGCGTCTGGCGACCTATCTCGAAAACACCGAACGCCTCCGCAAAAAAGTCAAGACGGCCATGATGTATCCTTCCACCGTTTCCGTGGTGGCCGTCGTGCATCACCATTTTCCTGCTGGTGAAGGTGATTCCCGTCTTCCAAGACGTCTATCAGGCTTCGGCGCAAAGCTGCCGGCACCGACGCAATTTTTGATGGACATCAGCGAATTGCTGAGACACTGGCTGATTGTTCTCATACCCATAGTGGCCGCGCTGGTCTATGCCTGGCTCCACTTCATCAAAACCCCGAAAGGGCGCGAATTCTGGGACCGGCAGCGGCTCAAGCTGCCGGTCTTCGGCCCGATCGCGCACAAAATCTGCCTCGCCCGCTTCACGCGCACGCTCGCCTCACTCGTCCGCAGCGGCGTGCCGATCCTCGACGTGCTGCAAATCGTCTCCCAGACCGTCGGCAACGTCATCATGGAAAAGGCCGTCAAGACCGCCGCCGCAGACATCGAACGGGGCGAAGGCATTTCCGCCGCGCTCGGAAAAAATCCGATTTTCCCCAGCATGATCATCCGCATGTTGAGCGCGGGCGAGCAGACCGGCAACATTGACAACATGCTTGAGCGCGTCGCGGATTTTCTCGACGAGGAGATTGACAACACGCTTTCCGGCCTGATGTCGCTCCTCGAACCGCTGCTCATCGTGTTCCTCGGCGTCGTCATCGGCGGCATGGTGATCTGCATGTTCCTGCCGATCTTCAACCTCGCCAACATCGTCAGCGGCAACGGACATTGAAATTCATTCAAACGTCAAACGGTTGATTCGTCGAACCGGATCTCCCGGTTCAACAATTTGATATTTCGAAGAATCACGCCGTCACCGTTTTGCCCGTCTGCGGCTGGAAAATTTTGATCTTCGGCCAGCGTTCGCGGATTTTTTCCTCAAACCACGCGCGCGAATCCTCGTCGCCGTGGCCGAGCAAAATGCTTCGCGGCGAAACCTGCCCGACGAACTCCAGCAAGTCCTCGCGGTTCGCGTGCGCCGTCAAATCAAAATCCTGCATATCGCAATTCTTCGTCACGCGCCCGGCGCTCGGGCTGAAAACAAAAGTCTCGCCGCGCTTCGCCGCCTTCAATCTGCCCGCCGGCGAATCCGGGTCGGCGTAACCGACGAAAAAAATGCTCTGCCGCTCGTCGCCGATCATCCGCGCCGCCAGATCGTGCGCCGCCGTGTTCTCGCTCATCATGCCGGCGGTGATGACGAAAATTTTACCGCCGCTCAACTTCATGTTCTCCGCCTGCCCCTTTTCCAGAACAATCAACTGCAAAGCCTCGTGCAACTGCAAATTCGTGTGCTGCCGGTTCGCGCGGTGCGCCTCCAGATCGTAAATCTCCGTGAACACGCGGCCCAGTCCGCCGATGTAAATCGGCTGCTTCTTCAATTTTCCCTCGCGCATCAGCAGCGCCAGCATCGCGAGCATTTCCTGCGTGCGGCCCAGCGCGAACGCCGGGATCAAAATGCAGCCTTTCTTGCGTTTCCGCCTCGTGGATCGCCGCCACGAGCCGCTCCATTTCCTTTTCGCGCGTGAAATCCTTCGGCACCTCACGGTTGCCGCGCGTCGTTTCCATGATCGAGCACGTCGGCTTTCACGTCGTCAAACCGCGCCGCGCGCAAAATCGTCTGGTCGTGAAAACAAACGTCGCCCGTGTAAAACAGCGTTTCCTTTTTCCCGCGGATCATGATTCCCGACGAACCGAGCGTGTGGCCGGCGTCGAAAAATTCCAGCGTCGGCGACGGCAGCCCCGCGCGCGATTTGTTGAACGACGCCCATTCGATCTCGCGGTTGTATTTGAAGCCCTGAAACTGCGGCGTGATGTCGTCCACCTCGTCGTGCGTGTAAAGCGGATACTCGCGGATGCCCAGCTCGTCGCGCTGGCGCGTCATCACGTTCACGGAATTGTGCAGCACGCGCTCGGCGATGAAGTAGCTCAACTCCGTCATCAGCACGTGCGCCTTGGGAAAATGCCGGCACGCCACCGGCAGCGCACCGACGTGATCGTGATGGCAGTGCGAAATGGCAATCGCATCCACGTCGTTGTTTCCCGCCCTGCCAAACAGCGGCAGCGCATCGCGGCCCTCGCGTTTCGGGTGCATTCCGGCGTCGAGCAAAATGCGGTGCTCGTCCAGTTCCACCAGCCACGCGCTCGCGCCGATGTCCGTGTCGGGATTCAAATTTGTGATGTTCACAATTTGAATTTAACCACAGATTTTCACAAATGAAACACAGATTCTGAAAAGGCTGGGCGGAAATCATTTTGCTTTATCTGTGTTTCATCTGTGAAAATCTGTGGCCAGAAAATGAACCTGCTGGAAAAACTGAAGGCAAAGTTCGCCGGCAAGGAAAAGCCGGAGCATTTGCGGCGCGGCGAACTGGGCGAGCGAGCGGCGAAAAAGTTTTTGCAAAAGGCCGGGCTGAAATTTCTCGCGGCGAATTTCCGCTCCGAACGCGGCGAGATTGATCTGGTTTTCCGCGACGCCGACTGTCTCGCGTTTGTGGAAGTCAAAACGCGCTCGTCGGAAAACTGGTCGCGCCCGGCGGCGGCGGTCAATGCCGAACGGCGGCGGCGGCTTTCGCAATGCGCGCTGGATTATCTGCGGCTGCTGAAAAATCCGCCGGTGAAAATCCGCTTCGACATTGTGGAGGTTCTGCTGGCAGACGGAAACGTTTGCGAAATCCGGCATCTGCCGAACACGTTTGCGATGGCCAGGCCGTTCCGATATGGCTGATACGCAAGGATTTCCAGCCTGTGGATTCGCAGCCGTGGCGTTGTAATTTCCCTTCATTCGTTGTTTGACCTCGTCGCCGGTCTGACTTAAACTTATTTTTCTTTATATGAAAATTGTCGTTTGTGATCCGATTTCGCCGAAGGGCATTGCGCTGTTGCAGCAACGCCCCGAATTTCAAGTCGTCGTCCTGCCCAAGCGGCTGCCCGAGGCCGAACTGCTGCCAATCGTGGCGGACGCCGTCGCGCTGGTCGTCCGTTCCGAAACCAAAGTCACCAAGAATGTCATCGCCGCCGCGCCGAAACTGCGCGTCGTCGGCCGCGCGGGCGTCGGCGTGGACAACGTGGACATCGAGGCCGCCACGCAGCACGGCACGGTGGTGATGAACACGCCCGGCGGCAACACGGTGACGACGGCGGAATTGACGTTCACGATGTTGCTCTCGCTTGCGCGCAAAGTGCCGCAGGCCGCCGCGACGATGATTGCCGGAAAATGGGACCGCAAACTGTTTCAAGGCGTCGAGCTGCAAGGCAAGACGCTCGGCGTTTTGGGAATGGGACGAATTGGAACGGAAGTCGCCAAGCGCGCCATCGCCTTCGGAATGCGCGTCATCGCCTACGATCCGTATCTCACCGAGGAACGCGCGAAAGCCATCGGCGCGGAATTCGCCGAGAGCCTGGACGAAGTTTATCTCAACGCCGATTTCATCACCGTCCATATGCCGGTGACAAAAGAAACGAAGGAAATGCTCAATGCCGCCGCGTTTGCGAAAATGAAGCCGGGCGTGAAAATCGTCAATTGCGCACGCGGTGAAATCATTTCCGAGAACGATTTGATTGCCGCGCTGGAATCCGGAAAAGTCGCCGGTGCCGCGCTGGACGTTTATGCAGTCGAGCCGCTGCCCGCCGACCATCCGTATCGCAAGCAGGCGAATTTGATTTTGACGCCGCACCTCGGCGCGAGCACCAACGAGGCGCAGGAAAAATGCGGCATCGAAGTGGCGGAAGTCATCGCGGGTTATCTGCTCACGGGCGAAGTCCGCAACGCGGTGAACCTGCCGTATCTCGACGCGAAGACTTATGAACAGGTGAAGCCGTATCTGCCGCTGGGCGAGGCGCTGGGCAAACTGCTCGCGCAATTGACGCCGTCGAGCGCCGACCGGCTTCATGTTACTTATGGCGGCGGCGCGCGGCTGCTGCCGAACATTGACCCGGTGACGCGCGCGGTTCTGCGCGGATTTTTGTCCACCAGCAACTTGAAGGATGTCAACAACGTCAACGTCCGCACCGTGGCGCAAAGCCTCGGCATCACCGTCGAGGAGAAAAAATCGGACGAGCCGGTGACGTTCAACGAATGGGTTCACGTCCAGGTTTTCAGCAACGGCAAAAAATTGATTTCGGCGGGCGGGACGTTTTTCGGCTCGCCGAACAACCCGCGCATCGTGCGGCTGTTCAGCCAGCCGGTGGAAATTCCAATCTCAGGAACGCTGCTGCTTTTGAACAACACGGACAAGCCGGGCATTGTCGGCCATCTCGGCACGCTGCTCGGCAGGCACAAGGTCAACATCGCCAGCATGAGCCTGGGGCGCGACACGGCGGGCGGCAGCGCGCTCACGGTGTTGAGCCTGGACAGCGCGCCGCCGCAGGCGCTCCTGGATGAATTGCAGAAAGACGATGACATCAGCAATGTTAAAGTGGTAAGTTTATAAATGATTGAACCCAATCGAACCAAAGCGACTCCAAACAAACATGAAAATTAAAATGAAATGGATTTTTTCCGCCGCGCTCGCCGCCGCGTTGTTGGCTCTGCCCCGCGCAAACGCCGTCACTCCAGACGGCATGATGCCCGCCGCGACCGCGACCAATTCCAACACGGCTGATGCCGCCGCGAATGCCGCCGCGACGGACACGAACGCCAATCCCGTCGCCGCAATGAACGCCTTGTTCGGCGATCCGGTCATCGCCAAGGGCAACGGTTTTGAAATCAAGCAGAGCGAGCTGGACGAGGTGATGACCAGCGTCAAGGCCAGAGCTGCCGCACAGGGACAGACCATTCCGCCACAGCAGTTGATGCAATACCAAGTGATGATATTGAACCAACTTATCGGGACACAGCTTCTTTTGCAAAAGGCGACGGACGCGGACAAGGCCGCCGGCAAAAAGGACGCCGACACAAAACTTGCCACGCTGCTTGAGCAGGCGGGTTCGCAGGAGGCTTTTAACCTGCAGTTAAAGGCCGCCGGCATCACTGCGGATGATCTGCGCGCGAAAATCACGCAGGAGTCAACGGCGACGGCTGTGTTGAAACGCGAGCTGGCCGTCACGCCCGCGACCGATTCCGACGTGACGAATTTTTACGCGGCGCACCCGGAAGATTTCGAGGAGCCGGAAACGGTTCATGTGCGCCATATTTTGCTGTTGACGGAGGATCCCGCCACGGGCGCGCCGCTGTCGGACGACCAGAAGACCGCCAAGAAGAAGCAGTTGGATGAAATCCTCAAGCGTGCGCGTGCAGGCGAGGATTTTGCCGCGCTGGTCAAACAGTATTCCGAAGACACCGAATCGAAAGAACACGGCGGCGAATATACTTTTGCGCGGGCGAGCGCCGATCCGGCCCATGCCATGGATCCCGCATTTGAAGCCGCCGCGTTTTCGCTGACCAACAACCAGATCAGCGACATTGTCACCACGCCCTATGGCTACCACATCATCCAGTTGCTCGGCAAAAATCCGGCCAAAACACTGAAGTTGACCGACAAGGTGCCCTCGTCTGACATGACCGTGGCCGACAAGATCAAGGATTACCTGACAGAGCAGAAAATCGACAAGGTTGCGCCGGCCTATCTGGAAAAATTGAAAAAAGGAGCCGACGTCCAAATCCTTGACGCCGATTTGAAGGCAGCCACCGCAGAAGCCGATGCCGAGGCTGCGGCAATGTCCGCCGATGCGCCCGCGATGGCCGACACCAATGCTCCCGCAAAATAGCCGGCGTGATCAGATTGATGGCCGGCGGTCACCATGCGCTTTGGACAAATTGAACATGACGAACAGGATTGTCTTATCAACTGTCATCGCGGCCATTTTCTGCGCGTTGACAGGTGCGCAGGCCGCCGGCACGAATTCCATTTCAAATGCGTCGGCCGGCAATCCCGTCGTTGCCAGGGGAACCGGCTTTGAAATAACGCGCCGCGACCTGGACGATGCGATGGCCGGAATCAGGCAGCCCGTTCCGCCGGCGCAAATGATCCTTGCCCAAAAACAAATCCTGAACAGCCTCATTGACACGAAACTTTTGCTGGCCAAGGCGACGGACGCGGACAAGGCCGCCGGAAAAAACGCGGCGGATTTGCAGATCACCGCCGCGATTGAAAATGCGGGTTCGCAGGAGGGGTTTGACCAGCGATTGAAGACCAACGGCCTGACGGAAGCCGGCGTGCGCGCCAAAGTCACGGATGAAGCCACGATTCAGGCCGTGGTCCAGCGCGAGTTGAAAATCAACGTCTCGGACGCCGACGTGCAAAAATTCTACGACAGCCACCGCGTTTCCTCTTTTGAAACTCCGGAGTTGGCGCGCGTGAGCCACATCCTGATTTTCACGGTTGACCCGGTCACGCGCGAGCCGCTGGCCGCCGACCAGCAATTGTCCCAGCGCAAGCTGGCGGATGAATTGCTCAAGAACATCCGCGCCGGCGTGGATTTCCAGGCATTGGCGAAGCAGTATTCCGAAGACCCCGGCTCCAAGGAAAACGGCGGCGTGCTGCCGCCGTTTCCGCGCGGACAGATGGCGCAGGAGATTGATGACGCCGCGTTTTCG
Organism: uncultured Verrucomicrobiae bacterium; assembly: GCA_963755455.1. Lineage (GTDB taxonomy): Bacteria > Verrucomicrobiota > Verrucomicrobiia > Limisphaerales > UBA11358 > UBA11358. Next base: position 22,838 of record CAVWJH010000001.1, read on the forward strand.
CTGACCAACAACCAGGTGAGCGGCATCATCACCACCAGCACCGGCTACCAGATCGTCAAGGTGCTTGAAAGAATCCCGGCCAGCAGGACGCCCTATCTGACCGCCGTCCCGAAGATCAAAGAATTCCTGACACAGCAGCAGATTCAAAAGCTCGCGCCGGCTTATCTTGAAAGTTTGAAGGCCGCTGCGGGCGTTGAAATCCTCGACCCCGATTTGAAGGGGACGAACGCCGCGCCGTCCAGCCCTTGACGGAACGGCGGGTTGGCTTTTTATTGAAGCGAAGCTTGTCAAATTCGTCCCGTCAGGCCATCTTGGTAAGGTCATGAATATGAAAATCGGAGCCGCCATCCTCGCCGCAATTTGCGTCGTGCTGGCCGTCGTCTTGATTGTCATAAACAATCAGGCGGACGTTCAGCAGAAAGAAGCCACAGGCAAAATCTTCGACCTTTCCAACCAGGTGGTCAGCGACAACGAGCAAATCATCGGCCTGAACCAGGTCAATCTCACGCTCACCAACGACCTTGCCGCCAGCCGGCAGGATGTGCTGACATTTTCCAACAACCTCGTGCAGACTTCCAGCGCGCTCACCGAAACAAAGGCTTCGCTCGAGAGCGCGCAGGATCAGATCACCAACCTCGACGCGCGCGTCGCTGATTTGCAGGCGCAGAACCAGGCGCTCGACCAGCGCGCCGCCGACCTGACCAACACCATCGCGTGGTTCAACTCGCAGATCACATCCACGCAGATGAAGCTCGTCGTCTCGGAAACGAACAACGCCTTCCTCGAAGAACAGTTGAAACAGCAGGTCGCCGCAAAGAACGAGTTGCAGCGCAAATTTGACGACCTTAAAACTGTCCGCGCGCAGGTCACAAAACTGCGGGACGACGCGCTCACCGCCCGCCGTTTGGAATGGATGCGCGAAGGCATTGATCCTTCCACGCCGCTCAAGGGCGGGCAACTGCTCATGCGGCGCACGCCGAAGCCGCGCCGCCCGCCAATAATGAATTGAACGTCGAGGTCGGCTCCGACGGCTCGGTTCATATCATTCCCGCGCTGCCCAACACGCCCTCCGCGACGAATTCGCCGTAACAGGGCGCGCGGGAAAATCCCGCCCGCAAATTTTCCATGCCGACCTACGAATACATTTGCGAAAAATGCGGCCACGAGTTTGAGGCCGTCCGTCCCATTTCCGCCGGTCCGCTGCTGGTTTGTCCCAAAGAACTTGCGCGCGGAAAAAATGGGGGCGCGGCAAGGTGAAGAAAAAAATCAGCGGCGGCGCGGGGCTGCTTTTCAAAGGCAGCGGTTTTTACATCACCGACTACCGCAGCGAAAAATACAAGGACGCGGCCAAAAAAGATTCCGCCGCGCCAAAAACTCCCGAACCGAAAACAGAGGCCAAACCCGCCCCGGCAAAACCCGCGGCCAAGCCGGACAAAAAATGAAGCGGGCGTTACATCGTTTTTACGGTTCAACGGTTCAACGGTTCAACGGCCGGACAATTCTTGTTTGCGCGATTCTTTTTCCACTGGCAGCCGTCGCTCAATTTCCTGCGGCGGAAACCGGTTCCGCCCGCAGCGTCTCCGGCCAGTTCGTCGTCACCGGCGGGCGGGCGGTTTCGCGGCTCGCCACCCGGCCCGCCGTCGTCACCAACGCCGATCTGGTCCGGCTCGAACCGGCGCTGCTCGCCGTTTCCGCCGAGCGCCTCAAGCAATCGCTGCGGCAGCGGCTCGGCATCAGCCCGTCGGCGGGATGGAGCGGAAAGATTTTTCTCGACCTGCATCCCGCACGCTCGCTTGATGAAAACGTCGCCATCAGATCAACGCGCTTCCTCAACATCTGGAATTACCGGGTCGGGCTGCCCGACGTCGTGTCCCGCACGCGGCTTCTGCGCGCGATGACCGCGGTGATGCTGCTGGAATTTGCCAACCGCGACGCCGGCGCGCATCCGGCGGAAATTCCCGCCTGGCTCACCGACGGCTTGTCGCAACAGCTTTCCACCGCCGGTTTGCCCGGAGACATCCTGTCGCCGCCGGATGAAAATGTGGAGGCCTTTTCAGTGACCCGGTCTGGTCCGGCTGTCATGCCTGGAGGCATTCCGTTGACTCGTTTGAACAGCGGCCATCGCGGCGTCAACCCGCTGGACAGCGCGCGGCAAGGGCTGCATTTTTGGACGTATGACGGCTCCTACGGTTACAGCTCCGTTGACCCGCTGGCCGACGTGCGGCGGGTAGTGGAAAAATTCCCGGCGCTGACGTTTGAGCAATTGAGCTGGCCGGACGGCGCGCAGGTTTCCGGCGCGGACGGCGGCGACTATCGCGCCAGCGCGAAATTGTTCGTCAACAGTCTGCTCGGTTTGAAGGACGGCCCGGCGCAACTGCGCACGATGCTGCAAAAGCTGCCGCAATGCTACAACTGGCAGACCGCGTTTCTGGCCGCCTTTCGCGAAGATTTCTCCACGCCGCTCGACGTGGAAAAATGGTGGGCGCTGCAAGTCGTGGATTTCTCCGCGCGCGACGCCGGCCTGCAATGGACGCCCGGCGCCAGCCGCGACCGGCTTGACGAAATCTTGAGCGTGCCGGTGGAGATGCGCGCCGCCTCGAACAACCTGCCCTCGCACGCGGAAATTTCGCTTCAAGCCGTCATCCGCAATTTTGATTCCGATCAGCAAGAGACGGTTCTCCAGGCCAGGTTGCGCGACCTCGAACTCGTGCAATTCCGCATGGCCGCGCCGCTGGACGTCCTGGCCGGTGCCTATCGCCGCGCCATCGGGGATTATCTGGATGCCCAGAATCCGCCGCCGTCACGGCTGGGAAGGCATACGCCGCCGTCGTCGCAAAAAAACGGCGCGGACGAGACGGTGAAAAAACTGGACGCCCTCGACGCGCAGCGCCGGACGGACGAGGACGCCACCCAGCCCGGCATTTCCACGCCGCAAAATCTGAACGCGTCCGCGCCATGAGCGGTCAACTTGACAGCATCCAAATCACATTTATAGTCCACATACTGAAAAATGCAGGCTGAAAATTCAACCAACGGCGACAAGGAGCCGCCTTCGGGCAAGCAATCCAAGCTCTCAAAGAATTTCATTCCGCCGGGCGCGGTTTCTGGCATGACGTTTCCGACGCCGACTGGAACGACTGGAAATGGCAGTTGAAGCATCGCATCACCAGCGCGGAGCAGTTGCAAAAATTTCTGCCGACGCTCACGCCGGAGGAATTCGCCGGCGCAAAACTGGCGAACACAAAACTCGCGCTGGCCATCACGCCGTATTTTTTCAATTTGATTGATCCGGCGGATGAAAATTGCCCGATGCGATTGCAGGTCATTCCCAAAGTCGCCGAATCCCACACCGCGCCGTGGGAAATGAGCGATCCCGTCGGCGAAGATTCGCATTCGCCCGTGCCCGGACTCGTCCATCGCTATCCCGACCGCGTTTTGTTTTTGGTCACGGATCGCTGCGCGGCGTATTGCCGCTATTGCACGCGCTCGCGGCTCGTCAGCAACGCGAGCGGCTACGATTTCCATCCCGAATTCGACAAGCAGATCGCCTACATCGCCGCGCATCCCGAAATCCGCGACGTGCTGTTGAGCGGCGGCGACCCGCTGCTGTTGAGCGACGAGAAGCTGGAAAATCTTTTGAGCCGCCTGCGCGCGATTCCGCACGTCGAATTTTTACGCATCGGCTCGCGCATCCCGACGTTCCTGCCGCAGCGCATCACGCCGGAACTCTGCGCGATGCTGAAAAAATTTCATCCGCTCTTCATGAGCGTCCACTCGAACCATCCGCGCGAACTCACGACCGAAGTGCGCGACGCGCTGGGCCGCCTCGCCGACGCCGGCATTCCGCTCGGCAACCAGAGCGTTTTGCTCAAGCACGTCAACGACGACGCGACCGTGATGAAGGCGCTCGTCCAGAAACTGCTCATGTGCCGCGTGAAGCCGTATTATCTTTACCAGTGCGATTTGATTTCCGGCTCCGCGCACCTGCGCGCGAGCGTGCGCCAGGGCATCGAGATCATGCAGCAATTGCGCGGGCACACGACCGGCTACGCCGTGCCGCAATACGTCATTGACGCGCCCGGCGGCGGCGGCAAAGTGCCGGTCAATCCCGAATACGTCTTGAGCCACAACGCCGACCGCGTGGTGCTGCGCAACTACGAGGGAAAAATTTTCGAATATCCCGAAGCCGCCGACGGCAGACCTTGCGGTCAGCCACCAGAAAGAAATTGAAGAGCCGCAGTTGGTGTAAAACTTTCAACGGACGTTACCGGACGTTTTTTCAACCGGCATCGGCGGCCAATGAACCCGTTTTGATCGTCAAACTATCGGCATTGGCAGGAAATCTGACGATGCGAGCAATAAAGATTCGCATTGACATAATTAATCCATCAATGATTACAATAATTTTTTTTATGTGAAAAATATAATAATTTATTCTTAAAATAACATTATCAATTAATGCAGGAAATATATTTAGCCATGAAATAAATAAATGACAGCTTGTGATTCATATATTTATGTTGACAGGAATCATATTTATTATTGCAATAATATTATTTCCGCTGTCGGCCTGATTATTGCCGTAAACCGCTGATAAATGCCATGAATACATCGGAAAATCAGCAAAAATTCATGTCCGTTCAACCATTGCCCAGTCTTGACCTGCTGGCGGCGGCGCTCGGCCAACCGGCGCGCTGGAAAATTCTCAAGGAATTGAGCCTGGGCGAACCGCGCATGGTGCGGGAGCTGGCCAAGGTTGCCGGATGCAGCCCGGACATGACCCCAAGCACCTGGTCGTGCTGCGCAAGGCCGGCGCGGTGGTGCAGGGACGCGGACGGCTCTTCCAGTTCGAGAAATCGGGGAGGTGATGTTCGCGGACGGCTGCCGCCAAAGCTTCGCCGGTGGCCGAGTCCAGGCACTCCTATTTTTTCAACGTCGCGGAATCTGTCAACGTGACGAGAAAAAGTTTGCGCCGCTTCTCCGAGTTTTTATGCCTCGAAGTAAAGACGTTTAATCCAATTAACTACCTTTTGACATGAGGGTGATTCTGCTCGGAGAACTTTTTTAGTTATGGACTGTCCCAAAGGTTTTCCGGGTTCTTCCTGCCAAGCCAACCACGTATGCATTTTTGCTTTTGGAATATCCACATCTCGAAAAAGCCGATCACCTGCTGGGATATTCTTAATACAATTTTCTGTGTATGAAAAAAGCTTGTCTCCGGGTGGAACAAGAAGTTCAAGAAATTTCTCAAGAATGCCGGGGATTTGGTTGTCGGGCATGATCCAGATTCCAAACCTTGGTAAAAGCGAGTTCTCTGGCGGTGCGACTACAAGTCCATTGGCGTCGGGGTTTATTGGAACATTCATGTAGCCGGCCGTCTCAAGCCGGTGGCGAATTGACTCCCATCGGTTCGCTGGATTTGTGTCGGCATCACACACAACGCCCAAAGCAAGCACATCACTCTCAACCAACCGGAGCGGCAATGCTTCCATCAGATTCGTGTAGCCACCGTGTTCTTTGATCTCATCAAGATGCGCGAGGTTATGTTGACCAAAGATGGCCTTAAAAACATGTTCATCGTCATTTCCTTCGACCAAGAGGATTCGTTTCGTGGCCATAAATGTGGTCAACGCACTTCAATCCGATCTCTGGCAACAATTTGAAGCTCTTTCTCACGCAATACTGTAGGAATCACAATTTCTCCCTTTCGGGCGAGGCGAATTAAAACACCGCTTTCGGCATCCTCGTTGGCTGCTTTCTGAAAAGCCTCAATGCAATCCCAACTGTGAGACGTGGCAAAAACCTGAACATCCAGTTGTCGTGCTAAACGGAATATCGTGCGCCAAACATCAACAAGAACTGAGTGATGCAAGCCATTCTCAATTTCGTCAACGAGCAACACACCCGACTTTGCACAAGTCAGTGATAGAATTAAGCCAAATAGGCGGTTAACACCATCACCGAAACTGCGCAATGGAATTGGATGACTACAATTACTGCTCTTCGCGATCGCCGTTCTTGGGCGTTGCTGTCCGGCATCACTACCTACCATTGATACGGCTTGAATATCCTGCGAAACAATCTGTAGCGCACGAACAACTTCAGCCTCTGCGTCGGTCAATGCGATGGTATCCCAAAATGCAGCGAGTTGGCTGGTTGATCGCGAACTGAAGGGATCAAGAAAAACACATGGCGTGGAAATGCCCTCTACCGCATCAACCATAACTCTTCGATATCGTTGTGGCCGATCAATCCGAATTATCCGTCGCCGATTATTTGTCAGCTCAACTTCCAATGCTGGAAATCCGGTGCTCTCTCCAAAAAGATCTTCTTTTGCGGGAATTAGGCGACGGCCAAGTTCTGCATTCACCTCTTCTGTAAACCAAGTCACTCGCGCTGAAAGTTTTTGTGGAACTCCATTTTCTCCTGTGATTTCAAATGCTTGGCGACATTCTGCTAGTGATGGAAAGCCACTGAAAAGACTGCCAAATGCTGAAAACTCTCCCGGGGTTATTGCCGTGCCAGCTTCTTCAGACCGTTGATCCGTTTCTTCGCGATAATTGAGAATGCTGAAAAAAGTTGATGGAGACCCCTCAGTTGCTAAAAGGCGAATCGCTTCCAACAAAGTTGATTTACCCGCATTATTTCGCCCGGTAATAAGATTTACTCGCCCAAAGCCATCCACCTTCAGTTCGCCGAACGAACGGAATCGAGACACGGTCAGTTTGGAAATCTTCGTGCTCATGTCCTAAAATCTAAAACAATTTGTCTGGCAATCATTGTGAACGCAATTTGATTCTGGTCAATAAAAAGGCTTCACAGTCACTTCGGCATTTCCAGCTTCACCTTGTCCGCCACCTGCGCCACGTCTTTGTCGCCGCGACCGGAGAGGTTCATCGTTTCAACAATTCGCCAACGTCCACGACCGCGTCGGGAAAAGCTTGCGGAGAAACCGTGTCGCCTGCGCACAGAACGGTCTTTGAACCGTAGCCGGTGAAATGTGGCTCACGATAAACTTCAATCGTCTCCTCGTGCAAGTTCACAATCCATGACCTCGGCAATTCCCGCGCGTCCGTAAGCAGGCAGTTTTTCCTCCCGATCATAATCAAGCGTCGTGTCGGAAACTTCGATCAACAAAAATACATCGTCCGGTTGCGGGTGGCGGCTTGTGTAATCGTCCGGCGACGGCTTGAGCAGCATCACATCCGGCTCCGGTTCGGAACGGTCATCCAAACGAACCGGGTCTTGGATGGAAACAATCCAGCGGCCTTTCGCCTTGAGGTTGAAGGTGCGGCTCAAGCGCTTGACCAAGCCTCCGTGAAACGGGCCAATGGGTGACATATCAATAATCCTTCCTTCGAGAAGTTCCACTCGCGCGGCAGGACGCAGAACGCCGGTTTCCGCCATGCGGTAATAATCTTCGACCGTGAAACGATGTTGTGTCTGAACTAACATGGTTAAACACTATCAAATCACTTCGGCATTTGCAACTTCACCTTCGCCGCCACCTGCGCCACGTCTTTGTCGCCGCGACCGGAGAGGTTCACGATGATGAGCGCGTCCTTGCCCAGCTTCGGCGCGCGCACCATGCACTCGGCCACGGCGTGGGCGCTTTCCAGCGCGGGGATGATGCCTTCCAGCCGCGCGAGTTTCATGAAGGCGGCGAGCGCCTGGTCGTCGGTGGCGTAGGTGTATTCGGCGCGGCTGGCGTCGCGCAACCACGCGTGTTCCGGCCCGACGGCGGCGTAATCGAGTCCGGCGCTGACGCTGTGCGTGGATTGGATCTGGCCGAATTCGTCCTGCAAAATGTAGCTGCGCGTGCCCTGCAACACGCCGAGCGAGCCGCCTTGAAACCGCGCCGCGTGCTGCTCGGGCTTGATGCCGAGTCCGCCGGCTTCCACGCCGACGAGCTTCACGGATTTGTCGTCGAGGAACGGATAAAAAAGTCCGATGGCGTTCGAGCCGCCGCCGACGCAGGCGATGAGCATGTCCGGCAGACGCTTTTCCTTTTCCAAAATCTGCGCGCGCGCCTCGTCGCCGATGATGCGCTGGAAATTCCGCACCATCACCGGATACGGATGCGCGCCGTAAGCCGTGCCGAGAATGTAATGCGTGCTGCGGAGGTTCGTCACCCAGTCGCGCATGGCTTCGTTGACGGCTTCCTTCAAGGTCTTTTGGCCCGCGTGAACCGGCACGACTTCCGCGCCGAGCATTTTCATGCGATAGACGTTGAGCTCCTGCCGCTGGCAATCCACCGCGCCCATGTAGATGACGCATTTCATCCCGAACATCGCGGCGACGGTGGCGGTGGCGACGCCGTGCTGGCCCGCGCCGGTCTCGGCGATGATGCGCGTCTTGCCCATGCGCTTGGCGAGCAGGATCTGGCCGATGGCGTTGTTGATCTTGTGCGCGCCGGTGTGGTTCAAGTCTTCGCGCTTGAGATAAATTTTCGCGCCGCCGAGTTCCTTGGTGAGGCGTTCGGCAAAATAAAGCGGCGTGGGGCGGCCGACAAATTCCGTGAGGTAATAGGACAGCTCGCGCTGAAATTCCGGGTCGTGCTGCGCGCGGAAATATTCGGCCTCCAATTCCTGCAACGGATGCATCAACGTTTCCGGCACGTAACGTCCGCCGTAAGGACCAAAATGGCCGTGGGCGTCGGGCAAATTCTTCTGCGGCAATTGCGCTCATGGTCTTATTTTCACGCAAAGGCGCAAAGACGCAAAGGAATTATTGTGTGTGCAAATGGATGAATTGCGCGGGCGTCAAAATTTTTACGTCACCACAAACGGATTTTGGAAAATGGCGACCATTTCCCGTGACCAGCGGAACTTCGGCGGCTTGCGCGCATTCCAAAAATGGCGCGTCGTCCTTGTCCGGCAATCCATGAGCCGCCCGCAAAACTTCAACGGAAAACGCATTTGCCCGGATCGTGTTCAAAACAATTTCCATTTCTCTTTTGGGAAAAGCAAAGGTTGGCCGCGCCAGCACTTCTTTGTATTCGTGAAAAATCCGGTCGTCCAAAACCGCTTGAAAAATTCCCGCGCGCAAACCTTCTATGATTCGTCCCGGCGGGCCGTGTGGCGACAAAAATCCTGACACCAGGACGTTCGTGTCAAAAACGGCGCGTTTCATCGGCGGGATTTTCTCAATTGGCGCGCCGCCGAAATTTCGCGGTTGATTTCCGCCAGCGACATCGTGTCCGTGCCTGCCGCGTGCGCCGACTCACGAATGCGGCTCAAAGCCATGCGGCTGCGTGCGTCGCGAATGGATTGTAAAATTTTTTCGGGATCTTCCGCCGTTTCAACATTCAATAAAATTGCGACCGGATTGCCATCGCTGGTCAAAAGCAGTTCTTTTTCCGTCTGCAACCGGCGCTTGAAGTGACGCGGCTGCTTCAAATCTTTAATGGCGATCAATTTCATATGATCATCTTTTAATGTCCTTTTAAGATGATGTCAAGTGGCATCGGGCGAATCTTCTGCGGTGATCGCGCTCATGGTCTTATTTTCACGCAAGGGCGCAAAGACGCAAAGAGAATTTGTTGCGGCGGTCTGTGACCGTCGTCCGGCGCTCACAGAGCGCCGCTACAATCTTTTCATGCTTGCAGGGCGAAATTATTTTGTGAAGATTCATTTAGAGATTATGCAGTTCAAAGAACGCACAATAATGGCACTTGCAGATATGATCTGCGGAAACTCCAAGCCTGGAGAAAAGGGATTTTTCATCTATCGTTCGAGCAGCGTCTTAACGCGATTCTTTCGGGATTGTGACACTGATTACTGTCACGACGGCTCTACTCGCAATTATTGGGTGGCGAGCGCCCTAAAGGAAATACTTTTGGAGCCGCATCCGAATGCTCAGACACCTTCAGCGACTTTCTCTTGCTTGATAAGGGTGTTGATGGACCAAGCTGACGCTCAAAATGAAGGAGCGAACAGATCGGGGGCATTGGCTTTGCTCAACACGGAATTGACGAGAGAGGGTTTCGAGGCCTTCTATGCTGAAGATAGACAATGCTACTTACGGCACATCGCAACAAAAACTGTTGTGTCATTGACAACGAATCCGCATCGCCCATTTTCAGCAGCAGAACAGAAAAAAAGAGGGCAGCTTTCAACCTATCTCCAATCAGTTTCGGAAGACGATCTCACTCAAGATTTGTTGCTTCCATTGTTTCGACAGTTGGGATTCCATCGAATTACTTCCGGAGGCCATAAAGATAAAGCGCTAGAGTATGGAAAAGACATCTGGATGAGGTTCACGCTTCCGACCCAGCATGTCCTCTATTTTGGTATCCAAGTCAAAAACGGGAAGATTGATGCCTCCGGCGTCACCAAGCAGGGGAATGTGAATGTCGCTGAAATTCATAACCAAGTTGTGATGATGCTCGGGCACGAGATATTCGACCCAGAGATCGGTAAGCGTGTCCTTGTGGATCACGCTTTCATAGTTGCCGGCGGCGAAATCACAAAAGCAGCACGCAATTGGCTAGGTAACAAGCTGGATGCCTCAAAACGTAGCCAACTCCTTTTCTTGGACCAAGACGACATTTTGAATCTCTATGTTGTTACTAACCTGCCTCTGCCCAAAGGGGCGATTCCGGTTGCATTTCCATCCGCAGACAATGATCTTCCTTTTTAGCGCCGCACGCTTCCGTCGTAAATTTTTTACGCTGCCTTCGCCGCCGCGATAAACGCTTTCACTTTTGCGTGATCTTTTTTGCCGGGCGCGGATTCCACGCCGCTCGAAACGTCCACGCCGAACGGACGGACTTTTTTCACGGCCCCGGCCACGTTTTCCGGCGTCAAACCGCCCGCGAGAAAAATCGGCTTGCCGAATTTCTGCGCTTCAACCGCCAAATCCCAATTAAATTTTTCGCCCGTGCCGCCCAGCGTCGTCGAGGAAAAAGCATCGAGCAAATACGCGTCGGTCAGATAGTCGGGGATTTTCTTTAACGATTCCGCGTCGCGGATGCGGAACGCTTTCATGCTCGTCAGGCCGAACTGCGTGCAAAATTCCGGCGGCTCGTCGCCGTGAAACTGGAGCATGGTCAAACCCGCTTCGCCAATGGCGCGCAAAACAAAATCTTCCGGCGCGTTCACAAAAACGCCGACGCGCATGACGAACGGCGGCAGTTGTTTTGAAATTTCCGCCGCAGTTTTTAGCGAAACATAACGCGGACTCTTTTCGTAAAAGTTGAAGCCAAGCGCATCCGCGCCCGCCTCGACTGCGGCCTGCGCGTCGGCGAGATTCGTGATGCCGCAAATTTTTACTTTGACGCTCATGCAACGGCGACAGCATTCCACGTTGGCCGTGAAAGCTCAACTGTGTTTCGTCCCGGCGCGATTCTCTCAAGGCAATACTTGAACACGGTAGAACCGCGATCCGCTGCGGTTGTTTGTGACGGTGTAACTCATGGTCGGGGCGTTTGACGCCTGCATCCAGCCTGTCTCCGGCTGCCAGGCTTGAAGATTGGTGGAAACACTGACCTGATAGAGACGGTTGGTGACGACCGTCCATTGCATCTGGACGAGGTTGCTTTGGATGGTTTCGCCGGTGAAATAAAACCGCGACGCGGGATTGGTCGGATCGGTGCCGGCGATGAATTCGGCGTAGTCGCTCATGCCGTCGCCGTCGGAATCGGTCTGTTGCGTGCGGTTGGTGGTGACGGAGCCGAAATAATTTTGTTCCCATGCGTCGGAAATGCCGTTGTTGTTCGCGTCCAAAAATGTGTAGTTGCCGTTGAAATAGAGCGTGCCGTCAGCGACCAGTGTATTGGTTTGCGTGAGCGGAGTTTGATAATAGGGCACATCGCTGAATTGCGCGACATATTGGCCGGCGGGCAGATTGCTGATGGTTACGGACGGCGTCACGCCGGACTGAACCGGAACGAGGCCGATGGTCGAAAGCGAGAACAACGACCAGTTTCCCTGACCGAGATTTTTGGTGATGCTGATGCTGCCACCCGATGATTCGCCGGTGATGCCGATGTCGTCAATCGTCCAGCCGTTGACGGTGTTGCCGAACTCAACGCCTTCGTAATAGAACACGACCTGGATGGTCTGGCCGACCCACGGGGTCAAATCCACCGTCTCCTGATCCCAGTCATCCACGGTTCCGGTTAAATCCTCCGCCATCGGCAGGTTGCCGGGCGGAGTGCTGCTGTTGGTGCTGACATACACGACGCCGTCCTCGTAAATTTCGCTGAAGTCGCAGGCGTCGTAAAAGGTCAGCGTCGCGGATTTGAGGCCGGTGAGATCAATGACCGGACTATACAAATAACTGCTGGCGAGGAAAAAATTCTGGTCGCCATCAAGGTCGCTGCCCCAGGCGTTGGTGCCGGAATAGGCGCTGGTCACGAGGCTGTTGTTTGGTGTGCCGAGCGTCCAGTTGATGTCGGAACCATTAACGGGATCGGGCACGACCGACCAGCCGGGCGCGCCGCTTTCCAGATTGTCGAACCACGGCGGCGTTGGTGCCTTGAGCGTTTGGAACGTGTAAAGATTTCCGTTGTTGTCGTCCACGGTGGTGTTGCCGGCCTGATCGCGGCTGACGACTTCGTAATAATAAATCCGGTTCGCCGAAAGTCCGCTGATGGTGACGGCGTGATTGGTGCCGGGCGTTCCAACGTAGGCCGCGTGGTCGGGCAATTGGGACAGGCCATATTGCACCGAGGCGTCGGTCGGTTTGGAGGTCAGCCAGGTGATTTTGGCGTTGGAATAATCCGTGGTCGCCGCCACTTGCGAAATGGCCGGCGGCACGGTGTCAATCGTCGCCGTCGCGGTCACATTGCTCTTGTTGGAAAAATCAAAATAGCTTGCCGTGAGAGTGTCGCCATTTTGCACCTGCAATTGATTTGTGCCGGCGCTGCCCGCAATCAAAGTGATGTAACCCCTGAACAATCCCGGATGCGTGGTTTCAAACAGCGTTACCGTCGTCTGGTTTGTTCGCGAACTGGCGGTGAAACAGGCCGTGGTCTGGCCAGTGCCCGCGAGATCCGAATCGCCAACCTCCACCGTCACCGCGTCGTTGGTAGTATAAACGGTGTTGTCGAGAAAAACGACACCGACACCGTTTGCGCCCGGCGCGAGGAAATTGATGATGTTCCGCAGCAGTCCCACAGCGTTGTTCGTGGCCGGCCCGTTCGTTGGAATCGCGTCGAACGGAAAGCCCATGAACACGACGCGTCCGGGGCTGTCCACGCCGTTGTTTGGATAGCTCATGCCGCACGGCTTGCCAGAAACCGATTCCAACGTGATGGCCGTCACGTTGGCGGATGGCGTGAACGTGTCGGAAAAATCCGGGCCATAAACGTCGCCGAAGCCATCGTCGAAACTGGGATAACTGCTGTAATCCAAATTCAGGTTGATGCCGTTGGCAATCGAGGCCGGCGCTCCGAGAATTGCCGGCACGCCAAAATCTTCGTCGCCGGACGGATCTGGCGCGGGCGGGTCGGGATTCTGGACGAACCCGGCCACTTGAAAAACATTCCGCCGGAACGGCACGTCGCCCAGTTGCGTGAGAATCTGCATCGAAGCCATGAAGAACGAGCCTCCGCCGTTCAGGTAACTTTGAATCATGTATTGCTGCGGCGGATTGATGCGTGTTGTTCGTCGCGGTCGGATCCGGCAAACCGTCTTCGTCCACTCCGTAGTTGATGATGTCATCCGTGGTCCGCCAGATGACGACCGGAAACGGCTGCAAGTCGGCAAGCTGCGGGCCGCCGCGCTCGTTCACTTTCCAAAAACCATAACTGACGCCCGCCGCCGCCAGCACGTTGGTGTAACTGCCGTCGGGAATCACCGTCGCGCCGTTCGCTTCCTCGGCGGTCGTGTCGTAATCGTCCACCAGCAACACGGTTGGCGTGGCCTGGCCAATTAAATTAAAAAAAGCGCCGGAATTGTTGTCCACGTCTGCGTTGCCAGCCGAGTCCGATGAACTGACCAGATAATAATACGTTGCGCCGGAAACGAGCTTTGTCAGCCTAACGACATGACTGGTCACGAACGCGGCATTGGTGACGGCGAGGTTCAGATTTGCGGAGTTGGTTCCGTATTGAACGATGGAGATGGCCGGTTCGCTCGTTTGCCATGTAATTGTAAGAACTCCAACATCGGTGCTGGATGTCACACTACTGATGGCGGGTGGCACCAAATCAGCAACCGCCGTCGCAATTTTTTTTGCGCCGCTCGAATCAAAATAATCCGCTTCCAGACTGTCGCCATTGGCAATCTGGATTTGTCCCGCGCCCGCCGCGCCGGTGACAGTGGCAACCGCGCCGGTGAACACCCCGTAATTCCCTGCCGCAGGCAGAACGACGTCTGTTCCCAATTGTTCGGTGAGGTTGGTCACCATCACGCTGACGGAATTGCTGGCGGCGCGTGCGGCGTCGAACACTTCAATCTTCATGACGCCGGGCGCGGTGTAACTCGAACGATCCAGCAAAATGAACCCCGTGTCCGGCCGCGTGAGGTCGCCGGACGAGACCAGCGCGAAATCCTGGTCAATTGCCGGCGGTGTCGAGACGCGCGTCCTGAACAACTTTGCTCGCGCGCACGCGAACGAGATAATCGCCCGGCGCGGGTTGCGAAAGATAAACGCCCTCGACGTTGTTCAATTGATCCGGAGTCGGCGCGTTCGGCACTGATTCGCCCGCGCCGAATTGATTTCCGCGATACAAGGTTCCGTCCGGCCCGACGACTTCCAAATCCAGATCGTTGACCAGCGCCGGGAGCGCGCCCGGAAATCCCGGCACGTCGGTGTAGGCCAAAGTTATTTTCAACGGCTGATCCGAACCCTGGACAAAAATGTGCTGCGCGAAAACCTGGCTGTTCGTGAGCAGCACCGTTTGATCAAGATACTGATAATAGCGCGGCGCGGCATTGACGTTGGGAACGACGATGTTGGTGAGATTGATGCGGCCCCAGCCTTCATCGTTGTTCGGAATCGGGCCTGGCCCGCCGTTGGCCTCGTCAAGTTCATCAGCCGAATTGATCAACGCCGCCTTGACCAGCGCGGGCGACGGCGTCGCGTTGGTGTGCGTGCTTTGGTAAAATTGCACAAACACCGCCGCCGCGCCCGCCGCGTGCGGTCCGGACATACTCGTGCCGCCCATATAAACGTAAAAATTGTCAATCGCCGTCCACGCAATTGCCGCCTCGTCCGGCGCGGCGGAAGACGCGGCGGAAGCAATCCAGCTTCCGGGCGCGACCAAATCTGGTTTGATGCGTCCGTCCGCGCACGGTCCGCGGCTGGAAAAATCGCAAATCGTATCCGGGCCGTCGGCGTAAAGCCCGTAGGTTTCGGCCAGCGTGCCGGGAACATTTTCTGACGCGCCGGTGGCAATCACATTTTTCGCGCACGCCGGACTGTCAATCGTCTGTGTATTCGGCCCGGCGTTGCCGGCGGAAAATTCCAGAATGTAAGGCTGGTCGCCCGCCGCGTCTGCGTCCGCGTCTCGCACCAGCTCGTCGAATTGCGCGCAATCGGTGTCATACTCGCCCTGCACGTCGTTGCCCCAACTGTTGGAACCAATTTTTGCTCCGTGACGGACGGCATCGTGCGTAAGCGTTTCGTCGCTCGGAAACGGGTTGGCCTCGTTTGCGTCCGCGTCAAAGATTCGCTCGACAAAAAGATCCGCGCCGGACGCGACGCCGAGCCCATAGAACTGGCCGCTGTCCGGGTCGGTCTCTCCCGTCGCCGCGTTGCCCGCGATTATACCTGCGCAGTGCGTTCCGTGACCGTAGCCGTCCGAACCGTCGGTCAGGTCGCCGTAATACTGAAATCCCGTCACGCGTCCGCGCAAATCCGGGTGCATGGTGTTCGTGTCACCGGAATCCAAACCCGTGTCTGCCACGCAAACGGTCACTCCGGAACCATCAAAGCCAAGCTGTTCCGTGACGGTCGGCGTGGCGACGTTGCCATCGTCGCCACCGATCAATTTGGAAGCGGCCTCATCCACCAGTTTGCGTTTGGGCGCTGGCTCGATCCACAACACTGCGCTTGATTGCGCAAGTGCATCCAGATGACCGGGCGACAATTCACCGCGCATGATGGTTCCCAAGCGAAGATGACTTTCGCTGTCAATCACCCGGAGGTGCGTGCGAACGGCGGCGATTTCCGACTCCGTGGCGTCCGGAGAGATCAGAATGTTGACACCGACTGTTTCATTCGTCTGCGCCGCGAGCCGCGCCATAACGGCAAGCCGTGGATGAATTTTGTCCTCCGTCCTGTAAGGTCCGACCCAAGTGACAAAGTTCAATGCCCCGACGCCCGCCGGCGATGCCTTGTTGAATCTGGCAACGAAGGCGTCGTCCGGCACATATTGAAGCAACTTCACGCCCGCTTTCTGCAAGGCTGCGCGCTGGGACAATTCGAGCGGTCCGTTGAATTGAACAAGATACAAGCCGCTGGCCGCGATCTTGGCGCGCATCGCGGCGGCCATTTCTGCGCGGTTGCCGCCGGAATCCGTGTCAATGACTTCATTGCGCAGTCGGATGCTTCTGGCTTCGCCAGCCTCATTCGACACAAAAAATAGAAGTCCTGCTGCAAGCAACAGGCTGCCGGCGGAACAAACGCTGCGGGGACGCACCTTAAACCCATACGCTGCTTTGAAGGTTTTTTCAATTCTGATTTGTCCGCCGCGCCGATTGTTTTGTTTTGTTACCGTGATTTTTTTTCTACTGTGAAGCGAGATGCCGCGCACGATTTATTTCGACTACAACGCCACCACGCCGCTTGACCCGGCGGTGCGCGAGGCGATGCTGCCGTTTCTCGGCGAATTCTGGGGAAATCCATCCAGCGTTCATCACGTCGGTCGCAAAGCGAGGGCGTTGCTCGATGACGCGCGCGACCGGGCGGCAAAATTTCTCGGCGCGAAACCCAGCGAAATCATTTTCACCAGCGGTGGAACGGAATCGAACAACCTCGCTATTTTTGGCACGGCGCGGGCGCTCAAATCGAAAGGCAAACATTTGATCACTTCCGCCGTCGAGCACGACGCGGTTTTGCAATCATTCGACTACTTGGAAAAGAAGGAGGGTTTTGAAGTCACGCGATTGCCGGTGAATTCCGAGGGACGCGTTTCGCCGGCCGATTTGAAGAAGGCGATTCGAGCGGACACGATTCTGGTTTCCATCATGGCCGCGAACAATGAAATTGGCACGATTCAGCCGGTCGCCGAACTCGGCGCGATTTGCCGCGAGCGCGGGATTGTTTTTCACTCGGACGCGGTTCAATGGTTTGGCAAGGAGAAGTTTGAAAAAATATCGCAATTCAACGCGGATTTGGTTTCCGTCTGCGCGCACAAATTTCACGGGCCGAAAGGCGCGGGTTTGCTTTTCATCAAATCGCCGCTTCATCCGGATCCAATTTTGTTCGGCGGCGGACATGAAAATGAGCGTCGCGCCGGAACGGAAAATTTGGCGGGAATTTTTGGTTTGGTTGCTGCGCTCGAAAAATTTGTGAAGCCGCCGGTTTTTGAGAAATCAATGTTAAAGCCGCTCGCTGATAAACTTGTTTCTGCAATTGAAAACATCGAAGGCTGTGAAATAGTTTCACCGCTTGTAAATTGTCTGGTGAACACAGTTTCCTTTGTCGTTCGCGGAGCAGACAGCATCTCACTTTTGGCGGGCCTGGACGTGGAAGGCATTTGCGCTTCGAGCGGTTCGGCTTGTTCGGCAGGTTCGATTGAGCCGTCGCACGTCATTGTGGCCATTGGTAGAAAGGATATGGCAAATTCGCTCGTCCGTTTTTCCCTGGGCCGCGAATCCACGGCGGAAGAGGTTGATTTCGTCTGCGCCGCCCTGCCTGAAATCATCCGCCGCGCACAACTTGCCAAATAAGCCCCCAACTGGTTGTGAACAGCCAGCCAACAACGCCAACAACTTTCACTTTCAAATTTTTCAAATTTCTTTACCCTTGTTTGTGCGATGACTCTTGATTCAAAAAACACAGTGGCCGCCTTGACACGCGGAGTTGTTTGGATTATTCACAACCCTTAATAATAAGAGTTTTCTTAAGAAAAGAATTTACTATTAACCGAACATGAACCTCACGATCACAAAAGAGCAAATCCTCGCCGGGCTGCAGGCCGTCCAAAATGTCGTCAGCACGCGCACCACGCTGCCGATCCTGTCCAACGTGCTGATGCGCGCGGAAAAGGACTGCGTCGAGTTCACCGCCACGGATCTGGACGTGACGGTCGCGTGTTCGGTTGAGGCCAAAGTGAAAAAATCCGGAGCGACAACCGTTCCGGTGAAAAAACTATTCGGCATCGTGCGCGAATTGAACGGCAGCGAAATTGACCTTGAGACCGACGAAAAAAACATCACGTCCATCCGCAGCGGATCGTCGTTCTACAAAATTCACGGTCTCGGCGCGGATGAATTTCCGCCGCTGCCGAAATTCAAGGACGACAAAAAAGTCGCGCTCCAGCAGGACAACGTCCGCGCGATGCTCAAGAAAACTTCCTTCGCCGTTTCCACCGACGAATCGCGCTACGTCCTCAACGGAATTTTCATCAGCCTCAAGGAAGGCAAGATGACGCTCGTGGCCACCGACGGACGCCGGCTCGCGCTCGTGGACGAGGAAGTGGACATCTCCGAAAAAAGCAGCGGCGAATTCATCGTTCCGGCAAAAGCCGTGAATGAATTGAACCGGTTGTTGCAGGACAAAGGCGACGTGGAAATAAAATTCGGCGAAAACCAGGCGTCATTTTCTCTCAAGGACGACAAGGGATTTTCCGTGCTGCTCGTCACGAAATTGATCGAGGGAAATTATCCGAACTACCGGCAGGTCATCCCCGGCGAGGCCAAGGAACGCATCCCGCTCGTGCGCGAGGAATTTTTGCAGGCGCTGCGCCGCGCCGAGATCATGACCAGCGAAAAGGCGAACTCCGTCAAGCTCACGTTCGGGAAAAACAACCTCGCCATCACCGCCAACTCGCCGGAAGTCGGCGAGGCGCGCGAAACGCTGGCGGTGAATTACAAGGGCAAGGAAATGGCCATCGCCTTCAATCCGCGCTACCTGATTGACGCGCTGGCCGCGCTGGCCGAGGACGAGGTGTTCTTCGAGCTGATTGACGAATTAAGCCCGGGCGTTTTGAAGATCAACGGCCCGTTCCTCTACGTCGTCATGCCGATGCGGTTGAGTTGAGAAAAATACTCGCAAAAAGAAGGCGGCAAAAATGATCCGCACAGCAACATGGGAACGATTTGTCCAATTGCTCGACACGCGGCTATCCAAGTCTGTTTACACGACAGAGGATTCAGTTCGATACACCTTCTTCGCCGCTGTGCTCGAGTGTGAAAAATTGAATCCAGAGGACATCATTCTTGAGCACCGTCATCCAACAATTTCCGGCAAGCTGATTGATACTTGGATTCCAGCAATCAATGGAAACAGCGTCGTGCTGGAATTTAAATACCACCGAGTTATACCAAGCGGAGGCAACGCAAATCGAACACAAAAGGCCGGCGAGATTTTTCACGATCTTTTTCGGCTTGGACAATTTTCTCCCAATTCCAGCCGCGTCTTTGTATATCTAGCTAGCCGCGAAATGACGAATCATTTCTCAAGTAAGAGGAACCGCCTGAATGAGTTTTTCTCACTTGCTCCGGGAGCTACATTGCGCATTGATAACGAGTTTCTCGCAGGCAGAGTAAAATCATTTACATCAAGGGTTCCTACCACTCCCAACATCGAAGTGGCTTCTCTTTTCGCTCGGAGCCTGCCTCAAAATCATCAGATACGCGCCTATGAGGTTCGCGAGATTGTAAGTTAGTTTACTTACATCTGCTCGACAGTTTCAATTCCGAGAACGTCGAGACCTTGTTTCAAAACGCGCGCCGTCAAATCGCAATCGTAGGAGTCGAGGTGACGAGACTCATTTAAAAAAAGTTAGAGACTCCTAACGTCGTCTCCTACATTATTTTCCCGTGGCAATTCCGACGCCGACATCGCGGGTGATTAAAAATCCCAAGACGCGCTTCAACTGGCGCGCCAGCGATTTCGTGCGCCGCGCAAAATCGCGCACCAAAACAACCGGGTGGAAATGAACAGGACAACGCAAATCAGCTTTGTGATTCCCTGCCACAACGAGGCGGAGAATCTGAAACCGCTCGCGGCGGCGATTCGCGCGGCGGCGGAGCCGCTCAAATCGGATTACGAAATCATTTTAACGGACGATTGCAGCACGGACGATTCCTGGGCGGTGATGAAGGAACTGGCGGCGGCGGATCCGAAAATTCGCGCGCAGCGGTTTGCCTTCAATTGCGGGCAGTCCGCCGCGCTTTGGGCGGGCATGAAGGCGGCGCGCGGCAGTTTCATCGTCACGCTCGACGCGGATTTGCAGAACGATCCGGCGGACGCGCCAAAATTGTTGGCCGCGCTGAAAGAATTCGACTGCGCCTGCGGCACGCGGATTGAGGCGCGCAGCCACGGCGACGGTTTTGTCCGGATCGCGTCGTCGCGCATCGCCAACTGGGTTCGCAACAAATTGTCCGGCGAAAACATTTCCGACGCCGGCTGCTGCTACCGCGCGTTCAAGCGCGAGTGCATCGCGGACTTGAAATTTTTCAAGGGAATGCACCGGTTCCTGCCGACGCTGTTCAAGATCGAAGGCTTCACCGTCACGGAAATTCCCGTCGGCCACAATCCACGGACTGCCGGCCAGAGTCATTACGGCGTCTGGAACCGGCTGTTCGCGTCGTTTTACGATCTGCTCGCGGTGCGCTGGATGAAGCGGCGGATGTTCAAATTCACGATTGCGGAAAAAATAGATTAAACCGGGTTTCATCCGTAATTTTTCGGTGGAAAATGGAATTGTGATTTTCCGCTGAATCAGCCATAAATTTCCGATGCTCGCACGGGTTTGTTCCGCCGCGCTCAACGGCATTGAAGCGTATCCAATCGAAGTCGAGGTCAACGCCGGCTACGGCGACACGCTCGTCGTCATCGTCGGCCTGCCCGACGCGGCGGTCAAGGAATCGCGCGACCGCGTCTCGACCGCGCTCACAAATTCCGGCTACAAATTTCCGATGGGCCGCACGACCATCAACCTCGCGCCCGCCGACGTGAAAAAGGAAGGGCCGAGCTTTGATCTGCCAATCGCAATCGGAATGCTCGCCGCCAGCGAACAAATCGAAACCGACCAGCTCGATTATTTTGTCATCACCGGCGAACTCGCATTGACCGGCGCGGTCCGGCCGGGCAAGGGAATTTTGCCGATTGCCCTGCGCGCGAAGGCCGACGGCAAAACCGGAATTTTGGTTCCGGTTGAAAATGCGGCGGAAGCGGCGGTCGTTTCCGGCCTGCAAGTCATCCCGGTTCAAAACCTGCGCGAGGCCGCGCAGTTTCTTGAGGGCGAAATAAAAATAGCGCCGGCGAAAGTGGACATCGCAAAACTTTTCGAGCACGAACACGACGACGACTGTGATTTCGCCGAAGTCAAAGGGCAGGAAAATGTAAAACGCGCGCTGGAAATCGCCGCCGCCGGCGGACACAACATCCTGCTCATCGGTCCGCCGGGAACGGGAAAATCCATGCTCGCAAAACGGCTTGCGACCATTCTGCCGCCACTGACTTTGGACGAGGCGCTGGAGACTACAAAAATTCACAGCATCGTCGGACTGCTGAAGCCCGGTCAGGCGCTCGTCACGCAACGGCCTTTCCGCGCGCCGCATCACACGGCGAGCGATGCCGGACTTCTCGGAGGCAACATCAACCCGACGCCGGGGGAAATTTCGCTCGCACATCATGGCGTTTTGTTTCTGGACGAGCTGCCGGAATTCAAGCGCAGCGTTTTGGAGACGATGCGCCAGCCGCTTGAAGAAGGCCATGTCACCATTTCACGAGCGGCGGGCACGCTGACTTTTCCCGCGCAATTCATGCTGGTTGCGGCGATGAATCCGACGCCGGACGGAAAAATGCCGGGCGAAAGCAAAAGTTCGCCGCGCGAAATACAAAATTATCTGGGAAGAATTTCCGGGCCGCTGCTCGACCGGATTGATCTGCACGTCGAAGTGCCACAGGTGAAATTCCGTGAAATTTCCGGTGACCGCACCGGTGAAACATCAGCAGAAATTCGTGGACGAGTCATCGCCGCGCGGAAAATCCAGCAGGCACGTTTCGCGCAGAAGCCAAAAATCACCTGCAACGCGCGGCTTGGGCCAAAGGAGTTGAAGGAATTCTGCGCGCTCGACGACGCGACAAAGGAGTTGCTGAAAAATGCGATGGCCGATTTGAATTTCAGCGCGCGGGCCTACGACCGGATTTTGAAGGTGGCGCGGACGATTGCCGATCTTGCGGGCGCAGAAAAAATTTCCAGCGAACACATTTCCGAAGCGATCCAATACCGTTCGCTCGACCGGCAGTTGTGGGTGTGAATTGAAGGCGAGGGTTGAATTCCTTCATTCCCCGACCAGGCCATACGGCTGCACGCTGTCCTCGCCGAGATGACGGGGCGCGGCCTTGAGCGAGAACGCGAAGGCGATGGTGTAATCTTCCGGGCCGACGCCGTTGTCCACCACGCGGAATGTCAGCGCGCCCGTCCAGCTCCTCATGTCGCGGTAGATGGTGTAAAACTGCTCCTGCAGGCGGCCGGTCTCGGCGTTGAAATCATGCACGGCGCGGAAGCCCCAGTTTTCGTTCATCTTGTAAAACAGGGTGCTGGTCACGAAATTGTCGCCGGCGTCCACGAAGCCGGGGCGCGTGTAATAGTGGCCGAGTCCCCAGCTCCATTTGTCGTTGGGCGTGAGCGTGAGCTGATGGGACGACAGGTTGAAATGGCCGTCGTTGGCGTCGTAGCGCGTCTGCGATGCGAGCGTGATCCAGGCGCGCGGGCGGAACGTGAGATCGTTGTAAATGTCGCTGAACGTCTGCTGCGTGGAGTTCGGGACGATACGCCAGTCCATCAGCACGTTCCAGTCGAGCAGATTGTCAATCTGCCCGTTGCGTTTTGTCTGCAAGGTGTTGCGGATGCCGAAGCGGATGACGTTCTGGCTGTCAATGGAATCAATGTCGTTGTAGTCGGGAAATTGAACGGGCAGCAGCAGCGGGCTGGCGGTTTCGGAATCGAACTGCGGCAGTTGCGAGAACGGCACGCTGGGGTTCGGCACGAAAACGTAATTGACCGACGGCTCGATGATGTGGCGCAGGCCGCTGATCTGCAAAAATGAATTCGTCGCGTTCGCCCAAAGCTGCGACGCCTTGAACGACGCCTCGATGCCGGTGTTGAAGACGGTGCGATATGCGACGGCATTTGTCCCGCCCGGCCCGCTTTCCGCGCCGTAATAGGTGAACCGCCCGCCGACGCGCGGGGCGACGTTGAGCCAGCCGAAAAATGTCCACGGCAGGATCAGTTGATGGTAGGTGTCAACGCGCGCGGCGGAATAATAGTTGTTCGTGCTGGCGGCGAGGCCGTTCGTGTCGGCGAAAAATTTGCGGTAGTAGCCGGCGGAACTTTCGCTCTCATAATAAACCGGCGTGTCGAAAACCTGCTGGCGCAGGCCGGTGAGTTTCACGTCGGGCAGCCGCTCGACCTGGTCGAAGAAATTGTTGAGTTCCGGCGTGGTGAGCGCGTCGAGGCTCCAGTTTTCGGAATATTTATCAGCCTCGACAAATGTGTTCGGCTGCGGATTCTCGGTGTAATCACCCTCGAAAAAATCGTGCATCATGAGCGGGTCGCTCTGGTAATTGACGAACGCCTTCACGTCCAGATTCGTGGACGGCGTCGCCTGCCAGCCGAAATAAACGCGCTGGCGGTTTTCGGGAATCGAGCCGGGATTCACCAAGCCGTTGGTGAACGTGTTCGGATTTTTGTCGTTCAGGTAATAATACTTGAACGTCCCGTCGCCCCACTGGCCGAGATGCAGGTTGAAGTCCGGCCCGATGCCCGGTCCGCGGTCCGAGCGGTAGTCCAGATGGAATTTGCCGTCCAGCGCGTCGCTCTGCCACCAGGTGTAGTCGCTCAACAGGAACGCGCCATACTCACTGCGGTAGCCGCCGAGGAAATTCCAGTTGTTCGCGTGCGGCCCCAGATTGCGGTGGTAATACGGAAAATAAAACGCCGGCACGCCGTCCACGAACAGCACCGCGTTCCACGCCTCGATGTATTTGTCGGGAACAATCGTCACGCGGCTCGCGCGGATGCGCTCGGCCGGATCGCTCACGTCGTCCGTCGTCACAAAAGTGTTGCTCGCGGTATAGACGTGGTTGCTCATGTCGGCGTCCAAGCCGGTTCCAGCCGCGAACACCGGCGATTTGCCTGTGCGGAACTGCGCGCTCCGCATCAGGTGCGTCTTGAAATTGTAGGTCATGTGTTCGCCGGTCCATATCTGGCCGCCCTGCCGCTCGATGCGCACATGGCCGTCCGCCACCGCCTCGCCCGTGTCCTTGTCCACCGACACGGTGTCCGCCGTCAACACGGTGTCGCCATATTTCACATAAATGCCGTTGGTGCCGGTCACCGTTTTGCCGGAGATGTCCATTTCCAAAACGCCGACTGGCGCGCCGGGAATGATCTGGTTCAATCCGCCCAGCTCCCACGCCAGCGGCTCTTGCGCCAGTGAAACCAGCGGAAAAAGCGCGGCAAAAAAAATAAGCGGGACGATGGCGGGAAATTTTCTCATCAGGCGCGGGCAATTAAACAGAATGAAGCGGAACTGCCAAGAATTTTAACCACCAAGACAAAGGTTTGCCACCGAGGCACAGAGCCGCAGAAAAAACAAAAACGATTTTCACTCGGAGCCTCTGTGCCTCTGTGGCCAATCAGTTCTTATGCGGCCAGAACGCAAACGCCACCGCCGCCACGATGCACACAAACGCCGCGAAATGGTTCCACCGCATTTTCTCGCCGAAATACAAAAACGCGAACACGACAAAAACCGTGAGCGTGACGATTTCCTGGATGATCTTGAGCTGGAACGGCGAATAGACCGAGCTGCCCCAGCGGTTGGCCGGCACCTGAAAACAGTATTCAAAAAACGCGATGCCCCAGCTCGCGACGATGACCAGCCAGAGCGGCGAGCCTTTGAATTTCAAATGGCCATACCACGCGATGGTCATAAAAATGTTCGAGCAGGTCAGCAGCACGACCGGCAGCCAGCGGGATTGAGTCAGGTCGTTCATAAATCTAAAGAAATTTTTGCCTCGGCTAAATTTTACGCCGCCGAGGGCGTATCCGCCAAGATGAAAATACCGGCGGTGAAGAGATTTATTCCCGATGGTTCGGGAACGGTGGCTGGAACGGCCAAAAAAATAATCCGGCTGGCCGGAAAAAGTCCCCGGAGCGGCGCGTTCGCCCCCAAGATTCTTCCCGCCGCCCGCCCCAAGGGTTTTTCCGGCGTTTGTTGAACGACCAGCAGATCGGCTTGGCAAGCGACATCGTCACCGTCACCTTTGCCGGTTAAAAAAATCAGACGAAGTAAAACATCAATCACGAACGGGACGGCATCAACCGTCCCGTTTCTTTTTTGATGAAATTGTAGGAGACGACGTGAGGAGGCTCATTTCAAACTCCGAACTCCGAATTCTGAACTCCGAATTGGTTTGAGTCTCGTCACCTCGACTCCTACGATTATTAATCGTGGCAGCCGATGTGAATCGGCTCATTATTTTGCGGACGGTGTTTGGATGGATCGGACTCACGTCCGCTGCTACGCAGTTAATTTCCGTCCGCGCTTTGTAGGAGTCGAGGTGACGAGAGTCATTTCAATCTTGGACTGGCGATTGCGGATTGCGGATTTTCAATCAAAGACTCCTCACGTCGTCACAAGTTTCGTCCCTCCAAAGCGCCAGAGGACTGGCGCACTCCAAGACGCAAGCGCAGTTTGAGCATCACCGGCCAACGCGCCAGCGTCTTGGACTGCGGCGGCCCTCTGCCGCTTTACCCAATCGTCCATCGCATAAAAAAAAGCGGTCTCAGTGTGAGAAAGCAGCCTTTGGGGGTTGGCTTTGGGAAAGTAACGGCTGGGTTTGCATCGTCAACGGCGGAAGTTGCGCCGTCCGCCAAGAAAGTTTATGGAGAGGGGACGGCGGGTAGCCTGGTCGGTCGAATGAACGAATAACTGTCGCAAACGATTTCATGGCCGGATCCGAAATGCTTGCTTTCCAATCTGAATTTCCACCTATTTTTGCTTTCAGCAAAAGCGGGCTTTTCGCGCCGAACTGGCATCAAGCAGCGGTTGTGGCAGCGCTGGTTTCCAGGCTGTCGCCCCGGCAGGCCATTTTCGCGCCGACAAAACTTGCCCCGCGAGACTTGCGCCCGCTACTCTGCCCGCATAATGCGGTTGCTTGACCGATACCTTTTCCGCGAACTGCTCACGCCGCTGGCTTATTGCCTCGGCGGGCTGGTGCTGTTGGGCAACTGTTTCACTCTGTTCGCCGAACTGGAAAAATTGCAGGAAAACAAGCTGCATTTCTCCGACCTGCTCGAATACAGCGTGGCCGCCACGCCGGAATTTCTGGTGATGGTGCTGCCCGTCACGCTGCTGCTGGCGCTGCTCTACACGCTCATCAATCTTTCGCGCTCCAACGAAATCACCGCCATGCGCGCGGCGGGCATCAGCCTGTGGCGCATCAGCGCGCCGTATTTTGCCGTCGGCGTGGCCGCCAGCGCCGCGCTGTTCGCCATGAATGAATT
The DNA here is from genome assembly GCA_963755455.1 of uncultured Verrucomicrobiae bacterium. Classification (GTDB taxonomy): domain Bacteria; phylum Verrucomicrobiota; class Verrucomicrobiia; order Limisphaerales; family UBA11358; genus UBA11358. The sequence continues at coordinate 49,479 of CAVWJH010000001.1, forward strand.
TGTGGTGCCGCGCAGCACGGAATGGGCGGATCACATCCTGACCCGTTACGTCCAAAAGCCGGACGACACGGAAACGCTGAAAAATTTTCAAGGCTTCGCCAGCGCGCACCGTCAGTGGCAGTTTGGCGAATACCGGCCCAAGACCGCCGAAATGATCAATCCGATTGTCTTTTGGAATTCGCCGGACGGTTCGATCTGGCAACTGCACGCCGACCGCGCCGTCTGGACAAACCGCGTGTGGACTTTTTTCAACGTCAGCGAATATTCGCAGACCAACGCGCAGGCGTCGCTTGTGCCGGCGCTCCAAACCAACGAGCTGGCGATGCCCGGCTTCGACGAAACGCCGGCGCAAATCAACAGCGAAATCAAGATCAGCGGCTTCTTGCGGCTGGGCGGCGTCCGCCAGGCGGACATTCCGCTCAAGGACATTCTCGGCTATTTGCGCCTGCATCCGAATCCGCCGCGCTCCATTTCAGAGAAGCTGCTGACGGAATTGAACGGGCGGCTGGCCGCGCCGTGGACGTGCCTCGTGGTCGTGTTCATCGCCATTCCGTTCGGCGCGATGCCGGGCCGGCGGAATTTTTTCTTCGGCGTCGCGGGCAGTCATCGCGATCTGCTTCATTTATTTTGTGATCCAAAGGGTGAGCCTCGCGCTGGGTTCGGGCGGCGATCTGCCCGGCTGGCTGGCGGCGTGGCTGCCGAATTTTATTTTTGGCGCGACGGGATTGTTCCTGATGGCGCGGGTGCGATGAGTTTTTAGTTTTGAATTTTGAGTTTTAAGTTATTGATTCGGGCGCAGCCGCATCGCCGTCCGGCTGGAAATTTCAAACTTAAAATCATACATTGAAACAGTGAGCGACGAACTTCCAAAACTGAAATCGAGCCACGAGCGGTTGAATTTGCTCTACCAGGTGAGCAACGTCATCCACTCCACGCTCGATTCGCAGGAGGCGCTGCAATTGATCGTGAGCGAGGCCGTCCGCCTGATGAACGCCGAGCTCCGGCTCGGTCGTTTTGATCAATCCCACTTCCAACTTGCTGGAAATTTCCGCGTCGCAAAACCTGCCGGGCGCGGCCACGGAGACTTCAAATTGCGCGTCGGCGAAGGCGTCACCGGCTGGGTCGCGCGCCACGGCAAACCCGCGCGCGTCGGCGACGTGACGCAGGATCCGCGCTACGTCGCGGCGCGGCGCGGCGTGAAATCGGAACTGGCCGTGCCGCTCGAAGTGAACGGCGAAACGCGCGGCGTGATCAACGTGGATTCGGATCGCGCGGACGCCTTCAGCGCGGACGACCAGGAGTTGCTCGAACAGCTCGCGGTGCAGGCGGCCAAGGTGATTCACAACACCTGGCTTTACGAACAATTGCGCTTGAAGGTGCATTTGTTCGAGTCGCTTTCCAGCGTGAGCCGCACGATCAATTCCACTTTGAATCTGGACGAAGCGCTGCGCGTCATCACGCGCGAGGCGTGCGAACTGATGCGGGCGCGGATGTGTTCGCTGATGATGCTGGACGAAAGCCGCGAATGGCTCGATTTGCGCGCGAGCTTACGGCGCGGGCGAGGCTTACATAAAAAAACCGCGATTGAGCGTCGAAGAAAGTTTTCTCGGCGTCGTCGCGCGCCGAAAAAAGCCGCTGCAAGTCGCCAACGTGCAGACTTCCAGCCGTTATCAAAATGTCGAGGTCGCGCGGCGCGAAGGGTTGATTTCGCTGTTGAGCGTGCCGTTGCTTTTCGCCGGCCAGTCCATCGGCACGCTGAATGTTTATACGAGCCGGCCTTACAATTTTTCCAACGAGGAAATCAGGATTTTGAGCGCGCTGGCGGAGTTGTCGGCGATTGCGATTGAAAAGGCGCGGCTTTACGAACGCATCGTGGACGTGGAGGAACAATTGCGGCAGAACGAAAAACTTTCCGCGCTCGGCCTGCTCGCCGCCGAGGTCGCGCACGAAATCCGCAATCCGCTCACGGTGATGAAGCTGCTTGTATCACTCGCTGGATTTGAAATTTCCCGCCGGCGATCCGCGCGCGAAAGACACGCGCATCATCGAATCAAAGATCGAGCACTTGAACAAAATCGTGGAGCAGATTCTGGATTTCGCGCGCACGACCGAGCCGAAACTCGCGCCGGTGAATTTGAACGAGCTGGTTGACGAACTTGGATTGCTCGTCCGCCACAAACTGGCGAATCAGAACGTCCGGCTGGTCCGCGATTTGCAATCCGACCTGCCGCCGGTCATGGGCGACGCGCCGCAATTGGAACAGGCGTTTTTGAATTTGATCCTCAATGCCGCCGAAGCCATGCCCGACGGCGGCACGCTCACCATCAAGTCACGCGAAATTCGCCAGCCGCGCACCAGCGCGCAGCCGACGCATGTCGCCGTGGAATTCAAGGACACCGGCAAGGGCATGAGCGAGGAATTGCAAAAACGCGCGTTCACCGCCGTCTTAGCCACGACCAAAGCCAAAGGCACGGGACTCGGCCTGGCGATTGTCGGCCGCATCATTGAAACGCATCGCGGCGCCATCCGAATCAAATCCCGCGTCGGCAAATGGACAAACATTCGCGTCACACTTCCGGCAAAATAAAAATCCCCAGCCGTTGAGAAACAAATTGTCCGGCTGACAAGCCTCGGCGCAATCGCGCAAGGGAATTTTTTCCGTTTCTTTTCTTGCCAGATATTCCCGTTGGGTTTATTCGATAAGTTTGGAAAACTTATGAATTACACAAAATTGCAATGGTGGGAGCGCTTTCAAAAATATTACACCGAGTTTCCCACGCTCGGCCTGGCGGTGGATTTGAGCCGGATGAATGTGGACGACGCCTTCTTCGCCGCGATGGAACCAAAAATCCAAAAGGCATTGGCTGACATGGCCGCGCTTGAAGCCGGAGCCATCGCCAATCCCGACGAAAACCGCATGGTCGGCCATTATTGGCTGCGAAATCCCGCGCTCGCGCCGACGCCGGAAATCCGCAAGGAAATTGAAGACGCCTTGCGCAAATCAAAACTTTTGCCGCCAAGGTTCACGCTGGCGAAATTCGTGGCGCGGGCGGAACGTTCAAAAATTATCTGCTCATCGGCATCGGCGGTTCGGCGCTCGGCCCGCAATTTGTCGCCAATGCGCTTGGCGATCCGCGCACGGACAAACTCAAACCTTATTTTTTCGACAACACCGATCCCGGATGGCATGGATCGGGTTTTGGCCACAATTGGCGACGGCTTGAACAGGACGCTTTGCATCGTCATTTCCAAATCCGGCGGCACAAAGGAAACACGCAATGGAATGTTGGTTGCAAAGGCAGCGTTTGAAAAAGCCGGCTTGGATTTTGGGAAACACACCGTCGCCGTGACAAGTGCCGGAAGCGAACTGGATAAATATGCGATGCAAAATAAATGGCTGGAACGATTTCCAATGTGGGATTGGGTCGGCGGACGAACCAGCGAACTTTCTGCCAGTCGGCTTGCTGCCAGCCGCATTGCAAGGAATTGATATTAAGTGAATTTATTGTCAGGCGCATACGAATGTGATGAAATCACGCAGACATGCAAAATCGTCAAATGCTAATCCAGCATGTCAGCTTGCGCTGGCTTGGTTTGCATCAGGTAACGGTAAAGGAACAAAAAATATGGTAGTTTTGCCATATAAAGACCGTTTGGAGCTGTTTTCAAAGTATCTTCAGCAACTCGTCATGGAATCGCTCGGCAAAGGAACGTGATTTGAATGGAAAAGTGGTCAATCAAGGCATCACAGTTCTTGGAAACAAAGGCGCAACCGATCAACATTCTTATATTCAACAATTGAGAGATGGATTGAATGATTTCTTTGCCACATTCATCGAAGTCTAAAACGACGGAACGAGTTCGAATTTAACTGTCGAACCTGATGTTACTTCTGGAGATTTTCTGCAAGGTTTTTACTTGGGCACACGACAGGCATTGGCCGAAAAGAACCGAGAATCAATAACGATAACAATAAAAGAAGTTTCGCCGTTTTCTGTTGGAATGCTTGATTGCCTTGTTTGAACGGGCCGTTGGCATTTATGCATCACTTGTCAACATCAACGCCTATCATCAGCCTGGCGTTGAAGCTGGAAAAAAGGCAGCGGCAACTATCATCCAGCTTCAATTGAAGATTTTGAATCTTCTCGTCAAAAAGCAACAAGATTTGACAGTTTATGAAATTGCCAAAGAAATTGGTGCCGACGAAGAAATTGAAAGTGTTTTCAAAATTTGTGAACATTTATCCGTCGAACTCGAATCACAAAATTCAAAAAATTGCTGGAAATTCACCCTTCAACTCGCGATATGCTTCAAGCTAGGATTTCATGTTTGTTTATCCTAAAAAATATGATGTGATTGTCGTTGGTGCCGGTCACGCCGGAGTTGAGGCGGCGTTGGCGGCGGCACGAATGGGTTGTCAGACATTGCTTCTGACAATGAACGTGGATTCCATCGGTCAGATGTCATGCAATCCGGCGATTGGCGGACTTGGGAAGGGACATCTGGTTCGGGAAATTGATGCGCTTGGCGGTGAAATGGGCAAGGCAACGGATATGACCGGATTGCAATTTCGGATGCTGAACACTAAAAAAGGCCCGGCCGTTTGGTCTCCGCGCGCTCAATGCGATAAAAAAGCATATCAATTCAGGCTTAAATGGATATGCGAGTCCGAACCGAATCTTGATGTAAAACAGGGACAATCTTCAAAAATTTTGCACAAAGATGGCGAGGCATTTGGAGTCGAAACCAGCTTGGAGGTTCAATATCACGGCAAGACAATTGTTGTCACCACCGGAACATTTTTGCGCGGCTTGATGCACATTGGCTCAAATCAACAAACCGGAGGTCGTGCAGGAGACTCGGCGGCAATGAATCTTTCTGGTTCGCTTAAAGAATTAGGCTTGGAGCTTGGCCGGTTAAAAACTGGAACTCCACCGAGACTATTGCGTCGTTCGATTGATTTTTCAAAGACAGAAGCTCAATCTGGTGACGAGCCGGTTCCATATTTCACCTATTGGAAAGACGATTTGTTCCACATGGAACAATCGCGTGGCCAGGTTCTTCGGTGCTGGCGGTTCCAATGGAAAATATCCACCCGGCTCTGTGCTTGATAGAATCAATGGTCAATTGCCTTGTTATATCACATTTACAACACAAGACGACAGCCAATCTAATTCGCGCAAATCTTCACAAATCGCCAATGTATTCTGGTGTAATTGAAGGAATTGGGCCACGATATTGTCCATCCATTGAAGATAAAATTGTCAAATTTGCCGAAAAAGAGCGGCATCAGATTTTTCTCGAACCTGAAGGCATTGAAACTGACGAGATTTATGTCAATGGATTTTCGACCAGTCTTCCATTTGAGGTGCAAGTGGATTTGGTGCGCACCATCATCGGCTGTGAGAATGCCGAAATTATGCGTCCAGCCTATGCCGTCGAATACGATTTTTCTCATCCAACACAATTGCTCCCATCGCTAGAAACAAAGGTTTGCAGGAATCTGTTTCTGGCCGGTCAAATCAATGGCACTTCTGGCTACGAAGAAGCTGGCGCACAAGGGCTGATGGCGGGAATCAATGCAGCGCGTAGAGTCAAAGGACTTGATCCAATTGTTCTCCGGCGCGATCAGGCATACATCGGCGTTTTGATTGACGACTTGATCACGAAGGGCACAACCGAACCTTATCGGATGTTCACGTCACGCGCCGAATATCGGCTTCTTTTGCGCCAAGACAATGCCGATATGCGGCTCTCGAAAATCGGCCACGAAATCGGCTTGCTTGCCGAACGCAACTACCAGATATTCAGGAACAAATCTGAACTAATCAAAAATGAGTTAAGTCGTTTGAACAAAATATATTATGAAAGCAATTTACTGGCTAAAATTTTAAGCAGGCCAGAAGTTTCATATAAGAATTTGCCGGGCAGGGACGAGGCTTTGTCCGATGAGGTTGTTCAACAAGTCGAGATCGCAGTTAAATATGCCGGATATATTGATCGTCAGGAATTGGAGGTAAAAAAATTTCAAAAGCTCGAAGATAAATCCATTCCCGACACTTTTGATTTTTCAACCGTTCCCAGTTTGCGTCTCGAGGCGCGGCAAAAATTCGCCAAAATTCGCCCGACGACCATTGGCCAGGCGGCGCGCATTTCTGGCGTGTCGCCCGCCGACATCAGTATTCTCATGGTCTGGTTGAAACGTGCGGCTAGCGTGAACGGGAAAGACAATTCGGCCAAAGACACGGAAATTTGTGACGCTTGTGAGTCGGAACTGGAGGATTGTAATTGAATTTGGCTGTCCGACATAGATTCGAACCAATTCCTCTAGACGGCACGGTGGCGACGATTGGTTTTCCCGACCCGTCGTTGCAGGGATTTTCACCCAAGCTGGCCGGATTTAACGCAAAGCCGCAAAGCCGCAAGGCAAACACCGTCTGTTCTTTGCGCCCTGGCACCTTTGCGTCTTTGCGTTAATTTTTTAGTCGGTGGCGCTGGCACGAGCGGGGCGTTGCCGGAGTCCTTGCGGACGGCCACCAAGTGAATTACGCGGTGAAGAGCAGCGTGCTCTTGAGCTTCCTGGAGTCGGCGCAGGATGCGGCGGTGCTGGTGCTGGTTTATTGAATAAGGAAGGCAGGAAACAAAGAACTGGTTTTTCCTGATTTCATGCTTTCCTTATCCGCGCCACTTCGTGCAGATGCCAAAATTCCTCGCCAGCCTCGACCATTACCGGCAAAACATCGCGCGCCACGATTTTTTCGGCAACGAACTTGTCCTCGCGCGCATCCCGGAATTTTTGCCGGAATCAAGCCCGGTTGCCGCCGTTGCGCGCTGAATATTTACCCGACAGGAAGCGTGCGCCTGTGCGACATCCCGGCCATTCTAAAAGCGACGGATGTGACGAAAGCAACGCAGAATTGTGCAGCCGGTTGCAAACCGCAGCCAATTCGGGCAAAATTCCGAAATGAAATCCATCGCCGTCATTTTCATTTCTCTCTGTTTTCTTGCGTCCGCGTGTGCTTCACCCGGCGGCAAAACCGTTTTCGATGTCCGCGATTTCGGCGCGTTGGGTGACGGGACAAATCTGGACAGCCCGGCGGTCAACCGGGCCATTCAAGCGGCGGCAAAGGCCGGCGGTGGAACCGTTTTTATTCCGGCGGGAACCTATTTGTGCGGCAGCATCCACCTCACGAACAATCTCAACTTGCATCTCGACGCCGGCGCGGTCGTTTTTGGCGCGCCGCAGGCGATGAACGCCTATGATCCGACGGAACCTTGGCACGGCCAAGCGTATCAGGATGGCGGGCACACTTATTTTCACAACAGCCTCATCTGGGGCGAAAATCTCACCAACGTCTTCATCACCGGCACCGGCATGATCAACGGCGGCGGGTTGGTGCGCGACGACGGGTTGCTGGACGCGATGTGCGGATTCTCAAAATGGAGTCCGGCCAACCGCACGCCGCAACTGGAAAACAGCCATCCGCCCAGTCGGCTCGGCAACAAGGCCATCGCTTTGAAATTGTGCCGCAATGTTTTGATCCGCGACATCACCATTGCGCACGGCGGCCACTTTGCGGTTCTCGTCACCGGCTGCACGGACATGACGGTGGACAACGTGACGATGGACACCGACCGCGACGGCATTGACATTGACTGCTGCAAAAACACCGACAGTCTCCAACTGCCGCATCAACTCGCCGCACGACGACGGTTTGTGCCTCAAAAGCTCGTTCGCGCTGGGCCGGAACGTCATCACCGAAAATCTGACCATCGTGAACTGCCAGGTCTCCGGTTTTCAGGAAGGCACGCTGCTGGACGGCACGATGAAGCCCAGTCGCGGCGGCATTGGCAGGATTAAATTTGGCACCGAGGCTAACGGCGGCTTCCGCAACGTGACCATCGCCAACTGCACGTTTCGGAACTGCCGCGGTTTGGCCCTGGAGGAGGTGGACGGCGGCCTCATGGAAAATATTTCCATCAACAACATCACCATGATGGATATGAACTCGTATCCCATTTACATCACCACCGGCAAACGCAACCGCGGCCCGGACGTGACCGCGCCGGGACGCATCAAAAACATTTTCATTTCCAACGTCATCGCCACGGGCGTTGATAGGACGAGCGGCATTCAAATCACCGGACTGCCGGAACAGCCCGTCGAAGGCGTGCGCCTGGACAACATCCGGCTCATCTTTGACGGCGGCGGCACCAGGAAACAAGTCGGCAACATTCCCATGGAACTCGGCACGGGTTATCCCGAACCGCATGGCGTCATGCCCGCTTACGGACTTTTTGCGCGGCACATCCGCGATTTGGAGCTGGCAAACGTCAGCGTGAGTTTTGCGCGGGACGATTTCCGTCCGGCCATCGAATGTGCTGACGTTGACGGGCTGGAAATGGACAACTTCAAGGCGCAACTCGCCCCCGGAGTGCCGGCGGCGGTTCTGGCCGCCGATGTCCGTGGAATCACCATTCGCAACTCGCCGGTGTTGGAGGGAATTACAGCGAAGTAAAAATTCTGGACGTGACGAAGGCGTGCGTGGAATTTCAGAAAAGATTGAAATAATTTTTGAAAACGTGCGAAGTCGCGAGCGACGGATGGAAATTAGCCAGCTACGAAGTGGCTGGAATGATTCCGCGAAAATAATTTTGAGTCCCGCGAGGGACGCCGGACGGATGCGGATTTTCCGCCATCCCTTCAGGACGGATTATGTTTTGGGACGCGAACCCGGCACATTGCCAGGCCGAGGTTCGGCTGCCGGGCTAATTTCCAGTTGTCCCTTCGGGACGAAACAATCCCGAAATTATTTTAAGTTGGACAGCATTTGTCCCACCTGATGTTGTAATCTGGCAACATGAATAACGACGCAGAAAGAATATTGGGTTTGGACGAATGGGGTGGCCTGTCGGGTCTGGGCATGAAGCGCGAAGCTTTGTCCAAAGCCCGTCGCGCATTGAAAAGCCGTGACATGACAAGCGATGATTTCAACAACGCATTGAATATCATTTTCACTCATGCGGACAAATGCAAACCGTGGACGCCGGTGGTCGAGGCTGCCTACGAGCGTTTGCAAAAGCGTGACAAACAAGCCGTCCGCCGAAGTATGCTTTATTTTTATTGCTCCAGTAGAAACCACGAAGCAGCCAGCAAATACATTCCACGCCGGTTTGCCGGTGAATTTGACATCACGGAACTGGCCTTCACCTGCGAGACATGGCTTGAATTGAAAAGAATGGATGAATTGGACAAGCTCGCAAAAAAACTTTCACGAACATTCAAGGTAGCCAGGCATCCTTCCATGCTGCCGCACCTGAAAGGATATTTGGGCGAATATTATGCTCGAAAAGGCCTTTGGAACAAGGCGGTTGAACTGTGGGAATCCGTCCAACTGGACAATATTCATTGTCAAAGCGCCGTGGAGAGCATTGTGGAAATTCATGTCGCCGGAGCGTTGCTGGCGATTAAACGCGGACTTGAACTCGTTGAAAAATTTAGTCGCGAGCTTGATCCGCAAATGGAAACGACGTTGCCGGGCAACGACAAAAAGATTCAGCAGCTTGCGGAAAAGAAATTTAAAAAGCTGAAGAAAATCCTTGAGAAAATCGTGCCGGAGAAACGGCAGAAGGAGTTGGGTCTTGACAATAAATCTGAATAAATTTACTTCATAATTAAATGCAACAAAAAGACCCCAAGAGCGAAAATATATTTCACTGCTTGGCCTCATACACTCCAAGGGAAAACCGAACTGCAACTGAAGATTTTTGCACTGAAGCTTTGGCTTGGTGCCTTCGCAATTCAAAGGGTTTTCGCCAAGAGTTTCTTTTATCAATTCCTTTGAACGTAAAAAATTATGACGTTTCCTGTGTAGACACGCAGCGTTTTTTTCATCTTTTGGAACATGAGAAGAAAGGACGCTTGGACATGGTAGTCGAATCAGAGGTTGGTGGTTGGGTTATATTATTTGAGGACAAAGTTAATGCCGCTTTTGGGTCTGACCAATTGCTCAAATACCTTCACGAACTCGATTCTAATCGTTACAAAAAATTTGCAAGCCGGTTCTTAGTTACTCTTACAAAAGCAGAATTTCTACCAACGGGAGTTACAGAAATGCTACCAACGGGAGTTCACAGGCATATTTCATGGTCAAAAGTTCACAATGCTTTGGAAAAGGCCTGTTCTTCTTCATTCGACGAAATTGACACACCTGCGGTCAAAATCATTTGTCAGCAATTTGCTCAATATCTGAAACAAGAAAGATTAGTTCCTATGCAAATACCAAAAATAAAAACCACCGGAGAATTTGAGGACGGAATACTTTTCCGTGAAGCTGCCGAAAGGCTTTTGCTAGACTTCTATGACGAGAACAGTGAAGCAGAGAAATTGATGAGGCGAAAAGTGGAATTTCGCGACGACTATTATTTGGCCTTTCCGCCGCGTAAGGAACCATATTTTAGTGTTGGCATAGCTTTTTCTCCATTGATGGATGACAAAAAGGAAATTGAATTATGCGTTGAAGGATCTTGGTTAGACAGTGTAAAGAAAAATCCGCCCACAGATACCGATGTGAATGTTCATTTGCAACGCCTATTACCGAAGTCCGTTTTCTGCGGTTGGAATGACTTCAAAGGATTCTCAATCAATCGCTCAATTGAAGACAAACTGGATGGAAATCGAGATAAAATTATCGAATGGCTTAACAAGGCGACCAAATTTGCACTAAAACTTCGCGACGGGAAACTGACTTAACCATTGGCGCGGTTTGAATCAATCGCCGCACAATTTCAAAAACTCCTTCTCATCAATAATCTTCACGCCGAGCTTTTGCGCCTTGTCGAGTTTTGAACCGGCTTCTTCGCCCGCCACCACAAAATCCGTTTTCTTGCTCACGCTGCCGCTCACTTTGCCGCCGAGCGATTCGATCTTCGCCGCCGCTTCCTCGCGCTTCAGCGTCGGCAGCGTGCCGGTGAGGACAAAGGTTTTTCCGGCGAACGGCCCGGCCTTGGCGCGTGGTTGAAACAGTTCGGATTTGAAATTCAATCCGGCGGCGCGCAACCGTTCGATCAAATTTTTGATTTCGTTCGCTGTCGCCATGCCAGTCGCACAAAGCTGCGCGCGATGACTTCGCCGATGTCCTCGGCCTCGGCCAGTTGTTCCGCGTTCGCGGCAAAAATGTCGTCGAGCGCCGGGAAATGCCGCGCGAGCGATTTCGCTCCGCCCGCGCCGACGTGCAAAATTCCCAGGCCAAAAATCAATCGCCACAGGTCGCGCGATTTGCTGGCGGCGAGGGCGTCGAGAAAATTTTTCGCGGATTTTTCAGCCATGCGTTCGAGGTTCGCCACGTCGTCGAGCTTGAGCGAATAGAGATCGGCCACGTCGCGCACGAGATTATTTTTCACGAGCTGCGCCGCGAGGACTTCGCCGCCGCCTTCGATGTCCATCGCGCCGCGCGCGCACCAATGTTCGATGCGCCCGCGAATCTGCGCGGGGCAATCGGGATTCACGCACCGCCAGACCGAGCCTTCCTCTTCGTCGCCGCCGATTTCCTTGGCGACTTTTGAGCCGCATTCGGGACAGGTTTTCGGAAAATTAAATTTCTTTTCGCCGTCGCCGCGCTTTTTCAGAACGACGTTGACGACGGCGGGGATGACTTCGCCGGCTTTTTCAATCGTCACGGTGTCGCCGATGCGGATGTCTTTTTCGCGGATGTAATCCTCGTTGTGCAGCGTGGCGCGGCTGATGGTGCTGCCCGCGAGAAAAACGGGTTCGAGTTCGGCCACGGGCGTGAGCGCGCCGGTGCGCCCGACCTGGATGGTGATGCCGCGCAGTTTGGTCTCGGCCTGTTCGGGCGCGTATTTGTAGGCGATGGCCCAGCGCGGCGCCTTGGCGGTGAACCCGGCGCGTTCGCGTTGCGCGAAGGAATTCAATTTGATGACCGCGCCGTCGGTTTCGTAGGGAAATTTTTTGCGGATTTTGTCCAGCTCGTGAATGGCGGCAATCAATTCTTCGGCCGAATGGCAGTGCCAGATTTTTTCCGGCGTTTTGAAACCGAGCTTTTTCAGCCACGCGAGAAGTTCGGATGTGCGGATGCGATGCTTTGCGCGCTTCAATCTCGGCGATGCCGTAAATCACAACGTCGAGCGGACGCTTGGCGACGATTTTGGGATCGAGTTGTTTGAGCGAACCGGCGGCGGTGTTGCGCGGATTGCCGTAAAGTTCCTCGCCCGCCGCTTTGCGCTCGGCGTTCAGTTTTTCAAAACCGGCGACCGGCATGAACACTTCGCCGCGAACTTCCAGAGGAAAAGGATTTTGCCACCGAGGCTCAGAGACATAGAGTTTTCTTCTGAAAAATCATTTTGTTTTCTCTGTGGCTCTGTGGCTCTGTGGCTAATTTTCAAACTCAAAGGAACGCTGCGGATGGTTTTCAGATTCGCGGTCACATCATCGCCTTCGGTGCCATTGCCGCGCGTCGCGCCGGTGACGAGCACGCCGTTTTCGTAACGCAAACTGATCGCGACGCCGTCCACTTTCGGCTCGACGATCCAATCCAGTTTTTCGCCGGGCAAAAGTTTTTCCAGACGCTTGACGAAATCGCGGACTTCCTCCTCGGAATAAGTGTTGTCGAGGCTCAACATCGGCACGGAATGCCGGACGGATTTGAATTCGCTCAACGGCGCGCCGCCGACGCGCTGGCTCGGTGAATCGGGCGCTGGCGAGTTCGGGAAATTCTTTTTCGAGTTCGAGCAGTTCGTGATAAAGCCGGTCGTAATCGCGGTCGGAAATTTTCGGCTGCGCCTCGACGTAATAGGCGTGGTCGTGCCTGCGGATTTCCTCGGCAAGCTGCGCGTGGCGCTTTTTTGCTTCAAGCTTTGTCACCAGGGAATTGTGCAGCGGCGCGCATATAAAGAAAAACATTTTTGACCGGACGACTCTGCGGCTATACGCTGGCTTCATGCGAACGGGTCTTGCCAAGACGCTTGAATTTGCCGACGCGCAGTTGCTGCGTCGAGCGCCGCTGCCGCGTTCTTACTCGGATTATCTGGGACGGAAATTATTTCTCTTCCTGCTGACGGTTCAGGGATTGGGCGCGTTTGCGCTGATCACGCTGGGCGTCATCCTGAAAAAATTCCGCGTGGCACCGAACGTGATGAGGCCGCTGATCCGCCGCGAAATCTTCCGCGCGGGGATGGGATTGCTGCCGATGTTTTTGTTCGTGGCGGCGGCACTCGGATTTCTGGTGATCGGGGAATCGGTTTCGACCCTCGCGCGTTTCGGCGCGATCAATTACATCGGCACGGTGATGGTGGTCGTGGTGGTGCGCGAACTCGGCCCGTTGCTGGCGGCGATGCTGGTGCTGGCGCGCGTCGGCACGGCAAATGTCATTGAACTTGGCACGGCGCGCGCGACGGGCGAGGTCGAGGCGCTGGAAACTTTGGGAATTGATCCGGTGCATTATCTGATCGTGCCGCGCGTGATCGGGATGGCGCTTGGAGTTTTTTCGCTGACGGTCTATCTCATCATCGGCGCGCTCGTGAGCGGTTACTTGTGCGCGTTTTTGCAGGACGTGCCGCTGACGCCGGGCGATTATTTCAAGCAACTGGCCGATTCGCTGGGCTGGCTGGATTTCGCGCTGCTGGCGCTGAAAACAATCGCATTCGGATTTTTCATCGCCATCGTGACGTGTTATCACGGGCTGGCGCAACCGCTGCGGCTCGACGATGTTTCGCGCGTGGCGGTGCGCGCGGTGACGCAGGGCATCGTCGTGTGCGTGCTTGATTGACGCGCTGTTCATTTTTCTTTATCTCGTCGCATGAGCGAAAATCCAAAAACTGCGGTGATTGAAATGCGTGGCGTGGACGTCTGTTCCATGCGCGACACGCACTTGACCGCGCTTGCGGACGTGAACTGGACGGTCGCGCCGGGCGAATTCTGGGTCGTGGCCGGGCAGGAGCAGTCGGGCAAAAGCGATTTGATGATGATGACCGCCGGACTGATGACGCCGGCGAAGGGCAGCTACAGACTTTTCGGAATTGAAACGCAAGATTTCGGCGAATCGGAACTTGCCGACCGGCTGCGCGTCGGATTTGTCTTTGAAAGCGGCCAGTTGTTCAACCGCCTGACGATCGCGGAAAACGTCGCGCTGCCGCTGCAGTATCACAAGGATTTGCCCCTTGGCGCGGCGGAGGCAAAGGCGCGGGCGCTGCTGGAACTGATGGGTTTGACGCCGCTCGCCGACATCACGCCATCGAATGTCGGCTTGAGCTGGCTCAAGCGCGCGGCGCTGGCGCGGGCGCTGATGCTCCAGCCGGAACTGCTGCTGCTCGACAATCCGCTCAACGGCCTCGGCGCGCACCACGCGAAATGGTGGCTGCAATTTCTGGATCAATTGTGGCGCGGCCACGAACATTTCGGCGGCAGGCCGGTGACGATTGCGGTGACGGCGGAGGATTTGCGCGTGTGGAAAAGCGACGCGCGCCGTTTCGCGCTGCTGCGGGATAAAACGTTCAGCCTGCTCGGTTCGTGGAACGAGGTCGCGTCGCAGGACGACACGATTGTGATGCAGTTGATGGAGGTTTCGCAGGGGACAACAACATTTAGAAAGGAATAAATCATGGCACTTCAAGATTTGACGCCGCAATTGCGGACGCGGTTGAGCCGGATGGAGCGCGCGGTAGGCTGGTTTGTTTTTCTGGCGACGGCGCTGCTGCTGTTCGGCTTCGGTTATTACGTTTATCATACGGCGGAACGCAAGGGCTGGTTTGTCATCAAGGCGAAGTTCCACACCTACATCCAAAGCTCGACCGGCCTGAACATCGGCGACCCGGTCGTGATGATGGGATTTTCCGTAGGGGATATTTTGAGCGTCCACCCGATGCAGCCGCGCGACGCGCACAATGTCGAGGTCGTCTTTGAAGTCCGCGACCCGTATTTCCGCTATATCTGGTCGGAAGGCTCGGTCGTGAAAGTCAACGCGGCGGATTTTCTTGGCAAACGGCAGTTGGAAATCACGCGCGGCACGAACGGCTACGAGATTTGCGTCACGCAGCCGGTTTCCAATTTTACAAATGTGGATGAACTGCGGCAGCTTGTCGTTTCGCAGCCGGGCCAGTGGCAGCTTTCGCAGGATGTGACCAATGAGACCGGCGACATTGTCTTCCACGCCTACGCGATGCTCGACACGACCAATTTGCCGCAAATTGCAGACCTGGTTCACGGCCCGATTTACGCCTACAACAACACCGAGAAGGACAAAACACACATCGTCGCGTCATGGCATCCGCGCGACCACCGCTACGAAGAGTTCACGCCCGGACGCGACGCCGCGTGGCTGAAGGCCGTCGAATCGCCCGCCGTTACGGATCAGTTGCAGGCCATGATTTCGCAGGTGCAAACCGCGCTGCCGAACATCCTAGCGCTGACAAACAAAATCGCCACCGTTCTGGACAACGCGGCAAATGCGACTTCAAATCTGAACATAACGCTTGTCGAGACGCATCCGTTATTGACGAATTTCACCGCCATCAGCTCACAATTGCGCGAGCCGGGCGGCCCGATCAACTGGGCGCTTGGCACAAATGGCGGCGGACAATTTCAAGTCGCGTTGACGAATGTCAATTCTCTCCTTGCTCATACGGACACAAATCTGACGCAACTGACGGAAGGCCTCGACGCGACGCTCAATCACGTCGCGGACATCACGAGCAATTTGAACACGCAGGTTCAGGCGAACACAAATATGCTGGGCGGCATCTCAAAAATGGTCACCGATTCCGACGATTTCGTGCAAGGATTGAAACGCCACTGGCTCCTGCGCTCCGCGTTCAAAAACGAAAACAAAACCAACGATCCGCCTGCGAAATAAAAGTAGCGCAGATTTGCAATCTGCCGTATCGCGGATTTTCAATCCGCAACGGTTCAAAAACAATTGCGTCCATGTGATTTTCATGACGGTGCCGAATGCAATTCGGCGATACAGCGGATTAAAAATCCGCGCTACGTCTGGTTTTGCCGAAACCAGTCAGCGAACAGCTTGATGCCGTCCGCGAATTTCACTTTTGGATTGTAGCCTAGCTTTTCGCGCGCCTTGGAAATGTCGGCGAACGTGATCGGCACATCGCCCGGCTGCAACGGCTGGCGGTCAATAATCGCCTTTTTACCGAGCGCGCTTTCAAGCGATTCAATCATCCGGCTCAAGGAAATGGTTTCCGATTCGCCGAGATTGAAAATGTCATAGCCAAATTCCCTTTCCGTCGCCGCGCTGACTCCGTCAATTATGTCCGAAACAAACGTGTGATCGCGCGCGGCGCTGCCGTCGCCAAAAACAGGAATTGGTTTTCCGGCGGAAATCAGTTTCGCGAATTTGCAAATGGCCAGGTCCGGCCGCTGGCGCGGGCCATAAACGGTGAAGAAACGCAGCATCGTCACGTCCATTTTGTAAATGTGATGATAAACGTGGCCGAGCGCCTCGCACGCCAGCTTGCTCGCGGCGTAAGGCGAGATGGCGGAAAAAATCGGGTCGCTTTCCGAAAACGGCACTTTGGAATTGGTGCCATAAACCGACGACGACGACGCGATGATGATTTTTTTCACGCCGGATTTGCGCGCGGCTTCGAGGATGTTGACCGTGCCTTCGACATTGACGCGCTGGTAAAGCGCCGGTTGTTCAAGGCTCGGACGCACGCCCGCGCGCGCGGCGAGATGGATGACCTGGTCAAATTTGACCGAGGAAAAAATCCCGGCAAGCGCGGCGGCATCCGTGATGTCGCCGTGGACAAATTCAAACGGCTTGGCGAGAGACTGGATTTCGCGGAGGTTGCACCGCTTGAACTGCGGATCGTAAAAATTGTTCAAGTCGTCGAACGCCCAGACGTTGTGGCCGTCGCGCAGAAGCCGTTCGCAAACGTGCGAGCCGATGAAACCCGCGCCGCCGGTGACCAGAAAATTCATGGCCAAACGCTAACAATCAGAACGCGAAGTGTCGAGAGTGCGGGCAGGCGATCCGCTTCATCACGGTTGCGAATTCGGAAAAATGGTTTAAACTTCCGGCCTGAATTTTTTTAGACGACACAGCAGCATGAAGAAACAAGAAACACAAGCGACCGAAACCGAAGCCGCGCCCGAACCCGCGCCGCAATTTGCCCCGGAGCAACTGGCCGAATTGCAGGCCAATGCCGCCAGGGCCGGCGAATACAAGGACAACTGGATCCGCGCCGCCGCCGACCTTGAAAATTTCAAGAAGCGCGCCGCGCGCGAACGCATCGAGGCCGCGCAGTTCGCCAACGCATCACTGCTCCAGAAACTTTTGCCGATTCTCGACAATTTCGAGATGGCGCAGGTCGCCGCGCAAAACGCGGATGGCGAGAAACTTACAGCGTTGCAGGCGGGCGTCGCGATGATCCAGCAGCAGCTCAAAAGCGCTCTGCTCGAAAGCGGACTCGAAGAAATTGACGCGACGGGAAAACCATTTGACCCGACGTTGCACGAAGCCGTTTCGCAGCAGGAAACCGCCGACGTTCCCGAAGGCTACGTCGCCCAGCAAATCCGCAAGGGCTACAAATTGCGCGACCGTTTGCTGCGGCCAGCCGCCGTCATTGTTGCAAAGAAGCCGGCTGAAAAATCCTAAGGCAGACAAGCGCGTGCAAATCGTAAATCGTAAATCGTAAATCGAAAATTCTTCAGATGGCAAAGCGCGACTATTACGAAATCCTGGAAGTCACCCGCGAGGAAACCGCCGACGGCATCAAAAAATCCTACCGCCGCCTCGCCGTCAAATATCACCCGGACAAGAATCCCGGCGACAAGACCGCCGAGGAAAAATTCAAGGAGCTTGGCGAGGCTTACGAGGCATTGAGCGACCCGCAAAAGCGCGCGGCCTACGACCAGTTCGGCCATGCGGCGTTCGATCCGCGCCAGCGTGCACGCGGCGGCGGATTTGGCAGCGGCACGGGCGGCTTCCACGATCCGTTCGACATTTTCCGCGAAGTCTTCGGCGGTGGAGGCGGTGGCGGCAGCATTTTTGAAAATCTATTCGGCGGCGGACATGATCCTTCCGCCCCGCAGCGCGGGGAAGATTTGCGTTACGATCTGGAAGTTTCGCTCGAAGAAGCCGCGCTCGGCTGCGAAAGGGAAATTTCAGTCACCAAACTCGACAAGTGCGAATCGTGCGGCGGCTCCGGCGCGGAGGCCGGTTCAAAGTTAAAAACGTGCGCGACGTGCGGCGGGCGCGGACAGGTGCTGATGTCGCGCGGGATTTTCAGCATCGCGCAGACCTGTCCGCATTGCAAGGGCGCGGGGCGGACTTTGGACAAGCCGTGCAAATCCTGCCACGGAAACGGCAAGCGCGAGCGCGCCTCAAAAATCAAGCTGCGGATTCCGCCGGGCGTGGACGCGGGTTCGCGCCTGCGCTCGACGGGAAATGGCGAGGCGGGTTTTCGCGGCGGGCCGCCGGGCGATTTGTATGTGATGCTGCACGTCAAGGCGCACGAGATTTTCCAGCGCGACGGCGACGACCTGCTGTGCGAAGTGCCGGTGAGTTTCATCCAGGCCGCGCTCGGCGCGGAGATCGAGGTGCCGACGCTCGAAGGCAAGGTGACGGTTAAAATTCCGGCGGGAACGCAGCCCGGCACGGCGTTCCGCGTCAAAGGCAAGGGCGTGAAAAATCTTCAGGGCTACGGCCACGGCGATTTGCACGTCCGCGTGCAGGTGGAAGTGCCGACGCGGCTGAATTCCGAACAAAAGGCCAAGTTGCAGGAATTTGCCGGATTGCTGGACGGCCAGGAAACGCCCATCGCGCGCGGTTTTTTTGAGAAGGCGAAAAAGTTTTTCAAGTGAATCAAATCATGCTCGTCCTCGGCTGATCATTTCGAGAATGAGGACAAGAACGATATAAAACAAATTCATGCACCGATTTTATCTGCCGCCTAAAAACTGCGCCGGAAACTCTCTCCGGCTCGCCGGACGCGAAGCGCAACACGCGCTGAAGGTTCTGCGCGTGAAATACGGCGAGCTTGTCGCCGTTCTGGACGGAGCGGGAAATGAATTTCTTTGCACGGTTGAAAATTGTTCACGCGATGCGGTGACGCTTTCCGTGTCGCTGAAAAATTTCAAGCCGCCGCCGTCATGTCAAATCACTTTGCTCGTCGCAGTTCCGAAAGGGAAAATCATCGAAAGCATCATCCAGAAATCCGTCGAGCTGGGCGCGCACCGGATCGTGCCGGTTCTGTCGGAACGAGTCGTGGCGCAGCTCGACGGCGAGAGCGCGGAACTCAAACGCGGGAAATGGCAGACCGTGGCGATTGAAGCCATCAAACAATGCGGTGCGCCGTGGCTGCCGGAAATCGAAGCGCCGCTGACGATTGAACAATTTCTCGCGCGGAAGGAAAAATTCGATTTGTCGCTCGTCGGCTCGCTGCAAAAAGAGCGGCGGCATCCGCGCGAAGTTTTCCAGGAATTTGAAAAGGCCGACGGACGCTTACCGCAAGGCATTGGCGTTTGGATCGGGCCGGAAGGGGATTTCACTTTGGACGAATTGAAGGCAATTGAAAATTCCGGCGCGCAGCCGGTTTCACTTGGCAGTTTGGTTTTGCGCGTGGAAACGGCGGCGATTTATTGCCTGTCGGTCTTGAATTACGAACTTCAGCGCGACTGAACCAGGACGCGGAAGGCGCGGCCGAGATGTTCAGGGTGCGTGAGAGTTTGAAACTGTCGCGTGCGGCCGGCGTTCCATTCAATGGATTTTCCCTCCCAAATCTTTTCCAGAATTTGAGCCAGGAATTTTGCCTGGCTGCCAAATAATTCCGTTTTCAGCCCGGCATCTTCTCCGGTTTTTTGAATCGCGGAAAAATTGACGTGCGCGGTCAAATCCTGTCCGCCTGCATTTGCCAAAATGTCGTCGGCAAGATGATGCCGGAAATAGGCGCGGAGCGTGCCGTTTGTGCGCGCGGGCGAAAAGAGTTCGTCGGCGGAAAAGCCGTAATCCATCGTCAATAATTTTCCATTTTCAAGAACGCCCGCGGCCTCGCGCCACCAGTTTTCGGCGGCGGGGGAAATTTCGACGGTGTAATCGTCCGGCAAAACATCCAAAAGCGAAGATGGCAAATCTGAATTTTGAATTTTGAATTTTCGCCCAGATGAATTTTTCGCCGTCAAGTGCGACGCCCCACTCGAACCATTTTTTGCTTTGTGCATCCCAGCCAAATCTTTGAACGGGAAAGGCGTCGAGCAGTTCGTTGGAAAAGATGATTCCGGTCAGTTTTGAGTTTTTAGTCTTTAGTTTTAAGATTTCAAAATCGGGAAGCCAGCGGACGCACGGCGCAAATGGTTTCAACGTTTCGCCCTGCCATTCCCGGCGGCGCGCGGAGGGTTCGATGATGCACGTATTCGATTTGCGCGAACAGTTTTGGCCGGTTCAATTGCAACCAGCTCAAAATATCCGCCGCCAGTTTTCCGTCATGCGCGCCGGCCTCGACAATTCGCAATTCGCGAATTCGCACTTCTGACATTTCTTCCAGCCATTCCGCAAATTGAAATGCGAGCAGTTCGCCGAAAAGGTTTCCGACGTTGACGCTCGTGTAAAAATCGCCGCGCCGCCCGACGTTTTCCTTTTGCGCCTCGTAATAGCCGCAGTCCGGCGCGTAAAGCGCGAGTTCCATGAAGCGCGAAAATGGCAGGACGCCGCGTTCCGCGATTTCGCGGCGGATGATTTCGGCGGGCGTTTTCATGGCTTGCGTTTGGCGCGGACTGGGTTAAGATTCGGACAACAGAAGAGGATATATGGCCAAAATAGATGCGTTTTTCAATCTGATGTTTGAGCAGAGGGCGTCTGACCTGCATATGTCCTCCGGCAACCCGCCGATCCTCCGCATCAACGGCGAGATGCAGCGCGTGGATTTTCCGCCGCTCGAAAGCGACGCGCTCAAGACGATGCTCTACGAAATCTCGCCGGAATACAAAATCAAACAGTTCGAGGAAACGGGCGACGTGGACTTCGGCTATGAAATCCCGAACATCTCGCGCTTCCGCGTCAATTTTTTCAACCAGAAGAACGGCGTGGCCGCCGTGTTCCGCCAGATTCCCAGCCGCGTGCTGTCGTTCGAGGATTTTGAAAAATTCGACGCGCCGCTGCCCGCCGTGCTGAAAAAATTCTGCCATGCTGCACCGCGGTCTGGTCGTCGTCACGGGGCCGACGGGTTCCGGCAAATCCACGACGCTCGCGGCTATGATGGACTACGCGAACAAAAACCGCAGGGACCACATCATCACGATTGAAGACCCGATTGAATTTGTCCACGAAAGCAAAAGCTGCCTGGTGAACCACCGCGAAGTCGGCGTCCACACCAAGTCGTTCGCGTCGGCGCTGCGCGGATCGCTGCGCGAAGATCCGGACATCATCATGATCGGCGAAATGCGCGACCTGGAAACCATTGAGCTGGCGCTGACCGCCGCGAGCACCGGCCACTTGGTTTTTGGAACTTTGCACACGCAAAGCGCGGCGAAGACCGTGGACCGCATCATTGACGTGTTTCCGGCGGACCAGCAGAACAAAATCCGCCAGACGCTTTCGGAATCGCTCAAGGGCATCGTGGCGCAGTCGCTGTTCAAGCGCATTGACAAAAAAGGCCGGGTGGCCGCATTTGAAATCCTGGTCTTCAACACCGCAGTCGCCAATCTCGTGCGCGAAAACAAGACGCACCAGATTCCGGGCATGATCCAGGTCGGCAAAAAATCCGGCAACCAGCCGCTCGACGACCACATCATGGAGCATTTGCGGATGAAGCGCATCGCGCCGGAGGACGCCTACGACAAGTCGCTCGACAAGAAAAAATTCCGCCCGTTCCTCGCGCATCCGCCCGAAGACGAAGAATGATTTATGCGCCGCCCGGAACTGGATCAGATTTTGAGCACGATGCTCGTCTCGCAGAAGGAGGTGTCGGATCTGCTGTTCACCGTGGACCGCCCGTTGCAGGTGGAATCCTATGGCGAACTCAAGCCGGTCGCGATTGACCCGCCGATTGAAAAACTCACGCCGTTCCAGATGGAGACGCTCGCACTCAACATCATCGGCGACAATTTTCAGCTTGTTGAACACCTGTTGCAGCACGGCTCGTGCGACTCGGCCTATGCGCTCACGAACCAGGCGCGTTTTCGCGTCAACATTTTTTCGCAACGCGGGAATTATTCCGCCGTGCTGCGCCAGTTGACCACCAAAATTCCCACGCTTGAAATGCTGGGACTGCCGGAAATCTTCAAGTTGTTGCCCAAGGAAAAAACCGGGCTGATCCTCGTCACCGGCGCGACCGGCTCCGGCAAATCCACGACGCTCGCGGCCGTCCTGAACGAAATCAATGAGGCCAAGGCCGTCCACGTCGTCACGCTCGAAGACCCGGTGGAATTTGTGCATCCGCACAAGAAGGCGACGTTCAACCAGCGCGAACAGGGGATTGATTTCGACTCGTTCGCCAACGGCCTGCGCGCCGCGTTGCGCCAGGCGCCGAAGGTGATCCTCGTCGGCGAAATGCGCGACCAGGAGACGGTGAAAATCGCGTTGAGCGCGGCGGAGACCGGCCACCTGGTCTTGAGCACGCTGCACACGGTCAACGCGGGTGAAACTGTCAACCGCATCCTCGGCATGTTCGAGGCCGAGGATCAGGAACAGGTCCGCATCCGCCTCGCCGATTCGCTGCGATGGATTGTCAGCCAGCGGCTTGCGCCGAAAATCGGCGGCGGACGTTGCGCGCTGCTTGAAATCATGGGGCACAACCTCCGCACCGAGGAAACCGTCCGCCTCGGCGAAAGCGAGGGCAAGACGTTTTACGAGATCATCGAGGCGAGCTACACGTTTGGCTGGCGCACGTTTGACCAGGCCTGCATTGAGGCTTTTGAAAAGGGCGTCATCACCGAGGAGACCGCGCTGCTCTATTGCAGCAAGCGCGGCGTCGTCTCGCGCGGCATTGACAATATCAAGAAGGAGCGCGGCGAAATCACCTCGACCGTCGGCTCGTTGAAAATGCGGAGCGGCGGCCAGCCGGAAGGCGAGCCTGTGCCGCCCAGTTCCGGCCTCAAACTCAAATAAAAAATGTCCGACGCCTTTGAAACACAGTTCATCACCGCCGCCGACAAGCCTGCGCTGCTCGGACTGTCCAATCCCCAATGGATTGACGAAGCCAGACGCGCCTTGCGCGACCTCGGCTACAAGTCGCACATCGCCGCGACGCATCCCGAATTTTCCACGCGCTTCAGCCAGGTCCGTTATCAGGTCGTCCTAGTCGGGGAACTGTTTTGCGCGGCCAAGCCCGAAGAAAATCTGACGCTCAAGTGGCTGCAAATGATGCCCGCCACCCATCGTCGCCACGCCACGATCATATTGATCGGCGACTCGTTCAAGACCTTCGATCCGATGCAGGCTTTCCAGCAGAGCGTCCACGCCGTCATCAATGCTGCGGAAGTTCCCATGCTCAAGCATCTCGTCGAAAAGGCCGTGACCGAGAACGACCTTTTCCTCTTCAGCTTCCGCGACGTCCAAAAGCGCATTGCCTCGCGGTAAGATTTGAGATTGGCGTCACATCGCGCGAAGGACGCGAAGCGCGCGGATTAGCCGGCTATACGCGGGATAGTTAACATGAACAAAATAAATACGGCCACCAATGCCACGAGAAGCCAAATGATGTGGATTTTCTGATGCCGGGTAATGGAATCGCGAACGCGCTTTGAAAATATTGCAGCAATCAATCGAACAATGCCAAAAAATGGAATAGCCAATAGAATCAATAAAATCAGACCAGATAAAATCCAGTTGCTGGACGAAAAATCATTTTCACCTGAGTTTGGATTCCAATTGTTAATATCGTCAAGGTCATCGCCTCCGCTCTTGCTGATTCCGTCAAATCCACATGAATAAAGATCATAGCCGTTTGTATTATGAATTCCTGGGCAACGATAAACATAAACATTTCCCCAAGGATCAATCGGAATTTCGTCCATGTATGGGCCGTGCCATCGTCCGCCGGAAATGTTTGTCGGACAATTGATCAGAGCTTTGAGTCCCTCCGAAGTTGTTGGATAACGACCGCAATCAGTTACAAAATGATCGAGAGACGCTTTTAAGCCGCCAATTATGTCATAACGGGCTGCATACACACGCGCGAGATGGTTGTCCGCAAAGGCCACTTCGGAAGCCATCAAAATAGATGACAGGAACAAGAATTTCACAAACAAACCGCGCGCCATAATAGATAGGACGTGTTTGGCAGACATTTCGTTTCAAGTCCTCTGCAAAAAACTATTTCGTTGGAAGTTTCGTCATCGCATCTTTCACGGCCTGTTTGTTCTCATCCGAGCCGGTGAAAAGCCGGTCGGGAAATTTGCGATACTCGACCATCTCGTCGAAGATTTTCTCGCTTTGATACAGGTCAGAGTGAAATCCAGCGAGATATTGCAGGCGCAGATTCCAGTCGTGATTGATCTCGGCGTCCGCGAGCCATGGCGCAAGGTCGTGCGCGTTTCCGGCGTAGGTGGCGAACAGTTCGGACACGTTCGTAAAGCCGACGGTCTGGAGCGATTCCGCCATTTTTGAAAATTCCGGCTGCGCGAGACGTTGCGCGATTTCGTCGAGGTTGATTTTTGTTTCGCCCGCCTGGCCGAGCAGCACCACGTCGTAGCCTTTGCCATTCTGGTCGTTGCTCCAGATCGTGCCTTCCGGGAAAACCTCGAAAAACGTCGCGATCTCGCTTTTCACGACGGCGGAATCGCTTTCGTAGAGCGGCACCCATTGCGTGACGATGCCGCCGGGGTTCAAATGGCTTTTCACCAGCTCGAAATATTCCTTCGTGTAAAGCGTGGCGGAGCCTTTGACCCACGGATGGATCGGGTCGGAAGTGATGATGTCGAACTTGTCGTGCGTCGTGAAAATATAATGCCGCGCGTCGTCGAAAATGATCTTCGTGCGCGGGTCGGTCACGACGTCGAAATTTTCCTCGTTGAAATATTTTGCGGCAATGCCGCGGCACGAGCGGCTCCATTTCGCAGATGGTGATGTTCGTGATGCCCGGCGTGATCGTGAACGTCCCCGCCGTCACGCCCGCGCCGCAGCCGACGATCAGCACCGAACGCGGATTGCGAATGCACCAGCGCAGGAATGTGCCCGAGCATCCGCTGCAACCTCATGTCCTGCGGTTCGCTCGACGCCTCGATCTTGCCGCTGATGTGGAAATTGCGGACGCCGGAGGAATAATCCCTCGACACCGCCACGGAATTGTTCATGCCCTCGCCGACGTAAAGCATTTCCGATTCGCCAAGCCGGCTCGGCATATAGCGTCCGTAGGCGACCAGTTCGCCCGGAATTTTTTGAACGTGATGTGCCAGCATCGCGAAGAACAATACGAGCAGAATCAAAAAAATCCGTTGGAAAATGCCGGTGGAATAAACGATGAACGTCAAGATTGCCGATGCCGCCGCAAACACGATCAACAATTGCTGGCAATGTTGCGTGCCAATCCACGGAATGAAAACGATGCTGAAGCCGATGCCGCCAATAATTCCGCCGACCGTGTTCGCCGCATAAATTCCGCCGACGAGCCGCGCCGGATCCTGTCCCGCGCGCCGCCGCCGCCAGCGCGAGCGGAAAACTCGCGCCCCATAAAATCGTCGCCGGCAGCAGCGCCCAAAGGCAGCGCGCCATGTCCAGTTGAAAATTGAACCACGCATTCGCCGTCAGCGACGGGTCAATCGGCCAATACGGCAGCGATTCCGCGAGCATATAAGCCGTCCAGAAAATCGCCGCCGTCAAAAAAAACTGGCACCAGCCAAGCAAAATTCCGGGCCGCAAACTTTTCCGTGCGAGCGATGCGCCCGCCGTGCTGCCGATGCCCAGCCCGAAAAGAAACACGGCGAGAATGATGGAAAAGGCATAAACCGTTCCGCCCAGCGTCAGCGACAATAATCGCGTCCAGACGACTTCCGCGCCAATCGCCGTCAGCCCCGAAAGCGCAATCGTGACATACACCTGCCACGGAAATATTTTGTCAACGGACAGTGCATCCGAAATTTTTCCCGCAGTGGCCGATTTGATTTCAGTTTCTTCCCGAATTTCAAACCGCCTTGAAATTGACAGCGCCATCGCCGCCAGCGCGACTGTCCCGTTGATCGCCGCCGCGACAAACGTGGCGAATTCCGAATCGTGGACGCGCAGCAGGTAAAATCCCGCGAGTAAACAGCCGAACACCGCGCCGGCGATGTTGCCGCCGTAAAAAAATCCGAGCCACGAAACGCCGTGCGGCGTGGATTTAATCCGCCGTGCCATCGCCGGCAGCGTCGCGCCCATCAAAATGGTCGGCGGCAGAAGGCAGATCGCCGCGAACAAACCTCGTTGCAAAATCCCCGCCATCCCGCTGCCGGTGTGCGCCGAATAAATTTGCGCGGCCACCGGCATCCCGAACAAAATTAAAATTCCCAGGACGCCGATGCCGAATTCCAGCAGCGCATAAACGCGCAGCGGATGCCGCGAGGCGGAGATGAGGCGCGGCAGGACGACGCTGCCCAGGCACATTCCGCCCATGTAAGTTCCCACCAACACGCCAAGCGAGACCGCCGTGGAGCCGATGACCAGTTGCAGCATCTGGAACCAGACGATTTCATAAACCAGCGCGGCGCAACCGCTGCCGAAAAACAGCAGCAGCAGAAACGGCAGCAACGGTCGCAACGCGGGCACAGCGGGTTCTTCTGATAAACGGGCGTTCATGATCGCACGAAGCCTATGCAGATTGGGTTTGGAGTCAATTCGCATCGGCAATTCCGCGTTGCGGTCAGGCGCGATCTGGCCTATAAATTTAATGACGAAAATGAAGCCGCTGGATTTCAGCCACGAATTGAACCGCCTGATGGACCCGTATTGGCGCAAGGCGCGCATCGCCGCGCGCCTGCTCATCAAGCGCGAACTCGGCAAGCCGTGGTCGGCGCGCGACCGGCGGCTGGCGGAGCGGTTTGTCGAAGATCGGGGCGTCACCAACCGGCTGGTGCAACAGGCCATGAACTCTGAACACGCAAGGAAAAAATATGGCGGTGGAATCCTGGGCTGGTTCAATTAACCTCGCAACGCGCGCGGTTGAATTGCTCCGTAAAATTGTCGGCGCGCTGCCGCAAGACCGGCAGTTTGCCATCACGGTTTTCGGTTCTGCGCCGCTCCAGATTTGCGTGGATTCTTCCTTGACGAGCGCGGACGTGGACGTGTTTTCTGACTTTGAAGATTTGCGCGAAGTGGTTGACCGCGCCGGGCTGGGGCAGGAGAAAACCAAATTTTATGTTCAAGTTTCCAGCGAACTGAATTTCCGCACCTCGCCGCGCTGGAAGGGACGCACGCAGTCCGCGCGTATCGGCAATTGCACTTTTATTTTTCCGCATCCGATTGACATTTTGATTGCGAAATTAAACCGGCTGGATGAAAAAGATTTGCGCGCGTTCCGTTCCGTCATCGCCAAGACCGGGCATCCGACGGAAGCCGAACTCATCAAGGAATTGCAACTGGCCGTGGATTTGTTTCGTCCATCGTTTGACGAGGAACAGGGGCACGACATGGCGAACAATTGCCGCCGCCTGTGGCCGCTGATTTACGGGCGCGAGATTGACCCGCGCGTGGAAATCATCGCGCCCGCGCTGAAAATCCGGCGCGAAGGTTACGGCGAGCCGACGCGCGATTACAAACAGGAACTGCGCGACGCGCTTAAAGAATAATTTGTCGCGCGAAGGACGCGAAGTGAGGGAATTAACTGGGATTATGCACTTGACATATAATTAGATTCATGGCATATTCGAGCCATGAAAACGAAGCCAGCGCAGAAAGACATAACCCTGATTCAACTCTTTGACCGTTTCGCCACGGATGACAAGGCGCGCAAGCATCTTGAATCCGTGCATTGGAAAGACGGCATTGTTTGCCCGCATTGCAAATGCAAAGACCAGACGAAATTTTCAGACATCAAACCCAATCCAGCCGCCGGAACGCGCGCCGGACTGCGCTGGTGTTCAAACTGCAAAAGCCCGTTCACAGTCACCATCGGAACGATTTTTGAAGACTCGCATATACCGCTCCGCAAATGGCTGATTGCTTATTACATGATTTGCAGTTCCAAAAAAGGGATTAGCTCTCTCCAATTGCAGCGCAATTTGGAGCTTGGCAGCTATCGCACGGCGTTATTCATGGCGCATCGCATCCGGCACGCGCTGCGCGAAACCAGCTTTGCCGAAAAGCTGGACGGCACGATTGAAGCCGACGAATGTTTTGTGCCAACGGGAACAAATAGCGAAGCCAAACCCGTCCGCAAACTGACGCCGGTTTTCGCAATGGTGCAACGCGGCGGCTCGGTTCGCTCCAAAGTCATGCCGACGGTCAACGGCGCGAACTTGAAACAAGCCATCCGCGAGAATGTGGAAATCTGCTCGGAAGTGCATACCGACATGAATCAAGGCTACGCCGGGCTTGAACCGAAATTCACGCATAAAACCGTGAAGCACGCGGCGCACGAATACAGCCGCCACGAAGGGGAAAACATCGTTTCGACTTGCTCGGTTGAATCGTTTTTCTCGCTGTTAAAGCGCGGCGTTATCGGCACGTTTCATCATGTCAGCGCACAACATCTGCCGCTGTATCTCGCGGAGTTTGACCACCGCCACAACTGCCGGAAGATGACCGACGGCGAACGCACGGATGTTGGCTTGACCAAAGCCGTCGGAAAGCGTTTGATTTACCGCGCATGAAGGTTGGAATTTTAACACTTTGCGAATCTGCTACCACAAGCGGTATATCGCAATCATTATCCATCGTCGGCGCATCCGATATGATTTTTGCTGACAATGCGCCAAGTAAAATTCCGGTTTGCTGCCTTGTCTATCGAATCCGTTTTGACCTATCCGAAGAAGGAGAACACACCATTAAAGTTTGCATTATTGACACAGACGGAAATTTCGTCGTTAAACCCATTAAGCTAACATTCAAGGTTCAAATTCAAGGCAGCTTTTCAACGATATTAAAACATGGGATCATCAATCTAAACGGAGTTGCGCTACCGAAGTTTGGGGAATACAGCGTCGAATTGTCCGTGGACGATGTTCGATTAGAGTCGCAAACATTGTATTTCCTAAACAAGTTGAAACCCATGAGTAATTAGGATACAGAACTTTTGCTTTTCGTTTTGACTTCACACCAATTTAACCAAGTCAAACAGCCATGCCCAAAGCCAAAACCGCCAACATACCGAAAGACTGGAAATTGTTTCCGTTAGGCAATGGCACAAGCCGCTGGTTGCCCGACTGGGCGGACAAGCCGCTGGGATTCGCCATTAACCCGGAAGCCGCGTTGCGCGAAGTGCTGAAGGTCAAGCCGCCGGGGGACTGGCGCAAAGTCATCAAGACAGGCCGCAGAAATCGCCGTTAATCCTCTAACTGGTTGCAATCAATGCCTTACAACTATTCCTTTATGTCATGTGCATAATCCCAGAATTAACCTGCAACACGGGGAAAGCCGTAAATAAAAATGACAAAAGCTGCCAGCGACACAACAAGCCAAACCAAATGAGCAATCGGATGCCGGGCGATGGAATCACGAACACGCTGTGAAAAGATTGCGGCGATCATCCGAACCCCTCCCAAAAACAAAATAATAGCCGATGGGAACCAAAAAATACCGCCAAATTTAACCATGAACAACTGGAAGTAATTCAAATACCCATCGTGTCCGCCATGCGGTGATGAAGTATCCCAATTATTGATGTCGTCAAGGTCTTCGCCGCCACTCTTGCTGATTCCGTCAAAACCGCACGAATAAAGATCGTAGCCATTTGTGTTATGAATGCCCGGACAATGATAAACATAAGCATTTCCCCAAGGATCAATCGGAATGGCATCCAGATATGGGCCGCTCCATTTCCCACCTGAAAAGTTTGTCGGACAATTAACCATGCCAGCGAACCCTTCCGAAGTTGTGGGATAACGGCCACAATCAATTGCGAAATGATCCAGAGCCGTTTTCAAACCACCAGCCATGTCCATTCGGACTTCGAGAACAATTGATCGTTCTGCGGCGGGGATGGCCACCTCGGAAAACATCAAAACAAATGTCAGGAAAAAGAATTTCATAACCAAACCATGCTGCCTGATAATTAGTAGAGACGCGCTTGGTAGTCTTCTCGTTTCATGGTTTCGGCTTTATTTCCGCAAAAATTTCCAACCGCGAAATACACTAAATACGCGAAAATAAAATTAGTTTTTCCGTTCGCGTATTTCGCGTGGTTCGCGGTCAATCCGATTTCCCAAAATTCTCCGCCATCGCCACGGCTTTGCGCATTGCCTTGGATTTGCTCACGGATTCCTGGAATTCAGTTTCCGGCACGGAATCGTTCACCCAGCCGCCGCCAGCCTGCACGCAGGCTTTGCCGTCCTTGAGCAGCGCGGTGCGGATGGTGATGCAGGTGTCGAGATTGCCGTTGAAGGAAAAATAGCCGACCGCGCCGGCATACGGCCCGCGAGTGGTTTGCTCCAGTTCGGAGATGATCTGCATCGCGCGGATTTTCGGCGCGCCGCTGACCGTGCCTGCCGGAAATGTCGCGCGCATCAGATCGTAAAGCGTCTTGCCGGCGGATAATTTTCCCTCGACCTGCGTCACGATGTGCATGACGTGGCTGTAACGCTCGATGACCATCAAATCCTTGACGACGACGCTGCCGAAATCGCACACGCGTCCGATGTCGTTGCGCGCGAGGTCCACGAGCATGACGTGTTCGGCGCGTTCCTTCGGGTCGGCGAGCAGTTCTTTTTCGAGCGCGGAATCTTCGTCGGAATTTTTTCCGCGCGGACGCGTTCCGGCGATCGGGCGGATCTCAACCCTGCCTTCTTCGCAGCGCACATGGACTTCCGGCGACGCTCCGACGAGCGAAAAGCCGTCCAGCTCCAGCAAAAACATATACGGTGACGGATTGATGGAACGCACCGCGCGGTAAACGTCCATCGGCGATGCCGTGACCGGCGCGGAAAACCGTTGTGAGCCGACGACCTGGATGATGTCGCCCGCCGTGATGAGTTTTTTGGCGGCGAGGACGTTCGCGCAAAATTTTTCCTGCGATTGATTGGATTGAAATTCGACGGCAGGAACGTCATTGGGCACATCAATGGCTCTGTGTTCGCTCGGCTGTTCGAGCAGCGAGACAAGCCGCTCAATTTCGCTCGTCGCATTTTCGTAGGCTTCGGCGGGGTTTTCCGCCTCGTCCAAAAAAGCATTGACCAGGACGGTGATGGTCTGCGCGACGCGGTCAAAGATCAAAAGCTGGTCGGCCACGAGAAAATAAATGACTGGCGTTTTGAGTTCGTCATTTGGCGGACGCGGCACGACCGGCTCGACGTCGTGGATGAATTCGTAGCCGATGAAACCGACCGCGCCGCCGGTGAATCGCGGCAGGCCCGGCAGCGACACGGCGCGATATTTTTTCATCACGCGCTCGACGACGACGAGGCCGTCGGCGACGGTAGGGCTGACCTGCTGGTCAGCCTGGACGCGCGGCAGCGCGTCCCTACCAATCAAAAAACTCTCCACGACTTTTCCATTCTCCAAAACCTCGACGCGATTTTCCGTCTGCCGGATGACGGCGCGCGGATTGCAGCCGACGAACGAGTAACGTCCCAGATGCTCGCCGCCCTCGACCGACTCGAACAAAAACGATTCGCCCGCGCCGCGGATTTTGCGGTAGGCCGAGAGCGGCGTTTCAATGTCGGCGAGCAGGCGGCGCGTGACGGGAATCACGTTGCCCTGCGCGGCCAGCTTCAAAAATTCATCAGGCGTCGGCGAATACATGAAACCATTTTTAGCCGAAACACGGAGAAAACAAAAGGTCGAAGGTGTATTTTTCGCCGCATGGATGCGGCGCAGCCAAAAGAATTTGCTATGCGGTATCGCGGAATTTTTCGTCCACCCAATCAGTCAAGATGATTGCCGTGCAAATCAACAACAAGATCAGACCCGGGATGAAATTTCTGGATTCATAATTCCAGCCGAAACACAGGTTGGTGAAATAAAGTCCGGCTGCAAGGTAGATGCTTGTCCAGAACAGGGAGGCTGGCGGCCGCTGGCGCTGCCAAATAATCAGCGGCAGCCACATGAAAAGGAACAGCATGGGATGCAGATAACGTTGAAACACCGAAACGGTGCTTGTCACCAAGGCGCTGGAAAATCCAAGATTGGCATAAATCATGATTTCGGGAGTCCGGTTCAAGGTCATGAAATCATAGTTGAAATGAAACGGCAGACGGCAGGCGAAGAACACCGCCATGCCGGCCACGCTCAACAGAACGATTCGTTGCAGGTTGCGTTCTTCGCGCAATCCGGCGATTTCCAGATTCATCAGGTAATAGCAGGGAGCCAGCAGCAACATGGTTTCCTTGATGAAAGCGCCCAACACAAAGAGCCAGAAGAAGCACCAGAATTTCCGCTGGCGACAGTAATACAACGCCGTGAACATCACCAGATGGGACATTGGATCCAGAAGGTTGCCGAAAGAGTAACGGATGGACAACGGGTAGAATGCTCCATACAGAAAGACGATCATGACACTGTTCTGCGGCGGCAAGTAGCACCTGGCGAGCCGGTAGATGGAATGGCACAACAGAAATGTGAAAATGAAACGATAAGCCAGATATGAAAAAATAAAATCTCCATTGGTCAGCGTCATCCACCAGAGTGTGCCCTGGGACAGAAACCGGTATTGGTCGGGCGGTTGGTAATTATGCATCAGTATGCCGCCGTATTGGGCGATCTGCCAGTCCATGTGAAAAATGTCCACCGTATGAAAATGTAAATCCGCAAGCAACGCCGCCAGCAGCGCAAAGCCGCAATATCGGACCGCCTTTGCCCGGTTCTGCTCCGGATCGCTTCGATAAATCAACATCGTTGCGGCCGCGAGCAGCACGGCAAGTAACGCCTTGCCTGCCAGTTGGCTGGCGGGATGTCCTGCAAAAAATGAATGCGTCGGCAGCGGGGGACTTGAAAAAATGACGGGACTGGTGCCTAAAACAATCCAGAGAACGGAAACGATGATGATAGGCGGAATGTTCTTCATCGCCTCTTCTTGTGAAATTTTCCGGACGATCTGAACTCCTTGCCTTTGATGGAACGGCGCATGACAGGAATCACGCTGCCCTGCGCGGTCAGCTTCAAAAATTCATCAGTCGTCGGCGAATACATGAACCCACTTTTAGTCGAAGCGCGGGGAAAACAAAAGCAGGAAGCCGCTTTGATGCCTGGCAATTGTGACGCTTACACCCCCCCAATCCACTTGCGGTCTTCCCAAACGGCCTTGATCGAGGTGAGATTGCGCGAATCAAAGATATTTTTTGCCACGCCGGCGAGATTGCCTTTTTTCAGATTGTTCCAAGCGTCGCTCGCGCTGATGGCGACGAATTGCAGCACGCTCGGGTCGCGGTAGCAGTCAATCATGCAGCGCGTGCAGCCGTCGCGGATGAGCTTCGAGTCGTCCCATTCCCAGACCTTGCACATCGGCTTCTCCCAAAAATGGCAGCGATACAAATCCAGGTTCCAGTCGAGATAAAAATACTTGTGCCCGCCGAGGCAGCCGAACTTTTCCTTCTCGCCGCGCAAATGCCGCTGCATCTCGTCGAGCGATTCGGTCGGATTCACAACGGGATAGCCGCTGTTGTGCTTCATTGTTTTGATTTTTTCAAACAATTCGATGAGTTCGGTCTTGTTGAAATTGACGAGGCCGCTGTCGCTGAAACTCAAATAGCTGCTCGCCAGCGAAGTGAGCGGATAACTGAACGTGCAGCTTTTGAAGCCGAGCGATTCAAGAAATGCCGGCAGCTTCTCGTAATCTTCAATCAACCGGCTGGCCGTGATGCTTGCGGTCGTTTGGATTCCGACGGAATGGAAAAAATCGTTGGCCTTCTTGATTTTTTTGCAGACATCCGGCAGACCGCGATTTTTTTCGTGCGCGTTGATGTCGTGCGCGTCAATGGACATGATGACGCTGGTCAGCCCATCGCTGGCGAGGCCGCGCATATTTTCGTCGTTCCACAAACCGCCGTTCGTGCAGATCATCGGATGGATGCCGCGCTCGGCGGCGTAGCGCGTCATCGCGCGCAAATCGCGGTGCACCATCGGTTCGCCGCCGACGAAGAGCAGGTAACCGATGTGATTTTTGACGGCGATGTCAATCACGTCGCGCGCTTCCTGCAACGTGACGCTGCGGCGCGCTTTCGGATCAAATTTCGAGCGCGCAAAACCGCAGAAACCGCAGTCGGCATTGCAGATGTTCGTGATGGCAAACTGGAGATAGCCCGGGCCGCCGTGATTCAAAACTTCGCCGATGAGCTTGAGCGTTCCCTTTTTTGGCCGGATGACCGGTTTGGAAAAATCAATTTCCACCCGTGGCGGAGATTTTACTTTTGCCGGCGGCGGATTTTCGAGAATGGAATTATTGTTCATCAAGCTTTCATATTGTGTCGCTGAAACGCAATGCGGGCAAACTTTCTTTCGCTGCAAGACAATCGTTGTAGATTTTGGCTTTGCGCACACAACACTAAAAGTTTAGCGTGTGTGCGGTTTGTCCGATGGTGTAATGGTAACACAGCGCCCTTTGGAGGCGTTATTCATGGTTCGAATCCATGTCGGACAGCCATTTTGTCAATGAAAACGCGGGTTCTGTGGATGTTGAAGCACCACGACGCTTTGAACGCGCCTTCGCGCGGCTGGAAAAAGATTTGCGCACCAGTCTTGGGAAATAACGCTCCGCACCGGCATATTTTCGTCCTGCCGGACAACCTTTTTGGTCGAAAGTGCCACTTTTTTGGCAAAACCATCAAAAATGAAGATCAAAAGTTGAATCTTGGGCTTTCCGAGTTCAACTATGGTTGCTCACAGGTTCAACATTTGAATCCAAATCCTCAACCTTCGGATGCCAGGGTTCAACTTTGAGGCTCCCGACTTCAACCTTTGGATCCAAATGTTGAACATTTGGACTCAAATCTTCAACTTTGGTGTTCGCGACCTGAACATTTGGATGTCAGACCTCAACTCTGGCGTCCGGAAGTTCAACTTTTGGACGCCAGACTTCAACCTTTGAATCCAAGACTTGAACTCTGGAACATCAAAGTCGGTCTTTAATGTGCGCCGGTTCTTGCGAACGACCACCATAGTCGGTCACAGACCGCCGCGACATAATCTCGCCGCCTTAAAACCTTGCGTTTGCAATCCAGTCGGCTTTCCTGATGACGACGTGAATGCGATTGAAATCAAGACCGGCACAAAACTTCAGCCCAAAGATTATTGGCGGCTTTGGGTTTTGGATACCGTGCTGGTGAGCGCGGGCTTTCTATTTTGCCTGGCCACGCATTACGGCACCTACGAGTTCTTCGGCACGGCCTGTGCGATGGCCTTGTTGCCGCTGATTCCGGTCATGGTGCTGGTCGGGGGCGCGGGCAGCACCGTTTTCGCCCTGACCAAGATTTGGATCGAGAAGCGTGCGCTGAATGTTCCAGCGGCGCTGGCGTTGCTGGTCGGCCCTGCGCTGGTGGTGACTCTGCTGCTTGCGCTGTTGGGCGCAGGCAAATCTCCCGGTCACAGGCTGGCCTACATTTGTCTGGGAAACGCCCCCGCGTCTGCCAGTCATGTCCAGGTCGCCGGCTATTCAACGTTCCTGCGCGAGGAATGGCTGGCCGTGTTCCACGTCGGGCCGAAGGATTTTCAAACGATGGTCGCCGGGGCGAAGCTTGTGCCGGTGGACGGTTTTGAATTCAGAAAAATGCTCGAACAATCGGCTCTGAAAAGAAGCTGGCTGTTTGGACGCATTCCGCCGCTAAACAATCTGACGTGCTACAAGCGCGTCTTCAATGAACAGGAGGAGCGCAAACTCGGCAGCGTTTATGCTGTGTTTGATCCAGCCGCCTCGACTGCGGCTGTCTATCGGGAATATCACGAGTGATTTCCGCACGACGACGTGAAACTGTTTCCTCCAAAAAGTAATCAGGCTTTCTTGAACGGCATTACGGGCGGACGGAAAAAGCGTTGGACAAATTATTTTGGCTTTTCGCCGTAATTGATCGCCATCGCGCCGCCGAGAAGGTTGATGACGCGGACGTTGGCGAGTTTCAGTCCGCGCATTTTTTCGGCGACGGCCAGTTGCGCCGGATAATGTTTGAGGGATTCCAAAATGTAGGCGTAGGCCTGCGCGTTGCCGCAAAACAGCAGGCCGATGAGCGGCACGGAACATTTCAGGTGCGTGAAATAAATGTTGCGCCAGAGCACGATTCGGCGGCTTGCCAAAATCCAGCACGATGAGCCGCGCGCCGGGCCTGGCGACGCGGAGCATTTCTTCCAGACCGCTTTCCCAACTTGTCAGATTTCGCAATCCGTAGCCGACGGTCACGATGTCGAATGAGTTTTCGGGAAACGGGATTTGCTGCGCGTCGCCCTGGATGAATTTCAAATTTGAGATTTGAGATTTGAAATTGCGCTGGCGCGCGACGGCCACTTCGAGCATTTTTTCGCTGAAATCCAGGCCGGTCGTTTCCGCGCCCTGCCGCGCGAGCGCGAGCGCGATGTCGCCGGTGCCGCAGCACAAGTCGAGCGCGCGGTCGCCGGGCTTCACATTGGCGAGGCGGACGACGCGGCGTTTCCAAAGCCGGTGCAGACCGAAGCTTTGCAGGTCGTTCAGCAGGTCGTATCGCCGCGCGATGGCGGCGAAGAGGTCGTTGACCTTGGCGGCGCGCTGTTCGCCGGGCGCGATAAAAGACGTTGCTCACGCGGAGAGTCTGCATGATGAACGGTTTGTAATCAAAGCGGATAAAATTTTGCCTTGCACGGACGGGTGTCTGTGATATTGTGCCGACTCAATCGGGGAATGCTGGATTTTGATTTTTAACCGAACACGCTATGAGCACTGACGCCGCGCCAAAACAGAAAATTCTGGTGATTGATGACAACGAGATCATCCTAAAGACGACTTCGATGAAGTTGCAGAGTGCGGGCTATCAGGTGTTCACGGCGCTGGACGGCTCGGAGGGCGTCGCGCTGGTGCGCAAGGAAAAGCCCGACTTGGTGCTGCTGGACATCACGTTTCCGCCGGACGTGGGCGGCGTGTCGTGGGACGGATTCCGCATCATGGACTGGCTGCACCGCGTGGATGAGACGAAAAAAATCCCCATCATCATCATCAGCGGCGTGGTGGAGGAGAAGAACAAGCAGCGCGCCACGGACAGCGGCGCGATGGCATTTTTCCCCAAGCCGGTGAATTTTGACGAGATGTTGAAGGTCATCCGCACGACTCTGGCGGGCGAAAGCGCAACGCCACCGGCGGCGTCCGCAGCGTGATTGAGGTTGCAAAGCCGCTGCGATTTTGTAATCTGTCTTTGTCTTCTGGAAGCGAGCGTAGCTCAGCCTGGTAGAGCATCACGTTGCCAACGTGAGTGTCGAGGGTTCGAATCCCTTCGCTCGCTCCAATTTTTCAAAATTCCGTTCCGCGCAAAACGGCTTGCTTTCAGGCCGGTGTTGGCGATGATTCAATCCATGTCTTTGCCAAGCCAGCCCGTGACCTTGAGCGCAGCGCAAGTCGCCGATCTGCAAACAAAGCTCGCCAACCTGCGCCACAACGTGAACAACAACCTCTCGGTCATCATCGCCTCCGCTGAAATCCTCCAGCGCAAGCCGGAAACCGCCGAAAAAATGCTGGCCGGGCTTGCCGAGAAGCCTCACAAGATCGCGGAAATAGTCACCCAGTTTTCCCGCGAACTGGAAATTACGCTTGGCATCAGGCGTCCCTGACGCGCAGATTTCGGGAAACTTTTCGCCAGCCTTGAATTGAAAATGCTGGCTTTTGCCTTTTGGCGCGGACAGATTCCGGCATACTTTCAAATGATGGAACGCACGGAAGCGGAATTGATTGCGGCGGTGCTCAAGGGCGATACCGCGAGCTTCGAGCCGCTTGTGCAAAAATATTCCCCGCGCGTCTTTGCCACCGCGCGCCGCTACGCCCGCCGCGAAAGCGAAGTCGAGGACATCGCGCAGGAAGTCTGGCTCAAGGCGTTCGACAAGCTGAAAAGTTTCCGGGGCGAGGCGCCGTTTGAACATTGGCTCATGCGGATGACGGTGCGGACGTGCTACGATTTTTTGCGCGGCCACCAGCGCAACCGCGAATCGTCATTCTCCGATTTAAGCGAGCCGGAGAGCGACTGGCTGGAACGCTTCGTCGCCGCGCCGGAATCCGCGAGCGAAGAATGCGGACGCGGCAAAATTGCTTGTCGAACCGCGTGCTGGAAAAACTTTCGCCGCCGGCGCGGCTGGTGATTACATTGCTGGAGATAGAGGATCGTTCGGTGAAGGAAATTGCCGGACTTACCGGCTGGTCGGTGCCGCTGGTGAAGGTGCGGGCTTTCCGCGCCCGCGCCGAAATGAGGAAAATTCTGACGAAAATGACCAAGGAAAAGTATTTGTAACCCCGCGCAATTTTTGCGCGTCTCAAAAAATGAAGTGCATATGAATATCGCTGAACTTCAAAAGAAACTGGTTGCCGCCGCCCGTGCGGAAGCGCTGGACGACCGCGTGCCGCTATGCCTTTGAGAAGCGCGTCACGGCGCTGATTGCATCGCGCGTCGCGCCGCAAAATCTGGACTTGTGGGTGCGCGGGCTTTGGCGCGCGGCGATTTCATGCGTGGCAATCGCGATGCTGTGCGGCGCGTGGACGCTTTTTACCCCGTCGGCCTCGGCGGGTTCCGACGACCTTTCGCAAAATTTTGAAAGCACGCTTCTGGCGTCCGTTGACCAAAGCGACCAAACGCAGTGAACTTCTGGAAAGTCATCCTGGCGACCGTGGTCATTTATGGCGCGGGTGTGATGACCGGCGGATTGCTCGTCAATCAGATTCAACATTCGCATCCGAGAAACGACAATCACCAGTTCCCAAATGGCGGACCGCACCCGCCCGGCGAACAGCATGGGCCGCGCCCGGGCAATCCGGGCGGTTTTCCGCGCCCGCGCCCGCCGGAAATTTTGGGCGACAAGTTCGTCCAGCAGCTTGACGAAGCGTTGAAACTCACGGCCGAGCAGCGCGCCTCAATCCAGAAAATCATCGCCGACGGACAGGATCGGAACCGTTCGATCTGGACGAACAATTCCGCGCAGATGCGCGAGGTCATCCAGGATGTGCGCCGTCGCATCCGCGAAACGCTGACGCCCGACCAGCAGAAACAGTTTGAAGAATTGATGAGGCATGCGCCGCGCCGCCACAAATTACACGAACGCGCCGTTCAATTTGCCGTGGAAAATTCCACCGACGAACGCGCCCACGAATTGATTTTACTTCTCCGCGAGCAGCGCGCGGATTTTTTTCCGCAGTTCCTTCGTGATGGAGCCGACGGGACGGTTGGCGTCCACGATGGTGAAGCCGTAGGTTTTCTGCAATTTGCGGAAAGCCGCCTGCATCGCCGTCTGGTATTTCACGAAGCTGTCGAACATATCGCGCGACAAGCCCAGGTCCATCCCGCTTTCCCAATAATCCAGCGTCGCGTTTTTGGAGAGATTGCGCTGCACGAGTTCCTGCGGTTCGACGGAAAGATAAAACACCGCGTCGGGTTCGAGCGCGATGCCGTAAAGATTTTTCAGCCACGCCTCGTCCATGCCGCGCACCATGTCGCGCGCCATGAGCGTGTAAATGTAGCGGTCGGCCAGCACGATGAAACCGGCCTTGAGCGCGGGCAGAATGATGTTGTCCAACTGGTCGGCAAAGTCCGTCGCGTAAAACAGGCTCAACGTCGTCCGGCTCAAAATGTTTCCGTGCTGCGCCTTTTCAAGTTCGGAACTCACGAGCGACGAGCGTTTCAAGCCGACCTGAACCGTCGCGTGGCCGCTGGTTTCCAGCCAGTCCACGAGCCGTGCGATCTGCGTGGACCGGCCCGAACCGTCCGCGCCCTCGACGACAATCAATTTGCCCGCGAGTTCCTCGAGTTTGACGCGTGGAATGCCGTGGCCGTAAAAGCGGCGGCCATTTTGTGAGGATTCTGGATTTTTCATGCGGCGGCCAAATCCCCTTCAATTTCCAGCGTTTTGTTTTCGGGCAGGATGGGCGGCGGCAGCGGCAGCGGGCTGCGGCGCTTGAATTTTTTCAGGTCAATTTTCTCGCTCACGAGTTTGCGGAAAATAACCTGTTGTTTTTCGACATTTTCGTTGGCGTCCAACACAACAAATTTGAATTCGTCGGCCATCGCGATGTATTGCTCCAGAATGCGCCCCTGAAAAATGCGGAAACTTTCGTAAGGATCAGTCGAGAGCCGCAAATCCATTCCCGCCTCGAAAAATTTCAGCTTCGGGCGGCCTTCCAGAATCCGGTTCAACGAAACTTCCAAATCAGTCTTGAAAAACAAGGTTAAGTCGGGCTGCGCGGCGAAACTGTAAAGACCGCGCACCCATTCCGGCGGGCAACCGCGCGTCACGTCGCGCGCAAACGCCGTAAAAGCATAGCGGTCGCAAAGCACGATGTAACCGGCGCGCAAAAGTGGCAGCAGATGCCGTTCGTAACGGTCGGCAAAATCTGTCGCGTGAATCAGGCTGAACGTCGTCGGCGTGAGCAGTTCGCGTTTTTTGCCTTTGCTCGTGGCGGATTTAACCAGCTCTGAAGAATTCCATTCGCTGAAATAGACCTTGATGCCCTCGGCTTCGAGCCAGCGTTTGAGCAGGTAAATCTGCGTGGACTTGCCCGAACCGTCGAGTCCTTCGACGGCGATGAGCCGGCCCGGAAAATTCAATTCCGCAAAAGTTTTCATAATTGCAGCAGCGTTTTGTCATTCTAACCAAACCGCCGCCGCTCACAAGGCGCAAGTTAATAGCCGATTGCGGCCATTTTTGCTTGTTAAATTCGTGTGACAACGATTCCTTGTGAAAAAAATCACAAATTGGCTTGATTCGGATTTTCACGCGGGCTAGGTTTATTTTGTTTTTGGCAGGGCAAAAAATTATATGCGAACACAAGGCGAAATCGGTTACGATTCAAAAATCGAAGGCGACGTGGTGATTACCACGGTGGACGCCGCGCTCAACTGGTTTCGCGCCAATTCCGTCTGGCCGATGCCGATGGGCCTGGCCTGTTGCGCGATTGAATTGATGGCCGTCGGCGCGAGCCGGTTCGACATTTCCCGTTTCGGTTCCGAAGTCATGCGTTTTTCGCCGCGTCAGGCCGATTGCATGATTGTCGCCGGCACGGTCACTTACAAAATGGCCGGCGCAGTCAGAAGAATTTGGGATCAAATGCCCGAGCCGAAATGGTGCATCGCCATGGGCGCGTGCGCCTCGACCGGCGGGATGTATCGCAGCTACGCCGTGCTGCAAGGCGTGGATCAAATCATTCCCGTGGATATTTATGTGAGCGGCTGTCCGCCTCGTCCCGAAGCCGTCCTCGACGCGCTGATGAAATTGCAAAATAAAATCAAGAAACAGCCGGTTTTGCAGAATCTGACCGCGCTCAATTTGCAAAAGAAAGTCGCAGCGTGAATTTTTTTTCAAGCCACAGATTGACACAGATGAAACGCAGATTTTTTTGTCCGCAGATGGCGCAGATTTTCGCAGATTCTTTTGCAATTTATCTGCGTCAATCTGTGAAATCGCGGATGCTTTTGCGGTTAAAATAATTTCTTGAATTGTGACAGCTTTGGAATCAGCACAGAAATTGAGAGAAAAGTTCGGCGATTTGATCTCCGAACCCATGGAGTTTCGCGGCGAAATCACAGTCAAAGTAGCCGACGCGGAGCAAATTGTCGCCGTGTGCGAATTTTGCAAGAAGCAGCTTGGCTTCGATTATCTCGTGGACGTGAGCAGCCTCGATAATTACGGTGACGACCCGCGCTGGACGGTCGTTTATGAATTGCGCAGCCTGCAAAACGCCAATGAAATCAGGCTCAAAACTGATGTCAGCGAGGAAAAATCGAAATTGCCGAGTATCATCGGCGTGTGGAAAACCGCCAACTGGCATGAGCGCGAAATTTATGACATGATGGGAATTCATTTTCGCGGGCATCCTGATCTGCGCCGGATTTTGATGTGGGAAGGCTATCCATATTTTCCGTTGCGAAAGGATTTTCCGCTCGCGGGCAAGCCGAGCGAAATGCCAGGCGTCGCGTTTTCCAAACCGTCGCCGATGGAAGGCGGGCCGTTTGTGACGGTTGCCGGCGGAAATTCCGCGCAATCACGCGAGCCGCGCATCCGCATTCCCGAAACGGACGAGCTTGAAACCAATTCACGGCTCGAACGGCGCAAAGACATTCAAGAAGCGCACGGCCATCCAAAAGGGCCGGGAACGATCGAGAAAAAATAATTTTAATGGCCACCGTTCAAGACATCGAAGTCCCTGATTCCGCCGCGCGCAATGCGCAGGCGGTTGACGAACTTCCCGATGCCGTCGGCGAGAAGATGGTTCTGAACATGGGGCCGTCGCATCCGGCCACGCACGGCGTTCTCCGAATTTTGCTCGAACTGGACGGCGAGGTCATCACGAAGGCCGACCCGGACGTGGGTTATTTGCATCGCGGCGACGAAAAAATCGCCGAGAACATGACCTACACGCAATTCATTCCTTATACCGATCGTTTGGATTATCTCGCTCCGCTGGCGAACAACGTCGCCTACGCGCTCGCGGTCGAAAAAGTCCTCGGCATCCACGACAAACTGCCGCCGCGCTGCCAATACATCCGCGTGATGGTTGCCGAACTCGCGCGCATCTCGGCGCATCTGCTCGGTCTCGGCGCGTTTGCGATGGACACCGGCGCGGTCACGGTTTTCCTGCTGACATTTACGGAGCGCGAAAAAATTTACAACCTGGCCGAGGCCGCGAGCGGTGCGCGCTTGACCACGAGCTACACGCGCATCGGCGGTTTGATGCGCGACATTCCGACGACATGGTGCGATCAAGTTCGGCAGTTTTTGAAAGAATTTGCCGTGGCGCTCGCCGAAGCGGAAACGCTCCTCACGCGCAACCGCATCTGGGTGGATCGTCTGCGCGACCTCGCGATCATCTCGAAGGAGATGGCGATTGATTACGGCTTGAGCGGCCCGAACCTGCGCGGCAGCGGCGTCGAATGGGATTTGCGCAAAAGCCAGCCGTATCTTTGCTACAAAGATTTGCAGTTCGACATTCCCACCGGCTCCGTCGGCGATTGCTACGACCGTTATTTGGTGCGCATGGAAGAAATGCGCCAGAGCATGAGAATTTTGGAGCAGTGTGTGGATAAAATCCCCGGCGGCGCGGAAAACAAGTCGAAAGAGCCGGTCAATGTCGCTGACGGGAAAGTCGTTTTACCGCCGAAGCATGGCGTGATGACGAAGATGGAGGAATTGATCCATCAATTCATGCTCGTGACGGAAGGCGTGAACGTGCCGCCCGGCGAGGTTTATTTCGGACACGAAAATCCGAAAGGCGAACTTGGCTTTTATATTTGCAGCAAGGGTGGCGGCGTGCCGTATCGCCTGAAAATCCGGGCGCCCAGCTTCATCAACTTGAGCATTCTCGGCGAACTGATGCCCGGCTGCATGATCAGCGACGTGCCGGTGATTCTCGGCTCGATTGATTTTGTCATGGGAGAAAGCGACCGATGAACGTGGCGCACACAGAACCGATTCCGAATCCGCTGCAACATCAAAGCGGATTTTCGGTGACACCCGCGATCGAGGCGGAAGTGGACGAACTGCTCACGCATTATCCCGTGAAACGCGCGGCGTCGCTCATGGTGCTGCACGCGATCCAGGAAAAGTTCGGCTGGATTTCGCAGGAAGCCGTCGAGTGGACGGCGAAGAAACTGGAGTTGCAGCCAATCAACATTTACGAAATCCTGACATTTTATCCGATGCTGCGGGCGCAGCCGATGGGCAAATATCAGATCAAGGTCTGCCGCACGTTGAGCTGCGCGCTCGGCGGCGCGTATGAATTGCGCGAACATCTGTGCAAGAAATTCGGCCTGGATGCTCACGCACATGGCGCGCAAACGACGCCGGACGGCAGGTTCACGGTTGAGTTTGTCGAGTGCCTCGCGAGCTGTGGCACCGCGCCAGTGATGATGTGCAACGACGATTTTTACGAAGGTGTGTCGCACAAAAAGGCGGATGAGATTTGTGCTGGCTGCCAATAAACCGGCGCGGCGCATGACAAGAAAGCATAAACATGAAAACAAGCCTCAAAGACTGGCCAAAAGTTTATCAAAAAATAAAGCGCGTGCGCGGGCTGGACGAACACGAAAAAATTCTTTACGCGCGCAGTCTCGCCGCGACGCCGGACGAACGCTGGCAAATGAACGAAACATTTCTCCGCTCGTTCGGCTTATGGGGGCGCTCGACGCTGAAAAAATTCGCTTCCAATTGATTGGCATGTCGGCGGCGATTTTACAAGGCGTTCCAGTGACCACGATTGACGTGGATTTCTGGCTGGATTTGCCGGCGCGGCAATATATGCGCGCCGTCAACGTCGCGCGTTTGCTCGGTGCGAAGATGGTTCGCAATACGATTGTCGAACTGGCTGATGGGACGCTGGTGAATTTTATTTTTGAAGTGACGGGCTTGAAAAGTTTCGCGGCGGAATTTCGCAAGGCGCGAAAATTGGATTTTCAGGGGCTGACGATTCTGGTAATGCCATTGGAATCCATCCGCAAAAGCAAGGCGGCAACGATGCGCCCAAAAGACGAAGCGCACATTTATTAC
The DNA here is from genome assembly GCA_963755455.1 of uncultured Verrucomicrobiae bacterium. Taxonomy (GTDB): domain Bacteria; phylum Verrucomicrobiota; class Verrucomicrobiia; order Limisphaerales; family UBA11358; genus UBA11358. Next base: position 94,199 of record CAVWJH010000001.1, read on the forward strand.
ATTGATGAAACGTTGCGGCTGCGGAAAAAGGCCGGATGAAAATCGCAATTCAACAATCTGAAACCGCAAATGGCGGATGGTTGCCCGACATGGATTTGAACCATGACAAACAGATTCAGAGTCTGTTGTGCTACCGTTACACCATCGGGCAAGACGGAACAAACAAGCTAGGGAATTTTTATTGAGAGTCAAGTTGCTGATATGGCGCAAGAATACAAATTGATTTTGAAGCACGCCGATGAGCCGGGTTACACGCCCGACATCGAATGCTATTTGCGTCATGGTGGCTATGCGGATTTGAAGAAGGCGCTCGCCATGCAGCCGAAGGATTTACCGGACGGCAAAAAATTATCGCCGCAGGAACAAATCCGCGAGGACGTGAAAATTTCCGGCTTGCGTGGTCGCGGCGGCGCGGGCTTTTCCTGCGGCCTGAAATGGAGCTTCGTGGATCGCAAGAGTGGCAAGCCGATTTATTTGATTTGCAACGCCGATGAATCCGAGCCGGGCACGTTCAAGGATCGGCAGATCATGTATAAAGACCCGCACCAGTTGATCGAGGGCATGGCCATCTCGTGCTTCGCGAACGACGTGCATCTCGCTTACATTTACATCCGCGGTGAAATGGTGGACGGCGCGAAAATTCTGAACGCCGCGCTCAAGGAAGCCCGCGAGAAAAATTATCTCGGCAAAAACATTCTCGGCACCGGCTACGATTTGGAGATTCACGTTCATCGCGGCGCGGGCGCTTACATTTGCGGCGAAGAAACCGGCCTCATCGAATCGCTCGAAGGCAAGCGGCCTTATCCGCGCATCAAGCCGCCGTATTTTCCCGCCGTGCTCGGTTTGTGGATGTGCCCGACCATCGTCAACAACGTCGAGACGCTCTGCAACGTGAAGCACATCGTCGCCATGGGCGGCGCGGAATTCGCCAAGCTCGGCACGCCGAACAACACCGGCACGCGCATCGTCAGCTTGAGCGGCCACGTCAAAAAGCCGGGCTATTATGAAATTGAAACCGGCAAGGCGACGATTGGCGAACTCATCAACGACCCAAAATTCGGCGGCGGATTGCTTGATGGAAGAAAATTAAAAGCCGTAATTCCCGGCGGATCCTCCGCGAAAGTTTTCAAGGCGGGCGAAAAATTCAAGCTCAAGAAGAAGGACGCCGAGGGCAAGGAAATTCTGGTCGAGACCGACATGCTCGATTTGCCTTACGATTTCGATTCGCTGGCCGCCGCCGGTTCGATGAGCGGTTCAAGCGCGATCATCGTGATGGACGATTCCACCGACATCGTCGAGGCGCTGGCAAATCTTTCCGAATTTTACGCTCACGAAAGCTGCGGCCAATGCACGCCGTGTCGCGAAGGCGCGCTTTGGATGAGCAAGGCGCTGCATCGCCTCACGCACGGCGAAGGCCGCGCGAGCGACGCGGATTATCTCGTGAAGATCGCCGACAACATTCCCGGCGGCCGCACGATTTGCGCGTTCGGCGAAGCGTGTTCGTGGCCGGTGCAAAGTTTTGTCGGAAAATTCAAAGACGAATTTGTCGCAAAAGGCAAAGCCGACGAAGAACGACGTGCGAAAGAAAATGTTCAGCCTGTAAAAGCCACGCCGCCTGAAAGACACGAATTAGCAACGGCACATTGAAATGAAAAATTTCAACGCAAAGTCGCAGAGAAGCAAAGTCGCAAAGAGTTTTTTACTTTGCGTCTCCGCATCTTTGCGCCTTTGCGTTAAAAAATAAATGTCAACCGCAGCCACAACTGAAACGAAGCCCGCGCCTGTGATTGAAAAAATCAAGGTGAAGGTGGACGGCCGCGAAATCGAAGTGCCGAAGACGACGCCCGACCCGATTTCCGGGCAAGCCAATTCCGACCACGATGATTCAGGCCTGCGCGCAAATCGCCGTGGACGTGCCGCATTATTGTTATCATCCGAAATTGCCGGTCGCGGGCAATTGCCGCATGTGCCTCGTCGAATTCGGCACGCCCGCGCTCGGCCCGGATCGCAAACCGATTTTGAATCCAGACGGTTCGGCAAAAATCGCCAAGTCACCGCGTCCGGCCATCGCCTGCGCCACGCCGATTTCGCCCGGCATGGAAATTTACACCAACACGCCCGGCGTGAAACAGATGCGCGAAGGCGTTTTGGAATTTCTGCTCATCAATCATCCGCTCGATTGCCCGATTTGCGACCAGGCCGGCGAATGCAAGTTGCAGGAATATTCCGTGGATTACGGCCAGAGCGCGAGCCGCTTCGTCGAACCGAAAGTTCACAAGCCGAAAGCCGTTGACCTCGGCCCGCGAATTGTGCTCGACGACGAGCGTTGCATCCTTTGCACGCGCTGCATCCGGTTCACGAAGGATGTTGTCGGCGACGACGCGCTCGGCATCGTCAATCGCGGCAGTTACAACACGCTCACGGCATATCCGGGAAAAGTTTTTGACAACAATTACACGCTCAACACCGTGGACATTTGTCCGGTCGGCGCGCTCACGTCGAAAGATTTTCGTTTCAAGATGCGCGTCTGGTTTTTGAAGGAAACCAAAAGCATTTGCACGAGCTGTGCGACGGGCTGCAGCATCATCATCGGCTCGCGCGAAGAAAAAATTTATCGCTACGAGCCGCGGCAAAACGATGCCGTCAATTCAACATGGATGTGCGATGCCGGCCGTTTGAATTACAAATGGATTGGCCGCGAAGACCGTTTGCAGCGATGTCATCGTGCGCGGACAAAAATCCACTTGGACGGTCGCGCTCAACGAAATTGCCGAGAAATTGAAAAATGCGCCGCAAGGCTCGGTCGCCATTATTGCTTCGGCGCGGCAGACGAATGAAGAGCTCTGGCTGATTTCAAAATTGAAGATCGAAACTCGGTGCGATCAGCGATTCCGTTGCGCGCATCGGCGAAGGCGACAAATTGCTCGTCAGCGCGGACAAAAATCCGAACAGCAACGGTGCGCGGCTGACTGGAATTTGTTTCACCGAAATCGGCACCAACCTGCCGCAAATCGCCAGTGGAATTTCGAGCGGAAAAATCAAGACGCTCATCGTTTTTGGCGAAGATGTGACGAAGCACGGCATCGGCGCGGATTTGCTCGGCAAATTGGACACGCTCATCGTCAGCGATATTTTGCCGAACGCGACGACCAAACTCGCGCATTATCTTTTGCCCGGTTGTGCGCACGCAGAAAAGCGCGGCTCATTCACCAACATCAAAGGCCGCGTCCAAAAATTTATGAAAGCGGTCGAAGCGCCGGGCGACGCAAAACCGGAATGGGAATTTTTGCACGATTTGGTTTACAACGTCACCGGCCAGAATGGTTTTCTGACAATTGAAGGTTTGTTCAACGAAATGGCGAAGGACGTTTCCGCGTTCAACGGTTTGACGTGGGCAGGCCTCGGCGACACTGGCGTGACGATGCAAATTTAAGCATGGCTGTTCACCTTCCTCATGCGCGGCAGCGGTTGAGTGAGCGAGGCGCGACGGAGGAAGAAGTGATGGCGGCGGTTTCGCGCGGCGGCAGTTTTCCGGCGAAACTCAGTCGCACGGGCTTTCGGCGCAACTTCGCATTTGGCGCGAAATGGCGCGGGAAGTATTATGCGAACAAGCAGGTGATTGCTTATGCCGTCCGCGAGCGGCGCGGTTGGCTGGTGATAACGAAATTTTTTTGATATGAAACTGACATACGATCCGCGATACAACATTGCCTACATTCGATTGCTCGAAAAAAAGGCGCAGGTCGAGACGATTCAAGTCAGCGACGAGCTGAACATTGACATTGCGCCGGATGGTCGCGTCTATGGAATTGAATTGCTCAACGCGAACAAACAATTGCGCGGGCAAGACCACGGACGTTTGATTGTCCGCAACGAAGAGGCGGGCAAGGAGCAGGAACTTTTGCTGGCATAGCCCTTTGAAAAATGGACTGGAAATTCATCATTTTTAGCATCGTCAAAATCGCGCTGGCGATTGGCGTGTTGCACGCCATCGCGGCTTACGCGGTTTTGGTCGAGCGCAAAGTTTCGGCGTGGATTCAGGACCGCGTCGGGCCGAATCGCGTCGCGCCGCCGTTCATGAAATATATTCCGGTTCTCGGCCCGATGCTGACGCGCTGGGGAATTTTCCAGCCGCTGGCGGACGGCTTGAAATTCATGCTCAAGGAAGATTTCACTCCGGCGGGCGTCCGCAAAATGTATTTCTGGCTCGCGCCGGCGCTGGCGATCATTCCTTCACTGCTCGTCATCGCGGTGATTCCGTTCGGCTCGCAAATGGGCAGCCAGAAAATGGTCATCGCGGATTTGAACGTGGGAATTCTTTACACGTTCGGAATTGTTTCGCTCGGCGTTTATGGAATCGTGCTGGCGGGTTACGCGGCGAATTCAAAATATCCGTTCTTCGGCGGCATCCGTTCCAGCGCGCAGATGATTTCCTACGAAATTTCGATGGGCATGAGCGTGATCCCGGTTTTTCTCATCGCGGGCAATTTGAATTTGAGCCAGATCATCAGTTGGCAGACGACTCACGGCTGGCTCGTCATTTATGCGCCGCTGTCGTTCATCATTTTTCTCGTCGCGAGTTTTGCGGAAACGAACCGCACGCCGTTCGATTTGCCGGAGGCGGAAACGGAACTCGTCGGCGGTTATCACACCGAATACAGCTCGATGAAATTCGCGCTGTTTTTTCTCGCGGAATATTCCAACATGGTCGCGACGTCGGGCATGATGGTGACGCTGTTTTTCGGCGGCTGGACGCTGCCGTTCTGGGGATTGGATCAGCCGGCGCATTCGCTCGGCATCGGCATTTTGCAGATTTTGATTTTCCTCGCGAAAGTCTGCGCGCTGATGGTGCTGTTCATCTGGGTGCGCTGGATGTGGCCGCGTTTTCGTTACGACCAGTTGATGGATTTGGGCTGGCGGCGGTTCGTGCCGCTGGCGCTGGTGAACATTTTAATCACGGCGGTCTTGCTGTGGATGAGGAGTTGATATGGCGCTTGTTGTAAATCGCAAACCATTGACGTTTTGGGAAAAGCTTTATCTGCCGGCAATCATCGGCGGATTCAAGGTCACGCTCAAGCACGCCTACGGCTCGCTGTTCAAGGGCAAGGTTGTGACGATGCAATATCCCGAACAGAAATGGACGGTGCCGCCGGATTATCGCGGCGCGCCGTATCTCGTGAAGGATCAGGACGGCAACACGAAATGCGTTTCCTGCCAGCTTTGCGAATTTGTCTGCCCGCCAAAAGCGATTCGAATCACGCCGCCCGGCCCGGCTGGACACTTTGCCGACCGCCCGAATGCGGAAAAAATGCCGGAAGAATTTGAAATCAATTTTCTGCGCTGCATTTATTGCGGCTTTTGCCAGGAAGTTTGTCCGGAAGAGGCGATTTTCCTGCAAAAAGATTATTCGCTCACCGGCTTGAGCCGCGAAGAGATGATTTACGACAAGGAAAAACTCCTCGCGCTCGGCGGCGTCGGTCGCCGGCGTCCAGAAATGGAAAAATAAATTGGAAGAAGCGAAGGAACAGGAAAATTTTCCCGTCAAAGTCTGAAATCTTGAAACATGGGACTGTCCTGACATTTTATTTTACGTCTTCGCGGCGCTCACGCTGTTGTGCGGCGTGCTCGTCATCGCGAATCCGTTCAGCCGCAATCCGGTCACGAGCGCGATGTTTCTCGTGCTGACCATCATTTCGATGGCCGGGCTGTTCGTGCTGCTGCACGCGTTCTTCCTCGCCGCCGTGCAAATCCTCGTCTATGCCGGCGCGGTCATCGTGCTGTTCCTGTTCGTCATCATGCTGCTGGATTTGAAGGAAGAGGAACGCCGCAAAATTAAATTTTTCGGCATTGCCGCCGGATTGGTTTCCGTCGGCACAATCCTCGCAATTTTTCTGAAAAGTCTTCATGCGACAAATCTCAACGCGCAATCGTCGCCAACCATTGAAGGCGGCACCGCCGCGCTCGGAAAATTGCTGTTCACGCAATACGTTCTGCCGTTTGAAGTCGTCTCCGTGCTGCTGCTCGTGGCGATGATCGGCGTGATTTTGTTGAGCAAGAAAGATATGAAATAATCAGCCACAGAGCCACCGAGACACAGAGAAAATGAAATTTAATAAGTTAACAAAGCGCACGATGATTAGATTCAGTGCTTTCTCTGTGTCTCTGCGCCCCTGTGGCAAAAAATAATATGCACGTCGGACTCGAACAATATCTGACCGTCAGCTTCCTGCTGTTTTCGCTGGGGCTGCTCGGCGTCATCATGCGGCGCAACCTGCTGGTCATTTATATGTCGCTGGAGCTGATGCTCAACGCGGCGAACCTCGCGCTCGTCGCGTTCTCGCGCTTCAACGACAACTTGAACGGCCAGATTCTGGTCTTCTTCATCATCACCGTGGCGGCGGCGGAAGTGTCGGTCGGCCTCGCGCTCATCGTCGCGCTCTATCGCAAACGCCAGACCGCGCATGTGGAAGATTTGACCTCGATGAAATTGTAATTTAGCCACAGATGAAACACAGATTGAACACAAATAAGACATCCGCAGATTTCGCTGATGGACGCAGATTAACTCTGCCTGAATTAAATCTGCAAAAATCTGTGTCGTCTGCGGATAAAAAATGAAACACGAACTTTTTCCATGGCTGATTTTGTTCCTGCCGCTGCTTTCAGCGGCGGTAATAACGCTTTTCACCTTGCGTTCCAAAACCGTCAGCAGCCTCATCTCCATCGTCGCGGTCGTCGCGGGTTTCGTGTTGTCGCTCGTTTTCATCAACGCCAACGGAATGCAGTTCCACGGCGAAACCGTCTTGAACTGGCTTTTCATCGGAGATTTGAAGGTTGATTTCGGGCTGAAGCTCGACGCCTTGAGCATGATGATGCTGTTCGTTGTCACCGGCGTTGGCGGTTTGATCCACATTTATTCATGGGGCTACATGGACGACGATCCGGGCAAATCACGCTTTTTTGCCGAGTTGAGCCTGTTCACGTTTTCGATGCTCGGCATCGTGCTGGCGAACAATTTCCTGATGATGTTCATTTTCTGGGAGCTGGTCGGCGTGTCCAGCTACCTGCTCATCGGTTTCTGGTTTGAAAAGCCGAGCGCGGGCGACGCCGCCAAAAAAGCGTTCATCACGAATCGTCTCGGCGACTTTGGATTTTTGCTCGGTATTTTGATGGTCTGGGCTGCGGTTGGTTCCCTGAATTTTTCCGTTGCGCAGGACGCGGTGAAATGGAGTCCGGCCATTTTGGACACGATTGGCACGATGGGCGGCCTGCTGATTTTCTGCGGCGCGATGGGCAAATCCGCGCAATTCCCGCTGCACGTCTGGCTGCCGGACGCGATGGAAGGCCCGACGCCTGTTTCCGCCTTGATTCACGCCGCGACGATGGTCGCCGCCGGCGTTTATATGCTCTGCCGCGTTTTTTTCCTGCTGAACGCCGACGCGCTGCACGTCATCGCCTACATTGGCGGCTTCACCTCGCTGCTCGCCGCGCTCATTGCCGTCCAGCAAAACGACATCAAGCGCATCATCGCCTACTCGACGCTCTCGCAGCTTGGTTACATGGTCATGGCCGTCGGCTTGAACGGCCCGACCGCCGCGATGTTCCATTTGACGACGCACGCCTTTTTCAAGGCGCTGCTGTTCCTGGCCGCCGGCTCGGTCATCATCGGGATGCACCATGGGCAGGACATCTGGCAAATGGGCAACTTGCGAAAGAAAATGCCCGTCACGTTCTGGACGTTTCTCGTCGGCGCGCTGGCTTTGAGCGGCATTCCGCCGTTCAGCGGTTTCTATTCAAAGGACTCGATTTTCGCACAGGCGCTGGAGCAAAAGAGTTATTTGCTTCTGGCCGTCGCCGTTTTTGTTGCCGGGCTGACCGCGTTTTACACGTTCCGACTGTTCTTCGTTGTTTTCTCTGGCAAGGAAAAATCCGAACACGCCTCGCACGCGCATGAGTCTCCGGCGGTGATGACGCTGCCGCTGGTGGTGCTGGCCATTTTTGCAGCCATCGGCGGTTTTATTGGAATTACGAACAACTACGGTTCGCAGTTTGTCGCCGGGCATGAAATCCTTTCCGTCGTGCAACAGGCGCTGGAACCGTTGCACAATCCTGTTCCGATGCTGATCGGCATCGCCGTCGCGCTGACCGGCATTTTTCTGGCCTTCTCCCTTTACAAAAACGCCGCTTCAGATCCGTTGCCCGCAAAACTGGGCGCGCTGGCGACGTGGATGAAAAACAAATTTTACTTCGATGAGCTTTACGAGGCCACTTTCATCCGCGCGCATGATTTCATCGCGGCGGTTGCCGACTGGATAGACCGCTGGATTTTGGAAGGTGCGATCATCGGCGCGATTCGCGGCGGCACGGATTTGACCGGCCGCGCGCTGCGCCTCGCGCAAACCGGCAACCTCCAGACCTACGCCTTCCTGTTCGTGCTCGGCGTGGCGCTGCTGCTCTATTTCGTTTTGGGAAAATAAAATGTCCATACTGACTTACATCGCTGGTTGGCCGCTGGTGGCGGCGTTGGTGCTGGTGCTCGTGCCGCGCAATTACCGCGTCATCATCCGCGCCATCGCGGTGCTGGCCACGCTTATCTCGGCGGTGCTGGCGGTGAAAATGTTCTGTCAGTTCGTGCCCGGCACGGCCGGCTTCCAGTTCGAGCAGCAAATTTCGTGGGTCGAGTCCCTCGGCATCAGCTATCACGTTGGTGTGGACGGCTTGAACGTCGGCCTGATTTTGATGGGCGCGATTGTCACCTTCGCTGCCGCGCTCTGCTCGTATGAAATTCAGACGCGCGAAAAGGAATTTTACATCCTGCTGCTGGTGATGAGCGGCGGCATTCTTGGCGCGTTCGCGTCGCTCGATTTATTTTTCTTCTACGCGTTCCACGAATTCGCGCTGATTCCGACTTTTATCATGATCGGCGTTTGGGGACGCGGCGAAAAAAAGAACTACGCGACATTTCAAATCACGCTGTATTTGAGCCTCGGCGCACTCATCGCGCTGATCGGTCTAATCGCGCTTTATCTGGAATCCGGGGCGGACACGTTTGATATTCCTAAACTCACGGAATACATCGCGGCGCATCCGCTGGCATCGAACGCGCAGAATTTCATCTTTCCGCTGCTGCTGTTCGGCTTCGGCATTCTGGTTTCACTCTGGCCGTTCCATTCATGGGCGCCGCTCGGCTACGGCGTCGCGCCGTCGCCAACATCAATGCTCCACGCCGGTGTGCTGAAGAAATTCGGCCTTTACGGTTTGATCCGCATCGCGCTGCCGCTGCTGCCGCAGGCCGCGCAAAGCTGGATGCACATTCTTGCGTGGCTGTGCCTCGGCAACATTTTGTATGTCGGCTGGGTCGCCATGAAACAAAAAGATTTGAACCTCCTCATCGGCAATTCCAGCGTGGCGCACATGGGCTTCATTTTCCTCGGCATCGCCAGCCTGAACCTTATCGGCGTGACCGGCGCGGTGTTCATCATGGTCGCGCACGGATTTTTGGCGGCGCTGACCTTCGCGTTGAGCGGCTATATTTATCAAAAGACCGGCACGCTCCAAATCCGCGAACTCGGCGGGCTTTGCCGTCCGTTGCCGTTCATCGGCACGGCCCTGGTCATGGCGGCGATGGCCGGCTGCGGACTGCCCGGCTTCGCCAATTTCGTCGGCGAAGTCTCGGTGTTCTTCGCCGCGTGGACAAAATTTCCAACAGTGACAATTCTCGCCGTCTGGGGCGCGCTTGTCATCGGCGGCATTTACATGACGCGCGCCGTCCGCAACATCCTGCACGGGCCGGCGCCGGAAAAATTTTCAACTCTTGCCGATGCCGGTCTGTGGCGCAAGCTGCCTTACGCCCTGCTGCTCGCGAGCCTGCTGCTGTTTGGCTTCCTGCCGAAACTGCTCACGGAAAAAATCAATCCTGATGCGCAGAAAATTGTCAGCATGGCAAATCCGGCTCCGGAAAAGCAGGCCGTTGCCGTCGTTTCTAAAATCCGCAATCCGCAATCCGCAACCCAAAATTGATGAACTTATCCTGCGTCAGCCATGACCGGCCGGTTGAAAACTGGTCCCGGCACGCCCGACAGCGGCGGCGGCTGTGGCTGTCCAAAATCCGGGCGTTCACCTCGTTTGCCGGGACTCGTGACCGGATCATGCTGCTGCACCTGAAACGCGGCTCGGAAATTTTGGACGTGGGCTGCGGCGGCGGACGCCCTGTTTTGACGGCGATTGGACGGGTGACGGGGCTTGAGCCGATTGCGTCGCTCGCAGCGCAGGCGCGGCAGATTTATCCGAACGTCGTGGAAAGCGTGGCCGAGAAGATGCCGTTTTCCGACGGGCAGTTTGACGCCGTGGTTTCGACGGACATTTTGGGGCACATCCCGGTTCCGATCAAGGACGCGGTCATGTCGGAAATGTTCCGCGTCCTGAAACCCGGCGGCGTCACCCTGCATCTGGCCGAAGCCGACTCGGACGGATGGATGGCGCGCATTGCCAAGCGCGAGCCGGTGCCTTATCGCAACGTCTGGATCGAGGAGCCGGATCACCGCGCGATGGAACCGGCCAGGGTGCAGTTGGAACGCTTTCGCCGGGCTGGATTTGTCGTGGAAATGGCGCGGCCTTACATGCCGATCCTGCCGACGTTCGGCTCGCTGCATTTTTTGTTCAAGGAACACAAACATCTTCCGGCGTGGCTGAAGATGGCTTGTTTTTTAGACGGATTGGTGGCCGGAAGTGAAACCAGGTGCGAAATTCTCAACATCGGGCTGACGCCGCTGGCGTTTGTGAATTTATTCGCCCCCGTGGAGGCGGGCATGGGACTGATCATCAAGGCCCGCAAACCATTGTCGGCGGCCGCTCCCGCCAAACCCCATTTGAATTGAAGCACGAACCATGAATTCATCATTGATCGCTCTCGAATTCTGCGTCATCGCGCTCGGCGTGGTGCTGATGCTCGCGGATTTCTGGGTTCCCGCCGGACGCAAAAAATTCCTGGCCTACGCGGCGATTGCCGCGCTGGGCGGGTTGCTGCTCGTCAGTTTCAGCGGCGATGGAATTTGCAGCGTGTTCGGAACGGCTTTTCACGGCTCGTTCATCGAAGACCCGCTGGCGCTGTTTTTCAAGCGCTTCTTTCTCGTCGCGGCGATTCTCGTTCTGTTTTTATCGGCGGAATTTTCCGACAGGCTGGCGGGCGTTTCGGAATACTACTCGCTCATTTTGTTTGCGCTGGCGGGAATGCTGTTCGCCGCATCATCGAATGATTTTGCGATGCTGTTTGTCTCCATCGAGCTGATCACGATCACCTTTTACGTCCTGACGAGTTTCCAACGCGGACGGCTCGTGTCGCTCGAAGCTGCCGTGAAATACCTGATTCTCGGCGCGCTGTCCTCGGCATTTCTCGTGTTCGGCATCGCACTGATTTGGGGAACGACCGGGAAATTGAATTTCAACGACCTCGCGCAGGTTTCCGGGCAGTTTCTGGACAATAAAATTTTTCTGCTCGGCGTTTTGTTCGTGCTGGTCGGCCTCGGTTTCAAGATTGCCGCGTTTCCGTTCCAGATTTGGGTGCCGGATGTTTATCAGGGCGCGCCGACGCCGACGACCGCGTTTCTCGCCGTCGGCTCCAAGGCCGCCGGATTCGTTTTGCTGCTGCGCGTTTTGTTCGTCGCATTACCGGAAGTGACGAAGCATTGGGCGGATTTGCTGATTGTGATTTCGGCCATCACGATTCTTTACGGAAATCTCTGCGCGATTCCGCAGCGCAACCTGAAGCGGCTGCTCGGTTACTCCAGCATCGCTCATGCGGGTTATCTGCTGCTCGGCGTGGCGGCGTTGAGCGCGAGCGGCAACGCGGCGCTGCTGTATTATCTCGCCGGATATTTGTTCACGGTCATGGCGGCGTTCTCGGTCATCGCGCTGGTGATGCGGCATCTGGCAAGCGAGGACATTTCCGCGCTCGCCGGTTTGAACCAGCGCTCCCCGCTGCTCGCGACGACGATGACGCTGGCGATGATGTCGCTTGCAGGCATTCCGCCGCTGGCCGGATTCTTCGGAAAATTTCTGCTGTTCAAATCCGTGATTCAAGCCGCGCAGACCACGCACAATCACGGCTACTATTGTCTCGTGTTCACGGCACTGGCGGGCGTCGTCATTTCGCTTTATTACTATTTCGGCGTCGTGCGCGCAATTTACTGGAGCAAGGACGTGCCGGATTTGTCGCCGATCCCGCTTTCGGGCGCGGCGAAATTATCCATCGCCCTCTGTATCGCGGGAATGTTCTGGCTCGGCATATTCCCAAATGAACTGGTAAATTTTACTGCTCTGGCAGCGCAAGTGTTGCATTAGCCAAAACATCGGCAGCATCGGATATTTGCAACAAATTTTGTTTTGGACTTGTTTCTTGATGTTAATCCAAACATTAGTGTTGCAATGTCGATCACGACCATTCGTTCTAAAATCAGAAATGGGTGGCCGGGGATTTTTAGCCTCATGGTTTTTTTCGTGTTGCTGCGCTGGAACAGCTACGACGCGCCTTTGATTCGTGACGAGGGGGAATATGCCTACGCCGCCCAATTGCTGGTGCAAGGCGTGGCTCCATATGAACACGCTTTCATCCAGAAGCCACCAATGGTCATCTACAGCTACGCGCTTGCGAACCTGTTTTTGCCGGATGTTTTCTGGGCACCGCGTTTGCTGGCGTATCTGTTCGTGGCGCTGACGACAGTTTTGCTGGGATACATCGCACGGCTGGAGTTCGGAAAAGGCTTCGCCCTGCCGGCAATGTGGCTGGCGACGCCGATGATCTTGCTGCCCAGTATTGATGGATTCGGTGCCAACACGGAAATGTTCATGCTGCTGCCACTGCTGGCTACGGTGGCTGTTTATGTTCACAGCCGGCATCACGGTCAGAAATTGAGATGCTGGTTTGCCGCCGGTTTTCTCAGTGCCACAACTCTGTATTATAAATACACCGCGCTACCAGTGCTGGCATTTGTGTTTGTGGTTTGGCTGGCCGAAATGTGGCAAAGCACGCGGAGCACAAATTTATTATGGCGAAGCCTTGCTGCGGTTTTTGCGGGAATGGTTGCCGCAACAGTTGCTGAACTGGGATTTTTTTTAATCCATGACGGCGGGGCGCGGCTCTGGGAATGCACGGTGCAATTCAATCGCTATTATGTTGTATCCAGCAATTTTAACCCATCTTATTTCTGGTCAAAACTTGAAGATTTTTGGGATAGCTGGTGGATATTGTTTTTGATTCCCTGGGCGACTCTATTGCAACCGCAGCCACGAATCTGGTTTTGGGTTGGCATTTTTATTTGCGCCCTTATTGCAACCAGTGCAAGCTGCTATGGGCAATATTATGTCATTATATTGCCATTCTGGGCTTTGTTAAATACGGTTGGAATCTGCGCTTTGTCATCACGCATTGCTGAATGGTCGGTGCAGCCACCCCGCCGACTTGAATGTTTGCTTACAGTTCTCGTTGTGTTGCTGGTAATTCGGACGGATGTGCCATGGATATTTTGTTCTCACGAACGGTTTGCCGAAGCGAAAATGGATGGGTATCCGTTTTTAGAATCTAAATTGGTCGCGGATCAGGTGTCCCAGTTAAGTTCACCGAATGATTTTGTTTTCGTCGCTGGCTCGGAACCGCAAATCCTCTATTATGCCCAGCGGTTTAGTCCGATCCGGTTTATCACCAGTTATGCACTCATGATCCCAACTCCTGTGGTGCTCGAATACCAGCACGAAGCCATCCGAGATTTGCAAAGGTGGCCGCCGAAACTCATTGTTTTTGTGCAGTCAAGCTCTAGCTGGCTCCGACAACCAACAACGCCTTCGGATTATTTTGATTTTCTGAATAATTTTCTGAATCAAAACTATGACCTTGTGGGTGGATTTGTAAAAAACAATGGACAAAAAGGCTATTGGTCAAAACACCCAAACAGCAAAGAAATTGATGCGTCCAGCTTGCTGCTCTATGAGCGCAAACCCTTGCTTTAAAATTTAGGACATAAATCATGCGCTAATGTGGTGTTCTTTTGTTTTCAAATCACACCGTCCGCATCTGCACCGCGTCCACGATTTCCGTGCCGACGGAAATCGCGCCGATGATGACGGCGGTCGCGCCGGGTTGCAGCCTGCCCTGCGCTGCCAGATTTTTCAGCGCGGTCTCAATCGTGTTCTGCGGATCAATGAAATCGAACGGCATGACGAACGCCGTGACGCCCCAGCACAAGGCCATTTCATTGGCGGTCTTTTCGTTCTCGCACATCGCGTAAATCGGCGAGTAATGCGGGCGCATCCAGCTCGCGTATTGCGCCATGCCGCCGTGCCGCGTGAAAACCAGGATCGCCGCCGCCTTCAATTCGTTCGCCATGACGACGGCGCTTTTGACGAGCTTCTGCCGCGCGATTGGTGAGTTCCGCCAGGTCGTGAAATTGCGCGCTGCCGCTGCGCTCGATGCGCGTCGCAATCGTGTCAAAAACCTCGATGCACTTGAGCGGATATTTGCCGACGGTGGTTTCGCCGCTCAACATGATGGCGTCGGCCTCTTCAAAAACCGCGTTGGCCACGTCGGTGACTTCCGCGCGCGTCGGCATCGGCGCTTCAATCATGCTTTCGAGCATATGCGTGGCGACGATGACCGGACGGCCGACGCGCAGGCACGTTTTGACGATGCGCCGCTGCACAATCGGCAGTTCTTCATACGGAATTTCAATTCCCAGATCGCCGCGCGCGACCATGATGCCGTCGGCTTCCTGGACAATCGCCTCCAGATTTTTGATCGCCTCCTGATCCTCGATTTTGGCGATGACGAACGGATGCCGGTTTGCCTTCCTCGAACATTTCGCGCAATTGCAGCAAATCGCGCGCCTCGCGCACGAACGAGAGCGCGATGAAATCCACGCCGAGTTCCAGGCCGAGTTTCACGTCCTTGATGTCCTTGGACGTGAGCGCGGGCAGGCTGACTTTGACGCCGGGCAGGTTGATGTGGCGGCGGCTGCCGAGCTTGCCTTCCGTCAAAACTTCGCACTCCACCTTGTTGCCGTTTTTGGCGAGCACCTTCATCTGGATCGTGCCGTTGTCAATCAGCACCACGTCGCCGACGCTGATGTCGTTGATGAAATTCTCGTAGTTCACGTCCACGGAATGTTGTTCCAGGTCGCGTTCGCCGCGGACGGTGAGGGTGAATTTCTGGCCCGGCTGCAAATCCAGCGGCACGCCCAGGTCGCCGGTGCGGATGGCCGGGCCTTGCGTGTCCATGAGGATGCCGGTGTGGCATTCGCGTTTCGCGGACTCGGCGCGGATGTCGGCGAACACGCGGCGCACCCAGTCGTGCGGCGCGTGCGACATGTTGAGGCGGAAGATGTTGACGCCCGCGTCAATCAATTTGCCGATCATCTCGGCGGAATCGGTGGCTGGGCCGAGCGTTGAAATGATTTTTGTCCGGCGAACGGTTCCTTGTCGCATGGGGAAAACATACAATCGCGCGGCGCAATGGAAAGTTTTTTAATCCGCCAGCAAAAAATTCACCGGCAAATCGAACTTGCCATTTTTGAAAATGACGGGCATACTCGCTATCCTAACTTTGAATTAAATTTTATGGCTGACGCTGCAAACAAATACCCTGAAAATGTCGCGGGCAAATACTACGTTGACAACCAGTGCATTGACTGCGACCTGTGCCGCGAAACCGCGCCCGACAATTACAAGCGCAATGACGACGGCGGCTATTCCTACGTCTATAAACAGCCCGCCACGCCCGAAGAAGAGGCGCGCTGCAAAGAGGCCAAGGAAGGCTGTCCGGTCGAGGCCATCGGCGACAACGGAGTTTGATTTTCAGACGCTTTGCGGAGTGCGGTTGAAAAATTCTTCGCGTCAGGCATGGCGCGATTTGATTTTCCGCAGGCGTTCAAGCAGGCTTAACCCGTCATCGCTCCGCCCACGCTGATTTTGTTTTTCAAACAGTAAGCTCCGTTGTCCACATACTTTTGCGCCCACCATTTCAACCCGGCGCGTTCTTCCTTTGACAGTTTGCGGACAACTTTTGCCGGCGCACCGAGAACGAGCGAGCCGGGAGGGATTTTCGTTCCCTGCGTTACCAGCGCCTTCGCGCCAACAATGGATTGTTTGCCGATGACCGCGCCGTCCAAAATCACCGCGCCCATGCCGACCAAAACTTCGTCGCCGACTTCGCACGCATGGACGATCGCGCCGTGGCCGACTGTGACCCAGTTGCCGAGGATGCACGGAAAATCGTCCGCGAGGTGCAGCACGGCGTTGTCCTGGATGTTTGTGTGGTGGCCGACGACGATGCGGTTGATGTCACCGCGCAACACCGCGCCATACCACACGCTCGAATGTGCGCCGAGCGTCACGTCGCCGATGACCGTCGCGGTCTTGGCGATGAAAACATTTTTGCCGAACGCCGGTTTTTTGCGGAGAAATTTATCAAGCTGCCTGTCGAGTTTGCCCATGCGCCGATGATAGTTGGAAATAATTTTAAGACCACGAAAACCGCAAATTTTACCAGTCCACGATGCAGTCCGCCCGCGTCAACTGCGAGCTTTGCGGCGTGTATTGCTGGAACTCGATGTCCACGCCGTCGGGATCCTTGCACCAGCATTGCCAGGCCTGGTCGCAGCCGAGTTTTTTGGGCGTCACCGCCACGCCGTGCTGCGCCAGCCGCCCGCGCAGCGCATCCATGTCTTCCACTTCGAGACAGAGATGATGAATCCGCTGGCGTTGGATTTCCGCCGTGGCATCGGTGCGGAAAATTTCGATGAACTGTCCGGGCGCGGCCAGAAGATAAAACCCGAACAACTGTCCGTCTTTGTGGAAATCAAAATGCCGCCGCAAACCCAGCGTGCCGCAATAGAAATCACGGCTGCGTTCAAGGTCGTTCGAAAAAATGCAGAGATGGGCGATGGCTTTGATCATGCGCAAAATTAGAACAATGCCTCGCCGAAGGCAACCGACGGGTTGACCGCCAAAGCGGCGGCACAAAATGAAAGCAAACAGGTTTGACCGCGAAATGCGCGAAATACGCGGAAAAAACTGGTTTCCCCGTTCGCGTATTTGGAGTATTTCGCGGTTAAAAAAGTTGTCGCAGAGCGACGACGGAAATTAGCCAGCTACGAAGTGGCTGGTGACGATGCGAAAAATAATTTGTCCCGGCGGGACAATGGAAAACCAACGGGCAATTCCACCGTCCTTTCAGGACGAGATTTTAATTTGCGGCCAACCAGACACTTTGTGTCTGGCTAATTTCCGATGCTCCTTCGGAGCGAAAACGCTTGAAAAAATATTTGCCGGGGGCAAAGTCAAATTATGAAACTTATAAAAGTCTTAATTTTGGTTGCGGCGTTAGGAGCAGCTAAAAACCTTATTGCTTCGGATATTTTTCCTGGTTTTGAAAAAACTTCTATTAACTTCGCGGTTCCAACAAACACCCCAGCCTGTTTCAGTGATCCAACATTTCTAATTGGCACTAACTATATTTATAAATTAAACGGCCAAATTTTTTCAAGTCCGGCTGAAGGTCATATTCAATCTGTTGCCGAAGGATTTAGCGGGAAGACTGATGAGAGCACGCCTTGGAAAACACTGACAGAATTACTCGCTGCCTATCAGAATGGCAATCAAGAGAATGAAATCAGGGCTTTATATGATGATACCTCAACCAATTTCTTAAACATGGTTTATGGAAGTGAACAAATGAAAGCAAGGTTTCGGACAATGACCGGCTCAATAACAGGCATGCAAGTGGTTATGGGGTTTGATTATTCGAGCGTATATCTTGCCGAGGTCAGACTGGATTACAAGGATGGCACTTATCAAGTTATGCCATTTGATTTTGTTCTGGAAGCCAACAAATATAAGTTGTCGGCATTTCAGGACAAAAATACAAACCTGATTCTCACAAACATTGGGCTGTTCTTAAATAAAGACCGTTCTCAAAGTCTTCATTAAGTTCACATGACAAAAGCTACGCCGGAACAGGTTCGTGTTTATCGCCACCGTCGCATGATGATGTTAATGAGCTTGCCTTGTCTCGCGGTGACATGGTTGCCTTCAGTTTCGTTTCTTCTAAACCACATCCACAACGGCAAGGTTGCCTTTGTGGTTTTCTTTGGCAGTTTTATTCTGGGCTGCATAGGCATGATGACTTTTATCTATTTATATTTTCGCTGTCCGGTTTGTGGCCAGCCTTTTCCATATAAGCGATACGGGATACCAAAACAGTGTAAAAAGTGTGAAACAGATTTTGCCACCTAACCAAATTTTCATCACGGCATTTTAATTTTCAAATTGGTCGAACGCGCGGCGGGTGCTAAAGTCTAATCGCCGATGACGAAAGAAAAATCCAGCCGTCCCGCGCCGCGCCGGAAACTGCCGCGCTCGTTCAAGGACTTGACGCCGGCGAAGCATTTCAACCCGCGCACTTTTTTTCAGGAGCTGATCTTGAAGGGCTGGTTCACGCCGCGCCACGGCCAGCCGCGCCGCCCGGTCTTCCCAAAATTGAAGCACGGCCAGGTCGCCATCACCTGGATCGGCCACGCGTCGTTTCTCATCCAGTTCACGGACTTGAACGTCCTGATTGACCCGAATTTTGCGAACTGGCTTTTTCTCCTGAAACGCATCAAGCGCGCCGGCCTGAAGATAAAAGATCTGCCGCCGATTGACCTCGTGCTGCTCACGCACGCGCACTTCGATCATTTTCACAAGCCGACGTTGCGCCGCCTGCCGCATCCGAAAATCGGCATCATGCCGCGCGGCGTCGGCGACCTCGCGCACAATCTCGGCTTCTCGCGCGTCATCGAGCTGGAGCACTGGGAAAGTTTTTCGCAGGGCGACTGGAAGGTGACGTTCACGCCGAGCAAACATTGGGGCGCGCGCACGCTGGCCGACCTGCATCGCGGTTACGGCGGATTTATTCTGGAACATCAGGGCCGGAAAATTTATCACGCGGGCGACAGCGCGTATTTCCACGGCTTCAAGGAAATCGGCAGAAAGCTCGCGCCGGAAATCGCGCTGCTGCCCATCGGCGCATATTATCCCGGAAACTTTCCGCCGAGTTCACATGGGGCCGGACGAGGCGGTCAAGGCGTTCAAGGATTTGGGCGCGAAATTTTTTGTGCCGATGCACTACGGGACGTTCAAACTGTCGTTCGAGGATTTGGACGAGCCGCTGCGCTGGCTTTTGGAAATGGCGCTGGAACAAAATCTGACGCGACAAGTAAAAATTCTCGACGAAGGCGTGCCGGCGGTGTTTTGAGCCGTTAAAACCGACGCTGCAATTCATTTTCATTCCCGCCGGTGCAAAAATTTCTTATCCTGCATTTGTGTCAAATTTAATCGCCATCGTCGGCCGGCCCAATGTCGGCAAATCCGCGCTGTTCAACCGCATCGTCAAAAAACGCATTGCGATTGTCCATGACCAGCCCGGCGTCACGCGCGACCGCGTCAGCGTCGAGGCCGAGTGGAACGGGAAACCGTTCACGCTCGTGGACACCGGCGGCATCGGCCTGCTGCGCCGCGAAAAATCCGACGACGTCATCGTCAAGGCCGCGCTCGAACAGGTGGAAATCGCCATCGAAGCCGCGAACGCCATCATCCTCGTCGTCAATGTGCAGGAAGGCATCGTGCCGCTCGACCGCGAAGTCGCGGCAAAATTGCGAACCAGCGGCAAACCGGTTCTGGTCGCGGTCAACAAGGTGGACACGCACCGGCTCGAAAGGCGCGGTGACGGAATTTTCCCGGCTCGGCTTCGAGAAGATTTTTCCCGTCAGCGCGATTCACGGCGAAGGCATTCAAAATTTGATGAACGCGGCGACGGCGACTTTGCCGCCGAGTGGCGAGGGTCAAGTGACAAGTGACGGAAAATCTTCAGGGCCGGGCGAAAGCTAAAAACTCATCACTCATCAGTCACTCATCACCTTTGAGCCTGGCCATCGTCGGCCGCCCAAATGTCGGAAAATCCTCGATCATCAATGCGCTGACAAAATCCGAGCGCGTCATCGTCAGCCCGATTCCCGGCACGACGCGCGACGCGGTGGACGTGCCGTTTGAAGTGAAAATCGGCGACGAGGGCGTGCCGCCACCGAAAAATATGTGCTCATGGACACCGCCGGCATCCGCAAGACGCGCAGCATTGACGATTCCATGGAATTTTTCAGCGTCCAGCGCTCGGAGGAATCCATCGCGCGCTGCGACATCGCGATTCTGGTCATGGACGCCGAGGCCGGCATCACGGAGCAGGACAAAAAAATCGCCGACCACATCGTCGAGAACCGCCGCGCCTGCATCGTGGTCGTCAACAAATGGGATTTGTTCGAGGAAGAAATCCGCGAGAAGCGGAAGGAGGAAATCGTCGCGCGCGAGAAAAAGGAAAACCGTTCCGCGCCGAAAATCATGACCACGCTCGGCGAATTCGGCGAGTGGGTGCAGGAGAAATTATTTTTTCTCGATTACGCGCCGGTGATTTTCACGTCGGCCAAATCCGGTTTTCATCTGGACCGTTTGCTCGAAGCCGTGCGTTACGTCGCCGCGCAATTGCAGCAGAAAATTCCGACGGCGATCCTGAACCGCACGCTGCGCGATGCCGTCGAAAAGCCGCCAGCCGGTCAGCGCCGCGGGGCATCGCCTGAAATTTTTTTACGCGACGCAGGTGCGGCAGGCGCCGCCGACATTTTTGCTGTTCGTCAACCGCGACGAACTTGTTTTCCGACCAATACAAAAAATATCTTGCCGGCGAAATGCGCCGCGCATTCGGCTACGAAGGCTGCCCGATTGTCTCGTGCCGAAAGCGCGCCCGAAAACCGTCGAGCCGATCCGGAAATTCAAGCCGGCGCAGAGCAAAATTTTGGGAAGAGCCGACGCACACCGGGCGGCGCGGCACGAAAGATATTCGCGCAAGCCGAAGAATAAAACGCGTTGAAACTTTGTTCACCAGGGCGAATAAGTCTGCAATTTCTCAATCGAGACAGCGGAAATCCTGTTGATTTCATTTGCGAATATCGTTCTGTGTAACTTTTTTGAAAAATTTTCTTGAAACCACAACCTATGGTAGTATTAGACTTCTCTTGTTCCCCAACTAAATGGGGTTTCGTCCAAAATTTGCGGTTGGCGAAAATCCTGATAGTCTAGGCAGAAAATCTGATTTTTCCCGACTGTTTTTGTTTTAAGACAGTCGGGTGATTTGTCTGAAAATAATTTCAACCGCCGCGAAAGGGAATCCCATGATTGATGCACGCGAGGAAGTTTTGTCACCGGCTCCGAAAACCGCCCACCGTCGTTCCGCGAAAGTTTCTGCGGCGCGGGAAATGAAACCTGCAAAAAAGTCCGGCTAAAAAATCGCTGCCCGTCGAGCGCGTTTTCAGCGACGCGAAGGTCAAGCCGTTCGACCAGATCGAATGGGACAGGCGCACCGCCGAAATCACCGACGACGCCGGCAAGGTCATTTTCAAGCAGGAAAATGTCGAGGTGCCGAAGTCGTGGTCGCTGCTCGCCACGAAAGTCGTCGTCTCGAAATATTTTTACGGCGAGCAAAACACGTCCGAGCGCGAAACCTCCGTGCGCCAGCTCATTCACCGCATTGCGCGGACGATTGCGGACTGGGGCATCGCGGACGGCTATTTCAGCAAGGCGGACGGCGAAGTTTTTTACGAGGAGCTGACGTGGCTTTGCGTGAACCAATACGGCGCGTTCAATTCGCCGGTGTGGTTCAACGTCGGGCTGTATCACGAATACGGCATCGGCAAAAAATCCGGCAAGGGCAACTGGTTTTACAACCGCAAGACCGGCGAGGCCGAGCGCGCCACGACGCAATACGAATATCCGCAGGGCAGCGCGTGCTTCATCCAGTCGGTCGAGGACAACATGGAAGACATCATGCGCCTCGCCTCACAGCGAAGCGATGCTGTTCAAATACGGCTCCGGCACCGGCACGGATTTGTCGCCGCTGCGTTCGAGCAGGAAAAATTGAGCGGCGGCGGACGGCCCAGCGGCCCGATGAGCTTCCTGAAAGTTTATGACCAGGTCGCCAACGTCGTGAAATCCGGCGGCAAAACGCGCCGCGCGGCGAAGATGAACACGCTGCGCGACTGGCACGGCGACATCGAGGAATTCATTGACGCCAAGCAGAAGGAAGAAAAGAAGGCGTGGGCGTTGATCGAGCAGGGCTACGACGGCTCCTACAACGGCGACGCCTACGGCAGCGTGATGTATCAGAACGAAAATCTTTCCGTGCGCGCCAGCGACGAATTCATGCAGGCCGCGCTCGCCGGCAAGGAATGGTGGACGCGCTCCATCACGACCGGCAAGCCGCTGCAAAAAAAGGACGCCGCGAAGCTGCTCTACAAAATCGCCGAGGGCACGCACATTTGCGGCGATCCCGGAATGCAATACGACGGCGCGATCCAGAAATGGCACACCTGCAAAGGCACCGAGCCGATTCATTCCACCAATCCGTGCAGCGAATACGTTTTCATCAACAACACCGCCTGCAATCTCGCGTCGCTGAACTTGATGAAGTTCAAGCGCGAGGACGGCAAGTTTGACGTGGAGCGTTTCAAGGCCGCCGTTCGCATTTTCATCACCGCGCAGGAAATTCTCGTGGACAACGCGAGCTATCCGACGAAGGACATCGCGGAAAATTCCCACATCTTCCGCACGCTCGGCCTCGGCTTTGCGAACCTCGGCTCGCTCTGCATGAGCTACGGTTTGCCTTACGACTCCGACGAAGGCCGCGCGCTCGCCGGTGCCATCACGTCCATCATGACCGGCCACGCTTACGAGCAAAGCGCGGAAATCGCCGCGAACATCGGCGCGTTTCCCGGCTATCGCGACGCCCGTTGCGCCGGCGTTGAAAAAACCGTGGCGAAGGACAATGTCGAATCCATGCTCGGCGTCATCAAACTGCATCGCGAAGCCGTCGAGGAAATCCAGCCGAGCGCGGAATTTAATTATCTCAAAGACGAGGCGCGCAAAACCTGGGACGGCGCGCTCGCCCGAGGCAAACAAGTATGGCTACCGCAACGCGCAAGTCACCGTGCTCGCGCCGACCGGCACGATTGCATTCCTGATGGACTGCGACACGACCGGCGTGGAACCCGACATCGCGCTGGTGAAATACAAATTGCTCGCCGGCGGCGGCATGTTGAAAATCGTCAACCGCGGCGTGCCGGACGCGTTGCGCCGGCTCGGTTACGGCGAGGCGGAAATCAAAAACATCATCGCGCACATCGAGAAACACGACACGATTGAAGACGTTGAGGAAAACGGCGCGACGGTTACCAGCGGATTGAAGCCGGAACATTTGCCGGTGTTCGACTGCGCGTTCAAGCCGCACAGCGGCAAGCGCAGCATTGGTTACCTGGCGCATTTGAAAATGATGGCCGCCGCGCAGCCGTTCATCAGCGGCGCGATTTCCAAGACCGTCAACATGCCGAGCGAATGCACCGTCGAGCGAAATCCGCGACACTTACGTTCAGGCGTGGAAAATGGGCTTGAAATGCGTGGCGATTTATCGCGACGGCTCGAAACGTTCGCAGCCGCTCAACACCAAAAAGACCAACGAAGGCGGCGACAAAACCACTTCCGCCGACAATTCCACGCTCGAAAACCGCATCAAGGAACTGGAAGCCGAAGTCGCCAGATTGCGCTGCGAAGCCGGCAAGCCGTTGCGCCGCCGCCTGTCCGACACGCGCAGCGCGCTCACGCACAAGTTCGACATCGCCGGCCACGAAGGTTATCTCACCGTCGGCCTGTTCGAGGACGGCCAGCCCGGCGAACTGTTCATCACGATGGCCAAGGAAGGTTCGACCATCGGCGGACTGATGGACAGCATCGGCACGCTCACCAGCATGGCGTTGCAATACGGCGTGCCGCTGGAGGCGCTCGTCAAAAAATTCGCGCACCAGCGTTTCGAGCCGAGCGGCTTCACGAAAAATCCCGAAATCCGCAACGCCTCGTCCATCACCGACTACGTTTTCCGCTGGCTGGCGTTGCAGTTCATTCCCGGCTACCGCGAAAGCATCAACGTCGCCCGCACTCAGCCGGAACTGGCCATGCCCGGCCTGCATCGAGGAGATGAAAAAAAAGATAAACCGTCCGGTGCCTGAACTGCCGATTGCCGAGGACAACGACGTTCTCGACGTGAAATCGGAAAATGGCAACGGAAACGGACGCGGCCACACGAAGCTCACCCTGACCAGCTCGTTTCAAAACCAGGGCGACGCGCCGACCTGCCCGAACTGCGGCCATGTCGCCGTGCGCAACGGCGCGTGCTACAAATGCCTGAACTGCGGCGAAAGCCTCGGCTGTTCGTAAAGATTGATTCACGAAACGAGCCGGAGAATTTGTGTTCTCCGGCTTGTTTCATTTTGCGGACGGGACTAATGTTGCGGCCATGAGCGACGGCAATTCTTTCATCCGCGAGGATCCCTGGCGCATTTTCCGCATCATGGCCGAGTTTGTGGATTCGTTCCAGACCATGTCCCAGGTCGGCCCGGCGGTGACGATTTTCGGCTCCGCGCGGACGAAGCCGGCGGACAAGTATTATCGCGCCGCGCAGGAAATCGCCAAGGGACTGGCCAAACACAATCTCGCCGTCATCACCGGCGGCGGTCCGGGCATCATGGAGGCGGCGAACAAGGGCGCGGCGCACGCCGGCGGCAAATCCGTCGGCCTCAACATCGAACTGCCGCACGAGCAAAGCGGCAACCGTTTCGCCAACGTGCCGATCCATTTCCATTATTTTTTCGCGCGCAAGGTCTGCTTCGTGAAATACAGCCTCGGCTTCATTTACATGCCCGGCGGCTTCGGCACGCTCGACGAATTGTTTGAAGTGCTCACGCTCGTGCAGACGCAGCGCATCCCGCAGTTTCCGCTCATCCTGTTCGGCAGCGAACATTGGAAAGGCCTGCTCGCCTGGATGAAATCGCGCCTCGAAAAGGACAAGCTCATCAGCCCCGGCGACCTCGACCTCGTCAAAATCACCGACGACGTGGACGAAGTCATCGAAATCATCCGCGACTACGAACGCCGCGTCGGCCCGCCGGGAAGCTTGCCGGTCGCGTTTGCGTGAAACAAGATGCGCCCGCTGATCCAAGAAATCCAAACCGCGCACACGCCCGAATCGCTCGTCGAAGAAATGCGGAATTCGGAATTCGGAGCGCGGAATTTATTTTGCTGCGCACGTCGCAGTTCGATTCGCCGTCGGCGCGTTATTCATTCGTCGCGGCGAATCCGTTTCTGACCTTCCGTTCCTTCGGCTCGCGCTGCGAAATCAACTCCGCACTCCACATTCCGCGCATCCGCATTCATTCGGCAATCCGTGGCATTTGCTCGACGCGCTGATGTCGCGCTTTGAATTGCTGGACGAAATTGACCTGCCGTTTCCGCTCGGCGGCGCGTTCGGTTATTGGGGCTACGACCTGAAAAATTTCACCGAGCCGAAACTGCCGCGCCGCGCCGTCAACGATCTGGAACTGCCCGACTGCCACGTCGGTTTTTACGACAGCCTCGTCGTCTTCGATCATCAACTTGGCAAAGTTTGCATCGTTTCCACCGGCTTGAACGCCGACGGCTCGCGCAGCGAAAAGCGGGCGATGGGAACAATTGGAATTTTGGAAATCAATGTTTGAAAAAGGAACTGCCACAGAGACACAGAGACACAGAGGCAAACAGAAAATCCAATTCTCTGCGCCTCTGTGCTTCTGTGGCTGAAATTGCTTCCAATTTTTCCCGCGCTGATTTCATCTCCGCCGTCGAGCGCGCGCAAAGATACATCCGCGCCGGCGACATTTATCAGGTCAACCTGTCGCAGCGGCTCACGGCGCAATGCGATTTTACCGGCTGGGAATTGTTTGAAAAATTGATCCGCCGTTTCGCCCGCGCCGTTTTCCGCGTTTCTGGATTGCGGCGAATTTCAAATCGCCTCGTCGTCGCCGGAACAATTTCTGCGCATGAGCGGTTCGCACATCGTCACGCGCCCGATCAAAGGCACGCGCCCGCGCGACGCCGACCCGACGCGCGACGCGCAGCTCGCCTACGAATTGCAAACCAGCGCCAAGGAACTCGCCGAACTCGTGATGATCACCGATTTGCTGCGGAATGATCTGGGCAAAGTCTGCGAATTCGGCTCCGTGCAAGTGCCGGAACTGGCAAAGCTGGAAAAATTCGCGCAGGTGCAGCATCTCGTTTCCACCGTCGAAGGCCGGTTGCGAAAAGACGTGACGCATTTTGCCGCGTTCGCGTCGTGTTTTCCCGGCGGCAGCATCACCGGCGCGCCGAAATTCCGCGCGATGGAAATCATTGACGAACTGGAGCCGGTTTCGCGCGGGCCGTATTGCGGCGCGATTGGCTATCTTGGCTTCAACCGCGAAAGCCAGTTGAGCATCGCCATCCGCACGGCGATTTGCGCGCGACGGACAAAATTCATTTCAACGTCGGCGCCGGCATCGTGGCCGATTCCAATCCGGAAGCGGAATACGAGGAAACGCTGGCGAAAGCCGCCGGTTTTCTGGCGGCGCTCAAAAATTGTAGCAGCCGACGTGAGGAGGCTCATTTCAAAAACGAACACGGGAAATTGATTTGAGTCTGCTACCTCGATTCCTACAAAACAAATTGTTTACTTCACCTTCTCCACCACCAGCATTTCGAGGGCATATTGGTTGGCACAAGTTCGAGGCCGAGTTGCGAGAGCGTGCAAAACCTACTGATTTGTTTTCGCCGGTTTCTGTATTTCCCGCATATCCTTCATTGTCATCGGACGCAATTTTCCGGAAGCGTCAAAAATCAAGGTTCCCGATCCATTGACCAATGACAGGTTCTTTGGCAGATCATACCATTTCCGCGATTCAATCAACACTTGCCTGTTAAGCGGGTTGCGCGCCTGCCGCAATGCCGACGAATAGACGAAGCCGACGCGACGCGACACCAATTCTTCAAACGCCGTCCCGGAATCGTTCGCCGCGTATTCGCGCAGCAGCGCGAGGTCGTCCAAGTCTTGCATTCACCTATAAATGCCGGTTTTGGGCAAAACCGGACAATCTTTTTGCAAATAATTTTAACGCAAAGGCGCAAGGGTGCGGAGACGCAGAGAAAAAAATTAAGACTTTGCGCCTTTGCCTCTTTGCGCCATTGCGTTAAAAATGGGCGTGCTCGTTTTTCTCAACGGACAATTTTTGCCGGAAGCTCAAGCCGTCGTGCCCGTGAACGACCGCGGCTTTCTGCTCGGCGACGGCCTGTTTGAAACCATGCGCGTCGTGGGCGGAAAGCCTTTCCGCTTCGCGCAGCATCTGGAGCGCATGGAGCGCGGCGCGGATTTTTTGAAAATCAAGCCGCCGTTTTCGCCGAAGGATCTGGAAAAATTCGCGCTGCGGCTCATCGAGGAAAACAAGCAGCCCGAGGCGATTTTGCGCGTGACGCTGTCGCGCGGGCCGGGCGAACGCGGCTACAAATTCAATGGTGGAAGCATTCCGACGATTGTGATGACGCTGCACGCCGCGCCTTCCGTGGAAAGTTCAACCGGATGGAACCTTGTCACGTCTTCGTTTCGGATTCCCGCGGCCGATCCGTTGTCATCGTTCAAGACGACGAGCAAAATTCTGCACGTCATGGCGCGCGCCGAGGCGGCGGAAAAAGGCGCGGACGAGGCGCTGCTCATCAACACGAACGGCGAGGTCGCCGAAACCGCCGGCGGAAATCTGTTCTGGGTTTATGAGGACAAAATTTGCACGGTGCCGACGGGTCGCGGCGTGCTGCCGGGCATCACGCGCGCGATAGTCCTCGAAATCTGCCAGTCGCTGGGATTGCAGACGAACAAGCGCGTCATCAAGCCGGAGGCGCTGCGGAATTCCGAAGGCATTTTTGTCACGCAAAGCGCGCTGGGAATTGTTCCCGTTTCAGTTTTTGACGGCGAACCGGTCGCGCCGTCGCCGCTCGTGGATCAAATCGCGCAGGCTTACAACGAAATGCTTTTGAAAGGTTAAAAGTTGAAGGTCCAAGGTTTCGCGATTTGGCGCGGTTTGAAAAACTTGCAACCTGCGGCTTGAAACTTGAAACTCGCTTCATGCCGCGCAAGCCCAAATTTCAAACGCTTCAAGCCCGGCGCAGGAAACGCGGCGGCGGCGGATTCCGCTGGCTGGTGTTTTTGATTTTGATTGCGGGCGGAACTTATTTTTTTTGGCGGCACGAACATCCGGCACGGGAAATTGTCAGAACGCCGTCGGCGACGATTGCGCCGACGCCGGTTGCGCCGGCCAAACCGCCGCCGAAGCCAATTGTCGTTGCGCGGCAATCGCCGTCGGATTTTCCGCGCCCGGTGCTGGACGTTTTGGAGGCGCAAATCGCCCTGGCGCGGCGCGGGATTTCGCCGGGTTCGATAGACGCGGCGCTCGGCCCGCAGACGCGCGAGGCGATTTCCGTTTTTCAGCAGATTGAAAAATTGCCGCAAACCGGCAGGCTTGACACGAATACGCGCCCCCAACTGACGCTCGACGCGCCGGTTTTGAAAAATTATGTCGTGACGACGAATGATCTCGCGCGGCTACAGCCGCTCGGCAAAACGTGGCTCGCCAAATCGCAGCAGTCGGCGCTCGATTACGAAACGGAGCTGGAACTCGTCGCGGAGACGGCTCATTCGCATCCGCTGTTGATCCAAAAACTGAATCCGAACGTGAACTGGACGAACATTCCGGCGGGAACAATTTTGCAAGTTCCCGACGTGAATTATCCCGAACCGGCGGGCAAGGCGGCGTTCGTCGTCATTCATTTGTCCGAAAGATTTCTGGAGGCGTTTGACGAGAACACCAATTTGCTGGCGCATTTTCCGTGCAGCATCGCGGCGAAAGTCGAGAAGCGGCCGGTTGGAGAATTGAATGTTGTCACGGTCATATCGCAACCGAATTACACGGTGCATCCGGAGCTGTTTCCCGAGTCGGCTGAATTGCAGGCCATCGGCCATGAGCTGATTCTGCCGCCTGGCCCGAACAATCCGGTCGGCGTGGCGTGGATCGGCCTGGACAGAACGAGCTACGGAATTCACGGCACGCCCGCGCCGGAGCAGATCGGGCGGACGGAATCGCACGGATGTTTCCGGCTGGCGAACTGGGACGCGGAGTATTTGCTGAAACTGGCATGGGTCGGGATGCCGGTGGAAGTCGAGCCGTGATGAGATTAGGCTTGCCGGCGATTGAAAACCGTTCTAATATAGTCCAGCCAGATTCTTCAAATTAATTATGGAAGACTTACGGAAAGAAGCGGCGGCATTAATGTCGGAGCAAAGTCTGCTTCGCACGCTGATTGACAACCTGCCCGATATTATTTTTGCCAAAGACGCGCAAAGCCGGTTTATTCTCACGAATACAGCCTGCACTCACCAACTGGGAGCCAGCCGCATGGAGGAGGTGATGGGAAAAACGGACGCGGATTTTGTGTCTCCAGAACTGGCATCGCAATATCTGGCGGACGAGCAGGCATTGATGCAGGCGGGCCAGCCGGTGACCAAAGAGGAACTCACACAAGACAAGGAAACGCGGGAAATACACCGGTCGTTAACAACAAAGGTTCCGTTGAAGGATGGCACCGGCAACGTCGTGGGGCTGATTGGCATTGCGCGGGACATCACCAAGCGCAAGCAGATGGAGGATGCCCTTGCCCGCGAACGCCAGCTTCTTCGCACGTTGATTGACAATCTGCCCGACTGCATTTACGCCAAGGACGCCGAGGCCCGCAAAATCATGGCCAATCACGCCGATTTGGAAAATCTGGGCTGCAAGAACGAAGCCGAAGCCGTTGGTAAAACCGATTTTGATTTTTTTCCGAAGGTCATCGCCGAAAAGTTTTTCGCCGACGACGTATCTGTGATCCAAAGCGGCCAGCCGGTGATCAACCGCGAGGAAAAAGTCGTCCGGCCCGACGGCGAAAACCGCTGGCTGCTCTCCTCAAAACTCCCGTGGCGCGACGCCTCCGGCAAAATCATCGGGCTGGTCGGCATCGGACGCGACATCACGGAGAAAAAAAATCTCGAGGCGGAAGTCCTGCGCGCCCAGCGCGCGGAAAGCCTCGGACGGCTCGCCACCGGCATCGCGCATGACCTCAACAACACCCTCGCGCCGGTTTTGATTTCCGTGGAACTGCTGCGCCACAAGCTGCAGGATGAGGACAGCCTGCATGTGCTGGCCGCCATCGAGGCCGCCGCCAAGCGCGCGGCGGACACCGTCAAGCAGGTCCTGTCGTTCAGCCGCGAGACTGAAGGCCGGCGGACATCCGTCAACCCGTGCCGTCTTGCCGATGGTGTCGTCCGCATCTCCTCCCAGATGCTGCCGAAAAGCATCCGCATTGAAACGCAAATTCATGATAATCTCTGGCCCATCCTGGGCAACCCGCTTCAACTGCATCAGGCGCTGCTCAACATTTTCACCAACGCCGGCGAAGCCATGCCGGACGGCGGCCCGTTGACGTTCGCAGCGCGCAATTTCACGGCGGACTCCCATTTTGCCGCGATGCACAGCGGGGCCGCAGCAGGCCCGTATGTCCTGCTGGAAGTTTCAGACACCGGCGTCGGCATCGCGCCGGAATTGCGCGAGCGGATTTTTGAGCCGTTTTTCACCACCAAGGAACTGGGCAGGACAAACGTGGGCATGGGATTGTCCACCGCGCTCTCCATCGTCAAAGGCCATCACGGCATCATTCTCGTGAAAAGCGAAATCGGCAAAGGCTCCACGTTTCAGGTTTATCTGCCCGCGCAGGAAGCCGCCGCCGAAAAACGCACTGTTTGACCGCCTCATTGCCGCCGCCGGCGATTCCAAATTTTGCCTGAAATTATTATTGCCGCGCGCCCCAATTCGGCCAAGCTGTTGGTGAACTTAACGAAAGAAAAATTATGATTCCATTGCTTATATTTCTGGGTGTCGTTGTCGTTGTCATCCTCATCGTTGGCGGCATGACCGTCGGCGTCTATAACAAGCTCGTCACCATGCGCAACCGCTACAAAAACGCCTACGCGCAGATTGACGTGCAGCTCAAGCGCCGCTACGACCTCATTCCCAATCTGGTCGAGACCGCGAAAGGCTACATCAAGCACGAACGCGAAACGCTCGAAGCCGTCACCGCCGCGCGCAACATCGCTTATGCCGCGTCGAAGGCAGCAGCCGCAAATCCCGGCGACGCCACCGCGATGAAAAGTCTGGCTTCGGCTGAAACCGGACTCGGCGGCACATTGAGCCGTTTGATGATGGTTTCCGAGGCGTATCCCGACCTGAAGGCGAACCAGAACATGATGCAGCTCACCGAGGAATTGACTTCGACGGAAAATAAAATCTCGTTCGCGCGCCAGGCCTACAACGATTCCGTGATGACTTACAACACCGACCGCGAAGTGTTTCCGAGCAACCTCATCGCCGGAATGTTCAATTTCACGTCGGCGGAACTGTTCGTCGTGGACAAGCCGGAGCAGAAGGACGCGCCGAAAGTTTCTTTTTCGTGAGAAACGCAGCCGGCGGACCAATTTATGACTGATGATTTATGATTTACGATTTTTTCAATCATCAATCATAAATCGCAAATCATAAATTTCCAGATGGACTTCTTCGAGCGACAGGACAAGGCCAGAAAAAAAACCAAGTGGCTTTTAATCTACTTTATTCTGGCAGTCGCGGCGATGATCGCCGCCATTTACATCGTGTCGCTGTTGATTTTTTCCGGCGTCCAGGCGCACCAGCATTCTTACGATGAAACACAGGCGCAATTTAACTTGTGGAATCCTCAAATTTTTCTCGCCGTCGCGCTTGGCACGCTGGCGGTTGTTTTCATCGGCAGCAGCTACAAAACCATGGCGCTCGCCGCCGGCGGCAGCGTGGTCTCGGAAATGATGGGCGCGCGGCTCGTCAACTCGAACACGACCGATCCCGACGAGCGCAAACTGCTCAACGTCGTCGAGGAAATGGCCATCGCCTCCGGCGTGCCCGTGCCGCAGGTCTATGTCATGGACGAGGAGGACGGCATCAACGCCTTCGCCGCCGGCCACAAACCCGGCGATGCGACCGTCACCGTCACGCGCGGCTGCATGAAAATTTTGTCGCGCGACGAGTTGCAGGGCGTCATCGGCCACGAGTTCAGCCACATTCTCAACGGCGACATGCGGCTGAATTTGCGCCTGATGGGAACGATTTTTGGAATTTTGTGCCTCGCGATCATCGGGCGTGTTTTGATGCAAACATGGCGTGGCGGTAGGCGCGGCGAACAAAATTATTTCCAGATTCTCGGCATCGCTTTGTTGCTCATCGGTTACATCGGCGTTTTTTTCGGTCGGCTCATCCAGGCCGCAGTCAGCCGCCAGCGCGAATTTCTCGCCGACGCATCTTCGGTTCAATTCACGAGAAATCCCGGCGGCATCACCGGTGCGCTGAAAAAAATCGGCGGCCTCGGCGAAACCGGCTCGCGCTTGAGCCACGCACATTCGGAGGAGTTGTCGCATATGTTTTTCGGCAACGGCGTCAGCGAACCGTTCATCGGCCTGCTCGAAACGCATCCGCCGCTGACCGACCGTATTCGCGCCTTCGATCCGAATTTTGACGGGAAATTTCCTGAAGTTCGCTACGACGACTTTGACGAACCACCTGACAAAATCTCAAAACCGAAACGCGCGCCGATGCCAAATCTTTTCGGCGGCGTGCTGGGCGGCACAATTCTCGCTTCTGGCGATGACGCGCAACCGCCCGTCATCAAATCGCACCGCGTTTTGCCCAACATCGGCAATCCCACGCCGCTGCATCTGAAATATGCCGAAGATTTACACGCCGCTTTGCCGGAAAATGTCAAGGCCGCCGCGCGCGAACCGCTTGATTCCGCCGCTCTGATTTACGCGCTGCTTTTGAGCGCGGATGAAAGAGAGCGCACAAACCAGATTGCCGAAATTGGGAATCGCTTTTCGCCGCCGGTTTCCGAAAAGTCCGCCGCGTTGTTTCCCGACGTTTCAAAAGCCGCCGCGCACGTTCATCTGCCGATCATCAACCTGGCGCTGGGCGGATTGCGGCAATTGGGCGCGGACGATTATCAAAAATTTTCACGGACGCTGCAATGGCTCATCGAAAGCGACGGCAAGGTTGAACTGTTTGAATTCGTCCTGCAAAAGATCGTGCTGCGGCATTTGGATTCGCAGTTCAACGGTCCGCAAAAATCCGCCGTCCAATTTTACTCGATCAAACCGCTCGTGCCGGATTGTGCCGTCGTTCTTTCCGCGCTGGCAAATGTCAGCAGCGACAACGCCGCCGAAATTTCAAAAGCGTTTGAAGCCGGAGCGCCTTATCTTCGTGCGCCGAACGATGCGGATTTGAACCTGGTGCCGAAGGAAAATTGCGGCGTGAAGGAAATTGATGCCGCACTCAATCGTCTCGCGCAGGCCGTGCCGCAGATTAAAAAGAATTTGATTGAAGCCTGCGTCCACATCGTCGGCGCGGACGGCGTGATTCAGGAGACGGAAGCCGAACTGCTCCGCGCCATTTCCGACACGCTGGACTGCCCGATGCCGCCGTTCGTGGAAACAAACTGACCAACTATGAATTCGCCAATTCTATGGCCGTGTGTTTGCACGTTGGTTGGTTTTGGCATTTTAATTTTTGGGATTGTCATACGGAGAAAGCTTAAAGCTTCGGAATTGTGGCCTGAAACTACTGGCATCGTTCGTGAATCAACGGTTCAACCGGAATGGGTCAGGGTTGGAAGTGGCAGTATGTATGTTGTTAGCCCGAAAGTTATTTATGAGTATGAAGTGGATGGGAAAAAATATACTTCATCGCAACTGGCTTTGGCTGAAAGAAGCACGGCAAATGAAAATTTGGCGCTTCGAAAAGCAGAAAAACACCCAATAGGTCAACAGGTTGTAGTTTATTACAATCCAATGAAGCCGGATTTTGCCACGTTGGAAGTTGGCGACCCAACCGGTGGCACATTGCCGTTTGGAATAATTATTTTGGGAACGGCAGTAACGATTTCCGGCATTGTTTGGCTTCTAATAATTCACAAGTAAAAATTATTCACGCCCCGCTACTTTCAAACGCCCTTTGAAAATTTCCGCATTGCCTTTCTCCGGCACGGCAGGCAAACTGCAAGCCTAAATGTCGGGGCGTAGCGTAGTCTGGCTAGCGCGCTTGGTTCGGGTCCAAGAGGTCGTGAGTTCAAATCTCACCGCCCCGACCATCTTTCAATTTTTGATTGATGATTTAAGATTGACGATTTGAAAAATCAATCCCACACGCCGGACAATCTTGTCTTTCATCTTCTTTCCATCGTCGAACGGCTGGAGTTGGGAAAACTATTTCCAAAACCGCAGCCGCTCGACGTGGAACTCGGCTGCGGCGACGCCTCGTTTCTCGTCGAACACGCGCGGCGAAATCCCGGAAGAAACTTTATCGGCGTCGAGCGGCTGCTCGGGCGCATTTCAAAACTTGACCGCAAGGGACGCCGCGCCGGTTTGACGAATTTGCGCGGCGTGCGGATTGAATCGTCGTATTTCCTGCAATGGCTTTTGCCGCCGCGTTCGGCGTCTGCGCTGCACATTTATTTTCCCGACCCGTGGCCGAAGAAACGTCACCGCAAAAACCGGCTCGTCAACGAAAACTTTCCCGCGCTCGCCCGCGCCGCGCTCGCGTCCGGCGGGAAAATTTATTTGCGGACGGACGACGCGGATTATTTTCAGCAGATGACGGCGGTTTTTGGCGCGGACAAAAATTTCAGGGAAATTGAAACGCCGGCGGAACTGGCGGAAATTGTGACGGACTTCGAGAGGGATTTCAACGCGCGCGGGATTCCAACTTTGCGGGCGGCGTATCAAATTCAATTTTAGGAGCCGGGGCAACGAGGCTCGTTTCAAAACTTGAGCCGGAGTTGAACAAAGCCTCGTTACCTCGGCTGCTACGGAAAATTAAACATCAATCACGTCGTCGTCGGATTTGTTCGGCGGAGGCGGCGGGCGGCGCTGGATTTTGATGCTTGCGCGGGTGTTGCCGGTCAGGACGTTCAGCGCGATGGAAATGACGCTGATGATGAACGCGCCGGCAAAGGCGTAGCCGAAAGTGTCCACATGAAAAAGTGGCGTCATCAGCGCCCCGACGAAATAGAGCAGCAGCGCGTTGATGACGAAGGTGAAAAGGCCGAGCGTGAAAATCAGCAGCGGCAGCGCGATGAGCATGAGGATCGGGCGGACAAAGGCGTTGAGAATGCCCAGCAGCAGGGAGGCGATGAGCAGATCGTCCCAGCGCTGATAGGTGATGTGGCCGTGCAACAGCCCCACCGCCACCAGCACAGCGAGGGTGTTGATGGCCCAGCTTTTCAGAAATTGCAGAAGTTTTTTTGTTCCCGGCTGCATATTGCGCATAAAAACAATGTTTTCTAACTTGCGCCAGCTTGCGTTGAAAAACAAGCGGCGTTTTTTGATGGACTCCGTCCGCGGGTTGTTTCAACTTGTTTCCCATGAAACCCATCATCTCACTGCTCGCGGCGGCGGCGAATTTCATCTTGATTGCAGCCGCGTTTTCGCAGGGCGTCGTCGCGCCCGGCGCGAAACTCGAAAAGCTCGCGGGCGATTTCAAGTTCACCGAAGGCCCGACGTGCGACAAAAACGGAAACGTGTTTTTCGTGGACCAGGACAACGACCGCATTATGGAGTGGAGCGCGGACGGGAAGCTCTCCACTTGGATGCAGCCCTCCCAATACGCCAACGGCATGATGTTCGATGCCAGAGGAAACCTCATCGCCTGCGCCGACGAGCACAACCAGCTCTGGTCCATCGCGCCGGACAAGGCCGTGACCGTCCTCGTCACCAATTACTACGGCAAATTTCTTAACGGCCCGAACGACGTGTGGATTGCGCCGAACGGCTCGATGTATATCACCGACCCGCTTTTTCCGCGCTCTTGGTGGCACACGCCTGTCACCCGCGTCTCCAGCCAGGAGGTCTTTTATATTTCTCCCGACCGCAAAACATTCACGCGCGTGACCGACGATCTGCGCAAACCCAACGGCATCACCGGCACGCCCGACGGCAAGAATCTTTATGTCGCGGACATGGGCGCGAACCAGACCTGGCGCTACGACATCCAGCCGGACGGCTCGCTGACGAACAAAACATTGATCTGCAACATCGGTGAAGACGGCATGACGACAGACACCGAGGGGAATCTTTATCTAGCAGGACGCGGTGTGACGGTCGTTGACAAGACCGGAAAACAGATTGACCAAATTAACGTGCCGGAAAGCTGGACGGCAAACGTCTGTTTCGGCGGCAAAGATCATCAGACGCTGTTCATCACTGCGAGCAAATCATTTTATTCGATTCAGTTGAAGACCAAGGGCGCGAACCCGGCTAAGTGATTTATTCTACGGAGCGTTCTGTTCCGGTTCAGGTTTTTGCGGGCGGTCAGACCGCTTCCAGTTCAGCAAGATTGAAAACCAATAGATCGGCGCAAAGAGCGAGAACATTCCAAAACCGAGGAGAATGTAGCCGATCAAAATCAGCGGCCGTTTGCGGAACTGCCCGCTGGTGCCGTTTCTGAAAACTTCGCCTTCCGAAAAGATCTGAACATAAGGCATCAGGTTGTTGTAAGGCCCGACGGCTTTTCCACAATGCGCGCAGAACCACGCGCCCGGCGGCTGCGGGGTGGAGCAACGCGGACAGGCTTCCGCCGCCTCCAACAGTTGCTGTTCGACTTCGGCATCCCACGGGTCGGGTTTGACCGGCGCATCGCGCACCCAGATAATCAGCTTCCACAACGCGGCCAGCCCCAGTCCGCCGATGGCAAGACCGCCGACTATCAGGTTTGGATCACTGGCTGCAATCATAAGAATTTTTTGAAATCTCTCATGCAGGCACGGTCTGTCAAGGGCGCAAATCTGGCGAAATGGCATTTGCGCGGAAGCCCGTCAGGGCTGGCATATTGTAGAAACCGGAATTAAAAATCCAAAACTCATTCTGGAGCGGAATCATCAGAATATGCAGCTACTCGGCAGCCTTGTCCCGGTTTCGGCTTCCTGGAACCTCATGTCAATGATTCGCGTTGCAAGCAAACTCGACTTCCATTGGTTTTTCATTTGAAATGATGCGATGTCTGATTCGCAATCCGCCATTCCGCCTGCGCCGCGTTCCGGCGCGACAGGCCGCAACTTGAAGCTGATCCGCCCGCTCGTCCGCAGCCTGCACGCATACATACCGGGCGAGCAGCCGAAGATCAAAGGGCTGGTCAAGCTCAACACGAACGAGAATCCGTATCCGCCTTCGCCGCGCGTGCTGGCGGCGGTCAAGGCGGCGGTGGACGGGCGGCTGCGGCTTTATCCAAATCCGACCGCCGAAAACTTGCGCGGGAAGCTGGCGAAGTTTCACAAATGCAAACCGGAAAACATCATCGTCGGCAACGGTTCGGATGAACTGCTGGCGCTGGCGGTGCGCGGCTTCGTGGAGCCGCAGTCCAATTCAAAATTCAAAATTCAAAATTCAAAACTGGCAAAAGCCACAGTCCAATACTTCAAGCCCAGCTATTCGCTGTATCCGGTGCTGGCGGACATTCACGGCGCGGCGAAAAATCCCGTGCCGCTCAAGCCGGATTTCAGCCTGCCTGGCGTCGCGGAATTGAAGCGCGGCGGAAAATGGAATTTCAGCGCGGCACTGACTTTTGTGACGACGCCGAACGCGCCGAGCGGGCGCGGCTACAAGACTTCAGAACTTGAAAAACTTTGCCGCGCGCAGAATGGCATCGTGGTCCTGGACGAGGCGTATGTGGATTTCGCCGGCGAAAATGCGATGAGGCTGGCGTTGAAATGTCCGCACGTTCTCGTCGCGCGGACATTTTCAAAGGCGTATTCGCTGTGTTTCCAGCGGGTCGGTTATCTTGCCGGCCACGCGGAACTCATCGCGGCGCTGGACAAAATCCGCGACAGTTACAATGTGAACGGACTCGGCCAGGTTGCCGCCGAAGCGACGCTGGACAACCTGAAATACTACCGCGGGAATTTCAAAAAAATCATTTCCACTCGCGAACGGCTGTCGCGCGAGCTGACGAAGCTCGGCTTCCGCGTTTTTCCGAGCCAGGCCAATTTCATTCTCGCACAGCCGCCAAAATTTCCGGCAAAGCTGTGGCTGGAAAAATTGCGCGACAGAAAAATTCTCGTGCGCTGGTTCAGCGCGCCGGAAGTGAGGGATTATCTGCGCATCAGCATCGGCACGGACGCGGAAGCGGCGGCCTTGGTCAAGGCTGTCCGCGCCATTTTGTGAAGCCACGCTCCACAGAAGATTTTTTCCCAAGTCGTGAATTTTTTTACTGGTCGGTCGCCACCGCCGCCGGCGCTTTATCCGGCTTGACGGTGAATTCCACGAACCGGCTTTTGTGCAAAGCGACGGTGAGGTTGAGATTGGTCACGCCGTAGAAATTCCTCAAGCCGTAGTGATAGGTCGTGCTTTTCCCGTCGCCCATCGTTCCCTGGTTCATGTTCGCGATGTCGTTGGTCTGGTCATCCGTCAGATTGACGAGCGTCATGCGCATCCCATCGGTCAATGATGGAGTGACCTGGATTGTCAGACCGCCTTGCAGATATGAATTCTGTCCCGCGTCGGTGAATTGCTTCGGCGTGAAAATTTTCAGGTGGAAGCCGTTCAAATCGGTTTCGGCAAAAACCGAATTGGTGTTGCCAAGCCGGGGATTGAAGTTGTAAAAATCCTGCTGGCGGCCGTCTTCCACCGGAATGTTCTGCGCCGACCACAATTCATTGCCGGCAAAATTCGACTGCTGCGAAAATTCCACGCGCAACTTCCACGCCGCTTCGTCCGGCCACAGGCCATATTGATAAAGCACGGTGTCATTGCCGTCCTGCCAGTCATTTTTGGCGACTCCGCCGCCCACATGATTTCCCGTTGCATCGGATGTTACCACCGAGACCGGCTCCCAGTTCGTGGCTGAATTGCCGTTCCGTTCGGTCTGGAATGTCGCCTGCACGCCTTTGTTTGCCGCGTCGTCGGAGTCATCCTGGTCGCGCTGGTAAGGCATGGCCGCGCCGGCAACCAGTTTCGTCAGCGTCGCCGAGAAATCATCGTCCTGCTTCGTGTCGGGCAGCGTTTCCGCCGTCCATGCCGGAAACGATTTGCGCGCCGGATTGCGGACGACAAATTTTTGATCCGACATCTCCGGCCCGCCGTTGCCTTGTTCCTGGACGCGCACAATGAATTTTCCCTGCCGACGCGGAAACGCCTCAAACCGGATGCCGATAACCTCGCTGCCCTGCTGCCCGCCGCCGCCATAACCATAGCTCACCGCGCACGCCGTGCCCGCCTTGTCATACAGGTAATACTGGAAGTTTGCATACTGCTGGGAATCGTGCTCCTGCCGCACCCAGAGCACCAGCGTGTCGGCGGGCGTGTTGAATGAAGCGCCCCGGCGCCCGCGCGTGCCTCCCGCCGGCGCCTTGACATTCGGTGGCGAGTGCTTCCTGCCGTAATCCACGGCCAGCAACGTCAGCTTCGAATCGTCGC
This sequence comes from uncultured Verrucomicrobiae bacterium, assembly GCA_963755455.1. GTDB lineage: Bacteria > Verrucomicrobiota > Verrucomicrobiia > Limisphaerales > UBA11358 > UBA11358. The sequence continues at coordinate 133,722 of CAVWJH010000001.1, forward strand.
TGAACGTGATGATTTGCGGACGCCGCAACCACCAAAACGTGAAGGCGGCCAATCCGATGATTAAAATTAAAACAACGCTACAGAGAAGTATTTTGATTTTCATTTGTCCCTCAATTTTTGTTGCTGGTTTCCAGTTTTGCCGGCTTGACGGTGAACTCCACAAACCGGTTCTTGTGCAGCGCGATGGTGGCGTTGATGTTGGTGATACCCTCGATGTCGCTCAAATTGAAGCGGAGAGTGGAAATAGAATTGGCACCGCCCATGCCTGACGTGGACGCGCCGGCGTTCATGGCTGTAATTTCGTTGCCTTGGCCATCGGTGACCTTGGCGAGCGTCACGCGCATTCCGTCGTCAGCCGGTTGCGTTCCCAACCCGGCCACGTTCACCGGACGCATCGTTCCGAAGTTCATCACCGCCGGTTGGATTTGAATCATCAACATGGTCTGTTGCGGCTGATTAAAAACAACATTGGCCGGCAGACCCGCCGGCCTCGCCGGCTGATTCGTGAATTGCACCACTGGAAAAACTTTGATGTGATGGCCGTCCAAGTCGGACTCAGCGCAAGGGACGGGTGCGTCAGCCGCGTTGCCGGGATTGTTGCGCACAACCACACCGTTACGCGCGATGACGCCGCGACCAAGGCCGTTAAACCCCTGCTGGCTTCCGAGCGTCACGGGAATGTTCTGCGCCGTCCACTGTTCGTCGCTGCTGAAATCGGAGGTCTGCGTGAATTCCATGTGCAACTTCCACGCCGGCTCGTCCGGCCACAACCCATATTGATAGGTGAACGTGGCCTCGTCGCCATTCCATTGAACCTGATTGCCTCCGTTCGGGCCGTAATTGATGGCCGTGCGATTCCCCGTCGCGTCGGTGGTTTCCAACGAAGCCGGCACCCAGTTCGTAACCCGATTGCCGGCGCGTTCGACTTGAAACGCAACCTGCACTCCCTTGTTCATGGCGTCATCGGGATTGTCCTGGTTCCGCTGGTAAGGCGCGTCCGCGCCGGCCTCCAATCTCGTCAGCGTTACCGACACATCGTCGTCACTCTTTGTGCTGGGAAGCGGTTCTGCCGTCCAATTAGCAAATGATTTGCCGCGTGCCGGATTGTGGATGACAAATTTTTGGTCCGATAGCTCCTGGCCGCCGTTGCCGTTCTCCTGAACGCGCACAATGAATTTTCCCTGCCGCCGTGGGAACGTGTCGAGTTGGACGGCGACGATTCCGTTGCCCTGCGGGCCTCCGCTGTAATTGCGGCCGTAAGTCTGCACGCAAGCCGTGTCCGCCATGTCATAGACAAAATACTGGAAGTTGTGAAATTGATTCCCGCTGGTGTCGGATTGCTCGCGCACCCAGAGCACCAGCGTGTCGGCGGGCGTGTTGAATGAACCGTTGCCCCGCCGGCCGACTGTCCCGGTCGTTCTGGATGTGGCCGGCTCTTTGACGTTCGGTGGCGAGTGCCTCCTGCCGTAATCCACGGCCAGCAGCGTCAGCTTCGAATCGTCGCTGAACGTGATGACTTGCGGACGCCGCAACCACCAGAAAGCAACGGCGGCCAAACCGATGATTAAAATTAGGACAACACTCCAGAGGATGATTTTTAGTTTCATAAGGTTTCCGTTGATAGCCCGGACGTGTGAAACATTGCGTCCGGATTTTGCCCAGCATTTCGCCTGCGCCTGATTCTTGCAAGCTAAAGATATTAACAACCCTGTGACCGCTTTGTTACGGAAAATCTTCAAGCCAAACCGGAATTTTGCGAGGGTTCCCGGATGATCACAGATTCCTGCTTGACGGCCACATGGTTGTGGGCATAGTGGCGGGCATGAAATTCCCGATTTACATTCTACTGACTTTGTCCTGCGTCATGATTTTCAGCGGTTGCGTCTCGATGAAGGAGTCCCAACATAAGGAGGCGAAGGGGCTGAAGGACGCCTTTGCCGGCAAATTCCTCATCGGCACGGCGGGCGATGTCCCCACAGGCTATTCGGACGCGGAGCTGGCGAATATCAAGGCCAACTACAACATCATCACCCCCGAGAACTGTATGAAGCCCCAGCCCATTCATCCCGAGGAGAACCAATATAACTTCGCGGCCCCCGACGCGCTGGTTCAGTGGTGCCAGACAAACCACATCAAGGTCTGGGGCCACAACCTGGCCTGGCATACGCAGACGGCACCCTGGTTTTTTCAGGGAATCAATGGCGAACCGGTGACGCGCGAACTGGCGATGGAACGTTTGAGCAACCACATCCACACCGTGGTTGGGCACTTCAAGGGAAAAGTGGTCGGGTGGGACGTGGTCAACGAGGCCATTGACGACCGCAACAACAACGGCCAGCCGGACAACCTGCGGAACGACAGTTGGTATCGCGTGATCGGATCGAACTACCTGACCATGGCGTTCAAGTGGGCGCATGAGGCCGATCCGCATGCCCAATTGTATTACAACGATTACAACATCGAACAGGGTGCCGTGACAGAAACAGGCAAACACGCCGCTTCGATGTCGCTGCTCAGACGCATGATCAAGGACGGCGCGCCGATCAACGGCGTGGGCATCCAGGGGCATTGGCATCTGGACACCGATCTCGCCGACGTCGAAAAGGCGATTGAAGATTATCAGTCGCTGGGACTGAAGGTTGCCATCAGCGAGCTGGACGTGGTGGCCACCGGCGGCAACAGCGGCGCTTTCAACGCCGGTGGTGGCGGTGGATTCGGTCGTGGTGGCGGTGCTTTGACGGCAGATCAAACCAGGCAGCTAAACACTGCCATCACGGACGCCCAGGCCGAGTTTGCCACCTTGCAGGATAAGCAGACCGCAGCAGAGAAAGATGTGGTGACCGCAATTCTGGCCAAGAGTGACGACGCCACCATCCGCTCCAAATTGGAGGCGCTGGCGAACATCCAGACCGATATTGCCATGCTCCGTTACAACAAAGGGGTCAGCAAAGTCGCCCCAACAATCACCGACACGCAAAAAACCACCATTAACACAACACCTGCTCAAACATACTACACGTTTTTTGGAGGTAATCCTCCGCCCGCGTTTGGCGGCTTTGGTGGTGGCGGTGGTGGCGCACCCATTACCGCCGAGGAACTCAAGAAACAGGCGGATGTCTATGCCAGGTTGTTTGAAATCTTCACCCGCCATGCCAAAACAATTTCGCGCGTGACGTTTTGGGGAATCAGCGACTCACGATCGTGGCGGCGGGGACAAGACCCTCTGCCTTTCACAGGCGAACTGCAACCCAAGCCAGCGTTGCAGGCCATTCTGGATGTCGCTCAAGGCAAGCGCTGGCCGGAACAGCCCTGAACTACTTCCGCGCCCGGCGTGGATTACGAATAAAAAGTTGCCGACGACTGCCCGCGCCGTGGCGCAGGGATTGCAGAAAATCTTCGACGAGCGTTTGCACAAGTTAATTAGCCATTTAACACTCTAATCAAAGGTTCTTCTTTTGATATTACCCACGCAGACCAATTGCTTGTGCATATAAACCATTCGCGCATCCCACAAGTGGTTACAAAGGACAAAAGATGTTCGCCAATTGCATCGTGAGAAATCCAACCTCCTGAAAGTATTTCGTAAACGACATGACCGCTACGAAAGTCCAAGCAATCTGGATAAGATGCACACGCAAGATCAACCTCTTCTAAAACGCGATATCGGGAAAAACTTTGGAAAACACACCTCAACAAGCTTTTTCTTGTGCAAATCATCATCTCGCCCAAAAAACTCAACCACAAAACATATTCCTTCAGTTCCCCATTTGAATTCTGAAATGTCAGATTCAGTATGTAGGCTTGGGCGATATGACTCGCCAAATGGTCTGGCTTGAATAGTCATAAATTTATAATTTCTTCCCCGTCAGCTTTTCATACGCCTCTAAATACTTTGCGCTGGTTTTGGCGACCACGACGTCTGGCAGTTTCGGGCCGGGCGGAGTTTTGTTCCAGTCGAGCGTTTCGAGATAGTCGCGGACGAATTGCTTGTCGAAGCTCGGCTGGCCTTTGCCAGGCGCGTATTGGTCGGCGGGCCAGAAGCGCGAGGAATCGGGCGTCAACACTTCGTCAATCAAAATCAATTTGCCCTCGAACAGGCCGAACTCAAATTTCGTGTCGGCGATGATGATGCCGCGCTGGCGGGCGTAATCGCGTCCGGCCATGTAAATTTTCAAACTCAAATCGCGCGCTTGGTTCGCGAGTTCCGTGCCGGCAATTTTCTGCGCTTCCTCAAATGAAATGTTTTCGTCGTGCCCGGCCTCGGCCTTGGTGGACGGCGTGAAAATCGGCTCCGGCAGTTCGGCGGATTCGGTCAGGCCGGCGGGCAGCTTGATGCCGCAGACGGTTTGGGATTTCTTGTATTCCTTCCAGCCGCTGCCGGAAAGGTAGCCGCGCACGATGCATTCGATGGCGAGCGGCTTTGCTCTTTTTCACAATCATGGAACGGCGCGCGAGTTGCGCGGCGAACGGCTGGAGATTTTTTGGCAACGGATCGTTCGCGCCGGCGAGCAGATGGTTCGGCACGAGCGAAGCAAATTTCTCAAGCCAGAAATGCGAGATTTGCGTGAGCACCTCGCCCTTGCGCGGAATGCCGTTGGGCATGATGACGTCGAAGGCGGAAATGCGGTCGCTGGCGACGAGCAGGAAGGCGTCGCCGAGGTCGAAGACTTCGCGGACCTTGCCGGAGCGGATTTTTTTGATGCCGGGCAAATCGAGTTGCAGGACGGTTTCGTTTTGTGAATTTGTCATGCGGGAATTATGGAGTTCCGGGCATCGAGTTTCAAGTTTTGCAGAAAACGGTTCGTGCGAAGGCCGCGAAGGTTTTCATTCAAATCCGTCGCGTTTCTTCGCAAACTTCGCGTGACAATTTTTTACGCCGTTTCGCGCGGCGGCAGGAGTTTGATTTGCAGCGGAATGTTCCCCTGCGATTTGTCGTCCAGCCGCACATCCACGGAATACAAACCTTCCTCGGCGAATTTCAACTGCTGGATGTTCACGATGAAATTGCGCGTGAGAAAATGCGCGTCGTCCGGCAGCGCGACCGCCACCGGGATTTCGATGGGCGGCATGATGCTCTTGCCGTCGGCGTTGACGAAGTTCAGTTTCAACTTGCGCTCGCCCTCGTCGCCGGACATGAACGTGACGCGCAGTGCGACGGCGCATTGCGGATGCACGGCGGGCAGTTGCGGCGCGTAGATCGTGTCGAACGCGCCGAGCAGGTTGAGCTTGCCGTTGTCCTCGGTCGCCGCATCGCAAAGAACGGCCACTTGAATGTTCATGCGGAAATAAAGACAGGAATTTCGGGAAATGACACGAAATTCTTTCTGCCAAAAATCACTTGTTTGAATTTGTCGTTGTCGTGATTGGGATGCGAGATACTTTTGGTTTCCAATCGGTATAATCGCTTGGAATTTCAAATTCTGACGGTTCAACCGGCTCGACTTTTGCGGAGATCAGAATTGTCGTCCAACTTTTACCATCTAGAGTAGTTTGTGTTTTTACCACCATTCCCGGCAACGAACTCCAGTCGGGCTGCATTCCACGATCCAATCCAGAGTTGTGAAACTGATCCAGCTTGAACAGTTCGCTACGAATGGCTTTGTAGTTTGGAAAATTTTCTGCCACCCATAGAATTTGCCGGTTTTCACGATCATCGGATAATTTGCATGACCAATTATAAATTTTCGTTTTGAGATCGCCAACCATTTCTGCTTTTCCGATGTCTACTGGTATTGGCGGAACAAAATCTTTTCCAGACAGTCCTCCAACAAAATTTGTCATAGCTTCGGCGACTTGCTTACTGGTGTTTCTGAAAATTTGTTTTTGCTCCGGCATGACCATGCAAAAATCATGGGTGATCAAATCCACAATCTGATACATTCTGCCGCCCGGCATATTGCTGTCCACACGCATTTTATTTCCGTGAATCTTAATGACAACATCATTTGTCCAACCGGGCATTACGCCCTGCTGTTGCAACACCAGATCGGCACGCGAGGCAATACAAGTTGATATGCTTATCCCGTTGACTCCCGTAGTATTTGGCGCGAGTTTGGTTGATGGACAAGCTGAAGTTTCCAACAACTTTGAAAGAGTTTCGTGAGCAATTTTCAGAGGAAGCGGCTTGTTTTGAATATCTGGGGCAAAGTCGTTGGCCCGCTGGCTTTGCTTGTCCACGATGCTCCGGCAGGAAGTATTGGGTCAAAGCTCGGCGGTATGTTTACGAATGCTCCGAATGTGGTCAGCAAACTTCCGTTACGGCCGGAACCCTCCTTCACGGCACACACTTTTCGCTCCGCGAGTGGTTTTGGGCCGCTTACTTGGTAGCCACACATACCCCAGGCATGAGCGGCACCCAACTACAACGGCAGATGGGCTGCAGCTATAAGACTGCTTGGTATTTGCTCCACCGGCTGCGACGCAGCATGGTGAATGAAAAGCGGGCGCTACTCAGCGGGCGTGTGGAAGCTGATGAGGTCATTATTGGCGGGCCTGTCAGCGGCAAGACCGGCCGTGGCGTTACCAAGGATGAAAAGAGCACGCTGGTCTTTGGCGCAGTAGAAGTGGTGGCGTTTACCGACAAGCGGGGAGGCCGTTTGGAGAAAGCTGGGCGGCTGCGGCTGGCGGTGACGCAACGGGCAGACGCCCTTTCGATTCGCCATTTTCTTACGACCCATGTGGAGCCGGGCAGTGAAATTTATACGGATGGTTGGAAAGGCTATTCCAAAACCGCTTTGGCCGACTACCGCCACGCATTGCAGCCGATCGCGACTCATGCGCTGCATATTCACCGCGCTTTCGGCAATCTCAAGACGTGGCTCAACGGCACGCACCATGGAGTTGACCCGAAGTATTTACAAAACTATCTCGATGAATTTGTCTTTCGCTTCAACCGCCGCAAGACCCCGATGGCAGCATTCCAAACGTTATTGGGCTTGGCTGCTCACAAAGCCCCGGTCGGTTTCGAGAAAATGATTGGACGGGAGCCAACGGGATAAGCACACAAGTTGAAATAAAGGCAAGCAAGATGACCATTCGCTTCATGATGAAACAATAATCTTTCACCGCTGCCAAAATGTAAGGCCAAAGGAGGTAAAGTCCGCGAAAGCTCCGCTTGTTCCCGCACTTTTTTCTGCTACCTTCCGCGCCCCTGTGAGCATCACCGAAGAAATCCAGCGGCGGCGCACGTTCGCCATCATTTCGCATCCCGACGCGGGCAAGACCACGTTGACGGAGAAGTTGCTGCTTTACGGCGGCGCGGTGCAGCTCGCCGGCTCCGTGACCGCGCGCAAAAATCAGCGCGCCACTACGTCCGACTGGATGGAACTGGAAAAAAAACGCGGCATCTCCATCAGCTCGACCGTGCTGCAATTTGATTACGACGGCTATCGCCTGAACCTGCTCGACACGCCCGGCCACAAAGATTTTTCCGAGGACACCTACCGCGTGCTCACCGCCGTGGACGCGGTCGTAATGGTGATTGATTCCGCCAAAGGCATCGAGCCGCAGACGCGAAAATTGTTCGAGGTCTGCCGTCAGCGCGGCGTGCCGATTTTCACGTTCATGAACAAGTGCGACCGGCCCGATGAAAGAACCGCTCGCGTTGCTGGACGAACTGGAAAAAGTTCTCGGCATCGGCGCGTTTCCGGTAAACTGGCCCATCGGCAACGGCCCGGATTTTCAAGGCGTCTATGACCGGCAGACGAAAACGATGCACACCTTTGAGCGCGTCGTGGGCGGCAAATATCGTGCGCCGGTTTCTGTCGGCGGCCTGCACGATCCGGAGATTCGCGGCCAGCTTGACGAAGCGACGTTTCTCAAAACCGTGGAAGAACTGGAAATGCTCGAACACGCCGGCGAAATTTTTGACGATGCCGCCGTGCTCGCCGGCAAAAGCACGCCGGTTTTTTTCGGCAGCGGCGTGAACAATTTCGGCGTGCAGCTTTTGCTCGACGGTTTCCTGAAACATTCGCCCGCGCCGAAATCGCGCGTGATGGGCGGCATCGAAATCGCACCGGAAAATCCGGCGTTCAGCGGTTTCATTTTCAAGATTCAGGCGAACATGGATCCGAAGCACCGCGACCGCATCGCATTCATCCGCGTCTGCTCCGGGAAGTTCGACCGCGACATGACGGTGCATCATTCGCGCTCCGAGAAGAAAGTCCGTCTCTCCAGTTCGCACAAACTGTTCGGCAACGAGCGCGAAACCGTGGATGAAGCCTTTCCCGGCGATGTCATCGGCCTCGTCGGCCACGACAGTTTTGGCATCGGCGACACGCTTACGACCGATCCAAAAATTCTCTACAAGGAAATCCCGCGTTTCACGCCGGAAGCGTTTTCGTATCTGCACAATCCGAACACCGGAAAATATAAACAATTCCGCCAGGGCCTGGACCAGCTTTTGCAGGAAGGCGTCATACAGGCGCTTTACCTACGCAATTCCTCGGTGAAGACGCCGCTGCTTGCCGCCGTCGGCCCGCTGCAGTTTGAGGTTGTGCAATTTCGCCTCGAAAGCGAATACGGTGCGGCCTCGCGCCTCGAAGCCGCGCCATGGAGCGTCGTTCGCTGGCTGCCGACCGACATCAAGGAAGAAGAACTCGACGCGCTCTCGCTGCCGACCGGCGCGCGTCTTGCCTACGACATCGGCAAAAATCCCGTCATCCTATTTCAGAACGAGTGGTCGGCAAATTATTTCGGCGAGACGAATAGAAACTTTCCGCTCTCCGCGCTGCCAGTGCAGTCCGTGCGGGAGTGAGATGTAATCACCGGTGATTCAAATCGGCCGGCGGTTTAAGTCAGCGGCTGGCGGCCATGAATTGATATTTTCCGGAAGTGACCCCAAAAACTGCGCAACCATTTTCCTGACGGATGAATTTTACGCCGGGCGATTTTGCGGCGGCGATTCCGCTCTCGCGAACGTCGTCAACCGACTCGGCGGGAACAAAGACCGTGGCGGTGGTATTGGGTGGAATGCTCAAATCGAGCGTGAAAGTTTTCGTGTCGCGCTTCCATTCGGTCGTGATCGGGCCGTGGACGGAATCGTATTTTTCTTTCACCCATGTCAAATCGCCGACGACGGCAGGATGGATCACGATTTTCTTGAAGCCGGGTTCGGAATCGTCTTTCGCGATTCCCGCCAGGTCGTGGAAGAACCATTCGTTGATCTGGCCGAGCATGAAATGGTTTTGCGAACCGTAGCCGCCGCTGATGGATGCGTCCCATTTTTCCGTCAGGGCGGTCGCGCCCATTTTGAGCTGATAGCCGTAGCCGGGTTTGTCCGACTGGTTGTTCATGGCGTAGATGACATCCGAGTGTCCGCTCTCGGCGAGCGCACGCAGCAAGTAGGCATAGCCGATTTCACCCGATGTCAATCCCTTCGCGCGCACGTCGGCGACGATATTGCCAATCACGGCCACGCGGTTCGTGGCTTCGACGAGATTCATCACGACGGCGAGGGAGTTGGCGGTTTGCGAGCCGCCCTCGTATTGGTGGGTTTCCGGATGGTAAAACTTTTTGTTGAAGGCGGCGCGAATGCCTTCGGCCTGTTCGTCAAATTGTTTCGCCTCGTCCGGTTTGCCGAGCAGTTCGGCGGTGCGCGCCAGAACCCAGGTGTAGTGCTGGTAAAACGCCGTGGCGGTGAACTGCGGCGTGGTAAGCTGCGAATTCCACGACGGCTTCGGACCGATGTCGCACCAGTCACCGAGGCCGGTCGGCACAATGTGATCCGTCGCCGTGCCGCCTAGAAACGCGACGTAACGTTTCATTGCATCGTAATGTGTGCGCAGCAGCCCGGTGTCGCCGGTGAACTGGTATTGCTGCCAGGGAACCATGATGAACGAGCCGCCCCATTCCGGCGAGTTGCGCATCCCGTTTTTCAAGTCATGCGATCCGGCGATGAAATATTCCGGCGCAATGTTCGGCACAAAACCGTTTTCCAACTGGCTGTCGGCCATGTCGTTCTCGGATTTTCGGAAGAGCTGCGCCATGTCGAAGTTGTAGCGCAGCGCCGGGCCGTTCAGATGATCCTCCTCCAGCCAGCCGAGTTTTTCGCGGGCGGGACAGTCGGTCATCAGGCTTTGCATATTGCTGCGCTGCGCCCAGCGGACGAGCTGGTAAATGCGGTTGAACAGCGTGTTCGAGCAGGTGAATTCGCCAACCGGTTTCGACGAGGAATGAACGACGAGGCCCTCGATTTGTTTGATTGTCGGCAAGGGTCCGCCGTCCTTTGCCGGATGAATTTCCACCTGGAGGTAGCGGCAGCCTTGATAGAAAAATTTTGGAAAATAATTTTCCGTTCCTTCGCCTTTAAGTGTGTATTGCCACCACGCCGGCCGGACGCCTTGTTCTGTGGCTGACGTGCGGTCCACCGTGCCGTCGGGCTTGAGCAGTTCGGACGGAATGATGCGGACGAACGAACCCGCCGGACCCTTGACCGCCAAACGCACCATCATCGAGGCATTCTGGCCCAGATCGTAAACCGTCAAGCCGGGACGCAGCGCGTTTACGGCCACCGGCGCGAACGTGTCAATCACGCGGATGGGCGGCGCGGCGACCGATTGTCCGTGCAGTTTGCCGCCCGGACCTTCGGTGACAATCGCCGGTTGCCATTGAGTCGCTTTGAATCCCGGCGCGTCCCAGCCTTTTTGCTCCAGCCGGGCGTCGTAATCTTCGCCGGCGTAAATGTTGTTGAACGTGATCGGGCTGGGACCGCTCTGCCAGCCCGCGTCCGTGCCGATGACCTCGCTTGTGCCATCGTCGTAATCCAACTGGATTTGCGCGATGGCCTTGAGCGGGCCGAAGGACTGGGTGAACTTGACGTAACGCACCTTGTCCGGGGCGATGTGATACATGCCGTTGCCGAGGATGATTCCGACGGCGTTCTGCCCGCGATGCAATTGCGCGGTCAGATCCAGCGTGTCGTAGAGGCAGGTTTTATTATATTGCGACCAGCCCGGCGCGAGCAAAGCATCGCCGACTTTTTTTCCGTTGGCGGAAAATTCATATTGGCCGAGTCCGCAGACGTGAACAATGGCGCGGCGCAATCCGCGTTTCACCGTGAACTCGCGCCGGAGCAAAATGCTCTGCGCGTTGGTCGGCGCAGCAATCCATTTCGCCTGCCAGTCCGCCTCGTTGAGTATGCCCATCGTCCAGGTCGCCGGCAAACTCCAGCGGGAAACCTTGTCGCTGGCATCCCAGGCGCGCACTTTCCAGAAAACCAGTTGCGACGACTTCAAAGGTTTGCCCGCGAATGGAATTTGAATGGTGTCATCGGAAATCACCTTGCCGCTGTCCCACAAGTCACCGGAGTCCTTGTTCAGGGAGGCCTCGCTGGATGCGACGAGGATTTGATAGGCCGTCTGCCGTTCGCCGCGCTGCGACGATTGCAAAACCCAGCTCATGCGCGGCTGCGGCACATCCACGCCGGACGGATTTTCCTGATGCTCACAGTCGAGGCTGGCAACCGTCATTCCCGTGCAGGAAAACGCTGCGGCGGTCAAACCCAAAGTCAGGAGCAAAAAAATTCGTATCATGGTGAAGGTTCGCGAGATTATCAGCCGCACCACATTTTGAGCAAATGGTTTGTTGGCATCACCCCAAAGTCCTTTCTCTTGTTCCCACCCGATTATCTGGTATTGTTCCCGTTCTTGTGAAAAAGAATTTTACGTCCGGGCGCAGCTTGATTTGACATGTCCACCATCATTTCCGCCTCCGAAATCACCGTGCGCTACGGCGAGCGCGCCATTCTCGACGCCACCACGCTCGGCATTCAGGAAGGCGAACGTCTCGGTCTCGTCGGCCGCAACGGCGCGGGCAAGACGACGTTTCTGCGAATTCTCGCCGGCCTGCAATCACCTGACAGCGGCGAAGTGGCGCGGCAACGCGATCTCGTCGTGAGCTATCTGCCGCAGGATTTCATGCTCGATGCGACGAAGTCCGTGGCGGAAAACATCCGCGATGGCGCAAAGCCCGTGCTGGATCTGATCGCGGAATTTGAATCGCTGCCGCACGACTCGAAACGGCACGAAGAGTTGGAACATCGCATCCAGGTGCTTGAAGGCTGGACGCTCGACACGCGCATCGAGATCGCGATGGCGCACCTGAATTGTCCCGCCGGCGACCGGCGCATTGAAACGCTTTCCGGCGGTGAGAAGCGGCGCGTGGCCATGTGCCGCGCCATCGTTTCCAGTCCCGATTTTCTGATCCTCGACGAACCGACGAACCATCTCGACCCGGAATCCATCGAATGGCTCGCGGAATTTCTTGAGGAATTTCACGGCACGTTTCTCGTCGTCACGCATGACCGGTATTTTCTGGATCGCGTGGTGAAACGCATGATCGAGTTGTCGGACGGAAAATTTTTTTCGCACGACGGCAATTACACCGAATATCTGCTTGCGAAAGCCGAGCGCCAGTCCGCCGACGCGACCGTCGAGCACAAGCGCCAGATGTTTCTGAAAAAGGAACTCGCGTGGGTGCGGCAAGGCCCGCGCGCGCAACGCAGCAAGCAGAAGGACCGCTTCGAGCGTTATTACAACGAGGCGGCGAAGGACGGCCCGGTGATCGAGGAAGATGTGGAGCTTTGCATTCCGCCGCCGCCGCAACTCGGCAATCGCACGGTGGAGTTGAGCAATCTCGGCATGGACATCGGCGGGAAAAAATTATTCACCGGGTTCAGTTTCACATTTGAGAACGGCCAGCGCATCGGCGTTTGCGGGCGAAACGGTCTTGGCAAAACCACGCTGCTCAAGGCCATCATCGGCCAGTTGCCGCCGACCGAAGGCACGGTGAAAACCGGCCAGCTCACGAAATTTAATTATGTGGACCAAGGCCGGCTGCAGTTGAACGAAGAGCGCACCGTGCTGGATGAAGTCGCCGACGGCACGGAGTTCGTGCAATGGGGCGACGTCAAAATTTCCGTGCGCTCGTATCTCAAACGGTTTTTGTTTTCCGACGACCGCATCACTGACGCAGGTGAAAAAATTGAGCGGCGGCGAACGCAGCCGGCTGCTGCTCGCGCGCATTTTGAAAAGCGGCGGCAATTTTCTGATTCTCGACGAGCCGACGAACGATCTGGATTTGCCGACGTTGCGCGTGCTGGAGGAGGCGTTGATCGCGTTTCCCGGCGTGGTGCTGCGTGGTAAGCCACGACCGCTATTTTCTCAACCGCGTCTGCACGGACATTCTGGCGTTTGAAGGCGATGGCAAAATCCATCACAGCGTCGGCGACTACGATTATTATCTGGAGAAGAAAAAGAAGGCGGAGGCAGCGGCGGCCCGGCAGAGCGCCGCCATCCTTGCCACGAACAAATCTGAAAAGTCAGCGGCACTCGCCCGCGAGGCCGCTACGAAGACAAACAAGCCGCGCAAACTGTCCTTCAAAGAAACGCGCGAACTCGAAGGCATGGAAGCGCAAATTCACGCCGTCGAAGCCGAAGTCGCGCGCATCGAAGGTTTGTTCGCCGACCCGGAATTTTTCCGCAAACACGCGGCGCAGGTGAACCAACTCACGGCCGAACTCGAAGCGGCGAAGGAAAACGTCACGAAGCTTTATGCTCGCTGGGAGGAACTGGAGGCGGTCCGGGCGGCTTCGACGGATGCAAAGGCTGGTTGATGCGATGCGCCTTGAGTTCGGCGTAGATGGATTGCGCGAGGCCGGACTTCGCGAAGCCGACGGCCTTCGCGCCTTTGATGTTGAAAAACTTTTCAAAATCCGCCGCCGTGAAATGCTGCACGACCGGATAATGCGTGAAGTCTTTCAACACTTCCTCGCGGCTGGCTTCGGCGATGATGTCCGTGGTGATGAGAACAAAATGCAGATTGCTTTTGTTCGCGCGCAACGCTGTCGCGGCCGACGAGCAGCAGCTCGGTTTTCAGCACGAAACGGAAATAATTGTTCGACCAGCGGAACTGGCTGGCGCTGGAACGTCGCCGTTCATCACGCCACTTTCACTTTGACCTTGTGGCCTTTGATTTCCGCGCGGTTCAGCTTGGCGATGATGCCGTTGGCGTGTTCGCTGGCCACGTCCACAAACGAATGCCGCTCGCGCACGTCCACCGTGCCGACGACTTTGCCGGGCAGGCCGGTTTCGCCGGCGACGGAGTTCACGAAATCAATCGGCGCGACGCCTTGTTCCTTGCCGACGCTGATCCAGAGGCGCGTCTGGTCGGCGGGCGTCGCGCGGCTGACTTTGGGTTTCGGCGCGGCGGCGGGCGCGGGCTTGGGCTTGAGAAATAATTTTGATTCCGGCTTCGGTTCGGGCGTTTTCACCGAGGCCAGAATTTCCGCGTCGGAAAAAGTTTTTACAGCTTCGGTTTTCACTTCGACCGGCGGTTTGTGCATCCGGCGGCGGAACAATGTTTTTCACCGGCGCGCAGGGCGCGGCTTTCCACGGCGTCGGTTTTGGATTTTTTCGGCGCGGCGAATTTTGATTCGGCGCGCGGCGGACGGTCTTCAAACCGGCGCGGGCGTTCGTCGCGGCGGTTGTCAAAACTTGGCCGGCGGTCATCGCGGTAACGGGCGTTGCGCGGCGGCACGATCTTCAAAACGGCCCCGCGATCATCGCGTCGCTCGCGAAAGGCGGCGTTCTCGCGCTGCGGGCGTTCGTATTCTTCGCGTCTTCGGCGCGGGCTTGGCGCGCGCCTTCGCCGCTTTGCAACTGATGAATCAGCGCGGACGCGATGTCGGTGGAGCTGAAACCTTCCTCCAGCAGGCGTTCGACGAGGTGATCCTGTTTTTGATATTCGCCGCTGGTGAGCAGCGACGCGGAGCTTGTCGAGAAACACATTTGCGCGCGCTTCGTGCGACTTCATCGGCGGTCGGGATTTTGCCGCGCTGAATCCGCACGTTCGTGAAACGCTCGATGTTGCGGATTTGAAACAGTTCGCGGCCGGACACGAACGAAATCGCGCGCCCGCTGCGTGCCCGCGCGTCCGGTGCGCCCGATGCGATGCACATAATCTTCCGCGTCGTAAGGCAGATCGTAATTGAACACGACCTGCACGTCGTCCACGTCAATGCCGCGCGCGGCGACGTCCGTGGCCACGAGAAATTCCAGGCCGGACTTGCGGAATTTGTTCATCACGCGGTCGCGCATGCGCCTGCGTCATGTCGCCGTGCAACCGGTCGGCCATGATAACCCTGCGCTTCGAGATGATCCACAAGATCGTCCACCATGCGCTTGGTGTTGCAAAAAATGATGCCCAGCTTGAGGTCGTAAATGTCAATCAGCCGCGTGAGCAGTTCGATTTTGTAGCGGCGGTCCACTTCGTAATAAACCTGCTCGACGGTCGGCACGGTCATCGCCTTTTGCTCGATCTTCACGTTCTGCGGATCGCGCGAATATTTTTCGATCAGGTCGCGGATCGGCTTCGGCATCGTGGCGGAAAAGAAAACCGTCTGCCGTTCCTTCGGCGCGTCTTTCAAAATGGTTTCGATGTCGTCGCGGAAACCCATGTTCAGCATCACGTCGGCCTCGTCGAGGATGACCATCTTGATCGTTGTCGAGCCGCAGCGTGCCGCGCCGCATGTGATCCATCACGCGGCCCGGCGTGCCGATGACGATTTGCGCGCCCTGCCGCAGGCCGAAAAACTGGCGCTCGTAGGATTGCCCGCCGTAAATCGGCAGCGACGATGATGCCGCGCTTGAAAAACGCGAGCTTGTGGATTTCCTCGGCCACCTGCACGGCCAGTTCGCGCGTCGGGCAAAGGATCAAAACTTGCACGGCGCGTTCAGATTCGGATCGTCTTTTTCAATCGGCCGGAATGCGCGAACGCCGCGGTCTTGCCGGAGCCGGTCTGCGACTGGCCGACGACGTCCGTCCGCTCATCAGCACGGGAATGGCCTCGGCCTGGATGGGCGCGGCCTGTTCAAAGCCCAGTTTGTCAATGGCCTTGAGCATTTCGGCGGAAAGGCCGAGTTCGGAAAAAAGTTTTGGTGTCATTCAATGTCTTGCGACGATTCCAGACTAGCGGAGTTTGGGATGGAATGAGAGCTATTTCTGCGGTGCAAAACCGGCGGAATTCATCACCTCGATTTTTTTGCTTGACATACATATAAAGTCTATGTATTGTGTCCCTATGATTCGCAAAGAACTCGTCGCCGCCTCGGCTGAACCGTTGATTTTGTCGCTGCTCGCAAAGGGCGAGAGTTACGGTTACGCCATCATCCAGGAAGTCAAGGCGCGCTCGGACGGCAAATTGAACTGGACGGACGGGATGCTTTACCCAGTGCTGCACCGGATGGAACATCGGGGCTTGATCAAATCACGCTGGGCGGAAAGCGAAACCGGGCGGAAGCGGAAATATTACTCGCTCAAAAAAGACGGCAAAACGGCGATGGCCAAACACCACGAACAATGGTCGCTGGTTCATTCCGTTTTGGCCGGATTGAAAAAGGAACAATATGTTTGACCTTGAAAAATCCATCGCGGACTGGCGAAACCAAATGCTCGCCGCCGGAATCAAAACGCCCGTGCCGCTGGAAGAGTTGGAAATTCATCTGCGCGAAGAAATCGAGCGGCAAATGCAATCGGGGTTGAGTGCGCAACGGGCGTGCGACGTCGCCACCAGAAAAAATTGGCGGCGCATCCGAACTAAAAAAGGAATTCAAGAAAACAGCCGATCCGTTGGATATGTGGCTCGTGAAACGAATGGGAATCGCCTGTGGCGCCTTCTCGCTGTTATTTTCAATGTGGATCCTTTTTTTCCTTTTCACCGATGAAATAAGTTTCATCACGAAAATCTGCGGCCTGGCCGCTGTTGCCGCCGCCGGATTAAGCTGGAGATACAGCCATACGTTTCTTCCGGTAATCCGTCGTCGGTGGATCCGGGCGGCGATCGGAGGACTGTGTTGTCTTGGCGGTATTGTTTGGATTCGGCTTTTTTGCATCCATTTAGCCCCCGATTTGCTGGTGCGGGCGTTCGAAACCGCCACCATGCGCGGTTGGTTTTTAGTTTTGTTTCTGTGGGCGTGGAGCGTGGTCGCCATGTTTGGCGGAATTGCATTTGGATTGGAAAAGGCCGCGCGCGGGAAAGACACCGTGACGGTTTCATAAAACGAAACAATATGTTTGACCTTGAAAAATCCATCGCGGACTGGCGAAACCAAATGCTCGCCGCCGGAATCAAAACACCCGTGCCGCTGGAAGAGTTGGAAATTCATTTGCGCGAAAATATCGAGCAGCAGATGCAATCAGGCGCAAATGAGCAACGAGCTTTTGAAATGGCTGCCTTGCAAATTGGTCAAGCCGATGTCTTGAAAACGGAATTTGTAAAAGCTGGCGGAGAAATTCCCGAAAGATTGAAGCAGTTCTTTTTTACCCTCGCAGGCACTCCAAACTATCAACTCGCTACTAATATGAATACGACCAATTCAAACATCGAACCGCGCTGGGCAACTTATGCCAAGGCTGGCACCTTCCTTTTTCCTACGGTTTTTCTATGGCTTTTAACCGTTGTCTTTGTTTTGCCAAAGGCGAATGAAATTTGTTCAGTGGCGGGCACAACTGTTTTTAATTTTGCGCAGCCTGTTCCTGCCATATTAAGAGTTTGGGCTACAACTGGCCAGACCTTGGTTTTTCTAACGAGCCACGGTTTTTTAATCGGCGGCGCAATCGTCTTGGCGTTCATTTTGTTAGAACGGTATTTCAGCCAGTGGCCACGCTATCGCCGGACGGCAATTGGCATTGTGGTTTTTCTTTTGAACGCGGTCGTTCTTCTTTCGCTGACCCTGATGATTATTTCGATTCTCGACGCAGCGCCAGCTTTGTATCATCATGCCCATTAACTGATGAAGGTTGACCGCGCGCCTCCAGAATTTTTTTCAATTCCTCCGCCGCCCTGCCGCCGAAACCGGCTTGCGCAAAAGTGACAGCCGGTTAAACTTGTTCCATGAGTTTTGAGCAGCTCAAACGCGAAGTGACGGCATTGAATGACCGCGAGCGGGCGGAGTTGATTCGCTACACGCTTCAACTACGTCACGAGCACGACGCGGAATATCGCCGCGAAGTCACCGAAAGTTTGAACGACCGCGACAAATCGCACTGGCTCACGCCGGAAGAATTAGAGCGCCGCCTCGACAACAATTAAGGCCATGCGGCCTTATGCCATTTACATCAACGAAGCAGCGTCGAGTTTCGTGCCGCGTTACGGTTCGCAACGCGAAAGAGTGATGAATTTTGTCCGTTCGCTTGCCGAAAGTCCAAACACGTCCGGGGATTTTCAGAAAAGGACGCCGCCGGCCGGATTGTCCAGGTAAAAATCATTGGCCGTTATGCGGTGACGTTTTGGGCCGACCACGCCATTTCAGAAATCAAAGTGACGCACATCAAGCCAGCGGATTAAATCCGTGCCTCCAAAAACTTTTTCAATTCCTCCGCCGCCTTGCCGCCGAAGCCGGGCACTTCGGAGATTTGTTCAACCGTCGCCAGTTGCAATCGCCGCACCGAGCCGAATTTTTTCAGCAACGCCGATTTGCGCCGCTCGCCGATGCCGGGAAATTCGTCCAGCACGCTCTCGGAAATCCGCTTGAGCCGCAACTGCGCGTTGTAGGAATTCGCCACGCGATGCGATTCGTCGCGGATGCGTTGCAACAATTTCACCGCCGGATGATCCAGTCCCAGCCGCAACGGTTCGCTTTTGCCCGGCAGATAAATTTCCTCAAATTCCTTGGCCAGCCCGATGACGGGAATTTTTTCGAGGCCGAGTTTTTCCAATTCAGCAACCGCCATGCCGAGCTGACCTTTGCCGCCGTCAATCAAAATCAAATCCGGCAGATTGGAATTGGCCGATGGAAATTGGGAAGTCTTGACCGGAATTCGCTGGCGAACTTTGCGGCTCGTTTCATTCAACGAGCGTTTGTAATTCCTCCGGCACAGCGTGACCGTCGTCGTCATTCTTTGTTTTTTGGGTTGGCGCGACGCTTTCATTCAGCAGCCGTGAATAACGCCGCCGCACGACTTCCGCCATGCTCGCAAAATCGTCCTGGCCTTCGACGGTTTTGATTTTGAAGCGACGATAATTCGCGCGGTCGGGCCGGCCATTTTTGAAACTCACCAGCGACGCGACGGCGAACGTGCCGCTGATGTTGGAAATGTCAAAGCCTTCAATGCGCTGCGGCGGCGCCGGCAAATTCAGAACTTTCGCGAGTTGCGCCAAATCATTTTGCGGCTGGCACATTGCCCGGCAACGAATACGGAATGCGCGCAAATTTTTCCGTTTTCTTCCAAGTGTCTTTCAAGTCGCGAACCAAGTCGCGCAGGCTCGCGGCTTTTTCAAAATCCTGCGCCGCCGCCGCCTTTTTCATTTCGCCTTCGAGCTGTTCCTGCATTTCGCGGCATTGGCCTTCAAGAAAACCGCACGCGGCCTTGACCTGTTCGAGATATTGCTCGCGCGAAACATTTCCGACGCACGGCGCGGTGCAGTATTTCAGATGCGCGTAAAGGCAATGTTTGTAATCGCTCTCGCCCGGCGTGAACACGCGGCAGCCGCGCAGATTGAATTGCCGTTGCGCGAGCGTGACGACGTTCCGCGCCGCCGTCGCGTTGACGAACGGCCCGAAATAGCGCGCGCCGTCGTCTTTTTTGAAACGCGCAAAAGAAAAATTCGGGATCGGGTCGTTCAGATTCACTTTCAACATCAAAAACCGTTTGTCGTCGCGGAAGCTGATGTTGTAGCGCGGCTTGAATTCCTTGATGAGTTTGCTTTCGAGCAGGAGCGCCTCGGGTTCGCTGCGGACGACGTGGAAATCGAAATCGTGAATCGCCTCGACGAGCGCGTTGAATTTCAAATCCCAGCCCATGCGCCGCGACGATTGAAAATACTGGCTGACGCGTTTGCGCAGATTGAGCGCCTTGCCGACGTAAATGACCGTGCCGAAGCGGTCGCGGTGCAGATACACGCCCGGCTTGTGCGGCAACGCGCTGAATTTTTTGCGGATGGCTTCGGTCACAGGCATGAAGAGAATTTCAACGCAAAGGCGCAAAGACGCAAAGGAATTTATTCCGGCTTCTGGCTTCTGACTTCTGACTTCTGTTTCATGTGCCGGTGGACGAGGAAATAATACATTCCGCCGAAAACCAGCGCCGCGCCGCCGAGCCAGAGCGTGATGTGGTGTCCTTCGTCCTCGCCCATTTTCACGCCGACATAGCAAAGCACGAAACACCAGATCACCGCGCCGAGCAGCGTGAAAATGGAAAACAGCCGGTAATCCATCCGCGTGATGCCGGTGGGAATGCCGACAAGCTGCCGCGCGCCGGGCAGCATCCGCGCAACGAGCACGCCCATCGCGCCGTAGTGCGACATCCACTGCTCGGCCTTTTCCAGTTTTTCCGGCGGAAACAAAATAAATTTTCCGTAACGCAACACCAGCGGCCGTCCGGCGGCGCGCACCAGCCAATACATCGCCGATGCGCCGAGCCACGAACCGAACGCGCCCGCAATGACGATGCCAATTTCAGCCGCCCAGCCGGAAAGATGAAGCTGAAAAATATTCAATCCATCCGTCCACGCCAGATGCGCGGCGGGCGGGATGATGAATTCGCTCGGCAGCGGCAGGAAGGAGCCTTCCAAAGCCATCAACAGCGCGACAAGCGCAAAGCCGCCGGTTTTGAGCGCGCCGAGATACCAGACGATGAGCGGCTGAAATAAATTTTTGAGCATGAATTAAATTTTCATGCCGCAACTGGCGAAAGTAATGCCAATTCAGAATTTTCCAAAACGCGCCGGGTCAGATCACGAGTCACGGACGGAAAACATTCGAGGAATTCGTCGAGCGTGTAATTGTTTTCCAGATACTCGAAGAGCGTCTTCACCGGCACGCGCGTGCCTTTGAACACCGGCGTCCCGCCGAGAATGTCCGAGTCAACCGTGATGAGGTCGTTCGACTTCATGCGAGGAATTTAACACATCTTGCCGCTGGCAGTAAATCTTCGATTCTTTGAACCTGAAGGCTTGAACGCGCGCGGTTTGCTTGGAAATTTTTTTGGCCGGGCGCGCCGGCAAATTTGTGAAATCGCTGGCCGATACATGAAAACGATTTAGCCACAGATGAAACACGGATTGAACACGGATTTTTGAAATCATTTTGCGATGGACGTTTGGGGCGATTGGCGGTTGAATTTTTTGTCGCGCGAAGGACGCGAAGGCGGCGAAGTCCGTAGGAGCGGAATCATCAGTGAAAGAATTAACGCAAAGACGCCAAGACGCAATGAGCGCAAAGCAAAAATTCCTTGCGACTTCGCGCCTTTGCGTCTTTGCGTTGAAAATTTCCCCGCCGAATATGCCGCCCCGACGGGGCTGAAATTTTATTTTGGTTTTGGTTCTACAAATATGCCGCGCCGACGGCGCTGGGGACGAACGCCGTGCCAAAATCATTTTGCGTTGGACGTTTGGGGGGAGCGCGCGCGTCTCGCGTGCGGATGCGGGCGTCGCGCCCGGAACATTGTTGGACAAATTAGTTTTGGGAACGGGTTCATGCTGCGTCAAGGCTGGGCGACGTTGGATTTCAAAGACGTGGAGGAACTGGCGCAATTGAAGAAGCTGCATGAGACTTTGCAGAAGGAAATCGCGGCAATCACAGAATCGTTGAAGGAATTGCGCGCAAGTCCAGATTATGAACTTTGCCAGTTGGCGGAGCAGAAGCCGGGCATTTTAGACGAGCTTGCGGCGGAACGGACGAAGCAGCTTGAAGTTGAAAATGCGGAGTTGGAATTGCAGGCGGAACGGCTGGCGAAGGAGATCAAGCAATTGGACGGCAAGGTGGGTTAATAATCGTTCGGGAATTCCCCAATCGCCAGCCAGGCACCGGAATGGCTGATTTTGAACCCGGAACGTCAAAAATGGGCGGCAACAGCGTAAAATTTTGCGGAGGAACGGCTTGATTGCCGTTGGCCAGCCTAAAAACGGCGGTGCAATGCCCAAAAACACCGGGGGAAAGCGAAAAATGGCCGGGGGAAATGGATAATTGCGCGGGGGAACACCAATTGTCCGGAGGGAAAGCGATAATTGGGCGGTGGAAATGGGAAATTGCCCGGGGGAAAGCGTCCGATGCGCGGGGGAACCGGATAATTGTGCGGGGAACGTCCCAAATCTGCGGGGGAAAAGGCGCGGTGGCGGGGGACAACCGGAAATCATCACGTCCAGCCACCGGAATGAAGCGGCATCCGCACGGGACATTCCGCTTTTACTTGAGAAAATAATTCTGCTGCTTCTCGCTGACGGGCATTCCAAGTTTTTCCATCACGGCCAGCATATCTTCCAAGATTTTGCACGAAGGCAAAAATAAAATCCGGCGCTGGAAATTCCATTCGCCAATCCCGCAAAAACGATTACATTGTTTCCATGAGCTATCTCACGCTGGAAGTGGAGATTGACCACGGAAAAGTGGCCGCGAAAGAGCCGTCGAAACTGCCGGAAAAGGCCAGCGGCCTGCTCACAATTTTCCAGCCGGAAACTGCGGAGGCCGCCAGGTTCACGCCGCTCCAGGCGCTGGACGCCCTGCAAAAACATCTGCGCCTCGACGCCGCGCACGCCGCAGACTGGATGGCGACCGTGCGCGAAGCGAGACGTTAGCCGCGCGAAATGTTCGGAGCATGATTCATTTCGACACTAATTGTCTGATTCAAACCGCCATCGCCGGATCGTTCGCGCATGAACGATTTCGCGCGTGGGCGTCTGCGCGGGAAAATTTCAACGTCAGTAGCGTCGCATGGGCGGAATTTTTGTGTGGGCCGCTGGATGCCACCGCCGAATCCATCGCGCGGCAGATTTTTCCAAATCCCGAACCGCTGCTTCCGGCTGACGCCACGCTCGCGGCAAAATTATTCAACCAGACCGGACGCCGTTCCCGAAGTCTGGCGGATTGCATGATCGCGGCGGTGGCAATTCGTTGCGGCGCAAAACTGGCGACAATCAACGCGGCGGATTTTCAGCCGTTCGCCCAGCATGGTTTGAATTTGGCTTGAGTCGCGGACGGTTTATTTTCACGCCTTCAAAAAGAAATTCCGCTGCTTCTCGCTGATGGGCATTTCGAGTTTTTCCATCACGGCCAGCATGTCTTCCCAGACTTTGCGCTTCTCGCTCATCGCCTGGTTGCGCAGCAGATACGCCGGATGATACGTCGGCATGAGCGGCGTGCCGCGATACGTCTGCCAGTTGCCGCGCAGCTTCGTGATGCCGACGGTCTTGCCAAGCAAACCTTCCACCGCCGTCGCGCCGAGCGCGACGAGAACTTTCGGGCCGGATCAAATCAATCTGCTCGTGCAGATACGGAATGCACGTCGCCATTTCGTCGGGCGTCGGCTTGCGGTTGCCGGCGGACTGGCCGGGCGTGTCGGGCCGGCATTTCAAAATGTTGGCGATGTAAACATCCGCGCGCGAAAGTCCGGTGGCCTGGATGATTTTCGTGAGCAATTGTCCGGCGCGGCCGACGAACGGTTCGCCCTGCTCGTCTTCATCCGCGCCCGGCGCTTCGCCGACGAACATCAGTTGCGCGTCAATGCTGCCGACGCCGAACACGACGTTCTTGCGCGACGACGCGAGGTGCGGGCATTTCACGCAGGACAAGGCGCGCTTTCGCAATTCGGCGAAGGCGGCGGCTTTTTCGGGCGAAGAACTGATGATTTGAGATTTGAGATTTTGAATTTCAGATGTTGGCGCGGTGGACGGAGGCGTGGCGGCGATTTTTTTTGCGGGCATGGAAATTGTGGTTTGAGTTTTAGAAGCGGGTGCGGCGGACGTTTTCTCAATTTCAGGTTTGAAATTTGAAATTTGAAATTTCGGCGCCGCCTGCGCAAGCGCGCGGAGCGTTTCTTTCGAGACGGCGACATTTCGCACGCCGCGCGATTTCAATTCTTCGAGATGATGGATTGTCGCGTCGAGCAGTTCGTTGTAAGCAACGGCCATGTTTCCATCGTAGCGTGTGGAGCGGCGGCTGCACGAAAAATTTCAGTGCGGCGCGCCGCCGGCGCGACGATGGCGCTCGCGGCGGGCGACAGTTTTCGCCGGGCCGGAGAAATGCCCAAGGTTCTTGCGTCGAAATTTAGAGTTAAATTTACGGCGCGGCGGATGCCGGAATGGGAATTTCAGGACGGATGGAAGTTTTTTCCGCCGTGGGAAAATCTTTAGGCACGGGATAGGTGACGGGGCGGTTGGCGAGCCATTGCAACGCGCGGATGATCATCGTCTGGACGCCGGCGCAGCGCAGACTTTCGGGCTGCACGTCGCCTGCCCAGACGTGGCCGAACGTGGCGATGTAGGCGCGGCCATTGCCGTATTTCACCGTCCACTCAACCGGCCAGTTCAAGCCGAATTGCGGATCGCGGGCGTAGGACAACACCTGAATGTTGGTCGCCGGGCCGCGCGCGTAGTAATAAACTTCCAGATGCGGCGTGAGCCACTCCTTCGGCACGCCGTCGTGGATCGGATGGTCGCCGAGCAGATGCACCAGCACGTTGCCGTTCGGCGCGTGGCCGGTTCCCATGCCCTCGCCGGGCGGATGGAAGACGAGTTTTTCGTCGTCGCTGATGGAAATGGCCGTGCCGTAGGATTTCGGACGCCAGCCGAGGCCGATGATTTCATTGTATTCCGGCCAGTTGGCAAAAGCATTTTGCGCGGAGTGGTAAATATAAACGCCGCCGCCGTCGCGCACATAATTTGCGAAGTCCTCCTGCACCGGCTTCGGCCACGACGGGCCGCTGTGGTTGATGTCGTTGCAGGTCTGGATCACCACGTCGTAATCCTTGAATTTCGGACGCCACTGATCCCAGCCGTTTGTGGACCTGGGCGGCGGGGTGGTGGAAACCGACACGTCGAAAAGTCCCGTCGGCTCGAGAATTCCCCGCAGCAGCGCGGTGTTATATTTCCAGGCGTGGTTGCTGTAGCCGTCCACGATGAGGACTTTGATTTTGCCGGAGGGCGCGGGCGCGTCGCCGGCGGCAATGGTGAACAGGGATGCCGCGCCGAGAAGGAGGGTGATGAGACGGATTTTTTTCATACTGGTTTCAATGGTCAAACCGGAATTGCAAACGAATGTGGCTGTGTCCGGCCAATTAAACAAATTTTTGCGGGCGGCGCAACGGGAGAAGACAGCATTTTCAGTCGCCGGTTTCAACAAGCCGCCTTCTGGATATCATGGCCAGATTTTTTAACGCCTTCCGTTGCGCCCGTTTCACGGTTTCGACGGCAATTCTGGTTTATCGCCGCCGATTTGCGTGCGGAACTGCGGCAGGCTTTGCGGATGATGCTGCTGGATGTAGGCGATGAGTTTCTCACGGATGTCGCAGCGCAAGTCCCACGATTTCGAGGAATCTCGCCGAAGTGGCCAGCACGCGGATTTGCATGGTTTTTTCCGTGGCGTCGGTCACCTGCAGGTTCCAAAAGCGTTTGTCCCAAAGCGGATTTGGCTCGATGATTTCCTTGAGCGCCTTTCGGATTTCATCCAGCGGCATCGTGTAGTCCACCCACACAAACACCGAGCCGAGCAACTGCGCGGAGGCGCGCGTCCAGTTTTGAAACGGCTTTTCGATGAAGTAGCTCAGCGGAATGATGAGCCGGCGGTCGTCCCAAATGTGAAGGGTCACATAAGTCAGCGAGATTTCCTCAATGCGTCCCCATTCGCCCTCGACGATGACGACATCGTCCAGGCGGATGGGCTGGGTCATGGCGAGCTGGAAGCCGGCGAAGAGATTGGCAATCGTTTTTTGCGCGGCGAATCCGAGGATGACGCCCACCACGCCGGCGGACGCGAGCAGGCTGGTTCCCAACCGCCGCACTTCCTCGAACAGCATCAGGATGGAAGCGATGGTGAAGAGGGCGATGACGGCGTAAAGCACCTTGCTGATGACGTGGACCTGGGTGTAAATCTTGCGGGCCTGGAGATTGTCGGACGCCTTGATGTCGTATTCCGTGAGGACGGCTTTTTCGCCGAGGCTTACGGCCTGAAACAGGATGACCGACACTGCGACGATCAGCAGGATGCTGGTGCCTCTGGCAAGGACGTCCGTGTATTCCGGCGGCAGGTTGAGAATGGGCAGCGCAAAAATAATTCCCACGACCGGCACGATGACGCGCAGGCTTTTTCCAATCAGCGGCACGAACAAATCGTCCAGCTTGCTGCTGGTTTTGGCGGCCAAAGCCGCAAGCCGCGCCTCCAGCACGCGGGTGAACCGGAAGAACAGCCAGAACAGCACCGCGAAAACACCGAGATCAAACACCTTGTCAAAACCCGCCCGCACAGCGTCCAATCCCTCGTCCGGCGGAATTTTCAGCAGCAGCGGCGTCGCGGCCAGATAGATGCCGTAAATCCAGATCAGTGCATACAGCGGCTTGCCGAGCGCGCCGAAGACGTGGCGGTGCAGTTCCTTGCCGGCGGTCACCGTGGCCTGCCGCGTTTTGCGCCGCAGAAATGCGACGGCCAGACCGTTGACGAGCAGAACAAACAGCACGAGGAACAAGACCGTTCCCAAGTCCGCCCAGGTGACGTCGCCAAGAACAGCGGCGTTGACGCCGGGGCCGAACAGGGTTTCCAGTCCGCTTGAAATGAGCGCGGTCAAGCCGGCGAAGAGCGGGTCCAGATAATTTTTTCCTGTCATCGTTGCATCCATACAATTTCAGAGAACCGGCGGTGGAACAGTCGTTGAACTTTCGGGCGGCGGCGTCACGCGGGCCGGTTCCACACCGTTCAAAATGATCGGCACATCCTTGTGTTTCTGCGGGTCGTCGCTCCAGACATAGAAGTTCCGCCAGCGGCTGCCGGGCTTGGCGCGCCGGATGCTCTCAAACCACGGATGCTGGTCGGACGTGTGGTTCAACACGAGTTCCGTGATGACGCGCAGACCGCGCCAGTGCGCCTCGCGAAGAAAGGTTTTGAAATCGCCGAGCGCGCCATACATCGGATGCACGTCGCAGTAATCAGCGATGTCGTAACCGTCGTCACGCAGCGGCGACGGATAAAACGGCAGCAGCCAGATCGCCGTCACGCCGAGATCCTTGATGTAATCCAGTTTTTGCGTCAGCCCGGCAAAATCGCTCGCGCCGTCACCGTCCGCGTTGTAAAACGCGCGGACATGGATCTCGTAAATGACGCCGCTTTTATACCAGAACGGCTCCTGGCCCAGACCGGCGCGGCTGCGTTTTGATTGCGTCATAAATCAAGAAATCAAATGACATTAAAATTCGGGGGCGCGAACCCGCTTGTCCTCAATTGAGGAAAAGTAAATTGTTTTGGCCCCCGGTGCAAATGTCTTATTGAGCTTGCGGAGTCGCTCGTCGGTCGGCGTGGCTCAACTTTGGATTGTTAGGAGAAGTTTTTTTATGGCCGGAGTGCTGCGATTCTTTCACGCGAAATGAAATCAGCATTTATTACACGGCAGAAAATTTCACTGCGTCTTTCCCGCCGGTAATTCAACCACCATTCCCTCCTTCGCGGCGTCCACTTTCATTTTTGACTTCGCCTTCGCCACGAGTTTGCGCGCGTGCTTCACAAAGCCGTCAATTTTTTTG
Source organism: uncultured Verrucomicrobiae bacterium (assembly GCA_963755455.1). Taxonomy (GTDB): domain Bacteria; phylum Verrucomicrobiota; class Verrucomicrobiia; order Limisphaerales; family UBA11358; genus UBA11358. The sequence goes on from CAVWJH010000001.1 coordinate 161,221, forward strand.
TCGTCGCTGTCGGGGTCGTGGTGAAAGAACAGCAGTTTTTTCACGTTCGCCTTTAGCGCGAGCGCCACGGAATCGTCCACGCAGCCGTGCCCCCAGCCGATGTGTTTTTTGTATCCCGCCCGGTCGAATTGCGAGTCGAGGATGAGCAGGTCGGAGTCGCGGACGAACTCGGCCATTTCCCGGTCCACGCCGCCGATGTGCGGCTCGGTGTCGGGGAAAAACGAGACGATGCCGTCGGGCGAAAACAGCCGGTAGCCGACGCACATTCCCGGATGGTTCGCGCGCAGCGCCCGCACGATGACCGGGCCGATGTCGAAGTTGAAGTCCTTGAGTTCCTCGATCTGGATGTTGCTCGGCAGCCTGTCGAACGCCACGGGAAAATAGGTGCTTTCCATCTGGCCGGTGAGCATGGCGGACAATCCCTTGCGCGCGTCCTGGCAGCCGATGATCCTCAACCGGCAGCGCGGATCGTAAATCGGCGGAAAAAACGGCAGCCCCTGGATGTGATCCCAATGCGTGTGCGTCAGCAGCATCGTCAGGTTCAGCGGCTTGTTCCTGTATGTCTTCAGCAGCGCGGCACCAAGCTGCCGCAATCCCGTGCCGGCATCCAGGATGATGATCTCGCCGCCCGCGCGGATTTCGACGCAGGTCGTGTTGCCGCCGTAACGCACCGTGCCCGGCCCCGGCGTGGAGATCGAGCCGCGCACGCCCCAAAATTTAACGCGCATCACGCGCGGATGAAAACATCTTTCCGGGCGGCATGGAAGAAAAAACGTGGGACAGAATGATTTAACCGCCCTGTGATTTTTCTCCGCGCTTTTGCGCCTTTGCGCTAAAATCCGCGCCTATGTCTGACGGCCCAAAAAAATTCCGCATCGGCTCGGTGCAATTATCTGAACGCCGTGCCGCTCACGCGCGGCATCGAAAGCGAACTCATTCTCGCCACGCCCGCCAAGCTCGCCGAAATGCTCCGGCGCGATGAACTGGACGCCGCGCTCGTCAGCATCACCGAGGTTTTGCTCAACGACCGCTACGACATTCTGGACGGCATCGCCATCGCGTCGCTCGGCGAAGTTTACAGCGTCCTGCTCGCGCACAAAAAGCCGCTCGCGGAGGCGAAGGAAATTTTCTGCGACACCGCGTCGCTCACGAGCGTGAATTTGCTGAAAGTTTTGCTCGCCGAGAAAAATCTGTTTCCGCAATTCGTGCCGCTGGAAAATTACGAAGCCGCGCCGGAAAAAGATTTCGTCCTGCTCATCGGCGACCGCGCGATTGATTTCCAGCGCGCGCCGCATGCGCACGAAATTTTCGACCTCGGCTGCGGCGTGGACGGAATTGACGAATCTGCCCTTTGTTTATGCGGTCTGGGCGCTGCGGCGCGGAATTGAAAACAAGGAATTGCGCCGCGAATTGCGCGAGGCGAAAAGTTTCGGCATGGAAACTTTGGATTACCTCATCGAAACCCGCGAGGAATATGACGAGGATTTCCGCCGCGATTATCTCGGCTGGCAGATCCATTATCATCTCGCGACGGACGAAAAGCGCGGCATCGCAAAATTCTGCGAACTCTTGCGGAAGCACAACCTCGGCCCGGTGTTTGAACCGAAATTTGTTTCGTAGGAGACGGAGGTGACAGAGTCTCAAACTTGTTTTTCTTGGGACAATAATGAGTCTCGTCACCTCGACTCCTACGTTTCCCTTTCCAACTTCGCCAGCGTTTCGGGATCACGCACATCCACCCAGCGGCCCTGGATTTCCAGACCGGCGAGTTTTTGTCCGGCGGCGATGAGCGCGCTGATGGCGTCGGTCAGTTCATATTCGCCGCGCGGGGATTTTTGCAGGCGCGACGTGAATTCAAAAATCGCCGGACGAAAAATATAAATGCCCGCGTTATACCACGCCGGAACGCCGGGCTTGAGCCAGCCTTCGCGGCGCAATTGCTCCAACTGTTCGGGCGACGGTTTTTCCACGAGCCGTTTCAGGCAGAATTGTTCGTCAAAAAAATTCAGGCCGCCCTTCGTCACGTCCTCGCCGGGCGTGACGGTGATGACGCCCGCAAAATCGCCCTCGCCAAAACGCCGAAGCATCTGCGGATACGTTTCGCGGCGCGACGAGGATGTCGCCGTAAGTCAGCAGAAACGGCGAGTCGCCGACAAAATCCTTCGCGAGTTCCGGCGCCTTGCCCGTGCCGTCCTGAACGAGCTGCCGGCCAAAGGAAATCTGCGCGCCGAATTTTTTGCCGTCGCCGAAATGATTTTCGATCACGTCCGCTCGAAAACCCGTGACAATGAAAATATCTTTGATTCCCGCCGCGACGACGCCGCCGACGATGTGTTCGAGGATCGGTTTGCCCGACACGCGGAGCATGGGCTTGGGCAACTCACTGGTGAGTTCCCGCATGCGCGTGCCTTTGCCGGCGGCGAGGATGACGGCTTTCATTTCAACCACAGATGAACAGCGTGAACTTAATTCTGTGCAAATTTGATTATCTTTCGCTGAAAATCTTCCGTTGCATCCAGCGATGAAACCATCTCTCCACCCACGTTTGATAGTCGTGCTAAATCTGTGCGGGGAATCACTTGTTGATCCTGAAATATGAGGAGCGAATCAAATTCCACCTTTGCACGCAGCCAATGCTCCAAAATGATAGTTACGAGACGCGCTTTGTCACGGGTTGCAACGCCAAATAAAAACAAGGGCGCACGCTTGGCTTCGACTCGGAAATCAATTGGATAACTGTCAGCTTCCGCGTGATCCGGCAGAGTGTAGTCTTGTTTGATTTTTTCCGGGGCAACCAAACTATAAAGTCTCTCTTTCAAATCTTCGTAAAAAGTGCTCGCCACCCATGAGCGATTCAAAAATGTCAGATCATAAATTCGCGCCAGAGCTTGACCAAACTGAAGAACATTCGTGCCTAAACTATCTAGGCTAGAGTCGAGGACAAGCCTGCCTTGTTCGTCCCGCAAACCTGAATCAGCCAAAACTTGATCCAATAATTTTCCACGAGTGCCTTCGCGAAATTTGGCGAGATCGTTTTCATAACTCAAGTGCATGAAAGTGTGTCCAAAATCAGTAAGACGAACACTTCCTGCTGCCGCTTCTTCAAGATAAAGCTGAAACGTATCACCGTCAGGAAATGTAAATGGGGTTACGATTTGCAGATAACCTTGGCGCGTGGTTCGCACTTGAACCTCGCCGCAAAGCGACTTGCACAGCCGCTCTTTTAATTTGGGCAGGTCAAAAGTCATTGGAATAGTTCTGGATGATCAGGTTCTGCTTCGAGACCTGCAATGTTGCAATCTGCCATCAAGCGATGCAATGCGCCGCTACACGTTTGATAAGAACCGGCAGCTTCGGCAAAGCCGTCAGGCTTCCTATTCGCTTGGATGTATCGCTCGGTTGTCCGATGAATATGGCAAACGAATTCAAGACGGATGCCTTCGAGTCGGTTTGGGTGACTGTGACTCGAACCGTTGTAACGCGCTAAAATCAATTCTTCGCCGCCAGCGGGCAACCACTGGAGGCCACAAGAAAAATCATCACTAATTGTTTTGTTCTGTCGCACAAACAAACGAAACCGTTCGCTACCATCCAAACTTTCGACAATATACTCATGTTTGTCATGGTTCGCATCTGTGACATTTCTCGCAGTGGGATTTGAGACGCGCTTGGGCATGAGCAAAAGTTGCCCGATGCGCTCGTCTGTTAAAGATTCAAAAGCCATAACGCGATGACGGAGCGTAACTAACTCATCCCGCACGGACAATCAGAAATTAATCAGCCACAACATGGCTAAAATTCATTTGGCAAACAATAACTGTTCGTTTCGCGTCCGCGAGCGGCTTAAAACTTCGTCAGCTTTTCCAGTTCCTTCACGCGCTTTTCGATGTCGGCGCGTTTGATCTTGGTCGTGCGCGTTCAGGCCGAATCCTTCGCAGCAGAACGACGCGGTGACGCTGCCGTAAATCATCGCGCGCCGGATGTTCGCGTCAATCGCGCCCTTGGCCGTCGCCAGATAATCCCATCATGCCGCCGACGAACGAATCGCCCGCGCCGGTCGGGTCCACGACCTTGTGCAGCGGATACGCCGGGCAGATGAAAAATCCCTTCGGCCCGGACAAGATCGAGCCGTGCGAACCTTTTTTGATGATGACGTATTTCGGGCCGAGCTTGTGGATTTTTTTCAGCGCGGCGAAGACGTTGTCTTCCTTCGTCAGCTGATGCGCCTCGCTGTCGTTCAGCACAAAGCCGTCAATGCGCGGCAGCAGTTTCAGCAAATCGGCGAGCGCGATGTTCAGCCACAAATCCATCGAGTCGGCCACGACGAATTTCGGCTTCTTCATCTGGTCGAGCACGCGATGCTGGAGCGCGGGCGCGATGTTGCCGAGCAGCACGAACTGGCGAGTTTTGATACGACTGCGGCAGCGTCGGCGAAAAAGTTTCGATCACGCCGAGTTCGGTCGCAGCGTGCGGCGGTTGTTCATGTTCAATTCGTATTCGCCCGACCAGTGAAAAGTTTTGCCCGGCAAAATCTGCAGACCTTCGAGATCAATTTTGTGCCGGCGATAAAGCTCGATGTATTTTTTCGGAAAATCCTCGCCGACGCCGCCGACCAGTTTCACCGGCGAAAAAAAACTCGCCGCGACCGCCGCGTGGCTGGCCGAGCCGCCGAGCAGGCGCGGATTTTCCGCCGTCGGAGTTTTGATGGAATCGAGTGCGGTGGTGCCGACAATTAAAACGCTCATGGATTAGTTGATAGTTTATGAGTTGAAAGTTGCGAGCAGGAAAATCGGGGCATTTACTTTTTCTGGATCAATTCAATTTCATAGCCTTCCGGCGCGTCAATGAAGGCGAAGGTCGTGCCGCTGGAACTGGTCGTCGGGCCGTCGGAAAATTTCAGGCCGTGCTTGGCGAGGTGTTTGGCAAATTCGTCGAGGCTGTCCACTTCAAACGCGAGGTGCGTCAGATCGGGCTGGCACTTTCACCGGCTCGCTGCCGGGAAAATAGCAGATTTCAATCTCTTCCTCGCTGCCGGGCGCTTTCAGAAAAACCAGTTCCGAGCCGCGCGGCGATTTGTGCCGCTTGACTTCTTCCAGGCCGAGAACGTCGCGGTAAAATTTCACCGTGCGTTCCAGATCATTCACGCGGTAGCGCGTGTGCAGTAGTTTTCCAACTTTGCTCATGCGCGAAATTTAACCAGTCCAACAGTCCAAAGTCCAATGTCCAAAGTCGGCGCAGGTTGTTGACTTTGGACTTTAGACTTTGGACTTTAGACTTTAGACTTGATTTATGGGCAAACGACGTGAAGCGCGCGAACGCGCGGTGCAATTTCTGTTTCAGCACGACCTGAACCCGCCGGAAAATCTTGAACTGGAACTGGCGCACGTTCTGGAATTCCCAGCGCGCCGCCGCCATCGAGGACGAAAAAGGCGCGGCGCATTGGGGCGAAGAAATCGAACTGCCGCCGCCGACCGCCGAGGAGGCCGAGACGCGCCTGTTCGCCGAGCCGCTCATCCGCGGCGCGCTGGAACATCGCGACGCGATTGACGAAAAAATCAAAAGCCACGCGAAGAACTGGGATTTTCACCGCATCGCCGCCGTGGACCGCAACATCATGCGGCTGGCGATTTACGAAATGCTGCATCGCGAGGACATTCCGCCCGTCGTCAGCATCAACGAGGCGGTGGACATCGCCAAAAAATTTTCCACGCAGGACAGCGGCAAATTCGTGAACGGCATTCTCGACAAAATCCGCGGCGAAATTCTCCGGCCGGCGCGCAACTGTGAAATGAAATTCGCCGATTTACATCTGCACACGCAGTTTTCCGACGGCACGTTCACGCCGGAGGAACTGGTCGGTGCACGGCGCAGAAGCTCGGCTTGGCGGCATCGCGCTGACCGACCACGACACGGTCGAAGGCTGCGCGCGCACGGCGGCGGCGTGCGCGGCGGTGAAGATGGAATTCATTCCCGGCACGGAACTCACCGCCGAACACGACGACACGGAAGTCCACATCTCTCGGCTATTTTCTCGACACGCAAAACCAGAAATTGCTGGCGGAAATCGCCAAGTTCCAAGTCCGTCCGGCAGAACCGCATCCACGAAATGGTCGCGGCGCATGAACAAGCTCGGCGTGCCGCTCAAGGCCGAATCGGTTTTCGCGCTGGCCAATTGCAAATCGCCCGGCCGCCCGCACGTCGCGCGCGCGCTGGTGAAGGCCAGACTCGATCGGCAATCTGGACGAGGCGTTTGAGCGGTTTCTGAAAAAAGGCCGGCCCGCGTGGGTGCCCAAGACCAAAATGTCCGCGCTCGAAGGCATCGAATTGATTCATCAGGCCGGCGGCCTCGCGGTCATGGCGCATCCCGGCTTGAACCGCACGGACGACATCATTCCCGACCTCGTGGACGCCGGGCTGGACGGCATCGAATGTTTTCACACGAAACATTCCACCGTGATGTCCGAGCGTTATCTGGAAATTGCGGAAAAATATGATCTGCTCGTCACCGGCGGCAGCGACTGCCACGGCTTCAGCAAAAACAAGCCGCTCATCGGCACGGTGAAACTGCCTTACGAACACGTTGAAAGACTGTAAAGCCGCGAAAAAATCCGCCGATCGAAAAACGCGCAGCATCGCAAAATAGTTTCTTCATTCTGCATTCTTAATTCTTCATTTCCAACATGGGACTTTTTGCCAAATTCAAAGCCGGCCTCGCCAAGACGCACGCCAAGCTCACGCACGAAATCAAGCGCATCGTCACGCGCTCGCCCAAGCTGACCGCCGAGTCGCTGGAAGAAATCGAGCACGCGCTCATCGCCGCCGATCTGGGCATGGCGATGACCACGCAAATCATCGCCGCCGTCAAGAAAGCTTACGAAACGCAGGGCGCGCGGGACTGGACTATCTCGCCATCGCGCGCGCGGAAATTGAGAAAAGTCTTTCCGCGAACAAACCCGAAGTCTGCGCGAAATTCCCGGCGGCACCTGCGTCGTTTCCATCGTCGGCGTGAACGGCACGGGCAAGACCACGACGAGCGCGAAGCTCGCGCATTATTTTCAGGCGCAGAAAAAATCCGTGCTGCTCGCCGCGTGCGACACGTTTCGCGCGGCGGCGATTGAGCAGATCAAATTGTGGGGCACGCGCCTCAAAGTCGAAGTCATCGCCGGCAGCTTACGGCGCGGACGCGGCGTCCGTGGCGCACGACGCCGTCACCGCCGCGCAGGCGCGCAAGGCGGATTATCTGTTCATTGACACGGCGGGACGCTTGCACACGAAGCACAATTTGATGCAGGAATTGCAGAAGTTGCATCGCGTCATCGGCAAGCAACTCGCGGGCGCGCCGCACGAAGTGCTGCTGGTGCTCGACGCGCAGCGACCGGCATGAACGCGCTGAACCAGGCGCGCGAATTTCACAAGGCCGTGCCGCTCACCGGCCTCATCGTGACCAAGCTCGACGGCACGAGCAAAGGCGGCATGGTCGTGGCGATTCAGAAGGAACTCGGCCTGCCCATCAAATTCATCGGCCTCGGCGAGCAGCCGGACGATTTGCAGCCCTTCGACGCGAAACAATTCGCGCAGGCGTTGTTTGAGGAATGAAATTATTCACTTAATACCAAGGCACAAAGATTGTAGAAACATGGGTTTTCCTTTATCACAAAAGAGAAATAATTATGTTCAAACACCTAACCCGGCCTGGGCTGATCACATTGTTGGCGTCCGTGTCATTTTCCGCGACCAGTTTTGGGGCGAATCCCTTCATCACCAGCATTTACACCGCCGATCCGTCCGCTCATGTGTGGGCGGATGGCCGGCTGTATGTCTATCCCTCGCGCGACATGGATCCGCCACGCGGCTGCGACCTGATGGACCGGTATCATGTGTTCTCAACGGACAACATGGTGGATTGGCGGGACGAAGGGGAAATTCTACGGGCGAGCCAGGTGCTCGTGGGGCAGGCCGGAAGGCGGTTTCATGTGGGCGCCGGATTGCGCGTATCGCGACGGAACATATTATTATTATTTCCCGCATCCGAGCGACACGAAATGGAACGACTCCTGGAAAATTGGCGTGGCGACGAGCGAAAAGCCGGCGAGCGATTTCAAAGCCGGCGGTTACATCGAAGGCCTTGGCGGTTTCGCGATGATTGATCCGGCGGTGTTCATGGATGACGACGGCCACGCTTATATTTATTTCGGCGGCGGCGGCCATTGCGCGGGCGTGAAATTGAAACCGGACATGACGGAAATTGGACGGAACGGTCCAGCCGATGACCGGCCTGGAGGATTTTCACGAAGCCACCTGGGTTTTCAAACGCAACGGCATTTATTACCTGACTTACGCGGACAATCATCCTCGACACAACGAGATGCGCTATGCCACCAGCACCAACGCGCTCGGTCCGTGGACCTACAAGGGAGTCTATCTGGAAGGGACCGACTGCGACACCACGCACGGCTCCGTGGTGGAATACAAAGGTCAATGGTATCAGTTCTATCACAACTGCAGCATTTCCAGGCAGGGCAATCTGCGTTCGATATGCGTGGATAAAATAAATTTCAATGATGACGGGACAATACAGATGATCGTGCAAACCAAGACCGGCGTGCCGTCCGTCGGCCCGGCTCCGGTGCCCAATCCGAACACGGTCAAATATGTGGCCGGGAATGCCAGCGTCACCAATGGTGCGACCATCGAAAGCGACAGCGCGGCCTCCAGCGGCAAGAGCGTGCAGAATCTCAATTTCACCAATTCCTGTTTGCAGTTTGACAATGTGGACGGCGGCGAAAATGGCGGCCGGGCCACGATTGACATCTATTACGCCACCGCCGAAAAGTCCGAGCTCAGGTTGAGCGTGAACGACGCCGATTATTCGTTCATCAACACGCTTTCCACCGGCGGCTGGACCAATTACACCGGCCATTCGTATCTGACCGTTCCATTGAACTCCGGCAAAGCCAACACCATCAAGCTCACCGGCGGCCACGGCGGGGTCAACGTGGATTACATCACCGTCAGCCCGCTGCCGTGACGCGCTGCCGGCCGGCGCGAAGCAATTTGCGCAGGCGTTGTTTGAGGAATAAAAATTATTTTAGCCACAGATGAAACACAGATTTTGGAAGTTGTAACGTCGTGAATCAATTGCACTAAAAGTAAAATGAAAGCGATGGAACAAATCCAAAATCTTCTTCGCTCTGCGTTGAAGTCAAAGCCTGTAATTGATTGGGGAAAACTTGATTGGGAGAAACTTCAGGCAGCTTACAAGAAAAACAACCCCAAGCCTGACACCGGACCGCGAGAAACCATTTTGATTTTTTAATCCGTTTCAATTTGTGGCAAAAAAAGATTTCCAATTCATGCGGCTCGCCCTCCGGCTCGCCCGGCGCGGCTATGGCGCAACGTCACCGAATCCGATGGTCGGCGCGGTGCTGGTGAAAGGCGGAAAAATCATCGGGCGCGGCTGGCATCGGCGCGCGGGTTTGCCGCACGCGGAAATCGAGGCGCTCCGCGACGCGCAAAAGCGCGGCCACAATCCGCGCGGCGCGACGCTTTACGTCACGCTCGAACCGTGCTGCACGCACGGCCGCACGCCGCCTTGCACGGACGCCATCATTGCCGCCGGAATAAAAAAAGTTGTCGTTGGCGCGACTGATCCGAATCCGAAACACGCAGGCAAAGGGTTTAAGATTTTGCAGCGCGCGGGAATTGAAGTCGTTCACGGAATTTTGGGCGGCGAATGCGCGAAGCTGAACGAGGCTTTCAATCACTGGATTGTCCACCGCACGCCGTTCGTCACCGTGAAGGCAGCAATGACATTGGACGGCAAAATTGCGACGGCCAGTGGCGAATCCAAATGGATCACCGGCGAAAAAGCCCGCGCGCAAGGAATGAAATTGCGGCAGGGCGCGGACGCGATTCTCGTCGGCGTGAATACAATTTTGGCGGACGACCCGTCGTTGACGTTTCGGCCAGTCCAAAGCCCGAAGTCCAAAGTCCAAAGCCGGAAGCCGGTTCGACGAATTATTTTGGATTCAATGGCGCGGACGCCGTTAAACGCAAAAGTCGTCAGCGATGAATTTCCGGCGCTGACGACAATTGTTGTCGGCGAACGCGCGCCGAAAAAGCGCGTGGCAACATTGGCGAAACTGACAAATGTTCTTGTTGCACCTACAACGAAAAACTTGTCACTTGTCACTCGTCACTCGTCACTCGATTTGCGCTGGCTGTTGGAAAAACTCGGTTCGGAAAACGTGACGAGCCTGCTGGTCGAAGGCGGCGGCGAGGTGAACGCGTCGTTTCTGCTCGGCGGTTTTGCGCAGCGCGTCGCATTTTTCTATGCGCCGAAAATTCTGGGCGCACGCGACTCGCGAAAAGCCGTCGCGGGCGAAGGCGTGAAAGATCCGACTGACGCGATTCAATTGCGCGAAGTCGAATGGCGTCAGCTTGGCGAGGATTTGCTGCTGACGGCGTTGGTGGTTGCAAGTTGAAGGTTGAAAGTTGCAGTGGAAAAACTTGCAACTTGCAACCTGCAACCTGCAACATCACCTCATGTTCACCGGCATCATTCAAGAAACTGGAAAGGTCGAGAAAATCGAACACGGGGAAAAATCAATCGCGCTGACGGTTCGCGCGAAAAATTCCGCGCGCGGCTTGAAAACCGGCGGCAGCCTTGCGGTCAACGGCTGCTGTTTGACGGCGGTGAAAAATTCCGCGCGCGGCAAGTTCAAACTGGTTCAATTTGATTTGCTGGCGGAAACGTGGAAACGGACGAATTTCCAGTTTCTCAAAACCGGCTCGCTGGTGAATCTGGAGCGGCCATTGCGCGCGGGCGACGAATTCGGCGGGCATTTTGTGACGGGACACATTGACGGCGCGGGTAAAATTTCGCGCTGGGAAAAATCTGGCGCGGATCACGTCCTGGAAATCGCCGCGCTGGAAAACGTGATGCGTTATGTCATCGAGAAAGGCTCGATTGCGATTGACGGCATCAGTTTGACGGTCGCGGGCGTCGGGCAAAAAAGCTTTCGCGTCTGGATCATTCCGCACACGTTCGATGTGACGGCGTTGCATGAAAAAAAAGTTGGCGACGCGGTGAATCTTGAGGCGGACCTGCTCGGCAAATACGCGGAGAAATTTTCACGGCGGCGGGCGGCGGGCTGACCGGCCCGTGTCGGGCGTGACGGCGCGGATGTATTCGGAGGGAACTGAATTGGTCCGGCCTTGCAAATCAAGAAACACAAAATTGAAACCTTCCAGATGCGGTTTTTCCATGGCGACAACCTGCCGTCCGTTGGTGAGCAGGACGACGTAATGCTGCCGGGTGGCGCAGCCGGCAAGAAAAACCGGGACGAGCAGCAGGGCGGCCAAAAAATGTTTCATTGGATGCAGCGCGTTTTATTTTAATTTGGTGCGCGCGAGAGGACTTGAACCTCCAATCCTTGCGGAACCAGATCCTAAGTCTGGCGTGTCTGCCAATTCCACCACGCGCGCGGCACGGACAGTTTCAGGATTCAAGTTTCAAGTTTCAAGTTTTCAATTGCGGAAGTTTGAAATTCATTTTCATCGCGCGCAATTGCACGACGGCGGAAATTCGTTTAATTTCGCGCCATGGATTTTCGGAGATGTTTTTTGCCCGGCGCAATTGTTTTGTGCCTCGGCGCCGTTTTGTGCGGCTGCGGGCCGGACGGCCAGGGTTCGCTGGACGACAAAATGGAGCCGCATTACATCCTCGGCGAAAACCGCGTCAACGCGATGGATTACCAGGGCGCGGTCGAGGCGTTCGAGCAGTCGCTGGAGGTCAACCCGCACTCGGCGGCGGCGCACTTTGAACTCGCCTGCCTTTTCGACGGAAAAATTTCCGACCCCGCCGCCGCGATTTATCATTACCAGCAATATCTGAAATACGATCCAAAGGCCGAGAACGCCGAGGTCGTCAACCAGCACATCGCCACCTGCAAACAGCAGCTCGCCGCCGACGTGATGGCCATGCCCAGCGCGCCCGCCGCGCAGCAGGAACTCGAAAAGCTCGCGGATCAAAACCGCCAGTTGCAGGATCAGATTGACCTGTTGAAAAAATGGAACGCCTATTACGCGGCGCAACTGGCGGCGTTGTCCAATTCAGTTCCCGCCCCAAATAATCCCGTAGTGCAGCAAGTTCAAAATCCGGTTCAACCTGCGCAAATTGCGCCCGCGCCCCCGCAAAATCCAACCGCCAGTCATCCCGTGATTCCCGCAGCGATGCGCACGCACGCCGTAGCCGCCGGCGAAACGGAAGCGGCCATCGCGCGCAAATACGGAATCAGGTTGAACTCGTTGCAGGCCGCGAATCCGGGCGTCAACCCCGAAAAACTCCATGTCGGGCAAATCCTGAAAATTCCGCCGACGTGATTCCTCCAGTTCCAGTTCACAATTTAACAATTTAACGCTCCCCGCACCGATGGATTTTCATTTTCACACCTTGCGAAATGTCCGTTTCGGGTTCATGCTTTAGCCATGCAATTGACATTGCCGGAAACCGTCGAAGCAGCGCTCTCGCCGCGCAAGGCCGCGTTGCATCTGGCGATCGGCCTGTTTGTCTCCGAGGAGGCGACGCTCGGCCAGGCGGCGGAAATCGCCGGGCTGACGCAGGCGGCGTTCCAGAAGGAACTCGGCGCGCGGCACATTTCCATCCACTACGGCATGGATGAACTGGCCGAGGACTTGAAGGCGGTTGAATCTTTCCATCACTGATGATTGTCGTTTCGGACACCTCGCCCATCACGGCTTTGCTGGCCGTGGAACAGGCGGAATTATTGCAACAACTTTTCGGAGAAGTCGTCGTTCCAGACGCGGTGAAAACAGAACTGCTGCGGACGCATCCAAAGTTGCCAGTTTGGTTGCACGTCCAACCGCTGCAAAATTCCGCCAAGGCGAATCTTTACGCGCGCAGCGTGGATCGCGGCGAGGCGCAGGCGATTGCGCTGGCCGAGGAACTGCGCGCCGACCATTTGTTGATTGACGAACGCAAGGGCCGGCGGCTGGCGCAGCAACAAGGTTTGCCGGTTCTGGGATTGCTCGGCGTCGTCCTGCTGGCGAGGCGGGCAAAATTAATTTCTTCCGCGCGGGCGTTGCTGGAAGAACTGGATCGCGAGGCGGGAATTTATCTGGCTGAAGAATTGAAGGACGCGGCTTTGAAAACAATTGGCGAATAAAATTTGCGTGCTATTTTTCACGGCGATAACGGGGGTTGATTTTCAGGACAAATCAAAAAACGCGAAGTTTTTGCTTCGCGCCTTGTTGCCATTGCTGTGGCCTTACTCCTTTTTGGTTATTTTTGTTTGCAGTGGTTCATGGAAATTTCTGCGGCCTTGGGTGCAGAATTCAGTTTTTCAAAGCATTTAGCTTCATTTCGGCACTATTATACTCGAAATAACCGGTTTCAGGATAACCCACCTGTCCCATATCAACGCATTTTTGGAGAAAATATATTGCGCCGCTCTTATCTCCGGCAATCAAGCGTTTCATTCCCGCATAATAATAAGCCATGCGAAGGTCTTGCTTTTGAATTATTTGAGATAAAGCCGAATTGGTTGCAGACCGGAAAAAATCATTTTCAGAAATTAAGTTTGCAAGAAGTTCGTCAATCAAAGCAAACGAAAATGGCAGTGGCTCGCCTCGGGTATCTGACTGCATCTTAATCTCCCTATATTCCGAAGTGTTGGTAAATCGCCTCATTTCATCGGTCACTTCTTTTTGCTCGCCCAACTGTATGCGAATCAAGGTCACACGATTTTTGATGAAAGGTTCGGAACTTATTTCCTCTGCTTTATTAAAATTCGTTAGTGCTGGTCGCAATTCTGACAAATCATTTTGCATCAAGGCAAGCATATCGTAGCTTGCTCCATTTTTTGGATTCAGTTCAATCGCCTTTGTGAAATCGCCAATCGCTCCGCTGTAATTTTTGGAACTTCGCCTTAAAATGCCGCGTAAATCATAATAAAAGGAATTTCTAGGGTCTAACTCGATGGCTTTGTCCAGATCGGCAATTGCCCCAGTCAAATCTGCGTGCAATCTAAAATATATTGTAAAGCCACGGCTATAGTAGGCCGCTGCGTTTGTGGGATTGAATTCAATGGATTTTGTAAAGTCTGCAACAGCCCCATCATAATCATTAAGGCGTAACTCCAAATTGGCCCGCAAGCCGTAGGGGTCATTGGGATTTTTAGGATTTAATTTAATCGCCATGCCATAGTCAACGATAGCATTTGTATAATCACCAATTTGCTCTTCTGCGTAACCGCGATGTAAGTAAGCACTGTCATTTGTTGGGTTTAATTTTATTGACTCTATAAAGTCATTGATTGCGACATCGAAATGTTTCAAATGGATCATCGCGCAGCCTCGAAGATAAATGGATTCGGCGGATTTCGGATCCAACTTACTGGCACGGTTGCAATCATCCAGTGCGCCGGCAAAATCTCCGGCGTCATCCTTGGCGCGTGCTGAGTGGTCAAGTGATTTAACTTCTTTCGACACATCAGTCCGTGAGCATGAAGAAAGAAGAACCAATGCGGATAGTAAAATTACGCATATTGTCTTTTGAAAAATCGTCGTCACTTTGACAGGCAATTTAATAATTAGTCCTTAATAATTTCGCAAAGACACGCGCTGCTTCTATTTGCGGACTTTCAATTGAACTCAAGCCGCCGTGGCAATGCCCGAATCCACCGGCAGCAGGACGCGCACGATGCCAGGCTGGCCCGGCTGCGGCGGGACGATCTCCAGCTTGCCGTGGTGCGTCTCGATGATTTTGCGGCTGACGGTCAGGCCGAGTCCTAGCCCCACGGCGCGCGTGGTGAAAAATGGCGACGGCACTTTTTCGGCGGCCTCGGCGGTGAACCCGTCGCCGTTGTCCTGAACCTCAATCTCCAGATTCTGTTTCCCGTCGTCGCCGGCCGCCAGCCGCAGGCGCACGAGGATTTTCGGCTCCTTGGGATTCGCCTGAAGCGCGTTCAGGATGATTTCCGACAGCGCGTGCTTGAGCGCGGCACGGTCGCCGGTGATGACGACCGGCTTGCCGCCATCTTCAATCTGCAACTTCGCGTTTTCGGCGGGCAGATGCTTGCGCGCCTCCTGATAAGATTCGTTGACGAGTTCGCCGACGGAGACCGCCTCCTGTTCGATGTGGCCTTCGCGCGCGAGAAAACGCATCTGGCTGACCAGCCGCGAGACGCGCTTGACGCCGTCGGCAAGCGCGTGGTCGAGCGATTCGCGGAATTCCTTGTCCTTGTATTTTTCCACGAGCAACTGCTGGTGCGTGGAGAGCGGAACCATCGCGTTGCCGATCTCGTGCGCCATGCGGTCGGCCATGGAGCGGATGAGCCGCAGGTTCGCGGCCTCGGCCTCGAGGTTCCGCAACTGTTCGGCCTGCGTGAGGTCGTCGGCGGTGAGCAGCGCGGAAATCGGCACGGTGGAATTCGCGCGCTGAAACGGCACGACGCTGATGCTGTAAATCGTGCCGGGCGCATTTTCCGGCTCGTAACGATACGGACCCATCACCGCGCCGGTTTTAAGAACCTGGTAAATTTTCGCGCCGAGCGCCTGCGGCAAATCGCTGAATTCCAAGCCGCCGGTCTGCTTGTTTTTGTGGCCGAAATGCCGCCGCGCCGCCTTGTTCGCGTGCAACACTTTCAAATCGCGCCCGACGACGATGCACGCGCTGCTCAATTCGCGCAGCACGTCGGTCATCATCTCGTGGTTTTCGGAAAGCTGGTCGTGCAGCCAGATGTTGCCCATGCCGAGGCCGACCTGTCCGAGCAGATGGAAAATCAATTCCAATTCCGCATTCGTCAGCGGCTCGCCCGTCACGCGCCCGTCGAAAACGGCGACGCCGATGATGGTCTCGCGGTTGAGGATCGGCACGGCGACCTGCGCGCGGAGCAGTTCAAATTCCTTTTGCGCCTCGACATCCGCGCGCGCCTCGTCGCTGTCGCGGCGCAGAATCCGGCCAAGCCGCGCAAGCTGTCCGCCGATGCCGGAGTCCAGCGACAGTTCAAAATGTTCGAGCAGCCCGGACGCAAGCCCGATGGCGGCGGCGGAACGCAGCGATTTTGTGTCGTCCGGCGAAAAATTCTCGGCCATTGGCGAGAACGGACGGTTCAGGAAAATCGCCGCGCGGTTGACGCTCAAGATTTCACGCAGGAACATCAGGAATTGCTTCAGCATCGCCTCCGCGTCGAGCGAGTGCGTGAGGATGGACGAGAAATCGCGCAGCACGTCGAGCGTGTGCTCCGCGTTGACGAACCGCTCGGCCGGGGAAATCTCCTGCTGGCGGAACGGCGGCATTTGCGACGGTGAAACCGGAGGCGGTTGCGACGGGCGCGAAGCCGTTTGCGGCGATGGCGCGCTTTCGGTGCGTTCCAGCAGCGACGCCAGCAGCCGCGTGCGGACGGGTTTTGTCAGGATGTGCGTGAGGCCGTGCAGAAACGCCTCCTCTTCCCACGCCGACTCGCTGTAGGCGGTGTAGGCGATGATGGCGCACTTGGGATCGCGGCGGCGGAGACGTTCGATGACCCAGACCAGCTCCACGTCCATCATGTCCGTGTCGAGGATGCACGCGGCGACCAGGCCGTGGACGAGCAACGGCTCGGCCTCGTCCACGTTGAGCCGGTGGACGACGCGGTATTGCTCGGGACTCAACCCCGCGCGTATCGTCTCTGCGAAGGCGGGATGATTGGACAATGCCAGGATCGTTTTCATCGCGTTCCGAATTTACGGCGACTGTTCTCGAATGCCGTTACTAGCCGTCTAGTTTCCACACCCACGCGAAAAGGTCAATGCAATCTTGTTACGGCAATGTTAATTTTCAAACGATCCTGCCAATTTCAGGCAAATCAGCCTCCCATCGTGTCAACCGAAGTCATCCGGCGGATTTCCAGTTCGTCGTAGCGCCTTTGGATTGAAGGCAGCGTCAGCGAAAAAACCAGCGTGAGAATGACTCCGGGCAGGAGCAGCGCATACCAGACGGCGTAAGGCTGGCTGGACACGACGGCGGCAAATCCCGCAATCGTCAGCAGAATTCCCAGCGCGATGAAAATTTTCATCGTGGTCAGGACGAAACTGCGCGCTTTGCCTTTTGAGGCAAGCAAGCCGAGCAGCGCGCCAAAGCAGCCGATGACCGAACCGCCGATTCCGCCGATCAAGCCGATTTGTTCCGGAGACCACCAACTGCCTGAGACTCCAAAAAATCTTATCGGGCGAAGATAAACTGTTCCGGTGGATGGCAAAAAGATTTCAAGTTTTAATTCATCGGAGCGAGTTTGATTGTCATAAGGTGCGCGACGAAGGCTGAAATAATATTTGTCCCAATTTTGTGTGCCATCAAAGTAGTCGCCATGATAATTGGTGATATTGTCTCCGCCTGCCGCTTGTGGAGGAAATTTTTCAAAAAAGCAGACGTTTGGATAATTGGTGGAATTGTCCACGCCGAAAAGCTCGTTATCTAAAGATGTGAAAAACATTTGAGGTGGCAAACGGAAACCATTAGGTAAACGAACGTTCTCGCATTTCATTTCCCACTCAATTGTGTTCGCCTTTTGAATCAATGACGAATTTGTAATCGTCAAAAGTAAAACTTTCAACGGCTTGTCGTTAGTATTCTCAATTTTCAAAATGGATATGCCGTCCATCGAAACGATCTGACAGTTGGTGAATTGCACCGACAAATCTTTCCAATTATAAACGTGCAAGGTTTTTGGCAGTTGGCGCGGAGACGATTCCTGCGCCATCGCTGATGAAATGAGCAGCAGCAACAAGTTCAGTTGAATTAACCTTTTCATTTTGTTCCTTTCTTTTGGTTTTGATAGGCGGTCAGAAGTTTTTTGAAAACCTGCGAGTCCAGCTTGCCGTCGGCAAAGTGCGCGCGGAGCTGGCGCTCGAAATCGTCGTCAATCTTCTGGCTGTCGAGGATTTTGATCTTCTCAATCAGCCGGTCCAGCCGCAGCCGGAGCGTCGGATAGGAAACATTGTAGGCGTCCGCCAAATCCTTGAGCGAGCCGGAAAACAGGATGAACCGCTTGACGAAGGCCACGTCCTCGTCTTCAAGAAAATTCATCCAATGCTTTTTGTCGGGATCGCTCATTTAATAAAATTCAATCGTTCTTTCGTTTTATACAACTAAACAAAGTTAAAGTCAACATAAATTTTATTAAAAAGACGCGGCACAATTTAAGGCTGCATTGGGCGGGAATTTGCCCGATGATGCCTTCCATGATTCGCCTTGATCAAGCGCTGGTGGAACGCGGCCTTTGCGAAAGCCGCGAACGCGCCAAGCGCGCCATCCTCGCCGGACAAGTCCGCGTCAATTCCCAGACCGCGCGCAAGGCCAGCGATTCCGTCAAGGCCGGAGATGAAATTTCCCTGGCCGCGCCGGAAAAATTCGTCAGCCGCGGCGGGCACAAGCTCGAACACGCGCTCAAGCATTTTCAACTGGACGTTGCCGGAATGACTGCGATTGACATCGGCGCGTCAACCGGCGGTTTCACGGACTGCCTTTTGCAACATGGCGCGGCGAAAGTTTTTGCAATTGACGTTGGCCAAGGCCAGCTTGCATGGAAACTGCGCAAGGACAAGCGCGTCGTCGTCATGGAAAAAACCAACGCGCGGCATTTGAAGCCGGGGCAAATGCCGGAAACATTTTCGCCCGCCGACCTAGTGGTGATTGACTGCTCGTTCATTTCGCTGCGAAACATTTTGCCAGCGGCGGTTGCTTTGTTAAAATCAAACGGCAAAATCGTGGCGCTCGTCAAACCGCAGTTCGAGGCCGGCAGGGCCGAGGCGGACAAGGGCCGGGGCGTCATCACGGATTCCGCCGTGCATGAGCGGGTGCTGAAGGAACTGGAAAATTTTGCCGCCGCGCAAAAAAATCTGGCCTGGCGCGGCGTGGTGGAATCGCCGCTGACCGGCCCGGCGGGCAACAAGGAATTTTTGGCATTGATTGAAAGAACAAGCTGACAAAATAAAACGCATCGGGCTGATCGGTAATACTGGCAAGGCCGCGTGCGCCCAAATCGTCCGCAAGGCCGCGCGGCTCATCGAGGCCGCCGGGCGCAAGGCTGTCGTGGACGGTGACATCGCGACACTCGCGCGCGGGTCGGACTTGCTGCTGGTTTTCGGCGGCGACGGCACGATGCTGCGCGCCGCGCGCGACATCGCCGGGTCGCCCACGCCGATTCTCGGCATCAACATCGGCGGCCTCGGTTTTCTCACCGCCCTGCCGTCAGGCAAGCTCGCGCACGCGCTGGAACAAATCTGGAGCGGCAATTTCAAATTTGAATCGCGCGCGTTGATTGAGGCCGTCGGCGTCTGCAACGGGGAAAAAATCCACGAAACCGCGCTCAACGACATTGTCGTCAGCCGCGGCGCGGTGTCGCGGCTCATCACGCTGGACGTGGGCGTGGACGGCGAGCTGATCACGCGCTACCGCTGCGACGGGCTGATCATCAGTTCGCCGACCGGCTCGACGGCGTATTCGCTTTCGGCGGGTGGCGCGGTGTTGTTGCCGACGGCGGAAGTTTTTGCGCTCACGCCGATCTGCCCGCACGCGCTGTCGAACCGTTCCATCATTCTGCCGCTGTCCTCGAAAATTTCCGTGAAGGCCGTCAGCCCGCATCCCGCGACGATTTTGAGCGTGGACGGCCAGGTTGTCGCGGAGCTTGACGCGGATGATGAAGTCACCATCCGCCGCAGCCGCCGCAAAATCCGTTTGATGCACCTGGCGGACAATTCTTTTCTGGAGGCGCTGCGCCGGAAGCTGCAATGGCGCGGGGCGTATCTCTGAAATGAAAAATGCGAAATTAAAAATTAAAAATGGCCGCCAACGAACCGTGGCCGCATTCATTTTGCATTTTTAATTTTTAATTTCTTATTCCCATGGTCCGACTCAAAGACATTGCCCGGCACGCCGCCGTTTCCGTGATGACGGTCTCGAAGGCGCTGCGCGACGCGCCGGACGTTTCCGCCGCGACGAAGGCCAGGATCAAACTGCTCGCGCAGCAGATGGGCTACGTCCCGGATTCCAGCGCGCAGGGCTTGCGGACGAAGACGACGAAACTTTTCGGCCTCGTCATCCCGTCCATCACAAACCCGATTTACGCGCGGATCGTTTTTGCAATTGAAGAGCGTGCGCACGATCTCGGCTACGACGTGCTGCTCGGCCATTCGCTCAACAAGCCGGAGCGCGAGGAGCATTGCATCCGCCATTTTCTTTCGCGGCGCGTGGACGGGCTTTTCATTTCGCCGGTTTATCGTTTTGAGGCCGAGGCGCGGATTTACCAGGAAATTCTGGCGCGCAACACGCCGACGGTTTTGCTCGGCTCACCCGCGCCGTTCTGCAAAAATTTTCCGAGCGTCGAGATTGATGAACTCATCGCTAGCTACAATGTGACGCAGCATTTGTTGAAGCTCGGCCACAAGCGAATCGCCTATTTCACCGGTCCGCAGGTTGCGCCGTGGGCGCACGAGCGCTTCAACGGCTACCGCCGCGCGCTGCGCGAGGCCGGGATGGACGTGGACGACAAGCTGATTTTCCAGTCCGGCAACACGATTGAGGACGGCACGAACACCGCGCTACAGATGCTTAATGAAAATTGCAACGCGACCGCAGTGCAGGCCGTCAGCGATCTCGTGGCCATCGGCTGCGCGGACGCGCTGCTCTCGCAGGGGTTGAAAATTCCAGAGGACATTTCCGTCGTCGGCTTTGGAAACATTCTGACCTCGGCACATTTCCGCGTGCCGCTGACGACGGTGCGCCAGCCGAAATTCCGGCTGGGCATCGCCGCCGTGGAGATGATGACGGGCTTGATTCGCGGCGAGCCTGTCCAGTCCAGACGCCTGCCCGCCGAACTGCTTGAACGGAAAAGTTCCGCGCCGCCAGCCACTCTGCATTGACATTTGGCGGATAAGATGAAAACTTCTCTGCGCGTTCCAGAATAAAAAACATTTGCTGTAAAACATTGTGGCGGAAAAAGACGATTATCTGTTGGATCTGCTGGTTGACCTCGGCTTCACAAACGCCGGGGAGGTCGCCAAGGCGCGTGCGGAGGCCGGAGCGGCCAACGTGGGCGTGGTGGACTTTCTTGTCGCCAACAAAATCATCCGCCCGACGGACGTGGCGCAGGCCAAGGCCGCGCAGTTCGGCGCGGAAGTCGTCCACCTCGGCGCGATGCAAATCGAGGACGACGTCATCTCCATCATCCCTCGCAACGTCGCAAAAAAATACCGCGTCATCCCGCTCTTCAAAGCCGACGGAAAAGTCGCCGTCGCCCTCGCCGACCCCTCCGACCTCAACACCATAGATTCTCTGACACACCTGCTCGGCGCGGAAGTTGAAGTGCGCGTCGCCTCCGAACCCGACATCGAAGCCGCGCTCGGCAAGTATTACGGCGGCGAGAAAAAGCGCGTGGACGACGGTGTCTTCAAGGACGTGATGCAAGAACTCACCGAGTCCGACGTCCACATCGGCGCGCTCGAAGACGACGGCGGCGCCATCGAGGCCGACGCCCCCCTCATCCGGCTCGTCAACCAGATCATCACCGATGCCTTCAAACTGCGCGCCTCCGACATCCACCTCGAACCGATGGAAAAGCGCTTCCGCCTGCGCTACCGCATAGACGGAATGTTGCAGGAAATCAAAGCCCCGCCAAAACGGCTCCAGGCGGCCATCATCGCGCGGCTGAAAATCCAGTCGAACATGGTCATCTCCGAACACCGCATCCCGCAAGACGGACGCATCCAGACCAAAGCAGGAAACAAATTCATAGACCTGCGCGTTTCCTGCCTGCCCACCAACCACGGCGAAAGCATCGTCATGCGCATCCTGGACAAGGAAGGACTGAAACTCGGCCTGCCCGAACTCGGATTTTTCCAGGACGACCAGCAGACATTTGAAAAAGTCATCGGTCTGCCCGACGGCATCCTGCTCGTCACCGGACCTACCGGCTCTGGCAAGACCACCACACTTTACTCCTGCCTCCACTTCATCAACCGGCCCGACCGCAAAATCATCACCGTCGAAGACCCCGTCGAATACGTCCTGGCTGGCATCAACCAGGTGCAAGTCAGCGAACAGGTCGGCCTCACCTTCGCCGCCGCCCTGCGCGCCATATTACGCCAGGCACCCAACGTCGTCATGCTTGGGGAAATTCGCGACTTCGAGACCGCCTCCATTGCCATCAACGCCTCACTCACCGGGCACCTTGTTTTTTCCACCCTGCACACCAACGACGCGCCCGGTGCCGTCGCGCGCCTGGTTGACATGGGAGTAAAGCCATTTCTGGTCGCCTCCTCCACGCGCTGCCTTATGGCGCAACGGCTCGTGCGCAAAGTGTGCAAGAAATGCGGGCAGGCCTACGCGCCCACGGAAAATGAAATGCGCGCCCTGCAACTCACGCCGGACATGATGAAGAGCGCCACGCCCATGAAAGGGAGCGGCTGCGGCAACTGCGGCAACACCGGCAACCGCGGACGCTTCGGCATCTTTGAAATTTTTCTGATAGACGACGAGGCTCGGAAATTGATTTACGACCGCGCACCCACGAGCGTGCTGCGCTCGCGCGCCCGCGAAATGGGGATGCGGACATTGCGCGAAGACGGCATCCGCAAAGTCCTTGCCGGCCTGACCACGCCCGATGAAGTCATCCGCGCCACCATCGGCGATGAAGCGTGATGACAAAAATGACCAAACCATAATGACGAATGACCAAAGAATTTCCAAATGTCCGAATGACAAACAAATTAGTCATTAGGATTTAGTAATTAGTCATTTTATTTTTTATGTCCTATCAAATGTCAGACCTGTTGCAGTTGGTGGTGGCCGAGGGCGCCTCCGACCTGCACATCCGCGTGGGCATCCCGCCGACAATCCGCGTCCACGGCATATTGCATCGCATCGAAGGACCGCCGCTCAAGCCGGAGGACGCGGAGGAAATTATGCGCAGCATCACGTCGGAAGAGCATATCCAGAGCACGCGCGAACGCGGCGGCGCGGACTTTGGATTTGCGTTTGGCGACGCCGCGCGCTTCCGCGTGAGCGTCTTCAAGGAAAGGGGAAATTTCGCGATGGTGTTGCGGCAGATTCCCAGCAAGCTGCTGACGATGGAGCAGATCGGAATTCCGCCCAGCGCCAAGGAACTGCTTTACAAGCCGCGCGGACTTGTTCTTGTCACAGGCCCGACGGGTTCGGGAAAAACGACGACGCTCGCCTCGATGATCAACATCATCAACGAAGAGCGCGAAGAGGCGCACATCATCACCGTCGAAGACCCGATTGAGTATTATCACAAGCATAAAAAAGCCGTCGTCACGCAGCGCGAAATCGGCGTGGACGTGCCGAACTTTGCCGAGGCGCTGCGCCGCGCTTTGCGCCAGGACCCGGACATCATCCTCGTCGGCGAAATGCGCGACCTGGAAACGATTGAAGCGGCCATCACGGCGGCGGAAACCGGCCACTTGGTTTTCGGAACGCTGCACACGACGGGCGCGGCGAAAACGATTGACCGCATCACGAACGCATTTCCGACGAACCAGCAGGAAATGGTTCGCATCCAGCTCTCGACCGTCATGCAGGCGGTCATTTCGCAACTGTTGATTCCGCGCGTGGACAAGCCGGGCCGCGTGGCCGTTTTTGAAATCATGGTCAACACGCCGTCCATCGCCGCGCTCATCCGCGACAACAAGACGTTCCGAATCCAATCCGACATCCAAACCGGATCGAAATGGGGCATGGTGACGCTCGACTCTTTTCTGATGGACAAATACCAGCAGGGTTTGATCGCGCGCGAGGAAGTGATCACGAAGGCGCAGGACCCGACCACAATCCAGGCGAAGTTGCAGGAACTCGAACTGGCGCAGTCCATCAGCGGCGGCGGCAAAAATCCGCCGCAGAACCCGGGCAAATGATTTTTTATTGATAACATGGCGGAAGAAATTTCAGATCCGTTGCTGTCGCTCATCAGGGAGCGGGACTTGATTGACGACCTGCAATACGAGGATGTTGTTGCCGAACACCAGCGCAACGCCACGCCCATCATCCAGATTTTGCAGGACATGGGCGTGATGAAGCTCCACGACATCCTGCAGGTGATGGCCGGGGCGCTCGGCACGGAAATTGTCTCGCTGCGCGACCGGGAATTCCCACCCGAACTCCTGAACATGGTTCCGGCGAACGTCGCGCAGATGTATCGCTGCGTCCCCGTTTCGTGGAGCGGCGACATTTTGCAGATCGCGCTGGCCAATCCGCTGGATCCGGCGCGCGCGGACGAAATCCATTTTGCCGTCAAGCGCGACTTGCAGGTGGTTGTCGCCGATCCGGCGGAGATTGACAAGACGATTGAACGGCTTTACGGCCAGAGCGAGTCGGAAAATTTTTCCGCAATCCTCAAGGAACTCGGGGCGGACACCGACATCGGGCGCGAAGCCGCCGAAGCCGGCGACGACGCGGCGGCGGCCGAGGCGCTGGCCGACGCGGCACCGATCGTGAAGTTCGTCAATCTGGTTTTGCAGCAGGCCGTGCAGGACCGCGCGAGCGACATCCACTTCGAGCCGTTTGAGACGGAATTCCGCATCCGCTACCGCGTGGACGGCGCGCTGTATGAAATGGCTCCGCCGCCCAAACACCTCGCGCTGCCGGTGATTTCTCGCCTGAAAATCATGGCGAACCTGAACATCTCCGAAACGCGCCTGCCGCAGGACGGACGCATCAATTATCCGATGCCCGGCGGACGACAAATTGATTTGCGTATGTCCACGCTGCCGACGCAGTTCGGCGAATCCGTCGTGCTGCGCGTGCTGGACCGTTCGTCCGTGAATCTGGAACTGGAGTCGCTCGGATTTCCCAAGAGCGTTTTTGATTTTGTGTCCGAGGTGATCCAGCGGCCCAACGGGATTTTTGTGGTGACGGGGCCGACGGGCTGTGGCAAGACGACGACGCTTTATTCCTGCCTCCGGCGGGTCAATGTGATTGATTCCAAACTGCTCACGGCGGAAGACCCGGTGGAGTTTGACATCGAGGGCATCATGCAGGTGGCCATCAACGACGCGGCGGGCATGACGTTCGGCAAGGCGCTGCGGTCGTTTTTACGCCAGGACCCGGATATAATAATGGTGGGTGAAATGCGCGATCTGGAGACAGCGCAGATTTCGGTGCAGGCGTCGCTCACGGGGCATCTGGTGCTCTCGACGCTGCACACGAATGATTCGCCGGGTGCGGTCACGCGCCTGGTGGACATGGGCGTGGAGCCGTTTTTGATTTCGAGCACGCTGATGGCGGTGCTGGGCCAGCGGCTGGTGCGCACGGTTTGCAAAAATTGCCGGACGCCTTTTGAGCCGACGGAGAGCCAGTTGGAATTGCTGAACCTCTCGCCGCATGATCTGGGGGACAAGACGTTTCATTACGGGCGTGGCTGTTCGACGTGCAATGACACGGGTTACAAGGGGCGCAAGGGCATTTTTGAGCTGCTGGTTGTCAGCGAGGCGATCCGGACGCTTATCAATGAGCGGGCACCCACGGTGGTGCTGCGCCAGAAGGCAGTGGAACTGGGCATGGTGACGTTGCGTGAGGACGGGTTGCGCGCGATTTTTGAGGGTGATACGACGATTGAAGAGGTGGTGAAATATACCTAGCGGATGCGGGATATTGGCGAGAACACCGCGAATTTTCATTCCGCATTCAGCACTCGACTTTCCGCGTTTGTAAATTCCAGATTTTGACTTGCAAGTTGACAGGAGATGGTTGAATGTCAATCATCAGCCAATTGTCAACTGTTTATATTTATTGACTTATGCCTAGATACGATTATGTGGCGCTGGACGGGCGCGGCAAAGAGCAGAAGGGTTCGATTGATGTCGCCAGCCAGAATGAGGCGATCAGCCGCGTGAAGGACATGGGCTTGTTCCCGACGAAGATCGCGGAGGGCGCGAAGGTGCAGGACAAGTCGGCGAAGAAGAAGGCGAAGTCCAAGCCGGCGGCCAAGGGCGGCAAAAAGGGCGGCGGGATGAGCATGGAGATCAAAATCCCGGGCTTGAGCGGCAGGGTCAAGCCGAAGGTGCTGACGACTTTTACGCGGCAACTGGCGACGTTGGTGGATGCAGGTCTGCCGTTGCTGCGAGGGTTGCGTGTGCTGGAGAAACAGGAGCGCAATGTGACGCTCAAGAGGATTTTAAGTGAACTGGCTCTGGCGATTGAGGGTGGCAGCACTTTCTCGGAGGCGCTGGCGCAGCATCCCAAAGTGTTCAACCGGCTGTTCATCAACATGGTCAAGGCGGGCGAGCTGGGCGGCGTGCTGGAAGTTGTGCTTAAACGCCTCGCCGAATTTTCCGAAAAGGCGCAGAAGATCAAGGGCAAGGTCAAGGCGGCGATGTTTTATCCCGTGGCCGTGTTGATCGTCGCCACCGGCATCATGATCCTGCTGATGGTGTTTGTCATTCCCCGGTTCAAGGACGTTTTTGCCGGCATGAACATCAAGATGCCGTGGTTCACGACGTTTGTGCTGGCCATCAGCGACGCCATCCGGCTCCACATTTTGCAGGTGTTGGGCTGGCTTGTGGTGGCCGTCGTGATTTTCCTAATCATCATAAAAAAAACAAAATCGGGCCGCTATGTCTGGGACAAGTTCAAGCTCAAGATGCCCGCGCTCGGCCCGGTCATCAGCAAGGTCGCCATCTCGCGCTTCACGCGCACGCTTGGCACGCTCGTCAGCAGCGGCGTCCCGATTTTGCAGGCGCTGACGATCGTGAAGGAAACCGCCGGCAACGTCATCATCAGCAACGCCGTCAGCAAAGTCCACGAAAGCGTGAAGGAAGGCGAAACCATCACCGCGCCACTCGAGGCCTCCGCCGTTTTTCCGCCGATGGTCGTCAGCATGGTGGACGTCGGCGAACAGACCGGTGCCCTGCCCGAAATGCTTTTGAAAATCGCCGACAACTACGACGAAGAGGTGGACAACGCCGTCGCTGCCATGACTTCGCTGCTCGAACCCATCATGATTGTGCTTTCTGGCAGTCATCGTCGGCAGCATCGTGATCGCCATGTTTTTGCCCCTGATTGCGATGATCACGCAAATGAGCGGCGACAATGGCGGCAGTGTCGTGGCGGAGATTAAACGTCGCATCATCATATTTTCTTAAAAAGCCGCAGAAATCCGTTGACAAACACCATGCTCAAGTGTAAATACAATGTAATTACATTGCATGGGCGTATTAAATACAATTAGCTCGCCATGGAGTTTGATTGGAATAATCCGCCCTTTGAAATGGATGGTTCTTTGACTCAACGGGAAATTGAAGAATCCTTTGAAGACCCGTTTGCCGTCCGGCTGCTGCCCGACTCGCCGAGGTTTGGCGTGCAGGCGCGGTTTTTCAATCTTGGAATGTCCGCCGGCGGCATCGGGGTTTTCAGCGTGTATCGGACAAACGGCCGCTCCGTCCGCGTTTTGCACGCGCGCACGTTTGCTCCGGAAGAAAGATTTTTTTACCAGCGAAAAATGGACCAGACGCTTTCGTGAAAAATCATTCTCGTCGTCATTCTCGTCCTCGTCCTCAAATTTTTGGTTTGAAGATGAGGATGACGATGAGTGCGGGAATGAGATGCAAAACAGATGCGAACTTTTGCCAACTGGGAAGACGTGCCGATTTTCGACAGCGAAAACGCGGAGTCGGATTTCTGGTCGGAGAACCGGCCCGACCTGCGGCTGATGGAGGCGGCCACGGCGGGCAGCGCCGAGGCGTCCGAGTCCGTGACCATCACGCTGCGGATTGACCCGCGGATGCTCGCGCGCATCAAGCGGCTCGCGCGCGCGCGGTATCTGAACTACCAGAGCATGATCAAGCAATGGTTGAGCGAGCGGATGGAAGACGAATTGCGCGACAAATAATTATATGAAAAGTGACAAGTGGCGAGTGACAAGTGGCGAGAAAATGATGAGCAACAAGCGGCAAGTGATGCGCCTGAACAAAGCTCATCACTCCGGCTTTCACCCTCATTGAACTGCTCGTCGTCATCTCCATCATCGGCGTGCTGGCCGCGTTCACCCTCACGGTTTTGAAATCGGTGAAAAGGCACCAATACATTTCCCACACGCAGGCGGAAATGGGGCTGCTGGAAACCGCCATCCAGCGCTACCACGACGCCTACGGATTTTATCCGCCGGGCAATGGCAGCGGCGATCCACGGGTCAACCAGCTTTATTACGAACTGGAAGGGACGACTTTTAATCCGGCAAATAATTCATACACAACCCTGGATGGCGGCTTGCAAATCAGCTCCAACAACCTGAACAAGGCGTTTGGCGTCGGCGGCTTCATCAATTGCACCAGGCCCGGCTCCGCTGAAGACGCTCATTCCGCCCAAAATTTTCTGCCCGGCTTGAAACCAAGGCAATATAATGCGGTTACAAACCCGTCGCCTGGCGGTCCGCTCGTCACCATCCTCACCGGTTCGGTTGGCGGGCCGGATCAAAATTACAAGCCGTTCGGTGCGTCTGGCCTGAATCCCTGGCGCTACGCTTGTCCCGGAACGAACAACCCCAGCTCGTATGATTTGTGGATTCAACTGGTGATCAATGGGCAAACCAACCTCATCTGCAACTGGAGCGGGCAGGTGCGGATCAACAGCCCGCTGCCGTGAAAATTTTTATGCGCGACGATAAAAAAAGTGACAAGTGGCAAGTGACAAGTGACGGGAAAATGGTGCGCCGGGGAAAAAACCCGTCACTCGTCACTCGATCACTCGATCACTTGACAATGCGCGGCCAAATCCCGTGGCCGTGGACTGGCACGACTGCGCGTGGTCGCCGCAAATCGTCGTTCAGACGCCGTCGCGAACGCAAAACTGGTTCGAGACAAAACAATTGCCCGCACCGCCGCAAATTCTCCATACTCCGCGCCGCAACCGGACCGATTTCAAAACCATGAAAACCATCCTGCCATCGTCACGCCGCCATCGCGCCGGCTTCACCCTCATCGAACTGCTCGTCGTCATTGCCATCATCGCAATTCTGGCGGCGATGCTGCTGCCGGCCATCCCGTATGCCGTGAACCTCGCAAAGAAGAAAAAGGCGCTTATCGAAGAACAGGGGATTGTCACGGCCATCGAAGGTTACGATTCGGAATATGGCCGCTTTCCGGTTTCGACCAACGCGCAAAATCAGGCCGAATCAAACGCGAGGTCTCCCAAAAACAACCCGGATTTTACTTATGGGGGAACGTTATTAGCGGAACGACGGTAGGCACTCAAATTTCCGGCGTAGTCTTAACGAATAACGAGGTGATCGCCATTTTGATGGATATGCAAACTTATCCCGGCAGCGGAGCTCCAACCATAAACAACAATCACGTCAAAAATCCGAAGCAGACAAAATTCCTGAACGCCACGATGACAAGCGACCCGACGTTGCCGGGTGTCGGCCCGGATCTGGTCTATCGCGACCCGTGGGGCAATCCCTATGTCATCAGCATGGATCTGAATTACGACGACCAGTGTGAGGATGCGTTTTATTGCCAATGGGCTGTTTCTGAGAATCCACCGGGAGGCAGCAGCCAGTCTGGTTACAATGGACTGGTCAATCCATATCATGGGCCGCAGGGGTGAAGGATCGTTTTCAATATCACGGCAAGGTCATGGTCTGGTCCGCCGGTCCGGACAAAAAAATTGTTAATGGGCCGGCAAATCAAGGTGTCAACAAAGACAATGTTTTGAGCTGGCAGTGAAACTTCCATTTACGATTTACGATTCATACTGAGGTTTCACGATTTGCAGAAAATCGTCGGAGTCCGTTTCCATCAATCATCAACATTCCCGCGCGCCTTCACGCTGATTGAACTGCTGGCTGTGATTACGATTTTGGGCATCATCGCGGGGCTGGCGGTTCCGGCACTGAAGGAGCTCGGCAAATCAAACGGAAACATCGGCGCGTCACGGCAGTTGCTCGCCGACGTCGGGCGTGCGCGGCAACTGGCCATGGCCGACCACACGACAGTCTATATGATTTTCGTCAAAACAAATTTTTGGATGACGCCCAATTTTCCAAATTTTTGGTGGAACAATCCGTTGATGACCACCGCCGAGAAAACCGTGGCGACCAACTTGTGCGACAAGCAATTGACGGGTTACACCTTTGTCAGCCTGCGTTCGGCGGGAGACCAGCCGGGGCGCGTCACGGTGCGTTATCTGGCACCGTGGCAAAATCTGCCGGCCGGCACCTTCATCGCGCCGCAAAAATTTCAGCCTCCCTCCAGTCCGCCGTTCCACATTCCGGGTTATGATCCAGCCATCCAATATTTACGGCTTCAACATCACCAACAACATTCCGTTTCCAACCGAAGACAGCCCGAAGTCGCCGGTTTTATATCTTCCGTATATCGCCTTTAATTATCTTGGACAGCTTACATCCGACGGGCAGAACCTTGCCGCCAGCGATGAATACATTCCCCTCGCGCAGGGCAGTGTCTTGCCGGCGATAAACCCGGCAACCAAGGCATTGATCCTCGAGGCCGCTCCCGCCGGTTCGGCGTCCATTTTAGAAACTCCGCCCGGCAACAGCGGCATTGGTAACAACAACCTTTCCTACAACATCGTCCACATTGACCGGCTGACGGGGCGGGCCACCTTGGAATTCTACAAAATGAAATAATTCAGGAACTCAATATGAAAAAAACATCGCAATTGATCATGGGGTTGATTTTGTGCGGGGTTCTGACTACCTCCGCCACGGCGCAATCCATCTATTCCACACCTTACACTTTTACCACCATTGCCGGAACCGCCGGAAACAACGGCGGCAATGACGGCACAAATGGCACGGCGCAACTCTACTGGCCGGAGGGCATCGCCGTGGACACCAATGGCAATCTCTATGTGGCGGACAACTATGAGGACACCATCCGCAAGGTCGCGCCGTCCGGCACAAACTGGGTGGTGACCACCATCGCTGGAACTGCTGGAACCAGCGGTGGCAATGACGGAACAAATGGCGCCGCACGCTTCATCGAACCGGTCGGCATCACGATTGACGGAACAGGCAACCTGTATGTGGCGGATTCTGGCAACGACACCATTCGTGAAATCACGCCGTCGGGGACGAACTGGGTGGTGACCACCATTGCCGGAACCGCCGAGATTGGGGGTTTTGCCGACGGGACGAATGGCAGCGCACAATTCAACGACCCATCCGGCATCGCGGTGGATACCAACGGCATCCTTTATGTGGCCGATGCTTACAACTGCACCATCCGTGAAGTCGCGCCGTCGGGGACGAACTGGGTGGTGACCACCATTGCCGGGACGGCGACGAACATTGACGGGATGGTGCCGAACTATGGCAGCGCCGACGGGACAAATGGCGCCGCGCAGTTCTCCGGGCCGTCCAGCATCACGGTTGACGGGTCGGGCAATCTGTATGTGGCGGACACCTACAACGACACCATCCGCAAGATTGCACCGTCGGGGACAAACTGGGTGGTGAGCACGATTGCGGGCCAGGTTGGAAACAGCGGCATCGCCGACGGGACGAATTTTGCCGCGCAATTCTACTATCCATCCGGAATCGCATCAGATCGCTCCGGCAATTTATATGTGGCCGATACCTACAACTACACCATCCGCAAGATTACGCCGTCGGGGACGAACTGGGTGGTGAGCACGCTGGCGGGGGTGGCTGGCATCAATGGCAGCAACGACGGCACCGGAACCAACGCGCTGTTTTACTATCCTTATGCCGTTGCGGCGGACGGCGCGGGACATCTTTTTGTGGGAGACACCATCAACGGCACCATCCGGCAGGGCTGGATCGCGGCGATTCCAAATCTGAAGGTTGTCCTGACCGCAACGAACAGCGTGGTTGTTTCCTGGCCCAATCTGGGCGGCTACACGCTGCAAACCAATTCGGATTTGACGGCGACCCACTGGGCCGGTTACGGCGGCTCTGTCACGACCGTCAACGGCACAAACAGCGTCACCCTCTCGCCGCCGTCCGGGAAACTGTTTTTCCGTTTGACGAATTGAAGATCAATGAAATTTCGCCCGCAACATTATCATCCGCAATCGGCCTTCACGATGATCGAGGTCGCCATCAGCCTGGCGATCATCGGCATCGCGCTCGTCGGCATCATCGGCGTGCTGCCGCTGGGATTGAACACGCAGCGCGTCAATCGCGAGCAGACCGTCATCAACCAGGACGCGACCGTTTTCATGGAGGACATCCGCAACGGCGCACGCGGCGCGGATGATTTGACGAATTATGTTTATGCCATCGTGATTACGAAAGCCGCCAGTCAAAACGTCTATATCAACCCGACGCTTGCCGGCGCGATGGGTTTTTCCACTGCCATTTTGCCTACGACGCCGCCCATTCAATCGTATCCCATACTGACCAACGGCGCGAACATTGTCGGCCTGTTGAGCACGCCGGAATTTTTGAACGTGGACGGCGGGATTGCGGACAGCACTTACACGGCGGCGATGAGCAATCACATTGTGGCCAGCGTCCGCTCCATCAACGGGCCGGCGTTTGAAAAACCGCCGCAGGACAACGCCATTTTGAAGCAGGATTCATTCAGCTACCGCATTTATTGCGTCAACGCGCCGGTGGCGGTTGATACCAATGCAGTCGCCAATCCCGGTTACACGCGCCAGCTCGCCGCCAACCTGCACGACCTGCGCCTGACGTTTCTCTGGCCGGTGCTGCCAACCGGCAAACTGCCGGCGCAGCCCTTCCTTGCGACGTATCGAACCCTCGTCGCCGGGCAGGTTGCGCAGGACGCCGTCAACACCAATTTGTTTTTTTACCAGCCGCAATCATTCACCACCGCGCCGTGAAAACAAAAACAACAGTGGCAAGTGGCAAGTGGCAAGTGGCAAGAGCCTCGTCGCGAGGATTTTGTCTTGTCACTCGTCACACGTCACTTGTCACCCGCTCCGCCTTCACTCTCATCGAGGTGATGGTGGCGGTGGCGCTGCTCTCGCTCATCGTCATCGCGCTGATGGCGGTGTTCAACAGCACGCAGGCGGCGTTCCGCGCGGGCGTCACGCAGGCGGGCATTCTGGAGGGCGGGCGCGCGACGATGGATTTGATCTCGCAGGATTTGAAGGAGATGGCGCCGTCGGACGGTGTCAGCAATGGCGTGGTGAATTTTTACGCCTACGTCGTCAGTTCGCCCGGCCCGCTTGTCCAGACGCTGACCGCCAGCAGCCGGTCGCGGACAAACGTCCTGGAAACAATTTTTATCTTGAGCCGCGACAACCAGACTTGGATCGGCACGGGCTATGTCGTGGACACTTCGGCCACGGCGTCCATCAATCCGCTCTACCGTTTCACCCCCGCCGATTTGCCGCCGCGTCCAGCCCCGTGGCAGATTTTTACCAATTTTCTCGCCAACAGCACGCTTCCGATTTCGCAAAACAACACCAACATGAGCCATCTGCTGGACGGCGTGGTGGATTTTCGCGTGCGCGCCTTTGACACCAACGGCGGGCGGATGAACAATCAAGTTGTTTTTACCAGCGGTCAGTTCACCACCAACGAAAATGTTTATTATCTGCCGTCCGGTTCCGGCTCCGGCTTTGGCGAGACGGGCTTTGTCATGTTCAGCAACACGCTGCCCGCGTCCGTGGAGATTGACATGGCCACGCTCGAAGACCGCACCTTGCAGCGCGCCGAATCGCTGCCGAACAACCTGCGCACATCCTATTTGCAGGGTCAGGCAGGCAACGTCCAGGTTTTCCGCCAGAGCGTTTCCATTCCCAATGTTGACCCGTCCGCCTATCAATGAAAATAAAAAGTGACAAGTGGCAAGTGACAAGTGATAAGCGCCGTTGCCCGGCGCGCGGTGGAACTTTTGCCGCCCATCACTCGTCACTTATCACTCGCCACTCCGAAAACGGCGTCGCGCTGATCATCACGCTCATCCTGCTGGCCGTGACACTCGTCATGGCGCTCGCGTTCCTGGCCATCAGCCGCCGCGAAAGCGGTTCCGTGACGACCGCCGGCGAGACCGCCACCGCGCGCCTTGCCGCCGACGCCGCGCTTGCCAATGCCGAGGCGCAGGCCGTGGCCGGCATCCTCTCCACGACCAATCCCTACGATTTCGGCCTGCTCGTCTCGACGAACGCCCCGCCGTTGAATTTCAACAACGGTTTGGGCGACTACACCAGTTTGCAAATCAGCCCGCGCCCGCCGGTGTTCATTCCGCAAAACGGCACGAACGATTTTCGTTTTTACCTCGACCTGAACCGCAACGGGCATTTTGACTCCAACGGCATCGTGGCGGATGTGGACAACACGGGAGTGACGAATGGAAATTTCTCCTTTGAAACCGGCGACCCCGAATGGATCGGCGTGCTGGAGCATCCCGACCAGCCGTATGGGCCGGACAACCTGTTCATCGCGCGCTACGCCTTCATCGCCCTGCCCGTCGGCAACGCGCTCGACTTGAATTACATTCACAATCAGGTTCTTGATGAACGTTCTTCGACGGTAAATCCACCGAAAGGAATTAACAACAATCCTGAAAATGATTTATATTTTCGCAACCAAGATATTGGTTCCTGGGAATTGAACCTCGCGGCATTTCTAGCCGATGTAAACACGAATCAGTGGGGAAGAATTATTGATCCGCCGAACATCATCGGCAACGGCAGTGGCTATTACACTTACAACGAAACTTCAGGAAATCCGAATCATGGCGCTGCCTTTGACGACGCCCGCGCGCTGCTCGCGTATCGTTACGCGAACAATTACAACACGCTTGCCTGGGTCCAGACCCTTTTCGGCAACACCGGCGCGACGGCGTTTCGGAACGATGGCATTGACGGCTATTCCGACGGGCCGCTGCAGACGACTTTTGACACCAATGAGGATTTTGTTTTCAGTAGCGCCAAGGACATTCCCACACTGCCGTGGGCGGGCGCGGACAGCACCAACCATTTCTTCACGCCGTCGGATTTGTTCGACCCGGCGAAAAGCTCGCCGGCTTTCACCAACCGACTGCTCATTGCCGACGCGCAAACGGACACCTACGACCGCTACACCTATTACCGGCTGCTCTCGCAGCTTGGCACGGACTCCGATCCGGAATCGGGGCAAGATGAATTTGAACTACGACAATCTCGATCGCGGCTTCAACGGCGTTTTGAACACCAACGGAACCGCGAGCGCGACGAATTTTGTTCCCTGGACGCCGCTGGGATTTTTCACCAACGCCGCCGACCGGATGCTGCGCGAATATACTGCGAACTGGATCAATCAAAACTACGCCGGTTTCACCAACACTTTCGGCGTCTCGACGACCAGCGCCTTTGGCGTGACGAACATCCCGGTTTATGTCAATGGACGGTTTGTCTATACACCCGCCGTTCACCGCATCCTCCAACTGGCCGCGAACATTTACGACGCGACGGTGAGCAACAGGAAGAACGGCTCGCCCGATTATCCCGATGTCTTCCGTCCGCTGTTCAGCAAGGATGCGGCGGGCGATGTTTTCATCTCCGGCTACACGAACTTGAACAATGGCGGCGTTCCCAATACTGTTTCAGGGCCGGGCGATCCACAGCTTTCCCAGCCATTTGATGTAGCGTATATTTCCGGCTTGTCCGGCGTCATTACCAACGTGCCGGACAACATCTACGGCGTGCCGTGGATCATCGGCGCGAAGAAAGGCTTCCCGAACTTCAACGAAATTTCGATGGAGAACAGTCTGGCCGTCACGCGGCGGCTTCAACTGACCCGCACGACAAATAGTTATGTGCCGGTCATCACCGGCACGAACCAGATGTATACGATGAGTTTGAGCAGTTCAATCGGGGTCGAGCTGTGGAATTCTTACAGCTCCAATTATCCCGGCACGATCCAGATTGACGTGAATGAAAATGCTTGGACGATGATCACCAATTACGATCGGGGTGCGCGTGAATGGAAAGTGAATCCATTTCCATTTACAACCAACAATTTTATTGCTCCCTATGTTCCTTATGTAATCAATTCATGGCCGGGATCCGGCGTGGGTTGGAGAAGCAGTGGCAGTCCGAATACCGCCTCATTTGTCCCTTTTGTTTTTACCGGCCCCACTCTGACCAACTCGGTTTATTATTCGTCTTATTATGCAGGCGCGCCAGGCGTGCCTGCCGGGACTGATTTGTTTTCCACAAACAGCTTGCCGAGTCCCGTTCCTTGGGAACCTACTTCGACGGATGGGAACGGTTTTCATTTCCCGCAGTTTGGAGTGCTGATAACGAACCGGTTGCAGGTCTTCATGCTGGATGTCAGTGGCGGCGTGTATCACGTCATTGATTATGTCCATTTTGAAGGGCCGGACAGCCCCTTCAACGTGAATGCAAGTCTGGTTGATAATGACGGCCTGAATAATTATGTGGGCGTGTGGGATACAAATTATCCAACTGGCAGCGTGCCGCCAGCCGGAGTGACTTATGGCATCTTGAATCAAATCAGGATTTCAAAAAGTGGTGCGCCAGATCAGGATTTAGATGGTTTGTGGCAGGCAGATCCCGAAGCGGTTCCCCTTGGCGGAACCATAGCCCAACAGCAGGCATTTTTTCAGGCATTTTTCCTGCCGGGCAATCATTCTGGCAGCACAACGAATTTGGAATTAAGCGTGGAAGCGCCTTACGCGCCGACTCGTTATATTTCACAATATACCACCTGGCAGGTTAATGATCCGCTCGTGCATTATCTGGCCAGCGACATTGATGCGCCGCCACTAAATAACACATCCATACCGCAACCCGGTTTGAATCACTACAATTTCCCCATCACGAACGGATTGACGAGCCTTAACTTGGGGCAATTGAATGATCGTTATATGCCGTGGGGTGGCAACTCGAAGCTGGCGGCTGAAGGACAGGCGTTGCAATTTGACCCAAATGCCTACAATTCGGCGGAGCGCGATCCGCTGGCGTCTTCATCGGACAACTGGGATTTTCCGACGAACAAACTGCCGACGACCGGCTGGCTGGGTCGCGTGCATCGCGGCACGCCGTGGCAGACGGTCTATCTCAAGTCGTCGCCGATAGACACCGCCACATGGGCGACGTGGACGGGCGATACGCAGACAAGTTTCAACCAATACTTCGACGCGGCCAATTCCGCGCCGGCGCAGGACCGTCTGCTGTTCGATCTTTTCACGACGGCGTTCAACGACAACGCCACGCGCGGCCAGCTTTCGGTCAACGTCGCCGCCAACGATCCCGATCCGGCGGCGGGACTCGCGGCGTGGTCGGCGTTGTTGAGCGGCGTCGTTGCGCTGACAAACAATCCGTTTGCCGGAACCGTGACCAACACAATCATCCAGCCTGCCGGGATTTACGATGCGACATTGCCGCTGACCAACCAGCCGCCGCTCGCGCAAATTGTCGAGGGCATCAACAGCGGGCGGACAAACTTTGTGGGCGCGGACAGATTGCGCGGCTCGTTTGAGCACGTCGGCGACATTTTGTCCGTGCCGCAATTGACGGACAAGTCGCCATTCATTTCCATCATTCCGCAAACCGTTGACGGCGCTGGACAGATCATACCGCCAGTTTATCCCAACGACGAAGTCATGGAATGGCTGCCGCAGCAGGTGATGTCGCTGCTGCGCGTGGGCACGCCGCGCTATGTGATTTACAGCTACGGCCAGGCGCTCAAGCCCGCGCCCTCTCCAAACGGCATTTATACGGCGAATGGGTTGCTGATCACGAATTACCAGATCGTGTCGGAAGCCGCCACGCGCGCGGTGGTGCGCTTTGACAGCACGGTGACGAACATCAACGGCACGCTCTCCGTGACGAACAACCGCGCGGTGATCGAGAGTTATAACATTTTGCCGCCGGATTGAACAACCGCCAAGACGCAAAGGCACAAAGATGAAGACAATATTTTGTAGGAGCCGAGGTTACGAGGCTCAAATTAAAAAGTTGGAGACTCCTTGCGTGGTCTTCTGCATAGCGACGGACTTTGTAAGGAAAACGGTCAAAAACCGCCATTTTGGGATGAATTGCCTCAAAACAACGGGATTATCCAGATGACAAACATATTAAAACGCCAATTTCGCTTGGCCGGATGGTCGGGCAACTTGGCCGGATGGTCGGGCAACTTGGCCGGATGGTTGGGCAACTTGGCCGGATGGTTGGGCAACTTGGCCGGATGGTCGGACGACTTGGCCGGATGGTCGGGCGACTTGGCCGGACGGTCGGACGACTTGGCCGGACGGTCGGGCGACTTGGCCGGACGGTCGGACGACTTGGCCGGATGGTCGGGAAACTTACCCGAACGGTCGGGAGATTTAGCTGGAGGGTCGAGCAATATGCGGCTGCGGTTCGATGCGCCCTGCGCCGAACACTTCGTGCGGACAACTCGTTTGCGGAAGGCGGACGAATTGCTCCGGTCATGCGCGCCAGAAAGTCAACGACGTGGCGTCGTTGACGGCACGCGAGGCGCGTGCGCTCCCAAAAATTTTAAGGTTTCAATTTTGAAAAATGGCATACAGAGGGTAGTCTATACCAGTAATAATGCCGACTCTTGGCGCTCTTTGCGTCTTGGCGGTTAAGTGTTTTATTTATGCGTTCGAGAACGACAATCTGGATTGCGCTGAGTCTGCTGCTGGCGGCGGGCGCGTGGTTTTTCTGGCCGCACGCAAAGCGCGTGGCGGTGGAAAAATTCATGCCGCCCATCGCCGGCGCGTTTCATTCCGCCTCGACCGCGCCGCAGATCTTTCCGTTGAATGCCGTTTCCAAAAATTCCGCCAAAATAGTTGCGGCGGCGGCGGAGACAAACCGGTTCGCATATCGTTTGAGCAACACGACGAAGTCCATCGGCGAACTGATGAACGACCGTCATGCGATCCTGCTGGAGAACGCGCTGATTGACACGAGCGCGAAGCTGGATTTTTCCATTCCCAAAAATTTGCAGGCGCAGGGCGATCCGGGCGCGTATTTCGTGCAGGCGGACGGGACGATTGGCCCGGCGTTCCGCGCAATGCTGTCGGCGGCGGGCGCGCAGATCGTTTCCTACTTCCCGAACAACGCGTATCTCGTCCGCGTTTCGGCGGGCGGCGCGGGCGCGCTGGCCGCGAATCCGCTGGCGCAGTCGGTGATTCCCTACGAGCCGTATTACAAGGTGCAATCGCCGCTGATCGCGTATGACCAGACCACTTTGCCGGCGGGCGCGACGTTGAACCTCGGATTGTTCGCGGATAATCCGGCGGCGACCATCAAGCAGATTGAGAAGCTCGGCGGAACCATTTTGTCGCAAGAAAGCGAGCCGTTCGGACTGGAAGTGCGCGTGCGTCCGCCGTCGGACTGGACGGCACTGGCGCAACTGCCCGGCGTGCAGATCGTCGAGCAGAGCCGCACGCGCGAACTGGCCGACGACCTGTCGCGCGTGACAACGGGCGTGGCCGTGAACACGACCACCAATGCGAATTATCTCGGACTGACCGGCAAGAACGTGGTCGTGGCGGAGGACGATTCGGGCGTTGACGCGACGCATCCTGATTTTGCGACGGGGCGCGTGATTGGCGACGCGGCGGGAAGTTTGGTGGATACGAACGGCCACGGCACATTTGTAGCGGGCATCATCGCGGGCAACGGCGCGGAATCAATGACCGTGACGAACGCGCAAGGTTCGATCAATCCCGGGACAAACGGGCAATATCGTGGCATGGCGCCGCTGGCGACGTTGTATTCCGTCGGCGGCATTGATGGCGGCGCGGACACGAATGTGATTTCCGACCGTTACCTTCAGGAATCCGCTGCGCGGACAAACGCGCTGATTGCCAACGAGAGCTGGGGCTACGGCGGCGACAATTTATACGACCTGGCGGCGGCGAGCTACGACGCGGCGACGCGCGATGCCCTGATGCAAGTCACCGGCCCGCAGCCGGTGTTGTTTGTGTTTGCGGCGGGCAATGACGGCCAGATTGGCAGAAACGGTGCCAACGGTGACGACTCCGGCGGCGGCGGCACGCCGGACACGATCACGTCGCCCGGCACGGCGAAGGACGTGCTCACGATCAGCGCGCTGGAGCAGGATCGCGGCATCACCAACACTTACGACCCGCGCGGCACCACCAATCCGGTTGAGGCATGGAATGCGGGGACGGATTCGAGTTCGGAGGTGGCGGATTATTCGAGCCGTGGCAACGTCGGCATCGGCACGGAAGGGCAGTGGGGGCGGTTCAAGCCGGACGTGGTCGCGCCGGGATCGTTCGTGATCTCCACGCGCTCGCAGCAATGGGACCAGCAGGCGTATTACAATCCGAGCAATACTTATGTCAATGACGCGACCTTCCAGTTGGTGGACACGAACGCGCTGAATTATTACAACTTCCCGTTTGTCGTCCAGAACAACGCCGTCAGCGTCAGCCTCCGGGTCCAGCCGAACGATTTGTCGCCCGTGCCATTTCCGCCGGATATGCCGATTTATGTTTCGCTGAACAATTATCCCGACCCGGCGAATCCGGGGACGTATGATTTCGTGTCCGAATAATATCGTGACGATTCCGCCGGCTGGTATTCCAGACGGCCCGACATATCTTCAGAGCA
Source organism: uncultured Verrucomicrobiae bacterium (assembly GCA_963755455.1). Taxonomy (GTDB): domain Bacteria; phylum Verrucomicrobiota; class Verrucomicrobiia; order Limisphaerales; family UBA11358; genus UBA11358. Next base: position 201,782 of record CAVWJH010000001.1, read on the forward strand.
TCATCAACAATCTGGGCGGCTTCAACTTTGCGGTCGGCGACGGCACGAACATTCCGGTCAATTACGATTTGGTGGCGGAAATGGTCACGACCAACGACATGGGCGATTATTACACGGTGTTGAGCAATTTGAACAACTCGCTGGATGGCGACGTGCCGCCGCATTATTACCGCTACGAGAGCGGCACGAGCATGGCGGCGGCGGGCGTGTCTGGCGTGCTGGCCTTGATGCAGGATTATTTCACGAACACGCTGCATCTTACGCCCAGCCCGGCGCTGCTCAAGGCGATGCTCATCAACGGCGCGCGTCCGACCGGCTACTACAATTTGCAGGTGGACAACAGCATCAACCCCGAAGGCTGGGGACTGGTCAACCTGCCCAATTCCATTCCGGCGGGAATCACCAACACGGCGGCCACCGCCACCAATTCATTTTTCTATGTTGACCAAAGCCCGACCAACGAGCTGGCCACGGGCGACAGCCGGACATATACCATTTCCCTCTCGGCGGGCGCGATGTCCGTGCCGTTGCGTTTCACGCTCGCGTGGACCGATCCGCCCGGCAACCCCGCCGCCGCCATCAAGCTCGTCAACAACCTTGATCTGATCGTCACCAACATGGACAACACGAATGTCTATTACGGCAACGACATCGGTCCCAACCAGGTCTTCAACACGCCGGAAAGCTCCACCAACGCGGCACCCAGCCTGGACGGCATCAACAATGTTGAAAATGTTTTCCTGCCCGCAAACGCCGGAACGAACTTCACGGTCGTCATCCGGGCAACCGCCGTGAACGTCAACGCCGTTTCCGAGCAGACGAACAATGCGGCGGGAGTTTTTGCGCCGAACATCGTGCAGGATTTTGCGTTCGTCATTTCCAGCGGCAACGGGTCGAACACCAACGGCTTTGCCATCACGGGCAGTTCGCTGGTGTCAAATCCCACCGGCGATCAGCGCATTACGATTGACAGCGCCACAAACGCCACGCCGTTGATGAACCAGTTCGTCGGCGCGAGTTCGCCGCTGCTCGGCACAAATACCGTTAGCTTCGGGGCGAACACAAATGAACTCGTCACTGTGGGCCAGACCAACCAGTGGCATTTCTATGTTGTCACCAATTACGGCGCGTCCAGCGACTTCACCAACGCGGCATTCGTCACTTTCCTGCCGCCGACGGCGGCGATTCCGCGCGGGGGGGTTTTCGCAAATTCCGACGCCAATTCCACGCGGCCCGAGGCGGACATTGACCTGTTTGTGACAACCGATCCCGGTTTGACGAATCTTGATCCGAACGTGATTTCCAACTGCATCATCAATCCGCAAGTCGGGAAGTCGTCGCCAGTCGGAGTGAATGGGACATTTTACGGTGCGGCTTTGGATCGCGGCGGCTCGGAATTTGTCGTGGACACCAATTCCACGCCGGGACAGGTTTATTACGTCGGGGTTCAATCCGAAGATCAGATGGCTTCTGAATACGCCTTTCTGTCGGAGTTCAGCAACATTCCGTTCAGCAGTCTGGACAACAATGGAAACGAATCCGCTGTGTTTTATCCGGTGAACATTCCCGACGGCGATGCGACGCATCCGGGATACACGAACAGCCTCGCCCTGACCATCTTCCCGGTGGAAATCGAGCGCGTCGTGGTGACCAACACCCTCACGCAGCAAAATGCCGGCGACCTCGTGATCTCGGTGAACCATTCCACCGTGGCGAACGGCGACGGCTCGGTGGTCCTGTTGAACCACGATTCGCCAAATGCAGCCGGCACCTACACGACCATTTATGACGACAGCGGCCAGAACGACATTTTGAACTCGCAGCCTTCGGACGGGCCCGGCTCTTTGGGCGCGTTCACCGGGCAGGAAGGAATGGGAGTATGGCTGCTGCACGTTTCGGACAACGCGCCCAGCTTCGTCGGCAGCGTCCAGGGCAGCCTGTTCATCCAGCCGCACATTCCTCTTGGAAGTGGCACGACCAACACGGTCGCGCCGGGCAAGTGGTATTACAACTTCGTAGACGTGCCGCCGGGCGCGACAAACCTGACCATCAGCGTGACGAACTTGACTTCCCCGCCGCTGCCTCTGGATGTGTATGTCAAATTAGGCGCACAGCCGACGACCAACGATTTTGACAAGATGATGGTGACTCCCACCGTGCCGTTGCCAAATCCGGGCGGTTCGCTGTCCATCGGGCCGACGGACGTGCCGCCGATTCAGCCCGGGCGTTATTACGTCGGCGTCTATAATCCAAACCCGGTCGGCAGCGCGGATCAAAGATTTTCACTTTTTGCGGCCATTCTGCCGCCGTCGCCCAGCGCGACGCCGGTGGATTTTGCCGCCGCCGGCCCGGTGCCGCTGCTCGATGACGCGATAACCATCTCCAGCAATTCGATCATTACCATGACCAACACCGAACCGATCGTGTCGGTCAACGTCGGCATCGTCGTGGATCATCCACGCATCTCGGATCTGGCGTTCACACTCATCAGCCCGGACGGCCGGCGCATTCTGCTCATGGAAAATCGCGGCGGCACCACCACCAACGGCGCGGGCGCAAGTGCTCTTGTCACGAATTCTATCATCGTGTCGAGCAATGACTTTGAAGGATTGACGGCGACAAATTATATTGCGGGTCAAACCGTGGGTGGATGGAGTGTGGCATCAGGCCAAGTCAGCGTCGTCACCAACCCTGCGAACGCCTACGAAGGCAGCAACTTTCTGGCGCTGGCCAGCGGTTCGATTTCAACCAACCTGCCCACGGTGGCGGGACAGACTTATACGTTGACGTTCGCTTATCGCGGGCCGGGAATCGCCGGCTGGTGGCGCGGGGAAAACAATGTCAACGATGCCATCTACGGAAATAATGGCACGGTTCAAAATGCCGGTTTTACCAACGGTGTTGTCGGCCGGGCATTCTCAAATGATCCTGAAAATTATCCATATGGGACATACAATGGTTTTGACGTTCCAGACCAGCCAGCTTACCAACTGACCAACTCGTTGTCCATTGAAGGATGGGTCAGACCGCGTGGTGATGGCTACGCCATCTTCTGGCGCGGAGACAGCACGCCGGGGTATGACCCTTATTTCCTTGGGATGCAGGGAAACAATACCGCCGGTTTCTACATTACAGACGCGGCCAACAACTCCACCAATGTGAACGGCACACTGACTTACAATGTATGGCATCATGTTGCTGCCACGCTGGATGGCACTTCCGGCAATATGTCGCTCTATGTTGATGGCGTGCTCACCAGTCAAATCAATACTCCATTGAGGCCCTTCGGAGCGTTGAATCCCGGGATGTCTCCGGGTATCGGCATTGCGAATGTGAACGATGGTCAAAACAATTTCCCGTTCACTGGTGACATTGACGAGATCTCGCTTTACTCGCGCGCTATAAGCGCCAGCGAGGTCAAGGCGATTTTCAACGCTAGAGCAGGCAAGTTCGATCAGGCTGAATTTGCCAATTCGCCATCTTTAAGCCTGGCCGAAGCCCAAGTCAGCGTGAATGGCAGCGATTCACCCGCTTTCTTCGGTAGCAACACCGTATGGCAGACTTATACAAACACATTCACCGCCACTTCGACCGGCACGCCGCTGGTCATCAGCGGCATCGAGCCGGGGATGTTGCTTGACGCGATCAACTTGACGACGGTGCAGACAAATACTCAATATCAATATCTCACTTTCACCGAGGACACGAACCTGACCACGACGCCCATCAAGTTCGCCGTGCCGCCGTTCGTGCCGGATACTAATACGGCTGTTTTGTTCACCAACAGTTTTGAAGGAACAGCCGCTGCGGATTATGCCAGTGGTCAAACTGCGGCTGGGTGGACGGTGGAAACGAATCAGGTCAGCGTTGTCGCCGACGCCAACACAACTCCGTATGGCAGCAACTTCCTGGCACTGGCAAATGGAACAATTTTGACCAATCTGCCGACCGTCGCGGGACGGACATACACGTTGTCATTTGCCTATCGCGGGCCGGGAATCGTCGGTTGGTGGCGTGGTGAGACCAACACGCTTGATTCTATCGGCGGCAATAATGGTTCGTTCCTTGGCTCTGCCAGCTACACCAATGGAGAAGTGGGAAACGCCATGTCATTCAATGGCGTCAACAACGGAGTGCTCGTTCCGGCGTCTGCAAATCTGAATGTAGGCGCGGACAATGGATTAACCATCGAAGCCTGGGTCAATCCTTCCGAGATCACCCCCGGTGGCAAAGCTAACCCAGTGGTTGAATGGAATGAAGGCGACGGTTATAATTTTGGATCGGCTTTCTGGTTGACCCATCCGACTGACCCCAGCGGCAATTTCTTTGCAAATCTCGTTGATACTGGTGGAACTTGGCATACAATCTTTTCACCGTCAGGACTTATCCAGACAAATGTTTATCAGCACGTTGCCGTGACGTATAATAAAATAACCGGCAACGCGGCACTTTTCTACAATGGTGTGCAGGTGACTAACATGAATCTTGAATCTTTTACGCCTCAAACGAGCTATCCACTTTATATTGGTGAGAGACCTCCAGGTGATATCAATAGCTGGGTATTTTCCGGATCCATTGATGAACCATCTATTTATAACCGCGCGCTTTCCGCAAGTGAGATTGCAGCCATTTACAGTAACGGCATTGCAGGCAAATTCAATCCCGTTGAATTCAGCACTTCACCTGCGCAGAGCCTTGCCGAAGCCCAAGTCAGCGTGAATGGCCAGACATCTGCCACCCTTTACGGAAACAACACCAGTTGGCAGACGGAAACCATCACTTTCACAGCGACGCAAAACGGAACGCCGTTGCAAATCTCCGGCATCGAGCCGGGAATGTTGCTGGACGATTTTGTGCTGACCCAGGAGCCGGGAAATCTTTATTACCTGCCCGAGCAATCGCTCGCTCCGCTCGACGGCGAGAGCGCCGCCGGCGAATGGCAGTTGGAAATCCAGGACGACCGCGCCGGTGCCTATGCCTCGAACAATCCGCCCGCGCTCGTAAGCTGGGAGTTGCAGTTTGTCTTTGCTGACACCAACGCGGTGCCGTCAGTCTTGAGCGGCGGCATCGGTCAATCCAATCAATTCATCCCGGCCGGCGACATCGCGTGGTATCAAATTAGTGTGCCGGCAAATGCGAATTACGCGACGAACATCCTTCGCTTTGCCAGCGCGCCGGTCAACGTCTGGTTCAGCACGAATTCGCCGCCGACAATCACGAATACCGGCGATGTGGATTTGATTTCTGATTCAACCGGCAATTCCGTGTTGTTGGGCACGAACGGTTCGCCGGTCAACACAACGTGGGCTTACATCGTCCCCGGCTTGACTTATTATCTCGGCGTGCAAAACGCGGGCAGCTCCACCGTCAATTACGGGATTGAAGTGGATTTTGACCGCGGCAACTCGACAAATTCAACCTTGCCTCAAATTGTTGTTAGCAAAGTCGCGCAAACTGGCGGCGGCACGATTCAATTCCAATGGACGGCTTCATCCAGTTCGCCAGTCGAGGTGCAATGGACGACGAATCTCGCGTCGCAGGTTTGGAACACGATCACCAACCCCGCCACGACCACCAGCAACGGCGTGTCCACGTTCACGGACGACGGCTCGCAGACCGCGCCATTGGGCGCAGTGCGCTTCTACCGGCTCGTGCAGCCGTCGCCATAAGGCAAACATAAACTCTTCGTTGCGGGTTTTGTTTTCTGAAATTTTCCGCGCGCAATCCATCTTTGCTTTCCCGCCGGTTTTGGAATATCCTTGCCGATTGTCTGATTTGGAAAATTCGCAATTGTGAGCAAAGAATTCATCAAGATCGGCGGCGCGCGTGAGCACAATCTCAAAAATCTCACGCTCGCAAATTCCGCGCGACAAGCTGGTGGTCGTCACCGGCTTGAGCGGCAGCGGCAAATCGTCGCTCGCGTTCGACACGATTTACGCCGAGGGCCAGCGCAAATACGTCGAATCGCTTTCCGCCTACGCGCGGCAGTTTCTGGACCAGTTGCAGAAGCCGGACGTGGATTTCATCGAGGGACTTTCGCCGGCCATTGCGATTGAGCAGCGAAGTTCCGGCAGCAGCCCGCGCTCGATCATCGCCACGACGACGGAAATTTACGATTACCTGCGCCTGCTTTACGCGCACATCGGCCAGGCGCATTGTCCCGGAAACCGGCGTGCCCATTTCCACGCAAAGCACCAGCGACATCGTGGACAAAATCCTCGCGCTGCCGCCGAAAACGAAAGTCATGCTGCTCGCGCCGGTCGTGCGCCGGCAGAAAGGCGAGTTCCGCGACGTGTTTGAACGCCTCGCCCGCGAAGGCTTTGTGCGCGCGCGCGTGGACGGCGAATTGGTCGAACTCGGCGAAAACATCGCGCGCGTCAAAGCTCGACAAAAAGAAATTTCACAACATCGAAGCCGTCGTGGACCGGCTCGTGATTGACGACAAAATCCGCGTCCGGCTCGGCGATTCCGTCGAGACCGCGTTGCGCTGGGGCGAAGGCGTGATGTTCACGCTGCATCAAATGCCTGACGAGTCCAAAGCCCAAAGTCCAAAGTCCAAAGTTGCCGAAACGGGAAATCAATCGGCAATCGGCAATCGACAATCGGCAATTGGATCGAAACGCTGCACTCGAACAAAATGTGTTCGCCCGCGACCGGCAAAAGTTTTGATCCGCCGACGCCGAAACATTTTTCCTTCAACGCGCCCGCCGGCGCGTGTCCGGTCTGCCACGGCCTCGGCCAGAAAATGGTTTTCGACGAGCATCTGGTCGTGCCGAATTTTGACGAGCCGCTGGAAAGCGCCATCCAGCCGTGGCGGCGCGCGGGCAAGCGGATGAACATTTATTACAAGGCGATGCTGCGCTCCGTCGCCGCGCATTTCAACGTGGACTTGCAAACGCCGTGGAAGGATTTGCCGGAGGATTTCAAAAAAGTTTTGCTGAACGGTTCCGGCGAGGACGAAATTGATTTCAAATTCTGGCGCGCGGGCAAGGTCAGCAAAATTTCCCGTCCGTTTGAAGGCGTGCTGCCGAATCTCGAACGGCTACGCGACCGAAAGCGAAAGCGAATTCATCCGCAACCGGCTCAAAGCATACATGAGCCCGCAGTTCTGCGACGCGTGCAAAGGCAAACGGCTGAAGCCGGAAATTCTCGCGGTGACGCTGGGCGGTGAGGAATTTGTTTCCCAGTTAAAAACTAAAAATTCAAAACTCAAAACCCTTAAAATTCCCGGCCTGTCCATCATGGACGTTTGCGGTTTGTCCGTGGAAAAGGCGGATGAATTTTTTGCCGCGCTCAAGCTGACGGAGTTCGAGCTGAAAATCGCCGCCGAAGTCATCAAGGAAATCCGCGCGCGGCTCGGCTTTCTGAAAAATGTCGGCCTCGGTTATCTCACGCTGGACCGCGAAAGCGGCACGTTGAGCGGCGGCGAGGCGCAGCGCATCCGGCTGGCCACGCAGATCGGCGCGGCGCTCGTCGGCGTGCTTTACGTTTTGGACGAGCCGAGCATCGGCCTGCATCAGCGCGACAACGACCGTTTGCTTGCCACGCTGAAAGGCCTGCGCGATTTGGGCAACACGGTTCTGGTCGTCGAGCACGACGCGGACACGATTCGCAGCGCGGATTACATTTTGGATTTGGGGCCGGGCGCGGGCGTTCACGGCGGCGAACTGGTGGCGGCGGGCACGTTGCCGGAAATTTTGCAGAGCAAAAATTCGCTCACGGCGCAATATCTGACGGGCGAATTGCAAATTCCGGTTCCGAAAAAACGAATTTTGCCGTCGGAAGAAAAGGGCTGGCTGGAAGTCCTCGGCGCGAAGGAAAACAATTTGCAGAACATTGACGTGCGGATTCCGCTCGGCACGTTCACCTGCGTCACCGGCGTGAGCGGCTCCGGCAAAAGCACGCTGGTCAACGACATTTTGCAGCGCGCGCTGTTCCGCAAATTTTACGGCTCAAAGGAACGTCCCGGCGACGCATCGCGCGCTGAAGGGTTTTGAAAGTCTCGACAAGGTCATCGTGATTGACCAGTCGCCGATTGGCCGGACGCCGCGCAGCAATCCGGCGACTTACACCGGCATGTTCAATCACATCCGCGATTTGTTCGCGCGACTGCCGGCGGCGAAAGTGCGCGGCTACGAGCCGGGCCGTTTCAGCTTCAACGTCAAGGGCGGCCGCTGCGAAAAATGCGAGGGCGACGGCGTGCTGAAAATTGAAATGAATTTTCTGCCGGCGGTTTATGTGACGTGCGAGGCGTGCAACGGCAAGCGATACAATCGCGAGACGCTGGAAATTTCCTACAAGGGCAAAAACATCGCCGATGTTCTGGACATGACGGTGGACGAGGCGGTGGATTTTTTCCGCGCCGTGCCGAAGATTTACGATCCGCTGCTGACGCTGGCGGAAGTCGGCCTCGGTTACATCCATCTCGGCCAGCAGGCGACGACGTTGAGCGGCGGCGAGGCGCAGCGCGTGAAGCTGGCGACGGAACTCTGCCGCAAGGCGACGGGCCGGACGCTTTACATTCTGGACGAGCCGACGACCGGCCTGCATTTTCACGACGTGGCGAAATTGCTGGAAGTGCTGTTCAAACTGCGCGCGACGGGCAACACGCTGCTCATCATCGAGCACAATCTGGACGTGATCAAAACGGCGGACTGGATCATTGACCTCGGCCCGGAAGGCGGCGCCGGCGGCGGAAAAATTGTCGCGGAAGGTCCGCCGGAGAAAATTGCCGGGTGCGCCGGAAGTTTTACGGGGCATTATTTGAAAGGCGTCTTGGGGTGAAGCATGGATTGACACAACTGTAAAATCTGATAATCTGATTTTATGAAATTGAAGGAAATCACGGTGACGGAAGCCGCGCGCAGCTTTGCCCACTGCGTCAATCAAGTCCGTTACCAAAATGCGGGTTTCGTTTTGGTAAAGAACGGCAGGCGGTTTGCGCGGCTGGTTCCCGACGGTGAAAAAACCTGCACGGGCCGCAACCTGGCGGAAGCGATTGGCCGTTTCCGTCTTTCCGGGTCTGAAGCGGGCGCGTGGCAAAAAGACCTGGCGAAGGCGCGCAAATCCCTGAAACCCGCAAAAGACAAATGGCGATAATCATTGACGCGGATGTCATCATTGGCGGCGAAAAAGGCGGTTTCGATTTTCACAGATGGCTGCTTTCATTGCCGGAGGAGGCATTTGAAATTGCCGCGATCACTGTTGCCGAATTGTGGCATGGTGTTGAACGGTCGGGCGGTGCCCGTCGCGCCGCCCGTGCCGCATATTTGCAAGGCGTCATCCGTTCGCTGCCGGTCGTTTCTTACACGGAGGAAATTGCCTATGAACACGCGCGGATTTGGGCACGGATGCAGGAAGCCGGAAAAATGATCGGCGATTATGACTTGATTGTGGCGGCCACGGCGCTTTCACGCGGCAATTCCGTGGCGACGTTCAACACGCGCCATTTCAATCTGGTTCCGGGATTGGGCGTCATCAAGCCGGAGTGAAATAAATTCCCGCTTTTTTCGTCTCGCAATGTCGTTTAGATTCAACGGATGATTTTCCAGTGGCGGTGGATTTTGATTTTGTCCGCGCTCATTTTGAGCGGCGAAATCGCTTTTGCCGCCAATTCCGCGAAGGAGCGGCGCGATTTTAACGCCGCACAGGGCGCTTTTGAAATCGGGATGTATCCGCGCGCGGAAGCGGAGTTTGATCAATTCCAAAAGGACTATCCCGATTCCACCAACGCGCCGATGGCGGTGTTGCTGGAGGCGCAGGCGGAATTCAAGCAGGGAGAGTTCACAAACGCCATCGCGCTGCTCAACGACACCGGCAATCTGGCGGAAGCTGGAAACCTCGCCGACCAATACGCTTATTGGACCGGCGAGGCGCAGTTCACGAACGGAGATTTTTCGCAAGCAGCGGGAACTTTTATTTCGCTTTCGCGGAATTTTCCGAAATCGCCGCTGCGGCTGCGCGCCGTCGTCGAGGCGGCGTCGGCGTATGTCCGGCTGGGCGAATGGACACAAACGGTCAAGCTGCTGGAAGAAACGAACGGTGTTTTTCAAGGCGCGGTGCAGATGGATCCGGGAAACGAGCTTGTTTCGCGCGGGCGGTTGCTGCTGGCGCAGGCGAAATTCGCACTGAAGGATTTTGCCGGCGAGTTCGCGGTTTTGACATCGCTGAATTCGCAGACGCTCAAGCAGGAACTCGGCTGGCAGCGCGCGTATCTTCTTTGCCAGAACCGGGAGGCCGCAGGTGATTTTGACGCGGCGCTCGCGGCGGCGACGAATCTGCTCCAGATTGCGCCGCCCGGAAATGACGCGGCTTTGCACGCCGAGAGCGTGGCGATGCTCGCGGATGCGCTGGAAAAATCGGGTTTCACAAACGAGGCGATTGCCGAGTATCAGGAAAATCTCACCAACACCGCGCCCGTGAAGCAGCAGCGGCAGGCGGCCTTGAAAATCTCGGAACTGGCGGTCGCGCAACGGCAAATCCCGGTCGCGACGAACGCGCTGGAGACATTTCTCGCGCAGTTTCCCGATTCGCCGGTTGCGGACATCGTGGCGCTGACGCTGGGCGAACTGGATTTGAAAAATTGCACCGCGCAGCCGGCGGTCGCGACGAATGATCTGCCGGAGGCGCGGGCGCAGTTCACCCAGTTCATCGGCACGTTCACGAACAGCCCGTTGCTGGGCAAGGCGCATCTGGACCGCGGCTGGTGCGACTGGATGACGGCAACAAACTTAAAAAGCGCCGGCGACGTCAAGGCCGCCGCGCGAGAATACTCAAACAGCTTTGAAGATTTCAGCGCCGCAGCGCAGTCGCCGGATTTTCCGCCGGAAGACCTGGCCGTGGCGCGGTTCAAAATGGGCGACGCGCTGTTCGCGCAAAAAAATTTCGCGGGCGCGCGGACGAATTACGAATCGGTGGTGGATGATTTCACAAATTATCCAGCCGTCGGCGAGTCGCTCGGCGCGCAGGCGCTTTATCAACTGTTGCGCGTGTGCCTGGAATTGCACGACGTGAGCGGCGCACACAATTCGCTGGCGCGGATTTTGCAGATTTATCCGGCGAACGGCTTCGATACCAACACCCTTTTGATCAACAGCATCCTGATCGCCGGCGAAGGGTTGACGGATTTGGGCCAGCCGACGAACGCGCTGGCGTTGTTCGAGAAGTTCAAGCAATTATCCCCCGATTCCGATCTGCTGCCTGAAGTTGATCTGGCCATGGCGCGGGCCTACGAGCAGGAGGGCGACTGGCCGTCGGCCATCGGCGTGTATGAAGGCTGGGAGAAACGGTTTGGGACGAACGCGGCCTTGCTGCCGTCGGTTGAATATGCGCGGGCATGGGCGAATTTCCAGGCGGGCGACGAGGGCGACGCGTTTGAGTTGTTCACGAATTTCATTGCGCAGTTTCCGACAACCGAACTGGCACCCGTGGCGCAATGGTGGGTGGGCGACCATTTTTTCCGCGCGGGCGATTTCGTGGACGCGGAAAGAAATTACAAATACGTCTTCCAAAACTGGCCGACAAACAACCTCGCCGATTATGCAAAAATGATGGCCGGTCGCGCGGCGATGGGCAGGGGCGGCTATCAGGACGCCACCAATGATTTCACGAGCCTGACGCTAGACACAAATTGTCCACCGGACTTGGGTGCGCAGGCACTGTTCGCATTCGGCAGCGCGCTGGAGCTTATGCCATCGTCGGACACCAACAAGCCGCTGGCAAATTTCGACCAAGCCATTCCTGTTTTCAAAGCCGTCTGCAAGAATTATCCCACCAACGAACAGGCCGCGCTCGCGCAGGGCGAAATCGGCGACTGCTGGTTGCAATTGACCAACTATGCAGCCGCGACGAATGCCTACGCGCAGGTCATCGCCTCGCCGCTGGCGGACATTTCCGCGCGCAGCCAGGCGCAAATCGGCGTGGGCATAGCGCTGGAAAAAATGGCGGCGCTGGCGACCGGCACCAATCAAATTGCGTTGTTCGGACAGGCGCTGGATAATTATCTCGACGTGTTTGACACGAACACCGGAAAAAATCTGCGCGCTGGCGAAACGGCGGATCCGCGCTGGGTCGAAAAAGCCGGTTTGCAGGCAGTGGCTTTGTTTGGAACGCTGAATGACCGGTCGCTGTCGCTGCCTGACCTGAACATTTCAACGGTTACAAATTTGTGCCAACAGTTGGAGGTTTTGCTGCCACCGGCAAAAAATTTAATTGAAAAGAACCAGGCTGCGGCGCTGGCGCATTTGCCGCCGCCAAATAACTGAAGTGCCGTTTGACACGCGCACGCTGCGGGTCTAGCTTCAATTGAAAAAATAATGAGTGAAATCATTACAACTGAAATCGTCGTCGGCTTGACTGCACGCGCTGCGGAGGAATGCAAGTCGCTGCTAGTGCTGCCTGAAAATGCCGGCAAAAACTTCCGCGTTTATGTGGAGCAAGGCGGCTGTTCGGGAATGCAATACGGCATGGTCTTCGACGAAAAACGCGACGGCGATCTGGTCGCGGAAGAAAATGGCGTGACCATCCTGGTTGACCCGATCAGCGCGAATTATTTGCGCGGCACGATTGTGGATTTCAGCGACGCGCTGACCGGCGGCGGTTTCAAGATTTCCAATCCGAACGCGAAGCAAAGCTGCGGCTGCGGAAAATCCTTTGAGGCTTGAGCGGATTTGATCAACCCGCGCAAGCTTAACAACGCCGTTCCGTGTGATGCGGGACGGCTTTTTGTTTTCGCAAGTTCAAATCCAGTTTTTTCGGACAAGCCACATCTTGATGAGTTGCGTCAGGCCGACATAGCAAAATCAAAGTCGCCAGCAAGATCGGCCAGAATTGCCACGGCAACGGGACGAAGCCCAGCGCCGCTCGCAAGCGGCGAATACGGCAGATACGCGCCGATGGCCATGATGAGAATCGTCGTCATCGTGAGTTGCCAGCTCGCGCGCGACTGGACGAACGGCAGCAGGCTCGTGCGGATGACGTGGATGATGAGCGTCTGCGTCATCAGCGATTCCACGAACCAGCCGGTGTTGAACAGCGCGGCGGCGTAAGTGTGGTCGGGATCGGCGGCGTGGGCGAAACGCGCCGCGAGTTCCGGCGGCGGCACGAGTCCGAGGTTGCTGCATTTGAAATAAAACCACATGACGCAAAATGTGCGTGTAATCGAAAATCGAACTGATCGGCCCGATGAAGATGATGAACTTGGCGATTTCGCCCATCTGCCACGGACGCGGCTTGGCAATGTATTGCGCGGCTGACGTTGTCGGTCGGAATCGGCACCTGCGAAAAATCGTAGAGCAGGTTGTTCGTCGAGCAGTTGGATCGGCTGCATCGGCAGGAACGGAAACCACGCGCTCGCGCCGAGCATGCTGAACATGTTTCCGAAATTGGAACTCGCGCCCATGCGGATGTATTTCATGATGTTCGCGAAAACCTTGCGGCCTTCGAGCACGCCTTCTTCGAGCACCATCAGGTTTTTTTCCAGCAAAATCATGTCGGCGGATTCCTTGGCGATGTCCACCGCCGTGTCCACGGAAATGCCCACGTCCGCCGCGCGCAACGCGGGCGCGTCGTTGATGCCGTCGCCCATGAAGCCGACGACGTGGCCTTTTTTCTGAAGCGCCTGCACGACGCGTTTTTTGTGCGCGGGCGAAAGACGCGCATAAACGTCCGTGGAATCAATCACGCCGGCCAGTTGTTCGTCCGACATTTTTTCCACGTCGTTGCCGAGCAGGATTTTTTCCGCGTCAATGCCGACTTCCGTGCAGACTTTGCGCGTGACCAGATCGTTGTCGCCGGTCAAAACCTTCACCGTCACGCCGTGCTGGCGCAGCGCGGCGATGGCGGTCTTGGCCGAGTCCTTGGGCGGATCGAGAAACGCCAGATAGCCCGTCAATACAAGGTTTTCTTCATCGGCCTTGGAATACGCGGCCGCGATTGTCCATTTTTTTGCTGGCGATGGCGAGCACGCGAAAACCGTCCTCGCTCAACGAATTGACCTGCTCGATCAGGTTGCCGACGAGAATCGGCTCCATCGGAAAAATTTCGCCGTCGCTCTCAAAGTGCGTGCATTTTTTGAACACGGATTCCGGCGCGCCCTTCGTCAGCAACTGACGCTCGCCGTACGGCACTTCCACGACGACGGACATCATGCGTCGTGAAAAATCGAACGGGATTTCGTCCACTTTGGAAATTTTTTCGACGCCCAGTTCGCGGTGCAGTTCCGTGTATTTCAAAACCGCGCGGTCCAGAACATTTTTCAGTCCGGTTTGAAAATGGCTGATCAAATATGCGTCGCGCAAAACTTCTTCGCTTTCATTTTTGAAAACGTCGCAGTGGATTTCCAAAATGACGTGGTCAATCGTGAGCGTGCCGGTCTTGTCGGTGCAGAGCACGTTCATCGCGCCGAAGTTCTGGATGGAATTGAGTTTCTTGACGATGACTTTTTTCTTGGACATCGCCAGCGCGCCTTTCGACAGGCAGACGGAAACAATCATCGGCAGCATTTCCGGCGTGAGGCCGACGGCAATGGCGAGCGCGAAAAGAAAGGTTTCCTTGCCCCAACTGTGCTTGGTGAAGCCGTTGATGAAAAAAACCATCGGCGACATCACCGCCATGAAAGCGATCATCAGCCACACGAATTTTTTGACGCCCTTGTCAAACGCCGTGTCCGGCTGCTGGCCGGCAAGGCTGCTGGCCATCTTGCCGAAATACGTCTGCGCGCCGGTGGCGACGATGACCGCCGTGGCCGCACCGCTTTCCACGCTCGTGCCGAGAAAACAAAGATTGGAGTGTTCGATGATTGAAATGTTTTGCCGCGCATCACGCGCATCCATTTTTTCGACCGGCAGCGATTCGCCCGTAAGCGTGGCCTGGATGACGAACAAATCTTTCGCAGAAATCAGCCGCACGTCGCCGGGAATCATGTCGCCGGCGGAAAGTTTCACCACATCGCCGGGCACGAGTTCCTTGAGCGGAATTTCCTTCGGCTGTCCGTCGCGCAAAACTGTCGCGGTGACCTTGATCATCGCCTTGAGTTTGGCTGCCGCGTTGTCCGCTTTTGTTTCCTGAATCAGGCGCAGCGACACCGCCAGCAACATCATCGCCAGCATCACCGAGCCGCCGATGTAATCGCTTGTCTCGTTCGCCGTCGCGAACGTGATGGTGGCGATGACGGCCAGCAAAATAACCAGCGGATTGCGCACCGCAACCCAGAGCCGTTGCAGCCAGCCGTGTTGTTTTTCCTGCGCGACCTCGTTCGGGCCGTATTGCTCCAGCCGCGCTGCGGCTTCCGTCTCGCTCAAGCCCGACGGCAAAGTGTTCAACTGCTGGATCACGGCGGAAATATCCTGAGTCGCGGCGTCGTGAACGGCGTCGGAAAATTTTTGGCTGGCAGAATTTTTCGGATTGGGCATAAACAAATTGTAGCGGCAATTTCGGCCAAAAAATACTACGGGCGAAATCCGTTTGCCAGCTTCGGCTCGTTACTTTTTTTGAAAGTGAATTTCGCGGCTTGACGCCTTGGTCAAATCGCTCTAGCTTGGCTTCGTTCGGGGAGCCAAATCGCCTTCGGGGCGACGCTGAGAGTTTGGCGCGCGAGCGTCAATGACCCGTGAACTTGATCCGGATAATGCCGGCGCAGGATTAACTCTCTCCGGCTTCCCGTTAAAAAATTATCGCGCGAAGAGCGCGAAGGTGGCGAAGGAAAAACGATTTCTCCCCTTCGCAACCTTCGCGCGACACAAAAAATATGATCGCGACCAAAGAATCGTTCGAACCGCACAGCAGCGAACAACTGCCCGCCAGCAAAAAAGTTTTTGTCGAGGGCGACATCCATCCCGACATCCGCGTGCCGATGCGCGAGATCGAAGTCAGCGACACCAAGTCTTACACCGGCGCGATCGAGAAGAATGCGCCCGTGCGCGTCTATGATTGCTCCGGGCCGTGGGGCGATCCCGACGTTCACCGGCACGTCCGAGGAAGGTCTGCCCGCGCTGCGCCGCGACTGGATTTTGAAACGCGGCGACGTGGAGGAATACGAGGGTCGCGAAGTGAAGCCGCATGGACAACGGCTATCTTTCCGGCAAACACGCCGAGTTCGCCAGCGCGGCGGAGAAGAACCGCCTCGTGGAATTTCCCGGCCTCAAGGGCCAGCGCCGCCGTCCGCTCCGCGCGAAGGCGGGCAAGGTCGTCACGCAGTTGCAATACGCCCGCGCCGGCATCATCACGCCGGAGATGGAATTCATCGCCATCCGCGAAAACATGGGCCGCGCCCGCATCTCGGACATGGCGAACGACATCGTCCGCAACCAGCTCGACAAGCAGCACGCCGGTTCGCAGCAGCTCGCCAGCAGCGAATTCACGCCGTCCGTTTTCAGCAAATTTCCGCAGCGCATCCCGAAGGAAATCACGCCGGAATTTGTGCGCAACGAAGTCGCCGCCGGCCGCGCCATCATTCCGGTGAACATCAATCACCCGGAGAACGAGCCGATGATCATCGGCCGCAATTTCCTCGTGAAGATCAACGCCAACATCGGCAACAGCGCCGTCGCGTCGAGCATCGAGGAGGAAGTCGAGAAGATGCGCTGGGCCACCAAGTGGGGCGCGGACACCGTCATGGATCTGTCCACCGGCAAGAACATCCACGCCACGCGCGAATGGATTCTGCGCAACTCGCCCGTGCCCATCGGCACCGTGCCGATTTATCAGGCGCTCGAAAAAGTCAACGGCCGCGCCGAAGACCTCACGTGGGAACTCTTCCGCGACACGCTCATCGAACAGGCCGAGCAGGGCGTGGATTATTTCACCATTCACGCCGGCGTGCTGCTGCGCTTCGTGCCGATGACCGCGAACCGCATGACCGGCATCGTTTCGCGCGGCGGCAGCATCATGGCCAAATGGTGCCTCGCGCATCACAAGGAGAATTTCCTCTACACGCACTGGGACGACATCTGCGACATCATGGCCGCGTATGACGTTTCGTTCTCCATCGGCGACGGACTTCGCCCCGGCTCGATTGCCGATGCGAATGACCGCGCGCAATTCGGCGAACTCGAAACGCAGGGCGAACTCACCAAACGCGCGTGGGCCAAGGGCGTGCAAGTCATGAACGAAGGTCCCGGCCATGTGCCCATCCACATGATCGAGGAGAACATGGTCAAGCAGCTCGAATGGTGCGGCGAAGCGCCGTTCTACACGCTCGGACCGCTCACCACCGACATCGCGCCCGGCTACGACCACATCACCAGCGGCATCGGCGCGGCGATGATCGGCTGGTATGGCTGCGCGATGCTCTGCTACGTCACGCCCAAGGAACACCTCGGCCTGCCGAACAAGAAGGACGTGAAAGACGGCGTCATCACCTACAAGATCGCGGCGCACGCGGCGGACCTGGCCAAAGGCCATCCCGGCGCGCAATACCGCGACAACGCCATTTCCAAGGCGCGCTTTGAATTCCGCTGGGAAGATCAATTCAACCTCAGCCTCGACCCCGTGACCGCGCGCGAATTCCACGACGAAACCCTGCCGCAGGACGGCGCCAAGACCGCGCACTTCTGCTCCATGTGCGGCCCGCACTTCTGCTCGATGAAGATCACCGAAGACGTCCGCAAATACGCCGCCGAACAAGGCATCGCCGAGGAAGAGGCGCTGAAGAAGGGGATGGAAGAAAAGTCGAAGGAGTTTGTGGAAAAAGGCGCGGAGGTTTACAGCCAAGCCTGAACGTGTTATCAATTTCCCATGATTCAGCCGGAACAATTGGTTGGCTGGCGAGTGGGCCGAGTGGTTTCGGCTCACGCCCGTTCAACGCTGGCTGGAAAGCGAGAAACTCTGGCAGACCTATCTCGCGCTGGGAGGCTCACTTGATCCCGAACCCGATACGCAAAGTCCTTTCTTCGATGCGCGCGCATCGCGTCCGCGCCCTGCTCATGGGCGGACAGGCGTGCGTGTTCTACGGCGCGGCCGAGTTTAGCCGCGACACCGACCTCGCCATCGTCGCCGACGCGGTCAACCTCGCGCGGCTGCGGAAGGCGCTGGCCGAACTGCAAGCCGAACCCATCGCCGTCCCGCCGTTTGCCTTGAAATTTCTCCGGCGCGGTCACGCCATCCATTTTCGTTGCCAGCATCCCGAAGCGCTGCGGATGCGCGTGGATGTGATGTCCAAAATGCGCGGCGTGGATGCGTTCGCGAAACTCTGGCGGCGCCGGACGACCATTGAATTGCCCGGTGGAACCAAGTGCGATTTGCTTTCGTTGCCCGACTTGGTGCAGGCCAAGAAGACCCAGCGCGACAAGGACTGGCCGATGATTCGCCGGCTGGTGGAGGCGCATTATTTTCAGAACCGCCCCAAACCCAATCCGGCGCAAGTCCGTTTCTGGCTGCAGGAACTCCGCACGCCGGAAATCCTTTTGGAACTTGCCAGACGCCACCCTGCGATCATGCCGGCGTTTAGTTTCGACGCGGCGACTGCTGGCCCATGCCGTGCCCGGCGAAGCTGGAGCAGTTGCAACAGGCGTTGCTGGCCGAGGAAACTGCCGAACGCCAGCGGGACAAGGAATACTGGTTGCCGTTGCGCCGGGAATTGGAAAAACTGCGCCACGCCAAATGAAAACCACCGAAACCAAATACGCCGCCGAACAAGGCATCGCCGAGGAAGAGGCGCTGAAGAAAGGGATGGAAGAAAAGTCGAAGGAGTTTGTGGAAAAGGGCGCGGAGGTTTACGCGAAGGCGTGAGTTTGATACAACTTGGAAGCCGTGATTGACCAACTGGACAGAACCGAAGCAGCAACTGAACAAAAGCCAACGGCCATAAGCTTGTTTGCTGGCGCGGGCGGATGCTCCCTCGGTTTCGGTCAGGCAAGTTACGATATTCGGTTTGCCACCGACGTTGACACCAACGCGGTTGAATCCTATTGGCGTAACTTTCCGCGAACTCCGTGCGAAGCGGCGGATATTCGCGAACTCACCGCCGATTCAGTGCTTCACCGCATAGGGCTGAATTCCGGCGAACTTGACATGCTTGCTCGGTGGCCCGCCGTGCCAGGGTTTCAGCAGCGCAGGTGTCAAAGCAGGCGACGACTCTCGCAATTCGCTTTTGAGTCATTACATCCGCCTGCTCGAAGGCATCCGCCCGAAATGGTTCGTGATGGAAAACGTCGAAGGACTTCTCACCAATGATGGAGGTTCACATATTTGTGATGCGGTGGCGGCTTTTCTGGAAGCGGGTTACTCGCTGAATTTGGAAAAAGTCTATGCCCAAGGTTTCGGCGTTCCGCAGCGGCGCAAACGCGTTCTCATAGTGGGGAACAGACTCGGTCACGACTTTTTATTTCCAGAACCGGTGACGCGCTTTTCGGGCAGCATCTTTCGCAAAGGAGAAATCACTTTCACGACCGCCGTGGGCGACCTGCCGCTGGCTGCGATGGATGCAGGCAAGCCGCTGGCGTTCCGCGAACCGCCACAAAACGAACTGCAAACTTATTTGCGTGGTGGTGCTAAAAGTGTGACTGACCATTATTCGGTGGCGCTGTCGGATGTCCAACTTGAGCGCGTGCGGGGATTGCAACCCGGCCAGACGATGAAGGATTTGCCAGAACATTTGCAGCACGATTCATTTCGTCGCCGAGCGTTTCGTCGTGTGATGGACGGAACGCCGGTCGAGAAACGTGGTGGTGCGCCGTCCGGCTTGAAGCGGTTGTTCGCCAACGAACCGAGTCTGACCATCACGAGCGCGGCCACGCGGGAGTTCGTGCATCCAACAGAAAACCGCCTGCTCACGCTGCGTGAGTGCGCGCGATTGCAGACGTTTCCCGATTCCTTCGAGTTCGCGGGTAGCGCAGCCAGCCGAATCCAGCAAATTGGAAACGCCATCCCGCCGATGCTCGCGCGAGCGGTCGGCGAACACATCGCGCGTGAGTATGGTTTTGCCGCGAGATACAGCGGCAACGGTCAGCCATATCTTCGCTTCAGCCTCACGCGCTCCGAAGGAATGAGTCCTGCGCTAGCGCAGACCGAATCCTTACTGGCAGAATTTGTGAACGAAAAGGACGAACAAATGGTGCTGCTTGAAAAAGCGAGGAAATGACCATGCCGATACCCGCCGAAATCAAAAAATCATTCAGCGCCGCTCGTATCCTCGGCAACGGCGATGACCGCGTGACGCTTTCCGAGAATGAATTGTTCTGTCTGCTGTCGCAATGCTGCCGCGACCTCAGCATTGCCGCTGATGTCTCAAATCTACCTGCACTTTCGTCTCCGCCACCGGGCAACAACTATTACCGACTTCCGCTGGCATGGTTTCAAACCGCGCAGGCTGGTTGTCCATCCGCTGCAGTTCTCGTTGAGTGTCTTGCCGCGTGTGTCGCACACGAACCCGACTTCCGGCTCTACTTCGAGAACATTGCCACCCTGCACAAACGGCGGGTCAAATATCAGCGCATCCTCTCTTGCCAGCCGAAGCCGACAATGAATCAGATTGGCCCGCGCAGTCTGCTCGAGTTCGGCGGCGTGGATGACGGCTTGCTCGCGTCTTGGCTGGTTTGGCGCAAATGGGTTTTCGATGTGGACAATCGCGCAGCGCAGGAGACGGGCTATTTGTTTGAGCCAGTGTTGGCAAGCTGCCTCGGCGGTGAGGCTGTCGGCTCAAAGAACTCACCCGTCAAACGCCTGAACGAACGCGGCGAACCGACCGGCGAAGGCCGACAGATTGATTGCTACGACGGCGAAAGCCAACTCGCATACGAGTTCAAACTGCGCGTCACCATTGCCGCCAGCGGCCAAGGCCGTTTTGGTGAAGAGCTTTCTTTCCCACGCGAAGCCCGTGCTGCTGGATTGACTCCGGTGCTCATCGTTCTCGACCCAACGCCATCACCTCGTCTTGACGAACTTATCGCAGCGTTCAAAACGAACGATGGCAAGTTTTACGTCGGTGCAGACGCGTGGGCGCACATGGATTCCAAAGCCGGCAAGACGATGGCAGTGTTTCTGGAACGCTACATTCGCCCGCCGCTGACCGAGATGGCAAAGCATGAAGATGCTTGGCCGGAGACGGTTCAACTTTCTTGGACGAAAGACGAGATTCTTGTTCAGGGAACGAAGGCGAACATTCACATTCGTCGAAAGGTTTGAAGGCAGTTTGTTCGCCAGCAAATCCATGAAGGCCATTCAATGAACAACATGAAGATCACTAAAAAAGAGTTGTCCCCAAAACAACGCGACGAGTTGCTGGCCGCATTGAAAGCTCGGTTTGAGAAAAATCTGAACCGCCATAAAGGTCTGGATTGGGCCAAGGTGCAGGCGCGGCTGGAAGCCAAGTCGGAAAAGCTGTGGTCGCTCAATGAAATGGAACGCACCGGCGGCGAACCGGATGTGGTCGGTCAGGATAAAAAGTCGGGCGAATACATTTTCTTCGATTGTTCCGAGCAAACCCCCGAAGGCCGCGTCAGCCTGTGTTACGACCGCGAAGCGCTGGATTCCCGGAAGGAGCATAAACCCAAGAGCAGCGTCATGGACATGGCCGCCGCCATTGGCATTGAGGTTTTAATGGAAGAACAATATCTGGAGCTGCAAAAGCTGGGCGAGTTCGACACCAAGCGGTCGAGTTGGATTAATACGCCGGCGGACATCCGCAAACTCGGCGGCGCGCTTTATTGTGATCGCCGTTACGGTCGCGTCTTCGTGGGTCACAACGGCGCGGATTCTTACTACAGCGGCCGGGGATTTCGCGGCTGGCTTAAGGTTTAAATTTTCCAGATCTGCCACCGTAGCGGCGGCTCGGCAGAGCCGCGCAAACGGGACAAAACGTGATGAATGACGGCTTTCTGCCGAAAGCCGCTACTTCAAAAAATCCCCCCGTGCATAAAATGGAGGCTTGTGCCTGGACAAATTCCGCAGCGTCTGCTTCTCGGCTACGATCACGCCGCATTCGCCCATAAGGGCGAAATTCATCAAGGCGTCCATGTGCCGATGATTTCAAAAAAGACGTATGACGAAATTCAGGAGGCGCTTGTGAAAGTTGGTAAAACGCGACACAAGCGAGCAGAAGACAAAGGACTGGAATTTCTCGATTTTGCGACGTGTGGCTCATGCGGCTATCGCATCACCGGTGAACGGCACAAAAAGAACGGGCGGCTTTTCCGCTACTATCGTTGCACTCACAAAAATAAGAAACAACGCTGCAATGACCGCGCTTTTGTGCGTCACGAAATGTTTGCCGAGGAAGTGAAACGGAACGCCCAGTTGATTGTCATTCCAGACGAATGGAAGGAAAAGTTTCTTGCCAAAATCGAGACTTGGGAATCTGAAATTTCTGTGGAAAAGCAGCAGAAAATTGACCTACTCAAATCCGACCTGATTTCGCTTAAAGCAAAAATTGATCGAATTAACAATGCCTTCACAGAAGGCGCGCTCGAAGTGCAGGAGTTCAAAGAACTCAAGAACCCGCTAGTGCCTCTAAAAGCCGATTTTGAGCAACAAATTGTTGCTCTTGAGAGAAGCAAGCTGAATCGGCTCGAACCGCTCCGAAGCTGGATTTTAGAGGCTAATATGGCTGAAAAGGAGGTATATTCAGACAACTGGTTAAAAATGAAGTCATTTCTTAAAGAGAACGGCTCGAACCGCCTTTTACGCTCTCAAACCTTAACCGTTACCTTCAAAAAACCCTTTGATTTATTGGCTGAAACCGTGGTTGCCGTCCGCGCTTTGCCGGACGAAAACTTCACGATGTTCAAAGTGGTGGAGGCGGCGGGAATTGAACCCGCGTCCCAAATCAACCTACCAGCCGCGACTACATGCTTATTCCAAGTGATTTTTTCTGCTATGCGATGGCGCTTGGACTCGAATCGCACTGCCTAGTCCGCATGATAAGATCTCGACTGACAACGCGCGGTCTCCGCCATCAATCATGCCTGCTGTTGCGTTCCTCCACCGTAGCAGGTGTCCAGTGGTGAACGTCGTGGCGCTTAGGCCGCGAGAGCTAGTTCTTGATTAGCTGTTTTGTTTTGATGCGAATGATTAACGAGGCCAACGCATCGTCCTCGGCATGCCGCTTCTGGCGTGTTCACATGGTCGAAACCAGTGCGCCCCCATCCAACCCGGCGAGAATATAATCCTTCGATTCGCCTCGATTGTCAAAACCCAAATGAATCTGCTTTTCATTTTGAAAGGGACTTACTTACAAAGTTACCCTAAAAAAAGCCAGCGAAATGAGCGTTTTTTAGAGCGATTTGAATTTGACAGAAATTTACCCCGAAAACGGCTTGAAAAACCACGCCGATTGCCAGCACCATGTCCGAAACCAAACGAAAAGGATATGCCATTCTGCCGGAAACCGCAGCCATCCTGGTTCAAGCGTTGAACAAAATGATTCATGGACGTCAGGCTGGCGGAATTCAGAGCCGTAAACCCGTAACCCATGACACAAGCTGAAAATAATTTCGGGAGTAGGTAGATAACGCAAATTTTGGTTTTGTGCGCGGGAGTATGTAGATAACGCAAATCAGGTCAAAAGCGGGAACTAGCTTTAACTGGCTGTCCCTTTTTGCCATCGTTGCATCAACACGATTGCCCGCTTTCAAAATCACCCCTTTTTTTGCAGACATCCCCAATTTGCGTTATCTACCTACTCCCGAATAATTTTGATTGTCTGCTTGAGCACCGGGCGAAACTGTTCATGAAAGATTTGACCCTGCGTGGCAGTGAGTAAATTTACTCACCGCATTGAGTAAATTGTATGATGCGCCAGACACGCCATAACCGGCTGCTGAACCGGCTTATGGGAAAATGCCATTTTTTGCGGGTGCTGGCCGGTTCACGTCAGCACATTGCGGCGAATAAACGCCTCATTCGCCGCATATAATGCAGGCGATCCAATGAGCGGCAAATATGAGCCATTGTCACTCATCACACGTCACCCGTTCGAGGTGTTTGTTCTTTTATTGATCTGGCGGGCACAGCAAATGAGAGTGCGTTTTGTCTTTTCCGTCTTCGCCGCAAAAAATGTTTGTGAAAAATCCAAACTGCGATAACGTGGCGGCACACCCAGCAACCGAAATATTTCAAAGTTACATTCCTTATGCGAACGCGGGCGAAATCCGAGAGGATGCAGGGGTTCACATTGATTGAACTGTTGGTGGTCATTGCGATCATAGCGATTTTGGCGGCGATGTTGCTGCCGGCACTGGCCAAAGCCAAGGAGGCAGGGAAAAGGGCGCTGTGTTTGAACAATCTTCACGAGATGGGATTCTCCCTGATCCTGTATGCCGACGACAACAACGGGTTTGCGGCGCGTGCCAACAGTCCGCATTGGTATCAGGTGCTGACTCCGAACCTCGGTGCCAATAACGGCACTAACTTCTCACGGGTGAAGGTTTTCGCCTGTCCGAGCTACCCGGTGCCAGAACCGCGTTACCCCGGTCAGCAACAGCTCATTTGTTATGTGGTCAATGGTTGGACGTTTTCCAGCGCGACAGACCAGACAGGCATGGAGCTAATCGGCGGGGCGAAGATGACCACGATTCAGCGTCCGGTTGACACGATTTATCTGGCTGACCGTGAGGATGGCACCGACTTTGGTCCCATCACGGCCGCAAACCCGACTCAATATGCGGATTATTATGACGTGTGGGAATCCAGCCATCTGCCTTATCGAGCCAACGGAACTGAAAATCCTAGGACCGGAGCCAGCAATAATGCACGACGTGTGGCTATCAGTCGTCATGGGAAAGGCCCGGATCTGCTTTATTTCGACACCCATGCTGCAATGAAAAAGGCCAGACAAATCACGATGGATGATTGGCGCGACCGTCGGTAATAGTTGGCAAGCATGAGAAGAATTGTCTTTCACAGCGGGGACTCGTGGTTTTTGGAACAATCATCCCTGCGGCTCGTGCCAGACTGAACGCCAAAAAAATCGTGAATCAAATTGGTCGCCCAGGAAGGTTCCGCCCCTCGACTTCTGGGTGCAGGCCAGACGCGATACTGTTTCACTACCGAGCGGAAATTTTTGGCTGCCGAGGCCGGAATCGCACCAGCATTCGCACCTTCAAAGGGATCTGTCCTACGTTTTAGACGACCCGACAAATAAAATTGGTGGCCCGCCAGGGTAACTCGCCCTGATCTGCGGATTAAGCAGTCGCTGGAGCGGGATTTTTTTCGCGCGGTCCCTGGCTCAATTCGTGCAGCATCTTGCGCACGGTAGCCGGGCCGCTCAAATAATAGCGCGCCGCCGTGGTGGCCAGCCCGACGCGCACGGAAAACGCCGTCGGCGGCAGCGCGCGGAACAAATCCTCGTCCGTCCAGTCGTCGCCGACGCCGAGAATGAAATCGGGCGAATGTTCCTTGAGCCATTCCAGCGCCGGCGGTGCCCTTGTTGACGCCGGAGTTGCGGATTTCGATGACCTTGTTTCCTTCGAACACCTGCACGTCAATGTTGCGCGTGTAGCCGGCGAGATCGTCAATGCAGTTCCTTGGCGCGCTGCGAAGCCTGTTCCGGGTCGGCGCGGCGGTAATGCCACGCGAGCGAAAATTCCTTTTCCTCCAGCAGCGCGCCGGGCAGGCGGTCCACATAAAGCTGGAGAATCGGCCGCACGCGCTCCTTCCAGTCCGCGCGTCATGGTCTTCAACATCCGCCAATCCTCGCCCTGGTGCCGCAGCCAGACGCCGTGTTCGGCGATGAGTGAAATCGGCAGCTTGCCGAACCATTCCTCCAGCGTGCGGCGCGGACGGCCGCTGATGATGGTCACCTGGTTCGCCGGATCGGAGCCGAGCGCGGTGAGCGTTTCGATCAGTTCCGCGTCGGGCTGCGCCAGTTTCGGCTCCGCGGCAAACGGCACGAGCGTGCCGTCGTAATCCAGCAGCAACGCGCGGCGCGTGGCGGCGCGATATTGCTGGATCATGCCGGAGTAGGCCTTGCCGGTGAGCAGCCGCGCGCGGCGGGCGGCCTCGGTTTTTTGCGTGGACAGCAGCGCCTGCACAAAATCATCCGCCCAGCGGACGACATTGTAGCGGCGCAGCCGTTCCTGCAAAAGCTGGTTGCGCCGGATTTGTTCCTCCACCGGCATCGTCAGCGCCTGTTCCAGCGCCTTGGCAAAATCTTCGCGGTGAAACGGGTTGATGATGAGCGCCTCGCCCATTTCCTTCGCCGCGCCGGCCATTTCGCTCAAGATCAAAACGCCGGTCTGGTCGGGACGCGACGCGATGAATTCCTTCGCCACGAGATTCATGCCGTCGCGCAACGGCGTGATGAGCGCCACGTCGCACAGGCGGTAGAGCGGCACGATTTCCTCGAACGTCAGATTGCGGAATTGATAAACCAGCGGCGTCCAATGGACGTTGCCGAAATCGCCGACGATGCGCCCGACGGTCTGCTCCAGTTCCAGATTTCATCGCCTGATAGCTGTCCACGCCGATGCGCGACGGCGCGACGGAAATGATGAACACCACCTTGCCGTGCCACTGCGGATTGAGCTTGAGAAAAGTTTCGTAGCCGCGCAGCCGGTTGATGAGTCCCTTGGTGTAATCCAGCCGGTCCACGGAAAAAATCACCTTCTGCCCGACGCATTTCTGGCGCAGTTCCTCGACGCGCAATTCGGTTTCCGCTGGACTTGGCGGCCTGCTCGAAACGATCAAACTCCACGCCCATCGGAAACGTGTCCACCTCCACCACGCGGTCGCGCAGCGTCAGGCTGCCGAGCTGATGTTCGTAGCCGGACGTGCGCAGCACCGAGGTCAGAAAATCCCGCGCATAATCGTGCGTGTGAAAACCGATCAGGCTGGAGCCGAGCAGGCCCTCGATGATTTCCTCGCGCCACGGCCGCGGCAGCATCCGGAAAATTTCCCAGGACGGAAACGGGATGTGCAGGAAAAAGCCGATGGGCATTTCCGGAAATTTTTCGCGCACCAGCTTCGGCAGCAGCATCAGGTGATAATCGTGAATCCACAGCACGTCGTCCGGGCGCAGCGCGGCCACCACCGCCTCGCCGAAGACGCGGTTGACGTTCCGGTATTCCTGCCAGTTCTCCTCCTCGTAATGCGTCAGCGTCGGAAAATAATGGAACAGCGGCCAGATGGTCTTGTTGCAAAAGCCGAGGTAAAAGCGGTCCATGCTTTCTTCCGGCAGATAAACCGGGCTGGACTTGAACTGCTGTTCGGCGTAGGCGCGCACCGCCGCCTCGTGTTCGGGCGGGACGCTCGCGCCGGGCCAGCCCATCCACAGATAATCCGGGCGTTCCGCGCCATCCAGCGCCTTGCGGTCCAGATAACTCCACAGCCCGGTGGTCAGCCCGCCGGCGCTGGGCTTGAATTGCGGCGCGCCTTCGTGGAACGACACGGTGAACGGCAGACGATTTGAAACAATAACCAGCCTCATAAAATGATTTCGCCTTTTGCCAATGGACTTGTCAAGCCGCCGCAGGATTTTTTTTTCAAAATCCCAAAATTGTCCCGTTTCGGC
The DNA here is from genome assembly GCA_963755455.1 of uncultured Verrucomicrobiae bacterium. GTDB lineage: Bacteria > Verrucomicrobiota > Verrucomicrobiia > Limisphaerales > UBA11358 > UBA11358. Next base: position 229,224 of record CAVWJH010000001.1, read on the forward strand.
AAAAAAGCGCCTGTTGTTCAGTCTGCAAAAAAAGACTGTCCCTTTTTCGATTTGGCGTCCATGAATTGATGAATGACAAACGACGCGTTGCGTCAGAATGAAACGGCGGCGGGCGACATGGCGCTGGTGCGCGCCTACGCCGTCCGCCAGTCCGAGCAGGCATTTGAAACGCTGGTGTCCCGCCACGTCAATCTCGTTTATTCGGCGGCGGTGCGGCAGGCTCGCGACCCGCATCTGGCCGGGGAAATCACGCAGGCGGTGTTCATCATCCTGGCGCGCAAGGCCGGCGCGCTCGGCGCGGACACGATTCTTCCAAGCTGGCTGCATCGCGCCGCCGGATTTGCCGCCGCCGATGCCTTGAAAATCCGGCGTCGCCGCGCGCAACGCGAACAGGAGGCATTTATGCAGACGATTTTGAACGAACCGGAAAATGACCCGTCGAGCCAGGGCGCGGCGGAGGCCGAAGCGTGGCGGCAAATCGCGCCGCTGCTGGACGCGGCCATTGCCGGACTGAATGAAAAAGACCGCAACGCCATCGTGCTCCGGTTTTTTCAGGACAAAAGCTTGAGTGAAATCGGCGCGGCCCTGGGCGCGAGCGAGGAAGCCGCCAAAAAGCGCGTGAACCGCGCGCTGGAAAAACTGCGGAAATACTTTTCCAAGCGCGGCGTGAGTTCGACCACGGCGATGATTGCCGGAACGATTTCAACCAACTCCATTCAAGCCGCGCCGGTGGCGCTGGCAAAAATTGTGACTGCCGTTGCAATTGTAAAAGGCGCGACGGCTTCAACTTCAACTTTAACCCTCATCAAAGGAGCATTGAAAATTATGGCATGGACAAAAATGAAAACGGCAATCGTGACCGGCGTGGCAGTATTGCTGACCGTCGGAACCACGACCGTCATCGTAAACGAAATTCATCCGCAGGAGCCGAGTTACCAAGGCCAGAAACTCAGCGCATGGTTGGCGAGCCTCGATACTCATCCTATGATGTTCCTCGACCTTGAACCAATAACCAACCAACCCGCTGCGGAGGCATTTCAAGCGATGGGTGTCAAGGCTGTGCCGTTCTTGCGACGGGAATTGCGCTCTGGAAATCTTCTCCGGGAAAAGCGGGCAGTGGATGCCGCTCGCGCCATCGGGCCGGCTGCGAAAGAATTGATTCCGGACATACTCCCGGTTGCCAATGCAGCCGCCAAATCAGGTCGAGATTCGCTCAACGAAATCTACGCGATGGCCGCATTGGGACCAGAAGCCATCGGGCCACTCACCAGCCTGTTCACGAACCAGAACAAGTGGGCCAGAATCCGGGCCGTTTCCTCATTTCGCGAGGTTCCCTATAACGCAGATGCTGCCATACCCGCTTTGTTAAATGCCTTGTCCGACCCGGAACCTTATGTCCGGAGTGAAGCCGCGCCTGCTCTGGCCCACATTCATCAACAGTTGGATGTGGTGATTCCCGCATTGGTGAAGAATCTTCAAGATCCTGACGCATCGGTTCGCGGGATTACAGCGTTTGCGCTTGGAGAACTTGGAACGGATGGCAAGCCAGCAGTTCCCGCCTTGATACCGTTGCTAAAAGATGACGACGTAGGCGTAAGGTCATGGACTACCGGAGCCTTAAAAATGATTGACCCTGTGACAGCCGCCCAGGCCGGAGTGAAATAAAGTTCCCAACGGACTATTTTCTGAAAGCGTCGCCTGAATACCAAGTTAGAAGCCTATCAAAACACACAGTGTTGGATTCAGTTTTCAATCATCCAAAATCTAGTGCCCTTTTCCCGCGCCCGACAAACTGTTGCCACGAACCACGCTCGAACCCATGTGCGAGGCGCTGGCAAATGTCATCCGCCAACAATTTGCAGGAGCCGACGTGTGGAGGCTCTAATTATTTTTCATTTTTGAAATGAGTCTCGTTACCCCGACTCCTACGAATTGACGAGCGCGAAATTTCTGCTATTCTGTCCGGCCTTTTATGAACCGAAATCCGCACGTTGCAATCGTCGGCGCGACCGGCGCCGTCGGCATCGAAATGATCCGCACGCTGGAAAAAAGAAATTTTCCGGCGGGCAGACTCACTTTGCTCGCTTCCGCGCGCTCCGTCGGCAAGAAACTGAAATTTCGCGGACAGGAAATCGCCGTCACGGAATTGACCAAGGATTCCTTCAGCGGAATTGACATCGCATTGTTCAGCGCGGGCGGAAGCATTTCAAAAGAATTTGCGCCCATTGCCGCGAAAGCCGGTTGCGTGATCGTGGATAATTCCAGCGCGTTCCGGCAGGACGATTCCGTGCCACTCGTCATTCCTGAAATCAACGCCGCCGACGTGAAGCTGCACAAAGGCATCATCGCCAACCCAAATTGCACGACGGCGATTACTTTGATGGCGCTTTATCCGCTGCATCAGGCGTTCGGCGTGAAACGGATTTTTGCTTCGAGCTATCAGGCCGTTTCCGGCGCGGGCGCAAAGGCGATTGAAGAATTGAAGCGGCAGGTGAACGAAATCGTTTCCGGCAAACCGGCGACGAAGGAAACTTTTCCGCATCAGATCGCCTTCAACGTGATTCCGCAGGTGGATTCGTTTTTGCCGGGCGGCTACACGAAGGAAGAAATGAAGATGGAAAACGAAGGTCGCAAGATCATGCACCATCCGGCGTTCCGTGCGAGCGTGACGTGCGTGCGCGTGCCGGTTTATCGCTCGCACTCGGTCGCCGTGAGCGCGGAATTTGAAAAGCCGGTTTCCGTGGAAGCCGCGCGTGCCGTTTTGAAAAGCGCGCCCGGTTTGGATTTGATTGACGAGCCGGAAAACAAGAAATATCCGATGCCGCTGTTCACTTCCGAGAAATATAACTGCGAGGTTGGCCGCATCCGTCTGGACTGCGCTCTGGACAACGGCCTGTGCTTCTGGGTGAGCGGCGATCAACTGCTTCGCGGCGCGGCGCTCAACGCGGTGCTGATTGCGGAAGAACTGCTGAAGCAGGTTTAGCCTCCACGCCGCCAAGAATGTCCGGCAAAAATTAAATGAGGAAAGCAGGAATTCAGGAAACGGATTCCTATTTTCCTGTTTTCCTCATTAAAATTCCGGTGTCTTGAACCTGCTGGAACAACCGATGCACGGATCAATCGTTAGATGCTGGCGGCTGTTCCTGATTTTCCGGGTGTTCTGGCCGGTCAGGACGTTCCTGACGGTCGGGGCGGTTTGGGCGCGCGGGACGGTTATGACGTTCCGGCGGTTCGGGACGATCCGGCCTTCCGCCGCGTGATTGAAACTGGCGCAACGCGCGGAGCAGCGATTCAATCTCCCGTTCGTCGGTGGCTTTTTGGCGTTCGGCCAACTCGACCAGTTCCAAAACCTCTTCCATCTGTTCCAACGTCTGCTCCAGCGATTCGACGACCCGCAGCACTTCATTGACAGCGTGGCTGATGGCGGAACCGTCCGTGCGCGGCACACGCGACGCGGGCGGCACCGGCTCAAATCTGTGACGCGCTGGCAACGGCGGGCGGGATGGTTGCGGACGCACCGGGCGTTCGGACAATTTGATCGGCGGTTCTGCGTGCGGCGGAACCGGCGGCACGACCGGTTCCATTGCAACGTGCGATTCGGTTGAGGCTGTCATTTCGGCGGCGGGCGGCGTTTCGACCGCGCCGACTTTGACCGGCGGGCGCGGACTGCGGCCACGACCGCCGCGCCGTCCGCGCCGGCGTTTTGCGCCACCCGGATTTTTTGCGGGCGGTGGCAGATTCGATTCCGGCTGTTGTTCCTCTGACATTCGGAAACAAGCATGACGAGCCAGCGGATAAATGCAATAAAGAATCCGAACCGCGAGGAATAGCGGGTTATTTCTTCACGAAGAGCGCGAGAGACGCGGTGAAGCCATGCAGATAATTTTTTCCGCCGACGGGGCCAATCTCGCCGTTGCCGTAAAATCCCGCGAGTCCAATCGGGCCGAATTCCTTTTGCACAAGTTCGGCGTCGTGGTTCGGCTGGCCGAAAAGATTTTTCCCGCGCCCGTTGCAGCAGCAGAGGCAGCCACCGTAAATCGCCGCGCCGCCGATTTTTTCCTTCGCGTGCGCGAGCAGTTCGTCCATGTCCTCGTTCGCGGCCACCGCGTCGCGCCGGTGAAATTGCATGGTCTGTCCCGCGCGCGGCAGCGCGGCCACGGCCAGCACGCCGGAATTCGGATCCCCGCCAATGAGGTTGCGAACGAGAAAATCGCCGCGATGAAAATCCTCGAGATATTCGTTCACGACCAGGCCGATGAAAAGATTGCCGCGCGCCTTCTGCTGGTCGGCGGGCGAAAGTTTCTGCACCGTTTCGGCCAGCACCGCGTAGGCGGGCCGGTTCGCGATTTGGTGGATGAGATTTTGTTCAACGCGCGTGAGCGTCCACGTCTCGCCAATCGGCGTGCAGCCCTGCGAAATGACGCCGGATAATTTCACCGCGCCGCCGACGGACACCGCCACGCCGCCGTCCTCGAACACTTCGCCGTTCAAATAAACCTGCGTGGACTGTTCGGAAAAAATCCCGCTGGCCAGCCCGCCGAAGACCGGCAGCGGCGCGAATGATTGGTTCCATGAGCGGATCCAGCTTTCCGCGTCCAGATGAAACGGGTCAATGAACGCGAGCCAGCCGTTTGAGGATTTTGGTTCGACGCCGGATTCCAGCGGCCAATACGCCGCGCCGTCCGCCTCCTCGACCTGTGTTTGCGTGAAACGAAAACCCTTCAACTCCGCACCGGGCAGCGAATACAGCGCGAGCACGATGCCCGTCGCATTTTCAATTTCCTTTGAACCGGCAACAAGTCCCGCGCTCGAACAGCCCGCGAGCAGCGGGATGCGCGCGTGGACGCGCAGAATTTCCAGCGTCGCCTGCGCGTGTTGGAAAAAATTCCGGCGACATGAACACGAGGCCGAGCGAAACCGGACGCTGGCCGAGCTGCCCGCGCAATTTTTCCGCCCACTCGCGCAGGCCGTCTTCGTCGAAGCCGCCCTGCCAATAGGCGGCGGTGGAAAATTCATCATTCACGAGTCCAGCTTAACCCTGCCGGGCGCGATTGCAAATTTTCCACGCAACAAACGGATTTGGTTTCGGGACGGTTTATCGGTTATGCTGTCACTCGATGGTTTCAAGCGCCGCCGAATTAAATCCGCAATCCGCAATCCGCAATCCGCAATTGCCGGAGCTGCTCGCGCCCGCCGGCGACTGGGAATGCGTCAAGGCCGCCGTGGAAAACGGCGCGGATGCGGTTTATTTCGGCCTCGAAAAATTCAACGCGCGGATGCGGGCGAATAATTTCACCGAGGCCGATCTGCCGAAGCTCATGGAATTTCTCCACCGGCGCGGCGTCAAGGGCTACGTCACCTTCAACATCCTCGTCTTTCAGAACGAGCTGGCCGATGCGGAAAACTATCTGCGCGCCATCATCGCCGCCGGCGTGGACGCCGCCATTGTGCAGGATGTCGGGATTTGCCGGCTGATCCGAAAATTATCGCCGGATTTTCCGATTCACGCTTCGACGCAGATGACCGTCACCAGCGCGGCGGGCGTTGAGTTCGCGCGCGAACTTGGCTGCAACCTCGTCGTGCTGGCGCGCGAATGCTCGATTGCGGAAATTGAAAAAATAAACGCGGCGCGGGTTTCCGGCTCTCAACTCTCGACTCTCAACCATCAACTGCCCCTGGAAGTTTTCGTCCACGGCGCGCTGTGCGTCGCCTATTCCGGCCAATGCCTGACGAGCGAATCGCTCGGCGGCCGCTCGGCCAATCGCGGCGAATGCGCGCAGGCCTGCCGGATGCCTTACGATTTGATTTCCGACGGCCAGCAAGTTCCGCTCGGCGACAAACGCTATTTGTTGAGTCCGCAGGATTTGGCGGGATTGGAAATGTTGCCGGAACTGGTGCGCGCCGGCGTCGCGTCGCTGAAAATTGAAGGCCGGTTGAAGTCGCCGGAATACGTCGCCAGCATCACGAAAGTTTATCGCAATGCACTCGATAAACTTTGCCACAGAGACACAGAAGCACAGAGCGAAGAAAACAAAACCTCTGCGCCTCTGCGACTCTGTGGCCAATCTGAAAAATATGCATTGGAAATGGCGTTTTCGCGCGGGCTGCACACCGGCTGGTTTGGCGGCACCAACAACCAGCAGCTTGTCCATGCGCGCTTCGGAAAAAAACGCGGCGTGTTTCTCGGCGAGGTCAAAAAAATTGTCCGCGACGGCGTCATCATAAACCTCGCCGCGCCCGTCAAGCCCGGCGACGGCATTGTCTTTGACGCGGGCAAGCCGGATGAAAAAGAGGAGGGCGGACGCATTTACGAAATTCAGGAACCGCGATTCAAAATTCCCGGCGAGAAGCTCGACAGAGCTGCGTTTCGGCTACGGCGACATTGATTTTCTGCGCGTCCAAGTCGGCGACAAATTGTGGAAAACAAACGATCCGGAACTCGACAAGCGCCTGCGCCAGAGTTTTGCCGGCGACGCGCCGCAATTTCAGCGGCCGGTTGAAATGGAAGTTCACGGCCTGGCCGGAAAGCCGCTCACGCTGATCGCGCGCGATGAATTCGGAAATGTTGCAAAAGTTGAATCGTCCATGCCGCTGGCCAAGGCGGAAAAAATTCCGCTGACGGAAGAAAAATTGCGCGAACAGCTTGGCCGGCTCGGCGGCACGCCGTTCAAGCTGGGCGGACTGAAAAATTTTCTGTCCGGCGAAGTGATGCTGCCCGTCAGCGAATTGAACCGCCTGCGCCGTGAATTTGTTGCCGAACTGGAAAAGCTCCGCGCACAGCCGAAACGATGGCAGCTTCAGGAGTGCGGAATGCGGAATGCGGAATGCGGAGTGAAACCCGATTCATTCGCATCCGGTGTTCCGAACTCCGAACTCCGAACTCCGAACTTGATTGTTCTCGTCCGCAGCCTGCCGCAGCTCGAAGCCGCGCTTGAAATGCGGCGTGCAGACGGTGTATTGCGAGTTTGAAGACCCGAAAAAATATCGCGAGGCCGTCACGACCGTTTCACACGGCGCGAGGCTGCGAATCCGCAATCCGCAATCCGCAATCCGCAATTTTTGTCGCTCCGCCGCGCATTTTCAAAACCGGCGAGGAATGGATTTTGAAACAGGTTTTGTCGTCGAACGCCGACGGCTACCTCGTCCGCAACTACGACCATCTGAAATTTTTCGCCGACTGCCGGATACGCGGCGATTATTCCTTGAACATCGCCAACCGTCTTTCGGCGGATTATTTCAAAAATCAGATTCGGCCTGGAACGCATCACGCCGTCCTACGATTTGAATTTTTCGCAGCTCGAAGCGCTGTTGCAGGCCGCGCCGCCGGAATGGTTCGAGGTCACGATTCATCAGCACATGCCGATGTTTCACATGGAGCATTGCGTGTTCTGCGCATTTCTGTCCAGCGGCACGGACTACACGAACTGCGGACGGCCTTGCGACACGCACGTCGTCAAACTGCGCGACCGCGTCGGCGCGGAGCACGCGCTCAAGGCGGACGCCGGCTGCCGCAACACTGTCTTCAATTCACAGACGCAGACTGGCGCGGAATATATTTCCAAGATGATCGAACTCGGCGTGCGGCATTTCCGCGTGGAATTTCTGGATGAACCGCCGGAAACCGTCGAGCGCACCATCGCGAAATACCGCCAGCTTTTGCGCGGGGAAATTGACGGAACGCAACTGTGGCGCGAGTTGAAATTGATGAACCAGCTTGGCGTCACGCGCGGGCAGATGGGGGAAATAGCGGCACCGGCGTCCCGCCGGTGAGTTTCAAAAATCACGGCTTCCATTTCGCGGCTTTGATTTTAACGCACAGGCGGGACGCCTGTGCCACTACTTCTGCCACGGCGCGATTTTTTCGTCCGCCCAGATTTTTGCCACGGCCTGGCGTTCGCGCACGGCGGCGAATTTTTTGCCGTTCACCAAAACTTCCGTCGGCAGCGGACGCGCGTTGTAGTTTGATCCCATGACCGAGCCGTAGGCGCCCGCGCTCAACAACGCGATGGCGATCGCCTTCGCCGAGCTTTCGGCAGCGGCCGGTCCTTGCAGAAATAATCGCCGGACTCGCAGATCGGCCCGACGACATCGGATGAAATCGTCGCGCCGCCTTTTTTTGTGAGCGGCACGATTTCGTGATAGGCGTCGTAAAACGCCGGACGGATGAGGTCGTTCATCGCCGCATCCACGATCACGAAAATTCTTTTTGCCGGTGCGCTTCACATATTCGACGCGCGTGACCAGAATGCCCGCGTTGCCGGAAATGAAGCGGCCGGGTTCGAGCAGGATTTTCAGGCCGAGCGGCTGGAGCAACGGCACGAGGCGCGCGGCGTATTTGGCCGGCGTCAAAACGTTTTTCGCCGCCGCCGACTTCCACCAGTCCGCCGAACCGCTGGCGAGCGCGGGCTGATAAACGATGCCCAGTCCGCCGCCGATGCTGAAAAATTCCAGCGCGTATTTCGCCGCAAGTTTTTTCACCAGCGGCAGAACTTTGCGGATCGCCTGTTCAAACGGCGATACGGTGGTGAGCTGCGAACCGATGTGCATCTGCACGCCGCGCAGCCGCAGATTTTTCAGCTTGGCGGCGCGGGCATAGATGCCTTCGATGTTTTCAAATGCGATGCCGAATTTGTTTTCGTAGGTGCCGGTGGTGATCTTCGCGTGCGTGTGCGCCTCAATGTTCGGATTCACGCGCACGGCGACGGGCGCGATTTTCTTTAAGTCGCGCGGCGACTTGGTTGATGCGCTGCAATTCCGGCTCGCTCTCGACGTTGAAGCAATAAATGTTTTGCTTCAGCGCAAATTCAATCTCCGCCTCGGTTTTGCCCACGCCCGCGAAAACGCATTTGCGCGGGTCGCCGCCCGCCGCGATGACGCGCTGCAATTCGCCGCCGCTCACAATGTCGAAGCCGCCGCCGAGATTGGCGATCGTCCGCAGCACGGCGAGGTTCGAGTTGGACTTCATCGCGAAGCAGACCAGGTGGTCGAGCGGCGCGAGCGCGGAATCCAGCTTTCTGAAAATGATCCGTCAGCGTGCGCTGCGAATAGACATAAAGCGGCGTGCCGAATTTTTTGGCGAGCGTTTCGACGGCGACGCCTTCACAGAACAATTTTTTACCGACGTAACGAAAATCATGCATGAATTTTCAGTTTAAGGTTCAGCGGACAAAGTTCAAGTTCCGGAAATGAAAAACCCGCCGGAACGGGCGATCCGGCGGGCGCGAAAAAACAGGCGTTCAATGGGACGCGCCACCGGCCCGGCCAAGATGGCTGCGCGCTGCTTTTGATATTCCTCGGGCGAAATCTGGTTGGCCTCATATCTCATCAGCAGACCCTGCAAATCCGTCTCTTGCTGCGCCGAAATGGGCAGCGGCGGCGCGGTGATCGGCGGCAGGCCAAGTTCCTTGCCGGGATAATTCGCATTGGCTGGCGGAGTTGCGACAACCGGAGACTGAACCGGCGGGGCAGCAGCAGGTTTGGCCACATTCATGGCGGCCTGCTGCGTAGTCAACTCGTGCAATTTTTTTTCCAAAGCCGCGCGGGCGGCGGTCTGCGCCGCGTTGTCCGAAGATGAAGCTGCCGTCGTTTCAGCCTTCTGTTGAGCGTCCAGTTCGGACATTCTTTCCTGCAAGGCTTCCATCGCCTTCGCCTGTGCAGCGGTATCTGCAACTGTCGGCGGTGCCGTCATGTTCGGGGAGACTGGCTGCGCGTCCAGTGCGCGCATCTTCGCATCCAAAGCCGCCCGGGCGGCGGCCTGCGCCGGATTGTCCTGCGCGTGGACGTGAGATAAAACCGGCGCAAAAAACAGCCGCGCAGACCAGCGGCATGAACTTGGAAAATTGCATAAGCGCATTTTTACGCCAACTTCGCGTCCGATGCAACTGCTTTTCCGCCCGGAACAAAAAGTTTTTGCCATGCGCCCGGAAATGGATGGCTCAAAACCGAACGCAAAATAATCCCGCGAACCTCGCCGCGCGTGATTTTCATGCGCCGCCGTGGGTTCAAAATATCGCCCTCGCGCAGGCGTGAAATCGTTTTTGCGCCGATCAAAACCGGCCACGCGCACGCCAGCCGCACGCGCATTTGTCCGCGCGGAATGAGTGTTCGTGTAATTCCAGCCCGCCGCCAGATGCGATTCCGCCACATCCAGATAATGATTGTAAAGCGGACGCAGTTTGCATTCGTTCGCAGGCTGCAACAAATCTTCGGGCGCCAATCCAACTTCGGCCAGTTCTTCCATCGGCAGATAACAACGGCCATTTTTCAAATCCGCCGGCAGGTCGCGCAAAATGTTCACGAGCTGCAAACCCTTGCCGAAGCGGATTCCGTCGGCGAGCATATTCGCGTCATCCAGTTTTGCGATGGGAAACAAATGCGCGCGGCAAATCTTCGTCCAAAATTCGCCCACGCAGCCCGCGACGCGATAAGTGTAATCATCCAGCTCCGCCGCTGTTTTGAGAGCGACGATTTTTCCGGCTTGGTGAGCCGTGCGCCAAGCACCGCAAATCCAATTCCTGCCCGCTCGTGATGGTCGTCGAGAACTTCGCGGATCAATTTTTGATCTTCCGCAGAGAAATGTTTCAAGCCGACCAAACTGTCCTCGACTTTTTCCAGCAATAATTTTTCAGCGGACAGATTTTGTTTCTGCGCCAGCCCGCCGAAATTCAGCGGCGCGGAACGACTGGCCGAGAATCCGTTCGCGCAATTTTTCCAACGCATCGAGCCGTTGCGCAAGCGGGACGAGTTCCGTGTCGGCGATGGTGTCGGTCGTGCGCGCGAGCAGGTAGGCGAGGCCGATTTGCGGGCGCACGCGCGCGGGCAGCACGCGCAACGTCAGATAAAACGAGCGCGACGTCGCCTTGAGCAGATCATTTAACGCCGTTGGCATTTTTAGACAGATCAATTTTCAGAATTCACCTTTTCTTTTGCCGAATCAAGCTTTCCGGCAACGCCGTCAATTCCGCGCCGGAATCCGCGCGCCACACCACGCGACCATCTTTTAGCACGCGAATAATTTTTCCGCTCATCGAGCCGCGCAAGGTTTTGACCTCATCGCCCGGCTTGAAATCGGCGGATTCAGAAAGTTCATTCACCATCCGCGCCATGGATTCGCGGTCAAGCACGCCGGCGATGAAATGTGCGACGGCGGAAGTGATTTCGCGCAGGCGCGCATTTGGAAGCTCTGCGAAAATGGCGGCGGACAATTTGACGGCCAATGTCGGCAAAAGTGTTGCCGTTGAAAAAGAGAAAAGGCGCGCGCCGGTGGCAGTGGCGGAGAAATTCTAAAGTTTCGTCGAGCGAGAGGACTTGCGGTTGTTTTTCTTCCCACTCGCGGCGGCACGCTTCTTGAGTCTCGCGATTAAAGCCGTGCTGCGCGCCTCCTCTTGCGCACGCTCCCCGGTTGAGGCCGGTGACAAGCTCCCAACTCCGGTTTTTGAGAAAAGCGGCTCGGGCTTGTAACGGTGATTGTTCGCCAGCACCTCCTCCAGAATGTCCTGGTCGGTCAGGTGTTCCAGCAAATCGGTTCGCAGCTTCATCGGACATAATTTAATCCCCGTTCACGCCTTTGCGCAAGTGATGTTATTTCCGCGCGCCGCCGCCTTGAGCAGATCATTTAACGCCGTTGGCATTTTTAGACAGACCCATTTTCAGAATTCAATTTGCGCCGTCATTGCCGAAATAAATACCACAAAGTGCCACCAACATCAGCATAGAGATGCGCCAGAATAATGGGAGCAATGCGATTAGTTTTTGCGTAATAAATCGAAAAAATCAGAAATGTTGCTCCGTGAGCGAAGGCCACTGGCGCGCCTTGATAAAAATGATAACTGGTTTGCAGAAGTGTGCTGACAATTATAGCTTTTGTCGCACTGTTTGTGAGGTGCTTAACCTCCGTCATCACATAAGCTCTAACAATAAGCTCTTCAAAAAATGGATTAAGGAATTGAAATAATAGCGTCGTAAAAAAAATGCCTCCGCCAAACAAAACGGAACCGACATAAGCACTTGCAGCTTTATGACTCGTTGCAGTTAGACCGGAAAAATAAATTGCGGAGTAGATTGCATAGAAAGCAAGTGTCCCTGCAATCTTAAGGATGATAGACCAACCAATATCTTTCCGCGCCCAAGTTAAACCCAAGTCAGTGAAAGATTTTCCGTGACGTTGAAGGACATACCAGAGTAATCCAAGAGCTGTTGCCTCATGCAAACAATTATAAATCCAACCATATTCTCCAGAACCTGAACTTGATCTCCCGAAATCGCCTAAACTTCGCAAGTAAAGTGAGTGAGCTGAAGAAAGAATGCTAGAGCCAAAAGCAACCAGACAAACCAGAACAACTTCAAAAATACGAAGCTCTCGATCAGACCACGGCACGGTTGAGGTTGGCGCGGCAACAGCCTCGGATAAGATGATTGAAGGTGGTATTGAGGCAGCCGAATCGTCAGAATCAGTTGGCGGCGGTTCTCCGCCCAATAGAATTTCATTGTCAGTTAAACAACGCTCGATATCGTCTGGATATTCTTTGCCGCAGTATGGGCATTTTTTCATTCGGGCAAAATTTGGATACGTTTACGAAAGCTGTTCCCGCCAGCGCGCCAGTTGCTTCGCGACTTCCTTCGTTCCCGGTGCGCCGGTCAGGTTTCGTTTCGCCATCGCGCGTTTCATTTTTTGGGGCGTTCGCGCAAAGCCATCGCGTCGCCGGTGAGCGCGGGATATTTTTTACGTTCCGCTTTGCGCCGGGCGAGCAATTCCGCGCCACGCTGGAGTTGCGCCGCGTGCTGCTTTTCCTCGGCGCGCAGGCTGGCGAGATATTTCGTGATGTCGTGGCCGTGTTCCGTGGAGATGCGATGCCGCACCGCCCGGATTTCCTCAATGGCCTGGTCTGCTGCATTCATGTTTCGATGTCTCCCAATAATTCCGGCGGCGTCACCAGTTCCGGTGTTTTCAATCCGAGCAGGGTGTTGATCCGCCGGATGTGGCCGAACTTGCTGGCGTTCGCCAGATGCCGACAATTCCAAGTCACAAGATAGTCGCACTCGTGGAACGATGCCAGCGCCAGATGCAGCGCATCGCCCGCCGGGTCTGCGGGCATGATTTTGTGCTTCACATACACCTGAACGATCTCGGCGACTTCATCGCCGCCCGGAATCAATGGCAATGTGAGCGCCAAATCCAGTGCCGGTTTTTTATGGTGCGCGCCGCCTTTGCGCAATTCGTCCAGCACCGCTGCGCTTGTGACCAGCGCGTAATCGTCGCGCCGCTCGTCCCAAAACTGCCGCGTCCAATCGCGCATCGCCACGATGGCGGGCGCAGGCCGTTCATCATGGTAGAAACTAAAAAACGTCGTTTCGAGATACGCGATTTCCATTTTGATTATTTCACGAAAGCTGTTCCCGCCAGCGCGCCAGTTGCTTCGCGACTTCCTTCGTTCCCGGTGCGCCGGTCAGGTTTCGTTTCGCCATCGCCGTTTTCAGATTGAACACGCCCAGCGCGTCGCGCCCGAATGTCGGGTTCACACCTTGCAGTTCCGCGAGCGTGAGTTGGTTCAGCGGTTTGCCGGTTTTTTCCGCCAGCGCCACCACTGCGCCGACGACGTGATGCGCCTGGCGAAATGGCATTCCTTTTTTCACCAGATAATCCGCGAGGTCGGTCGCCAGCAACGCCGGGTCGCTCGCGGCGGCGGCGCAGGCGGCGCGATTGATTTTTACATTGCGCAACATCGCGGAAAAAATCCGCGTCGAGGCGCGCACGGTGTCGGCGGTGTCGAACAGCCGTTCCTTGTCCTCCTGCAAATCGCGGTTGTAGGTCATCGGCAATCCTTTCAGCAGCGTGAGCAGCGACATCAGGTTGCCGAAGACGCGGCCGGTCTTGCCGCGCGTGAGTTCGGCGATGTCGGGATTTTTCTTCTGCGGCATGAGCGACGAGCCGGTGGTGTAGGCGTCGGCGATCTTGATGAAATTGAATTCCGCGCTGGCCCAGAGAATCACGTCCTCCGCGAGCCGCGAGAGATGCACGGCGAGCAGCGCGCCGGCGGCGCAAAATTCGACGGCGAAATCGCGGTCGCTCACGGCGTCCATGGAATTTTGCGTGAGTTGAACTTTGCCATTCGCGTCAACGAAATTGAGCAGCTTCGCGACGAGTTCGCGTTTCAACGGCAAGGTCGAACCGGCGATCGCGCCGCTGCCGAGCGGGCAGACGTTCACGCGCGAGTGGCAGTCCCAGAGGCGCTCGCAATCGCGTTCGAGCATCTCGACGTAGGCGAGCAGATGGTGCGCGAGATAAACGGGCTGCGCGCGTTGCAGATGCGTGTAGCCGGGAATAAGCACGTCGGAATTTTTCTCGCCGAGCGAGACGAGGGCGCGCTGCAAATCGGCGATTTCGCCGAGCAGCAAAATGATTTCATCGCGCAGCCACAGCCGCACGTCGAGCGCGACCTGGTCGTTGCGCGAGCGGGCGGTGTGCAGTTTCGCGCCGGCGGGAACGCGCTTGGTGAGTTCGGCCTCGATGTTCATGTGAACGTCTTCGAGTTCCGGCTTCCACTTGAATTTGCCGGCGTTGATTTCTTTGCCGATTTGGTCGAGGCCGCGGACGATGGCGTGCAATTCGTTTTTTTTCAGCACGCCGATTTTGTGGAGCATCTCGGCGTGGGCCATCGAGCCGAGGATGTCGTGCCGCCACAAGCCGCCAGTCGAAGGAAATGGATTCGGTGAATTGCGCGACGTCGGCGCTGACTTCGCGCGCGAAGCGTCCGCTGCGGGAGACGGGAGATTTATTATTCATAGGCCAGCTTGTTTTTAACGCAAAGACGCGAGGACGCAAAGGCATTTTATCTTTCTCATCCTCATCGTCATCCTCGTCCTCGCGTCGAAAACAATTGAGGATGAGGATGACGACGAGAACGAGGAAGATTAAAAATCGGCGTTGCCGAAACAGCCGTTATGTGAAATGTTTCTGCCAAAGCCATGAGCGAGTTCAAATATGCCTGTCCGGTCTGCGGCCAGCACATGAAGTGCGATTCGTCGCAGGCCGGCTCGGTGATGGAATGCCCGACGTGCTTCCAGAAAATCACCGTGCCGCAGGCACCCGCGTCGGACGACCCGAAATTCATCATCACCGGCATAAAAAAGGGCGAGCGTCCGCCGCCGAAGATTCCCGAAGCTAATCCCTATGCGCTGCCGCAGGCGAAGGGTTTTCCCGGCGCGCTGGTTGTCGTGATGATTTTTATGTTCATCGGCGCGGCGGTGGCGTTCGTATATCGCGGAACGATTTTCTCATCGAAGCCCGCACCGGTGGCGGCAGCCGGCGTTGAATCCTCACATTCGCCGCCAGACGGTTTTCAGCCTGGAACGTCTGCGAACGGCGCGGGCAACCTTGCGTTAAACAGACCGGCCTTTGCCGGAAGTTCGGAAAATCAACACCCGCCTCAAAAGGGCAACGACGGCAATCCACGCACCCGCTGGTGCGCCTCCAACGAAAGCGTTCCGCAATGGTGGGAGGTGGATTTGGGGGCGACGGAGACAATCACCCACACGCAGGTCGTGTGGGAGCATGAAGCCGCATATCAATATGAAATCCAAACATCACTGGACAACAAGGACTGGGCGACGGTGGTCAACCAAACCAGAAATTCCGTTTCGTCGCGGTTGAACACCGATAATTTTTCAGCCAGCGCAAGATATGTGCGGATCGTCGTGACCGGATTGCAACCCGGCTCATGGGCCAGTTTTTTTGAATTTCAAGTTTTCGGTTCCGGCACTTGAGAACAATCGCATCCCGGACATTGAATCCAAAAATTAAAAAACAGCCGAGGGCGATTGAAATTGCCGTCGTCCATTTGCTGACGCAACGGAAAAAGAGCGTGGCGCTGGCGGAATCCTGCACCGGCGGTTTCATCGCGAACGGAATCACAAATGTTCCGGGCGCGTCGGAAATTTTTCCCGGAGGAATTGTCGCCTACAGCAACGAGGTGAAGGAAAAACTCCTTGGCGTCCGGGCTGCAACTTTGAAAAAGCACGGCGCGGTGAGCGAAGCCGTCGCGCGCGAAATGGCCGAAGGCGCGCGGGAAAAATTCGGCGCGGATTTTGCGGTCGGCGTGACTGGAATCGCCGGGCCGGGCGGCGGCACAAAAGGCAAGCCGGTGGGGACGGTTTTCATCGCGGTCGCCTATGATTTTGGGACAGTGGTGGAGCGCAGGTTGAATTGTTTCGGGCGCGAGAAGTTCAAACAGGTTACGGCGAACCAGGCATTAAAATTGCTTCTTTCACAATTCACGCAAACGTGACATTCTTTATTCTTGAGCGTGGATTTTTTGTTGTTAGCATGATTGTTGAATATGAGCGCAATTGCTGATCCATTGGAAGCCGCGAGCGAGGCCGTGGCGGAAATCATCGAGGCGACGCCGCCGAAGCGCCGCGGCACGCTGCTGATCGTGGACGACGAGGACGGGCCGCGCCAGTCTCTGCGTGTGATTTTCAAGGACGATTACGATTTGCTCATGGCCGAGGACGGGCCGACGGCGATCAAGCTCGCGCAGGAAAATGAAGTGGATGTCGCGGTTTTGGACATCCGCATGGCGGGAATGTCGGGCATCGAAGTTTTGGAACGCCTCAAATATGTGAAGCCGGACATCGAGGCGATCATGATGACGGCGTTCGAGACGACCGACACAATCCGGCAGGCCCTCCGGCTGCGCGCGTGCGATTACATCAACAAGCCGTTTGACATCGCGCAGATGCGCGCCGCCGTGAACCAGGCGATGCAGCGCCGGATGCTCGAAAGCGAAATCCACAGCAGCGCGGAAAAAGTCCAGGAGTTGATCGCCGAACTCCAGAGCCAGCGCATCGAGGAGCAGATCGCCAAGACGCGCGGCGACATTTACGCGAGCATCATCCACGACATCAACGGCCCGCTCACCGTGATTTCCGGATTCGTCCAGGTGTTGAGCAAGCATCTCAACCACATCAACCGCCTCGAAGTCGAGGATTTGGAATTCATCAAGGACCGCCTTCGCATCATCGCGCGGCAGGTGACGAACTGCATCGAGATTTCGCGGCGCTACCTCGGCTTTCTCCGCCGGCAGTCGGACGAAACCGCGCCGAGCGTGAGCGTGAACCAACTGCTGCACGATTTGAACCAGCTCGTGCGGGTTCATCCGAGCCTTTTGGAAAATGAATTTTCCGCAAAGCCGCTCGCCGAGGACATCGCGGTGAAAATCAACGGCACGGACTTGATCCAGATTCTGCTGAACCTGACGGTCAACGCGTTTCAATGCGCGCAGTTCAGCCATCGCATCGAGGTCGGCGGCGAGACGCTGCGCACGCCGCTCAATCTGACAAGGTTCAAGGACGGCCCGAACGACCGGCTGCTCAACGTCGAGAGCATGGACAACACCGTGCCGCTGGTGAAACTATGGGTGCGCGACAACGGCCCGGGCATTCCGGGGGAAGTGCTGCCGAAAATTTTCCAGCCCTACTTCACCACGAAAGGCCCGCGACAGGGAACGGGTCTGGGATTGAACATCGTCCAGCGGCTCATCAAGGAAGGCAGCGGCGCGCTGCACGTCCACACGCAATCCGGCGAGGGAACGACCTTCACGATTTACCTGCCCGGCGTGGAACTCCTGCCGAAATGACGGCGGAAAGTGAATTGACGCCGCGCATTATCATCTTCAAAATCGCGGCTAAATATGAAAGTGTCAGTGTCGTCCGCAAAGGATCAGCCTGTGATTTTTCCTCGCACTGCTCATTTTCCGCTTCGCACTTCCGTTGACGCCGTGATGGTCGAGGAACGCGCCGCCGCGTTCACTAAACGCAGCATCAAAACTTCCGCAAAACTGGCCGGACTCAAAATGGCCGTGAGCATGTGTGACCTCACCACGCTCGAAGGCAAGGACACGCCCGGCAAAGTCGCCTATCTCTGCCGCAAGGCGCTTCAGCCCATCGAGGCGAAATACGACGTGCCGAGCTGCGCCGCCGTCTGCGTTTATCCGAACATGGTGAAATACGCGCGCAAATTTCTCGGGGAGCGCACGGTGGGGCAAGCGTCCTCGCGAGTCGGCTCGTCAGTAGCTTCGCCTCGCCAACATCTCGATTCGTTTTCAATTCCGCGCATCGCCGCCGTCGCCACCGGATTTCCCAGCGGCCAATATCCGTTGCGCACCAAGCTCGAAGAAGTCCGCCGCACCGTGGCCGATGGCGCGGATGAAATTGACATGGTCATTGACCGCTGCGCCTTTCTCGCCGGCGACCACGCGAAAGTGTTCGACGAAATCGCCGCCACCAAGGAAGCCTGCGGCGCGGCGCACTTGAAGGTGATTCTCGAAACCGGCGAACTCGTCACCTACGACAACGTCCGTCTCGCCAGCGAAATCGCCATGCAAGCCGGCGGCGATTTCATCAAGACCAGCACCGGCAAAGTTTCGCCCGCCGCCACCATGCCCGTCACGCTCGTGATGCTGGAGGCCATCCGCGATTATTTTTTCGCCACCGGCATCCGCATCGGCATGAAGCCCGCCGGCGGCATCCGCACGTCCAAGCAGGCGCTCGCTTACCTCGTGATGGTCAAGGAAACCCTCGGCGACGACTGGCTCAACCCGCAGATGTTCCGCTTCGGCGCGAGCACGCTCGTCAACGACGTGCTGATGCAGATCGTGAAAAACGTCGAAGGAAATTATCAAGGCGCGGATTATTTTTCGTTGCCGTGAACAAACTTCCTAAATCATGCTGCATTTTTTGCGGCCGACGAGCGGATAGCTTGGAACATGTCATTGCAAAACGTCTGTTCAAACGGGCAAAGGCAGAACAATTTGAAATAGCCGTTGGAAAAACAGTTGAAGGCGAAGGCGATTATAGTCGCACTCCTCACACACTGGAAAATTTGAAGGTTCGGTGCGTTTGTCAAAAATGCAACAACGGTTGGATGAATGATCTTGAAGCATGGTTTGAGTCTAAACTTGGATTTTTGATTGAGCCCGATTGGCCTCGCTTTGCCAATGAAATGATTGAGGTCGTGAAAGCAGAAAAGGAAAATCTTGCGCGATGGATGATGAAAACCGCCGTCACAATAAATGAAGTTGGCATGATGGATAAAATCTTTTCCAGCGACCTCACATTGAAATTGAAGTCAGGATTTATACCGCAGAGCGTTGTAGTTGATTTGGGCTACTCACGATTAAGCACTGTTGGATTTACTTTTAATGAAGGCTTTCAAGTTTTCAATGGTGGACAATATAACCGCAATCAGAGAACGCCAGCACGCACTGCATTTAAGTTCATAGCTCAATTCAACCATTTATTGCTTCGGCTCACGCGAGCACCACAAGCAAAAGTGACTTACTGGAGTCTCAAAGGGGAATTGCCGATTTTGGTTTATCCGCAACCAGCAAAGCAGAATCCGTCCTTGTTCGAATATGAGTCGCTTATGGACTTTGACCATTCTGTGTGTTTGGAAACTGACATGACGTATCACAAAGCTGAAATGGAAAATGAGAACCAAACGTAAATCAGTTTTCATCAAACGCGGCGTCGCCAAGGAATGAATGAGCCCAAAAACAATCCATCCGCGCTGATCCTCTACCAAACCGAGGATGGCCGGACGCATTTGCAGGTGCGGCTGGAGAATCAGACGGTCTGGCTGTCGCAAAGCCAGATGGCCGAGTTGTTCCAAACGACCAAGCAAAACGTCAGCCTGCACATCCAAAACATTTTTGAAGAAGGCGAATTGGCGGAAGGTTCAGTGGTCAAGGATTACTTGACAACTGCCGCTGACGGGAAGAATTACCAGACCAAGTTCTACAATCTCGACGCGATCATTTCCGTCGGCTACCGCGTGAAATCGCATCGCGGCACGCAGTTCCGCATCTGGGCCACGCAGCGGTTGCGCGAATACATCGTCAAAGGTTTTGCGATGGACGACGAACGGTTGAAGCAGGCGGGCGGCGGCGGTTACTTCGACGAATTGCTCGCGCGCATCCGCGACATCCGGTCGTCCGAGCGCGTGTTCTGGCGCAAGGTGCTGGACATTTATGCGACGAGCATTGACTACGATCCGTCCGTCGAGGCATCGCAGAAATTTTTTCAGACGGTGCAGAATAAAATGCACTGGGCCACGCACGGCCAGACGGCGGCGGAAGTCATCCATCAGCGCGCGGACGCGACCAGGCCGAACGCGGGCTTGACCGCCTGGAGCGGCGCAAAAGTGCGCAAGACCGATGTGACCATCGCCAAAAATTATCTTTCGGAGAAGGAACTCGACGCGCTCAACCGCATCGTGACAGTTTATCTGGAATTTGCGGAGTTGCAGGCGCTGGATCGCAAGCCCATGTATATGCGCGACTGGATCGCGAAGCTGGATGATTTCCTGCGCTTGAGCGGACGCAACATCCTGAAGCACGCGGGCAAAATTTCCGCCGAGGAAGCCCAGCAAAAGGCGGAACTGGAGTTTGACAAGTTTGAAGTGAAGCGCCGCGCGCTGGAAGACGCCAAGGCCAACGCGGAGTTTGCAATGCAAATGGAAGACTTGGCGAAGCAAGCCAAACAACTCGCGCCGCCGAAACGAAAACCGAAGAAATAATTTGTTATGAAAACGAAACTTAAACCCGTGAAACTTTCGGCCAAGCGCGCCGCTCCGACAAATCACGCCGTTATTCCCTTGCGCGAACGAAAATTGAATTTCGGCGACAAATGGAATTACGCGCCTGCGCCGGAGGATTCGAAGAATTACGTCATCGCGCCGCGACATGAATTGTTCATCGGCGGAAAATTCGTCAAACCGCATTCGCAAAAATATTTTCCGTCCATCAATCCTGCGACGGAAGAAAAGCTCACGGAGATTTCCTTCGCCGACGCCACCGACGTTGACAAGGCGGTGAAATCCGCGCGGCGCGCTTACGAAAAAATCTGGAGCAAGATGCCGGGACGCGAGCGCGGCAAATATCTTTACCGCATCGCGCGCATCATCCAGGAGAAGTCGCGCGAGCTGGCCGTGCTCGAAACGATGGACGGCGGCAAGACCATCAAGGAAAGTCGCGACGTGGATTTGCCGCTCGTGGCCGCGCACTTTTTTTATTACGCGGGCTGGGCGGACAAGTTGAAATACGCGTTCCCCGGCAAAACGCCGCATCCGCTCGGCGTCGCGGGGCAGATCATTCCGTGGAATTTTCCGTTGCTCATGGCCGCGTGGAAAATCGCACCCGCGCTTGCGTGCGGCAACACGGTCGTTTTGAAACCGGCGGAAACGACTTCGCTCACGGCAATGCGGCTGGCGCAGATTTTTCAGGAGGCGGAATTGCCCGATGGCGTGGTGAACATCGTCACCGGCGCGGGCGAGACCGGCGCGGCGCTCGTCAATCATCCGGACATCAACAAGCTCGCGTTCACAGGCTCGACCGAGGTCGGAAAGAGAATCGCGTAGGCGGTCGCCGGCACAAAGAAGAAATTACGCTCTGGAACTCGGCGGCAAGGCGGCGAACATTTTGTTCGAGGATGCGCCGATTGACCAGGCCATCGAAGGCGTCATCGCGGGGATTTATTTCAATCAGGGCCACGTTTGTTGCGCGGGGTCGCGGTTGTTCGTGCAGGAAGGAATTTATTACACGGTCATCAAAAAATTGCGCGACCGCATCCAGACGTTGCGCGTCGGCAATCCACTCGACAAAAACACGGACATCGGCGCGATCAATTCGCGGTCACAACTCGAAAAAATCCGCGAGCTGGTGCAAAGCGGCGTGGACGAAGGCGCGGAGTTGACGCAGACGCAATGCACGCTTCCGGCAAAAGGATATTGGTTTGCGCCGTCATTTCTCACGGGCGTGACGCACGCGCATCGCGTGGCGAACGAGGAAATTTTCGGGCCGGTGTTGAGCGTGATGACGTTCCGCACGCCAGAGGAGGCCTTCGAGCGCGCGAACAATATTCCTTACGGCTTGAGCGCGGGCGTGTGGACGGACAAAGGCAGCAAGATTTTCAAGATGGTCAACAAGCTGCGCGCCGGCGTCGTCTGGGCGAACACTTACAACAAGTTTGACCCGACGAGCCCATTCGGCGGCTACAAGGAAAGCGGCTTCGGTCGCGAAGGCGGATTGCAGGGGTTGGCGGCGTATTGCCGGCTCGACTAACGCAACGCAAGCAAGAAACTGAAAGCCGAACATCGCCGAATTTCTTTGCGTTCCGCCCGTTTCGGGTTTAACCGTTAAGACAGTTCAACCATCAACTAGGATCAATCATGGACATACAATCAATTCAACATCTCATTGGCGGCGGACTGGCGATCATTATTCCGCTCATAGTCGTCGGGCTTTTCATTTTATCATCGGCGGTCAAAATATTGCGCGAATACGAGCGTGGCGTCATTTTCCGGCTCGGCAAATTGCAGGGCGCCAAAGGGCCGGGCATGATTTTTCTCATCCCCGTCATGGATAAAATGGTGCGGATGGATATGCGCGTCGTGACGATTGACGTTCCCAAACAGGAGATCATGACCAAGGACAACGTGCCGGCCACGGTGGACGCGGTGATTTATTTCCGCGTCGTGGACCCGAACGCGGCGGTCGTCAAAGTGGAGAATTTCTGGAAGGCGACCTCGCTCATCGCGCAAACCACTTTGCGCAGCGTGCTGGGACAATCTGCACTCGACGAGCTGCTGGCGCAGCGCGATGTCATCAACCAGAAGCTGCAGGAAATCATTGACCGCCAGACCGAGCCGTGGGGCGTCAAGGTCACGTCGGTGGAAGTGAAGGACGTGTCGCTGCCGGACAGCATGAAGCGTGCGATGGCCAAGCAGGCCGAGGCCGAACGCGAACGCCGCGCAAAAGTGGTGAACGCCGAGGGCGAATTCCAGGCCGCCGAAAAAATGGCGCAGGCCGCCGCCGTCATCAGCAAAGAACCGATCGCGCTGCAATTGCGTTATCTCCAGACCATGCGCGAAATGGCGAGCGAACACAACACGACGACGTTCCTGCCGCTGCCGATTGACTTGTTCAGCGCGTTTTTGAAGAAGTAAAATGGTGAAGCCGATCCGCCTGACCAAACACGCCCGCGAACAGTCTGCGGAACGCGGCGCTGCGGAATTTGAAGTAGTCGAAGCCATTCACAACGGCACGCGCGAACCGGCCAAAAACGGACGTGAATTCTGCCGCTACAATTTCCCTTTCAATAAAAAGTGGCAGGACAAATTTTACGCCGTCAAACAAGTTGCGCCCGTCATCAAAGACGAGGCCAACGAAATAGTTGTCATTACCGTCTATACGTTCTATTTTTAAGAAGGTTTAATATGAAAATCAGATACGATTCCGAAATTGACGCGCTTTACATCCGCCTCATCGAAGGCCAGCACGAGTGCCGCACCGTGCGCCTGAACGACGAGGTGGCGCTCAACATTGGCGCGGACGAAAAGCTGGTCGGCATCGAAATCCTCGACGCAAAGGAAGTTCTGGCGGCGGGCAAAATGCCAAATCTGTCCGTGGAAAATCTTCCGCTTGTGGCGGCTTAATTTCTTCACGCGCGAAATGTCCAGCGACCGCAACGACGTTTCTGCCGCTGCCGATTGACTTGTTCAGCACGTTTTTGAAGAAGTAAAAAATGTTCAGTCGGTTAATTTAATACCTTTGTGGACTTTCACTTCAGAACCGTCTGCGAGAAAAGCTGACGACGGAGCCTGATTCAAATACCCGGAAAATATTTTGCCATACAAACTGGCGGCGTCGCAGTGCAATTCCGCCGTTTGCGTTTCCCAAATCTGCCAGCGCGGGTGTTCGACGCGATATTCCATCGTCGAGCCGTCGGGTTGCGCCGCATAACCCCAATAATGTTCGGTGATAAATTCCTGTAGCGAGCCGTCAGCTAAAGGTTGCGCCTGGCCGCGAGTGATCACTTTCAAATGATTTTCCCGACCGCCAAAATGCCAAAAATAAGAAGCGGATTTTATTTCTTCCCGAATCTTTTCAATCCGGTGCGACATTGGCAGCGCAACGTAATTTTCGTTGTAAAATTTTCTGGCGACAATGGCGATGGCTCTTCGCGGAACCAGTTCCTTGATGAAAACAACGCCGCGCCGCCAGCCGTCGCCGGTTTTCCGACGAACGTAAAATCGTAAATTGACTTCTTCAAAATGACGATGGAACGGAATTGGAACCCTGCAAATCCTCGCGTTTTGAAAAAGAAATCCCACAAGACTGATAAATGTTCTGCCGTTCCAAAAATCCAGTTCCGTGCCAGCCGGGACGAAAGGTGCGAGCGCCGCCAGCTCAATTTCATAATTGAGCATCGCCAAATAGCGCCATTCGGCAGTCAGGAAAATTTTTGAAGTAGTGGCTTTCATCGTCCGCACGCACGCAAATCTTATCCATTTTCGATTCGACATTCCACGGTCGAAATTCAAAATTCATTTCGTGATTCTGGATATCATCCTGCTGTCGGCCGCCGCCGCGATTGCGTGGTGGTTGAGCGGATTTGATTCGCGGCTGACGGGCGAAAATAAAAAGGCGGATATGTTCCGCCGGATTTTGCGGTGCGTCGCGTCGTTTGTTCTGGCGGTGATATTTTTCAGCGAGCCTTCAATTCTTGGCTTGCTTGTGTTTCCAGTTTCAATCGCCTTGTTGTGGTGCGGCTGCCTTGCGGAATTTTTTTCGCGCGGATTTCACCGGTTGATTGATTCCGACGACCGGCGCGAATTTGATACGCACCAGAGCGCACGCAACATGGACATGGTCGCGAGCCTGCTCAAATACGGACGGCACGAGGAGGCCGCGCAGTTGTGCGCCGCGCTCAAGAAATCGGGCGACGCCAACATTCTCGTGCTGGAAACTTTGCTGGCGCGCAGCGGAATCCAGTTTGAAAATGACCGGAAACCGAAGCCGTTGACGGAAGCCTATCGTCTGCGTTCGGAGGGGAAATTCGACGAGGCGGCGGCGCTTTTGAATTCGCTGATGGCGGAAAATCCGTCGAACGTGGACGCGGCGCTGATGTTGATGCGGATTTACGTTCAGGATTTGCGCCGGAGCGACAGGGCGGCGGAAGTCCTGCGCGGGCTGGAAAAACAGCCGCACATTCCGCCCGGCCACCTTGATTACGCGCGACGTTCGATCCATGACTGGGGACGGCCCAAACGCGCGCCGGCAGCCGAGGTCCTGCCGGAATCGGTTGACGAACTGCTCGCGTGCGGCTATCTCGGAACGGCGATTGAGATTTTGGAGCGCAAGGTCAAAGAGCAGCCGCAGGATTTTGATTCGTGGCTGAAACTGGCCGAGGCGCAGGGTTTGCATTCCGGCAACATCCATCGCGCGGAAAAAATCGTGCAAAAAATCGAAGGCAATCCCGGATTCAGCGCGGAGCAAATCAGAACTGCGAAAGTGAAATTGAAAGAATGGCGTGAAGCGAAGCCGCAGACGAATTAAACTGGTCTTGTTTATGCCGATCTACGAATACGAACTGTGCGAAGGCGGGTGCAAAGTGTGCGGTGGGAAGTTCACGTTGACCCGCCCGCTTTCGGCCAGACCGCTCACGAACTGTCCGGCGTGCAAAAAGCCGGTCCGCAAAATCATCTCCAGTTTCAGCTCGCCGCAAAAGCTCAAGCCGGTGTCCTTTTCGGATGCGAAAAAGGCGGGTTTCACCGTGCTCAAGAAAATCGGCAAGGGCGAATATGAAAGGCAGTGAACGGGTTGAAAGTTGAAGGTTGGAAAAAAAGGCGTCGCATCCATCGAATTCGCTTGTCGCGGGGCGGCTTTTGTATTAGCGTATCAGCCTAGAAATGGATTTTAGTTTTTCAAATTTGAAAAGAGGGTTGATTGCTGCCGGGATGGCGGTGGCGGTTTCATTCGCGCAGGCGCAGACGTTGACGGGGACCGGGCAATCCATCATCTTTTCCACGCCGGACGACGGCGATGCGGTGTCCAATGCACCGTCTCTCGCGGCGCAACCGCCGGATGCGGCTGGTTTTGACAGCATGGTTCAAGCGCCGAATCTCAAGTTTCAAACCCCTTTCACGACAGGCGCGCGTATGCCCGCGCCTCCGCAGGCGACGGTTTCGGCAGCCGAGGCGGACCGGCGCGACTGGTGGATGGAGACACCGGCGAAAATCCTCGAGGTCAACACGCCGGCACAGGAAATGAAAATCAAAAAACGCGACGCCGCCGGACAGCCGGAAAACCTGACGGCGATGGAAAGTTTTTATGAGCGGCAGAACCAGCCGCAAACCAACGGTGCCGCCGGGTTTATAATCGCCACGCCGTCGTCGGACGGAGATTTTCGGGAGAACGACTCCGCATGGTTGAACGCAAACAGCATTGATATGCCACGCGGAAGATTTGGAAATCAACTGCCGCAGGCGCAGGCGGCGGGATCGTTTCATCAGCCCGCGCCTGGCAGCGGCGCGGGTGCCGGCCAGAATTTGGACTCGGACTGGTTGAAAAATTTCAGCGCGGCGGCGGCGAAGCCGGCGCAAAGCCAGTCGCAGGCGGCGGACATGGCGGAATTCCGAAAACTGCTGGAACCAAGCCAGCCGTCCAAATCTTCCAGCGCTTCATCCGGCGACGGGCTTTATTCGACGATGCAAAAGTCCGCGTTCGATCAGCCGGCGAATCCGTCCCGCCCGCCGGGACAGTTCAACGACGGATTTGGCGTTTTGCCGGGAGTCGCCGGACAAAAAACCGCGCCGACGGTGACGGCCGCCCCTGACTGGAAACCGCAACTGCCGCCGTGGATGTTGAAAGGGCCGCAACCGGGCGTGGTTCCGCAGCGGGTGGTGTTTTGAGCATGCGTCAGTGCGCGGAGGTGAGCACGAGAACTTGTTCCAGCGTGGAGATGCCGTCGCGCGCGCGGTCGAGGCCGACCATGCGGAGCGTCTGCATTCCCTGCTTGATGGCGACCTTGCCCATTTCGCGCGTGCTGGCGCGGGCGATGATGAGTTTGCGGATTTGGTCGGTGATGGTCATGGCTTCGATGATGGCCATGCGCCCGGCGTAGCCGGAATTTTTGCAGCGGTCGCAGCCGCGTCCGCGATAAAGCTGCACGCCGTTGAACATCGCCGGGATCAATGCCGAGGTCTTCAAACATTTTCGCGGGATAGGTCACCGGCTCCTTGCAATGCGAACAAATGCGGCGCATGAGGCGTTGCGCGCAGGACAAAATCACGGAGGACGAAATCAAAAACGGCGCGATGCCCATGTCGTCGAGGCGCGCGATGGCGCCGGGCGCGTCATTGCAGTGCATCGTGGACAGCACCTGGTGGCCGGTGAGCGCGGCTTCGATGGCGATTTCCGCCGTCTCGGTGTCGCGGATTTCCCCGATCATGATGATGTCCGGGTCCTGGCGCAAAATGGAGCGCAGCGCGTTGGCGAAGGTCAGGCCGATTTCTTTTTTCGTCGGCACCTGGTTGATGCCGGGAATCTGGAATTCCACCGGGTCTTCGACGGTGACGATGTTGTAAATCGGGTTGTTCAGTTCGTTGAGCGCGGAATAGAGCGTCGTCGTTTTGCCGGAGCCGGTCGGGCCGGTGACGAGGATCAATCCGTGCGGCGCGTCAATGGCGGCCTTGAATTGCTTGAAGGTGTCGGGATCCAGGCCGAGCTTGTCAAGGCTGGCGGACAAATTGGTTTTGTCGAGGACGCGCAGCACGATTTTTTCGCCGTGAACCGTCGGCAGAACGGAGACGCGCAAATCATAATCCTTGCCGCTGACCTTGACGCGCATGCGTCCGTCCTGCGGCAGCCGGCGTTCGGCGATGTCGAGGCTGCTCATGATTTTGAAGCGCGAGGCCAGCGCGAGTTGCATCTGCTTGGGCGGCGGCGTGGCGTCCATCAGCACGCCGTCAATGCGGTAGCGCAGCCGCATGGTTTTTTCAAACGGCTCCAGATGGATGTCGCTGGCGCGGTCTTTGATGGCCTGCACGATGATCAGATTGGCCAGCTTGATGACGGGCGCTTCTTCGCTGGAGGCGGCGAGCTGGTCGAGGTTGACTTCCTCGACCGCTTCCTTGACGGCTTCGACGCGTGTCGGCGTCTTCATCGCTCTGCTTTTGCGCAGCGTCCTGAATGATGTCCTCCATCGAGCCGCCTCTTGGCGGAGTCAATGGCGTTGAGCTTGTCCAGTGATGGCTTTTTCGGACGCGATGAGCGGGGCGATTTCCAGCTTGGTGATGCGCCTGACGTCGTCAAGGGCGAGGACGTTCAGCGGGTCGGCCATCGCGAGGAACAATTTGTTTTCCAGCCGCGAGACGGGAACGACCTTGTGGTTGTGCGCGGTGTCGCGCGGGAGCAGTTCCACCAGTTCCTCCGGCAGAATGTTGACGCGGGCGAGATTGATCGGCGGCACGTTCAGCACGCGGCCCATGCAGACCGCCAGGTCGTGGTCGCTGACGTAGGCTTTTTCGACGATCAGCTTGACGAGGCGCGCGCCTTCTTTTTTTTGCTGTTCGAGCAGTTCCTCCACCTGGTCCGCGCTCAACAGGCCGTCCTCGACGAGCGCGTCGGCGATGCGTTCTCCAAATGATTTGACTTTGGCCATGGTTTTAGCGGAATGCTTTGCGGACAACTTGCATCAAATCGGTCGGCGACGCCAGATACCACAGCAGCCGGTGCGAAGTCGCCTCGGCCAGTTCCTTCGCCGCCTGCTGGTTGAACGGATTCGCCGTCGCCACCAGAATCGATTTGCTCATCCGGTCGAACGGCAGCACGCACCAGCGCCGGCAGACATCCGCCGGAAAACCGCGCATCAGGTCCATGTCCACGTCGTAACGGTCCAGCGGCAAATACGCCACGCGCGACTTGTCGGACAGCAGCTTGAGCGATTTATCCACCAGCGAAAATCCTCTTTTCGTGCAGCGTCTGGATGAACGGCTCGACCACGTCCGTCGGCGAGCGTCGTCAAATCCACATTGCGCCAGCACAAATCAAAATCGCCCGCGCTGATGATTTTGCTCTCCACAAAAATTTTGCGCATGCATCTTGCGCCCGTCGTCCATCTCCTCCGTCGTCCGCCGTGCGCGCTTTTTTGCGCCGCATTTTGACAGTGTCCGATTGCTGCGCCAGCGCCGCCGGTTCGGCCGTCGGACTCCGCCGCCGCATTGCTCGCCTTGTCCTCGATTTTTGCAACGCCGCCTGCACGTCCATCGTCTTCGGGCGGCGTTGCAACACCGTTTCATATTCCAGAATCGCCGACGAAAGCTGTCCCATCTGCATGTAAGCCTCGGCGATGCGCTTGGACGTGTTGATCACGTCCTCCTCGCGCCCGAGCTTGGAATAGGCCTCCTTCAGAATTTCCAGCGACTGCGTGTCGGTCGGCTGCGACTGGACAATGACCTCGAACATCTCAATCGTCTGTTGCAATTGAGCTTCTTCGCCCGGATTTAATGTCACTGTCGCCATGTGCTGAAATGGTCAGCCTGCCAAACAGCAAACTTCGCTGCCAACAGTTAATACGCCTTTGCCCGTTCCAACGCAACCGAAGAACATCCGCATCTTCTCGCAAACTTCGCGTGCGTCGCGCGTCTTCCTTGATAAAATTTCCCGCGTGGAACGGCCCAGCCCCAATCATGACGCCCGCGCCCGGCGAACGCCTCCTGCGTTTCGTCGGCGACAAAATTCATTTTTCAACTGCGCGACGGAAAAAGTCGCCGCGCAAAAAAATCTTCGCGCCTTTCTGCGCACCAACCTCGGCCGCGCCGCCGCCCGCCGCCGCGAAATCATCTCCGCCCACGCCGGCAACGTCGCCGCCGCCGGCAATTTCCTGGCGCGACGTGCCGATGCAAAAAACCGCCGACGGCTGGCAAATCGAACTGCCGCTCGCCGAAGTCGGCTATTTCAAGGCCAAAGCCTATCTGCTCGACGAAAAAAACTGGCAGCACTGGCCGGACGGCGCGGACGTCGGCATTTCCGTCCATCCCAATTTTGCGCGCACGGCCAACACAATTTACTGCGCCTTCACGCGGCTTGTTTGGCGCGACAAAAAATCTCGCCTCCACCGCCGATGAAAAATTGGAAGCGCAGCTCAAATCGCTTGAAGCGTCCGGCTACGCCACGTTGCCGCCGTCGGGAAAATTCCGCGACCTCGCCAGCCAATTGCCGCTTCATCGTCAACAAACTCGGCTGCCGCATTATTCATCTGCTGCCCGTGCATCCGACGCCGACGACTTACGCGCGCTTCGGCCGTTTCGGCAGCCCTTATGCCGCGCTCGATTTGACCGCCGTTGATCCCGCGCTCGTCGAGTTCGACAAGCGCGCCACCGGCATTGACCAGTTTTGCGAACTGACTTACGCCGCGCATTCGCTCGGCGCGCGCGTCTTCATTGACATCGTCATCAACCACACCGGCTGGGGTTCGACGCTTGCAGGAAAATCATCCGGAATTTTTCCTGAAAAATCCCGACGGCGAATTCGCCAGCCCCGGCGCGTGGGGAACGTCTGGGAAGATTTGGTCGAACTCGAACAGCACGACGTGAAACTCTGGGACATCATCGCCGACTCGCTGCTGACCTGGTGCCGGCGCGGCGTGGACGGTTTCCGCTGCGACGCCGGCTACAAAATTCCCGTGCCCGCCTGGCAATACATCATCGCCCGCGTGCAGGATGAATTTCCCGAAACCATTTTCCTGCTCGAAGGCCTCGGCGGCTCGTGGGAAGCCACGGAAAATTTGCTCACCGAAGGCGGAATGCAATGGGCGTATTCCGAACTGTTCCAAAATTATTCCGGCAAAGAAGTCGCGTGGTATCTCGACTACGCCAACCGCCAGAGCGAACGCGTCGGCAGCTACGTCCATTATTCCGAAACGCACGACAACGACCGGCTCGCCAAAAAAGGCCGCGCCTGGTCGCTGCTGCGCAACCGCCTTTGCGCGCTGACCAGTCCGGGCGGCGGCTTCGGTTTCACCTGCGGCGTCGAATGGCTCGCCGCCGAAAAAATCCGCGTCCACGGCTGCACCGGCTTGAACTGGGACAGCGCCGACAACATCGTTCCCGAACTCGCGCAGCTCAACCAACTCATCTCCGACCATCCGTGTTTTTTCGACGGCGCAAAACTCACCCGCTTGAGCGCGCCCGACTCGCCGGTTTACGCGCTGCTCCGCGAATCCGCCGAAGGCAAAGATTCCGTTCTGGTTTTGGTCAACACCGACGTTGAAAATTCCCACGCGCTCACGCTCGCGCCCGCCAGCCTGAAATTTCAAATTTCCGATTTCCAATTTGATCTGCTCGGCCAGCCGCTCCGAAAATTTGACCGCGAAAAGGACGAAATCATTTTCACGCTCCCGCCCGGCGCAGTCTATTGCCTCGCGCCCACGCAAAAACCCGCCGGCTTGAGCGGCGAAAATTATCGCCGCGCCCGCGCCCAGGCCGCATTTGCGCTTCGGAATCGTTGAACAAAATCATTCCCGCCGAAACCGTTGACGGCCTCGACTGGCGCTGGCTCGCGGAACAAGTCGAACGCTCGCCGGAAAATTTTCTCGCCGCCGCCAGCGAATTCGCCGCGCGCGAAGCCAAAACTCCGCTCGCCGATCTGCTGTTTGAAGTCGGACGCCGGAAAAGTTTTCCCGCGCGTGGTCACATGGACTTTGCTCGACGCCCGCCGCGTCACGCTCGTGCCGCCCGGCCATTGGCTGCTGATTGAAGATTCCGCGCCGTTCCGCGCCGACGTTGCGAATTCGAAGACCGGAACCGGACCGAATCCACCGATTCACGTTCAATCCATTCCCGCCGGCAAAAGTCACGTCGCCTGCTTTTGCCCCGCGCGAAACGGCGGCGGAAGCGGAATTGATTTTGGAGCGCTACGCCGCCGCTTCGCAAAAAATTTCCGCCGCAATTCGTTTTCTCGCGCCCGAACCGCACATCCGTCAACCTCAATCCTCAACCTTCAGACCTTGGTTTTGCTGACCAACGGCATCGGCGGCATGGCGCGGCTGTGCGTGGATTTGGGCCGCGTGAATTCCAAATACGACTGCGCGCTCGGCGCGAATCTGAATCCGACCGTGCCCGTGGACCGCCATGTTTTCGTCAAGCGCATCCGCGTCTGGGTGAACGCCGACGGTTTTCTCTCGCCGCTGGATTTCAAAAACCTCGCGTCGTTCCAGCGCCGGTTCGCCCGCCGTCTGGAATTTTATCGCCAACGCCGGCGACGGCCGCACGGTGGAAATCGAATTGCGCGCCGAAATGGTCGAAGGCAAAAACACGACGGTTTTTCATTTCAGCCGTCCGACGGAAAAACTCGCGCACGGAAAACAATTGCCCGCCGACGCCGACGTGCGCCTGACCGTGCGCGTGGACATCGAAGACCGGAATTTTCATTGCGAAACCAAACGCAACGGCGGCGCGGATTTTCATTTCTCATCCAACACGCGGGAAATTCAAAATTCAAAATTCAAAATTCAAAACTGCGCCGGCTTTGAATTTACGCCCGCCGGCCGACCGGCAGCTGCGCGTGTTCGCCGACGCCGGCGAATATCATCCGCAGCCGGAATGGTGCGAAAACATTCCGCATCCCGTCGAGCAGACGCGCGGCCAGACCGGCAGCGGCGACGCCTACAGCCCCGGCTGGTTTGAGATTCCGCTGGCCAAAGGCGCGAACGCCACGCTCGTCGCTGACGGCGGAAACATGATCGTAGCAGCGAACGTGAATTCGCGCATTCTGAAAATCCAGAGCCGACTGACGTCGGCTGCCACTTTTGAATCGCAACTTACACGCGCCGCGAAGCAATTCGTCGTCCGCCGCGACGAGGGCAAAACCGTCATCGCCGGCTATCCGTGGTTTTTGGACTGGGGCCGCGATTCGCTGATCTGCGCGCGCGGACTTCTGGCCGCCGGCATGATTGACGAAGTGAAACAACTGCTGCTCACGTTCGCCAAATTTGAAAAGGACGGCACGTTGCCGAACACGATTCACGGCAACGACGTTTCCAACCGCGACACGACCGACGCGCCGCTGTGGTTTGCCGTCGTGTGCGAGGAACTTTCTGAAATTCAAAATTCAAAACTCAAAATTCAAAATTTTTCGACACGCCTGTGGATGAAAATGGCCGCACCATCCGCGACGTGCTGACGAGCATCGCGGAAAATTATGCCAAAGGCACGCCGAACGGCATCCGCATGGACGCCGATTCCGCGCTCATCTGGAGTCCGAGCCATTTCACCTGGATGGACACGAATTATCCCGCCGGCACGCCGCGCGAAGGTTATCCCGTCGAGATTCAAGTGCTGTGGATCCGCCTGCTGCGGCAGCTGGAAAAAATTTCCGCGCCCGCCGGACAAAAAAAATGGCGCGACCTCGCCGACCACGCGACGGCTTCGTTTGAAAAACTGTTCTGGCTCGAAGAAAAAGGCTGGTTCGCCGACGTGCTGCTCGCCAAATCCAATGTCATCGCGCGCGACGCGACGGCGAGCGACGCGCTGCGCAGCAACTGCCTTTTCGCCGTCAGCCTCGGACTGGTTTCCGGCGAACGCGCGAAACGCTGCGTCGCCGCCGCGCAGAAATATCTCGTCGTGCCCGGCGCGCTGCGCTCGCTCGCGCCGCTGCCGGTTTCCGTTCCGCTTGCCGATTTATGGCAACGACGGACAGTTGCTCAACAATCCGCCGAATCCCTATTGGCCGCGCTACGAAGGCGACGAGGACACGCGCCGCAAACCCGCGTATCACAACGGCACGGCGTGGACGTGGACGTTTCCGGTTTTTTGCGAAGCGCTGGCTCGCGCATGGGATTTTTCGCCGGAAGCAGTCGCGGCGGCGAAAAGTTATCTGGGCAGCGCGGAAAAAATCCTGAACGAAGGCTGCCTCGGCCAGATTCCGGAAATTCTCGACGGCGACGCGCCGCACACGCAACGCGGCTGCGACGCGCAGGCGTGGGGCGCGACGGAAGATCTGCGCGTGTGGAAATTGTTGTCAGAAAAGACGACGTGAGGAGTCTCTGACTTAAAATTGAAATGAGTCTCGTGACCTCGACTCCTACAACCGGAAATCATTGCCAAGCGGCGGCAACTGAATGAAAATCGCGGCGTGAATTTCCGCGACAAAATCATCGCTTGGGACAAATTGCCGGAATGGCGAGAAGCAATTCCGCGCCACCGGCAAAAAACTCGTCGTCACGAACGGCTGTTTCGACATCCTGCATCTCGGCCACGTGACCTATCTGGAGAACGCGCGAAACTTCGGCGACGCGCTGCTCGTCGGCGTCAACGGCGACGACGCGGCGCGGCAATTGAAAGGCGCGGGCCGTCCGGTGAATTCTGAAACGGATCGCGCCGCAGTTCTGGCCGCGCTGCGAAAGCGTCGACGGCGTCTGCATTTTCACGGAAACCACGGCGACAAAATTTCTCGCCGCCGCGCAGCCGGACATTTACGTCAAGGGCGGCGATTACACTTTGGAAACGTTGAACCAGGACGAGCGCCGCGCGGTCGAGTCGGCGGGCGGAAAAATTGTGATCGTTCCGTTCGTGCCCGGCAAATCCACAACGTCGCTGCTGGAAAAAATTTCGCGGCTGTGAAAATCCTCGTCATTTCGCTTGCCGGGCATCGGCGACACGCTGATCGCCACGCCGCTCATCCGCGAGCTGCGCGGAAATTTTCCCGACGCGGTGATTGACGTGGTGGTGATGTGGTCCGGCTCGAAGGATTTGCTCGAACACAATCCGCACGTCAACCGCGTGTTCCAAAAAAACCTGATGAAATGCGGGCGGCGGGAAACGCTGCGCTTCCTGTGGCTGCTGCGGCGCGAACGCTACGACATTTCCATCAACACGCATCCGCAGAGCCGGATTCATTATCGTATCGCCGCGCGCATCGTCGCTGCGGACACGCGCATCAGCCACGAATACGAAAATTTCGGCGCGCTCGACCGCTGGCTTGTGAACAAAACCCTGCCGCAGGATTACGCACGCCACTCGATTGAAAACAATTTTGACGTGCTGCCGCTCATCGGCGCGGAGAAAAAACTGCCGTCGCATGAGATGGAAATTTTTCTGACGGCGGACGAGGAAAAATTCGCGGAAGATTTTCTGGCGCGGCACAAGCTGGTTGGACAGAAAGTTCTCGGCGTCCACGTCGGTTCCGGCGGCACGAAAAACCTGCCGTTGAAGCGCTGGCCGTTGAAAAATTACGCCGGACTGGTGCGGAAATTAAACAAGGAACGCCCGGACATCCGCGTTTTGCTTTTCGGCGGGCCGGAGGAGGCGAAAGATCATCAGGTCGTGCTGGCGCAGGCAAACCGCGATCTGACGCTGGAGGCGAAGACGCAAAACCTGCGCGAGACGGCGGCGCTGATGAAACATTGCGGCGCTTTTTTGAGCGTGGACACGGCGCTCATGCACATCGCCGCCGCCGTGAAAATTCCGAATCAAATCGTGATCGAAGCGCCGACGCTGAACGCAACGAATCTGCCGTTTGGAAACCAATTCACGCTCGTGAAAAATCCGGCGGTGAACGGACGCAACCTGGATTTCTACCGCTACGACGGCGCCGACATCAAGGGCACGCGCGCGGAACTGCTCGCGTGCATGGAGTCGGTGAAAATCGCGGACGTTTTCGAGGCCGTGACGAAGCTGGTTTGAACCGGACAAAAATCCGCTTGCGCCGCAAGCCCGTTCTGGCCGAACCTGTGTGTTCAAAAAATTATGAGCATCGTCATTGTGACCGGCGCCGCCGGATTGATCGGATCGGAAAGCGTCAAGCGTTTCGCGCGCGAAGGGTTCAAGGTCGTCGGCGTTGACAACGACCTGCGCCAGTGGTTTTTCGGCAAGGAAGCCTCCACGCTCGGCAACCGCCAGAAACTCATCAGCGCAATTCCCAATTACGAACATCATGACTTCGACATCCGCGACCGCGCGGCCGTCGAAAATCTGTTCAAGAAGCTCGGCAAGGAAATCGCGCTCATCATCCACACCGCCGCGCAGCCGTCGCACGACTGGGCCGCGCGCGATCCGCACGCGGATTTCAGCGTGAACGCGGTCGGCACTTTGAACCTGCTCGAAGCGACGCGGCAGTTTTGCCCCGAAGCCGTTTTCATTTTCACCTCCACGAACAAGGTTTATGGCGACACGCCGAACCGTTTGCCGCTGCGTCGAACTGGAAAAACGCTGGGAAATAAAATCCGGCCACGAATACGAGCCGGGCATTTCCGAGACGATGAGCATTGACCAGACGAAACATTCGCTTTTCGGCGCAAGCAAGGTCGCGGCGGATGTTCTGGTGCAGGAATACGGAAATTATTTCGGCATGAAGACCGGCGATTTTTCGCGGCGGCTGCCTGACCGGCCCGTCGCACGCGGGCACGGAACTGCACGGCTTTCTCGCTTACTTGATGCGCTGCACGGTGACGGGCAATCCGTATCGCGTGTTCGGCTACAAGGGCAAGCAGGTCCGCGACAACATCCACAGCCACGACCTCGTGGAGATGTTCTGGCAATTTTTTCAGAAGCCGCGCTCCGGCGAAGTCTATAACGCCGGCGGCAGCCGCCACTCGAACTGCTCCATGCTCGAGGCGATTGACGAGTGCGAGCGCATCAGCGGCAAAAAACTGAAATGGACTTACGTCGAGGACAACCGCATCGGCGACCACATCTGGTGGATCAGCGACGTGCGGAAATTCCAGTCGCATTATCCGGACTGGAAATTCCGCTACGATCTCAAGGAGATTTTGACGGAAATCCACGCCGCGTGCGTCGGCTGAAATGAATCCGCCCGAAAGCATTTTGATCACCGGCGGCGCGGGCTTTGTCGGCAGCAGCCTGGCGCTGCACCTGAAAAATAATTTTCCGCGCACGCGCGTCGCGTGCATGGACAATTTATACCGGCGCGGCTCGGAACTGAATCTGCCGCGGCTGCAAGCGGCGGGAATTGAATTTGTCACAGGCGACATCCGCCGCGCGCCGGAATTTCCCGCCGGCCCGTTTGAATTCATCATCGAATGTTCCGCCGAACCGTCCGTGCTCGCCGGCTACGCCGAATCGCCGGATTATTTGATGGAGACGAATTTGATGGGCACTTACCGCTGCCTCGAAAAAGCGCGCGAATGGAAAAGCAAAACCATTTTTCTTTCGACCAGCCGCGTTTATCCGATTTCAATTTTGGAAAAACATCCGTGGACCGAGCAGCCAACGCGCTTTGCGTGGAGTGATGTTTCCGGCGCGGCGATTTCCTCGCGCGGCGTGACGGAAAATTGTCCGATGAATGCCGCGCGTTCACTTTACGGCTGGACGAAATTTGCGAGCGAAAGTTTGATCGAGGAATACCGCAGCGGCTTCGGCCTGCGCGCCGTCACGAACCGTTGCAGCGTCATCGCCGGGCCGTGGCAGATGGGCAAGGTGGACCAAGGCGTCGTCGCGTTGTGGGTCTTCCGGCATTATTTCGGCAAGCCGCTCAAATACATCGGCTATGGCGGCACTGGCAAGCAAGTCCGCGACATGATGCACGTCGCGGACCTGTGCGATTTGGTCGCGGAGCAGATTTCCAATTTTGAAAATTGGGAAGGCTGGCTCGGCAATGTCGGCGGCGGACTGGAAATTTCCGCGTCACTTTTGGAACTCACCGGCATCTGCAAAAAAATCATCGGCCGCGAAGTGCCGATTGCCGCCGAAATGGAAAACCGCCAGGCCGATCTGCGGATTTTTCTCGCCGACAGCTCAAAATTATTTTCGCGGACAAACTGGCGGCCAAGGCGCGGCGTGGAAAAAATCGTCGCCGACGTTTTTGACTGGGTGCGCGCGAACGAAACGGAATTGAAACCGCTCGTATGAAAAAAAATCCGCGCGGCGAGGGATTGTTGCAGAGCGGAATCATTTTTGCCGCGATCAGTTTTGTGACCGGTCTTGGCAACCTTGCTTTTCAAGGCGTTCTGGGGCGGAACTTGAAGGAATCGGGCGACTACGGCACCGCCAACAGCGCGCTTAACGCCATCATGCCGTTGCTCGGCCTGCTGCCGGCGGTGGCGACATTCGCCGTCACACACTACATTGCGCATTTCAACGCCCTTGGCGACAGTGCGCGATTGCAGGGACTGCTGGCCGGCTGCCGAAAATTTTTATTCCATCTCACAGTCTTCGGTTCCGTGCTGGCGGTCATCGTCATCGTGCCGCTGGGCGATTTTTTCCATTTCAACGGAAGCCTCATGATTATCACGCTGGTCTATTCGCTTTTGGTGCTGTGGGCTTCGCTGGCGACTGCGCTGTGCCAGGGACTCGCATGGTTCAAGCGGCTCGCATTGATCGGTTTCATTGGAATGATGCTGCGGGTTTCCTTCGGCTGGTTCGTCACGTTGAAATGGCCGTCGCAGGAAACCGCCGTGCTGGCTTCCGTCTTCGCGCTGCTGGCAAATCTCATCCTGCTCTTTTGGAAAAAAGATTTGTCGCTGCGCGGCGAGGCCGTGTCGCCGTGGAACCGCGAATTTGTCCTCTATCTGGCGGTGAGCGCGGCGTATGTCGTCGGCAACTACTGCTTCAGCCTGGGCGACGTGCTGGTGATACAGCACAATTTTTTGTCCGGCGCGGATCGCGACGCCTACACCGCCGCCGAACGGCTTGCGGCGGGATTGCTGATGACCGCCGGCCCGCTCCTTTCCGTGTTCTTCACTCACCGTTCCACCAAACACACCGGGGACGCTTTGCGGGAACAGTTGAAATTGATCGCGCTCTATGCCGGCGCGCTGATTTGCGGAGGGCTGGTTTTGTTTGCATTGCGATTTCCGTGCCTTAAACTCATCGGCAAAGACACGCCTGAAGCCGCCGCCATGATCAAGCCGTTGGCCACGACGATGATTTTCGTCGGATTGCTTCAGGCTGTCGGAATGTGGGCTCTCGCCAGCCGCTGGTCAAAAATCTTGCTGTTGTTCGGGATGCTTGGAATCGGCTACCTGCTGACCGTGCTCGCAATCGGAAAGACTCCTGCCGCTTTGCTGCAAACCATGCCCATCGTTGCCGGAATTGCTTTTGCTATTTTATTGTTGGTCTGGCTTCTTGCAATGCGACGGCACAAACCCATCGCCGTAAAAAGTTGAGCCGGTGCGCGGAGCCTGCTATTTTTGCCGCCAGCAAATGACCAAAATGAAAGTCGTGATTTTCTGCGGCGGTCTGGGCACGCGCCTGCGCGAGGAGACGGAGTTCCGTCCCAAGCCGATGGTGCCGGTCGGCGAACGTCCGATCCTCTGGCACATCATGAAAAGCTACGCGCATTACGGGCACAAGGAATTCATCCTCTGCCTCGGCTACAAGGGCGAGGCGATCAAGGAATATTTCCGCAACTATCATTGGAACACGAGCGACGTGACCTTGAGCCTGGGCGCAAAGCCAAAAATCAAATATCACAACCAGCACGCCGAGGAAGACTGGCTGGTGACGATGGTTGACACCGGCCAGAACACGATGACCGGCGGACGGCTCAAGCGCGTGCTGCCTTTCATCAAGGGCGAAACATTTCTTCTCACTTACGGCGACGGCGTCACGGACAGCGACATCAATGCCTCAATTGCCTTTCACCGGAAGCAGAAAAAAATTCTCACCATGACCGCCGTGCAGCCCGCCGGACGGTTTGGCGACATGGAAATCTCCGACGGCAAGGTGACCGCGTTCAAGGAGAAGCCGGAAAAACAAGCCGGCTACATCAACGGCGGCTTCTTTGTCGTTGACAAGCGCATCGGTAAATATCTCGGCGACGACGCCTGTGTGTTCGAGAACGAACCTTTGGCGAAGCTCGCGGCGGAAAATCAAATCGTCGCCTGGCAGCATCATGGTTTCTGGCAGTGCATGGACACCTATCGCGAGCAGCAACTGCTCACCAATATGTGGAACAGCGGCAACGCGCCGTGGAAAGTCTGGTGATGTTCAGCGGCCACTACCAGAACCGTCGCGTGCTTGTGACCGGCCACACCGGTTTCAAGGGCGCATGGCTTTC
Source organism: uncultured Verrucomicrobiae bacterium (assembly GCA_963755455.1). Classification (GTDB taxonomy): domain Bacteria; phylum Verrucomicrobiota; class Verrucomicrobiia; order Limisphaerales; family UBA11358; genus UBA11358. The sequence continues at coordinate 269,075 of CAVWJH010000001.1, forward strand.
GCTCTGGCTGAAAAAACTCGGCGCGGAAGTCCACGGTTTGAGCCTGCCTCCGCCGACGAATCCAAACCTCCACGAAATCATCAGCGCGGCGACGTTCACAACCGAAACCATTTGCGACATCCGCCAGCTCGACGCGCTCACGGCAGCCGTAAAAAAAATCCGGCCGCAAGTCGTTTTTCATCTCGCCGCGCAGCCCATCGTCCGGCGTTCCTACGTCGAACCTTTGGAAACATTTGAAACCAACGCGCTCGGCACGGCGCACGTTCTCGAAGCCATTCGCAAACTGGAATTGAATTGCGTCACCGTCGTCGTCACGAGCGACAAGTGCTATGAAAACCGCGAGTGGGAATTTGCCTACCGCGAAAATGACGCGCTCGGCGGCCACGACATTTATTCGATGAGCAAGGGCGCGACGGAACTGGTCGCGCAATCGTGGCATCGCTCTTTTTTCGCGCCGAACCCGAAGCTCGGCCCGGTCGTCACCGCCCGCGCCGGCAACGTCATCGGCGGCGGCGATTATGCGGCGGACCGCATCGTGCCGGATTCCGTCCGCGCGCTGATTGAAAAGCAGGCCATCGGCGTCCGCAACCCGCGCGCCGTCCGTCCGTGGCAGCACGTTCTGGAATGTTTGAGCGGCTACCTCTGGCTCGCCGCGCGCATCAGCCAGGAATCGAAAAATTCAAAGCTGGTCAGCCCGTTCAACTTCGGCCCGGAATCCTCCGCGCGCCAGCCTGTCAGCCGGCTGGTCGAAGAAATTTTGAAGTCGTGGCCCGGCAAATGGACGGACAATTCCGATCCAAACGCGCCGCACGAAGCCGCGTTGCTTTCGTTGTCCATCGAAAAAGCCGGCGCGCTGCTCGGCTGGCATCCGGCGTGGGATTTCACGGAAGCCATCCGCCGGACAGTGACGTGGTATCGCGAGCGGCACGATTTGCAAAATCCGGACATGATGCGCTTCAGCCAGTCGCAGATTGACGATTACGCGGAAGCCGCGCGGCGGAAAAATCTGGCCTGGGCGAAATCCGCATGAGCTTCCATTTGAAATGCCGTTCATGCGGCAGCACCGACGCCGCGCTGATTCTCGACCTCGGCCTGCAACCGCTGGCGAACAATCTGCTGACGGCCGCCGACCTCGCGAAACCGGAGCCGAAATTTCCGCTGCGCCTCGCCGTCTGCAAATCCTGCTGGCTGCTGCAAATTACCGACCTCGTGCCGCCGGTCGAATTGTTTTCCGAATATCTTTATTTTTCGTCGTTCTCCGACCTGATGCTGCGCCACGCGCGCGAAGCCGCCGAAGCTTATATTGCCGAATTCGGCCTAAATTCTCAAAGCCTTGTCGTGGAAATCGCCAGCAACGACGGCTATCTGCTGCAAAATTTCGTCAAGGCCAAAATTCCCTGCTTCGGCATCGAACCGGCGGCGAACATCGCCAAAGTCGCACGCGAAAAAGGCGTTGAAACACTCGAAGAATTTTTTGGACGCGACATTGCCGCAAAACTTGCGGGTGAAAACCGGCGGGCCGACCTCATCCTCGGCAACAATGTTTTTGCCCACGCGCCGGACACGAATGACTTTGTCGCCGGGCTGAAAAAACTGCTCAAGCCCGCCGGTTGCGTCGCGCTCGAATTTCCCTACGGCGTGGAGTTCATCGAACACAACGAGTTCGACACGATTTACCACGAGCACGTTTTTTATTTCACGCTCACCGCGCTCCAGCCGCTTTTCGCGCGACACGAAATGGAAATTTTCCGCGTCGAACGCCTGCCGATTCACGGCGGTTCGCTGCGCCTGTTCGCCGGACACACCGGCGCGCACGCGGTCGAAACTTCCGTGACAAAACTGCTGGCCGATGAAAAATCAAAAGGCGTGGATTCGCTTGCCTGCTACGAAGGATTCACCAGCCAGGTTCACGGCATCAAGCGCGAACTTTTGGAATTGCTCGCCAAATTGAAACGGGAAGGCAAACGCGTGGCCGCCTACGGCGCGTCGGCCAAAGGCAGCACGTTGTTGAATTTCTTCGGCGTGGGCGCGGGCGAATTGGACTTTGTTGTGGATCGCAGCACCTACAAGCAAGGCCGGCTCACGCCCGGCACGCACCTCCCGATTTTGCCGCCGGAAGAATTGCCCGGGCGCCGGCCGGATTATACGCTGCTGCTGACCTGGAATTTTGCCGATGAAATTCTCGCGCAGCAAAAAGCGTATCGCGACGCGGGCGGCAAATTCATCGTCCCGATCCCGAAAATTAAAATCGTCTGAACGCCATGAAATTTTCCCGCGCCAATTTGGACGGCCTCTGGCTGATTGATTTGGAATTGCGCGAGGACGAACGCGGTTATCTGGCGCGGACGTTTTGCGAGCAGGAATTTTCCGCGCACAACCTCAACACACGCTGGCCGCAATGCAATCTCACGCTCACGAAACAACGCGGCATGATTCGCGGAATGCACTTTCAGGCCGATCCGAAGCCGGAAATCAAACTCATCCGCTGCGCGGCGGGCGCGATTTTTGACGTGCTGGTGGATGTGCGCCGCGACTCGCCGACGTTCGGCCAGTGGCAGGGGTTTGAACTGACCGCGCAAAATCGCCGCACGCTTTATGTTCCCGGCGGATTTGCCCACGGCTTCCAATGTCTTGCGGACAATTGCGAAGTTTTTTACCAAATGTCGGATTTTTATTTTCCCGAACTCGCGCGAGGCCTGCGTTGGAATGATCCGGTCGTGAACATCCGCTGGCCGATTGCGGAAAGCCAGCTTTCCGAACGCGACCGCAACCTGCCCTTGCTGGCCGACTTGAAATGAAAATTTTCGTCACGGGCGCAACGGGATTTGTCGGTTCAGCGTTTTGCCGGCTGGCTTTGAATCATGGCCACGAGATCGCGGGCTTGATTCAGCCGGGCAAAAATCCGCCCGCCGATATTCCTGCCGGCGGAAAAATGAAATGGTTTCAAGGCACGCTCGCCGGATTGCCGTTGAAAAACATCGAACAATTTCAGCCGGACGCGTGCGTCCATCTGGCATGGATTGCGACGCCTGGCGTTTATCTGGAATCGCCGGACAACGAAAAATATTTACAGTGGAGCCTGGACATGGCGCGTCGGCTGCGCGAAATCGGCGTCAGCCACATTATCGGCGCAGGAACGTGCATCGAATATCAAATCTCCGACGCGCCGTTGTCCGAAGATTTCACGCCCGTCAACCCTACGACGCTTTATGCGCGCTGCAAAAATGCGTTGCGCGAAACTTTGGAGGCCGAGGCGCAAAAGGACGGCTGGCATTTTTGCTGGGGACGAATTTTCTATCCGTATGGGGTAGGCGAACATCCCGCGCGGCTTTGCAGTTCGCTCATCCAGAAACTGCGGCGCGGGGAAATGTTGGTGCTCAAGACGCCGGACAGCCGGAAGGATTATATTTACATCGAAGACCTCGCCGCCGCGATTTTGCTCACTGTGGAAAAAAAGTTCACCGGCACGATCAACTGGGGCACGGGCGGCGGAGTTTCCGTCCGCGAAATCGCCGGCATGGCGGCGACGATGCTGGGCCGTCCGGAACTGGTGCAAAACCAGAATCCGCCGGCGGCGGATCCGTTTCCATTTGTTGTAGCTGATGCGGCGCGGCTGAAGCAACTTGGCTGGCAGCCGCAGGTGGATTTGCGAACGGGACTCGCCAGACTCATCAGACATTTGGGGCGGACTCGCGCGCGTGACTGACTTACGCGCGGTTGATTTTAGGAAAGCCCATCTTGAACATTTTGCGGATTTCATGCCAGCGGCCAAAGCCCGGGCGGAAAAATCGCAGCATCCAAAAATCGCCGTGTTGACGCATCGCTTTGATGAACTTCCGCTGCCCGCGCACATGGCCGCGCATCCGCCATAAATCCAGCAACGGATCCAGCGACGTGTGCTTCGCCACTTTCCAACTGCGGGTCATGACCAGCGTGGCGAACGCTTCGGCGAGCAGCAGCCCGCCATAAGTGAACAGCGTCAAAAGCAAAATGTGCTGGCTGTTCTTGGCAATCGCGAGCAGGCAGTTCCGGTTGGCAAGGTAACGCTTTTGGACGCTGGTGCGGTTTTCCACAGCACGCGTGCCGCCGGCCGGATTGACCAGTGCGGCACCCCGATGATGAATGTGCGCGGACAACACCGGCACGAGCGTGCCGCCCGACAGCCAGAGCCGCCACGACAAATCCAGTTCTTCGGCATACATGAACATCGTTTCATCCAGCAGTCCGATCCGCAGGAAAAAATCCCGCCGGATGAAGGTAAAGCCGTTGATGCAGAACAACCGTTGAGGGTCGCGGCCGCCACGCGGCGTGAGCGGATAGCAAAAAAAATCGAAAGCGTCGCTGCCTTTGTGCTGCACGGTGTCATCCTCGTATTCGTAAATGACGGCGCTGCCGGCACTGGCCTGGGCCTTCTCAACTCCATGATACAATTGCTCAAGACAGTCCGGTTCCAGCCAGACATCCGGATTAAGCAAATAAAGATAACGTCCCTGTGCCGACCGCGCACCGCGATTGCAGGCGACGGCAAATCCATTGTCTCCGCCGGTGGGCAGCAATTTTGCGTCCGGCCACCCGGCAATCAGGCTTTGCGCCAGCGTATCGGTGCCGTCTTCTGACGCATTGTCGGCGATGATCACCTCGATGCGGTCGAAAATCGTCTGTGCGCGCAAGGATTCCAGACAACGCGGCAGCCATTTGCCATCGTTGTGGCACACGATAATGACGCTGATCCAGGGAGTGCGGCTCGGTTCATTCATGATTGCCAAATATTCTTGACTTCTTCGATGTTCTCTGCGCCAATCATACCTGACAATCAAAGAACGACTGTAGAAAAACCAAAATAATAAATTTGCGTGGCAAAGCCACCTTAATTTTCAGAGGGGATTACAAACGCATGAAGCCAATCAAACTTCTGCTGGCAATTGCCGCAACGGGATTGCTCACCCTCACATCTCACGCTCAAGACTGTGATCCACCGCCATCGGGCATGGTGGCATGGTGGCGCGGTGAAAACAACACGCTTGATTCCTTCGGCACTAATAATGGGTCGTTCCTTGGCACGGCCAGCTACACCAATGGAGAAGTTGGAAATGCGATGTTGTTCAACGGCGTCAACAACGGAGTTGTCGTTCCGGCGTCTGCAAGCCTGAATGTTGGCACTGGGAATGGATTGACCATTGAAGCCTGGGTCAATCCTTCCGAGATCACCCCCGGCGGCAAGGCGAATCCGGTAGTTGAATGGAATGAAGGCAACGGTTCTAGTTATGGATCGGCTTTCTGGTTGACCCATCCGAGCGTGACAATTGGCAATTTTTTTGCAAATCTCGTTGATACCAGCGGAGGCAATCATGTGATCTTCTCAAATTCGGGACTCATCACCACAAATGTTTATCAGCACGTTGCCGTGACTTATGATAAAGCCAGCGGCACGGCGGCGCTTTACTACAACGGCGTGCAGGTGGCCGTGGACACGACTTTTGGACAATTTACACCTCAAACGACTTATCCACTTTATCTTGGTGAAAGGCCTCCAGGTGATATCAACAGCTGGGTATTTTCCGGATCCATGGATGAAATCAGCATTTACAATCGCGCGCTTTCCTCAAATGAAATAGCAGCCATTTATCTGGCCGGCAGTGGGGGCAAATGCTTCATGCCCGTGCCGCCGTTCATCACCAGCCAGCCGACGAATGTGACTGTAAATGTTGGCGGCAGTGCTTCCTTCAGCGTCACGGCAGGCGGCACAGCGCCGTTGAGCTACCAGTGGAGTTTTGGCACGACAAACATTGCCGGGGCCACCAACACGACTTTGACGTTGACCAACGTTCAATTGACACAGGCTGGCAGTTATTCCGTGCTGGTGACCAACATCGCTGGCTCGACCAACAGTGTCGCGGCGGTGCTGACCATTTTAGCCGTTCCGCCGACCATCACGGCACAGCCGACGAACCAGACGGTTCAGGCGGGCGGCACCGCGAGTTTTACTGTGACTGCCGCAGGCACGCCGCCGCTCGCTTATCAGTGGAACTTCAACGGAACGAACATCGCCGGGGCGACGAATGCGACGTTCACTTTCACAAATGTGCAGTTTTCACAGGCCGGCAATTACGCCGTGTCAGTGACCAATGCCTATGGCTCGACCAACAGTTCCAACGCCACCCTTTCCGTTGTGGCAACATTGGATCATTTCGCGTGGAGTCCGATTTCTTCGCCGCAAGGCGCAGACGTGCCGTTCGGCGTTACCATTACCGCGGAAAATGCGTTTGGCGTCACCGTCACCAATTTCACCGGCTCCGTTTCATTGCAGGCATCAAGCGCCGTGGCTTTGACCAACAGCGCGGCCATTTTGAACGGAGGATTTGAAACGGGCACGCTGACAAACTGGACGCTGACGAATAGCGCATACGGGCAGTTTATCACCAACAATGGAACATTCATTCCGCCGGGTGCAAGCGGAGCAATCGCGCCTTACGCTGGAAGTTATTGTGCGCTTGGCTACGATAGCGGCCCCGGCGTCTTTTATATGTATCAGGACATTTCAATACCGTCCGGTGTTTCCACCGCCACCTTGAGCTGGGCGCATCGTGTGCGCAATTATTCCACCGCGTTCAATTCCAGCCAGGGATTTCAGGTGCGGATTTGCGACACGAACAACACCGTTCTTGCAACGGCGTTCACGACCAGTCCGGGCGACACTCTGCTGGGCAACTGGGTTCAGACAAATTATGACTTGACGGCTTTTGCCGGAAGAGCGGTGCGCGTGATGTTCTGGGTGGATTCCGCCTCCTATTACATTGATGCCTATGTGGACAACGTCAGCCTGCAATTGGCGGCGAACATTACAATCGTTCCGACCAATTCCGGCAGTTTCGTCAACGGTGCCTGGAGCGGAAACGTCACCGTGCAACAGACCGCGACGAACGTCGTGCTGGCCGCAAATGATGGAAGCGGTCATGGCGGTTCCAGCAGTCCGTTTGACGTGGTGCTTGCTCCTCCGGCCATCACGACGCAGCCGACGAACGAGACGGTTTTCGTTGGAGAGCCGGCCGGCTTCAGCGTCACGGCCGGCGGGACTGCGCCGTTGAGCTACCAGTGGCAGTTCGCCGGGACGAACATCATCAACGCGACCAACGTGACTCTGACGCTGACCAACGTCCAATTGGCACAGGAAGGGTTTTATTCCGTGCTGGTGACCAACATCGCCGGCTCGACCAACAGCACGAGCGCGGTGCTGACGGTTTTATTGCCGCCGGCAATCACGACCACGATGAACGGCGCGGAAGTGCAACTGGCATGGCCGGTTTCAACTGGAACATTCCAACTGCAGTCGGCGGACAGCGTGCTTGGCCCATGGAACATTGTGCCGCCACAGACCGTCGCAACCAACGGTGCGAACGTCACAGTGACGGTGGAAGCCACCAACCAGCAGCAGTATTTCCGGCTGATTGAACAATAGGTTCCGCAGTTCAAACAAAAGCCATGCTTGCGTTAGGGAAGCGCTGAATAAAGCCAATTTTTCAAATTTCGATTTCTGAACATTGGGAAGATGGCATTTTCTGGGGAATCTGGCGACCGGATTCTCCGGTTCGGTGGTTGGCTTTGGTTCAGTTGGGGTGGTTTTCCGCCTTTTTCAATCCGTCTTGGCGGCGCGCGTCCGGTTTTTCATGCCGTGGCCTGCCGCGCGCCAATGATCACGTTGGCCAGTCCAAAGAGCGTGTAAAGTTGATGCCCGTTTTTGGCCAGCCCCCGATAGCGCACTTTCCGATGCCCGAAAATATTCTTGAGGAGGTGGAAGGGGTGTTCCACGAACGCTCGCACCGCGGCTTTGGCTTTCTCAACCGCCTTGAGCGTTTCTTTCTCAGTCCCTTCTTTCATCGCTTTGATCTGGCCGCGTTTGCGCGCAATCTGCCAGTCAATCTTCCGCTCCAACGCCACAATCTCGGCGCGCTTTTCCACGCCGGTGTAGCCGGCGTCGGCATGGACTTGCTTCTCCTGCCCATGCAGCAATTCCGCCGTTTTGGTGATGTCCGCCACGTTGGCGGCGGTGACCACCACGGTGTGAACCAGCTTGCTGTCCCGATCCGCCCCGATATGGGCTTTCATCCCGAAATACCATTGGTTGCCCTTTTTGGTCTGGTGCATTTCCGGGTCGCGTTTCCTTTCCCGGTTCTTGGTCGAGGGCGGCGCGGCGATCAGCGTGGCGTCCACCAATGTGCCTTCGCGCAGCAGCAGGCCGCGTGCGGTGAGGTCGGCGTTGATGGCGGCGAAGAGGCCTTTGCACAGGTCATGGGTTTCGAGCAACCGCCGGAATTTCAAGAGCGTGGTGGGGTCGGGCACGCCCTCGGCGGCCAGATCAATGCGGGCAAAACCCTGAAGGGCCTGACTGTCATAGAGCGCGTCTTCGAGGGCTTCATCGGCCAGGCCATGCCATTGCTGGAGAAAATAGACCCGTAACATCCGCTCCAACCCGATGGGCGGGCGTCCCCGTTCTCCTTTGGGATAGAACGGTTCGATGACGCCCAGCAGTTTCGACCATGGAATGAGAGCTTCCATGCGCGCGAGAAACTTCTCGCGGCGGGTGATCTTCTTTTTATCTGCAAACTCGGCCTGGGAAAAACTCGGCTGTTGCGTCATGCCTCGAAGTTTATAAAACCTCATCTCCGCCGTCTGTATAAAATCGAAGACCAATGGATTAAATCAGCGGTTCCCTAGAACATTTTCCACCCAAAAAAGGTAATCACTGCTGCTACGACTACTGCCAAACGTAAAATGCGCTTTTTCATCCACAAACCAGAATTATCCCCGATATAAAATCAACACGCCGTAGTCGTTCAGGATTTTCTGCGTGCCGACGTCGAAGTAAGTGTAAGAAATCGTGTGGACACCCACCATGTTTGCCTCGCCGATCTCGTTCAAAAATTCCGTCACCGTCTCGTCAAACTTGTCGTGGCCGGATTCGATGCAGCTCCCGTGCTTGATTGTGCGGGTGCGGATTTTTTTGTCTGCGCCCCTGGCAATGGCGGCGAGCGGCACGGCCGGTTTTTTGATGAGACTTTCGCCCGGCTTGCTGCTCACCGGCACCTTGAGGTGCATCTCCACCTTCGCGGCGGCGGAGGTGGACATGACGCTGGGCGCGAGTTTCGGTGCGTGCGGCTCCTCCGGTGACTCGGCGGCGGCGGTTTTCGTGGATGCGGCAGGAATGGTGATGGTCTCGTGGCACGACGGGCACTCGATCTCCGAGCCTGCGCCCGAGCTGTCCACGGCCAGTTCCTGTTCGCAATTGGGGCAGTCAAAAACTATGTCCATAAGCCGGATTGGGTTGAATGGTTTGCTGTGCCATGACACTAAACCCGCGCCGCGTTTCAAGCCAGCAAAAAATTCATTCGTGTCATTCGACAAATTTCCGGTTATCCAATCTCCATGAAATCGCTTACCGAAAATCTTTGGTTTGAAGTGCCCGGGCGGCGCGGCTTTGTGAACATCACCGACACTGTCGCCGCGCTCGTCCGCCGAAGCGGCGTGCAGGAAGGGTTGTGCCTCGTCAACGCCATGCACATCACCGCCTCCGTTTTCATCAACGACGCCGAGGACGGCCTGCTGCACGATTACGAAATATGGCTGGAAAAACTCGCGCCACACGCGCCCACTTCGCAATACCATCACAACCGCACTGGCGAGGACAACGCGGACGCGCACATGAAGCGGCAGGTCATGGGCCGCGAAGTCGTCGTGGCCATCACGAAAGGCAAACTGGATTTCGGCCCGTGGGAACAGATTTTCTACGGCGAGTTTGACGGCAACCGCCGCAAGCGCGTGCTGGTGAAAATCATCGGGGAGTAGGCGCATCGCTCCGCAGTCGCAGCCGGGAAATTCAATGTTTTTTGAAATTTTTCAAAAGCTGGTTCCGGGACCACCGCGGATGAAAAGGTCGTGAATGCCTGCTGTCAGAGCATTGCCAAAATTCTGTGTCGAATGGCACCGGTGATTGGCAACCGCCGCGACGTTTGGCGGAAGCCCGCCGCCATTCCTTGTTCATGAAATTTTCCAACGCGATGATCAGAAACCGGGGTGCTTTGCTGGATGAAGTCAGGCTGCTCATGGGAATATCGTATCCACATGAATTAGCGGAAATCGGGTGCTTGTTACAGGAAAAGTGCAAACACCATCGAAATCCTAAAAATTCTTACTAATTCAAAAATCGCCAGAGTTTTTTGATCGGCTCCAAGTCGCAATCACCCGGCACTGACATTCCATAGGCGGCATGACTATACAGAAATGACAGCGCGCTCAATTCCGGGATGATTTCCGGGAACCGGCCGCCCAGTTCAACACAAAATTCTCGTGCGGTCTGTTCTGGCCGAGGATTGACCCCTTGTTCTTCCGCCCAAACTTGGAGCGCTTCAAAGCTGTATAGAACCAATTGCTCGTGAGTCCATGTTGAATGTTGACCCAACAGGAACGGATTCCGGTAAGAGGCAAACATGCTGTGCCCCGCCTGCTGATTTTTAGTTGTCGTTATTTTCTCATTGGACGTCGAACTGAATCTAAACAGGTCTTTGAAAAATTGATTCAGAGCGGCGAGAAATGACCGCGCGATTTGAAAAATCAAGTCCCGCTTGCGAAAAATCCACCAAACCATCACGGCAGCCATCGCCAACAGGAATAAGATTTTGAACCAACGATAAAGCTGCCCAGCTCGATCCATGAAAGAGGGTTGCGGCGAGGCGTCTTGATTTTTAACCGTTCCATCCGGCGCCGAACTTGGCGATTGTCCTGAAGCTTGTTGAGGCTGGGAATCGGCGGTTGGATTTTTTGACGGCTCGGAATTCTGCGTTTCATTGCCCGAACTTCCCTGGCCTTTTCCATGCGGGCCGAAACGGGCGGCGTATTTGCTGGCCTGCCGCAACTTGTAATCAATGTGATAACGCAATGCCTGCCACGCATCGCCCGCACCCGGACGCGGCAGCAACAATGCGCCAGCCAAAACAAGTGCCGCGACACCGATGCCAAATCGAATCCAGCCGAAGGCAATCAAGCCGGGCATTTGCAGGTGGCGTTGTCGCAAATAACGTCGCAATCCCAGAAAACTGGTTGTGAGCAACAATCCCAACGCAGCGGTCACATAAACAAAAAGATAAGTGAAACCCATGTGCCTCGCCGCCATGTCATCGCCTGGCAAAAGCATCTGGCCGATGCCGAAGATCGGCAACGCCGCCAGTGAAAAATAAATCACAAAAAGTCCCGGTGGATGCGGCGTGGCCGGCTTTTGATTGCGTTCGGTTTTCACGCCGGGAATTTTCGCCGCTTTTTTCCCAATCTGCTTGAAATGTTTTCCGTCGCCAACGGTTTGAAGCAGACCACCGCCGGAAGCGTCTTCATCCTCGTCAATCAAGGTGCAATCCCACGTCAGCTTGTGCGCGCACCACCAGACAATGCCGAGCAGGATCATACCCAAAATAAATGCCGGATGAATTCGAATCAGATAAATCCAGGTTGCCCCCGCCAGAGCCAGGCCGTAAATCATCGCATGGTTGGCGCCTTGCTCCAGCCCGATGCGAGATACCAGAACCACGGCCATGACAAACCAAAACATCACCCAACGAACACTGCCGATGGCCTCGCCCCTGAAAAAAACTTCGATCAGAAAAAAACACAGGCTTCCCACGAGCAGCATGATCAGCACCGGGCTGATGCTGACCACCAGATAGTCGGCGAGAGTTTTGTTTGGCTTGGTCATCAATCACCTCACAATGGCTTCGGCGCAAAGGTTCATCACCGATTCTTCGCTGTTCACCAGGCGAAAATCCACTCCTTGCGCGAGCAAAAGTCCGGCCCACTCCGGCGGTTGCGCCCAGTCGGGAATTGCATTTTTTTCAAAAGCAACAATGACCGCCGTGACGAGAAAACCGCGACGAACCAATCCACCGAGCGCAATCGCAATCGCCGGCGTGACTTGTCGCAACACTGGCACGACGGTGGCATCACGCGGAATCTGGGAAATCGCCGCCGCCAGCATTTCAGAAAATTCCAGTCCGTCCGTGTGCTCCAGACGCGCGAGCGTTTCGAGGATTTGCCCCATCTTTTCGCTGCCTTTGCGCGTCTCGACCCGCACGGGCCGCAGCCGGTCATTCGCCAGCGGATTGCTCGCGCGTTGTTGCGCATCGGCGCGCGTGGTGAATTCCGCGCGCCAGCCTTCTTCACGAATCCGGTCGGCGGCATCGCGGCCGTTGCTGACAAAGCCAATTTGCTGCCCCATGAGAAAAACCGCGTTGGCGAGCGAGGCGACGGTGACTATCGCCAGTTCCGCCGAGGTGCTTCCGCCCGCGCCTTGAAAACTTTGCGCGTGAAAATCCAAAAGAAAGGTCGCGCCCGCCACGCGCGAAGTTTCAAAGAGACGGCTGTGAATTTCTCCCGTTCGCGCCGTCGCCCGCCAGTGGATGCGATTGAGCGGATCGCCTTGTTGATACCGTCGGACGCCCGCCAGCCGCGTCGGGTCTTCAAACAGCCGGTGCACCACGCGGATTTCGCCAAGCGGACGGCGCGAAGCCAGATTGTAGCCTTGCAACGGCAGAACTTTCGGCAGCACGAGCGCAAAATGCGGTTCGCCCGCCACGCGAAAACGGCGATGCAAGCCGAACACATCGCCGGTTTCCAACAGCAGTGGTCCCAATTGATAATAACCGCGCATGAGAAAGGTGACGGTGTAATTCAACGTCTCCACTTCGCCGCGCGCCAGACGGGTGAGCATCAATCTTCCGCCTTCCACCTTGATCCGATGGGGCATTTGGATCAAGGCTTCGCGCGGCAGCGAATCTTCAATGAGCAGCCACGGGATTGAGAGCGAACCTTGGTTTTCAATTTCAACAGTGACTTCCGCGCTCCCGCCAATTTCAAAAACTTCACCGTCGCAATGCCGGCCCGCCACAATTTTTTCCGTCCACGTCCGCGTAAAAAAACGGCTCAATAATAAAATTCCCAGCAGCACATACATCGCATAAACCAGCAGTCCCAGTTTCAAAACCAGCCCGATGGCCAGCAGCGCAAGCGTGCCGAGAATCCATTTCATTTGGCGAAGCCGGTGGCCGGCATTGGCGGCACCGGCACGGTGTTCAATATTTCATCCAGAACTCCGCGAACGGTTTTTTTCCGCAACCGGCTTTCCGGGCGGAGAATCAGGCGATGCCCCAAAACAACATTGGCGATATATTTCACATCGTCCGGCACCACAAAATCAAATCCTTGAATGGCCGCGAACGATTGCGCGCACCGCAGCAGAGACATGGACGCGCGCGGACTGCCGCCCAGCCTGATGTCGTAATGCTCGCGCGTGGCTTGGATGAGTTGGACGACGTAGCGGATTATTTTTTCATCCGCATGAATCTGCCGGACTGCTTCCTGGCAATTCAAAATCTCCTCGGCGCTCGCCACCATTTCCAAGGTTTCAATCGGGTGCTTCGACTTGAGCCGCTGCAACATGGAAACTTCATTTTCAAACTGTGGATAGCCCAGGCTCAACCGCACGAGGAACCGGTCCAGTTGCGCCTCGGGCAGCGGAAACGTGCCTTCATGGTCAATCGGATTTTGCGTTGCAATCAAAAAGAACGGCGGCGTCAATTCGTAATTATTGCCGTCGGCGGTCACCCTGCGTTCCGCCATCGCTTCCAGCAGCGCCGCCTGCGCGCGCGGCGTGGCGCGGTTGATTTCGTCCGCGAGAACGATCTGCGCAAACAGCGGGCCGGCGCGAAATTCAAACTCGGTGGTCTTGGGATTGAAAATGGAGCTGCCCGTGATGTCGTTGGGCAGCAAGTCCGGCGTGCACTGGATGCGTTTGAAGTCACAGCCGATGCTGCGCGAAAGTGCCCGCGCCAGCATGGTTTTCGCCACGCCCGGCACATCTTCCAGCAGCACATGGCCCTCCGCAAAATAGGCCATCACCGTCAGCATGATTTCGTTGTGCTTGCCGACGATCACTTTTTCAATGTTGTCAATCAGCCGGCTGGCGGTTCCACCCACGGGCGAATCAACCGGCGCGCGTTCGTCCGGATTATTGAACGCCGTCATTTGCACTGAAGATGCGTCGTGAAGCGGCGGCGTATATTTTGACCCGCAATGCGGACAGTTGAGATCGCTGGCCGGGCCGGTGACCATGATGGGTTTGCCACAGTAGACGCAAATATGTTGTGACATGGGAATTAATAGTTTGGACGTTGAGTTTCAGTTTTCATATTCAAGTTTCTCCAGCGGAAATGCAAGGGTTGAACAAAGAACATCTGACATTTTCGATCTCGGTGTTGCGGCAATCCATACGACGATGGTAATGATCGCCAGTTTGCTGATACCAAATTGAGTGGTGATTGGCGCAGTGAAAGTCCGTTTCTGAAACGGAGCGGGTTTCTGCCATAGTTGTGTGGTGTAAGTCCACCCCCGACGCCTGCGCACGCACATCCGCGCCCGGGGACAGGCGCGCTTCGAAAGTATTTTGAAAACACGCCCTAGGGCCGGCGCAGGCGGAAAAATTGAGCCGGGTTCGTCGCGTTGAGCAAAATATAATTTTGACTGTTCGTCACAACCTGCGGCGGAATGTTGTTTGTCGTCCAAACGGCTGGCGAAGCCAGATTGGTTGTGGATTCGAGGGTGAAGCCCGCTGGATAAACCGGCCACGAAAGCGCGGCGTTTGTTTCAACTTGCGCGATTTGCAGCGGTTCGGAGAAAAATTCAAACGCGAGCGCGTAGCTCTCGCTGTCGCTGACGGAATTTCCGGCATTTTTCAAAACCTGCAAATCGTAGCGGCCTTGCGGCAATCGCGGCAGCCAGATGTGCTCGACATTGTCCACGAGGCTTGTGCTGCACGCGATGAGATTGCTGTTGGCGCAATTGTATAAAAACAAATCGAGGTTGTTGATGGCGGTCTGGTTTTGCTGGCGGTTCCAGACGAGCGTGGCCGTGGCTGTGAAGTTCTGGCCGCTCAAATTGTTTGTGACGTTGAAATAATAATGGTTCACGCCGTCGGTGGCGGAACTGAAAATTCCGGCACTCGTGCTGGAAATGGCATTGAAATCCCAGCCGCTCAAAGCGCCGACCGTTCCTGAATCTCCGGTCGGCGGATGCGCGACGCCGCTCGAAACGCCGGCGGAAACAATGTAGCCATGCTTGCCGCCCGCGAGATGTTCGTAGGAATTGAAAACATTCAGCACGCCCGCGCCGTAACGTGCGTCAAGCGGCGAGGAATTTGAATTGGTCCAGCCGGCGGGCTTGATCGCGCCGTTCAATAAAAGTGATTTGACGGTCCGAATGTCGGAGGCGGAATTCGTGTCGCTTCCACCATCACCGCGCAATCCGGCTTGCATCAAAACCGCCGCCGCGCCGGAAACGAGCGGCGTGGAAAAACTGGTCTCGCCGCCGGGAGCAATGATGTCCGGCTTGCAACGGCCATTGTCAATGGTCGGCCCCACACTCGAACTGCCGTCCGAAACGCCGACGCCAATGCCGTTGTAACACGTTGCCGGCGGATTGACCCGTCCATTATTGCCACTGCCAACGCCGTTGCCCGCGCCGGAAATAAAGAGTGTTTTGAATTGGGCGGCATAATTGTCATAAGCCGAATCAATGGTTTGTTGATCACTTGCACTGCTGTCGTTAAAAATAAAGCTTTGGTTCACCACCGAATCGTTGATGTTTTGCGGAAACGACGCATCAATGATGGAATTGTAAAAATAATTCGCGTCGTAATTGTCCATATGCGCGACATTCGTGGCCACGCCGCCGGGGATTCCATAAAAGATTCCCGCCACTGAATCCGCGTGCCCCGATTCGGAGCCAAGAAAATTGGGATAATTGGAACTCGATCCGCTGCTGGAAATGTAAGTGAAAAGATTCGACGACCGGCCAGTCGCCGCAGGATTCACTTCCCAGATCATCGGCGGATTGTTTGTGTCCAACCCGGCCTCCGGCTGCGCGACGCGGATACCGGAACCGTCCACGTTCGTCGTCATGGCCCGTAAAAGCGTCACGCCGGTCTGTCCAAGATTTTGCGCCCGCGCCGCCGCTCCTTGAAAAACGGCGGCGGCCAGAACCAGAAGAACTATTTGCCGACGCGGAATGTTCATGGCTTCGGTTGCATGGATGATAACCCGGCCCGCCCGAAAAATCAAAGCCGTGTCACTTCCATTCCAGCACCAGCAGCGAAACCGCCTGGCGCGCCAGTTTGAATTTCACCGAAGCCCTGCCGTTTTCGACCGAGATTTTTAGCGGGCGGACGGCTTCGCCAAGCTGCCCCGCCTTTTCGAGCTGCGCGTATTGTTCCGGCGTCGGCTGCATCGGCGAACCCATTTTCAACCACGCCGCATAGGAATTGCCGTGGCCGGCGTCAACGAGATATTGCGTCAATGTCGCGGAGCCGGTTTGCACCGGCAATTCGTCGAGCGACAAATCCACGTCCGCGTCCGGGCCGGGCACATCGTCGTCATGGTAATACCAGACGAGCACGGTCAGTTTATTTTTGTCCAGCGCCGCCAGTGCGTTGACATCGGGATTTTCGCGCACGCCGGACTCCAAAATTTTATCCGCGTCGTAGCCGGTGCCACCGTCCACTGCCACGCGCTCGCCGCTCATTTTGGCGAACATCCGGAAGACATTCAGCACCGGCAGATCAATGCCGTCACTCGCCAGTTGGCGGAAACCGGCGAACGGCGGCTGGTCCTCAAATTCAAACGCCCATGTCAGCGCGCCCTGCAAATTCACGCCGTATTTTTCCGCGAGTTCAAATTCGCGCGGAAAACTCGCCGCCGTGTAGCTGGAATACATCGTGCCGTTGCGATAACCGTCCTGCGGCCCTTTGCACGCCCCGCAGCCTTCGGGATCGGATTCGCCGATGATGACCGGCAGTTTTTTGAATTCGGGGAATTTGGCGATGACGGCAAAGGCGTCGTTCATGTTTCTGAACTGGTTTGCCATGCCCATTTCCACATGGCCGTCCACAAACCTGGGCGAACCTTTCGCGTGAAACGAAATGAAATCCAGCGGCGACCCGGTTTTGCCGGTGACGTAATTTGTTCCGCGAGCGCAATGCTCCAAAAACTCGCGCAAATAATTTCCGCCCGGCCCGCCCGCCGTTTCCGGCCCGCCGACGCGCGCCGTCGGCAGCGCCCGGCGCACGCCGTCCACCGCGTAATCATAGAGCTTGAAATAATCCTGCGCGGAGCCGTGCCAGTAGCTGATGTTCGGCTCGTTCCAGACTTCCCAATACCATTGGTTCACTTCGTCCGCGCCGTATTTTTCCACGCAGTGCTTCGTCCATTGATAAACCAGTTCGCCCCATTTCGCGTAATCCTTCGGCGGATACGATTGTCCTCCCGCGACCGGGGCCATTTTATCCACCGGCGGGTTGTGCGGATAATTTTGCGGATGCGTCGAGAGCGCCTCCGGCATGAACCCGATTTCGACATAAGGCTTCACGCCGCGTTTGAGATAGGCGTCAAAAATCTTGTCGTTGATCGTCCAGTTGTAAATGGGTCTGCCGTCCGCGTCCTCCTTGTAGGCGCTGGTGGAGCCGAACTTCAGCGAATACGCGCCGTCGCCGCTGGTGAGCAGATGATGCGTGCGAAAATAAACCTGCGATCCGCCGAGCCGTCCGAGTTCGGACAGCAATTTCTCGCCGTTCGTCATGTAGGCGTAGTTTGCCTCGTCCGCGCCGAAGAAACGCCAGATCGGCGTCAACGCGCCCGGCCGGTTCGCGTGAACCAGAATTGTGACCGGAAAGGAATTGGTTTCGGCGGCAAAAAGAAAATGATTTTGCAGCGCAAACAGCAGCGCCAGGATCGAAAGCGTGCGGGATTTCATGCGCACATTAAACAGGCTCGCCGGAACTTTTTCAATCTGCTTCTGAAATTCAATTTTACCGGCGCTGACATCGCTTTGATTTGAGCGCCCGCGAACATAAAACCCACCCATATCCAGGAACCTGGCTGGCGCGAACTTCTGGGCCGGTTGCGTCGCACTGTTTCGAGAATCCTCACCACCACGATGCTGTCGGCGTGAACGTCCAGTCCCAGTTTGAGGGCGATGATCCCCGGCCACAATGCACCCAATCTGTTCCAATGTTGATTGAAACTGCCATGGACTGCAAAAAAGTTGCGCATCAAGAGGCGCGTTCTGCCGTCCCTGCGGGACTATTATGCGCCGTCTGCCACGGGGTTGATTGTTGCAAAAAATCAGGCCGGTCTTGTGAACCGGCCTGATCTGTTAAAAGCTGATTTCCCCAACCGTTACGCCATATGCTTCTTGCACAACTTGCGTGCGACACCCGCTCCAAATGGCAGCAGCAGCAACGCGCCCGAAATAATTGTAGTGGGTTCGGGAACGGGGGCGGGAGATGATATAGTGATGGACTCGATGTTTGCGGTTCCGGAACCGCTGCCGCCATCGCCAATCTCTAAACCGACCCAAGCGATCGTAGACTGACCGTATGAGAGCCCGGAATTAGGGTCTATAGTGGCGTCAAGCGCCGAAAGGGATATCAACCCATGGATCAAGTCTCCCGTATGCACTAGGGAAGAACCGTTTATTGGTCCGCCATCAGTGGAGACGATTGGTAAACCGTAGCTGGGATCGTCCGTCAAATAGATAACCCAGTATGGGTCAACAGTCGTTCCGTCGGCGGTTTCGTAACTTGCAGCAAAAGAGTTTAGTGTTATCGGTGTCGTAATTTGGATGAAGACGGCAGGGGAGTCAGCAGTTTCAGCGGTGCTTAAGTCTGCCGTGTAAAGCTGCGCCACGTCCGGTGTCCCGGAGACATATTGCGCGTCACCTGTATTACCGGAGTAATCCAAGCCGCTTAACGCGGCACCGGAATAGGTTATATCCGCGCTGGCGTTCATTGCGACGGCCAAACTGGCCGCGCATATTGCTATTTGCAGTTTTTTCATGATTTGTCTTTTTAGTTTTGACCCTTACTGAAACGACATCCGGCCCGACTGACACGCCCAATTCATTTCTTCAGGCAACGGTCTGTTTTGTTTTTGCCGACTTAACCCTGACAAAGTCCATGATAAACAAAATTCCAGCTATCCCATTTTGGGACATCTTTAGTCACTAAAGAGACCTATATTCCGCACAAAAAAAATCAGGCCGGTCTTGTGAACCGGCCTGATCAAACAAAAGATAAAAAACAATTTACCATCAGGCTGCGCGCTCTTTGCGCAGGGAACGGATTGCGCCGACACCCAGCGGCAGCAACATCAAAGCACCGGCGAGCATGGTCGTGGGTTCGGGCACCGGCACATTATCCGCATTAATCGTCATGTTATCCATGGCGAAGTGTTCGCCAACTCCATTATAGTTTGGATTCGGAGTGCCACCAAACGAATCAAACGTAACGCTGTCAATACCAACATAATTAAAATTGATCAAGGTCGGAGTTGTGGAGCTCAACGTGTAAGTGTTGTCGTAAAGCAGAGTAGGCCCGTTGTAACCTTTGACTTCAACTTGCAGACCATCGTTCCACGCCCCAGTCAGATAGGCGGAATTTAAAGTAAATGAGCCGTCTGAAATTATTGCCTCGTTGGCATAGGCGTTATATGCTACATTGTTAGGCGAAACCGTGCCAGCCGCGTAACCCGAAGATGGTTCTTCGGTTGAGTTCACGACATAAAAATTGTTCCAGTTTAGCCCAGCGTAGCCATTGGCAATGGCACCGTCTGAAAGATCATCGAAGGTGATCAGGGTGGCATTGGCATTCCAAGAAAACCACGACGTAACCGCAATGGCCAGAATTACAGATTTCTTCATATTATTATTCTTTCGTTTATCAGTTGTTTTTTGTTCTCATTCTGAAACCCAATGTTCCTCAATGGGCAAACTCGCCCACTGTCCACTGAATCCCACACAGCTTCAGTTTAGACTGAAACTGTGTGACAGCTTACATCCTAACCGAATAGCCATCTA
The DNA here is from genome assembly GCA_963755455.1 of uncultured Verrucomicrobiae bacterium. Lineage (GTDB taxonomy): Bacteria > Verrucomicrobiota > Verrucomicrobiia > Limisphaerales > UBA11358 > UBA11358. The sequence continues at coordinate 289,016 of CAVWJH010000001.1, forward strand.
TCACATTTTGGGACATCTTTAATCACTAAAGAGACTTATTTTGTGGTTGCGATGCCAACAAACGGCTGATGCCCATGTCCATTTTATCGTCAGGCGTTGCATCTTCATCCATGCGGCTGTGCCTTAACTTGGAGGCGGTGGTTCGCGCGTAACGCAGGTTTGCAACCTGCCGTATCGCCGAATTGCATTCGGCAGGGTGCTGAAAATCCGGCAGGCGCACTGTTTTTGAGCCGTTGCGGATTGCAAATCCGCGATACGGCAGATTAAAAAATCCGCGCTACAATCCCAATGCGTCACTGTCAAATTCAGCGTTGCATCTTCATCCATGCTTCGGTCTTGACACCCGGCGGCGGGCAAACAAGCTGATGGGCGTGAATCAACCGCTTTGGTATGTCGCCCATACGCGCCCGCGCCGCGAGAAAAAACTGCTGCTATATTGCGAGCGGGAGAAACTCGACGCCCGCCTGCTTTGCCACCGGTCGGTTCATAAATATCGCGGCAAGACGGCGGTTTTCAGGAACCCGCTTTTTCCGGGCTATGTTTTTCTTCACATCCCGGCGGACAAACGCGGGGTGGTTTTGCAAAGCGACCATCTGGCCAGTCTTCTGGATGTTGCCGACCAGGATTTGTTCGTCCGGCAACTGGGCGAGGTCATGCGGGCGCTGGAAACCGATTTGGAAATCCGCCTTGCGCCGACCATCGGGGAAGGGATGCGCGTCAAAATCAAAAACGGCCCGCTGCGGGGAATCGAAGGCTGGGTGGAGAAACGCCACGGCATGACCACTGTTTTGCTCCGGCTGGATTTCATCAGCCAGGCCGCCGCCGTCAAACTGGAAGCCACCGATCTGGAACTGATTTAGGCGGGCCGCAAAGTGCTGTAAATTTTCGGCGATTCCTTTACACGCTTCTTTGATTTGGACCTGTCCGCGCCAACAAGCTCCGGCTTTTTGGAGAGGGCCGCCGGGTCGTGACGGGTCGGCGACGGTGTCAGCGTCGCGCTGACCCTTGCAACTTCGCCGTTTATTTTCCTTATGAAGGCGGTGGTATCCATTTGTCAAATTAACCTTAAAAGGTTACAAAGCCCGCGTGCCGCTGTCAAGACGCAAATATCGCCGGTATAAGCCTGATGTTTTATGCCTCTTATTTATTTAATGTCTGGCCGGAAACGCGCCTTTTTGTTTTCGTCCTCGTTCTCGTCCTCGTCCTCGTCCTCGAAATCGAAAAGCGAGAACGAGGACGAGAAGGATTGTATTTCGACTGTTTCCGGCCAGGCACTATTTATTGAGAAAAGTGCCTGTTTTGCAATATTTTCAAGTTTCATTTTCATGTCCCAAAAGCGAGTGAAGATGTCCTTTATGTGACCTTGTTTGGAAAACCCGTTCGTGCGATGTTTAAGAATAAGAAATTTGGAGATGGAAGCCTGAACTTAAACGAAAGAAAATGATAGTATGAAAATGAACCTGTTAACAATCGGAGCAGTTGCCTTGGCGGTTTGTGCCACACAGCAAGGGGCGCGGGCAACACTGATAACGTCCGGAACTGCGGATTTTACGTCAACCTCCGACGGCCCGATGGTTGTCAGTTACGATGTGTTTTTTAATGCCAACAACTCATTGTATACTTATCTTTATGCATTCACGCCAAATGTCAGCGGGCAGGATAATGCAGGCTCTATCGGGCAATTTACCGTCAATGCGGGTTATGTATTGTCTGTATTTTCGGCTGGTGACGATGTGTCTGGAGACCCTGGCGTCCCGCTGGCAGACAGCACGTTGACATCCATCACTGAAAGCGGCATAGCTGACAATGTTGACGGAGTCGTTACATGGACTTATGATCCGTATGCCACTACAGCCCAGTTGGTCGGGTTCACTTCCAGTTTTGGACCGGCCAATGGTTCCGGTTCTTTGAATGATCATGGTTTGGGGCCATGGGGCGACAGTCAGGGAGACCCGATTCTTATTCCTGCTCCTGTGCCGGAAGCCTCAACGATCATGGCGGGTGCCTTGATGTTGCTGCCGTTTGGGATCGGTGCCATCCGTTCCCTGCGCAGAGATCGCATATTCTGATTATGTTGCTTGCTTATTTTTTTTTGAACAGGCCGGTCTTGTGACCGGCCTGTTTTTTGTGCAATAAAGGCATTTAAGTTGCCAATTCATGCCAGATGAATTAGAGTAAATCCAAGCACGCCGTGCGTTCAGAATAACTTTACGGTGAGGCAACCGTGTTAAAATCCCGATGCTGCTGATTGTTTCTGTCACTGCAAAATTCAATATATGACATGAAAAAAAATCTGACCGCCTCTTTGTGCGCCTTCATGCTGGCGGGAATGTGCTGGCAAACAGCCCGTGGCCAGACTGCGCAAGTGCAGGCATTATGCTCGTTCAACTCCACAAATGGAATCATCCCCTTTGCCGGCCTTTGTGCGGGACAGGACGGCAGTTTTTACGGCACAACCACCGGTGGAGGGACGAATGGTGATAACGGAACCGTGTTCAAGGTGACGACCAGCGGGCTGTTGACCGCACTGGCGTCTTTTGCCGGCACCAACGGGTCGGATTCTCAAGCAGGATTGACGCAGGGAAGTGATGGCAATTTTTACGGCACCACCACCAGCGGAGGGACAAATGGCGGTTGGGGGACCGTTTTCAAGATGACGACCAACGGACTGTTGACCTCGCTGACGTCCTTTGCCAATACGAATGGAGCTTTCCCGTATTCAGGTTTGACGCTGGGCAGCGACGGCAATTTTTACGGCACGACTTTCCTTGGCGGCAGCGACAGCCTGGGCCTGATTTTTAAGGTGACGACCAACGGTGTGCTGACCCCGCTGATGTCTTTCGCAAATACCAACGGCGCAAATCCTAAGGCGGGGCTGGCGCTTGGAAGCGACGGCAATTTCTACGGCACAACCACCAGCGGCGGGACAAATGGCGGTTGGGGAACCGTTTTCAAGGTGACAACGAACGGCGTATTGACTTCACTGGTGTCGTTCAACAATACCAACGGGGCTTCTCCCCGGGCAACGCTGACACCCGGGAATGACGGCGATTTTTATGGCACCACTTATTATGGAGGCAGCAACATTCTTGGAAGCAGCAACAGTTTTGGGACGATATTCCGGGTGACGACCAACGGCGTGCTGACTTCGCTGGTGTCGTTCAACAATACCAACGGGGCATATCCGATCGGGGGATTGACGTTCGGGAGCGACGGCAATTTCTACGGCACGACTTCTTCCGGTGGCGGCGGCAATCTGGGGACGGCATTCCAAATGACAACCAACGGCATGCTGACAACGCTGGTGTCATTCAACAACACCAACGGAGCAAATCCGTATGCAGGATGGACGCTTGGAAGCGACGGCGATTTCTACGGCACGACATCCGGCGGCGGCGGAACCAATGGCGCGGTGGTGAAGCTTGTCGTCCCGCCCGTGCTCGGCCCGGTTTCGATTTCAAACCATGCGCCGCAGATTTCCATCAAGGGTCTGGCGAGACCTTCGTTGCAAATCCAGGCCGCCACCAATCTGACCGCGTCCTGGTCAGTGCTGACTAATCTCGTCTTCACCAGCGGTGCCGGGCAGTTCACCGATCCCGCCGCAACCAATGTTCCACAAAGATTTTACAGGGCGGCAGTGCAGTAAAAGCCGGTTCAATTTGAAAAATGGCACGCTGCGGCTCATGTCCCAAAAACGATTAAAGATGTCCTTTTTTGGGATAGTTTAATGAGCCGCTTGTGAGAAAGTAAGTATCAAGAAGTTCGGCGATGAACGCCGGGCTAAAAACAAAAAGAAGAAAACTAAAAGCAAAAATATGAAAAACTATAAAACAATAATCGCGATGGTCGCGGCGGGCTTGGTCTGCACAGCAGCTACAAGCAAGGCTACATTGACCACAATAACCGCTGGTGGTGCTCCGGTCACTCCTCCACCAAGTGATACTTCGCTATTCAGCGGCAGTCCTTTAGCCACCACAACCCAAAATTATTCTTTTGGTGGTGGTATAGATACAGGAACCATTGAAAGTTTGGTTTATGCTTCAGGCAGCGGAAACACACTTGGCGGTTATTCGTTTGAATACATAGTAAATGTCACTACTGGAGATCTTTCTGCATTAAATCTGAATGGTTTCGACATTTCAACAGCGTTGGTTGGTAACGAGGCTGGCACAATCCCATCTAGTATCGGTTTAACTCTTAACGGTGTAATAAACGTCACTTGGGCTTCAGATTTGCTTGCCGGTCACACATCTACAATTCTTATTGATACCGGTGTCAAGAACTACGGTGGAGATAATGTAGGCCTTCAAGACAATTATCCAGATGGCGGTGCGCCAATTCTGGCACCAGTTCCAGAACCGTCAACGGTAGTTGCTGGCGCCTTGATGTTGCTGCCGTTTGGCATCGGTGCCATCCGTTCCCTGCGGAAAGAACGCGCAGTCTGATTGGAGATTGTCTTTTGTCCTTCTTTTTGGCGCAGGCCGGTCGCAAGACCGGCCTGTTTTTGCCCAAATGCCACTCCACCGCTTTGGATGCGGCAACATGAGGGTTGGGGACAGTCAGGCGGCACGGTCACTTGGGATCCCGGTTCGTATATTCTCGGATGGGAGGATTTGCCGCTTGCAGGAGGAGATGATGACTACCAAGACATGATTGTCGAGGTAAGTGATGTCGCGCCAGTCCCTGAACCTACAACGATGGTTGCCGGAGCCATGATGCTCCAGCCGTTTGCGGGGCAAGCCCTGCGGGTTTTGCGCAAGAAGCGCACTGCGTAACGCGACAGCCGGGCAAGCTTCAGTTGCCATCCAATATACAATTCAGGCCGGTCATGCAGACCGGCCTGAATCGTTTTGCCCCTGAAAGTCCAAGAGCGTGTCTAAAAAACAAGTTTGAGCAATCCTCCTCGTCGTCGTTCTCGTTCTTGTCCTCGGACTTTGCTGGGCGTTTTGAGGACGAGAGCGACGTAGAATCGTCCCCCTCATTTTAGAAGCGTTCGCTATAAATAAAGGGTGAACTAAAAATTACAGACCCGCTTTGGCCTTGTCGAAAAGGGTCTGCTCTTCGGGCAGCAGATGCGCCTTCGAAGACAGATCCAAAAAGGATTTTGCCTGCGCCGTGTTGCCGTTCGCCTTGAGAATAAGGCCGTAATAACCTGCAACCGAAGGATCCTGCAGTTCTTTGGGGGTGAGTTGTTGCATTACCTTGAGCGCCTCGGGAAATTTTTTCTGCAAGTATAGCGAAAAGGCGTAAGTGGAGGCAAAGGATGGATTCGCGGGCGCCTTTTCATACGCCTCCTGGGACAGGTCGTAAGGTTTAAGTTCCTGCGCCCCCAAAAGCATGGCGGTCATGGCCAGGTTGTTTTTTGTGTCCAAATCGGCCGGGTTGTGATTCGCCATGATTTTGAATAATTCCATCAGTGAACGGGTGCGGTGTCCCGCCAGCAAAAACTGGGACAATGTGGAAGTCGCCCATTTTTCCTCGGGATATTTGTTGACAACGGTCCACAGTATTTGTTCGGCCTCGGTGTTCCATTTCCATTCCGCCGCCAGCCGGAAAAGCGCGATCAAAGTGCCCTTCTGTTTGCCGGCATATTGCAGCGCCACGCCCCATTCGGCGGTCGAGGCATCGGTCAGGTTTTGCTGGCGCAGGGCGCGGGCCAGAAACGCATGGCGGATGAATTCAAGTTCGCTCCAGTTTTGCTGCTGGATGGCGGCCTGCAATCCGCGCCAGTCGCCAGTTTGCATCTGGCATTGGGCGGCGAGCAAACACGCCGGCTGGTTTGTTCTGACCTGCATTGGGAGGCTCTGCAGCCAGCCAAGCGCCTCTGCGGGTGAAAGTCTTTTAATCTGCCAGTTTGCCAGGTCGAAAAGCTTTGCTGAATTGGTCGCGGCCTCGCGCTGGTATGAGGCGAGGGTGGGTTTGAATTCGGGGCTTTGAGATTTCATCAGCACGTCAAGCCGGAGCAATTTGTCGGCAAAAACGGCATTGGTTTGATCCGCCAGTTGCCTCGAGAGAGTCAGGGCCGTCGTGATGTTGTTGAAGCGGATTGCATCATTGACCAGTTCGCGGCGTGCCTGGTTGCGGAGTGCGGCATTGGTTGAAGTCATGATGACCCGTTGCAGGGCGATGCGCGCCTCGGCCATGTCGAGGGTGTTGGTTCTGTGCAGGCGCACCACGGCCAGGTTCACCTGCGGGACTGGATTTGACGGATCGAGCCGGATGGCTTCGCTGAAGTGCGCCTCGGCCTGGTCAAGCTGCCCCTCCACCAGCGCCACAGTGCCTGCGATATTGTTGTAGGTGCCAGTTTTTGTGTCGGCGGCAGGCACGCCCGCCAAAGTGTTTGAGGCCAGTGTATAATCCTGAAAAACAATCGCCGCCTGCACCAGTGCCAGGCGATCCGTGATGGAACTGGGATCGAGTTCCAGAACACGCTGACGCCAGACCAAGGCGCGTTGATCGCGCACCGATTCGGTCAAACCCGCGATCATGCGGCTGGCGTCAATGTTACGGGGGTTTGCATGGAGCACCGATTGCAGGGAAAGGATGGTGTTTTTAGCATCTCCTTTGGCAAAAAATTCCCTGGCCATGGCCATTCCGTGGCTTTGCCTCCATATCTGGTAGCCGCGATAGCCCGAATAGCCCAGAAGCAGCAGACCGACGCAGCACGAAAGAATGATGATTATCTTGCGCATATTTTTCCTTTATAAAACTTAAAAAATGTTTGTGCAACCTCAAGCCGCCAATGGAAGCAACTCATGCTCCCCGGGTTTCCACTCGCTCAATTTTATACCGCTCCGTGCCGTAATTTCCCGGATGGCGTCCCGGCTTTCTGGCAGCAGATTTGAAACGATGATGACGCGGTTGACCCTCTGCCGTTCGATCAACAGCGGGAGTTCCTTGAGACCGCCCAGCACAAGAAACCCATAAATCCACTGGTAATGCAATCCTTTTTCATCATCAACAAACCCCAGGATCTGGCGTCCGTCCGGGCCGTTTGAGATTTTCATCGCCCGGTCCTTCAAAAACAACTGCGCGCGGATCCCCGCCCCGTATAACACCACCCTTTCAGCTTCGCCGGACGCATCGCCTTGACGCTTCAACCACAATACGAGTTCCTCGATGCACCGGTCAATCAATCTTGATGTCACGATGACCGGATGGCTGATTCCCGCAATCAGCACTGCCCGGAGAAGCCATGTTGACCCCTTCCCCGGATCAATGATCAGGGCGAGTCCCAGGCTGAAGATAATTCCCGTCTGCAACCAGAACAGAACCACCAACACATCACGGAGCCTTGCCCGCGGCCAGTAGGTCACATAGGTGCGGGAAAGTGCGAGCAGCGAGAAGGTGGGCGTCACCCAGATCGGCAGGTCAACAAACCATGTATGCCAGAAATCCACCCTCTGCAGCTCAATGAACCACATGATAAAAGCCAGTGAACCTGCCAGCCAGGCCATGTCCCATGCCGGATAGGCCAGCGCCTTGAACGTCGAGTGCGTGGGACGGCGCAGTCCCATCAATATCGCGCTGCCGGTCTCGCGCAATTCAATGACGGCCAGTTGCCGCATCAGCACATAAACGGCGGCAAGCAGCGCGATCAGGAAAATGCCCGCCGCGTGCGACTGGAAAAGCATGATTGACAGGCCAAAGGCCACCAGGCATCCGTTGATCACATAGAGAAACACGGCCACCCGTCGGGTGCTTAAACCGGATTTAGTCAGACGATGATGAAGATGCTCCACGTCCGGCTGCATGATGCCGTGCCTTGCACCGTCGCCTTTGCCGCCCACCCAGGAGCGCACCGAGCGCCGCCACACCGCCAGCATCGCGTCATAAATCGGCACTCCCAGAACCATGACTGGAATGGCCATGGAAATCAGGAACGTGTTTTTATTGAACGTCTGCAAGGAAACCACGCCCAGGGTGAACCCGATGAACATACTGCCGGTGTCGCCCAGGAAAATGCTGGCGGGATTAAAATTATACCGCAGAAAGCCAAGACACGCGCCGATGAAACCCAGGAGCAGCAGCACTTCCCCGGGCGCCTGCTGCATCAGCAAAATGCCGGACAAGCCGACCGCCGAAATGATTGCCAGTCCCGCCGCCAGCCCGTCCAATCCGTCAATCAGGTTGAAGGCATTGATGATGGCAACCAGCCAGATTACCACGAGCGCGCAATCCACCGGTGCCGGCAGATGGTATCCCAGCAGCAGACCAAACCGCGTTCCGGAAAACCACATCATCAAGGCGGCGGCCACCTGCCCGCCGAGTTTGATCACCGGCTTCATTCCGCGAATATCATCAACCATCCCGACCACCAGCAAAACCAGTGACGCCAGTGCAAATTTCTGCCACCAGGCAAAATCAAGCGTCCCGGCCAACTGCGGTCCGGGAAACAAAACCGCCACCAGGCACGCAGCTTGAACCCCAAGAACCACGGCCACCCCGCCGCCCCGGGCGGTCGTCCGTTTATGCGGACGCCGTGCGTCCGGCTTGTCAACCACGCCATACCGGACGGCCAGCCCGCGCACCACCGGCGTGAGCAGGTAAGTCACCACCAGTCCGACAAGAAAAACCAGGATATATTTGTCTAAATCACCAAACATAAGCAAAGAGCTGTTTCAAATAATTGTGGGTCGTGTTCATGCCTTCAAGTTTTTCGGACCGTTGACTCGATGATCTCCACCAGGCGCGGCAACAAAGCCGCCTGTGAAAAATGAGCCTCGATTTCGGCTGGCGGCGAGCGGTCTTTTCCCGAACCGTTCAGTCGCAATTGATGAATCTGTTTGACCAGCTCTTCGGCGGCGCCATGCCTGACGCCCGCCCACGGATGCCCTGATTTTGTCCCGGCGAGGATTTCCGTGACGTGGCTCGGCTCCGGCCCGATGTAAATCACCGGCGCACCCACCGTCAGGATGTTGTAAATCTTGCTGGGATGCACCAGCCCCAGCATGGCGTCGCCCATCACGACAACCTGCGCGTCCGCCGCCGACAGCGAGGCGGATAATCTGTCCAGCGGTTGATACGGCAGGCAGCGCGCGGATGGATTGTTTGCCGCCCATTTTTTGACGCGCGAAAATTCGCTGCCGCCGCCGATGAAGCAAAAGACGATGTCCGCCTCACCGCGCAGTTGGTCCGCCGCCTGCATCAACGTGTCCAGCGGATGCACCGGGCTGTGGTTGCCGGAATACATCACGACGTATTTGCCGCCGAGTCCATGCGCCGACCGGAACGCCTCGCGTCCCGCCGCGTCAAAGGTCACCTGCCCGTCCTGCGACCACGGCGGTATCACGGCGACTTTTTCCGCCGCGATCTGCTTCGCCACGATGCGGTCGCGCATGAACCGGTCGAGCGCGATGATGCCATCGGCGCGGCGCAGGCTGAACCGGGAGAGCCGTTCCAGAAATTTTGCCGCCAGCGAATCCGCCCGCAGCCAGCCGGCGGCGATGGCCTCGTCCGGGTTGAAATCCATGACCCAATAAATGAACCGTGCCCGCCACAATTTTGCCCGCCATGCGCCCATGAAGGAAATCAGCGGCGGCGTGGTCAGGGCCACCACCACGTCCTGTCGTGGCAGGAACATCAGCCGGAGACAACTGGAAAAAAGAAAGCTCGCGAAGTCCGCCGCGCGCCGCCACTTGGCACCCTTGCCGAAGCGGGTGGAAAAAACACGGAGAATTTTCACGCCGCGCCAGGTCTCGCGCGCGGGGAAAACAGTTTCGGGATGCTCATACGCCTGCCGGCTGCTGACCACGGTGACCTCGTGGCCCCGCTCCGCCAGCGCCGCCGCCAGATCGCCCAGATATTGGGCGGTGGCAACGACGTCGGGATAAAAAACCTGGTTGAGCATGAGAATTTTCACATCAGGATAATTCAGACATTCTTCCGGCGGATTTTCAACTGGATCGCGCCGCGAACCGGTTGCCGGCGGACCAGCACCAGATAACCGCCGCCGCCGGCGCCGGACAATTTCCAGCCGAGGGATTCCTTTCCATATTCGCGGATCATTTCATTGACGGCGGGATTGGTCATTTGCGGGAACATCGCGATCTGCGCTTCATACGAGGCGCGAACCTGGCGGCCAAATTCCGCCAGGTTCCGATTTTGGATGGCGTTCCAGCAGCCGTCCGCGGCGGCGGCCAGGGCGCGGACTTTGGACGGCATGATGCTCTTGCGCTTGAAAACATCATATTCGGACGGACGTGGATCGAGCGGAAGCAGATATAAATGCTGTTCAATCCATGAGAGAATTTTTTCGTCGTGCCGGGAGGTGATTTTTTCCGGCCAGTATTGGCCGCGATAATCGAGCCGGTTTAATCCGGGGAACACGATGCCGATGGAGTCCTGTGAACCGGCGAAAATTTGCGTGCCGGGCGGGTTTTCAAAGGCAAATAAAATTTTGGCGAGCTTCCTGCGGTCGCTCTTCAGGCAGATCCGTCTGCCAGAGTTCAATGGCCCGGCGGCGCGTGCTGGAGGCCATGCCGCTGCGCTCGTTGAATTCCATCAGCGGCTCCAGCGAAATGGTCAGGACCGCGCCGGCGGCGTGTTTTGAAACAAAGGGCTGGTCCAGCCAGCCGCCGGCGAGGTCGAGCCGGTAGGGAATCAGGCATTCCTTGCGCAGGCTCGTGGTGGAACGCGCCGGCAGGTTCGCCTGGGGGAGCCGTTTCAAGACGACATATTTGATGCCCAGTTTGCGGCACAGCTTGGCCTTGGCCGGCGTGTTGCCGTCTTCGTTCACGATGAAAATATCCGGCGACAGGCGTTTTAATTCGGCCAGAAAATCCATGACCCCGGAACCGCTGTTGACGTGGCACGCCTTGACGTGACGCAGGGATTCAAGGAGGTATTTTCGTTCGGACTGGGTGTTGACCGGCGCGCGTCCCTTCAAATCCCGGATTGTCTGGTCCGATCCGAGGGCGACATGAACGTCGCCATAGCCGGCGGCCTCCTGCAAAAAGCGGACGTGCCCGCTGTGCAGCATGTCAAAACAACCGCTGACAAAAACCTTTTTCCTTTTCATGGACGGAATTCTGATTCGAACCAGTTTACTTTTCCACCTTGATCAATTGGGCCAGTTCGCGCACCAACGCCGCCCTGGCCGGAGCGGGGTCGTCATAGCCCGTGACGACAATTTCCAGCACCTTCTGCCCCTTGTTGCCCCTGCCCGCCCAGATGCCCCGGATGAGGTTGAACCGCGATGATTCATCCGCCGTGTAGGAATCTTTTCCCATGCCGGCCTGCCATTGGCATTGATAGACTTGCAGCGGGCCGTTGGAGCTGTCAAAAACGTAATGGCGCATCGGCAGTTCCACGCCATTCACGTCAAGCACCATCAGTTCCGGGCCGGAAACCATTTTCAATCCGGTCGCCGTCAGGCAAATGTCCGGAGTGTGCCGCTTGGCCAGATAACCCGCGACCCGTCCGGGCAGCCAGTTGTAGTAAAAGGCCTGCCACAGCGTGCCGTTCGGTTCCTGCCATTGCCCCTGCTTTCCCTGGTCGAAACGCAGCAGTTGATGTTCGTCCACGGTCAGCGGCACATCTTTGAAGGTCGAATTGTTTGTTGGAAAATCCACCGTCCAATCAGGGCCAAGTTTCAGATGTGATTCACGAATCCCATACCAGAGCGCCACGCCTGACTCGACAGCCACAATCCACACGATCAAGGCGACGGCGAAACGATTCATCCGCCGGCGGGCGCAGTCAATTTTGAATTTTGAATTTTGAATTTTTGATTCGGAATCGCAGTCATTTTTTAATTTTGAATTTTTAATTTTGAATTCGGAATAACGGTTCAAAAACCAGCCCAAGCCCCACAGCAGGGCGGTGCATATCAGCAAAATCGTCATGCCCGCTTCATCATGATATTTGGCAATGGCCGCAATCCCGTCTTTCGCCGCAATCCAGGTGAGCAGCGAGGTGCGGCACACGTTCAACATCATCGCCAAAGCAAAGCTGACGGGTATCAGCAGCAGCCGCAGCCGCCATCGAAACATATAAAATTCTCCCAGAAAAAGCGAGATCATCAGGCTGGATTGCAGGGATCGGATGCCGCTGCAGGCGTCATTGATGCCGACCATTCCCGTGCTGACTTCAATCACGTTGCCATGCTGGATTGCCGGCACGTTCAGAATGCCCATCACGTTCACCACCATCGCCGCGTTGATGCGGCTCAATCCCTGGATGATGGGTTGCTCAAAAAGCGTCGGCCACGGAATTGCCACCAGAAAAAAAACCACCGGAAACGCGGCCTGCCTCAGCACGCCTTTCCCGCCGGCGAGATAAATGGCGTAGAGTGTCAGCCCGACAGTTTGGATGCCCAGCGACCATTGGAGGGGCCGCCACTCCGGCGTCGCCTCTTCAACCAGCCGCGTGGGCAAATAAAGAAACGCGAGCAGGCAGACAAACAACACCGCCAGCCACGGATTCCCGGCCACCGAAGCACACGACCGGCCTGCACAGTGTTGCCAGCGCCGCATCAGCAATCCAATCACCAGCAGCGGAACGACCAGGCCGTAGCTATACTGCGGGTCTGTTGTCCATTCCAGCCGGAGATTGTCAAGCAGGTGGAACCAGAGGTAGCCCAATGGCAGGATCAGCAGCGCCCATTTCGCGAAGCTGCGGCCTTTGCCCGGAGCGGAGGGTTGTCCCGGCGGATGAATGGACGCCGCGCCGGATGATTCGTCAGGATTGGCCATATATTAAATGTGGATTGCCAGAATGATGTGTCAAGAAATGACGCGCTGCTTCACCAGCACGGCGGGATTGCCCCGGTAAATTCCGTATGCGGCCAGATTTTTTGCAGCAACGGAACCCGCCGTCAAAACCGAATGGGATTCCGCCGTCACTCCCGGGCCAACCCAGCAACCGGCGCCGATCCAGACGCCATCCTCCAGCTTGATCGGCCTGGTGATCAAATCAAACGTGGCTTTTTTGTAATCGTGGCTGCCGGTGCAAAGAAAGGCGCGCTGGGAAATGGAGACGTTGCTCCCGATCACAATGCGCTCCAGGTTCAGCAGCCAGCACTCCTCGCCCAGCCACACATGATCCCCGACCGTCAGCTTCCACGGAAAAGTGATTTTGACATCCGGCTTGATGGTGACGTCCCGCCCGACGCCCGCCCCGAACGCGCGCAGCACCGAACATTTCAACGCGGAAAAACTGAACGGACACAGCCGGAACAAAATCAAGCTGACAACCAGCCAGAGACTTTCTTTAACCACGCCCGCCCCGCGGTCAAACTGGCCCGGCGTGTAACGCGACAAATCCACCGGCAATGAATATCCGGCCAGGGCGAGACCGGATTGTCCGCCTGTCGTTTTGGATTCTGGTTCGCTCATGCCGTGACAAATTTAGCAGTTTCAATCAACATTGGCACAAACATCAACTCGGTAGGGCTGACCTGCTGGTCAGCCAAAAGGCGGCGCAGCAGTGCCGCCCTGCCACAATGCGCTAATGTTGTTTTGATCTGCCATAGTAGAGGTTTCGGGGTGCGGCCTTCAAGCATCGAAGATGCAGCCGGGTTTTGCGCCGCCGCCCAAAATCCATTCCTGCACCGACTGCAATTGTTGCGCGACCCGCGACCATGTGAACCGTTCCAGCACCAGATCATGTCCGCGGCTTCCCATCGCCATCCGTTCCGCATCGGTCATGCGTTGCAGTTCGTTCAGACCCGCAGCCATGCCGGCCACGGTCGCTTCCGCTTTCAGCGCTGCGGCGGCCTGGAATCCCTCCGGCAGATTGCATTCCGGAGTCATGATGACCGGCTTGGAATTCGCCCACGCCTCCAGCACCACCATCGGCAGCCCCTCGCTGAACGAAGGCAGGACAAACGCATCGCAATGACGGTAACACGCGGCCTTGGCCTCGTTGAACTGCGGCCCAAGAAATATAATCGGAGATGGGAGATGGGAGATTGAAGATGGCGGATTGTCCCGGATGTCTGCAAACGAAATTTGCAGTTCGGCGCAAAGACGTTTTAACTCCGCCTCATGCCCGCCTTGATCCCATCCGGCAACCGCCAAAAACCATTCTTCCGGCTTCTGGCTTCTGACTTCTGATTTCTGATTTTTCGCCCATGCCTTCAGCAGATTGGCGAGTCCTTTTTTCGGATGAATCCGGCCCAGATAAAGCAGCACTTTTTTTCCCGGCTCAATGAAATTTTCCCACGGCGGAATTCCATTATCAACTTTCAGCTTTTCGGCGTTTTCGTTTTCCGGCAAATCAATTCCGTTCGGGATGACCGCGATGTCATTTTTCAGTTGGAGCCGCCGGATGGAATTGGCCTCCGCCACGCACAAGGCGCGGAGGCATCGCGCGCCGCGCAAATGTTCCCGCTCGAACAGCCGCCATGCAATTTGTTTTTTCCAGCGCGAATTCTTCATCGCCCACGGATCCAACATTCCGTGCGGAGAAACCAGATAGGGCCGGTTGTTTTTCCGGCTGTAATGTATTGCGGCGATGCCTGGATAAAGCCAGAGGCCGTGGGTGTGGCAGATGTCCGGCGCAAATTCGTTCAGTGCTTCGAGAAATTGCGGCGACCGGCCGATCAGGTTCGGCCACGACGGTTTGAAGGCGGCAACCGGCACCGGGTTCCACGCCTTCAAATCCTCGCCGGTGAATTCATCCCGCAGGCCGAACACCTTCACATCCATGCCCTGCCGTTGCTGCGACTGGGCCAGGCGCGACACCGCGTCAAAAAGCCCGCCGGCCTTCCGCGAAACCGACGCCGTCAGATGGGCGGACTTGATCATTTCAAATAAACTGAACGTCGAAATTTATTTCTGCTTTCTATTTTCTCAATTTCAAATTTTGATTGGTTGCTTTCAGCTTTTAAGCACAAAGCAGGCGCAGCAGCAGCCGGTCAAGCAGCCCGGCGCGCGGGCGCGGATTTTTCAGGGCCGTTGCGACCGCGTCGCGCAGTCCGCTTGCAAATCTTTCCGGCCCCCAGCCGGCGATGATGCGGCGGCTTGCATTGCCGAAATCGGAAATCGGAAACCGGAAATCGGAAATGCGCAACATCAAGTCCGCCAGTTGTCCGGTGTTGCAGGGATCAAATTGAAAGCCGTTCACGCCTTCCTGCACCAGGTCGGCGGCGCAGCCGCAGCGGCTGGACACCAGCACCGGCAGACCGGATGCCATCGCCTCGTTCACGACCAGTCCCCATTGCTCCGTCGTGCTGGCATGGACAAAAGCTCCGGCAAGCGCGTAATACGCCGGCAGTTCGTCATATTGCTTGAAGCCGGGCAGCAGCACATGGTCGTGCAGGTTGAGAGTTGAGAGTTGGGAGTTGAGGGTTTCGCGAAGCGGGCCGTCGCCGAGCAGGACCAGCTTCCAGATTTCCGGTTTCTGTTTTCTGCTTTCTGATTTCCGACTTCCGGCTTCCGACTTCTGACTTCCGGCTTCCGGCTGTTCCGCCATTGCGCGGTATCGCGCATACGCTTCGATCAACCGCCGCAGATTTTTCTTCTCCACAAAACGCGCGCTCGCCAGAAAATAATTTTCCGGCAGACCATATCGCTTCCTGTTTTCTGCTTCCTGTTTTCTGCTTTCTTCAGCTTTGTCTGAAAAATAGTCGTTGTCCACGATGTCGTAACCCTTGAAAATCCGGTCTGGCGGCAGTCCAAGTTGCGCGAGATAATCCGCGTGCGGCGTGCCGCCGGCCAGCCCGGCGGAATTCAGCTTCACCAGCCGGCCTTTGATCCATTCCTTCCAGCCGGCCCGCCGTTCGTCCCATGCGGTGCTTTCGGACATGACCACCGTCGGCGTGTTTGTTTCCGCGCACCACGAAAGCGCGCCGAGCGCGTCGGCGGAAGACCAGCCCGGAACCATGACCGCCTGCGGTTTGATTTCGTCCAGTGCGCGCCGCAATTTGCGTCGAAGCTCCCGTTTCCATCGCCGGTCGCCGGAATCGCGGTCTGTCAGCGTGACGCGCGTGAAAGCCGCCGCGCCTTCAACTTTTTGCCAGGCGTAGGTGTCTTCCATGGCGCAGGCTTCCAGTCCCCAGACCTGCAACAACCGCCCGGCGGCGTTCAGGCGCGCATGATGATAAGGGCCGAAACGCTGGAACAAAACAGCCACGCGGGTTTCCTTGGGCAGGCTGTCCCCGGAATGGGCGGGTGGAAAGTTGGAGGAGGAAATCACGAAATCAAATTCTGAAATGCTGAAAACTAAACGCCGAAATTGATCTCTAACCTCTTTCCTGATTTCAACTTTCCAACTTTTCCCACCTTCCACCCTGACCTCTGACTTCCAATCTTCAATCTCCAAGCTGCCGGCTTTCAGCTTTCAGCTTTCGGTTTTGCGCCTCTGTTCGCGAACCCGCCCGATGTGGAACGCCGAGTTAAAGGCATTGAGCGGACGGAGGAAGGACGCGGACGCCCGGCGGGTTTGGCCGTCTCCGAAGCCGGCGCGCTCTTGTCATCCTGTTGTCGCCTGTGACGCTCCAGCCACCAGACGGCAAGCCTGCCAAACAGGAATGGATACAGGGTGATGAGCGTGATGTCACGGCCCAGGTTGAACGTGAGGATCATTCCCAGGGCATACAATGGCAGCCGTCCCAGCGCGTGGATGTTCAAGTCCAGCCGCGCCAGCCAGGCCGCCCAAAAAGACATCAGCAACGCTGCCGCCATCGGTCCCAAAAAGCGCCCGAAATTGGTTACGCCCTGCCCGATGAATCCGGTGGAAACGGTGGCGACGACTCCAGTAGCATCCGTGTGGCCATAACTCATGCCGCGTGCGATGGCGTATTTAATCCCGATCAGTGGTTTGTCGTGCCAGATGGCACGCGGTATTGGATTCACCAGTTCCGCAAAATAGCGCTCGCCCCAGTTGACATGGTAGGTTCCATTGTCAATGAAGGTGCTGATCCAGCACAATTCCTCATACATGTTCAGCCCCGCGTTGTGGACTTTTTTGTCGGCGGCGAGATTTAATCCTTTTTGTTCAAATGCGGCGGTGATGTTCATTGTGCCGCGGTTGGCGATGACAAACTTCATCCAGGTGTTGACCACGAGAAAAAACGCCAGCAGCAGCACGATTTTTTTCAACATCCCGCCGCGCAGCCGCAGAAACACCCAGGCCAGCACGGCGGGGATTGTTATCATCAGCATCGAGTTGCGCGTGCGGTCAAAAATGAAATAGGGCCAGGTCATCAGGACTAAAAGCAATGCGAGACTGCGGATGCGGCGGTCCGTGGCCAGCGCCGCCACCACGCCGAACATCGAGGCGATCAGCAATTGCAGATAAACGGCAAAGATGTTCAGAAAATCCAGGCCGGCCCCGACCCGCCCATGGGACCAGGGACTGGCGTTGTGGCCCAAAAACGGGAACAGATAGAAGATGACCTGCGCCTTGATCTTGACGATGGCGACCAGGAACAGGACGAACCAGACCGAGGCGCAACCCCAGAACAGCGTGTTCAATGAATTCTGCAGTTCCGGCTGGTTCACGCCCAGCTTGAACATCTGCAGCACGCCGCTGCGGCGTTGCAGGTGACGGCGGTTCATCCACTGGTGGATGAACGGCGTCATCAGGAGAAAAACCGTCAAAAACCATGCCACCTGCCACCACGCATTTTCCAGGGTGGCGGCATCGAACAGCAGGACGTGGTGGTGGGGATAATCATTGTAGAAAACGTCGCCCACATACCATGCCGCCGCCGTGCCCAGCACCGCCAGCATGGGAAGCCCCGTGCCGTCGTTCATCCGCTGGAACGACCAGACGCCGCCGCCAACGAGCAGTGCAATCACCACCCAGAACGACATCGGCAGCATGGACAATGTTTCAGACATGGAAAACAAAACGGAAATGATGAAAGCAGAAATCGGGAAAGCTGAAATTAATTTCTATTTTCTATTTTCATCATTTCTGTTTTTAATTTGTAGATTTCTGCTTTCTGCTTTGCCTTTGGTTTTGTTGATCATCGAGGTCATTATCGCCATGAGTTCATCAGCTTCCTTCTCCATCGGCAAAGTGTCGGTTGGTGCAATCCCGCAATCTTCGCGGAGCAATTCGAGCCAGAGCGCAGACTCGTCTGCCTCTTGCAGTGCGCCGCCCAGTTTGGAAACAAACTCTTCATCGGATCGTGCCCGCGAAGCTTCACGGGTATGTGCCGCCACGGAAGTTCCAGAACGTAACAACTGTTTGCCAAGCGTGCGCACTTCCTCCCGGTTTTTCGGAAGTTTCACGAACAGACGAATTACGCCGCCGCAAAAGCCTTCGTCCGGTTCCTGAATTCGGTTGAGAGTCGTCCATGGTTCATTTCAAGGTCAAAATCGAAACTGCGGAAAGTGGAGGTTAATTTCAGCTTTCTGTTTTCCTGATTTCTGCTTTTGCATTCACTTTAACTCTTCTTCCAGGTTCAGAAGGTTCTCCGCCAGCCTCTCCTGCGTGAACTGTTTGGATTTTTCCAGCGCCGCGCTCCGTTGCGCCTTCAGCAAATCCGGCTCCTCCAGATAACGCCGGAACGTCCGCGCCAGCGCCCCGGCATCGCGCGCCGGAACAATAAACCCATCCGCGCCGTCGCTCACCACCTCCCCGCAGCACGGCGTGGCGATGACCGGCAGCCCATGCGCCATCGCCTCCAGTTGCGTGATGGCGAATCCGTCCGAAAGGGTCGGCAGCACGAACAGGTGCGACCGCCGATACCAGTCCGCCGCCTGGTCCCGCCCGGCACGCCCGTGAAACATCATGTTGCCCGGAGCGGACGCCACCGCCTCGCGTGAAATGCCCACGGGACCCACCACGTCAAAATGAATGTTCTCTTTGGACAGCAATTTTGCCGCCCCGATCAAATATTGAATTCCCTTGCGCAAAATCACCTGGCCGAGAAACAGCACGCGCAAGGGGGAAAAAGCTGAAATGCTGAAATCTGAAATCTGAAATTCATTTCCGCTTTCTGCTTTCAGCTTTCCAGCGTTTGCTTCATAGCACAGCGGCACCACCGCCAGTTTCTCCGCCGCGACGCCCTGCCGCAGCAATGCCTGGCGGCAGAATTCAGAGTTCACCACGATGCGGTCCGCCAGCGCCCATTCCCGTTCGCGCCGTTGAAAGTATTCTTCCGGCACCGCCGTTGGCTGTGCCGCCCAGCCCGGCCATTGCTTCTCCTCGGCGCGAACCATCTCCACCTCCGTGCGGTTCGGATCCATCTGGTTCAGGACGCATTGAATGCCCCGTTCCCGGCACCATTCCATGGCTTCCAAAGCACCAGTGTCGTAGCCAAAAAAAATCGAATCCGGCTTCAGGTCCGACCGGCGCTTCAACGCCTCCCTGACCCGGACGGCAAACCGGCTTCCCACCTCAATGAACCCATGATACGGCCCGCCGCTGTTCTTAAATGCTGAAATTTTGAAATCTGAAATCTGAAATTCATTTTTTGCTTCCGATTTCTGATTTCTATTTTCAAGGTTTCCGCTTTGTTTTTCAATTTCTGACTTCTGCTCTCCCAATTTCTGCTTTTTGCTTTCTGTTTCCAGACTCCCGCCTTCCGCCTTCTGCCTTCTCAAAATCCCCTCCCACCAAAGCGCCCGCAGATTCCACGAAACAATTTCCGCCTTCCTGCTCCGAACTCCGAACTCCGAACTCCCATCTTCCATCTCCGGGTGATACCTCGCCCCCAGCGACCGGAGCGTCCCTATCTTCCATCTTCCAACTCCCATCTCCTGCGCACGCCTGACCGCCCGCCCCGCCCAGAAATCGGTGTAAAGCGCGGCCAGCCGCCCGGACTTGTGCAAAGCGCGCGGAACCGCGTAATGTTCGCGCGCTCCGATCTGGCTGCAAATCCACATTTGTAAAAAAGTTGAAATTGAGAGAGCTGCCCGGTGAAGTATCAAATGCAACTTCACGGGCCAGGGAAATCACAAAAGCCGGACCAGAGGTCAGAGTTCAGAAGTCAGAGGTCAGAAAGGGAGCCGGGCTGCGGATCATGCTTTGAAAAATTTGAAATTGAGAAGGCGGAAATCAACAAATCAAGAACAGAAATGGTGAAAGCAGAAAATAGAAATTAATTTCAGTTTCCCCGCGACTGTCCAGAAATCAAGGAGGGCGGCAGGGGCTTGTTGCTGGTTGACCATGTGCTGGTTGCAGGACGCCAGTAAAAAAGGGCTGTCTGGCCGTAAGGCACAATGACTGGCGGGATGTTCGTGTTGGCACTCGGATAAATTGGGACGGCTTGGGCGTTTGCCGTGCTGTTCGTGAAAAGCATCTGCGCCCCGGCGGGCATTGAAGCGGCATTCGTGTCGTCGAGAAAGATGACCATGCTGGGCGAATAATTACGGAACAGTTCATATCGGGAGCCGCTTCTGTAAGACACCGGATTGACATAGCCAAAAATCCCATCCGTCGCGATGCCAAGCCAATAAACATTATTAGTGCCTATCAATGGATATGGCTGTCCGATCGCGGCGGTCGTGACCGAAACTGCGTTTGCGGCAAACGGGCTAAGATCGTTGCTGTTGAAAGAAATGTTTGTTGTCCATCCTCCATAACTGACAATAAAATTCACAGCATTATTGTTGCCATTGGTGAGGAGCACATTGTTATTGATGGTGACGTTCATTACTGATGCCAGGTCATTCGGCCCTGAACCTCCGCCAAGCTCCATGAAGATATAGGGATTGACAACCGTATTCGCCGAAATGACGATGTTGCTGTTGTAAAACGTCCCCTGCGCGCCCGGACATGAAAGGTCAAAATTAACGACATAGTTTCCAACATTGGTAAAACAATTGCCTATGATGTAAATATTGTCACCCGGGGTCGTTTCAATCCCGTTCCCGCCGCTGAAATAAAACACATTGCTCTCCATGTAGAACGGGGGATTGTTGCCCTTGCCGCCATTGAAGGCAAAACCGTTTCCGGTGATGTTGGTGATGATATTGTATTCAAAGTAGCTCGGCGATGTATAATAAGCCTGGTAATACTCCGCGACCTGGAACAGGTTCACAAACAGGTTGCTCCTGACATCCCACGATTCATAGACGTTCAACGCGGTGGCGTTGCCGTCGGCAAATGTGCAGTCATAGATTCCTATGGAGCAATTTGTGGGCTGGTCTATGCTCTTGAACTCCTCGCCCCGCCAATGCTGCACCAGCACATTTGTAAAGTAGGCGCTGATAACATTTTTGGTGTTGACCACCCATGTCAAAAAGGCATCGTGCGTTATATCCCAACCATTGCCGGTAACAACGCTGGCACCAAAGCCATGACTGCTGGTGTTGCCCTGCTGGACACCGCCATCCATTGTTAAATAGGAAAAGGAAAGTGGAAAATTATTGGTCATGGGTGCCGCCAATTCCACCAGATACCCACGATGCAAAGAGTTGTTAATCAACGTCCATGCACCGCGGCTTAACAGGGTGGTGGCATTGGTTCCTGCCCCGACAAAGTTGATTCCTCCCCGTTGAATTAGTATAGACGACGATTGGCCGTTAGGCGGTAGCAGCAGATATGTGCCCGCCGGAATGTAGATGGTATCGTTCTTATCCGACCCCACGGCGGCGATCGCCGCCTGAAAGCTCGCCTGGTTGTTGTAACCATAGGTGGCGAAAGTATTGGTTAACGTCGCCATGCAAGTCTGTGAAACAAAGATGTTCGTTCCATCCACCACGTTTAGGATGGTTGCCACCATGTCCTGGCAGTAGGGCGCGACTGTCACGGCACCGCAGCCGAACAGTTCAATCGCCTCGCCGATGGCCGAATCGGGAATGGCGTTTGTGGTCGTGACCACGACGGAGCCGCTGACGGTGTTGGCAAAAAACTGGACGGCATCACCCACCGCCCCGTAATTGGTCACATTGAGCGTGTTCTGTGCCTGGACTGAAATCCCATGGCCGACCGCCAGCAGGCACAACAGCATGAGGAGCAGGCGTCCCCGCGAGCAGATTCCCTCTCCGCCCCGATCGGGGAGAGGGTCAGGGTGAGGTGTCGAAATTAGGTGGCGCGGGCGTCCCGCCTGCCCCTTTCGGCGTCGCGCCGAAAGAAACGACCAAGCACTCATCCGGCGCGACGCCGGCTGATGGCAACCGGGACGGTCGCGCTCCCAAATCCGAATCCCCTCTCCGCCCCGAACGAAGTCCTTCGCTCGCTGGAGCGGGGGAAGGTCAGGTTGAGGTGTCGAACTTTTTATCCGCAGATGACGCAGATTACGCAGACAAAATCTTGACGTTAAAACAGTAGGAGCCGAGGTCACGAGGCTCAAATCTTTCGGAAGACGGTTGCTTTGATGGGAAGGCATGAGACTCCTCACGTCGTCTCCTACGTTCGTCGGAACGTTCAAGATTGCAGGAGCCGAGGTCACGAGGCTCAAATTTCTCGGAAGACGGTTGCTTTTACGGGAAGGCATGAGACTCCTCACGTCGTCTCCTGCATTTTCCTTACCAGCATAACGCCGCCGGGTGTTTTTTACAGGCTTTGAATTCTTCATATTCTGAACTTTGAACTCAAGTTCAACATAGCAGAAAGCAATCCCCGCGCCAGCTTATTTTCGATATGGCGCTTCATCACTGGATTGCAGGTAGCGGCGGATTGTCAATTTCACGGGGCAAGGCGTGTCTCTTGTAACAGATCGGCTTCGGTCAGGCGGAAAGTGTCCACGTCAAAGTCGGCCAGACGGGCGAGGAAGACGACGCGCGGGAGGCCGCCGCCCCGGATGAAAGCTCCCCAAGCTCGTAGAGTTTGACCGCTGCCGCGAGCAGCAAACGGGAGCCGGCGGCCTCCGGCCGGCTGTGCAGCGCCATGAGGATGTGCAACCAGGAATTCCCGCCCGCCTCGCACACGGGTGCATCTGGACATTGTTCTTATTTCTGAACCAGTAGCGCAGATTTGCAATCTGCTGTATCGCGGATTTTCAATCCGCAAGGCGTCGGCGGTTCAATGGGCTTGGGCTTGGCGGCGCGCTGCCGAATGCAATTCGGCGATACGGCAGATTTCAAATCTGCGCTACCTCTGCTGGATTCAAGCCTTTGATCATCCGCCCCCCATCTTCCATCTGCAATCTCCTTGCTCCCAACTTCGGACTTCTGACCTCCGCCCTCTGCCCTCCTGATCTCTCTTCCCGGTCTTTCCAATTTCAGCTTTCAGCTTTTGCCTTTTCTTATCTCCCATCTCCCATCTGCCGGCTTTCAGCTTTTGACTTCAGTCTTCCATCTCCGCGCTGTCGTCCAAAAGTAAAGTTTTCAACCTGATTTTCAGGCGGTCAAGTCTCCCATCCGCCGGGCGGGAAAATTGACCCGGGCAATGGCTGGTCCGGAATCGTATGGGATTTTGTGCCCGGACCAGACAACCATCGCCGGGTTGCGGGCCGGCATCCGCCAGCCCGCAAATTCCCCTTCAGGTCAGGTCGCCATCATGGACACCGTGGCGCTCCAGACGCTGTATTGCGTGGAACCGCCGACGGCGCGGATGCGCACGTTGTAGGTGGTTCCCGGAATGAGGCTCGTCAGGACGATGCCCCTCGTGTTCGGATAGATGCCCGCCTCCAGCCACGGCCCCGCGCCGGTGGAAGACTGCATCTGATACGCCTTGGCGTTCGTCACTGCGGACAGGCCGACCGCCAGTTGCAGGGTGATGGAATTGTCCAGGGTGAACACCGGCTGATCCAACGGCATCGGCGTGGTGTTGGGATTCACCACGTCAAAGCCGGAGGTCAGCACCTGCGACAAGGTCAGGGTCGGGGCCAGACTTTGAACATAGGCGGCCATCTGGCGAAGGGCGGAAACCAGCGCGTCGCGCGCCTCGCCTTGCAGGGCCGTGTTGACCTTTCCACCCTGCGCCGCCGCCGTGATGGCGTTTTGAAACGCCGTCTGCAATGCCGTCAAGACCTCAAGGGTCAGCGGGAGGTTTGGAAACAGCACATTGTTTTTGAGGCACACAATCACCAGGATGGCCAGGCTGTTCATGTCTTTATTGCAGAAGGTCGCAAAGTTAAGCGCGACCCGTATTATTCTTTTCATATTGCATCATTTTTTCCCCATCCGAAAATAACCGGACGGACGAAGTTGCCCGGTCAATCATGCACGCCTGAAAACAAGCAAGGCTCATGCCAGCTTGTGAAATGTTTCACAAGCGCTCCGCCATGGGTGCATCTGGACACTGTTCTTGCGGCCAGCAGAGGTAGCGCAGATTTGAAATCTGCCGTATCGCCGAATTGCATTCGGCAGCGCACCGCCAAGCCCAAGCCCATTGAACCGCCGACGCCTTGCGGATTGAAAATCGCGATACAGCAGATTGCAAATCTGCGCTACTGGTTCAGAAATAAGAACAATGTCCAGATGCACTCCTCCGCCATGCCAGACAGACAGCGGCATATTTCGCGCAAAGAGGACAAAGGTGGCGAACCAAAGCAGGCTTTTTCCTTGGTTTTCTTGCGTCCTTCGCGCGACGCCCAAAATTCCTTCAAATGATGCCTTGCCGTCCGGTGGCGGATCCCAGTGCCAAAACGCCTTCATGGCCGGACAACCCGCGATGATTTCGGAACAAAACGCCCTGAAAAACTGACAACTCCCGATGATTCCAATCCAAAACGATTTGATGATGAGACAAAACGCGGTGATATTAAAATAAAACGGCTTAACAAAATGGCGGCTCGCGATGATTTTGGAATGGAACGCGTTGATAAACTGGCAACTCCCGGTGATTTCAGGGCAAAACGCCTTGATGAAAGGACAACTCGTGATGATTTTAACCTGGAACGATTTAGCAAAATGGCAGCGCGCCATGATTTTTGGTTAAAACCCTTTGATGAAATGCTCCTTTCCGCCTGACACCACCTCTCCAATTAGAAAATGGACACCATTTGCATGATTTGAGGACAGGACACATCTCCGCGTTCCGCGCTCCTCACTCTGCACTATGTAAGTTTTAGCCACTTCCTGTATTGCCGCCACGAAACGGGGCGGCGTTTGCCAAGGCAGTATTTGATGCCGCACAGCGCCTGCCACCACCAAACCGGTTCGCGAACCACCCAGCTTGTCCCCCGTTTGCAGGCATAACGCAACTGGGACAAGACACGATAAAGCGACACAAACGGCATTTGCGGCATTGGACAGCGCATCACCATGCTCCAAAATTCATTGCGCGAATGACGATGATGGTTTCTCATCTCGCTGCGGGCCTGGCCGGACCAATGATGCCGGATCGTGACCACCGGCGTGAACAGCACTTCATGACCCGCCGCCACGCATTGCAGCGCGTAATCCGGCTCCTCATACATATGGAAAAACTTCGGCTCAAAGCCGGGCAGTTGCAGATAAGTTGAGCGGCGTAACACCGCGCCGGAATTGGGAAACGAACGGGTCAGGCGGGCCGGGCCAAAATCCGTCTGCGTGAGCGTGGCCGGATACTCATCCGTGCGCTGGGGAAACGTCGCGATCGCGAGCGTGGAGCGGAGAGCGAAGAGCGAAGAGAGGGTGGCAAGGCAGTCGGACTGTTCCGGATAACTGTCATCGTCCAGGGCCAGCACCAGATCGCCTTTTGCCTCGCGCATCATCCGGTCGCGCGACGCCACCGAACCTTGCCCCACTTCGTTGATTATTAACTTCGCACTCCGCACTTCGCACTTCACCACTTCCACCGTCTCGTCCGTGCAGCCGTCGGCGGTGATGAGAATTTCCAAGGGAGAGGGGTCAAGTTTTTTCAACACGGTCAGTGTCCTCTTCAAATCCGCCGCGCGGTTGCGCGTGGTGATCATGACGGAGAGGGTCATTTCTTCAGAACCTTCGATGCGTAACTTTTAAGCCGCCGCTACACCTTGCCTGCAAGAACCCTGCAATCTTCATTCAAGATGGCGAGCCATGCACCCAAATTGCCTTGATGCCGACGATGGTGTGACAGACGGCCTATTGTTGCCGGACGCGATAGAATTTGTTCTGGAAGTTGGTGGCGTCTGGATCAGCCCAGTTGAACAGGTTGGTTGTGGCGATGTTTGTCAGGAGCGGAGTCCAGTCCATCAGGTTGGTGCTGGTCTCCAAGACATAGGTGTTGCCGCTCGCGCCCAGGAATCCCATCTGGAAGACGTTGTCGCCGGTGAATCCCGCCGAGGTGAACGAAAGCGGCTGCACGAAGAACAGCGCGCCGGTGGCGATGCTGTTGTCGTAGCCGTCTTCAAACGCGGCGGCCGTGAGCGTCGTCTGGCTGTTGGTCAGGTTCAACTCCCCGGAATACAGGAATGAATTGGTCGTGGGCAGCGAGCCGTCCAAGGTGTAGTAGATCGCCGCATTCGTGTCGGGCGACTGCAATGCGACGTTGACGGACGCCCCGAACGTGCCGCCGTCGGGCGTGATGGTCGGCGGCGTGAGCGCGGGCGTGCCGGGCAAACTGTTGATCCAGTCGGTGAACACCTGCACGGCGTTGGTGTCAATCAGGCTGCGCGCCAAAGGCGGCATCTTGTAAAGGTCATTGGTCGTGTTGATCCGGTAAAGCAGCACCGAGCGCCAGATGTCCTGCGCCTTGACGACGCACGCGTTGTCCGAAATCCCCAGCGAGGTTATGGCCGGGTAATTCGTGATGTTCTGCAGCTCCAGCGGCGTGTCGTAGCGCGCGTCGAAGTTCGCATGGATGCCCCCGGTGTTAAGCGGCGTGTGGCACTGCGCACAGTTGGCGTCCAGATAAGAACGGGCGCGCTCCTCCAGCGACGCGCTCGCGTTGGTGATCGCCGAAAGATGCTCGAAATTGGTGATGTCCGTCTCGTTGATGGCGGGATTGAACAGGCCCAGCCGGTTCAACGTGCGCAACTGGTTGTCCGTGTTCGTCACACCGTCCGATGCATATGTCTCCTCCCCGTTCAACTGCCGCGTGCTGACGCCCAACACATACCCGGCCCACGGCGTGTGGCACGTCAAACAATCCGCCGGGCTGGGATAATACCACGTCTGCGTCCGCACCCCGCTCGCGTTGGTGATGAGGATGTCCTCGTTCGAACTGGTCGTCAGCAGATCGGCGTCGCTGTCGTCGGGTCGCCATTTGTAGGTCACGCCATACACCGTCCCGTTGATGTCGCGCACCAGCAGCCGCGTTTCAAGCCTGCGCAAGGGAACGTCCGCATTCGTCTCGTTGACCACCATGTCGAAGTTTTTCACAAACACCGTTCCCGCCGGAAACGTCCATGAATTGGTCGGCGCAAATTGTATCTGTTCATCGGGCGTGATGACGCCGCCGCTGCCGGGCAGCGCCATGTAGCGGCTCTTGACCGCATTGTCAGACCAGAGAATCGTGTTGGGAACGTAGGGAATCAATCCGGCGGAGGGAATCCGGTTGGTCGTGTCGTCGAACGCGCCGGTTTCTGACAGCAACGCCGGGAGCGTGCCGTTGAATGTTGTCGGCATATTCAGGAATGCGCTCACAGTGGCATTGGTCGTCAGGCCGTAGGGCGCTCCGCTTCCCGCATTGACCGTGATGTGAACCGGCGCGGAGGTGCTTGAGAGTCCGCTGCCGTCCGTGGCGACGGCGGTCAGCGAATAACTGCCCGCAGGCAGTCCCGTCATCGTCAGCGTGTAGAGCGGCGCATCGGGACTGTTGCTCAAACTCCCATACAGGACGTTGTTGGTGTAGAAATCCACTTCGCTAATAGGATTGTAAGGCGCGTCGGCATTCGCGCTGACGCTCACACTGGCGTCGGCGGTAAAGGTTGAACCGTCGGCAGGAGCGGCCATGACAACCGTCGGCGGGGGATTCGTGAACGGATACAACTGCGTTTGCGGAATGATTTGCAACGCCGTCGAGGGACTGCTCCATTGAAGTTGAGCCACGGCACCTCCGCCATTTTGATAATAATCCATCCGGATGTTGTAAAGCTGCTGCGCTTTGAGGGTGAGGGATCCCTGATAAGTCGTTGTCCCTTCATCAACCCATCCGTTGGCCAGTAGTTGGCCGTTGACCCACAGCCGCACACCGTCATCGGCCGTGGCATAGAATGTGTAAGTTTCATTGAACTGCGGCTGCACCGAACCGGTCCAGCGCACTGCGAAAATGGTCTGGCCGACCGAAGGATCCGGCCCGGTCGTGTTCCAATTAAAATTAACGACCGCGTTGGTGCGCGTCAGGGTGGGCGCAGTGTTGAACGCCGCATTGGTGAAGGCAACGCTGGTCGTGTTCGCCCAGTATTGGCCCAACAGTCCGGTGCCATTGCCGATTGCAGAACTGTTGATGAACGTGGCGATGGCAACACCGCTGTTGACTGCTCCGGGCTGGACAGCCATGGCTTGAACTCTCACAAAGTTTGTGAGAACAAACGGGGTGGTGTAGAGAAGGGAATTGGTGGTCGGCGTTGTGCCATCCAGCGTGTAGTAGATGGTTGTGTCTGACGTTGCATCAGACAGGGTCACTGTCACGGAATTGGTGTAAATGCCGCCATTGGGCGCGATGGCTGGGTTGGCTACGAAAAGACCATTTCCATAGACTGACAAGGCATACTCCGCACCGACATAAACCTTGCCGTTGGCCACCGTCGGCGGGGCAAACTTGACCGCCGCCCCCGGATTGTCCCGCGCATAATTCTGGCTGCTGTTATAAAGCTCCATCGCCACATTGGTTGCATCGTAGGCGTGCAGGACAGCCGGACCGCTGCTGGCATAGGCCGTTGCATCAACCGCCCAGACAATGCCGTTGTCCGTGCCATTGGCCGAAACAACCGGCGTGGTGCTGCCCTTGTCACCATTAAACTGGTTTGGACTTAAAGTTGCCCTCGTGGAAATCATCCCGTTGGTCACGATGAAAGCCCGCAAATTGTCATACTGGCCGACGTAATAGAGCCGGTTGTTCCAAAATGCCGGCGTGCCGAAATTACCGCCTATGGCATATTGAAAATACTGGACAATCTGATCACTGGCCGCGTTGAATTGTCCCAGATTGTCCCGGTCAAGCAGATAGATGGTCCCGTTCTTGCCAGCCGCCGCCAACAAGTGCGGGTGATTTGTGCTGCCCGCCGAGTCCGGCAAAACGATGGCCGCTCCTGAACCCAAATCCTGATCCGCACCGCTTTGCGCCGCTTCGTCATGCGGGGAAAAGTAATCTACCGGTGTCGCCGGCCCGTTGGTCGTGGAAAATTTTAAGACGCTCATGCCAAAGTCGTTGGTCGGGTCAATCGTGCCGTCAGTGGCGTCAAACGAACCGTTCCCTGTCACCAGATAGAAATTCCCGGCGGCATCAACGGTCAGGCCGCCGCCGCCCTGCCAGAAGCCGCCCAGTCCTCCGTTGGGGGTGCTGTTAAAAATGCTGGCCTGCTGCGACATATTGGTGGCATTGTAACCCAGCAGCCAGCCATGATACGGCCCGATGTCTCCGTGCGATGCAAAGCCCAGATAAACAACGCCATTCAGCAGACCCAAGGCCATCCGGTTCATTTGCCGCAGACCATTGAAATTGACAACCCCGCCAACACTGCCATCGCCTGTCCCAGTCACCGACGGGCCTGAAACGTATGTGTAATTTCCATTGTTGTAAATGGTATCGGCGATAAGCACGGGGCCGCCGAATTTTTCCACCCCCGTGGTGATGTCCAGCGCGTGCAGCCGGTGCAAATAATGATTGTTGCCGTTGATGACCGCCTTGGTCTTGACTTCGACGAAAAGCGTTCCGCTCACACAGTCAATGACCGGCGTGCTAGTGATGCCAATTTCCGGCGCAACATCCGATGAGCCGACATCACCGCTGGAAACCGTGGTCTCGCCCGCCGGAACCAGGTTGGTCTGCCAGAGCGGGATGGCGTTCGACCCGGAATTGTCGTCCGCATCAAAGGCATAGACGCTGTTATGCTCGGTGGCGACATAGACGACATCATGCACTCCGCTACCCGGAATGTTCACATTGGTCACAATGAGCGGCTGCGCATAAACGTAACCGTCCACGGCATACGAAAACAGCCTGCCAAACGTATTGGTGTTGACATTGGCCGGCGTCAGCAGGGTCTCGTTCGTGTTCGCGCCTGCACGCGAATTGTCATTGTGGTAGGTCAGGACATTCTGTGCGGATGCATCGGGCGGTGAAAACGCGGCGGCCAAAACCATCATGATTACGGCCATCGTCAATCTTTTCATAATCTCAAACGCCATGACAATCTGTTTGCAGTCTAAAGCAACTTTAGAAACACGCTGCCAAAATCAGGGTCAGTCTTCACTGGCTTCCAAATAAGAAATGATATTAAGTGATATACTTTACGTTAGAAAAGTCAAGATTGCAAGCCTTGCGGTCGTGTCCTGATTTGGGTGATTGACAAGATGATGTTGCCCCGAAATTTTGATTTTTAGTTGCGTGATTCAAAATCCAGTATTTTTAGGCGGTGATTGCTCCTGACTTTTAATGCTCCCGTCTTCCCTCTGGCGGGTTTGATTGCCGCCAGCTTCAGCGTCTATTGCTTCAAAAGCTTGCTCAATTTGTTTAACTTCAGAGGGTAGTAATGGGATTGGAATTTTGTCCCCAAGAGGGTTTGATTTATGTCGCAGCAAATCTTTGATGGTGACCAGGCGGGTTTTATGCAGGATGTTGTTGATCTGGCTCTTGAAACTTGTGCGATCATCAAGATGATCGGTTCGCCAGACGACTTCAAATTCAGAGCCTGTAGCCCAGTATTTCAGGCTGGGCTCGCCAACAACGCCCAAATAGTTTCTCCAGTCATAATTATTCCAATGACCGGCTTGGCAATCCAATGTCTTGGAGTTGAACTGATACATTAACTGCCGCAGAGCCACGCGCTTTTGCAATTGAATGGGATTGCGTGCCTGATAGTGACGAACTGGTATTTTCCGCGATGCCACCGGCCCAGGATCCTGCGGGCCATTAAGATGACTTTCCCATTGCATCCAACCCCTGTAGCGAAACAGCCTAGGCTCACCGACATGGGAACTGATTACATAATGTCTCAATTCATTTTCATAATCAACATCATAATTTTTGTTTTTGATATTGGCCAGTTCTTCGTGTGTTGGCATGAAGTTGTAATACTGCATATATACTTGGGAAGCGCGCTCCGGTCCCGCGATTTCCTCGATAAATTTGCGGGGGGAAACATGATATATTTCATCCGCATCCACTCGCGCAAACCAGTCGCCGGGCCGGAGCCAGCCTTTGGCGTGTTCCCACACATATCCCCGGATTTTATCTGAAAATCTTACCGGACACGTGGAAATAGGCACTATGTTCTGATGACGTGTTGCCACCGTCGTCACTATATCCCATGTGTTGTCAAGGCTTCCAGTGTCATAAACCAGAACCTTGTCGAATTGGCTCGCAAAGCGTGCAAGAGAGCATTCGATAAAATCCGCCTCATCACGCAGCATGACAATCGCTATTATTTGAAATTTTAACGACATGACATATTTGATTTGGTTCTGTAAATTGAAGTCATTCGGATTGCGATATACCTTTGACCCGCTTCAGCCAGCCGTGCGAGTAGCCGGCAAACAGCAGCCGGTCTTTGAGCGCTTTTTTATAGCCGGTCAACGCCTTGCGCGTTTTGGAGAATTTGCGGGACGGCGTGGCGTGCCATGATCGAAAATGTTTCATTGCCGTCTTGTCCAGCACGGAACGCCAGAGGGCATATTGCGGATGCACGAACTCGCCCAGAAAATCCCACGGCTTTGGATAATCCAAAAAATGCACGATTCGGCCAACCTGTCCGTAAGGTTGCTTCAGTGCCGGCCAATGCTTCCTCATGTTGGCGATGCAGTTGAACCGTTCGTCCAATGGTTTTGCGCTTCCATGCAAGATCACGTTCAGCGCGGACTGGTCATGAAATGGCGGGCGATGAGTGGTAATATATTCCATCGCCCGTTCCGTGACGCGCTGCCGCCGCCATTCCGACACGTTGACCAGAATGATTCCAGCATTGAAGTAAGGTTCAATTGGACTGTTGCCCAATTGTTCGGCAACAAAACGATCCATCGCTCCGGCGAGCGGCGCCTCTGGAACCAGTCCGGCGGGCGACTTGCCCAGATCAAGCGTATTCAATCCGCTCACGTCCACGTCGCACAAGGTGTCGGCATCCACATACAGAAACCGTTCCACGTCCAAAACTTGAGGCGTGGCGAGACGGTAATAAGTGGCCCAGCTTCCGTTCAGGGACGGAAAGCCGGTGAAAAGCGTTGCATCCACCCGGCGCAATTCCAAGACAAAGGGTTTGTCCAGTGACGCCAGCGTCTTGCGGAGCAACGACAGGTCTGCTTCATCCAGCGCGTCGCTGAAGACGAAAAAGCGCGTTTTATCCACCGCCGGGCTGATGTGTTCCAGCAGGGAATACGCCGCCACATGGAGTCCCGGCAAAACGCTGCGGTCAACACAGAAAACGATGTTCATTTGAGGTTGTAGGAGCCGACGTGAGAAGGCTCAAAACAGAATCGGAATTGTAAATCAACTTGAGCCTCGTTACCTCGGCTGCTACTTGGCCAACGACCAGTCAGGCGTGAGGACAGAAACTCTGCTCTTGCGGAACCAGTTCGTGGTATAATTCTGTATAACGGCGCGCCATCAGCGAATCCAAAAAATGACTTATCACACGCTGGCGTCCCGCGATTCCCATCGCCGCCCGTTCGTCAGGATGCTTCCACATCCAGTGAAGCATCCGAGCCAGGCCGCTGATGCTGCCGGTTTCGCGCTCGATCAATCCGGTTTCACCATCCGCCACCACGTCGGCCAATCCGCCAGCCGTGTAGGATACGGTAGGCGTTTCACAGGCCATCGCCTCCATGGCAACGTTGCCGAAAGTTTCAATCTGGCTGGGCATGGCAAAAACATCCAGTGCCGAATAAAACACCGATTGCAGTCGAGGCGAACCAATGCTGCCCATCTGGATGGTTTCAACCGGGGTGGCATTTCGCGGCCATTGGCCACCGCCCAACACCAGCAGGACAATCTCGTTTGCTGGAAAAATGGACAAGGCTTTCAACAGCAATTCCGCGCCTTTTCGTTTCTCGTGAAAGTCGGAACAGGCGAAGCCGATGACGAACTTTCCATCCGGTATGCGCAGGGCTTTTCGCGCCGCGAGCTTGTCCACCGGCTGATACTGGCTGACATCCAGCCCGTAGTGGATGGTTCGCACGGAACGCGACAGTTTTACCAGTGCCGAACGCCTGGCCTGGGCGGTCGTCCACTCGCTGTTGCCGACAAAATGCAGGTTCAATTTCTTATACCAGTGTTCTTTGATCCGGAAGAATTTATGGGTGGCATCATGTGGACCAGGATTTTTTTGTTGCGGACAACTGCCGCATTGTTTGGTGAATCCATCGCACTCTCCCGGATAGTGGCAACCGCCGGTGATGGGGATCAGGTCGTGCAACGTCCATATCACCGGCATTCCGGGCGGCAAAGAGGCAAAAAAGCTGGGCAGGTCCAGCCACCGTGTCACCCAGTGAAGATTGACCACCAATGGAAGTTTCCCAATGGCCTGGATCGGGGTTTTCCGTATCCAGCCGGGGCTGGTGACAAAGCCGTCGGGCGTGGTCCGGTGATTCCGCCAGCTTGTGGCCAGCGCTGCCGCGTTGCGCCAGAAGAACGATCTGTTTTGAAATAGTGGAATATAGCTCGGATCATTGGACTCGCCCGTGCCATAGTAAAATTTGCTGTCGAGGCCGTTTCGACGCAGCGCCTCATGGAGCCGGCGTCCGGCGATGTTCGCGCCGCCGGGAAGCTGGGTTGTAAAATGGGCGATCATGCTGGGTAAGTCACGGTCTCATTATTGACAATTGTGGCGAAGCGCCTTCCATGGGTGCGCCGTAAAAATCCGGGTCCATCCTCAACCCCGGACCTCGCTGGATTCCCATGGCACTGTGCCCGACTGTGCTGCATATTCCCTGATCGCTTTTTCAAAGGATGATCGTGAAGCGCCGTTCAAGCCCCAGGCGGGTGAATGAATCGCAAGATTGGTGCCTGAAATGTGCGCGACGGGCAATCCGGTCGCGGCAAGTTCGCCAAGGTATTCAGGCACGCCGTTCTCGCCATTAAAATATCCCCAGTTTGTATAGTCATGCCACAGCACATAACCGGATGGAGAAACGAGTGGAAGGACAAGCTCGCTGTCTTTTTTCACGCCTGCATATAGATGATCGGCATCCACAAAAATGAAATCATAAGACTGCGGCTTGTCTCCTGCAAACATGGCATCGCCCATTTCTCCAACCCTTCGCTCGATCTTGGCGGCGAAGGACGTATTGCGGTAGGCCTCCCCATGATCCGGGTAGCGGTCAACCGTCACAATGCGGGCGTCTGAATCCGAATGTTGCGCGATCAGCAGGGCCGTGTAGCCGCGAAAACTGCCTATCTCCAATATGCGCCTGGGATGGGCGCAGGCGGTCAGCTTCAAAAGCATGATCACGTCAACGAGCGGCGTTGACCAGCACCCCCGTGGAACCTGCCTGATGGTCACCGGCTCCCTGTCAAAATCATCAAACAGTGTGGCCAATGAAAGCTGTGGCAGCCGCATTCTGCGGCGCAGGAAATGACAAAGCACATGATCGGCAAAAGGGCGGTTTTTGACAAGTCGGCTGATGAGGCTCTTCATAGCATGAATTTTATTTTACCTTTTGAATGAATTGGAAAAAATTTCAATTCGGTCTGAATGTTTTCAAGGTTTCGTAATAGCTGGCCTCGAAACGTTCCACAACTCGTGGCCAGACGAATTGCTCCGAAATCCTGCGCAAATTTCCGCCGAGCCGCCGGCATTCGCTTTCATCGGAAAGCAGTTTGAGCAACGCTGCAGCAAGCTCATCCGGATCAAGCCGGGCGATGTTGCGTTCCTCATCTGGCAGGCCCGCCAGCAAACCCGCCGCCCCGTCCTCCCACAGTTCGCGCAATACCGGCAGATTCCGTCCGATCACCGGTTTTGCATAACGCCCGGCTTCCATGAAGACCAGTCCGAAGGATTCTCCAGCCGATGGCACGCAAAGACAGGTGCAGGCCGCCAGTGCATCATGCTTTTCGTCCTCGGAAACAAAGTCCAGATCAACAAGGCCGTCCATCTGCGGTCTCGCGTTTGACGATGCTGGCGGCCCCATGCAGACGAGGCTCAAGTCCGGTCGCTGGCGGCGTATCAGCTTAAACGCTTCCAAAAGCAAAAAATAACCTTTTTGGCTGTCTTTCCGCCCGATATACAGAATGAAAGGGCCGGCAACGCCAAACCTGTCCCGGAAACGCGACGGATTGCCGTCGGAACGCTCTTCAATGCCGTTGCCGACCACGTCAATGGGGCAGAGGAATCCCTTTTGGCGGAGGTATCCCGCCTCGTATTTCGTGTGCGCCAGCAGGCGGCTTGCCTTCCTCAACAGGCGGAAATCCATGGGCTTGTCCCCGTAATGATGCGGATGGCAGGTCGGCTGGACCACAAATGGAATCCGCCAATGCCCCGCCGCCGCCGCCGCAAATCCGTTCAATTCCGCAGCTTCGCCAATATGATGGATGATGTCCAACCCGGCGAAGGCTTTGCGCGCGGATTTTCTGGAAACCATCTGGTATAATTTCAACCCCAAGCCTGCCAGTCGGGGACGGACGACGCATTTGCCAAGGAACCAGAGCACAGGTCGCCAGGCCTTTGAATATCGCAGGGGTTTGATCGTCACATCGTTGACCGTCAAGCTGGATTCCGGCTCATTGAAGAACAGGTAGTCGTTCCCTTCCAGCTTGTGGCTTGCGGCGCGCGTGACCACCACGACCTCATGGCCGCGTTTCTGAAGGTTCCGGCAAAGCTGTTCTGCATGTGACTGCAATCCCCCGACATTCGGCGTGAAACTCCAGATGCTGATGCCGATTTTAAGCTTTCTCTGTGTCATTTTGCTGTTTCAACCTTGAGCATTGATTAATAGAAGCACGAGCAACCCGTAGCATACTCGGCCTTTTGTAAAAAATCAGTGCATGAACGGAGAAAGTGCTTAATCGTCGCAGTGTCAATTGGTGTGAAAAATTGGCTCGAACATGGGGGACAGAAGTTTCGCGCCAGCCACCGTAAGATGGTTGCCATCACGATATAATAACTTGTCATTCTTAACTATGCCATAAAGTCCATCGCTATTCAGAAAATAAGGAGCCGGATCCAACACGATTGCCCCCATTTTAGAAATCTGCTCAAATGTCCCGTCAAGCTCATGGTTCGCCATTTGGTGTGCCTCGCGCGTCAGACCAAGTTTTTCTATGTCGCCATGATGCATAGCTGTTATGGCTGCGAACCGAGGGGAATCAAAGCTTTGGATGGGCACGTCTTTGAGCACATAGACTTTTGCTCCTAAATTCATTACGGTGCGGACAGTCAAAAGCAAATTAGTTTTGAATGAATCGGATGCAGGGTAACTGCTCCAGCTAGCTGCGATGACAATGTTCTTTATGTGATTTTTGGCGATAAAGGAGATGACGGCCTTGTTGAACGCCAGCGAACCTCCTTTGAGACTATATGGCGATGTGCTGACATACCCCAATATGGGCGCGGTTAACGCGTGGGTCGCTTGGGCACCACGCCAGGAAAACTGGCGGCAAAGATCATCAAGAACTGAAGTTACAGACATGGCGTGACTGTCTCCCCAAATCAATAAGTTTATGGGTTGATTTGTTTCCTTGGAACCCAGTTCAGCAAAATCACCGTTCATGGCATCCTCCAGACTTAAATTGTTGAAAAAAACTTTGTTATTTCGACTGTCAAAATAACTTAAGGCTTTGGCGGGCAACCGCGATGGAAAGCCTTGATTCCGGTAGACTATGAGACCAAGCACCAGCAAGATAGTCATGGAAACGCTGGCAAAACCAAATATTTTGGAACGTTGATGGAAAATCAACCTCTTGCGAAACGGGGTCTCGACATATCTCCAAGAGAGACATGCCAGCATGAAACTGACAAGAAGCAGCGACGTTCGGAGAACAACGCTTTGCCACTGCAAAGCCATCAATTGATATTTTGCAAACACCAGCAACGGCCAATGCCAGAGGTAGAGCGAATAGGAAATCAAACCTACAAATGCTACTGGTTTGAAGGCGAGCATACCGCCGACGAATGAAAGATTCGATTCGCTCGAAAAGATAATCATCGCAGCCCCAAAGCAAGGAGGAATGGCAGCGGCTCCCGGGAAACGTGTATCGTTGTCATAGAAAAATATGGAAAAAACAATCAGGCCAATGCCCAGCCAGCCAGACACTTCACGCCACAGCCTGCCTACGCCTGAAAAACTTCCGCGAGTCGTTGCGAGCAAAGCCCCAATCATCAATTCCCACGCCCTTGTTGGCAGCAAATAAAAGGTCGCTGAAGGATGTGAGTAACTGCCAAAGACGCTTAATGCCAATGACCCGACGGCAAGGCAGATGATTATCTTCGTGAGAGAAAGTTTTCTGCATTTCGCCAAAACAATCAGGAACAGAGGGAACAACAAATAAAACTGTTCTTCCACCGCTAATGACCAGGTATGAAGCAGCGGTTCCGTGTCATTACCAGGTGCGAAATAGCCCGATTGCTGCCAAAAAAACACGTTTGATAGCAATGTCGCTTGAGCAACGACAGATTCACCTAACATCTTAAAGTCATGAGGTAAAAACAAGAACCAGCCGGTAACGATGGTGGCAAAAATAACCACTACCAACGCCGGAAGAATTCTCCGAATTCTTCGTTCCCAGAAAAGCATAAGACTAAAAGTGCCATCACCAAGCTCCTTGAGAATAAGCGTTGAAATTAAAAAGCCAGAAATGACAAAGAAAATGTCAACGCCAACGAATCCGCCCGGGCAGGAGAGGCCGGCATGAAACAGAAGCACCGGCAGAACCGCCAGCGCCCTTAATCCATCTATGTCCGGGCGATAATTATTTGATTGTGGCTTCAATTCAGGAAAAACATCTTCAATGTGACAGGAGTTTCTGCATCTGGATTTTTAATACGGCATATGTTTTGTTGTGATTTAATTCGGTCTCTCTCAATTTCGTCGCATTCCTGACCAGCCTGTCCCGCAGAGGCCGGTTTGCAGCCAGATCTTTCATGCCGGCCAGGGCCGCCTTCGGGTTGGGATCGGTGACGCAATGGGCACAATCGAATTTTCTCGCGAGTTCAACGGCCGTGGAATACTCCGGCCCCCAGACAAGAACCGGCTTTTCAAACAGGATATAGTCCAGCAGCTTGGTTTTGAAGCTCGTCCGCTCAATCAGGGCTTCATCGGCGCCAAAACCCATCACCAAAAGAAAGGCGTCCGCTGTTTGAAATTCAGGAATGAGCTGCTCAAACGGGCGGAAACCGTGAAACACCCCTTTCGAGGTCTGGCCGTCCACAAACTTCTTCGTCCATTGGTGGTTGGTCCCGAAAACCTTCAACCCGGTTGACTTGTCACCTTCAGACTCCAGAATCAGGTCATGCACCATCTGCCCATACCATTGGTAGAGGTTCCCGGCAAAGCAGAAGTTGAATTTCGTGTTTGCGGGTTGTGCCGGAGGTTCCGTCAATTGGATGTCCGCCCCGCTGGGATAAAGGACATGGGCATTGGGATGCGGCCCCAGTTCTTTCTTCATTCCCTCCGATATGCAGAATGCCAGGTCCGCCTGCCGATACAACCGGCGATACATCCTGTCCATGTGCGGCTTTGCCCATGGATGGCTGCGCGTCGCGAAAGTCGCCCAGTCCATGAAATAGACGGCGAAGGGAACGCCCAGTTTTTTTGCCAGTTGCTGCGCATGAAACGAGACGTAGGTTTCCGCCACGTTGAAGATGATGTCCGGCTTGAATTCCCGCGCCGCCTCATAAAGCCGTCCGTCAAAAATGCGGGAATGAACCAGGTGGGTATAATCTTCCGCCCACAAATTCATGCGTGTTTTTTTCAGCCGGCTCAACAGGCGCGGCTCCGGCAGATGCCGATGGAACACGCCGGGAACCCCGGCCGGGTTGTTGGTGACCACCCCGATTTCGAAATCATTTTTCAGCACAAAATGCCGGAACAAAATCAATGCGCCGCCCATCTTGTTTTCCGGCACGGTATGGGAAACCAGCAGGATTTTAGGTTTCGGCATTTTATCTGACAGGCACGAAGACGGCTTGAGTTCCGAAGCCTGACGCCTCACCAAAACGGCATTCCAGGGATTAGTTTATACCGCAGACCGCGGGTTCGATCCCCAATTTTTTTGGCCGGAACTCCCCCGACAATCGTATAAGGCTCGACATCTTTTGTCACCACAGCGTGGGCTGCGACCACCGCACCCTCGCCGATTGTGACGCCGGGCAAAACGGAAGCACGCGAACTGACCCACGCATAGTCTTTGATGACAATTTTTCCGCATTTCACGCCCCAGTCTGGATCCTGCGGGTCATGCTGGTTTGTCCACAGCCAAGCGGCCGTGGATAAATTGACATTGTTGCCGATGACCAGCCCGGCCCGGCCATCCAGCACACACTGGTCGCCAATGGCGCAATTATTCCCAATCGAGATGTTTTCCGGGCTGCGGACTTCACAATTGTTGTAGATGACGGTCTCCCTGCCAATCTGCATCCCATAATGATTGCGATAAAAATAGATGCGAATCCGCCATGAAGGAATTTTCCCAATGTATTGCAACAGCAAGAAACTGAACCCATAGCGTAGTAATCTGAATCGTTTCATGGCGTTTTCTTCATGCAAAATAATCCAACATCTGAAGGATAAAAATCCACTGTCATGCTTGGCATATCGTTTGAGAACCCTACGCCTTCACCTCAACTGGTTCGCTCTCCAATGCCATGCAAACGGTCTTGGTCACTTCCTCGACTTTGACATTGGTGATGCAATGGGGATATGGTTTGTTGCAACCCGTGGCGCATCCGGGTTCAAGCGGCTCCGGCTGCAAGATGCTGCTCCAGATTGCGACCGGTCCAAATCGTGTTGGAGAATTGTAAGATGCGCGATCCCCGCCTTTTGGGTGCTTAGAAATTTCTACCACCGCAGATCGCATCGCCGCCGCGATATGCATCGGACCGGAGTCGTTGCCGGCATACGCCTGGGACCGGCGCAACAGGGCGGCTGTCTGCAACAATGACAGTTGCCCCGCAAAATTGATCACGTGAGCCGGGCTTGCATTGGATACGGTTTGCCCGATGGCCGCATCCTCCGCACCACCGATGATGACCACGGTCAAATCCGGCCGCGCAGCCGCAAGCGCCGCTGCAAGGCCGGTGAATTTTTCAGCGGGCCACCTTCTGCTGCCGTCTGTTGCGCCGACGCCAAATGCAACCAGGCATGATCCCGCACTACGCGATGCAAGCAGGGTGTCAACCTTGTCCTGTTCATGTTTTGGAATCAGAATTTCCGGCGCACAATCACCACTGTCCAGACCAAGAAAGCCCAGCATTCTACGATGCATTTCCAGTTCATGCACGGGTTCATTGCCCGGCACGATGAGCGTGCAGAGCGGCGAACGGTTGGGCTGGGAATCGGAACAAAAACTGGAATGAGCGCAAATGTTCCTGCTCCGGGTCCAGTTGGCATAATAGGAAACATTCGCAAAATCAACGGGGCTTCTCGGAATCAACACCCAGTCCGGCGGTTCTTTTCCCCATCGCTTTAATGCCTGCCGGGCAATCTCCAAAAAAATGCGGGGAGACTGTGATGTTCCGCGCCAGGAATCTGGCAGGATGAGAATTTCATCCGCCAGACCCAAGACACGAACCAGTTCTGCGCATCGTTCGCGCAGCATCAGCGTTATCCGGGCTTGCGGGCATTGCCGCCGGATGGATCGGAAAAAACCGGTTGCGAGGACGACATCGCCAATCTCGTCCGCCTTGAGAATAAAAATCCGTTTCGCATCCCGGATGGAACAGTCGCTTCGGAGCGCCCTGCGGCGCAGCAGCCGTCCCGCAAATTGATGGAGCCGCACATTCCCGGCGAGTTTTCGCAGGCGGGCGTTGATGGCGTTTCGGACACGATTCATGATGGGCGAAACCGCGCCGGCTAGAGCACCCGCGCGCGACCAGCCGCGTTCCGCGCAAAGTCCAGAGAGGCCAGTCCGGTCTCCATTGGCGGAGCCGAGTCCGGCAGGGCAACAACATCAAAGTGTTCATCGGCACGATGGTTGACGGCGACAAGATAATCTCGCAGGCGCGTGACATGATTTCGTGTTGGCGCATCGGTGAAATGACTGAATGTGCCGGAATTGTTAAACCAGAGAAAACGCCTGTATCCGCAGTCAATCAAGGCTTCAAATGAATCGTAGATTCCCTGGCCGGTCTTTTCCACAAGAACCGGATGCCATTCGAAGATGACCCACGGTTGAAAGGCCTTTAACAATTTTTTTGCGCCCCGCAGCACTTCGCCGTCGTATCCGTCCACGTCAATTTTGAGCACGTCCACCCGTTCATCCTGTTCTTCAAAAAAGTCGTCCAGCGGCGCGGCATCTACAAACGAACCGCCGGTTGCGGCGGCCGTGCCGAGATGGTGCTTTTCCAGGCTGCGGATTTTGCGGCGTTCACCGGCGAGCAGGCTTTGGATTATTTTTACCTTTGGGAACTGTTTCATGTTTTCACGCAGCAACGCTGCAAATTCCAGATCGCCCTCGACACAGACATATTTTTCCACTTCACCAGGACAACGCTGCTCGATCAGCAGGACCGTGTCGCCGGTCGCCGCGCCCACGTCCACCAGCTTGATTCGTCGTCCCAATGAGGTGTGGCACAGATGCACCAGTTGCACCAGCGGGGCGTTGAACAGGGGGATTGCGTGGGCGATGGACGGATAGGTGTTGCCGGGATTGACCATAACCTCGAAGCCATGCAGTCGGATTGACACGGGTTCCCTGCCCGCATTGTAAAAATCACGGATGAATGGATAGAACCATTTGTATGG
The DNA here is from genome assembly GCA_963755455.1 of uncultured Verrucomicrobiae bacterium. Lineage (GTDB taxonomy): Bacteria > Verrucomicrobiota > Verrucomicrobiia > Limisphaerales > UBA11358 > UBA11358. The sequence goes on from CAVWJH010000001.1 coordinate 330,757, forward strand.
CGGGCGATTGCGCCGGGCTTCAAAGCGTGGCAGCCAAGTGGCACCCTGCCGTTTTAGAAATGCCTTGATTGTCATCTTCAAATAATATCCGTCAGTTTTGTAGTCCTCTTCATATTTGAATTTTAATGACCGGAAGGATTATGTGTCTCGCCAAACAAGCAGGACGGGTGTCCCCAACGATACGTCAACCCATACCTTGGAGGTTCATAATGATTTTCAGCGGTGAAAGGTCCGGCAAAATTATCCCCCAATAAGTCGTCTCTGACAAAAAATGCGTTAATACCGGTCAAATCGCATGACACTAAACTATAACCATATTCCCTGCCCAGTAGTTCATAAGCTTTGAGGCTTGCTCCAAAAGCTTGGGAACCATCCCACATTTGGTTGGGTTTGTAGGGGTGGATCCATTTTTGGCTGGGAGGAAGGCTCGCATTGTATTCGACCACCACCACGCGCGGCCTGAAGTTTTTCAAGGCCGCCCAGATATGGTAAGTATCCAGATCAATATCGAGAGAGAACAAGTCCACCTCGGATGGCACAGACTGCTCTTCAAACAGCGTCTGAATATTGTCTGGTGAAATGAATGCTTCACGAAGAGATAAGCGGGAAGCCATTGATGGCATCGAATTCAACTGGCTCCGGATTGACGCGCAGGATTTTGGATTTCCCTCAAACCACCATCCACGCCATCCATCTGATAGCAGGGCTGTCGTATTTGTTTCAGAACCATTCTCGACTCCAATTTCAACAAAGGTTTGTGTCGCTGGCTTAATGCGGCGAAAAATTTCCACTATCATTCCATCTTCATAATTTTGTGACCAATACTGTGCGCCGTATGCCAGCAGCCTTTTTGAGTCGTGATAACGAGTGTTACTTGCCTTTATTGTTTCAATCGCCTGTATCGTATTCGCACATTCAACATGACGGCGGAAGTGCGCAAACCCCTCCTCCATGCTGTTTGTTTGAGACCGCAGTTCATGCGTCAGTGAGTGCAAATCTCTGACGACCGGCAGCCGCCAATATATTGACCGCAGAATGTTTTTCATTTTCATTCCTACTTTCTAATTCCACTTTCCGTTTTCGCAACGATTCCTCCGCTTTCCATCCGGATGATCCGGTCACAGCGTTCCAGCGTGCTCAACCGGTGGGCGATGGTGATGATGGTCAACGTTCCCTGCAGCCGGTGGATGGTTTCCATGACGGCGAGTTCCGTCTGGTGGTCCAGCGCGCTGGTGGCTTCGTCCAGAATCAGCACCTGTGGACGGTGATATAACGCGCGGGCCAGCCCGATGCGCTGGCGCTGTCCCCCGGAAAGCCGCACACCCCGCTCGCCAACGGTGGTTTGAAATCCATGCGGCAGTTCCTTCTCGATGAAGTCAAGAATCTGCGCGCCCAGGGCCGCTTCCCGCAGGGCCGCCGGGTCTATGTCCTTTGCATCCACGCCAAAGGCGATGTTGTCCGCGATGGTTTCATCCAGCAGATAAATGTCCTGCGGGACATAGCCGATCATCTGCCGCCACGAAGCCATGTTTCTCCCAGTCAGCAACTCGCCATCCACCCGGATTGCACCCGACTGCGGAGCGTGCAGGCCAAGAATCAAATCCACGAGCGTGGACTTGCCCGAACCGGAAGGGCCGGCAATGCCCACCGACTCGTTTTTGGCGATGGTGAGGCTGAAACCGTCCAGCACGGGCGCGCTGGCTGCCGGGTATTGAAAGGCGATGTTTTCCAGCCGCAGTTCCCGCTGAAAAGCCAGAGGCTGGCTGGCCGCATTGGTAGGGACAGCGCGCTGCGCTGTCCGGACGCCGCAGCGCGGCGTCCCTGCCATTGCTGCGGCCTGCTTCTCAATTTTAGTAATTTCTTCTTCCAATTGGTTCAGAGTGTATTGATTGGCCGCCACCGTGACCAACTGGATGTAGAGGAGCTGGAGCGCCGGGAGCAGCCGGTATCCCGCAAAGGCCATCACGGTGAGATTGGGCAGGATGTCGGAGAAAGAACGGCCCCGGAGTGCGAGAACCACCACGATGGCCATAAGCCCGCCAAAGGCGACCGGCTCGATCAAGTATCGCGGGCCGTTGCTGTAAATGGGCATTTTGCTCTGAAAGTGTCCCAGGCGGGCGGAATGTTCCAGGGCCTTGTCCATGAAGTGGCGGCTTTTTCCATGCACCAGCACGGTCTTGATGCCATGAAGAAACTGGTTTGTGTTTTTGCCAAAACCCACGTTGTGCAACTGCAGGCCGTTCCCAATCGCCCGCGTCCGGGGGCGCAGCCAGAGAAAAGTCAGAAGATAAAAACCGCCGAAGATCACCACCGCGCCAAGTGCCGCCCACGGCTGGACGAAAAAGACCGCACCGACCAGCAGCAGCACCAGCACGAGGCGGGTGAGTATTTCGCCGATGGGCAGAAGCACATTCTGGATGAAGGCCAGAATATCCCAGAGTTTTTGATTCAGGTCGGCTGAATTGCGATGCAGGAAAAAGGCGTAGGGCTGGCCGGCGTAGGATTCAAACAGCCGCCGCCGGAGCCAGTGGCAGAAGCCGTAGGCGTAGCGGATCCGCAGGTTTTCGCTCATCATGCTCCCCAGGCTGGCCAGCACCAGCATGGCGATGGCAAAACAGCCGGCCATGACGAGCAGATGATTGGTGGTCATGGGCGGGAGATAATGCAGCAGCCAGACCCCAATTCTGGATTTGCGGATGCGCTCGGGGTCGGCGGCCAGGGCAAAAAATGGGAACACGGAGGTGACCCCGACCAGTTGAAGCAGACCGTTGACCAGAACCAGCCCCAGCACGGCAAACAGCTTGAGCCGGCCATAGGGCAGCGCCAGGCGGTAGCAACGGGACAACAGGCGGAGAAAGGAGCGGAACATAAACTAAAAAGCGAAATGCTGAAAACTGAAACGCTGAAATTAGAAAATTCTCACGTAGGCCGAGGTCACGAGGCTCAAATCTGTTGGAAAAAGTGCGCTTTAATGGAAAATAATGAGACTCCTCACGTCGTCCACTACGTTTTTCAGAAACGCTGACATCTTGAAATGGATTTCAGCTTTTCAGTTTTCAGCATTTTAGCTTTTCTCCCAAGTAGATTCAGTTCGCCGGCCATGTCCTGCACGCCATACCAGAGCGACTTTTTGAGGCTGCGGCAGAACTTTTTGGAAACATTCTCCACCCGGATCAAAATTTCGCCATCGCTCATTGTTTGAAAAAGCTGAAATTAACAAAACCGAAACCAGAAATCATTTGAACAACCAAGCAACCCAGACGCGAAGGGTCAGCCTTGGGCCGGAAGCAGGGTCTTAACATGGGCGGCGACGCGGTCGCAGACAATTTCCAAGCCGGGCTTTTGTTCGCGGCACCAGGCAAAGATTTCGGCCGCCTTCGCGCCGGCGTAATCATGGGCGATGATGTTGCGGATGTCTTTCATCTCCCGCAATTCGGCCGCCCGCGCGACAAACCCGCGCTTCTCGGCGCGGTTGACCACGTCGAGCAATCCGCCCTCGGGCTTGAGTTCCACCCGGTCAAGACTGCGGAGCACCTTGTTGACGAGCAAATCCACCGTGCGGGCAAACCGGCTGGAAAAAGCCTCCACACTGGCCAGCGCGGCGGCGTCCGCCCCCTTCAAATCGTCCGGCAATCCGGCCACCTGTTGAAAGGAGTAGTCCAGATGGGCGCGGGCGAGCGATAATTCCGCCAAAGCCTGTTCCAGAAACTGGGGCGCCTGATTGGGCTTCATAGTTTGATTCCCGTTTGCCGCGCCACCACGGCGAGCGGCTCGTTCAACTGATCCGGCCGGCGCACGACCAAATCCAATTGCTGCCACCCGATCCGATCCAAGATGGCGGTGCGCAAATGCAACAGCTCGCGGAAGCCGAGCTTGTCCGACACGACCAGCAGGTCAATATCGCCGCCCCGGGCGGAGTCATCGGCGCGTGAACCGTAGAGATAAACTTCCGCCGCCGGATCCGATTGATGGATTTCCTCGCGGATGGCCTGGACTTGTTCCGTCTCCAGTCTCATGCTGGCAATGTTTCAAAAAATCCGGCAGAAGTCAATTCGGGCGGTGGCCAGAAAAATCAATCATACCCTCCATCCTGGCATCAATCTCCCGTTTGGTCTGGCCCGGCACGGAGCTGGTGAAATAAGCCTGCTGGAATACCGAACAGATTCCACAGGCCAAGGGAACTTCACGGGCCAAGGCCGTTGACATAAATGTTTTCGCGCCCGGTCAAAATGGGATTGAACCCCGCGCCCAATGCAATGAGCGCGCCCACGCGCCCGCGCATTTCTATCCGACCGTGGTCCGGCTTGATGAGGCCGTTGAGCATCTTGAGCAACGTGGTCTTGCCCGCGCCGTTGTGGCCGATCAATCTCAGACATTCGCCGCGCTTCAATTCAAACGAGAGAGCGTTAGCAGCCGTTCGCAGCTTTGGATTAAGGTCGGGGCGAAGTCCAATTAATCCTACATCCAAAAAATCATGCATACCATCACTGAAAAAATCGGGATCGTCAACGGAGCCATTTCTTATATGCAGAATCCCGACAATCAAACGGCGCTCACGGCAAAAAGCTTCGAAAAACCTAGTCGCCCACCGAAGTAATCACATGGATTTCGCAACTTTTATCAATCGCTCCCCCGACCGGCGGCGTGCGCAATATGCGCGGACGAACCACATCCCGGTAATATGCAACGCGCAGGCCATGGCCGAACTTCTGGCGGCATTTTAGGAAAATGGAACCGGGTCTCATTGGTAAATGAAACAATGACAGGCGGACCGGCCGTCAAGCCTTCCACACCTGTCCGCGGCGGGTCTTGACGCTGCACATCGCATTCCTGGTGTCCACAATGAGGGGTGCCCAGAGGGCGAGTTCAGCGTAGTTCACCACGCGATGGGCGGTGCAAATAATGACGGCGTCAAACTTGGCCATGGCTTTGCGATTCCAGGCCACTGATTTTTTCCCGGCCCAGTGTGGATGTTCACGGGTGACCCGGATGACGGGCACATGAGGGTCGTGATAGTCCACCCTGGCGCCGTGGCCGTGCAGCAGGTCCAGCAACTGGTATGCGGGCGATTCGCGTTCATCGTCCACGTCTGCCTTGTAAGCCAGTCCAAGTATCAGAATGCGCGAGCCGTTCAGGGGCTTGCGTTGCGCGTTCAAGGCGGTCATGGTTTTTTTTACAACGAACTGCGGCATGGCGGCGTTGATCTCGCCGGCCAGTTCGATAAAGCGGGTGTTCTGCCCGAACTCGCGCGCCTTCCAAGTGAGGTAGAACGGGTCAATGGGGATGCAATGGCCGCCCAGGCCTGGTCCGGGATAAAAAGGCATGAAGCCGAAGGGCTTGGTTTTGGCAGCGGCGATGACTTCCCAAATGTCAATGCCCATGACGTCGTAAACCCCCTTCAACTCGTTGACGAGAGCGATGTTGACACTGCGAAAGATGTTTTCCAGCAGCTTCGCGGCCTCGGCCACGCGGCAGGAGGAAAGCGGAACAACCGTTTTGATTGCAATCCGGTAAAGCGCGGCGGCGCGTTCGAGGCATTGCGGCGTGAACCCGCCCACCAGCTTGGGAATCTCTGCCACGACACTGGAAGGTCTGCCGGGATCCTCGCGTTCGGGTGAAAAAGCGAGATGAAAACCGACGCCGGCACTGAGTCCGGAACCTTCTTCCAAAACGGCACGCAATTCGCCGTCGGTGTTGCCCGGATAGGTGGTGGATTCCAGGACAACGAGCTTGGGAGAATGCATGACGCCTGCAGCAGCGGGCGGAACACGAAGATGCGGGGCGATGGCGCGCCCGGTTTCCACGATGTAGGAAATGTCCGGCTCGCGGTTTTTATTCAAGGGCGTGGGGACGCAGATGATGACGGCCTGACAATCGCGGATGCGGGCAAAATCGGTGGTGGCTTCGAATCGCCCGTCCTTCAACTGGATGCTGATGGTTTCGCCGGCGATGTGTTCGATATAGCTCCGCCCGCGGTTAAGGGTTTTTACTTTCGCCGGGTCAATGTCCACGCCCAGGACGGAGACGCCGGAACGGGCGAATTGAAGCGCCAGCGGAAGCCCCACATAACCCAGGCCGATAATTGCGATTTTTATATTTTTAGAGGATAGTTCAAGCAGGATTGTCCGAAGGATGATGAATCAGTCATGAACTAACTCGCAATCTTGCCATTTTGTTCGTTAAATAAACCACCTACAGCCGCCGCCAAATTTGAATGTATCAGGTCCGGGCAAAAAACGGTTTTGCTTAATTTAATCGCACTTTCACAACTCTCTTTCAACATGGCCGAGTGTTGTGAAATCTGCGGATCAAAATCACAATTGTCTGTCATGTGCATAATCCCAAAGCTGAAATCAATTTTGGCCTTTGGCATTATTTATTTCTGTTTTCAGCTTTCCAAATTTCTGCTTTGGCTTTGCAGTTTCAGCTTTCAGCTTCTGCCCTCCGGCTTCTGACTGCTGACCTCGGATTTACCTCCGAATCACCGGCCACGCGCCGCGGACGCTGCCGTAATGCCGGCGCAGCGCGGCAAATTCCGGCGAGGCGGGGTCGGGAGTGACCGGGCGATTTTGCGCATCGAGATAAAGGCAGCCGACTTCTTCGGCGGGGAGTTGTTCCAAAAGCTGTTCCGCCCGGCGGGAACCTTCGATCCAGGTTTTCTTCCACGCTTGCAGGTCCAATGGCGTGGCCAGGAGCAGTTCCCGAAATTGTTCGGGGCGGAAGCGGGTGTTGCGTTGGGCTTCTTGAAGGATCATAAACGGATTGACGCCCGGATCCTTGCCCGCCGCCGCCCAGCAAAGCGCGCCCAGGGACAAATGTTCTTGATGAAGAAAAAGAACGTCCAGATAATCACGCGGTTCGCTGCGCGCCATGAGCGCCAGCATTTTGTTGGTGGCGGCGTCATATAGGTTGAGCCGCCAGCCGGACAATTCGTCGCGTTCGACGGGGAAAAAACGGAAGGCGGAATCAAACACCCACTCCACCAGCAGCCGGTTCCCGCCCCGCGTCACCGTTGCCCGCTGGAACGAAGGCTGGCGCAACAGCCATTCCACCGCGTAGCCCGCCTCGCCCAATGTGGCCGCATCCGTTTCCGCGCTCGTCACCACACTGGTCTCCACATCGTGAAAGATGTCCACGTCCTTGGAATAACGCGGCGAACCGGCCCCCGCATTGAGCACCGTGCCGCCCGCCACAAAACTTTCCGGCGAACGGCGCGCGGCCAGCAGGCGCAATGTTTCAGACTGAAAGGCCGTTAGCGGCATAAACGGGCGGCAATTAAAAAGGCTTCCCGATTTCCATGCGCCCGCAGGCCCCGGACAATTTCCTGAATGTCTTCCTCTTCCACATGCAGGTCCTCCCGCATGAACCAGAAGCAGCGCGCATGGAACCGGGCAAACGCCTCCCGCGCCAGCGCCAGTTTTTCGGAGCGCGGCGAAGCGGCAGTGTGTGACGGCTCATTCATCCAGCTTAAACTAACGCAAAAACCGCAAAATCAAATTCAAAATCCGGAAGGTGAAAAACCAGAATCGGCTCGCGCGCGGATGATGCCGCCAGGGCTGGTGGAAATCTTTGCCTGTTGCCGCGCCGGACTTCTCCGCGAATCGCTTTCACTTCATTGGGCGACAGTCTCATGGCTGCCATGTTCCGAAAAATGGTGTTCCCGTCAATTCAAACGCTGCCGGGGCAAAGTGGAAATCGGGAAATCAGAAAACAAAAATCATTTCAGATTTTCAAATCTCTGCGTTCTGCTTTGTTTTCCATTTCCGCTTTCAGCATTCGGCATTTCAGCTTTTGCCCTCTGCCCTCTGACTTCTGCTTTCCCAATTTCTCCTTTCAGAATGTCAGCTTTCCGTATTTCAGCAGTCCATAACCCGCCAGCATCAGCAGGAACAGCGTTTCAGCTTTCAGTATCTCAAGTTTTCATCTCGGACACACTTCGTGCCGGTCAATTCGCAGACGCCTTTTTGCATCCCCGAATCTACAAGCCTGATGTTCGCCATGTTCATTGTCTTCTGAGGGAAGTCCAAAAATCCGGTCTTCCCCGCCGCGGACTGTGTCCGTCCAGCCATTGCCCGGTCCGCTATCCTGCCCCCCATCTTGCCGCCGCCCCGATTGAGGGACGGCTCAAAAAATTGCTATTGGGAAACTTCAGTCTCCTCTGCCGTGTTGGCCGATGAATAATACTCGGCATACTTGTAGTATTGATAGGAACGGACGGAGGCATCCGAACGGTTCAACACCAGTCCCAGCACCCTGGCCTGGCGCTGGAAGAGCAGCGCCAGCGCCTCGCGAACAGCGCGGGCGTGGGAAAAACGGCTGCGGACCACAAACAGGGTGCCGTCCGCCTTGGCGGCGATGTTGGAAGTGTCGTCCGCCGCAAACACCGGACAACTGTCAATCAGGATGAAATCATATTGCCCGCGGAGATCGGCAAGAATCCGGTCAAAGGCCGGGCTTAAAAATAAATCGCCGGGGTTGCGGGTTATGGAGCCGCGCGCAAGCAGGGAAAATCCCGGCAGATCCGTGGCCTGTATGAATTTGCCGGGATCATCGGGCTGGCGCAGCAAATCGCTCAGGCCGGGCTTGGACTGGAGCTTCAACTTTTCATGAATGTGCCCCTTGCGCAAATCCCCGTCCACCAGCAGCACCTTGGAGCCGCCCATGGCCAGGGTCCGGGCCAGGTTGGTGGCGATGGTGGATTTGCCCTCGTTTGGCACCGCGCTGGTGATGAGCACGACCTTGGGCCGGCGGCCTTCGACCATCAGATAGAGGAGCGCCGAACGAAGGCTGCGGTAGGACTCGGCATACATATGCCGGTCATCGTTGCTGTCCAGAAGCGCCAGCGGCATCTTGGAAAATTCGGGAATCTCCGGCACCTGGCCGACGACGCTGTCGCCAAACCTTTCGGTCACTTCGACCACGGACATAAACCGGTCGTCGCGCCAGGCAATGAAAAAAACAATCCCCAGCCCAAGCATCAGCCCGATGATGCTGTAATGAACCAGCATGGCTTTCGCCTCCGTATATGAGCGCGTCGCCGGCAAGGCGGGATCCAGGATGGAGAGGGTGTCCTGGTCAATGTGCTCGCTGATGTCCACGCTTTGCAACATCGTCTTGAGCGTGTCAAGCAATCCCTGATTGTTGAGAACATCCTGCTTGAGGCTGTCGGCGGTGGCGATCTTTTTGTTGTCGTCGGACACCTTGTCCTCATACTCCTTGATGAATTTCTGGGTGCTGTCAATCTTGATTTGCAGCGCCTGTCGCTCGGCGTTCAACTGGTCGTGGCTTTGCTGGTTGTAAAAATCAACCAGCTTTTGGGCGCTGGCGATTTGTTCATCCAGTTTGACCATTTTTGGATGCTTGGGAAGCAGATACTTGGAAAGCCTTTCGCGTTCCGCCTTGAACTGCTCAATTTGCTGTTCGGCGTCCATCTGGCCGGAACCCGTTGCCGAGCCGGAGCCGGAACCGTTCAGCGATTCCAAAACGGCATCGGTGTCGTTGGTCGCCCCGGGCACTCCCGCATCCGTCTCCAGTTGCCTGGCCTTGAGCAGTTGAAGATCAAGCTGGTAGTCGGACAAGTCCGTTTTCAATTTGACCAGATAGCCGGCCTCAGCGCTACTCTGCCCAATCAATACCGCAAAGTTGTTGCTCTCTTCATATTCAGTCAGGGCATCCTGCGCGGTTTTCCTGTCCCGGTCCAGCCGCTGTATCTGGTCTGAAAGCTGGGACAGCGTGTCTGCGGAGACTTGTGCCCGGGTGTTTTTTCGATAATCCAGATACGACTGCATGAGGGCGTCGAGATAAACCGAGGTGTAGGCGGGGTTGCCGCTGCGGGCTTCAATCTCGTAGAGCAAACTGTCCGGACTGGGAAAAAGCTGGATGTCCACCGGGATCGAAATATGGTTCAGAATGTCCCTGTTCGTGTTGAATGTTGCCAGCCGGTTTGTCGTCAGATCCCTCAACCTTTGATTACGCAAGATTTTGGACATCGTGCCGAGGTAAATTTCCCTGTCAGAACTGTTGCCCGAGTCATCGGAGAAGCCGCCACCGTTCGGCATTTTCAACTTTGCAGTCTCCGCCATAAAACCGTAGGAGACAAATATGGGCGGGGTGTGGAAGAAAATGGCGACGGCCACGCCGAAGCCCAAAACGACGGTCACCAGCGGTATCCACCAGAACTTGCGCAGGAAGAACAACAATTTCTGCGGGCGGAACTTCGGCGGCGGCGGGACATGGTTGTCCGGCATGGGTTCCATCAACTGGAAACCCGTGTCCGATGGCGGGACTGGCGTCAATTCATTCATGTTTGCTTAAAACCGGATCATGCGTTCGGGGACGAAAATAAGGTCGCCCGGCTGAATGGGCATATCGTCCCCGGTTTTGCCGTTTTCAAGTATCTGCTCCACGTTCACAATGAAAGTTTTTTCGCCGCCGGGGCCGGCTCCCGTGCTGCGCGTGATCTTGACGTGCTTTTCATCCGCGTAAGAGGTGAAACCGCCCGCCCGCAGGATGGCCTTGCTCACCGTCAGCACCTCGTCGCTGGAGATGTCCTCCGGCCCCGGCGCGCGGATGGCTCCCACAAGGTAAATTTTCCCTCGGCTTTCGGGTTTCAAGTCAACGGCGACGATGACGGTGGCCTGCTTGTAGTATTCCTTTTCCAATTCCATCTTCAATTCCTGCGCCAGTTGCTTGCAGGTCTTGCCGACCGCCGGGTAACGGCCGATGTAGGGAATCTGCAAATCGCCCGAATCGGTCACAACGAGATGCACTGGGGCATCCCCGTCTTCGATGATCTGGAAGCTCAACTGGTCGCCGATCGCCAGCCGGTATTTGTCATCCAGCACATTGGCGACGGGAGCATTTGTGGAGCCGGAAGCCGGAGCATTCGATGGCAATGTGGCGACCGGGTTGCTTGACATTGCATTTGCAACCACTGCGGCATTTGTTTTGCGGGCGGGTTTGCTTGACACCCCATTTGTAGTTGCAGGTGCCGCCGCAAAATCAATGACGAATCCGTCCTTGTTGCGAAAGACGTTGGTCGCGTTATTGACCAGAGAGTCCGCCGCGTGCAGGACAGTGCAACCGCAAAGAAGGCCGGACATGACGGCCACAACCATTCTCGTTTTGACCGACGCAGTCAAATTTAACGCGCGCATGATGATCTCTTTGACGCCTGGAAATTGTTTATTGGATGCCTGGTTTGGTCGGCGGTTCATTGGGGGAGTTGGTAGGTGATCAGCAGCCCGACCATGTTCTGGGTGTATCCGTCATTCGGCGTGGCGGACGTGCGCAATGTCAGCCTGTAATTCAAGCCCAGCGTCAGCCGGCTCGTGAGCGGATGCTGGAGGCTTATTCCAAAATCATACCAGTCGAACTTGCCGTTGGGGCTTCCCGGCAGGCTGCCCACGCTGCCCACGCCCTGGTTCCCGTGTTCGTAAGAAATGGAGGTGTTAAAGTCAAAGCCCCTGATGATTTTCCATGTGATGTTCGGACGGACATACCAGTCTTCAACCAAATCCGACTGGGCGCTGGACTGGACTTCACGCCCGGCGTCAAGCGAGTAGCTGATGAAATCGGTTGGCTGATGGCTGATGCTGACGCCGCCATACCACGAATTCTGGCTCGCGGTCTGGATGTTTGTGCTCGTGTTTTGAAATTGATTGATGGAAAGGCCGCCGCGGACGGTCAGCGTAAAAAAATCATCGGGACGAAACTCCACATAGGGTCCGACACTGTAGGCGTCATTATTGTTCAAGGCCATCTGATCATAGGCGGTGAAGTCGGCGGAGGATTCCAATCCGGTGGTCACTTTGGGATGCACCTGGAGCGCGGCGCGTGCAAACAGCATTTCCGAGGCATGGTTCACGTCATCGAACTGGCTGCTGGTGGCGATGACGTTTTCGTGGTCATAACCGGCGGACAACGTGACCTGGTTCAAGTCCCATGTGCTCGAAAGCCCGGCGGTATTGTCAAAGGTGCCATAGCTCGGCGTGTTGGCCACGGTCGCGTTCTGTGACGAGTCCTGGGAATAGCTGATCCAGTCATGCAGGCTGGTCGTCACATCCTTGATTCCGATGTCGAACGAAAGCCCCGTCCTGGAGGTGGAATTCAAATCGAACGTGCTCAATTGCGGGTGATTGAGATAACGGTCGTAGCCGATGGTAAAATCCAGATACAGCAGGTTGCGCTGGGAGAACGGATAGCTGGCCGTGATGCCGACCGCCGGCTTGATGATGTAATCCTGCCAGGCGTTTGTTTTCGAGAGGTTCACATTGTCGTTCCAGTCAAATCCCAGCGAGGGCAGGACCAGCATTTGGAAGTCGCCTTTCTTGAACGTGTAATTCTCCGGCTGCTGGGATTGCATCGCCTCGTTTCGGGACGCCTGCGCCTGTTCTCCCGCGATTGAATTCTGGAGTGCCTCCTGCGCCGGTGCCGGCAGCGTCGCCAAAAGCATCAGCGCCGCGATCCATCGGCATTTCAGTTTGTTAATGTAAAACATATTTGAATCTCCTGTTTTCATCCGCCCGCCATTGCTTCGGAAAAATTGCCCTTGCCCTTTGACAACGCCTGGGTTCCAAACGTCAAATCCCGGGGCTTCAAATTCTCCAATACGTTTGCTCCGCCCGAAATTTTTCCAGCCATGGTTGACATGGCCGCCGGATGGAAGCCTTCGATCTTGCCGCCCAGCGGACATGAACCGGTGGCAAGCAGAGGGCATTCGGTCCTAGTTTTGTTTTCCAGTTTGCGCGCGGACGCGCCCTCGGCCTGGATTTTGGACTTGCGCCACTGGCCCGGACTCATGCCAAACCGCCGCTTGAAACAGGTGTTGAAAAGTCCCAGATGGTTGAATCCGCATTGGTCGGCCACGTTGATGATTTTTGCGTCCGTATCCCGCAGCAGCGAAACAGTCTTGAGCAGGCGCATCTCCATTCTCAACGCGGTCACGGATACGCCAAAATGCTGGTGGAACAGGCGGTTAAGATGCCGGCGGCTGCAGTTGAACCGGGCGGCCAGATCGTCCACGGAAAGACTGATGAGTTCGGAAGCCGAAAGCTTTTCAAATGTTTGAATCATGCGGTCTTCCGTCCGGACATGGCCGCTCCGCTGCATCTGCCCTTCCTTGAACTCCGCGGACAGGATGGTGGCGGCAATCCGGACAAGCTGGCCGCGATGGTCCAGGTTAAACTCGGGCGGAACCAGCCCCAGCAACGACTGACATTCCGTCGCCAGCGGGCCGCTGGCCGGATAGATTTTGCCCGCCTTGAAGCCTTCTGTGACGTTGTGCAGCAGGCTGACTTCATTGCTGCCAAACAGCGGCAGCAAATTTTCAAAGCACGTTGAAAATTTCCAAAAAAGGAATTCACCCTTCCTGTTCCACACGGCCAGCCTGGAACCGGCGGCCCCGTTAAAAACCAGAATGTCTCCCGGCGAAAGACGATGGGTGGCCGTCTGTGATGTGAATTTGCCAATGCCAGCCTTGGAAAACAAAAAAGTCAGCCCGTCCCCGGCCTGCTCCAATTCGTCCGGGGTTTTTAAGCGCGCCATTGACAGCGACAGATGGTCTTGATTGTTCAATATATGCCTCTGTGAAAATCATTTTCAATGAACCCGCCTGTTCTGACAAGTCCGCAGCGGGGCGTCTCTGACGCAAACACGCGGCCCGTATCCGGCGCAGTTTCACGGATTTGACTTTTTACAGTCTGATTTTTCATTCAGTCAATTCGTTCCTGATGTCCTTCACATTAATGCAGCAAGACATTAATGCAGGCAAGACATTCATGCCAGTAAAAAACCCGAATTCTCCTTGTGCGCCGTGTCCTCGACAAAAGATTTTGTGCGTCTATTCGGGACGAATTGGCCCCGGCGACATTGAAGCTCAATCGGGAATTGCATGGCATAGTGACCTTTTCGGACAACTCATGCTCAAGGGAAAAGTCGCCGGGACGTGAGAATCAAAAACAAAAAGGCGTCCATTGCTGGACGCCTTTGCAATTTTGTTTGAAGAATTTTCCATCACGCGCTTTCGCCGACTTGAAACCGCACGAACCGGCGGATCGTGATTTCATCGCCGAGCTGCTTGCCGATCTGCGCGACGTGTTCCTTCACGCTGACTTCGGAATTGCGTTTCACGAAGCCCTGGTCCACGAGGCAGTAGGTCTGGAAAAATTTGTCCAGCACGCCGGCGAGAATTTTTTCCATCGCCTGCGGCGGCTTGCCTTTCAAGCGGTCGGAGTTCGCGGCGATCTCGCGTTCCTTCGCGATGATTTCGGGCGCGACCTGCTCGCGCGAAACCGCGTGCGGATGTCCCGCCGCGATTTGCAGCGTGATGTCGCGCACGAGCTGCTTGAATTCTTCCTTGGCCGTCGTCTCGGCTTTGCCCGCGCCGACTTCGACCAGCACGCCGACTTTCGCGCCGGTGTGGATGTAAGCCGCGACAAGTCCGTTGCCGGAAACTTCGATGCGCTGATGGCGCGAAATTTTGATGTTCTCGCCGATCTTCGCCACGACGGCGACGCGGTCGGCTTCCAAATCCGCATTCGGATTCGCGGCAAGTTTTTTGGCGATGTCGTCGCAGAACGCGCGGAAGCTGTCGTTCTTCGCGACAAAATCCGTCTCGCAATTGATTTCCACGAGCACGCCGACTTTTGCGCCGGGCGCGATGTGCTGGGCGATGACGCCTTCGTTCGCCGCGCGGTCGGCCTTTTTCGCGGCGGACGCGATGCCTTTTTTGCGCAGATATTCCACGGCGGCTTCGATGTCGCCTTTGGTTTCGACGAGCGCCTTTTTGCAATCCATCAAGCCCGCGCCGGTCATTTCGCGGAGTTTGCCGACGTTTGCAGCAGTAATTTCAGCCATAAACAAAGTTTTAGTTGAGAGTTGAAAGTTGAGTGTTGAGAGCGGGAACAATTTCCGCGCTCGCAAATTAAATTTATGCCGGGGAACTTTCCGGCGTTGTCGGATCGTCGCCGGCGGCAACTTCGACAGCTTGCGCCGATTCAAATTTTTGTTCGCTGCCGGAGCGGCTTCCTGCGCGTCCGGTTTGCGCGCGCGCTTGGATTCAAATTCCGCCTGCGCCTGCGTGATGACCTGGCCAATCGTCGCCATGATCATGCGCACGGAACGGATGGCGTCGTCGTTCGCGGCAATCGGATAAGTCACGAGGTCGGGATCGGAATTGGTGTCCACGAGCGCGACGATGGGAATTTTCAATTTGCGCGCCTCGGCCACGGCGTTGTGTTCGCGCTTGATGTCCACGACGAACATCGCGGCGGGAATCTTGTCCATCGCGCGGATGCCGTCGAAATATTTGTGCAGGCGCGCTCCTTCGCGGCGGATCATCGCCTGCTCCTGCTTGACGTAATTGTTGATCGAGCCGTCCGTGTCCATCTTCTCGATTTCCTTGAGCCGCTTGATGGAGGTCTTGATGGTGGTGTAATTCGTCAACGTGCCGCCGAGCCAGCGTTCGGACGACATAAAACTGGCCGCATTCCTTCGCGGTTTCCTTGACGCATTGCTGCGCCTGTTTTTTGGTGCCGACGAAAATGACTTTTCCGCCCTTGCGGACGGTCTTGGCCAGAAAATCGCACGCGGCTTCGAGCTGCTCGACGGTTTTCGAGAGGTCGATGATGTGGATGCCGTTGCGCGCGTCGAAGATGAACGGTTTCATCTTGGGATTCCAACGCTTCGTCTGATGTCCGAAATGGACGCCTGATTCCAACAATTCTTTTACGCCGATGCTTAACATATTTCCTTTGGTTAAAAATTCTGAATTTGCGCGTGTAGCGTTGGCGCTGTGCGCCAACAATCGGTTCACAGAACCGACACTACAACTGCCGTCTTTCAGAACATCCCGCGGAAAACGGGATTGATTTTGTTGTTATTGTGGTCCGCCTTCGCACACTTCGGCGCGACAGGCCGCATCAACTCGATGCGAAAATGAACCGTTTTCCCCTTGCCGATTCGGCGAAAGGGATGCTGAAAATAACAGAAAACCGCAGAGTGGCAACTGCTATTTTAGAAAAGACTTGGCGACGGTGCGTTTGATTTTTGGGCAAAGTAAATTCGCGCGTCATTTCAGAATTGACCAGTCAATCTTATAATGTTAGCATCCAATCAATTAGGAAAGGCATGAAAAATTCATCCTTCTTTGCTTCTGGCACCGGTGTAGCAGCCGCCGCTTCCAAGCCATCCTAAAGGGAACGGAAGCAGCGCCGGTTGAAATGGACACGATTCGTCTGGGACGTGAAACGATTCACGTTTCAACGACTGTGGCAGCCGACATGAGGAGGCTCCATATTTTCTGAATTTATTAAAATTTGAGCCTCGTCACCTCGGCTCCTACATGAGAAATTGAATTTTTAGACGGGCTTTTAGATTGAAAGGGGTTCTCGACCCGGTTGAATTGAATTGCCTTGAGAGGCATCGTCCGCCTAAGTATTATGTTTCCAAGTTCACATTTGCGCTGAATTTTACCAATTATGGCCGCCAAAATTTCGCCGCCCGCGCCCGCCAAACGCTCGAATTCATTTCTGCTCATTGCGGGATTGCTCGCGCTTGTGCTGGGATTGCTCTTTTGCCGGAGCTTCATCCCTCAAGATGTGGTCTTTTCCAACGATGGCCCGCTGGGCGGACTGGTTGCGGAGGAAACACAGTTACCACAAGGTTTTACTGGATTATGGACGGACCTCAATTCCATCGGCTCAAACAGCGGTTCAGCCACGCCTGCCATCAGTGAATTGTTGCGAACCATCAGCGGGCCGTTCGATTACGCCAAATTTTTGGCACCGGCCGCGCTGTTTATCCTGGGGCTGGGAGCGTGGGCGTTTTTTCGCGCTCTCAAGTTCTCCCAACTGGCCGCAATCCTCGGCGCACTGGCGGCGATGCTCAATTCAACTTACTTTGCCGACGCCGGCTGGGGCGACGCCACGCATGAAATCGCCGCCGGAATGGATTTTCTGGCATTGGCGCTCGTCGTGGCAAACACCGCTGAAACTCCGTGGGCGATCCGCTGGACGCGCCTCGCGCTGGCCGGATTGTGCGTGGGCGTCAACGTCATGGAAGGGGCGGACATCGGCGCGCTTTACAGCATCCTGATCGCGGCGTTTGTGTTTTTCAAATCCGTCGCGGACCCGGAAGGAACGGCATTGAAAAAAATCGCGGGCGGCGTCAGCCGCGTGGCGGTGGTGGCCGTGTTCGCCGGATTTATTGCCTATCAGACGGTCATCGGGCTGGTCGGCACTGCAATCGTCGGCGTCGTCGGAACCGCGCAGGACGAGCAGACAAAAGCACAGCATTGGGATTTTGCAACGCAATGGAGCGAGCCAAAAAAGGAAACGCTCAACTTGTTCGTCCCCGGCCTGTTCGGTTACAAAATGGACACGCCCAACGACATGATGCCGCTGTTTCAGGACGCCTACAAAGGCGGCTATAATTGGGGCGGCGTCGGGCGCGATCCGTCCATAGATCGTTTTTTTGACAGCGGACAACCCGGCAGCCCGCCCGCAGGCACCATGCGTTTCACCGGCGGCGAAAATTACTGCGGAATCCTGGTCGTGCTGTTGGCGTTCTGGGCCGTTGCACAATCCTTGCGCCGGCGCGATTCCGTCTTTTCAGCAACGCAACGCCGTCACATCTGGTTCTGGGCGGCGGTGATTCTTGTCTGCGTGCCGTTGGCGTGGGGACGCTTTGCGCCGTTCTTCAAAATCGCCTACGCGCTGCCGTATTTTTCCACAATCCGCAACCCGATAAAATATCTCATCTTTGCATCCTGGGCGTTTGTGATTTTGTTCGGTTACGGCGTCAACGCCTTGAGCCGCCGTCATCTTGAAGTTCCGGCAGGCAAATCCAGTTCGCTTTCCGCGCAGCTCAAAAGCTGGTGGGCGAAAGCCGGCGGCTTTGACCGCAAATGGACTTTGGCCTGCGCCGCCGGCATCGGTGTCAGCCTGCTCGGCTGGTTCATCTACGCTTCGGAAAAACCGGCACTCGTCCGCTACCTGCAAATCGTCGGGTTCGGCGACTCGGAGACGGCGACGGAAATCGCCGCGTTCAGCATCCGGCAGGTCGGCTGGTTCATTTTGCTTTTTGCGGTGGCGGCCGGACTTTTGATGCTCATCATCGCGGGGGTTTTTTCGGGCAAACGCGCCCGGCTCGGCGGATTTTTGCTCGGCCTGTTCCTCGTCATTGATCTTGGCCGCGCGGATCTGCCGTATGTCTGCTATTGGGATTACATCCAAAAATACGAGGTCGGCATGCTCAATCCCATCGAAACTATTTTGAAAGACAAACCTTACGAACATCGCGTCGCCTATGGCCTGCCTCACCCGCTGGCGACACCGGGGCAATTCGGATTGTTTGGCCAACTTTACGGCATCGAATGGACGCAGCATCACTTTCTGTATTACAACATCCAGTCGCTGGACATCGTCCAGATGCCGCGAATGCCTGCCGACCTGGCGGCATATAACGGCACGTTTCAACTCGGATTCAAGCAGGACGATTCGGGCCATTTGGCGATTGCGCCGGAAACATTCCCGCGCGTCACCCGGCTTTGGGAACTGACCAACACGCGCTACCTGCTCGGCCCGGCGCCGCTGCTCGATTTGTTCAACGCCCAGTTTGACCCGAAACAGCACCGCTTCCGCATCGTCCAGCGCTTCAGCGTCGTGCCAAAGCCCGGAATCACGCAACCGACGCGGCTCGAAGAGATGACCGCCGCGCCAAACAACGATGGCGACCACGCGCTCTTTGAATTCACCGGCGCATTGCCGCGCGCAAAACTGTATTCCAACTGGCAGGTCAACACGAACGACACGACCGTCCTGGAAACGCTTGCCGACACAAATTTTGATCCCGCCAAAACGGTTTTGATTTCCACGCCGCAAAAAGATTTGCCCGCCGTTGCGACAAACGAAAATTCCGGCACGGTCGAATTCATGCGTTACGACCCGGAAAATCTCGCCCTCAAGGACAAAAAAATCACTTTGTGGAATGAGATCAAATTCTGGAAAAAGGCCGGCTACTGTTACGCGCCGAAGGACATCATGCTCGACGCCAGGTGCGGCACGGCGTCTGTTTTGCTGTTCAACGACAAGTTCGACCCCAACTGGAGCGTGACCGTGGACGGCAAGCCGGCGGAACTGCTGCGCTGCAATTACATCATGCGCGGCGTCTATCTCGCGCCCGGCAAACACACGGTTGAATTTCAATTCAGCCTGCCGAACAAGCCGCTCTACGTCACGCTCGCGGCCATCGCCACGGGAATTTGCCTGCTCGGCCTGCTGATTTTCCTGCAACGCCGCAAACCGGCGGCGGGAACCTGATCCGCGCTTTTACAAGCCCGTCGGATGATCGAGAAATTCCAGAGCCGGCTTGATTTTTTTCAAAAAAAACTAAAACGCCATTACGCTGGACATTTCGTTAGCGTAATGGCGCTCGTAAAAGACGTTCAACCCCGGTGTTGAATTACTTTTTGGATGACTTCTTGATCGGCACGGTCGCAATGGTCTGCAGGATGCGGCTGGCGATCTTGTAGGGGTCGCCCTGCGAGTTCGGACGGCGGTCTTCCAGATAGCCGCGGTAGCCGTCGGGAATGAAGCTCTGCGGCAGGCGGACGGAAGCGCCGCGGTTGCCCACGCCGTAGTTGAACTTGTCAATGGACTGGGTTTCATGCAGGCCGGTCAGGCGCAGATGATTGTCCGGGCCATAGACGGCGATGTGCTCGTTCTTGTATTTGTCGAACGCGGCCATGAGGCGCCTCGAAGTATTCCTTGCCGCCGACTTCGCGCATGTGCGTCGTGGAGAAGTTGGTGTGCATGCCGGAACCGTTCCAGTCCACGTCCTTGCCGAGCGGCTTGCAGTGCCAGTTCACATCCACGCCGTATTTTTCGCAGAGGCGCATGAGCAGGTAGCGCGCGACCCACATCTGGTCGGCGGCGTTCTTGGAGCCTTTGCCGAAGATCTGGAATTCCCACTGGCCTTTGGCGACTTCGGAATTGATGCCTTCGTGGTTGATGCCGGCGTCGAGGCAGAGCTGGAGGTGCGTGTCCACGATTTCGCGGGCGATGCAGCCGACGTTCTTGTAGCCGACGGCGGTGTAGTATTCACCCTGCGGCGGCGGGAAACCGCCACCGGGCGGGAAGCCGAGCGGCGCGCCGTCCTTGTAGAGAAAGTATTCCTGCTCAAAACCGAACCACGCGCCGGGATCGTCGGGAATCGTGGCGCGGGCGTTGCTCGGATGCGGCGTTTTCTTGTCCGGCATATAAACTTCGCACATGACGATCGCGCCATTCTGTCTTGGTGGTGTCGGGATAGACGGCGACGGGCTTGAGAAAGCAATCGGAGGTTTTGCCTTCGGCCTGGCGCGTCGAGCTGCCGTCGAAGTTCCACCAGGGAAGCTCCTCGAGTTTCGGAAATTTCGAAAATTCCTTGAGGGTGGTTTTGCCGCGGAGGTTGGCGACGGGTTCATACCCGTCGAGCCAGAGGTATTCTAATTTATATTTTGCCATGTGAGTGGTTGTTGTTGTTGTCTGTGCAAATGCCATGATTCAATCCAACTGCGTCAAAGCGGCGGTTGAACCTGTGGCCGGATTTTTAGCAGGGCGAGTGCCACGCGGCAAGAACTTTGCGGGAAGTTTTTGAAAAAGCGCATTATACCCGGTCAAACAAGGGTTTTCCGGCGAAACAACTTGTTCACAAAGAAAAGACCATTTGCAAATCCCTGTCGAATTTTTGCCGCGCTGCGCAAATTGTTCCTGTTCTGCAATGCGGCTTTTCAACGCGTGCGCGATGGACGATAGTAACCCGGACAGATGTTGAAAGTCAAAGACACATTGCGCGCGACCGTCCACTTGAGCTTCGACGGGCGCGTTTTCAAGACGTATCACGGGCCGAACGCAAAAGAGCGTTTTGAAAACGAGGTGCGCGTCCTGAAATTTCTTGAAACGCGCGGCTGCCATTTCGTTCCCCGGCTGCTCGAAGCGGACGAAAAAAAACTCCGCATCGTCACCACCAACTGCGGAACACGCGTCGAACACATTGACGTGGAACGCGCGAAACGGCTGTTCGCCGAGCTGGAAAATTTCGGCGTGCGCCACGACGACGCCGACCCGCGCAATGTGACCTACCGCATTTCCGACGGACGCTTTTGTTTGATTGATTTTGAATTTGCGACCATTCTTTCTGAATCCAAGCAAATGATCAAGAAACTGCCGCCCCAAAAATTTCCATCATTAAAATGGTCCGGCTGGACCGACTGCGGCAAAGTCCGTCCGAACAACGAGGATTCCTTTCTCGGCCTGCAATTTGACGGGAATGAAATTTTCCGCCTCGGAAAAACCGGCGGGGCGTCGCTGGAAAAAACAGACTTCGTCTTCGCCGTGAGCGACGGCATGGGCGGCGCGCTGGCGGGGGAATTTGCCAGCCGCATCGCCATTGAAAAAATCACGACGCTCCTGCCGCGCGCCTTCAAACATTCCGCGCTCGGATTCCAGCCGGGGTTTGCCGACGTGATGGCGGAACTGTTCGACCGGATTCATCGCGCGCTGGTTTTCGTCGGCGGCAGCTACGAGGAAACGGCGGGGATGCAGGCGACGTTGAGCCTGTGCTGGTTCACGCCGGGCTGGATGTATTTCGGCCACATCGGCGACAGCCGGATTTATCACCTGCAAAAACGCAAAAAAACAATCCGGCAGCTCACGCACGACGACACTTATGTCGGCTGGCTTTTGCGGAACGGAAAAATCAGCGAATACGAGGCGCGAACGCATCCGCGCCGCAATCTGCTGCAAAAGGCACTTGGCGGGGGCAACCAGTTTGTTGATCCGCAGGCCGGCGCCATCGCCTGCGAACGCGGCGACATTTTCCTGCTTTGCACGGACGGTTTGGTGGAAGGGCTTGACGACAGGCAACTGGCCGAAATTCTACGCGAGTCGAGGTCCTCAAAAAAAAATTTCAATCCGTCTCGATTGATGGTGGAAACCGCCGTGAAAAATTCCGGGCGCGACAACACGACGGCGCTGGTGGTTCAAGTCGCCTGAAAATAAAAAACTTCCTGTCAGCCCGTGCCGTCCATGTTTGCGATTAAAATTCTTGCGCGGCGGCTGTAATCGTCCTTCACCGCTTCGACAGTCCATTTTTCATCCTCAAAAATCCGGCAAACCGACTTCGCCTGACCGTCGCCGAATTCCAGCATGATTTTTCCGCCGGCGTTCAAGAACGGTTTGGATTCAATGGCCAGCTTTCGATAAAAGTCCAGTCCGTCCGCGCCGCCGTCCAGCGCGCTTCGCGGGTCAAAATCGCGGACTTCCGGCTGAAGCGTTTCTATTTCCGCCGACGGAATGTAGGGCGGATTGCTGACGATCAAATCGAACCTTGAGCTGGTGGAATGCCCGGAAAAACCATCGCTTCGCAAAAACTCAATCCGTCCGGCCACGTTGCTTCGCGCCGCGTTTTCTTTCGCCAGCGCCAGCGCCTCCGCCGAAACATCCGTTGCGACGATTTTTGCATCCGGACATTTCGCCGCGAGCGCGATGGCGATGCAGCCGGTGCCGGTGCCGAAATCGAGTGCAGTGACGGGTGACGAGTGACAAGTGACAAGAAAATTCCAGCCGGATTCCGCAAGCAGTTCGGTTTCCGGCCGCGGCACGAGCGCGTGGCGGTTGACGGCGATTTCAAATCCGCAAAATGAAGTCGAGCCAATGATGTGCTGGAGCGGTTCGCGCAGGCCCCGGCGTTTCACAAGTTCGCGCAAAGAATCAATTTCTTCCGACGAAAGTGTTCGCTCGAAGTTCAGATACAATTTCATTCGCGGCATTTTGAGCAGGTGCGCGAGGAGCAGTTCCGTCTGGAGTCGCGGTGATTCGACATTTTTTTTGCCGAGAAAATCCGCGCTTTTCTGAATTGCTTCGAGAACGGTCACGCGCCGATTCTAGCAGCAACAAAATGTTTTCCAACGCTGTAGATGGCCGCTTGCGCTTCGCATAAACGATGACATTCTGATGCGGACATGAGCTTGCCGCTGCACGAATTTCATCACGCCCTCGGCGCGCGGTTTGCGGAACTGGACGGCGCGGAAATCGTCGCCGATTATGGCGACTGGCTGGCCGAGTATGCCGCGTTGCGCGAAGGCGCGGGCGTGATTGATTTGAGTTTCCGCTCGCGCCTTTGTCTTGTCGGCGCCGACCGTGCGCGGTTCCTGCACGGGCAAGTCACGAACGACGTGAAAAAACTGCGCGCCGGCGAAGGCTGTTACGCCGCCATCACAACCGCCAAGGGCAAAATGGAAGGCGACTTGAACATTTTCAATCTGTCCGACGAATTGCTTTTGGATTTCGAGCCGGGGCTGACCGGAAAAATTTCCGCGCGTCTGGAAAAATTCATCGTCGCCGACGACGTGCAAATCGTGGACGCCGCTCCGCATTACGGCTTGTTGAGCGTGCAAGGGCCGAAAGCGGTGGAAGTCGTTCGCGCGTTAAATTTATTTCCAGAAATTCCAACGCAGCAATTTGGCTCGGTGAAAATTTCCGACGCCACGCTTGGCGAAATTTATCTCGCGAACAATCCGCGACTCTGTCTTTGTAGGAGTCGAGGTGACGAGACTCAAATTAAGAACCAGCTAGAGACTCCTCACGTTGTCTCCTACAATTTTGGCTTCGATCTGTTTGTCCCGAACAATTCCCTCGGCGCGGTGGCGGACAAATTGATTGCCGCCGCAAAACAAATCGGCGGACGCGCAGTCGGCTGGACGGCGTTCGAGACCGCGCGCATCGAGGCGGGCATTCCGCGATTTGGCGCGGACATGGACGAGACGAACATCCCGCTCGAATGCGGCATCGAGAGCCGCGCCGTGAGTCTACAACAAAGGCTGCTACATCGGGCAGGAAGTCATCAACCGCATCCACAGCGTCGGCCACGTCAACGCGCGAACTGCGCGGCCTGCGGCTGGCGGACGATTTGAAAACGTTGCCCGCGCGCGGCGACAAACTATTTTCACGACGGCAAGGAAGTCGGCTATGTGACCAGCGCGGTGAAATCGCCGTCGCTCAATGCAAACATCGCGCTCGGCTACGTCCGCCGCGAAGCGAATCAAATCGGAAACGAACTGACGTTGCGGACTGCGGCGGGCGAAAGTCCGGCGAAAATTGTGGAACTGCCGTTTGTGAAATAGCCAAAATTTCTTAACGCAAAGACGCAGAGGCGCAAAGTTTCAATTCATTTCTCCGCGCCTTCGCGTCTTTGCGTTAAAGACGCCTGAAATAAATTTGTCGGATTTCGGGCTTCGGCGGCGATATGCTTTCAAAAGAATGACAAGCGATTTGGATTTGCTGCGGCGGTTCGCGCGCGAAAATTCGCAGGACGCCTTCACGGAAATCGTCCGGCGTCATGTGAACCTCGTCTATTCCGCCGCGCTGCGACAAGTCCGCTCGCCGCAACTGGCCGAGGAAATCGCGCAATCCGTTTTCGCCGACCTCGCGCGCGACGCGGGCAAATTGAAGTCCGGACACGATTTTAACGGCCGTGGCTTTACGCCGTCACGCGGCGGACTGCGATTGATGTCATCCGCAAAGAATCGCGCCGCCAGTTGCGCGAACAAATCGCCGTGGAAATGAACAAACATGAATGCGACCGCCAATGACTGGACGCAAATCGAACCGCTGCTGGACGACGCGATGGCCGCGCTCGACGAAACCGACCGCAGCGCGATTCTGCTCCGCTATTTTGAAAACAAAAACCTGCGCGAAGTCGGCGAGAGTTTGAAAATTTCCGATGACGCCGCGCAAAAGCGCGTGAGCCGCGCCGTGGAACGGCTGCGCGAATTTTTCTCGAAACAAAAAATCACGATTGGCGCGAGCGGACTGGCCGTTTTGATTTCCGCCAACGCCGTTCAATCCGCGCCGGTTGGATTGGCCACGGCTATTTCCACCGGAACAACACTTGCAACAACCACAACCGTAACTGTACACCAAAACCATCATCATGACCACACTGCAAAAAACTCTTGTCGCTGCTACCATCGCCGTGCTTGCCGGAGCTGGAATCTACGAAACGGTTCCACCTTGCGCAAAAACAAACGGGCGCAACAGACCGTTGCTAAGGCTTCCAGTCCGGAGCCGACGAATTCAGCAGGAGATTATGTGTCACGGGAGCAATTTGCATTCGTTGGTTATGCCACTCCAGAATTCACCATCAAATCACTCTTTTGGATCCAAAGTAAAGGTGATTTCAAAGCCACCTTGGAGAGTGCGTCCCCACGGTTTCGTGTCATTTTAGAGCAAGCAGTGAAAGCGGCTCCAAATGGAGAAAGCACAATTGTCAACAGCATCGTTGCCGAGTCGAAAAACTTTTTGGGTTATCGCATCACCGACGTGAAAAACCTTTCGGATGACAAAATTGCGGTCTCGGTTTTGGTGGACGATGCCAGACTTAAACAAATTGGTGCCGGTGATATGGGTTACAACGCTTTGATGGCAAAATCTCAAAAACAATGGCAGTTAATTCGAATCAATTCGGAGTGGAAATACGACGGTGCTGTCCGATGAGCCTAAATAATAAGTCATCGTAGCGCCTTCGCCGCGATGTCGCGGCGGAACTGCGCGCCGTCGAAATGAATTTTTTCCACGGCGGCATAGGCGGCGGCTTGCGCGGCTTTCAAATCTTTGCCCAAAGCCGTCACGCCGAGAACGCGTCCGCCGTTCGTGACGATTTCATTTCCGTTTTACGCCGTGCCCGCGTGAAAAACTTTTACGCCCGGCAATTTCGCCGCTTCGTCCAGGCCGAGAATTGGCTTTCCTTTTTCATAATTTCCCGGATAACCGCCGCTGGCCATCACCACGCACACGCTCGCTTCCGGTTTCCATTTCAATTCAATTTTGTCCAGCGTGCCGCTTGACACTCGCGTCGAGCAATTCGACCAGATCATTTTCCAATCGCGTCAGATAAACCTGCGTTTCCGGGTCGCCGAAGCGCGCGTTGAATTCCAAAACTTTCACGCCGGATTTCGTGAGCATGATTCCCGGATACAAAATGCCGCGAAAATCAATCTGCTCTTCCGCGCAGCCGCGCAGCCACGGATTCAAAATCGTGTCGCCGATTTTTTCCAATTCCGCGTCGCTGA
Source organism: uncultured Verrucomicrobiae bacterium (assembly GCA_963755455.1). Lineage (GTDB taxonomy): Bacteria > Verrucomicrobiota > Verrucomicrobiia > Limisphaerales > UBA11358 > UBA11358. The sequence continues at coordinate 356,867 of CAVWJH010000001.1, forward strand.
CAAACGGCGTGGGCGAATAGGTGCCCATGCCGCCGGTGTTCAAGCCTTTGTCGCCGTCCAGCGCGCGTTTGTGATCTTGCGACGTTGGAAAAAGCTTCGCGGTCTTGCCGTCGCAAATCGCGTGCAGCGAAATTTCCATGCCTTCGAGAAATTCCTGAATGACAATTTTCGCGCCCGCCGCGCCAAAACTTTTGGCGACAAGAATTTCGTCAATCGCCTTGTTTGCCTCGATTTCATTGGCGCAAATCAAAACGCCTTTGCCTAGCGCGAGGCCGTCGGCTTTCACGGCGCATTTGCCGTTCAACTCTGCGGCAAATTTTTTCGCGGCAATTGCATCCGAAAAAATTCCGGCGCGCGCCGTTGGAATTCCGTATTTCTCCATGAATTTTTGCGAAAAAACTTTGGACGATTCAAACTGCGCGGCCTTTTGGTTCGGCCCCCAAATTCGCAAACCCTCTTCTTCTGAAAAAAATCCACGATGCCGCAGCGCGAGCGGATTGTCCGGCCCGACGACGGTCAAATTCGACTTTGTTTTCCTGCGCAAACGCAGCGAAGCCTTGGCAAATCTGTCCGCTTTTATATTGACGACATTCCACAAGATTGCCATTATGCAAGGCGCTCCTGCGCGATGCCGGCGTTGCCCGGCGCGCACCAGATTTGCGTGGCGTGCGGCGACTGCGCGAGTTTCCAGACGAGGGCGTGTTCGCGTCCACCCGAACCGATGACAAGGATTTTCATGAAAAATGCGTCCGCAGGTTACGCGAGCGGCGTGATTTCTAAACGAAAAACTTTACTGAAGTTCGCCGTTGAGCGTCTTGGTCCTGCCGGGCTTGATGGAGAATTCAAGCGTCTTGCCGCCGTAACAGACTTTGCAATGACCGTCGCCGGAAACATTTTTCACCGTGGCAGAAACCAGCTTGCCGTCCTGCCATTCGACGCCGATCTCGTAACCGCCGCGCGCGCGCAGGCCGGAAACTTTCCCTGTCGGCCATTCGGCGGGCAGCGCGGGGAGCAGCTCGATTTCGCCGGCCTGCGATTGCAACAGCATTTCCGCAATGCCGGCGGTGATGCCGAAGTTGCCGTCAATCTGCATCGGCGGGTGCAGGCCGAACAGGTTTGGACAAGTGTTCCGCGCGGAGAACAACTGCTGCAACATCTGGTGCGCTTGTTCGGCGTCGTGCAGCCGGGCGTAAAGCGCCGCGCGCCAGGCAAACGACCATTCGCGCACGTCGCTGTCCGGCGCGATGCTGCGCGCGTCGAGAGAAACCTTGGCCGCCGCCGCCAGCTTGGGCGTCTTGGTCACGCTGATCTGGTCGCCGGGATAAACCGCGAAGAGATGCGACGTGTGACGGTGATGGTCGTTGGGCGTGTCGAGTTCGGGATGCTGTGGATCGTGCATTTCGTGCATCCATTCAAGCAATTGTCCCCAACTGCCGATGCCCGGCGTCACGAGCCGGTCGCGCAGAGCGGCGATTTTGTCGCGGTAATCCTTGTCCACGCCCAGCACATCCGCCGCCTGAACGTAATTGTTGAACAAGTCCCAGACAATTTCCTGGTTGTAACTCACGCCGTCCTGAACCGGGCCGTGTTCCGGCGACCAGCCGTCCGGCACGACGAGTTTTCCGTCGGGCAGCGCTTTCAAATGGTCTTCCCAAAATTCGCACGTTTCCTTCATGATCGGATAAGCGGTCTGGCGGAGAAAATGGGTGTCGCGGTCAAAGGCGAAATGCTCCCAAAAAATCCGGCAATACCAGGCGTTGGCGGTCTTGTCCCAGTTCCAGCCCATGCCGCCGGTGATGTTGTGCGACGTGCGGATGGCCCAGCCGCGTTGCGTAAAATTTCCGTCCGCCGTCTTGAATTCCGGTGTCGCCGCCGTCGCCCTGCGCCACGCGGGCAACTGGCTTTCAACCAGGTCAAAAAACGGCACCGCACATTCGCCCAGGTTCGCGACCTCGGCGGGCCAGTAATTCATCTCCACGTTGATGTTCGCATGATAATCGCTGTGCCAGGCGGGCGAGTTGTTGTCATTCCACAAGCCCTGCAAATTCGCCGGCAATCCGCCGGGACGCGAACACGAAATCAGAAGGTAACGACCGTATTGAAACAGCAGCGATTCGAGTCCGGGATCAACCGTTTTGAACGCTTCCAGCTTGCGTTTGTCCGTTGGCAGCGCCGTTTGCGCGGCAGTGGACTGGCCAAAATCAGCGCTGACGCGGTTGAACAGCGCCTGATAATCCCTGATGTGCGAGGACTCCAGTTTGGCAAAGGATTGTTTCGCCGCCGCGTCAATTTGCGCCGTCACGCGCGCGTGCGAGTCCGCGCCGTGATAATGTTTGGCGTAATCCATCACATAATCCGTGCCCGCCGCAATGAGCAGCGTGAGGCTGTCGCAATTTTTGAATTCAATCCGCGCCGAATTGGTGTCCACCGCCACCGAGCCACCTTGGTTCAGCACGAGCGCCTGCCACTCGAATTTCCGTCCGTTGTTCAGCACACCGGACGCGGTGATCCGGTTTCCATTGGCGACAATTTTTGCGCCGTGCGAATCAACCAGTTCAATGCCGCCGGTGTAAGCGCCTTTTTTGTCCGCCGTGAAGCGCGCCACCAAAACCTGCGCCGGATGGCTGCAAAAGAATTCCCGCCGGTAATTGACGCCGTTCGCCGTGCATCTGACGTGCGAAAGCGCGTCCGCCAGGTCGAGGTCGCGGCGACAATTTGAACCGTTTGTCTGCCCCGGCAGATTCACGAACACATTGCCGAGCGTTTGGTAGCCGCCCATCGTGTCATAATTGCCGGAAGGATTTTCGTCGCCCGTCCAAAGGCTGTCCTCGTTCACGACGATGCGTTCGCGCTCCGGCGAGCCGAAAACCAGCCCGCCCATCCGCCCGTTGCCGATGGGCAGCGCCTCGTTCATCGGCTGGTTGTTGGCGGCGGGCTGCTGATACCATAACGTCAGATCGGCGGCGGACAAACTGGTGCCTGCGCCAAGCACGGCGATAAACAAAGCAAGCAAGATATTTTTCATGGGAACAGGACGGGAATTCATTTCCCGCAGATTACGCGGATGATGCCGATTTGAAATTAAAAATCTGCCGCCAATTCCGGGAATATGACCACAGAGGCACCGGGGCAAAAGGTTTTTCTCTGCGTCTCGGTGCCTCTGTGGCAAAAACCTATTCGACGCGCGCCCTGCCCTTGCCTTTGACGACTTCGCCGATGAGCCAGGCCTTGTGCTTTTGCGCGTTGATGAATTTCAACACGGCATTCGCCTTGTCCGCCGCAACGATGCTCACCATGCCGATGCCCATGTTGAAAACCTGATACAATTCCTCGTCCGGCACGCCGCTCTTGTCCGCGATGATCTGGAAGATCGGCAGCATATCCCACGAACCTTTCTTGATGACCGCATCGAGCGACTTCGGCAGCACGCGCGGAATGTTGTCCACAAAACCGCCGCCGGTGATGTGCGCGAACGCCTTGATTGGAAGTTGAACGTTGAATGTTGAATGTTGAATGTTGAATTTTTTAATCAGCTTTTGCACCAGCGGGCCGTAGCTGATGTGTTCCTTCAACAATTCCTCGCCCATCGTGCCTTTGAGGCCGGGCACGCGGCTGGACGGTTTCAATTTCAGTTGCTCGAAGAAAATTTTCCGCCCGAGCGAATAGCCGTTCGTGTGCAGGCCGCTGGATTCGATGCCGATGACCACGTCGCCGCGCTTCACGGTTTTCTGGCCGTTGAGCATCTTGGATTTTTCCACCACGCCGACAATTGTGCCGCTCACGTCGTATTCGCCCGCCTGATAAAATCCCGGCATCTGCGCCGTCTCGCCGCCGATGAGCGCGCAATTGTTTTCCGCGCACGCGCGCGCGAAGCCTTTGATGATTTCCGTGAAAACGTGCGGCTCCAATTTTCCCGTGCCGAGATAATCGAGGAAGAACAGCGGCTCCGCGCCCAGCACGGCGATGTCGTTCACGCAATGGTTCACGAGGTCCGCGCCGATGGTGTCGTGCTTGTCCAGCGCGAAGGCGAGCTTGAGCTTCGTGCCGACGCCGTCCACGGACGACACGAGGACCGGCTCGCGATATTTTTTCACGTCCAGCGCGAACAGGCCGCCGAAGCCGCCGACCTTGCCGAGCACCTCGCGGCGATGCGTGGCGGCGAGCAATTGCGGCAGCGTGGCCTTGACGCGATTGCCCAGATCAATGTCCACGCCGGCGGCGGCGTAAGCTTTTTGTTTCATGCGACGGAAAGTAAAACTGTTAAAGGCGGCGCGGGCGAGAAAATTTCGATTGCGGCTAAAAATTAATACGGCTACAACTTCAATTAGCAATCGGGAATCCTATGAAAACCATTTTGCGTCGGCTGTTGGCAATTGCCATCGTTGTTGTCTTCGGAATTTTTGGTGTAAAATTGTGGCTAGAAAACCAAGCTACACAAGCATACCGCGAATTAATGGTTGAGCATTGACAGAAACTGCGCCGACCACAAGTTGTTGATCGTTCCAGCCACCACCAAGCGCCTTGATGAGTTGAACCGAAGCAATCAAGCGCTGGCCTGCGAGTTGCGCGTTGGCGCGTTCGGCAGACAAGGCATCACGTTCGGCATCCGAACAGAAACATATCGCACCGTTTAAACAACACATCGCCGAACTTGAGGCGCTACAGAAAGAAAAATCATGAATATCATGTCTGTTGAAGGAGTTTTTGCAAAAGCTTTTTGTTGTCGCCAGTCAGGAGATAAACTTTGTCCCCCTTGACCCAGGTTGCGGTCATCAAACCATTGGCTTCGGCATATTGCGGCGCGCTGCCTTCGGGCAGATTTGGCAGACCGACGCGATCCATCACAAATAAGTCCATGTGTTCGCCATTATCGAGGATGAAGCAAAGCATCGTCGCCTTCCGTCCGTTCCAGTCAACGACGCGGCAGCCCTGCGACGGCCTGTTGTGCAGAGCGGCGGGCAGTTCAAAATTGGTTTCCATACCCCGGGCTTGAAGCCACTGCTGAATCTCCGTCATGTCATGCGACTCGTAGGCGATGTGCCCTTGCTGCTGCATGGAGTAGCGCGCCATCGTTTCGCGGAACGACGCGAGCTGTGTCGGCTTTTGGGTCAACAACAAAAAGGCGGCCAATCCCAACACGAACAACACCACTGCGGCGGCAGCCAGCTTCATGGGTTGAAGCCACCATGGCACAGGGCGGATGATTTTTCTCAACGCCAGCAGATTTGATTTCAACTCCCGTGGAACCGGAATCGCCGTTTGCAGGCTGGCTTGAATGCGCGCGTCCAGCGCATTTTCTTCCGCAAACCACTTTTGCAATTCGGGATCGAGCTTGGCCTGTTCCAGCGCCTCCGCAAATAGCGGATCGGACGCATCCTGTCCGCCGTAACGATAGGCTTGCAGGATCAATCTGGCTTCCTGGTTTTTCATATCACGTCTGGCTCCTTTCCGATGCCGGTTTGATGGAAATGATTTTGCGTTCCGCACCGATAAATTTTGCCGCGAGCGATTTGCGCATCAGTTCCTTCGCCCGCGAAAGCCTCGACATAATGGTGCCGATGGGGATGTCAAGCAGCCCGGAAATCTCGGCATAAGTGTGGTTTTCGAAATAATAGAGCGCGAGCAGCACGCGATAACGCTCCTCCATTTCGAGCAGCGACTGGCCCACCGCATCGTTTTCCAGTCTGTCCACCATGTCCGGCGTGACCGTTGGCAATTCGTCCTCGACGCTGGTAATTTCAAAGTGGGGATGGCGCGCCTCGCGGCGTTTCCAACCAAGGTAGATGCGATACAGCGTGGTGAAGAGCCAGCCCTTGACGCGAGAACGGTCGCGCAACTGGCCGCCCTTGGCCAGCAGTCGCGCATACGTCTCCTGCGTCAGTTCGCAGGCGTCGTCCGCGTTGCCCGCGAGACTGTGGGCGAACCGGTATAATCCTTCGTAAAAGGAATTCACCGCCTGCTCATAATCGGCCTCGTTCACGTTGATGAAAAATTTCAGGACAATTTACCGCACAATGCCGGCAATACCAATTTTAAGGGTTCAGCAACGGTTTGATTTCATTTTCAAACTCGTCCTTGTCTGCGAAACCCATGTGTTCTTTCACGATGCGACCTTCGCGGTCAATGATGAACGTTGTGGGAACCGCCTCGATGTCGCCAAATGCCTCTTGTGTTTTTTCATCGGCCAGCACTACGGGATAGTTTATGCCCAGCTTTTGCGCGAACGGCTTGACTACATCTGCACCACCTTCGTCCACCGAAATTCCGACCACCACCAATCCCTTTTTGCCGTATTCATTTTGCAGGGCGATGAAACCTGGAATTTCGGCCTTACAGGGCGGGCACCAGGTTGCCCAAAAATCCAAAATCACGACTTTGCCTTTGAAATCAGAAGAATGAACCGTTTTACCTTCCACGTCTTGGAGTTCCCAAACTGGCGCGGACGAGGTTTTGCCGGTGGCGTTTGTTGCGTTTTCGCCCGGCATGCCCTGACCGGACAACCTGACCGTAATGGTAAGCGCCGCGACCGCAATGGCAATGCCGATAGTTTTTGGATTTTTCATGCAAGGATATGAGCATCCGGCGGGTGGTTTTATTCCCCTGATTTGCCGCGCGGATAAAATTTTATTGGGGAATAAAACCGTGGCGAGATTCCTCACACTTTCAATACGATGAAATTGATTTGTCTTTTTGCGCTGCTTGCCTGCGCCACGGCCAATGCCGCGCCCGTCGTGTTTCAGAGTTCGGAACACCAGACGGCGCTGCTGGAGCTTTACACTTCGGAAGGTTGCAGCAGTTGTCCGCCGGCGGAGGCATGGTTGAGCAAGCTGAAAAGCGGCCCCGGCCTGTGGAGAGAATTCGTGCCTGTCGCCTTTCACGTTGATTATTGGAACAATCATGCTTGGAGCGACAAGTTTTCGAGCGAACAGTATTCCACCCGCCAGCGCGACTACGCGCAGGTCTGGTCGGCGGAAAACATCTACACTCCTGAATTTGTCCTGAACGGCAAAGAATGGCGCAACTGGTTTGGATTCCGTGGCACTCCTGCTGCATCCGCGTTGAAAACGGGCGTGTTGCAGGTCAGTTCTGATGACGGCAAACACTGGCAGGCGGATTTTATTCCCGCAGGAAATGGCACGGCGGATTACGAAGTGACCGCCGCGCTGCTCGTGAGTGAAACAAGCTCCGACGTGAAGTGCGGCGAGAATGCGGGCCGCCATTTGAACCACGATTTTGCCGCGGTCTCGCTTATCGCACGTCCGCTCGCCAGCCAGACCAACGGGTTTCAAGGCAAATTCGTCATTGATGACAACCTGAAAGGAATCACCGGGCGTCTCGCGCTGGCCGTCTGGGTGACGCGCAGCGGACATCTCGAACCGTTGCAGGCCACCGGCGGCTGGCTGCCGGAGAAAATTAATCTGTCCGTAAATCAATCAACACAACCACAAAAATAAAAAAAATGAAAACAATAATGAACATCTGCAAACTCGCGTTCACCATTCTGGCCTGCGCGCTGCCACTGGCCGTGAACGCACAAATGGGAAATATGGGGTCCGATATGATGAATGCCGCCAATCCGCCGAAAGTTGGTGACACGGCATCTGATTTCACGCTCAAGACGCTTGACGACCAATCCGTGCGGCTTAGTGATCTCACAGCCAAGAGCGACGTCGTGCTGGTCGTGCTGCGCGGCTGGCCCGGTTATCAATGCCCGTTTTGCACCAAGCAGGCGCACGATTATGTCAACAACGCCGAAAAACTTACTGCCGCCGGCGTTAAAGTCGTTATGATTTATCCCGGGCCAGCAGACGACCTCAAAGCCCACGCAACTGACTTTCTTCAGGATAAAGACTGGCCGAAGGATTTTCTGTTCGTCCTCGATCCCGATTACAGCTTCACCAAATCTTACGGCCTGCGCTGGGACGCGCCCCGCGAAACCGCGTATGATCACCGCCAACTTGCGGCTGGTAGTGAAGATTGCCCGCGAGTATGAAGGGCTTGGCCTTCCGTTGCTGGATCTAATCAACGAGGGCAACATCGGCTTGATGAAAGGCGTGGAGCGCTTCGATTCGAACAAAGGGGCGAAGCTTTCGACCACGCGTCCTTGTGGATCAAGCAGGCGATCCGGCGGGCGTTGTCAAATCAATCAAAAATCATCCGTCTGCCGGTCCACGTCTTTGACAAGATGACGCACATTCGCCGGGCTGAAGTGAAACTACGTGAGGTGCTTGACCGCGAACCGACGGACGAAGAAGTCGCCGATAATCTGGGTCTTAACCCCCGCCGCATCCGCCAATATCGCGAAGCAGCCCGCGCACCGGTATCGCTCGATTCGCCCATCAGCATCAACGATTCAACATCCATCTCCGAACATGTGGCAGATGCCGGTGCCGCCGCTCCTTTTGACGAGATCGTGAAACACAACGACAATAAATTGATGCGGGAAGTTCTGGCCACGCTCGACGCGCGGGAGAGCCGGATTCTTTCAATGCGGTTCGGCTTGGATAATGGCCGGCCAAAAACCCTTGAAGAAGTGGGCGCACGGCTGGGAGTCACTCGCGAACGCATCCGCCAGATTCAAGAGCAGGCCTTGCAAAAGATGCGCGTGAAGATTGAAAACCGGGATCACTCGCCGGCATTGATTGCGGCATAACTTGATGAAACCAAACTTCGACATCGTGCTTTCTATCCTCGACCTCGCGTCCGTTCGTGAAGGTGGAACGGTTGCGGAAAGTTTCCGCAACACCTTAACCCTCGCACAACAGGCGGAGAAATGGGGCTACCGGCGTTTTTGGCTGGCAGAGCATCACAATCTCGTCGGCATCGCCAGTGCGGCGACTTCCGTGCTGATTGGTCATGTGGCCGGAGGCACAAAAACCATCCGCGTAGGTTCTGGCGGCATCATGCTGCCCAACCATGCGCCACTTGTGATTGCCGAGCAGTTCGGCACCCTCGAAGCACTTTACCCCAGGCGTATTGATTTGGGACTTGGCCGGGCACCGGGCGGCGACGCGCTCACCGCGCAAGCATTGGGGCGTGATTCGGGATCGGGTGATCGTTTCCCCGAAATGGTGCAGGAATTGATTCATTACCTCGGCCCGGTGTCACCCGGCCAACGCGTTCAAGCAGTGCCCGGCGGAAATTCCAACGTGCCAATCTGGCTGTTGGGATCAAGCACCTTCAGCGCGCAACTTGCAGCCCACATGGGATTGCCTTTTGCATTTGCCGGTCAGTTCGCGCCGGAAATGATGATAGAAGCTGGCGGATTGTATCGGCAACATTTCAAACCTTCTGCTACATTGAAGCAGCCATATTTAATGATTGGGCTGCCGGTTCTCGCCGCAGATACCGACGAGCAAGCCGAAAATTTGGCGACCTCGACCCAACAACGAGGATTGCGTCTGATTCGCGGCCGGCCCATTTTTACGCCGCCGCCCGTTGCCAACATGGATGGACTTTGGAATGCCGGTGAAAAGCAGGCGGTTGAAGGACGATTGGCTGCAGCGGTGATTGGCGGACCTGACACCGTGGAGCGAAAGTTGAAGGAATTTCTGGAACTCACACACGCAAACGAGTTGATTTTGTTTTCGGACTTTTACCGGCTGGAAGACCGTTTGCGCTCGTATGAAATTGTGGCCGGCCTGTTTTTGAAACCAACTAAATAATATGGAATATCGACAACTCGGCGGATCGGGATTCAAAGTCCCGGTCTTGACACTTGGAACCGGCACCTTCGGCGCGTGCATCTCATCAAAAATTGAAATGAAACCGCCACAGGAGAATTGAAATGGCTGAAAATACAAATCCATAGATTAAGAAAGGTTCGGCACTTCATTATGGAGTAGAGCCCGGAAACGTCCCGTGCTTCAATTGAATTGCACAATGATGTAGGCCATTCTTAATCGCCGCGTTTCACTTTTCCCGCCGCCGCACTTCTTCGAGCAGCATCCGCGCAAGGGTTTCGGCGTGTCGGTTGGGGCGTAAAGCCGAAAGGCCAATCATCACGGCCGCGCTGGGCAGCTTCGGCGCAAACGGCCGGGCGACGAGACTCCGCGGCATGATGTTGATGCTGCCCTCGGTCAGTATTGCCGCAGCACGATGCGCCTCCAATTCCGTGAACAATGTTGAGAGGCCATCATTCACAAGTGAAACGAAGCGCGGCAAAACTCCGAACGGTTTAAGTATTCCGCGCACGTGCGGCACATATTCGGGATAATTGCCCTTCGCCAGGCCGATGAGGGGAAGATCGCGCAAGCGCTTGGGCGGAATTCGCTTTAGCTTTGCCAGCGGGTGCGTCTCCGACATGACCAAAACGGGCTGCAAGCGTTGCAACTCGGTCCATTGAAATTCTGAAGTTCCCTTCGTTATGGAAATGCCGGGACTGATCACCATGTCAAGCCGTCCTTCGTTAACCAGTTCGTTGATTTCCCGCGACGAAAGATCCGTCAGTTCGATGCGCACGCGCGGAGTGGCCGATTGAAATTTTTCCAAAACGGAGGACATGACGCCGGCGATGATCGAGGGAGCGTATCCGACGCGCAGAGTCTCGCTACGCGCTGCGCCGCGCACGCGTTGAACGGCCTCGTGCGCACGGGCGATCACTTCGCGAGCTTCTTCATAAAACAGATCGCCCAATTCGGTGAGCTTCACCATGTTTTGGCCGCGCACGAGAAGCAGCACGCCAAGTTCTTCTTCGAGGTCCTTCACCTGCCGGCTGAGCGCAGGCTGGGTGAGATGAAGAATCTCCGCCGCACGATTGAATGATCCGTGGGCGGCGACGGCAACGAAATAGCGCAAATGGCGCAGTTCCATGGGGCAACCGTAGCTCATACCAAAAGTATGAGCGAGCTAAAAAACAAAGCATTGGGCAGTTTTTAACGCCAGCGGTATTTTTATGCGTGTAAATTGACGGATGGAGAGGCGGTAATCTGCAACTCCAACAAAACTTGAAACAAACGAACTGATTTATGAACACAACAAAACAAAGGTCAGCGGCAATCACCGGTGCCGGCGGCGGTCTTGGCCGGAACATCGCGCTCGGGTTGGCGGCGAAAGGTTATCGGGTTTTCGGCACCGCGATAGCAAACGGTGAAATTGCCGATCTTCAACAGGCATCCGGCGGGAAAGTGGCGTTGAGCATTTGCGACATCACTGATGAAAAGAGCGTCCAAAGCTGGGCTCGCGGCGTGTCTGATACTCTTGGCGAAGCCGGCCTCGACCTTCTCATCAGCAATGCCGGCATTCTCACCCCAGGGCCGATTGAAATTTTGCCGCTCGCCGCCATCCGGCGCGAATTTGAGGTCAATGTGTTTGGTGCCATGTCGGTCATGAACGCCTTGGCGAAGGCGGCGAAGGCGTTCAAGGTGCCGACGATCCTCACCACCGTGGTCAGCGCTCGCGGTGGCCATCTTCCGCAGGCGCTTCAAGCTGTGTTCCCCGATCAAGTGCCGATTGATCGCACGACGCTCAATACTTGGGAGGATTCACGCGTGGTCGATCTCGTAAAAAAGACTGGCCGCAAGAAAATCATCTTCGCTGCGCTGTGGACGGAGATTTGCCTCGCATATCCAGCGATCCACGCAATGGGCGACGGCTACGATGTCTATGTCGTCACGGACGCATCTGGAGGCGTAAGCGTCGAAGCTCACGACCGCGCGATTCAGCGCCTTGTCCAGGCGGGCGCTGTGCCCGTCACCTGGATGGGTGTATTGAGCGAGTGGCAACGCGATTGGGCTCGCGAAGCAACAGTCGGTGCCGTGGCCGAGATTGTTTTGGAGCACGGCGGTTCAACCGGCACCAGCCTCGCGTGGGAATTGCAACTGCTCGCTTCTGGCGAACAGAAGCACTAAACCAAAAGCACAATAGCAAACGATTTATCCCAGAAGATGCAAGTCGGCATTGACAGCTTCGCCACCGCGTTTACGAATGATGCGGTTGGTTCCGCAGCTAATTCATCGGATGCTCTGCGCAATCTTGTTGATCGGATTGAACAGGCCGAACAAGTTGGCTTGGACGTTTTTGGCATCGGCGAACATCATCGTCGGGAATTTCTCGACTCGGCTCCTCCCGTCATTCTCGCTGCTGCTGCTGCCAGAACGAATCGCATCCGGCTCACGAGCGCCGTGACGGTATTAAGCGCCGCCGATCCAGTTCGCGTTTTCCAACAATTCGCCACGCTGGATCTGCTCTCACAAGGCCGGGCGGAGATGGTCGTCGGACGCGGCTCATTCATTGAGTCCTTCCCGTTGTTCGGTCTGCATCTCAAGGATTATGATTCGCTGTTTGCTGAAAAGCTTGATTTGCTGCTCAACATTCGTGAAAACGAATTGGTTCATTGGTCGGGCAAGCATCGCGCGGCGCTTACCGGCCAAGGCGTTTACCCAAGACCGTTTCAAAATCCATTTCCAATCTGGCTTGGGGTCGGCGGGACACCTGAATCTTTTGCTCGTGCCGGTGCGTTGGGACTGCCGTTGATGGTCGCCATCATCGGTGGTGAGACACGGCGCTTTCGTCCGCTCGTTAATCTCTATCGCGAAGCGGGGCGACGAGCGGGCTACAAACCGGAGCAACTTAAAGTTGGTGTTCATGCGCTAGGTTACGTCGCGAGCACAACTCAACAGGCGGTTGACGATTTCTTTCCGGGCTACGCCAAAGCGTTCACTGAAATTGGAAAGGAGCGCGGCTGGCCACCTGTTACGCGCGCACACTTCAAAGCTTTGCTTGGCCCGCACGGCGCACTGATGGTCGGCAACCCCGAAGAAGTGGCGGAGAAAATTCTCGAACACAGCGAGGCATTGGGCGGCATCAATCGGATCAGCTTCCAGATGGATGTTGCTTCATTGCCGCACGCGAAGCTCATGCAGTCCACTGAACTGATTGGCACTCGCGTTGCGCCGATTCTGCGCACAACTTCTGCTGCGGTGACTTAACGACTTGCAGCCATCGCGGAAACCGAGTTGGTCTCATTCTGCCAACCGCCACCAAGCGCTTTGTAAAGTTGCACAAGGTTGAGCGAAACGGTTTGATCACTTTGCACCAGCGCGTCCTGTGATGCGTAAAGCGAACGTTCCGAATCCAAAACGTGCAAGAAATCCGCCAGGCCGTTATGCGTGGGCGGAACGCGCGAAAAAGCGGGTTATCCCGAACGGTTCGCACAGGAGGCGCTTGGTCATAACAGCAAGGCCATTCACCGCTCCTACGCGCGTAATGCACAGGTGGAACTGCCGCCGTTGAGCGAATTTGAACGGATGCGCAGCAAGTTCGCGGAAATGTCCAAGACCTTTGAGCCAGTGATGGCCAAGGCATAACCGGAGGAAATCACATGAACTTGAATCCTGCCACCGTGCTCGACCCCGTGTTCCATTTTCTCGATTGGATCATCGCAGAATGGGGAGTTTATCTGTTTCTCGTGTTCGTCTGGCTGTCGGTGTTGGTGGTGGCCTGGGTGTTCAGCGGCGGATTGCGCCGGAAATTCCCCAATCAACCGCACGTCAGCGCCGGCATCGGCATTATCATTCAGCCGCACACACCACCACCGCCACCAACAATCATCATCCACCAATATGACCCGCCGGATGATGGCATGGATTGAAATGGGTGTTTTGTGAAGGGTGACGATGGGGACGGGCGAGCGGCGGCGCGGAAGCTTCGAGCCTCCTGCTCGCCGCGTTGCCGGTCGCTGCCGCGTAACGGACTCGCCCGTCCTCATGCCGGTTGGGCCTGCCGTGCCCGCTTCCGCGCATTCTTGTTGCGCCAGTGCCGGTGAATGGGCCGCCGCCACTTTATCGAGCCATTCCGGGCTGGCAAATTTCTCCGCAAGCGCGTCACGCGAAAAATGTTTCACGCAATAGCGCCCCGGATGGCCGAGCGGCTTGAGCAGACCCGACCGCACTAGTGGCGGGATGGTATGCGTGGCAACGCCCAGCGCTTCGGCCACTTTCTCCTTGGTCATCAAGACCGGAAATTTTTCCAGCGTCTGGAATTTCAATGACGATTCGGGATTCATACTTTCTCCTTGGTAAAAGCGATGGCGACGGCGGCAACATGGGTTTTGAACGTGGCGGCGTAGCGCCGGTCAGCCGGCTTCACAAATTTCAATTCATACTTCTGGACCGCCCGTTCAATGGACTTGAGTCCGCTCCCCAGCACCGCAACTTCGGCCACGGCAAAACAGAGCAACAGCTTTTCGGGTGGGGCATCCGGCTTCGTTTCCAACGCCGGATTGGAAATCATCTCCGCATACAGAAATTGCGCGTAAGGCAGTTGGTAACTTTTGCCGTCGTCGGCCACCACATTCAAAGTGGCGACCGTGGAATCCGTGCCGTAAGAAGGATTGTCGCGAGGGTTAGACGCCGATTCGGTGGGGGGAGGTTCGTTGGTGTTCATAACGGGGTGTTTTCATTTGTGGGCTGCGATTGTCAGGTAAAATGGTTTGTTGCAGTCCGAGGCGCTGGCGGGACTGTTTCAGGAAGCGATGACCGCGCTGCAAAACCTTCAGGATGAATTTTTGGCGGTAGACAGGCGGGACAACTTCCACCGCCGCCAGCCGCGCGCCGGAACGAGTGACGTGCGAACGCAACATCTCGACATCATCAGTGAACACGCGGCACGCATCGCGCCCGCGCGAGATGCTGACGTAAAATTGCTGCTGATTGATCGCCGGCAGCGAACGCGAAGACGCGACGACCAACACTTCATCCACCGTCTTGCCCTGGGCGGCGTGCGACGTGACGGCGTAGCCATGCGTGAACATGCGGTAGTTTTCAGGAATCACGCGGCCATCGGCCAGCACCACGGAATCACCTTGAATCGCCCGCACCTCGACGAGTTCGCCGTTGATAAATTTCTTCTGCCAGTTCGCTTGCAGCAGCAACTTGTCGCCAGCGGCCACTTTCAATTTCCGTTTCTCACCCACATCAAACAAGGCAGAGCCTCGACTCAAAGGGAAAATACTTTCGGAACCGTCCGCGCGTTGGACTTTCAAAGCGTCATTTTCGACGGCGACCACCGCAACCGTTTCATTTTTGGCAAAACCAGTTTTTTGCCGGTGAAACCGAATCGCCAGGCCGGGACGATATTGCCGCGCATCCCGCTTCTGCGCTTCTGTCCACGACAGCAAATCAAAAACCTGAAACTCCTTTTCGTCACCCGCCAGCCGACCGGACGTTTTCAACGCGGCGCGGACTTTTTCCGTCACCGCCTCGATTTCATTCCACGTCGGCCCGACCAGCAGCACGGATTGGTTTTGTGCCAAAGCTTTTACATACGACTGCGCGGCAGAGTCGTGAAGTTGGTTGCCGGGAAGTTCAGTCACCGCTCCCATGCGTTCCAATTGTGCGAACGCTTCATTGGTATTTTTCAGCGCGGCCAATTCAACGGCCCGGCGATACTCGGCTTTGCGTTGCCGCCGGATGCGGGTCAATTGGCCGGATTGAAAATCCGAATGGTTCTCCAAAATCCGCAGCGCATCGCCACGCGCGACCGATGGGTGCTGGCCGGTGTCGCCCGACAGCACAATGCGTGCGTCCCGCGCCAGGTCAAACAGCCGCTTCATGTCGTCCATCCCGACCGCCCCGGCTTCGTCCAGCACCACCAACTGACGGGCAGACAACGCCCGTTTCGCCAGCAGCAGACTTTGCAGTGTCACCGCCTCGAATCCTTCCTTTCGCAAAACCTCCGTCGCCGCCGCCGTCGGCGCGCAGAACAGCGGTTCAACACGGGCTTCCTTGCAGGCGGCGACCAGCTCGCGCAACGCCGTGGTTTTGCCGCTGCCCGCCAGACCGCGCAGGCCGGTGATGCGGTCACTGGTGCGCAGCACATGATAAATCGCCCGCTGTTGATCTTCGCCGAGCCAGTCGGCAGGCTGGTAGCCGGGATGCAACGGCGTGACGGCATCGCATCCCGCGTTGACCGCCTGAATCAATTCCAGTTCCGTTGCCAAAATTTGCCGCGTGGAAAATCCACGTTCCGTTTTCACCAAGTCCGGTGAATACTTCACCGCCGCTTTCAACGCCGGTAAATCCACTTCGCCCAGACGTTGCGATAGGGCCACATTCAACAGTTCATGCTCCGGCACCACCGACTTGCGCTCAAACACATGGGCGACGGCATGGTTCAGGGTTTGATTTTCGGGTTCAAAGACACAGACTGGCCGGACGTGTTGAACCGATGGTGAGAGTTTTTTCAGCGCCTGTAATTCATCGGGCTGCAATTGTGCCAGTTGGCGTTCGCGCACTTCCGCCGTCGAGATGCCTTTGACTTTTTCCGCCCGGCTCTGATGCACCGCGAGCGATATGGCATTATTTGACAATTTGCGCCCCAGCTTTTGTTCCAGTTCCTTGACCACCGCGTCACGCTGTTGCGCGCGTTTGGAAAATCGTTTCAACACCTCCTCGCTTACGCCATCAATTTGAAAGCCATGTTTGGATGGTTGAATCCGGTAGCCGATCTGTTGCACCCGCTTCGCCAGTTCATTCCGATAAACTGCCGTGCCGTAACGGATGGCGTCATACATTTCGCCCGCTTGCAGGGCTTTCCAGGACCGTTCGCTGACATCGAACGTGGCGTTGAACACCGTGAAATGCGTGTGCAACTGCGGGTCGAGCGCACGGCTGCTCGTGTGCGTGAACGCGGCGGCGGCGAGATTGCCGGTGATACGGTCTTTTTGATTGCCCTGTTTTCTGACGCGCGCGGCGGCGAAGGTTTCGAGTTCGCGGAACGCAAGGCGCGTGGCCTCCTCGTGCGCCGTCACCAGCCGTTCATCCGCCAGCGTCACCGCCAGCACCGAAACCGATTTCGGCGCGGAACAGGTGAAGTCATAAAACACCCGCCGCTGGCCCTCCTTCAATTGCCGCCGCGTCAGCCGTTCGCCGGTTTCAGGATTTCGATTTTCGCACAGCGCATGAAATTGTTCGCGGGTGACTTCGCTCTTTAATCTCAAGCGTTCCGCGCCCGCGCCGATCCACTGGCCGGGACGGATTTCACCCGCCACGTAGTAATCATTCTGCGACAGGTGCTCGTCGAAATAATTCTCGGCATCGCCAAGATTTTTTTGCGCAACGGCAGTGAACATACGCAGTCAGGCTATCGAATTCCCGCCCCTGGCAAGTGTGCGTCACACTCAATCTGTATTTCCGCCAATCCAGTCATGCCGGGCAGTTTGTCTGAATCGTTTCCCGCGCGGGTGTAGCTGATACACCAAATGCACTTGGCCGATGATTTTTTCATTCGACACCAGTATGGCGGATCATTCCGTCTTGTTTGTGCAATGGGTTGCACAAAACGAAGGGACGGAAATTTGCGACAAAAATCATAAAACCCATTGATTTCATTGGAGATTCCCGCTATCGGCGACGGCAAACTGAAAAATTGTTCACCCGGCAAGGCCGCCCGGCGTTTTGACTGCCCGGCTTTCCGGCGTGCCTTGGAAACCGGCCACACCAATCGCCGCAACCGCAGCCTAGACGGTCACGCACTCAACGGGCGTTTCTAAAATCCCGCGACTCCACAGCCGTTCCGTCCGCTCCAATTTTCAGAAACGCCCGTTCAGTGCCGTCGCAAACTTGCTTCCGACTTCAGTTTGCGGTATGTATTTCTTCAGTGAAAACGATGTCCTTCAATCAAATGAAACGGCAGGAAGCGCAAAGTCGCATGGCGGCGGTGCGCAAGGCTCGTCGAAGTCCAGCGGCGGCGGCGGCACTGCAACATCGGGCTTCACTGGTGGGCGGCGGCGCGAAATGGCGCATCACCAATTTGAATCAAGTTGCCCGCGCCATTGCCAGATGGGCGTAACCGTGGGATTTTCCCTCCAACAATTTTCGGAGGTTCTCAAGATACGCGATGCCGACGGACAGCCGTATGTCCTCATCGGCGGGCAGGCGGTGAATTATTGGGCGGAACATTATTTGTCCGCCGACCCTCAACTTGATAAATTGCGCCCCTTCACCAGCGAGGACATTGATTTCAAGGGTGGCCACGCTGATGTGCAGCGCATCGCGCGGCAGTTGGATCGAAATCCAAGTTATCCGCCCAAGGTGCAAATGACCGCGCTGGCCGGATTTATTTGTTTTCAAATCGGCGACCTGAAATCTGCCATTGAAGTGGTCCGGCGGATTTCCGGAATTTCGGATGCCCATACGCCGGCCATCCAAGCGGAATGGAATGGACAAACCATCCGCGTTCTCGATCCCATTTCATTGCTGGCGTGCAAAATGGAACTGTCGGCAACCGTGTCACAGGAAAGAAGGCGTGACGTGACGCATCTGAAAATTTTACTGCCCTGTGTCCGGGCGTTTCTGGGCGAACTTCTTCAGCAGGTTGAACTTGGCAAGTTGCCGGCAAAGGAATGGTTGAAGGTAGCCAATCAAGTGCTGAAATTAACGACCGACCATCGTGCCCGGAAAATTGCCACAAAGCATCTGATCAACTGGCAGGAGATTCTTCCTTTGACCGCCATCGCCAAAAGCCAGAACGCGAAGATCAAACGGTTTCAGGAACAGCAATTGGAACAGGGCTATAAAAAATCCAAGGGCATTTCCATCTGATGTGATGACGGCGCTTTGACTGCCCGGCTTTGCTCGTGCCTCACAAACCGCGCAGACAAATCGCCGCCATGCAAACCTAGACGGTCACGCACTCACCGGTCGTTCTAAAACCGCGCTCAACTCCGCCGTCGTCCGTTCATGTCACTCCCGACTCGCTCCGTTTCGCTGCCGGTTTCAGAACGCCCGGTCAGTGCGCCATGATCATCCATTTTGATACGTTCAGGCGAACGTGATATGTGGCGGCTTTCTGAAACTTGAAAGCCTTGATTTTTGGATGACACCATCTCCTAACGAAATCGTTGGGGGAAAAGTTGTCCGAAGCGTAGCGACAAAAGGCGACAACGAATTTGTCGCCTTTTGTCGCTCAAAATTGTCGCTTCTTGTCGCTTAGTCAGCGTCATTTCATCCCACTTTAACTTTCACCTGCTCTCGACACAAATTTTTCACGGTCGGGTTATTCTGAGCAGCGATGACAGAAACGGCACAACGAAAAGGCGGCGGCAAACCATTCCGCAGCATCCTGGAACCGCACTTTGAATTCATCCGCGAGCTGCGCCAACGGCGCAAGACGTGGCGGCAAATTACTGAATTGCTGTTCACCGAGAAGGGCATCCGCGTTACGGTCTATGCCCCCTATCTTTTTTACCGCCGCAAATTAAAACGCGCCGCAAAACCGCATTGGGAAAATGCGGGAAATAATTCCGAATCCCAACCTGTCCGACCCAACGTAGTGGCCAGCCAGTCGCAATCTCGTCCATCGCCATTGGCGAAGCCAGTCCCTTTCAAACGCCCAAACATCAAAAAAATTAACACCGACCAAGAATTCACATGAACACCAACATCATCAAACGCATCCATATCAATCCTCAATCCAAGGGCAGTCTCGGCAAAAGTTTTGAATCCGAGTTTCGCACCGCCTGGCTCGATTATCACGGCATCCAGTGGAATGGCTCTGACCTCGATGACCGGCACCATTCTTTTGCCGACCGGCATCCCAAACAGGTGCAGTCTCACACCCTCGGTAATGACGATGACAGCAAATCCACCCTGCTCGGATTGTTCCGCAACGTGTCGCGCAGTGACGCGCCGGTTCACGTCATTGATTGCCGGGCGCAGGCCGACGGCCTCATCGTGCAGGCATTGGACTCGTTGCAATTGCTCGAATCACTCGCCGCCCAAGGCATACGGTTCACCTTTTTCCTGTTCCCCAGTGAGGACACCGAGAGCATGAACAATCTGCTCGAACTTTTTTATTTTGCGGGTGACCGTGTGGATTATGTCGATTGTCCACAACCCGGCAAAAGTGCGGACGAACCTGTTCAAGAAATCCAACATCGAAGCCGAGTTGAAAAAGTTCGGGGCGAAGGAACTGACGTTGCCGGTGGTGACATCCATCACGTTGCTGGCCATCAAACGCGCCGAGGCCAAGGCGGGCCGCAAGTTGAGTTTTGCGGAAGTGGCGACGCCCGGAGCCCCGTATTTGGAATTGATGCTGGCCGGTGAAATGCAATGGGCGATGCAGCAGATGTTTCGGCAATACGACGCCATTGCCGATTTGCTGGTGCCATCGGAACAGGTGCCGGAAGTCGAACCACAGCCGGAATCGGAGGCGAAACCGGCCCGCTCCAAACAGCCGATGCTCAATTTAGGCGAGTGAATATGGACCTGGACAAAGATGACTTGGCGGTGCTTTGCACCGGGATGACGACGGACGAAGTGGATCGGGTTCACCGGTTGTTGCATGAATGGAGCGTCGGACCGGACAACAATTTTCCAGTGCAACTGACATTGCTCACCAAGGCGCAGTGGCGCATCGCGGCCAATCTGCCGCGCTTGATGAATGATGCCCGTAAATTGATTGAACTGCATCTGGCTGAATACCGGCGGCAGAGTCAGGCGATGGCAGGTGATTTTGCCGGCACGGTGGACGGCCAGAACAAGGAGTTGAAAAAAGCCGTCGAAATTCACATTCAGGCAACCCGGCAGACGGCGGAACAAATCCAGGTGCAGCTTGCTGACGCGGAAGCAGTCGCAAAGCGGGTGAAGGCTTTGATGGAAAGTGCGGCGTCTGAATGGAGGAGCATCAAGGCCAGCGCCACGGCTCAATGTGAACGGTTGGAACAAGTCTCGAATGACTTGCAAGACCGGTTCGCATGGCGGGTGATGCTTCGGTCGGTTGCTTGGTTTTTGCTGGCTCTCGGCTATGGAATTTGCATCGGCCATTACTGGATTCATTGAGCTTTGCTCATGGCGCAGTCGCGCTGACAATGACGCGCGCCAATCCAGATTCAATTTTATGTCGCCGGTCGTCGCGTCAAGGTAGTCAGTCCTCATAGTCGGACTGCTCCACCGTTGACCCGCCGCCCGGCTCCGGGAGTTTGCCGTTTAGGATTTGGCGCGGGGAGAACTGTTCACTAAATGCAAATTGGTTCAAAATTAAGACCATAACAACCACTCCTGAAGGTTTTAATTAAGCCGCACCGTTGGCTTGCCATCAAGACGTTTGGATAAATCAATGGGATCGCCCACCGAAACTTCCTGCGGATTCACTTGATAGGCCCAGACTTCAAAATGGCTAAGATTCGCCTCGCCATAGATCGTTGCAAATGCGCCGTCCACGGCGTCCAAACCATGCGCGACTTTAACGCGGCCGATACGCGGGACATTGAACCGCGCGTCAAAGGTGAACCATTCCTGACCGAGATAGACCTCGAAATACGCGTGAAAATCCATTGGCGTGCCTGGATCCAAGCAGCCAATGTCCGGCAGGTGCCCGGTCACGTAACGGGCAGGCAAATTAAACGTGCGGCACAAGGCAATGGCCGCATGCGCAAAATCGCGGCAGACTCCGTAACGCCGGTTGATAACTTCGGAAGCGGACAGGTCGGGTCGCCCGGATAATTGGCGGTATTCAATATTATTGTGAACCCAATCGCAGATGGTCTGCACCCGCTGTAGGGTGTTGGTGATCTGGCCGAAATGATTCCAGGCAAAATCCATGAGCTTGTCCGAATCACAGTAGCGGCTGGGCAAGGTGTAACGTAAAACCTCAGGCGGAAGCTGGCTGATGGGCATGAGCCAATTGGGCACGTCTCGGTTGTCCGGTTCCGAAGAAACGGCGACGAGGGCATCGTGCCGGACTTCATTGCGACCCGGCATGAACATTGAGCGATATGTGATGTTGCCGTGCGTATCCTGAAATTCATACGCCGGCAGACCGATACCAAACGAAAGTTTCTCTTGCATTACCAGCACCCGGCCTTCGAGTCGTGGCTTGAGCACGAACAGCACTGGTGTCTGCATGGTCGTTTCGTAAACGAGGTTGCAACCGACGCGGACGGTGAGATTCAGGGGAGTCCAGTTCATGAGTTAGGATGGATGCAATTGTTTTTCATCTTTATTCTTTCAGCCGCATCAGTCATGTGATTCGCCGTCGGCCGATTTTTTGGTTTTCGTTTCTACAGATTTTTGCTACGCCTCGTCCAATTCCTGAACGGCGCGAACGTCTTCGCGCCCTAATTGCTCGTAAAAATCATGGACTTTTTTGACGAGCTGCAGCGACACCTCGACTGCTGGCTTTGCGTTCGTTTCCGATTTAGTTTCCGCTTTGCCATCAGGCTTCGGCTCAACTTTGTCGGTTGGTTTGATGTCGGTCTTAGTGGCAGGTTTCGGTTCTGCTTTGGCGGTGGACGGCGGGACGGCTTTGACTTCCGGTGTGGCTGGAGCTTTGACTTCAGGCGCTGGCTCGCCTTTCGCGGCTGGTGTCGGCTCAACCTTGGCGTCCGGTTTTGAATTGGTGTCAGGTTTAAGTTCAGGTTTAACTTCCGGCGGCGACCCGGCTTTAGCCGCTGGTTTGGTTTCAGCTTTTGGTTCGGCCTTGGCTTGCGTTGCGCGAATTTCCTGTTCGGCCTTGTCCCAATTCTGCGCCGACTGACCGTCCCGGTGACCCTGGCGCTCGTAAAGTTCATAGGCCCGTGCCGCGATCTGCGGTGTCAAATCGGTCGCCGCTTTGGGTTTGGTGTCAGGTGTGGAGTTCACGTCAGGTTTAGTTTCAGTTTTTGGCATCGCTTCAGAAGAAGTTTCCGGTGCGGGTGCAGCTTTTTCTTCCGGTTTAGCCTCGGCATTGAGATCAGGTTTAGTTTCGACTATGGCTTCGGGCTGCGGCGCAGTTTTCACTTCCGTTTGAGCATTGGTTTTGACTTCAGGCTTAATCCCAGTTTTGGCCGCAGCTTTGATTGGATCAAAAATCCGATAGGCAAGCAGTTTGATGCGGTCGTTCACGAGGAACCACAGCAGCGCGTAGCCCCACACGAACCCGGCCCAACCCCAGCCCAGCGGCGTCATGAACAATCCATAAACCGCGATCAACGTCGCCACAATTTGCGTGCCGAGCACCGCTATCCATAGAATTTTCGCGGGGCGGATGGACCAGAACGGGCCACGCGTGCGCGTGAGGAAAATCGTTAGATGCCCTGCCACCGACAGCTTCAAATACATCAGCGTCTGGATATGCGCCCGGTCGAGATGAAAGACCCGCTCGCCGAGATAAAACAAGCCGAAGGCGGAGACGACCCCGATGATGCCCAGCGCCGTGGAAACCCCCAGCACCATCCGCATATTCCACGACTCGGGTTTGTCTTTGTAGTGAACATTGTCATACGCAATGGACAGAATCGCGCCGTCGTTGAGCAACGCCAGCATCACGATCATCACCGCCGTCAACGGATAAAAGTTAAAGATCAAGATCGCCAGCGTCATGAACAACAGCACGCGAATTGTCTCCGCAATCCGGTAAATGGCATAGCTGTTCATCCGCTGGAAAATTCTCCGGCTCTCCTTAATCGCATCAATGATCACCGAAAGGCCGGGTGTCATCAACACGATGGCCGCCGCCGCGCGCGCCGCATCCGTTGCACCTGAAACAGCGATGCCGCAGTCGGCTTTCTTCAGCGCGGGCGCGTCGTTCACGCCGTCGCCCGTCATGCCGACGATGTGGCCGCGCTTTTGCAACACGTCCACGATATGAAATTTATGTTCGGGGAATACTTGGGCGAAACCATCTGCCTTCTCAATGGCCTCGGCCACTTCTGCGGACTCTTGCTTCTTCGCGTCGCCCAGACTCGCGGCATCAAGGATGTTTGATCCCATGTCTAACTTCTTTGCAGTTTCCTGCGCGATGGCGAGGGCATCCCCGGTAACCATTTTAATTTTTACTCCCATCGCCAGCGCGGTCGCGATGGTGGCCTTGGCATCTTCGCGTGGTGGATCGAACAACGGCAAGACACCGAGGAACTGCCATTGACCGTCGCCATCAGCCCGCGCCACGCCCAATGAACGAAAGCCGCGCGCCGCGAATTCGTTCACGGCTTTCTCGACGGCGGGCTTCACCTGGCCGGCGTTGGCCGACAATGCCAAAATCACCTGTGGCGCACCCTTTGTTACCTTGAACGTCTTTCCGTCCTTGGTTTTGACGGTGGCTTCAGTGCGTTTATGCACCGGGTCAAACGGCTGGAAGTGAACCACCTCATAAGCCTTCAAAGCTTCCTTGTCCTTCAGCCCGCCTAAAACGGCCAGATCAATCGTGTCATTGTTTTCCGCGCGCGACGCCAGCGCGCCATTGAGAATGAGTTGCTCGGCGGGAACATTATTTACACTAAACGGATCGCCCAGCGTCAGTTTGTTTTGGGTCAGCGTGCCGGTCTTGTCCGCGCACAGCACATCCACGCCCGCCAGTTCTTCAATCGCCACCAGCTTGCTCACAATCGCCTGTTTTTTGGAGAGCAGGCGCGCGCCGACTGCCATCGTCACCGACAACACCGTCGGCATTGCCACGGGAATCGCGGCCACGGTCAACACAAGGGCAAATTGCAAAGTCGTGAGGATTGCGTCGCCGCGATAGATGGCGAAACCAATAATCACCGCCACCAGCGCTACCGCGAGAATGATCAGGTAATTGCCGATCTTCAAAACAGCTTTTTGAAAATGGCTGACAGTGTGCGCTTCCTGCACCAGTTGCGCCGTCTTGCCGAAATAAGTTTTCTCGCCCGTGGCATAGACCATTGCGCCAGCTTCACCTTGACGGATGATCGAACCGGAAAACACTGCGTCGCCCGATTTGCGCTCGGCGGGCAACGATTCTCCGGTCAGCGCGGACTGATCCACCTCCACCGGGTCACCGTCCAGCAAACGAGCATCCGCCGGCACAATGTCACCCAGCCTCATGCGGATGACATCGCCAGGCACCAACTCGCGCGCGGGAGGATTGATCCACTTCCCATCACGTTTGACGCGGGCCTTCACTGCCAGCTTGGCCTTGAGGGCCGCGATAGCGTTGCTCGCCTCCTTTTCTTCCCAAAACCCGACGACCGAATTGGCTACTAATAAAAGGAGAATGATGAAAAAATCCGGCCAGTGCCCGACCACGCCCGACAGAATTACCGCGATTTCAATCATCCACGGGATGGGTCCCCAAAAATAGGAAAGGAATTTTAGGAAGAGATTAGTCTTCTTCTCGGTAAGTTCATTCGGACCATATTGGGTGAGCCGCTTCTGGGCCTCGGCTTGCGTAAGACCTTCCGGCGACGATTCCAATTTTTTCTCCACCTCCGCCAGCGGCAGCGTTTTCAAATCATCTTGTGGAGCAGGTTTGGCTTCGGCCTTGGCATCAGGCTTCGCGCCCGGTTTCGATGCGGGAGTCTTGGGTTGGTCAGTAGTTGTCATGCTCATGTCCTTTCCATCGCGGCGGTGTATTCGCCCCGGCGCGCGGCGCGATTGCACTTGGCGCGATGAAGCAAAGCTTGTTGCGCGGCTTTCACGTTAGCCTCTTTGCCTTGCCAAATGTCCAAGGCCGGTTGCTGTATGGCGCGGGCAAAAGAAAACGCCAGTGCCCACGGCCGTTGCGTTTTGAATCGAAGATTCATGGTGTTCAAACGAGCCGAGGCTAGTTCGGCGGATTGACCGCCGGATAAAAAAGCGATTGCCGGAACCGCAGCAGGGACAGTTCGCCATAGACTCTTCACCGTGACGTTGGCCACCTCATCCACGGACGCTTGCGTGGGGCAGGTCAATCCCGGCAGCACCATGTTGGGTTTGAGAATCATGCCTTCCAGCAGCACGCGCTGGCAATTGAGCTGGATGAAAACATTGCGCAGAGTTTCTTCCGTGGCTTGGCGGCATTGCTCCAAAGTATGCGCGCCATCCATCAGCACTTCCGGTTCGACAATCGGAACCAGGCCGGCTTCCTGGCACAATGCGGCATAGCGCGCCAACGCGTGCGCGTTGGCCTCGATGCAACTTCGACTGGGAATGTCATCACCGATGGTAATCACCGCCCGCCACTTGGCAAAACGCGCGCCCATTTGAAAGTATTCCGCAAGGCGGTCGCGCAATCCGTCCAGACCTTCGGTAATTTTTTCGCCGGGATGAGCGGCCAGGTCCTTGGCTCCGGTATCTACTTTGATGCCGGGAATGATTCCCGCATCCGCGAGGACTTTGAGAAACGGCGTGCCGTCTTTCTTCTGTTGTCGAATGGTTTCATTGTAAAGAATCGCGCCACTGATGCTCTCACCGAGACCGGGCGTGGTCACAATCAATTCCCGATATGCGCGCCGTGCCTCCTCCGTTTGCGGAATATTGAGCTTAGCGAATCGTTTGTTGCAGGTGGGATTGCTTTCATCCATCGCCAGCAGTCCCTTGTCGTCGGCGACAAGTTTGGTGGCAGTATCTATTAACAGTTGCGTGTTCATGTTGGCAATTGGCCGACCGTCAAATAATTCAGCCGGCGATTGGCACCATTGGCTGCGGATGGCCATGAAACGGCCAGCGCAAGTCGCCGGTTATTAAATATATCACCATGGTGGCCAGCATCAGAATCACTAGAATCCATATGCGCCAGTCCCAATGCGCGCGTCGCCAATAGGGCGGATGACCTTGGTTAACCGGACCGCCATTCGGATCGCCGTGCGATTTGTGTTCGTGTTTTAATTCATTCATAAATTCAATGCTTCCGCCAACCACTTCCGTGCTTCGGCGATGTCGGTGTGGTCGAAGTATCGGCTGGTCGCTTTCGTGAACGGCTTGAAAATCACCGACATGGCGTGCTGCCACTTCTTGTCGCCGACCATCGCGAGTAGCTCGATGTCGGCAAAATGTTTGAGGTCAAATTTGATATCTTCCCACGCCGCGCCGGCATCCCAGCCGTGGCAACCGGTCATATCGAACAGCACGCGCAATTTTCCGTGTTGTCGGAGCAGGCGCTCGAATTCGGACACAAAACCGGGGTAATCTGCTTTAACCACCTTCCCGCTGATGTTCACAACGAGTATCTTGCCGCCGTTTTCTTCACTGAGTTGAATGGGCATTTTAGACTCCTTTGGTTCGTTTCACGTTATTATGTTTTCCATTTTTTTCGCGCTGATTCGCCGTAATTGTGCAGCCGTAATAATTGTTTTTTCCGCCAGCGGTTTCCCATTCTGCGTTTCGCTCTGACTACATTTCCAGTTGCGGATTTCCGGCAAATCCTGGCCGTGCTTGCGCCGACCCCGCTGCCACAGACGCCCACGCCGCGTTCCACCTTTCCGCTCGCAACTGCGCGAGCCAACGGCACAATAAAATCTGGATAGTCATCGTCCACTTTCGGACGGCCGTCACCGAAGTCAACCACTTCATGCCCAGCTTCGCGCAATTTCCCGGCCAGATACTCCTTCAACTCGTAACCGCCATGATCGGCAGCAATGCCGATGCGTTTTGGCGCTTTTGGCAAAAGATTTGAAGCATTCATTTTCTTACCATGAAGAGGTTGTCGCTTTTGGATTTTCCAAACAATGGGGTGAACACCCCATGGCTACCGGTGAAAGCGCAACCTAAGATGACGGCGGCAATAAAAAATCCAAAGAACAAACATTATGACCAAGAATAACTCCACTGTGGCGATTTTCAAATCCCACATCGAAGCCGAAACTGCCGTCAAAGAACTCCAACAGGCTGGCTTTGACATGAAGAAACTATCCATCGTCGGACGTGACTATCACACCGATGAAAATGTCGTCGGTTACTACAATACCGAAGATCGCATGAAATACTGGGGCAAGCTGGGAGCCTTCTGGGGCGGATTTTGGGGCCTCTTGTTTGGCTCCGCATTCTTTTTAGTTCCCGGTGTCGGCCCGCTGCTATTCGCGGGACCCATTGTCGGCTATATCGTCGGCGCGCTGGAAGGCGCGGTGGTCGTGGGCGGTTTGAGCGCGCTGGGTGCCGGGCTTTACGGCATGGGCATCCCCAAGGACAGCATTCTGCAATACGAGACGGCGGTGAAGAGCGGCAAGTATGTTTTGATCGCGCACGGCTCCGATGTGGAAACGGTTCACGCGCGCGAAATTATCAGCCGCACCAACCCGGAAGCGTTGGAAGCACATCAACCGGCGTGCGTCAGCACGAAAACCTGCGCGGTGGGAGCATAATTCGTTGCTGAATTTGGAAAATATTCGCGCGGCAAACTATCTCATGAAGAAAAAACCAACCATGCAACTCGGCATGATTGGTCTTGGCCGGATGGGTTCCAACATGGTCCGGCGGCTCATCAAAAACGGCCACCGATGCGTCGTCTTTGACCAGTTGCCAAAAGCGGTGAAGGATTTGGCCAAGGGCAAGACGGTGGGCGCAGCTTCACTTCCGGATCTGGTCAAAAAACTCGCCAAGCCGCGCGCCATCTGGCTGATGGTTCCGGCAGCCGTGGTGGATAAAACCATTGCCGACCTCGTGCCTTTGCTCGAAGCGGGCGACACGATTATTGACGGCGGCAATTCTTATTACATTGACGACATCCGGCGTGCGAAGGAACTTGCACCGAAGGGAATTCATTATGTGGATGTGGGCACCAGTGGCGGCGTGTGGGGATTTGAACGCGGCTATTGCATGATGCTTGGCGTCCTGCTGCCCGTCGTCAATCCACTGGGCGACGCCCCGATTTTTCTGCAAATGACGCCCGGCTGCGACGAGTCAACCCGCGCCTTTCTGGCGAAACGCATCGCGTTCTATTCGTTCTTTATGGTGCTGGGGTCGTTGTTGCTTGGTTCATTCGTCCTGCTCTTGTTCGGCCTTTCGATTCCCGTGGTGCAGGTGGCGGGTGGAGCCGTCGTGTGTGCGCTGGGCTGGAAACTTCTGGCCGACATTCCCAAGCCGGCCGATGTGACCCTGGACCCGGCTCACGCCAAACTTATCGCGCTGGGTCGGGCTTTTTCTCCGCTAACCTTGCCGATGACGATTGATGCCGGGGTTATTTCAGTGGCGATTACCGTCGGGGCCAATCACGCGCACTCGTTCAAGCACGCGGTGATTCAACTGCTGGCCGCAGTGATTGGTGCTGGCATCATCGCGCTGACCATTCTGCTGACATACCGCTACGCCCAGCGGGTTGGCAAACGGATCGGAAGCACCGGCATGATGGTGGTAGTGCGGCTCTCGGCCTTCATCATGGTTTGCATCGGCGTCAGTATCACTTGGAACGGCGTCAAGGCGTTGCTGGCGGAAATTGGCATTCCGCACTGAATAAACTTCATTGGTGGCAAACTACCAGTTCAATCCGCTTGCGGAATGGTCCTGCCGTGAAAAATCATTAATCCGCTTTTGTGATGGTGCTGTCGGCCTGGCTCGCTTGATCAAATTCCGCGCCGGCCATCCCCTCGTCCACAAGTCGTTCATTGTCGCTGCGACCCTCTTCGTCCTCGTCTTCGCTGGGCGCGGTCGGCACCTTGCGCCCGGTCGAGCCGGGCACCGGATCCCAGCGCTCCGATTCCGGCGCGGCATCGAGCGCGGTTTCTTTTACGTCCATGCCCGGTTCACCCGTCAACTCCCGTTTAGCCTGCTCCCAATCGGATTTTGAAACGGCTGGTGCGGAACGTCCATTGATGACGGCCAGTTCAACTGCCCGCTCGCGCACCATCTTTCGGGTGACGCTGCCGATGCCGTGGGAGTTTTCGGTCAATGCGCCTTGCTTTAGTGGATTGTTTTTCATGAGTCAAAGCTTACCGGACGTGCGGAAATGACCGGGCGTTTTGCGTTGTTTTTATTTCGCGTGTGCCGCGATCCTCATGCGTATCGCGGGATTTTGAAAAGATATTGTCGCGCTTGGGTGCCTTTGGATTTGCGACGGCTTTAGGCGGCCGAAATTGGTGCAGCGTTTTCGGGAAAACCGGCGCTTGCAGGATAGCCGCAAATTTGGAGATGGGTCGCTTCATACTCCTATTTCGTTGCCTGCAAATGGGCTTCGACAAACCAAAGCCATTTGTCAATGCCGCGCGAAATCTCGGTGAAAAGATCCGCCGTGTCTGCGTCGTCCAGTTCGTCCGCTTCATTGATCGTGCTGCGGGCTTCCTGGCCGAAGGTGGACAGCGCGCGGGCCACGCCTTCGACATGCGCCATGCCCTCGGAAATCTCCGGTGAATATTCGGTGAGCCGCGTGCGGACTGCCGCCATGCGCACCGTGCCTTCGGCGACACCGCCAAGCTGCACAATGCGTTCGGCGATCTCGTCCACATAGCCCTCCACCGCTTCAGCCACCTTGTCGAATAATTCATGCAAGCCGATAAAGCTCGGCCCCTTCACATTCCAATGCGCCTGCTTCATCTGCATTTGCAGATCCACGGCCGACGCGAGCCGCTGGTTCAGCAGCGCGTTAAGTTGCGTGCGGCTTTCCTTGGAGATGTCGTTTTCGGTTTCATACATTTTGGGCGCTTCCGCGCGGGTGCCATTCAAAGTTTTCATAATTATTTTGCTTTTTTTTGGTTGGTGATTTGGGAAATAATTTCAGGTGCGATTGTGAAACCCGTGAACGCGGGTCTGTTTGCGTTCCGCGATCAACTCTGCCTCCGCCGCCAGCCAATGCTGCACTTCGTGCCCATCCAGCGAACCTTGGTTCACATAGGTGAAGTAAGCCCGTCTGGCCACTTCATCCGGGGCCGGCGTGAAATCAATTTCGCTGGCGTTTAATGTCGCCGCCGAGGTGGGCCGGGGCTGGCCGGCGGGCGTTTGGTTTTGAGTCTGGGAATTTTTATGATGTTTCATAAGGCGAGCGCGTGTGGGGTGGGAATAACTGCGCCATTGGTAACCAGCCGGTGTTCGGGACTTTTCTCCACGGCATCAGTGGTTAAATTGACGAATACCTTGGAGGCATCGTAACTGATCTCGGTGACTTTACTCACCGGTATCTGCACTTCCTTGCCGGTGAAGCGGTGGCCGGTTTTGATGACCAATTGATTGATGGCCCAGCTTTTGTCATCCATCAGAAAATCGCAGACGTAGCCGACGATGCCATCGGTCGCTTGCAGATGATAGCCAATCACGGCTTGCGTGCTGCGCAGATGCGCGTCGCCGCGATGGGGTTTGGGGCCGGTCGCCGCTGGCGGTTCAACGGAGGCAAATTTGGGCGGCAACTCCAAAATGGGAAAGCCGCGCATGCCGCCCCACAACCCGTCGCCTTCCCAATAGTAAGGCCAGCCGTAATAGCGGTGATACTCCTCTTCATATTGGCGCGACACTGGTTTGTGCGTGGCAATCGCCGGACTGTCCTCGATCTGTTTGCGGGTCAACTTCAGGGCCAGGACTTTTTCCACCGGGTGGAGCATCCCGAAGGCGTGCGGCGAAAGCAACACCTGCCGTCCCGTCAACCAGTTGCCCGTGTCGGCGACGACATAACGAACCACCCAGTTCTGGTCGTCAAAATAAAAATCCTTCACCTGGCCGAGGTCGCCGTCGGAAGCTCCGAGTTTGTTCCCGAACAGTAGTTTTGTGCTTTGTAACATAATTTAGCTTTTGTTTAGTTGGTTTGAGACGCTGGTTCAAATTCTGCCCAGCAAAATCAGGATCAGTAAAATCACCGCCACCAGGCCCAATCCGCCGCTGGGGTAATACCCCCAACTCTTGCTATGCGGCCAGGTGGGAAATGCGCCGATCAACATAAGTATGAGCAGCACCAATAAAATCGTTCCTAACATAATATGCCTTTCAATGAATGGTTGGGGTTGGCCGGGTTATTTTCCATGATTGTCATCGCGCTGGTCGTCCTTCTGGTTGTAGCCTTGATTACCACCTGCGGGCTTCCAGTTTTTGGGATACTGCTTGGCCACGGCGGCGTGATGCTGCGCTGGCGCGTCATGAAAATTCATCTTCACGGACGGTGAAGCTTGCAGCACGTTTACCGTGACCCCGCGCGGTGCCGGGCGCGAAACCCAGTCATTACCTTCGCGGTAGGCGTATTGATGCCGGCTTACACTGTAATAACACTCATACTGCGGGTAATAAACATAGTCGTCCTGCGCCGCGAACGCATAGCCCCCGGTGCGCGGTCCGTCCACATAACCCACGCAGCCAGTCAGCGAAATCGCGAGCGCGGCGCACAATCCCAGTCCGACGTTGGAGCGCAGCGAAAAAAGTTTTTTGGAATTCATAAAGTCAAAGTAATTGAAATCGAGGTTGAACCGCTATGGGGTCTAACCCGAAGACGCATTCTTAAATCAGCTTTCAGTTTCATCACCACGCTGCGAACGCAATTTCGTCCAGAGCGAACCAACCAGTTCCGCGCCCTTCAAAACAGTTTGCAGCCACGAAGTTTTTCCGGCAACAGGCGCAGGCTTTTGGTGCCGGAAAGATAGCAGCCCCGTAACTACCGAGGCGGCGGCGGACGCGATGACACTCATAGTTTTGGCCTGCGCCGTGAGCGCCTGCGCTTCGCCCTTGAGCGTTCGCCAATCCTGAACCAGTTGCGCGCGGTTGAGTTCGCTTTCCGCGAGCAAAAGCTTTTTGCGCGATTCAAGCGGATTCATGCGAGAACTTTTTCCAGGCATTCACGATCCTTTCGGAGTTGGTCGAGCGAGGCGGCCAGCGTTTGCCAGTTCCGCATCACGCCAATCAGGCGTCGGTAAAGATAAATCCCGGAAGCGGCGTAAAAACCGGTCAAGGTGAGTAGCACCGCCAACGGCGAGTATGCCCATAGTAAAACGGCGATGGCCGCTGTTAGCGTCAGGCCAGCGAGGAAACCAAAGGTCGCCACACCGAGGGCCAGCAGAAAAGCCCGGAGCAGCCGTTCGCGTTCCTCCTGCACTTCCACCGTCAATAGTTCAAGCCGGTTTTCCGCGATGGTCAACAGCCGCCGGGCAAGGGTTTTCGAGGTCGTGGCCAGTTGCCCGAGGCTGACGGTAGATGTTTCCATAACGCTTCAGTCACAGTTGCGCGAACAACGGCGGCCCAGGAGATAGCCGACGAGCGCGCCGACACCGACACCGATGGCGATGGCTTGATAGGGATTCGCGCGGACGGTTTCATCGGCAACCTTTGCGCCAGCGATGGCCTTGTCGCGGACGCAACCGCCGAGTTCCTTGGCGTGGTCGAGCGCGGCGGCGAGCCGTTTGCGGGCGGCCACGACTTTTTCGCCGGCGACGTCGGCGGTGGCGGCCAGCAACGCCTGCGCGTCTTCGGCTAATTGTCCCAGGTCATTACTAACGGCTTGTGGTTCTTGATTCATATTTTTTTGTTTTTGGTTGGTTAATGTTTTTCAACGGTAAATTTTCCGCATCCGACAAATGAGCCGCTTCCGGCGAACTGGCCACATGGAAAACCGAATTTCTCCCGCCGAATGGATTAGCCACCGATTCCTTAGCCAGCGGATCGGGAATCCATTGACCATCCACCACGAGACAGTATTCGTAGGTGCCGGGAGCGAGGGACGTTTCTTTCCACCAGTTGCCGACGCCGGAGGAATGCAGCGTCTTGGCTTCGGGCTGCCAATGGTTAAAGGTTCCCGCCAGGCAGACGGTTTTAGCCGTCGGACTCGAAAATTCAAAACGAACGGGCGTCAGTTTAAGCCCGGCATTCTGGTCGTTGTCGTGATTGTGATTATGTTTCATAGTTAAAATTTTGTTAGAACGGTTGCAGTTCAGATTTTTGACAGTTGTTCCATCTACATCGTCAATATGCGCAGGGGAATTTGGGCTTTGCTATGGGGTGTTTACCCCATCGGCTTCGCTGCCAATCCGCCGCCCAAAGCAGACGCAGTTGTGATGGCGCATTTCTATTCGAGTGCGCTGCATTTTCTATCCCGTGTAAAACACGGTGCAGAAAATGATGATGGTGGACTCTTCCGAACTGGGCATGGCGTTTGGCTCGGCGGGCGCGACCACCGTATTCATGTGCGTCGCCACCACCTGCAGATCCGGATGCCCGGCCAGAAAACCGTTGAGCTGCTCCTCCAGCGCGCTCGCCGGCGATTTGCCGGACGGCAGCTTGTGCAGGAGGACTTCAAATACTTTTGCTTTCATGGGATTGGACCAGTGCCCTAGCGAAGTTGCGGCACACGGATGTCGCCAGCATGGCCGATAACGCCAAAAACGGAGAGTAGCCACACAACCACGCAGATCACCACGACGATGTTGAGAATTTTTTTGATCTTCCCGTCCATCGGGATGTAGGAATTGACCAGCCAGAGCAGCACGCCGATGACGATCAGCGTGACTATGAGCGATATCAGTGACATAGGCAGCCTTTAGTTTGAATGGGTGTTTTATATTTCATGCTGTGAGTCTAAGCCGGTTCATCGTCAGCCGATATGGGGTGTTATCCGCGCCAGCCTGCGTCACTCTCGCGAGGAGGTGCAGGCTTGGACGGAACGGCTCGCAAACTTGCGCGAGGATTTGACGCTTCGGCAGGATACTTCTGGTGACAAATTCCGTATAGAATTGGACAAACAAACTTTGGACAATCGCGGCGTTGCCGGGGAATTGTTGTTGCGTCGGGCGGATAAAATCAAAACCCGTTTCGGTGAGGACATCCGCATCGGGCGTTTTGCCGGTTTTGATCTGTTCATCCGTTCCGGTTTCAACAACACCGCCGAACTCGTTCTGCGCGGGAAAAACAGTTACAGCACCCGCGTCACCGACACCGCGCTCGGCACCATCCGTTCGCTCGAATCCACGGTGCAAGGATTTGAAGAGCGCACCACGCGGCTGGAATCCGACATCAAGGATTCGCAAAAGCGCGCCACCGAACTGGAGGCCAAGGTTGGTTCGCCTTTCGAGAAAGAGGAGCGTTATCATAAACTGATCAGCCGTCAGTCGGAAATCGAGGAACAGCTTGATCTCACAAAAAATCAAGCGCCAAGCCAAATTGAAACTCCCGACAACGGAGAAAACGACGTGGAGGTTGGACTGCCAAAGATTCTCGAAAAGGCGGAAAAGCCATCGCGACGGGTAAAGATAAAAGTATGACCGCTAGTCCCGCATGACGACTGACAAACAACTTCGCGGTATCAAGCTGGCACACGTTCTGGAAAAACGCCGTCTGGATCAAGCGCTCAACGTCAAGGAGTTTGCCGTGCTTGCAGGCATTTCCTATTCAGTTGCGCGAGAATGGTTCCAGATAAAAGGATTCCCGCGCGTTCAAGGCGTCGTGTTTTGGACGGATTTCGTTGAGTGGCGCAATCTTCAAAATGGAGGAAAACATCTCCCGCAAAACTTTCAGCAGCCAGGCGCCTCCAATAATTTCTCTGAAATCAAACGTCCTTCCACCGCCGGTCTTCCTGCCCGCGCCGCTCAAATTCTTCTCGAAGCGGTGAAATAAAAACTCGCGCGGAATTTTTATCTTCGGAGCTTTGCCCTTTGCTGGCCGCAAATTTGCCCGCCATTTTCAGGCAAAAATAATTTGAAAAAATCCCAATTCTCCTGCACTTTTCCTGCACAACTGTGCAAGTTGTTGAAGCTGAATGGAGCGGGCGAAGGGAATCGAACCCTCGTGTGGAGTTTGGAAAACTCCCGTTCTACCATTGAACTACGCCCGCAAAAAAAATCTTAATTTTTAATTTTAAGTTTTGAGTTCAAGCAGAACCCGCTTTTTGACTCAAAATTCAGAATTCAAAGCTCAAAATTATCAAACCCGCGCTTGCCTTGTCAACCGCCGCGCGCTAGACTCGCGCCGATGAATTCGCTGCTTCTGACCGGCGGACGCGTGATTGACCCCGCGAATAAATTCGATTCTTCCGCAGACATCCTCATCGTTGACGGAAAAATTTCAGCCATCGGCAAAAAAATTTCCGCGCCAAAGGGGGTTGAAATTTTCGACGCCAGGGGAAAAATCGTCTGCCCCGGCCTGATTGACCTGCACGTCCACTTCCGCGAACCCGGCCAGACGGCGAAGGAAAATCTCGCCATCGGGAACGGCGGCGGCGGCGCGCGGCGGATTCACTTCCGTCGTCTGCATGCCCAACACGTCGCCGGCGATTGACAACGCCGGAACCGTCGCGCTCATCCACGAACGCGCGGCGCAGGAAGGCGTCGTGAATGTTTTTGTCACCGGCGCGATCACGAAGAACATCGCGGGCGAAGAACTCGCGCCGATCGGTTCGCTGAAAAAAGCCGGGCGTCGTCGCCATCACGGACGACGGCCATTGCATCCAGAACAACGAACTCATGCGCCGCGCCTGCGAATACGCGAAGATGTTCGGCCTGCCGATTTTCGACCATTGCCAGGATTATTCGCTCGTGACCGACGGCGTGATGCACGAAGGTTATTGGAGCACGGCGCTGGGTTTGCGCGGCTGGCCGTCGGCGGGCGAGGAAATGATCGTGGCGCGGAACATTTTGCTGGCGGAGCTTACCGGCGCAAAAATTCACTGCCAGCATTTGAGCGCGGCGGGCAGCGTGGCGCTGTTGCGCGAGGCGAAGAAGCGCGGCGTGCCAATTTCCGGCGAAGCGTGTCCGCATCATTTTGTTTTGACCGACGCGGCGGTTGCCGGAAGCGAAAAATTCTGGGCGAACGACGGGAAAATCCTTGCTGACACGCAAACCGACGAACTTCCGTCATGGCCGGCCTACGACACGAATTTCAAAATGAACCCGCCGTTGCGCTCCGCGCTCGACCGCGAGGCGATTCTCGAAGGTCTGGCCGACGGCACGATTGAGATTTTGTGCAGCGACCACGCTCCGCATTGCGATTACGAAAAAGAGGTCGAGTTCGATTACGCGCCGTTTGGAATCACCGGTTTGGAAACTGAACTTGCGCTTTCGCTCATGCAACTGGTCCACACGAAAAGAATTTCGCTCGCGGACATGATTGCAAAATTCACCGTGAATCCGGCACGCCTGCTGAATTTGCAAAAGGGAACTTTGAGCGTCGGCGCGGATGCGGACGTGACGGTTTTTGATCCGGACTGCGAATGGATTTTCCGCGCGGAAGAATCCGCCAGCAAATCCAGAAACAGCCCGTTCAACGGCTGGAAGCTCAAAGGCAAGGCCGTGGCGACAATTGTCGGCGGCAAAATGGTTTGCAGCGAGGAAGCCGCCGCCGTCATGGTTTGACCGGCGTGCATCGTGCGGCTAACTTTCCCGCCGCATGAATCTCGAAGACCATCTCGGCGACATCATCCGCAAAGCCCGCGCGATGAACAAAGTTTCCCTCTCAACAGCCGCCAATGCCGCCGGCATTTCTGAAGCAGAATTGTCCGCGCTTGAAGAAAGCGGCGTGCTTGCGAAGAAAATAAATTTCACCGCCCTCGCGCAACTGACCGGCCTGAATCCCGCGAAGCTCGAAGCCATCGCCGGCGGCTGGCTGCCGTCGCAAAAGGACTTGTCTGTCTGGCGCGAAGTCCGCGTGTTCACGACCAGCGGTGATGACTTTGCCGTGAACTGCTATCTCGTTTGGGACGAAGTCACGCGTGACGCTGCGCTTTTTGACACGGGACTCGACGCGAAGCCGATTTTGGATTGCATCGCCGCCGAACAGCTTCAACTCAAGCACATTTTCACCACGCACTCGCATTGGGATCATGTCGAGGCGCTGCCGAAAATCCGCGAGGCGTGGCCGAAGGCGCGGATTCATTCCGGCTCGAAAAACGCGCCGGTTGATCAACGCAATAAAAATGCCGAGATTGTTCATCTCGGCGGACTGCGCGTGACGCACCGCGAAACGCCCGGCCACGCGGAGGACGGCGTGACTTACATGGTCGGCAACTGGCAGGAAGACGCGCCGCTCATCGCCATCGTAGGCGACACTATTTTTGCCGGCTCGATGGGCAACGGCAATGGCGCGTGGGATCTGGCGAAACAAAAAGTGCGCGAACAGATTTTATCGCTGCCGGCGGAAACTTTGATTTGTCCCGGCCACGGCCCGCTTACGACGGTGGCGGAGGAAAAGGAACATAATCCGTTTTTCTAAATAAATGAACAACAACATTGCCATTTACGAGTGGGAGTCCGCCAAAAAATTAACTCGGTGGCTGTTTTGTATTGGAGCTTTTGCTGCTTCAATTATTTGTTTGTTCGTAATCAGATTTGATATAAATGAATCTGGTGGAAAAATGTTTACAAAAATTTCGGGAATTGTTTTTGGAGTTTGTGCAATTGCCTTTTTAATTCCGGGAC
Organism: uncultured Verrucomicrobiae bacterium; assembly: GCA_963755455.1. GTDB lineage: Bacteria > Verrucomicrobiota > Verrucomicrobiia > Limisphaerales > UBA11358 > UBA11358. Next base: position 394,806 of record CAVWJH010000001.1, read on the forward strand.
GAACGGTCATAGATATCCCGAATCATGTAGTGCGTCGCGAAATTTTATTGTTCGGAAAATTTCTATTATATTGGCGCAATTTGCCTTTTGGTAATTTTTCAAAAGTTTTCATTGAGTTTCAGGAAGATTTAACCAATCGCCAGTGGGATAATTATTATGTGGGTTTGAGATTTCTATCTGGACGAAAACTTTGGATTAAATATTGGAACATTCGTTATGGCAAACCTTGTCCAGCAGCAAAAGAATTAGCTGAAAATTTGTCTCGTGATTTAGGTTTGCCACTCGAAAAAATAGAATTGGTTCAAACAGAAGGAAAAATTGTAAATTGACCGTATGGTTTCCTGTTGTTAGCCTTTCAATCCGTTTCCAAACGGTTTTATGCGACACACCATTTCAATTCTCGTCGAGAACAAGTTCGGCGTGCTCACGCGCGTGGCCGGGCTGTTCAGCGGGCGCGGCTACAACATTGACACGCTCAACGTCGGCCCGACGCACGACCCGAAATTGTCGCGCATGACCATCGTCACGACCGGCGACGAGGCGACGCTGGAACAAATCGTCAAGCAGCTCAACAAATTGCCGAACGTCATCAAGGTGCAGGATTTCAGCGAGGGCGAATATGTGGACCGCGAACTCCTGCTGGTGAAAGTCGGCGTGGATTCCAAGTCGCGCGCCGAGGTGATGCAGATCACGGACATTTTCCGCGCGAAAATCGTGGACGTGCAGCCCAAGTCGCTGACGATTGAAATCACCGGCACCGACAGCAAGGTGGAAAAATTCCTCGACCTGATGAATTCGTTCGGCGTGCAGGAAATCACGCGCACGGGCAAGGCGGCGCTGCCCCGCAAGTGACGAGTGGCGGGTGGCGAGTGACAAGTGACGATTTTTTCGTCTATCAACCATCAACTAAAAACCATCAACTAATTTATGTGCAAAAGTTTATACCGACAAGGACGCCAATCTGGGCGTGTTACAAAACAAAACTCTCGCCGTGCTCGGCTTCGGCTCACAAGGCCACGCGCACGCGCTCAACCTTAAAGAGAGCGGCTGCAACGTCATCATCGGACTTTACGAAGGCAGCAAATCCATTCCCGTCGCGAAGGAAAAAGGATTTGAAGTCGTCACCACGGCGGAAGCGGTGCGCCGCGCCGACGTGATTTTCGTTTCGCTGCCGGACACCAAACAGCCCGCGGCTTATGAAAAAGACATCGCGCCGAATTTGACGCCGGGCAAAACGCTATTGTTCGCGCACGGATTTTCGATTCATTTCAAAACCATCGTTCCGCCGAAAAATGTGAACATCATCATGGTCGCGCCAAAAGGCCCCGGCCACACCGTCCGCCGCCAATATGTCGAAGGCAAAGGCGTGCCGAGCCTCATCGCGGTTTATCAGGGCGGCAAGGCGGCGAAAGCGATTGCGCTCGCGTGGGCCAAAGGCATCGGCGGCACGCGCGCCGGCGTGCTCGAAACAAATTTCAAGGAGGAAACCGAAACCGACTTGTTCGGCGAACAGACTGTTTTGTGCGGCGGCGCAAGCGCGCTGGTGCAGGCCGGATTTGAAACGCTTGTCGAAGCCGGTTACTCGCCGGAAATGGCTTACTTCGAATGTCTGCACGAACTGAAGCTCATCGCCGATTTGATGAACGAATCCGGCATCAGCGGAATGCGATTTTCAATTTCCGAAACCGCCAAGTGGGGCGACGTTTCCGTCGGGCCAAAAATCATTGACGCTAGCGTGAAGAAACGGATGAAGGCCGCGCTCAAGGACATCCAATCCGGCAAGTTCGCCAAAAATTGGGTGGCCGAATACGAAGGCGGCTACAAAAATTACAACGCGCTGCTCAAAAAGGGTCAAAATCATCCCATCGAAAAGACCGGCGCCAAGCTCCGCGCGCTCATGCCGTGGATGGGCAAGAAAAACATCAAGGGCGCGCAGGCCGCGTATTGAGTGGCGGTTTGGAATTTTTGAATTCTGATTGAAGCACAAAAGCCGCTGGAGCAATCCGGCGGCTTTTTGTTTGTTTCAAAAATTCAACAACGGTTGCTTCACTTCATCAGTCCGGCCTTCCCGGCAGTCATTGCCAGAACAACGCCGGCACTTTGGTTTTTGCTGGAATACAGGTCAATGGATGTGACTTTGATTGAAGGCTCCTGGTTTTTAATGGCGGTCAGGCTGAAGAGCAGCGGATGTTTTCCGTCCGGCGTGAATGAGGAACCCACCCAGGCCACTTTGGTGTTGGGGCCGGATGGGCCAACTATTTTGAGGGCCACCGGGCGTGTTAAAGTCCATTGTGTCAATGCCATATCGGATGGTGTTGGTCGCGGAATCACCGTTTTCGTAACGGAATACCATGTCGTAAACGGGGGTGCCTTTCGGCGATACAAAGAAGGTGCAATGATAAACGTAGATTGTCTCAAACTTCTGGTTCACTGGGATTCCCAGAATCTCTTCTGGAAAGACCGCGCCCGCCTTCGCATTGCCCGCACCCCAGAGATACATGACGCCATCTATCTGGAGCGGCACATGGCGGAACACTTGAAATTCCCAAGGCACTTCCCCCCAGTAAGACGAGCTGTCTTCCATTGCCGAAGCCGGTCTGGCGTAGGAAGCCGTTAAATCAAGAGGTGTGGCGATGTGTTTTGCCACGGCGTGTTTCGCTTCGGAAACGGTCATCCAGTCTGCAATGTCACGTCGCTTAAAATACAGAATTGCCGCGACCGATAAAATAACCAGCGCCGACACGGTTCCCCACACGATTGACTTTTTCTTTGTCCATGCCATAGGCTTTTTCGATTCTTGCACGAAGGTTCTTTCAAATGCAAGCCAAATGAAGAACAAAACGGACTATTTTTACGACCGATTTATCTTGTCTCATTTGACTGTTGATTGATGCTCAGTCTCGAATCAACCCCCCATCGAACTTGGATCGCCCACGTCGCCTTTATTGAAGTCCACATATTTCTCCGTCAAGTCGCAAGCATACATCACCGCGCCCGCCTTGCCGAGATTCAGATTGATGTGCAAATCAAATTCCTTCGGCGCAACTGCGGCACAAAGTTGCTTGAACGTCGCCTCCGTCTGCTGCCCGCGTTTCAAACTCCAAAGAATTTTCTTGCCGCCGCCGCTGTAACCAATGTCCACTTTCTCCTCGACGATTTTCGCGGGCGAATAACCGAGCGCGTCAATGATGCGTCCCCAATTCGGATCACCACCGTGCCAGCTCGTCTTCACCAGAGCGCTGTTCGCCACCGCGCGCGCAGCGGCATCGGCATCCTGAACCGTCTTCGCGCCCTTCACGCGCACCGTCACGACGCGATGAACGCCTTCTCCGTCGCGCACAATTTTCTTGCCAAGTTCGAGGCAGACATGATTAAGCGCCGACTGGAAAACTCCGAACTCCGAACTCCGAACTCCGAACTCCCGATTTTCCGCCAGTCCATTCGCCAGCACCAGCACCGTGTCGTTCGTGCTCATGTCGCCGTCCACGGTGATGCGGTTGAAACTGCGCGCGACGGCTTCATTCAACGCCGTCTGTAAAACTTTTGCATCAATTGCGGCGTCGGTCGTGATAAAACAAAGCATCGTTGCATGCAATCCGCCATGCGGCAAAGTTGCCGGCCGTGCGCCCGTCGGCGACATTCCCGGCTGTATCATTCCCGCGCCTTTGCAAATGCCGCCGATGCGAACTTTTTTTCCGCCAAGTGAAAATTCAACCGCGATTTGTTTCGAGCGCGAATCGCTGGTCATGATTGCTTCAGCCGCATGATCCGCATTTTTAATTTCGTTGCCGAGCTGAGTGGCCGCTTCAATAATTCCCGCGCGAACATTGTCCATCGGCATCGTCACGCCAATGCGCCCGGTCGAACCGACGAGCGCCGAGCCTTTCGGAAAGTTCAGCGCGTTCTCGGTGAATGAAACCATTTCGCGCGCGTCCGCCAGTCCCTGTTTGCCGGTGCAGGCGTTCGCATTTCCAGAATTCACGACCACAACTTGCGCCGTCCCTTTTTTCACGCGCTCGACGCAGATTTTCACCGGCGCGGCGCAAATTTGGTTTGTCGTGAACATTCCGGCGACCATAGCGGGCGTTTCGGAAACGATGAGCGCAAGGTCGCGCTTCGGCCCTTTGTTTGAACCTTTGCCTGTGCCGAGGCGTTTGATGTCGCAAAACACGCCGCTGGCGCGAAAGCCTTTGGGCGCGACGAGTGAACCGGGAATTTCATTAAATTTCATTTTCATTTGACTGATTTACCACCGATATTTTTTAATTTTGAATTTTTAGCTTTGAGTTGGAAAGGCCAGATTGTGGGTTTGAACTAAAAATTAAGCGCTAAACATTCAAAACTTTGTTGCGTCAATTTCCAGCCGCACCATTTTGACGTGGACATTTCCGCCCGAATCCGGCGGATGTTTGGCGACGTAGCGTTGCGTGACGGCGGCGATGAATTCCTCGCGCAGATTTTCCGGCACGCGCTGGACATAGGGAATCCAAGTCGTGCGCAGCCATGCCGCAAAGCCGTCCGCACCCGGATAAGCCGCATCTTTCGGCGCGAGTTTTATTTGTTGGATTTTGAAACCAAATTTAGGCAGCCACTTTTCGTAATCGGAAGGCGCGTAGAAAAAATACGGTGTCGGCATTTTTGTGAAAAATTCACGCCAGCGTTTCAGCCGCATTTCTGGACGCAACGCGACAAAGACGTCTTGCGCGTTGCCTTTGCCGCCGCAGGAAACGATGAGCCGCCCGCCCGGTTTCACCACGCCGGCCACGCCGCTTAAAATGGCCTCGTGATCGTCCACCCAATGCAGTGCGGCGTTGGAAAAAATCACGTCGAACTTTTTCCTGAACTTCTTCAAATTGATTTTTCGCGCGTCGCAAATTTGAAATTTCAGATTTGTGATTTCAGATGCCGGAAAAGTTTTCTTTGCGAACGCGATCATTTGCGGCGAAGCGTCAATGCCGACCGCCTTGCCGAGCGGCAGATGCCGCGCGATTTCCGCCGTCACCTTGCCGTCGCCGCAGCCGACATCGAGAATGTGCTCGTAGCCGCGCAGGTTCAGTTTAGCGATGAGTTCCCGCGCCCAGGCTTGCTGCACGACAGAATTCGCGGCGTAATCCGCAGCGTTCCATTTCGCGGTTTGAGCTTTTTTGACCGGAATTTTCTTTTTGAGCGTATTCATTGTCCCAGAAAATATTTTGCGAGGCTGAAATAAAACAGCAGCGTGAAAATGTCGGCGAAGGCGAGCGTGAGCGGGCCGGCGGCGATCTTGGGATCGAGCTTCAGAGCGTGGAGCGCGGTGGGCACGCTCAACCCTGCGACGCACGCCGTGACCAGGCAGAATGTCACGCTCGTGCCGATGACGAACGCGGGCATTTCCGCGTGCTGCCAGATCAAGACAACAATTCCCACGACCAGCCCGCAAGAGACGCCGAGCAGGAGCGCGGTGAACATTTCGCGCCAAAGCGATTGCAAATACCAGCGCAACGTCGGTTTGTTCGTGCGCAGCGCCTGGATCGTGACGGTCATGGACTGGATGCTCACGCTTTCGCCGAGTCCGAGAATCATCGTGAGGAAAAACGCGATGACGAGGCTTTTTTCCAGCGTCATTTTGTAAAATCCGGCCAGGATTGCGCACAGAGTTCCGCTGATGATCGTCGTCAGCAGCCACGGAAACCGGACGCGGAACGCGCGCCACGGCGAGGCGTCGCGCACCTGCGAGACATGAAAGCCGAGCGTCTCAAAAACTTCCGACAATTGCTCGCGTTCGGCGATGTCGAAAACTTCCTCCGTGAACAATCCCACGTCCACGAGTCCGACGACACGGCGCGCCTCGTCAACCAGCGGGAAGGCGAAAAATTTGTGCAGCACGAAAAATTCGCACGCCTCCATCACCGTCACCGTGTGCGGAATCGCGATGACGTTGCGGATCATCAGTTTCGACAACGGCAGTTCCAGCGCGGCCATGAGCAGCCGGCGCGTCGGCACGACGCCGACCAGTTTCTCGCCGTTGTCCACGACGTAGAAATAAACGATTTTTTCGCCGACGCCGCGCTGGCGGATGGACGCGAGCGCCTGCTCGACTGTGAAATCCTGGTTGAGCGTGGCGTAATCCTTCCGCGCGAACCGCATCACCGGCTCGTTCAAATGCTCGATGGGAGGCTTGATTCGCACCTTGTCCGCAAACGCTAAACCAAACCGGCGGTTTCGGCAAAGCCGCAAATGAGATTCATGCTCTGCACGGCCTGGCCGCTCGCGCCTTTGACCAGATTGTCCTCCGCGCTCATCACGACAAGCCGGTTTGTCCGTGAATCCAGCCGCCACGCAATTTCAATGACGTTCGTGCCGTTGACATTTTTTGTGTCAGGCAGTGACTTTCCTTCAAGCAATCGGATAAATGGTTCGTTGCCGTAAAACCTTTTATAGCACGCGGAAATCTTTTCGTCCGACAATTTTTCCTGCGGTTCCAAATATAGCGTCGTCAAAATGCCGCGATTGACCGGAATCAAATGCGGCGTGAATTGAATCGTGACCGGCGTTTTGGCCGCGAGCGAAAGCTGCTCCTCGATTTCCGACAAATGCCGGTGTTTGGGCACGCCGTAAGGCCGGACGCTCTCGTTGCATTCGCAAAAAAGATAATCCACTTCAGCCTTGCGACCCGCGCCGCTGACGCCGCTCAAGGAATCGGCGATGATGCCAGTCGGTTTGACCAGGCCGGATTTCAGCAGCGGAATCACGGGCAGCAAAATGCTGGTCGGATAACAACCGGGCGACGCGATGAGCAAAGATTTCTTGATTTGCTCGCGATAAATTTCCGGCAGGCCATAGACGGATTTTTTCAGCAAGTCCGGCGCGGGATGGTCGTGCGCGTAAAATTCCTTGTAAATTTCCGCACTCTTGAGCCGGAAATCCGCGCTCAAATCAATCACGACAACGCCCGCGTCCAGCAGCGGCACGGCGTATTCGGCGGCGACGCCGTGCGGCAGCGCCAGAAAAACCACGTCGGCCTGCTTCGCCAGAACTTCCACGTTCGGCTCGCAGAAACGAATCGCTTTCGATTTCGGATGGCTGGCGAACTTTGGAAAAACCTGCGCCAGCGTCTGCCCGGCGTTCTGGCGCGAGGTCACGGCAACCAGTTCCGCGTGCGGATGGTTCAGGAGCAGTTGCACCAAAACTTCGCCGGAATAGCCGGATGCACCGACGATTGCGACTTTCTTCGATTTCATTTTCAAAAATTTAACCGCAAAACTCGCGAACCACACGAAAATTTCTTCCTCCTCGTTCTTGTCCTGGTCCTCGAACCTTCAATTTTCGATTGCGAGGACGAGAACGACGACGAGGACGATTCCAAAACAAAAAACCCTGCCGGATTGAACCAGCAGGGTTTGAAAATTTCGAAACGATCAACGTTTCGAGAACTGGAAGCGCTTGCGCGCACCCGGCTGGCCGTATTTTTTGCGTTCGCGCGCGCGCGGGTCGCGCGTGAGCAACCCTTCCGCCTTCAATGGAGGACGGAGATTTGCGTCGAACTTGATCAGCGCGCGGGAAATGCCGTGGCGCACCGCGTCGGCCTGGCCGTTCGGCCCGCCGCCCGCGACGTTCACGCGCACGTCAAATTTTTCCAGCGCCCCGGCGACCGTCAACGGCTGGATGACGATGGAGCGCAGGGTTTCAAGCGGAAAATAATTTTCAAACGCGCGGCGGTTGACGGTGATCTTGCCGCTGCCGGTGGCGAGTCGCACGCGCGCGACGGCGGTTTTGCGCCGGCCCGTTCCGAGAAATTCTATGATTGGAGTGGAAGTGGATTTGGCCATGATAAAAAATTATTTCACGACGGCGAGCACAGCGGGCGTTTGCGCGGCGTGGTCGTGCTTCGGGCCTTTGAACACTTTCAGCTTGGTGAGCAACTGCGCGCCGAGCCGGTTCTTGGGGATCATGCCCTTTACGGCGTGCATGATGAGATTTTCGGGCTGCTTGGCGCGGATTTGCGCGACGGTGGCGTATTTCTCGCCGCCTTTCCAGCCGGAATAGCTCATGAATTTTTTGTCCGTCTCCTTCTTGCCGGTCACGCGGACTTTTTCCGCGTTGATGACGACGACAAAATCGCCGGCGTCGAGGTGCGGCGTATAAACGGGTTTGTTTTTGCCGCGCAACACGTCGGCGACCTGCGCGGCCAGACGGCCAAGCACCGCGCCGTCGGCATCAATGACGTGCCACTTGCGCTCATCCAAATTCACTTTAGGCAGATACGTTTTCATCTTAAATCCCGGCAAAGGGACGTGAAATCTATCAGACTCGCAAACGAAGTCAACTGGTGATTTTTGATTCAGGCGGAGTGTCGCCTGAAGAGGCCAAAACGATCAACGGCGCGATACGCCAGTGCGGGCAATGCAAATCCGGCTGGATGCGGAAAGCGTTGCCAACTGCTGTCATCTAAACGATTGAATAAATTTTATAAGCGCAGATATTACGGTAATAATTATCGCAATTTTTATGAGCGGCTTCCCATAACAATATGTCTGGAACTCTTTTCCAGTAACTTGCCATTTTCTAAACATTAGGCGTTGCCAAAGTGCGATACCTAGTGCAAAGTATATTGCCGCAATTGTAATGTCCCGATCTTGTGCGTCGGTATAAGGAGCGTGCCAGACGCGAGTTAAAATCCACACACCTATAACCATTGAGGCAATTAGACACAACATAATCCGATAAATTCGTTCGAGTGCTTCAGTTTTTTCGTCTTGTGGATCGTTCATGGGCAAGTGATGTTAATTGTGTTGAGAGGATTTTGGGATTGTAAAGGAATCAGTCCCAAAGCATTTCATTCGAGTTTGAAATCATTTTATTCATTCGTTTCAGCCAGCCATGCGCAGAAAATAATGTTGAACCGCCATTTTGTAAATTTTCTTTCGCTTTCATCGTCCGGCAGTTTCTGCTAAAAGCCATGCGTGTATCTGGAGTTTTATGGATTGAAGCAGCCGCCGTTCGACCTCACGCCGAACCCGCGCCTCCTGTTCCACAGCGGCAAGCATCGCGAGGCGATCAACCACCTGCTTTACGGCATCCGCGAGCGCAAGGGCTTCGTGCAGCTCACCGGCGAGGTCGGCGCGGGCAAGACGACGCTCTGCCGCGCGCTGCTCGAACAGCTTGACGGAAAATATTCCACCGCGCTCATCCTGAACCCGGCGCTGAACGCGAATGAATTGATGAAGTCCATCGCGACGGAATTCGGCCTCGAAGTCAGCGGCTTTGACCGGCTGGAAACCGTCGCGGCCATCACAAAATTTCTTCTCAATCAGGCCGTGGAAAACCGGGAAACGGTTCTGATCATTGACGAGGCGCAGAATTTGACGGAAGACCTGCTCGAACAAGTCCGCCTGCTCTCGAACATCGAGACGGACGACCGGAAGCTGTTGCAGATCGTCCTGATGGGCCAGCCGGAATTGCGCGACCGCCTGAACAGCCCGCGACTGAAGCAATTGCGCCAGCGCATCACGGTGCGTTACCATCTCCTGCCGCTCACGCGGTTCGAGGCCGGCCAATATATCCAGCACCGGCTCGAACTCGCCGGCGCGCGGGGCATCCCGTTTTTCACGCGGCCCGCGCTCTGGCGGGTTTATCTTTACAGCGGCGGCGTCCCGCGCCTCGTCAATGCCGTCTGCGACAAGGCGCTGCTCGCCGGTTTTGTCGAGCAGAGCGACCGCATCACCTACCGCATGGTCAGCCGCGCCATCCGCGAACTGGAAGGAAAAATCACGCATGAGCCTCATCAACGACGCGCTGAAACAGGCCCGGCAGTCGCAACAGCCGAATCAGGCGAGACGGCCGGTTGCCGCTGCGGCCGGTCGCACCCGTCCCGCGCGGCGCGGCGCACTGGATGCTGCCGCTGGCCGTGATCGCGCTCGTTGGCGCGGCAGCATTTTTCATCTGGCTGGCGCTGGCCGGGCACAAAACGCCGCCGGCAAAAGCGCCGGAAATTCCGGCGGCACAAACGGCGGTGTCGCAGCCAGCGGCGGCACAAACGGCGGCTACCCCGTGCCGTTGCGCCCGTTCCGCCGAAGGTCGTTCCGCGTCACCAATGCTCCGGCGGTTAAAAAGACCGTCGCAGCGGTTCCACTGTCAACGGCTGACATAAAAATTCAGGGCATCATTTATGGCGCAAAACCCTGGGCGATTGTGAACGGAAAAACTGTTTATGTCGGCGACCGCGTGGACAATTTCCGCGTGAAGGAAATTTCCCCGGACAGCATCACGCTGGAAAGCCCGGACGGTTCGGATAAGAAACTGGTGATGGGCGAATAAAATCCCGGCCTTATTTCGCGTGCGTCTTTTGAAAAAAATCACCGCTCTCGCCCGCCGCCGCGCGCGTCGCGCCATTTGCATTTTTCTCGCGCTGACGTTCTGCCAGGGGAAATTCGGCGCGGCCTCGGCCTATTGGTTTTATTTTGCGAAAACCCTGGTCGGCGCGTGGCTGGTTTTGGAAATGCGCCCGCTCGTTTCCGAAATGCGCTGGGCGTTCAGTTGGGAGGCGGTTGTCGTCGGCGTCGGGATTTTTGCGGTCTGGGTCGGACTGGATCCGTTTTATCCGCATTTGATGAAAGGCGGCGCGACGGGAAATCCCAATGACAGTTTTGGCGAAGGCTCCGCGCTCGCGTGGTTTTTCATCGCCGTTCACATTTTGGGAATGACGTTCGTCGTGCCGCCGCTGGAAGAAGTTTTTTACCGCTCGTTTTTGTATCGCTACCTCGCCAGCCAGAATTTCCTGTCCGTGCCGCTGAATCAATTTCTGCCGTGGCCGTTTTTTGCGACGGCGATCGTCTTCGGCTTTTCGCACAACGAATGGCTGGCGGGAATTTTGTGCGGCGCGGCGTATCAATGGCTGGTCCTCCGCAAAAACCGGCTGGGCGACGCGATGACGGCGCACGCCATCACGAATTTTCTGCTCGGCGTCTGGATTGTGTGGCAGCGGCGCGTGGCATTTCTGGTGAGAAAATCATCTTCATTTTCCTCTCGTCCTTGAATTTTCGCAATTCCGAGAACGAGGACGAAAACGAATGTTACTTCGCCTCGAGGTTAATGTTGTTGCGTTCGAGCGTGGTGCCTTCCTGCGCGGCGAGATTGGCCAGGGCCTCGTTGTAATTGGCGAGCGCGCGAATTTCCTGGCCGCGCGCGGTGGTCAGGGTGTTTTGATATTGCAGCACGTCAAAGGTGGTGGCCTTGCCGACGGCGTAGGTTTTCTGCTCGGCGTCCAGCGCGGCCTCGGCGTAAATGCGCGCCTGCCGCGTGGCGTCCACGCTTTGATAGCTCGGACTGCGCCTGTTTCACGGCGTTGTCAATCTCCACCATGATGTTTTGCTCAAGCTGTTTGAGTTGCAGGACGATCTGCTGCAACGTCACCTTGGCGGCCTTGTATTGGTTGCGCGGCCCGACGTTGCTCAACGGAATGGAAATCTGCGCGCCGTAGCTGTAAAACGGAGCGTTGCCGTCGTTGAGCTGGTCGAACGTGTCGCTGATATCCCTGCCCGCTCCGTTGTAGCCGTAGGTGCCGATCAAATCCAGTTCGGGAAAAAGCTGGTTGCGGGAATATTTCAACTGGATGCCCTGCTGCTCCACGTTCAGCCGCGCCTGCAACAAATCGGGCCGCTCGGTCATGCCCTTGTTCCAGCTGTCCTGCAAGTCGAACGATTGCGGTGGCGCTGTCAAGCGTCGCGGTCGGCTGGATGTCTGTGCCGTGCCAGCCGGCATAATCGTCGGTGAGCAGGTTTTTCAAAGTGTTCTGGTCAACGGACAGCGTGTTCTGCGCGGCGATCAGATTCGCCTTGCTCTGAGGCGACCTGCGACTCGTCCTGCTGCACGCTCAATTGCGCCAGCGTGCCGATCTGCACGCGCTGCTTGTCCTGATCCAGTTGCGTCTGCGCCAGGTCGAGCGCCTCCTGCTGCACTTTCACGTTTTCCTGCGCGTAAATCAGCTCGTAATAGGCGTTCTGCGACGGCGGTGACGGTGGTGATGAGTTGCAGGCGCAAACCCTGCTCGGAATATTTCAACCGGTTTTTGGCGACGCGGATTGTCAGCCGCGTGCTGTCAATCCAGAAATTTTTCAGCAGCGGCTGCGTCACGCTCAACTGGACCGAGCCGCCGGAGCTTTGAAATATATTTGTCAGGGAAACCGGGAAAACTGAATTGTAAGTTTTCGAAACATTGCCGCTCAAACCGTATGTCAAGCCCCACGGCAGTCGAGCCGTCGAGGCCGGAACTGAAACTGTTTGCGTCGGAAGTCGGCCGGCATGGCGCTGGCCGTTTTCAACCCGCCGCCGATTCATTGTGATTGTGCTGGCCGGAAATGTTGAAGCGTCGGATCGTAGCCGCCGTAGGCCGCGTTCAGGTTGTAAAGCGAGATCTGCGGGTTGATGCGCTGGATCTGCACGTCGAAGTTCTGCGCCAGCGCCTGCTGGATGCAGTCCGTCAGCGACATCGCGCGCGTTGCGCCCGCGTCCGTGTTCGTCTGCGCGGCGGCGGCATAGACCGCCGCGAAAAAAATTGAAACTGCGCTGAAATTTTTCATGATGCGTGAGTTTGCGGCTTTCGCCGCGTTTCGTCAAATGAAGACGCCGGAAAATCCGCAAAGTAACCAACTGGTTAATTACCGCGAAAAATCCTGCGGCGCGCAAGGCCAAAGTGCAATTTCGCGCTTTTGCGCCATTTAGCGGCTACCGGCCCTCATTTCGCCGCCGGGACATTCTCGATTTTCGCGTTTATTTCCAGAAATTCGAGGACTTTTTCGTGCGCGATCTGGTCGTAAAGCTCGTTGATGCCGTTGCGCTTCTGCAAATCCTTGATGAACTTGTCGGGCGGAATCTGATACGCCGCCGAGAGCGACTGCACGCGCTGCAAGACCTCCTCCTGCGAGACGGAGATTTTTTCCTGCTCCGCGATGCGCTGGATCAAAAACGCCAGCCGCACCCGCTCCTTCGCGCTGCGCGCCGCCGCCGTGTAAATCTCCTCCTTCTGCTTCTCGATCAGTCTCGCGCGGGACGCCGCGCTTGGAATTTTCCTGCACGATGTTATAGACCACGTTGCGCGTCTCGTGCGCGACCGCCGTTTCCGGCAGGTCAAAATTCGCGCCGCCGAGCAGCGCGTCAATGATCTGTCGGCGAATCGCCTTCCGCTGCGAATGCTTCAATTCATTTTCCAAATCCACGCGCACGCCCGCGCGCAGCTTTTCCAGATTTTCCGCGCCGAACTTTTTCGCCAGTTCGTCGTCAATCGGCGGCGAAATCTTTTCCTTCACCTCGACGACTTCGACTTCAAAAACACCCTTCTTGCCGGACAATTCCTTCGTCACGAAATCGGCGGGAAAATCCACGTTCACGGTTTTCTTGTCGCCCGCCTTCGCGCCGGCAAGCTGCTCGGCGAATCCGGCGATGAACGTGTCCGGCGCGATGTCCACCCAGAAATTTTTCTGCTCCGTCAAACCCTTCGCCGTCGGCGCGGTTTCGGTGATCGGCTTTCCGTCGCAGGTGCCGGTGTAATTCACCACGGCCACGTCGCCCATTTTCAATTCGCGCGCGACCGTTTCAAATTTGACGTGCTGCTGCGCGAGCAGGTTCAGCGCGCGCTCAACATCCTCGTCCGTGACGGATTTGATCTTCGCGCTTGACCGGCAAACCCTTGTATTGCGGCAGTTCAAATTCCGGCGCGGTCTCGATGGTCGCGGCGAACTGCAGATTTTGCCCGCGTTCAAACTGGATTTCCTCGATGTCGGGATTGCCGAGGACGTGGAGTTTTTTCTCCTCGAGCGCCTTGCGGTAATTTTCGCCGATGAGCTTGCGCTTGGCGTCGTCCTTGATGTCGGCCTCGTATTTTTTGGCGACCATGTCGCGCGGCGCCTTGCCGGGGCGGAAGCCGGGCAGCGCGGCCTGCTTCTGGTAATCCTTCGTGACGGCGTCGAAGATTTCGTCCACGGCCTTCGCGTCCACTTCCACGCGGAGCAGTTTTTTGCACGGTGCCAGATTTTCAACGGTGATGTTCACAATAAATTCTCGTTTAACGAGCCGCGCAGCATAAATGAATTAAACGGAGAACGTCAACGGTTTTGAGAACGAGGTAATGGGTCAGTTTGAAATCAGTTTGACGGCGGTGCAGCGTTGTCAGGCTTTTTCCACTCAATCAGGTTAAAGTCCCTTTCAAAAAAGCATTTGAACATTGGCGCATAGAACGTAACCACAAGCCGATTCATTTTTGTGTCTGGCACAATCAACCATACCTCTGTCACTCCTCGACCGCCAGGCACGCGCATATCTGTGGTTTCGTGAGAATGAATAAAATGAAAGAATGAGATGCAATAAATAATTAGCAAACCGACTACAACAGCGAGTAAGCGATAAATTAATTGCGTGTTGAATTTCATATCGTGGATTCCGCCCAACCTGCCAAACCTGAACCGGCTTAATCCGAAAATCAAGACCATTGTGATTTTACGCCGTTTCCGCTTTGATATTCGCAAATGAAGCAAACGCTTTTCATCACCGGCACGGACACCGGCGTCGGCAAGACGGTTCTTACCGCGCTGCTCGTGAAATTTTTGCGCGAACGCGGCGTTCACGCGGCGGCGCTCAAACCCATTTGCTCCGGCGGCCGCAGCGACGCGCGGAAACTTTTCGCGATGATGGACGGCGCGCTGCCGCTCGATAAAATCAATCCGTGGCATTTCCGCGCGGCCATTGCGCCGCTGCTGGCCGCGCGCCGCGAAAATAAAACCGTAAGGCTTTCGCAAGTCGTCGCGCGCGTCCGCGCGATGCAAAAGCGTTTTGACGTTTTATTGGTTGAAGGCGCGGGCGGTTTGCTGAGTCCGCTCGGCAGGAATTTCAATTCGCGCGATTTGATTGTCGCCCTGCGCGCGATGCCAATCATCGTCGCGCAAAACAAACTCGGCGCGGTGAACCAGGTTTTGCTCGCGCTGGAGGCGTTGCCGAAAAATCTGCGGGCGAAGGCGCACGTCGTCCTGAATTCGCCGCAAAGGCCGGACGCCTCGACGAAGACGAACGCAAGCCTGCTCGCGGAATTTTTCGATGCGGAAAGAATCTTCCTGCTGCCGCGCCTCAATAAATGAAGGGCGTGACTATTTTTGGCAGATTGAGCGTCGCGTTGGTGAAGGATTCGCGGCAGGGCCGACGGTCCTTGTAAAGTTGCAGGCGGGCGGTCATGGCGGCGACGTCGTCTTTGAGTTTGTATTTGCCGGCGATGGCGATGGCGTCGCCGACAGCCTGCTGCGCGTCGTCGAAACGTCCGAGTTCGGCGTAGGCCATGGCGAGGGTGTCGAGAATGGCGGGCTGGACGCCGTCGGTCAGGGCGTTGGCTTTGGATGCAAGTGCGTAGGCGGCGGCGCCGTTGCGGGCCGCGGCGTTTTGGTCGGAGGCCAGCACGCGCGCAATGTATGCGAGCATCTCAAAATTGTCCGGCGCGAGCTGCGCGGCCTTCTGGAATTGCGGGATGGCTTCTCCATCGCGACCTTCGCGGAGCAGCACTTTGCCCATCAAATAAAACGCGTGTGCGTCCTTCGGGTCGAGCTGCTCTGATTCGGCGTATTGCTTCATCGCGTCGTCAAGCCGTCCGAGTTTGACGTAGAGTGTTCCGAGGTTGTTGCGCGGCGCGGTGGATTTTGGATCAAGCCGTATCGCCTCCTGATATTCGGCCAGCGCGGCGTTTGTTTCGTCCATGGTGTCGAGCAGGTTGGCAAGGTTGTTGTGCGTCTCCGAGCTTTTCGGGTAAATCTTCAGGGCTTCGCGATATTCGGCCACCGCCTCGGCGTCGCGCCCCTGCCGTTCGAGGGCGACGCCGAGATTGAGGTGGGCGACTTCGTTGTCGCGGGTCACGGCGACGGCGTGGCGGAAAAGCGATTCGTCGTCGCTCCAGTAGCTCAATTGTTTTTCCATGAGAACCAGGCAGGCGGCGAGAACCGAAGCGGCGGCGATGGCGATAATTATTTTTGAAATTTGAAACCGGTTCGCCAGATCACGCGCGCCGAACGCGACGATGATGAAAATGCCGACGGACGGAAAATAGGTGTAACGGTCGGCGAGCGCCTGGCTGCCGACCTGCACCAGACCGATGACCGGCACGAGCGTTCCCAGAAACCAAAGCCAGCCGACGGGCAGATACGCAAACCGGCTGCGCCCGCGCCAGGCGAACCATGAAATCGCGATCAAGGCCGCAGCCGCCAGCGCCAATTGCCACCACGGAAAATGTCCCGGCAGCGGATAAAGGACGGCGAGTTTTTCCGGCCAGAACAGTTTCAGCAGATAGCGTCCGTAGGAAACCAGCGAGTTTTCCAGCCGGAAGTGCAGTGACATTCCCTTCAGCGACACGACCGCCGTTGTTCTTTGCGAGAGGTAGGTCACGACGCACGAAGCCGCCGACAAAAGAAAAAATGGAATTTTTTCCAAAACCAAATTTTTAACCTTGAACCCTGAACCTTGAACTTTGAACCGTTCCAACGGCCAGTAATCCAGCAGCAGCATCACAAAAGGCATCGTCACCGGCATCGGCTTGGACATCAGGGCGCAGGCAAAGAAAAGCAGAGCCAGACAAAGTGACGAGTGACGAGTGACGAGCAAAGGGTTGCGCTGCTTGCTTGTCACTTGCCACTCGCCACTCGTCACGGCCTTTACATACGCCAGCAGCGCGAGCAGTTCAAAAAAAGTGCTTAACACATCCTTCCGTTCCGACGCCCACGCGACGGATTCGACGTGCAGCGGATGCCACGCGAATAGCGCGGCGACGAACGCGCACGGCCAAAATGAATTTGCCTGCCGGGCCGGAGATTCGGCGCGAAGGCTCGTCAACCGCAGCAGCAAAACAAAAAGCAAAACGGCGTTGACCGCGTGAATGAGCGCGCTGACCAGATGATGCCCGCCGGCGTTGAGGCCGAATAACTGGCAGTCCGCCATGTGCGAAATCCAGGTGAGCGGATGCCAGTTGCTCGCGTGCCACGTCGTGAACGCCCATTTGATTCCCGCCCATGTCAGGCCGTCTTGCACGACGCGGTTTTCCGTGATGTAATCCCCGTCGTCATAAAGCACAAAGGTGTGATGCGCCACCGGCATATAAGCCAGCAGCGTGACGAACGCGAGCAGCAGGGCGGCAATGCGCGGACGAGACATCGCGCATTTTGTAAGCGATTTCGGGGCGCGGACAAAGTTTGTTTTTTCGCGCAAAAAGGCTTTGCAATTTTTCCGCGCCGGATAATAATTTGTCCGGCGGGAAAATTGTTCGACCACCCGCCGCTTGGCGCTTCGGTTCCTCACGTCCAAGTCACCGTCGGAATTTTATGGATGGACTCTGTCTATTTGCCGCCGTGGGAACCGCTTCAAACAAGGCGGAACTCGTCTATATCTGGGAGCAGGCGACGCCGGAAGCCAAGGCGATCATCGTCTGCCTCATCATTTTTTCCATCATCGCGTGGTCGGTCATGGTCTCGAAGGCGATTCAAATGCGCCGCGCGCGGAAACTGAATTATTACTTCGACCAGGAATTTCACGCGCAGAAAACCGTGCTCGACATTTTCGACCGCAAGCTCCAGGTCGAAGGCTGCCCGCTCTACGAAGTTTATCAGGCTGGCTGCGTGCAGCTCGACGCGCGGCTGCGCGGGCCGGGCGGCGAACGCAGCAAGCAGCAGGTCTCGCTCAAAAACATGGAGCACGTCAAACGCGCGATGGAAAATGTCGTCGCGCAGGAATCCTTGAAACTGGAATCCGGCTTGATCCTGCTGGCGATCGCCGTGAGCGGCGCGCCGTTCATCGGACTGCTCGGAACGGTCTGGGGCGTGATGAGCACTTTCGCCGGCATCGCGCAGACAAGGCACCGCCACGATGGCCGCGATGGCTCCCGGCGTGAGCGCTGCGCTCATCACGACCGTCGCCGGCCTGCTCGTGGCGATTCCCTCGATGTTCAGCTACAACTGGCTCGTGCATAATCTCCGCGTGTTCACCGTCGGCCTTGACAATTTCGCGCAGGAGCTGGTTTCAAAAATGGAGACGGAATTTTTGGCCGATGAATAAGCCACAGATGCACACAGATAAAAACAGATTAAAAATCAACGCGGACGCTTTTATCCGTATTGGAAACATCTGTGTCCATTTGTGTCCATCTGTGGCTAAATAAAAAAAGTATGCGACGATTTTCACAACGCAATCCGCTGGTGACGTTGAGCGACATCAACATCACGCCGCTGCTCGACCTCGCGTTCGTGCTGCTCATCATTTTCATCATCACCACGCCGTTGCTCAGCAAAGCATCGAGCTCAAACTGCCGCATGGCGGCCAGCCGGACAAACAGTTGAACAAGTCCGACATCCGCACGGTCGAAATTTCCAACACGGGTTATTACAAACTGGATCGAAAAGCGGATGCAACTGCCGCAGATGATCGCGCAGCTCGCCGGCGAGTTCCGCGCCAATCCGAATCTGGTCGTCTATATCCGCGCCGATAAGGACAGCCGCTACGACCTCGTGGCGCAGGTGATTGACGGCTGCCAGAAAAACGGCATCACGCGCTATTCGTTGCGGACCGACCCGACGACCAAATGAACCGGTTGCAAAAAAAATGCGTCATCGCCACGGCGGGACTTCACCTGCTGCTGCTCGTGATTCTGTTCGTCGGCCCGGCGTTTTTTAATCCCAGGCCGAAAGCCGGACAACTCGCCGGCGATTGACGTGATCCCGGCCAATTTGATTGATGAGGCGTTGACCAGCGGCGTCAAAGGCGCGCAACCGCCGCCGCCGACTCCGATTGTCACACCGCAGCCAATTGTTCAACCGCAACCGCAACAACAGCCCACGCCGCCCACGCCAAAATCAGTTGTCCAGCCCGCGCCGCAGCCGACGCTTGTCCAAAGAGTTGAAAAATATTTTGCGCCCGAACCAAAACCGGATTTGAAACCGGTCGAAAAGCCGGAAAAAAATCCGCCGCACAAAATTGAAGTCAACACGCAGCGTGTGACGCGCGACGCGCCAAAAAGTTTGAAGCCGTTGAAAACAAAAGACAATTCGCAGGCCGCAAGAAATCTCGCCGCAGAATTGCAGAAACAATTGTCTCAGCCCACGCAAATTGAAATGCCCGGCGACAGCAGCGTGGCTTATGCGAATTACGCCACCGTTGTCAAAAGCGTTTATGACCACGCGTGGACTTTGCCGGACAGCGTCGCCAAAGATGAAAACATCACCGTCAGCGTAACAATAGCGAGCGATGGCGCGGTGATTTCATCGAGCGTCGTCACGCCGTCCGGCGACGCGCCGGCGGACGCCTCGGTGCAACGAACTTTGGATCGCGTCAAATTTGTCCGAGCATTTCCCGACGGCGCGACTGAAAAGGAACGCACTTACACCATCAATTTTAATCCCCAAGTCAAAAGTTCTGAATGAAAAAACATCTAAAAATTTGCCTGCCGGTTTTGCTCACGATTTTCGCCGTCAATTTTGCCTGCGGCCAAAGTGACCAAAATTCAATCGTCATTCAGCGTCAGGCAACATTCGGGCAAAGTCCAATTCCCGTTTCGCTCGAAGGTTTCAGCGGCGAGGTTTTGAGCGTGTTGAAATTTGATCTTTACGTCCAGGGATTTTCATTTGTCGCGCCGGACGCGGCGCAATATCAAATCAGCGGGAGCAATTCGGGAAATGTCATCGGCCATGTCACGGACAGGGTTGCCAGAAGGGAAATCCTTTCGCGCAGCTACGCGGGCGCGAGTTTGCGGCGGGAGGCGCACGCGCTTTCGGACGACATCGTTTTTGCCATCACGGGCAAGAAGGGAATCGGGCAGACCAAGATCGCGTTCAAGGCGCAGAGCGAAAACGGCGACGGCGAAATTTTTGTTTCCGATTTCGACGGCGGCAATCCGCAGGCCATCACGCACGACAAGACGATTGTCTCCGCGCCCGCGTGGGTTCCGGGGCGGCTGGCGCTTTACTACAATTCCTACCGGCTCGGCAACCCGGACATTTTTTACAACAACCTCGCGACCGGCGAGGCGCGCACCATCGCGCGCTACGGCGGCTCGAACATCAGCCCCGCGCCGTCGCCGGACGGCTCGAAGGTGGCGATGATTTTGGACAAGGACGGCTGGGTGGATTTGTATGTGGCCGATGCGGACGGGAGCAATTTGAAGCGGTTGACGAAATCGGTGGAGGACGAATCGTCGCCATGCTGGTCGCCGGACGGAAAATGGATTTGCTTCGCGACGAAAATCGCCGAGCGCCGCGTGCTGGCGAAAATTCCGGCGGACGGCGGCGCGGTTCAAAGAATCCCGACGCCGGGCGCGCCAAATCCGACCGAACCCGACTGGTCGCCGGACGGCAAATGGATCGCGTTCACGTCGCAGATGGGCGAGTTCGACATCTGCGTCATGCCGGCGGACGGCGGCACTCCCGTGATTTTGGTGCCGGGCCAGGACCCGTCGTGGTCGCCGAATTCGCGGACGCTGATTTTCACAAAACTCACAAACTGGCGCTACTCGCTGTCCGTGCTTGACGTTTTCACGAAACAGGTGAAGGATATTGGCCGGATTTCGGGAAATGATTCGCAACCCTCGTGGGCGAAATGATTTTGTTTTGACGGAAAAATTTAACCAATTAACTGAAGGAAAAATATGAAGACGATGAAAATGATTTATCCGCTGGCGCTGGCACTGGCCGTGATGCTCGCCACCGGCTGCAAGCACCAACCCCTCAACGTCACGCCAATGCCGCGAGGCTTAACGCAGCCGCCGACTCCACCACTGCCACCTACGTTGCCTGATAATGGTGGAACGTCAGGATCACAAATAAATCCTAATACCCCTGTCACTAATCAGGAAATTCCAGCAGCCAACCCGGATTTGGCATACGGCATGATTAAAGACACCAACGCGCTGGCCGCTTACACGATTCATTTTCCTTACGACAGCGCTGCCATTCGCGACAGCGAAAAGGCGAACCTGCAGTCGGTCGCGTCGGAACTGGCGTCTGACCCGGCCACGAAGCTGCTCATCACGGGCAATTGCGACGAGCGCGGCACGGAGGAATACAACCGCGCGCTCGGAGAGCGCCGCGCGCTGGCTGCGCGCGAGGCGCTGGCCAAACTGGGGCTGGATCCGATGCGCGTCTTCACCATCACCTACGGCAAGGACCGGCCTGTTGACTCTGGCCACGACGAGGCGGCATGGAAGAAAAACCGTCGCGACGATTTTATCCTGCTGCATCCCAATCCAAATACGCCGGCGGGAATGCCGCAGCCCTGATCGCGGATTGAAATCATCGAAGGCCGCGAGCGTCGCGGCCTTCTTTTTTTGGTGCTTTACTATTTGCCGCAACGGGCGTAGGATTTGGACAGGTTCGGAAAAAATTTATGAAGCCAATTTTTGCAGTTTTGGGTTTGAGCGGGACGGAACTGATCATCGTGGTCGTCGCGATTCTTGTCCTGTTCGGTGCGAAGAAGATTCCTGAATTTGCCAAAGGGCTGGGCAAGGGCATCAACGAGTTCAAAAAAGCCTCGCGCGAGGTGACTGACTCGATTGAAAGCGAGACGACGCCCGCGCCCAAAACGCCTCCGGCCAACACCGCCGCCCAGACGCAAGCCAATCCGCCGCCACCGGAAACAAAAGTCATCTGACCGCGCATCAGCGGGGTTCGCGCTGCGAAGTTTTTCATGGCCGATTTTTCCAAAGAGACGCCGCCGGACGCGGAGGACGAGGGCGGTCCCGTCAAAAGTTTTCTCGAGCACCTCGAAGATTTCCGCTGGCTGCTCATCAAAACCGGCGCGGCATTGCTGGTCTGCCTGATCGTCTGCCTTTATGCCGTGCCGGAAATCGTCACCGTCCTGAAATGGCCGCTGTCGCGCGCGTCGCTCGTGCGCGTGATGGGCGAACGCAGGACGCTCGTGCGCTTTGACACCAACACCGTCGCCACGCTGGAACTCATGACGAACCGGATCGGCGGGCTGGATCTTGGCACAAACTGGTTCACAGTCCTGCAAGTCGAGCCGGTCGCCGTCGGCAGCAACATCCTCCTGTCGGTGCGGGTGGAGCAAAATCCGACCGCCGCGACCCAGGTTCAATCGGCGACGGACCTGATTTATCTTGATCCGGCGGCGCCATTTTTTTCCTCGATGCAACTGGCGTTTTACGGCGGGATTTTGCTGGCGTCGCCGGTCATTTTCTTTTTTGTCGCACAGTTCATTTTGCCCGCGCTGAAAATCCGGGAGAAAAAATACGTCCTGCGCGCGGCGTTCATCGGCGTCGGGCTGTTTCTCGCGGGCGTGGCGTTCTGCTATTTTTTCGTGCTGGCGCGGGCGTTGAAGTTCGCCCAATGGTGGGCGCTCTGGATGGGCGTGAAAGTTCCCGAATGGCGCGCGGAGACGTATTTCAGCTTCGTCACCAAATTCCTGCTCGGCATGGGGCTGGGATTTGAACTGCCCGTGGTGCTGCTGGCGCTGGTGAAAATCGGCGTGCTCGACTATAAAAAACTCACGGCGCTGCGTCGCTACATGATTGTCATCAACCTCGTCATCGGCGCGCTGCTGACCACGCCGGAACCGTTCACGCAGGTCATCATGGCCGTCGTCCTGCAAGTCCTCTTTGAAATCAGCGTCTGGATCGCCTGGTATTGGGATCAGCCGGATCGGGCCAAGGCGCGTCGCGTCCTGTTGATCACGTCACTTGGCGTGCTGTTATTGGGAGTTATGCTGTGGGATGGCTGGAAATATGGCTGGCCGTGGCTGCGCCAGCATTGGGTTCATTAAAACGCGCTTTACAAAATCCAATTTCGAGGTAGGCTCCTTTCACCAACTTAAAAAACGTATGAGAAACGCAATTACACTTCTCGCGGCGGCGGCCCTTGCCGCATTGCTCACGTCCGGCTGCGCCGGGCCGGAGGACAAGCTCGGACGCGGCATCAGCAACTCGCTTGAATTTGCGCGCCTCGGCGAACTGCGCAGCTCCATCGAGCAGTCGGCGGTGTTCAGCACGCCCGGCCAGCCCTACTACACCACCGGCGTCATACGCGGCTTGGACCGCAGTTTTGAACGCACGGGCGTCGGCCTCTGGGAAGTCGTGTCCTTTCCGTTCCCGAACCACAAGGACTATTACGGACCCATTGACACCGCGCACCTGGCACCCGAACCGGCCTATCCCGAAAGCTACAAGCCGGGGCTGATTTCGGATCCGATGTTCGACACCGACACCTACACCGGCTTCAGCGGCGGCGACGTTGCGCCATGGTTTCCCGGCAGCCGGTTCAGCGTGTTCGACAACTGACCGTGGCCAAATCAATCTTGCCCAACGCGCCGGCAAACTTCCGTTGGCGCGTTTTGCTTTCGTGAAAGCAATCCATGCCGCTTGAAAAAAAATCCCGCTGCAAGGTCAATCTGCTGCTGAACATCCTCGGCAAACGCGCCGACGGCTTTCACGAACTCGAAACCGTCATGCAGCCCGTCAATTTTTGCGACGAACTGGTTTTTGAGCGCGGCGGAAACAGGATCAAGCTTTCGTGCAGCGACAGAAGACTGCCGGTGAATTCAAAAAACCTGGTCTTTCGCGCGGCGGAAAATTTCCTGGCGGCGGCGAAAACCGGCGGCGGCGTGAAAATCCGCCTGGAGAAAAAAATCCCGCTCGCCGCCGGGCTGGGCGGCGGCAGCGGAAACGCGGCGACGACGCTGCTCGCGCTCAACGAACTTTTTGAAAAGCCGCTCGTGCCGGAAAAGCTTTTTGAAATTGCGGCGGAGATTGGTTCGGACGTTCCCTTTTTTCTCCAGGACAAACCCGCCCTTGCGACGGGCCGCGGCGAACATATCCAGCCGTTGGAAAATTTTCCGGCGCTGCGCCGCAGGGCGTTTTTGCTGATCCATCCCGGCTTCGGCATTTCCACGCCGTGGGCGTATCAAAACCTCGCGCGGTTTCCAGAGGCGTTGAACGGCGAAAAAGGCCGCGCGGAAAAATTGATCGCGCTGCTGCAATCCAACAATTGGCCCGCCATCGCCGCCGGCCTTTACAATTCGCTCGAAGCGCCCGCGCTGGAAAAATTTCCGATTCTGCAATTGTTCCAGGAATTTCTCCGCGCGAACGGCGCTCTCGTCGCGCTCATGTCCGGCAGCGGCTCGACGACGTTTGCGATTTGCGAAAACGTCTCTGCCGCTGAAATCCTTGCCGAAAAATTCAAATCGAAGTTTGGAGGAAATTGCTGGATGGCGGTTGTTCCAATCGCGCGGTAGGGCGGCGCTGCCGCGCCGCCGGACAACCGGCAGGTCGTCCCTACCTTTTGAATTTCGCCAGCGCAAAATCCAGCATTTCCTTCGCCGCCGGAACTTTGAAGGCCAGCGCAAGGATTCCATAAATCAAACCCGCTGTGATTGCCGGAACGAAGACCGCGCCGATTTTTAGCGCAATTGTTTCGTGGCCGAATTGTTTTTCCAAATAATGCCATCCAAACCACGCTATTGCTCCGGCGACGATTCCGGCAAACGCCAGCGGCAAAAGCGTTTTCCGCAGCGATTCCATTTCCAGTTTCCCCAATTTTTTCTTCAGCGCAAAAAGCAGCAGGCCGACATTGCAAATCGAGGTCAGCGTGTTTGCGACCCCAAGTCCGCCCTGCCGGAACTGTTCGACGAGCGCGACGGCAATAATCAAATTCAGCGCAAGGCAGAAAATGCTGATTTTCATCGGCGTCTTCGTGTCGCCCAGCGCAAAGAATGCGCGCGCCAGGATGTTGACGGTGGAAAACGCGACAAGCCCTGGCGCAAGGCACATCAAGGCGATTGAAGCCTCATGTGTCGCCGCCGCGTCGAATTTGCCGCCCTCAAAAAGGAGGCGGACGATTGGTTCGGCAAGTGCGACTAGCAAAACGGAGGCTATCAGATTCAGAAAAAACAGCGTGCCGAGCCCGCTCCGCAATGTTGACCGGAATTCAGGAAATTTCTTTTCCAAGGCAAGTCCCGAAAGCGTCGGCAGCAAATACGTCGCCAGCGAAATGCCGAACAATCCTTGCGGCAGTTCCATCAATCGCACGGCGTATCCGAATGATGAAACGATTCCTGTGCCGACCCAAAACGAAAGGATTTGCACGACGGTGACGTTGATTTGAAATGCGGCGACGCCGATGGTGGCCGGAATCATCCGCATCACGACGAGGCGCACCGTTTCATTTTTCCACGGCGAAACCCAGCGATAGCGAAACCCGTCGCGACGGAGTGTCGGCAATTGAAAAGCCGCCTGCGCCACGCCCGCCGCCAGCACGCCGAATGCGAGCGCGAAAATTTGCGCCGGCAATTTTTGTCCCTTCGGAAGCGCCACTCCGAATCTTGGAGCGAGCCAAAAGACGGACGCAATCATGACGACATTGAGCATCGTCGCACCCATCGCGGGAATAAAAAAATGGCCGCGCGCATTGAGCATTCCGATGAACGCCGCCGCCATGCAAACGAGCAGAAGATACGGAAACATGACGCGTAACAATTGCAACATCAGGACGGTTCTCTCCCATTTGATTTCGCTTTTCGTTTTATAGTGGCCGTCGTAGTCGAGATGAAGCGGTTCGGCTGGGCTGGCGGAACTGACAATCGGTGTTACAACCGCCAGCGGCTTGGCGTTTTTCACCAGCGGCAACGCCAGGCTGATGCCGAAAATTCCAAGCGCAACAATCAGGGTTGCCACAACCACGAGGCCGGAAATGACGGCGTTGGCCGCGCGCCACATTTCCTCTTCACCGTGAATTTTTTCCTTCTCCTTGAAAATCGGGATGAACGCCGCCGTCAACGCGCCTTCGCCGAGCAATCGCCGGAACAGGTTTGGAATTTGAAACGCGAGCAGAAATGCGTCCGTGACCCAGCCCACGCCCATGAAACGCGAATAAACCATTTCGCGCACCATGCCAAGCAGCCGGCTCAACAAAGTGGCACCGGCCATCGCGCCGGACGATTTCAACATTTGCGACATCGCGCGAAGATTAAAGTCCAAAGCCCAAAGTCCAAAGTCCAAAGTGTTGCAATCATGCTCATCGTCATGCTCATCCTCGTTCTCAATTAAAAAATTGACGACGAGGATGAGGACGAAGATGAGAATGATTTTGGCAATTGGAAATTGGCATTTTGGCGCCGGCAATTTAACCTGCTCGCGTGAACATTCTGGAAGAACTGAAATGGCGCGGGCTGATTGCCGACTGCACCGACGCGGTGGAACTGGAAAAGAAAATTTCCGCGCCGATCACGCTTTACTGCGGCTTCGATCCGACGGCGGATTCGTTGCACGTCGGCAATCTCGTGCCGCTGCTCGCGCTGCGACGGTTTCAATTGCTCGGCCACAATCCAATTGCCGTCGCTGGCGGCGCGACCGGATCAATTGGCGATCCGAGCGGCAAAACTCAAGAACGTCAATTGCTCACAAAAGAAATTTTGGAAAACAATATTTTCAAAGTTCAAACGCAATTGGCAAAATTGCTCGAATTTGATGCGGCAAAAACTCCAAAAAATAATCCCGCAAAACTTTTGGACAACGCTTCGTGGACGCAAAACATTTCGTTCCTCGATTTTCTGCGCGACATCGGAAAACATTTTTCCGTCAACCAGATGGTTGCCAAGGAATCTGTCCGTGCGCGGATGGAAGACCGCGAGACCGGCATCAGCTACACCGAGTTCAGCTATATGCTGTTGCAGGCGTTTGATTTTTACTATCTCGCTAATCCAGAAAACAAAGATGAAAACGGCAAGCCATACAACTGTGAATTGCAAATTGGTGGTAGCGATCAATGGGGCAATATTACCGCTGGCATTGATCTCATCCGGAAAAAAATGTTGAGACATCTTTTCGTTCCGAAAGTTTTTGGCCTAACGCTTCCCCTCATCACGAACGCCGATGGAACAAAATTTGGAAAAACCGAAGCGGGCGCAATCTGGCTCGACGAAAAAAGAACTTTGTCTGAAGACTTTTATCAATTTTGGATTCGCACCGACGACCGCGATGTAATTCGCTATCTCAAATATTTCACATTTCTGACGCGCGCAGAAATTGAATTGCTCGAAAAACAGCATATAGAAAACCCCAGCGCGCGCACCGCACACAAGGCACTTGCAAAGGCGGTAACAAGTTTGATTCACGGAGAAGAAAAGGCGAAGGCTGTAGAAATGCTTGCCAACAATGTTTATGACGACAGCGACCCGACTAAACTTACAGAAATAGAATTTGAAAAGCGTTTTGGAATACCTCAAGACCAATTTAATCAAGTTGTCAAAGAAACGCTTCAAAAACTAGGAGACGTATCGGCTGGCGTCCCTTGCAAAATAATTGATATATCCCAAGTTGAAACTCACTGTCCCATAGTTGATATTCTTGTTCAGTCGGGACTTTGTTCCTCAAAGGGGCAGGCGCGTAAAGACATTCAGGGCGGTGGAATATACATAAACAACGTCCGAGAAATGGACATTAACAAGCAGGTTTCTTGGAAAGACTTTCTTTTCGGCAAACACCTCCTGCTCCGCAAAGGCAAAAAGAATTACGTCGTCGTGACGGCGAAATAATTCCGTAGCAGCCGACGTGAGGAGGCTCATTTCAATTGATTGGAGCCTCGTTACCCCGGCTGCTACAAGACTCAATTAAAACTTCGCGAAAATCTCGTTCGCCTCTTCCAAAGTTTCCTTCGAGCCGATGTCGAACCAGATGCCCGGCACGCGCCAGGTATAAACCGGCGTGCGCGGGTATAAGCCATTGCACAAGGCGGCCGGGCTGGTCGGGATTGTTGCCCTCGGCGATGTATTGCTTGATGAGCGCAATCGCGGATTTCGGATAAAAATAAAGCGCGATGCCGGTGAGCGTGCTCGTCGGATTTTTCGGCTTCTCCTCGAAGAAAGTGATCTTGCCGGTCGCATCGGTGGAAATGGAATTGTATTTCTTGATTTCTTCAAGATTGCCGACGTCGTAGATCGCGAGCGACGGGCGCATTTTTCTCGCGGCAGAATTTTCCGAACTCGCCCAGCTTCTCGCTGAACAGATTGTCGCCGGCGACCACAATCAAATCGTCGTCCACGTTCTGGGTTTTGAGGACGTAATGGATGTCGCCGATCGCGCCGAGCTTGTTCGTGTCGTCGGTGGAATGGTCGTTGACGACGGTGAAATCGAATTTCGATTTTGTCGCGCGATAATTGTCCGACCATTTCTGGAAATGCCCGGCGAACTTGGCGTTGGTCACGACATAGACGCGGTCAATCTCGGTGATGGGCGCGAGATTGTCGAGGACGTGCTCGACCATCGGCTTGCCCGCGACCGGCAGCAGCGGTTTGGGTTGCGTGAGGGTGAGCGGATACAGGCGCGTGGCGTATCCGGCGGCGAGGATGATGACTTTCATTTTTTATTTAAACACGAATGAACACAAATAAACACGAATACAATTACAATACAATTCGCTCCCATCCAAGTCTTGACTTTTCAAATCCGTAACACTCAATTATCCTCATCGGACTTTTTATTATATTCCAAATATTGAAACAAAAAAATCTTGGTTGGTCCGGCTGCATCGCACCTCCATACTCCATCTTTTTCTTTACGCCAATCCACAACTGAATATGTAGTAACCGGTCCCGGCAGTTCAACGAATTTACAGATTAGAATAGCATCGTCCGAATCATACGTAGTTACTGAAAGAATCTCATAGTTCGACAATTGCCAATCCGGTAGCTCTTGTTGTGCCGTGCTAAGATATAACGGTTCTGGAACTACTTCTTTAAATCTTTTCCATCGCAGTTCGTAAGTCGCTTTCCAATCTTTTTTATGAAGAAAGTTATAAAAGTTTTTGACATCATGGTCTAAACTTAAAAATTTAGTGTCTATCTTTGCGCTTTCATCCAGTTTTTCTGTGTTCGGATTCCAAGTATTTGTAGTGTTTACTTGAGAACCGCTAATCGTATTCAGCCGATCCGCGTCCAAATTATTCTGACCGGCAGTATTTGCGTGATGAGAACAACCGACAACTAATAGGAAGAAGCCAAATAGTATTATTGTAAAATGGCCAGTATTTTTCATACGGTTCAACTTTTACTTTCAAACAGGCTCGGCGCGGTTTCGCGCGCGAGCTTCTGGCAGCGTGCGAAAATTTCCGACGGCGATTCGCATTGCAGCGCAAATTCCGCGAGCGCCTGTGCCTCGGCCAGTTTCAGGCGGCGGATGATGTATTTCACCTGCGCGACGACGGGCGGCGCGGCGCTCAATTCATCCACGCCCAGGCCGAGCAGCAGCGGCGTGAGCACCGGGTCGCCGGCGATTTCGCCACAGACGCCCGCCCAGATACCGTGATGGTGCGCGGCGTCAACGGTCATTTTGATCAGGCGCAAAATTGACGGGTGCGTCGGCTCGTAAAGGTGCGAGACTTTTTCGTTCGTGCGGTCGGCGGCGAGCGTGTATTGGATCAAATCGTTGCTGCCGACGCTGAAAAATTTCACGCGCTGCGCCAGCGCGTCGGCGATAAGCGCGGCGGACGGAATCTCGATCATCGCGCCGATGTCCATTTTTTCGTCGAACGGAATATTTTTCCCGCGCAGTTCCGTTTTGCATTTCTCGACGAGCGCGTTGGCCTGGTTCAATTCATCCAGGCCGGAAATCATCGGATACATCATCTTGACGTTGCCCTCGGCGCTGGCGCGCAAAATGGCGCGGAGCTGCGCGCAAAAGAGTTCCGGCTGCGCGAGGCAGAAGCGGATCGCGCGCCAGCCGAGAAACGGATTCACTTCCCTGGCCAGTTGCAAATGCGACGCGAACTTGTCGCCGCCCAGATCCAGCGTGCGGATGATGACTGGCTGCGGCTTCAGCGCGGCGGCGACCTGGCGATAAACTTTGTATTGGTCTTCCTCGCCCGGAAGGCTGTCGCGGTTGATGAACAAAAATTCCGTGCGGAAAAGCCCGACGCCCTCCGCGCCGTGCGCGAGAACGGCTTCAACGTCGTTCTGATCCTCGATGTTCGCCGACAGGTGGATTATTTTCCCGTCGAGCGTGACGGCGGGCAGCGTCTTGATTGCGCGGAGCTTTTCCTCGAGCGACGCCTTGATTTTCGCGAGCTGGCCGTATTCAAAAAGCGTCTGGTCGGTGGGATTGACAATGACCGTGCCGTTGAAGCCGTCGAGCAGCGCGTAGTCGCCGGTCTCCAGTTCGTCCGCGATGGTCTGCAATCCGACGACGGCGGGAATTCCCAGCGACCGCGCCATGATGGCCGTGTGCGAAGTTTTGCCGCCAACGTCTGTCGCGAATCCCAGCACGAAATTTTTGTCCAGTTGCGCCGTCGTGGACGGGCTTAAATCGTGCCCGGCCAGAATACACGGCTCGGCGATATGCCGCAGGTCAAAGGCGTCCCTGACTTCGAGCAGGTTGTCGAGCACGCGCACCATCAGGTCGTGCATGTCGGCAGCGCGCTCGCGGAGGTAATCATCGTTCACTGCGGAGAGCGCGGCGACGTAACGCTCGGCAACGGTGTGAAAGGCGTAATCGGCATTGAGCTTTTGCCCGCGGATCAGCTTGACGACCTCCTCGACCAGCACGCGGTCTTCGAGCATCAGCAGGTGCGCCTCAAAAATGTCGCCTTCCTTCGCGCCCATGCTTTCGACGACCCGGTGCTGGATTTCGGAAATTTGCCTGCGCGTCTGCGCGAGCGACTGCTCGAAGCGTTTGACTTCCTCTTGGATTTCGCCTTCGGGAATATCCCGTTTGGCGATGATGTGCCGCGCCCGGTGGAGGACGACAATCTTCCCGCGGCAAACCCCGGCGGAAACGCCGATGCCGCGAAACACTTTTTCCCCTTTTGTTTGCGACGACATACTCGTGTCCCATGAGAAATAGCCGAATGCGTTTGCGTTGCAAAGCAATTCCGCCGGAAAAATGAAAAAGCCCGCGTGTTACACTTGTTCAACTTTCAACTCATCGGCAATTTTTCCGATCGCGTCAAAATGTTTGTCACGGCACACGATTGGCAACCGGGTGCGGATTGCGACAACGGCAACAAAAAGATCGTTGCGTGGAATCGTCAATCCTTTTGCGCGGAGGCGACGCTCCAGCAAGGCTGCTTGCCGCCAGTCGTCCGCTCCAAATTCGTAGTTCTGCGCCAATGTCAAAGCCTGTTCCAAATCATTTTCCTCGCCGGCTTTCGCACCGCTCAAAAGTTCAAACCGGATCGGGCAGGTGTAGGCGGCCTGATCCGCCTGCAGCAGCCGGGCGACGGCGTGCTTCACTTTCACGTCGCCCTTGCGCCGCAAAAACTCCACCCACGCGGAAGTGTCAACGAGCTTCATACACGTCGCGGGATTCCAATTCCTCGTTGGTCAGCGAAAAATCCGTCTGGCCGGACAACGCGCGCTCGATGAACTGCCGCCGCTGGTGTTGCTGGATGAATTCGGACAACGCGCGGTTCACGGCGGGGGATTTTTTTTTCTGGCCGGTGATTTTCTGAATCCGCCTCATGTTTTCAGCATCAAGTTCAATTGTAATTCTCATGCTTTGAAGTCAAAATATGATGATTATTTGAAATGCACAAGATGAATTTTTAGTTTGACGTTAAAATGAAAAAAGCCCGCTTGCGCCGGGCTTCTGAAATTTGCTGTCAACTCACGTCAGGCGCGTTCCATGTATTTGCCCGTGCGCGTGTCAATTTTGATCTTCTCGCCCGTCTTGATGAACAGGGGTGCCTGCACCGTGATTCCGGTTTCCAGCGTGACGGCTTTCTGCACGTTGTTGGCGGAATCGCCGCGCACGCCTTCGGGCGCGTCGGCCACGGTCAGGATGACGCTCGGCGGAATTTCAACGCTCACGGCTTTTTCTTCCACGAACACCACCGTCACCGGCGCGTTTTCCACGAGGAAATTTTTCGCGTCGCCGACCAGCTCCGCCGCGATGGTGACCGTCTCGTAATTTTCCGGGTCGGTGAAGACAAAATCCGCGCCGTCCTTGTAGCTGAATTCCATCTTCGTCGTCATCATCGGCACCGGCTCGATTTTCTCCGTGGAGCTGAAGCGCACGTCGGAAGCCTTGCCGGTCTTGATGCTGCGGAGCGTGGCTTGCACGAACGCGCGCAGGTTGCCCGGCGTGCGGTGCTGAAAATCGAGGACGACGGAAATGTCACCGTTGTAATTGATCGCCATGCCACGGCGAAGGTCGCTTGCTGTTGCCATAAAATTAAAAATGTTTTGCGCCGGAATAATTATTCCAAACGCGAGCAGGGGAGAATAACCGGAAATTGCCCGAAAGCAAGACGCAATTCTGGATTAAAGGCGTAAAAACGGCACGGCGCGTCGCGCAGGATTTATGTATTGCCGATGAATCGCGCTTGCCGCTGCCCGGCGCATTTTCCATGCTGGACGCAATGGCCGAACATACCGCTTCGAGTTTGAACAAACCGGACGTGGCGCTCGAAATGACGCTGCGCCCGTCGCTCTTTTCCGATTTCACCGGCCAGCCGAAAGTGAAGGAGCGGCTGGAAATCGCCGTCGCCGCCGCCAAACAACGCGGCGAGGCGCTCGACCATATTTTGTTGAGCGGGCCGCCGGGTTTGGGAAAAACGACAATCGCAAACATTTTGGCGAAGGCGATGGGCGCGAACGTCAAGGCCACGAGCGGTCCGACGATTGAAAAAGCCAGCGACCTCGCCGGGCTGCTGACGAACCTTGAAGAAGGCGACGTGCTCTTCATTGACGAAATTCATCGCCTGCAAAAAACCATCGAGGAATATCTTTATCCCGCAATGGAAGATTTCAAACTCGACATCATAATTGACCAGGGGCCGAACGCCCGCAGCGTGCGGCTGAATCTTCCGCGCTTCACCCTCATCGGCGCGACCACGCGCAGCGGCCTGCTCACCGCGCCGTTGCTCACGCGATTCGGGATGCGCGAGCGGCTGGATTATTATGTCGGCGAAGATTTGCAGAAAATTGTCATCCGCTCGGCGCGTTTGTTGAATGTCGAAATTGAAGAATCCGGCGCGCATGAAATCGCACGCCGCAGCCGCGGCACGCCGCGCATTGTCAACAACCTGCTCCGCCGTGTGCGCGATTACGCGCAGGTGCGGCACGACGGCCGTATCACGAAGGAAGTCGCCGACAAGGCGCTGGCGATGCTGGAGATTGACCAGAACGGCCTGGACGAAATGGACAAACGCATTCTCGAAGCCGTCATAGTGAAATTTGGTGGCGGGCCGGTCGGCGTGAATTCGCTGGCCGTCGCCGTCGGCGAGGAGCCGGACACGATTGAGGAAGTTTATGAGCCGTATCTCATCATGGAAGGCTATCTCAACCGCACCTCGCAAGGCCGCGTCGCGACGGAATTGAGCTACAAAAAACTCGGCTTGAAACCGGCGACCGGAAACCAGTCGAAGCTGTTTTGATTTGAAATGGCAAATCAATATGTCAACACGCGGCGAATTCGGCGCTGAAACACGACGCGCTTTTGCGGAACGCACGGCTGTCGGCGCGCTTGCGCCCAATGAGAATCTTTGCTTGACGCAGGCGGCGTTTTGGATTGCACTGTGGGCAAGATGAAAACAAAAATTTTTGCGGCGTTTGCAGGAATCGTCCTTGTCACCGCCGGCTGCGTCCACACCGTCAGCGGCACCAAGTCGCCCGACATCTGGTTTGGCAGGGATTCTCTCCAGAACCTTTACGCTGCGCCGATGAACCAGGTTTATCAGGCGGCCATCACCGCCATCAAGACCGACGGCGTGCTGCTTACGGAATATGTGCCGCACGACACCACCAACTCCACGCTCGCATTTTACGGCAAGGTCAACGAGCGCAACGTCTGGGTGAGCGTCGAGGCGGTGGATCCAAGAACCACGCAGGTCACCGTGCAGTCCCGCTCGACGATGGGCAGTCCGCAAATTGACGTGGCGCACGAGGTCGCCACGGAAATCGCGCTGCAACTGCAATCAGCGCGGTGAGCCGTAGGTCGGGCCGTATTTCAATCCGATGTTCTGCTCATAAACGCCCAGCGTTTTATTTTCAGGCGCTTTGGACTGTCCTTTGAATTCCAGTTTCAGGCGATCCAGGCGCGAGCGCGCAATTTGTGCCACCGGCAAATCTGAAAACATCTCCGTGATTTTCAACAAAGTGCCGCGCACCGTCTCGTAATCCACGCCGCCGTGAATCTGCAAATCCGCCAATAAATTCAGCCAGTGCGCGACGAGCTTGTGCGGCTGGTTGGGCTGTTCGGCCAGTTGTTTCAATTCCAGCGTGGCCAGGTCCAGCCGCTTGTAATGGCGCGCGTAAATGATCGCCAGTTTTTCCCGCGCCTCGGCGTCGAGCGGATGCAGCGCCAGATGCTTCACCAGATCCGCCGCGAGCGTTTCGGGATTGGTTTCTTCGGGAACCAAATCCGCCATTGATGCGCGCAGCCCGGCATTTTTCACGCCTTCCGGCAAAAACATCGCGCGACGGTCGTGCGGCGCGAGCAGTTGTTTCACCGTTCCGTCCAGATGCGCGATGCGCTGCGCCGCCGCCAGCGACAATCCGGTGTCCGGATATTTTGCGATGATTTTTTCCAGTGACGCGCGCGCCGAATCGGAATCCTGCGCGAGCTTCAAATGCCAGTCCGCCATTTGTGTCCACGCGGCGGCGACCTGTTTGTCCGGCGCGTTTGGCAGGTTGCAGAAATGATCGAACGTGATTTCCGCCGACTGCAAATCCTTCATGTCCTCGGCCTGGATTGTGGCAAGCAGGCTCACGCCTTCAAAATCGGACGGAAATTTCGCAAGCTGTTCGCGGACGGCGACGACGGCTTCGAGCGGCCTGTTCAATTTCCGTTTCGAGAGCGCGATTGAATAATATGGCTTGGGTTCAACCTCTTCGTCGCCGCCGTCATACAAACTTGTCAGCGGCTTCGATATGATGGCCGCAATGTGCGGCGTCCACATCACCGACATTATGATGGCCATGAAAACGATGAGGAACGGGCCGAATGGCCCCATTCGTCCGGCAATAAAGATGCAAAAGATGACGAATGGAACTGTGAACGCACATTTGAGGAGCAGCTTCGACGGGTCTTCTGTGCGCTTGAGCAAATAGACTAACCCCCAGCCGACGACGCCGATGAAAATCACCAGGCCAGTCGTTCCCAAAATGATGTCAAAAGTCCGGCTCATGGCTTTCAGGAAAAACTCGCCCCGTTCGCGCATGGACGCAAGCAAATTGTTGAAACGAATTTTGCGTGCGTCGGGTGTGCAGATTGCCCAAGCCGGTGACAAGCAGGCCGGGAATAAAAAACCGGGCGGCCCGCGTGGAGCCACCGGCGTTGAAAAGGAAATTCTTATTCCAATTTTTTCTTGGCGTCGTCCGGCACTTCCCCTTGCCGGGTGAGCATTGGACCTTTAACCAACAAGTCAGTGCGCCCTACCGGGCGCACAAAACAAAACCTCCCGCCCAGAGTCCCGGGCGGGAGGTGTGAATTACTGCTACCCGCAGCAGATCAATCTATCTGCGGCGGTCAAACCGAATCAATTGCCGGCCAGTTTCTTGACGATGTCGGCCGGGGCATCAACCTTGGTGCTGCCTACGTCGCTAAACTCAACGGTCGTCGTCCGATTGATGTCAACATCGTTTCCGCCAAAGGACATCGTTCCGGAATTCTTCAACTCATATTTGACGAGCGCTCCGTCCTTGAGCCAGATCTTCACTGAACCCTTCGCATTGGTTGGTTCGGGAGGGCCGCCACCACCAGGACCGCCGCGACCACGACCACGACCGCCGGGGAACACGTTTGCCTTGGCGGCATCTTCGGTCAAATCGCCGACGAGCGCGCCGTTGTCATCCTTGAGGTCTGTGACGCCCGCAACCAGATTCGTGATAGTGGTCGTGGGAAGCACCAGTGCTCCGCGACCAAAAAACCCGCCGCCGCGTCCGCCGCCGAAACCGCCGCCACCGCCGTTGGCGTCCGCTGCCGCAGCGATTTCCGCCGCCGTCTGCCATTGGCCATCAGCGTTCTTCGTGGCGCTATTCGTGCCCTGATACAGGCGCTCAGTGGGTGGAGGCGCATCGCCGCCACCGAAGGCGAATCCCGGAGTTTGTGTCCAGGTGAGGCCGGCTGCGGTCTTGCCTTGAGTGACGCCACTGCCGAAACCGCCTTCGCCGGCGTCAACCGTTTGTTTCCAAGTGTAATTGCCGCCGTCCGCGAGTTTCGTCGCCGCAGCAATCACGTCATCCTTGGGGCCGGCATACGCCGTCAAAAGCGAGCCTCCCATCAGTGTAATAATGCCGAACAATAGATTTTTTTTCATAATAATTTTTGGTTGAGTTAGGGAACGCTCACGATTTTGCACCATTGAAAGGACGAATACAACACTAAAATGCACTAAAATGCGTTGCAAAATTCACTACTTCTTTCGCCGGAATCCGCTATCCTGCCATGCAAATGAGCAAGCTGCTGTTGATTGATGACGAAGAGGACGTGCGGTATTCGTTCCAGCGGATTTTTGATTCGCCGGAAATCGAGATTGCCACCGCGTCCAGCGGCGAAGAAGGACTGAAGGTCATTCCCAAGTTCAAGCCCGACCTCGTGCTGATGGACGTGCGCATGGGCGGCATGAACGGCCTGGAAACGCTCCGCAAAATCCGCGCGAGCAATCCCAAACTGCTCGTCATCCTGATGACCGCCTACGGCACGACGCAGACCGCCATCGAGGCGATGAAGCTCGGCGCGTATGATTATCTGCTCAAGCCGTTCGACGCGGTGAAAATCAAGGAGATCGTCGCCAACGCGCTCAAGGCCGCGCGCGACATGAAACAGGTCGTCTCCTACCAGCCGCTGCTCGAATCGGAGGATTACGAGCTGGGCATCGTCGGCCGCAGCGAGCGCGATGCAGCAGGTTTTCAAACTCATCGGCCAGGTCGCCGCCAGCAACGCCACCGCGCTCATCACCGGCGAAAGCGGCACCGGCAAGGAACTCGTCGCCCGCGCCATTTACCATCACAGCGACCGCGCGCAGCAGCCGTTCCTCGCCGTCAATTGCGCCGCGATTCCCGAACAGCTTCTGGAAAGCGAATTGTTCGGCCACGAAACGGGCGCGTTCACCGGCGCGACCTTGCAGCGCATCGGCAAATTCGAGCAATGCAACAAAGGCACGATTTTTCTCGACGAAATCGGCGACATGACGCCCGCGACGCAGACGAAAATTCTGCGCGTGCTGCAATCCGGCACCTTCGAGCGCGTTGGCGGCAATCAACCGATTCAAGTGGACGTGCGCGTCATCGCCGCGACGAACAAGCCGCTCGAAGCCGCCGTCGCCGCGAAACAATTCCGCGAGGATTTGTTTTACCGCCTCAACGTCGTGCGGATTCCACATTCCGCCGCTGCGCGAACGGCGCCGACGACATTCCGCTGCTGGTGAATTATTTTCTCGAAAAAAACGCGCGCGAACACCAGCGCCCGCCGAAATCCGTCGCCGCCAGCGTCATCAAGACTCTGGAAAAATATCACTGGCCCGGCAACGTGCGCGAACTGGAGAACGCCATCCGCCGCGCGCACGTCATGGCCAAGAGCGACGCGATTTTGTTGAGCGATTTGCCGCCGGAAATTTCCGGCCAGGGCGCAGGCAGCGCCCCGGTTGCAGTCCGGCGTCGCAGGCGAAGCCGCCGCGACCGATGCCGCCGCGCTCGCGCGACAATTGTTTCAATGGGCCAGGCGCGATCCGAAATTGAAAGTCATTCCCGCCGTCGAGCGCGAACTGGTGATTCAGGCGCTCAAGGAGACGAACAACAACCAGGTTCACGCCGCCAAGATGCTCGGCATCACGCGCGCGACGCTGCGCAAACGCATTGACAAATTCGGCATCCAGCGCGAGTTGAATGTGAAGTGAACGGCGTTGCTAGATTTGGCCGGCGCTACGTATTACTTGTGACCGTTCAGGACTATTTCCAAAGCGTTCGTAGCCGTAATTCTGACGTCGCTGCTTGTATCAGACAAGGCTGCCGTCAGTGCAGATACGGATTCCGGTGAGGTTGCACCAATGCGGCCAAGGGATTCCACCGCACACATTCTCACGCTGGCGCTCGGGTCTTTCGTCAACAGAATCAAATCAGGTATCGCGCTGCTTGCCGCTTTCCCAATTGCACCCAGCGCCTGAACGGAATATATCCGAACCTCACTGTTCTTGCTTTTGGCAGAGGCCGTCAGTGCTGGAATAGCAGCGCGAACTTCTGGCGCATCAGAATAATGGTAACAAATCCCACCCATCACATAAGCCGCCTTTGCTTGCTGGGCTGCGGAAGGATCATGTAACAAGAGGGTCAACTGCGGCACAATACTTGGGCCAGCGGTATTCAAAACATCAAGGGCAGGTTTCTTGGCATCGGGAAATCCACCAATTTCCACGTCGGCAACCCAAGCTGCAACTGTCCGCCCTTGAATTACAACTTGCTTCTGTGAGCAACCGACGATGAGAAATTGACAACTTGTCATCACCGACAGAATGATTGTGATATGTGTTCTCATGCTAAGTGATATACCGGTGCCCAACCTTTTCCTCGAACCGCCCAGTGTGGTTCAATCCGGCTGGCTTATAGGTTTATATTCCCCGCGTCCCGGTTTGTCCAGCATTAGCATTTTGATTTGAGGCCTATTTTTCAGGCTCGCGTCGCGTCGCGATTCCTTTCAAACTGCTTCATGCTCCGAATTGCCACAATTCTGCTCGTCTTCTTGGGCGGGTTCGTGGTCATGGTTTTGGAAATGATCGGCGTGCTTTATCTGGCCAAGGATTTCGGCAGCTCGTTTTACGTCTGGACAAGCCAGATTGGAGTCATATTGACGGCACTGTCGCTGGGCTACGCCATCGGCGGCTCGCTGGCCGACCGTTTTCAACGGACGGCTTTTCTGGCCGCGCCGCTGGCCGTCGCCGGAATTTTCATCTTCTTCATTCCGCAAATCTCGCCGCCGCTGATCAACGCGATTGTGAACCGCCATCCGCCGGGCCAGGACATTCCCATGTTGTGGATAAAGCTCGATCCGGCGTTCGGCAGCGCGGTGATTTTTTTCCTGCCGTGTTTCGTGCTGGCGAATTTGGCGCCGTATATGATCCGCATCACTGCGCGGCGGCTGGAAAAAGTGGGCGCGGTGAGCGGCCTGATTTACGCGGCCAGCACCGCAGGCAGCATCGGCGGGGTTTTTATTTCCGGCTACATTTTCATTGATTACCTGACCGTGACGGCGATTTTCCGGGCGATGGGCGTTTTGGTTTTGTTTCTGGCCGGGCTTGCACTCGCGATGGATTTCTGGCTCGGCGGAAATTGCAAGGCTGTTGTGCCGAAATCGGGACGCGATAATTAAATTCGCGCCGGAAACTTTTTACTGGTGAGGTTCGTCCAATGAAATGAACGACATGAAAACAATCCTCCTGCGCCGCGCGATTTGCCTTCTGTTCCTGCTCCCGCCATTTTTGGCCGGCGCGCAGAAAATCGTGCTGTTCGACCGCATCTCCGCCTATCACCACATCCAAGTTTATGATGAAAACGGGCTGCGGACGTTGAGCTTCAACGGCTCGTGGGAAACGATGATGTCGCTGACCAATCCGCTTGCCGGACATTTTGAATACACCGAGTATTTCCAGATGCCATGGCTTTGGAACCATGACATCAAGCGCGTGCTGATGGTCGGCTTGGGCGGCGGCAGCACTCAGCGCGCCTGGCAGCATTATTACACCAACGTGATGGATGACACGGTGGAGATTGATCCCGTCGTGGAAGAAGTCGCCAAAAAGTATTTCAACGTCGTGGAAACGCCCAATTTGAAAATTCACATCAACGACGGGCGCGTTTTTCTTCGGCAGACCACGAACATTTATGACGTCATCCTGATGGACGCCTATTCCACCACTCGCTACGGTTCTTCCCTGCCGCGACAGTTGGTGACGAAGGAATTTTTCACGCTCGCCAGCCAGCATTTGAGCACCAACGGCGTCCTCGCCTACAACGTCATCGGCCAGCTTCAGGGCTTCCGCGCCACGCTCATCGGCGCGATGTATCGGACGTTGAGCGAAATTTTTCCGCACGTTTATATGTTCCCCGCCGTGGAAAGCCGGAACATCGTCTTCGTGGCGACCAAATCGGCGGAGCCGTTCAACTACACGCGCGCGGCGGCGGAGGCATATAAGCTGATTGACGCCGGGACGGTCACGCTGCCGACGTTCACATTGCGGGTGAAATCATTTCTGGATCAGCCTCCGCCGACCGCCGCGACATCGCCCCTGCTCACCGACGATTACGCGCCCATCGAAAGCCTGCTGCAAGGGACGCAATAAGTCTCCGCGAATTGAATGTGAAACGACATTCAGGGTTGTGATTTGACGCGATGACGCCAGTAACCCGGTTCTCGATGACAGTGCATGACCGCAATGATGAGCAGATAATCCGGCTCGATTGAATAAAGCACCGCGTAGGGAAAAACTTGCGTGAGACTGCGCCGGATGTCGTCTTCAAAAATTCTTGCCCATTCGGGATTGTGCCGGATGCGCCGCACCATTGAATTCCGCCAGCGCTTCGGGATGAAATTCAATCCTCACTTCGCCACGGCGCGTTTGACCTGCGCCAACGCCTCATCGCCCGGAATCGTTTTCACGCGACCGCTGCGAACATCATCGCGGCGACGGCGCGCTTCCGCCACCCAAAGCTGGCGGACAAGGCCGTCCTCGGCGGGATCAAGACTTTCGACGAGACAATCCGCGAGCAACGCGCGCGCCTCGCTGGGCAGAGCCAGCGCTTCCTCGGCCACCTGCTCGACAGTCAAGTTCATGGTTCTGAAAATACGCCGCGCATATGAAAAATCGACATTCAATGTTCAAGCGCGCCTTGACACGAGGCGTTTCATTGCTATCCTGCGCCGCTCCGTCAATGGAGTTTTACACGCGGAAACGCAATTTGAATTTATGAAACGCCAGTATCAACCGTCGAAAATCCGCCGCAAACGGCAGCACGGATTTCTCAACCGCAATTCCAGCAAGAGCGGCAAGGCCACGCTCGCCAACCGCCGCCGCAACGGCCGCAAACGCCTGACGCCGGTCTGATTTCCGCGCGCATGACCGCCGAAACGCCGAAACGCCTGCGGCTCAACCGCGCCTCGCGCCTCGCGCAAAGCCGCGATTTCGCGCGCGTCCGGCAGCAGGGTCAGCGGCTTGCGCTCGGCTGCCTGATTGCGAACTGGAACAAATTGCCCGACGGCGCGTCGCCGAAACTCGGCGTGGTCACGAGCAAAAAAATCGGCGGCGCGGTGCAACGCAGCCGCGCGCGGCGTCTGCTCCGCGAAAGTTTCCGGCAGCACCAGCATGAATTTTCGCAGCCGGTGGAACTCGTCCTGGTCGCGCGCAATTCCATCGCCGGGAAAAAGTTTGCGGACGTGGAAAAGGATTTTCTGGCGGCGCTGAACCGGGCGGGCATTTTGAAAATGACCAGTTCCTAAATCCGAATGACTAAAAAATTACCAATGTCAAATGCCCGAACTTCCGCACGCGCCGTGGTTTCCGGTTCGTCATTTGGGCTTCGTCATTCTTTGGTCATTAGTGTCTGGCCGGAAACAACCGAAATCCAATCGTCCTCGTCCTCATCCTCGCTTTTCCATTTATTTTCGAGGACGAGGACGAGCACGAGAATGAGAACGAAAACAAAAAGGCGCGTTTCCGGCCAGACACTCATCATGGTTTCGTCATCAGTCATTCGAGTTTTGACTCTGGCAATTCGCGCTTATCAAATCACCATTTCTCCCGCGCTGACATTTTTGTTCGGCCCGGCGGCGGCCTGCCGTTTCACGCCGACGTGTTCGCAATACGCAGTTGACGCAATCCGCTCGCGCGGCGCGGTTGCCGGAGGCTGGCTCGCGGCGAAACGGATTTGCCGCTGCCATCCGTTGGGCGGTTGCGGCCACGATCCGGTGGCCAAGGCGGAAAACAAACTTGTTTTGGGGGATTCACTTTAATTTTCATGGACAGAACTGGAATCATTGCCATTTCGATTTGCGCCGCACTGCTGGTTTTCTGGTTTGTCCAGACGGAAAAGCAGGAAGCCCGCTGGCAGCAGCAGCAGGCGGAATTTGCCAGAACCAATGTCGTTTCAACGCCGCAGGTTTCCACTGAAACGCCGACGGCACTTTCAACAACGACGACAGCTTCACCTCAAATTTTCGACACGAACACGCCGGAAAATCTGGTTGTGATTTCAAACGCGGACGCGCTCTACACGTTCACTTCGCGCGG
This sequence comes from uncultured Verrucomicrobiae bacterium, assembly GCA_963755455.1. Lineage (GTDB taxonomy): Bacteria > Verrucomicrobiota > Verrucomicrobiia > Limisphaerales > UBA11358 > UBA11358. The sequence continues at coordinate 437,006 of CAVWJH010000001.1, forward strand.
CGGCGGTTTGAAATCGGTCAAGCTGCTGAAATATCCCGAAACGATTTCGCCGCGCTGGAAGAAGGAAATGGCGACGAACAGCGTGGCCACGCTTGAACGCACACGCGCCGGTTCCCGTCCTCGCGATTTTGGGCGATTCGAGCTTCGTCGGCGACGGCAATTTTACTTTGACGCGGAACGGCGACGGTGTCCGCGCGCAAAAATCTTTCGCGGACGGCCTGGTTCTCACGAAGGATTTTCACATCGGCTCGAATTATCTCGTCAACGCGAGCGTGAGCCTGAAGAACACCTCGGACAAGCCGCTCGCGCTGCCGGCGCAGGAATGGGTCGTCGGCACGGCCACGCCGATGGGGCCGGACGACAACGGAATGTATGTCGGCGCGATGTGGTCCAACGGCACGAACGCGGTGGACAACGGCACGCGCTATTTCAACACGAACACGACGGCGTTTTTCGGGTTAGGCCACAGGACGCCGACGACGGAATGTCGCGCGGGCGCGGGCAACGTTGTCTGGGCGGCGGCGCACAACCAGTTTTTCGTGCTGCTGGCGATGACGAAGCCCAATGAACCGGCGCAGCAAATGGTCGCGCGCACGGTCAACCTGCCGCCGCTGACAAAGGACAATGCAGGTTCAGCCGCGCCGCCGGTGGGAATCCAGACGGCTCTGGTTTATCCGGCGCAGACGTTGACGGCGAATTCAAACGTCGAGCGGCAGATTGTTTTTTACGCCGGGCCGAAGGAATACTGGAAGCTGGCGCAGATCGGCGCGGAATTTCAAAACCGCGCGGACCTCGTGATGCAGTTCGGATTTTTCGGATTTTTTGCGAAGGCGCTGCTGCTGGCGATGAACTGGCTGCACGACGTGACGCGGCTGGGTTACGGCTGGACGATTGTGCTGATCACGGTGCTGCTGCGCGCGGCCTTCTGGCCGTTGACGGCGGCGAGCACGCGCTCGATGAAGCGGATGCAGGCGCTCGCGCCGGAAATGAAGGCGCTCAAGGAAAAATACAAGGACGACCCGCAGAAATTCACGCAGAAGCAGATGGAGCTTTGGAAGAAAAACAAGGTCAGCCCGCTGAGCGGCTGCCTGCCGATGCTGATCCAGACGCCGGTGTTCATCGGCTTTTACACGATGATCCGCAGCGCGATTGAACTGCGCGGCGCGCATTTTCTGTGGGTCGCGGATTTGTCGAAGCCGGACACGCTGTTCATGATTCCGGGCATCACTTCATTCCGTTTGGAATCAGCACGCCGGAAGGGCTGCCGTTCAACCTGCTGCCGTTGTTCATGGTCGGGGCGATGGTCTGGCAGTCGCATCAGCAGCCGCCGTCGCCGGGCATGGATCCGGCGCAGCAGAAGATGATGCGTTACATGCCGCTGATGTTTCTGGTGTTTTTCTACAATTATTCGTCGGGCATGGCGCTTTACATGACGGTCAGCACGCTGCTGGGAATTTTGCAGACGAGGTTGACGAAAATGAACCAGCCTCCGAACCAGCCTCCGGCGGCGACCACGATTCCGGCATTGACGCCGGCTTCAAAAAAGAAAAAATGAAGCAATGCAAAATGTAAAATTAAAAATTAACAACGCGGCGCAATGGCGGCATTTTTAATTTTGCATTTTTAATTTTTAATTCATATGCCAGCGCAACCCAAAGAAACCCTGGAAAAAATCCTGGCTCGCTCGGTTTTCCGGCGACGGTCGAGGAGCACAAATGGACGACGGCCTTTTGCTCGACGTGAAAACGGAGGAGTCCGGGCGGCTCATCGGCCGCCAGGGACAGACGCTCGCCGACTTGCAATACATCACGAACCGCATTCTTTTCCAGCAGGACGCGAGTTCGCCCAAGGTGATGGTGGACGTGGGCGGCTACCGCGCGCAGGCGCGCGAGGCGCTCGTGAAAAGCGCGAAGGAAGCCGCCGACAAAGTCCGCCGCTGGGGCGACGCGGTGGAACTGGAACCGATGAGCGCCTTTGACCGCCGCATCGTGCATCAGGCGTTGAAGGACGATCCCGACGTGGAAACGCACAGCGTGGAAGTGGACGGCACGGAGAAAAAAGCCATCCTGCTCAGGCCGCGCCAGTGACCGGGACTATTGGTCGAGAATCTTCAGTTTATACTGCGGCGAAAAGGCGCTGTTCGGCTTGGGCTGCGTTCCCAAGTTGTTGTAAAGATAATCAAATTTGAAACGGTAGTTGACGCTGTTCCCCGAGCGGCGGCACGGGCACAAAAGCCTTCCCAGCGGTTTTTCACCATCGGCACCGGGCGCATCTGATAAGGCTGCCCATTGACCAGAACATAAGGCTGGATGCTGTCCCAGCGCAGCGATTGCTGCTGCGAATTAAAGGCGACTTCGACGGGATAAAGATTGTTGGCATTGCGCGGCTGTTCGATCGGCGTCAGGCGCGTGAACGTCGTGGCGCAACCCGTCAGCAGCAACACCGGCAAAAGCGGCAGAAATTTTTTCCAATTCATCCGTGCAAGTTGCCACAAGCACCGCCGGTTTGTAAAGTTGGATTTCAAGGCTTGAAGCGAAAATTGTTTTGCGCTTGAATCGTCAAATGAATTCCCCGAATCAAACTCCGCCGACCATTGGCGCACTAAAGCCGATCACTCCCGTCTCAAGTAATTATCGCTGGGTCATTTGCGGGCTGCTGTTTTTCTCCACCACCTTCAACTACATGGACCGGCAGGTCATCAGTTATCTGAAGGACTACATTTTTTGCGTGCCGACAGCGGACGGCGGATTTGGCTGGACCAACACAGATTTCGCCTATTTGACCTCCTTCTTCACGGCATTTTATGCCGGCATGACGCTCGTGATCGGCTGGGTCATTGACCGAATCGGCACCAAGATGGGACTGGCGCTGTCGCTCATCTTCTGGTCGATCTGCGGCATTGCCAACGCCTTTGTCGGCAAACTGCTGGTCATGCACATATCATCATCCGCAGCGCGTTTGCCGTGGGCGAAGCGGGCAACTTTCCCGCCTCCATCAAAACCGTCGCCGAATGGTTTCCCAAGCGCGAACGCGCCCTGGCCACGGGCATTTTCAACACCGGCTCAAACTCCGGCGCGATGGTCGCGGCGCTGTTCGTGCCGTTGATCCTGATCAGTTTCAATCACTGCGCTCGGCTGGAAAATGGCGTTCATCCTCACCGGCGCGTCGGGTTTTCTCTGGCTGATTTTCTGGTTCTGGCTTTACGACACGCCGCGCAAACAAAAGCGGCTTTCCAAGGCGGAATACGATTACATCCACATTGACGATGAAGCGGCCGCCGACGCAGCCAACGGCGACAAGGCCAGAAAAATTTCGTGGTGGAAACTCTTTGGCTATCGCCAGGCCTGGGCGTTCTTTTCCGGCAAATTCATGACCGACGGCATCTGGTGGTTTTATCTGTTCTGGCTGCCGGATTATCTGGAAAAACAATTCCACATGACCACGAAGCAGGTCATGCTGCCGACGTTCATCGTCTATGGCGTCTCCATCGTCGGCAGCATTTATGGCGGCAGCATTCCGCTGACGCTCATCAAGCAGGGAATGCCGGTTTATCAGGCGCGCATGACGGCGATGTTTCTCATCGCCGTGGCCCGCTGGCGGTGTTGCTGACGCAGTATTTTCGGCGATGTCAGCCGCTTCGGCAGACGCACGCCGCCGACGCTGGCGATCGCCATGATTTCCATCGGCGCCGCCGCGCATCAGGCGTGGTCGGCAAATCTGTTCACGACCGTTTCCGACATGTTCCCGAAGAAAGCCGTCGCCTCGGTCACCGGCATCGGCACCACGGCCGGCGGCATCGGCGGCGTGCATTGTGCAGATGCTGGCCGGCCGGCTGACCGACATCTTCAAACAAACGCCGCAAACCGCCTATCTCATCATGTTCATCGTCTGCGCCTTGAGCTATCTGATCGCGTGGGTCATCATGAAAGCGCTCGTGCCGCGCCACAAACCGATCACGGATTTGTAAATCGTTAAACCCCTGAAAAAGTTGAAGCGTTGAACCGTTTCCGCTTCAACGCTTCAGCATTCAACGAATTGCAATCCGATCAAATGCTCATCGCGTCAAACCCGCCGTCCACGACGATTTCCGCGCCGGTGATGAAACTGCCCGCGTCCGACGCCAGCAACAGCGTCGCGCCGACGAGTTCGTGCGCTTCGCCAAAACGTTTCATCGGCGTCTTGCCCATGATTTGTGCCACGCGTTCGGGATTCAGCACTTTGCGGTTTTGTTCCGCCGGGAAAAATCCGGGCACCAGAATGTTCACGCGCACGCCGCTGTCGCCCATTCGCGCGCGAGATTTTTTGAAAGATTATGCACCGCCGCCTTCGACGCCGAATAAGTGAACACGCGCGACAGCGGCGTCAGCCCCGACGCCGAGCCGAGATTGATGATGCTGCCGGATCTCTGCTCGACCATGTGTTTGCCGAAAATCTGGCACGCCAGCACGACGCCCTTCAAATTCACCGTGATGATGCGGTCGAACTCCTCTTCGGGAATGTCGAAGAACGGCGTCGGCGAATTCACGCCCGCGCCATTCACCAAAATATCCACGCGGCCGAATTTTGCGAGGACGTCGGCCAGCAGCTTTTGCAAGCCGGCTTTGGAAGTCGTGTCGCACGAGAAAAATTCCGCCTTGCCGCCGCCCTTGGCGATTTTGTCAAGGCGCGCTTGCGCCTTCGCCGCATCGCGCCCGACGAGCGCCACCGTCGCGCCCGCCGTCGCCAAGCCTTCGGCCATCTCGCCGCACAACACGCCCGTGCCGCCGATGACGACCGCCACTTTGCCTTTGAGTGAGAAAAGTTCCGCTGGTGTTTTCATAATTTGTAATTTGTTGAATGGTTAAATTGTTAAATGGTTTTCGTGCAAACCAATTCAACAATTTAACAGTTTAACTTTTAACGCTGAACGCGCGCGCTGCCGCCGCCGAAGGTTTTTTCCACTTCCTTGCGCGTGGCCATGCTCGTGTCGCCGGGCGTGGTCGAGGCGAGCGCGCCGTGCGCCGCGCCGTATTCCACGGCCTTCTGCGCGTCGTTGAATTCGAGGAAACCGAATTGCAGGCCGCTGGCAAAACTGTCGCCGCCGCCGACGCGATCCAGAATTTCCAGTTCCGGATATTTGCGGCTCTCGTGAAATTTTCCGTCGTGCCAGAGAATCGCGCTCCAGTCGTTTTTCGTCGCGGTGATGACGCGGCGCAGCGTCGTCGCGGCCACTTTGAAATTCGGATACGCCTTCACGGCCGTTTCAATCATCGCCTTGAACGCGTCCGTCTCAATCGTGCTCAAGTTGTGATCCGCGCCTTTCACTTCAAAGCCGAGGCGACGCGGTGAAATCCTCCTCGTTGCCGATCATCACGTCCACATATTTGGCGATTTCGCGGTTCACTTCCTGCGCCTTTTTCAGGCCGCCGATGGATTTCCAGAGCGACGGACGATAATTCAAATCGTAGCTGACAATGACGCCGTGTTTCTTCGCCGCCTTCACCGCTTCGATGGTCAACGCCGCCGTCGTTTCGGACAGCGCGGCGAAAATGCCGCCGGTGTGCAGCCAGCGCGTGCCGATTTTTCCAAAAATGTGGTCCCAATCAAAATCGCCGGGCTTGAGCTGCGACTGCGGCGGAATTGCCGCGATCCGGCACGCCGACCGCGCCGCGAATGCCGAAGCCGCGCTCGGTGAAATTCAAGCCGTTGCGCACGCTGCGGCCGATGCCGTCGTCTTCGCGCCACTTGATGAAGTCCGTGTCCACGCCGCCCTGCATGATGAAATCCTCGATGAGATGGCCGACTTCGTTGTCCACGAACGCGGTGCAGACGGCGGTTTTGTAGCCGAAACATTTGCGCAGGCCGCGCGAGGTGTTGTATTCGCCGCCGCCTTCCCACGCGGTGAACGCGCGCGCGGTGCGGATGCGTCCTTCGCCGGGGTCAAGCCGCAGCATGACTTCGCCGAGCGAAATCTGGTCGTATTTGCAGGTGGATTTGTCGCGTAGTTGAATTGCCATAAAGTTTCCAGATTCTAATGAAAAAAAGTGAACGAACTCAAACACAATGATTCGCGCAAAATGTTCAACGCTGAATAATTCCTTCTCCGCATCGGATGGGAAGGTGGCCGCAGGCCGGATGAGGTGTCCACGATTCGCACGGAGGCTTTTCTTCGCGGCACAAATTGATACCCTTTCCGCATGGCCACGGCTCGCCATCCGAAAGCGACCTTCTTCGTCCAGCGACAATTGTTCTCTGGCCTGACCAGCTTTGCCGAATTGGAATCAGAAGATCGCCGCGCTGCCCGACGAACAATCTCGCGGCGCTGCGTTTGAAGTTTTCGCCGAAGCCTATCTCGCCACGCAACGCAAACACGACGCCGCGCAAGTCTGGCCGCACGGTTCTGTCCCGCTCGACATCCTCAAAAATCTCGGCCTCACGCAACAGGATCAGGGCGTGGACGGCGTGCTGCAAACCTTGCTCGGCCAGTTCAACGCCTATCAAGTCAAGTTCCGCACCGGACGCCCGTCGCTGACGTGGCGCGAACTCTCCACCTTCATCGGCCTGGCCGACAGCCCGCACATTCACAGCCGCGTGCTGCTCACCAACTGCGACGAACTGCCCGCCGTCCTCAACGACCGCCAGGGTTTCTTCTGCATCCGTGGCGCGGACTTGGATCGTTTGGAAGCCGGTGACTTCCGCGCGATGGAAGCATGGCTGGCCGACGCCGCTTTCATCGCGCCGAAAAAATCGCCGCAACCGCACCAGACCGAAGCACTGGACGCCTTGCTTCCCGCGCTGCAAACGCACGACCGCGTTTCCGCCATCATGGCCTGCGGCACCGGCAAAACGCTCGTGGCGCTGTGGGTCGCGGAAAGCGTAGCGCAGGCGTCCCCGCCTGCGGGTGGCGCAGATCCCGCTGCTGTCGCGGACCATCTGCACCGAGCCGGTCACGACCTGGAATGCGCAGGCTGCGATGGTCGGCGACACGCAGTGCGCCGCGCTACACAATCTGCCGCCAAAATTCTCATCCTGCTCCCCTCGCTCGCGTTGCTGCGCCAGACCCTGCACGAATGGCTGCGCGAAACCCGTTTGCCGAGTCTCGCCTATCTCTGCGTCTGCTCCGACCCGACCGTGAAGGAAGGCATTGACGCGCTCACCACGCAACAATCCGACCTCGACTTTCAAGTCTCCACCGACGCCGCGAGCGTGCGGCGTTTTCTGGACGCGCCCTTTGCCGGCGTGAAAATGATTTTCTCCACCTACCAATCCGCGTCCGTGGTTGGCGCGGCGATGCAGCCGGGCGAGGCGTTTGATTTTGCCGTGTTCGATGAAGCGCACAAAACCGCCGGACGCGAAGGCCGCAACTTCGCCTTTGCCCTCGACGACAAAAATCTGCCCATCCGCAAACGCCTGTTCCTCACCGCCACGCCGCGCCATTACAACCCGCACGACCGCGACCGCGAAGGCGAAGCCCGGCTGCTGTTTTCCATGGACAATCCCGCCGTCTATGGCCCGCAAGCCTATCGCCTGACCTTTGCCGAAGCCGCCCGCCGGGGCATCATCTGCGGTTACAAAGTCATCATCTCCGTCATCACTTCCGAAATGGTGACGAACGAACTGTTGAGCCACGGCGAAGTGCTGGTGAACGGCGACGCCGTGCGCGCCCGGCAGGTGGCCAACCAGATTGCCCTGCGCGACGCCATTGAAAAATACGGCGTGAAAAAAGTGTTCACGTTTCATCGCGACGTGAAATCCGCGCAATCCTTCGTCAGCGCCGGCCCGGAGGGAGTCGGCACGCATCTCAATAGTGGCGCAGGCTTCCAGCCTGCGGGTTCAAGCGGCGTCCCCGCCGCGAATCCCGAAACTGCGGGCGCGGACGCCCGCCTAACCCGCACGCAAGATGCGTGCGCTACGTTTCAAACCTTCCACGTCAACGGCTCCATGCCGACCGCGCGCCGCGAACGCGAACTGCGCGACTTCCGGGCGGCGGCGCGGGCCGTCGTGTCCAATGCCCGCTGTTTGACGGAAGGCGTGGATGTTCCCGCCGTGGACATGGTGGCGTTTCTTTCGCCGCGCCGCAGCCGCGTGGACATCGTGCAAGCTACCGGCCGCGCCATGCGACTGCTCGCCTGACAATAAAACTACCGACTATGTGTTGGTGCCGCTTTATGTCGAATTGACTGCTGGCGAAACCTTCGAGGCTGCCGTCAACCGCGCGCAGTTCGATGAGGTTTGGGAAGTGCTTCACTCGCTCCAAGAACAGGATAATGTCCTCGACGAATTAATTCGTTACGTCGGCGAGCAAAAGGGGCGCGGCAAAGGATTTGACGACAGCCGGTTTACTGACCGCATTGATTTCGGTGGCCCGCGTTTGCATTTGGAATCGCTCCGCGCTGCTGTAGCAACACACTGTTTGGAAAGTCTCTATTCATCGTGGGATACATGGTTTGGAAAGCTGAAGGCATTCAATGAGCAGTTTGGCAATTGCGATATTTCGAGATCTCCAGGAAATAAACATTCAGCGCTGGCAAGTTGGGTGAGCCTCCAGCGAAGGCTTAAAAAGAGTGGCAAACTGGAAGAAAGCAAGATGCAGAGGCTTGATTCAATTAGCTTTATCTGGAGCCTGCACGATCACCGATTTTTTGATTCTGAATTTCAAGAGGCTGTTCAGGCAATAAAAGATTATCACCTTGAGCATGGTGATTGCTTTGTTCCGTTTGGATGGCCAGAAAATGATCAGCTTCCATTTATCCTCTTGAACATTGTCCGTTCTTATCGGCAAAATCGATTATCCTCGAAAATCATTTCCGAATTAACCCAGCTTGGGATGAAGTGGAGCGGCCACGAACTAAAGTGGCAGATTTATTTTTCTTCGCTCAAATATTGCAAGCAGATTTATGGACACCTCAACGTGCCTAAAGAATGGTCGTCGAAAAACAGACACGTCAACTTCGACTCTTGGTTAAGCCAACAGCGTGTTGCAAAAAAACGGCGTCTCTTGGATAAAGAAAAGATCGAATTATTGGATCAGATAGGATTTTCATGGGAGAAAGAAGCGCATACACCGGACGAAGCCGCAGCCAAATAAATTCTGGCTTGTGTGTTCAAAACATCAAATCCAGTTCTAAAGAACTTCTCGACCAACCTCAATCAGTGGCACAAGAGGTCAATGACATTCAGCGTGTCGTCAATCCAGTCCAATATCACGGACTGAGGACGACCATAGCCCGGCGTGCAGAGAATTTTGATAGGGTGCTGGTTGGGCGATATGCTGTAATGAAGAGCCAACCGCCAGCGTCATGGTGAGTTTGTTTAATTTTTTCGTGGTCATGCTGCAAGATTAGCGGTGATGCAAATTGCTGGCTCACCATTTATTGCCATTTTCTTAACACTTTTTTCCGGCAAAAAACGCCGTCCAAACCGCCAGACCGCTTGAATATGGCGGCAACGGGACGGGTGAAACGGCCAAAACCACCAAATCCATCGGAAACCGTCAAAAACAAGGGTTTTTACGCTCCAAATGGGTTGGAAGATGGGAGACAGGAGGTGGCAGATGGTTCAAATGAGCCGGCAGACACGCCAAATGGATTGGAAGATGGAGGATAGAAGTTGGCAGATGGAGCAAACGAGCCGCCAGTTTGATTGCATGAACCGTCAGACACGCCAAAGACGCCGGAGGTGCAGATATATGAGCAGCACTACAGGCCAGAGAATCTGGAAGATGGATCATGGAAGATGGCAGTTGGGGCAAATGAATCGGCAGACAGGCCGGAGACGCTGGCAGTTTGACCAGACAAGACGGCAGTTACGTCATTTTTGGCGGCAGAAAGGTCGGTTGAATTTCAAATCTGAACGGATTTGAAATCAGCCGGATTCCAGGCCGCTTCGCCATTTCGCGCCGGGCGGACAAACCCAACGGACGCGCTTACTTTTCAACGCCGGACGATCCGGCGGAAGTTGACGGCGGTTTCTGCACGGTTTTTTCCCCAGCCTGGGACTGACCGGGATCCGGATTGGCCGTGGTCAGCGGGAGCGCCTGATTGTCCAGCGGATGTTCGTGCTTCTGCCATTCCTCGGAGACGCGACCGCTCCAGCAGGCTGTGTTCAACGGATAAATGTCGGGATCAAATATGACGTGGTAGAAATGCCAGACGACAATCGCAAGGCAAGCCAGCACCGCCTCGTAATAATGAATCGTCAACGCCACATCCACGATCCAGCGCGGCATGAACCGCGTCACATCCAGCTTGAACCAGACCATCAAACCGGTCGCGCCCATGATGATGGTTCCCCACAGGACGGCCCAGTATTCCATTTTCTCGGCGTAACCGAACCGGCCGATTTTCGGCTTTTCGTCGCTGTGTCCGGTCAGATAACGGACGGCCTGCCACACGTCGGCCAAATCCTTTTTCACCGGAAACAAGTCCCTGACCAGCCGGCGGCCTTCCTTGGTCATCAAAATGTGCATGAGATGGTAAAGACCGGTCAGCAGCAGCACGATGCCGGCAATGCGATGAATCCAGCGGCGCAACGGCTCGCTGGAACCCAGCATCGCCGCCAGCCCCGAATCGGGAAATTTCAGCGCGAATCCGGTCACGGCCAGCGTGATGAAGCTCAAGGCGAGAACGGCGTGCTGCCAGCGATGGGTCAGGCTCATGCGCAACACGGGACGCCCGCTGGCGCGCAGATGGGCGGCGACCTTTTTGTGAAACAGCAGCGCGTTGTGGACGAACATCGCGCCGACCACGCCGAAGATCAGCAAGAGATAAACCCGGCGCACCCAGCGGCTGATCCGCCCGCCGAGGTCGCGCCCGCCGCCGCCGGCGGAAATGTCCTCGTGAATTTTTCCGCTCACGAACATTTTGTCCGCGCCGGGATGACATTTTCCGCAGGTGGCCACGAGGTTGTTCGTGTTGATCATGGAATCCGGATCGGATGACGGCAGGATCAAATGGTAGCCGTGGCAACTGGCGCAATTGGCGACGGAGGCCGAGCCGTTTTGCGCCGCCAGGCCGTGGTAGCTTTCCATGTAGGTTTTCACGCGGTCGGCGGGAATGTTGTATTTGTCATCCAGATAAACCGAGGCGTGGCACCGGCTGCAGACCTCGGAAATTTCCAGCGCCGATCCGTCCTTCAACGCCTCGATTTTATGCTCCGAATGGCAGTCGGTGCAGGTGGGCGCGTCGCGCTTGCCGGTGGCCATGGCCTTGCCATGAACGCTCGCCGTCACGTCGCGCGCCTGCTGCGCGTGGCAGCGGCCGCAGGTCTGCGCCTGGCGCACAAAATGGAGCGGAGAGGCCGGCGATGTCGGCGGCAGGATGTCATGAGAACCGTGGCAATCCACGCAGGTCGCGGCGTCCTCGTGTCCCGCCTTGCGCGCCAGACCGTGAACGCTGGCACCGTAGCTTTCGCCCTGCGCTTCGTGGCAGCGCGCACAGTTCACCGCGGCCACGGGCCGGTTGTCGTCCGGGTGCGCCGAAGTGATATCAGCGTGGCAACTGACGCAACTGTTGGTCGCGTGGACTGACGCGGCGAATTTGGCCTGGTCCACAAAGAGGGAAATTTCCTTGCCCGCAGCGTTGGTGGTGGTAAGCGTGTCAATGCCGTGGCAATCAAGGCAGTCGCTGTCGGAAATCGTCGCCGCGTGCGATTGAAAACACGTCAACACAAGCGCGAGCAGCAGAAATTGGATGAATTTGCCGTGAGTCATATCCTCAATGTCGCAGCAAAGGCAAGCCTGATGCTTAACCTGTCTTGCCAATTGCTCCCCGTTTTTTGGTCTTTGCAAACGCGCAAACTCACCCAGTGCGCGACCGCAACTGGGACGACCAGTTCGTGTTGCTGCTCGCTGCAATGATGGAAATGACAGTGAGTCGCGTGCGAAAGCGCATTCAACTGTCAGCGAAAGCTAAAACCTGACAGCGGCGGAAAGGGAACGTCGCTGCATCGCTGTGCGTAATTCACCGTCCTTTTACGAGGATTGTGTGCCGACCAATTTCCGGTCACCGTTCCGCAAACCGCGTGAACGCCACAGGTAAAATATCGCCGGATACACCACCAGCACGCAGAGAGTGGAAGTGATGATGCCGCCAACCATCGGCGCGGCGATGCGTTTCATCACGTCCGCGCCGGTGCCGTGGCTCCACAAGATCGGCGCGAGACCGGCGATGATGACGCTGGCGGTCATCACTTTTGGGCGCAGCCGTTTCACCGCACCGTGATAAATTGCGTCGCGCAAATCTTCGGCGTTCCGCATCAAACCCTTTTGCTTCCATTCATCGTAGGCGAGGTCGAGGTAGAGCAGCATGATGACGCCGGTTTCGGCGTCCAGTCCCGCCAGCGCGATGATGCCGACCCACACGGCCACGCTTAAATTGTAGTGCAGCAGGTAGAGCGACCAGAAAGCGCCAACCAGCGAGAACGGCACGGCCAGCAGCACGATGGCGGTCTTGATGGCGGACTTGGTGTTGAGATAAATGATGAGCGAAATGATGAGCAGCGTCAGCGGCACGACGATGAGCAGCCGTTGCTGGGCGCGCAGCATGTATTCATATTGGCCGCTCCAGAAAATGTTGTAGCCGGGCGGCAATTTGATTTGGCCGGCGGTGACGGCGGCGTTCACCGCGTGCATGGCGTTCTGGACGTAGGTGCCCACGTCAATGTCGTGGATGTCCACATAAATCCAGTCGTTGGGCACCGCGCCCTCGGTTTTGATGGACATCGGGCCGTTCACAACTTTAATGTCAGCTAGTTCGCCGAGCGGAATTTGCGCGCCGGTCGGCGTGGGAATGACAATATCGTGTGTGAGCGCGTGCAGATCAGAACGGAAATCGCGGTCATAGCGGAGATTCACCGTGTAGCGTTGCAAGCCTTCCACGGTCGTCGTCAAAGGAATTCCGCCCAGCGCAACCGATAACACATCCTGCACGTCGCCAATGGTCAGGCCGTAACGCGCGATGGCGTCGCGGTTGATGTTGAACTCAATGTAATGCCCGCCCATCACGCGCTCGGCAAACGCGCTGGCGGTGCCAGGCACTTGACGGACGACTGCCTCAACTTGCTCGCCGATGCGTTGCAGCGTCGCCAAATCCGGCCCGGCGATCTTGATGCCGACGGGCGTCTTGATGCCAGTGGAGAGCATGTCAATGCGCGTCTTGATGGGCATCGTCCAAGCATTGTTGAGGCCGGGGATTTGCACCGCGTCGTTCATCGCTTCGACCAATTCATCGGGCGTGCGTGGGCGATGGGCAATGACATTGCCGTTGTCGTCCTTGATGTCCACGGCGGGCCACTCGGATTCGGGCTTCAACTGAATCGTCGCCTCAATCATGTCGAGCGGCGCGGGATCGGTGGCGGTTTCGGCGCGGCCGGCCTTGCCGAAAACGGTTTTCACTTCGGGAAACGATTTGATGATGCGGTCGGTGATTTGCAGAAGCTGGCGCGCTTTCGTAACGGAAATTCCCGGAAAGGTCGTGGGCATGTAAAGCAAATCGCCCTCGTAAAGCGGCGGCATGAATTCCGAGCCGATGCTTTGATACGGAAACAGTTTGCCGGCGGAGAACGCGATTTCCTGCGTGCGGCCCGGCGGCAGCAAGCGCGCCACCATCGCGTTCCACGGAAAGAAAACCCAGCCGACAAAAATGCCGCCGCAAATGATAACCAGCCAGCGATATTTTATGGTCAAATCAACCACCGGTTTATAGAGCCAGATTAGAAAGCGGTTGATCGGATTTTTTTCCTCTTTGGGAATTTTCCCGCGGATGAACCAGCCCATCAGCACCGGCGCGAGCGTGATGGACAGAAGCGCGGCGGCGGCCATCGAATAGGTCTTGGTGAACGCGAGCGGTTTGAACAGCCGGCCTTCCTGTTCCTGTAACGTGAACACCGGCAAAAACGAAACCGTGATGACGAGCAGCGAATAAAACAGCGCCGGGCCGACTTCCACCGCCGCATTGCGGATGATTTCCCAATGCGGTTTTTTGCCCTGGTCACGTTCCAAATGTTGGTGCGCGTTTTCGATCATGATGATGACCGCGTCCACCATCGCGCCGATGGCGATGGCGATGCCGCCGAGCGACATGATGTTCGAGCTCAATCCCTGACCGAACATCACAAGAAAAGCAATCAGCACCGCGACCGGCAGAATGATGATCGCAACCAGCGCGCTCCGCAGGTGCAGCAGAAACGCGAGACACACGAGCGCGACCACGATGCTTTCTTCCAGCAATTTTTCTTCAAGCGTCTTGACCGCGCGATCAATCAGCGCCGTGCGGTCATAAACAACCGTGACTTTCACGTCCGGCGGCAGCGCCTTCATCGCCTGATCCAGCCGCGCTTTCACGTCCTGAATCACCTGATAGGCGTTCGCGCCGTAGCGCACCACGACAATGCCGCCGACGGTTTCGCCGTCGCCGTTCAGATCGGCGATGCCGCGCCGTTCGTCGGGACCGAACTGGACGTTCGCCACGTCGCGCAGCAGAATCGGCACGCCGTCCTTGCCGACGCCAACCGCGACTTCTTTCAAGTCGTCGAGATTTTGAATGTAGCCCTTGACGCGCAGGATGAATTCGGTTTCCGCCAGTTCGATGGAGCGCCCGCCGACTTCACCGTTGCTGCGTTCGATGGCCTTGCTGACATCCTGCAAAGATAAATTGTAAGCACGCAGTTTCGTCGGGTCCACCGTCACCTGATATTGCTTCACGAAACCGCCGATGGACGCGACTTCGGAAACGCCGGGCACAGCGGTGAGTTGATATTTCAAATACCAGTCCTGAATTGAGCGCAGGTCGGCGAGGTCGCGGTTTGTGGAATTGATGGAATACATGAACGCCCAGCCGACACCGGTGGCGTCCGGTCCAAGCGTCGGCGTAACATTTTTCGGCAATTGCCCGCTGATGCTGCTCAAGTATTCGAGCACGCGGCTGCGCGCCCAATACGGATCCGTGCCGTCGTCAAAAATGACATAAACGAACGAGTAACCGTAAAACGAATAGCCACGCACGACTTTCGCGCGCGGCACGGAAAGCATCTTGGTCGTGATGGGATAAGTGACCTGGTCCTCGACGATGTTCGGCGCCTGGCCTTCCCACGGCGTGTAAATGATGACTTGCGTGTCGGATAAATCAGGAATGGCATCGAGCGGAATGTGGCGCACGGCGTAAATGCCGCCGAGCACCAGCGCGACCGTCGCCAGCATGACGATGAACTTGTTCTTGAGTGAAAAATCTATGATGCGCGTGAGCATGGGAAGTCCTTTTAATTCGCGGCAGCCGGCGATGTTGAATTCGTGGATGCGCCCGGCGCGGCCATCACCGGAATAAGTGTCATGCCGCAGATCGGGCACTTGCCCGGCTTGTCTTCGTGAATGTAGCTGTGTTCCGGCATCGGGCAGGTGTAGTAAAGCACCTTGCCGCCGGGCTGAAGCTCCTTGAGTTCGGCGGGTGTCACCGGCACCAGCGTCATGCCGCAAATCGGACATTTGCCCGGATGATCGTAGGTGATGGAAACGTGTTCCGGCATTGGGCAGACATAAACCACACCTTCCGGTTCAGCGTTGGTGGACGAAGCCGGTTCCATTTCATTCATGTTGGTTGCGGCAGGCATTTCCATCGCTGTGCCCGCCGGCTCGCGCATTTTTTGAATCGCCTCGCGCAACTGGCTTTCCGAATCGAGCATGAATTGGCCGGACGTGACCACGCGGTCGCCGGCCTGCAAACCGCTGATGACTTCATACTGGTCGTGTTCGGCTTCGAGTCCCAGGACGACGGTGCGCGGATCGAATTTTCCGCCGGGCAGCGCGACGAACACGGTGTTTTTTTCGCCGCTGCGCAGCACCGCCGAGTCCGGCACCAGCACCGCCGACGGTTTCAATTCGGAAACGATCTGCGCCGAGACGAACATTCCAGGCTTGAGGAAATAACCTGGGTTTTCAAACTCCAGCCGCACCCGCGCCGTGCGGGTTTTTTCGTCCACGTTCGGATAAATGTAGGTGACACGCCCGCGAAACTCGCGGTCGGGCAGCGAGGACAATCTGACCGTCGCCTCCTGACCAAGCTGAACGAAAGGCAAATCCTGCTCGTAAACCTGCGCATAAACCCAGACGATGCCGAGGTCGGCCAACCGGTAAAGCGTCATGCCGGCATCTACCATCTGTCCTTGCACGACGTTTTTCTCAATCACAAATCCGTCGGCGGGCGCGAGAATTTCCATCGTCTTGCGCGGCTCGCGCGCTTTCGCCCGCGCGGCAATTTGCGCATCCGAGATGTCGAAGAATTTCAATTTTTCCAACGCTGCTTCGCGCAATTGTGGCGGCGACGCCTCCGTCGCAGAAGATGAAGGCGACGAGGCGTCGCCACCACCATCCAGCACCGCCAGATATTCAGCTTCGGCGCTGTAAAGTTCCGGCGAATAAATTTCAAACAACGGCTCGCCGCGATGCACAAGCTCGCCGGTGGCGTCCACGTCCAGTTTTTCAATCCAGCCCTTGAACTTGGTCGTCACGTCCGCCAGCGCGGTTTCGTTGTAATCAATCGTGCCGACGGTGCGGATGGTCCGGCGCAGCGGGCCGCTCGCGATTTCCGTCGTCTGGATGTTCATCATCTGGACCGTCGCCGGATCAATTGTGATGGTGGCGGAATTCACGGCGGCGGCCTCGCCGGCATAAACCGGCACCATGTCCATGCCCATGCTGTCCTTGCCCGGTTTGGGGCTGGTCTCGCCCGGCATCATTGTGGATTTGTAATAGAGGATTTTGCGGGTGTTGGGAGCGGTCGTTTCCGCGCCGGCGGTTTTGTGGACCGGTTCCAGCTTCATGCCGCAAATAGGGCAGTTGCCCGGATGGTCCTGGATGATCCACGGGTGCATGCCGCAGGTGTAAAGCGTCTTGCCGGATGAAGCGGCGGCGGCGTTGGTCGCGACCGGATTGCTGGAATTGTCAGCGGCGAATACGCCAAGGCCAACCGCTGCGACGAGTAGTGTTCCGGCTAAAATCAGTTTCAATTTCGAGTTCATAAAAATTTCAAGGTTGAATGGTGTTGGGTAAAAGCGGCGCGTTCGCCGGCGGCAGACCGGCGACCATGAGGGACAATTCGGCGAGTGCAATTTCGTTGGCGGTCCGGGCCTCGGCGGCCTCAAGTTTCAAATCTAAAAGCGCGCGTTCCGCGTCCGTCAGAGCGGAAAAATTCGTCGTGCCGGCGCGATAGCCGGCTTGGACGGCATCGAGCGATTGACGCGCTTGTGGCAGAAGCTGGTTTTCGACGAGCGCAATGGTGCGTCCAGTTTCGCGATAGGTGAACAACTTTTCGGCGAAGCTCACAGCGAGGTCAATCTGCGCCGCCTTCAATCGTGATTTTGCCGCCAGTTCGCCTGCCTGCGCCTGCGCGAGTTCCGCCGCCAGCTTGTCGCGCCAGATGGGCAGGCTCATGCTTGCCTGCGGCCAGTAAAGAACGGGCGACGCCTTGATGTCGGCCATGAGTGCGGCGCTGAAATCCGGCACGCGCTCTTTGTAGGCCACCGCGATTCCGGCTTCGGCGGCGCGCACGTCGGCTTCCAACGCTTCGAGCTGTGGATTGCGCTCGAACGCCACGCGGAGCAGTTCATCGGTTTCAACATTTTCGCCGCTCGCTTCAAAATGAGCCGGCACCGGCGGGTCGGCTTGTTCGGGCGTCAAACCCAGCGCGGCCTTGAAATTTTCCAGCAACGGCCGGCGCGAGTCTTCGAGGTTGGCGATTTCATTGTGAACCCGATCCTGTTCGCTTTGAACGCGCAATAATTCCGGGAGCGAGGCCGCGCCCGCCACGCTTTGGGTGCGGAGAACGCGCTCCTGATTTTCCAGCAACGAAAGCGTCTCGCGTTTGAACTGAAGCTGCTCGTTCAGCAGGCCAAGTTTGTAATACGCAGTTTTCAGATTGAATGCGGCTTGAAGCACCGCGGTTTCAAATGCAAAATATTTTGCCTGGCTTTCCGCGCCGGCGACGCGGGCGCGCGCCTTGAGTTTGCCGGGTCCGGGAAAGTTCCACGCGAATCCCGGCATCAGCGAGGTGATCGTGTTCTGGATGTAGGCTTGGAACGTCAACTGCGGGTCCGGCAGCGAACGCGTCACCGTGATGTTCTCGACGGACGCCGACCAGTCATAATACGCCACCGCGACCTGCGGCTGGTTGAGCAGCGCATACTCAACAAAATTGCTCAAGCTCGAATCCGGCGTCAGTTCAAGCAAGACCGGTGGCTGATTGGTTGGGCGAAATTTGTCCCCCACTGTGACGAGGTCGCGACGCGCCAGCTTTTCACCCGGCGCGGGAATGCCCCGGCAGCCGGTAAGCGCCAAAACTCCGGCGACGCAGGCAAAGATTAAAATTGCAACTGGCTTCATATATTCACAACGGACACAATTCACGGACACAACAATTCAAGGAAACAAGACGAACGGAGGACGCGGCGCGCCGTCAATGGGCACACTGCGGGCGTGGAAGCGAAGTTTCAGATGAGCCGGACACAGTTCCGCGCGAAAAGCGGACTGGCCTTCGTCACGAAGAAGGCTGTAGCGGAGGAAAAAACCGGGGCGTCCGTCGCATCAGGCAAAACCCAGACCAAGATGCCGGCTGTAGGAAGCGAGATATGGTTTTGGCCGATGGTCTGCGCCGGAACCGCCGGTAAGGGCTGCGAACCAGACGATGATTTCGCCCGGCAACATGGCATTTTGTAGCCGTGCTGGCAGCAGGCGGGGACCGG
The DNA here is from genome assembly GCA_963755455.1 of uncultured Verrucomicrobiae bacterium. Lineage (GTDB taxonomy): Bacteria > Verrucomicrobiota > Verrucomicrobiia > Limisphaerales > UBA11358 > UBA11358. The sequence continues at coordinate 455,714 of CAVWJH010000001.1, forward strand.
CGGTTTCGCGCAGCATACCAGCAATGGCGTTTGCGCCAGTAGGAACGGTGTTCCCGCCAGCACGAAGCTGCAAATGATGGCCAGCGCCAGTTTCATCGCTGCATTATGCGACTGTTAGGTCTTGCTGGCTAAACATATTTTGTCATTTGCATTTCAATTTTTGTCATGCCTAGACATTGCCGGTTCGGCTTAATTTTGAATTTCTCCGCAGTCCGGCATGGCTTTCCCCAGATAGGGATTGCTCACATTTTTGTCCGCCTGCAACCAGTTCGCTTTCGCCATCGGACAATAGACCTGCACATAGGCACCCTTGGCTTTGCTGTCGGCCAAAAATTTGATGAGCGTGTCGCTCAACGGCTGAAACGCGGTGCGCACCGATTTCAAGTCCTTGGCTTTGGCCAAGGCATCCGCCTCGATGCCAACCTCTGCCGGCATTACTTTTGCGTCGCCGTGAACGGCCGTTGTAATAGCCTCGGCGTTTTCCGCCACGCCAGTCAGGGAGTCGTTTGCCAAACTGGCCTGAATTTTCAGATAATGTTCAAAGACTGATTTCACCGGCCCCGTTAAAGCTGGACTGCCCGCCGCACTTGCGCCGGTGCCCGCCAATAGTCCAACGGCGGCGGCCAAGAGAATAGTTTTCAACGGATTCATAATCATAATAGCATTGTTCTTTTAATTGTTTTCGATGTTGTTAAACACAAATTGAGAGCCTAACACGGAAATCTCTCATACGTTACACCACGCTAGGCAAAATCGCACAAGAATTTTTCATCCTCCCGAAGAAATGGCGGTAAAAAAATCGCTGGTTTTTTCAGATATGGTAAATTTTAACGAGATAATCTTGACCATAAATCATGTTGGTTTTGGTTTGACGGTATGTTGCGAGGCCCAGCCTTTTTGAAGGATGTTTTTTCCCTCGTGAATCCTCATCCGCGCCGAAAGGATGGAAGCCCGGCCTAAATAACCAACTACTTTGGTTTGGTTTTTGCGTTCCGCAATGCAATCGGCCTACGTTCCTGTTCAACATTTTCGTGAGCGACGCACTCAACGGCTCGTCAGGAAATGCGACCGTAAATTCCGTGCTACCTGCTTCCGCCACTGTTATCTCTCGCCGCCGTCTCCTGCTTGACAACAATGCGCCGCGGCCACAGTCTCATCGCGTTGGAATGAGCAAAAAACTACACCTGCATTTTCTGGCAGCCTGCGCGTCCCTCGTCTTAGGCGCGCGGGTTTTCGCCGCCGGAACCAATGCGGATTCTTCGCCGCAAACGAACACGGACATGGCCGGCGCGTATCTGCAAATTCAAGCGCAGCTTCGCGACACGCAGATGGCGTTTGCCAGCAACCGCCTGGAAACGGCGGCGGCGCTCGCACGAAACGCAGACGACATGGGCGCACGCATCCAGCTCCTGGCGCAGGCCATCGCCGACCAGCGCGCCAGCGACTCCGAATCCGCGCGGAAGGCACAGCAATTGACACTGGCGCTGGCGGGCGCCGGGCTGCTTGGACTGCTGGCCATGCTGCTGATGGTTTATTTTCAATTGCGCGCGGCGACGCGGCTGGTTGAACTGGCGGTTTCATCGCCCGCGCTTAATTTCGGCAATGGCCGCGCGTTGCCGGTTGTCGAAACCGGCGGCGGATTGCCCGCGCCCGCCCGCGCTGCCGTTGAATCTGCAAACGTGACGCTGCTTGGCGCGTTCGAGCGGCTGGAAAAACGCATTTTGGAAATGAAACAATCCACACGCGCGCCGCTGGCCGGGAAAAAATCTCCGGACGAAAATGGATTGCATTCCGGCAATGGCAGCCAGGCCGCCGGGGAATTGATCACCGAAGGCCAGTTGTTCCTTGACGCAAACGAACCGGAAAAGGCGCTGGAAAAATTTGAGAAAATCCTGACGGTCGAGCCGGAGCACGTCGAGGCGCTGATCAAAAAGGCAGGAGCGCTTGAAAAACTGAACCGCATTGATGAGGCCGTGGCCTGCTACGACCGTGCGATTGAGGCGGACGATTCGACGACCGTCGCCTACCTGCACAAAGGCGGGCTTTTCAACCGCATGGCGCGCTACGACGAGGCGCTGTTGTGCTACGAAAAGGCGCTGAAAAATTCAGCGCGCGAAAAAGAGGGGGAGTGAATTGTTCAGTTGAATTCCGCGCGCGTGCGGGTGCGTTCGGCTTTAAGCTGCCTGCGGAGCATTTCAATTTTTATTTTGAGCAGTTCGCGGTTTTCCTCGTTTTTCGCCGCCAGGTCTCTTTCCAGCTCCTCGATCCGCACTTCGTAAGTCCTCAAACGATCGTGCAACGGCGTCTGCATTTCATCTAGCTGGTGGACAAGCCGGAAAATTTCCGCTGCCGCGCTTTGCTGGAATTGCAGCAGTTCATTTCGCTGCGCGGCCAGCCCCTGCTCGACGGCCTCCTTGAGGACCTGCGCGAGATAGGGTGCGAGGTCAGCCGGAACCACGGCCATATTTTTCTCCATGCGTTCGAGTTTGACGGCCTGCACGGGGACGAGCGCGGTGGTCTGCCTCCGCCGTTGCCGCATCCAACCCCAAAATGCAGACAGCGTCAAAATGGAAACACCCGTCAACGCGGCGATCATCCAGTTCCGAAAATGATTTTGCGCGTCACCGTTGGCGGACTGTTTGTGTTCGCGCCGGGCGTCGTCGGACGCGAGTCCTGCGTCGGTTTGCCGGTTCAATCCGCCGGGCGCCAGTTTTTCGCCCAATTCGCCCAGCGCGGATTTGATTTTGGCGTCAATTATTTCGCCGCGCCGGACGATCAATTGCCCGGCGTCGTAATGCTCGGCCACGACCAGTTGCCCGACGGCGAAGTCCCGCGCCTGTTGTGTGAGCGGCGCGTCGGGAATGCAATTCGGCTTGAGAAAATCCGAAAGCGCGCGCGCCAGCGGCTGCTGCTCCTCGGAAAAATTCTGGCGGAACAGCGCGCGCAAGCGCGAAATCGTGACGACGCCGGATTCGGCCACCAGCGTGCCGCGCTGGGTCGCATCGTTCAGAGATAATTTTTCATTCGCATCGCCGACCGGCACCAGCCGCAGCGTTTCGCCTGTCACGAAACCGGCGGGCAGTTCGTCTGGACGCGCAGGAAGGCTGGTCATTTGCACCAGCGAATCAAGCAGCCGGTTCTGGATCGCCAGCCCCGAATCGCCGCGCGCCCAGGCTGCGGCGAGTTCGGCGGTGACGGGAAAGCCTTTGTTTTTGACATTGAACGCGGTGATCAGATAACCAAAATCGGGCAGGGCAATCGTCTTGTCGTCAATCACACGCTGATGGAACGTGTCTTTCACTGCGGCGGTGAAATTCGAATGGGCCGATGCAAACGCCGCGAGAAATTCATTTTCCACGGCGCTGGCCATGCCGGGATAGCTGCGAAAAATAGCCGGGGTTTTCAGCGCCTCGGACGACTTCAAAGCGGCAGTCGCATTCGCGTCAATGACATCAAGCGTCACGGGCGTGACGATGTCGTCATCGGCGGTGTCGCCGATGCGATAAGCGGCGATGTCTTTGGCGTGGAGAACGGAAATGAAAATGAGCGCGCAGCCGCAGGCGAGCCAGAAACTTTGAGCGCGTTTCACCATAAAAAGAATTTTTGCTCATCGAGCAAAATCAAAATCATCAGGAACCGGCGCATGGGTGAACGATAATGAGTCGCGGCAAAAATTCAATCCTGATTATTCGAGGCTTTTGCGCAGGATCATTTGGAGTTTTGACGGACAATGTCAACTGAGGTTGATTGCAGATTTTATTTAAGTTCGTTCAGCTTCTGCCGATGAATAAACAGCATGGTGCCCAGCGACCACAAATAGCTGGAAGGACCAACCGGTGAACGCCTATTTAAAGGTTCACCAGCGCAGCATGGATGTTGCGTAAGACAATGCCCCTTCTCGGGGCGACTCATGGAAAGAGTTAGTTATGGTAATAAATACAAACACATCAGCATTATCAACCGCAACATTGCTCCAGCAGTCGAGCGCCATGTTGAGCCAGTCGCTTGCACGTTTGTCTTCCGGTTCGAAGGTCACTTCGCCGGCGGATGACAGCGCGGGTTTGGCTGTCTCGATGAACTTGGTTTCGCAGCAAGGCGAAAATACTGCGGCTTCAAACAACATCGCCGACGCCATCTCATTCAACCAGACGCAGGACGGTTATCTCTCGCAGGTGACCAGTGCTCTGGATCGTATGAGCGAGCTGGCCGTTCAGGCGCAAGACGTGACCAAATCAAGCAGTGACATTGCGTTGTATCAAAATGAGTTCAATACGCTGGCCACTTACGTCAATAACGTCGCCACAGAAAACTTCAATGGAGTGAGCCTCTTCAATGATACTTCGTCAAGTCCTCTCAGTGTTACAATTGACAGCGGTGGAAGCACGTTCTCGATGCAAGGCGTTGACCTCACTGGCACGACCTTTTCAAGCCTTGAAAACGCCAATTGGTCCACCATTGGCGCTCCTGCAAGTTCGCTGACGCTAGTCCAGACCGCTATCTCTCAAATAGCATCGGATCGCGCGAGCATTGGCTCGAACGAGGAAACTCTGACGGATTATAAAAACCAGTTGGCGACCTTGAACAACAACCTTGCTGCCGCCAACAGCACAATCATGGACGTGGACGTGGCGACGGAAAGCACCAACTACGCCAAGGAAAACATCCTTGTCCAGACCGGCACGGCGATGTTGGCGCAGGCAAACGCCCTTCCAAACATCGCGCTGAAGCTCCTGCAATAAGCAGCTAACAGTTAAGTTTGTCGGTATGGTAACAATCCTCGGACGGCGCGCCAACGCCGTCCGAGCTTTTGGCTTAAAATGGAACCGCTGATAAGTTCGCGTTGATAATCTGAAAATTATGAAAGTCGAATAACAGCTATGTCAAATCCGGTAACCAACGTCAGCACGGGGTCGAGCTTGTTGTCATCAATCCTCGCGTCGGGAGCCACGCCAACCATCGGCAACGGTTCAAGCAGCAGTTCCAGCAGCTCGTCGAATCTCGCCATCTCCGGGCTGGCGTCAGGATTGGACTGGCAGACGATTGTCTCGGAACTCGCGCAGGCTGAACGTGCGCCGGAAACGCAATGGCAAAATCAACAGTCCGCACTCAATACCCAGAAATCCGCGTTCACCACGATAGCGAGTGATTTGAGCACGTTGCAGACGGATTTGCAGACGTTGCAAGACCCAACACTTTACCAAAGCACCACAGCCCAGTCTTCCAATACTGCCGTCGCAACGACGGCAACCGGCACCAAGACCTCCATCGGCAGTTTCACTTTCAACATTTCGCAACTGGCCACCGCCGCCCAAATCAATGGCACGGGCAATATCAGCCAGGTTCTCGCCCCGGGTGGCAACACCGGCGGTGTGACCATCGGCACGGCGGGATTTGCCACTCCGGTGACGGCGGGGACATTCACGGTGGACGGCGCACAGGTCACCATTGCGGCCACAGATTCATTGCAGGACGTTTTTGACAAGATCGCTTCTGCAACGGGCAACAAAGTCACGGCCAGCTACAATCCAACCACGGATGCAATCACCCTGGCCAGCAGCGACAGCAGTGAAGTCGTTCTCGGTAGCGCGGCGGACACGAGTAATTTTTTGCAGGTCGCGCAATTGTATAACAACGGCACGGATTCCGTGAGCAGCGCCTCGGCGCTGGGCCGGGTCAATACAACCGCGACGATGTCGAGTTCGGATTTGGCGACTGCCATCACGGACGGCGGAAGCGGCAATGGCCAGTTCACCATCAACGGCGTGACGATCAATTATGATGCGAGTTCCGACAGCATTCAAAATGTTCTCGACAGAATCAACAGTTCCTCGGCCGGCGTCACGGCCAGTTATGACGCCTTAAACAACCACTTCACGCTGACGAATAATTCAACTGGCGACGTGGGCATTTCGATGCAGGACGTGACGGGAAATTTTCTGGCCGCGACCGGGCTTTCCGGCGGCACGCTGGCGCGCGGACAAAATCTTCTCTACACACTCAACGGCGGCTCGCAGCAACTGGTCAGCCAGTCGAACACGATAACTCAATCAAGTTCCGGCATCACCGGACTTTCCGTGACCGCATCCGACACCGGGTCAACGACCGTCACGACCAGCAGCGACACGAGCAAAATCAGTTCGGCCATCCAGCAGTTCATCACCGATTACAACGCCGTGCAGACGGCAATCAGCAGCCAGCAGCTTGTGACCACGGCTTCGGACGGCACGGTGACGCCCGGCCCGCTTACGGGCGATCAAACCGCCAATGACATCGCCGAAAATCTGCGCACCTTGAGTTTTTCCTCCGGATCCGGGTTGACCAATTCCATTACTTCGATTGGCGATTTGGGCATTCAAACCAACGGACAGGACAACACGCTGACGTTGAGCGATTCCGACACGTTGAACAATGTGCTGACGAACAATCTCAACTCCGTGCAGTCGTTTTTTTCCGACGCCACCAACGGCATGGCGACGCAACTAAATAATTACATCACAAACGTCACCGGCACCAACGGGGAATTGACGGATCATCAGGCCAGCCTGACGCAGCAATACAACAATTTGAGCACGCAAATTTCCAACTTGGAAACCAAAATCACCTCGGACTCGGCGCAGTGGACGAGCGAATTTCAAGCCATGGAACAAGCTGAATCACAGGCCAGCCAGGAACTGACTTATTTGTCCGAACAGGTCACCAATGGAAGTCTCTGATCGTCCATGAAAAAAAATCTCACATTATTCGTGGCCTGTGTGATTTTGGCTGGTTGCGCCATGTTGTCGTCCACCACGATTGCGTTCGGGCAGGATATCAAGTCTCAAAACGTATTTTCCGCTTCGCCCATTTTGCCGAAGGATTTGAAACGTGTGGCTGTGCTGCCGCTGACTTGCGAAAAGTCGCGGGCTGATTTGGCCAGCGGCTGTGAAATTCTTGATCCCATTTTGCAGGCGGAACTGGTGAAGACCAAAAAGTTCGAGGTGGTTTCCGCCGGCTCCGAAATGCTGCGGAGCCTCACGGGGCAACCCGGCTGGACCGGCGCGGAGGTGTTGCCGACGAATTTTTTTGATTCACTGCAGCGGACGTATGGCTGCGACGCCGTTTTATTTTGCCAGTTGACCATGTTTCATGCTTACGAACCGCTGGCTGTCGGCTGGCGGATGAAGCTGGTTGATGCGACCACGAAAAAAATCATTTGGGCGGCGGACCTGGTTTTTGACGCCAGCGATCCGGCGGTGGTGAAAGGTGCGGAACAATTTCAAAAGCAGCAGCAGAATGTTCATGGGGAAACGGAGTCGCTTCTTAAAAATCTGGCAAGAGTCGCCGACCGCCAGCCGCCATCGGTGTTGGACGATCAATGGATGATCTTGAATTCGCCCCGCTGTTTCAGCCAGTTTTCGGCTGTAAAACTCTTGCAAACATTGCCCGAAAGATGAAATCGGGCTAAAGTTATTTCACGCGCCGCCGATAAAGACACAGCGAACGCGAACGTCGTAAAATTGTTACCAAGAAATATGGAAATCGAGTTCAATCCCGGCCTGAATGCAAATGCTGGAATCAGCCAGCCCGTTGCCCGCCGGAAAAACACACAATCGGCGGAGAATACCATGCCCTTTGAGCGCACACAGGCTCTGGAAAAAACCCTGAAGGAATCTTCCCAAGTCCGCCCCGAAATGGTGGCGCGGGCGAGCGCCTTGATATCTGACGAAAATTATCCGTCGGACAATTTGCTAAACAAGACAGCCGGGGTTTTAGCCGGACACATTAACGACGAACAAGCCTAAAACGATTTTCCTTACACGGTTATGAACGCAGCCAACACTTGGAAATCATACCGGCGAATCGCCACGCAAACCGCGCCGCCCGGACAACTCGTGCTGATGCTGTTTGACGGAGCGTTGCATTCGCTCGAACGCGGCCTGACTGGTTTTGATTGCCATGATCCGCGCCAAAAAAACGAGACCATCCACAATAATCTGCAGCGCGCGGTGAACATCATCCGGCAACTGAACAATTCGCTGAACCTCGAAGCCGGCGGCAAGCTCGCGGAAACGCTTCGCAATCTTTACCATTACTTTGACCGGCGCATTGTGGAGAGCAATTTCAGAAAACAGCGCGAAGGTGTTGATGAAGTGATTGTTCATTTGAAAAAATTGCGCGACGCCTGGGCGGCAATGCTGGCCAGCGACTTGCAGGCATCGCCGTTGCCACTTGAGTCGGAAGACGAAATCCTTTCCGATGCGAGGGCGACATGAGCGCGGAACAAGCGCTGCTCGACGCCTACTCGGAATGGCATCGGCTGGCCGAGGCCGCAGGCAGGGCCATACACCGGCGCGATTGGAACTTTCTATTGGAATGCCAGCAGGCGCTTAAAAAACATCAGCCGCTCATCACCCGATTAACCCGCGAAGCGCGCGATGAATGGAAACAGCCGGGCGCAAACTCTGCGGCCAGGGAAAAAACCATTCGCGCCGTCATTTTGGAATTGATTGAATTGGGGCAGCGCAACAAGATGTTGCTTCAAGCCGCTCGTGAAGCGGTGCGGATGAAATGCGAACAACTCGAACAAGCCGGACGCAACTTGAAACGCCTGAAACTCTCCTATGTTTCCGCGCGCCCGCCGGGGTGGACTTCGTTTTCCTGAAATCCCGCGCGGCATGAACGACACGGAAATCTTTTACAAATCGGCAACTCCCATTCTCGTGGTGGATGACGAGCCGGAACAGGTTTCCGTGCTGCAGGAGACCTTGAAGCGCGCGGGCTATGACGCGGTCGGTTTTGTGGATTCGGAGCTGGCGCTTGAGGAAATCAAAAGGCGCAAATTTTCCGTCATTATTTGCGACCAGCGCATGCCCGAAGCTGTCGGGGCTGGAACTTCTGGGGCACGCCCGCCAAATTCAGCCCGCCGCCACGCGCATTCTCATCACGGCGGTGCTGGAACTGGACACTGGTCATCGAGGCGATCAACAAGGGCGAGATGTTCCGGTTCATCGTCAAGCCCTGGCTGCGCGAGGAATTTCTGGCGACCGTGAAAAATGGCGTTCAACGCCATGAATTGATCTGCCAGAATGAGCAGCTCCAGGCTGCCACCCAGTCCATGAACGAGCAACTGGTCGAGTTGAACCGTTCGCTCGAACAGCAGGTCCGGCTCGTCGCCCGCCAAAACCAGCAGCTTGGCGAAATGAACGTGACTCTGGAGCAGAATCTGGTTCATTCCATGGAATTGTGCGTTCACACGATGCAGACGTTTTATCCGTCGCTCGGCAACCAGGCGCGGCGCGTGTTCCAGCTTTGCAAGGCCATGTCACAGGTGCTTCAACTGAGTCCGGGAGACGCGCGCGTGCTTGAAAGCAGCGCGTTGCTGTATGACATCGGACTGGTCGGCGTGCCGCGCCAGATCATCCGGCGCTGGGAGGAAGACTCTGATTCATTGAGTCCGGCGGAAAAATCGCTCATTGAGCAGCATCCGATTCTCGGGCAGGAACTCGCCGCGTTCGGCAGCAATCTGGACAAGGTTGGCGAAATCATCCGCGCGCACCACGAATGTTATGACGGCAGCGGTTATCCCGATCAGCTCGGCGGCGAGAACATTCCCTGGCTGGCCCGGCTTCTGGCCGTGGCGGTTGCCTACGCTTCCTGCCAGTTGACGGATGCGGATGCGGTTGAAACAATAAAGCAGGGTTCCGGTTCGGCCTTTGACCCCGAAGCCGTGGCGGCATTTTTGCGGGCGCACACTGTGGCGGTGATTCCGCGAAGGGAACGGCAGGTGGCCCTGGCCGATTTGCGTCCCGGCATGGTTTTGGCCAGAGGCATTCACACTTACAACGGCCTGCTGCTCGTGTCCGAAGGCCAGCAATTGAACGCCACGTTCATCGAAAAAGTTTTGAATCACAACCGGATCCAGCCGATTACAGAGGCATTGATGGTCTATTGCTGACCGCGACGTTTGGGTGATCAATGAAAGATTCGCCTGTTGAAAAGGTATTGCCAAAGCGGGAATCAACTTCCCGCTGGTGGTGGTCCCTTTTCAATTCTTCAGAAGATGCTCAGATCGTTTGCGGCGCGAACGGAATCGCGCAGCACGTTAATCCCAAAGCCGTCCGGCTGTTCAAGCCCAAGATTGATTCAGATGAGTGTGAATTTTCCATTTTCAAAATTCTTCCGTTGCCGGCGAATCAAAAATTGGAACGGATTTTGAAAAGCCGGACGCCGCGCGTTGAAACGATTTCTTCCGTGACCATTGTCATGGACGATGCACCCAGCTCGTTGATGGATTTGGAAATCGTCCCGTTGGAAGAAGGCTTTACATTGCTGGTTTTCAAAGACGCCACCCGGCGGCTGCGTCTTGAATCACACGTCCAGCGGCTTATCACCGCCATTGACGCCACGCCGGATGTTTTTTTGGTCACGGACGCTGATCTGCGGATCACCTACGTCAATCCCGCCTTTCAATCCGTCACGGGTTACGGCATTGAGGATGTGCTGGGGCGCTCCGATGAATTTTTGCGTGCGCCGTCCGAGCAGGAAAAGGTGCGCGCGTATCTCGACCGTGTCAGTCAGGGCCGGGAATGGATCGGTGAATTTACCAACGTGCGCCGCAACGGCGAGACCTATCAGGTTGAATCCACGGTCTCGCCCATTTCCGACATCGGCGGGCGTTTCATGGGCTATGTCATTTGCGAGCGAGACATCACCATGCGCAATCAACTGCAGGACGCGCTGCGCATGGAGCGCGATTTCGTCCAGAGCATCCTGCAATCGCTCGAAGGCGCGATTTACACCCTGGATTGCGAATTTCGCCTGACGCACGTCAATGAGGGCTGGCGGCAATTGCCCGCCGAACACGGTGGCATCCGCTTGAATGGCGCGCCGGAAATTGGCCGCGCGCTGCTCGATTACGTTTCCGATGCCGCGCGCCGCGCGGAACTTCAATCCGTGTTTCAGGAGGTCATCAGTTCCGGAAAGGCGCAGTCCAATTTTTTTCACGCCGCAGACGGCCACTATTGGGTGATAAAAGCTTCACCGTGGATGGCCGGCGCGCAGGTGCGCGGTCTGATTTGCAGTGTCGAGGACCAAACCCACAATCACGAACTGCAAAACCAGCTTTTCCAGTCGCAAAAAATGGAGATCATCGGCACGCTCGCCGCCGGGGTTGCCCACGATTTCAACAATTTGCTCCAGGTCATCATCGGCCACACCACGCTCATTTTGACAGAGGCGGAAGCCGGGTCGCCGTTGCGGCTGGGGCTTGAGAAAATCAACACGGCTGCGGCCCGCGCCACGGAGATCACCCAGCGACTGCTGTCGTTCAGCCGCCCCACGGATGAAAAATGCGTCGTGCTGGATTTGAATAAAATCATCAAGGAAGCCGGACAACTGGCCCGCGGCTCCCTGCGCAGCAATGTGACCATTGAAATCCAGCCCGCGCCGGATCCCATTCCCGTAAAAATGGATTCCACGCGCGCCAGCCAGGCGTTGCTGAACTTGTGCGTGAATTCCCAGGACGCCATGCCCGACGGCGGACGGCTTTCGCTGAAGAACGACGTTGTGAAGCTTTCATCCGACCTTGCTTCCCGATATAAACTTCTGCCCGGCGAACTCTATGCCCGGTGCAGCGTGTCCGACACCGGTTGCGGCATTCCGTCGCATCTGCTGCCGCGAATCTTTCAGCCGTTTTTTACAACGAAGGAAGCCGGCAAAGGCACGGGACTTGGACTGCCCATCGTGCAGCGCGTCGCGCAGGAAGCCGGGGGTTTCATCGAAGTGGAAAGCGTTTTGAACGGAGGCACGACATTTCATCTTTACCTGCCGCTGGCAATTGAAGAAATCACAACCGTTGCCGCGCCGCGCCAGACATCGCTGGCGCAGGACAAGGGACGGATTCTCGTGGTGGATGACGTGGATTTGGTGCGCGACCTCGCGCAGAGATTCTTGGAAATGGCGGGGCTGACCGTTCTTGCCGCCAACAGTGGACAAGAGGCGCTGCGGATTTTGGAAAACGCAGTCGAACCGGTGGACATCATGTTCACCGATTACAATATGCCCGGCATGAATGGCATAGAATTGATGGAGCAGGTTGCCGTGCGCTGGCCCAAAATAAAGTTCATCCTTGCGTCCGGCTACCTCGACGAAACCACCCACGCCTGCGTCGAACGCTGCAATGCCAGCCTGATTTCAAAACCATACGTCATCCATGACGCGATGAAAATCATCAGGCAAAAACTTGCAATGACCCAAACGACCGCGACTTGATCGCGCGGCCACTGCGCCAAAACCGTTTTGATCAAGCCCGCCACCGTCGCCACGTCGTTGAATTTGACACGAACGTCCCCACCCAATCCATCTCTTCAATGTGGAAGATGACGCCCGAAATCGGGCGAGGAAGATTCCTGTCAGATTGAAAGCAATATCAGTTTGCCCGTCGCGAGCCGCTTGGGATTATTGCTGACAAAACGACAACTTCCGTATTGCATTTTGATCCATTGGCACAACCAAATCCAAATGTCCGCCCTGAATCCAACCTTGTCGCTCGCGATGATTGTCAAAAACGAGTCCCGCTGCCTGGCTCGTTGCCTGCGGAGCATCCGTCCGGTCGTGGATGAAATTGTCATCGCCGACACCGGCTCCACGGACGGCACAATGGAAATCGCCAGGGAGTTTGGCGCTAAAATTTCCCGGTTCGACTGGGTGAATGATTTTTCCGCCGCCAGAAATTTTGCGCTCAATCAAACCGTTGGTGAATGGCTGCTGGTCCTCGATGCCGACGAATTCGCCAGCGAACCGCTCGCGGCTGAGATTAGGGAATTTATCAAAAAAAAATTGGCGATTGGCCGCTTGAAGGTTGTCAGCGACTTCCATCGCCATGGTCAGAAATTGCAGTCGCAAAGTTTCGTCTCCCGGTTGTTCCCGCGCGGCGCACATTTTCAAGGCCGCATCCACGAGCAAATCGTCTCTTCCCTGCCGCGCGTAAATTTGCAGGGCGAGTTGTGGCACGACGGCTATCTCGAAACCCAAAAGTCCGGCCGCAATATCAAACTGTTGCAAACCGAACTGGAACACGATCCCGACAATTCCCACCTGCTTTACCAGCTTGCCATTGAATACACCTCGCTGGATCAGCCGGAAAATGCCTTCCCGATTTTGCATCGCTCGTTTGCCGGGCTGAATTACAATGAACCGTTCGCACCCAATGTCGTGGTGGATTTGATCTACGCGGCAATGGCGTTAAAAAAATTCGATGCCGGTGCCGAAGCCATCGGAAAAACGGGAAAGCTATTTGAAGATTTCCCCGACTTCCACCTCGCGTGCGGATTGTTTTACATGAACCTCATCCGCAGCAACGCGGCCAAACACATTGGCCAACTGCCGAAGATCGAGCAAAGTTTCCGTCGTTGCCTGACCCTCGGCGAATCAGACACCTATAAAAGCGTCCGCGGCTCCGGCACCTTTCTGGCGCAATACAACCTCGGCCTCTTTTATCATGCGTTTGGCAACCTCAACGGAGCGCAACAATGTTTTACCGCCGCCGCCGCGCACGGTTACGAACCCGCCGTCGCGATGTTAAAAAAGTTCAAGCCGTGACTCGTTTACGCTGGTTGCGTCAAGCCGGCTTCGGAGTTCCGGCCAGTTGCCGCTGCCGCAATGTTTCCGCCAGTGCCGTTTCGATCATCTTTGCGGCGGTCGGCAAAGCGCGGGATAATTTATCCGTCTGCTCATTGATGCGGACGATCACAGTCTGACCGCGCATCGCAATCAGCCGTTGATACCACGCAATGAACGCGCGGCTCGACGCAGGTTCCATCGCGTCGTCCGGCGCGTGCGTCGTCGGCGTTTCAACCGTCTGGCACAAAATCAAGGCCGCCAAAGCGCGCGGCTGATGTTCGGCGTTCCAAACCCGTTCCCAAAATTCCAGCGCCGCCGCCGTGTCGCCACCCAACATCAACGCCTCGGCGCGTTGCGCGACCACCACAAAATCTTCCGAGGCGTAACGCACCGCCTCGCCCGTCCAGTCGCGCGCGAACTCCAGAAATTCCGGCTTGCTCAATGCAATTTCCCCGCCCGCCCGCCATGCAATGAAGTTGCGCGCATTGGCCGCGACCAGTTCATGCAACTTCTGCAACGCCTCCACAAAACGATTCTGTCCCGCCAGAAATTTCGCGTAATCCAGTTTCACATTCTCCGAATTGGTTTGGCCCGGTTCGGCGAGAATTTTTTGAAACAACTTTTCCGCGCCAGCCGCATCGCCCATTTTTGCGAGACTCAACGCGAGACAGTGTTCCGGCGCCACCGTGAGAATGTCCGTGTTAATTGGCGAAAGCGGGCGTTGCTGGCGCTTGGCCAGGCACTGCCGCATTTGCGCGGCGGCTTCTCCAAAATTTTTCAACTCGAATTGCGCCAGCCCCAGCGCATAATGGTGCGACGCCGCCAGCCCGCCTCGTTTCGCCAGCGGCGAGTTCAGCACCCGCACGACTTCCTCGTAAGCGCGGATTTTGTAAAGCTGGCAGGTGAACTGCGTCAGCAGCACCTCGCGCAATTCCGGCGCGGTTTCGTCCGCCGCCTGCGCGGACATGAGTTCAAACGCCTCGCGGTATTTCACCACGCCGCCAGCCAGATCGTCCGAGCGGACGAGTTCGAGGCCGAAATTCATCATCAAGTTTGCGTCCGTCGGATTTTCCTCGACCGCCTGCCGGAGCAGTTTCAAATTGCGCTCGATTTTATTCCGGTCGCGAACCATTTCCTTCGTGTAACCGTGATGCAGCAATTGCGCCGTCCCAAAATCAACCTGCAATCCCCAGGATTTGCCCAGTGCCAGCAGGCTCGGAAAAACCTGCTCGTGAACGCGGCCTGAATAAAAAACCCCCGGCGCATTGCGAAAAAGCCGCGGCACGAAACTCGGTCCTTCGGCTTTGTTTCCGTGGTTGAACAACGGCAGACGTTGGGCGATTACGCCGGATTTTTTCAAATCGGAACACAGCTTTTGATGTTCCTGTTCGGGCAATTCTTCATCGGCGTCCAGCATCAAAACCCAGTCGCCAGTCGCGTGTTCCAGCGCGGCGTTGCGCGCGGCGGCAAAGTCGTCGTTCCATGCGTGCGAATAAATTTCAGCGCCAAATTCCTTTGCGATTTCCACCGTGCGATCCATCGAGCCGGTGTCCACGACAATAATTTGCTGCGCGATGGCCCGGACGGATTTCAAACATTGCGCGAGAAATTGTTCCTCGTTTTTGACGATCAAACAAACGGACAATCGGAAGTTGAGAGTTGAGAATTGAGAGTTGATGGTCGGCGGCAGTTTCAGCCATTCGGGTTTCGCATTTCCGTGAAGTGTTTTTTTCAAGAATTGTTTTGGCGCGCTCCAGCCCGGCGCAAAATCGCGGGCGTGTTGCGCGCATTGGCGGGCGATGGCCGAATCACCAGCAGCGAGGGCGATTTCCGAGAGCAGCAGAAATGCTTCGGGATGGAACGGGCGTTTTGAAATCGCGTCGAATGTCTCATTCCATGCGTGCGGAAATTTTTTCTGCCTGAACAACTCGCGAGCCGCGCCGAGTTGGCCGGTTTGCGTGACGGGCGGCAGCGCGACGGGCGCGGACTTTGTCTTTGGCGTGCGGTCAATTTCTTCCCACAGCCTCCGCGTCGCGTCCGGTTGATGCGATGCGGCGATGTCCGGCAAAGGCGTTTTGAGCGAAACTCCGTCGGGCAAACTTGCGGGCAGCCGATAACCTTTTTCCATCGTCCAATCGGCGGGCATTTTCCATTTAGCTTTGAAGAGTTCCCAATTGCGCTGCATCGCCCGGCGATAATCAATCTTCGCGCCCTTGAATGTCTGGCTTCCGGTGTGGTGGATGAAAGCGTCCACCGCGATGCGAATGCGGAAGCCCGCCAATTGCGACCGGATGCAAAAATCGTCATCCTCGAAATTGCCCGAACCGAACCGCTCGTCCAGTCCGCCGATGGCATGGATGACCTGGCGTTTCACCACGAGGCAAAAGCCAACGGCGCGAGAGACTTCAAAGGATTGGTGGCGGTGATTCCGCATCCATTGTTCCGCAAATGACGGCATTTCCTGAAGGTCGCCATGCGGCGCTTCCTCGACGCGCTGGCGTCCTGACACATTGTTTGAAACCGGACCCGCAATGCCGGTGCCGGGATGCCGGTTGAAAACGTCCAGCAAATTTTCCAGCCAGCCACGGGTGACAATTGTGTCATTGTTCAACAGCACAAGATAATCGCCGCGCGCGATGAACAGTCCCTGATTGTTGCCACCGGAAAATCCACGGTTTGTTTCATTGCGGATGACGGCGCGATTTTCATGCGCCGCCCGCCATTGTCTCAAGAATTCCGGCGTGCCGTCCGTCGAGCCGTTGTCCACAACGATGATTTCGTGCGGAACCTTCACGTGAGCCGCAAGGCTTTCGAGGCAGGCGCGGGTGTGTTCCAGTTGGTTAAGAACCAAAATGATAATGGAAACCAGTTTGCCGGCGGGTTTGCTTTTGATCGAAACAGTCTGCGGCTGCGCGATGTTTCGGGCAGTTCCTGGATCGAGACGCGGCAAGTGGAGCAATGCCTGACGGGTCATCTGCGCGTCGTCAGGAGAATCGTCTCGTTGATTACGCACACGCCACAATCCAGAGAGCGCAAGGTTTGGCGGCGCGCCGTGAAACAGCGCGAGTTCAAACGCGGTCTGCGCCGCATCGGAATTTCCGCAGCGCAGGTTTTTGAAACCGGATTTCAACGGTGCGGCCCAATTTTCCTTGAAAGAATTGGACGACGGAAAATCAGTTTCAGACATGAGCAGCCGGATTTCGGCGTCATTCTCCAAGGCAATCGCGGCGGCAAAATGTTTTTGTGCCGCGTCTTTCAAATTCAAACGCTGGCAGAGACAACCGGCCCAGCGACGCACGGAGGCTTCCTGCGGCCATGAATCTGGCTCCGACAGCGTCGAGATCAATTCTTCGCGCCGCCATTGCGCGGCAAACAACTGGCTTTGCGCCACGCGCGACCACCGTGTCCGTTCCGTCTCGTTGGCAAAACGAATCAGTTTTGGAGCTTCCGGGCGATCATCAATCAGGCCGACCTTATAGCAGCCATCGGGGAAATAATAGGCGTCTTCGTCCGACAAAACGGCATTCTGCCAGCGTTGAAAAAAGAGAGCGCGGTTATCATTGTCAAATTTCATTCGCCCGGGCGTCTGGCTTTCCAAATGGATCACCACGCTTTTGGGTTGATAGACAATGACACCTCCGCGCTGACGTATTTTCAGGCACAGGTCAAGGTCTTCGTAGCCGTTGCGAAATTCTTCATTGAATCCGCCGCATTCATTGAACCATTTTGAACGCATCAAGACGCAGGCAGCCGTGACGGCCTGCAATTCGCGCCGCCGGTTCACGCGTGGATCGTCCATGCGCAACATCCGATGCGGATGAAACGGGCTGCGGTTCTCTCGCGCGAAGGCGACACCGGCGTGCTGCACCAGCCCGTTTTCGTAAGGCAGTTTGGAACCGACCGCCGCAACTTCGGGACGCGTGCGGACCTCATCCAACAGGGCGTCGAGCCAGCCTTGCATCGGAATCGTATCATTGTTGAGGAACAGCAGATATTCTGCGGTCGCCGCCGCCGCGCCTTGATTGCACGCGCCGGCAAAGTTGCGGTTCACTTCGTTGCGAAGATAGTGAATGTGCGCGGGCTGGTTCTGCATCCGTTGCGGAGTGGCATCGCTTGACGCATTATCCACGATGATGATTTCGTGTGGAATGTGATGGCTCACCTTGGCGAGCGACTTGAGGCATTGCGTCGTAAGATCGCATTTGTTGAACACCGGGATGATGATCGAAAGCAGTGGCGGCTGGCCGGAACGCAAAATTGTTTTCATGATTTTGCGAGGAGCAAATCCTCGGTTTCGCCTGCCAGCGCCAAGTCGGTGGCGGTGAACATCCATTGGTTGT
The DNA here is from genome assembly GCA_963755455.1 of uncultured Verrucomicrobiae bacterium. Lineage (GTDB taxonomy): Bacteria > Verrucomicrobiota > Verrucomicrobiia > Limisphaerales > UBA11358 > UBA11358. Next base: position 473,653 of record CAVWJH010000001.1, read on the forward strand.
TCCAGACTGCCTGCGCCGGCGCGCGACGAAAAACAATCCAATTACATAACGACGCTTGCGCTGCGCTGTTGCCGATCCAGAGCGTGAAACCGAGTTCGCGTCCGTTTTCCTTGAGCCATGAGTTGAGAGTTTTGGCCAGAGGCAAAGTTTCCACAGCCGTGCTGCGGTCAAAGCGGCCGCAAGCCGTGAGCACCACGCCTTCCCGCCCCAAAAAAGGAGCGAGGCCGTTGAGCAATCCTTCTGCGGCCGCATCCGGCAATTCACCGGGCAAGACCAGCGCGATATTGACGCCGGGAGCGAGTTCGGCGCGGATGGCGCGAACAGTGTCGGGATTGTCAAGATCACCGTTCACAAACGCGCAACGGGAAAGAAACTCCTCGTTGGCCACTTTGTCACCAACGGGGCCGGCGAAGATTAATCTGGGTTTGTTTTTCGGGACGTCCGCAGGGCGGGTTTCGTGCCGCCACAGGAATTGAAAAATTTCCGCCAGCACCGGAACCGGCGGACTGACAAAAATAATCTGCCGGAGTGAAAGCGCGTTGACCAACGTGCCGAGCGTCGAAGCCTCCTCATCCGTCAATCCGCTTTCGCCGATCGGCGTGCCATGCCATGCGCCCAGCCGGCCCAGTGCCAGACGATCATTCCAGCCGGAGCGCAGCGCGGTGATCAGACGCGGATGGTTGCGCGCCACCACGCCCTGCGGCCAGTAGCAGCGGGCGGCTTGAAATACGGCCTGCACCCCGTCGCGTTGCAAATGGCGCGGAGTCTGGTCGTCGCACAAGGGCGCGCTGAAATTTTCCCCAAAATAATTTTCGTCGTGCGTCAACACTCCGAGCCGGTCGGCTTCGCCCTTTGAAGGATATTCCAGCAGGCGATAAAAAATCGAAGCGGTTTGCTGATCCATGTCCGCAAGTGTTTCCGGCGAATAATTTTTCCCCGCCCGCAGTTTCAGCCAGAACGACTGAAATTCCAAAATGCCGTCGCGGAGACGCGTTTTCACCAACTGTTCCGCGGAGGATATTTCATAGCGACCGAGCACGGGACGAACCGCGCCGGAAACATCGCGTTCATAGCCGTTCGTGCTGCCGACGGGTGAAGTGATGGCAAGTTCTGGAAGAATGGTGAAACGACACCATTCCTGTTCCATGAAGGCATGAACGGCGTCGCCGTCAAGCGCGAGACGCCCGGATTTTCGTGTGCGCGCCAGATAACAGCCGACGGTGTGAATTTTACATCCGCCCCGCCGGAGAATGCGCGTAACGTTGCGCTGAATGCTGCCGCCCCAGCCGATGTCCAGAACGCCAACATTGGATTCGTTGCCCGCCAAGGAAGATAAATAGGCAAACGCCAGGTCAAAACTTTCCGTGCGGCCGGCCTCGATCAATTCGTGGATGCGCGGATTATCAAACAGCAATTTCAATAATTCATTGATGTTTTCCTGGGCCGGTATCGGCCTGCGGAGGCGTTGTGGATCGAATTGGCGCGCAATTTCTTCGCCCAATCCCAGCACTTCAAGAATGCTTTGCAGCGTGACGGAAGAACTGCCTTCAAGCAATTCCAGCGCGGCGGCAGGCGTGACTTCCGGCATCGCTCCACGAGCGGTGGCGCGGCGCGAGGTGTAACAGTTCACAATCTCCAGATCAAATTTTGCGACGGCTGCGGAACGGCGCACGAGTTCGCCGAGCAATTCGCCTTCGCGCATCAAGGCCAGCACCTTGCGGACGTTTGCGGCTTTGAATTTTTCCACGCACCAATCAGCGTAACGCGCCAGCACGGGGCCAAAAACGAACGCACCGTCGCGGAACGCATCCTGATTTGATTCGGCGCGCCGGGCGGTGAGAATGCGGACGGAATTCAGCGCGCCGGCAAAATGCTGGTCGGAGCCGCGCAGGTTTTTTTCGCCGGCAAAATGTTGATCCAGTTGCGGGGTCGTCTTGTAGTAATGAACAGCCTGCACGCCGAACCGCCGGGATGCGTGGTAATCGGCGTGCAGATTGTCGCCAAAGTGCATGAGCTCGCCCGGATGAATGTCAAAATGTCGGAACAAATCCTGATACAACTGGCCGTTCCATTTTGCCTTGCCGCGTTCACATGAAACCAGAAACAAGTCAAACAACGATGGCGAAAAGCCGTTTTCGCGAAGCAACTGCTGCAATTGCGCCGACGAAAAATAGGTGTCGGATATGACGGCCACTTTGCAGCCGAGCGCTTTGGCGTGTTGCGCCAGCGATGCGACGGCGGGATTCAAATAGCAATAATTGCGCTCCAGATCGAATTCCAGCCGGCACGCCGCCGCGGCATCGGTGACGACGTTTTTGAGTTCGGCGTAAATGTCGGCCAGCTTGATTTCAACAAAGCGGCCCTGGCGCGCCGCATTTTTGCGTGCACGTTCATCTGCGGCAATGCGCGCGGAATAAAATTCCATCGGGGTGAAGGGCCGCGCGAACAATCCGCGCGCCGCCAGTTGCCGCCCCGCTTCGATGAACAAATCGTTCGGCTCGCCGCAGACGCGGCAGACGAGCGTGTCAAAAAAATCGAAGGAGACAACCCGGATGCCGGAAGGTTGCTCCGACAATCGCGTGCCGGCCTCCCTCAAACTTTCATCATGTTGCCACAGCATCGTGGCAGGGGTCTGGATGTCCATAGTGTATGCGTTCAGGCTGGGGCCAATTCTGTTGAATCAATTTCCGAAAGCTGGCCCGCCCATTCCGGGTTCCGTCGGAGCGCGTCGGCGAGCATTAAATTGGCAAGGACGGCATGTCCCTGTTTCCGACAACACATAATATGTCCACGCCAGCCTTCGAAATCGTCAGGCTGGCTTCTGGTGAGGGTTTTAAAGACCTGGCCGGCTTCGTGCCATGATTTTTTTTGGCACAATTCAAGTGCCAAACGCCGCAGCGAATCGGGTGTTGCTGCAGAGGTGTGAAACATGGCTGGCGTTGCGACACTTGTCTGTGAGCGGGTTTTTGTGGCGGAAGGATGGGCCGGTTTTGGCGTTTTGCTGCCGTCGGAAATCGGATAGCTGTTGTAGATGCGATGGAAAACCGCAATCGGGTCAACCGTTTTACCGGTAAGCCGGGCAAGGTGACCGCGGTGGAAAAAGAAGTCGTCGTTGCGGTTCTGCACGACCTCATAGCCAAACCGGGCGAGATAATCGCGGATTTGCTTTTGGCGGGGCGCGTCGTGGTTGTGCTCGACGGCCATTAACGCAACCGAATATTTTTCCAGGTCGAGCGCCGAAAGGACGTCATATTCCGCCCCTTCAACGTCCAGCGAGAGGAAGTCAATGAGTGTCGGAGCGTTGAAGCGAGCGAGCAACTCGTTTGGGTTCAGTGTGTCCACCTCGATGACGGCTTTGATTGCCTTGGCACGGCGCCCGGCATTGATGTCGCTGTCTTTGAAACTTTCGATGGCACTCAAACCGTGAGCGTCCACGAAACGCAGGGTTTCACAACTTTTGGGCCAGAGGGCAACGTTCACTGTAATACTTGAGCGGCATTCACAAGCTTGCGCGTAATAGCGAGGGTTGGGTTCAACACAGATGCCGCGCCAGCCAAGATCCTTCTCAAGCGCGTAGGTATTGCTGATGGTGATGCCATCGAACGCACCGAAGTCGAGGAAGAATCCTTCACGCTTAAAGTTCAGGCACTCCACAACCCAGGCATCCTGGCCGATATGGGATTTATAGTTCAAGTTCATCAGTTGCTTTGGGTTGCCGCTCGCATTTGTGATGACGGCGGGGGGAGTGTTTTTGGGGAGGCTCTCCCAATGTGAAAGCTGCTTGCCGATCGCCAAAAGCCGTTCGCCCAGCGAAGCCGACACTTCAATAGGCACTGAGTTGTGCGCGAGGAACTTTGCCAGATCGGCCAGGGTGGTGCCGGCTGGCATGGCCTCGCTGTTGATCGAAACGGAAAAATTCTCCAATAGGAAGTGGATGAAGTGCCGGCCGTTTTCCATGCGCTCCTTGAAACCAATTCGTGCGAGCGCTCCCGCCAATGCTGAAGGCAGTTCACCGGGCGTCCGTCCCTCGTAAGCAACCTGCTTTCCAATCAGTGTGCTCCGCGCCAATAACAACACCGGTTTCTCAAACAACAAGGCTTCAAACTGCGTGGTGCTGGTCATGCAGGCCACCACATCCGAGACTTCGATCAGGGTGTGCAGATTGGCCTCCCGGCAGATGGTCACCCGCTCGTTTTCCCATCGGGAATAATCGTCCTTGTCCATCGGATGAGGTTTGACCAGCAGCCGGCAGCCGGGCGTTCCGGCAAGCGCTTCAGAGAGTGTCCGAATGGCGGCGGATGAAGTCGGGATTTCCGGCGCGTGAAGGCGGGCACCAAGATAAGTGTCCGGCACCAAGGCGGATGAGGCGTCGTGCTGGAGCAGGAGCGAAATGATTTTGCGGCCATCGGGATTGAACTGCTGCTGGAAGGCGGCGGGGCCGATGGTGCCGGCCTGCACATATTTGCTGGTGCGATCGCGCTTATAGGCCTTTTGAGCCGCGAAGAAGAGACCGTTCTTGTTTGATTTTCGCAGTGCCTGCCGGACGGTATAACTCCAGTTCAATTCGGAATGGCCACCAAGACCACACATTTCCAGCATCAGTGTTCCCGGCAACAATCCGCGCTCCAACACCCAGCAGGGGCGTCCCTGTTGCAGCGCCAGTTGCTGTAGCACCACACTTTGCGGCAGGCTGGAAGACCAGACCAGCACGACGGCCGGCTGCAACTCATTCAAGAAGCGGCGAAACACTTGCTGACAAACACTCAAACCGGCGGTGAATTCGCCCATATCCAGGTTTTCCTGCTTGGACCAGGCACGGTCGCGGTTTGCCAACGCCTGGGCGAGCGGTTCTTCCATGGTCATGGCCGCCGGTGCCAGTCCATAGGCTTGGCGAAAACCTTGGAGCCACAACGGCACCACGATGGTTTTCAAGCGTGAGTCCGCCGCAGCCGCTGCGCTGATTAAAACCAAATCCATGCCGAGCGCGTCCATCTCCGTTTGAAACTGGAGCCACCAGCGGCTGTTCTCCTCATCAAACGGCAGGAAACAGGAAGCCAGACAAAGTTTTCGATTCATTTTGAGTATCAAGTTCAGGTCACGTTGTGGATGGCGCTGTTATTGGCAGGCGTAATCGCCAAGCAAGAACGGGATGGGCATGGCGGGAATGACAGTGGAAGATCCGGCTCCGCTGTGGCCAACAAAGCCAATCGGAAGCCAAACTCATCCAGATGACGATCCAAATCAATCCACATCTGCCGGGACGTCTCCGTCATCAGCAGATAGTTGGTTGCCAGGCAAACATTATTCATGCCTCAAAAAAGGCCAAACTGCTTGACCAATTCGTCTGTTTGCGCGCCTTGGGCGATTGCCAGCAAGATGCCGTTCTCATTTTTCTTTCGGTTCAATGCCTCCCGCAAAATGGCGTCTTCATGCTTTTTTGGAATTACCACAATGCCATCACTGTCACCAAAAATAAGGTCGTCCTTGTGAATGCTCACGCCGTCCACAACAATCGTCTTGTTGCGCGAAGTGACGACGCCGCGCCTGCGAGTGTCCTTGCAGTAATTGCCCTTGGCAAACACCGGGAAGCCCATGCGCCGGGTGTCTGGCAAATCGCGCGTGACACCGTCAATGATCGCGCCGACAGCGCCAGAACGCACGGCAAGGTTTGCATTGAGCTCGCCGAAAAAGGCATAGTCAGGCGCGCGGTTGGCCACAACGACAACGTCGTTTGAAACCACATGGTCGTAAAGGTTGAGGCAGTCATAGATTTTGCGGAAATCCTCATCATCCTTGCACGGGTCAATCTGCATTGTCTTGGCCCGGCCAAATATTTTCTGTTCAGGCAGATTGAGTTGGAATTCCCGCGACAGCACGCCTTGCACACCAAAATCGTCCATGACGTCGGACAGCAGCGGGCTGTTGAGCATCAGCTTGACGTTTTGGAACAGGCGTCTTTCTTGCTCCCGCAGTCCGATTGCAATAAGATTAGCCATCTCAAAATCTTTGGGCCAGTTGACATCCACGCTTTCGAGCGGATCAATCTCAATCAGATACGGCTTGTTTCCAATCCGTCTTTTCGTGGCCAAAGCCGCATCACGCCGCACCACATACAGTCCCATGGATTCTATGACGACATCTTCCAGTTCGGAACTATTCGGAATGTGTTGAATGTCATAAGAAGGGCACCCTTCAACCCAGCGATATTGTTTTTCTTTACGAATGGCAACGACCGAATCATAACTCGAGTCGTTCTTGAGAATCTCAATGGCTTTCTCGATGGTTTCAATTTTAACGAAGGGTGAAGTGCAAAGCAATTGCACGCAAATATCAGCATCCGTGGCAGTCACTTCATTTAGAAACAATTGATGGCCGTCGGTTTTATTTGTTGCAAGCGACATATCCCGTCGTAAAACGCGACATTTAATGTCAGCGGCCAGCTCCACAATTTCTTGTGATTCTGTATCCAGCCAGACTTCATGCACCGACGGACAGGCTAAAAGTTTTTTTAGGCTGCGCAGAAACAAAGGCTCCCCATCGAGCAACATGGTATTCTTGTTGGGAATACGTTGACTAGAACCTTTGGCAGGAAGAAAAGCGGCGATTTTCATTTGTTTTAATATTTTTAATTCCAAATCCATCGGCGCAGACAATTGTTTGAAAAGTATTTTTACAATTTCACACCACCATACCAACTGAACAAACCACACCACCCACTTTCGCACGGTTGAATCTTACCGTGGATTGTGGGGATTTAACTTCGGCAAAGATGTCTCATGGTTAATCAACGCCGCCTGGTTGCTCCGCTGGATTTCCTCGTAAACTTCCTGCCGATGCACCGGCACGGACGCGGGCGCTTCGATGCCGACTTTCACCACGTCGCCGTCCACGCGCATGATTTTCACGCGGATGTTCCCGTCAATCACAATGCTTTCGCCCAGTTTTCGCGATAGAATGAGCATCGGAATTTATGCGGCAGCTTCAGCGAGCGGCAACGGATGTTGCACCGAATAATCGGCGGCATTCGCAATGATGACTTGTTTGCCAGTATGCGTTTGACGGTTGATGACAACCGGCCCTTTCAAATTCATCGTGGCGCGGTTGTGCCCGTGGATGGTCACGATGCCCAGCAAGAGCGCGTCGCTTGCGTCTTTCAGTTCCAAAAAATCCGCGTCTAACTGCGGGATGTCCGGCTTGTAATCCGGGACGACAATGAAAGGATCAATGACTACGAAGGCGAGCGATGTGTTGTCAGTCACGCGCAACCAGGCAAAAGGTTTTTCCGCAGGATTCGCAAGCAGCGCGTAATTTTTAATCTGCTCAAATCCCAAAATGCCCAAAGGCAAATGAATTTGATTCGTCGTCGTCGCGACGGGCATTTCTGTTTTTTCCATTTCAATCGTGTCGGTGTGGTTCATGGCGGATATTTTTATGGCAGGTAGTTTAATATGGAAAGTTGCATGATGACGGCGCTGCTCTGGAGTGCCGCCTGATACGCGGTTTGCGCCTGGGTCAGTTGCGTCAGAGTTGTCGCCAAGTCGGCGCCCGACGAGTTTGAAATCATGCCGGTCAGCGAAGTGGATTGGCTGGTGGCAAATGAAGACGCGGTGTTCAACCGCGTCTGGACATTTCCGTTGTAAGCAACCTGATACGTCAGGTTGTTCTCGTCGTTCTGCAAATTTGTCGTGTCCGTGCCGGAAATCGCGCCGGTGTTGCCGGACAGCAAATCATTTTGCAGCGAAATGAGATGGTTGAACAAGTCCGCGCCCGTCCGGCTGTCCGTGACCAATCCTTGTGCGCCGGAACCGGAAGTATTCACGCCGGGCACGTCCACGGAAACAGTGACACCCGAAGCAATTTGAGTCTGATTGACGGACGAATTTCCCGAATACGTCACGCCGGTGACATTTCCATTGGCGTCTGTCGTGACCGTGAACGGCTGCTGGCCCGAATTCGTGCCGCCGAACAGATACTGTCCCGTCGCCGGGTCTTTGGTGTTGACCAACTGCACGGCTTGCTGAATAAGCGATGTCACTTCACCGGCATAATTATTCAAATCGCTTTGAGAATTTGTAGCGCTGCCGGCGGCGGTGGCGATTTCTCCAACACGATTGGAAATCGTTTGCAACGATTGCAGAACGCTATAGATCGAATTGGCTTTCGACTGGACGGTGGAAATGTTGCTGCTGAACTGCTGCTGTGCCGCCTGGCTGGACAAGTCGTCCAAAGTGTTTTCCATTGCGGCGGGATTGTCCGAGGGCGACTGGACGCTCAATCCGGTGGACACTTCATTTTGCAATTGAACCTGCTGCGTTTTCAGCAGGTTAAACTGCGCAATCATCGTGTCCGCATAGGAATTGGTGCCGATTCGCATTTTTCAATTCATGTTAGCTGTTTTTCATCGCCAGCGTGTCGCCCAGCATCGTGTTCAACGTCGTCACCAACTGTGCCGACGCTTCATACGCCCGCTGGAAACTCATCAAGTTGGTCATTTCCTCGTCCACGTTCACGCCGCTGACGGAACTGCGCTGCGTTGAAAGCATATTCGTCACGGCGGTTTGGTTGGTCACTTGATCGTTTGCCGTTTGCAGCGAATCGCCAAGCGCAGCTACTGTCTCGTCGTATGAATCGCCAAAAGTCTGATTGTTCAAACCCGATTGCGTAGTGGACGCCAGATCCGCGAGCTGCAACGCCACCGAGTTGTCGCCGGTCACGGTCGAAGTGCCGGAAGCCTGGATCAACGACGGATTGTCCGCGAGCGCGGCGTTCACCGTGATCGTCGCCGCATCCGAACCGTTGAAAAAATTTGCGCCGGTCGTGCCGGTCAAACTGTAACCGCCGCCCTGAATCGTGTTGACCTGCGTGATCAGCGTCGAGGCCAGCGTGTTGATGCTGTTCTGCATCGTCGCCAGTTTGCCATCGCGCGCGTCAATGGTGCCTTGAATTGAACCGCCCGTCAGCGTCAGATTCACGCCACCGGTCGCGGTTTGGACAAGCAACTGGCCGCCGCCCGCGTCATAAGTTTGCAGCGTGTCCAAAACCTGATCGCCGGAAACCAGCGTCTGCCCGCCGATGCTCACGTCCACCGCGCCGTTCGTTCCGGTGCTGGTTGTGATGTTCGTGAGGTTTGATAAATTTTCCAAATCCTGCTCGCGTTCATCGAGCAAATCGTTCGGCGTTCCGCCGTCGAATTCAGCGGTGGAAATCTGCTGGTTCAACGTGGCGATGCCCGAAAGCAATTGGTTCGCCGAATCAACATCGTTGCCCAGCGACGTGTTGAGCGAGGTGCGCGAGGCATCCATTTGCGTGTTGATTTGATTGAACGTGGACGCCAGCGTCTGCGCCTGACTGATCAATGCTTGCCGTGCTGAAATGGAAGTCGGCGAAGTCGCGACCGCTTGGAATGCGCTGAAAAGTCCGCTTAGCTGTCCGGACAATCCCGTGTCCGTCGTGCTGTCGGTTGAAGTCGAAGAAGTGGTGCTGCCCGTTCCGTTGAGAAATTCGTCGAGGCTTGTCTGCGCGCTTTGCAATGCGCTCTGTTGCGCAGTCCAATAACCGCTGGTGCTTTGCTGGCTTTGAATCTGGCTGTTCAGCAGCGTGTTGACGATTTGTTGAATGGCCACCGCGTTCGCGCCGGTTCCTTCCGGCCCGATGGCCGTCGAAACATCCGGGCTGGCTTGGATTTCGACCGACTGGCGCGTGTAGCCAGTGGTGTTGACGTTGGCGAGATTTTCTCCCGTCACCTCCACGCCCGTCATCTGCGTTTGCAGCGAGCGTGAAGCCAGATTTAATGTTCCCAATAAACCGAGCATAAATTTCTGATTTTTTTAACCGACACGTTCATAAATCGAATGTTGCGGCAGGCCGTTCGTGGGCAGCCGCCCGTTGCTGTCGTAAGTCTTCGGATTTCCGCCGGGGAAAATCGCGTTGATGAGTTGCTGCATCAATTCAACGGCATGGCTCAACAACAAATGATTCTGCCGCGTGCGTTGATGAACACGCACGAGCAATTCATTGTTTTCCTGCACCAGGGCTTGAACCAGCGGACGATAATCCGCCGGCAGCAGCGGGATAATGTCGGCAAAACCTGCGTCTTCCGACAAATCCAACTGCCGTGCGACGTGGCGTTGATGCTGTTCGCGTTCGTGGCGAACGGCGGCGATGACATCGGCCTGTGAGTTGATGCTTGCAACGTTTTGCAGGAGATCGCCGGTGTGGCGTTGGACGACGGAATTTTGTTGCTGGTCCAGCACGGCGAGCATCTCGCCATACTGCTTCAATTCTTCGCGCAAGGCTTCAATCAAGTTGGAAAGAAAATTGTTCATGGACTCATGGCCGGAACCGGCTTGGTATCTTTTTTGTCAAAATTTAAGGACGGGCTGTCAGCGACTGATTTTTGCGAAATGGGCGAGATAACATTTTTCCCGGTCGAACCGGTTTTCGGAGCAGGATGACTCAACTGCTGCTCAAAAATTTTGGCGAGGCCGAAAGTTCCCGACTTGGACATGCTGTCCGCCAGCGTGTTCGTGATGTAATCCTGATAGATGCCGGCGGCGGTGGAATTGTCCGTGAACTCCGACGTGATGACCGGTTTTTGCGATTCGCTTAAAATCTGCCGCAGCATGATCGCTTCAAACTGCCGGCTGGCCTCGGCGATTTTTTGCCGTTCGGTCAAACTTTTATTGCCCGCAAGCTCTTCAACCGGAATATTCGCGGCGTCACTGGCGGATTGGATGGGCGCAATGTTCATGTCAGCGGATGATGAGTTCGGCCTGCAACGCGCCCGCCTGTTTCATGGCCTGAAAAATCGCCATCATGTCGCGCGGCGTCACGCCAAGCGTATTCAACGCCGCCGCCACTTTTTCCACCGTCGGCAGTTCCGGCAGCGCGACCAGCGACGCCTTGTTTTCCGTCACGTCGGTCGTCGTATGCGGCGTCACGGTTGTCTGTCCGGTTTTGCTGAACGGACTCGGTTGCGAAACGTCAAGTGTCGAGGCGATGTTGATGGTGATGTTGCCGCAGGCGACGGCGCAGCTTGAAATCTGCACGTTCGCCGTGGCGACAATCGTGCCGGTTCGCTCGTTGATGATGATGCGCGCGGGCGTGTCCGGCGTGATTTCGACGTCTTCCAGCCGCGCGATGAAATCCACGGGATCATTTTGCGCGCCGTCGGGCATTCGCACCTGCACGGAAGTCGAATCCAGCGCGTGCGCGGAGTTGGTGAAAACCTGATTGATGGCGTCGGCCATCAGCGCGGTGGAAATGAAACTCGGCTCGCGCAATAAAAGTTCAACCGTGTTGTCGCGCACAATCGTCGTCGGAATCTCGCGTTCGACAATGGCGCCGCCGATGATTTGCGCAACTGTCGGATGATTTTTTGTCACCGTTGCGCCGCCGCCGCCGCCGGTGCCGACGCTGAATCCGCCCACGGCAATCGGCCCTTGCGCCACGGCATAAACTTTATTGTCCGCGCCGAGCAGGGGCGTTTGCACCAGCACGCCGCCTTGCAACGATTTGGCGTCGCCCATTGAAGACACCTGCACGTCAATGCGCGAGCCTTCTTTCACAAACGCCGGAATGTCCGCCGTGACCATGACGACGGCCACGTTTTTGGCGGACAGCGTGGTGGCCGGCACATTCACGCCAAAACGCCGGAGCATATTGGCGATGGTTTGCTGGGTGTAGATCGGGTCTTTGTCGCCGTCGCCAGCCAGTCCGACCACGAGGCCGTAGCCGACCAACTGGTTGTCGCGCGCGCCGGCAACCATGACGAGATCGCGCAGGCGCACGTCGCCGGCGGGCGCGGCGGATGCAAATGTCAGGAGCAACATCAACGCCACTGAAATCGAACCGGCAAAAGTTGTTTTGCGAACATTATCACAAATCTTTTTTCCTTTCGGCGGCAACAAGTCTTGATTTTCTGCCGTCCGCAAATCAGGTGGAAACGCATTTTCGCCACACGCGCGGCGAAAATGCGGATTCAATGTTCGTGGCACCAATGGCATGGTCAGAATGGATTGAGTTTGTCCCAAATGCGGTTGAACCAGCCTTTGTTCTGGCTGTCGGTCACGGTGCCTTTGCCGATGATTTGAATCGTGGCGTCGGCGACGTTGTAACTTAAAACCGTGTTGTCGCCAGCCACATCATCGGAACGAACCACGCCACGCAAAATAATCGTTTGATGTTCACCGCTGAATGAAGTCTCGCGCTTGCCTTCAATGACCAGATTTCCATTGGGCAGCACATCGGTGATGGTGACGGCAATGTGGGCGACAATGGATTCGGAATCATTGATCGCGCCAGTGCCGTCATGCTTGTGATCCGAGTTGTAAGCCATCGCCGGCAACTGGCCGCCTTGCGTCAGCAGTTTGCTCGCGCCCGGACTGAACAGAAACGAAGTGATGGCCGCGCTCAAGCTCGACGACCGCTCGGTCTTGGTTTCGTTGTTTTTGTTGGCCGTGGTGTTTTCCTGGACGACGATGGTCAGGATGTCGCCGACGCCCGTGCCGCGCTTGTCGGCGAACATCGGTCGGGAAACGTCATCGCGCCAGAGCGATTGCGCCTGGGCGCCGGCGGCCAGCAACGCGGTAAAAGCCGCAGAGACAATGATTTTTAGGATGAGATTATTTTGTGTCTTCATAAGGAAATCAGGATGGTTTTTTCATTGATCACTTTGCCGGTCAAATTGCGCTTGGAAACCGGATTGAGAGCGCGGACAATCTGTCCGGGCGCGCCGTCTTCGAGCACTTCGACTTTCATCATGATGCTTAAAGCTCCATCCTCCAAAAGTGCGTCGGCTATTTCGCCGCGATGAACGACGGCGCGCGGTTTGAGATTGCGCGCGAGCAGGATGGTGCCGGCTTGAACTTGACCGGCCAGTTCGAGCGACGAATCTCCGGCTGAAAAATCGGCGAGCGATTCATGGACGCTCAACACGTCGCGGCGTTCGCGAGCAAGGTCAGCGTCGCCGAGCGATTCTCCGCGTTGAAGATCGGAATGCGCGACCCAGACATCGCGCCAGACATGAGCCTGCAACGAAGCCTGCCAGGTGCCAGCGGTTTCGGTCGCGGTGCAAAGTTGAAAACGGATGATGAACGCCGGCGTGACGCCAGCGGTCGGCAATTCCAGAATTTTTACCGTGAGCGGTTTGTCCGGCAGAACCGGTGCGGTCCACGGCTGGGTAAAATTCAATTCCAGCTCGCCCCTGTCTTTCACATAATTCGTTTGAAGCGTCGCCGTGAGCAAGGCCAGCGCGTCGGTTTCGGTCAAAATGCGGGTCTGCGGCGCATTGGTTTGAACAGTTGAAGGTTCGTCGGCGCGCAGAAGATTTGCGAAGCTTCCGCTTAAAAAAATCAGGACGAGGACAATTCCCCATGAAAAATCTATCGCCGTCTTGTTCCGGCTTTGCAAATTAAAATGGCGGCGAAAAATCATCAGCGTTGCAGGTTGTTGCTGTCTTGCATCATTTGATCGGCGGCTTGCACGGCCTTTGAATTCACCTCGTAAGCGCGCTGGGCAAGGATGAGATTGACCATTTCCTGGACGACGCTGACGTTGGAGAGTTCAAGATAACCTTGTTGCAATTCGCCCAAGCCGCTTTGAGTCGGTTCGGCAAGTTCCGCCGTGCCGGAAGCCGGAGTTTCCTTGAAGAGATTGTGGCCGACGGCTTCGAGGCCGCCGGGGTTGTTGAAGTTGGCCAGTTGAATTTGCGAAGTGGTCACGCCGCTGGGCGTGGTGTAAGTGACCGCGCCGCTCGCGGAAATGGTGATGTTGGTGGTGCCGCTCGGCACGGGCTGAAATCCACCCTGCACCGGATAGCCGTCGCTGGTGACGATCTGGCCTTCCGAATTGGTTTTGAACCCGCCGTCACGCGTGTAAGCCAAAGTGCCGTCGGGCATTTGCACTTGAAAAAATCCAGCGCCTTGAATGGCCACGTCAAGGTTGCCGCCGGTTTGCGAAAGTTCGCCGTTTGTGAATACGCGTTCGGTGGCAATGGGAATCGCGCCCTGCCCGATTTGCAGGCTGCCGGGCAGTTGATTGCCGCCGCCTTGTTCCGAGCCGGCGGCGCGCGTGGTCTGGTAAAGCAAATCCTGAAATTCGAGCTTGCTCTCCTTGTAGCCGGTCGTGTTGACGTTCGCCAGATTGTTGGAGATGACGTCAAGGTTCATCTGCTGGGATTCCATCCCGGCGGCGGCGGAGTAAAGTGCGCGCAACATATTTTTAACTGCTGGTTGTGCCGCCGAGATCGGTGATCACCCGGCTCATGCGGTCGCTTTGCATTTGGAGCACTTTTTGGTTGGATTCAAACATCCGCATGGCGGTGATGAGGCTGGCCATTTCGGTGGTCGGCGACGTGTTTGCCGCTTCAATAAATCCCTGGCGCACCTGGGTTGAAACAGCCTTGACCGGCTGCGCGTCCGGACTGTCAGGACTAAAATTTCCCGTGCCGAGCGTTGTGAGCCTTTCTGGATGTTTAAATTCTGTGATCTGGAGCGTTCCTTTTTTTGAGGCACCTTGGCTGACATCGCCTTTGGCTGAAATGGTGATGGGGTCGGAGCTGTTCGGGTTGAATTGCAGCGGCCCGCCGTCGCCCAACACCTGATAACCCTCGTTGTTGACGAGCTGTCCCTTCGCGTTCAATTGAAATTCGCCATCGCGCGTGTAAGCACTCTGGCCGTCCGGCAACTGCACGGTGAAAAACCCCGGGCCTTCAAGCGCAAAATCCATGGGATTTCCAGTCGAACACAATTCGCCGGTCTTAAAATTAGTGGACACATGCTGACCGATGGAAGATTCGGAAACCGCCCCAGCCTGAACGTCGGAAAAAGAAATCTCCTGTTTTCGAGCGCCGGGAATGGAGGCAGGAGGCCAGATTTTCCGCAATCAAGTCCTGCCATTGCGCAGTGGCATTCATCGCGGCGGCGGCTTGATAAAGGCTGACTTCCATAACCAAGCTTGCCAAGCAACGGTTGTGCCATGCCGGTTTTTGCTGGCTTTTCGGCAGTTTTCCAGATCGCACTGGCAAAAGATTCCGGGTGCAACAGCAGAAATTGCCGGGTGACGGTTTTCTATGGCGTTTTTGGCGGCTCTTCATAAACGCACGCCAGATCCATCGTCTGGCCGCAAGTGCATTGAATGCGGATGTTGGTGATGCGCTCGCCGTCGCGCTGAAGCGACAGACGCGGCTCGCAATTTTTTTTTGCATGCAGCGGCGCGTTTTCCAGCGCGCCTGCCGCGACCTGTTCCAAAGATTGAAATGGCTGCGACGATCCGGTTTGCGGAATGACCGTGACGCGAAATTCCCGGTTTTCGCCGGAAGAAGGCGCAGCGGTCAACGGCACAAATGATTCAGTTCGTTGGAGTGTCATTGGAATTGTCGGCCGGCGCGTCGGAAGCCGGTGGATTTGAAAGCGCTTCGACCGATTCGTGCAATTTAAGCAAAACGGTCACGCGCCGGTTGATTTCGTTCGTCGGTTCGTAACCCGGCATGGAAGCAGTGTCGGCAAAGCCAGACACTTTGAAGATTTGCTTGTCATCCACGCCATTTTCCATGAGTTCGCGGCGGGCGGCATTCGCGCGCTCGGTGGACAAATCCCATTTGCCGTGATTCCCGCCGCCGGTTTCTGATCCCGATTCGGTGTGGCCTTCGAGTTCGATGTGAAAAGTCTGATAGCGCGAAATTTCCCAGGCGAGCGTGCTGAAAACCCATGCGCCATAATCCGTGAACACGTCCGTGTTCGGGTTGAAAATCGGTTTGTGCGCGCGATCAAAAATATTGATGTTCAAGCCTTCCGGCGTCAGGTCAATTTTCACACTGGAAACGTCTTCATTTTGCTTGAGCAGTTTGCTCAAGTCGTCGCTCAAATGGCGCATGGTCTCCATTTCCACGGCGGAGACGGATTGAAAATGTCCCTGTTGCTGGTAACTGGCGGAAACGTCTTTATTGGGAATAATGCCGACGGATTCCTTGGTGACGTTTGAAAAAGGATTGCGAAACGCGCGCTCCACCGCTTCCTTGATTTTCGTATCTTGAGACGTGAGCCACAGGCAAAGAAACAACGCCATCATCGCCGTGACGAAGTCAGCATAGGCAACTTTCCACGAACCGCCGTGATGGATTTGTTTCTTCTTGATGCTTTTCACGAGATTAATTCTTGAGCGATTTGAACATCGCTTCCATTTCTTCCGAACTTGGCTTTAGTTCGCTGCTCAAACCGCGCCGGCCCAATTCCACCGCCGTGACCGGAGCCATGCCGCCGGCAAAACCGATGACACACGCCGCAATGCACCTCAAGTAATCCATTTCCGCCGTGCTGATGAATTCCAGATTCATCGCCAGCGGACTTAAAAAACCGTAGGCCAGCAAAATGCCCAGAAAGGTGCCGACCAGCGCCGCGGCCACTTCCACGCCGATCTGTTCGACCGGCCCGGAAATGGAAGCCATCGTGATGATGATGCCAAGCACGGCGGCGACGATGCCAAAACCCGGCATGGAATCGGCGATCCGAGTCAGGACGTTGACTGGCGCGTGATGTTCAATTTCAAGTTGATCAAGCTCTGCGTCGAGCAACAGCCGCAACTGGTCCGGTTTGATTTTGCCGTCAATGATCGGGCCGCAGGCTGCCACAGAGGAACTCCACGGCGTGCGCGTTATTCAAGAAATTCGGATATTTTTTGAAGATGGAACTGTTTTGCGGTTCCAAAACGTGCTCTTCCAGCGCAATCATGCCGCTTCGCCGCCCGATCAGGAGCAATTCATAAAGCAATTTCAGCAAATCATCGTAAGCCGCGCGATTATGCGGCGCACCTTTCATGCAGATTGTCAGTCCTTTGACGATGTCCATGAGCACCTTGCGCGGGCACATGATGAGCATCGCGCCCAAAGCGCCGCCACCGATGATCAGCAACTCGTTTGGGTGCATCAAAACGAGCAGATGACCGCCGCCGATGACAAATCCACCGAAAACACAAAAGACGACGACTACGATTCCTATGGCAATGATCATGTGCTGTTCGCGGTTGCGGGTCGTTTGACCAGACCGGCTTCAAGACGTTGCACATAGGCGCGAATGCCCAGTATGGCTTGGGAATGAATCTGGCAGATGCGTGACTCGGTCAGCCCAAAGACTTCTGCGATTTCGCGCAAATGCAAGTCTTCCGCGTAATAAAGCGCGAGAACTTTGCGTTGAATTTCAGGCAATTCCTTGAGCCGCTCAAAAATCACTCTGTTTCAACTCCTGTTGCGAAGCCTGTTGCTCCGGGCTTTCTTCAATCGTGTTGGCAATCACTTCATACAAACTTCCACCGTCACTGTCTTCTGATGAATTCACGGCATCCAGACAAACAAACGCCGCCGGACGAACTTCGTTGAGCAATTGAACATATTCCGATGTGGATAAATTCAACGCCTTGGCCACTTGCGCTTCCGTGGGCGTTCGTCCCAGTTTTTGTTCAAGCTCCGACATCGCACTCTGGATTTTGCGCGCCTTTTCATGAACGGCGCGCGGCACCCAGTCCATACGGCGCAATTCATCCAGCATCGCCCCGCGCACGCGCGTTCGCGCGTAAGTTTCAAACGACGCACCACAAGTCGGATCGAAATTGCGAAGCGCCTGAAGCATGCCAATCAAGCCGGCGCTGTAGAGGTCGTCCTGATCCACATGATCGGGCAGCGTCATGGCCAGCCGTGCCACTGCCGACGAAACCATCGGAAGATACTTTTCTATCAACGCATTTTCCGTGTCAGCATCAAGCTGTTGATGGTAACGCTGCCAAAGCTCCTGCGCGTTGGGGGCACGCGCGGCGGCAACAACGGTTGCTTCGGGCAGTTCAGTTAAACTGTTGCTCATGATTTCACAGTCGGCTTCGGTTTGGGCGGATTGGAGCGCGCGTAGCGGCGCTGATTTACGGCGTCGCGCAAACTTTGCAGCCACACGCGGCTCCACCAACGAGTCGACAGTTGCAAGAACCAGGGCCGCCATGCAGGCGCGCCACAAAGCCGTGGACCAAGAGCAATCATCGGCCACACTAAAGCCGCCACCGATGATGAATCCGACGATTGCCCCGAAAATCATAAAAGACTTCATTCGTTTTGAGCGGTGTTTAGCAAAATGACTGCCATTAAGTGTTTAGCTTCAGACTTCGCGCAAAACCCAGCATTTAACGGCGATTTTTTTGGGGAAACAACAATGCCGGCTCCGCCCGCCTGAATTCACCCGGAATTTTTTGCCCAGCGCCCAGAAAACTCACCGGACAATTTGTGCCCAACACAAAATTCCACAGTTTCACGCGCCGACGCTCTTCGTCCAAGTGCGTGAAAATGATGTCTTCCGGAGCAAATGATTCAAATGCGTGAAATTGCTCGAATAAAATGGAATTTTCATAAGCGGCATTGAGCACCAGATGAATATGCGGCTGCGGCAGGGCGGACAATTGATCGCGCAACGCGGACATCGCGTCCGCGTTGTTCATTTCCACGCCCGGCAAATCCACGAACAGCAAATCCGCCGGCTCGTCCGGTTCATTCCAAAAACGTTCGGACCGTCACGCCCATCAATTCACAGTGCAACGTCAAAAGTTCCGAGGCGTTGGCCGTCTCACCGTCGAGCCGCCAGACGCGCACGCGCTGCTCGTTCAACAAAACCGCCGAGGTCATCCATTTGCAAAGCGCGGTGGTTTTGCCTGAACCGGACGGGCCGATAAAAACATGAGGCCGTCCAGTCCCGGTCATCACCTGTCGCGCCGGTCGCCAGTGGCAGATGATCAAATCGGTGACAGCCGTCCATTCCGCTTCCGGCGTCGGCGGCGGTTCTTCGCCGTGGAGGACATGAACTTTTTGTTCCAATTGTCCGGTCAATGCGGGCAAAAGCCCGTTGGATTCCAGCCACGCAATGCTGCGCCAGCGTCCCGACGTGTGCGTCGTGTTTTTTGCCGTGAGCGCCGGCGGGACGTTTGTATTTCCGGCCTGCTTGTCAAAAGCATATTCGCGTTTCTCCGGCAATTTTTCCGGGATGCACGCCGTCACTTCGAGCCGCTGGTTTTTTTGCCAGAACCGGGAAATGCCTTCGCGCGGCAATTTCCGCACGCTCACCACGACGGCATCCGGGCCAAGCTGCTCATGAACCTGCGTCAGCGCGGCGTTCGGATTTTCGGCGACAATGGCAACCAGTTTCATGCCTGTTCCAGGTTGGGAATCACCGCCGCGTTTTGGATTTGCACCCGCGCCGGAATTTCCGAATACGACAGCACCGCGAGATTGCTGAACGTCGCTTCAAAAAATCGGCGGAAGGCCAGCCGCAATTGCGGCGCGCA
Source organism: uncultured Verrucomicrobiae bacterium (assembly GCA_963755455.1). Taxonomy (GTDB): domain Bacteria; phylum Verrucomicrobiota; class Verrucomicrobiia; order Limisphaerales; family UBA11358; genus UBA11358. Next base: position 492,964 of record CAVWJH010000001.1, read on the forward strand.
CAAGACAATCGGCTGATGTCCGGCCGCCAGCATCTGCTGCACAAATTTTGAAAGCGCCTCCACGACGTGCCGCGCGAGTTTCGGCTCGATGATGAGCGCGACTTCCGTCGGCGACTGCCGCACGCTTTGTGTGAGTTGCTGTTCCAATCTCGGATCAATCGTGATGGCGCGCATTCCGCCGTTTTCATTTTGAAACGGTTTTGTGAATTGCGAACCCAGTGCTTTCCGCGCGTGTTCGGAAAGTTCGTCGGGATTTTTCGTGAACGCGGCGTAATCGCCGACTTTTTCCAGAATGCCCGCGAGATTGCGGATGGAAATTCCTTCCGCCAGAAGATTTTGCAAAATCCGCTGCACCTGGCCGATGCTCAATTGCGCCGGAATCAATTCATTCACGACGGCAGGATTGGTTTGCTTCAAATTATCGAGCAACACCTGCACGTCCTGCCGCGTCAGAATTTCGTGGCAATGTCGCCGGATGGTTTCCGAAAGATGCGTGACCAAAACTGACGGCGCGTCCACAACGGTGTAACCGGCAATTTCCGCGTTCTTGCGTTCGACGCTCGTAACCCACGTCGCGGGCAATTGAAAAACCGGCTCGACGGTCGGCATGCCTTTGAGCGTGGTCTTGCTGTTCGTCGCGTTCATCGCCAGCCAATGGCCGGGCATGAGCTGGCCTTGCGCGAACGGATTTCCCTTGAGCAAAAACCGATATTCGTTCGTGCCGAGTTGAAGATTGTCGCGCAGGCGGATCGGCGGAATCAACATCCCCATGTCCGTGGCAAAATTCCGGCGCACTCCGGTCACGCGCTCCAGCAAATCGCCGCCTTTTTTGGAATCCGCCATGGCGACGAGTCCGTAGCCCAGTTCAATTTGCAGCGTGTCAAGCGTGAGCAAATTTTCAATTTTGTCGGAGGCCTTGGCTTCCGCAGCCGTGGCCGGACCGCCGCCGGCAGTTTTCGCTTCGCCAGGCTTCGTGCCCATGGACGCGGAAGCTGGAGAATTTGGCGCGTTGAGTTCGGGCGTGCCGTGACGATGAATGGAATACGAAAGCAATCCGGTGATGATTGCCAGCGTGAGAAACGGCAGCATCGGCAGACCCGGCACAATCGCCATGACGCCAGAGCATCACGGACAGAATCGTCAGCGCCTTCGGATAAAACAGCAACTGCCGTCCGAGTTCACGGCCCAGATCGTTTTTCGCCGTGGCGCGCGTGATGAGAATGCCGGCGGCGGTGGACGTGATGAGCGCGGGAACTTGCGAAACCAAGCCGTCGCCGATGGACAAAATCGTGAAATGTTGCAGCGCCTCGCTCATCGGTCATGCCCTTTTGCACGATGCCGATGGCAAAACCGCCGATGACGTTGATGAGCGTGATCAGCACGGCGGCAATGGCGTCGCCGCGCACGAATTTGCTCGCGCCGTCCATCGAACCGTAAAAATCCGCCTCCTCTTCCAACGCGCGGCGGCGGTTGCGCGCCTCGTCTTCCTTGATGAGGCCGGCGTTGAGTTCGGCGTCAATCGCCATTTGCTTGCCGGGCAGCGCGTCCAGCGTGAAACGCGCCGCGACTTCCGCGATGCGCCCCGCGCCCTTGGTGATGACGATGAAATTGATGAGGACGAGAATCAGGAAAACAACCAGGCCGACGACGTAATTGCCTTGAACCACAAAATTGCCGAATGCCTGGATGATGTGGCCGGCGTAGCCGTTGAGCAGAATGAGCCGCGTGGAGGCGACGTTGAGCGCCAGCCGGTAAAGCGTGATGAACAGCAGCAGCGTCGGAAACCCGGTAAATTCTGCCGGAGTTCGCAGGTAAAGAATGACCAGCAACGTCAGCAGCGAAATGCTGATGCTGCCCGTCAGCAGCAGGTCGAGCAGGAACGGCGGAACCGGCAGGATCAACAAAAGGATCGTGCCAAACAACGCAACCACCAGCCACAAATCGCCGTAACGAAGCAGCTTTCGCATCCTGTCACTTAATGAGCCCATGAGTGTTTTTAAGTCTGATTCTGTTCCGCGAAATAGCGGTAGCGGTTCACGCGATAAACCCACGCCAGAATTTCCGCGACCGCCGCATACAGTTGAGCAGGAATCTCGCCACCGACGCGTCCGTGTTTGAACAGCATCCGCGCCAGCGGCTTGTTTTCGATGATGGGAACCTGGTGCTGCTCGGCGATTTCGCGGATTTTTTGCGCGTTCAGACGAATGCCTTTGGCCACGATTTTCGGCGCGCGCATGGTTTTGCGGTCGTAGCGGAGCGCGATGGCGATGTGCGTCGGGTTGGTCACCACGACATCGGCCTTCGGCACTTCGGCCAGCGCCTTGGCCTTGCTGATGGCGCGGCGCTTGCGGCGCTGCGCCTTGACCTGCTGATTGCCTTCCGCGTTCTTCATTTCGTCCTTCAATTCCTGCTTGGTCATCATCAAGTCGCGCTGCGTGCGCCAGAATTGATAGCCGTAATCCGCCGCCGCGATGACCAGCAGCGCCGAGGCAGACGCGCAGAAAAATCCGCAGGCACGTTTCGCCAAGAAATTCCGCCAGCCGACCGACGCTGACGGACGAGGTGAAAATCGGGTCGTTCAAAACGCTGCGGATTTCCGAATACGTCACCGCGAGGATGAAAATAAATTTCACCATGCCGACGATCGTGGGCACGAACATCCGCGCGGAAAAAATGCGCTTGAAACCTTCCACTGGATTGACGCGGTTCCAATTCGGCGTGAGCACTTCGGACGCGGTGTTGAAGCGGTTTTGAATCGCGCCGGCGAGCAATCCCGCGAGCGCGGTTGCCAGCACGACCGGCCCGACGCATTTCAGCAAAACAAAGACGCCGGAAACGCCGTAGCCCTGCAATGAATTGGCCGTGATGCGTCGTGTCGTGCAAATGGCCGAGCGTGAGCACGGTCGCGCTGACGAGTTGCTGCCAGATTTCGCGCCCGGCAAACGTCAGCGCCGCCAGCGCGCCGAACAGCACAAAGACCGTCTGCACTTCCGCGCTGCGGGCGATCTGGCCTTTTTTGATCGCATCCTCCAGCTTGCGCTGGTGTCGGCTGCTCTGTTTTTTCGCCAATGGATTCGTCGGCCATTTTATTTTCCTCCGAGCATTTGCGCCACGGCCAGCAGATCATCCGGCAGGCGGTTCAGATAATTGACTGACGTATTGCGCCGAGAGTTGCAGCGTGAAGCCGAAGACAATCAGCCCGCCGACGATGCGAAAACCGAACATTTCCGTGAACACGTTCATTTGCGGCACGGCGCGGCTCAACACGGCAAACATAAGCGTGATGACAAATGAAACCGCGATGACCGGCGCGGAGATTTGCAGCGCGACCATGAAAATCGCGGCTCGTTTGCGCGACGACATGTTTCAAACAGCGCGTTGTTCAAATGCGCGCCGCCCATCGGCAGCACGGTGTAGGTGCGTTCAAATCCCAGCAGCATCCAGTGATGCAAATTGAGCGTCAGCATCACGACGGTGGCGAGAAAAACCAGGATCGTTCCGGCAATTTGCGAGGATTGCTGTGTCGTCGGATCAAAAATCGCGGCGAGATTCAAGCCCATTTCCGTGGAGATGATGCTGCCGGCGATGTCCACCGCATAAAAAATCATGCGCGAAACAAAACCCAGCAGCAGGCCGATGCTCACTTCCTGCGCCATCACGCCCAGCACGGAAATGAAATCCAGCTTGTCCAATGGAAACGCCGGCAGAACCGGCGCGAGCAGCAGCGCCATGAGCGCGCCAAGCGCCACGCGCATCGTGACGGGGAAATTCGCCATCGAGAAAAACGGCAGCACGAGCAGAAACGCGCTGACCCGCAAAAACACCAGCATCCAGTTGTAAAAATCCACTTCCATTTTACACGCGGCGTTCATTGAACCATTTGCGGCATTTTTTGGATGACGGCGGTGGTGAATTCGATGAGCGAACGCACAATCCACGGCAGCAGCAGCAGCAAAACTCCGATGACCGCCAGCGCCTTGGGCACGAATGCCAGCGTCTGTTCGTGAATCGTCGTCACCGCTTGAAACAAACTGATGGCCAGGCCGATGACCATGGCCGTGAGCAGGATCGGCGCGGCAATGGTCAGCGCCTGAAAAATCATGGTCTTCAACAATTCGATGGCGAATTCAGCGTTCATAAATTTACATTCCAAAACTGCGGACGAGCGATTGCACGACGAGCGACCAGCCGTCCACGAGCACGAACAACAGCAGTTTCAGCGGCAGCGAAATCGTCATCGGCGGCATCATCATCATGCCCATGCTCATCAGCACGGTGGCCACGACGATGTCTATCAGAATGAACGGCACATAAATCAGGAAGCCCATTTGAAACGCCGTGCGCAGTTCGCTGATGATGAACGCGGGAATGACGACGCGCAGCGGCAGTTGATTCGGCATCGGTCGGCTGCAATTTCGCCATCGAGACAAACAGTTCCACGTCCTTTGGCCGCGTCTGCTTGAGCATGAACGTGCGGATGTGCGCGGACGCGCGGTCGAGCGCCTGTTGATCGGTGATTTGGTGCGCCTGATACGGCACGATGGCGTCGCGGTTGATGTTGTCCCAAACCGGCGCCATGACGAAATAGGTGATGAACAGCGACAGGCCGATGATGATTTGGCTGGCGGGCGTGCCTTGCAATTGCAGCGCGCTGCGCACAAACGAAAGCACGATGACGACGCGCGTGAAGCAGGTCATCAACAGCAAAATCGAAGGCGCGAGCGACAGCAGCGTGAGGAAAAACAGAACTTTGATTCCCATGTCCACGTTCTGCGGGCCGTTGTTCGCGCCGAGTGAAATTGAAACGGGACCGAAACTGTGTGGCAAAGATTTGTTTGGGCCGAGGCCGTGAACGCGCCGAAAAACAAGCAGCAGCGGCAGCAGCAATCGCCAGAATGGTTTGCGCGTGTTCATTTGCCTTTGAGCACTTGCGTCAATGCCTGCGCGAACGACGGCGCGGGAGGATTTTTCGCGGTTGCGTCCGGTTCGTCTTCCGTGGCGCCTGGCAAATGGCTCAAAAAATTCACGCCGCCGGGCGACGACGACGATGAGAAAACCGTTCCTGATCGTAGCCCACGACATAAATCGCATGACGGCCGCCGAGCGAACGGGTTTCAAGAACGTTTAATTTTGGCGCGCGCCCGCGCTGGATGGCGAGCCGCTGCCAGTTTTTGAAAAACCAGACGCCGCCGAGAAACAAGTCCGATGACCAGCGCCAGCGCGCCCATGACGCGAATCAACGAAATGCTGGCGTCAGGCAGCGACGGCGCGACCGAGCGGAGTGGCGGCCGGAATTGGTGGTCTGGGCAAATGCCGAATGCAAGAACGCAAAATGAAGAAACGCAAGCCGATTGCTCTGATGCGAAAACATCTTTCATTCTGCATTTTTGCTTTTCATCCGTTCACGCGCGCCGCCGCGTGCTGCCGATGACTTCGGTGATTTTCACGCCAAAGCGTTCTTCGATGACGACGACTTCGCCGCGCGCAATGAGTTTGCCGTTGATGCTCAATTCGACGGGCGCGTCGGCGGGTTTGTCGAGCTGGACGACGGAGCCGATGTTGAGCTGGAGCACTTCGCGCATCGGCAACTGGCAGCCGCCGAGTTCGATGGTCAGGCTCACGGGCACGTCGAGCACGATGTTCAGGTTGGAGGGGTTTTCAGCGGTGGCGTTCATGTCAGATTGTTGCTGGTGATGATTGCTGGTCAGTTGCACGGCCCATTTGCCGGAAGAAGTTCCGGGACGGCCGATAAATTTTGGCACATGGTTCAAACGCAATTGAACCTGCGCGGCGCAGGCGGGATCAAGCGCGAGCAGGTCGCCGGTTTTGAGCCGCGTGATTTCGCCGGCGGACATTTTCAATCCCTGCCATTCGGCGATGACGGGAACTTTCACTTCGTCGAATTCCGAATTCCATTTGGGTTTTGCCGCGCGCGCCGGGGCCGCTTCCGAGCCGGGCAACGAAGGCGACAAGCAATCGCATGAGCGGCTCAACGGTTGCGTAGGGAAAAACAATTTGGATCGGTTCCGATTGTTCGCCGATGCCGCCGTTCATCGTCAAAATCAGCATCGCCGTATCCGGCGTGCGCGGTTTGCAGAAAGCGGCTGTTATTTTCATGGCCAAGCAGCGACGGATGCAAGCCGCGCATTTCCGGCCAATGATTGCACCATTCGGTGATGACAAGCGTGGCGACCTGGTCAATCAGCGCGATTTCAATTTCGCTCAAATCGCGGCCTTCTTCCGGCGCCTGGCCCGAACCGCCCAGCAACCGGTCCACGAGCGTCAAGCCGAGTCGCGGCGGAATAACGAGCAAACCAACGCCTTTCAGCGGATCGGTTTTGAACAGCGTGATGTGCGTCGGGCTGGGCAGATTTTCAATGAATTTCTGGTAGCCGACGATTTGCACTTTGGAAAGTTGCAGGGTGAATTCAAGCCGCAAAAAAATCGCCAGCCGCGCCGCGAGCGCGCGGATGAATTGTTCGTGGCGCTGGCGGATGCGGCGCAATTCGCTTGGCGTCAGAAATCCGGATTGGCGAAAATCGTGTCCGCGAATGTCTGCGGCCTTGCGGCGTTCGCGCACGCCTTTGGCCGTCAGCACAAACACATCGCCTGCTTCAGGTGCCGTTGTGGGTGAACCGGATTCGCTCATTTAATTTTTTATTGGATGGCGAATTCCGTGAAATAAATGTCCTGCACCATCGAATCGCCAAGGATGTTGTTAAAGCCGGTCATCAATTCGGTGCGGATCAAATTTCGCTCGCCGGGTTTTTCCAGATCGGCGAGTGTTTTGGTCGCGAGCGCGCCGCTGGCCATGTCGCGCAATTGCGCGTCGTGCTCCGCCATCTTTTCCTTGAAATCCGGGCTGGTGCCGGCGACTGAAAGACTGACCAGCAGATAGCGCGCGCCCATTGTGCCGGCCACGTTGACGAGCAATTTGCTCATCAGCACGGATTCTTGTTTTGCACTGGCGGCTTCCTTCTTGGGCTGGCTGGTGTTGCCGGTGCTGGTGGAAACGCCGGCAGTCTTGATGCCCAATCCTTTTTGCAGTTGCGGCAGGATGACAAATTGCGCCACACCAAACGCCAGCGCCGGCATAAGCAAAATGGTGACGATAAGCGGCAGCCACGCTTTGAAGCCGCCGCCGGACGGCGCGGCGGCTGGCGCGGCGGATTCTTCCGCCGCCCCGCTTCTTTCTTGTCGTCTTCAGGCATAAAATTAACGCTTCAAATTCACCAGGTCTTGCAGAATTTCATCGCTCGTGGTGATGACTTTTGTGTTGGCTTCATAAGCGCGCTGCGTGGTGATGAGCGACGTGAGTTGACCGGCCAGGTCCACGTTGGACATTTCCAGCGAACCGCTGATGATATTGCCAAGGCCATTGGTGCTTGGCGCAAGCGGCGTTGCCAGCGGTCCGGCATTGGACAGACCGGAGTAAAGATTGTTCCCAACGCTCAACAATTGTGTCGGCGTGGTAAAATTTTGCAGCAGAACTTGTCCCCCGTTGTATTGAGTGCCGTCCGCAAGCAGGATGCTCACGTTGCCGCTGGAATCAAACGTGTAGCTCTGGACGGCGGACGTGTCGCCGCCGGGTGCGCCGGAATTATTGATCTGAATGTCGCCAATCGTCCCGTGAGCTGGAATCGGTATAACCTTGCACGCGCATTCCGGTGCTGGTCACCAGATAGCCATTTGTGTCCACGCTGAAATCGCCGTCGCGCGTGACATAAGTCTGCCCGGAGGCCGTATCCTTCACGAGAAAAAAACCATTTCCATTCACCGCCATGTTGGTTTGCACGCCGGTGGTAGTGATGGACCCTGCGTGAATTGGTTGGTGATGCCGCTGGTCGTCACGCCAGTGCCGACCTGCATTGAGCCGATGGCATTTGAGCCGAGGTCTGGCTGAGGGCGTTGGCAAATTCCACATCGGCGGATTTGAAGCCGGCGGTGTCCACGTTGGCGATGTTGTTGCCGATGACGTTTAGTTCTTGTTGAAACTGGTCAAGGGCGCTGACGCCGGAATCCATTGATAGAAGCATAATTTTATTTTGGATTGATTGTTTTAGTTTGTGGCTGGGTTGGGCGATGAAGTTTGGCTGGTTGCCGTTGGCGTGACGGATGTCACCTGGCTCAAATCGTAAGTTGTCCCGTTGACGATGATTTGCGGCGTTCCGCCATTAAGAATAACTCCTTGAACCACGCCGCTGGCAGTCGTTTGTGGGTCAACCTGCAACGACACCGTGCTGCCGATCAGGCTGTTGGCCTGCAACATTGAAAGTGAAGAAGACATCGCGCTCGATTGTGTCAGCGAAGTGAACTGCGCCATCTGTGCCGCCATGTCCGTGTCCGACTGCGGATTCAACGGGTCTTGATTTTGCATCTGCGCCACCAGAAGCTGCAAAAAATCCTGCTGGTTCAAGGTTTGTTGCGACCCGGAAACCGTGTCGGCTGAAGTGGTTCCGGTCGAGACGTTGGCAGTTGCGTTGACTTGCATAATAATTTAAGCCCAGCTTTCCCAACCACGATGAGTTTCCGCAAGCGCAACCGGTTGCGCGAATGAACTGACAGGCGCAACTTCTGCGAACTTGGGAAACATATCCGGTTCGGCGGACTGTTTTTGTTTGTTTTGAAAAGTATCGGTTCCATCACCGTTGACAAAATTTCCATCGCTGATCAGCGGCGCGAGCCGGATGCCGCGCTGTTCCAACTGTTGCTGCAAAGCCGGCCATTGTTGGTTCAAATGCTCGAAATTACCACGCTGCAAAACAGCCTGCGCCTCCACGCCGTCGCCGTGCTGGCGCAATTCCAGGGACAACTGCGTTCCCGCGCCGGGCTTGATCACCACTTGCAGCGAGTTGACGTTGGAATCGCTCAAGCGCATCGCGTTTAGAACAATCATGTCCTGCGCGCGATCCAAAGTGCGTGAACGAAAATCAACAGAGGCGGCGCTGGCGATTGAATTAGCCGGATCGGCAGGCAACGGCGCGACTTCAGCGCGACCCGGGGATATGGCCGTGACGGTTGCCGTCATCTGCGCGGCGCGCAAAAAAGCCGGACCGAAAGAATTTTCGCGCGGCGGCAAATTATTCTCACGCTCAACCGAAACGGAAGCGCCCGGCAAAATTTTCCCCGCCGAACTGGTGATTTTGTCTGTATTTTCCGTTTTATTCATCGGCGTATTCTGTTGAGCAACGGGTGTGCCATTCATGCCAGGCTTTGCTTGCGCCGCTGTTTTCGCCATCAAATCCGGCGACGCAGAAAATTCAGGTTGCGGCGATTGGTCAAACGATTCGACGGCAGTCTTTGGCGTCATCAAACTCCCGGTGGCGTCTTTGGCCAATGACAAAACCTGCGGATTTGTCGCAGTCAGCCCGCTGATTTTGGCATCAGTTGGTTTTGTTTTTTCCGTGGACAACGCTTCGGCTGCCGCCGCGATTTTTTCCTGGCCGACGGCTTTAATTGTCGGATTCGCTTCAACGCCTGCCGTCGGATTTTGAGAAACAACCAGGCTGGAAACGTTTGATGCGGACGGCAAAATGTTTTTCACTTCGGGCAAAGCGGCCAAAATACCCGCAGGTTTGCCCGCCACCGCCGCTTTTGCGCTTGATCCAGTCTTTGGATCAATCATCGCCACAAAAGGCGCGAGTGTTGCCACGGAAACATTATCGAGATTGATTGCCACGTCCGTGATTTCCGGGTGTTCAGATGAATTTGCCGCAACATTGGAATTACTGCCGGCTTTTTTTTGAGGATTTTTATCAGATGTCTGTGCGGCGGCTTCAGAAGTTTTCGATTGAAGAGGAAGATGGCCGGCATCTGTTTTATGATGGTTTGAATTGTCAGCAATCTTGCTCCGGGTTTGAAATGGATGCGGCGATTTGTTTGGAAGAACATTCCGTTCTTCCGAATCAGATACGATTGTTTTCGTAGGCGGATTTTGTTCTTCCACCGGGTCCGTTTCCTTTGAAGATGGCGACATGGCGCACGCCATCAAATGATCAAACGGCTCCCCGGTTTTGCCGGACGCTCCATCCAATGCCGGCGTTTCTCCGCCGCGAAATGAATCAGCGCCTTTCATCGGCAAAATGTTTGGAAAAGTGGACATCACGGAGTTGTCGCTTTGGCCGGTGCTGGCGGAAGAACCTGATGCAACCGTTCCGTCAATTGTGCGGCGCGTTTGGCTTGCGTCTCGCCCATTTTACTCAACGTATCGAGGATGAGGCTGGCCTCGTCGGTTTTCATTGTGTAAAGGATCCGCACAGCATCGTCATCGGGCATTTCTTTCAGCATGGCGATGGAGCCTTCGGGCGACATGGCGGCCATGAGCTTGGCCTGATGCTTGATGTTGTCTTCGTCCTGCGCCTTGAAACGGATCACATTCTGGTCAAAAGTTTCCTGCAACTGGGCGACGGTTTGTGTCACGGTGGAAATTTCCTGAAGCTCCGCGTTGAGCCGCGTTTGCAATTCGTCCAAATGTTGCTCGCGCAAATCGAGGCTGTTCTTCTCGCTCTTGATTTGCGCGACCCATTGGTCAAATTCCGGGTTGCGAAATTTCCACGACGGATCGTCATCGGCGGAAAAGTCCGGCTTCAAAAAGTGCGCGCCCGCAAATTTCGACGGGTTCAAAACAACGACCGTGGTTGCCAGATACAACAGGCAGCCGGCGAGAGCCACGAACCACGAAGATTGAAGTATTCGGATCATGATCAATATACTATTTCGTGGCCGGCAAATTGCAGCAGTCCCGCCGCCGCACTCGATTGCACGGCCATTTCATCAAAATTTTTCTGTTCCTCGCGCAGGATTTCCTGTTCGTGGGCGCGGCGTGCCTTGTCGTGAAACCGGTCCAGCCCCTCGCGGTCGCGCGTGGCGGAAATCATTTCCTGAAACGCCAGTTCCGCGACGCGGCGTGCCTCTGCCAGCGCCGCCTTGCGCTCGTGCCAGCGGATTTCCAGGGCCATGCACCAGGTGCGCAGATGGACGAGCCGACCGACCGCGACACTGGCGGCAAGTTCCCGGCTGACCGAATTCCAGCCGGCTTCCAATTCAACGTAGGCGCTTTGAAGTTGATTTTCCGCATTGCTGCAAACCGTGAGAGCGCGCGCATAACGCTGTTGCGCCGCGCGCTCCTTCTGCTTGCGGAGCACGCGCAGTGATTCGAGCGGAAATTTGAATCGTGTCATGGCGCGAATTTATTTTTTGACCGGCGCGGATTTTTCAGGCGCGGGAATGGACATGGCTTTTGCCAGCAACGGCCAGCTTTGCACAGCGGCAAAACCTTCGTTCACGCCCTGCCGCAAAAATTTGTTCAACGGCCCGTTCAACGCGATGGCCTGGTCCATCGCCGCATTGCTGCCCGCCGGATACGCGCCGATGTTGATCAAATCCTGATTCTTCCGATAGACCGCCAGATGCTCGCGCGCGTCGGAGGACAGATTCAATTGCTCCGGTTTCAGCAGGTCCCGGTTAAGCCGGCTCACACTTTCCAAAACGTCAATCGCCGGATAATGGTTTTGCGTCGCCAGTTCGCGCGTGAGGACGATGTGCCCGTCGAGAATGGAGCGGACGGAATCCGCGATTGGATCGTTCATGTCGTCGGCTTCCACCAAAACCGTGAACAGGCCGGTGATCGAGCCGTGTTCGCCCGTGCCGGCGCGTTCAAGCAATTGCGGCAGCAGCGAAAAAACCGACGGCGTGTAACCGCGCGTCGTCGGTGGCTCGCCAACAGCCAACCCAATCTCGCGTTGCGCCATCGCAAAACGAGTGACGGAATCCATCATCAGCAAAACATTCTGCCCGGCGTCGCGGAAATGTTCCGCAATGGCCATCGCCAGAAACGCGCCTTTCACCCGGTTGAGCGCCGGCTCGTTTGAAGTCGCAACAATGACGACCGATTTTGCGCGGCCTTTTTCATCCAAATCACGCTCCAAAAATTCGCGCACTTCGCGCCCGCGTTCGCCGATCAGCGCGATCACGTTCACGTCCGCCTCCGCCTGCGAGGCCATCATGCCGAGCAGGGTGGATTTGCCGACGCCGCTGCCGGCAAAAATTCCGAGGCGCTGTCCGCGTCCGAGCGGAGTGAATGTGTCAATCGCCTTGATGCCGGTCTGAAAAACATCAGTGATGCGCTGCCGTTTGAGCGGATGCGGCGGACGCAGATTCAGTCCGACATTGTGTTCGGCGACAATCGGAGGCAGTCCGTCAATCGGATTTCCCAAGCCGTCAATCACGCGGCCTTTGAGCGCGCCGCCGACAGCCGCGCGCAACGGCGCGCCGGTGGCGACCACTTCCGCGCCGGGATGAATGCCGTGGATTTCCCCAAGCGGCATCAGAAGCAAATGATGATTTCGGAAGCCGACCACTTCCGCGAGCATTTCGTCATTGCGGCCATTCTGCCGCGCCGACTGAATCCGGCAAACTTCGCCGAGCGCGGCCAGCGGACCTTCCGATTCGACGACGAGGCCGATGAGTTGCACGACGCGCCCGCACGTTTCCGTCACGCGCGCTTCGCGCACGCGCCTCGCGGCGTTTTGCAAGCGATTTGACGGGCATGGCGCGGCGGCAATCATGCGATCAAAGTTTTGCGGAGTTGCTCCAGTTTGGTTTCGCGGCGGGCGTCAATCACGCCGAATCTCGTTTGCACGAGGCATCCGCCGCGCGTGATTTCGGGCGAACCGACAAAGCGCAGCGGTCCGGTTTCCGGCAAACCGTTCAACAACGGCGAATTGTTGTCTTTCATCAGGGCCAGATCGTCAGGGTGAAGTTGAATCGTGATTTCCGCAGAGTCTTCGACCTGCCGCAATGCTTCGCGCACGACGCCTTCGACCATCGCCGGATCAATGGGCAGGCCGGCGACAATTTTTTGCGCCGCCTCCAGCGCGAGAGAAATCAGCGCCAGTTCGTTTTCCTGAATCAATTGCGGCAGCGCCTGTTGAAGTGAATTCAAAACGCCGTTTTGCAATTCCACCGTTTCACTTCGCTGCCTTAAAAGTTGTTCGCTCAACGCGCGCTCGCCATCGCGGCGGCCGTTTTCATAGGCGGCTTCCTCGCGTTCGCGCAGATGCGCCTCCCAGTCCTGCGCCGGCGCTTTGGTCAGCAGGCGCACGTCGCGAAGCGGCTGGTCGAGCGTGATGGAATCAGACCATTTCATATTCGGACTCGGTGGCATTGGCGTTGTCCAGTTCGATTTCCCCTTCGGCCTCCAATTTGCGAACGATGTCAATGATGCGGAACTGTGCGGCTTCGATGTCCCGCATTTTCACATGGCCGAGGAACGCCATTTCTTCCTGCACGGATTCGGCGGCGCGGCGTGAAATGTTGGAGAGCAGCAGTTTCTTGAGCGGCTCGCTGACTTTTTTGAGCGCCATCGTGAGGTCGCGCGTGTCAATTTCGCGCATGATGCGCTGGATATACGGCGGATCGAGCAGCAGCAAATCCTCGAAGGTGAACATTTTTTTGCGGATGGCCTGGAACAATTCCGGGTTGCGCTCTTCAATGCCCGTGAGCAGCGTGCGGCTGACGGTTTTGTCCATCGCATTGAGCAAATCGGCGACGCTCGTGATGCCGCCGGTCTGCGTCAACGCCCGCGTTTGCTTCACGCCGAGCTTGGCATTGAGAACGTCCATGACTTTTTCGCCAACCTCAACCGGCGTGGGCGCGAGCTTGGCCAGACGTTCGATCACCTGCTCGCGCTGTTCGACGCGAAGCAGGTTCAAAACCTGCGCGGCTTTTTCAGGCGAAAGATGGCTGATGATGAAGGTGATGGCCTGCACCTGCTCGTCGCGCAGCAGGTTAAAAATGTGGCGCGGATCCATGTCCGCGATGACCTGCATTGCGCCAATCGGCGCCCGCGTGGAAGTGACGCGGCTCAAAACGTCGCTCGCCTTGAAACTGCCGAACGCCTTTTCCAGCGTGTTGCGCGTGGCCTCGACGCCGGCGGAAACCGAAGTGCTGGCGGAAACGGCGACTTCGGAAAATTCAATCAGAATTTCCTGCTGCTGTTCGCGCGTGATGAGATTGAAGCGCGCCATTTCACGCGAAATCGCCTCGATTTCGCGCGGCTGAAACTGTTTCAGGATCACGGCGGCGCTGTCCGAGCCGAGCATGACCAGCAGCGCGGCGAGCTTTTGCGTTTTCGTCAGCGCGCCGCTTTCGGCTGCGGCGGTTTCCGGTGCTTCAAGGGTTGCGGCCATGATTTAATTTTCGGTGGCGCGGCCTTTGGTCATCCAATCGCGGATGGCCTGGGTCATGTTGGCCGGGTTTTCTTTGATCAGCCGGTTGAGCACGTCCACGGTCACGACGCCGGGCTGCGGCTCGAATTCGCCCAGTTTGCCGTGCCCATTTCCGTTGCCATTGCCATTGTGCTTTGCGATCAACCGGCCGACGGGAACGCCGATGGGAATTTCCTGGACGGGCGTGCTCTTGAAAAGACGCAGCAAAATCATCAGCGCCACAATTCCGAGCGCGGGATAAACTGAATTGCGCGCAAGCGTCCACCAGAAATCGGTTTTTTGCTGCTGGTTCAATTCCTTCGTGACTTCGGTGGCGAAATCGTTGTTGAACGGCAGTTCTTCCAGCGCAATCGTGTCGCCGCGAGTTGTGTCAATGCCCACGGCGTTGGCAACGATGTCCTGGAGTTTTTTCAAGTCTTCCGGCGAGCGCGGAACGATCTTGCGGTCATCGCCGGTGCCTTGCATTTGCGCGGCAACGGTGACAGAAGCGTCCAGTCGTTTGATGCCGCCCGCCGCCTGCACGGTGCTGCTGGTGCTTTTTCCGATTTCGTATTCAACCGTCGAAGTCGTGGTGTGATTTTGCGTATTGTTGACCGGCGCGGCGGCGGTTTGCGTTGAATTCGTGCTGGTGTTTGCCGAAATGCCGACGGGCGAAGACGTCGAGGTGGTTGAAGAATCCGTGGTCTGGTCGTTTTTGGTCTGGGTGCGGACGACCTGGCCGTCTGGATCAAATTTTTCGTCCGTGCTCGTGAGCGTGTTGTAATTGATGTCGGCGGAAACGCGGACGATGGCCTGGCCGGGGCCGAGAACCTTGTCGAGCATATCCTGCGCTTTTTTAGCGAGATACTGTTCCAGATTGCGCCGCGCGGCCAGTTGCGTGCTGGTCAGGCCCGTGAGCGAATCGTCATCCGTGTTTTCGGAAAGCACGTTGCCGAGATTATCCACGACGCTGACGTGATTGGGCTTGAGACCTTCAACGGAATTGGCGACGAGGAAACGGATGGAATTTATGGACTGCGGCTGGAGTTGCGAATTGCCGCGCACATGGACAAAAACTGACGCGGTCGGATAAGTGCTTTTGTCCAGCAACAGACGGTTTTCCGGCATCACAATCATCACCCGCGCTGACTCGACCTCATCAATCTGGCTGATCGTGCGCGCCAGCTCGCCTTGCACGGCGCGGGTGTAATTCGCGCGCTGGACGAAATCTGAAACGCCGAAGTTGGCCTTGTCAAAAATTTCAAAGCCGACGCCGTCGCCACTCGGAATGCCGCGTCCGGCCAGTTGCATTCGCATCGAATAAACTTTGTCTGCAGGGACGTAAATTGAACCGTTATTGGCCTTGTAAGGCACTTTGGCATCGTCCAGCGCGGCGACGACCTTGCCCGCTTCGGTGTCGGAAAGTCCGCCGTAAAGCAAGGCGTAATCGGCGTGTGAAGACCAAAACACGAGCGCACCAAGGCCGGCGACCAGCACAAAAGTCGCGGCGGCAACATTGAGGCGTTGAGTTGCCCCAAGTTGTCCCCAGATGTCGCGCAGTTGAGCGAGGAGTTTTGAAAGATTCTGGTTCATTTGATTCTAAATTTGCATCCGCATGATTTCCTGATACGAGTCCAGCAACCGGTTTCGCACCTCGACCATGAGTTGAAAGGAAACATTCGCTTCTTCCATGGCGATGACGGTTTGATGCAACGGCACAGTCTGGCCGCTTTGCAGAGCGCTTACGGCTTGAGCTGAAATGTTTGCCTTCCCGTTCACGTCGGAAACCATCTGGCCGAGCATTGACGCAAAAGAATCGCCGGCCGGCTGAACGGACGTGACTTCCTGCGTGCGCCCCAGCTCTGACGGCATTTCAATGCCAGTCGAGGGCAGCGGCGTCGCTTCCGGCGGAAGCATATCCACGTTTGGCGTCAAGCCGGACATGGTTGGTGTAATTGCCGGAAGAGGTGACATTGTTTTTTGTTTTTAGTCGTGTTGAAGTCAGTGTTTGCCGATGGCAAGCGTTTCCATTGCCATCGAACGGGCGTTTTTTACGACTGCAAGGTTCGCCTCAAACGTGCGCGAGGCCGAAATCAAATCGGCCATTTCATCCTGAATATTTATGTTTGGCGTCGCGACCATGCCTTTGGCGTCCGCGTCGGGATTGCCCGGATCATAAATGTAATTCGGCGGGCTTGGGTCTTTTTCAATGCGCGCGACCTGGATGGCGGGCATCTGCACGCTGCCGTCGCCGTTCATAGCCTGCTGCATGGCGGTTTCAAACACGACGACCTGGCGTTGATAAGGCTTGCCATCTGGTCCGTGCGTGGTGTTGGCGTTGGCGATGTTTTCGGAAATGACATCCAGCCGCGTCTGCTCGGCGTCCAGCGCGGCGGAGGTGTTTTGAATGCCGGAAAGAATTTGGATCATGGCGTCAATCCTTGCCGGTGATGGCCATTTGCATCCGCGACAGCATTCCGCTGACAAGCTGCGTTTCGAGCGCGTGCGTCATGGCGTTTTGATTCATCTGCATCAGTTCATTTTCCAGATGCACCGTGTTTCCATCGCGGCTGCCGGCCACGGCGGTGGTGTCAACGGCCAGCGTCGGTTTCAACGCGGCGATTTGCTGCACATCGCCCGAGGCGCTGGCGCGCTCCAGTTCCGTTTCAAAACTGGGCGCAAGATCAACGCGCTTGTAACCGGGCGTTTCCAGATTTGCGATGTTGTTGGCGATGGCTCCTTCGCGCAACACCACGGCATCCAGCGCCTTTTTCGCCGTAAGATAATTCGGCTGATTGAACAAAGCTTCGATCATGCAAAGTTTCCCACAACTGTTAAGCAACGATGATGCCACCCGGAAAAAATGCGCAAAAACCGGCATTTATTGAAACGCCGGAACGGGAAGTGGGAAAATGCTGCCCATGCAGGCGGCGCAGCTAGGCAACTGTTGTCAGGTGGGAAGGTCAGCAGTTATTGGTGCATCTGAATGGCCGATGCCTCATGCCAATTGCCGACACCAATGTTCAACGAACCACTCGGCTTGCCAATTCAATTCTGATTCAATCCGCGTTGACATGGCCGGAAGGGTCGCATCCATGACCGAAGGCGAACCGGATGTTGAGAATTGAAAGAAATTCCCGACAACATCCATTGGTTGACCGGGACAGCGCTCCGTGGCGGGCAAGGCGTTTGGATGTTCAGTCTGTTGTAGGCGAGCTTTGCTTCCTTGTGTCGCGTTCGTAGCCGAGACCACAATTCGCGAAAGCGAACAACAACACTGGGCAACCAACTCGTGGCGGGCTTGGGAAGCCAACCTGTTCCGGCGTTTGATTTTTCATTGGCATCCCGCGTGCTTTGGTTGGCGTGTGGAGTTTAATTTCATATTGATTGCCGTCTTACTGCGTAGGAGCGAGATGAATCTTTGTGGTAACGCATGGCAAATCTATTCGGTCTGCATACTCTCTATTTGTCTCAAATTTGTAAAGCATGGGAAAGACCGTCAACGTATAATTTGCTTCTTCCTTTACCTGATAGACGTCACTTATTACAAAATCATTTAAGGTGTTTGGCACGTTTTTACCAATCATAAAATACTTATATTTTACACCATGCCCATAGAATAGCCCATCGGAGTAATATTTTCGCAAGTCATTAGCGGGTAATCTTTGTGGTAATTCACCATCCATTCTATTTTTAATGGGCTGAATTATTATTCCGTTAGTATCCTGTAATTCTAATTTTGGAGGCTTGCCGCTTGGCGGATAGACATAGACTAGACCCGCGTTTGTTGATGACAAAACCCAAATATCAATTTCTTTTGAATGGCTGTCAAACCTCACTCCCGTGCGAAAACTATTTGTCTCGTCACTCCATACAAGCGATTTGTCGTTGAACAAAGGCGCAAAAAATTTAGTTAGATTAGTTTCCTGCCCGAAACTGGTAAAAGACATCAGCAGTGCGAACAATCCTAAACCAAATATTTTTACAGATAGCTGGAACGATTTTTTGTAGTTATCTTTCATATTTTATATCAATAAATCATCGCTGATAAAGCATTGTTACTACCATACGCTAAATACCTGCGTCCAGTATGGAAAACTGATCGAATCTGCTGGTCCGGTTGGGCCAGTAACCGAACTGCTTGAATCTAGACTCCAAGCACCACTCGCTTCATTTGCTTTTCCATAGTAACCCCATGTGATTATGCCCAATGTAACAAAGATATTTTGGTCGTCTCCATCCGGCCTAAATCGAAGATAGTCCGTGAAAGTGAACTGCGCCACGCTAGGACTAACCGAACAAGCATTCCAAGGTGAATCTTCAAATGCAGGTGTTGCATAATAGTTCGGACCGCCGCCAGCCGTATGAGCAGGACCCTCATAAGGATAAGGATCGCTTGTGTCCAACTCGTCTGTTCCGCTAGTGCTTATGGGCGACACAGTATTTGTAGCATATCCATTCATTAATTGTGTGAACTCGGCAGTCCCTTGAAATTGTGAATTTACAACAACATTGAAAGTCATAGAGTTTCCTGTCGGCGGTTGAAGTCCCATTATAGTATGTCCATATTCCCGTAAAGGCGCATCATCGGCGGACGATCCTGGATATACAGCAATTTGAGCTGAACTCCATGTTGTCACGGGACTTGTATATGTTGGCCTATACACATTAAACTGACCCGATGCGTTGACAAAGGCCGTCTGGCCGTTGGGGAAAGACAGGCTCATCGCCACGCTGGCCGTGCCAGCTTGCACCTTGTCCACATACCAGCAGAAGGTTCCTAACGTATTATCAACCGAATAAATGCTATTCAACAAGCTGGCGTCTTCATCATAAAACGCCGGACAATAGGAATAGGGTTGCTCATTTACAAACGTGCCCGGCAGCGTCCAGTGCGAGACGCCATCCGCAAACGGCGGTGTGTTCGGCAGCCAATATGCGTCAAAAAACAATCCCTGCCCCACGCAATAATTCGCACCCGCAACAACTCCAACGGGAGAAAGAAACGCCGCACTGTTGACTTGAATCTTCAGCTTATACTTCGTCGCCGTCGCCCAAGCGTTGTAATGTTGTTTGGGGGCGTGGACGGTGATGTCCTGCTCCGAGTTGTCCGGCAGCACAACCCAGAGATTTCCGTCACTGCCCGGATGTTTGCCCAACACGGTCAGCGTTACCTTGTCCACGCTTTGCGACTGGGTCAGCCACCAGCCATATTCCGGCGCTTGAAAGTATTCATCCGCCCCCGCATTGATGCAGAACAGGTTCTGCCGCCCCACCCCCATCTTCCCGCCCGTGTAGAGCCTCACGTGCGTCACCGCGCCAAGGGTTATATCGCCCTGGTCATACGGCGTCGGCCAGCTGTAATGCACTCCTTTTGCATAATAATGCGTCATCCATGCCGATTCATAGCCCGGCCCGCAACTGGCGCAGCCCCACACCTGGTCCTGGTCGGGTATGCTCACGGCCGCAAAATAATAGAGCGCGGTTGCATCGTCGTTCCATATTATCGGCCCCGCGTAATTGAGAACCCCGCCGATTGTGTAAATCTCCAAACCGGATGGATCAGTGTCCGACCAGCTCAACTGATCATCACTGGAATAGGGCCACCCTTCGTGAATTCCAGAATCGTTTATGTCCGCCCCGCCCACATAGGTCTCATGCCATTGGCCGTCCGCCCCCGGCTGCGCCCCGCCGGAATAATTCTTGTGCGTTATGCTGCTGTCCTGGTCGCCGACCATGTCAGAATACTTATACGTCTTCGCTTCAGAATAGTCCACGACCATCACATACGGCTGCATTTCCGGGCTGGCATTTGCCTTTGCCGTGGCTCCGCCGCCACCCGTTGCCTGTGCGTCAAACGTCGCCGTCCCACGCCCGTATATCGGCACGCCGTCCGCGTTCCAATTGTATGTGCCGCTTCCGTTGGCCGTGGAATCCACCGTGGCACTCACCCCGTTCACGCTCACCGCCGCCGTCGGGTCGGAAACCGTCCCGCCCACGCTGCCGGACGGCCTATACAAATCATCGCCCGCCGGCGTGCTGTCTATCGTCAATGTCAGGCTGCCCGGCTTCACAATGAAATTCGTCGTCGTCACGTTCCCCGCCGCGTCTGTTGCCTGGACGCCCACCGCGTTCGTCCCGTTCAACGGCACGTTCTCCAGCCAGAACATCCCGTTGCGCTCCACGATGCCGTTGATGATGTTCGTCGTGCCGTCGCCGTTGATTACCTGCGCCACAACCGTCCCCGTCTCGTCGCTCATCGTGCCCCGGATCGTGCAGCTCGTCCCGCTCACAGACCACCCGTCCTGCGGCCAGATCAATGAAACCACCGGCGGGTTCGTCGCCCCGCTGTAATTCAGCGTCACGTTGAAATTCGTCGTCGTCACGTTGCCCGCGCGGTCGCTCACGCGCAAGGTCACATGGTTCACGCCGTTGGTCAAAGGCACGTCATAAGCCTGAAACCAGTTCGTCGTGGAATCAAACTTGTTCGTGTCAAACGCCTGATCCGTCACAAAAGCGTTTTGGTTGGTAGCGATGCCCGTCGCATTGCTGATGTCGTAGGACAGGCTCATCAGCGGCTCATTCGCAAATCCCTGCAACTGCAGATACGGCTTGATGACCACCGCGTTATTGGAAGCCGGATTGTTGATGACCACCACCGGCGCGGCGCGGTCCACCGTGACGGAATAATCATTCCATGTCTGCGTGGCATTCGTCGCGAACCCTTTCAAGCCCACGTTCACGTCATAGACCCCGTCCGTCGCGCCCACGTTCACCGTCAGGTTGGTCGTTGTGAACGCCAGCCAGTTCGTCGCCCCGCTGCCGCCCATAAAGACGGCGTAGTAACTGGGCACGCCCGCCGTCACGTTCAACTGCAAGGAGACGTTCGTGTGATTGACATAATCATTCGTGGCCGCAATCGAAAACTGGATCACATTCGGATCCGTCGGCGTGCCGTTGAGATAATTTTGATAATCCGTCAGCAAGGTGTTGCCTCCGGCGTCCAGATCACTGCCCGAATGGGTCAGGTTGCCGAACCAATACATTTCCCACCAGTCGGGCAGACCGTCGTTGTCGCTGTCTTGAAGCGGATAATGATAGCCCAGATCAGGCGTGTCCGTGTCAGGCCAGCCGCCAGCCGATAGCGTATAAGTCGTCCCGTTCTGGAGATCGGCCAGCAATGTGGAACTGATGGCCGTCGTGCCGATGTTGCGGAAGGGGCAGCCCGACGCCAGATAAAAACTGCCCGATGTCTGGAAGGGATTGGACGTGGCGGTGGTTTTGGGAGAACCGAACGTGGTGCCCGCAGAGTAAAACCCATTGTAGCCGCCCTGCCATGTGCTGTTGCCCTGCACATACATGCCACTGCTGGCAAAGATGGAATTGACGGCATTGCCCTGGTCGGGAATGTAGGTGGTTGAGCCGCAGACCAGATAAGAAAGGTTGTTGAACGTGCAGTTGGTCAGGTTGTAATGGTCGCCGCCATCGCCACAATCAAACACCAAAATCCCGTAGTAAGGACCGTTGTAAAGACAGTTGTTGCAGGTCAGCGTCATCGGGGCGTAGATTCCATCGCCCAGGCCCAGAACCGCCATCACCTGGCTATTGTTCACCTGCGAGTCGGACAACGTGATGCTGCCGCCGTCACCCGCCCAGACCCCCTGCCTCGCATAATTGATGCGCACATTGCTTAAATTGACACCGGCGTTGCCCGGCGCATAAATCGCCGGATTCGCGTAAACAGGGCCGGCGGGACTGCCCGTGGAATATTCAATCGTCTGCCCCACCGTGTTGTCATCGGCGGCGGTGAAGATGGCCGGGGAAGTGCCGGTCGTGTTGCAGGTCAGCGTCCCGTCCACCATAATGAATGCCGTCGCGGTGTCCTCATTGCCAATTTGTATTGGATACAAATAGTTCATGTTTTCATATTTGATCACCGTCCCGCCGTCAAGGGTGACGCTGCCCAAATAGCACGGCCCGGAAACATAATAGGTGGTGTTGCCCTGAAAGGTGTAATTGCCCCCGGAGTTGACCGTCATATAGTCCAGCACCAGACCATGCAGTTGATCCCTCCGCGCCAGCCGCGTCATTTTCGTTTTTGAAACCTGCGTCGCAGGCGACAGCAGCCGGGCCGGTATCGCGTCCAGAAACGTGTTGGCGGCATACAGTTTGGTGCTGATGACATTCTGCCGTGCCGTCGCAGCCGGCAGTTGTTTCAACTGCGCCGCCACCCGCTGATACGGCACTTCCTCCATCAAATAGTTGCGCCCGTCCATCTGGAACCAGTGTTTGAACGTGGGCGTCTCCTTGGATTGTTGCACGGAGTTGGTGAACCAGTTCAGCCATTGGGCGGGCGTAGCGCCGACAGGAGGGGTGGAGGGTTCCGTGTTCCCAATTGCAAAGGCCCGTCCGCGCCCGATTGTCATCTTCCCAAACGTCAGCGTCCAGTCCTTCAATCCGTCCGCCGCGTCCGTTGCTCCGGGCGTTGCCACCGGATTGTTCGTGTCAAAGAACACCGTCAACATTCCCAGCCGCGTCCGGGCCGGGTCCAGCCCCAGCGCCGCCGGGTCGGGCAACTGTCCCTGCACAATCACGTCCTGCTCAAATCCCGCCTTCCGGTAGGTGTAACGGATCGAGGCGTCCGCCCCTTCAAAAGCGTTCCGATAGACGACCTGGTTGGAAGACACCAGTTCGCCCACGCTGTTGGTAAGAATTGCGATCAGCACGCTGTTCGTGTCGTCCGCAAAAAACAAACCCACCGGACGGCTTTGCAGTTGCAGCCCGTCCGGCGTCACTTCTTTGATCGTCCCCTGAAAAATGTCGCCAGGGAAATATGCCTGATGCTGCCCGGAAATCGCGGACGCGCCATCGCTGCCGGTCTGAATGTCTATCTCCTCCCTGGATTCCTTCCACTGGCCGGTTGCCGGGTCTTTGAAGTTCAAACCCGATTGGATTTCCGTGTAGTCACTTTTCCTGGCAACGACGCTTCCGTCAGCGGCCTTTTCGTAGGTCGTCCGTTCCCACACGCGCGAATTGGCGTCCTGGGTCGTGATGGCGTAGGGCGTTGGAGACGGAAGATTTTGCGTCGCGGCTGTCTGCCCACCGCCCGCCGCCGTCTGGCCTTGAAGAACAAGGCCGAATCCGAATGTTAAAACAACGCCCGCCAAGACCGCCCGTGGATTTTTCATAAGAGTTTCTGTTGATTGATGACGTTCTTACACTTTCTCCGCAAAGATTGCAAGAAAAAAACGAAAGGTTATGCAATGTGTATTACCCCGCAGTTTCCTGTTTGCATAATCTTTGTGCCAAGAAAGCTGTCACATCAAAAAATAATCGGGGAGACCGTCCGAAAATACCGCAAGGCAGTCAAAATGAGCCAGGAAAAACTCGCGGAAAAGGCCGACTTGCACCCGGTCTATTTTGGTCAGGTTGAACGCGGAGAGCAAACAGCGAGCGTTCACGCCTTGATGCGGATTGCCAAAGCCCTCAACGTGAAGGTGCGCGATTTGGTGGCCGATATATGAGACTTCTTGTCCGTTTATTTTGAAATTTCCGCCATTCGACAGGGCAAAATAAGTCTTATGTTCGACAATTTACGGGCAGTCCATTTTTCATTCTTCCGGTTTGATGTTCCCATGAAACCAAGCCGCTCCAAAAAAATCCAATCCACTCGCCAACCGTCCAAGACTGCTTCGAGCGCCGCACCGGCCGACGCCGCGCCAATTCCCCTGGCCACGGACACGCCCGTCTCCGTGGTCATTACGCCCGATCAAAAAGCCGCCATCCTCGGCCAGATTGCCGGCCTGAAAGCCGCGCTGACTTTTGCCATCGGCCTGACGGATGACCAGCGCAGGAAAATGCTCAAGCTGGGCGACAAGACCGTTGGCTTCGAGCAGAAGTGCGCCAGTTACATGGCCAGCCGGCCGGACTTGATCCCCGGTTTCGTGGACATGAACCAACTGGCGCAGGATCGCGCCGGATGGACGGACGTGGCCGACCTCATGCACGCGCTGTTCGATGTTTATCAGCCGCTGGACGACACGGAGATGGTGCTCTCGCACCAGATTTATCTGCCGGACCTGTCGTTCTATCAAAACGTGCAACTGGCGGCCAAACGGAATGTTCCCGGCGCGCAGGCCATTTACGACGATCTCAAAACGCGCTTCCCCGGCCATCCCCATTCCACGCCGGTCAATCCGCCAAGCACTGGCGCAAAAGCGTAAAACATCTGTCGCAGGCAGTTTTGAACCGGATTTGTTGCAAATCTCTCTGAAACAGCGCATTGCAACGTCGCCTGAAGCTAAAATAACCTCGAACTCGACGCAAATAACGTCGAGTCCGACGCAAATAAGGTCGAGTCCGAGGCAAATAACGTCGGCCTCGACCCAATTAACCCCGGCCTCGACGATAATTACGTCGGTGCCGGGGTCTTTTACGTCGGGTTAGACGATAATAACGTCGAGTCCGACGATAATCACCTCCAGTTCGACGAAAATAACCTCGGCCTCGATGTCATTAACCTCGGTCTCGACAAAATAACGCCGGGCTTGAGGTCATTCACCTCGACGCCGATGAAAATAACATCGGCCCCGGGGAAAATAACGCCGGACTGGAGGCAATTAAAGTTTCGTGGCCGCCGACATTCGCCGGCTCAAACTTCATTTTCTTTTGAGCGATGGAAAATGAGGGAAAGAATGCGCGAGACAAAATCCGTCGCGCCAAATGTTTTCAACTACTGACTGCTTGCTGCCGACTCACGACTGCTCCGCCATTGTATTCGTGAAGTTTGTTGCGCAACGTCCGGATGCTCACGTCCAGCAGCCTGGCGGCGTGGGTGCGATTGTTTTTGCAATGTTCCAGCGCGGCCAGGATGTGGTGTTTTTCGACTTCTGCCAATGTTGGGAATCCGTTGTGCTGGCCGGGAATTTGCGGAAGCGACCTGGCGGTGGCATAACCCGGCGCGGCCTGGTTCGCTTGATTTGAAATCGTCAGACCGAGATGTTGCGGTTCAAGCACTCCGTTGTCGCCGCACAAAATGACGGCGCGTTCAATGACATTCTGCAGCTCGCGCACGTTGCCCGGCCATGAATGGTTTAGCATGATCTGGCTGACTTCATCCGTGAATCCCTTGATGCGGATGCCATGCCGGCGGCTGAAGCGGCGCATGAATTCCTTCTTGAGCAGCAGGACGTCTTCAGGACGCTTGCGCAACGGCGTGACATGAATCGGCACGACGTTGAGGCGGAAAAAAAGGTCCTGGCGAAATTCCTTTTTCTCCACGCTTTGTTCCAGGTCGCGATTGGTCGTGGCGATGACCCGCACGTCCACTTTCAAAGTGCGATTGCCGCCGACACGCTCGAATTCGCGTTCCTGCAGCACGCGCAACAGTTTGGCCTGCACCGTGGGGGAAATTTCGCTGATTTCGTCGAGAAGAATCGTGCCGCCGTGCGCCAGTTCAAACCGGCCCTCGCGCTTGTTCAATGCCCCGGTGAACGCGCCGCGTTCATGGCCGAAAAATTCGCTTTCGATCAAATTTTCAGGAATCGCGGCGCAGTTGACCTTGATGAACGGCGCGCGGGCGCGCGGACTTTCGGCATAAAGCGCGCGGGCCACGGCTTCCTTGCCGGTGCCGCTCTCGCCCTGGATCAAAACGGTGGCGTGGGTGCGCGCCACTTTGCGGATGAGTTGCCGGAGATTTTCCATGTCCTGGCTGGTGCCAAGCAAAACGTGTTCGCTTTCTTCGGATTCCTGGCTGAGCAGGCGGTTGACGCGAACGAGCCGGGTGAATTCTTCCGCCTTGCGCAGGACGACCCCGATTTGTTCGTCGGAAAACGGCTTGATGAGGTAGTCGAACGCGCCATTTTTTATGCAGTCCACCGCCGATTCAACCGAGCCGGAACTGGTCGTGACCACGGCCAATGGCTTTTGCGCACGCGCTTGAATTTCCTGCAGCAATTCCGCGCCGTGGCCGTCGGGCAGCCGCAGTTCCATAAAAATAAGGTCGAAATTGTCCTTGCTTAAATACTCCCGCGCCACGGCAATGGCCGGGGTGGAAGCCACGTCGTAACGGCAGCGGCGCAAATAATTTTCAAGATGATTGCGGAGGATCAAATCGCCTTCCAGGATGATTATTTTTTCGATTGCCATATCCGTGCTTCTGTGCGCACCGATAAGACCAAACCAAACGCGATGCGGTCAAGGGATTGAGTGAAAATCTTACCGGCAATATTCACAGGCAGATTTTGCCTCGGAAGGTTATTCACTGATTTCCAACTTGCTGGCGGTTTATCCAGACGTTGCTGGATTTTTTATTCACAAAAGAGTGAACAAAGGCGGCGAAACCGGATTTTTATTTTTCAAGGCGGGATTATTTTTCGCGGGCATAAATGAAAGTCAAACAGTGGAATTGCGCTGATACAGGCTGGCGACGTAATGCGGCTGCCGGACCGCCGCCGCCGGCAAATGTCTGGCCGGAACCAGTCCGCGACGGAGCATGGCCTGCTGGTTTTCGCGGTCCAGCAGCAGCACTTTCATCACCAGACTTTGG
Organism: uncultured Verrucomicrobiae bacterium; assembly: GCA_963755455.1. Lineage (GTDB taxonomy): Bacteria > Verrucomicrobiota > Verrucomicrobiia > Limisphaerales > UBA11358 > UBA11358. The sequence goes on from CAVWJH010000001.1 coordinate 519,718, forward strand.
ATGTTTTGAAACAAGGGCTTTACTTCTTTGCAGGACTCGCGCTCCGACGGCGACGCCTGCTGCCAGACCATCCGGCGATTGCGCAATTTGGCTGAAAGTGATTCGAGAATTGGCAGCAGGCTCATTCGTTTCCGTTGAAATTCAAACGATTGGTAGTTGGTTTGGCCGGACAAAGCCTGGTTTTCCCGAGTGGCCAAAGCCAAAATTTCTTCGCAAAGATCAAGATAGCTCCGCAGATCAAAAACCAGTGCGGCGGTGAATTCAGATGTGATGGTGTTATTCATTTTTTGATGCCTGCGTGTTGGTGGAATTGTTTGTGGAAGGCGACGATTCTGCCAGCGAATGGTCAATAGCCTCGGCGTTTGTCTGCCAACCGATAAAGCCAACGCGCCAGCGTGCCATGTCGAACACGGCTTTCAATCCCGGCGTGGCGTTCGTGCCGACTTCTGTTTCGCGGGCGAGCATTTGATTGTAAGTGTCAATGGCCTTTTGCGGCTGCAACAATTTTTCGTAAGTCATGCCCATCTGATAATCCACAGGAACCTGCCAGGCGGGCGATGAATCCAATTGGGCGAGATTGATATAAACCTCCAGCGCCCTCACATAATCGCCTTCGCGATAAAGCTGGTTGGCGATTTCGTTGCCGACGCGCTGCTGCCAGTAGGCCCAGACTTCGGGATCATTTTTGGTTTTGACTTTTTGCTCCTGCAAACAGAGCAAAACTTGTTGCAACGCTTCATTGTTCCGACCCAGGGCTTTCAAGGCTTCGGCCAGATAATATCGCACCTCGGGTTCTTCATCGGCGTCCGCATAACGGGAAAGGAAATCCTGCGCCTGGCCGACCGCTTCGTCGTTGCGGCCGATGATTGCGAGCGAGCGAATCAAACGAAACTGCATTTGCGGGCGGTTCAACGCCGGGTCTGTTTTTTGAAGCAATCGCGAGTAAAAATCCGCCGCGTCGGCGAACCGTCCCATCAAATAATGTGTGTCGGCGATTTCAACCTGCGTCTGCAAAACAAGGCTTTGGTAATAGGCAAGCTGGTCATTTTTCAACGCCAGCGCCGAAGTCATCACGCTGTAAAATTTTCCGAGCGCCATGTCGTTCAAACCCATTTGCCGGAAAATTTCGCCCTGTCGGAGAAGAACCTCTGGAACTTTCACGTCATTCGGCCAGCGGTTGAGGAATTGGGAATAAATCGTTTGGGCGCGCGGCAGGTCGTTTTCCTCACGCACAGTTGCCCCGAGTTCGAGCAGGGCGGATTTTTGAACCGGATCGGGAACATTTTCCGCCAGCAAACCCACGAGAATCGGCTCGGCATTTTCCGGCTGGCGCGCTTTCTCGTAATAACGGGCCATCACCAGCCTGTCGTTGAAACTATTTGTTCCCGCCGGCCCGGCGGAAATTGCCGATGAGGGAGGATTCGTGCCGTCCGATGGGGGAAATGCTTTCTGCGCCGGGCTGTTGGAACCGGCAATGTCGAGTTGAACGGCATTTGAACCGTTAAAATCGTGCGGCAATAAAATAGCAGGCGCGGCAGCGGGCGAAGCAGCCGATAATTGCGCCCGCGCAAGCGGCTTGAGTGCCATCAGCAGGCATAAAATCAACAGCCAGAGGACGTGCAATTCCACGGCGGAACGTGTTTCACGGCGGCGCAAAAACATATCGCCAGGCCAAATCATTGGGTTTTGTAAGTGGCCTGACTTTCGCCCGGCGCTTTTTGAGCTGGCGGCGCAAATTGCAGTTCAGCCGGCACGAACACGACGGGATTTGTTTGAATAGGCTGCTCCGTTTGAGATTGAGCCGGTTTGAGATATTCAGTGATCATCTGCGGGGTGATTGTGAGCAAATCGCTTGCCGACGATGAGGCATCGGGCGAGAAAACCGGCGTTTCAGAATTATTTTTTTCGCCAGTCCCGGTTTCTAGTTCGACCGGAACCTGATTTGTCTGATTTGCTTTCGCAAGCGCGCCCGGAATTTGACGGGAAATCGCGGCGTTATTCGTGGAATTTGCGGCAATTTGCGTCACGACATTTGAAGATTCCGCCGGTTGCGCCGTCATTTCAAATGATTGCAGGTTGAAAAACAAATGATTTGTGGTGAAAGCTTGGAATCGCAGCGGCGGCGATCCAACGGATGGCAGATACGCTCGTGCCCCGCGCGCTTCATGGAAAGCGACGATGCCGGTTGCCAATGCACAAAGCACGCCGGTTATTTTGCGCAATTTTGAATGTCTGCTCATGCCGTCATGGTTCAAATATCGAATGAAAATGTATTTTTGAGGGATTCCTCATTTTGAAAATCAGCAATCGCCACACCGTTCGGTTTTTAATCGGCAAAACTTGCCGGTGGCTTGAGAAAAATCTGCAAAAGTTTGGGATTATGCACATGACATAAAGGAATAGTTGTAAGGCATTGATTGCAACCAGTTAGAGGATTAACGGCGATTTCTGCGGCCTGTCTTGATGACTTTGCGCCAGTCCCCCGGCGGCTTGACCTTCAGCACTTCGCGCAACGCGGCTTCCGGGTCAATGGCGAATCCCAGCGGCTTGTCCGCCCAGTCGGGCAACCAGCGGCTTGTGCCATTGCCTAACGGAAACAATTTCCAGTCTTTCGGTATGTTGGCGGTTTTGGCTTTGGGCATGGCTGTTTGACTTGGTTAAATTGGTGTGAAGTCAAAACGAAAAGCAAAAGTTCTGTATCCTAATTACTCATGGGTTTCAACTTGTTTAGGAAATACAATGTTTGCGACTCTAATCGAACATCGTCCACGGACAATTCGACGCTGTATTCCCCAAACTTCGGTAGCGCAACTCCGTTTAGATTGATGATCCCATGTTTTAATATCGTTGAAAAGCTGCCTTGAATTTGAACCTTGAATGTTAGCTTAATGGGTTTAACGACGAAATTTCCGTCTGTGTCAATAATGCAAACTTTAATGGTGTGTTCTCCTTCTTCGGATAGGTCAAAACGGATTCGATAGACAAGGCAGCAAACCGGAATTTTACTTGGCGCATTGTCAGCAAAAATCATATCGGATGCGCCGACGATGGATAATGATTGCGATATACCGCTTGTGGTAGCAGATTCGCAAAGTGTTAAAATTCCAACCTTCATGCGCGGTAAATCAAACGCTTTCCGACGGCTTTGGTCAAGCCAACATCCGTGCGTTCGCCGTCGGTCATCTTCCGGCAGTTGTGGCGGTGGTCAAACTCCGCGAGATACAGCGGCAGATGTTGTGCGCTGACATGATGAAACGTGCCGATAACGCCGCGCTTTAACAGCGAGAAAAACGATTCAACCGAGCAAGTCGAAACGATGTTTTCCCCTTCGTGGCGGCTGTATTCGTGCGCCGCGTGCTTCACGGTTTTATGCGTGAATTTCGGTTCAAGCCCGGCGTAGCCTTGATTCATGTCGGTATGCACTTCCGAGCAGATTTCCACATTCTCGCGGATGGCTTGTTTCAAGTTCGCGCCGTTGACCGTCGGCATGACTTTGGAGCGAACCGAGCCGCCGCGTTGCACCATTGCGAAAACCGGCGTCAGTTTGCGGACGGGTTTGGCTTCGCTATTTGTTCCCGTTGGCACAAAACATTCGTCGGCTTCAATCGTGCCGTCCAGCTTTTCGGCAAAGCTGGTTTCGCGCAGCGCGTGCCGGATGCGATGCGCCATGAATAACGCCGTGCGATAGCTGCCAAGCTCCAAATTGCGCTGCAATTGGAGAGAGCTAATCCCTTTTTTGGAACTGCAAATCATGTAATAAGCAATCAGCCATTTGCGGAGCGGTATATGCGAGTCTTCAAAAATCGTTCCGATGGTGACTGTGAACGGGCTTTTGCAGTTTGAACACCAGCGCAGTCCGGCGCGCGTTCCGGCGGCTGGATTGGGTTTGATGTCTGAAAATTTCGTCTGGTCTTTGCATTTGCAATGCGGGCAAACAATGCCGTCTTTCCAATGCACGGATTCAAGATGCTTGCGCGCCTTGTCATCCGTGGCGAAACGGTCAAAGAGTTGAATCAGGGTTATGTCTTTCTGCGCTGGCTTCGTTTTCATGGCTCGAATATGCCATGAATCTAATTATATGTCAAGTGCATAATCCCACAAAAGTTGTTCGGCGCATTAAAGTTTTTTCAAATAAAACCGATGTAAAGAAAATGCGGTCTACTCGAATAACGAAATAGTGCAAAATTTGACGCCAGCCAGCATCAAACGGCCAAGTTCAAATGAAATCAAAGCGCAACTTTCGCGCTGTCCGTCTTTGCCTTCATTAAGCAGCATCAACAAAACCTTGCAGGGTTTGGTGCTGACGGAAAATCGTTACACCGCGCAAATCGCCGAAATCATCCGCCGCGATCCCAGCCTGACGTCGCGGCTGCTGCGGCTGGTCAATTCGGTTTATTACGGATTGAGCACGCCCGTGAACAGCATTGAGGAAGCGGTTTTTTATCTGGGCGTCCGCCAAATCCGCCAGCTTGTGACCGTGACGCCCGTCATCGAAGATTTCCAGCGGCTGACCCGGCAATGCGCTTTTCCATGGCGCGAATTCTGGCAGCACTGCATCGGCACAGCCATTCTGACGCATGAAATCACCGGAGCCGTGCAATCATCGCCGGACGATTCGGATTACATCGCCGGACTGGTGCATGATGTCGGCAAAATCGTCATGGCATGGACATTTCCCGATCATTTCACGGAAATTCATCGCCAGGCGATTCAAGGCGTCCGCGACCTCACGGAAATTGAAAACGAAGTTTTGGGCGTAGATCACGCCGAACTGGGCGCGCTTTATCTCGAACGGCAGCGGCTGTCTGAACTGCTCGTGCTGACGGTGCGCTTTCATCATCAACCCGAAAAGGCAAAAGATCATGGACATCTCATCGCCTCCGTGCAAATCGCCGATTTGTTGATCCGCAGCGAAAAAATGGGCATCAGCGGAAATTATCTTGAAGTCACGCGCGAGCAATGTTTCGCCGCGTCCGGATGGAAAGTGCTGTTCCCCGACACTCACGAAACCGAACAAACCATCGCCCGCGCGTCGTTGTCCCGCACGTTGGAACAAATGCCGCAGATGCTCGAAGGACTTGTTTGAACCGATGAAAACTATTTTTCGGAAAACACAGTTTCCGAACGAGCTTGCCGCACGCTCTCTCAATACGAGCAAGAAGGGCAAAGGCGTCAAACACTTTGGCAGCAAAAAGAAACTCTACGCCGATTTGGGCATGTGAGAACTCTCAGCCGCACAAAATTTGTCTTTGCGACTCACGCCCGCCGCAGTTGAATTGAAATCTCACTGCTGTGGATATACGAGAATCCGGTCGTGAACCAGCACGACCAGATCATTTTTTCCGTCGCCAGTGACATCCGCGCCGAGCGCCTCGCGCGGTTCAGGCATGGAGGCGCTGTTGTCCCGGAAGGTGTGCTGCTCGAAAACCTGCCAGCGGTTGACGGGCACGAGCTTGTGGTTTGAATCGAAGGCGACGATGTCCAGATAATTTTTGGCGGTTTCCATGAACACCAAATCCTTCCGCCCGTGGCCGTTGAAATCGCCCGCCACCACGTCGTTCAAATAGCCGTCCTTGATGGGTGTTTCGTAGGCGTCCAGCGCGGTCAAATTCCACACGTCCCCCGACAGCGGCATCCACGCGACGGTGTTGCGTCCGAGAAACGCCACGCTCCGCACGTCCGTGACCACCAAGCGCGACCGGCTGGATGGAGTTGAAATCCGTGACCGGCAAGTCCACGTTGCGGACAATCTGCCAGACGCCGTTCGTGTCGCGCTCGCACAGCGACAACTGATTGTATTGCGCGTCAAGCAGGAAAATCGAGGGCGTGGCATTTGTCCCGTTGCGGATGGCCGTCGCGCCGGTGATTTGCGAATCGCTTTCCGCGCCGTTGATCTGGTCCTTCACACGGAACACCCAGCCCGGCTGGTTCGTGGAGCCTGGAATTTTTTGGCCGCGCTCCAGCACGACGGCGCGCACGAAATTTTTCTGCGGCAGCAGCAGTTCCGGCTTGCCGTCGCCGTCCACGTCCGCCGACGCGAGCCACGGCTGTTCAATCGCGCCGCCCGGCGGGTCCACGTCCTCCTCGTCAAAATCGCCGCCGGGTTTTTGCAGCAGGACTTTTATTTTTTCATAGGGCATCAGCACCACCAAATCCGACAAGCCGTCCTGGTTCACGTCCTGGACCGCCATCGTCGTCGGATCCGCCTTGAAGCTGTCGCTCAATTTTTGGGATTTCATCACGCCGTCCGACGTGCGGGTCACGAGCGAGCGCCGTCCGTCCTTGTCCACGATGATGGCGAGCGTCGGCGTTGCGCCGGGTTTCAACGCGCCGACCGCCATCACGAGCGGTTTGCCGTCCAGCGGCAGCAGCGTCGGAAAGGGCAGGCGCCCGTCCTTGTCGAACTGCGTCACGCCAACGGCGTTTTCGTCGCGGCTCAAAAGAAAAATTTCCGGCGCGCCGTCGCCGTTCCAGTCCGAGACCGCGATTTGTGTCACGCCCGCAAGTGCAGGAAATGTTTTTGGCGGCGCAAGCGATCCGTCTGAATTTTGAAGATAGACGGAGACCTGTCCGCTATCCGGCTCGGCCACGAGCAGATCAGGTCGGCCGTCGCCGTTCACGTCCGCCCAAAGCAGGCCGCGATGCGCCTCGTCAGTCTTGTTCAGCGGCAGGATTTGAAACTGTCCCTTGCGAAACGCGCCTGACAAGACTTTCGCCGGGATTTTTTGTGAACTGCGAAACCTCCGCGCGCCCGGAACTTTGGGCGATGGTCACCATGTAATTTTTCGCGCCGCCGCCCAGGTTGTCCACGTCAAACGCGCGGAAGGGCGGCGTCTTGAAATAAATCTCCGGCCCAAGCTGGCCGCTGGAATTTTGCAGCCGGAACCGGAACGGCGTCGGGCTGTCAAAATCCACGAGCAGCAAATCACTTTTTCCGTCGCCGTCAATGTCCACGATCTGCACGGCCTTTGGAGTGCCGGAATAGGGGATTTTCTGCGGCTCGCCAAAAGCGTGGTCCGCGTTTTGCGCGAGAAAATAAGCCGAACCGTTGTCGCCGAGCAAAACAAGGTCGGCGCGGCCGTCGCCGTTCAGATCGCCTTCGGCCAGCGCGTTCGCGCTCAACTGGCCGTCCTCGATGTGCCAGCGTTTTGGGTCGCTCCAGCCGTTCGTGCCCCGGTTGTAAATCACCTCGAGGTCTTTGTTGTCGCCATAAATGGCGATGTCGGGTTTGCCGTCGCCGTTCAAATCGGCCACGACCATCGCCGCGATGTGTTCGTCAACGGGAATGGAATCAATATGGAAGCGCGCGTCCGGCGGCAGTTAGTTGATTTCAACCGGAGTTTCTGGATTTGCCGTCGCAAGTTGGTTCGTCTTGCCCGTCCGGTTGTAAAGCACGTTGATGACCGAGCGGAGATTGTTGGCGACGACGAGGTCGTTCAAACCGTCGCCGTCCATATCCGCCTCGTGCAGCAAAGCAATCCCTTCATCAATCGGATATATTTCCGGGCCGGTAAAACCGAGGGTGTTTGTGGCGGTCTGGCCGCGAACTGTGAAAATGAAACCGCAAATCAAGACTGGCAATGCAAAATGTTTCTTCAACGACATTGGCTGACGATAATGGAGCAGATGGATTTTGACAAGCGGCGGGGAAAATTTTGTGAAAATCAAGCTTCACTTGCAAATGACTGTTCCGGTTCGGCATCAAACCGGAATTTTTCGTTGCGAACACACCAAGCTTTAATTTCTGACAGTGCCCCGATTTAGGACATCGCCTTGCCAGATCAATTTATTGCCGTTTTTGTCTTTGCCGTTTGACAACTAAAAATTTAGCAGGTATATCTGTTATTACAGGCAGAGAGATTAAAATTACAGGCAGAGAGATTAAAATTACAGGCAGAGAGATTAAAATTACAGGCAGAGAGATCAGAAATCCGGCACAGGCGATGATTCCGTGAAGCAGCGGGCCGAATCTTTGAGTTTTTCAAATGTTACAAACCCCTGAACAGTCGCACGAATTGCCAGCGCCAGATTCATCAAGGTGGCTTGGCAATGTTTATGCTGTATGTCGCCTTATGATGCGGCCAAGTCATTTGGTTCAGAACCATCGCGTGAAGATTTCCTTGCTGCGCTGCTTGATTTGCGCGGTGATGTTCATTGCATCGCCCGTCTTGCAAGCCGCGTCTGTCACCCTGACGTGGAGTCCGAGCATTGATCCCACTGTCGTGGGTTACAAAGTTTATTACGGCGTGATGAGTGGCGTCTACACCAATTCGATAGATGTCGGCAACGTGACGAACGTGGTTATCACCAATCTCGCCGACAACACGACCTATTATTTTGCCGCAACGTCCTATGACATCCTTGACGTTGAAAGTGATCTTTCCAATGTAATTGCAGTGAGAACTCCGCCGGATCCCAATGCGCCGACCATCATCGCCTCGCCCCAAAATGTCAGTGTCAGCGGCCAGTTTTCATTTGATGTTTCCGGCAATTCCAATGACGTGTATGTGGTGGAGGCTTCCACCGATCTCATCATCTGGGTTCCGGTGCAGACAAACGCCCCCCCGTTCACGGTTGTGGACACAAATGCGGGACAGTTCGGATCGCGATTCTATCGCATTGTCAACGTGTCGGATCTGACGGGTGATTTGCTCGATGATTTCATCCACCAAATCATCAGCAGTTTTCCATAGATTCCCTGTTCAAACCAGCAGCATCAGATTTTTGCCGGGCAGCTTTTCCACATTGTCCTCGGCAGCGATGTATGCCAACGGCATCGGCACTACACAGGATTACAGCGAAGCAGAAAAGTGGTCTCGTAAATCGGCGGAACAAGGAAACGCGTCAGCACAGTTGCTACTTGGCGCGATGTATAACGATGGCCAAGTCGTGGCCCAAAATTATATTGAAGCAGCAAAATGGTTTCGTAAAGCGGCAGACCAAAATGATGCACAAGCCGAATTCTTCCTCGCAAATTACTACGGCACTGGACGCGGTGGGGAAACAAATCTAATTGAGGCGGCGAAATGGTGTCGCAAAGCAGCGGATCAGAATCTGGAAGAGGCTCAAATTGTTCTCGGTTCCACATATTTCAACGGTTCTGGAGTTCTGAAAAATTATCAAGAGGCATTAAAATGGTATCGGAAAGCAGCAGAACAAGGCAACGCTTCGGCACAGTATTGGCTTGGAAAAATGAATCAGTTCGGACAAGGCACTGAAACTAATTACAACGAAGCTATTAAATGGTTTAGATTGTCAGGCGAACAAGGCAACACCGACGCCCAACTTTCTCTTGCAGGAATATATTGTCGGGGTGATGGCGTGCCAAAGGATTATGCAGAATCATTCAAATGGGCTTACAAGGCAGCAGACCAAGGAGTTTCAGAGGCTCAATCTTCGGTGGGGATTGCTTATTTTGTCGGCATAGGCGTTTCTAAAGACAACATCGAAGCCTACAAATGGTTCAACTTATCTGCGGCAAAAGGAAATCAACTTGCAAAAACCCAGCTTGAGGAATTGGAACAACAAATGACAATGGATCAGATTGCTGAAGCGCAAAAATTGGCGCGCGAATACAAGCCCGGCCAGCCAATTGAAAGTTCGTTTTCAAATGAGACTCAACAAGAACCTCAAATTACTGGAATGGGTTCAGGCTTTTTCATCACGGACGATGGTTATTTGATTTCAAATTATCATGTCGTCAAAGATGCAACGCAGATTCGTTTGCTCACGAGCGCAGGTTTGATTGACGCCAAAGTTGTTCAGGTGGATGCGGCCAATGATCTGGCTTTGTTGAAAGCGGATGGGAAATTTTCTCCGTTGCCGATTGCCGTGAGCCGCTCGGCGCATCTGGGCGGCACGGTGGCGACGATTGGTTTTCCCGACCCGTCGTTGCAGGGATTTTCGCCCAAGCTGGCCAAGGGGGAAATCGCGTCGCTGTCGGGCGCGGGGGATGACCCGCGCTATTTTCAAATCAGCGTGCCGGTGCAGCCGGGCAATTCGGGCGGGGCGCTGGTGGATGAGCGGGGCAACGTCATCGGCATCGTGTCGGCCAAGCTGGATGCGTCGGTGGCGCTTGCGACGAGCGGGGCGTTGCCGGAGAATGTGAATTACGCGGTGAAGAGCAGCCTGTTGTTGAGCTTCCTGGAATCGGTGCCGGACGTGGACGCCAAGCTCAAAGCGCCGAATACGGTGGATGAGAAGTTTGAGGATGTTGTGAAGTCGGCGCAGGACGCGGCGGTGCTGGTGCTCGTTTATTGAGTAGGGGACGACGTGAGGAGTCTCTAATTTAATTTGAGTCTCGTCACCTCGACTCCTACCAAAATTATTGAATGAGGAAGGCAGGAAACAAGGAACAGACTTTTCCTGATTTCATGCTTTCCTTATTGAAACCAACAGCGGCGGTGCTGGTTTTGGTTTATTGAGTTTGTAGGAGACGACGTAAGGAGTCTCTGATTAAAAATTAGCAATCCGCAATCGCCAGTCTAAAATTGATTTGAGTCTCGTGACCTCGACTCCTACCAAAATTATTAAATGAGGAAGGCAGGAAACAAAGAACAGACTTTTCCTGATTTCATGCTTTCCTTATTGAAACCAACAGCGGCGGTGCTGGTTTTGGTTTATTGAGTTTGTAGGAGACGACGTAAGGAATCTCTGATTAAAAATTAGCAATCCGCAATCGCCAGTCTAAAAATGATTTGAGTCTCGTGACCTCGACTCCTACGAATGCCGCAGAGGTAATCTTCCACGATTTTCCACTGCCCTGCTCAAACCAACAGGATCAGATTTTTGCCGGGCAGCTTTTCCACATTGTCCTCGGCAAAGAACCCAGCACGATGAATCCAATCTGGCTGCCGACGAACAGCATCAGCCATTTGAACGCCGCGTCCGTGAACCCGTAGCTGTGCAGGCCGATGCCGAGCATGTTCACGCCAAACCACGACCAGCTTGTGACGATGTTGCCGCCCACGACGCAAACCGCCAGCCCGCGTTCGCGGATCATTCCGCCCCAGCGCAAATGCAGGATCAGCGCGTTCCACAAGACGATGATGAGCGCGCCGTTTTCCTTCGGGTCCCAGCCCCAAAAACGTCCCCACGACTGGTCCGCCCAGATGCCGCCAAGAACGGTTCCGACAAAACTGAACAGCGTCGCAAAACAGACAATTCCGTAAATCATCCGCGCCAGCGATTTGCCCGTCTCCGCGTCCAAAGTTTTTGTGAACACGCCGCGCAATATGTAAATCAATCCGAGAAATCCCGCCACAAACGTGCTGGCGTAGCCGAGCGTGACGACGACGACGTGCGTGGCCAGCCAGAAATTCGTGTCCAGGACGGCGCGCATCATTTCCATCGTGTCGCCGTCCACCGCGAGGTTTTGCGCGATGACGAGCGTGATGAAACCCATTCCCGCCGAGACGACGCAGCCGATTCCATTTTTATGAAATTTTTCCAGGACGATTCCAAGCAGGCACGCGCCCCAGCCGATGAAGATCGCCGATGAATACAGGTTCGTCACCGGCGGACGGCCTTCGAGAATCATCCGGTAAATCAAGCCGGTCGTGTGGATCACAAAGGCCAGCGCAATCAACCAGACCGCCGAGCGGCGCAAAGTTTCCGACAAATTGAACCACGAAAAAATCGCGAGCAGCCCGGCGAGGACGTAAATGACCATCGCGTTGTAAAACGGCTGCATCTGGTTGAAGAAAACTTCCGCGCGCGCCCGGGCCAGCGCGCTCGAAAAATCCGGGACGAGCGACGCGCGATAGTCCGACAGCGCGGAATTGAAGCCGGCGGCGTCCCCGGCCTTGAGCGCATCGGCCATGGCCGCGTAATCTTCAATCGCCGGGGAAATTTTCTGTCCTTTCGCGGCGTTCATCAAAGCCACACCCGTGCGCTGCCAGTTGCCGGATGGGTTTTGTGGCGGCACGACGAGCGGCGCATCGAGCTGCGACATGTCATCGAACGTCTGCAGGTCGGCGGTGAAGGTGTTGAAAACGGCCTGGTCATATTTCTGGCCGGCCTGCTGCGCGTGGACGGCGGCGGTGCCCGCCGGAATCAGATTTTCATAATCGGCCAGTTCCGATTTCCAGTTTTGCGCGCCCTGCGGCTCAACCGTGTTTTGGAGCTTCTCGTAAAGCATGAGCCGCTCGAACACCTTGCTGACGCCGCGGTCGAAGGCGTTGCGCTCGGACTGCTCGATTTTCTGGACGCGCTCGTAATTCGTGTTGAGCAAATCAAACGACGGAGCGATCTGGTTCCAGGAATAATGCTTGCCGTCTTGATGCTGCGCCTCGTTTTTCTCCGGCAATTTCATGGCGGTGATCAAATCGGGATTGTCCACGCGGAAAACCGGCCACGCATCGGCAACCTGCGGGTTCATCATCACATTCGCGAGCCATTCGGTCGCGGAAATGATTTTCGGACTTTCGTTCCAGCTTTTCCACGGTTCGAGGTCAATCGTCTGCGTCTGGCGGATTTGCAGGAGCGAATTGCGCGCGAGCGAATCCACCGGCTTCAGGCGCCCGTCAAAAACCACCGGCAGCTTGCCAAATTCGTTGAAGGCGAAATCCTTGTCCTTCGGCGGCTGCAACTGGCCGAAAAACCACAGAGCCATGACGGCCATCAGCAGCGGCGGAAACCATTTTTGAAAATTCTTTTTCATTTGGGAAATTGGGGAGCGCACGCGCCTCGCGTGCCGCCAGCGACGCCTTCGTCGCTGGCATCATGCAACCATGTTTGATTTCGATCCGCTCGTGCAACCTCGCCCGCGTCCGACGCGAGGGCGCGTCGAACTGCACGCGAGGCGCGCGCGCTCCCAAAATGCAAAATTGTTTTCATTTCTTTTTTCGCTTTGAGACAAAGCCGACGAGGTGAAACATGAACTGCGTCACGAGTCCGGCAGCCACCATCGCGCATCCGATGTAAGGCGTCAACCAGCTTGGATTGCGGACGACCTGCAGGACCGACGACGGCGTCACGCCCGCCCGTTGCACCGCTTCGCCTGCGGTCATTTGATACTGGTAAAACGTCAGCCCGTCGTAGCGCAGCGGATGGTTCATGGAAATTTCGACCTGCCGGTTCTCGCCGGTTTTCGGATTTTGCAACTGCACGAGGCTGCGAAAATCCTTCGGGATGTCCGTGCCTTCATAAACCGTGTGCGTCGCCTTCAACAGCTTCAGTGAAAATGGAAAATGCACAAGCTGCGGCTGCAGCGCAAAGGTGTATTGTTTTCCGCCGGCGACAATAAATTGCGGCTGCGTCAAATCGCTGACGATTTTTTGAGCCAATTGTGGTCCGACTTGTTGTTCGTAACTTTGCTGCAAGGCTCCGATCATCGCGCCATCGTCCGTCCAGTCGGAAACAATCCAGTTGCCCAGCGAGCCGTTCGCGCCGACGATTTCAATTTCAGCCGTCGGCACGTTTCTGTCGTCCATCGTTTTTACTTCGGCGGCGGGATGAAAATCAAAATGCTCCGCGACGCCGTTGGTCGCCATCGGCGGATTTTCCGCCATCATCGCGACGAAATTGCGCCTCGGAATTTTTCCAATACTGTTTCACGCGGATGGTGAACGGCAGGTTTTGGTTCTGGATGTCGCCGCCGCGCGCCAGCAGTTTTCCAGGAATGGCGACGATCTGCTCCTCGTTTGCGCCGGCGTCGCTGGTGAAGGTCAGTTCGTAACTGCGCGGGCTTTCGGCAACCGACTTGGTCTGTCCTTCGGTGAAGCTGATTTGCGATTCGTGCGCGAACATATCGGTGACCAACTGGCCGACGAGCAGCAGGATGACGCCCGCGTGCGCGAGCATGATGCCGGTTTTTTTGACCGAAAATTGAAAACGGTAGATGTGCGCGCAAACCAGATTGACGAGCAGCATCGTGCCGATGAGATAGCCGCCGGGCAAAATGATCGGAATTTTATGACCGAACAAGTCCATCCCAAGGATGATCCACTGGCGAAAGTATCGCGCCTGCGCCTGATAAAGCCCCTCGTCCACCTGCGCGAGCGTGCCGACGAACACCAGGATGATGGCGAACGCCAGCAGGATCACCGTGAGCCGCAGCGAGGTGAAAATTTTGATCAGGCGTTTAAGGAGCATTGGGATATTTTGCCGACTGGATGAACTTGATGAAGGCGTCTTTTTGCTGCGCGACGACATTTGTGTCGCCCATCAATTTGTAAAACCACGTTTGTCCGTTTTGCGGCAGGATCACGCCAACGAGCCGCGACGGCTGGCCGGTCTTTGAATCCGTGCCGGTCAAATCCACGAGCGACGCTGAACGACCGTTCGCATCAAATGTTGAAACCATTTTGCCCAAGCCACTTTGATCAACTTCGTCCAATCCCAGTTGCGTATGCCGCCAGCGGTTGACGTTGGCGAGCAGACCGCCGCCGGTTCCGTCCAGTTCGGCCACGTTCACGTCGGCTTTCGCTCCGCCAGTTCCGGTGACGGCATATTCGGCCAGAAGAAATTGCGACGGCGGCAGCGCCTGCCAGTCAGATGGAACCGTCCAAATCGAGCCGGCGGTTTGATTTCCGTCTGGTGTTGCGGGAACTGCGGGCGCAGCGGCAGTTTCCACAGGCGCACTTTCAACGAACGAAACGGATTTCAAAAATTGGATGAAGTTGTCCTTTTGCGAAGTTACGAATGTGTCTTCGCCGGTCATTTTGAAAAACCAGCTCATCGTGCCGCGCGTCAGCATCGCCACCAGAATTCGCTGGCGGGATTGTCCAATCATCGGCTGATCGCTCACGAAATTGAACAAGCGGCCTTGATCCGCGCCGATGGCGACCGTCTCGGCCTGCTTGACGGCGTCCGGATCGGACGTGGTTGGCAACTGCACCTGCGAGCGCCACATATTGACCAGCTCCAAATCCTTTCCGACGATGCCCAGCGGGATGACCGACACGTCGGCAGATTGCCCGTTAGTGCCGAGGGCGGTGAAACTGGCGACGCGCATTTCAGCCGGCGGCTTTTCCTGCCAGCCTTCGGGCACTTGATATTTGAGTTGTGGCAGGGACATCGCGGCGGCGGGAGGCGGAGCCGTTTCCGGCGTTGCCATTGCCGCAGGTTGCGACGGCGGAGAATTTTCCTTTGGGACGGTATAGACGGTGCCCTCGTCGCGTTTGCAGCCCGCGACGGTTGAAATCAAAATGACGCCCGCCGCGCAGCGCGCCCATTGAACCCGGTTGAACCAATTCATAAGTTTCATCTTTTGTTGCTGTTATTTTTACCGCAGAGAGTGAAGTCTGGCGCACTTTTCTTTGGCTTTCACTAACCGTATCTTGCAATCATTAAAGCAAAATCCGCTTGATGGCAAATCACAAAGTTATGTTTCAAAGCGCGCCCGTGTGGCATGAGGCGCAGTCGGGTTCCGTGTAGGTCGAATCAATGTGGTAGAAGTCGTCGCCGGCGGCGTTGAGTTTTTTCAATTGTTCGCCACTGCCCTGGGTCAGGATGATGTGGCACAGGTTGCAGTCGGCGGAAATGACCTGCTTTCCGTCGGCGGTCGTGTGGTTGCCGTCATGGCAGCGGAAACAGCCGGCGGAAATTTTGTGGCCGATGTTGTCCGGGTGAACGCGCCAGTCGGTCTTCATTTCCGGAAAGAAGTTTTGCTGATAAATGTTTGTAGTCTCGTCAATGATCTTGTCCACGCCGGCCAGTTTGGGATAACTGGCGTGCAGGCTGGCGGCGATTTTCTGCACGGCTTCGCCGGTGGTCTGATAGGGAGCAGTGAGCGTCGCCACGATGTTTGACCTCAACCACGGAACCGAACTGTCCAGCAGTCCGGCAGTGATGGCCGTGTCCACCGCTTCGTCGGGGGAAAGAAAACGATGCGAGGGACGGGTATGACAGTCCAGACAATCCATGGTGCGAACCGTTAATTGAGCCGGGTCGCCATGGAAATTTTTGGTCTTGGAACACCGTGACTTTTCCGCTGGCCGCGTCGGTCACGCGCACCCAGGGAATGACCTGACGCTGCGTGTCGGTGGCAATGTATTCAACCTTGAAATTCGGACTGACGTGCCAGTGGATGCCGCTCATGGTGCCGTCGGGTTTGCCGCCGCCGACCTTCAACTCCAGACGGACGGCGAACGGCGTGTTCGTTTCGTCGGACAGAAAGTGGTAACTGGTGCGGTCTATGTTGCCGATGAACCGCTGCGGCCAATGACATTTTTCGCAGGTCTCCCTTGCCGGACGCAGATTGTTCAGGGGCGTCTCAATTGGCCGTGGAATCCTGTCCAGCGCCACGTCAAAAAGCTGGTGGACGCCGTTGAGCTTGGATTTCAAATACCATTTGGCCCCGGCACCGACGTGGCACTCGACGCAAGCGACGCGGGCGTGGGGCGATTGGAGATAGGCCGTGTATTCCGGCTTCATCGGCACATGACACGCCGTGCCGCAAAATTGAACCGAGTCGGTGTATTGATAAGTTTGATAGCTGCCGATTGCGGAACAGAGGAGAAAAACCAGCGCCCCGCCGATGAACGCGCCCAGCAGTTTCCGGTCGCGCGGACGGGACAGGTTGACCGCCAGCGACAAGGCCACTGGTTTCTGCCGGCGTTGCATCCAGAAACCGACAATCATCAGCGCGATGCCGAGAAAGAAAAAAACGGGCGCAAGAATATAGACCAGAATCCCCATGTAGGGATTGCTGTGGGGAAGAAACAATTCCGTGGCGAACAGGAACAGGCAGGAAAACACGCTGCCGGTGGCGATCAGCGCGCCGACAAGGCTCAACCAGTTGCGAAACAAACCCTGGCGCGGGGGCGGCGTAGAATTATCTTTCTCTTGCATAGCGAACTCTTGGAGGCACGACAACAATCCAAACAATTACAATTACCGCCGGACGCCCGCTGAAGCTGGCGTCCCGGTTTTTCCGCCGCCGACCGGCCGGAAACGAGGGGACGAATTATTTCGCCGGTTTGAAAGACCGGACGTGCGCGACCAAGTCCTTGACTTCGTCGTCGCTGAATTTATCGCCGAAGGCCTTCATCTTGGGCTGGCCGTTGTCGGTTATGCCTTCCTTGATGTCCTTCGTCGCGTCGGCGTCAGTCAAGGCATCCTGGACTTTGGGATCCGTCAAATCCTTGATCTGAAGTTTTTTCCCCATCATGGTGGCACCCTTGCCATCCTTGCCGTGGCAGGCGGCGCAGTTGGAGTTCCAGTTCTGCGTGGCATCGCCGGCGAGGGCGGACCAGCAAAATGCGCCCGCGAAGAGGGCGGCCACAACGGCTGTTTTTGCGAATTTTTGTGTTTTCATTTTCACGATGCTTTCAATAACAGTTACTGTCAGGCTTTTGTCAAACCAAACCATGCGCCTAATCTAAACAATAACTTCAGTCAATCTAACCATTTATTGTCATTTGTAACACAAATATTGCGATGGCTGTCCGGCGGCGGGTTGCAAACCTGCGCTATGCAGAAAGCCGGCGTCAGGTTCCGCCCTGGATTGACCCACCGCGCAAAAGCTTGAAACCATGCCGCAAATCGCTACGCTGGCACAGGTTTTAACAAGAACCCAAGCATGGAGTTTTATGAAAATCTGGCATGGACAATTTCTGGCGGCAATGGCGGTTTTTCTCATCGGCTGCAACAAACCGCCGGGCGGAGCCGCCGCAAACACCGTCATCAAGGTTGGCGAGTTCGCATCGCTCACCGGCAGCGAAGCGACGTTCGGCCAGTCGTCGCACAAAGGCACGCAACTGGCGGTTGACGACCTGAACGTGGCGGGCGGCGTGCTGGGCAAGAAGATTGAGCTGCTCACCGAGGACGACCAGTCGCAGGCCGGCCAGCCAGCGACGGTGGTGCGTAAATTGATTTCGAGCGACGGCGTCGTGGCGATTCTCGGCGAAGTCGCATCGTCACGTTCGCTCGAAGCTGCGCCCATTTGCCAGGAAAATAAAATCCCGATGATTTCGCCCGCGTCCACGAATCCAAAAGTCACCGAGGTCGGCGATTACATTTTTCGCGTCTGCTTCATTGATCCGTTTCAAGGCACGGTGATGGCGAATTTTGCGCTGCACACGCTGCACCTGACAAACGTGGCGGTGTTGACGGACGTGAAAAGCGATTACAGCCTCGGCTTGGCGAAATTTTTCAAGCAGGGTTTCACCGCCGGCGGCGGGAAGATCGCTGCCGAACAGAATTACAGCAGCGGCGACAAGGATTTCAGCGCGGAATTGACGGCCATCAAGGCGGCGAGTCCCGACGGCATTTTTGTGCCCGGCTATTACACCGAGGTCGGGCTGATTGCGTTGCAGGCGCGTCAACTGGGCATCACCTGTCCGATGTTTGGCGGCGACGGCTGGGAATCCTCCTCGCTGGTGCCGATTGGCGGGGCGGCGCTGGAGGGCGATTATTTTTCCACGCATTTTTCACCGCAATCCACCTCGCCCGCCGTGCAAAATTTCGTGAAAGAATTTCAAGCGAAATACAACGAGACGCCCGACGCCATGGCCGCGCTCGGCTACGATTCAGCGATGATCCTGGCCGACGCAATGAAACGCGCGGGAACAACCGACGGCGCCAAAGTCCGCGACGCGCTGGCGGCCACGAAGGATTTCCAGGGCGTCACGGGCAAAATCACGATTGACGCCAACCGCAACGCTTCCAAGCCCGCCGTGATTTTGACGATCAAAAACGGCCAGTTTCAATACGTTGAGACGGTCGCGCCGTAAAACAGTTGAGAGTTTTTAGTTGAGAGTTGAGAGAAAAAGCGGCAATGACAAAGCTGTGTTTAATTTTGAGAAACTGGATGTCTGGCATAAGGCAATTGATTTTGCCGATCAAGTTTATGCTTTAACCCGCTCCTTTCCCGATGATGAGCGGTTTGGTCTGACAAATCAAATGCGCCGCGCGGCTATTTCCATTTCATCCAACATTGCCGAAGGAAGTTCGCGTTCCTCGAAATCGGATTTTGCGAGATTCATACAAATTGCCGCCGGCTCGGTTTTTGAAGTCATTTCCCAGGCGACAATCGCCAAGCGACAAGGTTTTCTTTCAGAAGCGGCCTTTGTCAAAATTTACGCTGCCGCCGAAGAACAAAGCAAAATGTTGAGCGGCTTGAAAAAATCTCTCAACTCTCAACCCTCAACTCTCAACTCTTGAGCGAATTTTTGCAGCAACTCATCAACGGCCTCGCGCTTGGCTCCATCCTCGCGCTCATCGCGCTTGGCTACACGATGGTCTATGGGATTCTGCGGTTCATCAATTTCGCGCATGGCGACATCTTCATGCTCGGCGCGTTCGCCGGCTTTTATCTCGCGCCCAAGGTCGCGACGGTTCTGCCGACGCCGTCCATCTGGAGCGGACTCGCCGTCATGGGCATCTCGATGGCGATTTGCGCGGTCGTCGGGATCGTGATTGAAAAACTCGCCTATCGTCCGCTGCGTCGCAGCCCGAAGCTGACCGTGCTCATCACCGCCATCGGCGTTTCGCTTTTTCTGGAATACACCGGGCAGTTTGCCTTTGGTGCCGCGCCCAAAAGCTTCCCTCAAATTCTTCCCGTTTATCCCATCACGAAACTCGGCGGCTTGAGTCTCAACAGCAATCAAATCATCGTCTTTGCCGTCACCTTGATTCTGCTGCTCGCGCTGCGGTTCATCGTGTTGAAAACCAGGATCGGCATGGCCATGCGCGCGCTGTCATTCAATCCCGAAGCCGCCGCGCTCATGGGCATCAACACGGATGTCGTCATTTCATTCACGTTCGGCCTCGGCTCCGCGCTGGCGGGGGCGGCGGGCATTTTGTTCGCCGTCAATTATCCGGCCATTGATCCGCTCATGGGCATTTTGCCCGGCTTGAAGGCGTTTGTCGCGGCGGTGCTGGGCGGTATCGGCAACCTGCCGGGCGCGGCGCTCGGCGGCATCATCATCGGCGTCACCGAAACGCTCGTGGCCGGCTACATTTCCTCGACCTACCGCGACGCCATCGCCTTTGGCATTTTGATCTTGATCCTGATCATCAAGCCGTCCGGGCTGCTCGGCAAAAAGGAAATTGAAAAGGTATGAATTTCCGTCATGCCAAAACATTTTTGCTCGGTGCAATTGCGTTGTGCCTTTTAGTTTCGTTGTTTGCCAATCAGATCAATTCCTACTGGCTGTTCGTCGGCTACGACATCGGCGTCAACATCATCCTCGCCGTCAGCCTGAATTTGATCAACGGCTACACCGGCCAGTTTTCGCTCGGCCATGCGGGTTTCATGGCCGTGGGCGCCTACACGGCGGCGGTCATCACGAATCAATTCGGCGACTTGAATACGTTTTTCGCCGGCGCGGTTTTTCTCGGCGCGCTGCTCGCGGGCGGACTGGTCGCGGCGGTGACGGGTTTGCTGGTCGGAATTCCCACGCTGCGGCTGCGCGGCGATTATCTCGCCATCGTCACGCTCGGTTTCGGCGAGATCATCCGCGTCATTTTCCAGAATATGAACGCCGTCGGCGGCGCGCGCGGTTTGAGTGTGAGCCACGGCTGGACGAATTTTTTCTGGGCGTTCGGCTTCGCCGCCGTGACGGTTTATGTCGTCACCGCGCTCGTTCATTCCACCTACGGCCGCGGCTTCATTGCCGTGCGCGACGATGAAGTCGCCGCGTCGGCGATGGGCATCAATCCGACCAAATACAAGGTCACCGCGTTTGTCATCGGCGCATTTTTCGCGGGCATCGCGGGCGGACTTTACGCGCACTCGAAGCAGTTCATCACGCCGGGCGGATTTAATTTCATGGAATCCATCGCCATCGTCGTGATGGTCATTCTCGGCGGCATGGGCAACACCATCGGCGTCATCCTCGCCGCCGTCTTGCTGACATTGCTGCCGGAATTTCTGCGCCCCGTCGCCGAATACCGCATGATCATTTATTCGCTGCTGCTGATCGTCTTGATGCTGACGCGGCCGCAAGGACTCTTTGCCTTCCGAAGGCAAAGGAATTAAAAATTCAAAAATAAAAATGAAAAAAACGGACTCTCAATCGGACAACAATGTTGCCAAGCCGCGCGACATCGTTGAACGCACTTTTGAATTCGCCGTCCGCATCATCCAGCTTTGCGGAAAAATGGATGAACGTCCGGGCGTTGGCCGGGTGATGATGAGCCAGGTTCTCCGCGCCGGAACCAGCGTTCCGGCTAATGTCGAAGAAGCCCAGGCCGCGCAAAGCAAGGCCGACTTCGTCAGCAAAATGAGCATCGCACTGAAAGAAGCGCGTGAAACGCATCTGCGCCTCCGGCTGCTTGCGACCGCCAATATTTTTCCAGACAGCCAGTTGCAGCCGCTGGTGGATGAAGCCGATGAAATCCGGCGCGTGATTGGTGCCATCATCGCATCCACCAAACGCGGCGGAGAATGCTGATTTTTAATTTTGCATTTTTAATTTTTAATTCATGTCTCCCCTGCTCCAGCTCGACAAAGCCACCATCCGCTTCGGCGGACTGACGGCGGTGTCGGAACTGGATTTGCAGATCGGGCGCAACGAACTCGTCGGCCTCATCGGCCCGAACGGCGCGGGCAAGACGACGGCGTTCAATTTGATCACCGGCGTTTATCAGCCGACCGGCGGCGCGATTTTTTTTGACGGGCAGTCCACGGCGGGCCGCAAGCTGCACCAGCTGGCGCGGCGCGGCATCGCGCGGACGTTTCAAAACATCCGGCTGTTTGTTTCGATGACGGTGTTTGACAACGTGCGCACCGCCGCCCGGCTCCACAGTTCGCGCGGCGTCCGCAACGCGCTCTGGCGCGGACGTTCGTTCCGCGATGGTGAAAAGGAAATTGCCGGTGAAGTGGTGGAACTGCTGGAAATTTTTCAACTCGGGAAGGTTCGTGACGCCGATGCCAAAAGCTTGAGCTACGGCGATCAGCGGCGGCTGGAAATTGTCCGCGCGCTGGCGACCAGGCCGAAATTGCTTTTGCTCGACGAGCCGGCCGCCGGCATGAACGCCAATGAAAAAATCGAACTGATGCGGCTCATCCAATTCGTCAAGGACAAGTTTCAGATTTCCGTCCTGCTGGTCGAACATGATATGCAGGTGGTGATGGGGATTTGCGAACGGATCGCAGTTTTGGATTACGGCGTCAAGATTGCCGAAGGCACGCCGGCCGAAATTCGAGCGAACCCCAAAGTGATTGAAGCATATTTAGGAGAAGAACATCCAAAAAATGTTTAGTCAGCCACAGAGACGCAGAGGCACAGAGGAAATTCTGGAAATTTATTTTCGGGAAATTTCAATGCTTTTTCTCTGTGTCTCTGTGTTTCTGTGGCAAACCAAATGTTAGAAATAAAAAATCTTCAAGCCGGCTACGGCGCGATTTCCGCGTTGCACGGGATTTCCCTGTCCGTGAAGCCCGGCAGCATCGTCACGCTCATCGGCGCGAACGGCGCGGGCAAGACGACCACGCTCAAAACGATTTCCGGCCTGCTGAAGCCGAAATCCGGGGAAATTTTATATGACGGCAAAAACATCGCCGGCCTGCCGCCGCATCAAATTGTAAAGCTCGGGCTTTCGCTCGTTCCCGAGGGCCGGATGATTTTCACCAATTTGACGGTGCTGGAAAATTTGCAGCTCGGCGCGTATTTGCAGAAGGACAAGCAAGTCGTCCGCCACGAACTCGATCACGTTTTCAGCTTGTTCCCGCGATTGAAAGAACGCGAAAAACAAATCGCCGGCACGCTTTCAGGCGGCGAGCAGCAGATGCTCGCGATTGGCCGTGCGCTGATGAGCCGGCCGAGATTGCTGCTGCTCGACGAACCGTCGCTCGGCCTCGCGCCGCTGCTGGTGAAAACCATTTTCGAGAAAATCGTGGAGATCAATCGCGAGCGCGGCCTGACGATTTTGCTGGTGGAACAGAACGCAAATCTTGCGCTGGAAATTTCCTGTTTCGGTTATGTCCTCGAAACGGGAAAAATCATCTTGCAGGACGATTCCGCCGCGCTGCGCCGGAATCCGCAGGTCAGAAGCGCCTACCTCGGCGGCTGATCACGGGCCGATTAAAACGCGGTAGAAGCGTTGTTTGTTTGTCGCATTCGGGTCGGTCAAAAGGAAGGAATTGGTCGTCGTATTGTTGGTGATGAAGAGCGGAATCCAGTTGGTGGAACTCAAATTGGTTGACAACTGGAGCGTGTAATTCTGGTTCGCTGCGCCGGTGAGCCGCAGCTGGAACCGGTTGGTCTGCCAGCTTTGCGAAACAAGAACGGGCTTGGAATTGATGGTGATGGAAAGAACTTTATTTGTGATCGTGCCGTTTTGATCCTGCACCTGAAATTTGAAAGTGGACGGCTTATTTGTTGTTGGCGCGCCGGAGATGAGGCCGCTTGTGTTCAAGGACAATCCTGCTGGTAGTGGAGATGATACGGTGGCGAGCGTCCAATAGTAAGGCGACTGTCCGCCGGTCGCGCCGAGTTGCGCGTTGTAAGCCGCGCCGATGTTGCCGTTGGGCAACGAAGTGTTCGTGATGATTAACGGCGGCAATGGCGGATTGACAACATACAGCGACAAATTTTGATAGACCGTGTTCGCCGCGCCATCCGTCAACTGCACGTCAAAATTATAGGAGCCGGTCGCTGTCGAGAGCGTGCCGGAAAGAACGCCATTGGTGGCCAAAGTCAAATTCGACGGCACATTGGCAATGGAATAGTCAGCAATAGACCAACTATACGGCAGTGTTCCGCCAGAGGCTTGAAGTGTCTGGCTGTAAAACGTGGTGTTCGTTCCGTTGGGCAGATAAGTCGTCGTGATTTGCAGGGGCGAAGCCGGCGGCGAAATGGTCAGTGACATGTTGGTGTCCGCCGTGTGGCCGTTGCCGTCATCCACATGGACGGAAAAGTTGAACGAGCCGCTACCGGTGGGCGTGCCGGAAATTTCACCGCTCGAATAAAAATTCATGCTTAAACCGTAAGGAAAATCACCCGGATCATTCACCGACCAGGTGAAGCCGTTGTCACTACAGCTCGTAGCCTGAAGCTGGGTATCGTAGTAAGTGCCCTGCTGTCCGCCCGGCAGTGGCGACGGGGTGAGTATTTGCACCCCGCTGCAAGGCTGAATGGTGAAATTGGCGGTGCCGTTGTCATTGTTGATGTTGACGTTCTGTCCGCCCGGTTCCTGATAATTCCCGCTGCCGAGTATGTTGTTCAAGCTGTCATTGTCGGAACAGCCGCAATCATAAATGCTCACGTTCCAATTTCCATTGGCGACCGTGAGCGAGTAATTGCCGCTGCCGTCCGTGTCCACATTGTTGATGTTGTAATTCACGTTGCTGATGGTCGCATAGGCATAAACTCCAACCCCGACAACATTTGTGCCGTCAAATTGGACATTGCCGGTGATTTGATTGGTGGCGAGGACGGCAGTGAAATTGTAATGAACTACTTGGTTCGATGACACTGAAGTTTGTTCGCCTTGTGAAAAGATGTAATTGGTCGGACTGCTGTCGCTGCTGATTTGAACATACCACGGATCGCTGCTGCCCAAACCGCCCAGCACGCCGACGACATAGTTGCCATTGGCATCCGAGTAACCGTCCGATTGATATGTGCTATTGCCATTATTATTGTTGTCATTGTCGTTTGCCGAAATGTCAATTCCCGGCAAAGGATTTCCCAAGCTGTCTTTTACACTGCCATAAAACAGCGCTGTGGCTTTGTGAACCGGCAGCATGACTCCCGTTTGGCCGGCACTGACATTATAGTTGTTGTTGTAGCCAACATAACCCAATACGTCAAATGAGCCGGCAGCGTCGCCGCTGATGCTCCACGATCCGCTGGTGACCGGCACGCTGAAACTGCCGTCGGTGCTGGTGAAGCCAATGGCAATGAGTCCCGAATCGCTTGTCATCGGCACGGCCAAACCAGGCAATCCCAGACTGTTATTGTCAGCGTCAATCACCTTGCCGGAAATGCTCGTCGTGGCACCTGTGAGCACCAGATTAGTGGTGATCGTGCCGCTGCTCACGGTTAAAAGCGGCGACGTTGAAAAATTGGCGACGTAATTGCTTTTGAAAGCCACCGGCTCATAAGTTCCCGGCGGAACCTGAATGCTATACACGCCCGAATTATTTGCCACGGTTCCACCCACCGGTTCACCCGGCCCATGATCGCCGCCGCGCGGGGCTGGAAATAAAATGATGACGGCGTTCGGAACCGGCGTGGTGTTGCTGACCACCGTGCCGGTAATTCTCTGCGCGTAAGGGAAATTGGTGACGCTGAAAGACGCCGTTTGCGGCGAAAAATGACTGACCGGACTGGACAGCAC
This sequence comes from uncultured Verrucomicrobiae bacterium, assembly GCA_963755455.1. GTDB lineage: Bacteria > Verrucomicrobiota > Verrucomicrobiia > Limisphaerales > UBA11358 > UBA11358. Next base: position 544,951 of record CAVWJH010000001.1, read on the forward strand.
AAAAAGATATTTTCCGACGAAGACCTGCATGAAATCGAAACTTGGATGTAACTGCGCCGTGATCTGGCCATTGACGCCGCCGTCCGTGTCGCCGGGAACATTGATGTTGGTCACGCCGCCAATCACCATGCCCGCCGAGCCGTCGGTCAAGTCAAACTGCTGCATCAGCGAATCCGTCGCGTCCACGACGCCATTGGTGTTTGCATCCAGAAATTTTTGGACGACAACGGTGTCGCCGGAAGTCAAGCCAGTCACTTGCAGCGTAATCGTTCCGTTGTAAGTGTTGCTGATTGCGGCAGGCGTGACGGTAAAATTGACTGCGCCCAGGCACGCATTGTCAGCGCCGAGCAACACGGACAGGGCGGCCAGCAGGACAGAAAACATTTTTGGGTGGATTTTCATGAGATTTCTTAATTTTGATTTTTGCCCGAACATTTACTAACAGCTATCCTATGCTATAAGACTGCGCCTTGCTAGGCAAGATATATGAACAACCGCGTTGCAAACTTGGAGTGGTGCCCACGACAGGACTTGAACCTGTATGATTTTACTCACTAGAACCTGAATCTAGCGCGTCTGCCAATTCCGCCACGTGGGCAAAGCACCGTGCGCCCATTTTAATACGCGCCGCGCCGCGTTTCGGCAAGTCAATTTGCTCGACGCATTACAACTTCACCCATCGGCCTTTTCGCGAAGACTCCTCCACCGCCGCCAGCACGCGCTGGTTTTTCACTCCGTCCTCAAACGTCGGCTGCACGGATTTTCCATCGGCGCACGCGTTCACAAAATCCGCGACGGCGTGAACGAACGTGTGCTCGTATCCGATGATGTGGCCGGGCGGCCACCAGTTTGAAACGTAAGGCTGGATGTTGTCGCGCTGCGTGACAAGGATGTCGCGGAAACCCTGCCGGTCTTTCGGATCGTCGCCATTGTAAAATTTCAACTTGTTCATGTCCTCAAAATCAAAATACAACGAGCCTTTGCTGCCGTTGATTTCGATTTCGATCTTGTTCCTGCGACCGAGCGCGTAACGGGTCGCCTCCAGATTCGCCATCACGCCGTTTTCCATCCAGCCGATGAACACCGCCGAATCCGGCGCGGTGACTTTGCCCATTTTCTTTTGCCCTTTCGCCAAAGATTCTGCGAGCGGACGTTCGGGGATGAATGTGTTCACGATTCCGCAAACGCCTTTGAATTCGCCGACGAGATAACGTCCGAGGTCAATGATGTGCGAATTGATGTCGCTGTGGACGCCGCTGCCGCTCGTCTCTTTTTGCAGACGCCAGTCGAGCGGAAAATCAGGATCGGCCAGCCGGTCCTGCGCGTAACGCGCGCGAAAATGATAAATCCTGCCGAGCGCGCCTTCGGAAATCATTTTCTTCGCCAACGCAATCGCTGGAATGCGCCGATAATTATGGCAGACCATGTGGACGACTTTCGCCTTTTGCGCGGCGGCGAACATCTGTTCGCATTCCTTCAGATTCAGTCCGAGCGGTTTTTCGCAGAGAACGTGCTTGCCATTTTTGACAGCCGCAATCGCCATTTCCGCGTGCGAATCTGTCGGCGTCACGATGTCCATGATGTCAATCAGCGGCGACTCGACGATTTCGCGCCAGTCCGTCGTCGCGTGCTGCCAGCCGAGCTGCGCGCGGGCGGACTGCACGGCGGCGGCGTTGCGACCGCAGATCGTGTGCATCTCGACGTTGGCCTTGAGGTTGAAAAATTTCGGCGCCTGCCGCCACGCATTCGAATGCGCACGACCCATGAAGCGGTGTCCGATCAGTCCGACGCGAAAAGTTTTCGCCATAAAAGTTGAGGGTTGAACTGGATTCGCGTGTCTTTATAGTGAGGCGCGACAACCAAGTCAATCAAATGCCATTCACAACCGCAGAAATCGCAAAACTCATTGGTGGCCAGGTCATTGGTGATGGCAACGCCGCGCTGAAAAGTTTCGCGCCCGCAGAAAATGCGAAAATCGGTGACTTAACTTTTGCCGAAAATGAAGATTACTTCGCCCGCGCCGAGCAAAGCGCGGCGACCGCAATCATCGCCGACAAACGATTTTCTTCGTTAAAAAAAATCCTGATTCAAGTTCCGAATGCGCGGGTTGCATTTGCAAAGGCGCTGGCGCTGTTTTTCCCGGAACAAAAATTCGCCGCCGGAATTCATCCGACGGCTGTCATCGCCAAATCCGCGCAAGTTGATCCGACCGCGCACATCGGCCCGCATAGCGTCATTGGCGGGCGCGTGAAAATCGGCGCACGCTCCGTTTTGCAGGCCGGAAATTTTGTCGGCGACTACTCGCAGTTCGGCGAAGACGTAAATCTGTTTCCGAACGTCACGATTTATCCGCGCACGCAAATCGGCAGCCGCGTCCGCATCCACGCCGGTTCCGTCATCGGCTCGGACGGTTACGGCTACGTTCAAGACGGCGGCATTCACCGCAAAGTGCCGCAGATTGGAAACGTGGTCATCGGCGACGACGTGGAGATCGGCGCAGGCGTGACGATTGACCGAGGCGCGCTCGGCGCGACCGTCATTGGCAGGGGCACGAAAATTGACAACCTCGTCCAGATCGCGCACAACGTGGAAATCGGCGAACATTGCCTGTTGTGCGCGCAGGTTGGAATCGCCGGAAGCGTGAAAGTGGGGAATCATGTCGTGATGGGCGGGCAGGTCGGAATCGCCGGCCATTTGAAGATCGGCAACCGGGTGACCATCGCCTCCAGGGCCGGCGTGATGCACGACATTCCCGACGGCGAAAAATGGCTCGGTGCGCCCGCGCGGCCGGACAGGGAAATGAAGCGCCAGTTCATCGCCGTCCAGCACCTGCCCGAACTCTTCAAACGCGTGGCGGAATTGGAAAAGAAACTCGGCGTGGAACGAAAACGCGAAGGCGCGGAATAATGGGTTTCAGCCGTCCCTGCGGGATTTAGTGAATAACGGCTATTGACATCTAATGTTATCAAACTAAATTTGCCACATGAACGTCGCCTTGAGCAAATACTACGAAGACATGGTCGGGGATTTGATCGAAAGCGGGCGTTACGGCAATTCCAGCGAGGTCGTTCGCGCCGGATTGCGAGCGTTGGAAAAAGCCGAGCAACAGGCCGCCTTGAACATTCCCGACCTGGACAAGAAACTTCTCGCCGGCGTCCGCAGTCCAACCAGACCGTTGACCGACGCTGATTTTGACCGCATCCGCACTCGCACCCGCCGAAAGCTCAAAGAACTTGAAGCCGCTTAAAATCATCCGCACCGGGGAGGCGGTTCAGGACATCGCGGACATTCATCTGTTTATTGCGGTGGAAAATCCCGAAGCCGCCGAAAGATTTCTCACCGCGCTGCGATTAAGTTTTCGCACGCTGGCGCAATGGCCGGAAATCGGCCCGCGCTACCAATCCAACCGCGCCGAGCTTGCGGGAATGCGTTTCTGGCCGGTGCGACGGTTCACGAATTATCTGATTTTTTATCGTGTGATGGAAAAGCCCGGACGATTGCACGTAGTCCGCGTTCTTCACGGTGCGCGGGATGTGCCGCAAGTCTTGAGATAAAGTTGGATTTTAATCGCCGCTATTTTCTTCTGGAAGCCGAGGTTGACGAAGCCTCGGTATATGTGCAAACACTTCGACCACTTCGTAATCTTCGTTTGAATAAATCCCAGTTGAAGAATCTCTGCGCTGGCGAATTGCGAGGCGACTTTGAAGAATATCGCCCGGAGCAATAGTTATATCGTGAGCAAAGAAGTCGTTGTAAAATTGGGGGCAGTTAATTGGTGCGGAAATTTTTACTCCGCGCCACATAAATTCCCATTTTCTGACACTACGCTCCAGAATGGCTTTAAGAATCTGAAGGTCGACCACTTCAGTTACAATTCGAGTTTCTGGTTCAGGCGTGGGAGTTAAAGCAACGCGGTCAATCGCTTCGCGGGTTATGAGCACTTCTGGCTTCGGGTCGTCCATGTTTTTAACCAGACCAATTCCTCGAATTGCCGGGTCACGTTGCTGATGCAGCAAAAGCAGCAAACAACAATCTTAATCCCGGCTATGAAGTTGAGATTGTTGTTGAATCAATAGGGCCTGGGAGTTTTCGAGCCAAAATTCGGGCGCTCTACAAAAAACATCAAAATCTTTTCTCAAAAGAAGCAGTCGTTGCCTTGGCTATTGGAATTATTGGCAATTATATTTATGAAAGAACTTTAGCGGTTGATAACAAAGTGAAGGTCGAAATTTTTACCGATGAAGTCATTATTGAACATGGCGAAGAGCGGATAATTGTTCCGCGCAAAGTTTATGATGCAACTCGCCAAGCAGAAAAAGACCCGCGTTTTGTTTCGGCGATATCTCGAACTTTCCAAGCAGTCCAATTGAGACGAGCGTTGACGCGAGTGTGTAGGCATTGATTCGCTGGCCTTCCGTTTCAAAATGAATGACAACCGAATCTTCAAATTGAGAAATGTTGATTACACGCATGGTTGCCTTTTAATTGTTAATCCCTGAAATTCACAAACTGCACCGCCACGGGAAATTCATGGGCGCGCACGGCGGCGATGACCGCCTGCAATTCGTCGCGGCTCTTGCTGTTCACGCGCACTTCGTCGCCCTGAATCTGCGTCGTCACCTTGAACTTGCCGTCGCGGATGAAGCCGGTGATCTGCTTGGCCACGTCGCTCGCGATGCCGTTTTTAATTTTGATGACTCTGCCGCGCGTGGCCGAGCGGCGAAATGTCCGGGTCGCATTGCTCGATGCTCTTCATGCTGATGCCGCGCTTGGCGAGCTTGCCGATGACGATTTCATTCAGCGTGGAAACTTTGAACTCGTTGTCGGCGGTGAGTTTGATTTCCGTTTTTTCCAAAATGATTTCCCATTTGCTGCCCTTGAAATCGAAGCGGTTGGCGAGCTCCTTTTTGGCCTGGTTGACGGCGTTCTCGATTTCCATCGAGTTGACCTGCGAAACAATGTCGAATGAAGGCATAATTCAGTTTTTGATTTGGGATTTACGATTTACGATTTTGGGCGCGGGCGCAAATCTTAAATTGAAACGACAAATTGTTGTAGCGGCGGTCTGCGACCACCGGGCGACGCTCATGGAGCGCCGCTGCAATTTTTCATGTCAAAAAGATTTAAACATCGTCGGCGCGCTTGACATCAGGGACGAATTTTCCCCATGTTTTGGCATTGGCAGTCGCGAGCATGAATGTCCCAACTTCTCAATTCCCGGTGGAGGAAGACCCTTTTTTCGCCGAAGACCTGCGGCAGATGGCGAAGGCTGTGAATTATCGGCGCTGGCAATTCGAGATGATTTCCCCCCACGTCAAAGGAAAAGTTCTGGAGGTGGGCGGTGGCATCGGCAATTTCACGGCGGTTCTGGCTGGAATTGCCGAATCGGTTGTCAGCATTGAACCAAATTTTTCCTGTTACAATCAATTGGTGAAGCGGGTGGAGTCATTGCCGAATGTGACGACTTTGAACATCGCGGCTGAATCTTTGGATCAGCATATGCCGCCGGATTATCAGGCGGATACTTTGGTTTGCATGAATGTGTTGGAGCATATTGAACAGGATGGGTCTGCCCTCCGAACATTTGTCCGTCTGTTAAGGACCGGCGGTAAACTGATATTATTGGTTCCCGCGGTGCCGGCGGTTTTTGGGCGAATTGATCAACGGCTGGGTCATTACCGAAGATATTCCAGAATCGGATTGAAATCCGTCATGGCCGAAGCGGGCCTCGCCCCGGAAAGGATTCGCTACTTCAACTTTGTCGGACTGTGGGGATGGTGGTGGAACACAAAATTTGCTCCCCGCGAAAAACAGAGTGACGCACAAATCCGTTTCTTTGATCGTTTTTTGGTGCCGTGGTTGTCAGTTGCCGAGCGCATCGTGCCGGTGCCGGTTGGACAATCGCTGCTCGCAGTGGGCAAAAAATTGCAACCCGTCAACCCAGCGTGAAAGTTGCCATCCTCATTCCCTGCTATCAGGAAGAAAAGACCATTGGAAAAGTCGTGGCCGACTTCAAGCGCGTGGTGACCGATGCCGAAATTTATGTCTATGATAATAACAGCATTGACCGGACCGCCGAAATTGCCCGACTGGCCGGTGCCATCGTGCGACACGAAAAACGGCAGGGAAAAGGCCACGTGGTCGCCGCAATGTTTCAGGAGGTGGATGCCGACGTCCTTGTGATGGTGGATGGCGATGATACTTACGATGCGAATTCACTGCCTTTTTTACTGGCACCCATTTTAAGTGGCGAAGCGGACATGACAGTCGCCTGCCGCGCCGTCGTCATCGGCGAAAGTTCATTCAGAAACTTTCATCAACTGGGCAACCGGCTGGTTTGCCGCGTCATCAATTGGATGTTCAATTCCAGCATCACGGACATCTTTTCGGGATACCGCGCCTTCACGCGCGAAGCAGTGGCGTCCATTCCAATCACCACGCGCGGTTTCGACGTGGAAACCGAAATGACGCTTCAGGCGCTTTATCGCGATCTGGTCATCAAAGAAATCCAGGCTCCGTATCGCGCCCGGCCCGAAGGCAGTTTCTCCAAACTGCGCACGCTGCCGGACGGGCTCAAGGTTCTGCTGCGATTGTTTTTGATGCTCAAATCCTACAAACCGCTGACGCTTTTCGGAGGATTGAGCATTGTGTTTGTGTTGCTCGGAGTGCTGGCTGGATTTCGCCCGATTTACCAATATGCGACCGAACGTTATGTGTATAGCGTGCCCCTCGCAATATTGGCGGCCTCGTTGATTGTGCTCGGTTTTGTGAGTCTGGGCGTGGGACTGACGCTCAACAGCATCAATTTGAGATTGCTCGAACTTGAAAAAATACTGCGCCGTCGGCCTCCAAATGAACTTCACCGGTAAAAGAATAAGACGAATCTTGAAAAATTTGTTCAACGGGCCGCTGAAGCGCGCCACGTTTCAACTCGGATTAAACCGCCTGTTTGTCTTTGAACGCGCCGCCGGTGCAGGCGTCAAATGGCCGTGACCGGAATCATCGCCTGCCGCGCAAATACACTTGGAAATAACCGCGAAGTGCTGTCGGCCAATAATAAAAGTTGAATCGCGCCGAAAACCGATTACTTATTTGCCGTTGAAATGAAACTGACCGACCTGCGGGGCATCCTGCAATATATTCCGCAATTCCGCGAGAAGACGTTCATCCTCGCGATTGACGGCGCGATCGTCACCGACGAAAATTTCGCCACGCTGCTGCTGGACGTCGCGGTGCTGCGCTCGCTGAACATCCGCGTCGTGCTCGTCCACGGTGCGTCGGCGCAAATCCATGCTCTCGCCGAGGAGCAAAAAATCGCCGCCTCGGACCTCAACGGCGCGGGCATCACGGACGCGGCCACGCTCAAGCTCGCGCTCAACGCCGCGAACCGGCTCACGCACGAGATTCTCGAAGGTCTTTCCGCAAACGACCTGCGCGCCGCCAGCACGAACGTCATCATCGCGCATCCGATGGGCATCATCGGCGGCGTGGATCACCAGTTCACCGGCAAGGTCGAGCGCGTGGACACGGCGCTGCTGCAAACGCTGCTTGCGCAGGACGTCGTGCCGGTGATTCCGCCGCTCGGTTTTGACGGCGACGGCAAAACATATCGCGTCAATTCCGACGGCGTCGCGCTGGCGGTCGCCGAGGCGCTCAAGGCCATCAAGCTGATCTTTATCACGTCCAGCGACGGGCTGATTTATCAAGGCCGGTTGATCCGGCAGATGCTCGTGGCTGAACTGGAAAAATTGTTGCAGCAAAACAGCCCCGGTTTCGCGCCGGAACTGTTATCGAAGGCGCAGCACGCCGCCGCCGCCTGCAAATCCGGCGTGCCGCGCGTCCACGTCATCAACGGCAAAGTGGACGAAGGCTTGCTCGCCGAGGTGTTTTCAAACGACGGCATCGGCACGCTGATTTACGCGAACGAATACCAGCAAATCCGGCCCGCGAAGAAAAAGGACATCCGCGCGATCCAATTCCTGACGAAAGCCGCCGTTGAATCGGACGAACTCGTCAAGCGCAGCCGCAATGTCATTGAGAAAAGTCTCGGCGATTATTTTATTTTTGAGATTGATAAAAATCCCGTCGCGTGCGTGGCGCTGCACGTTTATCCCGAGCAGAAAAAAGGCGAGCTGGCGTGCCTTTACGTCAGCACGTCGCACGAAAACCAGGGCATCGGGCGCAAGCTCATCCAGTTCGTCGAGAGCAAGGCGCGCGAAATGGGCCTGGGCGAACTGCTCACGCTCTCGACGCAGGCGTTCACTTATTTTCAATCCAAGGGCGGATTTGCCGAAGGCACGCCGGACGACTTGCCGCCCGCGCGCCGCGAAAAATACGATCAGAGCGGAAGAAATTCCAAGGTGCTCGTGAAGAAATTAAAATAGGTTCGCATTTTCGTTTGCGCCTTTGCGCCTTTGCGCGAAAATAAGCCGTGCAAGCGCGCTTTCTCCTCGGCCCCGCCGGCAGCGGCAAAACCTTCCGCTGCCTTGCCGAAGTGCGTGCCGCACTGGTCAAAAATCCCGATGGCAATTCATTGATTTTTCTCGCGCCAAAACAGGCCACGTTTCAACTCGAACGCCAGTTGCTCGCCGACGATTCGCTGAACGGATTCACGCGCCTGCACATTTTCTCCTTCGAGCGGCTCGCGCAATTTGTCCTTGAAAAACTGAACGTGACGCTGCCGAAGCAATTGAGCGACGAAGGCCGCGTCATGGTTTTGCGCGCGCTGCTGCTGCGGCACGAAAACGAACTAAAACTGTTTTCCAAAAGCGCCCGGCGGCCCGGCTTCGCGCAGCAATTGAGCGGGTTGCTCCGCGAATTGCATCAGCACCAGTTCACGCCCGCGAAGCTCAGTGCGCTCGCGCAAAATAAAAGCCTCCGCGCCGGACTCCGCGACAAGCTGGACGACCTCGCGCTGCTTTCTGAAAAATACGGCGGCTGGCTGCAAGGGCGCGGATTGCAGGACGGCGATCATTTGCCCGATTTCGCAACAGCCGAGCTACGAAATGAATTCAAAATTAAAAATTCAAAATTAAAAATTCAAAACTTGTATTTGGACGGCTTCGCCGAGATGACGCCACAGGAACTTGATTTGATCGCCGCCATCATTCCATTTTGCGAGAGTGCCACGCTGGCCTTCTGCCTCGACGAAAGTGGCGCAGGCATCCTGCCTGCGAGTCCAAACACAGGTGGAACGCCTGTGCCACATTCAAATTCATGGCTCTCGATTTGGAACGTCGTAGGCAAGTCGTTCCAACAATGCCGCCAGCGGATCGAAAATCTGCCGGATGTGAAAATTGAAGATGTAATTCTGCCGCGCGATCCGAAGAAAAATCGCTTCGCAAAAAATCCCGAACTTGCGCTTTTGGAAAGAAATTGGGCGCAACCGCCGCGCGAATTTTCAGAACTAAAAATTAAAAATTCAAAACTAAAAATTGCCGCCTGTGCGAACGCCGAAGCCGAGGCGGTTTTCGCCGCGCGTGAAATTCTGAAATTTGTCCGCGCCGGAAACCGCTTCCGCGACTGCGCCGTGCTCGTCCGCAACCTTGAAAATTACCAAAAGCCGCTCGCGCGCGAATTCCGCCGTTACGGAATCCCGTTTTTCCTCGACCGCCGCGAATCCGTTGCGCATCACCCGCTTGCCGAACTCACCCGCAGCGCGCTCCGCACGGTCATTTTTGACTGGCGGCAAAACGATCTGTTCGCCGCGCTCAAGGCCGGGTTTTGCTTCGCGGACGAAACTGAAATTGACCGGCTGGAAAACGCCGCGCTGGAATTCGGCTGGCGCGGCAAAAAATGGCGCGAGCCGCTGCCGGATGAACATTTTGAACGGCTTCGCAATAAAATCCTGCCGCCGCTTGAAAATTTCCACGAACGGCTTGCAAAAGTAAATTTCAAACCGGATGGCTCGCAACTTGCCGAAATTTTGCGCGAATTGTGGAGCGATCTGAAAGTCGAACAGACTTTGGAACGCTGGACGCTCGACGAGGATTCTTCCGCACTTCGCACTCCGCACTCCGCACTCCACCATACGGTTTGGGATCAGATGAACGCATGGCTCGACAATCTCGCGCTGGCCTTTCCGCGCGAGCCGCTGCCGCTGCGCGACTGGCTGCCGGTTCTGGAAGCCGGCCTCGCAAGTCTGACCGTCGGCGTGATTCCGCCGGTCTTGGACGAGGTTCTGATCGGCGCGGTTGACCGCGCGCGCAATCCCGACTTGAAATTCGCGCTCGTGCTCGGCGTCAACGAAACGGTTTTTCCCGCCGCGCCCGTCGCGCAAACCATTTTGACTGACGCCGACCGCGACGAACTGGCCGTTTCGCTCGGCGCGAATTTGCGCGAACAGATTTCGCGCGAGCGTTTTTACGGTTACATCGCCTGCACCCGCGCGAGTGAAAAACTGGTTGTGACATTTTCGCGCCAGAACGCGGACGGAAAAAATCTGAACCCGTCGCCGTTCATCGCGCACTTGCAGCAGATTTTCCCGTCGCTGGAAATTGAAAATTTCAAAAACGAAATTGATTTGGCCGAAATTGAAAGCGCCAACGAATTGATTCCAATGCTCGCCCAAATTTGTGGCAGCGAACGTCAGTTCGCTCATTCTGAAAATCAGAGCCGGCTTACGTCTGCTGCCACGAACAAAGGGCGGGAATTGCTCGAAATTCTGGCACTGGCCGAATTGAAGGAAGCGTTGGACAAATTGCGCGAGCCAAATCCCGAAGAAAATCTTTCGCCGGCGCTGCGCGGAAAAACTTTACGGCCCGGCTTTGCGGTCGTCCGTCAGCCGGCTGGAGGAATTTGCCGCCTGCCCGTTCCGGTTTTTTGTCCGCTCCGGCCTGCGCGCCGACGAGCGGAAAGTTTTTGAACTGGACGCCCGCGAACGCGGCAGCTTCCAGCACGACGTTCTGAAAAAATTTCACGAACAATTGATGGCCGAGGGCAAACGCTGGCGCGACCTCGACCCGGCAGAAGCCCGCGAACGCATCGGAAAAATCGCCGCCGCGCAGACGGAGCATTTTCGCGACGGACTGTTTCGCGATTCCGCGGAAACGCGTTTTCGCCGCGCGGGCATTGGCGGAATCGTTGCAGGATTTTGTCGCGGTCATCGTGACGTGGCTGCGCGGACAAAATGAATTTGACCCGGCGGCGGCGGAGTTGGAATTCGACAGCAAACCCGGCGCGCGCGCGCCCGCGTGGGAAATTGATCTGGGCGGCGGACACAAAATGTCGTTGCACGGCCGCATTGACCGCGTGGATTTGTGGCGCGATAAAAATGGCGGCGATGCGCTCGCGCTGGTGCTGGATTACAAATCGAGCAGCAAAAAATTGGACAAGGTTCTGGTCGAACACGGCGTGCAGTTGCAGTTGCTCGCATATCTGAACGTGCTGCGTCACTGGAAAAATCCGCAGGAAGTTTTGGGCGTGAATCGGCTGGTTCCGGCGGGAGTTTTTTACGTCAACCTGCGCGGCGAATACAAAAGCGGCGGCTCGCGCGCGGAAATTCTGGCGGAAGCGGACGAATCGCGCCGCCTCGCGTATCGCCACACGGGAAGATTTGACGCGGGCGTTTTGGACAAACTGGATCGCGCCGGCGCGGCGGATCAATTCAATTATCGCCGGAACAGCGACGGCTCGCTGCGCAAAGGTTCTGTCGAAGCCATGCCGCGCGCGGAATTTGAAAAATTGCTCGACGGCGTTGAAATACAATTGCGCGAAATGGGCGGAAGGATTTTTTCCGGCGCGGCGCAAGTGGATCCGTATCGCAAGGGCAAGCAGACGCCGTGCGAGTTTTGCGATTACCAGGCCGCGTGCCGGATTGACAGGTGGACGCATCCATATCGCGTTCTGCGCGCCATGAAGGAAACGGTCAGTGATATTCCTGCACGGTCTTGACCGCGTAGCCGGATTTTTTCAGCGCGGCGATGCCGAGCGCGGCGGCCTTCGCGCCGCTCAACGTCGTCATGATCGGCGTGCCGGTATAGACGGCGGTCGTGCGGATTTTCACTTCGTCCTCGCGCGGCGACTGCGCCGGCGGGCGTGTTGATGACGAGCTGGATTTCCTTGTTCTTGAGCAGGTCAATCACGTTCGGACGGCCTTCGAGCAATTTGAAAATGCGCTGAACTTTCAAGCCGGCCTTTTCCAAAACCGCCGCCGTGCCGCGCGGTGGCGACAAGTTCAAAACCCAGGTCGGCAAATTGTTTGCCGACTTCGGCGGCTTGCTTTTTGTGCAGCGTCGCTGACGCTGATGAAAATTTTCCCGCTCAGCGGCAGCGGCGAGTTGGCGGCCATCTGCGATTTCGCGTAGGCGATGCCGAGGTCGGCGTCGAGGCCCATGACTTCGCCGGTCGAACGCATTTCCGGCGAGAGCAAAATGTCCTGCCCGTGAAAACGGTTGAACGGAAAAACGGATTCCTTCACCGCCCAATACTTCGGCCAGATTTCTTCCGTGAAATTCAATTCCTTCAAGGTTTTTCCGGCCATGACTTTCGCGGCAAGTTTGGCGAGCGGAACACCAATCGCTTTGGAAACGAACGGAACGGTGCGCGACGCGCGCGGATTCACTTCGAGGACGTAAACCGTTTCACCTTTGACGGCGTATTGCACGTTCATCAGGCCGACAACTTTCAATTCGCGCGCCATCGCGTGCGTGTAATTGCGGATGGTTTCAATGACCTTTTGCGAAAGCGTGTGCGGCGGCAGCACCATCGCCGCGTCGCCGGAATGCACGCCGGCAAATTCAATGTGCTCCAGCATTCCGCCGATGACAATCGTTCCGCCATTTGGCAAACCCACGTCGGTGATGCAATCCACGTCCACTTCCGTCGCGTCTTCGAGAAATTTGTCCACGAGCACCGGGCGTTCCGGCGACGCTTCGACGGCGAATTTCATGTAATGCGACAGTTCCGCGTCGGAATAAACAATCTGCATCGCGCGTCCGCCGAGAACAAAACTCGGACGCACGAGCACCGGATAAGTCAGGCGCTTGGAAATGACGAGCGCTTCTTCGGCATTGGTGGCGAGGCCGTTTGGCGGCTGCGGAATTTTCAGTTTGTCGAGCATCGCCGCGAACAATTTTCTGTCCTCGGCGATTTCAATGCTCTGCGGCGAAGTGCCGATGATGTTGACGCCGTTTTTTTGCAGGCCGAGCGCGAGGTTCAGCGGCGTTTGCCCGCCGAATTGCGCAATCGCGCCCCAGCATTTTTCGCGTTCGTAAATGTGCAGCACGTCTTCCAGCGTCAGCGGCTCGAAAAATAATTTGTCGCTCGTGTCGTAATCGGTCGAGACGGTTTCGGGATTCGAATTGACCATGATGGTTTCAAACCCGTCTTCCTTGAGCGCAAACGCGGCGTGGACGCAGCAGTAATCAAATTCAATTCCCTGGCCGATGCGGTTCGGGCCGCCGCCGAGAATCATCACTTTTTTTGCGGTGTTGCCTTTGACCTCGTCGTCGCCGCAGTCGTAGGTGGAATAATAATAGGGCGTGTAAGCTTCAAACTCGGCGGCGCAGGTGTCCACGAGACGGTAGCTGGGCACGAGGCCGATGCGTTTGCGCTCGGCACGGACTGCGTCCTCGGTGGAACCGGTCAAATGCGCGATTTGCCGGTCGGAAAATCCCAGCGACTTGGCTTTGGCTAAAATTTCAGAATTCAATGGCGGCATCGGCGCGATAGTAAGCCGAAAATTTGTCACGATGTCGAGCGGGGAGTGAATGGCTTGCCGAACGGCGAAGTTCCAGTCAACGCCCTCCAGTTGAATCCAACATCAATTCGCGGACTTTTGTTTTAATGTCGCCATTTTTCATCAACGATTCGCCGACCAAAATCGCGTTTGCTCGCATGTCTTTTCAGCCGCTCCACATCGGCACGCGAATGGATTCCGCTTTCGGCGACAAGCAGTGACGAGTGGCGAGTGGCGGGTGACGAGAAAAGTTTCGCCGCGAGCCGTTCGGTCGTCGCCAAGTCCACTTGGAAAGTTTTCAAGTTACGATTGTTCACGCCGATGAGCGCGGGTGAGATTTTCAGCGCGCGTTCCAATTCACTTTCATCATGAACTTCAACCAAAACGGCGAGTCCGGCTTCAGTTGCAAGCGAATGGAATTTTTGCAACTGCCCGTCGGTCAGAATGGCGGCGATGAGCAGGATGGCGTCTGCGCCCCATTCGATGGCTTCGAGGATCTGGCGTTCATCAATGATGAAATCTTTTCGCAGCAGGGGAATTTTTACGGCGGCGCGGATTTGGCGGAGATAATCGAGCGAGCCTTGAAAAAACTTTTCGTCCGTCAAAACGGAAAGGCAGCTTGCGCCCGCCGCTTCGTATTCTTTGGCGATTTTTACCGGGTCAAAATCTTTGCAAATGATTCCAGCGGACGGTGACGCTTTTTTAACTTCGGCAATCAGCGCAATTGAATCGTAGGAGCCGACGTGAGGAGGCTCTGACTGGTTTTTTTCAGTTTGAGACTCGTCACCTCGTCTCCTGCAAGATTTTAAGGCGGAAATAAAATCACGTCGCTCGCCATGTTCCAGCAGCGCGTCGCGCAAATCGCCGGCGGCGATGATTCGCGCGGGCAGTTTTGCGACTTCGCGTTTCTTTTCTTCAACAATTTTGTCGAGAATTGTCATTTGATACCAAACAAAAACAATGTAGAACCAACAAATAACTGGTCGTGCTTTCCCTTCCTACATTCATCGAATTCGGATGAAATTACCGCCACTACATCCGCTTTCATTTTTTCTTGGCAGACGTATATCCATTCTTTCCAAGCCTTCTCAAAATCCAATTTTGATTCTCCCTTCCAAGTAGGCGAGACAAAAACTGCCGCGACTTTCTTTGACGACTCACATTGCAGGTTATTAGCCGACAACATTGCATCGTCGAGAGCTTTGTTAAGCTTTTTTAGAATCTTCTTTTCTCCCTTGTGGATTTCGCACCATGTATGTTTTGCTTCAATATACCAATCGTGTTTTTTATTGCCAATCCAGAGGTCATTTCGTCCGTTTGATTTTTTATCCTTCAAACCTTTTTCTGTTCTCCATTCTTCGAGAACGGCCCAGCCGTTCAACCACGCTGCAATTGCCAAAAACCCAATCTGGGTGCGCTCTCTATACCAAAAGGGTGAATCTTCTGCTCGCTCGGTATAATTTTTCAAAACCGAGAACCAAGATTCGAGGATTGGTCGAATGGGTTCAAACGAGCGTTTGTTAATTACTGGTTTTAATAGTTTCATATTTATTCCTCTTCATCTTTCACACCCTGCATCCGTTTCGCCGGGCAGCCGGCGCGCAGCCAGCCGTTCACGAACATATCCAGGTCGCCGTCCATCACGCCTTGAACATTGCTCGTTTCCACGCCGGTGCGCAAATCTTTCACCATGCGATACGGCTGGAAAACGTAGCTGCGGATCTGGTTGCCCCACGACACGCTGCCTTTCTCGCCGTAAAATTTTTCCATGTCGGCTTTTTCCGCGTCCACGCGCTGCGCGAAAATCCGCGAGAGCAGCAGGTTCATCGCCGTGGCGCGGTTCTGATGCTGCGAACGCTGCGCCTGCGACGCGACGACGAGGCCGGTCGGAATGTGCGTGATGCGCACGGCGGTCTCGACTTTGTTCACGTTCTGGCCGCCCTTGCCGCCGGAACGAAACGTGTCCACGCGAAATTCATTCGGTGGAATGACGATTTCGCCGTCGCTCTCCTCGATCTCCGCAATCGTGTCCACGCTCGCGAAACTGGTGTGGCGGCGTTTGTTGGAATCGAACGGCGAGATGCGCACGAGGCGATGCACGCCGCGCTCGGCCTTGCAAAAACCGTAGGCGTTCTCGCCCTTGATGAGCATGGTGACGCTTTTGAGGCCGGCGGTTTCGCCGGTGAGCGCGTCGGTGACCTCGACTTCCCAGCCGCGCGATTCGGCCCAGCGCGTATACATGCGCGAAAGCATTTCCGCCCAGTCCTGCGATTCCGTGCCGCCCGCGCCGGAGTTGATGGTGAAGATGCAATTCTTCTTGTCGTGCGGGCCGTTGAGAAATAATTTTAATTCCAGCGCGTCGAGTTCCTTGAAAAATTTCGCGAGGTCGCGCGTGAGTTCGGCCTCGACCTTCGCCTGCGACGCGGCGGGTTCGGCCTGGCCGAGTTCGAGCATGACGTGGAAATCGTCGAGCTGCTTCTCCAGTTTTTGGAGCGGCTCGAGTTTGTTGCGGATGACTCCGGCCTCGTCAATGAAGCCCTGGGCTTTCTCGCGGTTGTTCCAGAAATTTTCGTCCGCCATCAGCGAGTTCAGCTCGCCGGACCGTTTTTGCAATGCGGGGACGTCAAAGAAACCTCCGCAGGTGCGTGAGTTTCTCGGCAGCGGTCGTCAGTTGGGGGGCAATTAGTTCGAACATTTTGGCAGAATACAGGAGCCAGAATTCAGAATCCAGAATTGAAATCAAAGTTCATCCTCGCGCTCGGTGTAAAATAATTTGTAGGCGCGGTCGTAATCCGTTTCCGGCACGAAGACCTGGGCGGGGCGGCTCAAATCGCCGTCGTCCGGTGCAGCGGGGTCAACGAACGATTGCGTGGCGGCGATGCCGTGCTTGTCGAGCATGGCGACGAGCATCTCGGCGTTGACGACCGGACCGGTGTAGAACAGTTTCACGCGGGGAATTTAGCCACAGATGCACACAGATGAAACACAGATTTGAAAGGTAGGGCGCGTCACTCTGTGCGCGCCGTCGTGGTGAATCCGAACGCAACAGCGGCGGGCAGAGGACTGCCCGCCCCACCTATGGAATCGCGAGGCGGTTGGTGGCGAGGCCGGTTTGTTGAAGCAATTGTTGCAGGCTGCTCGTAGTTAATTGTTGAACACTGCCGTCGGCTATAGCGACATCGCCAACACCATCGTGCATCTCTGAACTCCAACTGACTGATTGGTTAGTTGTAATTTCAAGAATTCCATTTGCCAATCTTGTTCCACCGATAATGTTACGATCACGCGGGGAATTCAGCCGCAGATGGACACGGATGAAACACAGATTTGAACGGTAGGGCGCGTCACTCCGTGCGCGCCGTAGTGGTGAATCTGAACGCGCTGGTTGGCAACAGCGGCGGGCAGAGGACTGCCCGCCCTACCTATGGAATCGCGAGGCGGTTGGTGGCGACGCCGGTTTGGTGAAGGAGTTTTGCAAGGCCATGATTGTTCATCTTCTCAAAAACTTCGCCACGGCTTCCGTGCGCGTCCGCACCTGCAATTTTTCGTAGATGCGCCGGATGTAGGTGTGGACGGTCTCGTAGCTGATTTGGAGCTTGTCCGCGATTTCTTTATACATCAGCCCCTGGCTCAACAAATCGAGCACCTGCTGTTCGCGCTCGGAAAGGCTTTCCGTCTGCGCCGTTGCCGCCGCCGAGCGCTGGAACGATTGCACGACCTTGCGCGCGATGTGCGTCGTCATCGGCGAACCGCCGCGCTTCACTTCGTCAATCGCCTCGAGCAATTCTTTTCCCGCCGTGCGCTTGAGCATATAGCCGTTCGCGCCCGCCGCCAGCGCGTCGAAGATGTTTTCCGTGTCCTCATAAACCGTGAGCATCATCACCTGGATTTTCGGCGCGATTTTTTTCAACTGCCGGACGCATTCGACGCCGTTCATGCCGGGCAGGTTGATGTCCATGAGAACCACGTCGGGTTTGGCCTGCGGCAAATCCTTCAGCGCGTCCTCGGCGTTCGCGTAGTGGCTCACGCAGCGGAAACCGTCGGCGCGGTTGAGCACGCGCACGAGCGTCTCGCGCAATTTGTCGCTGTCCTCGACGATGGAAACGGTGATGGGCATTTTTCAACTCGTTATCTTAATCGCAATCTCAATTTTACTCATTCCGTCAACAGATTAAAATTAAGATGAGGATTAGGAAAGTTTTGAAAGCGGCACGGTCAGCCGCACAATCGTTCCGCCGTTCGCGCCGCCGGAAATGGAAAATTTCCCGCGAATGTCTTCCATGCGCTTTTTCATGTTGCGCAAACCATTCCGGTTTTGCGGCGCGGCCTGGTTTCCGACGCCACGGCCATTGTCTTCGATTTCCAAAACAAAAGTCTCCGGCAACAAGCGCAACCGAATCCAAACTTCGCCCGCCTGCGCGTGTTTCACGACGTTATTGACGGCTTCCTTGAACGCGAGAAAAACATTGTGGCGGACTTCCGGCGGAATCGGCGTCGTCGGCAATTGCACCGGCAAATCCAGCCGATAGCGCACGTTGGCGAGCGCGAGATATTCCTGCGCGTATTTGCAGGCGTAATTGGCCACGCCTTCGAGCGTGTCGTTGGACGGATTGATGGCCCAGACGATTTCGTCAAGCGAACGGGTCGTTTCGCGCGCCGTCTCGGAAATTTGTTTCGCGTGCGATTCGATTTCGTCCGGCGAATTTTTGTCGGCCACGGCCATTTCGCCGAGCAGGGCAACTTGTGTCAGATTCGCGCCGAGCTGGTCGTGCAAATCCCGCGCGATTCGGGCGCGCTCGCTTTCGAGCGCTTCCTTTTGTTTGTGCAATTGCAGTTCGCGCCGCAGTTTTTGCGTGGAGAGGTAGCGGACGATTGCGGCGACAATTCCCAGAAGGAAAATAATTGCGGCGGCGCGAAACAAATTTGTCTGCCAGAACCACGGTTTCACGGTGATTGCGAGAACGCTGCCGGTTTCATTCCATTTTCCGTCTTCGTTGGCGGCAAAGACGTGGAAATGATAATTTCCCGGCGGGAGTTTCGGGTAGCGCGCGACGCGTTCGCCTCCGACATCCTTTGCCTTGGCTTCAAAGCCTTCGAGCCAGCATTTGAACTGCACGGCGTCCGGCGCGGAAAAATTCAGCGCGGTGTAATCAATCTCCAACTGCTCATAACCGGGCGGGACGACGATGGATTGCGACCAGGAGGAATCTAGCAGGTTTGTTTTTTGCTCGCGCCCGTCCACAAGGACCGATTCGATGAAAACCTGCGGCGTCCGCGAATTTGGCTTAAGCTCCGATGGATTCACGGAAACAACGCCCTCGGTCGTCGGGAAAAACAACCTGCCGTCGCGTGCGAGCAACGCGGCGGGCTGCGATCCGGCGGAACATTCGCGCGTGGGCAGGCCGTCGGTTTTTCCGTAAGTGCGGCAGAAGATGGCATTGATTTTTCCGCCCGCAAAATCGTCGAGCGATTTTTTTTGAATCCGCATCAGTCCCAGGTTTGAGCCGATCCACAAATCGCCGTCGTCGTCTTCGATGACATAACTGATGCTGTCGCTGGCGAGTCCGTTGGTCGTCGAGAAACGAGTCCATTTTCCATTTTGAAAAAGTGCGAGGCCGTGGTCGTAAGTTCCAATCCACAATCCGCCGCTTTTGCCGGCGCAAAGGCAGGTGATGTCGTTGCCGGGCAGGCCGTCCGCTGATTTTTTGATTGTGGAAAATTTTCCATCCTTGAAAAGATTCAGCCCGCCGTTTTCAGTTCCGATCCAGAGATTTCCACCGGCATCCTGCGCGATGGCGTGGACGGTGTTTTCGGAAAGGCCGTCGCGCGTCGTGAACAGCTTCCATTTTTGCCCGTCGAAACTGGCGAGACCGTTTTGCGTTCCGGCCCAAAGCTGTCCTGCGCGGTCTTCAAACAGCGCGAAGATTTGCCCGCCAAGTTTTTCCGCGTCGGGCGCGGGAACGAAATGATTAGTTTGAAATTGAAACAATCCTCCGAACCGCGTGCCGACCCAAACTTGTTGTTTGTGATCCACCAGCACCGTCCACGCGTTTGGGTCCGACAATCCCTGGTCGGGGCCAAAATCCGTCGTCACGTTTGATTTCGTGCAGGACACACCGCCCGCGTAAGCCGTCCATACTGCCACCGGATTCGTCTTCGGCAACGGATTGCGCCGACGAGCGGGCGGGAACTTCCGGGCCGCTGAAAATTTTTCTTTTGATGCGGTTCAATCCGCCGCCGTCGGTTCCAGCCCAAAGATTCCCCTCTTGATCCAGACAGATGGAAAGAACAATAGGCGACGATAATTTTTGTTCCGTGGAAATGTGCTGAAAATTTCCGTCCGCGTCAGACCAGAAAACACCTGCTCCGAGCGTGCCGACGATCAAATTGCCATTATCGTCTTCGCAAGCCGAGGTGACGTTTGTATTGACCCAGGGGCTTGCGCCGAAATCTTTTTCGAGTTGTCCATTGCGCCATTTTTGAACCGCGCCATTGGCAATTTGCCAGACGTCGCCGGATTTGGACGGGACCAGCATTTTGGCCGCATAGCCATACAATTGCGGCGAAAACTCGCCCGGATACGAAGTCATTTTGCCATCGTGATAATTGAGAAGTCCTGTCGCCGCGTAAAATATTATGTTGCCCGGCGAAATTTCGTCGGCGTAAATCACTTTTCCGCAAGCCGCGCTTTCTGCGCCGAAATTTTTTACAATTCCATTTTTTACAACGGCCAAACCGGCGGATTCGGTTCCGACCCAGAGATTCGTTTCATTGTCCTCGAACAGAAAAACAATCCCGATGCCCGGCAGACCCGGCGTGTTGTTTTCATCGAAAATGGTGAAATGAATTCCGTCGAAGCGCACCAGGCCGTGAAGCGTTCCGAGCCAGAGATAACCGTCCCGCGTTTGGAGCACGGAAATGACTTCGTTGTCCGGCAATCCCTCCTCGCTGCTCCACGAATCCACGATGAATGGCGAGCCGCCTTGCTCCGCCGCGCCCGCCATCGCCGAAAGCGTCCAGGAAAAAACGCAAAGCCACAGCGCTGCGAATTGGAGCATCCGGCGGTTTTTCAGCATATTTGATCGTTTGAACCAGCCCGGCCGACTGCAAGGCTGTTGCGGGAAGATACGAGGTTGCGGACGAAGAGGAAATTATTTTCAAGAAATCGCTTGCCGCGCCCGCGCGATGGATTAAGTTTTCCACGCCCAATGAGAACTGGGCACAGCGGCGGGTGCGGGCGATATAAATTCGTGTGTTGTCGCCGCGCCCGCCGTTTAACTTTTGATTTCTGAAAATTGAAAAACTCCCGCGACTTTTTTGCCGCGGGAGTTTGTGTTTTTGCAAGCAGGCTTAATTGACGCTCACGTCAATTTTCTTCGGCTTGGCTTCCTCGGTTTTCGGAAGCGTGACGGTCAGGATGCCGTCCTTGTAATCCGCCTTCACCTTGTCGGCGGCCACGGGTTCGGACAGCGTCAGGGCGCGCTGGAATTTTCCGTAATAGCACTCCTGCCGGTGGACTTCGACGCCTTCTTCGACTTTCTCGGTTTTTCGTTCGCCGGAGATGACGAGTGCGCCGTCCTGCAGCGAGACTTCGATGTCCTCGCGCTTCAAACCGGGCAGTTCCGCGCGGATGACGAAGCTGTCGGCATCTTCGTGGACATCGAGCGCAGGCGCCCATGCCCGCAACGGCGACTCAAACAGACGTTCAAGTTCGTCCTGCAAGTTCGCCAGCCGGCCAAAAGTCGGCCAGGCCAGTCCGGGTCTTTCATATTGCACAAGTTTCATAATTTTTCCTTTCGTTTGTGTTTTTTGTTAAATGTTCGTGTTCCAACAATACATCTTTAAGCTTGAGAAATGCCAACCGCGCGGATGGCGGAAAACCATTGAAAAATCAATGTTTTTGCGCTCTTGGTTTTTCCGTGAAGCGGGCCGGGACTGAAATTTTGGCACAAAGGCTGTGCCAACTGCGCCAAAAATTCACTGTGGTTCCGCGAATAAAAAAGCCTCAAGCGTTGCCGCTTGAGGCTTTGAAATTTTCAGAGATGTTAATCAAACGCGTGGCCCGCGCAGCACAGCACGTCGCGGACTTTGTGGCGCACAAGCTCTTTGACTTTGGCGCGGGCCGGGCCATGTATTTGCGCGGATCAAATTCCTTCGGGCTTTCAAAGAAAACTTTTCGGATGGCCGCCGTCATCGCCATGCGCAGGTCGGTGTCAATGTTGACCTTCGTGCATCCGACGCGCCGGGCGATTTCGATATCAGCCTCCGGCACGCCCGCTGTGTCCGTGCCCATCTTGCCGCCGTATTTGTTTATTTCGTCGGCCAGATCCTTCGGCACGCTGGACGCGCCGTGCAGCACGAGCGGATAATCGCCCATGCCCGCGTCGAGCAACGCCTTCTTTATCGCCTTCAACCGCTCCAAATCCAGATGCTGCTCGCCTTTGAATTTATACGCGCCATGCGAATTGCCAATCGCGACGGCGAGCGAATCCACGCCGGACGCCTTCACGAACGCGACCGCTTCGTCAGGATGCGTGTAAGCGCCGCCTTTGGAATAGCCGCCGCCTTCCTCGCCGTCGTCATGTTGTGCGCCGACGAGCATTCCGAGTTCGCCCTCGACCACGCAATTGTGCTTGTGCGCGTAGTCCACGACTTTTTTGCAGATTTCCACGTTCTTCTCGAACGGCTCGTGGCTCGCGTCAATCATCACGCTCGTGAAACCCTCGTCAATGCACTCCTTGCACAGCTCGAACGTGTCGCCGTGGTCCAGATGCACCGCGATGGGAATCGTGGAGAGGCTGACCGCCGCCTCGATCAATTTTTTGAGGTAGGTCGGATGGGCGTATTGCCGCGCGCCTTTGGAAATCTGGAGCATCAGCGGCGCCTTTTCCTCCTCGCACGCCTCGACGATGCCCTGGATGAGTTCCATGTTGTTGACGTTGAACGCGCCGAGCGCGTATTTCCCCTTCAACGCCTTTGCAAAAAGTTCCTTCGTATGTGTTAATGGCATAAGTTTTTGAGTTTAAGTTTGACGGCGAACCAACCCGGTTTTTTCGTCAGCGGAAAATGATAGCCTGATTCCGGCGAAAGGAAATAAAAATAAAGCCGTCGGCTGTCAAAATTAGAACCAGCTTATGCCACGATGGAATTTTAAGAAGGAAATATGCCGCCGCACATTCATGTTGCAAAAGCCGGCTGCAATGCCAAATTTTGGCTGTAGCCGACGCGATTGCCGTCAACCACGGTTTCAAGCCGCACGAATTGCGGGAGATTGCGCGGCGAAAAATACGGGCAAAGCGGAAAAAATTCCAAGGTGCTCGTGAAGAAATTGAAGTGAAATGCACTATCAAATTGATTTCGTTCCGTCAGCACTGGAACAGCTTCGCGCGCTGCCAAAAGACGCGCGCCGTTTGATTGGCGCAAAACTTGACCGCGCGCAACATGACTTGACCGGCGAC
The DNA here is from genome assembly GCA_963755455.1 of uncultured Verrucomicrobiae bacterium. Taxonomy (GTDB): domain Bacteria; phylum Verrucomicrobiota; class Verrucomicrobiia; order Limisphaerales; family UBA11358; genus UBA11358. The sequence continues at coordinate 568,087 of CAVWJH010000001.1, forward strand.
ATCAAAAAACTGAAGGGATTCAAAAACAAATACCGCCTGCGCGCAGGAAATTTCCGTGTGCTATTTGAATTGGAAGGCGCGTGTCTCGTGGTGTATGATGTCGGCGACAGGAAAGACATTTATGAGTAACGCCACTTTGACATCCGCCAAGCCGCCGGGCAACTGGACGCAGCTCAACAAGCAGCTCACGCAGGCCAAAACCTTGCTGCGCCAGATGAGCCGGAGCGTTGAAGACATCGAGGACGCGCGCACGATTGAACGCGCCAAACGCGCCAACGCCGGCAAAGCGCGCATTCCGTGGGCGCAGGCCAAAAAGGAATTGCAGTTGGATTAATGACCTATCGCGAAAAACTTCGTGACCCGCGCTGGCAACAACTCCGGTTAATGGTCATGCAACGCGATGGTTGGCATTGCAAAAACATTGCCTGTGCCGCACATCATAATTCGCGCGTGATGCTGGTTGTCCATCACAAGCGCTACATTGCTGGACTCGAACCTTGGGATTACCAGATGGACGACTTAATTACGCTCTGCGTAAAATGCCACGATGCAATCCACGAGGTTGAAGAACCCGAAACTTATCGAACAATGATTAAAGGTCATTTCTACCACTGGCAAGAAATTGGGCAATTGGTTGGACGCGAACCTTTCGGCTATCTCACTCAAGTTAATCAGAACATTGTATGTGGCTGCTTTCGTAAAGATAAGAACCCTGATGCACCAAGTATTGTTTTGCCCGGTGGCACGGATTCTCAATGGTTAGCCAAAGCGCGACTATTCCAACAACAGGTTACGCCCATTCCTGTTTTTGTAAAAGCCGAAGGCTTGCCATGGGAGTTCGTTGGTAAATTCCGCGTCGAAGCCATAACTGAAAACGCGGTTGAAATTCAGATTCACCGAGAGCGCTATCAACTCGACGACATCGGCGCAGTTATGTTTTTGCGTGAGGATTATTTATTGCCGCCCGATTTTTTATCTGCTTGCGAGAAAAATAGCATTGCTCCGACGCAATTCATTCTCCTCGTCAACATCGCCGAACAAACCGTTTCACTTTTTGAGCAAAACAAATTCGTAAATAAATTTCCCTGCTCCACTTCGCGTTTTGGCATCGGGCAGGCGGAAGGCTCGAACCGCACGCCGCTCGGATTGCATCGCATTGCGGAAAAAATCGGCGCGGGCGAACCAGCGGGAACGGTTTTCAAATCGCGCCAGATCATCGGCCACACGTCGCAGCCGGAATTTGCGGACGCCAAAATCACCACGCGCATTTTGTGGCTGGAAGGTCTCGAACCCGGCTTGAACATGGGTTTCAACGGCGGCGTCAACGTGGATTCGCACGCGCGCTACATTTACATCCACGGCACGGCGGATCAATCTAGCATCGGCAAACCGGCTTCGTGCGGCTGCATTCATCTGGCGGACGCGGATTTGATTCCGCTCTTCGATTTATTGCCGGATGGCACGCTGGTTTGGATTGCTGAAACGTAAAGCGTCGCGCGAAGAACGTGAAGTCGGCGAAGGAAAAGCCGTTTTGACCTTTGTTTTCTTCGCGTCCTTCGCGCGACCATTCATTTCCCGTTGACTTTGTGAAAATGTTCAATAGGTTAAACTCGTGTTCGCTCGCATCGGCAAAACCTGTCTCGTCCTCTCGCTCGTCGCGATGCTCGGCGCGCATTGGGCGCTGCTGCAAACCGTCGCGTGGACGACGATGCTCGCGGACAATCTGCACGCTCACTCGCTCTCCGAATCCATGATCCGCACTTTTGACGGCAAACATCCCTGCCCGATTTGCATGGCCATCGCCGCCGGAAAAAAGTCGGAGAACAAATCCGAGGCTGTCTCGCTGACACTGAAACTGGAATTTCCGCCGGTGAAGGAAAATTTTGTTCTCATTGCGCCGGCGCAATTTCAACTTTTGCCGCTGGAAAATTCCTTCGCAAAATCCCTTGTCCAAAAACCGCTGCTCCGACCACCGCGCGGATTCTTCGTTTGATTCAATTGCGGTTTGGCTGCCCGCGTCGTGTGGGCGCGGGTAAAAATAATTTTCATTTAACTTTGAGAGCGCTTTTTCGCGTTCTCGCAACTTTGAGATTTGAATTTGATTATGAAAAACAGAAAAATTGGTTCGGCAGCAAAAATTAGCGGCGGTTTGTTGGTTGGAATGTTGGCACCAAGCGTGGTTCATGCCTGCGCGTGCGGGTGCGGTGTTTTTGACGTGGCGACGAGTTCGATGTTTCCGACGCCAGGGAATAACGGAATGGCTTTTTTGCAATATGATTATCAGGATCAAAACCGCAATTGGAGCGGCGGTTCCACCGCGCCGGCGGCAAACAATGGCGACAAGGAAATCGAGACGCATTTCACGACGCTCGGTGTTCAATATATGTTCAACTCCAGTTGGGGGGCGCAGATTGAAGTGCCCTATGATTTTCGTTCCTTCAAAACGCTGGATGACGACACCGGCCAGGTCGTCACGCGCAACTGGAACCAGCTCGGCGACATCCGGCTTGAAGGCATTTACACCGGATTTTTTGCGGACCAGTCCGCCGGCGTAACATTCGGCGTCAAACTGCCGACGGGCGATTTTAATTATGATCCAGACATCGTTGACCGCGACTCGCAAATCGGCACGGGCAGCACGGACATTTTGCTCGGCGGATTTTACCGCGGCAACATCACGCAGGATGAAAAATGGGACTGGTTCGCGCAGGGATTGCTGGACGTGCCAACGTTGATACAAGGCCAATACCGTCCGGGCGTCGAGCTCGACACGGCGGCTGGAATTGATTACAAAGGATTTTCGTTTGGGCGGCGTGAGAATCTCCCCGGTGGCACAGGCCATTTTTTCCTATCGGAGCGCAGACAGTGGCGCAAATGCCGCCGGCGGCGCAAACGACGATCCAGCCGACGGGGTTTCATCCGGCTACGAGCGCATCATGCTTTCGCCGGGAATTGAATTCCACATCCATCCGGTGAAAATTTATGCCGACGCGGAAATTCCGGTCTATCAACACTTCACCGGCAATCAACTGGCCGCGCCTGTGCTGTTCAAGGTCAGCGTGAGCTATATGTTTTGATCGAGCTTATGTCCAAATCACCCGGTTCCAAAGAACGCACGCAAAGAAACGACGAGCGGTTGTTTTTCTATGTCGCAACCGTCATGTCGCTGTTCTTTGGAACCGTCTTTTGCACGCTGCTTTACGCGCTGAATCATCGGGACCAGGCGCAGGAATCCATTTATGAAAACCTGCCGGACACGCAGCCGGTCGTCATCCAGCCGGATCACCCGCGCCAGCTCATCGGTTTTTCACTCACGAACCAGACCGGGCGCGTCGTCACACGGTCGGAATTGGACGGCAAAATTCTGGTGGTGGATTTTTTATACACCAGTTGCTCGCTGACCTGTCCCGTCGTCAACGGCTGCATGGAGCAAATCCAGCAGCTCACGACGAACCAGCCGGACGTGAAGCTCGTCTCGCTGACCGTTGATCCGCGCGACGACACGGTTGATGCGCTGGCAAAATACGGCCAGCGCTTCGGCGCGGACACGAACCGCTGGCTCCTGCTGACCGGCGACAAGACCACGTTGTATGATCTGATTGGCAACAGTTTTCTCGCGCAGGGGCCGGACGATCCGTTCAATTATATGCCGGGCAATTTTGTCCACACCGAGCGCATCGCGCTGGTGGATTCGCACGGCAGGTTGCGCGGCTACTTCGACGGATTGAACCCGGGCACGGCGACCGCCGTGGTTGAGGAAATCAACAAATTGCGAAATTAAATTTATGAAACGCCTGAATTATTTCTGTGCTCTTTTTTTACTCGTCATCACCGGTTTCAAACTTGAAGCCGCGCCGGACGCCGGCCAGACCAGCGTCAAGACTTACGACGCGCGCGGCGTTGTCCGGCAGATCGCGGACGACCGGCGCAAAGTCACCATCCAGCACGAGGCGATTGCCGGCTATATGCCCGCGATGACGATGGAATTTCCCGTCAAGGACACCAACGAACTCAACGGCATTTCGCCGTCGGACGAAATCACCTTCAAGCTGGCCGTGAGTGAAAATGACGACTGGATTGAAGACGTCCATTTCGTCGCGCATCGCATCGAGAACGTGACGAACAACACCTTTGCTTTTCATTATCAGTCCGCCGAACTCAAGCCGGGCGATCTGCTGACGGATTGCGGATTCACGGACGAAAATGGAGACACCGTCCGCCTTTCGGATTTTCGGGGCAAGGCGCTGGCGTTCACCTTTTTTTATTCGCGCTGCCCGCTGCCGGATTATTGCGTGCGCATGAGCAAAAATTTTTCCGAGACGCGACAGTTGCTTCTGGCGATGACCAACGCGCCGGCCAACTGGCAGCTTCTCTCCATCTCTTTCGACCCGGAATTTGACACGCCTAAAATGTTGTCGAGCTACGCGGACTTTTATCGCGGCCCAGATACGAACCGCTGGCTCTTCGCCGTCGCGTCCACAAACACGCTCTCCGGCCTCGCGCCGCGCCTGGACTTGATGGTCATGCGCGACGGCGACAGCATCATGTCGCACAATCTGCGGACCGTCGTGCTCGACCCGCAGGGACGCATCTTTCGCCAATTGGACGGCAACCAGTGGACGCCGCAACAACTTGCCGATGCCATCCTGCAGGCCGCGCGCGGGCAGACAAATTCCGCGCAGCGACTTTAGCCGTCCAGTTGGCTCACAATGACAGGAAACCTCCGCTCCAGCGGGCATTGATGTGGCCGACGGCCACATTCCGTATTTTGATAACGCGCCTTAAAAATTTCCGAGCGCGAAATGTTTTCCAATGCGATAACTTTCTGAAATCGCCGCCGTGACGAATTTTTTTCCGATTTGAACCGCCTGCGGCAAATCGTGTCCGAGCGCAAGCGCGGCGCAAATCGCCGCCGAATAAGTGCAGCCGGTGCCGTGCGTGCGGACGCCTTTCACAAATGGCGCGGACAAAAGCAATTCCGTTTTGCCGTCAAAAAAAATGTCGGCCGCTTCGCGCGCATTTTTCAAGTGGCCGCCTTTGACCAGAACCGCGCAGCCGAAACGCGAATGGATTTTCCGCGCGGCTTCCCGCATTTCTTCGACGGACGAAATTTTTTGGCCGCTCAAAATTTCCGCCTCGGACAAATTGGGCGTGACGAGCGTCGCCAGCGGCAGCAATTTTTCTTTCAGAATTTTAATCGCCTTCGGTTCGAGCAGTTTTGCGCCGCTGGTGGAAACTAAAATTGGGTCAACAATCAATTTCGGATTTCGGATTTCGGATTTCGGATTTCGGAAAAAATTCGGCGACGACGGAAACATTTTCCGCCGAGAACAACATTCCGGTTTTCACCGCCGCTGGCTTCAATTCCTCAAACACCGCTTCGATTTGCTGCCGCAGCATTTTTGGCGAACACGGCTCGACAGCCAAAACGCGCTTCGGATTTTGCGCGGTCAGACACGCGATGGCGCTCGCGCCGTGGACGCCGAGCGCGGCGAAGGTTTTCAAATCGGCCTGGATGCCCGCGCCGCCGCCGCTGTCCGAGCCGGCGATGGTCAGCGCGACGGGCAAATTGTTTCCTCTTAATCATAATCCTAAAATCGGCAAAAATTTAACGCAAAGGCGCGAAGAAGCAAAGGCGCGAAGACGGAATGAAACTTCTTTGAGACTTCGTGCCTTTGCGCCTTTGCGTTAAAAATTTGAACTTTACGAATCGCGCTTCATATTGTTGTCGCATGGACAAAGACAAGGTTGCGGAAATTTTGGTCGAGATCGGAGTGCTGCTGGAATTGAAGGGCGAAAATCCGTTCAAGACGCGCGCTTATGCGAACGCGGCGCGGACGATTGAAGGTTTGAACGAGCCGCTGGCGAAACTCGTCGCGGAAAAGCGGCTGGGCGAAATCAAGGGCATCGGCGAGGCGCTGGAACAGAAAATCACGGAACTCGTCGAGACGGGAAAATTGAAATACTACGAGGAGTTGAAGGCTTCAATTCCGCCGGGCTTGATTGAGATGCTGGAAATTTCCGGCCTCGGGCCGAAAAAAATCCAGGCGCTGAACAAAAAACTCGGAATTGATTCGATTGAAAAACTGGAGGCGGCCTGCAAGGCGGGAAAAGTCGCCGGAACTGGACGGTTTCGGCGAAAAAACGCAGGCGAACATTCTGGAAGGCATCGAGCGCAAGCGGACTTACGCGAGCAAACATTTGTTGAGCGACGCGCTGCGCGCTGCCGAGCCGTTGCTGGAAAATTTGCGCGAGCATCCCGACGTGATCCGTTGCAGCACGGCGGGCAGTTTGCGGCGGTTCAAGGAAGTCATCGGCGACATTGATTTGCTGGCGTCGTCGAAAAAACCGGCGGACGTGATTGAGTTTTTCGTTTCGCAGCCGGGCATGATCAAAGTCACCGGCGAAAGGCGAAACGAAGGCGAGCGTGATTTTGGAAGGCGGCATCCAATGCGATTTGCGCGTGGTGAGCGACAGGGAATTTCCGTTTGCGCTGGCGTATTTCACCGGCAGCAAGGAGCACAACATCGTGATGCGCCAGCGGGCGATCGAGCGCGGTTTGCGGCTGAATGAATACGGCTTGTTCAAATCCAAAGAGGAGACGCGCGATCCGAAATTGCTCGTGCCGTGCAAGACGGAAGAGGAAATTTTTGAGAAACTGGATTTGGCTTTTGTGCCGCCGGAATTGCGCGAGGATCACGGCGAATTTTCGGCGAGCGAGAAAAATGATTTGCCGAAATTGATCGAGTGGACGGATTTGAAGGGTTCGTTGCACAATCATTCGACCTGGAGCGACGGCCACAACACGCTGGAAGAAATCGCGGAGTTACATGGACGATCTCGGCCTCGAATACTGGGCGATCACGGATCACTCGAAATCGTCATTTCAGGCGAACGGTCTGGACGCGAAACGGCTGCGCGAGCAAATCAAGGAAATCAAAAAAATCAACGAAAAGTTTGCCGGCGCGCGGCAGCGAGTTCCGGCTGTTGGCGGGCACGCGAAGTGGACATTTTGAAAGAGCGGCTGGATTTTGACGACGAAATTTTGGCGGAATTGGACGTCGTGGTGGCAAGCCTGCACGTCCCTTCAGCATGACGAGGCGGAAAACACGAAGCGCTTGATCCGCGCGGCGGAAAATACATTCGTCCACATCATCGCGCACATGACGGGCCGGCTGCTCTTGGAGCGCGAGCCGTATCCGATGAACGTGCCGGCGGTGATTGACGCGTGCGCGGAAACGGGGACGTGGATTGAGCTGAATTGCAATCCGCACCGGCTTCGATCTGGACTGGCGGCACTGGCCTTACGCGAAAAGCAAGGGCGTGAAATGCGTCATCAATCCCGACGCGCATCGCAATGAACACGCCGGATTTTCTGCGGCTGGGCGCGGGCATTGCGCGCAAAGGCTGGCTGGAAAAAAAAGATGCAGCCAACACGCTCGCTTTGAAATCACTGATCAAGGAATTGAAACATAAGCGTGTCAAATTGGAAACAGTAAGTATGTTGCAGGCATGGCTTTGTAAGGTTTGGCAGCACAGGTTTTTAACCCCAAAAAAAAGTAAAAAAAACATTTGACCTCAATGCGGCTTTTTGGGTAGGCTCTCTTCAGAGTCGTAGGAAGTCAAAGAAACAGAAATAAATCAAAACTTAAGCGTTGGCTGCAAAACGAAAACACTAGGAAAATTTTTATGAAAAAATTTATTGTCTCCATGGGACTTGCGGCGGCCGGAACGGCCAGTCTTCAGGCCGCTTACACGCCAGATATGAGCGACACATCCAAAATGTGGACCGTGTCGGCCACGCTCCGCAGTTTTTACGATGACAATTATACCACGGCGTCCAACGGCCCAAACAAGAAGGGCAGTTTCGGCATTCAGGTTTCCCCGCAATTTGAATTAAATGCGCCGCTTACGACGACGGAACTGGGGATGCGTTATATTTACGGGCTGTCTTACTATGAGGAGCGGGATCATCTTGGGCAGAGTCCGTATGACCAGACCCATCAATTAGACTTATGGGCGGATCACGCATTCAATGAAAGATGGCATGCGCGGGCGGAGGATTCATTTGTGGTGGCGCAGGATCCGGCACTGCTGACCCCTTCAGGTGCGGCCACCGCTGTCCCGATTCGCGTTGAGGGAAACAACGTCGTCAACGCCGCCAAAATCAGTGTGACCACGGATTGGACAGACTTGTTCAGCACCGTTTTGAGCTATAAAAACACGTTTTATGATTATCAGAATAAGAATGGCACTGCGGCCAATCCCAGCTTGGCCGGTCTGCTGAACCGGGATGAGAATCTTGTTTCTCTTGATTTTCAATGGCACGCCACGCCGACAACCACCGGTTTTGTTGGTTATCAATATGGTCAGGTTGTCTATAATGGTGGTGAGCCGATTGGTGGTGGTTATTTTAGCAGCAACCGAGACACTCGTTCGCACTATGGATATGTCGGTGTTAAGCACTCATTTCTTGATAATTTGACTGGCTCTGTGAGAGTGGGTGTCCAATACACTGAAGATTACAATGATCCGGCCGCCAGCTCGCAGGTTAGTCCTTATGCGAATGCCTCATTGGTCTATACTTACGCGTCAGGCAGTTATGCCGAGATTGGTTTGACCCATACCCGAAACGCGACGGATATTGCGTCGGTTTCAAACGGCAGTCTCACTCTGGATCAGGAAAGCACCTTGGTCTATGGTTCCGTCAACCATCAGTTGACTTCCAAGCTGGTGGCCAATGCGATGGCAAGTTTTCAGGATGCAGAATACAACGGCGGTGCTTACAATGGTCAGTCTGACGATTATTATGCTGTTGGCTTGAGCCTGACATATAACTTCACGCGCAACTTTTCAGCGGAGGGTGGCTATAATTTTGACGATTATGTGTCCAAGATTGCGGGGCAGGCTTACACGCGCAATCGTGTCTTCTTGGGTGTCACGGCGACTTTTTAAGCTGGCGTCGTGGCGCAATAAAATGTTTTTGAACGATTAAACGGGAGCGGGGTCTTTACTCTGTCTCCCATTATTTTTTTTATATGGAACCAGCAAAAAACCAGCCGTCGCAGGAAAGCAGTCTGCATTTCCTCGATTACTGGCGGATCATCCGCATCCGCAAGACGATAATCATCACGGTATTTCTGATCACCTCCGTCATTGCCACGGTGGTGACGTTTCTTCTGCCCGCCTCCTATTCCAGCATGGCCGTCATCAAGATTGAAAATGACAGCGCCAGCGATGTCCAAAACATCGGCAACGCGTCAATGGTCGCTCCTTATGACCCCTATTTCATCCAGACCGAATTTAAGATCATGCAGTCCCAGCAGGTTCTTGGCCGGGTCATCACTAAACTGGATCTGAACAATGTATGGGGCAAAGAATATAACAACAATGTCCCGTTCACGACGGACGAGACGATGCTATTGCTCAAGCAGCGCATGGACTTGAGCCCCGAGCGAAACACCAAGCTCATTGACATCACGGTTTATAGCGGAGACAGAAATGAAGCCGCGAAACTGGCCAATGCCATCGCCGATGCCTACCGTGAATACCGGTTTAGTCTGCACACCGAGCTGGCCACAAACGGCATCGGCGTTCTGGAGCAAAGCTTTGAGGCGGATCAGGATAAAATCCGGGTTGCCCAGTCGAACGTGGACTTCCTGCGCAGCAATTTAAAAATCGTTGATTCTGATCCAAACGCCACCGGCCCAAGCCCCACGTTGAGTCAGGCTGACGTTCAAAAATACAACGATAACATGCTTGAAGACAAAGAACTCTATACGAAGCATGAGAAACAGTTGACCGGACTGGAAGGCTATGACAAGGAAAAGCTTCGGGATGTCCTGCCCGGAATGGTGACGGACGTCGCGTTGAACGATATGTTGAGCAATTTGCATTTGTCTGAACAGAAATTAGTCCAGATGACCAACAGTTTGGGATCGGCAAATCCAGACGTCATCTCTCTCCAAGCCTTAATTGGCGAGTTGAACAGCGAGATTGACGGCCGTGTTGATGGCATCATGGTCGGCCTCAAAAGCCAGTTGGCTGACGATAAGGCTGCGCTTGACGATCTGACAGCCCAACTCGAAGCAGCCAAGGAAAAAGATCAGGAAGAAGCCCAAAGGGGACAGCCTTACTGGGAGACCAAGCGCGACCTTGAGAGTGACATTCAGTTCCATGCGCTGCTTCAGGCGAAAATCGCGTCAGAGCAACTGGATCTGCAAATCCCCAAGACTTCCATGGTGGAAATCATTGATCGTGCCGAGCCGGGCAAAGATCCCGTCCGCCCGAACAAGACGTTGAACATCATTCTGGGCATCATCATCGGTCTGGCCGTCGGCATCGGCCTGGCGTTCTTCATCGAGTATCTCGACACCAGCGTCAAAACCATTGACGATGTCGAACGCGCGTTCCAGGCGCCGGTGCTGGGCGTCATTCCGCAAAATGTCGGCTACCTTGTGGATGACAAGGACGGCGAAAACCGCCACGCCGAAGCCTACCGGGTTCTTGCGCACCAACCTCCTTTTTTCCCGCAAGGATGAAAAACTCAACACCATTGTCGTTGTCAGCGCGGGTGCCGGCGAAGGCAAATCCACCACCACCTTGAATCTGGCCACGGTATTTGCCCAAACCGGCCAGCGCGTGCTGGTGGTGGATTCCGACTTGCGCCGTCCCACGCTCCACAAGCTGCTTCATGTCGCCAACAACCTCGGCTTGACCAATTATCTGCTCAAGCAAAACACGCATTGAAGAGATCATCCAGACCACGGCCGTGCCGACGCTCGATTTCATGGCCAGCGGCAAACTGCCGAGCAGTTCCATGAGCATCCTTGGTTCGGCGCAGATGAGAGACATGATCGCCGAGTTGAAGCAGCGCTATGACTTCATCTTCTTCGATTCACCGCCCATTCTGGGCGTGAGCGACGCCTCCGTCCTGGCCAGCGAAGTGGACATGGTGATGCAAGTCATCCAATACCGCCGCTATCCGCAGCCGATGAACCTGCGCGCCAAGCAATTGATCGAAAAAGTCGGCGGCAACTTCGCTGGCATCGTTCTGAACAACATCAATATGTCGCAGGATGAAAGCTATTATTACTACAGCGGCTACTATCACGATTATTATTATTCCCGCAGCGAAGACTCGCAGGCCGCCGCTGCCAAGGATCCAAACGCCCCCGGCGACACCGGGAGGACGGCATCAAACAAAAGTATTGATTGCACCTTCAATTTCGCAAGGATTAGGCCAATGAAATTATTTGTTAATGGATTGTTCATGTCCGCCCTGTTGTTCGCGGCGGCGATTTTCGCCGGTTGCGACAGTATGCAGCCAAATGCGGCACAACCTTCCACACCCGCCAATCCAACGATCGGTGTCGCACGCTTTCAAGTCGGCGACACCGTGGTGGTGACCCTGACCACCGGCTCGGATCAGGAAAGCACTGGAATTCCACCACACGAAGATTCCGTCAAGGAAGACGGCACCATCACGCTGCCGCTCATCGGCAAAGTCATCGCCGTTGGCAAGACGCCCGGCGAATTGCAAAATGAAATTTACGACCAATTACGTTCCCAAATATTATGTCCGTCTCACCGTCACCGTAAAATCGCCGGATTCCGACCGCGTTTATTATGTCGGCGGGGAAGTCAGCAACAGCCAGGCGTCAGCTTTATTTGGGACTAACCACCGTCACCAAAGCCATCCAGGCCGCCGGCGACTTCACCGACTTTGCCAGCCACAACGTCACCCTCACCCGCGCCAACGGCGAGCGCATCAAGGTCAACGTGGACGACGTGCGGCCGGCAAGACAGAGGATCCGCCCGTTTATCCCGGCGACCAGATCAACGTGCCGCGCAGCATTTGGTGATGATTCAACTCAACATCCTTTCGGGAAAAAAGGCGGGCGCCAATCGGCGGCCCGCCGTTTTCCTTTCCGCATCGGGCGCGCGGCGGGAAATGAATTGCAACTGGAAGACGACGGCGTCTGGGACCGGCACCTTACATTGGAATTTCAAAAAGGGGACAGGCTTCAATCTCGCAACCTCCGCAAACGCGCTTGCCACCGTCAATGGCGAACCCGTCCTGGAAAAAATCCTTCGCAACGGCGACATCATCACCGTCGGCTCCGTCAAATTGCAGTTCTGGCTCGCCGCCGCCCAACAGCGCGGCCTTCGCCTTCGTGAAAATTTCGTCTGGGCGCTTCTGGTTTTCGTCACGCTCGGCCAGTTCATCCTGATTTACTGGCTGATCCGCTGAATCCGTTTGGTGGGACGGGCGTCCCCGCGAGCCGAAATTTCTTGTGTTCCTTCCCCAGTTCAATGCCGGAAATGCCGCGCGCCGGTGAACGCCATCGCCAGATTCCGCGTTCGTCCGCCGCCGCGATCACTTCCGCATCCTTCACCGAGCCGCCCGGCTGGATGGCCGCCGTCGCGCCCGCTTCCGCCGCCGCAATCAAACCGTCGGGAAACGGGAAAAATGCGTCGCTGCAAACCACGCTGCCCTTGAGCGGCAGCTTCGCCTCGCCCGCCTTCCAGACCGCGATGCGGCTGGAATCCACGCGGCTCATCTGTCCCGCGCCGATGCCCAGCGTCCGGTCCGCGCCCGCATAAACAATCGCGTTGGACTTCACGTGCTTCACCACGCGCCAGCCGAACAGCATCGCGCTCAATTCCGCTTCCGTCGGCTGCCGCTTCGTCACAATTTTCAAATCCGCGCGCGTCGCCGTTTTCAAATCGCGCTCCTGCAACAAAAATGAATCCGCGCCGACGCTTCGCATGTCCAACGGCTGCGCTGGCTGGACGGGACTTTCAACAATTTCATCAGCCGCAGATTTTTCTTCTTCTGCAAAATCGCCAGCGCCTCCGCCGAAAAATCCGGCGCGACGATGACTTCGCTGAAAATTTCCGCAATCGCGTTCGCGCAATCGCCGTCCAGAATCTTGTTCGTCGCGATGATTCCGCCGAACGGCGCCTGTTTGTCCGTCGCAAACGCCTTGTCCCACGCCTCGCGCAGATTTGCGCCCTGCCCGACGCCGCACGGATTCGTGTGCTTCAGAATCGCCAGCGTCGGCGGATCGTTTTCAAATTCCGAAATCAATTGCGCCGCCGCCGTCAGATCCAGAATGTTGTTGTAGGAAAGTTCCTTGCCGTGAAGCTGCTGGAAAAATTCGTGGAAATTTTCCGTAAAGCGCGGCGGCTTGATGCGGATTTTCGCCGTAGCGCAACGGCTGCGCCAGCGGCGCGGAAATCGTAAGCGACGTGCGGCAGCGAATTTTTGCCGGCGGCAAATTCCTTTTGCAGATGCGCCGCAATCGCGGCGTCGTAAGCCGCCGTGCGCGCGAAAACTTTCGCCGCCAGCTTGCGGCGCAATTCCAGGGTCGTGTTGCCATTTTCGGAAATTTGTTTTGCCACTTCCGCGTAATCCAGCGGGTCAACGACCACCGTCACGCTGTCATGGTTTTTCGCCGCGCTGCGGAGCATCGAAGGCCCGCCGATGTCAATGTTTTCAATCGCGTCGTGCAGACTCACATTCGGTTTCGCGACCGTTTCCTCGAACGGATAAAGATTCACGACGACGAGATCAATCGGCGAAATGCCGTGCTGCCTGCACGGCCGCTTCGTGCGTTTCGTTGCCGCGAATGTAAAGCAGTCCGCCGTGGACTTTCGGGTGCAGCGTTTTCACGCGGCCATCGAGCATTTCGGGAAAGCCGGTGTGTTCGCTGATGTCTTTCACGGCGAGTCCGGCCTCGCGCAACGTTTTGGCCGTGCCGCCGGTGGAAATGATTTCAATGCCCGGCCTGCGCGAGAATTTGCGCGAAGGGAACCAGGCCGGTTTTGTCGGAAACGGAAATGAGCGCGCGTTGAATTTTTGCCATGCGCGGACAAAATCTTGCACGAATTTCCGCCGCGTTCGCAATTCAAACCGGTTTGAACGAATTATTTTGCCGGCTGCGAATCATGTCCGTCGCCGATGGCGCGTTCGAGTTTGGCGCGGGCGGCGTCGTAATCGTGCAGCGCCTGGATCTGCGTCGTGCGCGCCTGCGTGAGCGAAGTCTCGGCGTCCAGCACGTCGAGCTGCGTGCCGGTGCCGGCGTCGGCGCGCGGCCTTGGCTTCGCGCAAGGCCTCCTCGGCCTCGTCCTGCACGGTCTTTTGCGAATCCAAAACTTCGCGCGCCTCGATGAAGTCGGAATACGCCGTGCGGACTTCCAGTTCAATCTGGCGCGACTGGTCGATCCAGGTCGGTCTTGGATTTTTCGTAAAGCGCCTTGGCCTGGACGACTTTGCCATGCGTCAGCACGCCGTCAAAAATGTTCCACTCAGTTGCGCGCCGGCGTTCCAGCCGTTGATGTCGTGGTCGAGCGTCACCGGCGGCGTGAATTGCGCGTTGTTCCAGCCGTAGCCGGCAAAAAGCGAGACGGTCGGCTTGTAGCCGGACTTGGCGTCGACGATGTTGAGCTTCTGCAATTCCACCGTCTTGCGCAGCGCGATGAGTTCCGTGCGCCGGGCGAGCGCCTGCTGGATGGCGTCGGGCAGGTTCACGTCATAACGGCGCGGCGTCGAGCGTGTCGGTCAGATTCAGCGGAATGTCCTCCCAGATGTCGCGCGGCAGGTTGTAGCCGAGCAGGTTCGACGAGGTTGTTTTTTGCGATGCGATAATTGTTGCGCGCCTGGATCAGAGTCGGGCGTTCGTTGGCGACGGCGACATCGGCGCGCAGCACGTTGAAATTCGGAACCGTGCCCGCGTTGTAGCGGCGCTGCTGGTCGTCCAGTTCATTTTGCAGCAGGTTGACCGACGCTTCGTGGACGGTGATTTGCTGCGCGGCCAGCAGCACGTCGTAATACGCCAGCCGCACGCTTAACAGCGTGTCGGCGACGGTGGTTTGATAATTGTGCGAGCGCCTGCTGTTTCGTCGCGCCGGCGGCGTGCAACGCGGCGGTGATTTTCCCGCCTTCGTAAATGGACTGGACGAGCTGGATGCCCGCGTTCCAGTTTTGATTCGGCTGTGTGAAGCCTCCGGGGATGGGAAAATTTTCAACCGCGCCGGGTCGGTGTATTTGTATTGGCCGCTCGCCGTCAATTGCGGCAGCGCCACCGCGCGCGTCTGCACGACCACGCCCTGCGACGCTTCGAGATCGTTCTGCGCCTTGAGAATCGTCGCGTTTTGCTGGAGCGCGACGTTCAAGCAGTCCACCAGCGACAAGCGGGCGCGAAATCCACGCGGCTGAATTGGTGTCTGCGTCTTGGCCGAAAGAAATCCCGCCTGCGGCGAAACAAACCAGCGCCACCGACAAGATGATTTTATTTTTTTTCACGGGTAAATTTTTTCAATGTTTTGCCGGCGACAGATGCTTCATGGCCGCCAGCGAAAAATTCGTGATGTGATCGGCCAGCCGTTCGATGCTCGCGGCGTCCTGCGGCAGCTTGTCCGGGAAAAGCCGCGACACCACCGGGCTGCAATGTTTGTAAAATGTGCACTGGCTCACGATGCTGAAGCCGCAGAGCCGCACGCGCTCGTCGTTGAGCGGGCAATCCAGAATTTCCGCGACGATTTTCCAAAGCTGGCCGACCATCGGGCGCATCCGCTCCTCGACGAGCGAATCCAGCGCCGCCGTCGGCTCGATCATCTCGCGCAACAGGACTTTTCCATGCCACGCCGTCGGGCCTTTGTCAAAAATCCGCAGCAGCAGCGAATGGACGAACGCGCGCAATTTTTTCTCCGGCGGCGCATCCGCCGCCACGCCGAGCAGTGGCGGATATTTCTCCAGCGCCTTGCCGTGCGCGTAACGCAGCACGTCGAGATAAAGCGTTTCCTTGTCGCCAAAATGATAATTGATCGCCGCGACGTTTGCGCCCGCGCGCCGGCAGATTTCGCGCACCGTCGCGTCGCGGAAACCGGCCTCGGCGAACACCTCGCCCGCCGCCTCCAAAAGATGGCGGCGCGTCTCGTCCGGGCTGGCGGCGGTGATTTCTGTCTGCGGCTTCAGTTTCATGTTTCAAACACATAATTCAAACAAGTGTTTGACAAGTCAACAAGAATTTTGTTTCGTGTGCCGGAACGAACAATGCCGATGAAAACAAGCCGCAGAATTATCCTTGTCATTTTGGTTCTCGCTGTCGCTGGCGGCATTTATTACGCAATGACGCGCTCGCCGGCGAAAATCATTTTGACCGGCGTCGTCACGACGGACGAAGTCATCGTCAGCCCGCAAATTCAGGGCCGATTGCAGCAGCTTTTCGTGAAGGAAGGCGACACGGTCACGAACGGCGAACTGCTGGCGGAAATTCAACCGCAAACACAGCAGGCCGACGTGAAATTTTACGCGAGCAGCGAGCAGCAGGCCGCCGCCGACCTCGCGCAGGCGCAGGCCGACCTGGAAAACGCCCGGCTCAATTTTGAGCGCATCGGGAAATTATACACCAACAACGTCGAGTCCGTGCAGACTTATGACGCGACGCGGGCGGCCTATGAATCCGCGCAGGCGCACGTCGAATCCGTCCAGAAACAAATCCAGGCAGCCGCCGCGCAAAAGGAAAAGGCGGCGGTGCAACTGGGCTACACGAAAATCTTCGCGCCGACCAACGGCATCGTTGACACGCGCGTCGCGTTGCCGGGTGAAGTCGTCATTCCCGGCCAGGCCATCGTCACGCTCATCAACCAGGACGATCTTTGGGTCCGTGCGGACGTCGAGGAGACCTACATTGACCGGATTCATCTCGGCGACAAAATGCAGGTGAAACTGCCGTCGGGCGCGACGCGCGAAGGCATTGTCTTTTTTCGCGGTGTTGACGCCGATTATGCCACGCAACGCGACGTGAGCCGCACCAAGCGCGACATCAAGACCTTTGAAATCCGCCTGCGCTGCGACAATTCCGACCGCGCGCTCGCCGTGGGAATGACCGCTTACGTCACCATGCCGCTAAAAAATCCGTGAATCATGGATCACAATGTTAAAAAAGCGACCGCGCGAACTTTGATGGCGCTCGCGTTGACCGCCGTTTTCATTGCTGGCTGCTCGCGAAATCCTGCAAATGTTTTTCAAGGATACATCGAGGGCGAATACGTCTATGTGGCCTCGCCGCTTGGCGGCGCGCTGACAAATCTTGCCGTCGCGCGCGGCGGTGAAGTGAAGGCCGGACAATTGCTGTTTGAACTCGAACGCCAGTCTGAAGCCGCAGCCGTTCAGCAGGCGGAAAAAAATCTGTCGCAGGCGAAGGCGAATCTCGCGCTTTCGGAAAATGAATTCGCCCGCCGTGAAAAATTGCGCGCCGACGGCGGCGTGATTTCCGCCGAGGAACTTGATCAGGCGGAATCGCGGCGCGATTCCGACGCGGCGCAAGTCGGGTCACTCAATGACGCGCTCACAAAAGCGCGCTGGTCGTTCGACCAGAAACAGCAATTTGCGCCGGCGAATGCGTTCGTGCAGGACACGTTGTATCGGCAGGGCGAATGGGTCGCGGCGGGAAATCCGGTTGTCGTTTTGCTGCCGCCGGGAAATTTGAAGGCGCGTTTTTTTGTGCCGCAGGAAATGCTGCCGCGAATCAAGGCCGGCGAGAGCGTCAGCGTCACTTTTGACGGCGCGGCGAAAAGTTATTCGGCGACGGTCAATTACATTTCCACGCAGGCCGAGTTCACGCCGCCGGTTTTATACAACCGCGAGAACCGCGCGAAGCTGGTCTTCATGATCGAAGCAAAATTTTCCCCGGCGGACGCGCCGGAACTTCGTCCCGGCCAGCCGGTGGACGTGAAACTTGCACAATAAATATGAAAACCAAAATTACACTCGGAATTGCGGCTGCTTTCATTCTAGTGGGAACTGTTTTTTTTATTTGGTGTCGTCTTCCACATTTGCCGCGCGCGCAAACGCCACAAGCGCCCGGAACTTTAATTCTAAAAGGACAACTCGTTTTTGCCGGATACAAAACGCCTGAAGCGGCAATGGAATCTTTTGTTTGGGCAACGATGAATGGCAATTACGACGCTGCCGTTGCTTCAGTTCCAAAGGAACAGGCCGTAGACCAATTTGGAAAAAATCCAAAACGGTTCAAATCAGAATCGCGGCAAGGAGAAAATCAAGCATTAAAAAGCATCCAGATTCTCGCTAAGAAAAATGTAAGCGCGGATAAAGTTGAATTAAAACTTCAAATGTTTTTTGCAGACCGCAATCACAACGATACGAATTATATGATTTGCCCGATTGTCAAAATCGGCAACGAATGGAAGTTTAATATGCGCGACGGCTCCAACTTTTACACTACCAACTGGGATAACAGCGGCAACATTATTACTTTCACCGCCAAATGATCGGCGACCTCGTCATTGACGTTCACGGCGTCACGAAAAAATTCGGCGACCGCACCGTCGTCAACGACATCGCGATGCAAGTCCGTCACGGCGAGATTTACGGTTTTCTCGGCCCGAACGGCAGCGGCAAGACGACGTTTCTGCGGATGCTCTGCGGTTTGCTCAAGCCGGATGCCGGCGACGGCCAATGTCTCGGGTTCGATTTTCGCGCGCAAAGTTCCGAAATTAAAAAGCAGGTCGGCTACATGACGCAGCGGTTCAGTTTTTACGAGGATTTGACCATCGAGGAAAATCTGGATTTCATCGCGCGCATTTACGGCGTGCCGGAACGAAAAGCCGCCGTTGAAAAAAGCCTGGAACGTCTCGGCATGGTTGAACGCCGCAAACAACTCGCCGGTGAATTGTCCGGCGGCTGGAAACAGCGGCTCGCGTTGTCCGCGTGCCTGATCCACGAGCCGCAACTGTTGTTGCTCGACGAGCCGACGGCGGGTGTTGACCCGAAGGCGCGCCGCGATTTTTGGGACGAAATCCAGCAGCTTGCCGGCGCGGGACTGACCGTGCTAATCACCACGCATTACATGGACGAGGCGGAACGCTGCAATCGCGTGGCCTACATCAGCTATGGAAACTTGCTCGCGAGCGGCACGGTTGACGAAGTTTTGAAAAATTCAAAACTCACGACGTGGGAGGTGACTGGCGGGAATTTGCACGAACTCGCGGAAAAAATCCGTGGAAAACCCGGAGTCGAACAGGTCGTCGCGTTCGGCACGACACTGCACGTCTGCGGCAGCGACGCGGAAAAATTGCGCGCAAGCGTGAGTCCGTTGATCACCGGCGATTATCACTGGAAACAAATCCAATCGGGGCTGGAAGACGTTTTCATCAGCCTGATGGGAACCGCAAAGGACAATTACTCGTGAAACAAATTTGGTAGGGCAAAGCTGCCGCTTTGCCGGTTTGGGCGGCGCGGCAGCACCGCCCTACCATAAAAATATGAAATTCAACTGGCAGCGGTTTTGCGCCATCGTCGCGAAGGAATTCATCCAGATGCGGCGCGACCGGCTGACGTTCGGAATGATGGTCGGCATTCCGATGCTGCAATTGATTTTGTTCGGCTACGCCATCAATTCCGACCCGAAACATCTGCCGACGGCGGTTTATTCGGCGGACAACGGCATTTTTTCGCGCACGATTGTATGGGCCATGCGCAACAGCAGTTACTTTGACATCACGCGCGAACCGCGCAGCGAGGCGGACATCCAAAAATTGCTCGCGCGTGGCACGGTGCAGTTCGCGGTGGAAATCCCGGTGGACTTTTCGCGCAAATTATTGCGCGGCGAACAACCCGATTTGCTGCTCGAAGCCGATGCGACCGATCCCACAGCCGTCGGCTATGCGATTGCCGCGATGAACGCGCTCACGCCGACGGTTTTGAACCGCGACCTTACCGGGCCGCTGGCAAAACTCCAGGGAAATTCCGCGCCATTCAACCTGGTTGTCCATCAGCATTACAATCCCGAAAACATCACGCAGTATAACATCGTGCCCGGACTCATGGGCGTGATGCTGACGATGACGATGATCATCATCACCGGGCTGGCCATCACGCGGGAGCGCGAGCGCGGCACGATGGAAAACCTGCTCTCAACGCCGGTGCATCCGAGCGAAGTCATCATCGGAAAAATCGTCCCTTACATCGCCGTCGGCTATGTGCAGGTCCTGCTGATTTTGCTCGCGGCGAAATTTTTGTTCAACGTGCCGATGATTGGCAGCCTTCCATTATTGCTGGCGATGACATTTTTATTCATCGTGGCGAACCTCGCCGTCGGCATCACTTTTTCAACCATCGCCAAAAACCAGTTGCAGGCGGTGCAGATGGCGTTTTTCTTTTTTCTGCCGTCGCTGCTGCTGTCCGGCTATATGTTTCCGTTTCGCGGGATGCCGGGCTGGGCGCAGGACATCGGCGAATGCCTGCCGCTCACGCATTTTCTGCGCGTCGTGCGCGGGATTCTGCTGAAAGGAAATGGAATTGCTGAAATCGCGCCCGACCTCTGGCCGATTGCATTATTTTTAATCGTGATGCTGACGATTGGAATCAAACGCTACCGGCAGACGCTGGATTAAACTTGAAAATCATGTTCGACGTTGAAGTTGAAAATCTGACCAAGCGCTTCGGCGATTTCACCGCCGTGGATGCGCTGAATTTTTCCGTCGAGCACGGCGAAATTTTCGGGCTGCTCGGCCCGAACGGCGCGGGCAAATCCACGCTCATCCGAATGTTGACCACGCTCGTGCCGCCGACTTCCGGCACGGCGCGCGTGAATAATTTCGATATTTCGCGCGAAGCCAACGGCGTGCGGCAGTCCATCGGCGTCATTCCGCAGGCGATGACGAGCGACCTCGAATTGAGCGCGGTGGAAAATCTGACGATTTTCGCAAAGCTTTACGGCATCCCGCGCGAGCAGCGGAAGCGGATCATTCCGCAATTGCTCAAGGAAGTTGACCTGGAAAAATGGGCGGACAAGCCGGTGAAAATGTTTTCGGGCGGAATGCGTCGGCGGATGGAGATCGCGCGCGGCCTCGTCCATGAGCCGAAGATTTTTTTCCTCGACGAGCCGACGACCGGCCTCGACCCGGTTTCGCGCGTGGCCGTCTGGGAAATGCTCGCGCGGCTCAAGCGCGAGCGCGACCTGACGATCCTCGTCACGACGCATTACATGGACGAGGCGGACAAGCTGTGCGACCGTATCGCCATCATTGACGGCGGTAAAATGGCCGCGCTTGATTCGCCGCTGAAATTGAAAGCCTCGATTCCCGGCAAAAATATTTTGGAGGTCAGCTTCTCAAGCGTTCCGCCAAACTGGCTGGAGACGATGCAAAAACTGCCCGAAGCGGCGGAGGTGAAGGCCGATGGCAACATTTTCCGCATTTCATCGAACAACGGCCCGCGCACGACGGTTGAACTGCTTGAAGCCGCGCGCGGCGCAAACGTCACCGTCGCCTCGCTGTCCGTCCAAAGCACGACGCTCGACGACGTTTTTGTCCATTACACCGGCCATCAATTGCGCGACAATCTACAGGCACCGTCCGCAGCCGACAGTCCATTTATTTTACATCGGAATTAAAACTCAACGCAAAGGCGCAAAGATGCAGAGACGCAAAGCAAAAACCGAAAAGAGAAAAATTCAAATTTTCTGCGCCTTCTTTTCTTTGCGTCTTTGCGTTAAAAAATTCTGTTAAAAATGCACCGTGTCTGGGCCATCATCGAACGCGACCTGCGCCGTTTCCGGCGCAGCCCGGTGCTTGTCATCGTCTCGATCATCATGCCGCTGGTGCAGCTCGTCGTGCTCGGCTACGCCTTCGGCGGGAAAATTCAAAATTTGAAAGTCGGCGTTGTGGACGAGGATCACGGCGTTCCGGCGATCAAATTGCACGAAATGTTTCAGGCCGTCGCCGCCAACGCAAAAACATTCACGCCCATTTATTACAGCGACCGAGGCGACGCCATGCGCGATTTGCGGAACGGAAAAATCCAGGGCGTGCATGGACATCCCGCCGGACTTTTCGCGCAAGGTTCTGGCCGGCGCGAATCCACGCATCGCGCTTGTCGAGGACAACACGGACCAGTTTTCATCGTCGGCGCTGGGCGGCGCGCTGACCGGCCTGCTCGACAGCCTACAATTCGCCGCCGGTTCCGCCGCGCACGACGGCGAATGCGACGCTGGACGTCGTCGAGGTTTATCCTTATGTGCCGTATATCCAGTATTTGCTGCCGGGCGTCATCGTGCTGGCGATTTTTGTCTCGGCGATGATCGGCGGCGGAATCATTTTCATTGACGACAAGGCGCGCGGTTTGCACGAAGGCTATCTCGTCACGCCGATACGCAAATTTGAACTGATCCTCGGCTTCACGCTTTCGGGCGCGGCCAAGGCCATCATCGCTGGAATCGTCCTGGTGACGCTCGGTTCAATCATCGCGGGGATTCCCGACCCGCTGAATCCGTTGCGGCTGGCAAAAATGTCCATCCTTGTCGTCGCCACGGCACTGGCGCTGATCAGCATGATGTTTTTGATCATGGTGCGCGTAAGCGACCCGCTGGTGCCGCGCGCGATTTTCGGGATGCTCAACACGGTGCTGTATTTTCCCAGCGGCGCGGTTTATCCCACGCAATCATTTCCAGAATGGATGAAGGCGATTGCCGTCGTTGACCCGTTCACTTATGCGGTGCATGGCTTCAAGCAGCTTGTCTTGAAAAACACCGGCATGATGGCCGTCAGCGGCGATTTGCTGTTCCTGTTTGTCTTCACCGCGATTGCGATGAGCGCGGCGACGCTGCTGTTCCGCCGGACGTTGTGATGCCGGAGGCTGGATTAGCGAAGAAAACTGGGTTTCCAATAAGGCCCAAAAGATGTGTTGTAGATTTGCCCCTTTCGCCAACAGCTTTTATTGGAATCATAACGCCAAGCTGAAAAATCAAAAACTCATCGCATGCATTCTTTCGGTGCCAGCAATGGGGAAAAATATTTTATAGTCATCGGGCATCAACAAAACGGTAAATTCATGCTCTTGTATTTCCCAACCACTCACGCGGTCCGCCAAGAGAATTGATCCTTCACCGGCAGGTTCAGAGTAAACAGAGTAAATGCTGAACTGATTAGTTAATTTGACAAACGAAGCGAATTGTTCGCATGAAGTTGGATAATGTCCATTCGCCGCCTTATAGTCATCAATTTCTTTCATGAGCGGACGAAGTTGATATGTTTTAGACGGCGGAGTATGCAGCCAAAGAATTGTGAAAATACCCAAGCAAATGCCCGTGCCGAGGCAAATTACTATATGCAAAATACTGCGACGGTTTTCAGCCAGTTGCATTCGATTGAATTGTATTCCACCGTTTGTCCACAGCATAGTGACGATCTACTGATCGTCCATGGCAGAATCTACGCGGTTCGGGCAGAACTTGCAAATTTGCCCGGCTTGGGTTCTTATTAAAGGAAATGAGGCGATGGAATTATTTGTTATTGGCGGCGGGATTATTGCTGGCCGACCGGATGGCGTTCGGCGAGGAGTCCGCCGAGGTCAATCTGGATTATGTGGCGCAGCGCGCCCTCGAACGTGCGCAAAAGCCGTTCCACTCGCCGCGCGCCGATCTGCCGAAAGTCCTGCGGCAGGACAATCTCGACTACGACAAATACCGCGAAATCCGTTTCCGCCGCGACAAGGCGTTGTGGACGGCGGACGACCTGCCCTTCCGCGTCGAATTTTTCCATCCGGGCTACATTTACAATGAGCCGGTGCATATCAATGAATTCACGGCGACGCACACGCAGCCGATCCGCTTTGTGCAGGATTTTTTCGATTACGGCAATCTCGACATCGCCAACCAGATTCCGTCCAAGACCGGTTACGCGGGCTTTCGCATTTTGTATCAGTTGAACGCGACGAACCAATGGGACGAACTCGGCGCGTTTCTCGGCGCGAGTTATTTCCGGCTGCTCGGCAAGGATCAGCGTTACGGCGAATCCGCGCGCGGGCTGGCGTTGGACTGCGGCGAATCAAGCCTGCCGGAGGAATTTCCCATCTTCACCGACTGGTGGCTCGGCAAGCCGCAGAAGGACGACACGGATCTGACGCTTTATGCCATCCTCGACAGCACGAATTGCACGGGCGCGTATGAATTTCACATCCATCCCGGCGTGACGACGGTGGCGGACATTGATGCGGTGCTGTATTTCCGCGAGCCGAAGGTGATTGACACGGCCAACACGAACGTGCAGCCGGTCAAGACCATCGGCCTCGCGCCGCTGACGAGCATGTTCTGGTTCGGCAAAAATTCCGAGCGCAAGTTCGACGATTACCGTCCGGAAGTCCACGACAGCGACGGTCTGCTCGTGAAAATGGGCAACGGCGAGACGCTCTGGCGTCCGCTCGACAATCCAGCGGTGATGCGCCACCAGGTTTTTTCTGCGCCGGACATCAAGGGCTTTGGACTGCTGCAGCGCGAGCGCAATTTCGCGGCGTATCAGGACAGCTTCAATTTTTACCAGCTTGAGCCGAGCGTGTGGGTTGAGCCGCACGGCGACTGGGGCGCGGGCGATCTGCACCTCGTGGAATTGAGCACGATATACGAGGGGCTGGACAACATCGTCGCGTTCTGGGATCCAAAGAACAAACCCGCGCCGCTGAAGCCATTCCGGTTCGGCTACACGCTTTTCTGGCAGATGGGCGAGGCGGACGTGAAACTTTCGGAAAACCGGGTGGTTTCCACGCGCATCGGCCTGGCGCTGATTCCGACCACGCCGGATGCCGGCAGATCATGATTGATTTCAAGGGGCCGAAACTCGACGCCATTCCCGAAAACAGCCCGCCGCAGGCCATCGCCAATTGCAGTGCCAACGCCGTGATCTTGAACAACCAGGTCATCCGCAATGCGCCGAACTGGGAACGTGGCGCGTGGTCTTGAAAATGCAGCCCAAGCCCGGCAACATGGACCCGGTGGATTTGCGCTGCACGTTGCAACGCGGCACGAACATCTTGAGCGAAACCTGGACCTACCAATGGAGTCCGCCGTGAACACCTCGATTTTGCCCGACGCCTCCGGCACGGCTTGCCGGACGTCCGCTCGAAGAGTGGAACGCCGCCTACGCGAAGGTGGAAAATTATTTCCACGCGCTGCGCATCCGCAACAAGGTGCTGCTCGGCGACCTTGTCCTGCGCGTGCTCGAACGCGCCCAGCGCCGCGCGCCCGCCGAGCCGGAGCGTTCCGCCACGCAGCTCGCCGCCGAGGAAATGGACCGCATCGTGACCGAATGGTTTTCCGAAGTGTTGCAATCGCCGCCGACGAATGCCGACAGATTCTCTCTCCACGCGCGGACGGCTCGCGCTGCTGCTCGCGGACATGCCCGGCAGATGGCAGGAACAATTTCTGCGCCCCGGCCCCTGGCCGGAGGAATTCACCAGCGCCATGCGCGAGGCGTTTTTGCGCGCCGGGCCGGATTTCCAAATTTCAAAAATGACGCCGCGCCCGCTCGACCTCGGCCCGATCACGACGCTCACGAATCTTGGCAGGCTGCCTTATGTCCGCATGGTGCTGGCGTGGGGCGGTGTTCGCGCTGCTGCTGATCGTGCTTTTCCGGCTGACCCACGGAGGCTTCGAGCAGTTGGTCGGCTGGCTGGGGCGGTTCAATCATTGACATGGCCGATGCCCCGACCATTTCCGTTGTGGCGGCTCCGCGGTTCAGGCGCGCGTGGCGGCTCTTCATCTTTTATTCTTCCGCGCTGCTGCTCACCGGCCTGGTCTCGCTGATTTTCGCCGATTTGCTCTGGCGCACCGGCTGGTCGGCCTCGCGCACGGTTTTGCTGGTGCTGTTCGTGATATTGTTTTTGTTCGCGTCCATCGGCTGCATGCACGGCGTGTTCGGTTTTTTCCTGCGGACATTTGGCGACGGCCGCCGCATCACGAACCTGAAAAATTACCGCGCCCAGAACATTGACGGCATCAGCACGGCGATTGTCTTCCCGATTTACAACGAGGACATCGTGCGCGTCTATGAAGGTCTGCGCGCGACCTATGAATCGCTCGCCAGAACCGGCCAGCTTGAGCGCTTCGACTTTTTCATCTTGAGCGACTCGACCGACCCGGACAAATGGGTCGAGGAAGAGCGCCGCTGGTTTGATTTGATCCGCGAACTGGACGCGCTCGGCAAAATCTATTACCGCCGCCGCCTGGACAATGAAGGCCGCAAAAGCGGCAATGTCCGCGATTTTCTCAACGCCTGGGGCCGCCGCTACCGCTACTTCATGGTGTGCGACGCCGACAGCGTCATGCGCGGCGAAACGCTCGTGGATCTGGTGAAATTGATGGAGGCGCATCCGGCCGCCGGCCTGATTCAAACCGTCCCGGCAACTCGTCAACGCGGAAAGCTTGTTCGGCCGCATCCAGCAGTTCGCCAACCGCCTTTACGCGCCGGTGTTCATCGCCGGCCTGAATTATTGGGCGCTGGATCTCGGAAATTACTGGGGGCACAACGCCATCATCCGCACCGAGCCGTTCATGCAGTTCTGCGACCTGCCGCAACTGCCCGGACGCAAGCCTTTCGGCGGCCAGATTTTGAGCCACGATTTCGTCGAGGCCGCGCTGCATGTCGCGCGAAAACTGGGAAGTCTGGTTTGCCTACGACCTCGAAGGCAGCTACGAAGAGGCGCCGCAGGCGATGATTGAAAACGCGCAGCGCGAACGCCGCTGGTGCCAGGGAAACTTGCAGCACGGCCTCGTCCTTTTTGCGAAGGGTCTGCGCGGTGTGAGCCGGCTGCATTTGATCCTGGGAATCTGCGGTTATCTTGCCGGCCCGCTGTGGCTGGCGTTTCTGGTCACGTTCAACTGGATTTACTGGTATCAGGAATACACCGGCCTCTCGAACATTCCCGTGCAGGCGTTCACGCCCTATTTGAGCGGCTTGAGCGGCACAGCGCACGCGCTGCTCGATTTTCATCATCTGCATGGTCGTCATCATGCTGCCAAAATTTCTCGCGCTTATTGACCTCGCAAACGACTGGCCGCGCCGCAAATTGTTTGGCGGACTTGGCCGCGCACAGCCTGGGCGTCGTCGGCGAAACCATTTTTTCCACGCTGCACGCGCCGCTGCTGATGCTCTGGCACACGCGTTTCGTCGTCACCAATGTTCTCGGCATCAGCGTCGGCTGGACGACGCAAAAACGCGCCGCCGGCGGCACGACCTGGCTCTATGCGCTCCAGCGGCATTGGGGACACACCCTCATCGGGCTGGTTTGGGGCGCGTTGATGTGGTGGGTCGAACCGATATTGTTCTGGTGGTTCACGCCCGTGCTTGCGGGCATGGCGCTTTCCATTCCGTTGAGCGTGCTGACCAGCCGCCGCAGCCTCGGCGCTCGCGCGCGCGCCGCCGGATTGTTTCTCACGCCGGAAGAAATCAAGCTGCCGGACGAATTACTTTCGCTGCGGTCGAACCTGAAAATCCATGAACTCACCGATGACAATTCCCCGCGCCCGCCCCATGCCGGACTGGCCGAGGCGATGCTTGATCCCTACGTCAATGCCATCCACGTCTCGCTGCTGCGCGAGAAACAGCTCAATCCCGTCTATGCCGAGCAATTGACAAAACTCGGCGTCGGCGGCGAACGCGTCCAGGCGCTCGGCGAAAAACTGCTGGCCGAAGGGCCGGACAAATTGAGCGCAACAGAACGGCTGCTGGTCATGGCCGACCAGCGTGTGATGGTCTGGTTGCACCAGCAATCGTGGCAGCGTCCGGGCGAAACGCTCGCGCCGTGGTGGCGCGGCGCGATTTTGGATTACAGCCGCCGCGACTGATTTTCCGGCACCGGGCAATTAAATTTCCTCGCCCAAATATGTTCTGTCCGGCAGATGGCAGCCACAAAACAAAATGCCGCCAACCCGTGTTGAATAGTTTGGCCGTTATTGATTGCGAGCAGAATCGCTTCAATAGCGACTCTGCTTGCGCTTTTTCTAAAGCATTAAGCGCCGTTTTGATTGACATTTTCCGTCGTTTTTGGGCTGAAAAAAGATGTAGATTGTTGCGGTGTAATGATTTGTGATTTTGTAACCATAACTGGTGACTCGCAAGGAACAGAAGTTCTGTTAGATTCATCACGTCGTTGATGCAGAAATGCAGTGTTCCGTGTGTGTTGTAAGGCGTGTGTCTGCGGCGCCGCGTTGATGACGGTGTAAATTTAGTGTTCAGTTCTCATTGGGAGCCGGAGTAGTGTCCGGCTCCCTTTTTTTGTGCCGGCGGTTCAATGGATTTTTCAATCGCAAATCCGAAAGCAGAAAAAATTCGCCGCCGTCAGCCGGATGATTTCGCGCAGCGGCGTCTGCGGTTTGAATTTCACGAAGCGTTCCAGTTTTTCCACGAGCGGTTTGCGGCGGCGCATGTCGTCAAAGCCCGGCGCGTAAGCCTGGTCGTAGGGAATCAATTCAATCTTGGATTTCGAGCCGAGCGTTTTCACCACGAGCTGCGCGAGTTCGAACATGGAAACTTCCTCCGTGCCGCCGATGTTGAAAATTTCGCCGCGCGCCTTTTCGCAATTCTGCAAACGCACGAGCGCTTCCACCACGTCGTTCACGAGGCAAAAGCAGCGCGTCTGTCTGCCGTCGCCGAAAACTTTCAGCGGCTCGTTTTTTTTCGCCGCCGCGATGAAGCGCGGCAGCACCATGCCGTAGCGTCCGGTCTGGCGCGGGCCGACGGTGTTGAACAGCCGCGCGATGGTGACGGGCAGGTTTTTTTCGCGCGCGTAGGCGAGCGCGAGAAATTCGTCCGTGAGCTTCGAGCAGGCGTAGCTCCAGCGCGACTGTCCGGGCGGCCCGATGAGCAGATCGTCGTCCTCGCTGAACTCCGGCTTGGCGCTCTTGCCATAAACTTCCGAGGTGGAAGTCAGCAGCAGCGGCGTGGAATTTTTCGCGGCGGCGCGCAACAAAATTTGCGTCTCGTGAAAGCTGGATTCCAAAACGTGCAGCGCGGATTTGACGACCAGTTCCACGCCGACGGTCGCCGCGAGATGAAAAATAAATTCCGCGTTTCGCCGCGAGCTTCGGCAATTCTTTGCAGTCGGAAATTTTCGAGCGGACAATTTTCAATCGCGGATTTTTTTTCACCGCCGCGCAGATTTTCCAGACTGCCGGTCGAAAAATCGTCAATGACGACAACGCTTTTGCCGTCATTCAGCAATCGCTCGACCAGATGCGAGCCGATGAAGCCCGCGCCGCCGGTGACCAAAATGTGTTTTGCCTTTTTCATTTGAGCGCGCCGGCGACGGCTTCGGCCAGTTTCTGCCGATAGTCCGGGCTTTCAATCAACTTTGCTTCCTGCGGATTCGAGAGAAAGCCGCCTTCGATCAAAATCGCCGGGCGATTTTGTCCGCGCAGCACCGTGCCATGAACCGCGCGCGGCGCACGCCGCGGTCTTCCATCGCCGCTCGCGCGCAGCAGGGCGCTGTGCAGCCGGACGGCGAGCTGGAGATTTTGCGCGTCAAAGGCGTTGTTCGGAAGATTTTCCGACCAACGGATCGGCGATAGCCGCGCGTGAGCGTCGAAGGCATTCCCGTCGGCGTGAGGCAATAGGTTTCCAGGCCGCCGGTTGTTTTCGATCCGGTCGCGGCGGAATTGAAATGCAGGCTGATGAACAAATCCGCGTGATGCGCTTCGGCGAACGCGACGCGGTCGGAATTGCGTCACATCCACGTCGTTCGTGCGCGTCAGAAAAACCGTCCAGCCGTTCGGCTTCGAGCAGCGGCTTGAGCCGTTTCGCCCAGTCGAGCGTGAATTCTTTTTCAAACCGCCCGTCCAGAACGCTGTGCGTGCCGTGTTGCTGCCGCCGTGGCCGGGGTCAATCACGATGACGCGGTTGGTGCCGGAAATGTCAGCGGCGGCTCGCACAGCAGCGGTTCCAGATTTTTTTGCAAATCAAGGCCGTGCACGAAAACCTCGCCGTCAATGATTTCCGGCGCGAAGCCGAGGTTGAATTTCAACGCCGTTCCAGGTCGCCTCGCGGCTGCCGATGGCCAGAACCATCACGCCGTTGCTCGAACTGATCGGCGTAAGTCGTCACCGGCGAATCGGCGAGCAGGTGCGGCGCGGCCAGCTTGTGTTCCGCCGCCCAGCGGTTCGAGCGAAGTCCAGGTCGAAACCGGCGCGGCGGGCGCGGGTTTTGGAGACAATCGCGCGGCGGCGAATTGGTTTTGACCGGCGGCGCGACGGGTTTGTTCGTCCGGCACGGCGGCAGTCCGGTTCGGCAGAACGTGCGTTGGTATGCCGACCAGTTGGGCGGCAGCGGCTTCCGATTGCGGCGGAGCGCGTCGCGCAGCCCGCCAGAAAAATCAGCGCGCCGCAAAAAATGATTCCCGCAAATTTGAACACGCGCCAATTGTGCGGAATGGAAATGCGGACTCAAGCTGTTTCAATCTCATCTTACGATCTGATCGTTCGAGCGATCGATTACGATAGGATTACGAGCGCTTGTTTGCCCGACTTGCGGCATGATTGCGAGTGAAAATTCTCGTCGCCATCACCGGAGCCAGCGGCGCGCTTTACGCGCAGCGGCTGCTCGACAATTTGAATCCGCGCGAACACGAAATCCACGTCGTGTTGAGCAACTACGCGCAGCAGGTCATCGCCGTGGAATTGCCGGACGGCCTGAAACTGCCGGCGGGCGTGCAAATCGCACAGCCTCAAAAGCATGAACGCGCCGTTCGCCAGCGGCTCGAATCCGCCGGACGCGATGGTCGTGATTCCCTGCACGATGGGCACGATGGGCCGCATCGCGCACGGCTACAGCGAGGACGTTTTGCTGCGCGCCGCGGACGTGACGTTGAAGGAAAAACGAAAATTGATTCTGGTGCCGCGCGAAACGCCGTTGAGTTTGATCCACGTCAAAAACATGGAACTGCTGCTGCTCGCGGGCGCGATGATTTTGCCGGCGAATCCCAGTTTTTATTCCGGCGCAAAATCCGTGGTGCAAATCGTGGACACCGTCGTCGCGCGCGTGCTGGACCACATTGGCATGCCGAACAAACTCGCGCCGCGCTGGGCGGAAGAAAAGGAATGAAATGAAAATGCGGAAACATTCAACATTGAACATTGAACATTCAACGCCCAATGATTTGGAAGAGAGGCTTGGGAATTCAATGAAGCGGCAGTGCAAATCGCAAATTCGATCTCGAAGACCGGCTGCTGGAATTTGCTTCGGCGGTGATTGATTTGTCGGAAAGTCTGCCAGCCACTCGCGCAGGCAATCATGTCGCCGGACAGATCTTGCGTTCCGGCACATCGCCTTACCCGAACCACGGCGAAGCCGAAGCCGCGGAATCGCGCGACGATTTCATCCGCAAATTAAAGATCTGTCTCAAAGAATTGCGTGAAACCCGCCGTTGGGCGCGGCTCATCAAGCGAAAGGCGTGGGTGAAAAATGAAACCGCGCTGCTGTTTGTGCTGGGCGAGTGCGAGGAATTGATCCGCATTTTCCATTCCAGCATTCAGACTGCCAAACGAAATGCGGAGTCAAATCTCGCCGCCCGTCCGGCGAATCCGGATGACACTTCGATGTTGGGCGTTGAATGTTGAATGTTGAATGTTTTCCATAATTCAAAAATGGGCTTCGTTCGTGCGCTTCTCGCACACGGTTTTCGCGCTGCCGTTCGCGCTGGCGGCGATGCTCGTGGCCGCGCGCGACAATCGCGGCTGGCCGGGCTGGAAAACGTTTCGGGCTGATTCTCGCCGCGATGGTCTGCGCGCGGACCTGCGCGATGGCGTTCAACCGCATCGTGGACCGCAAATTCGACGCGCTGAATCCGCGCACGGCCAACCGTCATTTGCCAGCCGGACAAATTTCTCTGGCGAGCGCAATTTCGCTTTGCGTTATTGTCGGCGGCGGGTTTGATTGCCGCCAGTTATTTTCTGAATCCGCTGTGCTTTTATCTTTCGCCCGTCGCGCTGGTGATGGTTTGTTTTTATTCGCTGACAAAACGGTTCACGGATTACACGCACGTTTTTCTCGGCCTCGCGCTGGCGCTCGCGCCCATCGGCGCGTGGCTGGCGGTGAAAGGCGCGAATGTTTCGCCTTTGGAAATTTTGCAGATGACCGCGCTCGCGCTCGCCGTGGTGTTGTGGCTGGTCGGCTTCGACATCATTTACGCGCTGCAAGATTACGAGTTCGACAAATCGCACGGGCTGCGCTCGCTCGTCGTGGCGTGGGGGCCGAAAAACGCGCTGGCCGCCGCGTTTCTCGCGCACATGGTCATGTGCGGGCTGCTGCTGGCGTTCGGGTTGCTCTGCCGTTTCCGCATCGCGTATCTCATCGGCTGGTTGATCATCGTCGGCTGCCTGGTGCTGGAACATTGGATTGCGCGCCGCCGCAGCTTGAACTGGATCAACCTCGCGTTCTTCCGGCTCAACGCGCTGGTCGGCGCGGTTTTTCTGGTCGTCGTCGCGGCGGAAGTGATTTTTCAGGGCGGATTCAAGTTGCGGTGAATGGCTGAGGAAAACATCGAACACTGAACATTGAACTCCGAACATCAATTGCCCGCAGTTCCGAATCTTCGGCATTTGAAGTTCAATGTTCGATGTTAAATGTTTCCGGTAACATCCTTCCGGTTTTGCTTCTGAAGTGGGCATGGACACGGTAAAAATCGAATCAGCCAATGCCCGACGGAAACAAATGTCCGCAATGCGGCACGCCGCTGCCCGTCCGGCGCGCTGGCCGGACTTTGCCCCGCCTGCCTGCTCAAAATGGGCGCGGCGGCGGACACCGTCACCGACGCGAAACAACCGCCGTTCAATCCGCCGTCCGTCGCCGAACTCGCGCCGCAGTTTCCGCAGCTTGAAATCCTCGAACTCATCGGCAAGGGCGGCATGGGCGCGGTCTATAAGGCGCGGCAGAAACAACTGGACCGCATCGTCGCGCTGAAAATTCTTCCGCCCGGCATCGGCGACGATCCGGCGTTTGCCGAGCGCTTCGCCCGCGAGGCCAAGGCGCTGGCGAAGCTCAATCATCCGGGCATCGTGACGCTGTATGAGTTTGGTTCGACATCCGGCCATCAACCTCAACTCTCAACTCTCAACTGTTTTACTTCCTCATGGAATTTGTGGACGGCGTGAACCTGCGGCAGTTGCTCCACGCCGGACGCATTTCCGCGCGCGAGGCGCTGGCCATCGTGCCGCAGATTTGCGACGCGCTGCAATTCGCGCACGACCAGGGCATCGTCCACCGCGACATCAAGCCGGAAAACATTTTGCTGGACCGCCGCGGCCGCGTGAAGGTGGCGGATTTCGGGCTGGCGAAAATTGTAGGCAGAGTGACGGCGCTGCTCAGCCTTGTCCGCGCTCGCGCATCGGATGTCTGCAGAGACGTTGCGCAGCACGGCAGTGACGCGCTACCGCGATCTGACCGACGCCGGCAAAGTCATGGGCACGCCGCAATTACATGTCGCCGGAGCAGATTCAAGCGCCGGGCGAGGTGGATCATCGCGCGGACATTTACGCGCTGGGCGTGGTGTTTTACCAGATGCTCACCGGCGAACTGCCCGGCAAGAAAATCGAGCCGCCGTCGCACAAAGTGCAGATTGACGTGCGGCTGGATGAAATCGTTTTGCGCGCGTTGGAAAAAAATCCCGAACTCCGCTACCAGCAGGTCAGCGAAGTGAAGACGATGGTGGAGACGATTGTGTCAACGCCGCCGGGTGGCAGCCGACGTGAGGAGGCTCAAACTGAAAAAGCGGAAAGCGGAAAGCGGAAAGCGGAAATGGAACCGCGCTTCTCGCGCACGGCCATTGTGGGCGCGTGCTGGGCAACGTTCGTAGTTGTCGGGCTGGCTGGAATGTTTATCGCGCTTCATGCCCGAGCGGAAAACCCGCCGTCTGGAGTAAGCCTGCTGTTTTTGATAATCGGTCTGCCGTTGGCGCTGCTCGGCTTGACTGCTCCCTTTGCCACGACGATTCTCGGCTGGATTGCCGTCTCGCAAATCCGCCGCTCGGCGGGAAAACTTCACGGCCTGTGGCTGGCGGTGTTTGATGGATTGTTTTTCCCGCTGTTCGCGTTGGACGGTTTGATTTGGTATTTGTGCATCATTTCCACGCTGACTTTCAGAAATGGTGTCGATGCTTCAAACCGAATTCAGCACGCCGCAGGAGCTTTGATTGTTTCTGTCATAATTTCTGTAGTGGTGGACTGGCTCATCATCCGCGTCGTCTGGCGCGCGGTGAACAACAGTGGCGCGGGCGTCCCGCCTGCCGAACCGGCGCGCAAGAATTTAGCGGGCAAAATAATTACCATCGTCTGCGGCGTGCTGGTGTTAGGCGCTGGCATAACGGTGGTGTCTGTGCATCAATCCGTAAATGACAGATTGCGCGCAGCCTCGTTGACCAGCGCGGAATTTCATTACCGCGTTTTTGTGGCGGATGCGGCGTTGGTGGACAGGTTGATTCCTGCCGGCCAGCGTCAGCACGGAGTGCAGTCAACCACCAAAGCTTACTTGAAATACAGCGGCGGTGGCGGCTCGAAAATGGTCAACAACGGCACAAATAGTTTTAAGGTAACCATGAGCCAGGGGCCGGAAATAGACTCGTGGGTTGCGAACATAAGCCCGGAGACGCTCGACGCGCTGTTGGATGGGGTCGGCAAATCCAACATATTGGCGGATGGAACACAAACCATTTCCGGTGTGTGGTGGCCAGGCGGAATGCCCACTATTTGGAGTTATAGCCAGCAAGATGGCAAAGGTGCCAGTTTTTACAGGGGTGGAAATGGAGGGATTAACCTAGCAATTCGGCAGCTTGACGGGCAGAACGAAATCCGCATTGAAGGCGAGATACACCATCAAACCGACTTGAATGAAATTGCGGACATTACCTCCAAGTTCCTTTACGAAGGGAAGGCTCCGCAGAACGGCGCACTGGCCTTCCTGGTGCCATTTTTTCGGCAGGACAATTCAGAGCACTATCTTGTGGTCGTTTATGATGTCAGCCCTCGTGAAAACGCATCTGAACCGAAATCTCCGCCTGAAAATGGCGTCATCCAGTTCAAATTTCTTCGCGTTGAAGTTCCGAAAGGTTCGCATCGAATCGAATTGTATTTTGAACGTGATAAGAATTACGGACTGGGTATTGAGGTGACACAAACTGCTTTGCCTGGCCCGAATGGCGAACACATTTCTTTGGACTTCTGGCTGGAATATGGCCACCAGACCAAATGGGTGGGAGTTAACCAGCCAAGCGTGTTGGTGTGGAGATTGCCGGAAGAACTCAGCGACGAAGAAATTCAGGCCGGAGTGAAGGAATTGGAACACAACGCCAAACGATGGACACAATTATACGAAGGCTCGAATCCTGAATTCGCGCATATTAAAAGCCGGGAAGGCTGGACGTATGTGCTTTGGTCGCACGTCTTGCGCGAACCTGACTTGCGACCACTTCCCGTAACTTCAATCGCCGCGCAAAATCTTTCCTTCGGCCCGGTGACCATGCGGACAATCCAGGCCGTTGAAACCGGAACCAACCTGTTTCTGAATCTGGATACCGGCCAATTGCTCACGCCGCCGGCGGACATTCGCGCGTTGTTCAACGAGTCTTATGCCACACGCGATTCTTGGGAAATGCATGACGACCCGCGCGCCTTGAAAATGCGTAAATGGCTGCGAAACTCGGGGGCGAATCTCATGGTGGGTGATGGCGGGCGGGGTTCGGAACAACTCGAAATCCGCGAAGCTGCGGCCTTTCCACCCAATGTCGGTTCGAACGGTGTGGTCGTTCCTTTTGGATTTGATCAGGCCGATGCCAATTACCTTGCGACCCGCCTCCAGCGGATGCTGGATGGTTTGCTAAACCAACAACAGCCCTACAAAACCATCTGGACGCTCCAACCGGGATTTGATCCGCGATTGAATGCGCGTCAGGACTCGTTCTGTTTCAAAACCGCCAACGGCGCGGTCGGCATCCTCCAAATTGTCAATGCCGAGAACAGTCCGGCCGGCGTGCGTGTCCGCTACAAGCTGGTGCAAAACGCGACGGCTGCCACA
Source organism: uncultured Verrucomicrobiae bacterium (assembly GCA_963755455.1). Classification (GTDB taxonomy): domain Bacteria; phylum Verrucomicrobiota; class Verrucomicrobiia; order Limisphaerales; family UBA11358; genus UBA11358. The sequence continues at coordinate 603,946 of CAVWJH010000001.1, forward strand.
AGCAATTATCCCGGTGACTGGATTTGGGAACAAAACTCGGAAACATTGGCGCGGGTGCCGCCCATTTTCCTGCTTCGGCCATCCACGATGCCCACAAATTGGGTTTCCTTCGATATGACCGGCAAAGACCGTTATCTGGCGCGCGGCAAGACCTTGAAGGAATTGATCGTGCGCGTCTGGTCACAGAAAAACTCCACGCTGAAAATCGTCTTCGAAGCCGGTCTGCCGGATGACAAATATGATTTCATCGTCACTGCGCAACCGCAATGGTGGAACAAGCTTGAATCCGAAATTGACCGGCGCTTCAATCTCGTTGAACAGATTGAAAACCGCGACGGCGTTAACGTCGTGGTGGTCAAAAGCGTTTCTCCAACCGCTCCCGCCGCCGCGCCCAATCTTTCCTTTGGCTCGGTGGAGGAGCGGGATTTGACTGGTGATGCAATGCTGGATTTTGAATCCGGCCAGGTCGAAGCTCCGCCGGATTTTGTTTATAGTTCTGACAGCACCATAGTCGGAAATGTCAATACGCACATTGGTTGGATGAAACAGAAAGGATTCGATTTCGGTTTCGTGTCCAGCGAAGCCGTTTGCATCGGCTCGAAAGTTATCGCGCTTTTGCCAGGTGACTTGACCAATCTTACTGCGCGGGTGCTGATGCGCCAATTGGCACTGGATCAAGGAAGTGGCCCCGGTGCTGTTGCACTGCATTACGAAGTGAGCGTGCCATTCGCCTTTGGCTTTCAAACGCACTCCGGCCGGATTGGAATATTGCAATTGACCGGCTCCGCCGACAACCCGCGCGGCGTGAAGATTCGCTACAAGCTGGTGCAAAACTCTGACGCCGAGCAAAGTTTATCCACAAACCAGAATGGTCTGGGCGTCGAGCTGAAAACCGATGATGCCAAGGCAGTGCTTGAAATGTCCGAGCAACAGCCTATCTGGCAACCCACGACCGCACCGGGCTTGGCTATTTGGCGTTGGAAATGTTCCGTTCCTGCCAACCACATATTGTCCCTCACCGCGATAAGCAATTCTCCTGACGGCAAAGCGCAGGTTATTGAGGGATTGAGCAGCACATATGCCGCAACCGGTTCGCCGCAGGAATTTGTTTGTGAAATTACCGCGCAGGACGGAGCCATGCTTTCGCCGGAAACTTCCAACTCCGTCAGGTGGATCCAAAGATACCTCACCGCTCAAGGGAACATGGAATCCGCGCTGTTGTGGATGCCCAAAGCTGCATGGTGGTGGAGCGGCATTCCTGGTCATGATAAAGGCCGTCTTGTGATTGGCACGGGAGGAACAAACATCGTGGTGCTGATGGGAAAGTCCACCAGCGCCAATCTCGCCAAACAGCTTGGAGGAGGTTTGGAAATCCGGATCAGCCTCATTGCTTTTCCACGCGGGGTGATTTTTGATCCGCAAAAACCCGTGACCGATGGAACGGATTGGCTTAAGCATGCACAATAATTAAGAGGTGATTTGCTCCGAACATTCCAGTGAGTCCACCAGCGCGCCCGGCGACATCTTCGCCACGACGCACTGGACGGTCGTGCTCGCGGCGGGCAAACGCCACACGCCGCAGTCGGATGGCGCGCTGGAGGAGCTTTGCCGCACTTACTGGTTTCCGCTTTACGCCTACGTCCGGCGTCGCGGCCACACCAAGGAAGACGCCGAGGATTCGGTGCAGGCATTCTTTGCGCGCTTTCTCGCCAAGAATTATCTCGCGAGCTTGAGCGCGGAGCGCGGGCGTTTCCGCGCCTTTCTGCTGGCATCGCTGAAACATTTTCTCATCAACGAATGGAAAAAATCGCAGCGGCTCAAGCGCGGCGGCGGCGAAAAACTTCTTTCGCTCGATTGGCAGACGGCGGACACCAAGTTTCAGGTCGCCGCCACAAACGAGCCGAGTCCCGACAAAGCGTTCGACCGCGAATGGGCGCTGGCGCTGCTGGCCAAAGTCATCGGGCGTTTGCAAAAGGAATGTGAAGCGGACGGCAAAGCGAGGTTGTTCGAGCAGTTGAAAACATTCCTGACTGCGGGCAAAGGCGAAACGGCGCAAAGCGAAACCGCGAAAATTCTCGGCATGGAGGAAGGCGCGGTGCGCGTGGCGGTTCACCGGCTGCGGAAGCGCTACCGGCAATTGCTCCGCGACGAAATCGCGCAAACGCTGTCCGACGCGGCGTGACGTGGACGAGGAGATGCGCGCGCTGTTCGGGGCGTTTTCGGCGTGATGGATTTAACGCAAAGCCGCAAAGCCCCGAAGCCGCAGGGAATGCAGGTGTAAAATCCTTTGCGTCGTTGCGCCTTTGCGTTAAATGTAATGCGTGAATTTTTTCATCCAACACAGCGAACTGCGCGACATTTACGACAAGGTCGTCGCCGGCGAACGCATTTCCGAGGCCGACGCGCTGCGGCTGTTTGAATCAAAGGATTTGAACGCCGTCGGCGCCATTGCGGATTTCGCGCGGCAGAAAATAACCGGCAACAACCGCGCCAGCTACATCATCAACCGCTACATCAACTATTCCAATTACTGCATTCTGTCGTGCCAGTTCTGCTCGTTCGCGCGCAAGAAGCGCGACGCGGACGGTTTCCAGTTTTCCGTCGAGGAAATTGTCGCGAAGGCGCGCGAGGCGTTGAAGATTGGCATCACGGAACTGCACATCGTCGGCGGATTGCATCCGTCGCTGCCGTTCAGTTATTACACGGACATGCTGCGCGCGTTGAAAAATTTGGATTCGCGGCTGCAATTGAAATGTTTCACCGCGATTGAAATTTTGCATCTCGCGTGGCTCGCAAAAAAATCCGTCGGGCAGACGCTGATTGAATTGAAGGACGCCGGACTCGATTCGCTCACCGGCGGCGGCGCGGAAATTTTCCGCAAGGAAGTCCGTTCGACCAATCGCCAAGGGCAAGGAATCCGCCGAGGAATATCTGGACGTGCATCGCACCTGGCACAAACTCGGCCAGCGCAGCACCTGCACGATGCTTTACGGCCACGTCGAGAGCCTCGCCGACCGCGTGGATCATCTGCGGCAATTGCGCGCGTTGCAGGACGAGACGCACGGCTTCTGCGGCTTCGTGCCGCTGGCGTATCAGCCGGAGGACAACGACATTCCCGTCGCGCATCCGCCGACCGGGTTCGATTCGCTGCGCACCATTGCCGTCAGCCGCATCTATCTCGACAATTTTCCGCACATCACCGCGTATTGGGTCGGCCTCGGCCTGAAGCTGGCGCAAGTCGCGTTGAGCTACGGCGCGGACGACATCCACGGCACGATCATCGAGGAACACATTTTCCACATGGCCGGCGCGACCTCGCCGCAATTGCAGACCGAGGCGGAAATGATCAAAGCCATCCGCGAAGCCGGACGCACGCCGGTGCAGCGGAATACTTTTTACGAGCCGATTAAAATTCTGGAAAATGCGCCTGCTACTGAAATCAAAGAAAATTCCACACGCTCGAAAGTGTTGGAAGAAAATCTGGCTACGGCATGAATGCAAATTGATAAATGCGGAAATCGCTCACATGTCATAAATGCGAAACTTTGCTCGTTTTATTACGGGAAGGTTTGCCGAATTACTCTTGGCAATGCCCGAAACACTGTCTTCCGCCTATTGATACTGGAGTATCGGCTGGTGAACCCTTTGATTCCATCGAAGGTGGGTAGTCACCTAATTTGAAATTGCCTGTTTTCATTTTTTCCTCTTTTGAGCTTTGCGAACCTCACTGGCGACATAAACTTGAACAGCGGTTTCCGGCGATTTAACCGGCGGAATTTCCAACACGGCGACGAATTGCTCATCTGTGAGTCCGCCGTCGCCTCTGTATGACCAAGCATAACCGCGCTTGGCCTTTGGATGATCTCGCAACTCGAAAACTTCCACGACGCCCTGCCACACGGTTTTTCCCTGAAACAAATCATGCACAGGAACCGATTCAATCCATTTTGAATCAGTCTTGTGCAAGTGAAAAATCACCTGTTTCAACCGTTCTATGTAATCTTTATTCGCCACAGCGTTTAATGAGTTCTTCCACAGTCCACGCGCTGCTTTCAATGCCAGCCGCTTGCGCGGGCGTCATACGCAAAGACTTATGTGTTTTGCAAAAGTTGTAATAAGCGAAATTCAGCGCAACCGCAGCCTGAAAGTTTTCAAACTTTTTGCTAAAAGCGTTTGTTAGGCGAGTCAGGCGGCGGCAGTGCATCCGCAAAGTGTGATTTTGCTTTTCAACGTGCGACGTGCAAATGCGGCTCACGTCCGGCATTCCGGTGACAACCGTTTTATCCGCCTTCACAACTTCTGCCGGGCTATACCTACCGATTGATTGAGGGGTGAGGTTGATAAAACCGTAGGTTTTTACGATTTGCCCATAATCCACCTCTGAACCAAAAGCGTGTTCAACGGCGTCAGGATAGGCCGTCAAACCATCCGAAGAAATCTGAATGCGATAGGACAGTCTGCCAGCCAAATCGTCAATAAAAGCCTTCGCGTGATAGGCGTCACGCTTGCCGACAAGGAATGACGGAATCAGCTTCGTGTCTGCGTCCAGAGCGATAAACGTCCAGACATCGCCGTATGCGCCCGCACGTTCCGCATTCTTGCGCTTTGCGCCGACAAATCCCCAAATTTCATCCACTTCAATCTGTTTGCACGCCAGTCCGCGCATTTTCTCGTCTTGGATTTTGGCACAGGCCGTGCCGACGCGGACGCCGAGCCGCATGATGGTGTCAGGATGAATGCCGGTTATCCGCGCAACGGAAGCCATGCTGCTACCCTCTGCCAGCATGGAAATCGCAGCCACTTTCTTCTCGGTTTTAAGTATGTTTGCCATAGGTCAAATTTATTGTTGACTTATCGTAAGACGGATTCTATACTTTGTCAACATTTATTTTCGTCTTACATAAAGAATTTATGAAACCAAAAATGGGCAGGCCAAAGATGGCAAAAGCCAAGCTGCGCGGAATCATGGTCAACGCAAGGCTTTCGCCAGAAGAAAACAAGGTGATTGAAGCCGTTATACGGCGTTCGCCGGACAATAAATCCGAGTGGATACGGAAAGCGTTGCTATCCGCTGCGGGGAATGATAAATCAGCGTCATAATTGAGTGGATGCGGCGAGCCTCGGACTCGCAATCTGCGATTGTAAGGAACGCCAAGTTTGCCAATTAACTTACGCACCCAAACTGATTTGAAAATTGCACGCATTTTGAAAAACGCAAATTTATTTTATTGAACGACCGATACAAAATAGCACCGCGAAAATGATTATAAAAAATGCCGTGAAAATTTGCACTTTGCCAAGCCAAACGATTTGCTCATAGCGGCTCCTTATGACATCCGTCGAACTATCCGATGCGTTTGTATTTTGGACACGCCTTGCAGACATTGGTTGCGTCGTCGTAATAGTCGGAATTTTTGTTGAACTTGCAGATGTAATATCAAAGGCTGAAAAAAACCCAATGTTCTGCGCTTGGTTTGATTTTAGGCTCAATCCCGCACTTCTGGATAAATTTGCATCGTTTATGGCCGGAAAAGAGCTGTGGGCTGAATTTATTTCGGTGGCTTTAGTTGCTGGCGGATTGATAATTGAAGTTGCCGCCAGCCATATCGCATATGGAATTTCTGACTTGCAAACAACTGCGCTTAACGAGAAATATATCAATGAATACACAAACAGCGTAGCACTTTCATTAAGGGTTGAACAACTTCGCCAGAAAAATGACGACTTTGAATTAAGGCAATTTCCAAGAGCGCAGAGATTTGATATAAACGCCGCCGGATTTGCCATTAAGGGATTTAGCGGAAAATATAAACCGAAAGTGCAGATTCTATATTCTGCGGATTCAGACACATTCCAGTTAGCAGTTAGAATAAAATGGCTATTTGACCGAACCGGCTGGGAATCATCAATACGAGAAGAAAAAGAAGAAGATGTTCCGCACCCAAATATGTGGGGTGGACTTAATGCCCCTCTTGATTCGCAATTTGGTATGGGGCAAGGTAGTTTTGTTGTAATCGCAAATCCAGCATATATGAAACGCTCAATAGGGTTTGAGAATGAATCATTGGTAGTAACAAACACAGGCTGGAACACAAATGCCTTCATTTTTGTTCCGCACACAGACAATCCAGTTGGTTCCATTTTGGGAGCAATTATGGCGGGAGGGGTTGGCGGAGGCATGACAGATGACGACCCAAAGCTCCCGTTGGATGTTATTGAAGTCGTTGTCCCGCAAAAATACTGGTGACAAAATCCTTGATTAACAACCAGACAAATAAATCCAACTAAAACCGTCCTTTTATACCTGCATCCCGCAATTTCATGCCAAACTCGCCGGATGCAAGCGGAAGTGTCCTGAAACGGCCTGAAAAAGCAAATTAGGTGACTACCCGAAGGTGCTGAATCTGGAAATATAGAGTTCAATGCTTCATTGTTCTGGCCTCCGTTGTCGCCAAATCGTGTGCGAACAGCAAAAGTCTTCATGCCTCACATTCTCTACCATTTTATTGAATGCACTTGGGGCGGTTGCTACAACGCACTTTATTCAAATGTGATTGTGCCTTACTTGGACAGCGTGGATGTTGTTGATTACATTTTGCGAAGCTCTGTAATTGGTCTGACACCAGATGTGTTGACTGGGAAAACCGGCGCACGAATCTATTCAGACTTACACCACCGGTTAAATGGCGTGCAGTCGGAAAAAGTTCACCAATATTTCTCCGAGAATTTCGCAACTCGTCCCGCAGGGACAACCGAAAATTAACCAGCCACAACGTGGCTGGAAATGCGCCCACAAATCATCCGTTGCCGCCACAGGGCGAACGCTGCATCCATTTTTTGAATTTTGCCGGGCTGTTCGCCGCAGATTTTTTTACGCGTGTCGGACGGCATTTCAATTGACATAAAATTTCCCGGCGTCCAGTTTCTAAACCAGTTTTTCCGCGCGCGTGAACACGACAGACGACAACGACAATCCCGATTCATCCGGCCTGGCGGCGTTGCGCCGTTATGTGCCGCTCGCGGCGTGGTCGGTCGTCCTTGTGACCATCCTGATGATTCCGTTGAGAATCATCCAATACGGCTACCTGCCGGGCGATGATGCGCTGCGCCATGCGGCGAAGGCGGTGAGCGGCAAACCGTGGCCGGAAATTCTCGTGCTCGGCCCGGCGTTTCATTTCGACACGAACTGGGGCTGGCACTGGCTGCTGCGGGAAATTTATTTGTCCAGCCATTGGAACACCGAGGGACTGGTGCTGTTCGAGGTCATCGCATTGTTCGTCGTGGCGGGCTGGTCGGCAATGGTCTGCCTGAAACGGCCGGAAGCGTGGCTGGCGGCGATGGTTCTGATTTCGCTGGTGTCCGATCTGCTGCCGCGCCTGCTGCTAGGTCGTCCGTTTGTGCTGACGATCACGGCGGTGACGGTGATCCTTCTGGCGTGGCAGCGGCACGGTCCGATGCCGCCGAAATGGTGGACGGTTTTGTGGATGACGCCGCTGATCGCGGCGGCGGTTTTTTTGCACGGCGTCTGGTATCTGTGGACACTGCCAATCGCGGCGTTTTTTCTCGCGGGACAGTTCCGCTGGTGTTTCATGCTGGCCGGAAGCTGGATGGCTGGGACATTTTTCGGTTCGGCGCTCACCGGCCATCCGGTTGAAAGCATTGTGCAGGCGTTTCAGGTGGCGTTTCGCGCCGTGGGGCTGCACGAGACGCAAAACACGCTGGTCTTGGAATTGCAGCCGTCCGGCGGCGACATTTACTCGATCATTTTAATTGGCGGTTTGCTGATTGCGCGCCAACTGCTGAAGCTGAACGTGCCGCCGCTGCACCGCAACCCGGCGTTCTGGCTCGTCGCGATGTGCTGGGTGCTGGGTTGCGAGACGTCGCGTTTTTGGGAAGACTGGGGACTGCCGGCGCTGGTGGTTTTGCTGGCGTGCGACCTGCAAATGATTTTGCAGGCGCGTTTCGCGCCGGATTCTTTCAAGCGCCTCGGCCTGGTGTGCGGGCTGGCGCTGGCGGTCTTTGCCGTCACCACGAGCGATGTCGGCGGCCGCTGGACAAATACTCTGAAGCAGCAATATCTCTCGGTGGCGGAACATCCCGAACTCAAAGGCTGGATGCCGGACAAGGGCGGAATCCTTTACTCCACCGACATGACGATTTTCTACCAGACGTTTTTCAAAAATCCGGACTGCGGCTGGCGCTACGTCCTCGGCTTCGAACCGGCGTTCATGACCGACGAGGATTTCGCGGTCTATCACAGCTTCCTCTGGAACGACGGCGACGCCAAATCGCTCAAGCCGTGGGTGGATAAAATGCGCCCGCAAGACCGTCTTGTCCTTCGCGGTGGACGCGGCGACCAGCCCAACATTCCGCAACTCGAATGGAACTATGGCGTGAGCGGCATCTGGATCGGGCGGCTGCCGCGCACCAACTCACCGCCGTCCGCGCCGAAAATTTCCGCAACGGTCGGGCATTGAAAATTCACATGGCAGACGAAAATGGCAATTCTGGTTCTGCGGAGTTCAACCCGCTTCGACGCTATGTGCCGCTCGCGGCCTGGGTGATCGCCGTTTTTACCGTCCTCGTCATTCCGCTGAAAATCATCGGCTACGACTACCTGCCGGTGGATGACATTCTGGGGGATTCGGCAAAGGCGGTCAGCGGCAAACCGTGGCCGGAAATTCTTGTGCTGGGATCGTCGTTCCTAATGGACCATCACATCGGCTGGCACTGGCTGTTGCGGGAAATTTATTTGTGGAGCCATTGCAGCACGGAGTCGCTGGTTTTGACGGCGGTGGTGGGAATGTTCGTCGTGTGCAACTGGTCGGCGATGGCGTGCCTGAAACGGCCGGAGGCGTGGCTTGCAACCATGATTGTGTTCTGCCTGTCGTCCACCGTCATCCAACGGCTCATGTTCGGACGCCAGTTTGCCCTGACGCTGACGGTGCTGGTGGTGATCCTCCTGCTGTGGCAGTGCCACGGTTCGACGCCGCCGAACTGGCGGATGTTCGCGTGGATGACGGCCTTGATCACGCTCGCGGTTTTTTTGCACGGCGTCTGGTATCTGTGGGCGCTGCCGGTCGCGGCTTTTTTTCTCGCGCGACAATTCCGCTGGTGCTTCATGCTGGCGGCGGCCTGCGTCGTGGGAACGATCCTGGCTTCCGCGCTCACCGGCCATCCCGTGGAATACATCTGGCAGGCCGTGAAACTGGCGCTCCGCGTCGAGTCAATTCATCCCACGCAAAGCACGCTCGTCGAGGAAATGAAACCGGTCGGCGGAAATTTCCTGGGCCTGCTGCTGATCGGATTTTTGCTGGTCGCGCGCCAGCTTGCAAAAATAAACGCGCCGCCCATGACACGGAACCCGGCGTTCTGGCTCGTGGCGATGTGCTGGGTGCTCGGATGCCAGACCGTCCGTTTCTGGCTGGATTGGGGCGCGCCCGCGCTGATGGTTTTGATGGCGGGCGATCTGCAATTGTTTTTGCAGGCGCGCTTCGCCTCGGACTCGTTCAAGCGCCTCGGACTCGTCTGTGGACTTGCGCTCGCGGCTTACGCCGCCATCACCAATGACGTCAACAGCCGCTGGACGTATGCTTTGAAACAGCAATATCTCTCGGTGGCGGAACACCCCGACACGCTCAAAGGCTGGATGCCGGACAAGGGCGGAATTCTTTACTCCGCCGACATGACGATTTTCTACCAGACGTTTTTCAAAAATCCGGACGGCGACTGGCGCTACGTCCTCGGCTTTGAACCCGCGTTCATGACCGACCAGGATTTCGCCGTCTATCAAAATTTCCTCTGGAACGACGGCGACGCCAAAGCCCTCAAGCCGTGGGTGGACAAAATGCGGGACCAGGACCGTCTCGTGTCCCGCGCCCCGCGCAGCGCGCCGCCGGGAATCCCGCAACTGGAGTGGAACTACGCCGTGAGCGGCATCTGGATCGGGCGCCTGCCGCGCAACGACACCAACGGCGCGCCCGTGACAATTCCCGCGACGGAAACGCGGACAAATTCGCCAGCCTCAAAGCAGTGACAATTCGTCGGATTTTTTGGCCAGAGCAAAATCCTCTTCCGTCAAGCCGCCAGCGTCGTGCGTCGTGAGCGCGAGCGTCACCTTGTTCCAACGGATGTCAATGTCGGGATGATGCTGTTCTTTTTCGGCGACCTTGGCGATGGCGTTCACAAATTTTATCGCGGCGGGAAAATCCTTGAACTGGAATGTTCGTGAAATGACCGCCGCTTTCTTTTGCCAGCCCGGAATTTTGACGAGCGCGGATTTGATTTCGTCAGAACTTAATTTTTTCATGGCTCAAAACTCGCCGCAAAAACGTCATTTTGCAAATCACTTTACGCGAAGAAATCAAAACCATTCCTTGCGCCCGTCCACGTATATCCGCACAAATTCCTCGTCCGATTTCGTCAGATAAATGACGCCTTCGATGAGGCCGATGATGTGGATGACGACATAAGCCGGCCAGAGCAGCCCGCACGTCAGAAAAATGCCGCACAAACTGATCGCCAGCATGATTCCGCCGGCGGCGTTGTAACCCAGGATGAATTTATGCACGCCAAAGCCGCCGAGCAGAATTCCGCAGATGCCGGCGGCGATTTTGTTTGACGCGCGCGACGCGACGGATTGCGGCGGCGGCGCAATGGTCGGCGGAACATTTCCGGTTTCGGAAATCAATTCCGGGAACGTCGCGAGCGGTTTCCACCCGGACGAACCTTCGGCTTGCACGAGCGTCTGCGCGTTGACACGGTTGACGGCCAGCCAGCGGCGGATTTCTTCCGCGCCAACCGGTCCGTATTCCCGTCCGTCTGTCCCGATGATTTTATACATAAACTTTGTTCATTTTTTTGACGGCTCAAATTTCACGAAAGTTTCGGCGGCTTGCCCGGCGGATCCGCAAGTCTTGGCGGAATGTTCCGGCGATTTTCATCCTCGTCGGACTTTGCCTGCCACATCAAACTTACGCAGGTGATCAGCATCCAAGTGTAACTGACGACGAAACCCGCGACGCCCCATTTCCACAGCCAGTCGGCCGGAGGCGGTGAAAGTGCCTCGCCAACTTGCGTCTGAAAAACCCGATATATCCATTTGAGCATCCACGCCAAAAGCAAAAAAAATCCGGCAAACACGGTCACCAGTTGACAGACGCCTGCAAAAATCCGTCCCGCCTTCAGCGAACCCCATCCCGACAGCGAAAAATTTAGCATGACGCACGCCCACGCCCGGTCACGGCTCAACGCGACGTTTGGACGGAGCAGGCATCGGCGGTCAATTGAAATGCGATTTGACATCCGGCTTGGTCAGCACCATCAGCGCCCAGATGCCGAAAGGCAATCCAATCAGACAGCAGGAAGTCACGCACGGCAACATGGCCACAATGGCCGCAGTCATGGAAAATTCATAGCTTTGCAGCGAGCGCATCTTGATTGCGCCCATCAAAATCAACACCGACAGGATCAACCCTAAAAGACTGCCCGCAATGCCCAATGGTCCTTCGGCTATGTGCATCCATCTGTGAACCAATTCCACCAGTTGAGGATTGTTGATCTGCTGCAACTGCGAATCAAGTTCTTGCAGGTTTGGCGGAAAAAATGCCGTCCTCATCAGTCCCCAAACTCCAAAAAGCAAATTGAGTATGCCGGTGACCATCAAAGCCACGGCGGGAGCATTGACCCGTTGCAACGCGGCTTCGCGGCCGCCAACGCCCGCCGGACTCAACGGCGGCGGCGTGCCGGCGGGTTGCGCGCCCGCGCCAAAAACATCGGCGAATTCGGGAAAATTCGAGAGCGTGCGGAACTCCGCGTCGCTTTCCGACTTCGCCAGCGACTGCGCGTTGAGCCGGCCTTCGGAAATCCAGTTGCGCAAATCGTCCCCCGAAATCGGGCCGTATTGTTTTCCGTCGCCGCCGATGATGGTGTAGTTGGCCATAAATTTTTCCCGCGTTTGATGACTTTTAGTTTATCGCGGGCAAACACGCAAGCCTGTTTGCAATTTGAATAAATGTCGCGCGAAGACCGCGAAGCCTGCGAAGGAAAATAAAAATCCATCCGCCTTCGTTTTTCTTCGCGTCCTTCGCGCGACTAATTGTTCCTCACGAACAATTTCCCCGGCAACTGCTTCACCACGCGCTTCATTTCCAGACTCAAAAGCGCAACGGAAACCGCCGAACTCGGCAGGCCGCTTTTGCGGATCACTTCGTCAATCGTCAACTCGTCGTCGGTTTTCAGCGCATCAAAAACTTTTTGCTCGTTCTCCGACAATTCCAGCGCGGGCAAAACTCCCGTCTCGCCCGGCGACGGCGGGCGGTTGCTCGTCGGAAACAAATACTCAAACTCGCTCAAAATATCCTCCGCGCCTTCGCACAGCTTCGCGCCTTTTTTGATCAAATCGTGACAGCCCTTGCTGCGCGGCGAATCAATCCGGCCGGGAACCGCGAAAACTTGCCGTCCGGCTTCGACCGCCATGTTCGCCGTGATGAGCGCGCCGCTCGTCGTGTTGGCCTCGACGACAACCGTTCCCAAAGTCATGCCCGCGACGATGCGGTTGCGAATCGGAAAAGTCTGCTTGTCCGCCGGACGGTTGAACGGAAATTGCGTGATGACCGCGCCGTTTTCCGAAATGCGTTGAAACAATTCCGCGTTTTCCGTCGGGAAAATCAAATTGATTCCCGTTCCCAAAACGCAGACCGTCCGGCCTTTCGCGCTCAACGCGCCCTGATGCGCCGCCGTGTCAATGCCGCGCGCGCCGCCGCTCACCACCGTCACGCCGACGTAGGCGAGCTGATACGCCAGCTTGCGCGCGGTCTCGATGCCGTAATGCGTCGTCTGCCGCGAGCCGACCATCGCCACGGCGTTTTTGTCCTTCGCCGTCAATTCGCCTTTGACGTAAAGCACGAGCGGCGGATCGTAAATTTCGCGGAGCAGCGCGGGATAATTTTCATCGGACGAAATCAAAACGTGGCAGCCGAAATCCGAAATGCGTTTCAATTCGCCCGCGAGGTCAACGGATTTTTCCCAACTGGAAATCGCCTCGGCGGTTTCCTCGCCGATGTTGCGGACGCGGAGCAGTTCGGATTTGGAGGCGGCGAGGATTTTTGGCGCGTCGCCGAAATGTTCGAGCAGCAGCCGCGCGCGCACCGGCCCGACGTGCTCGATCATGTTCAGCGCGACAAATGCTTCGCGGGAATCCATGCCGGATTAAAGTGTTTCAAGTAGCAAGTTTCAAGTTCCAAAACAGGCTCGCCACGCCCGGCGTTTGCTGCAAAACTGCGGCGCAATGAGAATTCTCGCCCTTGATCACGGAACCAAGCGCATCGGCGTCGCGGTGAGCGACGAAACCAAAACCATCGCGCAGCCGCTGGAATATATTCTCGCCGAGCCGTTCGCGGATTTTCTGGCGCGGCTGAAAAAAATTCTCGTCGAGAAGGAGATTGACCTCGTCCTCATCGGCCTGCCGCGCAACATGGACGGCAGCTACGGCCCGGCGGCGCAAAAAGTGGAGGCCTTCGTCGCCGTGTTGAAAACCGCCATCACCGTTCCGATAAAAATGTGGGACGAGCGGCTGACTTCCGCGATGGCGAACCGGATTTTGATCCAGGGCAACGTCCGCCGCGACAAGCGCAAAGAAAAAGTGGACAAAATGGCGGCGGCGATTTTGTTGCAAAGCTATCTGGACGGGATTTGAGCCACAGATTGACACAGATGAAACACAGATGTGACAAGTCCGAATTCAATTCTATTTTTATCTGTGTTTCATCTGTGTCATCTGTGGCTAAAGAATCGTGGACACGTTCGAAATTCAAACTCGTCATCGCCTACGACGGCACGGCTTATCAAGGCTGGCAGGTGCAGAAGATCGGCACGGGCGTGCAGGAAAAAATCGAGGCGGCGTTCGGCAAAATGTTTCCGAGCGTGAAGCGCATCCACAGTTCCAGCCGCACGGACACCGGCGTCCACGCGCTCGGCATGGTGGCGCACGTGGAGATTCCGCGCGCGGAATTCAAGATGCCCGTCGCCCGGCTCGCGCTTGCGCTCAATGCCTTTTTGCCGGACGACATCCGCGTGCTGTCGGCGGTGCGCGTGCCGGAAAAATTTCATGCGCGCTTTGACGCGACGGGCAAGCAGTATCGCTACTTCGTCTGGAATCATCCGGCGATGAATCCGCTGCTGCAAAACCGCGCGTGGCATTTTCCGGTGAAGCTGGATCTGGCAAAAATGCGCGCGGCGGCGAAATTGTTCATCGGCAAACACGATTTCCGCAATCTTCGCCGGCACGCGCAGTTATGAAATGAAATCCAACGTGCGCACGCTCACGCGCTGCGACATCAAAAAATCCGGCGCGCAACTGACGTTCATCATCGAAGGCGACGGTTTTCTCTACAAAATGTGCCGCGGCATCGTGGGAACTTTGGTGCAGGTCGGGCAGGGGAAAATTCCGCTGGCGCGAAGTGGAAGCAATTCTGGCCAGCCGCGACCGCCGCGTGGCCGGCATGACCGCGCCGGCGCACGGACTGGTTTTGTGGAAGGTTTTTTATTCAACGCAAAGACGCAAAGGCGCAAAGGCGCAGAGCAGAGAAAAGATTCAAAATAACGGTCTTTTCTCTGTGGCTCTCATCTTGCGCCTTTGCGTTAAAAATTCGAAATGAACATCGTTTTAGTCGAACCGGAAATTCCGCCGAACACGGGCAACGTGGCGCGGCTGTGCGCGGCCACGAAATCCGTCTTGCATCTCATCGAGCCGTTCGGCTTCAAGCTGGACGACGCGCAACTCAAGCGCGCCGGCATGGATTACTGGCGGCAGGTCGAATGGCATCGCTGGAAAAATTGGAACGCGTTTGAACGGCTCAAAAATGCCGGCGAATGCGCGGTTTTGGTTCGTCGAATCCGGCGGCGGCAAAATTTACAGCGAAGTGAAATTTGCGCCGGACGATTATTTGGTTTTTGGCCGCGAGACGGCGGGCTTGCCAAAACAATTTTGGAAGAAAACCGCGAACGCTGGCTGCGGATTCCGATGTTCAACGGCAAGTCGCGTTCGCTGAATTTGTCGAACTGCGTCGCGCTGGTTTTGTTCGAGGCGTTGCGGCAGCAGGGATTCCAGGGCGAGATTTGTTGAATCGCAAATCGTTGCATCGTGTCCGATTTAACGATTGAACGGCTCACGATTGAACGGCTAGACTTCGGCGGCGGGCGGTTGGCGCAGCGGTAGCGCAGCTCCTTTACACGGAGACGGTCGGGGGTTCGAATCCCTCATCGCCCACCATCTTCCAAAGTTCCGTCGCGGCGCAGCTTCATTTTTCGCCCGCGCCACTCGACGGTGTTTCCGGCGAACGCGCAAAACCAAATCGCCGCTTGCAGCAAATCTTTCACCGGCACAAGCCAGAACGGAGAAACCAATTTTCGTTCCGGCGTGAAACGGCGTTGCAGATTTTGCGCGAGGACAATTCGGATTAACAAAAATGCAATTGCCGTCAACGGCGCGCAAAAAGTTTTTGTCGCGGCAAGCGAAACGAAAAGCCAGAGCAGCGGCCAGAATGTGGCGTTGGATAAAATGCTGAAAAAATACGGCAGCGGCTGGCAGACGCGGATGGTGCGCGCCCAGCGGAGCTGATGTTTCCAGACGGCGCGCCAGTTCATCGGCGCGTCCCAACATTCCACGACGACAGGGCAAAGCGCGATGCGATGGCCGTTTTTGAAAATGCGGTTGCCAAGCTGGTAATCGTCGGCCAGACAATCGGCGAGCGATTTGAAGCCGCCGATTTCTGCGAGCGCTTTTCGCCGCACCAAAATCGCCGCGCCGAGCGCGAAATCCAGCGGCTTCAAGGTCTGCGACTGCAAGACCTGGCTCCAGAAATCGGCGTTGATGGCGACGGCCTCCCATTGCATCGCGGGCGTGGACGGATTGGCGAGGCGATAAAAACAATTCACCAGGCCGGCTTTTTCATCGCGCAGCGGCGCGACAAAGTTGGCGAGAAAATCCGGCGGCACGCGCACGTCGGCATCGCAAATCAAAATCAAATCGTGTTTGGCGTGACGTTCCAGCTGGGCGAGTTTGGAAACTTTGGCGTTCGCGCCGGACGGTTCACCGCAGATGATGAGTTGCGCGTCGCGTCCGGGATTTTTTTGAAGAAGTTCCTGGACGATTTTGCAGACAGGATCGTTTGCGTCGGCGACGCCGAAGAGGATTTGCGTCTGGCCGGAATAATTTTGATTGAGCCAGCTTTGGAGCGAATCTGCGGTGGTGTCGTCGCAGCCTTTGAGCGGTTTGAGGATGGAAATGGCGGGCGCAAAATCTGTTGCGGCGATCCGCCGGTGCAGCGGGAATTTTCGCGCGGCGAAAAACTGCCAGAGCAGCAGCGCGAAACTTAAAATGGCAAGCGCGGCAAAAATTGCGTTGAGAAAATTCACTGGCGCAAAGGAAACGAAAAATCAGCGGGCGATGCCAGTGCTTTTCACAGGCTAACGTGGAAAGTCGAGCCATGCCTTCCTCGCGACGTGAACCGCGATGACCATCGGGGCAGGCTGCCAGCGCAAGGCATAGGCTCCGGCGACTTGTTAGGCCACGGTCTCATGGAAAAGGCAAAGCTAGGCAATAATAACGACAAGGCTTATCCGGCTCCATCGGAAGAACCACGCTACATCTCCCATTAATATCAAACTGGTTGGTGGACACTCGAATCCAATCCGCTCTTGGCAGCGAAATGTTCGTGGTCGCCACAACATGAAATGTCGAAACGGGAAATCCATTTGTGATGTTCCAAATCAGATTCGTGCCAGACACATATAACGGAATCACCGGCTCCTGTGGTGGCAAGCCCGTTTGAGATAATCCTCGCACAGTGAGACCGAAGAACAACGCTGCCAACATCATGTAGCCACGGGTCTTGCTTTGGAAGGAATGCAATTTTCTTTTCATAAAAATTGGCAAAATTTATTGGTCAAGTGGCCTAACGTAAAAAGCTGAGCCATGCCTTCCTCGCGACGTGAACCGCGACAGCGGAACTGACAGCGCCAACGGCGGTTGGCTCCGGCGACTTGTTAGGCCACACGGTCATAAAACTTTACTCCTAAAAACTTGGTAGAACTCAAACCAAAGCAAACCGGCGATGGCGATAATGGCAAGCAAAAGAAGCCAAGGTATGTGCCAAGGCAGAGACAAACCAAGCTGTGCTGGTAAGCTGGCGACTCGATAGCTAAAATAGCCGCCTGCCAACATTACGAAACTGCCGCCCGAAGCCAATGCCACTAGCTTGGCCTTGCGCTGCAAACGCGCTGAAAGTGCCGAAAAGCCAAACGCTACTAAGCCACCGGTGATGCCAATAACTGCAACGAGCAACAATCGGTGAGGCTGGTCTGAAAAATAGTGAAGCCCGTCACTGGCAACGAAATCGTGGATGATGTCCGCGATGGCGAAAAGGTTGAACGCCACAACCAAAATAATAGCAACCAATTTTTTCATGCGCGTAGTGTGGCCTAACGTAGAAAGCTGAGCCACGCCTTCCTCGCGGCGTGAACCGCGACAGCGGAACTGACAGCGCCAACGGCGGTTGGCTCCGGCGAGAGGCTGTGTGAAAACGCTGACATTGTTGAAACCTTTACGCCGGTGGATGGTCTTAATCAAGCATGAAACATCGCGCCGGCCTGGATCGCTCTCAAACACTGCTCTTCCCGGAACGGCTTGAGGATTACATCGGGCCTGAAAATCCCGTGCGCTTCCTCGACGCCTTCGTCGGGTCGCTGGATATGCACGCGCTGGGTTTTGACAAGGCCCGTTGCGCGGACACCGGGCGTCCGCCTTATGATCCGGGGGCGCTGCTCAAACTTTATCTCTACGGGTATCTGCATCGCGTCCGCTCGTCCCGGTCACTGGAAGCCGAGTGCCACCGCAACGTGGAGGTGATCTGGCTCACCGGCAAACAGACGCCCGACTTCAAGACCATTGCCGACTTCCGCAAAGACAATCTCCAGCCGCTCAAGGCCGTGGCGCGGCAGTTCACCTTGTTGTGCCGCAAGCTGGAACTTTTTGGCGGGGAGCTGCTGGCCGTTGACGGCAGCAAGTTCGCGGCGGTCAATGCGCGCGACCAGAACTTCAATGCGGACAAGCTTCAGGATTTGATTGCCCGCGCCGATGCCCGGCTGTCCGGGTATTTGAAAGAACTGGACACGGCGGACGCGGCGGAACCGGGCGGCGTGGCCCCCAGCAAAGGTGATCTGACTGCCAAGATTGCCGCGCTCCAAGACCGGCAGGACTGGCACAAGGAACTGCTGGCGCAACTGGATGCGGAGCACAAGCAGATCAGCGTGACCGACCCGGACACGCGCAAGATGCCCGCGGCGCACGGGACAATCGTGGGCTACAACGCGCAGATGGCCGTGGATGCCAAACACAAGCTCATCGCGGCGGCGGACGTGACCAACGAGGGGACGGACTGCCAGCAACTGGCCAATGTCGCTTTGGAGGCCAAGGCCAATCTGGAACTGGCCAAAATGGAAGTGGTGGCGGATGCGGGTTATTACAACACGGCGGAAGTGGGCCGGTGCGTGGAACAGGGAATCACGCCTTACCTTCCGAAAGCGGACACCAGCGCGAACACGGCGTGCGGCCTGTATGGCAAAAGCCGGTTCCAGTATGACGCCACCAAGGATGTCTATGTCTGTCCGGCGGGCGACACACTAACCTATCGTTTTCCCACCTTTGAAAAAGGCCGGGAGATCAGATACTACCGCACCAATGCCTGCAACACCTGCGCGTTGAAAAGCCGCTGCACCCGGAACAAAGGCAGCCGGACGATCACGCGGGAGGAGAACGAACATTTGATGGAAGCGATGGCCGCACGGATGAAACAACAGCCGGGGAAGTTCAAATTGCGCAAGACGCTGGCCGAACATCCTTTTGGGACGATCAAGCGGTGGTTTGGCTACACCCACTTCCTGCTCAAGGGACTGGAGAAGGTGCGGTGCGAATGGAGCCTGACCACGCTGGCCTACAACCTCAAACGCGTGCTGAACCTCGTGAGGTTCGAGACATTGATGGCGGCGGTGGCTTAAAAAGCCCGGCGGAGACGCCTGCCCTCGAAAAAAGCGGCCCGTTCCATCCCATACACCGGATCATTCACCTTATTGCCCGATGCCCGCCTTCAACCCGCCGGGTTAAATAACCCCACTTTCCAACCTGCCAACTTACTTCACAACTCCGGCCCAATAGTTTTAACACAGCCTCGCGACTTGTTAGGCGGCTGGGTCATGTCTAATCTCTTGGTCTTCGCGAATGGTGCCGAGTAACTGTCCCGAAACCATCAGCATGAACATAACTCCCAACATCAAACCCCAAAACCCTGGACGATAGCGTGCAATAATGTGGCTCGTCTCACTGCTGACGACAAGCAACGAAGAATGCCGCAATAGATTCAGAGTCGCCATCGCTGCGCCAAGCAAGCCGCTAATCAAAATGCTGAAGCTCGCCCACCGTGCGCGCACTCGCTTCCGGTCAAGAAATGGAATCAGCGCATACCAAACAAAGCCAGCTATGCCGATGCAGTCACCGAGCAGTCCGGTGCGCATATAAGCCAGCACCAGCGCCGCAACTAAAACAATGATGACGATTCGCCATTTCATAAACGCTCGAAGCCGCCTAACGTAGAAAGCTGAGCCACCGCCGACTCGCGACGTGAACCGCGACAGCGGAACTGCAAGCGCCAACGGCGGTTGGCTCCGGAGACTTGTTAGGCCACATTTTCTCGTCACTTCTTCTTCTCATAAATCATCGTCTGATCACTGTCTGGATCACCGAAAATCATCACCAGTCGGTAGGGTGCTGTAAAGCCACTAAATGCCGCATCCTCTATCTGCGGCGAATCAAATCGGACGCCCCACATCTCCCGACCGTGTGTGAAGCCAATGGTCGCGCAACGCCAGTGACCAGCCGCTGCAACAAAACCGGGAATATAGTTTGTGATAGTAAAAGTCCCATCCGATGCTAAATCTAACTCGCAACTCCGACCCTTCAGCTCTGACAAACCATTCGTGGTGACTGTCTGCGAGACGAGTAAATAGCTGCCCGAAATATCCGCCGCCGCCGGTTGCGAAGTAGTGAACGGCTCTCCTGACTGTGCGCCACGATTACACCCAGCCAGTAAAAGTGCTAAAATTGGTAGAATCAAGCGCATGTGGCCTAACGTAGAAAGCTGAGCCACCGCCGACTCGCGACGTGAACCGCGATAGCGGAACTGCCAGCGCCAACGGCGGTTGGCTCCGGCGACTGGTTAGGCCACGGCTTCATTCTAAAATATCGTCCTCTTCAATGTCCGGTATGGATTTATGCACAAGCTGCGGACAAAACAAGTAAATGCTTCCGATAGCCAACTTCCAAACCCCATACAAGATGGCTGGCAACAAAATAGCAAGCGCTCTGTTGAAAGTGTGCAGATGAAAGGCAATGCAGATCGGAATACCAGCAATGCCTGTAACCAATGCGCCAATCAAAATGCTTCGGATGCCAACCCGTCTCAACTCTCGGTTTCGCTCAAGGCCAAACTCCTCAAGCTTGGTATCTGCAACCATGCTCTCAATGCCGCTCGAAACTAAAAAATCGCGAACCGAAGCCGGTGACTCTCCCCAAATAATCCTCGCTCTTGCTTCCGTGATGACTTTGTCAGTGCGCATAGTGGCCTAACGTAGAAAGCTGAGCCACCGCCGACTCGCGACGTGAACCGCGACAGCGGAACTGACAGCGCCAACGGCGGTTGGCTCCGGCGACTTGTTAGGCCATCGGTTTAGATTTGCCATAATTCCAAAACAAGTAAAAGCCAAATATATCAATGACCAAAAACGCACAAATCGTCATGCCACCAACGAAATTCCTGTGACTCACAAGAAGATCGTCCTCCTTATCAAAAGCAGCCTGGGTTGCTGGCGTTTTATTGGTGGCCCAAGCTACCAATGCTCTGTCGCGCTCATTTCGACGATATGAGTCTCCCAAAATATTCAGCGATGGAATTGTGGCAGCCAGCCAAATCAACTCGCCGACAATAACTAAAATGAGCAAGAATCTATACATTCAATTTGGCACGACCTCTCGAATGGCCTAACGAAAAAAGCTGAGCCACCGCCGACTCGCGCCGTGAACCGCGACAGCGGAACTGACAGCGCCAACGGCGGTTGGCTCCGGCGACTTGTTAGGCATCATGGCTCAACCTTGTGTATAACGGTGACATCTTTGCCGTATTGGGTAACTAGCTCGTGACCATCCATGCGTATCACCTGATCAGATTCACTAAAAGGCACGCGCTTCGTAAAGCTGCTGTTTGTGTAGGTAGTAACTATGAATCCACGCTCAACCCGCCATGTCCCCTCTAATGTGCCAGAATGCCCACCCATAAGCGTGGCGACAAAATGCCCATCTGGATAGATGTGTATGGTGCTATGCCCGCTTGCTCCTTTAGCTACCCACGTCCCAGGATACTCCTTGCGAATAGTGGCATCGCTGGGATGTCTCACATGATACCACACCAACAACGCGATGGCCAGCAAACCTACGCCGAATCTAGCTATGATGAGTTTTTTCATAACGTCGAATGATGCCTAACGAAAAAAGCTGAGCCACCGCCGACTCGCGGCGTGAACCGCGACAGCGGAACGGACAGCGCCAACGGCGGTTGGCTCCGGCGACTTGTTAGGCGTCATGGTCATACTCCGTGCGACTCATTCGGCAAAATGCCAAGCATGTGAAGGATAATCATAGAAACAAACCAAACAAAGACCCAACCAATCAAGCTGATAACGGTCAAAAGCACACCGGAAAAACTCAAAGCAAACGCTCGGACGATATGTGGCAAACGTCCAGCAAAGGAAAGACGGTCTAACGCCCATGTATATCCCATCATTGGAAGCGGAAAAACCAAGCTGACAAATAATGCCGCGTGCCACGACATCGCAAGTGGGGGGCGGTCATGCAGAAAATAATAAATCAAAAGCAAAACTCCCTGTAATCCGAGAGCCAAAGACAAACATCTAAAATCCGAAGCGGACAACTTGCGGTCGGTCAAAACAATAGCCAGCACAGATAATCCCAGCACGACCAACAGCAATATGGCAGCAAATAATGTCATACAAGCGAATGACGCCTAACGATCCAAAGCTGAGCCACGGCGCGAAAAACCGCAAGCGTGAATTTGCGAACAAACGTAAAATGAAGGAGCAGCCGCCGTTGGCTCCAGCGCGGTGTTAGGCCACATGGTCATAAATCAATGGGGTAACTTATCCTTCATCATGCCATTGAGCTTGGCAATAAATGAGCTGTCGGCTGGATAAAAGATGCCGTTTGTGCAACTATACGACTCCAATATCAAATGATTTGTGTCCGTAACAAATGCTGACATCTTATTGGAAGAATCCAAATTGAAGCTGATACCATAAGGCACACCCGCAACCGAAATAAAGCTGCTGCGATTATAGGCGTAAAGATTGTTGGTCGAATACTCACCAACCAATAATCCATCGTGGTAAAACCTGTGCGTGCGAATCCGTAAAACGCCATCCTTCGTGCGTGTGTCGCAAACCAGATTGGTCTGGCCGTCTCGCGTGAACTCGGCAATCGTAATCAAAATACCTGGCTGTGTGTTGGTGTTGAGCGTGGTAAAAACTTGGATGTCGTTGGTGCCAGCAGCAACAACAGATATGCAAGTCAGTATGTAAGCGATGATGATTTTCATAAAAGTGTAATGTGGCCTAACGAAAAAAGCTGAGCCACCGCCGACTCGCGACGTGAACCGCGACAGCGGAACTGAAAGCGCCAACGGCGGTTGGCTCCGGCGACTTGTTAGGCGGCTGGGTCATGTCTAATCTCTTGGTCTTCGCGAATGGTGCCGAGTAACTGTCCCGAAACCATCAGCATGAACATAACTCCCAACATCAAACCCCAAAACCCTGGACGATAGCGTGCAATAATGTGGCTCGTCTCACTGCTGACGACAAGCAACGAAGAATGCCGCAATAGATTCAGAGTCGCCATCGCTGCGCCAAGCAAGCCGCTAATCAAAATGCTGAAGCTCGCCCACCGTGCGCGCACTCGCTTCCGGTCAAGAAATGGAATCAGCGCATACCAAACAAAGCCAGCTATGCCGATGCAGTCACCGAGCAGTCCGGTGCGCATATAAGCCAGCACCAGCGCCGCAACTAAAACAATGATGACGATTCGCCATTTCATAAACGCTCGAAGCCGCCTAACGTAGAAAGCTGAGCCACCGCCGACTCGCGACGTGAACCGCGACAGCGGAACTGCAAGCGCCAACGGCGGTTGGCTCCGGCGACTTGTTAGGCGGCATAAAATCAACTCTCATGGCTTGGCATCATCCTTCATCTTGCGCGCAATAATATCAAGCGAACTCGCAACTCGCTCGTGTGCGCTGACGAACCGGCCTAAAAGTCGAATGATGTAAATGATGATGGCTATGACGCAAACGACATAGACCAGCGCGAATAATCCTCCGAGTGATTCCATAATGTGTGGTTGCATGATTTGGTTGGGGTTAGTTTATGTCTGATGCGCGATGCCGCCTAACGTAGAAAGCTGAGCCACGGGCGAATAACGATATGAAGCAACCCACGACTTCTCGGATAACAGCAAGCGCCAACGCCCGTTGGCTCCGGCGACTTGTTAGGCCACAGGTTCATGGATTCTTGGTAAACCCCGAATAAAACAACACAGACACGACTAAAAAGCCAGCGGTAAAAAATAGGAAAACAAACGAAAAAAACAAAGGACGCAGCGATGGAATATCTGCCTCGGTCGGAGTGTCTGGCAAATACATCACTCTGACCTTGCGCCCGATTGGAGGCGTCCTGCCACTGCCAGCCGATGCCGTAAAAACAACCGTCTCGCCTCCTGAACTCTGAAACTGAACTTTCGGGTAAAAGTAGGCTCTATGATTGGCAAGCCGCTGCTCCGAGCCAACCACAACGCCATCTGTGAGGCTGCCTCTGGTTCGCAATCTAAAACTACGGCGAAATATCAAAACGCCAATCGTGCCAAACAAAATCGCCATAAGCACAAGAAACGTGCCGCCCATAAGTCTCACTGGCATCGGCATGGCGTGTGGAATTGGCATGATGCGCTCTGTGGCCTAACGATCCAAAGCTGAGCCACGCCGACGGGCGAGTGGCTCCGCTGGCTCGATAATCGTTGTATAACTCAAACCATCCATAAACTCAAGGGGCAGTCGGCGTTGGCTCCAGCGCGGTGTTAGGCGTCCTAGTCATAACCGATAATGAATCGCTCCAAACTTCCTCGCTGTGAGTCTGCAAAAAGAAACTCACGGAAAACCCACAACACAAAACCCCAGACGTGGAACAGCTCTTTGTCACGCTCATCACGTCTTAGAATATAACAACGCCGGCCTGCGTCAAATGCGCTACGAAGATACGGCACTATCTTGGCTCGCTCACCAACATCAACGTCCGGCGTCAGTGAAAGCTCAACGCTCTCAAGGTAACGCTCAAGGTCTGCCTGCTTGAGTGGAATGAAATCGTCTGGATGAATCCTATCAACTGCGAATGGGCCGTGAATGCCGGTCTCGTCCTTGTCGCTCGTAATAAAAGAAGTATGAAATGCTGGCGAAGCGATATACTGCTCAATCAATGCCGAATCCGATGACGCTGGTGCAAGCTCGACCGAATCTCGGCAAAGCCAACCATAATCCCAAAGACGCGTGAGTATTTCTGTGGTATCCATAGGACGCCTAACGTAGAAAGCTGAGCCACCGCCGACTCGCGGCGTGAACCGCGATAGCGGAACTGCAAGCGCCAACGGCGGTTGGCTCCGGCGACTTGTTAGGCAGCGTGCTCATGTCAAACTAATCATAAACCGAAAAAAATAACATCGGCAATCTTCTCGCAAGTCTTGGCGCTCGTAAAAATCCCAAGACAAATCAAAACCAAACCAGCGACAGCTAAAATAACTAAACCAACCGATAGATGGTGTGCTTGCTTGATGAACCAATAAATCGCACCACCAAGCAAAAATACGCCAAAGCCACTAACGATGAGACGATAAAACAAAACCCAACCTCCGCTCGGCTGTTTGTCTAGGCTTGGTGTGTCCATAAACTCTCGCTGCCTAACGAAAAAAGCTGAGCCACCGCCGACTCATGGCGTGAACCGCGACAGCGGAACTGCAAGCGCCAACGGCGGTTGGCTCCAGCGACTTGTTAGGCATCATTTTTTAACCTTTCGTGCAAATGAATCAATATCAATACCGTCCCACCTAACAACCAAATCTTGCTCGTTCAAGAGGAGAATGCGCCCATGCAAACCTTGCAGCATCAATGACGCATTTGTCCGGCTATCGTTTGTGACCGTGACAATCAAGTCTCCGGCTTTAGCCAGTAATGTGCCCTCTTCCTTAACAATAATGCCATTCGTGCCGGCAATCTGAAACTCGAAGCTGCCAGAAGGGCTCAAAACTCTAGTGCTTTTGAAATAATCACGTGTCTCATCCCGGGTCCCCGTCAATTCATCCCAGGTCCCCGTCAATTGCTGCTGAATCATTGCATCGGATTGCTGCTGAACCTTTGCATTGTTGCGACCGCAACCAGTCAGCAGCAACCCCAACAGAATAAATGTAATCGTGAATTTCATAAGCGCGCAATGATGCCTAACGAAAAAAGCTGAGCCACCGCCGTCTCGCGACGTGAACCGCGACAGCGGAACTGCAAGCGCCAACGGCGGTTGGCTCCGGCGACTTGTTAGGCCACATGGTCAAAATCATATCTGGCTATGGTGAAAATGATGGGCTGCTGCCTGCCCAACTGTAAAGATAATCCAGCGATAACCAACCGAGATAATAACCAGTCTTCTGAACTGCGGTCATATCTTCCGTCGGCGATGGCTGCTTCTTCTCAAGGCCGCTCGACTTATCAATGACGGTGTATGAATCATGGCTGGCCGTGGCGCAGCCGGACAAAATACAAATGCCAGCTATCAGCAGAAAGCTCATCAAAAATGCTCGCATATTTTTCATGGCGCGAATGTGGCCTAACGAAAAAAGCTGAGCCACCGCCGACTCGCGACGTGAACCGCTACAGCGGAACTGCAAGCGCCAACGGCGGTTGGCTCCGGCGACTTGTTAGGCGTCATTTTGTGAATCCTCCTGCTATCTTCACTCCCCAGCGCACTGCTTCTTCGGTGATATAAAACTCATAATGAAACTCATCTGTGAACTCGGCTTCCGGGTCAGCCTGTGCCTTGAAATTATGTGCCCAGTCGGGCTTACGCTTGGTGAGCTTCTCGATGCGCTGCGCCCACGCTTCAACATCGTGCATCCCGGATTCGGTTATCTCCCAAATGCCCCACCGGGGCATCTGAAGAAAGCCTTCGTGCTTCAATGCAAGACGATGATATGACAACTCCTCCTCCCAAACCTTACAACCTGCCGAACAATCGGCCTCAGCCTCCGGTGGTATGAACAAAAGGCCGCTAGATCGAATAAACCTGAGAACCTTGTATCTGCGTGGAGTCGCAATCCCGTGAACCTTGCGGAGAATGTAAAGCGCGAGTAGAAGAACTCGTCGCTGCTGTTTTACCTTTCCGAATTTCATAAAGTGTGCGCGATGACGCCTAACGTAGAAAGCTGAGCCACCGCCGACTCGCGACGTGAACCGCGACAGCGGAACTGCAAGCGCCAACGGCGGTTGGCTCCGGCGACTTGTTAGGCGGATAATTGCTGGATAAGGTGCATATCATACCAAATGACGGCCACGGCAAAAGTAATGCCACTCATCAAAAGTGCAAGAATTACTGTGAAGACTGGATTCAGGAAGCGTGAATGAAATCTGAAGTCCTTTAGAATCACAAACGCTCCAAGCACCAGCATCACAACTAACCAACGCACAGGTCCAAAAGCAAATACAGCCGTGGAAAAAACTGGGAAACGCCCTACCCCCATCTCCGAAAACAGCGATAGAAATCTCGGCAGGGCAAGAAAAACCATCAAGCCACACAGAAAATATGCGCTGGCTAATATCCGAGTATAAGGCTTAATCTTCATTCGTGCGAATCCGCCTAACGTAGAAAGCTGAGCCACCGCCGACTCGCGACGTGAACCGCGACAGCGGAACTGACAGCGCCAACGGCGGTTGGCTCCGGCGACTTGTTAGGCCACGTCGTCATCTTTTGTTGGCTTCTTGTAATCTCGCTCTCGGCTCTCCCAATCAAATATCCCCACGCAGAATCCACAGGCCAACGTCATAAAAGCAGACTTAACTGCCAGATCCCAAATCGGCGTGGTAGTGGTGTGCGCAAAATAGTCGTAGAGCATCCGCACAACTGTAACGACAATGCCAAGCGGAAGACCTCTGCGCAGTATCCCATCGCACAAAACAAAATGCTCGCGCCCTTTCGCTCTTATCTGCTCCCACGATTGTTTTTCAGAATGAGTCATCGCGTGTGTAGTGGCCTAACGAAAAAAGCTGAGCCACCGCCGATTCGCGGCGTGGATTGCAACCGCAGCGGTAACGGCGGTTGGCTCCGGCGACTTGTTAGGCCAACGATTTGTCATATATCAAACCAATGCTTTGCCTTCTGGCCGAGCTTTCCTAG
This sequence comes from uncultured Verrucomicrobiae bacterium, assembly GCA_963755455.1. Classification (GTDB taxonomy): domain Bacteria; phylum Verrucomicrobiota; class Verrucomicrobiia; order Limisphaerales; family UBA11358; genus UBA11358. The sequence continues at coordinate 631,546 of CAVWJH010000001.1, forward strand.
CTCTATGCGCCGTAATCATGCCAGAGATGAGCCACCAAACTAAAGAACATATCATGCCAAGAATCGCAACCAGTAAAACCAACCACAATAAAAGCCCATGCAATATCCAGTTTGGATCATAGTCATGCCCAAATAACCACCACACAGCAATATCCAAAAAGGTGACGATGGCAAATCCGACAAAAAACCGAATTTGGCGAGAAGTTTTCATAAACGCTCGGTGGCCTAACGTAGAAAGCTGAGCCACCGCCGACTCGTGGCGTGAACCGCGATAGCGGAACTGACCGCGCCAACGGCGGTTGGCTCCGGCGACTTGTTAGGCGTAGCTTTCGTGATCATTCTAATCTCGTCAAAGTGTCCTCGACGTGGAACTTGCTGCTAAACTCAACCGTCACATACTTGGATGTAGGCGGCGTGTTCGTCGAGCAAAATGTAAATAACCAGCCTCCATGAGGCGATACAACTGCATCACTGTAAATGCTCGCGCTAATGCAATGGAACTCATTCGTCGCAGATCCAAGTGCGGTGGTCGCAACTTCGTATGCAGCGGGCAACGAAAGAGTCGGCGGCTTCGCATTATCCCAAGGCTGCACAAGGGACGCAAACAATGCGAAGCTGCCAGCGATGATAAAAACGGCAAAAGCCAGAATAAAATGTTTCATATACTCAATATGACACGCGAACTTCCATATTATTAGACGAAATATACAAAAAGATGCTCTCGCTACGCCTAACGTAGAAAGCTGAGCCACCGCCGACTCGCGACGTGGACCGCGATAGCGGAACGGACAGCGCCAACGGCGGTTGGCTCCGGCGACTTGTTAGGCATCGTGGTCATGTCACTTCTTGTCTATCGCAACTCCGCCGTCTCCAAACTCCAACCAAATAATCTGGCTCATTGGAATAATCTGAACGTGCGAACCGCTGTCGCCGACAAATCTAACCTCAAGACAAGTCGGATACAAAACTCCATACATATCCACATCACCACGAAACTGCTTGCTAACTATCGCCTTGCCAACACCGGAGAGAGTATATTCGCCATCGCCGCTGGAGGGCGCAACCCAGCGAAGCCCAGAAATAGTGCCTTCTGTGATTGGTGTCGGCTTCTGATTGCAGCCGGTGAGTAATCCTGACAGCAAAATGCTGCCGATGCCAAGTAGTGCGATATGTTTTTTCATAAATGCGAACGATGCCTAACGAAAAAAGCTGAGCCACCGCCGACTCGCGACGTGAACCGCGATAGCGGAACTGCAAGCGCCAACGGCGGTTGGCTCCGGCGACTTGTTAGGCGACATGGTCATATTAAAACCAACCGTGCGGGAAAATATAAGCTGTCAGTGCCGCAGACAATGTGAAACCTGAAAATCCAACCACCAACTCAATATCAATGATGCGCTGCCGATACTCCCAAATGACTCGTCTGCCCAATCGGTATAGGCAAAACAAAACCAGACACGAAATGATCGCTGCTGAAATCCAATATCCAACCGACGGCGGTGTCACGCGACATGAATGAAGAATCTGAAACGGCAAAGCGCAAACAAACGCTGGCGCAATGAGCAACCCAAGATAGGAAACTGGCAAAAGCAACCAGCGCGCAACGCGAGCGGCGGCAAAGTCTCTGGCAAACTTGGAATGGATGGTATATGCCATGCGCGTAATGTCGCCTAACGTAGAAAGCTGAGCCACCGCCGACCTGCGGCGTGAACCGCGATAGCGGAACTGCAAGCGCCAACGGCGGTTGGCTCCGGCGAGAGGCTGTGTGAAAACGCTGACATTGTTGAAACCTTTACGCCGGTGGATGGTCTTAATCAAGCATGAAACATCGCGCCGGCCTGGATCGCTCTCAAACACTGCTCTTCCCGGAACGGCTTGAGGATTACATCGGGCCTGAAAATCCCGTGCGCTTCCTCGACGCCTTCGTCGGGTCGCTGGATATGCACGCGCTGGGTTTTGACAAGGCCCGTTGCGCGGACACCGGGCGTCCGCCTTATGATCCGGGGGCGCTGCTCAAACTTTATCTCTACGGGTATCTGCATCGCGTCCGCTCGTCCCGGTCACTGGAAGCCGAGTGCCACCGCAACGTGGAGGTGATCTGGCTCACCGGCAAACAGACGCCCGACTTCAAGACCATTGCCGACTTCCGCAAAGACAATCTCCAGCCGCTCAAGGCCGTGGCGCGGCAGTTCACCTTGTTGTGCCGCAAGCTGGAACTTTTTGGCGGGGAGCTGCTGGCCGTTGACGGCAGCAAGTTCGCGGCGGTCAATGCGCGCGACCAGAACTTCAATGCGGACAAGCTTCAGGATTTGATTGCCCGCGCCGATGCCCGGCTGTCCGGGTATTTGAAAGAACTGGACACGGCGGACGCGGCGGAACCGGGCGGCGTGGCCCCCAGCAAAGGTGATCTGACTGCCAAGATTGCCGCGCTCCAAGACCGGCAGGACTGGCACAAGGAACTGCTGGCGCAACTGGATGCGGAGCACAAGCAGATCAGCGTGACCGACCCGGACACGCGCAAGATGCCCGCGGCGCACGGGACAATCGTGGGCTACAACGCGCAGATGGCCGTGGATGCCAAACACAAGCTCATCGCGGCGGCGGACGTGACCAACGAGGGGACGGACTGCCAGCAACTGGCCAATGTCGCTTTGGAGGCCAAGGCCAATCTGGAACTGGCCAAAATGGAAGTGGTGGCGGATGCGGGTTATTACAACACGGCGGAAGTGGGCCGGTGCGTGGAACAGGGAATCACGCCTTACCTTCCGAAAGCGGACACCAGCGCGAACACGGCGTGCGGCCTGTATGGCAAAAGCCGGTTCCAGTATGACGCCACCAAGGATGTCTATGTCTGTCCGGCGGGCGACACACTAACCTATCGTTTTCCCACCTTTGAAAAAGGCCGGGAGATCAGATACTACCGCACCAATGCCTGCAACACCTGCGCGTTGAAAAGCCGCTGCACCCGGAACAAAGGCAGCCGGACGATCACGCGGGAGGAGAACGAACATTTGATGGAAGCGATGGCCGCACGGATGAAACAACAGCCGGGGAAGTTCAAATTGCGCAAGACGCTGGCCGAACATCCTTTTGGGACGATCAAGCGGTGGTTTGGCTACACCCACTTCCTGCTCAAGGGACTGGAGAAGGTGCGGTGCGAATGGAGCCTGACCACGCTGGCCTACAACCTCAAACGCGTGCTGAACCTCGTGAGGTTCGAGACATTGATGGCGGCGGTGGCTTAAAAAGCCCGGCGGAGACGCCTGCCCTCGAAAAAAGCGGCCCGTTCCATCCCATACACCGGATCATTCACCTTATTGCCCGATGCCCGCCTTCAACCCGCCGGGTTAAATAACCCCACTTTCCAACCTGCCAACTTACTTCACAACTCCGGCCCAATAGTTTTAACACAGCCTCGCGACTTGTTAGGCCACATCAACGTGTCTATCCCAAACAAACATTGGCTAATCATAACGCTCATAAATCTCCAAGCGCCGCACTTGCTCGCCGCACGAAACCAGCGCGAGCTAAACCTGATCTAACTTCCGAAATCTTGCTCATCCAAATTCCGCGAACCAACCAAACCAACCGCAACGAAACCGGCTCAATAAAAATCCAAAAGCTCGATGTGGCCTAACGAAAAAAGCTGAGCCACCGCCGACCTGCGACGTGAACCGCGATAGCGGAACTGCCAGCGCCAACGGCGGTTGGCTCCGGCGACTTGTTAGGCTGCTCGTAAATCTTCATACTCAAACTCTGTCTCAACGCCGGAATGAATCTCCCAGCAATGCCGCTCACCGCGAGCCTCGCCACGCTCAACAATCGAACGCGAAATACCGCCTGACTGAGTAGCTCGCTGGTGAATGAAGCCGCTAACGCTGCCGGCGGGACAAATAAACTGACGGTAAAATCTGCCACGCAACTCGAAACGCCCACCAACCTGATACTCCAACCAATCCGGCACTCGCTTGTAAATGCTGACAATCAGCTCCGTCAGAAAAGCTCGAAACTGCTCCTCGGTCTCATCGGCTGGACTCTCAATAAACATAACAACGCTCAAGCAGCCTAACGATCCAAAGCTGAACCACGGCGCGGAAAACCGCAAGCGTGAATTTGCTGCAAACTTCCAAATGAAGTAGCAGCCGCCGTTGGCTCCAGCGCGGTGTTAGGCGGCGTCAAGGAATCTGCACCTCAACAACATTCGAGGTCAGAAGATTCGTATAGCTGCTGCCTGATAAAGTGCCCACAATTTGGAGTCTGACTGATTTCGTGCTAACTGGTAGAGATGGTCTGGCAATATGCCGAAAAATGTTTTGTCCATACCATAACTTCGAGAATGTATAGCTGCCGGGACGAATATGAAACTGCCAGATTTCCCAAGGGCCAGCATACGTCTGTGCCAACTCATGCCCGTCCAAATCGGTAACTCTCAAAGCGAGACCTGGTGGCATACAGAAAAGGTTCGTCGCCGTTAAAGTAGCACTCGTCTGATTATCGAGCGTGATATTGCATATGAACGTCGGATTTGTATGAGTGCCAGTCACGGAGGCAACGTCAAGATACGCGGTCACGGTGCCGGAGTCGCCAAATGCGCTCACCGAAATGAGCGATACAAGAATAATGAGCAATCTTTTCATAACATGATACACGAGCCGCCTAACGAAAAAAGCTGAGCCACCGCCGACTCGCGGCGGGGATTGCAATCGCAGCGCCAACGGCGGTTGGCTCCGGCGACTTGTTAGGCCACATGGTCATCTGCTGGTGAATTGATAATCCAAATGATATTCGGGATGTAAATGACTGCAACTGCTGCGAAATAAAAGAATGAAACAACTCCACTCATAAAGGATAAGCCGACAATCGTCCAAATCACGATATGGCTCACATATACGAACAGCATCCGGGTTCTCATCTGGCGTGTCAACTGGCTCTGCATCGCTCTGTGCATCTCCCGAATCTTGAATGATGGAATCAACGCGACAAGCAAAACGATGAAACCGCCGCCAAACTCAATCCATGTGTGTGTAGTCATAAGTGTATAATGTGGCCTAACGTAGAAAGCTGAGCCACCGCCGACCTGCGACGTGAACCGCGATAGCGGAACTGCAAGCGCCAACGGCGGTTGGCTCCGGCGACTTGTTAGGCTGCTCGTAAATCTTCATACTCAAACTCTGTCTCAACGCCGGAATGAATCTCCCAGCAATGCCGCTCACCGCGAGCCTCGCCACGCTCAACAATCGAACGCGAAATACCGCCTGACTGAGTAGCTCGCTGGTGAATGAAGCCGCTAACGCTGCCGGCGGGACAAATAAACTGACGGTAAAATCTGCCACGCAACTCGAAACGCCCACCAACCTGATACTCCAACCAATCCGGCACTCGCTTGTAAATGCTGACAATCAGCTCCGTCAGAAAAGCTCGAAACTGCTCCTCGGTCTCATCGGCTGGACTCTCAATAAACATAACAACGCTCAAGCAGCCTAACGAAAAAAGCTGAGCCACCGCCGACTCGCGACGTGAACCGCGATAGCGGAACTGCCAGCGCCAACGGCGGTTGGCTCCGGCGACTGGTTAGGCCGCGTCGGCTGTTCAATGTGAATCTGCTGTTTCATAATCACGACCAAAGTAACGAGGCTAGAAACCACGCCTGCGCATTAAGCAACGTCCATGCAATCATCGGTCCAATGCTGCTCTTGGTCCATCGGAATATCAGGCCGAGGACAAAAAATGTCACGCTAATATCCAATAACGCAAAGAAGCCTTGAAACATAAAGTGAAGCAATCCATATAAAATAGCGGTGATGCTCAAGCTCAAAAGAAAACCGCCGCTTCCGCCATGAAATATCTGCTCTGTATTGCATACCAACCAAATAAAAAAGAACATCTCAAGCGGGCCATAGGCAAAGATGCCAAGGAACGCATAACTGACCTTGGCCGGAAAACTCAAATCTGAAACCAGAGTGCCGAAGCTAATCCAGTGCCCAGTGCTTAACTTGGAATAGCTGTATGCAACCGCGACAAATACTAATGACCAGACAAGACTTTTGGTGAGACCTCTTGCAGTCAAACCATACTGTGACCACTTTTCTCTGCCCAAGATGGTGAACAGGACTGGTATCAAACCCGCAAGCAGAATCTCGAAGTAGCTGGAAAAATATGGTGCCTGGAAAAGTCTATCGGCAATCGTCGGGCAAACTCGCAGGAAAATGCTGGGGACAATAATCCATAGCCATGTAATGCTAACGCGGACTAGCGGATTCGGTAGTGTCATTGTTTGGCTCTGATTCATACGGCAACGGCGTCGCAACGCGGCCTAACGAAAAAAGCTGAGCCACCGCCGGCTCGCGGCGTGAACCGCGACAGCGGAACGGACAGCGCCAACGGCGGTTGGCTCCGGCGACTTGTTAGGCAGCACGTCAATATAACTCATAAATCCCTTCTGCCACCTGCTCGACTACAGAATAATGATTACCAATCACGTTTCCGTTGTCGTATCCTGTGCCATGCTTGTAGCTTGCATTGTTGGTGGAGATGTCAACCTCCAAGCCAAAATATGGGATGCAGTGTGCTGGGGACGCATGTGCGCCGAAAATCCTCATGCGAACACAACCATACTGCGGTGCATACTCAACCATAAGAGGTCTGAGCGCCAAGATAGCCGGTGGTGTATTCGTGTCGGGCCAAGGCGAGGAAGTTCCGTTCGTATGCTGTCCTGCAAAGCTGATACAATCTCGCCTGACAGCATCCCAGCCGCCTGCCGCCCGAACACGCTCGATAAGCTTCGCTCGCTGTGAAGGCCGCTCTATGGATATTGGCGGCCACCACGTCATAAACCATGAAAAGAAAAAAGAGCCGATGAAAATCACCAAAAGAACAAGAACGAATCCGCTTCTTGGGAGCCAACTTTTTGGTGCGGAATTATCCATGACGTGTAGTGCTGCCTAACGAAAAAAGCTGAGCCACCGCCGACTCGCGACGTGAACCGCGACAGCGGAACGGACAGCGCCAACGGCGGTTGGCTCCGGCGACTTGTTAGGCGGCTGGCTCATCAATATCCTCTCATCCAATACCGAAAACTGAATAGGAAAAGGTCGGCTAACATAATGGCAGGCATCAACAGCAATACAATCGCAATAATCTGCTGCCACGAGACTCCACGCCGTAAAACCCGCACAATCAAAACCAAAGAAAGTGCGGCAGCGACTCCTCCAAGCAAGGCAATCTGAAATAAATAAAATCCGGGAAAATCGGCATATCGAACGAATTGGTGCATTCCGACCAAACCAAATGCTGGTATCACAACCACCAGATTCAGCAGAAATCCAATGAGTAATCTAATGGAACATTCTCGATGTGATTTGTCCATACGCGTAAGCCGCCTAACAGTATTATTAAGCCAAAGGGTGTGCACAGCATCGTGCACGGTTGGTTTTTATAACCATCTCTGCTACCATGACCTTATGAAAGCAGATTTGCGAATTTCTGTCAAAGATTATCATCGGAATAAAAACCTCAAAATCCAGCTCACGCGAGTTCCCTTTGCCGCTTCCCGCCAGTTCTGGGTCAAGATGAATGGCCAGCCATGGCCCAAGAGCGGCCAGCCGGTTTCCCTGACGCGGCTGATGACGGCGCTCCGCAAGTCGCTGGTCAAGGTCGCGTGATTTCGTTCTGCCTTGATGAAAAGGGCGGCCCCCGTTTTCCGTCTTCGTCTTTGACTTCGACGCGACAGGCCGGAGGCTCGACGCTACAATCAACCATTATTTCACGTCACCTGAATCACAATGGGCGCGCTTTCCGGGCCGGCACCGCCGGAATTGATGCCGACAAACTTGAAGCTGTGCGCGCCGGGCGCAAAACCGCCCTGTTCCCAAAAGTTCGTCGTCAATTTGTCCACCAGCACGGTGAACGCGGTCTCGCCCGGCCCCTGATGCCAGATCTGGATGTAGCCGGAGGCCGGCGGTTCAAAATCTATGTGAACCTTGCCGCCGCCCAGGGCCTGCGCCTCGTCCACCACCGGTGCGTCCGGCGGCTGCACGGCAGTGGTGGTGGTGGGAACCTCCTGCCGGATCGTTTTGCCGTGCGGCGTGTCGGGACCGTATTTCTTGGTGGCATCCGCATACCACGCCACATTCGTGTCCTCCACCGCGAGGGCGAGGGCGTCCGTCTCGGCGGATTCGTTGCTCCAGGCGACATCCGCCGTGGTGAGCACGCCCGCCGTGGCCGCCGTGGTGGTGCCGGCCGCCTGATACGCGGCCAGCGTCCAGCCCGTGTCCGGCACATAGGTGGCGTCCAGTTGCGCCCAGACCTTGGCAAAAGTTGCGCCCTCATCAAGGATGCCCTGGTCGGACTGGCCCCTGGCGTGCAAATTTTTGAGCGTGGCCAGCGCGGCGGGCTGGTTGCGATAATGCGTCCGCGTCATGCCCAGCAGGGTGACGGTGTTCTGATGATAACCGGCGAAGGCCGCGTTCTTCTGGTTGGTGGCGTTGGTGAGGGCGAGGTCGGCGTTGTCGGAAATGGCCGCCTGGCCGGTGAGCGCCTGGGTGTCGGCCTGCATCTGGACGACGGTTTTTTCGGACCATTGCCAGTCCGTCACGATGGCGGCGGCGACGGTGTTGGTGGCGTTGGCGCGATCCACTACGAATTGAATGTTTGTTTTCATTGATTCAGTCCTGTTTTCCAATGTTTGATTTTCAGGCCGTCAAGCCGCCCCTGCGCGCAAAACCGTGACCCGCCGCGAAGGGCCGGCTCCAGCCTTCGGGTGCAATTTTAACCGGGCCGTTGTGACGCGGCAAGATTTATTATAAATATATCTAATACTTTTATTGCTATTGTTAAGACAATTAACGATAAGTCCGGGCTTGGCTGGACGGTCAATGCCATGCCCGGCTGCGGTTGCGGACGGTCACGCGGCGGCGCGCACGGAGTGATGCGCCCAACCCCGGCAGATTGATGATCTGGACGGGTTTGGGACTGCCCCGACACCGTTGGTGCCACATCCAAGCCTGTGGCCGCGAGTTTCAAGCCCGTTGGCGTGACATTCAAGCCCGTTGCTGCGACTTGCAAGACCGTTGGTGCGACTTGCAAGACCGTTGGTGCGACCGCGAAGGCCGTTGCTGCGACCGCCAAGGCCGTTGGTGCGACCGCCAAGGCTGTTGGCGTCGTCTCAAAGCCTGTTGCTGCGAGTGCCAAGGCCGTTGGCGTGGCTTCCAAGCCTGTTGCTGTGAGTTCCAAGGCCGTTGGCGTGTTCGTCAAGCCCGTCAATCTGCCAAAGACGAGGCTGGGCGTTAAAACCAAGCCGCCCGGAAGGGATTTAGCCTCCGGGCGGTCTGAAACCGAGCCTCAAGGATTTGATGCTAACCTGGGCAACCAAAACCGTGGCAGCGAAAATCAGCAACAGCTTTGAAGTGCGCATATCGAGTGGCCAAACGTGGAAAGTCGAGCCATGCCTTCCCCACGGCGTGAACCGCGATGACCATCTGGAACCCCGAAAGCTTTCGGGGCAGGCTGCCAGCGCAAGGCATTGGCTCCGGCGACTTGTTAGGCGGCGTCAATCGTGAAAAGTGTAAACGGTGCGCCCAGCCTCGACGTGTGCCGTCAAAGGCTGAAAGTTGGAGGCATAAGGTTTCCCTTGACTCCAAACAACAACAAATCCGCCGTTGTCAGCCAAACGAGCAAGGTCGCTGCCGCTCAATGAATGAGCGACTGCTGCGACCTGCGTCTGTGGTTTAGATGGCGCGTGAATATGGCTGAATGCGAACCCGACACAAATGCCGAGGCATCCAAATACAACTGATGATAGATACTTTTTCATAATTCGTCTCGCTCAATAGACACCGAACCGGCCAAATTTGTATAAACTTTCGACGACATGACGCCTAACGTAGAAAGCTGATCCATGCCTTCCTCGCGACGCGAACCGCGACAGCGGAACGGCAAGCGCCAACGGCAGTTGGCTCCGGAGACTTGTTAGGCTGTTGATTCGACCTGTATCGTAAAAGTGCTGTCGCTCCGAGAAATAGCAAGAGCAACTGTGTGGTTGATGGCTCCGGCACCGAAGTGACGCTTACTTCCGTAAGACCGAAATCGTAGGTATTCATGTCAATAAATTCTAACTCTGTAGTGCTTGAGGACGCCACGAACGAAGAAGTATACTCTTCCCAATGCATTTGGTCGTAACGGTTAATTTGTGAATTGTAGGTGTATGGTGGCGTAATAAACGATGCCAACGCCTGACTGTTCAGTGACACTTCGATGTTCGCGCTAGAGCCGAAATACAAATCAGCCGCGGCTTGAAAAGAAATCGAATACATCTGGCCCGGAATTGTGGGAAGTTCCTGGTAAATGTCATTTGCTAACGCACAATCACCACCCGGAACGCTAGACCACATAGTCAGAATGGCCGGTATGTTACCAGACCAATCAGCAAACTCCGATTGGAAAGTCCCGTTCTGAACAATATTTCCCTGGGCATTTGCCCTTGCAAGAAACATGAAATACATCAGGCATCTTACAAAAATCCGAACTGCGAATTGCTTGCTATGGGAGTATGTTTTATTCATATTTACTATCTCCAGCTTATTGGGATGTAACATTACAGCCTAACGAAAAAAGCTGAGCCACCGCTGACTCGCGATGTGAACCGCGACAGCGGAACTGACCGCGCCAACGGCGGTTGGCTCCGGCGACTTGTTAGGCAGCATGGTCATTGATTCAAGTATTCTTGCTAAATTGTCTTTTTATCTTCTGTAACTGAATCGTGGCGGTAATGGCCCAGATAATAGAAATGAGAGTAATGCCATAGCTTATATATCTGAACCACGAATGGCCACCCCGTATATGTGATTTAGCGTCCTCCATTAATGCCGTGGCCTGATGGTCAGACCCGGGCGCAACTGCCTCGGATGATGGAAGCTCAATAGTGAACGCCACCGGATATTTCTCAACGAGAGCCAATTGGTATGAAAGACCATTGAGCCTGTAATCAATGATAAGATGTTTGCCTTGACCGGGTGCTGGGTCTCCACCGATTTCCCGATACGGCTGCGAGATTTTCATGGATAATGTGTCGCCTTGGACTTTGCTCTGCAATAAGGCGGTTACATCACACCAAGAATCTTTAGCGCCACAAAATGCCTTTTCAATTCGTAATGCCGCCTCGGCGGAAACGCTGGCCACAAGTAAAATGAATACGACGATAACTGCTGCAATGATGGATTGGATTTTTGTTTTCATTATTTTGGACGTGTGTGAATGCTGCCTAACAATGAGTCGGACGCATTTGTGCGGTTAATCTTGGTTTCAAATTTCTGGTTTCTTTCATCGCTTCCATTTAGCCGGGAACATTTTATGGTTGGAGAAGGTTAAAATGGCAAATCTGTAAATACCGCTACGCGCCTGCGCTGGTTTCAACTTTCAGTTCAGGATGATCATCCAGGACGAGGACGCCGTAGGGCGGCAGGTCATAGTTGCCGGAGAAGTTGTTGCCGGTGAGAAAATCGTGCATGGGCTTGTAGAACTGGATGCGCACGGGCGAGTTCTGGTGGTTGAGCAGGAAATAGACGCGTGTGCCGTCCTTTTCCCTCATGCTGACCTCGACGTTTTCGGGAACCTTGAGCAGCGGATGCAGCGCGCACATCTGGCGCAGCCAGGTGACGAGGTCGTTGTAAAAATGCTGGTGGCTCATCGTGCCGATGTAAATGGCCTTGCCGAGGCCGAAGGTGTTCATCGTGATGGCGGGGCGTCCTGCGTAAAAATCCTTCACATAGGTCGCCAGCACCTGGCAGCCTTTCGGCTCGATGACGTCGCACCAGAGTTTTGCCGGGTGCATGTGGCTCGTGGGGAAAACGCCCTTGAAGGCGAGGTGGTTTTCCTCGCCGGGCGGCATCGGGTCGAATTCCAAAACTTCGAGGCCGAACAGGTCGGTCAGTTCGTTCGGGCAGCCGGTGTCGGGCGCGATGTGATGTTCGTTGACGAGGCCGGTGTTGAACGTGCCGACGAGCGTGCCGCCGTTCTGGACGTAAAGCTTCAGGCAGTCGGCCTCGCCCGCGGCAAGGACGTGGAGGGACGGCGCAATGACGATCTTGTATTTCAACAAATCCTCGGTCGGCCTGGCGAAATCCACGGGAATGTTGCGGTCGTGAAGCGCGTTATAGATGAGCTGGATGTGTTCGCGCAGGCTGAAAAACTTGTTCGGCTGGTTGGGCTGCTGCAACGCCCAGTCGTTTTCGTGGCTGTAAAGGATGCAGACTTCGGCAACGACTTTTGTGCCCATGATCGCGGGCGCGAGCAGTTTCAGTTCGTCGCCAAGCTGGCAGATTTCGCGGAAGACGCGGCTGCTGCCTTCGCGATGGTGCGGAATGACCGCGCCAAAGAATTTTTCGCAGCCGATGCGCGGCTGCCGCCAGCGGAAAAAGAGGATGCCGCTCGCGCCGCGCGAGACAAGCTGGTAGGCGAAGAGCCGGATGAGTCCGGGGCGGACGATGGCGTTCACGTCCTGCCAGTTGACCTGGCCGACTTTTTGTTCCATCGCCCAGAAACCGCAGTCGTCATCGGGCGTTTTGATGCCGGTTTTTTTCAGCGAGCGCAACAGGTCAATGTCGCAGGCGAGTTCGGCGGTTTTCGCCCGCACGACGACGTTGCTTTCTACGGAGATAAAATCCACGGCGTCGGCCATGTCGAAGTGGTCGTATTTGCGGAGGAACGCGCGCATCGTGACGGTCACGGGATGCTGCGGGCAGCGTTCGCGCAAAAGATCCGCCTGCATCTTGACGAACTGCACCATGGTGTCGCTGCTGAAACGGTTCCAGTCGAGCAGCAGCGCCGGGTTGTGCGGCGCGGGCGAGCGCATGGGCATCGGCACCTGGTCCCACGCGGTCACGGTCTGCGACCAGAAGCGCAGCCCCAGAAGTTCGTTGAGCCGGTCAATGGTCTCGTATTTGGCCTCCAGCCAGAGATGCCAGTCCTTGCGCGTCGCCTCGTTGAAGGAAAATTCCGAATCGTTTCCGCCCATGCTGTTGTCAATCTGCCAGGCGATGAGTTGCGGATGATCGCCCAGCGCCTCGGCCATCGCGCTGACGATTTTTTTCGAGTAGTCCCAGAAAATGTCGCTTGAGAGACAAATCGCACGGCGCGTGCCTTCGTGTTTGACGACGCCGTTTTCATCAAGCGGCAAAATTTCAGGATGCTTTTTGGCGAGCCAGACGGGCGGCGCGGCGGTGGGCGTGCCGAGAATGACCTTGATGCCGTGAAGCGCCATGATGTCCATGACGCGGCGCAGCCAGAGAAAATCGTGCTGGCCCTCCTCGGGTTCGCAGACGCCCCAGGAAAATTCGCCGATGCGGACGACGTTGATGCCCGCCTTGGCCATCAGCGCGGCGTCCTGCTCCCAGACCGCTTCGGGATTTTCGACGGTGCCGCCGTAGGGAAAAACCCACTGTTCGGGATAATAATCAACGCCAAAATACATAACTTTGACTTTTCGGGTTTGACCAATCATAAACCAAATCGCCGCGCTTGCAACGTAAAATTCGTTTTTTTGAGCCGCCGCGCCTCACATTCCTCGACGGCCACGCCGCCTATTTCAAATACATCTACATGGCCTGTCAGAAAGGCGCGAAGATCGGCGATCCCGGCACGGGTGCATCTGGACATTGTTCTTATTTCTGAACCAGTAGCGCAGATTTGCAATCTGCTGTATCGCGGATTTTCAATCCGCAAGGCGTCGGCGGTTCAATGGGCTTGGGCTTGGCGGCGCGCTGCCGAATGCAATTCGGCGATACGGCAGATTTCAAATCTGCGCTACCTCTGCTGGCCGCAAGAACAGTGTCCAGATGCACCCTCCCGGCAACGCGGACATCAATTGGTCTTACGACGGCACGCCTTCCCAATAATCATCCATCCTCCTCCAGATGGCCGAAGTCTCCTCACAACAATTCCAGCACGCGCTGCAATTCCGCGTCCGTGTTGTAGAAATGCGGCGAAAGACGGATGTAATTCTGCCCTTTGCGGCCAGTCCGAAGTGAGGCGGCAATTCCGGCTCCGTTTAATTTTTGATTCAACGCCGCCAAATCTTTTCCGGCCTGATAAAATGAAACGATGCCGCCGGCATTTTCGGTTTTTGCTTCCGCGTTCAAAACCGCAAATCCCTTTTTCTGCAATGCCGGAACAATCCACGCGCGTTTGCGCAGCAATTCGGCGGCGATGTTTTCCACGCCGATTTCCAAGCGCCAGTTCCATCGCCGCGATCAAGCCGACCAGGCCGACCAGATTTTGCGTTCCCGCCTCGTATTTCACCGCGCCGCTGCGGAAGACGATTTCTTCCTGCGCGACGAAATTCGGATTGCGAACATTGTGCCAGCCGTAAATCGGCGGATTCAATTTTTCCTGCAAATCGCGGCGCACATAAAAAACTCCCGCGCCGCACGGGCCGAGCAGCCATTTGTGCGCGTCGGCGGCCAGAAAATCAACGTGTTCGACCGTCGTCGGAAACGCGCCGAGCGTCTGGATCGCGTCGAGGCAGAACAGGATTCCGCGCTCGCGCAAAAATTTCCCGATGGCGTCAATCTCAATCCGAAAACCGCTGATGAAATGGCAGGACGCGAGCGCGACGAGCCTTGTGTTTTCGTCCACCTGCCCCGTCACGTCCATCGTGCGGATCGCGCCGAGGGTTTTTATGTTGAGCAGCCGGACTTCGACGCCGCGCGCGGCCAGCGCCATCCACGGATAGACGTTCGACGGATAATCGTCGTGATAAATCAAAATGTTGTCGCCCTTGCGAAATTTCAAGCCGGCGGCGACAAAACTCAACGCGAGCGACGTCGGCCCGACGAGCGCGATTTCATCCGGCTGGCAATGGATCAATTGCGACGCGAGTTTTCGCGCCTCGTCCAGGCGATGCAGCATGAACGCTTCCTGGTCGCCGAGCGTTCCCTGTCTGGCACATTCGGAAATGGCGTCGGCAACGCGGCGCGGCAGCGGACAGACGCCGGCGTGCGCGAGGAAAATTTTGTCGCGCGCGACGGGAAATTCGCGCCGGCGCAGTTCTTCGTTGGTCAGAATTTCATTCAGCGTCATGGAAATTTGGAATTATATTTTTGACAAATTTTTTGGGGAGCGCGCCCGCCTCGGTCGCAGTTTGGCGCGCCCCGAGCCAAACACGGAGGCCGTTGGACATCCAAATCATTTCCATTGTTTGCCGCGTTTTTGGCCGTCCTCCGCGCGAAATGTCCGGCGCGAGGGCGCGCCGGACAGCAGCCGGGGCGGCTGCGCTCCCCATTCATTGAGTTTGTCAAAGGCATAATCCAGGGAAATTAAAAATGGCTCAAGTCGTTGACCTGTTGAAAATAGCCGGTGTAGAACATGATGACTTTGTAGGAGATGATTCCGGCGACGAGCAAATAGAGCAGTCGTGGCGTCCATTGCGCGAAGGCGTGGAGCTTGCGCGTGCCTTCCTCGTTGTAATGGGAATAAAGCCGCCGGAGCGAATCGTCCAGTTTCCCGCTGACTTCGCCGGTGGAATAAAGGTTGGCGAACATTTCCGGAAATTCGCGGTGTTCGCGCACGACTTCGGCAGGTGTCCGTCCGGCGACAACTTGCAGTTTCCAGCTTTCCACGGCGCGGCGCAGCGCGGGCGAACCGCTCGCGGTCGCGGCCAGATCCCACGCTTCGATGATGTTGACGCCCGCGCTGATGAGCGCTTCAAGCGCCGCCGCCAGCCGCGCCAGCGCGAGAAACCGCCGCGCGGTTCCCAAAATGGGAATCGGATTGGCAAATGATTCGATTCGCGAGCGCCATTTTTCGCCGTGTTTGCTCTGCGTGGCGTAAATCAAAAAAATGGTGACGAGATAAAGCGGAGCGAGCGCGAGTGCGGCTTCGGCAAAAAGCAAGAAAAGACTGGCGTTGAATTGCGACGCGGCGTAGGGAAGCACGATCATGAAAACGAACACCGCGAAGTGAATGAGTCCGACGGGATAAATGAGCTGGGAAATGACCTGCTTGGCGATGCGGGCGCGGTCGTTGTAATAATCGGCGAGCAGACGAAAACAGGCGTCGAGCCGTCCGCTGCGTTCGCCGGCTTCGATCAGGGCGATGTCGAATTCGGGCAGCCACGAAAGCCGCCGCAACGATTCGGCGACGGTGCGGCCTTAAGCAAGTTCATCGAGGATGCGCTGGAGCGGTTCGCGGAACGAGCGGGCGGGCGGGCTGCGCCTGATTTTTTCCAGCGCGGGCACGACGCCGATTCCGGCGGACGTGAACTGGGCGAGCTGATGATAAAATTCGGCGCGCTGGGTGAACTGGCCGGGCGTGACGATGAACGACATACGCCCGCCGGCTCAAACCGCGACGCGGTCGAGGCTGGCCTTGAGGTCGCGCTTGCTTTTTGCGCCGACCATCTGCTCGGCGACCTGCCCTTTGTTGATGAGCAGAAGCGTGGGGATGGCGCGGATGCCGTATTTGGTCGCGAGCTCCTGCTGCTCGTCAATGTTGACCTTGCCGATCTTCACCTTGCCGTCGTATTCGTCGGCGAGTTCGTCGAGGAGCGGCGCGATCATTTTGCACGGGCCGCACCATTCGGCCCAGAAATCCACAAGGACGGGCGTTGCGGACTGGAGAACCTCTTTCTCAAAATTGTCCTGCGTGAGCGCGGAAATCAAAGGTGATGCCATGGATCAAATGGGATAAATGCGGTTGTCAAAGTTGATTACTGGCCCAATGCGTCGTTCAGAATCATCATCATCCAGACGGTCGTGCCGACGGCGGCAAGCCCGGCCACGCAGGCGGCGATGGCAAGGATTTTGTCAAACGTGCCGACCGTTGCGACGGCGGCGCTGGGCCGCCGGACGCTGGGTGGCGGACGGCTGCTGCGGCACGCGTCTGTGCAATGGGCGCGGCACCGGCGCGCGGCGCGGCGGCAGTCGGCGCGATTCTCGGCGCAGCCGTCGGCGGGGCACCGGAGGCACCGGTCGGCCCGCCGGGCGGCAGCGTCGGCAGCTTGATGGTCGGCGCGGCGGACGGCTTGGGCGGCAGGTTGATGCGGACGGTTTCTTTTTTGGGCTGCACCTTGCCGGTGCTTTTTTTCATCGGCGCGGCGCCCATGGGCGCGCCCGGCATCGGCGGAATCGGAGGAATGTCGGCCATAAATTTGTCCTCGAAAGATAATCGGCTGCGGGCGTCTGTCAAATTTAATTCTGAAACAAAGTTGAAACGATGGCGGAAGAATACTTTGCGTGCTTCAGGCTTTTTCCTCGATCAATTCGCGCCGCGCGCCGCCGAGCAGTTGCTCGACGAAGCTGGTCGAATAAACGCCGCGCCGGAAATTCGGATCCTGCATGATGGCCTGCTGGAAGGAAATGGTCGTCTTGACGCCGGCTATCATGTATTCGGAGAGCGCGCGGTTCATGCGGTCCATGAGCATCGCGGCGGTCTTTGCCGGTCGTGATGAGCTTGCCGATCATCGAGTCGTAGGTCGGCGGAATCGTGTAGCCTGCGTATGCGTGCGTGTCCACGCGAACGCCGCGCCCGCCGGGCTGGTAATACATTTCGATGCGGCCGGGGCTGGGACGGAAATCGTCAAAAGGGTCTTCGGCATTGATGCGGCACTCGATGGCGTGGCCTTTGATGACGATGTCGCCTTGCGAATGTTGCAGCGGCTCGCCCATCGCCAGCAAGTATCTGGTAACGCACGAGATCAATGCCCGTGACTTCTTCGGTGACGGGATGCTCGACCTGGATCCGCTTGTTGACTTCGAGAAAGTAATAATTGCCATCGTTGTCCACGATGAATTCCACCGTGCCCGCGTTCGTGTAATGCGCGGCCTCGGCGATTTTCACGGCGGCACTGACCGATTTTGTCGCGCAGTTTTCTGAACTTTTCCAGCAGCGGCGAGGGCGCTTCCTCGATCAATTTCTGGTTGCGGCGCTGGATGGAACAGTCGCGTTCGCCCAGATGAATGATGCGGCCTTTGTGGTCGCCGAGAATCTGGATTTCGATGTGGTGCGGGTTCTCGATGAATTTTTCGATATAGACGCCGGAATTTCCAAACGCCTTTTCGGCCTCGGTGCGCGCGGTGTGATAGGCCTTGACGAGCGACAGGTCGTTGTGCGCCACGCGCATCCCGCGTCCGCCGCCGCCCGCGACGGCCTTGATCATCACCGGATAGCCGATGCGCTTGGCAATTTCGCGCGCGTCCTTTTCATTTTCAACGACGCCGTCGGAACCGGGCGGAATGTCCACGCCGGCCTTTTTGGCGAGCGCGCGGCTGACCGCCTTGTCCACAAGCGAACTCATGGCGCGCGGACTCGGCCCGATGAAACGGATGTTGCAGCTTTCGCAGACCTCGGCGAAGTGCGCGTTCTCGGAAAGAAATCCATAGCCCGGATGAATCGCGTCCACGTCCGCGATTTCCGCCGCGCTGATGATCCGGTCAATCCGCAAATAGCTTTCCGACGCCGGGGCCTTGCCGATGCAGATTGCCTCGTCCGCGAGCTGGACGTGCATGGAATTCGAGTCCGCCTCGGAATAAACCGCCACTGTGCGGATGTTCAATTCCTTGCACGCGCGGATGATGCGGACGGCGATTTCGCCGCGATTGGCAACCAGGATTTTTTCAAACATGGGCTATTAGAAAACGAGCGAACCAATCTACAGTTCAGGCCGGGCGGACTTTGAACAAAGGCTGGCCGAATTCCACGGGCTTGCCGTTCTCAACCAAAACCTGCGTGATGATGCCGTTGACCTCGGCCTTGATTTCGTTCATCACCTTCATCGCTTCAATGATTGAAACGACCGTCTCTGGATTTACCTCGGTTCCGATGTCGGCGTAGTTGGGCGACTCCGGCGATGGCGCACGGTAAAAAGTGCCGATCATTGGCGACTTGATTTCAATTTCACCCGTTGCCGCCGGCTGCGGCGCGGGTGCTTGAACGACTGGAGCGGCAATTGTGGGAGGCAGTAAAACCGGAATTGCGGAAACAGGATCATCCTGCTGCACAGCCTGCGTGCCGCCGTTCAATCCGCGCTTCAACCTGATTTTGGAATCCTGCTGCTCCAATTCAAACTCCGTTATGGAGTTTTTCTTCATCAAATCAATGATGGCTTTTATGTCTTTTAGTTCCACGGTGCGTTTTCGTTAAAGTAGATTGCAATTTTAGAATTTAACGGCTCTTCACCAAAAAAGCAGCGCCGAATTATGGCTCTGCTTTAATCATTGTTAAATTGTTGTTAGTTTATTTGTTTTGAGCCGCAAGGTCAAGTCGCAAAGCAAAAAACTTATTAACTGAAAAGGAGTCGCAAAAAGTGAGGTTAAATCGTCACTTTTTTGCATCTTTAACGTCAACCGATGCTTCCAATGCCAAAATGTAAGATTTTTGGCCGAAACCGCTGATTTGCCCGCAGCAGACCGGAGCAATCAATGATTTATGCCTGAATTCTTCCCGCGCGTGGACGTTTGACAGATGAATCTCAATTGTCGGCACGCCGACGGCGGCAATCGCGTCGCGAAGCGCAATGCTCGTGTGAGTGTAGGCGGCGGCGTTGATCACAATCACGTCGGACTTTCCTTTCGCCTCCTGAATCCAGCCGACGAGTTCGCCTTCCTGGTTCGACTGGCGGAAATCAATTTCCACCTTCAATTCTTGTGCCCGTTTGCGGACACGCGCCTCGATGTCGGCCAGCGTCGCGCGGCCATAAACTTCAGACTCGCGCTGCCCCAGCAAATTCAGGTTCGGGCCGTTGAGGAATAGGACTTTCATCAAGGTGCATTTTATATGTCCGGCGATTTTTTGTCGAACTGATTTGCGTCAACGAACGCCGATTTATCCCAATAACTTTAGGCGGGGTTTGACAGCGTGAGACCTCTGAAAAAGGCTGTTTGAGTTGTTGCTTGTTTTAATGTCGCCGACGATTTTTCAATGTGAAAAAGGTTTGCAGCCATGAATGCGGAGCTGCTTTTGTGCCCCAGCTCCGGTCGTTTTCGCCCGTTGGCGGGTGGTTGAGGCATGGGTTTTCATGCCGCACTCAAATGGGCCAACCGTTTGGTGGTTGACCAAACATCGGCGCATGAAGGCGGAGACGGATTCGTTTCAAAGCCAGAGACTGATCCCTTTGCGATTTTTTTAAAACCGCATTAAGAAATCCCAGGTCTCTTTTGAAATCCAGTTGACATTGGATCCGGGATCCCGCGCCGTATCGGTATGCGGACCGACGAAGGAGCCAAATACCACGGGATATTCCTTCGGACACCCCTTGAACTCGGTGGTCACATGGGTGGCGGTGGTTGCGAGCGGTATTTCGGGTAGTTCTTTAACCCCGTTGTCTTCGAGGTGCGTCAGGACGCAATATTTACCGCCTTGTTTTCGCTCATCGGAGTTGATCCACCTGCAAGTGCCGTCCCTGGTGCCGGTCGTGCTGTAAAACGCAAGGGGCAAATGCGTGTCGGTGGGAAGATAGATGTTCCAATTGGCCGGCGCATAACAGGCAACGGCGCGCAGATCTTTCTGGTATTCCAACGAGAGCGAGTAGGTGACCATCGCGCCGAAACTAAAGCCGCAGCAAAATACGCGGGAGGTGTCCACGGACAGCTTGTCCTTGAACAGCGCGAGCATGTCGCCGAAGAAAACATGGTCTTTATCATCGCGCATCCGCCACGGCGAGCCATCGGTGTATCCCTCGGGCGCCACGAAAATGACGGGGACATTATCCCTTTGCGCATAGGTCTTAAGCCCGTAAAATTTTTCTTTCACCATGGTATTCATATGCCCGCCCAAATAATGCATGGCAAAAATCAGACGGCAGGGCTTGTTCTTGTCGTAATTGGTTGGAATGTCGATGATGTATTGGCGGGTGAGACCGGCGCTTATCATCGTGTTCGTGGAGACGCCGATTTTGAAATCCACAAGCTTTTTGCCGCAACCGGCGCTGGGGATTGGAGCATTCTTCAATTTACGCGCGGCATCACCGGATGATGAGGATAGATTTACCGTGCTGCACGAAGTGAATATTGCCAGGGCAATCACCGCCAAAGAAATGGTCTTTAACATTGGGTTGTCTCCTGTTGAATTATTGGTTGAATTGATATTGCGCGCCGCGCGAACACAGTGCAGTGCGGGTGAGTGGAAATTGCATGGCCCAATGCTGCCACAACGCAGTCCGGGGTGTCAATAACCACGGACAGACACGGCCGCTTAACCCATTGGTGAAACTATAGACGTTGATGTAACCACTGCCGTCCGTGTGGGTGTCCGCAGGACGGGTGAGGGAACCATTTGCCAACTGGCAGGGCCAGTCGCAAGCTGGGCGATGCTGCTGCGGCCGGGGCACAACAAACCCGAAGTTTGACTGGCCGCCCAGTCCTTGCGGACGGCCACCGCTAGGGACATCCCGCTTGGGAAGTCCGGTCATCGCAGCGCGATGACCCTACCAAGCTGATAGAGCGGGACGCCGGCTGTTCAGGCAGGCATCAGCTTTGGACTTTTTCCGAAGAAATTATTGATGACAGGCAGCCCAGCAACGTGAAGGCCGTCCATGCCAGCGCCGGAATATAAAGGCCGAACTCGCCAATTCCCTGCACGAACCAGCCGAGCAATCCGGCGAACATGGCGAAGGTGATTTGATTTCCAGATTTCCAAACGCGCCGCGTCAAAGCTGCCAGCGTTGTAAAAATCCACGCCGCGTAAAAAATTCCGCCGGGAATTCCAGAATCTGAAAACTGTTCGAGATAATCGTTGTGCGCGAGCCTTGCCATTTCCGGCAGTTCCAATTTCGGATTTTGGGCCGCCATCTCTTCGCGGATTTTTGCATAAGGCCGCTGGAACGTTCCCGGCCCGGTTCCGGCAAGCGGATTTGCCAGCGTCGTCTGCGCCGCCGCGCGCCAGTAATCGAACCGCGCGACCGCGCTCGTCGCGCCTTTGGCAAAATAATTTTGAAAGCGGATTGCGAAAATTCCGAGGCTAATTAAAAGGATCAAGCCCAGCGCCGCAAATTTCAATCGCGTTGGCCAATCCATGCGGAACAGGCACAAGCCGCTGATGGCAATTGCAATGAGCCAGCCGAGTTTTGATCCCGTCCAAAAAAATCCCGCGCCACCGAGAAAAAGCGCCAGCGCGATGACGGAGAAGCGGATTGGCGGCTTCATTTTTTTTGTGGAACTGAACGCGAGCGCGATTGAAACCGGAAACAGCAGCAGGATGATCCCCGCGAGCGCATTCGGATAAACGAGCGTGCCGTTGACGCGGCCTTTGGAAAATTTGGCGAGGATCGCGGGATTCGCCATAACCGTGCCATTGGTGGTGATGACCGAGCCGTCCTGTTCCATTTGCCGGAGCAATTCCGGCGGAAAATTTGTCCAGCCTGCGCGTTCGCCCTGGACCAGCATCTGGCGGCTTTCTGGAAATTCAAAAATCCGCTGGTCAACGGCGCGGACAAGGCAGAATGTGAAAGCGGCGAGAATTCCAACCAGCAGAAAATTCAGCGCGCGTCCGCTTCCAAAAAGAAATGCGCCGAGAAAATAGCACGCGACGCAGCCGGAGAACTGCCAGAGTGTTGTCGAAGACAAATTTGCGTCAACCGTCCGCGTCGCGGAAAACAACTGCCAGCCGAACCAGAGCAGCGGCGGCAGCCCGAGCCATTTGCTTATTTTCGATTTTTGATTTTCGATTTTCGATTTTTCAGAATCTCCGGCGCCCCGATTTTTGAGCGCGAGAATTCCGCCGATGCCGGCGAGCGGGAGCAAAATCCAGTTCGCCCAATGCGTCGGCCAGAAATTGGCCCACGCTTCTGAAAGTGAATGTGGCGGCTCGATGATGTTGTCGAGGATGACCGGGTTGCCGAATTTCCAAATGCACAGGCCGAGAAAAAATCCGAATGCAAGCGCGTAAATGAGGTCGAGGGTCGAGGGTCGAGGGTCGGTGGCAGAACCGCTGTCTGGCTTTCGGCTTTCGGCTTTCGGCTTTCGACTCATTAGAAATGCAGTTTCAACAAACCGACTTCGAGCGCGAGCGCTTCTTGAACATTCGTGTGAAGCAATCGTTGCGTTTGTTCGAGCGTTTGCAGGTTTTCCAGCGCCTGCTTCGGCGAAATTCTTTTGGCGACGGTTTCCGCGCCGGGGATTTTTTGAAAGTTGAGCAAGCCCTTTCCGGCGGCGAGCGAGTGCAGCCAGACGTCGCGCAGCCAGAATTGCAGGAGCAAAAGCAGGCCGGCGCGGCGGCGGCGGTATTCGGATTCGATTGCGGCGGCGAGTTCGTCCTCCCATTTTTCGCGCAAATCTTTTTCCACGTCGTCGTATTTTTCGAGAGGCGAACCGGCGGCCAGTTTTTCGTCAACTTGCGCGCGGATTTCGGCGAGCTTTTGGAGCAGCGCGTCGAGCAATCGGTAGCGGCCCAGCAGACTTTTTTGTTCGGACGCGGCGAGTCCGCCGAATTTTTCGAGCCAGCCGGCTTCGTCGGGGTTCAATTCGCGTTTGCCGTCGCCGGAAAAATTCAGGCGCAGGCAGCGCGACAAAATGGTTTCCAAAAGCCGTTGCGGTTCGGTTGAAAGCAAAATCAGGACGGAATTCTGCGGCGGTTCTTCGAGCGTTTTGAGAAAGGCGTTTGCGGCCTGCGGATTCAAACGGTCGGCACCGACGATGATGGCGACTTTGTGTTCGGCCTCGGCCGGCTTGAGCTGGATTTGCTGCATCAGGTCGCGCGTCTGGTCAATCGTGATGACGCGCGATTTGGATTCGGGCCGCGTCCAATGGATGTCGGCGTGATTTCCATTTTCGATTTTCCGGCAGCTTGAACATTCGTCGCAGCAATCCGTCGCCGCATCCTTGATTTTGACCGGGTTCAGACAGTTCAGCGTTTTCGCCAGCGTGCGCGCGAGTGATTCCAAATGTTCCAGCGACTCGCTAGCGAACAAATAGGCGTGGCCGAGCCGTCCGCGGGCGAGCGAGCGTTGCAGCAGTTGAACGCCCTGCGTCTGTTTTTCAAAAGCGTTGAAACTCATGGCGTTTTTTCAGGAGACTTTTTTTCCGCTGCGCAATTTCGCGCGAAGCCGGCTGCAACGCCGGCGCATCGGTTTGAACAAACATAGGATGGTTTTTGCGGATTTCCAAGAAAGTTAATCGGGCAAACCAGAACGGCGTGAAAAATTGGCCGGCCATCCGGTCACTGCGTCGCAATCAACCCGCGCGGCGGCGACTTGACAAAATTCGTCTCCCGCAGATAAACCGGCTCCAGCGTCTCGCCCGCCGCAAAATCAGTCCTGCCCGCCGCCAGCCCGGCCAGCATCGCCGCGCGCGGAAAAATCGTCCGGCCGTTTGGAAACCATTTTTCCACTTCAGGCCCGGTCAAAATTTCATTTGCATCCGCGCGCAGTTTAATTTCAGCCAGGGCCACAATTTTCAGCGGCCCGGTTTCCTTCACACAGTCCGTTGAAATCTCAAACGTCGCCAGGTAAAATTCATTCCGCTGCGCGTCAACCGCCACGTTCACCTGGCCAAAAATCTTTTCCGCCTGCGCCTGCGCCGCGATTGCCTCCACGCTGCCCATGCCGAGCAATTTTATTTCCCGCGCCAGTTGCCAGCCCTGCGCGATGGAAATCGCCGCGCGGATGCCCGTGTAACTTCCCGGGCCAAGACCGACGGCGATCACTTCAATTTCCTGGCGCTCGGTTTTTGCCTCCGCCAGGACTTTTTCAATCATGCCGAATGCCGCCGTGTTGCGCCCGCCGGTTTCGACGGCCTCGGACAGGACGGTTCCGCCGCGCGCCAATGCCACGCTCCGCTGCGGCGAAGAAAATTCAAGCGCCAAAATCGTCATAAATAATTTTCCGTTCCGTTTCGCCCGCGATTTCGATTTTCACTTTTTTGATTTTTCCATCTTCCATCTTCCATCTTCCATCTTCCAGCCTTTCCGCCCACTCAATCACGCTTACGCCGTCCGGCTGCAAAAATTCCTCAATGCCCGCCGACAAAATCTGTTCGCGCGTCTCCAGCCGGTATAAATCCAGGTGAAACAATTTCAGCCGCCCGCCGCCGTATTCGTTCACCAGCGTGAACGTCGGCGAATGCACGCGCGCGGAAATGCCCAGCCCGCGCGCGAGTCCTTTCACAAATTGCGTCTTGCCCGCGCCGAGATCGCCGCTCAACGCGAAGACAAATCCGTTTTGCGCCGCGCGGCCAAATCGTTCGCCGAGCGCCTCAGTCTCCGCCGGACTGTGAGAAATGGTTTCCAAGGGTCAGTTTTATTTTTGCGGGTTTTCTTCCGGCACGCCGGCTGCCGCCTCTTTGAGCAAATAATTTTTCACCAGCAGGCCTGACGGTTTCAGCATGGCGTCGGTCCACGGACCCGTTGCGCTGGCACCGGGTTGAAACGCGGCGGAAATTTCATCCAAGGCGGCGACCGACCAGTTGGCGGAACTGATTTTATTTGCATCCAGCCAGTCCCACCACAGTTGCGTCTCCGCCGGATCGTAGTCGCCGCCGCCGGAGGCCGAGCTGGTGCCGTATTCGGTGCAAAAAAGCGCGACTCCGTTCTTCAGCGCCCGCGATCCGTTGTCCCGGAGCGACTGCCGGTGGGTCGCCGCATAAAAGTGGATTGAATAGGCGATGTTCGTGGAAATCGTGATGGGATTCCGGGAGGCTTCGTCACATTCCTGGTCCCAATGACGGCTGCCGCAGATGATGATGCCGTCAGGATCAATGGCGCGGATCGTGGTTATGATGGCTTCATGATAGGCCTTGATGACCGGCCACGGTTCCTGCACCGGTTCGTTCCACGGTTCATACATGATGTTGGGAGTGTTTCCATAGGCAGCGGCCACGGCCGTGAAAAAGGCGCGGGCCGACGCGACATCGTTTTGAGCGCCGGCCATCGCATGCCAGTCAACGACCGCATAAATCCCGTTGGCAATGCACGCATCCACCACCGTCTTCACCTTGTTGATTTCATTCGTGGGATTCCGCCGGTAGGCGCTGGGCAGGATGGGTATCCGGATGACGGTGCATTTCCAGTCCTGGGCAAAATGGTTGATGGCGCTGGCATTGTAAAACTGCGTTCCCTGTGAATTCCAGCAATACAGGGACATCCCGTGCAGCGTCACCGGGTTGCCATGCTGATCCACGATTTTGTTTCCGTCAACATTGAGCCGTCCGTGAATGCCGGCAAATGTCTGCTGCCCGAAGCTTGAGGAAACAAACGACAGACCGGCGAACCCGGCCAAAAGCATCCATGCAAAGCTGCGCAACAAGCGGAGGCGTGCCTTTTCAATTTTGATTTTCATAAAACGATGGTCCGTTTCAATTATTGGGCGACTGTTGGCGGAATGTCAGATTGCGCGAAATGAATGTAGCCCTGCGCATTTAACTTGTGCGAACCCATTTTGTCGCGGATCAAAATGCCTTCGCCCGCGACGATTTTGCCGATGCAGCTTAATTTCAGTTTGGGAAACTGTTTTTTCCATGCGTCCAGCAATTTCACGGCGCTTTTGGCGGCGACCGTGAACAGCAGTTCAAAATCCTCGCCGTCCGTCAGCGCGGCGGCGAACGCGGGTTTGGCAGAAGAACTTTTCCGCGCCGCCAGCGTTGCTTCGCGTGAAATTGGAACCGCCGGCTTCAAAAGCTCCGCGCCTGCTTTGCTTGCCTTCAAAATATGCCGCAAATCTCCGGCCAGCCCGTCGCTCAAATCAATCATCGCATGAACCGGAAAATGTTCCGCCAGCCAGCGCGCCTCGGCCAGCCTCGGCTCGAAATCCAGATGCTTTTCCGCAAGCGAACCGCCGAGTTCGCCCGTCACAAAAATCGCGTCGCCAATTTTCGCGCCGGAACGCAAAACCTGTTTTCCGCGCGGAACGGTTCCGAGCAGCGAAATCGAAATCAGGATGCGCCCTGGATTTGTCGTCGTCTCGCCGCCGACGATTGCCACGCCGTATTTTTCCGCGCGCGCGTTCAGGCCGTCATAAATTTTTGCGACGAATTCCGCGTCAAATTTTTCCGGCAGCGCGATTGTCACCAGCGCGGCGACCGGCGTTCCGGCCATCGCGGCGATGTCGCTCAAGCAGCGGGCGAGCGCCTTGCGCCCGATTTTTTCCGGCTGCGTTTCTTTTGTGAAATGAACGCCCTCGACAACTGCGTCGGTCTTGAACAGGATCAATTTGTCCGGCACGCCCAGATCCAAAACGGCGCAGTCATCGCCCGCTCCGGTCACGACGGATTCATTCGCCGGCAGCGATTTCGTCAGACGCGCGATGAGTTCAAATTCGTTCATGGTTGCGGCGGCAGCGCCCGGCTGATTTCATCGGCCGCCCAGAGCAAAGCCAGGTTCCCGGCGTTGAACAGTGCGTGCGCGGCGATGGGCGCGAGCAGGTTGTCCGTTTTTTCATAAAGCCACGTCAGCGCGAGCGCGAACACAAACAGCGGCACGAAGGTCGCCGCGTTGGCGTGGATCAATGCAAACAGCGCGCTCACGCCGAACCACGCAAGCCCCGGAAAGCCGAGCCGCTTGACGAACGGAAACAGCATCCCGCGAAAAATGAACTCCTCCGCGACCGGCGCGATGACGACCGCGAACACGCCGAGATACGCGCTCGTCCACCACGATTCCGCGTCCGACAGCAGCTTCACGGCGGCCTCGTCTTCCGGCGGCCAGCCGAGTTTTGTGAGCGTCCACACGGACGCGCCCTGCAGCAGCATCACGACCACGAACACGACGGCAAATCCATAAACCAGGCGCGGGACATTTTCAATTTTTGGCCCGCAAAAACCGAGCGCCTCGCGCCAGCCGGTCTGGTGCCGCCGCAGGAACCATAAAATCAGCAGCCACGCCGCGCCTTGAAAGGAAAGCGTGCCGACCAGGATGGTGCCGAAACCTTCCTCGTCCTGGAAGCCGCTGATTCCAAGTTTGTGCAAGACGCTGACGGCGACGATGCCGAGGCACAGGCAGGCGAACTGCGCCGCGATGAACTGCATCACGGCCTCGGCCCGCCACGGTTTTTCGGACAACATGGGGAAAAAGGTATTGCAACCCGCGTCCGTCTGACATGAAAATCAATCCGGGGACATCGCAGTTCGATGTCCCCGATTCAAATGATTCATGGCATCAATGCCCGGCCTTGAAGCGTAGCTGATTTTTTAACGCCGGCCGCCGCCGTGAAATCCACCACCACCGTGGAAACCGCCGCCACCACCGTGATAACCACCGCCGCCGTGGAATCCGCCGCCGCCGTAATAACCGCCGCCGAATCCAAAGGAAAGCGACACCGCCGGATAAGACCAGCCGTAATAGGGATAATAGTATGGCGAATAATAACCGCTGTTATAGTAGTAAGTCTGCGTGTCGGGAATCACATAAACGCTCGACACCGGGGCGCTTTGAACATAGGTCACGGTGGGGGCGACCGTGGCGGTGGAACCGTTCGGGGTGGTGATGGTCGTGCCGGCTGCCGTGGTGACGGTTGAACCGGACGTTTGCGGCGCAGCCACGGCGGCCACCGCCGGATTGGGCTGGTTCAGCATCGCCCTGATGACGGTGTCGGAAAGCCCCTGCTGCCGGAGATAAATGATCTGGCCGGCGTCCAGGGCATAGCTGTATTCGGAATTTTTGACGAAGGCGATGATCGTGTCATCGCCGACCCTGGCCTGCGCGAGGCGCAGGATTTGAGACGCGCCGTAGGACAACTGCGGGGCGGACGCAACGGACGCTGTCTGCGTGGTGGTGGTGTCTGCGGCGGACTGCGCCCGCAGCGTTGCCGCCGACAAAGCCAGACCGGCAACCACCAAGACGGAAAGCAATTTTTTGAAATGATTTGTTTTCATAATTCACCTGTATATTATACAATACCACAATCTTGCGCGGGTTGCTCCAAATGTCAATGTGCCACGGCGCAACCGGGACGATTCAAAACCTGAACGCGGGATTTGCAACCCGCCGGCCATTTTTGCCGTTTTTAATCCTGAAAAATTCTGTTAATCCTGTCTTGTGACCGCCAAACACACGAACCATCTCGCCCGCGAAAAATCGCCGTATCTTTTGCAGCACGCGCATAATCCCGTGGACTGGTTCGCATGGAACGACGAAGCCTTCACCAAGGCGCGGGCGGAGAACAAGCCGATCCTTTTGAGCATCGGCTACTCGACCTGCCACTGGTGCCACGTGATGGAACGCGAAAGTTTCGAGGACGAAAACATCGGGAATTTTCTCAACGAACACTTTGTCAGCATCAAGGTGGACCGCGAGGAGCGTCCCGACGTGGACAAAATTTACATGACGTTCGTGCAGTCCACGACCGGCGCGGGCGGCTGGCCGCTGAATGTTTTTCTCACGCCGGAACGGAAGCCGTTTTTTGGCGGCACTTATTTTCCGCCAGACGCGCGATACGGTCGCCCGAGTTTTTTGCAACTGCTCCGGCAAATCGCCGCGCTCTGGCAGGAGCAAAAGGATGAAATCGTCGCGTCCGCCGATGAAATCCACGCGCGACTCGAAAGCGCGATGGCAAATTCCGCCGGAGCAAATTCATCGCTGACGGCAGACGTTTTGAAAAACGCGGGGGACGTTTTCAAGGCTGGTTATGATTCAATCCACGGCGGCTTCGGCGACGCGCCGAAATTTCCGCAGCCCGCGATTCCGTCGTTCGTGCTGCGCTGCGCCAGACGGTTCAACGACGACGAAGCCGTTAAAATGGTTTTATCCACCTGCGACAAAATGGCGGCGGGCGGAATCCACGACCAGCTCGGCGGCGGCTTTGCGCGCTACGCCGTGGACGCCGAATGGCTCGTGCCGCATTTCGAGAAGATGCTCTACGACAACGCGCAGCTTGCGCAGCTTTACCTGGACGCATTTCTCGTGAGCGGCGGCGCGCGGCACGCGGATGTCGTGCGCGACATCCTGGATTACGTTTTGCGTGACATGACGCATCCCGGCGGCGGATTTTTTTCCGCCGAGGACGCCGACAGCGAAGGCCACGAGGGGAAATTTTACTGCTGGACGCAGGACGAACTTTCCCGGCTGCTGACCGTGGATGAATTCAACGTGGCCGCGAAATACTTTGGCATCACGGCGGCGGGAAATTTCACGGACCACAGTCATCCGCAGCCGCTGGCCGGACAAAACGTGTTGAGCATTGTCAATCCAATTGGTAGGGATGCGCTGCCGCGCGCCCAGGCCGACCAGCAGGTCGCCCACCGATTTGGAATTGCTCGCCTCGGCAAAAGCGAAAATGCTCGCCGCCCGCGCAAAGCGCGTCCGTCCGCATCTTGACGACAAAATCCTCGCGTCGTGGAACGGCCTGATGCTCGGCTCGTTTGCGCGTGCCTCCATCATTTTGAACGAGGAAAAATATCGCGCGGCGGCGGAGAAAAATTTGCGGTTCGTCCGCGAAAAGTTGTGGGACGAAAAATCCAACACGCTGTTTCACCGCTGGCGCGACGGCGAACGCGACAGCGTGCAACTGCTCGAAGCCTACGCGTTTCTTTTGTCCGGCGTGATGGACCTGTATGAGGCGACGCTCGCGCCGGAGCATCTGGATTTTGCGGTTGGACTGGCGGACGCGATGCTCGCAAAATTTTATGACGCGGAGAACGGCGGTTTCTGGCAAAGCGCCGCCGGTTCCACGGATTTGATCCTGCGCGTGAAGGACGATTACGACGGCGCGGAGCCGAGTGGAAATTCCGTCGCCGCCTTGTCGCTGCTGAAACTCGGCGCAATCACCGGGCAAAAAAAAATCACGGAGGCCGCCGGAAAAACATTGGGGCTGTTCGCGCCGCGCCTGCAACGGTTTCCGCAGGCGATGCCCTTCATGCTGCACGCGCTGGATTTTTCGCTGGAGGAACCGCAGCGCGTGGTCATCGCCGGCGACCCAGATTCGGACCATTTTCAAGAACTGTTGTGCGCGGCACATTCGGTTTATCAGCCGGACAAGATCATCTCGGGCAACGCCGGTTTTGTGGGGGAATTTGCAAAGACTTTGCCCGCGAAAAATGGCGCGGTCACCTATTTTTGCACGGGCAGCGCGTGCCAGCCGCCGACGGGCGACGCGGCGGACGTGACAAATTTCCAGCGCAAAGACGCGGGGACGCAAAGTTTATGACACGAATTGCGCGAACCAAAACTTGGGATGCTGAACGAAGGCGGCGATGCACCCATTTGCATTCTCCGTTTGACAGCGCGCGGATTGTTCGCAGAATATAAATCCGCTTCGGGTTGCCAGCGTAGCTCAGGGGTAGAGCAGAGGACTCATAAGCCTTTGGTCGGAGGTTCAATTCCTCCCGCTGGCACCAACCTTCCCTAAACGCAATGAAAGTGAAGGCTGCCGCGCCGAAGTGAAACGCAGGCGGCCCGGAATTAAACTTCGCCGCGAGCTTCGGTCCGGCAAGCCAACTGAATTCCACCCTCCGCTGTGCTCCCATCTTCGGCCCGGTGAACCATAACCCGCAATTCAATGGACAATGATTCTGAATTATGTGATGATGCAGGAAATTTAGAATTCCTGATGAAAGCGGCGAAAATATTTTTGCTGGCTGGCTTAACCGGGGTCATCGCGGTCAACCTGTGTTTTGCCCAAACATGGACGCAGACCAGCGCGCCGAGCAATCTTTGGAGTTACGTTGCCTCGTCAGCGGATGGAGGCGACCAGCTTGGCGCGGTCAAATTTTCGCGGCATCATCAGCCAGCCTTCTTTTGTCCGGCGCGGCCTGACCAGCGGCGCGTCGAGGTTTTCGCGCGGCGGCGGCTGGACTTTCGGCGCGGGCATGACCCACCAGCCGCCGTTCTCGGCGGTCACGAGGTATTGCTGGCGATTTTTTGTGCCGCGAATCGGAACCCGTCCGCGACTGTCGGCTTTCACCAGAGTTGTCATGTGGGCAATCTCCCACATTTCCCCGCCGCTGTCAATTTCAAAAATCCGTGAAAATTGTTGGCAGAGCGGGCAGTCCTCTGCCCGCCGTGAATGCCAAAAAGCGGTGCGCACGGAGTGACGCGCCCTACCAAAATTGGCGAATGCAAAAAGTTATTCACAGCTTGACCTTTGGGCTGGCAACGGGTTTAATTCGGTTTGTTAGCAGGCAAATTCATGTTCGCACAACTCAAAAGCCTTTTTTCCAACGATATTGGAATTGACCTGGGCACCGCCAACTGTCTCGTGTATGTCGGGGGACGCGGCATTGTCCTGCGGGAACCTTCCGTGGTCGCCATCCAGGCGGGCACGAACAATGTGCTGGCCGTCGGTGAAGAAGCCAAGCGCTGGCTCGGCCGCACGCCGGGAAACATCATCGCCATCCGCCCGATGAAAGACGGCGTGATCGCCGATTTTGAGATCACCGAGGCGATGCTCCGGCATTTCATCAAGAAGGTTCAGCATAAAAAGTTGATTGCCCCACGGGTAGTGGTGGCGGTGCCTTCGGGCATCACGGAAGTTGAAAAAAGGGCGGTCAAGGATTCAGCCACCCACGCGGGCGCGCGTGACGTGATCCTGATTGACCAGCCGCTGGCCTCGGCCATCGGCGTCGGCCTGCCGGTGCATGAACCGGCGGGCAACATGATCGTGGACATCGGCGGCGGGACTTGCGAGATCGCAATCGTCTCCCTCGCCAACATCGTTTTCAGCCGCAGCCTGAGGGTGGGCGGGGACGAATTTGACAACACGATCATCGCCCACATGAAACGCGCCTACAACATGATGATAGGTGAACGCACCGCAGAAGAAATCAAGATACGCATCGGCTCCGCATTTCCGCTGGAACAGGAATTGACCATGGACGTCAAAGGCCGCGACCTCGCGGCAGGGTTGCCCAAGACATTGACCATCCGTTCCGAGGAAGTTCGCGAGGCGCTGCAGGAACCGCTCTCGAGCATTTTGGAATCCATCCGCCTCACGCTGGAACGCTGTCCGCCCGAACTCGCCTCCGATCTCGTGGATCGCGGGCTGGTCATGGCCGGCGGCGGCTCGCTGCTGCGCGGAATTGACCGGCTGGTGGCCGAGGAAACCGGATTGCCCATCCATCTGGCCGACGACCCAATGAGCGCCGTGGCCGAGGGGACGGGACGGGTTCTGGAGCAACTGGAATTCATAAAGAACCAGGCCGTCCGTCCGAAGTATTGATTTTCTTTAAGTGCGTTTGCCTGTGCGCGCCGATCAAATGTCGGGCGCTGATGCAGGATGTTCAAACGAAAAAATTATTTTGCGCTCGGCGCGGTCGTGTTGGTGACGCTGGCAATCTTCAGCCTGCCGCCGCGCGCCGCTTCCCGCCTCAAGCTCGCCGTCGGCAGTTTGTTTTTGCCGCTTTTCGGCCTCGCCAACGCCGCGCAGCAGGCGTCCGTCTCCGTCGCCGACGCCATCATGCCGCGCCGCGAACTGCTTAAAAAATTGGGGAGTCTCGAACAGGAAAATCAACAGCTTAAAATCCTGCAATTGCAATCCTCCGAAATTGCGCGCGAAAACGATCAACTGCGCGCCGCAAATCGGCTGGCAGAAGCAGACGCCGTGGAAGCTGAAACTGGCGAACGTCGTCATGCGCGACCCGGCGAACTGGTGGCGCACCGCGCAGATTGATCTGGGCAGCCGCGACGGCGTTCAGACAAATATGCCGGCACTGTCGCCGGAAGGTTTTTTGATCGGAAAAATTTCGTCCGTCGGCCTTTACAAATCCCGGATCATTTTGATCGGCGATCCGAACTGCCGCGTCTCCGCGCGCGTCGAAAATCCGGCGCACGACATTGGCGTGCTGGGCGCGGGCGGCCCGCTCGACAATTCGCTCGTCACGCTGGGCTACCTTTCCGGCGGCGCGAACCTGAAATCCGGCCAGGGCGTCGTCACCAGCGGCGAGGGCGGAATTTTTCCGGCGGGAATTCCCGTCGGCCAGATCGTGGACGTGCAGCAGGTCGAGTTCGGACTTTACACCGAGGCGCGCGTGAAACTCGACGCCAACCTCGGCGCGCTCGAACAAGTCTGGGTCTTGTTTCCATGAATTTGTTCAACACAATTTTAATTTTGTCCGCCGCGTTTCTCGCGGTGTTCGGAGAGACGGTTTTTTCCGCGCCGCGCCATCTGCTCGGCGCGCAGGTTGATTTGCTTCCCGCGCTGATGATTTACGCCGCGCTGAACACAAATGTCGTCAGTGTTTCAATGCTCGCCGTCTCAGGCGGGCTGTGGTTTGACGCGCTTTCGGCGAATCCGCTCGGCATCTACCATTCTGCCGCTGTTCGCCGTGGGCTTTCCGATTTGCGCAGGGCGCGAATTCATCCTGCGCGAGCTGCCGTTCGCCCAGTTTTTCCTCGGCGCGGTCGCCAGCGCGGTCGTTCCGGTCGCTGGCCGTTTTGCATTTTGTTGAGCGGCGGCAACGAGCCGCTGCTCGGCTGGGGTTCGCTCTGGCAATGGCTGGTGATGACGGCGGGCGGCGCGCTGGCCACGCCGGTCATTTTCGCGCTGTTCGACTGGTGCAACCAC
The DNA here is from genome assembly GCA_963755455.1 of uncultured Verrucomicrobiae bacterium. Taxonomy (GTDB): domain Bacteria; phylum Verrucomicrobiota; class Verrucomicrobiia; order Limisphaerales; family UBA11358; genus UBA11358. Next base: position 665,957 of record CAVWJH010000001.1, read on the forward strand.
TCGCTCGGCTATCAGCCGCTGACGGAAACGAGTTTCCGGCCCGACCGCGAAATCCACCGCGACAAGAATGTGAAATGAGTCCAAAGTCTAAAGCCCAATGTCCACCGTCACGATTCGCGCGAATCGTCGGCTGTTTTTCGGCTTTGGACTTTAGACATTGGACTTTGGACTAAAATGCTAATTTTCGACGAACTGAAAAAGAACGATCCGCAGCTCCGCCTCGTGGCGGTGGTGGTGGCGGCCGGGCTTTTCATTTTGCTCGCCGGCTTGTGGTGGGTGCAGGTCGTTTCCTCGCGCAAATACCAGTCGCATCTGGAAACGCAGGCGTATCGCACCATCCGGGTTCCCGCCGTGCGCGGGAAAATTCTGGACCGCGAAGGCCGCGTGCTCGCCGAAAATCGCGCGAGCTACAACTTGAGCCTTTATCTCGACGACATGAGCGGCCAGTTCCAAAAGGAATACGAACGCCTGCGCCCGCGTGAAGGTCGTGACCAATTCCGCGCCGTTCTGGAAAGCTTTGGCTCGGCTCAAAATCGGTCGTCACGCAGCGCGTGCGGCTGACCCGGAACCAGATTGAAGCGCTGATCGGGCAGGCGCGTTACAACGTGGCCGAAGCCGTTGTCGCAGGCATCGGCCGGAAACTGGGGCAGCCGCTGTCGCTCGACGCGAAAAATTTCAGCCGCGCCTATGAAACAAGCCCGTGCGTTGCCGTATCCGGTTCTGCAGAATCTGACTGACGCGCAAATCGCGCGCTTTGAGGAAAATTTTTCCGGCGGCCTTGGCGCGGATTTGGATTTGCAGCCCGTCCGCGGTCTATCCGTTCGGCACGACGGCGGCGCATCTGCTGGGCTACTTGCAGCGCGACGACGAATCCATGAAGGGCGAGGATGCGTTTTTCAATTACCGGCTGCCGGATTATCGCGGCGTGGTCGGGATTGAAGGCGGCTTTGACGCGCGGCTTCACGGGCACGCGGGCGAGGAAGCCGTGCTCGTCAACAATCTCGGCTATCGCCAGTCGGAAAATGTTTGAGATCCAGCCCGAACCCGGCGAAAACGTCGTGCTGACGATTGACCTCGACATCCAGCGCGCGGCGGAAAAATCGCTCGCGGAACACCGGGGCGCGGACGCGCGCGGCGGCAATCGTCGTCATGGACGTGCGCAGCGGCGACGTGCTGGCGATGGTTTCGTCGCCGGCGATCAATCCGACGATTTATGCGTCGAACAGTCCGGCCTATTTGGATGACACGAACCTGACTGCCGCAAATCAACCGCGCGACGCAGGAAAATTACGCGCCCGGCTCCATTTTCAAACCCGTCGTCGGCCTCGCCGCGCTGGAAGACGGCCTGAATCCGAACGATCTACATGTGACGATCCGGACAATCCGGGTTACGTTTATGTCGGGCGGCGCGAAGATCCACGATCTGGCAGCACCGGGCGAATACAATCTCCGGCGCGCGATCATCGAGTCCTGCAATTCCTATTTCATCACCATCGGCCTGCGCGCAGGCATTGAGAACATCGTTCGCATGGCCGAAAAATTTCATTTTGGCGAACGCACTGGTTTGCCGACGCGGCAGGAACGCGACGGGAATTTTCCGACGCTCGAAGCAGGTGGAAAGCTCCGGCTGGCACGACGGCGACTCGGCGAACATTTGCATCGGCCAGGGCGAAATGGCCGTGACGCCGATGCAAATGGCCGTCGCCTATTCGGCAATCGCCAATGGCGGAACGGTCTTCTGGCCGCGCCTCGTCGAACAGATCGAGCCGCAGGACCCGGCGAGCGGCGAAGCCGCGACCAATTTTCCCGCCGGCCTCGTGCGCGATCAACTTGACGTCAGCGCCCGCAGCCTGAAAATTTTGCGCGACGCGATGCTGGCGGAAACGTGGAAGCGCGAAGGCACCGGAACACGCCGCGCAAGTGCCCGGCCTGCAGATTTGCGGCAAGACCGGCACGGCGCAGGTGAGGACGCGCAGAACCAGAGCATCGGCCGCAATTACTGGTTTGCCTCCTTTGCGCCGTATGAAAATCCGCAATACGCCGTCGTGGTCATGGTCGAAAACGGCAGCACGGTTCGGCGGCACCGACTTGCGCGCCGATCGCGCACGACATTTACGAGGAAATTTTGAAGAAGGAAAATTCCGGCGCGGCAAAACATCCTGACGCTGGCAAAAAAATAAATGGTTGATCCATCCATCAACGAACGCGAACCGAGGCTGGACCGGCTGCAATTGGTCGCGCTGGCCGGGCTGATGTTCCTCGGCGCGGTGTTTGTGTATCAGCGCGACGACGGCGAAGCCAGCCGTCGGCGCTGCCGTGGTATCGACCAGATCTGGGTTCGGCAGATCATCTGGTATGCGCTCGGCCTCGGCGCGGCGGCGGCGTTGTGCCTGGTGGATTATCACACGCTGGCGCGCTGGTCGTTTGTGGTTTATTGGGCGACGATTCTTTGTCTGGTCGCCGTGCTGATTCCGCACATCGGCACGACGCACGGCTGGGGCGCGCGGCGCTGGATTGATCTGCGGCCTGTTTCAATTTCAGCCGAGCGAATTTGCCAAGCTCGCGTTCATTCTCGCGGCGGCAAATTTCTTGAGCCGTCCGCCGGATGAATTGAAGCAGCGCGATATTTTCTGGAAGGGCATCGGCCTGATGCTGCTGCCGTTCGTGCTGATTTTGAAGGAACCGGATCTGGGTTCGGCGCTGGTGTTGTTGCCGACGGGCCTGGTGATGATGTTCGTGGCCGGCACGCCGAAAAGATATCTGCTGAAGCTGGTCGCGGCGGTGCGGAATTTTGGGCGCGCTGTTGCTGGCGGACATTTTGTTCGCGCCGCCCGCGCTGCAGATTCCAGATGCAGGAATATCAGCGCCAGCGGCTGCTGGTTTATTTCGGCGCAGATTTTGCGGACGCCAACGCGACGCCGGAACAAAAAGCCGAGGCGCGGCGGCTGCAATCGAAAAGTTCGTATCAGGTCACGGCAGGCGCTGATTTCGGTCGGCTCCGGCGGGTTGCTGGGCAAAGGCTGGTGCAAGGGCGACCAGACCGCGCTGGGATTTTTGCCGCCGGGCGCGGCGCACAATGATTTCATTTTCTCCGTCATTGCCGAGGAGGAAGGATTCGTCGGCTCCATTGTGGTGCTGACGCTGTATGCGGTGGTTCTCTTCACTGGATTGAGAATCGCCGGCCAGGCGCGCGATCGCCTGGGCAAACTCGTGGCCGTGGGCGTCGTGACGCTCCTGTTCAGCCACGTTTTCATCAATATCGGCATGAACATTCGCATCGTCCCGGTGACGGGCATTCCACTGCCGCTGTTAAGTTACGGCGGGTCTTCAGTGTTGTGCTCGTTGATCGCGCTGGGCCTGATGCAAAACGTCCACATCCACAGAAGAGGATACTGATATGAGCAACAACAACTTTTCCCGGCGCCGCCGTGGAATGCGTTTCCGCCCCAAAGGCGGCCTCGGACCGAATCCGCAAAAAACCGACCGCGACGCCACGCAGGCGCGCGCCGAAGTCGTCGCGGAACAGGGCGGCAACGAGCGCGTTTTTGAAAAACGCCACACGCACGAAATCGAACGCGCGGAAAACATCGCCGCCGGCCTGCCGCCGCAGGGCACGGAAATGCCGCAAACGCCGGCAACCATTCCCGACAAAAAGGATTTCCGCGAACCGCATCTCGGAAATTCCCGCCGAAGTGCAGGAGGAAAAATTCGAGCCGGTGCGATCAAGGAACACGCCGAAAGGCATCGTCGAGGCCATCAAGTCCGCCGCGACGAACCTCGTGAAAAAAGTCCAGCGGCTCATCCGCCCGGAAAAGAAAATCCACAAGGAAGTCATCATCAACGCCGAGACGCTCGAAACGCGCGTCGCGGTGACGGAAGACGGCAAGCTCGAGGAATTCAACATCGAGCGCACGACCGAGGAGCGCCTCGTCGGCAGCATTTTCAAGGGCAAGGTCCGCAACCTCGAAGACGGCTTGAAAGCCGCGTTCGTGGACATCGGCTTCGAGAAAAATGCGTTTCTGCATTACTGGGACATCGTGCCGAACCAGTTCGACAGCGGCGTGGAAATCGTCGAGCGCGAAGGCCGCCGCCGCGACAACGCCCGAAAATCACGCAGAAGGACATTCCGCGTCTTTATCCGCCCGGCAGCGAAATCATCGTGCAGGTCACCAAAGGCCCGATCAGCACCAAAGGCCCGCGCATCACGACGAACCTCGTTTTGCCCGGACGTTATCTCGTGCTGCTGCCGAACTCGGACCAATCCGGCATTTCGCGCAAGATTGAAAGCCAGGAAGAGCGCAAACGCCTCAAAAAAATCCTGCGCGAACTGCACATTCCCGACGGCATGGGCGTCATCATGCGCACCGCCGGCGAAGGCCAGCAGTAGCGTTATTTCGTCCGCGACCTCGCGCTGCTGCTCGAAGAATGGCACGGCGTGCAGGAGAAAATCAAACGCAGCCGATGGCGACGTGCGTGTTTCAGGAGCCGGATTTGATCGAGCGCACCGTGCGCGATTTTCTCACCGAAGACGTGGAGCGCATCGTCGTGGACAATCAAAAGGCCTACGACCGGATGCGCGAAATGATTTCGAAAATCTCGAAGCGTTCGGCGAAAAAAATCAAGTTCTACACCGAGGCGCAGCCGGTTTTCGACCGCTTCAACATCAGCAAGCAGTTGGAAAACACCTTCTCGCGCCAGGTGCATTTGAAAGGCGGCGGCTACATCGTCATTGACGAAACCGAGGCGCTCGTGGCGATTGACGTGAACACCGGACGCCACAAGGGCAGCCGCGATCAGGAGGCGACCATCCTGAAAGTGAACCTCGAAGCCGCCGAGGAAATCACGCGCCAGTTGCGCCTCCGCAACATGGGCGGACTCATCGTGCTCGACTTCATTGACATGAAATGCCGCCGCGACCAGCAGCAGGTTTATCAGCGGATGAAGGACGGCCTGCGCCGCGACAAGGCCAAGACGCACATCCTGCCCATCTCGCAGCTCGGCCTCATGGAAATGACGCGCCAGCGCCACAGCGAAAGCGTCCGCTCCGCCGTCTATGACGACTGCCCGTATTGCAAGGGCCGCGGCAAGGTGAAAAGCGTCGTGACCATGAGCGTGGAGATCCAGCGCAAGCTGCAGGAAATCCTGAAGAAACGCACGCGCGACGAATCGGATTTCCAACTGCGCATCGTCGTGCATCCGACCGTGCTGGACCGGCTCCGCACCGAGGACGAAAAACATCTCATCGAGATGGAGAAACGCTACTTCGGCAAGCTGTCCTTCCGCGCCGACACCGGAATGCACGCCGAACAGTTCAAGATCGTGAACGTGGAGAACAACGAAGAACTGGCGAGCGTCGGCGCATAATTAAAATAATTGGTGGGGCGAAGCTGCTGACGAGCCGGCTCGCGAGGACGCTCGCCCCACCAAAAAGTCAAAACCGCCTCGCGGGAAGCCAGTCGGCGACCTGATGAATTTCCTTCGGGTTGAGTTTTTGAATCGCGTTTTCGATTTCTAGCACCGTGCTCATGGGAAAAGTTTAATCCAGCATATGCCGCTACGCAACGGGCTTTTCTTGGCACGTCAATTCCTCTGCGGGATAAATTCACCTGAACAATTTTGAATGTAATTTTCACGAGTCGGTTTTCTTTAGCAGATTTTTGAACTACCATCTTCAAATACAACTTCAAGTTGTGAACTGCGAAAGCCACAAGCATCGAGAAGTCTTCTAGCCTTTTGAATTAACACTTCTTGATTGTCTCCGATCTCAATAAATGTGCCGTTATTAAGTTGCCTCGGTGATGCTGATTGCGAAAATCCTGAATTGGAAGGATGAATAAAATTAGGAATTATTGGCAGTGTCTTTCCCTGTTCAATAAGCCAGTTTGCCGTAGTTATTGGAATTTGATTTGCCATGTTAATCGGTTTACGAAAAGAGCCGATTCTGATTTCCCGCGGCCTAATTGTTGGGCGTTTTCTTCGTGTAGCAAAATAAACTGGTTCGACAGGTATTTGATGAGTTGAACCATTTTGGTATGGACTTGTAATGGAAGACGCGATTTTCGTCGGCTGCTCCATTGAGGTGCTTGCAGCAATACTTTGGTCAAGCGCGAGTTGCTGTTCCTTGAGATTTTCAAGGTGAGCCAATTTGTTAAGGGCTTCTTGGGTGGCCGCTTTGTTTTTTTCCTTTACAACCCTTTCAATATTTTCCCAAGCGTTTGCAATGTGTTTGTTAAGTTTTACGATATGTTCGTTCATATACAAATATAGTAAGTATGTATTTATATTTTGTCAAGCGGGTTTTTCCTAAAAAAGGCGCATTTACAGGTTTGAATTAAATTCCTTTCTTTTGGTTTGTTCTGTCTCCAAATCGAGTTGCGCGGCTTGATTTATTTCGCAAGTGCCATAATTTGACTACATGAAGAACTGGATTGTCGCTGACCCGGAGCATTTGGGCGGAAGCCCGCGTGTGTGCGGCACGCGTATTTCCGTGGCGCTCATTCTGGAGTCGCTCGCCGCCGGCCTGTCGGTTCCCGAAATCGTGGACGCGTATCCGAGCCTGACCGAGGAGTCCGTGCGCGGCGCGCTGGCGGAACTGGCGCATCAGAAAGAATTGCAACCGGCGTGAAAATTTTGCTGGACGAGAATCTGCCGCGAAAACTTGTCGCCGCGCTGCGTGCAGAAGGCCACGAAGTCGAATCGGTCATCACGTTGCGGATGCAAGGTTTGGACAACGGCAAGCTTTATCAATTTGCGATTCAGAATTTCGACATTTGCTTTACGCGCGATTTTGGTTTTGCAAACAATGTTCGGCAAATGCAAATCGCCGGAAAAATTCAAATTGCTTCGAGTGACGCTGGAGCAAAAGCCGCAAGATGAATTTGTAGCAGACTTCATTTCAGCTTTTCGCGAAAGTGATTTAATTAAATTTCAGCACGGTGACGATTGGCCGTAAATTCAGTTGCCCGACTTGATTTCTTTCACCGCTGCATTACTATACTTTCCCTTTGATTATGGAATTGAACAATGACGAAATCCGCCGTTACTCGCGGCATCTGATTCTGCCCGAAGTCGGTCTGGCCGGCCAAAAGAACATCAAGGCCGCGAGCGTCCTGTGCATCGGCGCGGGCGGTCTCGGCTCGCCCATCGCCATGTATCTCGCCGCCGCCGGCATCGGCAAGATCGGCATCGTGGATTTCGACACGGTGGATTATTCCAATCTGCAACGCCAGATTCTCCACACGGACGCGGACGTGGGCCGCTCGAAGGCCGAGTCGGCGAAGGAAACGATCCGCGGCATCAATCCGCATTGCGAAGTCGTCATCCACAACACGCGCATCTCGTCCGAAAACGCGCTCGACCTCATCCGGCCTTACGACATCGTCGTGGACGGCACGGATAATTTCCCGACGCGCTATCTCACGAACGACGCCTGCGTGCTGCTGAAAAAGCCGAATGTCTATGGCTCGATTTTCCGTTTCGAGGGACAGGCGAGCGTGTTCGCGCCGCATCTGGGCGGACCGTGTTATCGCTGTCTGTATCCCGAACCGCCGCCGCCGGGAATGGTTCCGAGTTGCGCGGAAGGCGGCGTGCTCGGCGTGTTGCCCGGCATCATCGGCTGCATCCAGGCGACGGAAATTTTGAAGCTCGCGCATCGGCAAAGGAACTTCGCTCGTCGGCCGATTGGTTTTGTTCAACGCGCTCGACATGAAGTTCCGCGAATTGAAATTGCGCCGCGATCCGGCGTGTCCCGTTTGCGGCGATCATCCGACGATCAAGGAATTGATTGATTACGAAGTTTTCTGCGGCATCGAACCGCCGTCGAAGGAAAATGAAAATCCCGACGAAGTGACCGTGCAGGAAATGAAGAAGGCTTTGGACGATCCGAAGCTCGGCATCAAGGTCATTGACGTGCGCGAGCCGTTTGAATACGAAATCGCGCGCATCGAAGGCGTGCCGCTGCTGCCGATGAGCCAGTTGCAGCAGCGTTTCACCGAACTCGACCCGAACACGCAGTATTATCTGCTCTGCAAAGTCGGCGCGCGTTCGCATTCGGCGGTGGAATTTTTGCGCGAGCAGGGATTCAAATACGTCAAGAACGTGAAAGGCGGCACGAACGCCTGGGCGGAGGAAATTGACCGCAACTTGCCGAGGTATTGAGGCTTGCAAGCGATATAATTGCAGGCAAAATTTAATTCATGGGAACAGTTCACGCGAAAATCAAATTGGAGAATCCCAAGCGCGCCAATCTCAGGGCGATTGAGACCAACGCGCTCGTGGACACCGGCTCGCTGTTTTTGTGTCTGCCGGAAGAAGTGCGCCTGCAACTTCAACTCGAGGAATCTTCCAAAAAAGAAGTCACGACCGCCGACGGCAAGCGCTGCCTGTGTCCGTATGTCGGCCCCGTTCGCGTGCAGTTTGAAAATCGCGAATGTTATGTCGGCGCGGTCGTTCTCGGCGATGAAGTCCTTCTCGGCGCGGTTCCGATGGAAGACATGGATTTGGTGGTCATTCCTTCAGTTCGGAAATTGGTTGCCAATCCGCTTCATCCGAATTTCGCCGCCGGCCCGGCAAAATAATTTTCGCGGCGCAATTTTATTTTCACATGACCGACGATCTGCAAAAACGAATTCAAGCCGCGCTCGCCAATCCGCAAAACATGGGCGAGATGGCAGGCGCGGATTCCATCGGCACGGTCGGCAATGCCGATTGCGGCGAGATGCTGCGGCTGTGGGTGAAGTTCAAGCAGCAGGACGGCAAGCGCGTCATTGACCGCGCCACGTTTCAATCTTTTGGCTGCGAAACGGCCATTGCCGTTGCCAGCCTCGCCACGGAATTGATTCGCGGAAAAACTGCCGAAGAAGCGCTCGCGTTGAAAACGGAAGAACTCGCCGGCGAACTCGGCCCGCTGCCGCCGATGAAAATCCATTGCGCCCAGCTCGTCGAAGGCGCGCTGCGTTCCGCGCTCGAACCGCAAAGCACGGAAACGAAGGTTGAAAAATCTCCCGCGCCAAATTCCGGTTCAAATCTGCTCGACAGTTTTTCCAAGCCGAAGGAGGGCGTGAAGTTGACTTTTCTGGATGAAGAAAATAAAAGTTAGCCAGGAAGAGAAGCCAGCCTATGAAAATACCCATCATGCAGGAGTTCAAAGAGTTTGCGTTGCGCGGCAATGTCGTTGACCTCGCGGTCGGCGTCATCATCGGCGCGGCGTTTGGAAAAATTGTCAGCGCGCTGGTTGCGGACGTCATCATGCCGCCCATCGCCGGACTTGTCGGCAACATTGATTTCACCAACCTTTATTTTCCGTTGTCTGAAAAAGTCCGGCAGGCGCAGGCAGCTTACGAGGCCGCTCCGGCAACTGTCGGCCAGCATATGCCGCTGAATCTGGCGCAAGCAGCGGGGCCGGTGCTGGCTTGGGGCGACTTTGCCACCATCACGTTGAATTTCATCATCGTGGCGTTCTGTATTTTTTTGCTGGTGAAAGGCGTAAACGCGCTCAAGCGCAATGAAGAAGCGAAGCCAACGCTGCCGCCCGAACCGACCGCGCAGGAAAAACTCCTGATCGAAATCCGGGATCTGCTCAAGAATCGCGCGTGAAAAATTCAGTCGCGAAGCGACAGCGGAAATTAGCCAGCTGCGAAGTGGCTGGATTGGCGGATCAAAAATAATTTGTCCCGCAAGGGACAATGGAATTATTCAAATGTTTTTCCAGCGTCACTTCAGGACGCAAATTTGTTTTGCGATTATTCCAGCCACTTCGTAGCTGGCTAATTTCCAAAGCTCCTTGAGCAATGTTATTCCCGCAATTTTTTCAACGCCGCCAGAGCCGCATCGCTCTCGGCGGCTTTTTTGCTTTTGCCGCGGCCGCGCGCGAGTTCGACGCCGTCGTGCTGCACAATGCATTCAAATACGCGGTCGTGGTCCGGCCCGGTGGCGGAAACGGTCTGATATTCCGGCGCGTTCGGTGAACGCGACTGCAACAATTCCTGCAATTCGCCCTTCGGATTTTCCATGTTCGGCAGCGCGCTCAATTCGCCGAACGCCGCGCCGAATTCGCGCAAAATAAATTCCCGCGCCGCGTCAAAGCCGCCGTCCAGAAAAATCGCGCCGAGCAGCGCCTCAAACGCGTCGGCCAGCGTGGACGGCGCGTTCGCGTCCGCCGTGCGTTTCCTCGCCGCGGCTCAAAATCAGATGCGCGCCGAGGTCGAGCGCGCGCGCGTCGTTCGGCGAGCGTCCTTGCGGTTCACCAGCTTCGCGCGCGCCTTGGTCAGCGGGCCTTCATCGAACGCGGGAAATTTTTCGTAGAGCTTTTGCGTCAGAACGAGTTGCAGCACGGCGTCGCCGAGAAATTCCAGCCGCTGGTTGTGCTCGCTCGCCACGCCGCTTTCGTGCGCGACGGACGGATGCGTGAGCGCGAGGCGCAACAAAGCTTCATTGCGGAAATTGTAACTGAGAGCCGGAGACATTTTGATTTATGATTTATGATTGCGGGCGGTCATGCGAGTCGCGTTGAAGATTTTTGTCAATTCTCGGTTCGCAATTCAACCAATCGTTTTGGCGGCAACAAACCAGCGCGTTCAATCATTTCAATCCAAAATGCCGTTTCATCAGCTTCTTCCAAAACAATGGTGATTTTGTTGACAAAATCTGCCCGCGATTTTCCGCGAAGCGCGGCACGATAATTGGCTGCCACCGAACAGCCGCTGTGCGCAATCTGATTTGCGATTGTCCTGCCCGCAGTTTTGTTCGGCAGCGCATCCGCAAGTTTCAACACGCGAACCGCAAATTGCGCCGTTCTTTCTTTCCGTTTGGCAGGATTCATGCGTAGAAATCATCAATCATAAATCGCAAATCATAAATTAATTACGCGGAAGATGGAATTGATTCAGCCGCAGGAGTTGAAATCTCATTCGCAGCAGCAACCGGATTCACTCCCTGTTCCAGCAATTGCGCCACGTCGCGCTGGACTTCTTCGAGCTGGTCCAGCCGCAGGTTCGGGTCGGCGATGGTGAAGATGTCGCCGGTCTTCGGCTGCTCGTAGATGAACACGCGCTGGCCGTCGCGGACGATCTGTTCCTTCACCTTGAGGATGCGCTTGCGTTCGAGCATCACGGCGAGGATGTAACCGGCGGGTGCATAACGCGGGTCGTTTTGCTCGAATGAGTTTCCGCAAAACCGTTTCCGCCGTGTCTTTTTGAATCGCGTCCACGGGCGGCGCCGGCGCTTCGTAAATTCCCTGCCAGTGCGAGATGAAGCCCTTGCGTTCGCGCGCGCCGTCGCTGAACTGGTTTTGCCAGCACGCCTCGCAGACATCCATGCGGCGCAAATCTTCCGCGCGCTCGTCGAAGAGCAGCGTGTGCAGCGGCTGCCGGTCGGCAAACGGCTGGGCGCACGCCTCGCAGGCGTGGGCGCGGGACTGGATGTTCCATTCGTTCATGGGCGGGGAATTTAGCCACAGATTGAACACAGATGAAACACAGATTTTGAAGAAAAATTTCCGATTTTGCCACCGAGACACAAAGGCGCAGAGTATGGAAATGATTTTTAACCTCGGTGTCTCTGTGCCTCTGTGGCCAATCTTCAGCTTGCGAAATCGAAATCCGAGCAGCTCATGAAATAATGGCAGCGCGGACAACGCAGCTTGCACTTCTCGTTGATCAACTCATGCCCGCATTGCAGGCAAAACCGCCAGTGTTCGCCGGAAATGTTTTTGTCCGACGGCGCGGGGCAGGCGTTATCTGGAACAGATAATTCATTCTTTTGGCGATTTGACGAATCCATCCGAACGATGTCTTTAGTTTATTTTAAGCAAACCGTAAATTGAATTTGCCAACGCATCATGCCCCGTTTGAGATAAATGCAATCCATCCAAAGTGCCTTCTTTCAATGCAAACACATCGGTCAAAAAATGTTTCGGTATCAATGTCACATTATATTTTCTGGCGAGAACTCTTTGAGCTTTTCCAAAGGCATTGCAGAAAGGTAGAAGCGGAAGTTCAAACATGACGACTTGATTATTCTCGCTGTGCAACTTGCCAAGAAGTTTATCAAGCTGAACGTAGAACGTTTTACCATCGGTATGGCCAAGAAGATCGTTGCCCCCAATTTCAACAAGGATCAAAGAATTATGTTCGGTAACGCCTGCGCTTTCATCAAGAGCCGTTTCCACAGTTGCGCCCGGCCTGGCAAGATTGATTACTTTCAGATGAGAAATGCTGCTTAAAACATCCGGCCAAACGCGTTCCTTGGCTGATATGCCTGCGCTGAGAGAGTCTCCAATGACAAAAATAGATTGATTGGACGAAACTTCAATTTTCGGTGAAAGGTGATAAGGAAGCTCAACCAAGCACATCATAAGCGCGCAAAGTAAAACGATAAACACCACCAGCATCTTTTTTTGAAATAAAAATTTGTTGCTGAAAACAATCACTGCGGCTGCCGCGCAAAGGACAAACCAAAGGTAATAAAACCAAATGGGAAGTGGCGTAGCTGAAAAGATTATTAAAGCAATTCCCGCGATGTAGCTGACTCTTAAAATCAAACCGAGAACACGGATTTCAAACCAGAGCCGCACAAATAAAGCGGCGATTATCATGACCAAACCGACAAAGAACAAATTTCCATTGGCGAATTGAAGGGCAATGGGATTCATAATTTATTGCGTCCTTCCAAATTTTTTCTCCAGTTCGCGGTAATTCATTTCAATCAGCGTCGGGCGGCCGTGCGGACAGGTGTAGGGCATCGCGCAGCGGCGCAAATCCTCGACGAGATTTTCCAGTTCCGCGCCGCCGAGCGGGTCGTTGGCCTTCACCGCGTGGCGGCAGACGGTCTTGGCCACGGTGTGTTCGCCGAGCCGCGCCAGATTCACCTCGCGCCCGGCGGCGCGCAATTCGTCCACGAGATCGAACACAAACCGGCGCGGGTCGGCGGCCTTCACGAACGGCGGCAGCGCGTCGAGCAGAAACGTCCGCTCGCCAAATTCGCTCAAGCCGACGCCGAGCCGCGTGAGCGCGGCAAGTTGCTCGCGCAAAAACTGCGCGTCGCGCGGCGGCAGTTCAATCGTCTCCGGCAGCAACAATTTTTGCGACGGCGCGAAACTGTTTTGTTCCAGGCGGTTCAGCATTTGCTCGAACAAAATCCGTTCGTGCGCCGCGTGCTGGTCGAGCAGCACGAGTCCGCGGTCGGATTCGAGCAGCACATAAAGTTTGCCGACGACGCCGACGAGCCGGAGCGGGACGTTCAGCAGCGGAGTGGCTGATTGCGGATTGCGGATTGCGGATTGCGGAATTGTTTCGGCAAGCTGTCCGCAGATTTTGAAGATTTCCGATTTTGGATTTGTGATTTGCGATTGTGGCGAAGTGGCAGATGCCGACGAAAAGCCCATTTTCAAAGGCGTTTGTTGTGGCTGGGAAATTGGCGACGGAACTGCCGGCGACGGTTTTAATTTTTCCGGAAAATTCGGCAGCGCGGGCGCGGAAATTTCCGGCGCGGATTTCAATTCGATCTCTGGCTGCGCTTGGTGTCTCTGGTGGTTGAAAATTGTTTGCTTTTCCGGTTCGGCATGAAACGCGAGCAACGTTTCCTTGCACCGCCTGGGCGACGAATTTGCGGATTTCAAATTCGCGGTGAAATTTCACCTCGCGCTTGGCCGGATGGATGTTCACGTCCACGGCGGCGGGATCAATTTCCAGAAACAGGCAGCAGACCGGATAGCGGCCTTTCATCAGCGAGTTGTGATAGCCTTCGATGAGCGCGTAGTTGATGCCGCGATTTTCCACCGGCCGGCGGTTGACGAAAACAAACTGGCCGTCGCGCGTCGCGCGCGAAACGCCGGGCGAGCCGATCAAACCCCAGATGTGGATTTGCGATTTACGATTTATGATTTGCGATTTTTCCGGCAGCGCAGTTTCAAGAAATTTCGGTTTCTTCCGGGCTGAAAATTTTCCTCGAGCGACGCGGAAAAATTCACGGGCAAAAGTTTTTCGTCGCCGAGCAGCGCGCGGAGACGTTCGCGCAAAGCTTCGATGCGGCTGGAAGTCGCCGCGCCAGATTTTACGGCGGGCAGTTGCCAGACGTTGCGGCCGTCTTTGACGAACGTGAACGCGACTTCGGGAAACGCGAGCGCGGCGAGCGTGAGATAATGCTGGATGTGCGCGGCCTCGGTTTCTTCCGTGCGCAAAAATTTCCGGCGCGCGGGCAGGTTGAAAAACAATTGCCGCACTTCGATGCTCGTGCCGGGCGCGCTGCCGGCGGCTTTGACTTCGGCAATCGTGCCGCCGTTGACGATGATTTGCGTGCCTTCGGGCGAAGTGCTTTCGCGTTCGCGCGTGGTCAGCGTGAAACGGCTGACGCTGGCGATGCTGGGCAGCGCTTCGCCGCGAAAACCCATCGTGGCAATGGACGCCAAATCTTCCGCGCGCTGAATTTTGCTGGTGGCGTGGCGTTCGAGCGAAAGCAGCGCGTCGTCGCGGCTCATGCCGAAGCCGTCGTCGGTCACGCGAATCAGGCTGCGTCCGCCCGCGCCGATTTCGACGGTGATTTTTTTGGCGTCGGCGTCGAGGGAATTTTCGACCAGCTCCTTCACGACGCTGGCGGGGCGCTCGACCACTTCGCCGGCGGCGATCTGGTTGGCGACCTGTTCGGAAAGGAGCTTGATGCGGTTCACGTTGAAACGATTTTAACGATTCAACGGTCATTTTCGCCAGCGGCAGAGCGAAACAAAAAATCGCGCCGCGACCCGGCTCGCTGCGCGTCCAGATGCGGCCGTCGTGGTCTTCGACGATTTTTTTGCAGATGGAAAGGCCAAGGCCGGTGCCGTGGGATTTGCCGTGGGTGGCGAAGGGCTGGAACAGTTTGTCGGCGATTTCCGGCGCGATGCCGGGGCCGGTGTCTTCGATTTCGGTGATGATTTCATTTTCGTCGCAATTGAAAGCGCAGGAAAATTTTCCCGCCGTTGGGCATGACGTCGGTGGCGTTGTGGACGAGGTTGAAAAAAACGCGGCTCAAGCGGCGCGGGTCAAACGCGCACGCTGCACGGCAGGCGGTTCGTTTTGCAGTTCGATGTGCGCGGACTTTGATTTCCGCCTCGGCCTGCAGTTCGGCGAGCAGTTCCAGGACGAAACGCGCGGTAGTCGGCGGCTTTGAGCGTCGGCATTCCGGTGCGCTTGCCTGCGGTGAAAATCAGGATGTCGCCGACCATGTCGTTGATGCGCACGATCTGTTTGCGGATGCGCTCCTGCGACTGCGCGCGTATTTCCGGCGTGACGCCGGGCATGCACGCCATTTCGGCGGAAAGGCTGATGATGGTCAGCGGAGTTTTCAAGTCGTGGACGATGCAGTGCGCGAAATTGCCGATGACGGCGAGACGTTCGGCCTGCACGACTTCGCGGAGATGAAGCTGGTTGAATTCGCGCAGGCGGTGGCTGATTTGCTGCAGCATACTGAAGGCGAGCCGGGCGAACGCTGGAGCAACGCGAGCATTTCATCGCGCGGGATGAAATAAACTTCCGTGTCCTTGAGCGCGGCGGCGGTGGCGGAACGCGGACGGTCTTCGATGACGGCCATTTCGCCGAAAATTTCGCCGGGACCGAGCTGCGAAAAAACGCGGCGCGTGGTGGCATTGATGAGGCCGGAAATTTCCACCAGACCGCTCTTGACGAAATAAACGCCGTCGCCCGGATCGCCTTCACGGAAGACCTCGCCGCCTGCGGCGATTTTGCGCTCCTGTGCGATGGAGCGCAAAATTTGCAGTTCGTCCGGGGCAAGGTTGTTGAATAATTGGATGGATTCCAGCGCGACCATGAATGGACTTTATTGGAAAAACCGGCGGCGTAAAGCCAAGAGATTTGCGGTGCGGCGGATTTTTAACCTGCGAAACGAGAACTATGTTGACAAAAAGTTGCTGGAACGTCACATTGGATTTATTCGGGTAGCAGCACGTTTCTTCAGCGGGGTTCCCCACCCCCACCTCCTTGGCGTCTGCTGCCCGGATTTTCATACCGCAAGTTCTCCCGAACCAAAACTTGACGCTCGCAAAATCTTCTTTTAGCCTTTGCGTCCCCCTTTGCGGGGGTGTAGCTCAATTGGTTAGAGCGCTGCCCTGTCACGGCAGAGGTTACGGGTTCGAGCCCCGCCACTCCCGCCATTTTCGTTATCTGTGTTTGCGCTGGAAATTTGTCATGACCGTCGCGCGAGAATTTGCACCACCGCGCCGCGTCCGGTGTGTCCGCCGCCTTCAATCACCTCGCGTTCCAGTTCGCGCGCGACCAGAAAATCCAGGTCGGACAATTCTTCGCGCAACGCCGCCAGAGTCATGAGCAGGTCCGGCGATTTTGGGCCACCGGTTCCAAATGCCAGTTGCGCCGGTGTGTAGGCTTCCAAAATAAAAACGCCGCCCATTTGAAGCCCTGCGGCGACAGCACGATGAATTTGGCGTCGCAAAGGCGGTGGCAAATGCGCAAACGTTGCGACGATTCCCGCCCAGGTGCCCGGCGTGATGGAATAATCCGCCAGATCGGAAACGACGGTTTCAATTTCGACGCTCCGCGCTTCGGCAAGACGGCGGGCTTTGGCCAGGCCGACTTCCGATTGATCCACCGCTGTCACAAGATGGCCGAGCGTGGCGAGATGAACCGCGTTACTGCCTTCGCCTTCGGCCAGGCACAGCACCGGCCCGGCGGGAATTTGCGGCGCGGATTCCGCGACGAAGGCGTTTGGGTTTTCGCCATAAACGAAATCAGCGGCGGCGAAACGTTCGTTCCAAAATACGACGTCCATTGAATTCATGCCACCCCGCCGTTCACGCGGATGTTCTGGCCGGTCACCCAGCCAGCGGCATCGCTCGCCAGAAATGCAACCACTTCGGCAATTTCCGGCGGCTGGCCGAGCCGGCCGAATGCAGACAGTTTGGCGAACCGCTGGATTTGTTCCGCCGTTTTGCCCTGCACGAACAACTCGGTTTCCGTAGGACCGGGCGAAAGCGCGTTGACGGTGATGCCGCGCGGACCCAATTCGCCGGCGAGCGAGCGCGTGAGTTGTTCCACCGCGCCCTTGGTCGCGACATAAGCGCCGTAAGTCGGCATGGGTCGCGCGGTTGTCGAACTGGAAAGATTGATGATGCGTCCGCCGTCGGCCAATCGCGTCGAGGCCTGCTGGCAGGCGAAAAATGTGCCCTTGACGTTCACTGCGAAGATGCGATCAAACTCCGCCTCGGTCACGGTGCTGACGGGTTTGCTGAACATGATGCCGGCGTTGTTGACCAGAATGTCCAGCCGGCCAAAATGCGCGAGCGTTTCATCAAACAGCCGGACCACATCGGCGACGCGCGCAACGTCCGCTTGCGCGGCCAATGCCTTGCCGCCAGCGGATTCGATTTCATTTTTCAGATTCGTGGCGTCGTCCGCGCCGTGCGCGTAATTGATGGCGACGGCTGCGCCTTCGCGGGCGAGACATTTGGCAATGGCGCGACCAATGCCGCGCGACGCGCCGGTGACCAGCGCGATTTTTCCTTTGAGATTTGCATTCATGCGTCGAAAGATAATTGAAACCGCCTTTCCCCGCGATTTTTTTCAGCCGGCACCGAATCAATTGCCCTTCGCGTCTTCGCAAATTTTTTTGGCGCGGGCGAATGAGCCAAGGTTGAAGACATTTGCATAGCCCAGCCGTTTCAACCTGCCTTTCGCCATGCCGCTGCGCGTGCCGCTCAAGCAGTGCAGCAGCAGAACCCGGTTCTTGTCTTTCACCCGGCGCGGAAGGGCGTCTTCAATTTCATCCAGCGGAAGATTGATGGCGGCGGGAAGATGGCCGGAATTGAATTCACCGGGGCTGCGCACGTCAACCACCAGCGCGCCATTTTTCAAATGCGCCGCCGAGTCTTTGGCGGAAATCTGGCCGGCTTTTTTCATAATGAACACAACGGCGGCCATCGCCGCCAAAATCAAGATTGGAATCCACATGGTTTCAAAAAATTATTTTGCCGGATGCTTTTCCCGCCATTTTTTCCGCAAAGCATCGTGCAGGCGCTCGTGGAATTGGAAGGGAAGCTCATACGGCTGGCCTTCCTTGAATAGCGTGATGGTCTTGCGGATGTTGTCCACGACCACCTGGCACGGATTGCAACCGGCCATGTGCCGCTCAAATTCTTCGCACACGGCCGGGTCAACCGTCCCGTCCACGTATTCGTTCAGCATCGCCAGCAGTTCTTCGCACTTCATTTGTTCTGTATCGTTTGAGCCGCAATCGCGGCAAAAGTTACAAGCGTTTTGTTGAAATTTTAATGTGCATGGTCGTGGCTGCGGATCAGCCGCGTGGCCGGGTCGCCGAGAGCTGCAGTCAGATGTTCGCGCAGTTGCAGGCGGGCGCGCAACAGGCGCACCTTGACGTTGGCCTCGCTCAATCCCAGCGTGTCGGCGGTTTCCTTGATGGAAAATCCCTCCACGTCGCGCAGCAAAAAAATGGCGCGGTGCTTTTCATCCAGCCTGGCCAGCGCCTCGTCTAGCAGACGACGGACTTCGTTTTTGTGAACCAGATCTTCCGGCAACTGCCGCCAGTCGGCGATAAATTCCGGGTGCGGGATGGAATCTTCCTGGCCGGTTCCTTCGGTCGTTTCCTCCAAAGAAACCGTATTCAGCCCCTTGCGCTTGCGAATGATCTTGAGCGCGGCATGGGTGGCGATGCGGAAAAGCCAGGTGGCAAAACTTGCTTCGCCTCGGAAGCCGTCGAGATTTTCCAGCGCGCTCAAAAAAGTCTGCTGTGTCACGTCCTCGGCGTCCTGTTCCTGCCGCAACATCCGCCGCGCCAGCGAAAAGACCCGCCGCTCGTAACGGGTGGTCAGCGCCTCGAAAGCTTCCATGTCGCCCGCCTGGGCGCGGCCCACCAGTTCGAGGTCGGCGGTTTCAGGTGTTGGTGGATTAGTCATGCCGTTCCAAACAGAAACAAAGTTGCGCTGGCGGTGAATTCACTTGTTATTGATTCAACGGGCGGAGCTTCTGAATTTTGCTCTTTCATGGGCGGAAGCCTTCTGAAGGAATACGCCCGTTTCCGAACCTAGTCGAGAAAAAAGGCATCGCTTCCAAAGGCCGTGCTGCTCGCGCTGGAAACGGATTCGTTCAAGCCGGCTGGCACGTGAAATCGAATTGAAAAATGTTCCTCGCAAAACACGGAATTGCACAAGTGAATGAAATTGAATTGCCCTGTGTCCGCAGATGACGCAGATTTTTGCGGGTCAAATCTGTGAAACCGCGTCATTTGCGGACAATAAAATCATGAACATTTCCGTCGAACACATCGCCGTCGTCGCCAAAAATCCCGTCGCGCTGAAAAACTGGTATGAACGCGCGCTCGGCGCGCGGGAAATTTTTAACAACGGCCAGAATCCGCCGACGTGCCTGATTGCGCTCGGGAACGTCTGGTTCGAGATTTACGCGGCGGAAAAATCGCTGCCGGAAACGGCGAACAACAAGCTTGCGGGTTTTCGTCATTTGGCGCTGCGCGTGGATTCGCTGGACGCGGCAAAAATTGAATTGGAAAAGTGCGGCGTGAATTTTTCCGAGGCGGAACGCCCGGCGGCGGGCGGCGGGAGGATTTTATTTTTTGAAGATTGCGAGGGAAATCTGCTGCACTTCGTGGAGAGGGCAAAAGATTCGCAGCTTGGAAAATAGCGGGTTTATTTTTTTCCCGCGCGGACGAGAAAAATCGGGATGTGCGTGCTGTGGCGGACTTCGGTGATGGTGCTGCCGTGAAACAGGTCGCCGAAAAAACGGTGTCCGTGGCTGGTCATGGCGATCAATTTGCAGTTTTCCGCATCGGCGACCTTCAAAATTTCCGTGGGCGGATTGCCCATCGCCAGCCGCGTCGTCACAGTTAGTTTTTCAGCACGCAAACTTTCCGCGATTTTTTCCAGATAGGCACGGTCGCCTTTGATTTCCTCGGACTCGGCGAGTTTCAACTGGTCAAAGCTGCGCGCGGCCCAGCCGTCGGCGACGTGCAGCAGCAGCAGTTCGGAGCCAAGCCGTCTGGCCAGTTGCGTGATCTGCGGCAGCATGGCTTCGTCGGCGTAACTGTTTTCGAGCGCGACTAGGATTTTGTTATACATCGCCTGGTTATTTTCCGGTGATGACCTGCCACGCGGTCTTGAGGGAATCGGGCAGGCCGTAAATGTCCAGCACCGTGATGAGAATGGCGCTTGTCCAGCCGGCAATCAACAGAAACCAGCCGCTGCGCCATTGCCCCATGCGTCGGCGCGAACTGGTGAAATGCAGCAGCGGAAACATGGCCAGCGGCAGTTGCAGCGCAAGCACAACCTGGCTCAAGGTCAACAGATCGGTGATGCTGCTGTCGCCACGAATGCCGATGATGAGAATGGCCGGGATGATGGCGAGCGAGCGTGTGATCATCCGGCGCAGCCACGGTCGCAGCCGCCAGTGCATGAAACCTTCCATCACGACCTGTCCGGCCAGCGTGCCGGTGATGGTGCTGCTTTGTCCGCTGGCCAGCAGCGCGACGGCGAACAGCGTGCTGGCGAGCGCTGTTCCCAGCAACGGCGCAAGCGTCAGATACGCGATGCGAATCCAATCGGTGTTGTCGTTGAACGGAACGACTTGTCCGCCCGGCACGGTCACGCTGTCCTTGCCGAAAAAAATCAGCGCGGCGAGCACCAGTATCGCCGCGTTGACGAAGAACGCGATGATCAGCGCGACGGTCGAATCAATGGTGTTGAATTTGATGGCGCGGCGGATCGAGGCGTCGTCGTCGCGCCGGAAATTCCGGCTCTGGACGAGCGCGGAGTGCAGATACAAATTGTGCGGCATCACCG
This sequence comes from uncultured Verrucomicrobiae bacterium, assembly GCA_963755455.1. Taxonomy (GTDB): domain Bacteria; phylum Verrucomicrobiota; class Verrucomicrobiia; order Limisphaerales; family UBA11358; genus UBA11358. Next base: position 686,766 of record CAVWJH010000001.1, read on the forward strand.
TCGCACCGATGATGCCGATGGCGACATAAACCATCCCGGCCTGATGAAAGTTTGGCGACACCAGCGCGCGCCCCATTTCCAGAAGGCTTGGCTGCGTCTGCGGCAGGACAAAAATTTCGATGTAATAACAGACGGCGATGGTCGAAACGAGCACGAGGATGACGGCTTCAATCGTCCGCACGTTGAACCGCTGCAGCGCCAGCAAAAGCAAAACGTCGAAGCCGGTGATGATGACCGCCCAAAGCAGCGGGATGTGAAACATCAGGTTCAACGCCACCGCGCTGCCAAGCACCTCTGCCAGGTCGCACGCGCAAACGGCCAGCTCGCACAGCAGCCAGTTCGGCCAGCGCAGCCACTGCGGATACCAGTCGCGGCAGCATTGCGCCAGGTCTTTTCCGGTGGCGACGCCGAGCCGCGCGGAAATGACCTGCAGGAAAATCGCCATCACGCTCGCCAGCGCGACAACCCAGAGCAGTCCGTATTTGAACTGTGCGCCGCCCTGCAAGTCCGTCCCCCAATTGCCGGGATCCATGTAACCGACGCTGATCAGCAGCGCCGGTCCGACGAACGCGCGCCAGTGCCGCCAAAAACCGGCATCATGGCCCGGCACAGCCACCGTGCTGTGGATTTCTTCCAGCGACGGATGCTCGACCGGCGGATTCTTTTCGGGCGGTGCAGGCTTCATGTTCAAAACGCCATGTCAGAGCGCGAATGGCCGGGATCATCCGTCACGTGGATGATGTGCGCGGCAATCACAGCAACCGAAAAAAACAAGCCTTCCTTTAGCAAAGACAAAATCATGTATCACAGATTACATTATGAATCCAAACCGTCAACAGAGAATGTAGCATTGGTTACAAATTAAAACCTCGACTGAAACGGGCGTTCGGATAAATTCTAAAGACCGTGCCGCGTTCCACTCGCAAACCAACCACCGCGCGCAAGCCGGCCGTGCGTCCGTCGTCGCAGCAGGCCGAAAACCTGCGGCGTTCGCGCCGCGACCGCGCGCTCGAAACCGCGCAGGATTATGTCGAAGCCATCGCCGACTTGTCGGCTTCGCTGGGCGAGTCACGCGTGACGGATTTAGCTCGCCGGCTGGGCGTGACCCATGTGACGGTGAACCGCACGCTGGCGCGTTTGCGCCGCGCAGGTTATGTGAATACCAAACCTTACCGCGCGATTTTTCTCACCGACTGCGGACGCAAATTGGCCGAGGAATCCAAGCGGCGGCACGAGACGGTGGCGGCGTTTCTGCGCAAGCTCGGAGTTTCGGAGAAGACAGCCGAGATGGACGCGGAAGGCATCGAGCATCACGTCAGCCCGGAAACGTTGGCGGCGTTTGAACGGCGTTTGAAGAAAAGCTGATGCGACCGAAAGACATCCAGCACATCGGCGGCGAACTGGCGGTCAGGTGGGATGACGGCGGCGAGAGCTTCATTGCGCTGGAAAAATTGCGGCGCGCCTGCCCGTGCGCGGGCTGCCAGGGCGAGACGGACATCATGGGCAACGTCTATAAAAATCCAGAACAAATATTCAAGGCGGCTGCATTTCAACTGATCCGCTTTGAATATGTTGGTGGCTATGCAATCCAGCCGGTCTGGGCGGACGGACACAACACGGGCATTTTCTCCTTCGATTATTTGAAACGTGTCGCGGGCCAAAATCCGAAAGGGTAAATCGAAAACGGCGCGTTTGCTGGAACGCGCCGTTGAAATTTCAGCGGCCTGTCATTTCCATCATTGGACGCTCACGCGGTAGTAACGGGTGCCGCTGACGGATGAGTCATGAATTTCCATGTTGCCGCCGGTGCCGGTGTTTGTGGAAATTGAATTCCATGTGCCGGGGAAAAGGCTGGCGGAGCGCTGGATGACATACTGTTTGTCCGCCACGCTCGGCCAGTAGATGACGCTGTCCTGCGGGCTTTGCGCCATGGTCTGATCGGTGCCGGCGGTCAATTTGGATTTCGGATCGGTCGGATCAAGTCCGGCGACGTATTTCTGCCAATTGTTCATGCCTGTGCCGTCGGCGTCGGCATTTGAAACGGAAAGGTAATTGTTCACCGTGCCGAACCAGCGCAGACGCCATGAATCGGGGATGCCATCGTTATAGGTGGAGTTGGTGCGGCTAGACAATGTGATCAGGCCGGTCAATGCCTGCCGGGGGAACGACACGGCACCGTTGGGCGAACCCGATGCGTGGTCGAAATGAATCGCATAAGAGGACAGGCTCGTCGCGTTCGTGGGGATGGTGACGGTCAGCGTGCCAATGGTCGCGCTGTTGGATATTCCAGCGATGGTGCTGTCCAGCCACGCGGCGCAGTAATTGTTGATGCCATCGGAGGCCGTGAAGCCGGATGTGGGCGTGCCGAGCGCGGTATTCGTGCCGTTGGGCGTGAACGAGATTGGAACCGTCAGCGCCGGCGAGCCATCCATTGGGACGACGCTGATGTTGAGCATCGCCACGCGCAGCGGATATGCGCCGAACACTTTCGCGGTAACAGGAATTTGAAGCACCTGCCCGGCGGAAGCCACAAAATCGGTGCTGGCGAAATTGACCGAGGGCGTGTTGGTGATGGAAACCGGGCCGGAACTCGGCAAGCCCAGCGGTTTTGCCGAGGAGGTGTGAGCCACCAAATTGCTGCGATAAAAGGGAACCGCAGCAAGGCCGGAATAGCCATGCACCGTGTCATTCGTCCAGAACCGGATATACAACGTCAAGGACGGATCCAGTGAACGGCGGAATGTGGTATACACGTCGGATACGTCCAACGGCTTGCTAGGGGCGTCGCCGAAGATGCTGAAGTTGACGCTTGTGTCGTCTTTATTGCCGTATCCGGCTTCGCTGGCCACCGGAGGGCCTTTTTGGAGATAACCATACCCGCCATAGTCGGCACCAAAACCTCCGGCGGAATCCATGCTGTCATAGAAATCACTGCCCGGCGGCGGACTATTCAGCCCGTAAGCCGCCGTCTGAAACACCTGCTCCACGTCGGCATTATCCAAGTTGGTGTCGCCAAAGTCGCCGGCATTGAACCAGCGGAACGGAGCTGAATCACCGGCAAGATAATGGGCCGATCCGATGGTCACATTTTTGATCGAGTTGAGAGAACCGTTCGTAAACGAACCGTTAGTGGGAGCATAAATGAACACATCATTGCCCGGCGCGCCAACGCCGTCAGATGTCGCCGACGGCAGGCCGATTCGGATTTGGTAGGTCTGCCTATACGTGGCAGTCAACGGCACCGTGAACGAATAGCCGCCGACGACAACACCATTGGGTTGTTGAGGGCTCGGAAATAAATCGTCATGTGGCAGCGAGTATGTGATCAAGGTCTGCGACTTCGTGGGGTAAAGATTCGTCTCGGTGTAGCGTTCCAGCCAGCCAACGCCAACCAGATTCTCCGAATCGTTGATATTTAACAAAGATTCAAGACCAACCCCGGAGACAAACATTGCCGGTGGAATCGGTATATATAAATCCGTATTTGTGGGATTGGGCTGCATCAGCATGGATTGAAAAGGCACAGAAAACGGAGAATTGTAGATGTAATATCCCCCAAAAGCGGGTGCGGGGCCTGGATTCGGACCGGCATTGGTGACGACCAGGTTGAACTGCAAACTGTAAATCTTCTGGCCGGGCAGCGTTGTCAGCGTGACCGGGGCCACAAACGTCTCCCCGGGCGACGCTATAAATGCACTGGACGCCTCGCCTGACGTGAAGCCGAAGCTGATGGTGTTTGGGATGAAGGCACCGGGCACAAAATTCTGCTGGGCAATTCCGCTTACCGCATATCCGGCCTGCGCACCATAGCCAAAAGCGCGCACCTGGAAAAAGATGTTGGTGCTTCCGTCGAGAGAAATGGTGGCCGTGCCGTTCGTGCTGACAACCTGCTGGTTCGAGGGCGCATTGGTCGGGTCGGTGCCATCCAGCGTGTAATAAAAGACGACGTTGGTTGTGACATCGGTGAGCGTGAACTGCGCGGCGTTGTTTCCCGTAATCGTCGGCGTGCCGGCCTGAAACAGAAATGAGGCCGAGGCCACCGGGCTGAATCCTCCGACGCCGTTGACGTTCACGGCTTCTATCGTCACAAGCCCGTTCGACAGGGCCAGCGATGGCAAAGGATTGACGTTGTGCGATCCTTGCAACTGATTGTCCTGATAAACCGGCGCCACGCTGCCGTTGCTGACCACGGTGGTAGCGGGAGTGTTGTTGGTATAGGGCGGAATGGTGATATAAAGAGTCGAAAGGCCATTGGTGCCCGGATTGATGGCGATAAGCAGCGGATTGTTTGCAATATACGGGTTTCCAGCGCTGACGGGATGAAGCACAGAGTAGAAACCCGTCTGCAAATTTCCTTCAAAGTCATACCAGCCGATTGTCGGCGATGAAGGCGGCGGTATCAACACCGTGGCGCTGATCTCGGAAGAATTTACGCTCTCGCCGCCGGCATTCACGGCTGAAACAACATAAAAATACACTGTCCCGCCGGACACATTCGTATCGGAGTAACTTGTAATGGTTGAAGTGGCAATGGGCGTTTCACCGCCGGTGGATGTGGCGCGTTTGATGTTGTAGCTTGCCGCGCCCGAACTCGCCGTCCATGTCAAATCCACCCGATTAAAGTTAGTCGTCGCGGCCAGGCCCGTTGGCGGGAGAAGCGCTGGCAGCGTGACGGTCAATTCCAAAGAATTTGGCCCCTCGCCGCCTGCGGCCACGGCTGAAACTACATAATAATATGTCGCCCCGTTGGTCAGCGCGCCCCCCGTGTCCGTATAACTTGCACCGGATACGTTTACAATGGTTGTTTCGCCGCCGCTGATTGTGGAGCGTTTAATGTTGTAACTTGTCGCGCCGGAAATCGCCGCCCACGTCAAACTTACCTGTCCTTTGTTCACAGACGCGTTCAATCCCGCCGGTGCGATAGGTGGCAGCAGTGGCGCTTGTAAGCCGGCTCCCGTGACATGGCGGATGAGGTGGTAATAATCTTCCGTCACATAAACTGAACCGTCGGATGCAACAACCACGCCGAAAGGCAGGCGTGATTCGACATATCCAACCTGAAAAGGCACGACGACAGTTCCATCCCACCATCCCGGGAAAACATTTTGAGACGGATTTAGCGGCCCATACCAAAGACTCGAGGGGACGCCGTAAAGGTTTGTTGTAATGCCGGAGTTGCTCACAACTTTGACTTCATTGTTGCCGTAGTCGGTAACAATCAGGCTTCCGTCGCCCGCCTCGGCTATGCCGGAAGGTTGAAAAAATTTGGTGCGTGATGGTGATGTCCCCAGATTATTTGTGGTGGTGGAATCACCTTGGCCATTGAAGCCGGTGTTGGTGGTAACAACGCCGCTGGCCGGGTTGATGATATAAATGCCATCGCGCCCGGAATCGCAGGCGGCAATCATTCCTGCGGTTGTCCCGGCTCTTTTCACAACAATGCCCTGCAACGATGTTCCGGCGATGGAGATGGTGACAATGTTGGTTTTGACACCACCCGGAGTGATTTTCATCAATGTGTTGTTATTGACAGTCACATAAATATCATCGGCATTGTCCAGCGCAATTCCGGCGGCATTGGTCAACTGCGTTGCGTTTGTGGCCAGAAGGTCGCCGTAGGTGTCGAATTCCAACACCGTTCCGTTATTGCCGTTGCCGTGGTTGAGGACAAATACATTGCCCGAACCGTCAACAGCGACCCCGACCGGCGCGCTGATCAAGCTGGCAGGGACGTATGGAGGATATGGAACGAATGTAAATGTATAATCGTCGGCGATGTCAATTGCACGGATGGCGTTATTATCCCGATCCGCCACATACAGATAATTTTTAGTCGCATCATACGCGATGCCGGACGGCGTGTGAAATTGTGCGACTTCGGTGGCACAATTGTCCACATAACCGTAATAGTTGGGATAAGTGTAATACGGAATGTTGCTTAATGTGGAGACGGTCGGCTCTGCGGTCAACCGAGCGGCACCAATCAACAGCACCAACATCACAACTGCACCATAGATTGCGGTTTTCATAAACTGCTTTTAGTTATCGTCATTGGCCACAATAGCATTTTTGGCGTTGATAGCTAATCCGTGGTTTTTTGATTGATGATGGCCTGGGTTGGATCCGTGTTTTTCGGGTCGCTCCAGTCACGCGGCTTGCCGCTATCCCATGCACCGTTCGGATTTAGAGGCTCCTTTTCCTTGATCGGACGGGAGTTCATGAATTCAGTGACGGTGGGTTGAAAGTCGGTGTCCTTGACAATCGTCGGGGTGATGAAAATAAGCAGATTTTGCTTGTCCATAGTTTTGGTTTCGCTGCGGAAGGCGTATCCAAGAACCGGAATATCGCCAAGGATCGGCACTTTGGTGTAACTGGCGGTCGGATTGTCCTTGACCATGCCGCCCATGACTAGCGTGGTGGCATTTGGTATGAGAACCTGGGTGTCAATCACCCGGGAATCAAATTCATCAGCCTGGTTGATCTGGCCGGCGATGGTTTTGGTGACGGTGGCATAAAAACTCGTGACCTGGGGAAGGACTTTCATCCAGATGTAATCGTTGGCGGAAATGTGCGGGGTGACCTGCAGGACGATTCCAACGTTGCTGTAAGTGACGGAGGAGCCGCCGGGCGAGCCTTGCGTGCCTGCGGTGGTGGCAAAGATGGGAAACGCGCGGGTGACGGAGATGGTCGCCTGTTCGTTGTCCAGCGTCACAATTCGCGGCGTGGAGACAACCTGCGCGTCGGAGGACTGGTTCAGGAATGAAAGGGTCGCCTTGACGCCATCGGCGTTGAGAAACCCGATGGACGGCGTGATTCCCGTGAGCGTGTTATACATGAAACCGCCGGGATTGGACGAATTTTGAGGCTCGGAGGCCAGCGTTGTCGTGGTGGTCGAAGTTGGAATTGTGGTGAAGCCGGGGTGTGTTCCCACAGGGGGTGTGGTCACAGGCACGCCGGGAGTGGTGGTTGTTGATGAAGAGGTTCCGCCTGCATTTAACACCCCGTTTCCAAACGAAATGTTTTGCGCCTGCAACGTGCCGGTCCAATCAACGCCCTTGCTTGTGCTGGGATTGCTTGAGATTTCAATCAGGCGGGTTTCAATCAAAACCTGGCGGGTCGGCTTGTCTAGCTTCACGATGAGCGCCGCCACATCCGTTTGCTCTTTGTCCGTGGCGACAACGATCAACTCGCTGGTGCGTTCGTCCGGCACCACCTTGCTGCGATGGTCGGTCAAGGCGGTTTCAACATTGAAAACCATGTTGGAGACGCTGGCATACGCGAGTTGATAAACATGAGTGGTCAACGGGAGCGGGGCGGTGGGATCCTTGATGGTGATCTTGGCGATTTTTGTCTTGGGATCCACTATGAGTTGAAGGCCGTAGTTGTCCAGCACCGCGAGGAGCGCCTGTTCCGGCGTGATGTTTTCCCAACGGAGCGAGAGCGAGGGTTCTGGCTTGACCTGCCCGTTTTGGTCGGGCTGGCCGTAGCCGATTTTTGGATCCAACAGGTAATTGATACCGGCCTGGCGGGCCAGGTTTTCAATTACGGACGTTATGGGAATGTCTTGGAATCGAATGGTGCTGGCTTCAGCCGCCGCCGCCTGGTTGGTGTTGGTTGTCCCGGCGGTCGTGTTGTTGGTGCCGACATCGGTGTCAACGGCCGAATTTGTGTCCGCAGCATTTGACTCCGCAGCTAAGGCTGTTTCATTGCTGGCGGACGCGCCGGTGGAAGGTGCATTGCTGGCTGCGGACGGCATCGGCGGATTGCTGACCGCAGTGTCTGTGGAAGGTTCGTTGCTGACAGCGGTGACGACAGTTTGACTGGTGACAACGGTTGCTGCGGCGACCTTGCCGGTGGACAACGTCATCACGTTGCTGACCATGGCGGCATAGACGTCGTTGCTGGTGGCGGGGCCGGTGGCTGGTGGCTGGTTTGTTTCTGCGGCACCGGGTTGGGACAAAACATTCTGATGCAGGACAAGCCCGGCAAGCAGCACAATGGCAAATGATTTTGATTTTATTCATGGTATTACTCCGATTGCTTCCCCTTTGGCGAGGATAGTTGAAAAATATGCAAATGCCAAACCTTTTTTTCCGAGTAGCCGGTCACTCGCCGCCAAACTTTTGTCCGGCTGGAAATGGTGCCGTGCGACACACTTTTAGAGATTGAAAATGTCGGTCTCATGGGTTGGATAAAGTCAATGTAAGAATCTGCCCGCCGGCTTCGACCACCGCAGATTCGCCTTCGATTTGTTTGCAGACAACATTAATCTTCTCGCCGTGTGCGATCTTGACATCCGCTTCATCCCCGACGCCAAATGTCACGTTGTTGATGATCACGAAGACTTTGTCTCCAGCGCGGGAAATGCCTTCGAGCTTGATGTCTGAAAGTTGAACGGCCGCACCGCCGGGTTGAGGCCGTCCCTGATATGGACGCATGGAATTTGGGAAGAACGGATCCCGGCCTTCGTTCGGATTGTTGGGAAGGTCAAATACGGACTGAACTACATTCGTGTCGGTCGCGTCGGCTGAAGAGACATTCTCGGCGTGCGCCGGCGATGGCAAACCGGCCATGCCCGCCAGCAACAACGACACCGTCAGGCCTGTTAATATAATTGCAAATGATTTCATTTTGCGGCGTCGTTGGGCTTAATCAGGGCGATGATGTCCATCCTATAAGAAAGTTTTTCGCTGTCGTCGCCGGCTCCTCCGACTGGTTCAAGGGCGAGATTGACCATCCGGATGTGAGGAAAATTATTTTCAAAGTGGGCGATGAAATCGACCCAGATCGTGATAATAAGCCGTGCCGGTGATTGTGAATTTGAGCTGCTTATACGGAAAATTTGCCAGCAGATCCACATCTTCCGTCGTCGGCTGGCCGGCGGTGGGATCCACTTTGAAAGGGGTTTTGAAATGCCGTATCGTGTCGTAAGTCCAGGCAAACGTGTCGCCGGACGCCATGTCCGACTCGGCTTGTTTCAGCGCGTCGTTGATGTCAGCCAATCTCATGCTCACGTCGGTGGACCTTTTTATGGTGTCTTCAATTTTCTGAAGTTTGTCCTGGGCTGCCGCAGTGTCACTTTTGATTCTGGACATATTGCCATCTTGGGAACAAATCCAGCCAAAGTAGATCAGCGCCAGCACAATGGCCGTGACAAGCATCACAAGGATGAGCTGATCGCGCTTTTTTTTGGGCAGTTTGTTCATCGGATGTGTTCGGGGAAATAGCACATCACCGTGAAAGTGGCGAACTGCTTGCCGTCAGGACCGGTTTGCGGCGACGGCAAGCCGACCAGTTCCACACTGTTCGTTTTGTCCAGCATGGCTTTGAAATAGGGCTGCTCGGCGATAGCCTGTTTGAAATTGTTGACCTGGTCGCCCGGATTCGGACTGTTATCCCGGGCGTCGAGGAACAAAACAATCGTTTCCCTGCTTTTTCCTGGAGTGCCCGGGGATACTCCATTAGGACCCATTTTGGGATCGGTTCCCGATGTTACCAGATACTTCTGCTCCACCCTCATCCGGGTCAATTGCACCCCGTTCACCGTGATATGTTGAAGAGCGTTGAGCAGATTGCCCTGTAGAAAGCGGGCGGCCTGTAGTTTTTGAAGGGAAGCAATCTTGAATTTGGCCACGGCGATTTGATTCAATTGCACCACCACGTTGGTATATTGCTTGTTGTGGGCGTCAATCGCCATGTTCACCCCCACGAGGCGTTGGTTTGCCAGCGAGAGATTGATTTGCCCCATGACGCCCCAAAACAACATGAGCACCACCAAGGCTGATCCCAGAAAAGTGGCGCGCTTGACCGGGTCGCGCCGTCGCAAATCTTCCGCCGCCTGGGCTTCTGCAAGCAGGTTGATGTGAATGGGCATAAATCTGAATTCAACTAATAGGCCGCGAGCGCGGAGCCGACGGCCACGGTCAATTGCGGCCCGACATGGTCAATTTCCACCGCCTGCTGCCCCGGCAAAGCCATTTGCAGGAATCCCGTGGGATTCCACGTCTTGCATTCCACGATCATCTCGCTGTGCAGCATCTGCAAAATCATCTCCGATCGCGCCGTCCCGCCGCTGACATAGACTTGTGAAACCGGACGATCCTGCTGGTGCTCGAAGAAATCCAGTGACGCGCGCAATTCACGGCCCAGCGGCATGACTTGCGCTTCAATTGCAAACCTGGCGTCCGGCGCCATTCCCACTTTTGCGCCCTCGGCTTCGGCGTAAGTGACCTTCATCGCCTCGGCCAGCCCCGCCGTCAATTTGTCGCCGCCGATTCCCACCACGCGGCTCAAGACCAGTTCGCCCCTGTCCAAAATGCAAATCGAAGTCTGTTTGAAGCCGATGTCCACCAGCGCGACCGACTCATTGGCGAACACCTGCGGCAGCGCCAGTTCAAAGGCGTTCGCCGGGCCGATCAATCCCGGCACGATGCAATCGGGCGTCAGCCCCGCATTTTTGATTGCCAGTTGAAAATCGTTCAACACCGACTGCCTGGCCCCCGTCGCAAGCACCTTCAGCTTCGGCACGGTGCCGGCGGATTTGATTGCCTCGACAGCCTTGCCGTTTTCCTGTCTGGGCGGGAAAATATAACAGTCAAAAACATAATTCGGCAAATCCTGCTGCATATAGGCCTTCGAATTGTTTTTCAACACCATCCGCATTTCGTTCACCGGAATCTGCGGCAGTTCCACCTGCCTCACCACCGCGTCATCAAGGCCGATGGCCAGCGTCATCATCTTCGTCGGGTTGCCCAGCGCCTCCGCCACCGAACGCAAATGGCCGGAGAGCAGTTCAACGGACATTTTCTTTTCGTAAATCGGCGCGTCCACCATCGCGTAGCGGGACAAGGCCAGAAGCTCCCCGCGCCGTTCCAGCAGGACAGCCTTGGTCGTGCGGCTGCCCAGGTCAACCGCCATTATCTGGCTCCGCTTTTTCCTTGATGAACTGTTCAGGAACGGCAAATCCATTTGCCGCTTTTTATACCGTTCAAATAATATATTGCAAGAAGCAATTCAAACAATCGTCGGCAACCTTCGCGGCGGCACCGGCCCGCACTTCAGGCGGGCGAACCGGCGCGCAAAGTTTTTTCAATTCTATTCCGCCGCGCAACCGTCTAACCTGCCGCCGTGACGGAAACAAAAAACGATGCTCCGCAAACTGCGAAACTTCGCAGCTTCTGGCTCATGTTCGTCGTCGAATTCCAAAACGCCTTCAGCGACAACGTCCTTCAGTGGCTCGTCAAATTCCTGATCATCGGCGCCGTTCTGTCGCAGGAAAACCGCGACACCTCGTCCCGCTCGTCGGCGCGGTTTTCGCGCTGCCGTTCATTTTGTTTTCCATGGCCGGCGGATTTTTCGCCGACCGCTTCAGCAAACGCAACGTGTCCGTCGCCATCAAATGCGCCGAATCGGCATCATGTCCGTCGCGCTCGCTCGGCCTGTGGCTCGACAATATTCCGCTGATGCTCGTCGGCGATTTTTTTGATGAGCACGCACAGCGCGATTTTCGGCCCGACCAAATACGGCATGCTGCCGGAACTGCTGCCGGAGAAAAAACTGTCGTGGGGCAACGGCATTTTCGGCCTCGGCACGTTCTCCGCCATCATCACCGGAACGATTTTTGCCGGAACGCTTTCGGACACGTTCGGCAAAAAACAGATTTACTCCGGCGTCATTCTCATCGCGCTCGCGCTGGTCGGACTGTCGCTGTGCCTGCGCGTCGCGCGCGTGCCCGCCGCCGATCCGCAGAAAAAATTCCGCGCGAATTTTTTCGGCGATTTTTTTTCGCAGATGAAAATCATCCGCGCCGACCGCGTTTTATTTCTCGGCGTCGATCGGCAACGCCTTTCTGTGGTTTCTCGGCGCGCTGCTGCAGCCGACGATTCTTTTTTACGGCAAGGACATTTTGCATTTCGACGACACGCACAGCGGCTGGCTGCAAGCCGCGCTGGCGCTGGGCATCGGCGTCGGCAGTTTCGCGGCCGGATTTTTGTCCGGCGGAAAAATTGAATACGGCCTGGTTCCGCTCGGGCATGGCGGGGCTGACGGTTTTTGCCGCGTTGCTTTCGCGCGCTGGAGTTGACGTTCACCGGCGTCTGCGTGGAATCTCGGCCTGCTCGGATTTTTCGGCGGGTTTTACAACGTGCCGCGTCAACGCCATCATTCAGCATCGCCCGGATGCCGCGCAACAAAGGCGAGGTCATCGCCGCGTCCGCGCTGTTGACCTGGATCGGCGTGTTGCTCGCGTCGGGAGTTTATTATCTGTTCGCGGCCGGTTTGCATTTGACGCCGCCGCAAATTTTTCTGGCCGGCGCGGCGCTGTCGCTGGCCGGAACAATTTATTGCGTCAAGCTCATGCCCGATTCGCTCATCCGGCTGGTTCTGTGGCTCGCGACGAAAACGATTTACCGCATCCGCGTCGAAGGCCGCGACAACATTCCCGAAAAAGGCGGCGCGCTGTTCGTCTGCAACCACGTTTCGTTCGTGGACGCGCCGCTGCTCATGGCCTCGACCGACCGCAAAATCCATTTCATCATGGACAGGAGTTATTACGAACTGTGGTGGATCAAACCGTTCGGCGGAATTCTCGGCCTGATTCCGATTGCGTCCAATTTCGGCCCGCGCGAACTGATGAAATCGCTGCAGACGCGCGAGCGACATCGATCCGCGCCGGCGACGTCGTCTGCATTTTTGCCGAGGGAAAAATCACGCGCTCCGGCGAACTGGACGAATTTCAGCGCGGCTCCGAGCGCATCATGAAAAACGTGGACGCGCCGATTGTGCCGGTCGCGCTCGTCGGCGTGTGGGGCAGCATTTTCAGCTTCGAGCGCGGAAAATTTTTCTGGAAATGGCCGCGCCACATATTTTATCCGGTGACGGTGCGCTTCGGAAATCCACTGCCGCCGACTTCGACCACAGAAGAAATCCACGCCGCCGTTGAAAAACTTTTGGCCACAGATGGACACAAATGAAACACAAATATGACCAGTCAAGCACTGTTCCATTTTTCAATCTGTGTTTCATCTGTGTGAATCTGTGGCTAGATCACAGCGGCAAAAACTCCGCGTGGATTTCCTTTTCGTCGCAATGCAAAATCGCAACGCTGCTTTCAATGCCGAATTTCGGCTTGCCCGAATAGCCCGGATTCAAAAACAAAATCCCGCCAATCGTCTCGCAAAACCGCTTGTGCGTGTGGCCGAAAATGACCGCGTCCGGCTGTTCGCGCGCGATCCGCGCCTTCAATTTGTCCGACGGCGCGGGCGGATAAACGATGTGGTGGACGAGGAATTTTCTCTTCGCGAGTTCGACGACTTCGGTTTCCTTGAACGCCAGGCCCGAATCGTTGTTGCCCAAAACGGCGGTGACGGGCGCGATTTCTTCCAGTTCCAGAATGATCGAGGCGAAGCCGATGTCGCCCGCGTGTAAAATGTGTCCGACGCCCGCGAAAAATCCGGGAACTTTCGGGTCGAGAAATCCGTGCGTGTCGGAGATGACGCCGATTTTCACTGGCGATGCCTCCAATAAAAAGGCCGCCGGTGCAAGTGCATCACGGCTTTCACATGAAGAACGTCCGTTTGCAATTCATAGACGATGGCATAAGGAAAACGGTTGAAGTTGAGCTTCCGGTTTTTTCCACGAATCAAGCGCGGTCGTTGCGGATCAAGGACGATATGCCTTAAAGCCAGTTCAAAATCGTCAAGAAAATCATCGCCCAGCCCCGGTTGGCGTTCTTCATACCATCGCGCCGCCGCCTCCAGTTCTTCGTCGGCTTCAGGATGGCTGACGACGCGAAGCATGAAGTTTGGCGCGGATGCTTTGGACGGTCTCGCCAATGGGACGGCATTGCACTTTGCCTTCGGATATTTCGCGCGAGCGCCTGTCAATCACTTCAGCCCATTCGGCCTCCGCATTGTGATGCGTTTCCGAATCGAGGCTGACAATCAGTTCGCGCGCGAGAAAGGCGCGTTCATCGTCCGGCAACGCGAGCGCCTCGGCGGCGATTTTTTCTGCTGCAATGCTCATCAACTGAAAAATAATTCAATCGTCGGAAGGATTCAAGGTTCGTTTCACGCCTTGGCTTCCTCCGGCGTTTCTTCCGCTTCGGATTCCCCGTCGTGCTCGCCCGCATTTTTTTCAGCGGGCGATTCGGCGGGCGCGCTCAATTTCGCCGCGCCGGCGAACAGCGCGGTGAAAAGTCCCGTGCTGAAAATCGTGTTGCGGAAAAATTCCCACGTCGTCGGATGCCAGCCGGGATTCCCGGTGGTCAGGGCCTGAATCCAGCCGGCAATTGTTTTTGCGTAAAACGGGTCCTGCCACCACGTCAGCGTGTTGGTGACGAGATAAAAAATCACCGCGCCGAGCAGCCCGCCGCAAAGCAGCTTCAGAAACGAGGCGCGCGCGCCGAACCATTTTCCCAGGCCGATGAGCGCCGCGTAAAGGGCGTAATTCAACAGCAGATAAAAACCGACCGGCGCGACGTGATAATAAAAAATGTTCAGCAAAATGTCCGTGGCCGCCATGACGCCCAGCGGCAGCCACCACGCCGTCGCCCCGCGAAAATAAACGCCCGCGCAAAACACGAAGGCGTAGATCGCGCTGAAATTCGGCGGCAGCAGGTGCGGAATCCGCGACACCGCCAGCACGGCGACAAACAGGACCGGCAGCAGCTTGTTCCATTTTTCTTTCACTGCCGCGCAGCATAATCCAAATGCGCCGGGCGGACAAGCCGGTGGAAACAAACAATTTTCTCTGTGTCTCTGCGACTCTGTGGCAACTTTCCCCGCGCTTGGAAAAACTTTTTGAAATCATTTTTGAGGACGCCGATTTGCTCGTCATCAACAAACCCGCCGGCCTCGTCTGCCATCCGACCAAAAACGGCGAGATGTCCAGCCTCATTGGCCGCGCGCGGTTATATTTTTCGCGCGAAGGCCGCGAAGTTGGCGAAGGAAATTTTACAAATGAAATACCTTCGTCTCCCTCGCGGCCTTCGCGCGATATTTCTGAATTAAAAATTATTCCGCATTTGATCAACCGCCTCGACCGCGAAACCAGCGGCGTTGTTTTGATTGCAAAAAATTCCGGGGCCGCCGGCGAACTCGGAAAAATTCTCGAAAGCCGCGCTATCGAAAAAGAATATCTCGCCATCGTCCACGGCCATGTCGCGCGAAGATCATGGCTTGATTGACGCGCCGCTCGGCAAGGACGAACACAGCATCGTTGCCGTCAAAGATTGCGTGCGATCCGGCGGCGCGCCATCGCAGACGGAATTTTTTGTCGAACAAAGATTTGTCCGGCTCTCAACTTTCAACTCTCAACCATCAACTTTTTCTTTGCTCCGCATTTTCCCGCGCACCGGCCGCAAGCACCAGATCCGCATCCACCTCGCGCACCTCGGCCATCCCATCGTCGGCGACAAGCTTTACGGCGGCGACGAGGATTGTTATCTGGCGCTCGTCCAAAACCGCCTGACGGAAACGCAGCGCGCAAAATTGATCTTTGAAAACCACGCGCTCCACGCCCGCGCGATAAAATTTTCCTGGCGCGGCCAGCCGGTTGAATTTTCCTGCGAACCCGAACCGTGGTTTTCCGAATTTGTAGGAGACGACGTGAGGAGTCTCAAATTTTGAAATGAGTCTCGTCACCTCGACTCCTGCACCGGTTCAACGGTTCAACGATTCACGATTTAACAATTTGAAAAATCCGTGTTTCATCCGTGTTTCATCTGTGGCTAAATATCCCCGTGTCCGCCATCCCAAAACCATGCGCGCCGTCGTTTATCGCGGCGTCAACGACCTGCGCCTCGAAACCGTGCCCGTCCCGCGCATCGGCGCGAACGAACTGCTCGTCAAGGTCGCCGTCTGCGGCGTCTGCCCGACCGACATCAAAAAAATCCATTACGGCACCGTCCCGCCCCCGCGCATCTTCGGCCACGAAACCGCCGGCACAATCGTAAAAATCGGCGGCGGAAATTCCGCACTCCGCACTCCGCACTCCGCACTCCGAGTCGGCGACCGCGTCGCCCTGCACCATCACGTTCCGTGCCTGGAATGCCATTTCTGCCGCCATCGCGCCTTTGCCCAATGCGAGACCTACAAGCGCACCGGCATCACCGCCGGTTTTGAACCCGCCGGCGGCGGCTACGCCGAATACGTCCGCGTCATGGATTTCGTCCTGCCCGGCGTCGTGAAAATTCCCGCGCAAAATTCCTTCGAGGAAGGCGCGATGCTCGAACCCGTCAACACCGTTTTCAAGGCCGTCAAACGCCTGAACCTTTTGCGCGGCGACAACGTCCTCGTCGCCGGGCAGGGGCCGATCGGCCTCATGTTCACAAAAATTTTGCAATTGCGCGGCATCAACGTCCTCGCCACCGATCTGCTCGAATCCCGCCTGAAACTGGCAAAAAAATTCGGCGCTCACCGCACTTGTCATGCCGCCAATGTCTTGTCACTTGTCACTCGTCACTTGTCACTCGACGCGGCCATCATCGCCGTCCCCTCCGACGACGCCGTTCATCAGGCTCTGCAACTCATTCGCGGCGGCGGGCAGATATTATTGTTCGCCCACACCAAGAGAGGAGAAGTCAGAAGTCAGAAGTCAGAAGTTGGAAGTAAAAGTCCGCACTTCGCACTTCGCACTTCGCACTTCACACTTGACCTCGCGTCAATCTGCCTCGACGAAAAAGATTTGATCGGCAGCTACTCCTCCGAATTCACGCTTCAGGACGAGGTCGCCCGGCTCGTCTTTTCCCGCCGCCTCGACGTGCGTCCGCTGATCACGCACCGCTTTCCGCTCGAAGAAACATCGGCGGCCGTCCATGTCGCCTCCAATCCAACGCCCGATTCGCTCAAGATTGTCGTAGCAGCGGACGTCAGTCCGCTCTGACTCCTCTTTTAGAATGATCGAACTCACATTCAATGCTGCAATCGTTTTTCATGCCTCCGGGAACATGGCCGGAAGATCCATCGCCCCGTGAAGCAGGCGGACGAAAAAAACTTCATCCTTCCGCAGTTGGTAGAAGATCAGGTAGCTGTCAAATCCCGTCACGCGGAAACTCCTGATTTCCGGTTGCCGCAGGTCTTTCCGGCGACGCCCGGTTTCCGGTCGGCCGACGATCAATTCCAGCGCCCCGGCAATGCGGTTCTCAAAACGGATGGAAAGCTCCGGCGACACCTCGCCCGCAAACCGCGTGACAATCTCCGCGAAGTCATCTTCAAAAACCGATCTGAAAGCTGCTTTCATCCGGCGGCGGCGCGCGCCTTGGCGGCGATCTTCCTCAACCGCGCCAGCGTGCCCGGACGGGACGAACCCGCCAGACCCTCGTCAATCATCGTTTGCAGCGTCTTTGACCGGAGCGAATCTTCAATTCATCCGCAGATGTCGCGGATTTTCGCGGATGAAAAAGGAAAAATCTGCGGACAAGTCTTCTGTAGGAGACGAGGTGACGAGTCTCATTCTTTTCGGATTTCGCAGTTAAAAGGATAAAAGGAAAAATCCGCGTGAATCTGTGAAATCTGCGGACAAGTCTTTTTGCAGGAAACGAGGTCACGAGGCTCAAGTCAAAATTTACGACAGACCCCAATCGCATTTGGAGTGGGCAAAAAGAGCCGGCGAGTGACCTTGATTCGTCTTGGATTGACCTTGATCCGTCTCCAACCAGCCTTGATCCGTCACGGATTGACCTTGATCCGTGTCTGATTAACCTTGATCTGTCTCTGACAAACCTTGATTTGTCACGGATTGACCTTAATCCATGTCTGATTAACCTTGATCCGTCTCTGACCAGCCTTGATTTGTCTTGGATCAAGGTCAAAAAATGTCAGACCAAGGCTGATCCGTCTTCGAGCAGCCTTGATCCATCACGGATTAAGGTCGAAAACTGCTGGATCAAGGTCGAAAATGTTTCTTTTGATGGAATATGGCGGTTTTGGTTGACGTTGGCACAGTTTGCCGGCCCGCTGGGAAGGACTGCCGCCGGACGCTGACGCGATGTTCCGTGTTCAACGTCAACGCGCGAAGCGTCTTGGACTGCTCCAGCCCTCTGGAGCTTTGTTCGCGTGAACCGGATGTCCCAATGTCAGCACGAACTGCTATAAGGAAAGCATGAAATCAGGAAAAACCAGTTCCTTGCTTCCTGCCTTCCTTGTTTGATAATGGCAGGAGACAAGGTGACGAGTCTCATTCATTTCGGATTCCCCTCTGCGCCTCTGTGGCCAAGCCTTTTTTGCAGGAGACGAGGTGACGCGGCTCAAATTAATTTTGGATTTGATAAGGAAAGCATGAAATCAGGAAAAACCAGTTCCTTGCTTCCTGCCTTCCTTATTTGATAATGGCAGGAGACAAGGTGACGAGGCTCATTCGTTTCGGATTCCCCTCTGCGCCTCTGTGACTCTGTGGCCAAGCCTTTTTTGTAGGAGCAACGGTGGCGAGTCTCAAATCAACCCCCTGACTTCATGCCTCTTGGAACATGGTTGGCAGATCCATCGCCCCATGCGGCAGGCTGGCAAAACAGTTGCATCAAAAATCTGCATTCATCCGCGACGGCTATTTCAGCGGATTCATCGCGCGGACTCCCAGTGCTTTGAAGTGGTCAACGTCAACCGTCGCGACCGTCAGGTCTTCCAGCGCCGCGACGGCGGCATGCAAACCGTCGCCCAGCGGCACCGTTTTTCCCGCGCGCCGGGCATCGGCCAGCAGTTCCCCGGCTTTTTCACAAATCTGACGATCCAGCGGCACGGATTCCAGAAGCGAAACAAACGACCCCCAGTAATCCTGCCAGCGCCGTTCCTTGCCGGCGTCCTTCAATGGCCTGCCCGCGATATATTCCGCAATCGTCGCGTCACAAATGAACACCTCATGGCGCGCGGCCTCCACCCATTCACCCAGGTCAAAGTTCCGGCGTTCGCCTTCCACCAGCAACGACGTGTCAATCAGGATTCTCATCCCGCCTTGTCAGTGGCGGCCAGATTGGCGGCTATCGCGCCGGCCGTGGCGGCGTCCAAAGGCGCGCGTGCGCGGTAGAGCCGGGCAAAAGCCTCCGCGCTCATGCCCGTCTTCCTTGCCCGGTGCCTTTTTTCCGGCACCACTAGCCAGCCGTCAGGCTGCTCGCGCACGATGTAATGCTCGCCGTCCACCAGCCCACGGATCGTCAACCGGCTCTTGTCCGCCTTGGCCACAGTTGTCATGTGGGAAAATTCCCATAAAAAGACCCGCCCGTCAAGCCGGATCAGCCTCATCCGTCACAGCCGGGTGCATCTGGACACTGTTCTTGCGGCCAGCAGAGGTAGCGCAGATTTGAAATCTGCCGTATCGCCGAATTGCATTCGGCAGCGCGCCGCCAAGCCCAAGCCCATGGAACCGCCGACGCCTTGCGGATTGAAAATCCGCGATACAGCAGATTGCAAATCTGCGCTACTGGTTCAGAAATAAGCACAATGTCCAGATGCACCCGTCACAGCCATGCCGCTCCGAAAAATTTTCGTGAGACAAGGTAACGAGTCTCAAATTAATTTTGGATCTGATAAGGAAAGCATGAAATCATGAAAATCAGTTCCTTGTTTCCTGCCTTCCTTATTTGATAATGGCAGGAGACAGGCAACGAGTCTCATTCGTTTCGGATTCCCCTCTGCGCCTCTGCGCCTCTGTGGCCATGCCTTTTTTGCAGGAGACGAGGTAACGAGTCTCATTTCAATTCCGGGATTTTTCAGTCAGAGACTCCTTACGTCGTCTCCCACGGCCATAATTTATGTCACAATTCCGCGCCAAACCCCCGCGCCTTGAAAATACCATTGAAAACATTGGTTTTCTTGGCGCCTTGGCGGTTAAAATGCCCCCGTTGAAAAATGTTCAAAAAAAGTTCAAAAAATAATTGACAGCCGGTTGCACTTCTGGGATAGTTGGGTCACACACGGTAATTAAAACACTAAACATAAAGAAAAAAATGAGAACAAAAACACTACTGATCGCCGCTGCCGCGCTTGCTGCCACGGTCATTTCCTCCGAAGCGCAGGTTTATTCTGGCGTCGTTGGCTATGTCAACGCGCAATTCCCTGCGGGCACATTCGTTTTGGCTTGCCAATCCTTTGGATGACGGCACAAACACCATCCACCAGCGTGGGTATCAATTTGCCCAACAAGTCTGCCATTGAGGTTTGGAATGGAAGCGGCTTTACTGTTTGCAACAAAGCTGGCGGCGTTTGGACTCCAGATCTTTCGATTCCACCCGGCACAGGCTTCTTTGTGCTTGCCAAAACAGCCATCACCAACACGTTTGTTGGTGCTGTTGACACAGCGTTTGGAGGTTCTGCTACCAACTATCAAGCACTTACTGCTGGAACATTTGTCTTGGCAGGCAGCACAATTCCGTTTTCGGGTGATTTGAATGACACAAACTTGAATCTTGGTCCGACATTGCCCAACAAATCTGCGGTTGAAGTTTGGAATGGAAATGGCTTTACTGTTTGCAATAAAGCTGGTGGTGTTTGGACTCCAGATCCGACTATAGCAGTTGGTCAGGGCTTTTTCATCAATGCAAAAACATCCACTAACTGGGTGCAGACTTTGCCTTCTAACTAAAAATTTGAATTAACGTTCAAACCGAAACCTAAACTAAACATAAATAAAATATGAAAAGAAAAATAGTAGCATCAGTAATTGGCGTAGCCGCTCTCGTTGGCTTGGCTGCATCATCTTATGGTCAGGGGCAGATAGCATTTAATACCTATGCCTCCACTGGATATTATCCAGTGACCTACGGCCAAGCGGCTCAAACTGCCTTGGGTGTGGGTTTGGCTGCAGGTCCCAATGTAGATGTTGAACTCGGTTATTTTGTCGGAACCAGTTCTAATCCTTCTGACTTCACACTCGTTCCTAGCACAATTCAGGCAGTCGGAACTACTCCTGAAGCAATAAACGGCACGGGTCACGGTTGTTGCCGGATACATTCAAGGTGGAGCGGTTGCTGGTGGAATTCCAGGATATGCTTCTGGGCCAGTTTCATTTGAAATTCTGGCTTGGGTGGCTTCAGGTCAGGGTGCTGCTGCTGGCACATATGATGCGCTTGGCGGATATAGTGGTTCATTTATTTGGACTGATTCCATACCGAGTGCCTCTGTGGGTGGTTCAGCGCCCGCATCCTTCTTTTCAGCACTAACCGGCAATGCTGTTTTGAACCTTGTTCCAGTTCCCGAACCCACCACGCTGGCCTTGGCAGGTTTGGGCGGTCTGGCCTCGCTCATGGCGTTGCGCCGCAAAAAGGCGTAATCCGCCGGTTTAGTTTTAGGTTTTTGTCCAGCCCCGCTCCGTAAAACGAGCGGGGTTTTTTAATGAATGAAAACTTTATTGGTTAAAAACATCCGAACACCGCAAATGATCATTCGCCAAACCGTCAATTTTATGCGAAAGATGATTCAATTATGAACGATTTGATTGAATCCAGGCGAAATGATTTAATCGGAATATGCCGCCGGTTCGGCGTGAAACGGCTGGAACTGTTTGGTTCGGTCAATACCCCCGGTTTTGATCCAAAGCGCAGCGACCTGGATTTTTTAGTCGAATTTGCCGCTGACGCTGATTTTGGCCCCTGGCTTGGGCGGCTGGTGGAATTTGAAGAAAGCCTGGGGGAATTGTTTGGCCGTCCGGCGCATACGGTGATGACATCGGCCTTGAAGAATCCGTGGTTTCGGCGCGAGGCTCAAAAAACCCGGGTGCCGGTTTATGATGAATCCAAAATCCCCGAACTGGCTTCAACACATTCTTGAAGCGTCTGAATTGATCCAGGAGGCGGTTTCCGGACGCGCCTTGCCGGATTATGAGAAAGACCGGCTGTTGCGCTCGGCGGTGGAACGGAATTTTGAAATCATCGGCGAGGCGCTCAACCGCATCCGCCAAAACGATCCGGCTTTGGCCGCGCGCATTCCTGAAAACCGCGCGATCATCGGTTTTCGCAATCTGTTGATTCACGGTTACGATTACATTGACCATGGACGCGTGTGGCAGGTGATCCAGACCGACTTGCCGAAGTTGCGCGCGCAGGTTTGAGGAATTGCTCAAAGAAGCCGGTCCACCGCCGGAGACTGAAAACGATCTGGAGTCCGGGCATTGACAAACCGCCTGAATTGGGAAAATCCCGCACAAAAACATATTGCATCGTTCCCGAACCCACCACGCCGGCCCTGGCTGGCATGGGCAGTCTGGCCCCGCTCATGGCGTTCCGCCGCAAAAAGGCATAATCGCGTTTGTTTAGTTTTAGGTTTTTGTTCAACTCCGCCCCGTAAAACGGGCGGGGTTTTTAGGGGTGCATCTTGACACTGTTCTTGAGGTAGCGCCGACTTGGAGTCGGCTGTATCGCGGATTTGTAATCCGCGAGCCGTGGACAGCCCAACGGTCATCAGCGTAGCGGCGCGCCGCCGATTGCAAATCGGCGATACGGCAGATTGAAAAATCTGCGCTACAACGGCTGGCGGTAGGAACAGTGTCAAGATGCGCGGGGTTTTTAGTTGGGAATCACTTGAAATAAAAAATCAAAGAGGTAGGATTGCAACATGAGTATTGTTTTGAAGGATATTCCTGACGACCTTCGGGGCAGTTGGAACAAGAAGCCTCCGCCAGTTTCCGCACATTGGATCAAGAAGCATTGGCGCGACTCCAGCGCAGCTTTGATCTGGACCTGAACACGGCACGGGATCAGCAATGGATTGACGAGGCATTGGCCAGCGGCCCGGCCACGCCGCTAACGCAGGCGGAAATGGATCAAGTGCGCGACCGGATTTTAGGACAAAACAAAGCCAGTTGATGCAAATACTAAAACGTCCGCAGTTTCTGCTCGACCTTGCGGAGAATTATACTGGCTGAAAGACAAAGCCGGAGCGGATGTTGCCGGACGATGGCATCAAGGACGGGCGGGGTTTTCATTTCTTGAAATTATTTTCATTTGCCGCTACCTTTCACCCATGAAATATGCAGATCGCATTACATTTGACCCGGAACAATGCGGCGGGCGGCCTTGCATCCGCCACTATCGCATCCGCGTAAAGGACGTGTTGGAGATGCTGGCCGCTGGCGTGGGCGAGAAGGAAATTTTGGAAGACTATTCTTTTTTGGAGCCGGACGACATTCGTGCCTGCCTTGAGTTTGCGCCCGGGCAGGTAAATTATCCCGTGCTGGTCAACGCGTGAGCCGTGCGTTTCCTCGTTGACACACAGCTTCCAAAAGCGCTCGCGCATTGGCTGCGAGCGCACGGTCATCAAGCGGAGCACGTTCTTGAAATCGGCCTTGCCCAAGGCAAAGACGCTCCGATCTGGCGCATGCTCAAACGCAAAATGCGGTGGTGATGACCAAGGATGAAGATTTTGCCGAATGGGTGCGGCGCGGCCGTCCGGGACCGGCGGTTGTCTGGCTGCGAATTGGCAACTGTTCCAATCATTCGTTGCGGACATGGCTTGAACCGCTGCTGCCGATAATCGTGCGGCAACTTGAAGGCGGCGACCGTCTTGTGGAAATACATTAAAGGTCATTTGAATTATGAAAGTGAAATACTTTGCAGACACGGACACGCTGCTCATTGAACTGCGTTCCGGCATAGTCACCGAGACGCGGGACCTCGACGAGAACACGCTGCTTGACTTGGACAATGCGGGGAACATTTGCTCGCTGACGATTGAACATACAAAAGAGCGCGCCGGAATTCCCAGCTTTTCCTACGAGCAAGTCACGGTTTGATCCGGCGAGGGTTCTGTCTGTAAAAAGGCTTTCCCGTCGCCGTAATGCTGGTGTCCCTGCGGCAGTCGTTATGACAGTTCCCGAACCCACCACGCCGTCCTTGGCCGGTTTGGGCGGTCAGGCCTCGCTCATGGCGTTCCGCCGCAAAAAGGCATAATCGCGTTTGTTTAGTTTTAGGTTTTTGTTCAGCCCCGCCCCTTAAAACGGGCGGGGTTTTTGTTTCCGTCTTTTCACTTGAAACCAAGGAGCAAGGAGAATAGACTTTTCTTATGTCAAGAATCATGCTAAAAGACATCTCCGATGACCTTCGCGCACGGTTGGAGCAGGAGGCATACGCCAATTCCCGCAGTCTGGACGAGGAAGCTCTGGCCCGTATTGAGATGAGTTTTCAAATCCAGAAAGAATTCAACGCCAAACGAGTCCAGGAGTGGATTGACGAGGCGCTTGCCAGCGGGCCGGAAGAAGCATTGTCGCGCGAAAAATTTGACGCGGCATTTCAGAAGGGTGTCAAACGCTTTGAAGGCCGTCATGCGACTCAATGAATGTCATTGTCCGTCCGCAATTCTACAGGGACATCGAAGAGGAAGTTTACTGGCTGCTGGCGAACGCCGGCGCGGATGTGGCCAAATGCTGGCATGACGCAGTATGGCAGACCATTGAATTGCTCAAGGTGCATCCACAACTGGGGCGCGAACGAAAAGACATCAAACAGCCCGGCATCCGCTCGTGGCAGGTCGAAAAATTTCCGCGATGGCTTGTCTTTTATGCGCTGCGGGAGGAATGTCTTGTCCTCTGTCGCGTCCGTTCCGGCCTGATGAACTTGATCCAGATCGAAATGCAAAGCTAAAGATATCCGAACCCACCACGCTGGCCTTGGCCGGTTTGGGCGGTCTGGCCCCGCTTATGGCGTTTCGCCGCAAAAGGCGTGATCCCGCCGGTTTAGTTTTAGTTTTTTTACACAAGAGCCGATCTTCGGTGCAGCTCTCTTTTCCTTTGGTAGGGACATCGCGCTGCGATGTCCGACATTGGTAGGCACGGCGCGCTGCGCCGTCACCGTCGCCGAGCGGAGCGTCAGGCGACGGAACGAACGCAACGAAAACGCCGCGAACCTTACCACATCCGTTCCGCCCGATACGGGCGGGGACATCGCAGCGCGATGTCCCTCCGCCAGCTTATTCATATCCGAACGCCTTGACGAACGGCTCCAGCTTTTTGAGATGCGGTTCCAGATATTTCTGGTAATTGCGCCAACGGCCCATCGCGCTTTTATAAACGGGTTTCGCAACATCGGCGTAGGTGGGCGAGCGCACCACTTTTTCGCGCGCGTGTCGGTCAAAGCCGAGCACCCGTTCGTCCCACGGCACGTCCAGAAAATCCAAAGTCTTGCGCGCGACGGATTCCAGGTTGTCCACCATGTCTTCGTAGCGAGCTTCGAGCCACGGATTTTTCAGCAGCGGCTTGACGGTCTGCCAGACGCCCATGACGGCGGCGTATTCTTCCGCCGTGCCATCAAGCGTGAGATACGCGGAGTTGGTCTGGGCGATCTGGAAAAATGGCTGCATGAAGCAGCTTAAAACCACGTCGCGCGGGTCGCGCAGCGCGATGAGCAGCTTGATTTCCGGAAATATGCGGACGAGCGCGGGAACCAAAAAAGTCAGCGACGGATTTTTGTCAATCAGCAGCCGTCCTCCGACGGGCTGGCCGAGCGACAAATCCATGGAGCGGAAATAAGCGGCGCGAGCCTGCTGCAACACGCCGGTCTGCGCGGCTTCCAGCGCCGGCAGCATGAGCGTGCCGGGCGGCAGGTTGCGCGTGAGCTGGAGATAGGCTTCGTCGAGGAAAATTTCCGTCTCTTCCGCCGAAATGATGTCCGGGTGCGAGTCCAAGACCTGTTCGAGAAGTGTGGTGCCAGAGCGCGGATGGCCGCCGAGCAGCGCCAGCCGTCGGGGCGGTTGATGGTCCGCGCCGGAATCAAACCAGCGCTGGAACATTTCCGGCCGGACGCTTTCGGCCAGAAGTTTCAACCGGTAATGGATCGTTTGCAGTCCGGCGGCAAACGGCGCAGCATCCGGCTTCAAAATCGTCTTGGCTTCGAGAAAGGCGGACATCGCCTCGTCGTAACGTCCCTGGCGGTCAAGGATGCCGCCGAGTTCATACCACGCGCGCACGCGGATGAAACGGTGGGCGTTGGCCGGAAAGTCGCGGAGGATTTGTTCCGCCGCCGCCAGACGCCCGGCCTGGCGTTCCAGCCGCGCGCGGCCAAGGAGCGCCAGCGCGCAGGAGGGATTCATTTTCAAGGCGCGTTCAATCAGTTGGGCGGCGTCGGCCAGGCGGCGCAGGCGTTCGTAGAGTTCGGCAAGGTCGGCCAGCATTTCGGGCGTGGCATCCTTTTGTTCGACGGCGCGCATAAGGTAGCGTTCCCCGATTTTTGGGTCGCGAAAATCGCGGGAATGTGCGCCGGCCAAAGCCAGGGTTTCCGTCTTGTGTGGAGACATCCGCACGGCCTGTTCAAAACAGCGCCCGGCGGCGGCATAATCATAACGCAGCCCGTGCATCCGGCCCAACTGGAGCTGGATGCCGACATTGGAAGGCGCGAGGCGGACGGCGCGTTCCAGCAACTCGATGTTTTGTTGAAAATCTTTCTGGTGCCACGCCTGCTGCGCGGCCTGCAAAATCCGGTCCAAAGAACCTTGGGAAACCAACGGCGAACGCTTCAATTTCATGTTTGCAACGAAGTTAAATGCCGGGATTTTTAATGCAAGCCGTCTTTGATTCCCGCTGGCAGCGGAATTGTCCTTGAGGTAAATTCCGGCTGCGAAATGGAAAAAACGCGCCGATGTTAATCGGAACCGCCAGACGCTTTGTTCTTCGCAAGTTGCTTCGCCAGTCGGATCGCCGCAATCATGCTTGAGGGATTGGCGATGCCTTTTCCGGCAATGTCGTAGGCCGTGCCGTGATCGG
Organism: uncultured Verrucomicrobiae bacterium; assembly: GCA_963755455.1. GTDB lineage: Bacteria > Verrucomicrobiota > Verrucomicrobiia > Limisphaerales > UBA11358 > UBA11358. The sequence continues at coordinate 713,442 of CAVWJH010000001.1, forward strand.
GCGAGGTGCGGATGAACGGCAGGCCGAGCGTCCAGTTCACGCCGCTGTCGAACGCGACGGCTTTCAGCGGCGCGAGTCCCTGGTCGTGATACATCGCCACGACGGCGTCAAAATCCCCTTGCAACGCATAGTGAAAAACCGTGTCGCCACTCAACGGGCCGGTGACGTCGAAGCTGCGTTTTTTGGCGGCCAAAACCGCCGGCGCAATCGTTTTAATTTCTTCATCGCCAAATTCCCCGCCTTCGCCCGCGTGCGGGTTCAGGCCGGCCACGGCGATGCGTGCGCGCGGCAATTGCAAATCGCGGCAGGCTTGCGCCGCGAGTTCGATGGCAAGCGTGATTTTTTCCGCCGTCAATTTTTCGGGAACGGATTTGATGGCAATGTGAACCGTGGCCAGCGCGACGCGCAGCCAGCGTCCGGCTGCGTCCGTGCCGAGCAGCATCATCGCGGTGCGTTTGGCGCCCGCGAGTTCGGAAAGAAATTCGGTCTGCCCGGTGAATTTGTGCCCGGCGCGGATGATGGATTCCTTGTTGACGGGCGCGGTGACGAGTGCGTCCAGCTCGTCGCGAATGCAGCGCTGGCCGCCGTCCCGCAACCACGCGACGGCGGCGTTTGCGGCGTGCGGCGAGCCGGCAGGCAAATTTTCCGGCAATGGTTCGGCCAGCGGATTGGCGATGAAAAATTTCCCGGTGTCGTTGGAGCCGGCAAATGTCTTCAGCGGCAAATCCAGCGAAAGATTTTCGTTCAACTGCCGGAGAATTTTTTCGTCGCCGATGAAGAGATATTTCGCGTCGTCGCGTCCGGCTTCGGCGGCGGCGGCCTTGAGCGCGACTTCCGGGCCGACGCCGGTGACATCGCCGAGTGAAATGCCAATCCATCCAGTCATGGGAATTGAGGTTTACGTGCGTCTGGAGACCGTCAAGGGATGATGCGGATGAACGATTTCTTTTTTAATTGGTCAATCCACTGCTTCTGAAGGCGGGCTTCCTCCTGTGCGCGCAGGGTTTTTTCTATGTCGTCGCGGATATCTCCGAGCGGCCTGACATACGCGGGGCGGATTTTCTCGACTTGCACGATATAGACGGAATCGGGGGTGTCAATCGCGGCACTGATCTGGCCGGGCTTGAGCGAGAAGGCGGCATCGGCGAGTTCCTTGCGGAGGGCGGAGCGCTCATACCAGTCGCCGTCCTTTTGCTGCGTGCCTTGCGAATAGACCGCCGCCATCTGCTGAAAAGTCGCGCCGTCCTTGATTTTGGCGGCAATCTCACCGGCCAGCGCCGACGTGTTGGTGTCGTCGGCGGAGGTTTTTTTCAACACGATCATGCGCAACTGGACTTGATCCTCGACCTTGAAATCGTCCTGATGCGCCTGGTAGTAATTTTCGACCTTGAAGGGCGAGATGACGACCTGTTGCGAGACGTTTTTGCGGCGCATCTGCGCTTCAATCCACTGGTCGCGGACTTGTTTGCGAAACTCCTCGAACGTCATGCCCTGCGCCTGCAAGGTTTCGATCAGCGTCTTGCGGTCGTAGCCCAGGGCGCGGATGCGATCCTGCACCAGTTCATCCGCGACACTGTCGGGCAGCTTGTAGCCTTCAACCTCGAAATCGTGCAGGATCAACGCGCGTTCCACCAGTTGTTCCAGGCCGTCGTTAAACAGTCCGGTGTATTTTTGCGAATACACATCCGGCTGGCCGCCATACTGCTGCTGCAAAGATTGGGCGGCCGGCGCGATGAAGTCCTTCACCTGTTGATATGTGATGGCCGTGTCATTGACGACGGCCTTGACGCCGTCAGCCACATCCGCGTGCGCCGGCGGCGCAAGAAAAAGCGGCAAGGTAAAAAACAAAATCAATCGGGCGAATTTCATCAGATTGGCGCATATTAGCAACAACCGGCGACGGGTCAAGCGCCGCTCAAGGTTTTGAATGACTCATCCAGTAAAGCCCCGCCGCCAAAGCCGCCGACACGAGCAGAGCCGTGATGACCGTCCATTTCAAAATGAACCTCTGTTTGCGGCGATAAGCCTGGCCGCCCTGGCCCGGCAGCAGATAAAACCGTTTGTGATCCTTGCCGGCTTTTGATCTGGACACGTTTTTCCCTTTGCCGATTCTCGCCATTTTCTGGTTGGTTTCGGGCTAGAATGAAGGATGCCGGACTTTTTTGCCAGACTTTTATTATGATATGACGTATGAGACAGTCCGCTAGTGTCGGCATGGTGAGAAAATGGCGGACCGCCACAATCCAAACGAACAGTGTGCATAACTGCTTCCTGCCTATTCGTGTCCACCGGATATGAAGCGCGACAGGCCAGTTTGTTAAACAATGGTTTTGAAGAAAGATTCGATCTTTTTTTACCTTCGCTCTTTCGGCTGAAAAATCGTAGCCTCGCCACGAGCATGACGCGCACGGAAAAACTTCTGGCCGAACTTATCGCGCTGCCCAGCGTGAACCCCGCCTTTCTGCCGCCGCGCCATCCGCACGCCGGAGAAAAGCGCGTCGCGGATTTTCTCGCCGCCGCCGCCGCGCGCGCCGGTCTGGAAGTTGAATTTCAACACGTTTTGCCCGGACGCTCCAATGTCATCGCGCGGCTGCGGCCAAAAAATAAAATCCGCCAGACCATCCTGCTCGCGCCGCACCTCGACACCGTTGGCGCGGACGAAGCGCAATTCATTCCGCAACGCAAAAACGGACGACTGCACGGTCGCGGCGCGTGCGACACGAAAGGTTCCGTCGCCGCCATGCTTTCCGCGCTTTGCGAACTGGCGGAATCGCAAAATCGCGTCCGCTCGAAACGGAAATTATTTTCGCCGGATTGGTTGACGAGGAACACGCGCAGGCCGGCTCGCGCGCGCTCGTGGGACAGGCTTCCAGCCTGTCACCGCTTTCAAGAATGACGGAGACAGGCAGGAGCCTGTCCACTTTGGCCATCGTCGGCGAGCCGACCAAATTGCAGGTCGTCACCGCGCACAAGGGCAGTTTGTGGCTGGAACTGGAAACGCGCGGCAAGGCGGCGCACGGCGCAACGCCGCAGTTCGGCAAAAATGCCGTTCACGAAATGGCGCGCATCGTGGATTTGCTGGAAACGGATTACGCCGCGCAGTTGCGAAAGCGAAAACATCCACTGCTCGGCGCGGCGACGGTGAACGTCGGCACGATTTCCGGCGGCACGCAGCCGAACATCGTGCCCGATTTTTGCAAAATTTCAATTGACCGCCGCACGTTGCCGGGCGAGACGGACGCGAAGGTGAAAAGTGAAATCGCCGCTTTCCTTGCGCGCGAAAAATTTGTCCGCAAAAATTTCCAGCACGAAACTCGCGCCGGCTTTGCCGTTGGAAACGAATCGCAAATTGCCGCTCGTCCAGAAATTTCTGAAAAGCGTCGGCCAGACGAAGCCGCTGGGCGTTGATTTCTTTTGCGACGCGGCGGTTTTGTCGGCGGGCGGAATTCCGAGCGTCGTGTTCGGGCCGGGCGACATCGCGCAGGCGCACACGGCGGACGAATGGATTTCGCTGGCGGAATTGGAGCGCGGGAAAAATCTGCTTTTGCATTTCCTGAAATCGCTGCCTTGAACATCCTCGTCGTCCTCGTCCTCGTCCTCGTCCTCGATTTTTTCCGATTACGAGGACGGGAACGACGACGAGGACGATTCCAAGTTGAATTGCCTTTTCTCGGTTGAACTCATCCGGCAATCTTCGCGCGTGATGTCCGGCACACAGAAACATTCCGACCGTTGACCACAAGCCGCACGCGGCGTTTTTCCGCCAGAGCGGCTGGCTGATGATTGCCAACATCATCGCGGGCGTGATGGCGCTGGGCGTGCATCTGCTCGCCAAAAAAATTTCCCGAGGCCGAATACAGCATTTTCGGGACGATGCTGATGGTGACGGCGTGCGTGCCGACCATGCCGCTGCAAATGGTCTTCGCGCAGCAGACCGCCGGCGCGCTGGCGACGAACCGCGAACGGCAGCTTGCGGGAATGATCCGGCTGGGCTGGCTGTGGACTTTCATTTTGTGGGCGATCGGCGGCGCTGGTTGTTTTCGCTTTTCAAAATCAAATCATGGCGCGATGGGAACTGACAAGCGCGGCGACGTTGTGGGTGACGCTCGCGGCGGTGTTGATGAATTTGTGGATGCCGCTGTTTTCCGGCGTGCTGCAAGGGCGGCAGGATTTTTTCTGGCTGGGCTGGGGCACGATTGTCAGCGGTGTCGGGCGGGTGGCCGTGGCCGTGTTGCTGGTGCTGGCGTTTCACGGCGGCGCGACGGGCGATGATTTTCGGCGCGTTCGCCGGACTCGGCGCGTGGGCGGGCATCGGCATCTGGCGGTCGCGCGATTTGTGGCTGGCGAAACCGGAAAAATTCGACGGACGCGGTCTGTTCAAGCAAGTCGCGCCGCTGATGCTCGGTTTCGGCGCGTGCCAGTTTTTGTTCACGGCGGACACGATGTATGCGAAGGCGTTTTTTTCCGGCGACGAAATGGCGTCTTATGTCGCGGCGGGAACGTTGTCGCGGGCGCTGCTCTGGCTGGTGCTGCCGCTGGCGGCGGTGATGTTCCCGAAAATCGTCCATGCAAGCGCGAAATCGGAAAAAAGCAATCTGCTCGGCATCGTCTTGCTCGGCACGGCGGTTTTGGCGGTTTGCGGCGCGGCGGGTTTGTGTCTCGTCGGGCCGTTCGTGGTGAAATTGATTTACACGCCGGATCTATGTCGCGATGACGGTGAAACTGCTGCCGTGGTATGCGGGCGCGATGATTCCGCTGGCGCTGGCGAACGTGCTGGTGAACGATTTGATGGCGCGCGGGAAATTCAAGGTCGTGCCTGCCGATGGTGCTGCTGGCCGTCGCTTACGGCTTCACGCTGCCGCTCATGCTCCAGAAATTTCACGCGCATGGAAGTGGCGCTGCAAACGCTCGGCGCGTTCAATTTGATGCTGTTCGGCATTTGCGCCTGGTTCGCCTAGGGCGCAGAAAACTGCGGCGCAAAATTAGCGTGATTCAATTTCTTCGCGCCCGGGCAACGGCTGCGGCGCGCCCAGTTTTTTGTAAATCCAGCCTTCCAGCGGGCGGAACGGGCGGTTCAATCCATATTTGTAAATCCACGGCGAGTAAATCAGCCGCACGCGCACGACGGACAAAAACATCGTCAACGACGAGCGGAACAGCGACGACGGAGACTTTGGAGCCGACCTTGTCCGTCCATTCAATCGGCACTTCCAGGATTTTGAAGCCGGCGCGCTTGATGGAGACGAGCAGGTTCACGTCGAACGCGAGGTCGGCGATGCGCAGCGCCGGGTGGATTTTTTCCACGACCTCGCGCCGCATCAGTTTGCACGGGCATTGCGTGTCCTTGATGTGCATCCAGAACAGCAGTTCCACGATGAGGTGAAACGTCCGGCTCGCCACGCGCCGCAACGTCGGCTGCTCCTGGTGCATGACGGATTCCGGCAGCCAGCGCGAGCCGATGACGCAATCCGCCCCGCCGATGCGCTTCACCAGTTCCATGAACGCCGCCGGCGAGGTCGCGCCGTCCGCGTCCGCATAGCCGATGAAATCCGCGTGCATGGCGAGCTTGAGACCCTCGATGAGCGCGCCGCCCTTGCCGATGGGCGCTGGAAATTCCAGCGCGCGGACGACCGGAAAATCCGCCGCGACCTTCTGGACGACGCCGAGCGTGTTGTCACGGCAGCCGTTGAGGACGACGACGATCTGGAATTTGCCGGAATAATGAGTGCCGAAAAATGCCGCGTAATCGCGCAGCACCGGTTCGATGCGCGATTCTTCGTTGTAAGCCGGGATCAGGATGAGCAGGCTGGGGTCTGGCACGCGGATTGATTATCAGAAAAAATGTGAATTGCAATAACGACGCGGGCGCACCTCCAAAAACATTGGCAATTTGTAATGGACTCGGAATTTGCGCGGGCTTTATGCTGTGCGCGTCATGCTTGGTGCGCTTCCATGGATTGCCGTCGTCCTGCTGGCCGTGGCCGGACTGTATGCGGTCTGGGCTTACAACCGATTGGTCGGTCTGCGGAACCAATTGCGCGAGGCGTGGAGCGGCGTGGACGTGCAATTGAAACGGCGGCACGACCTGATTCCCAATCTGGTAGAGTGTGTTAAAGGCTACCGTAACCACGAACAAACCCTGCTGGAAAACATCGCCCGCACCCGCATTCTCGCGCAGTCCGCGCTAGGCGTCGGCGACACCAGCGCGGCGGAGAACGGTTTGACACAGAATCTGCGTTCGCTGTTCGCCGTTGCGGAGGCGTATCCTGAAATGAAGGCCGACCAGAATTTCCGGCAGTTGAGCGCGAGCCTCGTCGAAACCGAGGACAACATCCAGTACGCCCGGCGTTATTACAACGGCTCCGTGCGCGACTACAACAATCTCGTCCAGACTTTTCCAAGCCTCGCCGTGGCGCGCGGCTTCAGATTTTCAGCGGCGGAATATTTTGAGGTTGAAACTGCAACGGAGCGCGCCACGCCGGAGGTGAAATTATGAAATTACGATTCATTTCATTTTTTTTATCTCTGACGGCTCTTGCCGCCAGCGCCCAGCCCGAACGCATCCTGCACTTTGACAGCCGGATTGTCGTGCAGACCAATGCCGCGCTGATCGTCACGGAAACGATCCAGGCGCAGGCCGGCGGCGACCAGATCAAGCACGGCATTTACCGCGATTTTCCGCAGCTTTACAAAGGCAAATGGGGATTGCGGATGAAAACCGGTTTCGACATCAAGGAAGTTTTGCGCGACGGCCAGTCAGAACCTTACCACACTGAAAATCGCGAAAACGGAATCCGCGTCTATATCGGCTCGCCGTCCAGTCTGGTTTCGACTGGCGTCCACACTTACCAACTGACTTACGAGACGGATCGTCAACTGGGATTTTTCAGCGACCACGACGAGCTTTATTGGAACGCAACCGGCAACGGCTGGAATTTCACGATTGACTCCGCGACCGTGACCGTAATTTTGCCGCCGGGCGCAACCGCCAAAAATCCGAAGGCCTACACCGGCCCGCAAGGTGCTATCGGCAATAATTACATGACGACGAACGTGGCGAGTAACGCATTTTTTGAAACGACCAAGCCGTTGTTGCCGAATTGGGGGCTGACCATCGTCGTCGAATGGCCGAAAGGCTTCGTGGCAGAATCTTCAACGGCGGCAAAATGGCTCGATCTTCTGAAAGACAATCTCGGCGTCTTGCTCGGCCTCTGCGGATTACTGATGGTGTTCATTTATTATTTCATCGCATGGGAAAAGATGGGCAAAGACCCGAAGCGCTCCGTCATCATCCCGCTTTACGCGCCGCCGGAAAATTTTTCGGCGGCGGCGGTGCGCTATCTCAAGCACATGGCCTTCGACAACCGTGCCTTTGCCGCCGCGATTCTGGATCTCGCGGTCAAAGGCAAAATCAAAATTGACGAGGAAAAACATTTTCTTCAAAAACGGACTTACACCCTCATTTCAGCGGAAAATGATTTGTCAGGCTTGCCGCCGGAGGAAGCCACTCTTTGGCGCGACCTCGTCGGAGACGGCAAGCCGCTGGCCTTGAAACAGGAAAATTACGCCACCGTCCAGGCCGCCCAGAAAAATCTGAAGGCGCAGCTCGAGTCCGCGATGAAAGGGACATTGTTCGCGACCCACTGGCGCTGGTGCATACCGGGAATAATTCTTTCCGCCGTCGCATTGGCGGCCTCATTGCTTGATGCGCGGGATTGGAAAGCCGCCTGTTTTTTGACGTTTTGGTTAAGCATCTGGATTCCGGTGACGCTTGTTCTTTTGCGAAATAATTTGTTGTTTGGAATTGTATTTAGTCTGGCTGCGATTGGCGCGCTTTTTGGTTTTGTTCAAGTCACATCGTTTTGGATCGCCAGCCTGATTGTCGCTGTCGGTCTGTTGAACGTGATTTTTTACTACCTGCTCAAAGCGCCCACGAGCGAAGGACAGCGGATTCTGGATCAAATCGAAGGCTTCAAAATGTATCTGGGCGTCGCGGAGAAAGACCGGATCAACCTGGAAAACCCGCCGGAGCGCACGCCGGAATTGTTTGAAAAATTCCTGCCCTACGCGCTGGCACTTGGCGTGGAGCAGAAATGGTCGGAACAATTCGCCGCCGTCCTGTCCGCCGCCGGGCATGGCGGCGGCGCGTATTCACCGGGCTGGTATTACGGAACATCGTGGAATCATCTGGGGGCGGCTTCATTCGCCAGTTCGTTCGGAAATTCGCTCGCGGGCGCAATCTCCTCGTCCTCAACCGCGCCGGGTTCGAGTGGTGGCGGTGGCGGTTCGAGTGGTGGCGGCGGCGGTGGTGGTGGCGGCGGTGGTTGGTAAATTATGAAGTGAATGCCGGGGAAATTCGATGCGCGCTTCTTCGTTGTAAGCCGGAATCAGGATGAGCAGGCTGGGGTCGGGCACGCGGATTCAGTAGCAGAAAATATCCGCGCAGGCAATCTTGGGAAATGGGTGAGGAAAAATCACTTTTCTGCAAATTACGCGGATATGCAGATTTTAATTTCCGGCGCGTCGGGCCGCGGCCCAAAAATCATTTCACAAACCCCTGCGCCTTCAGCCAGAACAGGCAATCGCCCGCCCACGGATGCGGATGCGCGAATGGCGGCTTGTCGGCCAGACCCATGCCGTGCCCGCCCTTTTCATAAACGTGCAAGGCAAACGGCACATGATTTTTCCGCAGCGCCTCCGCAAACATCAGCGTGTTTTCCATCGGCACGGTTTTGTCCTCAAACGTCGTCCAGAGAAAACACGGCGGCGTGCTGGAAGTCACCTGCAGCTCGCTCGAAAGATATTTCACCAGTTCCGGCGACGGATTTCTTCCGAGCAGATTATCCTTCGATCCTTGATGCGTGTATTCGCCCATCGTGATGACCGGGTAGCACAGGATGCCGATGTCCGGCCGCGAGCTTTGCCGTTCCACCGGGTCGGGCGAATTTTTGTCGCCGGCGTCGAAATGCGTCAGGACCATCGAAGCCAGGTGCCCGCCCGCTGACGAACCCATGATGCCGACGCGGTGCGGGTCAATCTTGTAGTCCGCCGCGTGTGCCCGCACCCAGCGCATGGCCCGCGTCCCATCTTCAAATTCCACCGGATAATGATAGCCGTGCGAACCGAGCCGGTATTTCAGAACGAAGCAAGTCACGCCATGCTGGTTCAGCCAGAGCGCGTAGTCGTTGCCCTCGTGCGCCGCCAAGCCCGCGTAGGCGCCGCCGGGACAAATCACCAGCGCCGCGCCGGTCGCATTCGTCGTGCTGGCCAGATACGGCGTGAGCGTTGGAATATCGTTGGCATTTGTGCCGCGTGCGCCGGGTGCGCCGCCGGGCCAGAGCGGAATGGGAGTTTGCATTTCAGCGCGGGACAGAATCAACGACGCAAATAAAATTGCCGGGACGAAGAATGTTTTCATTGTTTTTCCACAGTCAAGATTGGGGAAAAGCGATTCACATTCAACAATAAATTTTCAGCCGATTCATTGGCTGTTTCCGTCCGCCTGCCGCGCGGGGGCCGGGTTGCGGCGGGACGGGGCGGAAAGGCATTTTTTCAAAACCATTTTTTCTTCTTGAAATAGAGATAGGTCGCCAGCGTGGAGGCAATCATGCAGCCGGTCGCAATCAGGTAACCGTGCGGTGCCCGCAGTTCGTGCATTCCTTCAAAGTTCATCCCATACCAGGTGCCGATCATCATCAGCGGCGTGGTGATGACGGTGATGAGCGTGAGCAGCTTGACGACTTCGCCGGTCTGATTCGACGACATGTTCAGATAGACCTGCAAGATGCCCGTGAGCGAATCGGTGTAACCCTGCGCGATTTCGCCGATGTGGAACAGCGCGTCATACACGTCCCGAAAATAAGGCACCATTTTCGGGCGGATGAGCTTGAACTCGCCCTGCGCGAACCGCGAGAGGACCTCGCATTGCGGCCCGATGATCTGGCGCAGGTGGAGCACCTCCTTTTTGATCTGGAGAATTTTGTTGAGCGTGTGTTTGGTCGGGTGCTGCAACGCCAGTTGCTCCAGTTCGCCGATTTCCATGGAAAGCTCGTCCAGCGCCGGCTTGTAATTGTCCACCAGCGCGTCCAGCAGCGAATGGGCGACGCGGTCGGGCGCGCGGGCGATGCCCAGGGTGCCGTTGACGCAGCGATCCTCGACCTGGATCACGTTGCGCAGCGGCTTTTCGTGGTAGGTGACAAGAAAATTTTTGCCGAGGAAAAAATCCAGCTCGCTCGTGGCAAACAATCCGTCCTGCCGGCTGTAATCCACCGCGTGGATGACCATGAACAGATACGGCGTGAAATGGTCGTCCTCTTTCGGCAAATATTCCTCCACCTTCGGCGACGAACTGACGGTGACGCAATCCTCGATGGACAGCGGATGAAAATGAAACAGGCTCTCCAAAACCGTATGCACCTCCTCCTTGGTCGGCGCTTCCAGGTCAATCCATAGGAACAAATCCGTGTCCGCCAGCAGCGTCGGCATCAGAAACACGTCAATGTCCTTGGTGTGCAGGCTTCCCTTGGTCGTGAATGCAAGCGAGCGGATCATGCGTTGATTTTTGTCAGGCTGGCCACAGCATAGTTTCCGCCGACGGCGCTAGGCAAGTTTGTTTGCTTGCGCCGCCGCGTTTAATTCGCGCCAAAGATTTCTTGCTTTAATGCACCGCTTGTGAAACATTTCACAAACTATGGCACACGTCAAATTACACATTCCGGGACCGGTCGAAGTCAGCGAGAAAACTTTCAAGGCTTTCTGCTCGCCCATGATCGGCCATCGCGGCCAGGGTTTCAAAGACCTTTACGCGAAAATCCAGCCGCAACTCCAGCAACTGCTTTCCACTAGGCAACTGGTCTATCTTTCCACGTCCAGCGCATGGGGCGTGATGGAAGGCGCGATCCGCAATCTGGTTTCCAAAAAAGTTTTGAACTGCATGTGCGGCGCGTTCTCGGACAAATGGTTCGACGTTTCCAAAAAATGCGGCAAGAACGCCGAGGCGCTGCAGGTCGAATGGGGTTCGCCAATCCGCGCGGAGCAAATTGACGCAAAACTTGCCACCGGCCAATTCGACGCGCTCACGGTCATCCACAACGAAACTTCGACGGGCGTGATGAGTCCGCTCGCGGAAATCGCCGCGCTCAAGAAAAAGTATCCCGACGTGATGTTCATCGTGGACGCCGTCAGTTCCATGAGCGCCGTGCCGATCAAATTTGACGAGCTGGGCATTGACGTTTTGCTGGCCGGAACGCAGAAGGCTTTCGCGCTGCCTCCCGGCACGGCGGTTTTTGTCTGCTCAAAAGCGGCGCTCGCAAAGGCGGCGACGGCAAAAGATCGCGGCTACTATTTTGACTTTGTGGAGTTCCAGAAAAACGCCGAGCAAAGCATGACGCCGAGCACGCCAAGCATCGGCCACATTTTCGCGCTGTCGTCCAAGCTCGACGATTTCTTCGCCGAGGGACTTGAAAATCGTTACGCGCGCCATAAAAAGACAAATCAAATGGTGCGCGACTGGGCGGCGAAGCACGGCTTCAATTTGTTCCCGGAAAAAGGATTTGAATCGCTCACGCTCACCTGCGTCAGCAACGGCGCTCGCCCCGGCGGCAGGATTGTTGACGTGCCGAAATTGCAAAAGCTGGTGAAAGACCAGGGCTTCCTGATTGACGGCGGCTACGGGAAAATCAAGGGCACGACATTCCGCATCTCCAACATGGGCGACGAAACCGAGGCGACGATGAACCAGCTCTGCGCCGCGCTGGACAAGGCGATGGCGCAAATCTAAAGTTGCGGAATTCCGAAAATGCGCTGAAATGTGTCCCATGTCAGCGCAAACGGATTCAAATTCGCCGCCGCGCCACGGCTGGCTGCGTGTCATCGCCGTCGGCCGCAATCCGCGCGTCACGCTCGTCCGCATTTTGATTTTGGTGGCGGCGTGCTTCGTCGTTTTCAAGTTCATCCTGCTGCCGCTGCGCGTGACCGGCATCAGCATGGAACCGACCTACAAGGATCATTCCATCAATTTTCTCAACCGCCTCGCCTACCTCTCGCACGAGCCGCGGCGCGGCGATGTCGTGGGCATCCGTTTTGCCGGGCCGCACGTCGTGTTGATGAAACGAATCGTCGGCCTGCCCGGTGAGACCATTGCGTTTGTGAACGGGAAAATTTTGATCAACGGCGACCCGCTCGCCGAACCGTATGAAAAAAATCCGTGCGACTGGACGCTGCCGCCGGAAAAGATCGGTCCGGATGAATATTTTGTCGTCGGCGACAATCGTTCAATGCCGCCGGCCGACCACGTTTTCGGCCGGGTGGAGCGTGCGCGCATCCTTGGAAAACTTCTGCCATGAAAATTATTTGGAGGCTGGCCTTTTTCGCGGCGATGATTGCGCTTGGCCTCTGGTTGTGGACGGCCTTTTTCCCCGCGCCGGAAAAAGTCATCCGGCATCGCCTCGAAAAACTTGCCGCAGATGTTTCATTCACAGCCGGTCAGGGAAATTTTTCGCGCCTTGCTGGCGGCGAAGGCGTGGCCGAATTTTTTTCGACGAACATCGAGGTCAACATCAATGTTCCCGGCCACGAGCAGGTGACGTTCGCCAGCCGCGCGGAAATCACGCAGGCGGCGCTTGGCGTCCGCGAAAGGCTGAAGTCGTTGTCGGTGAAATTCCCCGACGTAAATGTCGCGCTGGCACCGGACAAAAAATCGGCGGTCGCGGACGTCACGCTGGAAGCGGCTGTTTCCGGCGAGAGCGACGCCATCGTGCAGGAATTGAAAATCTCGTTTCAAAAAATCGAGGGCGTCTGGCTTATCATTCGTATCGAAACCGTGCGCACGGTCGTGGATCTTCGCTCCACCGTCATCCGCCCGTTGACGCGGCGGCATTTCGCTTCTACTTTCGCTGCGGATGTTTGAACTGGTCTCCGATTACGAAAGACAGCACGGACGAAGACCGCTTCGCGCGGATTACAGTTTGGCCGCATTGGCGGGCGGCGTCGCGGCTTTCGCGTGTTCGCTCACGCAACCTTCAATCAACAGCGCGACCAGCAGCAACACGATGCCCGCGACGATGGCGAGGACTGTTCGTTTGAAACGCGCGCGGCGGCGGCGTTCAAGTTCAATCTGAAAACAAACAGGGACTTGAAATGGATTCGCATTCATAATTCTTCCAGTTGCAAAAGCAAGGGGAATGCCAATTGCCGCGGGAATTTTCCCCCCGGCAAACCCGGCGGATTCCGTCATTGCAATCCGTGACCTGCAACAGGACACTCCATGTCCAAACTTACGACAGTTTGACGCTCAACTGCGGACGCTCTATTTTTGTCCTTCATGTTTGAACTTGTCGCGCCATACAAACCCGCCGGCGACCAGCCGCAGGCGATTGAAAAATTGACCGCCGGAATTTTATCCGGCGCGAAAGCATCAAACGCTCCTCGGCGTCACCGGCTCGGGAAAAACGTTCACCGTCGCCAACGTCATCAAAAATGTGGACAAACCTACGCTCGTCATTTCGCACAACAAGACGCTCGCCGCGCAGCTTTACGCCGAGTTCAAAAGTTTTTTCCCGCACAACGCCGTCGAATACTTCGTCAGCTACTTCGATTATTACCAGCCGGAAGCCTACATTCCGCGCACCGACACGTTCATCGAAAAAGATTCCAGCCGCAACGAGGAGATCGAGCGGCTGCGGCTCTCGACGATGAGTTCGCTTTTTTCGCGGCGCGACGTGATCGTCGTCGCCAGCGTCTCGTGCATTTACGGCATCGGCAGCAAGGAAGATTACGAGGAAATGATCATTCCGATTCGCGTCGGGCTGCAACTGTCGCGCGAAATCTTTCTTTCGCGCCTCATTGATCTGCAATACGAGCGCAACGACATCGCGTTCGAGCGCGGAAATTTCCGCGTGCGCGGCGACACGGTGGAAGTCCGTCCCGCCGGACGCGAAGACGGATTGCGCGTGGAATTTTTCGGCGATGAAATCGAACGCATCACGCGCTTCGAGCCGTTGACCGGAAATAAAATCGAATTGCTCGAAGCCGTCGTCGTTTTTCCCGCGAAACAATTCGTCACGACGAACGAAAAAATGAAGCGCGCGATTCTGACCATCCGCGAGGAACTCGGCACGCGCATCATGGAATTTGAGCGCGACCGGAAAATTGCTCGAAGCCCAGCGCATCAAGCAGCGCACGGAATTCGATTTGGAAATGATGGAGGAAATGGGCGTCTGTTCCGGCATCGAAAATTATTCGCGCCACATTTCCGGCCGTCCGCCCGGCTCGCAGCCGAACACGCTCTTCGATTTTTTGCCGGACGATTATCTGCTCGTCATTGACGAATCGCACGCGACCGTTCCGCAGATCGGCGGCGATGTATGAAGGCGACCGCTCGCGCAAAACCGTTTTGGTCGAGCACGGATTCCGCCTGCCGAGCGCGCTCGACAACCGGCCGCTGAATTTTCTGGAATTTCAGTCCATGCAAAACCAGACGATTTACGTCAGCGCCACGCCCGCGAAACGTGAATTCGAATGGTCACGGCAGAGTTTTATTGGTGGGAGCCGACGTGAGGAGGCTCAAATTGAAAAATCAGAAATTAATCAGAGTCTCGTTACCTCGACTCCTACGGAAAATCTAGGCGTCGTCGAACTTGTCGTGCGCCCGACCGGACTGATTGACCCGACCATCACGCTCAAGCCGCTCAAAGGCCAGATTGACGATCTGCTCGAGGAAGTCCGCAAACGCGCCGACAAAAAGGAACGCACGCTCGTCACGACTTTGACCAAGCGCACGGCGGAGGAACTCACGGATTACCTGCGCGACATCGGCGTGCGCGTCCAGTATCTGCACAGCGAAATTGACGCGATCGAGCGCGTGGAAATTTTGCGTTCGCTTCGCAAAGGCGAATTCGACGTGCTCGTCGGAATAAATCTCCTGCGCGAAGGTCTGGATTTGCCGGAAGTTTCGCTCGTCGCGATTCTCGACGCGGACAAGGAAGGTTTTCTGCGCAGCGAAACGAGCTTGATCCAGACCGCCGGCCGCGCCGCGCGCCATTTGAACGGCGAAGTGATCCTTTACGCCGACGTGATGACGCAAAGCATCCAGAAATTTCTCGCCGTCACCAAATATCGCCGCGAAAGGCAGATCGCCTACAACGTCGCGCACAACATCACGCCGCGCAGCGTCGTCCGCGCCGTCGAGGAAAGCCTCGCGACCTACGAATCCGACCGCCGCGAGGCCGACGCCGTCCTGCGCGAAGGCAGCACGGACATTGACATCACCTCGACCATCCAGGAACTCGAAACCGAAATGCTCAAGGCCGCCGAGGATTTGAAATTTGAAAAAGCCGCGCTGCTCCGCGACCAGATCAAGGAACTCAAACACATGCTGGACGGCACGAAATCCGAAGCGAAGCCGGTGAGTTATCGGAAATCAAAACGGATGAGGAAATAGATGGCTTTCGGCTTCATACTTGGCGATTCATGGAGGCGTTTGCCAAAACCATAATTTCCGTTCATTTGCTCTGATCATGTCATCGGTAATTAGGCTGTCGCTCAATCCTCCATGCGCGGCAACCATTTCTAGAACATTCGTCTCTTGCTTTCGCCAATCCGATTCAAAGCCTAAATCACACGAAGCTTTTCTCATCCATGAAGGCACGATGGGTTTATTTGCGCTAAAGTCAAAAGCAACAGCCATAACACTTATAGTAGGTTGATTGTCGGTTTTGACATGATTGTTGGGTTTGACGTTTAACGAACAAACAATCATTTCGCCATCTTTAGTCCATTGCGCATTGGAAAAATAACATTCAGGCCACCAGTAAACGTTGGCAACGAATTGCGGCTTTTGATCATTCGGTTTTGCATAAAGCCACAAGTCCCTGTCCATGAATCCGCCATCATAAAAATAGATTTGATTTGCTGGATTGGCTGGCGATGAAAATTGCGCCCGACTCATAGAATCAAAAAATTGTTTCGATAAGATGAACAAGCAGCCATAAGCGATAAAGAGTGGAATCAACGCCATGCCCGCCGAGATAAATAGACGCTGACGTTTTGTGCGCGATTGAAAGAATGGAAAATTAAAGTAAATCGCCCAAGCGTAGCCGACAATAATGGCAATTGTTATTAACCCACTGAAAACTGGAAAGCCAATTCTAAATTTCCAGGAAACCGATGACAAAAGATATGCGCAGAACAATCCCAAAATTGAAACCAATAGCAGCCGGAAGAAAAGTCCCACAAACCATTTAATTTTTAATTTGAAAGAAAGATTCATCGGCAATTGTAACTCTGACACAAAATTCAAGCGGTTCGTTCATTTCGCCGGATTCGCACCTTTGAACAGTGCCGTCGGCGCGACCTCTTTGCAGAACCAAACCCAAACCAAATCAAGGTCTTTGCAGACGGCCACCATTGCGAACGGCCACAAATTCGTAGGAGTCGAGGTGACGAGACTCAAATCAAAATTGAATTAGAGACTCCTCACGTTGTCTCCTACGACGTAGCAGCCGACATGAGCCGGCTCTGATTTCAGAATGAGCGAACTCACGTTCGCTGCTACAAATTTTGGTAGGGCGGTGCTGCCGCGCCGCCCTGATTTTGGGCGACGGAGCACCGTCACCCTACCATTTTAGTTTCCGCTTTCGACAAATATGCCGGTTCTGACGGGTTTTTTCCCCGCACGGGGCATTTTGAGCCGCGCACGGGTGGTTTGGGCGTCCGCACGGGCCATTCGAGGGCGTGCGAATACCATCTGATGCCGTGCACGACTTGTTTTGAGGCTTGCACGAGTCATTTTGCCCTCCGCACGAGTCGTCCAAAGCCGCGCACGGGAGGGATTTTGCCCGCACGGACCACCTTGACCCCCGCACGGACTGGTTTGGGGCGCGCACGGGTCGTTCGGGTGTCTGCACGGCCCGTCCGGGCGGCTGCACGGGTAATCTTAAACGCTGTCGGGGGGGCCTATCCGTGATTTTGTGTGTGAGGCGGGTTCATGGTTTACTCAATAGGCGGTGCCCACGGCTAGCACCGCAAAGCGATCTGGGTAACGGATGGCGAACTGGTTCAGCGCCGATTGCCAGAACACGGGCGGCATCTTCCACTTGGCGGTGATGTTCCGCAAGGCCAAATAAATCAGCTTGGCGGCGGCAGCGTCGTTGGGGAAGTGGCCCCGGTTTTTGATGATCTTGCGCAGTTGCATGTTCAGGCTTTCGATGGCGTTGGTGGTGTAGATCACCCGGCGCACCTCCAGCGGATACGCCAAGAACGGAATGACCTGTTCCCACGCCCGCCGCCACGAAGCGGCGATGGTCGGATATTTCTGACCCCATTTCCCAGCGGCAAAAGCCTCCAGTTGCTGCCGGGCCAGTTCGGCCGTTTCGGCCTGATAAATCGTGCGCAGTTCCGCCGCCACCAGCTTGCGATCCTGCCAGCCGACATAGCTCAAACTATGGCGCACCAGATGCACGATGCACGTCTGCACCTCGGTTTTCGGGAACACCGCGTTGATGGCGTCCGGGAACCCCTTCAGCCCGTCCACCACGGCGATCAGGATGTCTTGCACGCCCCGGTTCTTGAGTTCGGTCATCACCTGGAGCCAGAACCTAGCCCCTTCGTTGGTTTCAATCCACAGGCCCAGCACTTCCTTCAAGCCGTCGGCGCGGAGGCCCAAAGCCAGATGCACGGCCTTGTTCTGCACGCTGCCCCCGTCCCGGATCTTCACCCGCAACGCGTCAAACACCACGATGGGATACAGGCTTTCCAAGGGCCGGTTCTGCCACGCGGTCACTTCCTCCTGCACGCCTTCGGTGGCCAGGCTGATGAAGTCCGGCGACACTTCCACGCCGTATTGTTCCAGCAGAAAACCCTGGATCTCCCGCACGGTCATGCCGCGCGCATACAGCGCGATGATCTTCTGGTCAAACCCCTCAAAGCGCCGCTGGCCTTTCTTGATGAGCTGCGGCTCGAACGTGCCCAACCGGTCGCGCGGGATGTTCAGCGCCACCGATCCATCCTCGCCCAGCACGGTCTTGGCGCTGTGGCCGTTGCGGTGGTTGCCGTCGTTCGCCACGGCTTTCTGGCCCTTGGCGTAGCCCAGATGCGTGTCCAACTCCGCCCCCAGCAACCGCTCAATCAGCCGCTTGCGCAGCCGGTTGAATGCCCCGCCGGGAGCCAGCAAATCCTCCGGCTGCTCGCAGCCGGCCAGCAGTTGATCCAACAACGCGGAATCGCTTGGCGACTCCGCTCCAGCCTTCATTTTCGTTTCAGACATAACTCACTTTATCCTTCTTGGTTATGCCTCACACACAAAATCACGGATAGGCCCTGTCGGGGTAATCTTTTGCGCGCACGGGATGGTTTGAACTGATGCGCAAATGCTGTTTCGCCGGATTCGCGCCTTTGACTTTCTGATTTTAAGATTTGTATGTTAAACTTCACTCCATGACGACGGTGGAAATCATCGGCTTGAGTCTCGCGCTGCTCGTGATGCTGGCGGGACTCATCGGCAGCATCCTTCCGGGAATTCCCGGCGTCCCGCTGATGCTGGTCGCCGTCATCGGACACCGGCTTTATTTTGGCGCGCACAGCGTCAACAACACGGTGCTGATTATTTTGGCGGTGCTGACAGTGATTTCCGTCCTGTTTGATTTTCTGGCCGGAATGTTCGGCGCAAATAAATTTGGCGCGACGTGGCGCGGCGCGGTTGGCGCAATCGTTGGTGGAATCGTCGGGCTGTTCTTCAATTTGCCGGGAATCATTCTCGGTCCGTTCATCGGTGCGACGTTGTTTGAATTGCTCGGCGACCGCGAATTGAAAATGGCGTTGAAAGCCGGATTGGGCGCGACGCTCGGTTTGCTTGCGGGAATCGTCGGCAAATTCGCCATCGGCGTCATCATGATTCTTCTGTTCGCCACGAACGTCATTCTCCGTTCGACGGGTTGACGTTGCAAAACTCCATTTCGCCGGATTTATCAGAAAAGTCCGGCGCATGGTCGAAGTTTAACTGCCGTTTGTCTTGCGGTTCAAAATGAATCGAAACAAAACAGTTGCCGCAAATGCCAGAATGACCGCGACAATCGCCGTCACAAAATCCGGCACGTTGAACTTGCTGACTTGAACGCTCGGCGTCACGGAAAGTCCGGGGCCGATCGTGTGGTCGGCGGGCAGCGGCTCGTCGAAAAGAAGTTTCACCGGCACGCGCTGGATGACCTTTACAAAATTGCCCGTCGCGTTTTCCGGCGGCAGCAGGCTGAACGCCGCGCCGCTGCCGGCCTGCACGCTGTCAACGTGCGCGCGGAATTTTCTGCCGCCCAGCGCGTCAACCGCCACGAGCGCGGGCTGGCCGGGCTGCATATCTTTCAACTGCGATTCCTTGAAATTTGCCACGACCCAGACTTCCGCCGGCACGATGGACATGATCTGCTGGCCGGCTTGCAGATAGTCGCCGGCTTCGACCTGCTTGCGCGTCACACGCCCGTCGCACGGCGCGAAAATTTTCGCGTAGGACAGGTTCAATTGCGCCGAATCCACTTCAGTTTTCGATTGATTGAGCTGGGAAAAGACCGCGTCGGATTCGGCCTTGGCGGCGACGAGCTGCGCGTTGGCTTCGTCCACCTTGGATTCGTCGGCGTCGGCTTTCTGTTTGGCGGAATTAAAGTTCGCACCGGCCTCGTCCGCCGCCGCTTTTGCCTGATCGAACTCCTGCGCGGAAATCGTTTCGTTCGTCCGCAATTCCTGCGCACGCGCAAAATCCGTTTTTGCGCGAGCAGCGGTTGCAGCGGCGGCGTCCGCGTCGGCTTGAGATTCTTTTGCCGTCGCCTCCGCCGTCGTGACTTTGACTTCCATCAATTTGTAACCGGCGACGGCGGCTTTGAAATTGGAGTCCGACGAATTTTGTGCCGCCTGTTTTTGCGCGAGCGTCGTCGCGTAATCCGACGGATCAATGTCCACGAGCAATTCATTCGAGCGGACAAGCTGGTTGTCCAAAACGTGGACGGCGGAAACCTGCCCGTCAATACGCGGCGCGATGGAAACAATATGTCCCGCGATGAAGGCGTCGTCGGTGGATTCGTGCGTCAGCGCATCAATAAATAATGCGAGACCAAAAAATAAAAGCACTGCCAGTGCGATTGCCGCCGGCCAGATGAAAAATGGCGAATTCAATTTTTGCGCGCCGTTGTTCCGTTTCTCCGGGGCGGGCTGCTGCGGCTGCGGCGTTGGTGAATTTTCGCTCATGGTTTAATGTTGCGACGAGTTTTCCTGCCAGCCGCCGCCGAGCGCCTGATAAAGGCTGATCAAGTTGGACAGCCGGGCAAATTGCGTCGCAATCAAATTCTGTTGAGCGCTGTAAAGGTCTTGTTGCGCCGTCAGCACGGTCAGGTAACTGTCCACGCCGTTGCGATAACGCGCGTCGGCCAGGTCGTAACGGCGCTGCTCGGCTTTGACCAGCGCGGTCTGGTCGGCAAGCTGCTCGTCCGCAAATTTTTTCGCGACTAAATCGTCGGATACTTCGCGAAACGCGGTCTGGATGGCTTTTTCGTAATCCGCCACTTGAATGAGTTTGCCCGCCTTGATCGCGTCCAGTTCGGCCTTCGCGGTTCCGGTGGCGAAAACCGGCCAATTGATTTGCGGCGAAAAATTCCAAACCTGGGAACCGGGCGCGAACAAGCCTTCGAGCGTGGTGCTGGCGGTGCCGCCGCCGCCGGTGAGCGTGATGGTCGGGAAAAAGGCGGCGCGAGCGGCGCCGATGTCGGCGTTCGCAGCCTTCAAGGTGTGCTCGGCTTCAAGAATGTCGGGACGGCGCTGCAACAAATCGGACGGCAATCCCGGCGGCAAATCGGTCAGCAGATTTTGTTCGTTCAACGATTGCGGCGGCGGCAAATCGGCGGGCAACGGTTCGCCGACGAGCAGGACGAGCGCGTTTTGCGCCTGGTCGCGTTGCTGTTCGAAATTGGCAGCATTGGCTTTGGCCGTTTCCACTTGCGATTCGGCGGAACGCAAATCGAGTTCAGACGAAGCGCCGGCATCGTAGCTGGCCTTGATCAAATTGTAGGAATTCTGGACTGCGTCGAGCGTTTGTTGCGTCATCTTCAATTGCTCGTCCAGTTCGCGTTCGTTCAGATATTGACTGGCGACTTCGGCGACGAGCGCAATTTGCGCGCTCTTGCGGGCCTCTTCAGAGGCAAAATAATTTTCCAGCGCGGCGCGTTTCAAACTGCGAACGCGTCCGAACAAATCCACTTCGTAGGACGAAACGCCGAGTTCCACGCTGTATTGGCTGAAGGTCGCGCCGCCGCTATTGCCGTTGTAACCAAAAGCCGTGTGCTGGCGCGTGCCGCTGGCGTTGGCGTTGACTGTGGGAATCAAGGCTGCGCGCTGGATGCGATATTGCGCGCGGGTTTGCTCGACATTCAAAACCGCCACGCGCAGGTCGCGATTGTTTGTCAGCGACAATTCGATGAATTTTTGCAGGCGCGGGTCTTGAAAAAATTCGCGCCAGCCGATGTCGGCGACGGCGTTGGTCGAATCCTGCGAATTATTCTGACGCAGCGTTTTCCGGCCAGCTTTTTGAAACTGGCGCGGGCGGCTGATGATATTTTGGAATCATGGTGCAACCGGCCAAGGTCACTGCGGCCAACGCGATGGGTAAAAGAAATTTGTTCATGCGTTTAATGGCTGGCATTGGAATCGCCTGGAAATTTCGGGCGTCGGCGAATGACGCCGGTCCGATCCGGCCTTGAAAATGCGGCGCACGACGACGAAACAATATCGGCACGAAGAAAATGCCCAGCAACACCGCCGCCGCCATGCCGCCGATGACGCCGGTGCCGATGGCGTTCTGGCTGGCCGAACCCGCGCCGTTGTTGACGGCCAGCGGCATCACGCCGAGGATGAAGGCAAACGAAGTCATCAAAATCGGGCGCAGCCGGATGTGCACAGCTTCGAGCGTGGCTTCAATCAAGCCTTTGCCCTGCTCCATCAAGTTGATCGCAAATTGAACGATCAGGATGGCGTTCTTGGTCGCCAGGCCGATGGTTGTTATCAGGCCGACTTTGAAAAACACGTCGTTCGGCAAACCGCGCAGATGGGCGGCGAGCAGCGCGCCCAAAATGCCCAGCGGCACGGCGAGAATGACGGCGACAGGAATGGACCAGCTTTCATAAAGCGCCGCCAGGCACAGAAACACGACGAGCAGCGAAATGGTGTAAAGCGCCGGCGCCTGCGAACCGGCCAGCCGTTCCTCGTAAGATTGTCCCGTCCATTCATAGCCGATGCCGGCGGGCAATTTCGTTTGCCATGTCTTCCATCGCCTGCATCGCCGTGCCGGAACTTTTGCCGGGCGCGGCGGCGCCTTGAATTTCCATGGACGGGAATCCATTGTAACGCTCCAGCCGCGGCGAGCCGAACGTCCAGCGCAACGTCGTGAATGTCGAGAGCGGAACCATCGTGCCGCTGCTGTTGCGCACGAAAATTTTACCGATGTCGTCGGGCTGCATTCGGAAGGGCGTGTCCAATTGAACAATGACCTGCTGGACACGGTTGCCGTCCACGAAATTGTTGACGTAGGCGGAACCCAGATTTGCCGAGAGCGCGGTGTCAATGTCGGCGGGCGCGACGCCGAGCGCGCCGGCCTTGTTCCAGTCAATGTCAATTTTCAATTCCGCCGCGTCATCCATGCCATTGGGACGCACTTGCGCGACATCGGGATTTTTCGCGGCCATGCCGAGCAATTGATTGCGCGCGGCGGTGAGCGCGTCGTGGCCGAGGCCGCCCTGGTCTTCCAGTTCCAAATCGAAGCCGGCGGAGACGCCGAGTTCGGGGATCGGCGGCGGGTTCAGCGGAAAAATAACCGCGTCCTTGATTTGCGACAAACCCACGAGCGCACGTGCAATGATTGCCTGCACGTGATGCGCCGCGCCGTGTCGCTGTCCCCAGTTCTTGAGATGCACAAACGCAACGGCGGCGTTTTGTCCCTGGCCGCTGAAACTGTAACCGGCCACGTCAATCACGTCCTGCACCTCCGGTTGTTTCAAGTAATACGTTTCCATTTTTTTGAGAACGGTCAGGGTGCGTTGCTGGGTCGCGCCGACGGGCAATTGGATGTTCGTGATGAAATAGCCCTGGTCTTCTTCCGGCAAAAACGACGAGGGCAGGCGCGCATACAGCCAGCCCACCGCCACGATGATGGCCAGATAAATGAACAAATAACGCGGCGTTTTTGCCAGCATTCGCTCGACCCAGCTTTGATATTTTCTGGAACTGGCGGCGTAACCGCGATTGAACCAGCCGAACACGCCTTTTTTCTCGTGGTGATGGCCTTTTTCCACCGGCTTGAGCATCGTCGCGCACAGCGCGGGCGTGAAGGACATCGCCAGAAAAATGGAAAACAGCATGGACGAAATCATCGCCAGCGAAAACTGCCGGTAAATCGCGCCGACCGAGCCGCCAAAAAACGCCATCGGAATGAACACCGCCGTCAGCACCAGCGCGATGCCGATGAGCGCGCCGGTGATCTGTCCCATGGATTTGCGCGTCGCCTCGCGCGGCGACAATCCCTCCTCGCTCATGATGCGCTCGACGTTTTCGACGACGACAATCGCGTCGTCCACGAGCAGGCCGATGGCCAGCACCATGCCGAACATCGTCAGCACGTTGATGGAGAATCCCGTCAGGCGCATGACCATGAACGTGCCCATCAACGCCACCGGCACGACGATGGTGGGAATGAACGTCGCGCGCAGATTTTGCAGAAACAAATAAATCACCAGAAACACCAGCACGACGGCGATGAGCAGCGTAACCACGACTTCCTCGATGGAGATGCGGATGAACTCCGAAGTGTCGTAGGGAAAATTGACGGAGACGCCGGACGGGAAAAATTTGGACAACTCGCCGACTTTGGCGCGCACC
The DNA here is from genome assembly GCA_963755455.1 of uncultured Verrucomicrobiae bacterium. GTDB lineage: Bacteria > Verrucomicrobiota > Verrucomicrobiia > Limisphaerales > UBA11358 > UBA11358. Next base: position 737,343 of record CAVWJH010000001.1, read on the forward strand.
AAGTCCGCCGTGGCCAGCGCGTTGGCCGAAGGCGTAAGCTTGATGCCGACCGCCGACGCCGGCTTGCCGTTGACGCGAACCTGGACGGAATAATTTTGTCCGCCCAGCGCCACCCGCGCCACGTCGCGCAACAGCACGCGCGAGCCGTCGGGATTGACGCGCAGCAAAATTTTGCCGAATTCTTCCGGCGTGTCCAACGTGCTCGGCCCTTGCAGCGTGACGTTCAATTGCTGTCCGCCCATCGCCGGGCGCGCGCCCAATTGTCCGGCTGGAACCTGGACGTTTTGCGCCTGAATCGCCTGAATCACGTCGCCCGCTGTCAGATTAAAACTTTCCAGCCTGGCCGGGTCCAGCCAGATGCGCATCGCGTATTCCGCGCCGAACAAATCCGCCTCGCCCACGCCGTTCACGCGCCGAATCGGGTCGAGCACTTTGGACGCGATGAAATTTCCCAGCGCGATTTCGTTGATGTCGCTGGATTTCGACGACAGCGTGAAAAACATCAGGAAGTTGCGCGTGGCCTTCGCCACCGTCACGCCCTGCTGCTGCACCGCCGCCGGCAAATTGGGCATCGCCAGTTGCAATTTATTTTGCACCTGCACCTGCGCGATGTCGGGATTTGTGCCCGGCACAAAATAAATCGTGATGATCGCCTGGCCGGAAGACTGGCTGACCGACCCCATGTAAAGCAGCCCGTCAATGCCGTTCAACTGCTGTTCGATCACGGCGGTCACCGTGTTTTGGAGCGTCTCGGCGGACGCGCCGGGATACATCGCCGTGATGCTGACCGACGGCGGCGCGATGCTCGGATATTCCGCGACGGGCAGTTTGGTCAGCGACAAGGCGCCCGCGACCAGAATCAAAATCGAAATGACCCAGGCAAAAATCGGGCGGTCAATGAAAAATCGTGGCATGGCAGTTTCTCCTGGTTTCCCTTAATTAGAATCGCCATCCGTCGGATCGTTGGTTGCACTGAACGGCACCGGTTGAACAGTCATGCCCGGCTGGATTTTTTGCAATCCTTCCAGAATCACACGGTCACCGGCTTTCAATCCGCTCGTCACAATCCAGTCTTTGCCCACTGCGGAACTCACCGTGACCGGAAGAATTTCCACTTTGTTGTCCGGCGTCACGGCCACGACCGTCGGCTTGCCGTCCGCGCCGTAAGTCACGCCGCGTTGCGGCACGGTGATGGCGTTGCTGTCAACCGCCTGTTCCAACCGCGCCCGCGCGAACATTCCCGGCAGCAGCAGATCGTCGGGATTCGGAAATACCGCGCGCAACGTCACCATGCCCGTCGTCGGGTCCACCGTGACGTCGGAGAAAAGCAATTTGCCTTCGTGCGGATATGTCGTGCCGTCTTCGAGCAGCAGGGAAATTTTCGCTTCATCGGGCGCGACTTTTTTCAACTGGCCGCTGTCAAACTGCTGGCGCAATTTCAAAAGCTCCGTGCTCGATTCCGTGAAATCAAAATAAATCGGGTCCAATTGCTGGATCACCGCCAGCTCCGTGGCCGCGCCCTGGCCGACCAGCGCGCCTTCCGTCACGAGCGCCTGGCCGATGCGCCCGGAAATCGGCGCGGTCACCGTCGCGTAGCCGAGATTCAGCGACGCCGTTTCCAGCGCAGCTTTCGCAACCAGCACATTCGCGTTGTCCTGCGCGGCGGCGGCCACGGCGTTGTCATATTCCTGCTGGCTGACCGCGTTGATTTTCACGAGCTTTGCGTCACGGTCGGCCTGCGCCTGCGCCTGTTTCACGTTGGCTTCCGCGCTTGCTTGCGACGCCTTCGCGCTGTCGTTTGCGGCTTGCAACGGCGCGGGATCAATTTGAAACAGCGTGTCGCCCGCTTTCACATCCGAGCCTTCCTCAAAAACGCGCTTCAACAGAATGCCCGCGACGCGCGCGCGCACTTGCGCCGTGCGCACCGCATCAATGCGTCCGGGCAATTCCGTCGTGATCGGCAGCGGCCCCGCCTGGATCGTGACCACACCCACTTCCGGCGGTGGCGGCGCGGCCATTTGCTGTTTCTGCGCGCAGCCGGGCAGCATTAAAATTGACCCGACGATCCCCACCGCGACAAAAATTTTCCGTTTCATTGGACGGGGAATCTATTTTCGAGGAAGCCGTTTGTCAAACACTTGTTTGAATTATCCGTTTGAACGCGCGCAACTTGATTTGCCGGTGCAGGAGTGGATTGCACCCGGCGGTTTGAAATTGGCTCTTCCGTTAAAAACGATATTGCACGCTGGCAAAAAGCAACTGTGCTTCAAAATTGCTGCTTCCGGCGTCAGCCGCGTCCTTGTAATTGTAATAGCCGTATTTCAAGTTGAACCGCAGTTGCGGATTGATCTGGCGGGTGAGCGTGGCCGTCACGCCGTGTTCGCGCGCGTCCGCGCCCAGCGGCAGTCCTGCGCTGGAATTGTCCTGATAATCGTCCGCCTGATAATAAAAATAATTCAGGTTCAAAACGGTCTTGTCGTCCAGCACGAAGCTCGAAGAAAGGTTCATCGTCCAGTAATTGTTCTGCGCGTTGAGAATGGCCTGCGTGTTTTCCGAGGCCGGTGTTTTGGTTTCGCTCAAGACATAATTGAACCCGGCCTGCAAACTTAACCGCGACCACGGCACCCAACTGACATCCTGCGCCAGAATGTGGCTGGTCATCGTGGAAGATTCTTCATCGGGCAGTCCCGAAGCCGGGTCGGGCGCGGTGTTGATCGTGGACAGTTGATATTCATAACGGCTGACCAGGCTGACGGTTGAAATGGGGCGCAGCGTCAGGCGAAGGTTGCCGTCGCAGGTCTGGAAGCGTTCTACGGCCAGAAAACCGGGATAAAGGTTGGCACCAATGCCGGCATTGTTGGGCGTGCTGTCCACCGGAAAGTTGTAATCGTAACGATTGTCCTTGTAATAGCCTCCGACATCAATGATGAGGCGGCGGAGCGGATACCATCGCGCGCCGAGCGAGTATTTTTGGAAAAGGCGGCGGTCGTCCGTCTCGTTGTTGACCAGCGGCACGCCAAAAGGATCGAAGCCGTTGGTGGGTCCGATGCCGCCATTTTCACTCAAACTGCCGTTGCCCTCGTCCCATTGGCCGCTTGCGGAGAAAACCCAGTTGGTCACGCCGGTGTAACGCATATCCAGATTTTCGCACACGTCAATCACGTCCTGCGAGCTTTGTGAACTGAATGGCCCGGCGGCGTCGCCGAAAGTTCCGTCGCTGAACGTCCCTGTTCCGCTGGAATCGGCACCCAGGCTTTCCTTCTGCACGCGGACGGACGGAATGATGGTGAACATCTTGATGGGAATGAACAGCAGGTTCAAGTCCATGACATATTCCTTCATGTGCGAGTTGTCGGTCATATTGTAGTAGCCCAGGCCATTGAAAAGGCCGGGCGAATAGCCGACATCGAAATCGCTCCCGTAAATCCGGTCGCCGGAAAAATTGTCATCCAGATTTGCGAACATTCCTCCGGCGGAAAACATCAGATAGTCCTTGATCCACGTTTCGCTCGTGGCGTTGACGCTGAACAAATCGTAGGCGTCTTTCTCGCGGTCTGTGACGTCGTTCTGAACCGGCTCGCCCTGGTAAAGCGTCGAGTCCAGCGCGTCATTCAAACTGCCATGCTCGTAGTGCAGGCCGAGTCCAAAGGTCGTTCCCTTGATGTATTGCTTGGCGTTCAAGTCAAAGGCGTCCACCGTTTCATCAATGCTGTCAACGCTCGGATAAATTCCGAGCACGGTCGCGGGTGAATTCAGCGGGTCGGGATGCACCGGCCCCCAGATGGTCGAGCTTTTGTCGCCGTCACGGCGCGTGTGCGTGTATTTGAAGTTGAGCGACGGAAGTTTGTCCAGCGTCAGGCCGCCTTCGACGGAAAATTCGCCGCGATCCAGCGCCAGCGCGTTGGCCGAACCCGAGTATTGCGTGCCGGTCGGCGGATAATATCCGCCGAGGTCATCGGACCAGGTTCGGAAATTATCAAAGTGCATTTTGAGATACCATTTGTCCTGGCGTTCGAGGCGCAGGCTCAAATCGTAATCGTGCTGGTCATAAATCGAGTGGCCGTCCAGGGTCAGTGTCACATTCGTGAAGGCGTTGCCCTGGATGTGCAGGTCTTCAATGCCGCCGAACCCGCCGCCGCTCCAATGTTGAATCTGTTGCGCCTGCGCCTGGTCGCCCCGCGTCAAAAAATCGCCGCCGGAAAGTTCAATCCAGTCGGTGTAGGTGTTCGGGCCGCCTTCAAAATAATCCTGCTGCGTCATCGGCGTGCTGTTGGTGTCGGCGGCGCGCGACGCCGGGGCGAAAGCCAGCAGCAAAATGCCAGCAAGCCGGCACACGCACGCGCCGGTTCCAAGCCGGGCTTTCGATGACGATCTGGTTTTCATTGTTTTCGGGTTGCGCTCAAAATCGCAGCGACGGGTTGACGCGCGAGCCATGCACCGCCTCGTGACAGCCGGCAGTCCAGCAGGTGCCTTGTTGCAGGCGCAGCGTGTGGTCGGAGCCGCCAATCAAAATTTCACTGCCGCTGACCTGTTCGAAATGGCATTTCAGACACAGGTTCGAGTCGCGCTCCGTCAGCAGCTTGGCGTTGATCGAGCCGTGCGGGTTGTGGCAGGTCGTGCAGCCTTCGCGCAACGCCTCATGTTCAAAAACGTAAGGCCCTTGCTGGTCCTTGTGGCAGCGCAGGCACATTTCATTTTCCGAAAGCAGCGACGTTCCGCCGCCTTTGAAAATGGAACCTTTGTGCGGATCATGGCAGTCGGTGCAGGTCATTCTGCCTTCCGGCACCGGATGATGATCGGGCAGTTCAAACTGCGCGCGCACGTCGGCATGGCATTGATAGCAGACCGATTCCTGCGAACGCGGCGGTTCGACGGTGAGACGCGCCCCGTAACTGCTCCGGGGACCGCGCCCGGCAGTGAAGGTGTAAGGCGGTTTCACGTCACCGCCCGAATCCGAGTGGACGCTGCACGGGCCGTGGCAGGATTCGCAGCCGGCGTCCAGCGCGTTGGTTCCCCGCGCCATCAAACGCGCGTGGTCGGCGGTGACGAAATCCTTGTAAATTTCATCGTGGCACATGTCGCATTGTTCGGAGCCGATGTAAGTCGCGCCCGGAACCTGCGGCAGTTGCACAACGGTCCGATGAACGGTGGCGCAGGAAATCGCCGCCAAAAGCAGGAGCACCGCGCCGGACGCCAGCGCCGTCGTTTTTGCCGTTTTGCTGAAGTTGAAATTGCAATTGATCATGGACTCGTGACGTTGGTGTTATGGATACAATTGGCCGATGATAAAATCCTGCGCGGCCTGCAACAGTTGGATGTCGTAAGGGCCGTTGTGGACGCCGTAACTGCCGTCATACAACACCAGATACAAATCGAAGCGCGCTTTCTTGATGTCGTCGGGAATCAGCGCCTGGTCTGCCGTGACTCGGCCCGGAGCCGTCCGGGGACAAGTCGCCCGGCGTCGAGTATTCCCAGGCAAACGTCCCGTATTTTCTGCAACCCCGCCGGCGCGGCGGTCGTCGCCCAGAAATCGAGATAGGATTTTGTCAGTTGAATCTGGCCGGCAATGTCATTGGTCACAAATTGAACCAGACTGGCGGGATCATTGTGGCAGTTGAAACAAAGGTTGATATGTGGCCACCTCAAAAGTGTGGCCGCTGGAATTGTTGGTCGCCTGCATATGGCACCCGGCGCACTGCATTTCCAGCCGCGAATGTGTCGAGGGAAATCCGGTGGAAGCGCCGGATTCAAGTTCGCCGACGGTTCCGAGCATCATGTTGTATTGCGGCGAGTGATGCGGTGAACGCGAAGTGTCGGTCCACGCCGCGCCACGGTCGTTGTGACATTGGGCGCAGACGTTGATGTTGGGATTATATTTGTTTGCGAACACATCCGAGGTTGTCAGGACGAAATCGTTGGTTGATGCAAAGGCGCAACGAAGCTGGTTGGTGTAAAATGGTCCAAGCTGGTTGTTGGTGATGACGATGCCGTTTCCGGTCAGCGGGTTTGTGAATTGAATCACTCCGTTCAGCACGTTCGTCCAGACGTGCTGTGCATGGGGGTCGTGGCAGACGGCGCAAGTGATGGCGACGTTGTAATCGTTGGTCAGCGTCACGCTAGGATTTTGTCCTGCCAGCAGCGCCAGCCGGGCGGAACCCGAATGGCAGCGGCCGCAACTGCTGATGTTGGCCGTCGAGGAACTCATGCTGGCCAGCACGTCGGGCACCACCGCGCCATGCGGCGACGCGTTCCAATCTTCAAAGAACGACGGATGCTCGAACGCCACCTGCGCGGGGGCGAACCTGGCGTTGTGGCAGCCGCCGCAAACCTGCGCGGCCAGTTCCATCTGCGGAATCGCCGTCGGGTCGTCGGGATTGGCGGCGTGGTTGGCGGCGGGACCGTGGCAGCTTTCGCATTGGACGCCTTCGAGCAGCGGCGTTTTCGAGGCGCTGGCAAATCCGGTTGGCAATCCGTAGCCGACGGTGTGGCAGGCCAGACAGGAGGCGTTGGTCTGGCCGCCCTGCGCCACGAACAGCGTGCTGATGAACGCGCCCGCGTGCTCGGTGTTCATCACCGTCGTGTGAACGCCGGCGTGACAGCCCGCGCAAACCTGCGAGCCGGCATAATGCGGCGAAGGGCCGGACACGCGGAAAAAGTCATTGCTGTAAAGCGTGGTGATTGTGGCAGTCCGGTTTAAGTTAAAGGACGTTCCAACGGCCAGCCAGGCTGGATCCGTCAGATGAATTTTTTGCCACACCTGATAATAGCCCGACGGCCCGTCCCAAAAAATTTGGACTCCGTTGGTTGTCCGCTGTATCCCGTTCATCACGGGCAATCCGGGAAATCCGCCCGGCTGCACGACGCCCAAATGTTGAACGCCCTGCGCCCCGGCGGACAAACCGGCGGACGCCACCAATGCCGCAAGCAGAACAATCCTCCGCCCGGCCGCCAAAATGAAATTAAACACGGACGCAAAACACCGGCGAGAGCGGGCCGGACTCTCCGCCGCGCCGAAACATTTTTTGAATTGAACCGGTTCGTCCATTTAATATCGGTCAACCTGACATGACGATGAATTGGAGGCTATTCATTTATTGCCATTTACCGGCTGCGCATTGTTCACGTTGCGGCAAAAAAGTTCAGGCGCTCCTTCCGGCACATTTTTCTCGCACGTTGCGCCGGGTTTTGGCAGGTTGAAATGGTCTGGCAGGATTTGCAAGCATAAAGGCACACAATGAAACTGACGTCGGCAAAAAGAATTTATTTTCAAATGAAACCTCGACCGGAAGAGCGGGCTTTCATTCGCACCGTCGTGCTCGTGCTGGTTTCCTTTGGCCTTGGAATTTCGGCCACGGTCGTCTGGTTTCATCTCGCCGGGAATCACAATGCGGAGAATCCCAATCTTCAAACGGCCGGACAGCCCGCCGCGCCTGCGGCCAATGCACAATCACCGGCCCAGCCGGCCGTCGCAAACCAGCCGCCCATCAGTCCGGCGGCCATCGAAGAAGTAAAACAGGCGGTTCCCAATTTTGCCTCCGTGTCCGTGGAAGACGGCGAGAAGATTCTGCGCACGGCGGCGCTGAAGGAATTTTCGGCGGCGGCCAAGGAAATGGACGATCAAGTCAAGAAAGCCCAGCAACAACTTCTTCAGTCTGAAAGCGGCCTGTCCGCCGAGGAACAGCAGGCCGCGATGAAACAGGTTCAGCAAACACAGACGGCAGCGGCGGAAAAACTCAAGCAGGTGTCCGCGCGGCTGGACGCGCAAATCGCCGCGTTGAAGAGTTTAAAAAATCCGCAATGAAGAAAACGGATTGCGGAAACGCCCGTCAATTTTTTTGATGCGGCGCAATTTCAAAGCGCCTGTAATATTTCCGCTTCCCGCAACGATGGTTGCCAGTCCCGCCGCCAATATCCGTAAAATGAATCAAGTGGCTCGCGGCTTTTATCGGTTTCCGACGGCACGGACAATGTCGCGTATTCGCATCTTGCCAACTCGCCGCTGGCGAGTCAGATTGTGTTCAAGTCCAACAGCGTTGTGCGCATGACGACGACCAAGCAATATGATTATCCGCAATAGATGCGAATGAACCTTGAAACCACCCATTTCAGCATTAAATATTCAGCTAAACTCGTGGCGAGTGCTGCAAGATACTATTTTCTGCAAGCCATGTTTATTAAACGTAGATCCTACTGGCGCGATTTAGTGATTATAATAGTGCTACTAATCGGATATGTTATTGACCCGGAAAGGAACGTTCAGTATGTTCTTGGTGTGGGCGGTCTTGCGCTTTTCGCGCTCTGGTGTCGGAGATGGTGGGTGTATCGAGCAATGTATAGGATGTTAAGCTCCAACTTTGGAACAACGCTTAACGAAGAAAAAACATTCCATGTCGAGAGTGATGGTTTAATGCTTTTGTCGCCAAATGGTGAGACAAGAATTGTTTGGTCAAGTATAAATCAAGTGTGGAATTACCCGCGATTTCTATTTTTGTTCTTTGAACGCAAGGTATTATTTTTCCCCATTGCGGAAATAGGAGAGGATGCTCGGAAAAACATTCTTAAGCATCTGCCAGGCAAGCCGCCAGTTCTTGGCAAAAACTGAACTTAACGAACCAACCATAGAAGGAAGTATGCCAACAAAAATTTGCTTGGCGGAATTTGAACGCCGGAAGAGCTAGCTTCTCGGCTGCTGAACCAAGTGAAAGCATAGCCTACGTCAAACTGAACATCCCGCACCTTGCCCGTCACTGACTGTTTTCCCGGTTAACACAAAGATGCCGTTCGGAGTTTGTTCCAACCCACAACATCCAGTTCAAACTTCGGTCAGCTTTTGGGCGGCTTTCCGGTCATTAAGGGCTACGATGCTGCCTCTCTGCCGGAAAATCGTCACGACTGGATTGCAGAGGATGCTCAATTTTTTCCATAAAAAAAGCCCTCCCCATTCGCATGAGGAGGGCTTCCAACCAAACCATTCCAAACAAATTACGGAGTAGTCACCACTCGGAAGAATTGCTGCACGTTGTTCCGCGTCGGCGTCAGGTAGGAGATTGATTTGCCCGTGCCCGGCATCGGCCCGCCCACGTTTGACCAGCCGCCGCTCAACGCGCCAATGGACTGAATCTGATAAGTCTTGCCCGGTTGCGTGTCAAACACCACTTCGGCGGCTGTGAAGATGTGGACGGTGTTGGTGTCGCCGAGCGCGGTCACGTCGTTCCACACGATGCCGTTGGTGACACTGATGCCGGACTGCGTCGGATTGAGACCCAAGGCATACATCATCCAGTTGGGAACGCCATTGTTGTTGTTGATGGCATTGGGGGCGGCGGCCGTGTTCGTCAGCGAGCCGAAATACTGAAGCACCCAGGCGTCCGGCAAACCTCCCGACGAGGACACTCCGGTCAGGTTGGCAATGGACGCCTTGAGCAGTCCGACCGCGTAGGCGGTGTTGTGGACGCCCAAACTGCCGTCGTTTGCCACGAATTGATAGTTATAGTCGGCTTCAAGTTGCGGTGCCGTCCAAGTGCTGGCGGGCGAGGGCGATTTGACCAGGCCGTCCACCGCGCCGCTGGAATTCGGCAACAAAGTGGAAAGCTTGTTCAAAAGATTTTGCACCTCGGTCTGGACGCCTTCAACCACGCCGTCGCCGTCGTAGTCGGCCACCGGGAAGTTGAACGTGGTTACGGACGGGCCGTGGCACTGCTGGCACGCGGCGACGAGCATCTCGTTGCTGGATGACATTTCAAAGGTGTGGCCGCCGGCATGGAGCAGAGCCGGATCGGACGAGGCAAGGGTCTGCATATGGCAGGTGACGCAAGTGTTGGAAATCGAGGCATGGGCAGAACTGGGGATGATCTGGCCGTAGTTGTAGCCATTCACGCCTTCCAGCATATCACCTTGCGGGCCGTGGTGCGGGCCAAAATTGGACGAATAGGTGGACGCATAGGTCGCTGCTTTTTCACGGGATTGGTGGCATTGCATGCAGAGCAGCCCTTCGCCGGCATTGGTGATCACGGTGCCGTCCGGCAGGGTCGCGGCCATCATGGCCCGGATCATGTGCGGATTGTTGGCGGGAACGGTGTCGCCGTGCGGCTCGTGGCAGGCCTGGCAATTAATCGGCATATAGGTTGTATCCACATTCGTCACGCCGTCAATCCGGTCTATGAATCCGATGGCCGTATGGCAGCCGACACAGCTTTGACGTCCCGCACCGGAGGGCGTGGTCGTGGTCACGGCATGAGCGGAGTTAAGCCATTCGGTGCCGTAAGGATGATGTGTCGCGTCGTCGTGGCATTGGTTGCAATCGCCCGATGTGTAATTGACCGAGATGCTCGGCCAAGTCGGGCTGTTGGTGTTGCCCAGCAAGCCGGCATGAACGCTGCCGGGTCCGTGGCAGCTTTCGCATTGAACATTGGCGAGTCCGGCCAGAGACGGATAATGCGTCTGCATACTTACAAAATTGCCATTGGTCAGCACCGCCGGAATTGTCCAGTTAGTCTTCGCTTCCAAATCGTAAAATCCACCGTCAACCGCATTGGTGTTGATGTCGTAGCCGGTGGTGTGGCACTGGAGGCAGGATTGGCGCATGGTGGCTCCCGTAAAATTCGCGTTGCCGTCAATTTCGTTTGAGAAAACCTGTGCGTGCAGGGTTTGCATCCAGGTGGTCCACTTGTCCTGCGCGATCTGGCCGCCGCTGTGGCAAAGCTCGCAGGTTTGAACCCCCAGGTAAGTGCCGGCGATGATCGTCTGCGTCACGTTGGTCGTGCCTTCGCTGGCGGTGGTGATTGTGGCCGTCACCGTGTATTGTCCCACCATGTCGGGACGCAGCAGCTTGCGTCCGGCCACTTGCGAGACCAACCGGCTGGAAGGTTCATAAATAAGCACGTTGGTTCCGAGCGGGCTGTTGGTCAGCACGGCGAGGGAACCCGGCGGCTTGGCGGTCAAAGTCCATGTGACACCCGTGATGTCCGTTGCGGGGATGGCAATGTTCACGTCGGCCTCCAGATACGCTGCGGTGCCAACACCCACCGTGGACAGGCCGCCCGAATAATCGGCGGTTGAAGGCAGCGCGTAAGCCGTCATGTCCACTGCGGTCAGCGGGCGCAGAACAATCTGTCCCTGCAAAGGAGTTGAGGCACCCGCGGCGTTCATGGACGCCAGCACGGCCGGCAGCAGGAATAAAATCCAAAACAGGCGGCCTTTCAATCCTTTGACGGCTTGGTGGAATTTGCAGTTTGAGTTCGGTTTCAAGTTTGAGTTCGGTTTCATAATGAGAAGAATAATTTTTCCAGCAGGGCATTTTGAGAAGGCCAGACAAAAACCACGCCCGGCGCAAATGAAGACTGTTCATGTTCGCCAGAGGCGGGGCTGTTTTGCAACGCAACTTTCATTGCCCTCATTATGCGCTTCAATAATAAAGGCTCTCTCCATTTGTTGCTGTTTGCAATACAAAATTTGTCCCTTATTTGCCGTCCGAAAAAAGTCCATACCGGCGGCTTCGTCAAGCTGCCCCCGTTTTGCCGCGCTAAAAAAACGCGGCGACAATCAACTCACGCTCATGCCCAGCAGGAATTCGATGTTGCTCTTGTGTTTTTTGAGTTTGCCCAGCAGCAGATCCATCGCCTCGACCGGCGGCACGCCGGTGAGCGCGCGGCGCAGCAGCACGACGCGGCTGTATTCGTCCGGATGATAAAGCAGTTCCTCCTTGCGCGTGCCGGAATGTTCGATGTTGATGGACGGGAAAATGCGCCGGTCAACCAGGCCGCGATCCAGGCTGCACCTCCATGTTGCCCGTGCCCTTGAACTCTTCAAAAATCACTTCGTCCATGCGCGAACCCGTGTCCACCAGCGCCGTCGCAATGATGGTCAGCGAGCCGCCTTCCTCGATGTTGCGCGCCGCGCCGAAAAAGCGTTTCGGCTTGTGCAGCGCGTTGGCATCCACGCCGCCGGACAGAATTTTGCCGGAGTGCGGCTGCACCGTGTTGTAGGCGCGGGCGAGGCGCGTGATGGAATCGAGCAGGATCACCACGTCGCGCTTGTGCTCGATCATGCGCTTGGCCTTTTCGATGACCATTTCGGCCACCTGCACATGGCGTTCCGGCGGCTCGTCGAACGTGGATGAAATCACTTCCGCGCCTTTGCAGGAGCGTTCCATGTCCGTGACTTCTTCGGGCCGCTCGTCAATCAGCAGGATGAACAAATAAGTTTCCGGATTGTTTTTCAAAATGGCGTTGGCCATCTTCTGCATCAAAACCGTTTTGCCCGTGCGCGGCGGCGCGACGATCAGTCCGCGCGTGCCTTTGCCAATCGGGCAGACCAGATCGAGCACGCGCGTGTTCAATTCGTCCGGCGCGGTTTCCAGGATAAATCGTTTGTTCGGGAACAGCGGCGTGAGGTTTTCAAAATGCGTCTTGTCCTTCGCCTTGTCCGGCTCCTCGCCGTCCACGGCCTCGACTTTCAGCAGCGCGAAAAATTTTTCCTTTTCCTTCGGCGGACGGATTTGGCCCGCGATCAAATTGCCCGTCTGCAAATCAAACCGGCGGATTTGCGACGGCGAAATGTAAATGTCCTCCGGGCAGGGCAGGTAATTGAAACTCTGCGAGCGCAGAAATCCAAAGCCTTCCGGCAAAATTTCCAGCACGCCCTCGGAAAACAACACGCCCGCGCGCTCGGCGTTTTTCTGGAGGATGTGGAAGATGACCTCGTGCTTGCGCATCGTGCCGAAATTTTCCACGCCCAGTTCCCTCGCCATGTTGTTCAGGTCCGTCATGCTCATCGCCTGCAATTTGGCGATGTTGATGGACGCGGCGATTTTGTCGCGCTGATAGCCCCGGCGCTCCTCGAATTTCGCCTCGCCATCGTTGGTCGGCTCGACCGGCGTGGACGGCGGGCGCAAATCATCCGAACTGGATTGTTCGGGCGCGGCTGCGGCGGGAATTTCTTCGGCGGGCGGCGCGACCGGCGTCGACGCGGTTCGGCGGCGGGGGGAATTTCACCGTCCCGGTTTCGCTTTCGGTTTTCTCGTATGAGACTCTTGGCATAAATAAATAAATTTCCGAACTGGCTGGGTTTTTAATTGCCTTCCGGCGTCAGTGGTCGCAAAAGCCGTCACGCATTGGACGACTTGCGACCGGATTGGTTCAAAATGGGATTTCCGCCGAATGTTTCGAGGTTGTCCTCAATACGGTAGGGGAAATTTTGCAGTCAGTTCGCGGACAGAGTGGCGCAACTTGGCCAGCGTTGTCAAAACTGATTTTTTTGTGCGGTTTTCATTTCGGCGGGTGCTATAACTTGAAAATGACGCCTGATTCCGAATTGCTCCGCCAGTTTGCCCGGACAAATTCCGAGGCCGCCTTCGCCGAACTGGTGAAACGCCATGTGAATCTCGTTTATTCCGCCGCGCTCCGGCAGGTGAACGGCGACGCGCATCTGGCCAAGGATGTCGCCCAAACTGTCTTTACTGATTTAGCGCGAAAAGCCGGTTCACTTTCACACCGCGAAACCTTGACCGGCTGGCTTTACACCAGCGCGCATTTTGCCGCCGCGAAAATAATTCGCGGAGAAAACCGCCGCCGCGACCGCGAGGAAAAATTTATGCGCGAATCCATTTCTGAAACCGCGCCCGAAGCCGACTGGGAAAAACTTCGTCCGACGCTCGACGACGCGATGCACGAACTCAAGGAATCCGACCGCGACGCCATTTTGCTGCGCTATTTTGAAAACCGTCAGTTCGCCGAAGTCGGCGCGAAACTCGGTCTCAACGAAAACGCCGCGCGGATGCGCGTGGAACGCGCGCTGGAAAAATTGCGCGCCGTTTTTGCGAAACGCGGAATTACAACCACAACCGCGCTGGCGTCGGTGATTTCCGCGAACGCAGTTCAAATGGCGCCCGCGAACTCTGGCCGCGACGCTCACGACAACTTCAATTGCAACTGCCGGAACCGGAACATTCACACTTCTAAAAATTATGACTGCGACAAAATTGAAACTGGCATTCAGCGCAATTGTCGTTGCCGGCGCGGCGACAGCAATTGTGGTTCAACATCAAACGCAAACCAAACTGCGCGACGAAGGCGAGTCGTTGCGCCAGCAAATCGCACAAATGCAAGCGAACAATGAAAGCCTGTCGAACCGTCTCGCGACAGCAGCCAATGTCAAACCGTCGTTTTCCCAATCGCTGCCGGATGGCCAATTCAACGAATTGCTGAAACTGCGCGGTGAGGTTGGCGTGCTACAGCGACAAGTGAATGAGGCCGATCAGAAAGCACAAACCACCGAGCAAGAGCTGGCGGCGATTATGTCTGCCAAAGCCCAATTTGAATCGCATCAGGCTGCAACAGTTTATGCTGCCAAGATGCTTGGATTGGATATGCGACTTTATGCAAGTGATCATGATAATCAGTTTCCGACAAATAGCGCAAAAAGCCTTTACCAACTTGCGGCCAATTATGGCCCAACAAACTTGCTGAACAACATTCCCGCTCTCGAATTTATCAATGCGGGATTGACAAAACTTAACTCTCAAAAACAGCCAGACTATCCCAACATGGTGCTGGTTCGGGAACGGCTTGCCCGGCAAGCTCCGGATGGAACATGGAGCCGAATCTATCTCTTTGCTGATGGCAGTGTGCAAACCGCAACATCCTACGATGGAAATTTCGATGCTTGGGAAAAAGCGAACACCTATTCACCGCCGCCAAATCAGTAAGACAGCGGAAATTTCGCCGTCAGTTCGCGCACGCGTTTAATCCAAGGCCAGCGTGTGTTTCAACGCGGCGTCCATATTTGTCATTTCAGAAAAATGGCCGGGAACAGAATCTATTTCTGATTCCAAAATCGTGACGAGATTGTCCGTCATAATCACCGAATCGAGTCATAGCTGGCGGATTTGCAAAGTGCAATTTACAGTTGCCACGCGCGCAAGGCCGTTTAGATTATGCTCGTTCAAATGAAAATTGCATTGCCCATACTCGTTCTGGCGCTGCTGGCGTTCTGCCGCGCATCGGCGCAGGTTGTTGACGTGGCGGTCGTCCTGGATCAGGATCAATTCCTGCCCAGCGAAACATTGCCGGTGGCCGTGCGCATCACAAACCGTTCCGGCCAGGTGCTGCACCTCGGCGTGGATCCGGCCTGGCTCACGTTCAGCGTGGAATCGGAGGACGGCTTCATCGTGGTAAAAAATTCCGAGGTGCCGGTGCAGGGCGAATTTGACCTGGGTTCGTCCATGGTCGCCACCAAGCGCGTGGACCTGCAGCCGTATTTTGATCTCAAGCGGCCGGGACATTACCGCGTCACCGCCACGCTGCGCATCAAGGACTGGAACAAGCTTTTTTTAAGCCCGCCGGTGGAGTTTGACGTGATCAGCGGCGCGGAATTATGGTCGCAGGATTTTGGCGTGCCGGTGCCGCCGGGCGTGACAAACCGCACGCCGGAAATCCGTAAATACACCCTGGAAGAGGCGAACTACCTCCGTCAGCAACTGCGGATGTATGTCATGGTCAGTGACCATTCGGGATCGCGCGTGTTCAATGTCTCGGCCATCGGCCCGATGGTTTCGTTCAGCCAGCCTGAGGAGCAACTGGATCAATTCAGCAACCTGCACGTCATTTACCAGAGCGGCGCGAGGACGTTCACTTACTCCGTGGTCAGCCCCGACGGCAAAATCATGCGGCAGGACATTTACGACTATCTCGACAAGCGTCCGCGCTTGGGACTGAATGACGCCGGCGAAATCGTGGTCATCGGCGGCGCGCGCCGCGTCAAGCCCGATGAACTGCCTGTCGTAAAATTGCCGGACGAACTGCCTCCTCCCGCTAAACCTTGAACAAGCAGACATTTCCTGCGCCGATTTTCCGTTTCCATTTCGTCACGTCACCTTAACGTCACCGTCGTTGCGTCCTGCGCGCTTCCGGCTAACTTGGCAGCATGGTGAACCGGATTTTGCTGGTGGATGACGAGAACGACTTTATCGAACTGTTGCAATACAAGCTCGCGGGACAAGGCTATGAACTGATCGTGGCCAACGACGGCGTCCACGCCTTGAGCCAGGCGCGGCAGATGAAACCGAGCCTCATCCTGCTGGACATTCTGCTGCCCGACCTCGACGGCCTCTCCGTCTGCGAAATCCTGCGCCGCCAGCCGTCCACGAAAAACATCCCGATCATTTTCATGAGCGCGCTCACGAGCGAGGTGACCAGGCGCACGGTGGCCATGCAGGCGGACGATTTCTTCACCAAACCGCTGGACTTGCCGCGCCTGGTTCAGCGCATCGCGGATTTGTTGCACCGCGAAACGGTCGTGAAATAATTTCGTCCGCGCTCGCCCTTCGCTTGACACATCCGCGCTCAACCTTCATTTTCTTGTCGTTTAAGGAACGACATGAGCGCACACAATTTATTCAACACATTTCAACAATTCGACCTCGGCAACGGCAAACAGGGAAAATTTTATTCGCTGCCCGCGCTGGAAAAAGCCGGCGTCGGCGAGATTTCAAAACTGCCTGTTTCAATCCGCCTCGTTCTCGAATCCGTTTTGCGAAATTGCGACGGCAAAAAAGTCACGGAAGAAAACGTCCGCGCGCTTGCGAACTGGAAACCGACCGAAACGCGCACGGCGGAAATTCCGTTCGTCGTCGCGCGCATCGTTTTGCAGGATTTCACCGGCGTGCCGTTGCTCGTGGATTTGGCGGCGATGCGCAGCGCGGTCGCGAAGCTCGGCAAAAATCCGAAAATCATCGAGCCGCTCGTGCCGGTGGATTTGGTCGTGGACCATTCCGTGCAGGTGGATTTTGCGGCAACGCCGACGCGCTTCGCACAAAATCTCGAAATTGAATTTCAGCGCAACCGCGAGCGTTATCAATTTTTGAAATGGGGAATGCAGGCGTTCGACACATTCAAAGTCGTGCCGCCGGGAATCGGAATTGTGCATCAGGTGAATCTGGAATATCTCGCCAAAGGAGTTTTGTCTGCTCAATCAACTCTCAACTCTCAACTCTCAGCTATTTTCTATCCCGACACGCTCGTCGGCACGGATTCGCACACGACGATGATCAACGGCTTGGGAATTGTCGGCTGGGGCGTCGGCGGCATCGAAGCCGAGGCCGGAATGCTCGGCCAGCCGGTTTATTTTCTCACGCCGGATGTCGTCGGCGTGCATCTCACCGGCGCGTTGCGCGAAGGCGTCACCGCGACCGACCTCGCGCTCACGGTCACGCAAATGCTGCGCAAAGCAAAAGTCGTCGGCAAATTCGTGGAATTTTTCGGCCCCGGCGCGGCGGCGTTGCCGGTCGTGGATCGCGCGACCATCGCGAACATGGCACCTGAATATGGCGCGACAATGGGCTTTTTTCCGATTGACGCCGAGTGCGTGAATTATCTGCGCGCGACCGGCCGCAGCGAGGAACATTGCAAGCTCTACGAAAATTATTATCGCGCTCAAAACCTTTTTGGAATTCCGAAAAAAGGCGAAATCGCACTACTCGCAGGAAGTGGAATTGGATTTGGCCAGCGTCGTGCCGAGCGTCGCCGGGCCGAAACGTCCGCAGGACAAAATCGAATTGCCGGACATGAAACGCGATTTTATTTCCGCGTTTTCAAAACCGGTCACGGAAAACGGCTTTGGAAAACCAGCGGAAGTTTTGAGCCAGACTTTTCACGTCGAGTGCGGCGACGGCGACAGTTCCGGCGGCGGAAGCCAGGAATGGAATACGACGCAATTCGCAAAATCGCGGAACACAAATCCGCTCACCGAAATGGAAATGGTGAACAATCGTCCGACGCCCGACGCGGTTCACGGCGAAACGGCGAAAATTTGCGGTGGCGAAATCCGCAACGGCTCGGTTTTGATCGCGGCAATCACGAGCTGCACGAACACGAGCAAATCCCAGCGTGATGCTCGCGGCCGGTTTGCTCGCGAAAAAAGCCGTCGAACGCGGACTTCAACGTCAATCCGCTCGTGAAAACTTCGCTCGCGCCCGGTTCGCGCGTCGTCAGCGATTATTTGAACAAGGCCGGACTGCAAAAATATCTCGACACGCTCGGTTTCAATCTCGTCGGTTACGGCTGCACGACGTGCATCGGCAATTCCGGCCCGCTCGCCGCGCCGATTGACGAGGCGATTTCCAAAAATGATTTGGTTGCCGCGACGTGTGCTTTCCGGCAACCGGAATTTCGAGGCGCGCGTCCATCAGAACATCAAGGCGAACTTTCTCATGTCGCCGCCGCTCGTCGTCGCGTTTGCGCTCGCCGGGCGCGTGGACATTGACATGAACCACGATCCGCTCGGCAAAGACAAAAGCGGCGCGGATGTTTTTCTCAAAGAAATCTGGCCGACGCTTCAGGAAATCCGCGACCAGATGCAAACCGCGTTGCAGCCGGAAGTGTTCCGCAAGCTCTACAAGGATTTCGCCGCGCAAAATCCCAAGTGGAACGAAATTCCTTCATCAACCGGCAACGTCTATGAATGGGATCGCAAATCCACTTACATTCAGGAGCCGCCGTTCTTTGAAAATTTTTCGATGAAACCCGGCAACATTCATGAGATCAAAAATGCCCGCGCACTCGCGATTTTCGGCGACAGCGTGACGACCGACCACATTTCGCCCGCCGGTTCCATCAAGAAAACTTCGCCCGCCGGAAAATATCTCATTGAGAACGGCGTGACGGCGGAGGATTTCAACAGCTACGGCTCGCGTCGCGGCAATGACCGCGTGATGACGCGCGGCACGTTCGCGAACGTGCGCATCAAAAACCTGATGGTGCCCGGCGTCGAGGGCGGCGTGACAAAATTTTATGGGAGCGCAGACGCCTCGTCTGCGGCGGTTGTCGCCTCGACAACCGCAGGTCGAAATGTCGAAGTCGGGACGCCTTCGACTGCGCCCGGGGCGGGCGCGCTCCCCGAAACAATTTCCATTTATGACGCGGCCATAAAATATCAGGCGTCGAAAATTCCGCTCGTGATTCTTGCCGGACAGGAATACGGCACCGGCTCGTCGCGCGATTGGGCGGCAAAAGGCACGAACCTGCTCGGCGTCAAGGCCGTCGTCGCGCAGAGCTTCGAGCGCATCCATCGCAGCAACCTCGTCGGCATGGGCGTGCTGCCGCTGCAATTCAAGGAAGGCGCTACCGCACAGGCACTGAAACTGGACGGCACTGAAACCTTCGACATCGTCGGCCTCGACGCGAACATCAAGCCGCAGCAAGACCTCACGCTGAAGATCACGCGCAAGGACGGCAAGGTTGAAAACGTTTCCGTCCGCTGCCGCATAGATACGCCGATTGAAATTGATTACTACCAGCACGGCGGCATTTTGCCTTTTGTGTTGCGGCAGTTGGTGGCAAAGGCATAATTTGGAATCAAATCATGAAATGCCCCAGATGCAACTCCATCCTCTCCGTGACCGGATACGATGGAGTGGAAATTGAAGCCTGTCCCGGCTGCAAGGGCGAATGGCTTTTTGCCGGGGAACTTCAAAAAATCGCCGACCATCACGACGAAGTCTTCACGCCGGAAGAGATCGCCGCGCTGGACGCGGTCAACACTGAAAAATTTACCGCCGAAAAGGACGACCACGACGAATTGAACTGCCCATGCTGCGAAAATGTCCAGATGGAGCATTTCAACTATTCCGGGACGAGCGGAATTATTTTGCATAAATGTCCGCAATGCGACGGCATCTGGATGGACAAGGACCAGTTGCAAAAAATCGAAGAACTGGTTGACGGCTGGAAGGCCGACCTCAACCAAGACGCGGAAAAATACGGCTCCGTCCTTCAAAAGATTGACGTTGAAGAGCAGGCGGAACTGGATCGCGACGTTTCCATCTCCCGCGTCGGTTTCGTCAACAAGGTTTTGCGGCGGTTTTGCGAATAGTTGTTTGCGTCGAAGGCGCTTCGGAAATTAAATGCGGCTGGGTGCATGGCGAATCAACCTTTCAACAATTCCGCCGCTTTGGACAGCGCCTCGTCCAGTTTCGTCGCGTCCTTGCCGCCGCCGCGCGCGTTGTCCGGTTTGCCGCCGCCCTTGCCGCCGACAATCGGTGCAATGGCCTGGATGATTTTTCCAGCCTGAACTTTTGCCGTGAAATCCGGTGAAACATTTGCGACCAATGAAACGGCTTCGTTCGCCGCGCCGCCCAAAACAATAACGCCTTTGAAACGGCTCTTGAGCGCGTCCACAACGGCCTGGAGATAATCCGCGTCCGAGTCGGGAAAATTTTGCGTGATGAGCGGAATGCCCTTGACCTCCTGCGCCCGCGTGAGCAACCACGCCGCCGTTTGCGCCGCATTGCGTTGGATGGCCGACTTGAGTGACTTCTCCAATTCCTTTTGATGCGCGAGCAGCGATTCAATTTTTTTATCCAGTTCGTGAACCGGCGAATTCACTTTGCCAGCAAGATTTTTTATGAGCGCAACTTCGTCCGTCGCCTTGCGATAAGCTTCAAGTCCGGCAACCGCTTCAATTCTGCGGACGCCCGCCGCAATCGCGCTCTCGCTGACGATGCGGAACAAACCAATCTCGCCCGTCGCGCGCGTGTGCGTGCCGCCGCAAAGTTCCATCGAATAGCCATTCAACGCATTCGCCTCGCCGCCAATTTGCACAACGCGAACAACGTCTCCGTATTTGTCGCCGAAAAACTGCATCACGTCCTTGCGGTTCTTCACGTCCGCGTGCGCGACTTCCGTCCACGAAACGCCCGCGTTTTCCAAAATCTTTTCGTTCACCAATTTTTCAATGTCCGCAACTTGCTGCGGCGTGAGCGGCGCGCTGTTGAAATCGAAAGTCAACTTGTCCGGCCCGACGAACGAACCTTTCTGCGACGCTTCCTTGCTGACAACTTCGTGCAACGCCCAGTGCAGCAAATGCGTCACCGTATGATGACGTTGAATTGCGTTGCGGCGATTGACATCAATCGCGAGCGTAACGACATCTCCAGAAACGGGGAGCGCACGCGATTCTGTTTGGGGAGCGCACGCGCCCTCGCGTGCAGCGGTTGACGCCTCGTCAACCGCATCCACGCGCGCCTCCGCGCGTGGAAACGAATTTTCAGGAGTCCACAACCACGGATAATTTTCCGTCATCGGCACGACGCCTGCGTTCCACGGATTGCGGCAAATGTAATGAAATTTTTCTTCCAAATCGGATTGTCCGCGAATCATGCGGTCCAGAGATTCTTTTTCCCAAACGTGACCTGTTGTGCCGGAAGTTTTGTTGATGTTGTGGGCGCTGGCCGATTTGATGCCCTGCAAAATTTCGCTCAACGACCAAAAAACGGTTTTGCCTTCCTTGTCCTGCTCTTTGATTTGCGGTTCAAAAAGAAGATGAACGTGGTCGGGCATCACGCACGCGGCGTAGAGTTGAATTTGGCGATGCTCGTGCGCATAGAGAATGCTTTTGAGAACGAGATCGCGTTCCGATGGCGTCAGTTGACGACGCTCGTGCGTGGAAAATGAAACCATGTATTTCGCCCACGGGCGCTCAAAATGTGGAAGATTGCGCCGCGAGTATTTTGCTTCAGGGGTTCCCGACAACGCGCGGTGGCGCGCGTCGTCCCCGACCGCGAGGGCGCGGTCGGGTGCACGCGAGGGCGCGTGCGCTCCCCGGAAATTTTCCGCGCGCGTCTCGTTTTTTGCGGGCGCTTCGATGAAATGCAACCATGTGTTTCCAGATTTTTGCGTGTTGGAAACGCGCCATAAATTTCCGCCGCCGGAAATTTCGCCGGTGTCGCCGACCTGGCCGCCCATCTCCGCGTAGCACGCGCTGGTGTCGAGAATGACGGCGGTCTTGTCTTTGAGCGACACGACTTCAACCACTTTGGCCTCCACCGCAAGGTGGTCGTAGCCGACGAACTTCGTGGGCGTGGTGGTCTCGATTTGCGAGAGCGAAATGACTTCCTTCTTCTGCGCGGCGCGGGCGCGGGCGCGCTGCTCTTCCATCAATTTTTCAAAACCGTCCTTGTCCACGGTCAAACCGCGTTCGCGAGCCATCAACTCGGTGAGGTCGAGCGGGAAGCCCTGTTCGTCATAAAGCCGGAACGCGAATGCTCCGGAAACTTGGGGAGCGCGCCCGCCCCGGGCGCAGTTTCCCGCGCCCTCGCGGGAAACCTCGGGGGCGTCGCCTGCAACCAAAGCATCCGTCGTCCACAGCCAATGATAATTTTCCGTCAAGGGAACCACTCCGTTGTCCCAAGCATTGCGGCAGATGTAATGAAACTTTTCTTCCAAATCCGAGTCGCCGCGCATCAGCCGGTCAAAGGATTCCTCTTCCCACACATGAACCCCGGTGACTTTGGCGGCCTTGTTGATCTTGTGCGCCGTGGTGGATTTGATTCCGTGAAGAATCTCACCCAGCGGATAAAAGACCGGCTTGCCATCCTTGTCCTGCTCTTTGATTTGCGGCTCAAACAGCAGATGAACATGATCGGGCATCACGCACACGGCAAAGAGTTGATACTGGCGATGAGCATGCGCGTAAAGAATGCTCTCCATCACGATGTCGCGCTCGGCAGGTGTGAGCTGGCGTTTCTGGCGGGTGGCGAGGGTCACCATGTATTTGCCCCAGGGACGCTCAAAGTGCGGGAGGCGTCGCTTCGAGTATTTTGCGCCCTGATTGGCGGATGCCTCACGGTTTCCCGCGAGGGCGCGGGAAACTGCGCCCGGGGCGGGCGCGCTCCCGGACAGCTTCGCCGCCTCTTCGTTGAACAGTTCGATTCCCCGGTCCAGCGTCTTGTTGAACGCCTCCTCCTCGGTGCGGATGGTTTCCTGCACCTGCTTCTTGCGGGCGCGGATTTCGGGGAAGACGTCGCCCATCGTGTCGGCGAGCACGTCCACGAGTTTGTAGAAGAACGGTTCGTGGAAGCCGAGCGTGCGACCGTAACGCACCGCGCGGCGCAGGATGCGGCGCAAAACGTAGTTGCGGTCGTTGTTGCCGGGCTGGATGCCGTCGGCGATGGCAAAACTCAGTGTGCGGATGTGGTCGGCGATGACACGGAAGGCAATATCGAGGGCGATTTGTTCCTCGGAATGGATGCCAACGGTCTTGGAACCCGCGCCGACGGCCTCCGAAGTCACGCCCACGGCCTTGGGATCGGCAGCCACGGGCTTGGAACCGACGCCAACAGGCTCCGAACCCGCAGCGACGGCCTTGGAGTCTGCGCCGACGACCTTGGAACCCACAGCAACGGCCTCCGAAGTCGCGCCGACGGGCTTGGAATCGGGAGCAACGGCCTTGGAGGTCGCGTCAACGGGCTTGGAACCGACGCCGACAGGCTTGGAAGTCGCGCCAACGGCGTTGGCGGGGGTGGAAAGTGTGGTTTTTTGACCATTTGCCTGCCCCGGCAGGGTGCTGAGATAGGTTTTGCCGCTCATTTTCTCCAAAACGTCGAAAATAGGACGGAAAATGTCGGTTTCGTAATTGGAAATTTTTGCGTTGGCGAAATCGGAAAAGTTTTTCGTGCCTTGGATGATGCTCGTCACGCGCTCGAAACCCATGCCGGTGTCCACATGCTTTTGCGCGAGCGGCACGAATTCGACGAGGAGCGCGCCCGCCCCGGGTGCAGTTGCTGACGCCCCGTCAGCAACATCGGACGGCGTGAAATGTTTGGAATTCTTTCTATCTGCGGACGACTCACAGTTTCCCGCGAGGGCGCGGGAAACTGCGCCCGAGGCGGGCGCGCTCCCCGCCGGTTGCGCGTTGAACTGGATGAAGACGAGGTTCCATATCTCGATGCAGCGGGCGTCGCCCTTGTTCACCAAGCTGCCTTTGGTGTCGCCGGCGGGCGTGAGGTCCATGTGCAATTCCGAGCAAGGACCGCACGGGCCGGTTTCGCCCATCATCCAGAAGTTGTCTTTCTTGTTGCCGTTGACGATGTGGATGGCGGGATCAAGTCCGACGCTGCGAAATTTTTCCGCCCAGAAATTCCACGCTTCCTGATCGAATTCGCTCGGATCGTTTTTTGTTTTGTCAGGATTATAGACCGTGGCGTAAAGCCGTTGCGGCGGAAATTTCCAGATCGTGACGACGAGTTCCCACGCCCAGTCAATCGCCTCGCGCTTGAAATAATCGCCGAAGGACCAGTTGCCGAGCATCTCGAAAAACGTGTGGTGATAAGTGTCGAGGCCGACGTCGTCGAGGTCGTTGTGTTTGCCACCGGCGCGGATGCACTTCTGGGTGTCCGCCGCGCGGCCGGGCGTGTAGGGGCATTGGGTCTGGCCTAGAAAGATTGGCACGAACTGGTTCATGCCGGCGTTCGTGAAGAGCAGGTTTGGCGAATCGGGCATCAGCGACGAAGACGGCACGATTGTGTGCTGTTTCGACTTGAAAAAGTCGAGGAACGATTGCCGGATTTGCGCGCTGGTCATCACGTTTGGTTCAAAATTAAAAATGAAACGGCGGACAGGCTAGGCAAAACAACGGGGCAACGCGAGTTGGAAGTTGCATTTTGCACCATTGCGCGGGGTGCATCTGGACATTGTTCTTATTTCTGAACCCGTAGCGCAGATTTGCAATCTGCTGTATCGCGGATTTTCAATCCGCAAGGCGTCGGCGGTTCAATGGGCTTGGGCTTGGCGGCGCGCTGCCGAATGCAATTCGGCGATACGGCAGATTTCAAATCTGCGCTACCTCTGCTGGCCGCAAGAACAGTGTCCAGATGCACCCCATTGCGCGCTTAAAGCAAAAAACAGTTGTGATTCAGCAATGCGGGTGTATCCTTAAGCCAAGATTCAGCTTATCCCTTGCCACTGGCGCGTCGGCCAATAATGACGTTTATGGAAACAGCAACTGCCACACCAATGGCCTTGATGGAAGCAGGCGATAAAAAAAGCGAGCGCAACGCCCTGGTCGGCGCCGGGACGACACACATTTGTGTTTCCGCACGGTTTCATGGAAAACCGCTTTGTTTCCCGCCGCGTTCCCGAAGCGGTTTCTCCCGCCAGACCGGACTTTATTTTTCAACCCGCGTGACAAATGAAAATTGGTGTTCAAACGGACACCAAAATCGCCGATAAAGAAAAAGTTAGAATGAAATCCAAGCTCAACGTTTTGCATCTGGAAGATGATCCAAACGACGCCGCGCTCGTTCAGTCGGCCTTGGAAACCGGTGGCATTGCCTGCACGATCAGCCGCGTGGACAATCGCGATGATTTCGACGCGGCGCTCGGACGCGGCGGCATTGACCTGATTCTTTCGGATTTCAAACTGCCTACATTTGACGGGGCGACCGCGATGAAGATTGCGCGGGCCGGTCATCCTGACGTGCCGTTCATCCTTGTTTCCGGCACGCTGGGCGAGGAACGCGCCATTGATTCGCTCAAAAGCGGCGCGACGGATTATGTGCTTAAAAACAACCTCGCCCGCCTCGTCCCCGCAGTGCGCCGCGCCATCCGGGAAGTCGCGGAGCACTCCGAGCTGCGGCGGCTGGAACTTCAGTTTGTCGAGGCGCAAAAAATGGAGGTCATCGGCCATCTCGCCAGCGGCGTCGCGCATGATTTCAACAACGTCCTGGGCGTCATCATCGGCTACAGCGATTTGTTGATGCCTGAACTTGCCGCCGGAAGCCTGTCTCACAAATGCGCCGAGGAAATCCGCCAGGCGGCGGATCGCGCGGTCGCGTTGACGCGGCAGCTTCTGCTTTTCAGCCGCAAGCAGGCCGTGCAACCAATCGTTCTCGACCTTAACGAAGTTGTCGGTGGCATGGATAAAATGTTGCAGCGGCTGATTGACGAAAACATCGAGCTGACCATTGTTCACGGAAAAGCAGGCGGACGCATCAAGGCCGATTCCGGTTTGATCAGCCAGTTGTTGATGAACCTGGTCGTCAACGCCCGCGACGCCATGCCCAACGGCGGACGGTTGAAAATTGAAACGACCAACGTCACGCTTGATGAAAAAGACGCGCACTCGCGCGTGGACGCGGCCGCCGGCGATTATGTGATGCTCGCCGTGAGCGACACGGGAGTTGGGATGACCGACGAGGTCAAGGCGCGCCTGTTCGAGGCGTTTTTCACGACGAAGCCAAAAGGCAAAGGCACCGGTCTGGGACTGGTGACCTGCCGGACCATCGTCAAGCAATGCGGCGGGCACATCAGCCTGACCAGCGAGGTGGGCAAAGGCACGACCTTCAAGGTTTATTTTCCGCGCGTGAAAGAGCCGGTGGAAGCATTGCCAAAGCCCGCCAACGAGAAGCCGTTTGCGCGCGGAACGGAAACCGTGCTGCTCGTGGAAGACGAACCCTCCGTGCGTCATCTCGGCTGCAAAATTTTGGAGGCGCAGGGCTACAATGTTTTGCGCGCAAACAACGGACAGGAAGGCCTGCGCGTGGCGCGCGAGTGCAAAGGCCAGCCGATCCGCCTCGTCATCACCAACGTCATCATGCCCCAAATGAGCGGCAAAGTGATGGCGGAGTGGCTCAAGGCTTCTTATCCCGGCCTGAAAATCCTTTTCACCTCCGGCTACACCGACGACGCAATTGCCCAGCACGGCGTGCTCGAAGCGGGAGTTGCATTTCTCCCAAAACCTTACAACCCGGCCACCCTCGCCCGCAAAGTGCGCGAGATGCTGGACAATGAATCCGACACATCCCTTCTTCGAAAACAAAAAATGGTGATAAATCAAAGCTGATGTCCACCTTGAAAACCAAACTGGCCGGGCGCAAGCGGGCGGAACAAAAACTCGCGGAATCCCGGAGCTTTCTGGAGCGGATCATCAACACGGTTTCCGATCCCATCTTCGTCAAAGACCGGCAACACCGGGGGGTGCTGGTCAACGACGCCTTCTGCCATCTTGTGGGACTCAAACGCGAGGAACTGCTGGGAAAATCGGATCATGACCATGATCACCTCACCCGGGCGCAAGCGGACGAGTTCCGGTCAAAAGACGAGCTGGTTTTTGCGACGGGAAAGGAGAACATCAACGAGGAGACAATCACCGCAGCCGATGGAACGCTCCATTTGGTCATCACCAAAAAGGCGCTTTATACTGATGAAACGGGCGAAAAATTCATCGTCGGCGTCATCCATGAAATCACCGAACAGAAACGGGCAGCGGAGGCGTTGCGGGAATCGGAGGCAAATTATTATTCGCTGGTGGATCAGATGCCCGCCGGCATTTTCCGCAAGGACGCGGAGGGCCGCTATGTCTTCGTCAACTCGGAGTTTTGTCAGGTGACGGGGATGCCCGCAGAACAGATTCTTGGCAAGACCGCCTCCGAACTGCTGGCTGGCATGAAGGCGACACCGGCGACCAGTCGTCTCATATCCGACCGATTGGACACGCAAGGCATGGGCCACCATGAATCCATCATGCGGACGGGGCGGCACATTGCGGTGGAGGATGAATATCTGGGCGCGGATGGCCGGCGGAGTTATTATCACACGGTCAAATCGCCGGTGTTTGACGCGGACGGAAAGATCGCCGGCTCCCAGGGCATCTTGTTCAACGTCACCGAACGCAAGCTGGCGGAGGCGGCGTTGCAGGAATCGCAGGCGCTTTACCATTCGCTGGTGGATCAAATGCCCGCCGGCGTCTATCGCAAAGACAAAGAAGGCCGCTTCGTCTTCGTCAATGCCGCATTCTGCAAACTCAAAAGAATGACGCCGGAGCAGATGCTGGGCCGGACGGGTCTGGAGATCGCGACGGTGGAACGGCAGAATCCAGCGTCGAAATGGCTGACGGAAATCGCGACGCTGGCGGATGTCCACCATGAACAAATCCTGCGGACCGGCCGGACCACCGAAGCCGAGGAACAGTATTCCGAAGCGGAAGGCGGCACGCAGCATTGGCGCGTGGTGAGATCGCCGGTGTTTGACGCCGCCGGCGGGATCGTGGGCACGCAGGGAACGGTGTTTGACATTACGGCCGCCAAGAAGGCCGAGGCCGAGTTGGCCTACGAGCGCAATCTGCTGCGTTCGCTGCTCGATAATTCGCCGGATCAGGTTTATTTCAAGGATGTCCAGTCGCGGTTCATCAAAACCAGCAAAGCCCTGGCGGAAAATTTCGGGTTGAAGAGCGCGGAGGAACTGGTGGGCCGGACGGACTTCGATTTCTTCACGGAAGAACACGCGCGTCCCGCCTATGAGGACGAACAGGAAATCATCCGCACGGGCCGACCGCTGATCGGCAAGGTGGAAAAGGAGAATTGGAAGGATGGCCGGGTGACTTGGGCGCTGACCAATAAAGTGCCGATGCGCAATCCGGCCGGCGAAATCATCGGCACGCTGGGCATCTCCAAGGACATCACCGATCTCAAGCAGGCGCAGGAAGCGGCCGCCTACGAGCGCGATTTGTTGCGGACGCTGCTCGATCATTCGCCCGACTCCATTTTCTTCAAGGACCGGCAGTCGCGCCTGGTGAACGTGAGCCGATCCGAGGCGGCAAACTTGTTCAGGATTGCCTTGAGCCGGCATCACGCCGCGCATCCCGGCGAAAGCGCGGACCAATTGACGGCCCATCTGTCAAGCGTGGAGCGGTTCCACGAATATATCATCGGCAAGACGGACGCTGACACCTACGGAAGCGATCACGCCGGCGCTTTCAATCAGGACGAGCAGGAGATTATACGCACGGGCCGGCCGATGCTTGGGAAAATTGAACGGGCGGATTTTCCCGATGGCAGCACCGTCTGGCATATCACCACGAAAGTGCCCTGGCGCAACAAGGATGGTGAAATCATCGGCACCTTTGGCACTTCACGGGATATTACGGATCTCAAGAATGCCGAGGCGAAGATTGAGGAGACGCACAAACAACTGCTCGAAACCTCCCGGCTGGCGGGCATGGCGGAAATCGCCACCAACGTGCTGCACAACATTGGCAACGTGCTCAACAGCGTCAACGTCTCGGCCAGCCTGGTCGTGGACAACGTGAAACAATCCAGGGCCGCCAGCCTGGCCAAGGTTGCGGCCATGCTGCGGGAACATGAGCGGGACCTGGGGACGTTCATCACCGCCGATCCCAAGGGCCGGCAGTTGCCGGGTTATTTGGGACAGCTCGCCGAGCAACTGCTGACCGACCAGACGACGACTGTTCAGGAATTGGAATTGCTCGTGAAAAACATCGAGCACATCAAGGAGATTGTGGCGATGCAGCAAAGTTATGCGCGGGTTTCCGGCGTCAAGGAAATCATCAGCATCAGCGAACTGGTGGAGGACGGCCTGCGCATGAATGAGGACGCATTGCATCATCATCAGGTGGAAGTGATCCGCGAATTTGAAGACGTGCCGCTGGTCAATGTTGACAAGCACAAAGTCCTGCAAATCCTGTTGAACCTGTTTCGCAACGCCAAGCACGCCTGCCAGGATTCGGGGCGCGAGGACAGGCGGTTGACGGTGCGCGTAACTCAATGAATGCAAATCCCCCTGGAACTCCGCACTCGGAGGGCCATATCAAAATATCCGTCAGTGACAATGGCGTTGGCATTGCGCCGGAGAACCTGACCCGCATCTTCAACCACGGTTTTACCACGCGCAGGAATGGCCACGGCTTCGGCCTGCACAGCGGCGCGCTGGCGGCGAAGGAAATGGGCGGTTCGCTGACCGCCCACAGCGCCGGGCCGGGCAAAGGTGCAACTTTCACACTGGAGTTGCCCGTTCAGGCGGGATCCACAACGATGGTTCGTGAACCATGAAAAATTCGCCGACACATTTCAGGCAGAGGCGTTGCCGGTTCCGGCGCGGGTTGCTGGCGGGAATGTTGCTGTTGCCGCTGATGCTGGCCGACCGCGGGTTCGCCCTGGACCCGAGCCGGAGCTTGCAGCAATACAACTGCCGGACATGGAGCCGGCAGAACGGGCTGCCCATCAGCGACGTCAATGCCCTGGCACAAACGCAGGACGGTTATCTCTGGCTCGGAACACAGGATGGATGGGTTCGATTTGACGGGGTAGAATTCGAGCTGCCCGATCTTTCCCAAATCGGCGGGCTGTGGAGCGGCAAGGTGACAAGCCTTGCGAGCGCCCATGACGGCGGCTTGTGGATTGGGCTGGAATACGGCGGATTTGGGTTTTACAATCAACGTTCATTTTCCATTCAGGAAACCCAAACCGTGGGAAAAGCGAACTTTGACGTCCGGGCGCTCACGGAAGGGGATGATGGGACGCTCTGGCTGGGAACAGAATACGGGCCTTTTCGGCTGACACCAACCGGAACTTTTGAAAGTTTGATGTCAACGAATCCGTTCTCGGGAACAAATGACCTGCCCAATGTCTTGTGCGTTTACGGGGATCGGGAAGGCCGGATATGGTTTGGGACGGTCAACAACGGAATCTATTACTGGAAGGCAGGACAGATGGTCAATCTTCGAGATCCGGAGTTGGAAGCCACAACCATTGAGTCCATTGCCGAGGATCCGCAGGGGCAAATCTGGGTCGGTGCCATCAATGGCCTTTATTGCTTTGATGCCAGCCTTCGGCGGAAAAAGATTCCGCCTTTGACGAATCCAATCTATTCGTTGCTGGTGGACCGGCAAGGGACGTTGTGGATTGGAACGGGCATTAGCGGCGTCGGACGCTACCGGAATGGAGCGTATGAATTTTTTGGAAAAACAGACGGGCTGACCGACAATTACGTGAACGCCCTCCTGGAAGACCGCGAAGGCAGCCTGTGGATTGGGACGCGCGACGGCGTGAGCCAGCTCATGGACGTGAAATTTCCGATCCAGCAGGCCGCCGAAGACCCGGCAGTCAAAGATGCCCTCTCGGTCAGCCCGTCACGGCATGGCGGCGTCTGGATCAGCAGCTCCGGCGGGGTCACCTATTTCGACGGCACCGATAAAACTTATTCGACCGAAACCGGGATGCCAGACAGCTACGTGAAGCGTGCGCTGGAAGCGAGCAATGGCGACCTTTATCTCGTCTGCGGCTTGAAGATGCTGACAATCCTTTCTCCAGAGAAAAAGATCGTTGCGATTTATACAAACTCCGATTTTGTGGTGGGCCTGGCGGAAGACGCGCGCGGCGTAGTGGTGTCCGTCGGCGGGGAACTCTATCGCGCGGGGACGAATTATTTCCGGCCCTATGCTTACAACAACGGCGAGTCCCCGCCGATGTGGTGGATTATCAATCTGGCGACGGGACGGGACGGGGCCATCTGGGCGTCCACCGTGAATGGAATTTTCCGGGTCAAGGACGGCGACGTTCAACATTGGTCGGTAACGGAAGGACTGGCTAATCCACGAGTGAACTGGGTTTGCGAAGACAGCGATGGGATCGTTTGGGGCGGCACCCAAGATGGAATCGTCCGGATCAAAAACAACCAGGTCCGGCTCATCAATCGAATCCACGGCCTGTTCGATGACAATATTTACGCAATCATTCCAGACGATTTGGGAGATCTCTGGGTGGATTCCGGGCGGGGAATTTTTTCCGTCAGCCGCCAAAGCATGAATGATTTTGCCGATGGCAGGAGCGATCACGTTTCCTGCCGTGCGTATGACGGCTTGGATTCCGTCATGGCGGCCAGCAAGACCGTGCAAGAACCCTCCGGCTGCAAAACTCCTGACGGACGCATCTGGTTTCCCAGCCCCGACGGGGTGGTGATCATTGATCCCGCACATATTCCGACCAATCACATCGCGCCGCCGGTGCATATTGACCGCGTGATTACCAACGGCAAGGTAGCGCCCAGCGCCGGAAGCCTCATCGTGCCGCCGGGCCGGGGTGATATGGAGTTTGATTTCAACGCCTTGAGTTTCATCGCGCCGCGCGAGATTGATTACCGGTATCAACTGGAAGGGTATGACGATACCTGGGTGGATGCCGGTGTCCGGCGGCAGGCAACTTACACGAACCTCAAGCCGGGAACCTACCACTTCCGCGTCATCGCAGCGAACGCTGATGGTGTCTGGAACGAGCAGGGCGACACGATGGCAATTGTTTTGCTCCCGCACTATTATCAGACGATTTGGTTCCGTCTGTTCTGCGGCGGGCTGGCGTTCGCCGCCTTGTTTGGGGTTTATTCACAGCGGATGCGGCATCTGCGCCTCGAACGGCAGGCGATGCAAAAAAACCGCGACCTGCTGGAAGCCGAGGTCGCCAGCCGGACCCGCGAACTGGCCGCGGCCAACGCGTCCCTCAAACGCGAAGAGGTTCAATTGACGCAAAAGACGCAGGCGCTCGAAACGGAAATCGAGGAGCGCAAACGAATGGAATTGGAAAACGAGCGCATCCATGGCGAATTGCTTGTAAAATCCAGGCAGGCGGGCATGGCCGAAATTGCCACCAACGTCCTGCACAACATTGGCAACGTGCTCAACAGCGTCAACGTCTCGGCCAGCCTGGTCGTGGACAACGTGAAACAATCCAGGGCCGCCAGCCTGGCCAAGGTTGCGGCCATGCTGCGGGAACATGAGCGGGACCTGGGGACGTTCATCACCGCCGATCCCAAGGGCCGGCAGTTGCCGGGTTATTTGGGACAGCTCGCCGAGCAACTGCTGGCCGACCAGACGACGACTGTTCAGGAACTGGAATTGCTCTTGAAAAACATCGAGCACATCAAGGACGTGGTGACCATGCAGCAAAGTTACGCGCGGGTTTCCGCCGTCAAGGAAATCATCAGCGTCCGCGACCTGGTGGAGGACAGCCTGCGCATGAACGCAGATTCCTTGAACCGTCATCAAGTGAAAGTCATCCGCGAATTTGATGATGTCCCGCCGCTGAACCTCGAGAAACACAAAATCCTGCAAGTGCTCATGAACCTGATCCGCAATGCCAGGCACGCCTGCGACGAATCGGGGCGAGAAGACAAACAAATCAAGATGCGCGTGACCCACGGCGAGGGCCGGATCAAAATATCCGTCATGGACAACGGGGTTGGCATTCCGCCGGAGAACCTGACCCGCATCTTCAGCCACGGTTTCACCACGCGCAAGCATGGCCACGGCTTCGGGCTGCACAGCGGCGCGCTGGCGGCGAAGGAAATGGGCGGTTCGCTGACCGTTCACAGCGACGGCATTGGCCGTGGCGCGATGTTCACGCTCGAACTGCCGCAAATCACAGCAGTCGGCGAAACAACTTTCCAATCGCGGTCGAAACCGGTGCCAGCTAAACCATCCCCGAAGGACTCCCATGAATAATCCCTATCAGGAAAAAAACCGGAGGATTCTCGTCATTGATGACAATCACGCCATTCACGATGATTTTCGCAAGATACTTTCCCCCGCCACCACCGCCACCGCCTTGGACGCAGCCGAGGCGGAGCTGTTCGGCAGCCAGGTTCCGCCCGGCGGAATGGTTCAGCAGGTTCGCTATGAAATTGACTCGGCTTACCAGGGACAGGACGGCGTGCTGCTGGTGAAACAGGCGCGGGAAGCCGGGCGTCCCTACGCGATGGCATTTGTGGACATCCGCATGCCGCCGGGCATGGACGGCGTGGAAACCGCCCAGAAAATTTGGGCCGTTGACCCGGAAGTCCAGATCGTCCTCTGCACGGCCTACTCGGATTATTCCTGGGGCGAGATGTTTGAAAAGATCGGCGATTCCGACGGACTGCTCATTCTCAAAAAGCCGTTTGACATCGTGGAAGCGCTTCAACTGGCGCAGGCGCTCACCGAAAAATGGTGGTTGCACCGGCAGTCCAGGATGAAAATGGAAGAATTGGAGAACCGGGTCGCCGAGCGCACCGCCGAGTTGCAGTGGAAGACGGCGTTCCTTGAAGCCCAGAGCAATTCCACCATTGACGGAATTTTGGTCGTCAACGAGCACGGAAAGAAAATCTTCCAAAACCAGCGGACCGTCGAGCTGTTCAAAATTCCCCAGGCCATCGCCGACGGAAGTAACGACGCAGCCCAGGTCCGGCATGTCGCGGACATGGTTGAAAATCCAGAAAAGTTTGTTGAACAAGTCACTTATCTCTATTCGCATCCGGACGAAATCAGCCGTGATGAAATTGAACTGAAAGACGGGATAATTCTGGACAGATACTCGGCTCCCGTGGTGGGCGTAGATGGAAAATACTTCGGCAGAATCTGGACGTTCCGCGACATTACCGAGCGCAAACAGGCGGAGACGGCGCTGCGGCAGTTCCAGTTTGCCACCGATCAAGCCGCCGACGCTATTTTCTGGACCAAGCGGGATGCCGGCTTTTGTTACGTCAACGACCAGGCCTGCCGCTTGCTCGGTTACGCGCGTGAGGAATTGATGCGGTTGAAGCTTTTCGACATTGACCCTGTCTATTCACATCAGCGCTGGGAGGAGATCTGGCGGCAGCGCGAGCAAAACCCGATGGCAACGCGGCATTTCGAGGGCGTTCATCGGCGCAAGGACGGCTCCACATTTCCCATCGAAGTCATGTCCCAGAATTTCTCGTTCGGCGGCGTTGACATGAGCGTGGCGTTTGTGCGCGACATTACCGAGCGCAAGCGGATTGAAGGGCATTTGATTCAATCCCAGAAGATGGAAACGGTCGGCAAACTCGCGGGCGGCATCGCGCATGAATTCAACAGCATCCTCACGGCCATCATCGGCCAGGCCGAACTGCTGCTCGGAGACCTGCCCGCCGGCAGTCCGCTGGCCCAAAACGCGACCGCCATCTGCCAGGCCGCCGACCGCGCCGCGACATTGACCCGCCAGTTGCTGGCTTATGGTCGCAAGCAGTTCCTCCGGCCAGAAGCTCTCAACCTTAACCAGGTCATCACCGGCATGACCGGCGTGTTGAGCCATCTGATGGGCGGGGAAAATGTGGAGGTGAACATCATGCCCGCCGCCGGACTCAAAACGGTCAAGGCGGACGCCGGACAGATTGAACAGGTCATCATGAACCTGGCCATGAACGCGCGCGACGCCATGCCCGGCGGCGGCAAACTCACGCTGGAAACCGCCAACGTCACGCTCGAACCCGGCAGCGTAGGCGGCAATCCGGAATTGAAGCCCGGCGACTATGTGCTGCTGGCCGTCTCGGACACCGGCCGGGGCATGAGCGACGAGGTCAAGGCGCGCGCCTTCGAGCCGTTCTTCACGACCAAGGACGTCGGCCAGGGGACGGGCTTGGGATTGTCCACCTGTTACGGCATCATCAAACAGAGCGGAGGTCACATCAGCGTTTACAGCGAGCCGGGCCGGGGCACAACCTTCAAGATTTATCTGCCGCAGGTGGAACCGTCGGTGCCGGCACCCGCCGCGCCGCCGGACGCGCCGGGCTTGCCGCGCGGGACGGAAACCATCCTGCTGGTCGAGGACGATCAGGCACTGCGGGAAATGGCGGCGACATTGTTGCGCCGGCTGGGCTACACGGTTTTGGTGGCGGCCAACGGCGTCGAAGCCTTGAGCGTGAAACAGCAGGGCAACTGCGGGCACGTTGACTTGCTGTTCACCGATGTCGTCATGCCGCACATGAGCGGCAAGGAACTGGCCGACCGCGTGCGGGCGTTGTATCCGCACACCAAGATTCTGTTCACCTCCGCCTACACCGAGAACGCCGTCGTCCATCAAGGCTTGACGGACAAGGACGTGGCGCTGCTCCAAAAACCGTTCACGCCGTCCGCGCTCGCCCGCAAGCTCCGGGAAGTGCTGGACAAGCAAAATCCCTGAACCGAAATCCAGTTTTCAAACCGGACTGATGCAGACGTTCAAGCCCGCGCAAACCACACATCTTCATTTGTCAACCCGCGAAATGAAAATTTTTTCAAAATTTTTTCTTGAATAATTTCGCCTGCGGGACGATAACTTCATCAGAAGCAAGCGACGATCTTTGTAAAAATAATTTCCCTGCCCTGTTCGTGATTCGCAACAGTCCTTGAACCGTAGTTAAACGAATCCCGGAACGAAGTTGCGGCGGTGGCCGACACGCCTTCACTGGAAGTCGAAAGCCGCCGCGCGAGTTCCACTTGTTGTAAAACAAGTTCAAAGGATCAAGTGGCACACGGCAATGGCGGGGGTTCTTTCAAGATTGCAGGACTGCCCTGTCAACCCTGCAATCAAAGCCCGCCACCCGTTGCGGGCTTTTTTGTTTTGGGCAAATCTTCCCGCAATGCTAATTTCAAGTCATGGCGCGCGACGATTTGTTTTCCCATCCGGCTGAAAATCAGCCGGAAGAAAAATCCGCATCGCTCCGCGACGTCCGGAAAATTTCCGCAACCAGCCGCTCGCCGCGCGGATGCGCCCGCGCAACCTCGATGAATACGCCGGCCAAACGCACATCCTCGGCCCGGGCCAATTGTTGCGCCGCGCCATTGAAGCCGACCGCATCCAATCGCTGATTTTTTACGGGCCGCCCGGCACCGGCAAAACCTCGCTCGCGCAAATCATCGCGCGCCAGACCAAAAGCAAATTCGAGCGCTTGAGCGGCGTGGAATCCAACGTCGCCGACATGCGCCGCGTTTTGTCCGCCGCCGCCAACCGCCTTGAAAACACCGGCCAATCCACGATTCTGTTCATTGACGAAATCCATCGCTTCAACAAGGCGCAGCAGGACGTTTTGCTGCCGGACGTGGAAAGCGGCGTCATCAAACTCATCGGCGCGACGACGCACAATCCGTTTTTCTTCGTCAACTCGCCGCTCGTCTCGCGCTCGCAGATTTTTGAACTGCGCCCGCTGACCGAGGAGGAATTGTTTTCGCTGCTGCAACGCGCGTTGACGGATGAGGAACGCGGCCTCGGCTATCATGAAAATTTCCGCCGATGAAAATGCCTTGCGTCATCTGGCCAAAATTTCCGACGGCGACGCGCGCAAGGCGCTTGAACTCGCTGGAAATCGCCGCGCTCACCACGCGCGCCGGAGGAAAATGGCATCGTTCACATCACGCTCGACGTCGCCGAGCAGAGCATCCAGAAAAAAGCCGTGGTTTATGACGGCGACGGCGACGCGCATTACGACACGATTTCCGCGTTCATCAAATCCATGCGCGGCAGCGACCCGGACGCGGCGCTTTACTGGCTGGCAAAAATGATTCATGCCGGCGAAGACCCGCGCTTCATCGCGCGGCGCATTGTGATTTGCGCGGCGGAAGATGTCGGCCTGGCCGATCCGATGGCCTTGGTGCTGGCGAACGCCGTGCTTGTCCGCGGCGGAATTTGTCGGCTGGCCGGAAGCGCGAATTCCGCTGGCCGAGGCGACGATTTACATCGCCACGGCGAACAAAAGCAACAGCGCCTATCATGGCGATTGACGCCGCGCTCGAAGATGTGAAATCCGGCCGCACGATTGCCGTGCCGGAACATTTGCGCGATGCGCATTACAAAGGCGCGAAAAAACTCGGCCACGGCGTCGGCTACCAATACGCGCACGAAGGCAAGGAACATTTCGTCGCGCAGGATTATCTGGGCGTGGACAAAATCTTATTACGAGCCGACCGAACAGGGCGTGGAAAAGAAAATCAAGGAGCGCGTCGAAAAATGGCGGGCGCAACTCTCTCGAATCAAAAATCAGAAATAGCCACAGATGGACACAGATAAAAAAAGATTGATCGTGCGCGAGACTGTGATGGAAAAAGCGAAATCAACTATGCGCTCCGAAATTCGCGCAGCTTTGGGAAAAATTTCCCGAAGAAAAACGCAAATCGGATTCCCAAAAACTGCGCGCAAAACTGAAGAAACGATCTTTTTTCAAAAGCGCGCTGCCGATTTTGTTTTTCGCGCCGCTGCCGGACGGAAGTGGATTTCTGGCCGCTGCTCGAAGAATGTTTTGCGGCGGGAAAAATTGTCGCGCTGCCGCAGTTTGATCCGGTGAATCAAAATTACGTCATCTGCCGCGTTCGAAATTTGGGGGGTGAAATTGTTTCCGGCAGATTCGGCATCCGCGAACCGCGCAACAAATTGCGTTGAAATTCCGTTGCGCGAAATTGATCTGGTTCTTGTCCCGGGAATCGCGTTTGATTTGCGGGGAAACCGGCTCGGACGCGGCAGGGGATTTTACGACCGGCTGCTGCAAGATGTTCGCGGCGTGAAATGCGGAATCGCCTTTGACGAGCAGGTTGTGAAGGAAGTCCCGGCGGGAAAACCGGACGTGCCGGTGGATTTTATTTTGACGCCAGCGCGCTGCTCGG
This sequence comes from uncultured Verrucomicrobiae bacterium, assembly GCA_963755455.1. Lineage (GTDB taxonomy): Bacteria > Verrucomicrobiota > Verrucomicrobiia > Limisphaerales > UBA11358 > UBA11358. Next base: position 775,308 of record CAVWJH010000001.1, read on the forward strand.
CGGCCGCGCGATAAAGCGAAAATTACTGCGAATGTTGCTGGTTGTTGATCATGGGCATTCCGTTTTCCCAGCCTTGCGGCGCGTTCCACGGACGACGGAATCGTTGTCCGGCTCTTCGGTCGTGCAACCGCTGACGACGGCGAGAACCAGTCCGAACGCGAGAAGCAGAAGCCACTGGACGGCGCGAAATTTCATTTTAACTGGCCGGATGCGCCGGAATGACTTCGTCGCCTTCGATGACTTCGCCCAGCTTCCAGCCGGGCACGATGTTGGCGATGCAGCGGTCTTTCTCAATGCTGCGGACGATGACCTTGGCGACGAGCTTGCCGTCGCGGCTGACGAGCAGTTCGCCGTCCTCCAGCACGCCCTGGTCTTCGCCGATGTTCAGCACGACAAAATCCCATTTCGGATCCACCACAACCACTTTGCCTTTGAGTCCGGCGGGGAGCGTCACGACATAATTTGTTCCAATCAGTTCGTTCAACTGGCTTTGCAGGCGGGCAACCGTCCGTGTGAGAACGGTCTTTTCGTCCTTGATGGCGTCCATCGCCGTCTGATCCTGCTTGATCTGGGCGACAAGCTTGAGAACTTCTTCAGGCGACATTTCGGTGTTCTGATAGGCGGCCAGATTGTTTTGGGCGTTGTCACGTTCCTGCGTCGTCTTGGTGAGCTTGTCGGACAAATCATTGACCTTTTGATCTGGACAGTTTCATCAGCTTCAGCTTTTTTCTCCTTGGTCTGCGCGTCCGCCAAATCCTGCTGCGTCTGCGTCAACTCGTTTTGCGTGCTGGCCAGTTTCTTTTTGGTCTGATCCCTTTCGCCCTGCGCCGAAATGCGGCCATCACGCTGTGTGTTACGGTCGGTGGTCAGCGCGGTGATCTTGTCCTTCACCACGACAAAATTCAGCACCCCGGCGCACAAGCGCCGCCACAATGGCCACGAATCAGACAGATGCGAGTCAACATGATTTGATTTGAATTTTACAAACTAAACCTTTGCGCCGACGTGTCAACGCCGTTTCCGCTTTGCAAACGATTAATTTCATCTCATTTTCCGCGCCGTGAAATTGAACCATGACCTGCATCTCGCCTACTGCACGAACATCCATCGCGGCGAAACGTGGCGCGAAACCTTTGATTCGCTCAAAAACCACACGCTTGCCGTGCGCGAAAAAGTCTGTCCCCGCGCGCCGTTTGCCATCGGCCTGCGCTTGAGCCAACAGGCCGCAGTGGAATTGTCCGACCGCGCCGACGCTGCTGGAATTTCAACGCTGGCTCGAAAAAAAATCCTGCTACGTTTTCACCATCAACGGATTTCCCTACGGCCAGTTTCACGGCACGCGCGTCAAGGAACAGGTTTATCGCGCCCGACTGGACTTCGCCGGAACGGCTGGCCTACACCAACCTGCTTTTCGACCTGCTGGCGAAATTGTTGCCCGCCGGCATCGAAGGCAGCGTCAGCACCGTGCCCGGCTCGTTCAAGGAATTCATTTCCAGCCGCGAACAGGAAAAACTCATCCGCGAAAATCTTTGGCGCTGTGTCGAACACATTTCGCGCGTCGGCGAAAAATCAAAACGCCGGCTGCATCTCGGCCTCGAACCCGAACCGCTTTGCCTGCTGGAAAATTCCGCCGAGACGATCCAATTTTTCGAGCAACTGCGCGCCGAACATGAAAACGATCCGCGCCTCGACGAACATCTGGGCGTCAATTACGACAGCTGCCATTTCGCCGTGGAATTTGAAGAGCCGCAAAATGCCTTCGCCGCCCTTGCACAATGCCGGAATCAAAATCAGCAAAATCCATTTGAGTTCCGCGCTGAAAATCCAGACCGACCAGCGGAAGCCCGCGCCGCGCTGAAAAAATTTGCCGACGACGTTTATCTCCATCAGGTCGTCGCGCGCGACGAAAACGGCAAATTAAAATCTTCCGCGATTTGCCCGATGCGCTTGTCGGCCAGTTCAAAATTAAAAATTAAAAACTCAAAACTTCCAGAATGGCGGATTCATTTTCACGTTCCGCTGCACGCGCCCGCCGCGCCGCCGTTTGAAAACACCAACGACCATTTGCTTGGCGTCCTGGATTTGCTCGCGGAAAATCCGGAGCTTTGTTCGCATCTGGAAATGGAAACTTACACCTGGGAAGTGCTGCCGCCGGAATTGAAATCGCAAAACGTCGTGGAGCAGCTCGCGCAGGAATACGACTGGACGCTCGCCGAACTCGGCAAACGCGGACTGCGCTGAATTTATGATTTATGATTCCTAATTTATGATTTACAGTGTCCGCCGTTTCGTTCCAGAAACCATAAAAAAATCAAACATCGTAAAACATAAATGCCGACGCGATTGCGAACGTTGCTGGTTCTTGGCCGGGTTTCCAATCTGCCGACGGTCTGGTCGAACTGCCTGGCGGGCTGGTGGCTGTCCGGCGGCGGAAATTTTTGGAAATTGCCGTTGCTGCTCGTTCGGCGTGAGCGCGCTTTACACCGGCGGAATGTTTTTGAACGACGCGTTCGACGCGGATTTCGACCGGCAACGCCGAACCGGCACGCCCGATTCCATCGGGCAAAATCTCCGTGGAAGCCGTCTGGCGCTGGGGCTGGGCATGGCTGGCGTTGGGCATTTTGTGTCTGATAATTCCGGGCAAAGCGACCGGCGTGCTCGGCGCTCGTGCTGGCCATTTGCATCGTCATTTACGACGCAACGCACAAGGTCTTCACCGCGTCGCCGTGGCTGATGGGCTTGTGCCGGTTCTGGGTTTATGTCATCGCCGGGACGACCGGCGCGGAGGGTTTGAACGGCTGGCCGATCTGGTGCGGCGTGGCGCTGGCGTTTTACATCGTTGGTTTGAGCTGCGTCGCGCGGCGCGAAAGTTTTCGCGGGCCGATTCCGTGCTGGCCGCTGCTGCTTCTGGCCGCGCCGGTTGTTCTGGCGCATGCTGATGAACGCCGGCGGCGCTCGCAAAGCGGCGTGGTTTGTGGCGCTCATTTTTGTGCTGTGGGTCGCGCGCTGCGTGCGGACGCATTTTTCAGCCGGGCGAAATCAATGTCGGACAGAATCGTGTCCGGCCTGCTGGCGGGAATCGTGTTCGTGGACTGGCTGGCCGTCGCGCCGCAATGCCCGGAAACTTTGAGTTTTGTGCTTCTGATTTTGTTCGGCCTGACTCATTGGTTCCAACGCTTCATTCCGGCAACGTGAAAGACAGCGAAACGCGATGCTTGAACAATTTCCATTTTCTGTCAGATTAACCATTCGCTTATGAGCACTGAAGCACCAGTCAAATTGACGCACAACGAAGAAATCAAGGCCGCGATCCCGACGCTCGCGGGCACGATTGCCGCGACCATCGCCGACGCGAACGCCGACCATTTTTCGGACGACGACAACCAGTTCCTGAAATTTCACGGCTCCTACCAGCAGGACGACCGCGACCTGCGCAAGACCGGCAAGAAATATATCATGATGATCCGCAGCCGCATTCCCGGCGGCGTGATGACGGCAAATCAATGGAACGTCTTTGACGAACTTGCCTCAAAATACGGCAACAACACGCTGCGCATCACCACGCGCCAGACATTCAATTTCACGGCGTCGTGAAATCCGGTTTGCGTCCGCTCATCAAAGGCAATCAACGAATCGCTGCTCTCCACTCTCGCCGCCTGCGGCGACGTGAACCGCAACGTCCTCGCGCCGCCCACGCCCGCTTACACCAAGGCGCGCGACCAGGTTTATGCCGACTGCAAAAAAGTCGCGCTGGCGCTCGCGCCGCAAGACCGAAGGCGTATCACTCCATCTGGATTGACGGCGTGCAATTGAATCTCGAAGACGAAACGAACAAAAACTTCGTTGACCCGCTTTACGGCAAAACGTATCTGCCGCGAAAATTCAAAATCGCCTTCGTCATTCCGCCGGTGAACGACCTGGACATTTTCACGAACTGCCTCGGCTTCATCGCCATTGTCGAAAACGACCAGCTTGTCGGCTACAATCTCGCCGTCGGCGGCGGCATGGGCCGCAGCTCACGGCAACAAGCAGACGTATCCGCGCCTCGCGAGACGTGATCGGATTTTTCTCGCCGGACAAAATCGTGGACGTGGCGAAAGCCGTGCTGACGATTCACCGCGATTTTGGCGACCGCACCGACCGCAAACACGCGCGCCTGAAATACGTCGTCGCCGAACGCGGCGTGGATTTCATGCGCGCCGAAGTTGAAAAACGCGCCGGCATCACGCTCGCGCCCGCGCAGCGCATTCAAATTCACGACCACCGCCGACCTGCTCGGCTGGCATCAGGCCGTGGACGGGAAATGGTTTCTTCACGCTGTTCGTCGAAACCGGCCGCGTGAAAGACGCACAAGAAAATCGCCTTGCGCGAAATCGCGGAAAAATTTCCGAACATCGAGTTCCGCCTGACGGCAAATCAAAACGTGATTCTGGCCAACGCGAATCACGAGGAAAAAATTGCGATCACCGACTGCTGCTCGCAACGCACGGCGTGAAAACGGAAAATCAGGCGCGCGTTTTGCACGCGGCGGCGATGGCCTGCCCTGCGCTGCCCACTTGCGGCCTCGCGCTCGCGGAATCGCGAACGCATGTTGCCCGGCTTGATTGACCGCATCGAAAAACTTTGCGGCGAAGTCGGCCTCGGCGGCGAGGAAATCATCATCCGCTCGACCGGCTGCCCGAACGGCTGCGCGCGGCCTTACATGGCGGAAATCGCGTTTCGTCGGCAAGGCGCCCGGACGCTATCAGGTCTGGCTCGGCGGCGACACTTCCGGCACGCGCCTCAATCGCGTCTGGAAGGACGTCGTCAAAGACCCGGACATCGAAAACGAATTGCGTCCGGTGCTCGCGCGTTTTGCGAAGGAACGAAATTCCGGCGAACGCTTCGGCGACTGGTGCGACCGCGTGTTTCTGAACGAGCAAAAAAATTGAACGACATGACTGCCGACAAATTTCCAAAGCCAACGCCGAGTTGCGAAACAAATCGCCGCTCGAAATTGTGAAGTGGGCCATCGCGCAGGCGAATGGCCGCGCGATTGTCTCCACGAATTTCCGGCCTTACGAGGCGGTGATGCTGCATCTTGTCACGCAGGTGCAGCCGGACATTCCGGTGCTGTGGGTGGATCACGGCTACAATCGTCCCGCGACTTACCGGCACGCCGAGCAGTTGAAAAAATTGCTCAAGCTGAACCTCAAGCCGTTCCTGCCGAAAATGACCGCCGCGCATTGCGACGCGATTTACGGCGAGATTCCGAACCGACGCCGGAAAACGAAGCCGCATCAAGGCGTTCAGCACCGCGATGAAACTGGAGCCGTTCCAGCGCGGCATGAAGGAACTCGCGCCGACCGTCTGGCTCACCGCGCTGCGCAAGGTGCAGAATCCCAACCGCGCGGAACTGGACATTGTGAGCGAGGACAAAAATTTCAATTCGCTCGAAAGTCAGCCCGGTGTTTTACTGGAGCGACGCGGACATGGAAAATTATTTGAAGCAGCATAATCTGCCGAACGAGTGGGATTATTTCGATCCCGCCAAGGCCGACGACAAACGCGAGTGCGGTTTGCACGCGAGCTGGGGCGGCAAGGCCGTTTCCGGCGGCGCGGGAATTTAATTATCCGGCCACAGATTTTCACAGATGAAACACAAATAAAAATCCGCTTTGGAAATCTGTGTTTCATCTGTGTCCATCTGTGGCTAAAATTCTTTGAAATGAGCAGTTACCATCTCGACCATTTGCAGTATCTGGAAACCGAGGCGATTCACGTCATGCGCGAAGTCGCCGCCGAGTTTGAACGCCCCGCCCTGCTTTTTTCCGGCGGCAAGGATTCCATCTGCCTGCTGCGCCTCGCGGAAAAGGCGTTTCGTCCGTCGGACATTCCGATGCCGTTTCTGAACGTCGAGACCGGCCACGAATTTCCCGAACTCATCGAATTCCGCGACCGCCGCGCGAAGGAACTCGGCGCGAAGCTCATCGTCCGCACGGTGGACGAGGCCATCGACAAAGGCATCGCGCAGTCCGACGCCCGGCGAAATCAGCCGCAACCAACTGCAGATTCCCGTGCTGCTCGGCGCGATTGAGGAATTTCAATTCGACTGCGCCATCGGCGGCGCGCGGCGCGACGAGGAAAAAGCCCGCGCGAAGGAACGATTTTTCAGCTTCCGCGATTCGTTCGGCCAGTGGGATCCGAAAAACCAGCGGCCGGAAATCTGGAATCTTTACAACGCCAGGGTGAATCCCGGCGAAAACATGCGCGTGTTTCCGCTCTCGCAACTGGACGGAGATGGACGTTTGGGAATACATCAAAAAGGAAAAGCTCGAAGTGCCGAACGATTTATTTCAGCCACGAGCGCGAATGTTTCCGGCGCGGCGGCCAATGGCTGCCCGTGCCGCCGCCGCACACGGATGCGACCAAGCCCGATCCGTTATGCCGGCGCGCGTCCGAAGCCGAACGAGCCGGTCAAGAAAATGGTCGTCCGCGTCCGCACCATTGCCGACATGATCAGCACCGGCATGATTGAATCGCCCGCCGACAGCGTGGACGACATCATCGCCGAAGTTGCGCCGCGCGCGTGACCGAACGCGGCACCCGCGCCGACGACAAGGCCAGCGAAGCCGCGATGGAAGACCGGAAAAAGGCCGGATATTTTTAATTTGTGACGTTCGGATCAAACAACCGAATTGCTGAAAGCTCTAAACCAACATAATTGGTTTCTTGTTGGATGCGGGATTGTTTGGCTTCTTGGAACAATTTTTCAATTTCTTGTTGTCGCTAGAATCAAATCGGCAATTGAAAACAAACAACATTTCAATCGTGTTCGTTACGAACGCGAAATGAAAGTGTTTGAGGAAATCTGGCCAAAGTTATGCGAGTTTCAAGAAGCTGTTCTTGCGCTTCGTCCTGTTATGGATTCTTCCCTGCAAGAAGGTGAAACAGCAGAATCTCGCAAATTGAAGCGCGCCGAAAAATTTACCATTGCATTTGCTGATTTCAGAACGGCAATAAAACATAATCGTCCATTTTATCCTCCAATAATCTGGGATGAATTAGGAAAGGTATTACAACTTTGCTGGGGTGAAGCCACCGAATTTAACATTTATTCCGACGAGCGGAAGCCGCGTGATTATTGGGAAAAAGCTATGAATAATGCAAAAACCATTAACGATCAAATTGATAAAACCTGCGAAGCAATCCGCACACGATTAAGTAAGTTTGATAACTAAAAAAACTTTCATGCCACACACGCAGCATCCCATCGAACTTTTGCGCTTCAACACTTGCGGCAGTGTTGACGACGGCAAGTCCACGCTCATCGGCCGGCTGCTTTACGATTCCAAGTCGCTGATGGAAGACCAGCTTGAGGCGATGGAAAAATCCGCCGACATCACCGGCGGCGGCCAGATCAATCTCGCCAACCTCACCGACGGTCTGCGGGCCGAACGCGAGCAAGGCATCACGATTGACGTGGCGTATCGCTATTTCGCCACGCCGAAGCGCAAGTTCATCGTCGCCGACACGCCCGGCCATGTGCAATACACCCGCAACATGGTCACGGGCGCCTCGACCGCGAATATGTCCATCGTGCTCGTGGACGCGCGGCAGGGCGTCATCGAACAGACGCGCCGGCACATTTACATCGCCGCGCTGCTCGGCATTCCGCATCTCGTCATCGCGGTGAACAAAATGGATCTGGTGGACTGGCAGGAGGAACGCTTTCTGGAAATTCGCGATGAGATTGAAGGATTTTCTTCCCGAAACTCGACGTGTTCCGCGACGTGAAATTCATCCCGATGAGCGCGCTGAACGGCGACAACGTCGTTGACCGCTCGACCAAAACGCCGTGGTATGAAGGCCCGACGCTGTTGAACCATCTGGAAACCGTCCACATCGCCAGCGACTGGAATCTCGGCACGCTCCGTTTTCCCGTGCAATGGGTCAACCGCCCGAACAATCCGACCGACAAGACGCTGCACGATTTTCGCGGCTTGAGCGGCCAGATCGCCGGCGGCATCGTGCGCCGTGGGACAGCAGGTGCTCGTGCTGCCCGCCGGCATCAAGGCCGTCGTGCAGCGACATCTGGAGCTACGACGGCTCGCTCGACGAGGCGTTCTGCCCGCAATCCGTTACGCTCTGCCTCGAACACGACATTGACATCAGCCGCGGCGACATGATTGTCGGCCTTGAAAATCTGCCCGGTCGCAGCGCGGAATTGCACGCGCGCGTCTGCTGGATGCATCCGCGCCCGTTGCAGACGGGCAAAAAGTATTTCCTCAAGCACGCCACGCAGACCGTGCAGGCCGTCGTGACGCAAATCGAAAGCCGCATCAACTTCACGACGCTTGAACCCGAACCCGCGCCGGCCGCGCTCGCGATCAACGACATCGGCGACAATCCGCATCAAGACCGCCAAGCCGGTGGTCTTTGACGGCTATGCGACGAACCGGCTGACCGGCTCGTTCATTTTGATCGAGCAAGGGACGAACGCCACCGTCGCCGCCGGAATGTTGTTTCCGCCGTTGGAAGCCGTGAAGCCGGAATACACCGACTTCGCGATTTGATTTTTATTGTGCGTCCAGCTTGACGCCTTCCAGTTCCAGTTTCAACGCGTGAAGCGAAAGGTTGATGTCGCGGATGAACCCGATGAGCGACGCGAACAGCGAAGCCATGCAGGCCACAAAAATCAGCCCGATCAAAAATCCCTCCGGCAACTGGAACAGCGCGGTCACAAACAGCGCCACGACCAGCACCGCCGCCAGCGCCGCGCTCGTGGCCGCCAGCGTGATGCTCAACCGGATGATTTTTGCGCGGCGGTAGAGAATCGCCACCTGCGCGAGCGTCTGTTCGCGCTCATGGCCGGTGCGGACGGCAAGCTCGTGTTTCAGCAGCCGCGCGCGGTCAATGGCCCGGCCCAGCCGGTTCGTCATGGTGAGCAGCAGCAGGCCGACGCCGGAGATCAGGATCACCGGGCCGATGGCGTCCCGCAGTTCCGGGATGATTTGTTCAAACGAGGTTGGCGGCATTTCAAAAACGCATTGTTGCCGTTCATCCGTTTCGTTGCAAGCATCGGTGTGATCGGTTGTCAAAGCGTGTGGAGAAATTTAAGAAACTTCCGACAATCTTTTAATCTACTTCGCCAGCTGTTCCGCTTGCAATTCCAACTCCGCATTTTCAATTTCAAGCTGCCTCGCCCGTTCCACCGCAAGCTCGTCTAAAATTTCATAGAATCAATTTAACTTTTCTTCGCTCACGGGATGATTATTTACCTGCCTTCTATGCGTCTTTGCGTCTCTGCGTTAAATTATTATCGGATTGGTTTTTACAAATCTGTGTTCAATCCGTGTTTCATCTGTGGCTAAATCGTTTTCACCGCATCGGCCAGCGATTTCGCAAATTTGCCGACGCGCCTGACCAAATCTTTTGATTTTCCGTTTTCAGCGATTTGATTCACCACCACGCGCCGGCGTCCGCATTTTGCGCGTAAAAAGATTTGCCTGTAAACGCGCGTGATTACGCGGCAACCACTTCCACGCGCGGAGAAAAACCGAGACGATGAAGAAGCTGTTCGCAATCGTCCCATGCAAGGCCGAAGGCGCGAACGTCCGCCACGCCGAGCCGGGCGACGACGGCTGAAATCGTCGCGGCATCGCTTTCGGCAAACTCGCCGTCCAACAGCGCGCGTTCCGCCCAATCCACCAACTGCGCCGGCGTGATCTCGTGATGAAGATACGCGGCGATCTGGTCGGCGACGGTCTGCTTCGTAATCGTCATGGCAACATTCTACACTTTCTGATGGCCTTTATCCATCGGGAATTTCTCGTGAATTTCAACCAGCCCGTCGGTGTCGTCGTAAATTTCCTGCCAGAAACGCACGGTGGTTTCGGTGGCATCCACTTCCTTCAAATAACGCGCCCGCCAGCCGGATCGTCCGGTTACTTCCAACTGATAACGCCGTCCGCCGCCCGGCAAATCTTTCCAATCATCAAATTTCCTCTCGTTTTGGGGACGTGAAATCATTGAAAAAGCGAGTGGATAATTTTCTTCCCGCAGAAAATCCAGAGCACCGCCGCCAGCGCGATGTACGGGCCGTAAGGCATCCGCGACGACCATTCGCGCTTGCGCATCAAAATCAAGACCACGCCGACCACCGCGCCGATCATCGAGCTGACCACCAGCGAAAAAATCGCGCCCTGCCAGCCGATGAACGCGCCGATGGCCGCCATGAATTTCACGTCGCCCAGGCCCATCGCCTCGCGCGGCAGGACGATTTCCGCGCTCACAGCTTCCAGATGCGGCACGTCGTCGGGGGAGATTTCCTCGTCGCCGATTTGCAACGCGGCGGGCGAGAGCCGCACGGTCACGTTCTCATAGCCGCGATCAACCAGTTCCACCGTTTGCGCCCGAAGAACAATCGCGTCGGATTTGCGGTAAAACAATTCTTCGTAGGGAATTTCCTTGTCCGGCAGATGCACAATGCGTTTCGGAAAAAATGATTTTCGTGTCCGGCGGCAGTTTTAATTTCTGCCGGCCAAACAACAATTTCCCCAGCCGCAGAATGGCATAGACGATTCCCGCGCCGACCACCGCGCCGAGCAAACTTTCAACAAATCCGGTGGCGTGAGAGGCGGTTCGGTGCAATGGCGGCAGAAAAAATGACGCGGCGAAACCCGCGACGGCTCCGCCTAGCGTGATTTCGTCGGGGATGATGAAATGCTCAAAGTCAATGAACGTCGCGCAAATCAGTCCGGCGAGAAAAATGGCATAGACAAGCAGCCAGCGCAGCGCCGACTGGTTGTCCGAACGCCAGCCAGCAGCTCAAAAATGCCATGCCAGTGAGAAGTTCCACGATGAAATAGCGCGGCGAAATCGGCGCGCCGCAATTTTTGCATCTGCCGCGCAGCGCAAGCCACGTCACGAGCGGGATGTTCAGGTAAAATGGAATCGCGTATTTGCAATGCGGGCAGTGCGACGGCGGCGAGACGACGCTCAAGCCCAGCGGCATCCGGTAAATGCACACGTTCAAAAAACTGCCGACGATGCAGCCGAGCGCAAAAAATGACAGCGACCAGAAATGGAACGGCACGAGCGCCCAGTTGTCCGGATTAAAAATTGCATGAAACATCGGTTGTGTCCAAAGTCCAAAGTCCAAAGTCCAAAGTCAATGCTCGCGATGAAACTTTAGGCTTTGGATTTTGACTTTGGACTGCGCTTTCAAGCGCTTTGCGCATCACGTCGAGCGGCGCGGGTTTGCCCGTCCAGATTTCAAACGCCTTCGCGCCCTGATGCAGCAACATGCCGAGGCCGTTCGCCGTTTTGCAGCCGGCTTTTTTTGCGGCGGCAAGCAGCTTTGTTTCCGCCGGGCGATAAATCATGTCATAAACGGCGCGCGTTTGTTTCAGCGAAAATTGTTTTTCGTCCAGCGGCGACGCATCGTCCGTCTTCAAGCCGAGCGAAGTGGCGTTCAAAATCAAATCCACGATTGTTTTCGGATAGCCAACTGAAACTTTCACCGATGGAAAACGTTCTATGATTTCGCCCGCGATGGCTTCGGCTTTCTCTTGCGTGCGGTTGACCAGAAAAAGTTCCGCGACATTTTCCGACGCCAGTTTCAACGCCGCCGTCCGCCCCGCGCCGCCCGCGCCGAGCAACAAAATTTTTGCGCCGCGCAGATTCGATTTTCAAATCTTCGCGCAAGCGATTGCACGATGGCGTCGGCATCCGTGTTGAAACCAACTGCGCCGGCCGTTTTGAAATTTGATCGTGTTGACCGCGCCCCAAACTTTTGCGGAAACGTCCAGTTCATCCACCATTTCCACCGCGAGCAATTTGTGCGGCACGGTCAGATTGAGTCCGGCGAAGTTCATCGCCTTCGCGCCTTCGATGGCGGCGCGGAGATTTTTTGGATCCACTTCAAACGCAAGATAACGCCAGTTCAATCCGAGCGCGGCGAACGCGGCGTTGTGCATCGCGGGCGACGCGGAATGCGCGATGGGCGAGCCATAGACCGCGCACAGGCGCGTGGCGGCGTTGATGGCGGGCTGAACCGGATTGTGACACGCGCAATTTATATTCGGCGACGGCGCGAGTTCAAAGCGCAAAGTCCGTTGAAGGAAAATTCAAACGCTTTGCGCCCGCGCAATTTGTCCGCTAGAATTTCGCCGGATGAAATCAAAAGGCGCGGTTTATCTCGTCGGCGCGGGGCCGGGCGACGCGGGCTTGCTCACGTTGCGCGGCGCGGAATTGCTCCGGCGCGCGGACGTGGTCATTTACGATCTGCTCGTCAATCCGGCGTTGCTCCGGCTCGCGCGCGAGGATGCGGAAATCATTTCGCGCGGCAAACGCACGGAATTTTCGCAGGAGCAAATCAATTCGACTGATGATTGCAAAAGCGCGCGAAGGGAAAATCGTCGTGCGGCTCAAGGGCGGCGATCCGTATATTTTCGGTCGCGGCGGCGAAGAAGCCGAGGCGCTTGCGGCGGCGAAAATCCATTTTGAAGTCGTGCCGGGCGTTTCTTCGATTGTCGCCGCGCCAAATTATGCGGGCATTCCGCTCACGCACCGCGAATTTTTGCTCCAGCTTCACTGTTTTCACCGGCCACGAAGATTCGGCGGACGACAGCGACAGCCTTGCGCTACGAACAAATCGCCAAAATTCCCGGAACGAAAGTCGTGCTCATGGGCACGGAAAATCTCGGCGACTGGACGAAGTCGCTCATCGCGCACGGAATGCCGCCGGAAACGCCCGTCGCAATCGTCGAATCCGGCACGCTGGGAAAACAGAAATCCGTTTCCGGCACGCTCGCGACGATTGCCAGACTGGCGGCGGAGAAAAAAATTTCGCCGCCCGCGCTCACCGTCGTCGGCGACGTGGTGAAACTGCGCGGCAAACTGAACTGGTTTGAAAATCTGCCGCTGTTCGGAAAACGGATCGTCGTCACGCGCTCGCGGGCGCAAATGGCGAAATTTTCCCAAAAACTTTCCGAACTCGGCGCGGAAGTTCTGGAAATTCCCGCCGTCAAGGGCGTTGATCCCGACAACAAGCAGGATTTCATTGACGCGCTGCTCGTCGCTGAATTCCTACGACTGGCTGGTGTTCACCAGCGCGAACGGCGTCGCGATGTTTTTTCGATTATTTTCTTCAGGCGCTTTCACGATTTGCGCGACATCGGCGGCGCGAAAATCGCCGCCGTCGGCCCGGCCACCGCCGCGAAATTGCGCGAACTGCATTTGCAGGTGGACTTGATGCCGGAGGAATTCATCGGACGCAAAATCGCCGAGGCGTTCGCGAAACATGGCAGCATTGAAAACACAAAAATCTGCCTGCTGCGCGCCGAAAATGCCAATCCGCGACCTGCCGCGACGCGCTGGAAGAAATGGGCGCGATCGTGGACGACATCGGCCTCTACAAAACCGTCGCCGAGACGGAGGATTTTTCCGGCGCGGCGGAAAATTTTCTGGCGCGCGGCGCGGACTGGATCACGTTCACAAGCGGCTCGACCGTGGAATTTTTCCACGCGCGGTTTGATTTGCCGAAGCTGATGAAACAATTTCCGCAAATGAAAATCGCATCCATCGGCCCGGAAACGAGCAAGGCGATCCGCGCGTTGAAACTTGAGCCGGCAATTGAAGCCAAAAGAACACACGACGGATGGTTTGATAAAGGAATTGCTGCGCCCGCGATGAATTGAAAAATGGCTCCAAAGGAAGGACTCGGAGACTTTTACCTAGCAATTTCAAGGAAAATTATAGCGGTTCCGCCTTTAGAATCAAGCTAATTCGTCAAAATCCGCACTTACTCCGCCACTACCCTTTTACTACTTTTACTACACACTTTGGTTATTTGCGTTGAATGGGTAGCCTTAAAACCTCCATCAATTTGCGGGCGATCAGGTATCGCCGAATCCGCTCGCGCAGGGCGGCAATCTGCTCCACCCGCGCCAGCAATGTGGGCGTGATGATGAACTGCGGCTGATAGCTCATGCGCTGACACTACGCGTTGAGTCAACCATAAGTCAACTTATTAGACAACCGCTTTTGAAGTATCCGCCGCCGTCTGACTCCAGATTTTTCCGTCCAAATAATTGAGCGCCGCAAACAACGTGACCGTGCCGTGCCGTTTGTAGTCGTGGGTTTGCGTGCGCATCCGCGCCAGCCTGCGTCACTCTCGCGAGGAGGTGCAGGCTTGGACGGAACGGCTCGCAAACTTGCGCGAGGATTTGACGCTTCGGCAGGATACTTCTGGTGACAAATTCCGTATAGAATTGGACAAACAAACTTTGGACAATCGCGGCGTTGCAGGGGAATTGCTGTTGCGGCGGGCGGAGAAAATCAAAACCCGTTTTGGTGAGGACATCCGCATCGGGCGCTTTACCGGATTTGATTTGTTCATCCGTTCTGGTTTCAACAACACTGCCGAACTCGTTTTGCGCGGTAAAAACAGTTACAGCACTCGCGTTGGTGCAAATTTGTGGCGCAAAACGTGCCGCAATTGTGCGTGGTCAGGGCAAAAATTGAGTGAGACGCCCTACTCCTAACGGGAATTGAGGATTTTCCCACCGCAGACGGCAACGCCGATGACAATTTTCGTGACAACGCACTCGCAACGCAGACGACAACGTAGCGGCAACGCACTGGCAACGCGCCATCGGCTCCAGCGGGCAAGTCGCCGGAAGATTCCTTGATTGTTTTACAGAGTTTCCCGAATGACGCGACTGGCGGCGCGACGTTCTTTTTTCGCCACGCGGCGTTTTTCGTATGGCCGCAAGTGACGCCACCATTGCGTCGCGGAAACGAGCGTGTCTTTGCGTTTGTGTGCCATGAGTCAGGCCATTGCCAGTTCGACGCGCGGCTTGATATGCAAATCTTCGGCGATGCTTCGCACGATCACGCCCAGATTGCGCGCCGTCGGGTTGCCGTTACGACCGAGCATCCGGTGAAGAGATTTTTCCCCCAAGCCGGTTTGCCGCGCCAGTTCTTTGAAGCTGATTTGGGCGTTCACCAAGTCGCGGAGCATGGACAAGCCGACGGCGGTTTCGCCTTCCAAAAAGCAGTTGACCGCCTCGGCGTAAAGCGCACGCGCAAATTTTGGCTCGCGTTTTATCCGCGCGACAATGGTTTCGCTATGGGGTCGAGTTGTAATCATTTTTTTGTTTGTTTGTATCGCTTCCATCGTTCCACGGCTGCGGCAATGTCGGCGTCCTGCCGTCGTTTGCTGCCGCCGCCAAGCAGAATGATGATGGCGCGGCCTTCGCGCCCAAAATACACGCGATAGCCCGGCCCGAAATCCAGACGCAATTCAAAAACGCCGTTGCTCAAAAACTTGGCCACGCCGAAATTGCCGTGTTCCAGCCGCAAGATATATTTTTCCACTCGCGCGGCGGTGACTTCATCCAGATCGTCAAGCCATTCCCGGAATGGCGAGCGTCCGTTTTCAATGAATTCCCGAATCTCAAAAGAGCCGTTCATAGAGTAGCATAAATGTTACCGGCGTCAAATACGTTTTCGCGCAGCGCGTGCAACGATAGGTGAAAAGTTGGCGGCGGAAAATGAAATTCAGCGGAGCGACGGCATTTTTTTCACGGCGGCGCGGAGTTGTTCGAGTTCGTGATGCGTGTATTTTTGATGTTCACGCTCGGTCTTGTGGCCGGTGAGTTTCATCCGCATTTCCGCGCTGACGCCCTTGTTTGCGAGCGCGCTTGTGAAACTGTGCCGCAACGCATGAAATTCGGACACAAAAAGAGCAGCGCGACACACCCGCGTGAAGCCTTAAACGCCGTTTCTTGGCGCGGCAAGCATTGTCACAGGTGGAAGTCGAAGGGCAACAGGGCGAAACTACCTTGACGACGCGCAGCGAAGTGAAGGCGGAAAAAACAACATGGAGACCGCCTAGCCCAAAAGAGCCGGAGCAAATGCTGAAATCGCATCACCACCACGAATTTGCGAAAATGAAAGTTCCGATTTATTACACCTGGGTTAATGGCAGAGCATCTTCACATTGCACAATCCATCCTTTGGAAATTGATTGGACACTTACCGAAACGGAACTGGTGGATGCTTTTCGCAACTGGCTTCGCAAAGCAAAAGACGCTGGCGAAGTTCAAAACGGCGCGAAGTTCGTCGCCCGTTTTGAGAAAAACCGCAACGCAACCGAGGCGACGTGTCCGCCGCTCGAATGGCACTTTGATTTGCCAAAAGGTGAAACCCACGCTCGCGTGACTTGGAAAAAAATGTCCACGGTTCAACTCTTTCGGCAAATGATCGAAGCCGGTTTGACCAGTGCCAGCGACATTGCCGACGAAATGAAGATTTCCAAAGGGCAGGTTTCCAAAATGGCACAGAAAGGCATTGAGGCGGGCTGGCTGAAAAAGGATGGCCGCGATTATGCGCTCACCGGCAAACCGTGATGCTCGTTTCCATCGCAACACCCACGGCGCGGAAACGGGAAACGAATGGAAACCAAATAGGAAACGAATCCGTTTCCCGCTGGCAGCATGGCCGGTTTGCTGGCAAATCACACGATGCGAGGAAACGGGCGGGAAACGACCAAAGGAAACGAATGTGCGCTTTTCTCGTGTAAATGTGTTTCCAAAACCCGCGCATGAAAAAGCCGAGTAGCTCCGCAACCGACTAGAAAAAAAAGCGTTTTGATAGCTTTCGTTAAGGGGGTGTCCTGCCATGCCGAGCCCGACGAGCCGAGCCACCAAGCCGCGCACCGTCTGACATTTTACACATTATCGCCAGCGGCAAACATAGTTGAAATCGGCAGACTCGTTAGCAGTAGGCGTTAGCAGTAGGCGTTAGCAGTAGCCCATTTTTAATTTGCCTTAATCTCACAAATCACTTGATTTTATTGGTTAAAGTCAAGAATTGAGCGGGCGAAGGGAATCGAACCCTCGTCACCGCCATAGTGGTTTCGAGTGGTTAGAAATGGCCGTATTCATTGGGTAATTCAATTGTTGTGTGTGGGGTTTCCTGCACTACTTGCACTCAACATTAACTGAATGAAATATGGCATACTTATATCGCAAACTGCGTTCGCCGTTCTGGTATATCCAATATATTGACGCGGACAAAAATAAACACGACAAATCCACCGGCTTCCGTGCCGACGATCCCAACGACACGATCAAAGCCAAAGTGCTCCGGGCAGAATTGGAAGCGAGGGAATATCAACGAGTGCCGATGGTCAACGGCGCAGCCTGGGATTATTGGGTCCCCAAGTATTTTGAACGGCACTGCCCGACCAAGGCGACTTTGGACCGATACGAAGATGCCTGGAAATGGGTTGCGCTCTGGCTTCAAAATAACCGCATCCACTCGCCACGACAATTGACCTACCGGTTGGGAATTGAGTATCTCGAATGGCGAACAACATTCAAAAAGCGCACCGGCAAAATTGTCGGGCGAAACACAGCCATCCTCGAATTGAAATTGCTTTCGCTCGTCATGGGCGAGTCCGTTCGTTTGGGACATGCCGACGCGAATCCGTTGGTCAGCATGAAAATCCGCCGTGATCGGCAGGCCAAAAAACCTGAATTGACCGACGACGAAATTCTTGAAATTCAAGAGGCATTGAGGGACGAACCGGAGTGGATGCAAGTGTCATTTGAAATTGGGCTGCATACTGGCTGCCGGTTGCGCGAAACCCGGATTCCGCTTTCGTGCGTGGATTTTCGGGAATGTAAAATTACGTTCCCCAGCCCCAAGGGCGGCGAAGACAGGGCCTTTTCCATCCCGATGCCAACAGTTTTGGTGCCGCTGTTGGAAAAATTGAAGGCCGAAAAACGGTCTTACACGTTGGAGTTTCCATTTCAACCTTCGCGCCGATGGCAGCAGTTCTTTATCAAAGTCAAAAAGACCCACCTTTGTTTTCACTGCTTGCGTGTCACCTATGTGAACCGGCTGCGGCGCGCGGGCGTTCCGCGCGAGGCAGCGATGCGGTTGGTCAACCATGCGTCACAACTCGTCCACCAAATCTATCAACGGGAAAAAGTGGACGATGTGATGCAATGGCGCGATGCCGTGCGATTTCCCACTTCGCGAAATCAGGCACCTCCCGTCCTCGAAGCATTTGCTTCGGAGAGGATTTTGGTCGCGCGGTGAGGCCATTGCGGGTGGGGTTTAGCAATACCCATGCTAAATCCCACTACGCTTTCAACCGGTGGAGGGGCGGGCACATTTCGTTTGGCATTTTGCGCCCGTCGCCACAACACAAAGTCCTGCCAAAAAATCATCCCATGCACTCTTGGGAATCCGGTGGAATTAAACCAGTCGCGTGCCACGGAATAGGAAATGCCCGCCAACACCGCAAATTCCTTTATGTTCAAAGCCTGATCGGCATCACGCTTGCAGCGAACCTCGCGGATGTCAATTCCTCGGAGTTGTTTGTCACGGGTCATGGGCGTTGCGTCGGCTGCTTTGATGAAAACCATTTTTTACTTCCCGTCTCGTAACAAATGGTCGGTTAGAGTTCCGTCCAGTTGCATATTAAATCTCCTGCTTGGTAAATTTGACTGTTACGGCGACAACGTGAGTCTTGAGCGAGGCCGCAAAATGCCGGCCAACTGCCCTCACGAAGTTTAAGTCACACTTCTGAATCTTCCGCGCGACAGCTTGGAGGCCACTCCCCAGCACCGTGACTTCGGCTGCGGCAAAACAGATCAAGAGCTTTTCGGGCGGTGCATCGGCATTCTTTTCCAGCGCCGGATTCGGAATCGTCTCGGCATACAGCAACTGCGCGTATGGCAGAAGATAGCTGTGTTCGTCGTCGGCAAACACATTGAGCGATGCCACGTTTGGATCACCGCCGTAGCAGGGATTATCACGCGTGCTAGACACAGATGCTTCGTCTGGGTTGGGGTTTGTGTTCATAGGATATTTTACGTATTTGTTCGATGCGTTTGCGGAGCGAAAGGGATTGGGTCATGCGCTGACGGAACTGTTTCAGGAAACGATGGCCGCGTTCCATGACCCGCAGGATGAATTTCCGTCGGCTGACATGCGGGAACACTTCCACGGCGGCCAGTCGCTCGC
>CAVWJH010000002.1:0-1383154 GCA_963755455.1 uncultured Verrucomicrobiae bacterium
ACCAAGGACCGAAAGCTGGCCGACCGCCGGTTGAATGACTTGCGGTCAAAAATCGGCTGTTTGAAAATTTCTCCAGACGCAAAATTGAACTTCGCGCAGGCCGCGAAATTATGGCTGGAAACGAACCGGCACGCAGCCAGTTCCGGCACGGTTAAACGCCGGGAAATGTATATCAAGGGTCTGTCCCCATATTTCAAGAATCTGCCGGTCCGCAACATCACCGAGCAGAATTGCGACCGCTGGGTCAAAGAACGAGGAACGATTCTGGCTTCCGAAACTTTCGTTCACGAGTTGGACGTTTTGAATGCGGTTTTTGATTTTGCCCTTAATCGCGGTCTGATTCTTTCCAATCCAGCCAAGCACATCAAACGCCGGAAAATCATTTCCAAACAGATTGTGGTTCCCAGCCTCGATCAGTTTAAGCAGCTTATCAGCGCCATACGATTGTCAGACGGCAAAAAGGATAATCAGGAAAAAAGCAAAGACGGTGCAGACTTGGTTGAATTTTTGGCTTATTCCGGCGCGCGCATTGGTGAAGTCGTTGGCGGCGGAGATGCCGACGAACGGAGGCCGATGCGCTGGAGCGATGTTAATTTTGAACGTGGCACTATTTTTCTGCCCGGCACCAAAACCGAGGCCGCTCCCCGCACCATCCCGATGCCAGAAAGATTGCGTGAATTTTTGATGCGATTGAAGGCAGAAAAAAAACCGCAGCCAACCGACCGGATTAGTCCGATCCAAAGTGCGCGCAAATGTCTGCAAACTGCCTGCAAGAAACTGGCCTTGCCACAATTCACCCATCACGATTTCCGGCATTTCTTTGCTACGACTTGCATTGAATCGGGCGTGGACATTCCGACGGTGAGCCGCTGGCTAGGACATAAAGACGGCGGCGCGCTGGCGATGAAACGATACGGGCATCTCCGGCAGGAACACAGTTTTGCCATGATTAAGCGGGTGAGTTTTGACAAACCTGAAGATGGTTCACAGCCAAAGCCAGCGGAGACGGAAGCCGGAAAATCTCCGTTCCTGCCGACGACCGCCGCGCCATTGCCAAAGCCAAAACGAAATACAATTATCCGTGGTGGGTGTCAGAAAATCCGCTGGAAGTTTTTTGGGGACAACTCCATGAAGAAGTCTGGATTATTCCCGTTGAGAAATTTCTGGAAACAGCCAAACAAGCAATGGGACGCCAGGTATTCAAACAGGAATTTGCCGACCGTCCGGCACTGGCGGATGAATTTTCGGCCAGAACACCCGAAGCCACACTCAATGAAATCCTCGCCAAAATCCCAGCGCAGCGACCAGACGCCGCCAACAGCACCATAGATTACGATTATTCGATTGGCTCGGAGGTTTCCCGCAAAAAGCGGTCAAGATCGTCTCTGGAATAAATCGGATGACGCCATCGAATGCAAATGGAAACCCGAAGCCTTCGAGACGCGCGGACTGGCAGCATTACGTGAACAATATCCAAAAGGAAAAAATTATGTTGTCAGTCCGTTGAACGGCCCGTCGTATGAGCGCGTTCAGGGTGGGCTGAAAATCTCGATTGTTTCACCGGGAGAATTGCGTCAGGCGATGGCCTGATCGTGCGGGCAGGTAGCGCGGTTTCATCTCCGCATAAAACGGCGGAACAACTTGAGTCAACCAGTCGTCGGCTGCTTGCTTTCGCCGTAGAAAAACCGGAACAACTCGCGAAGTTGTCTTAAAAAGTTGCACCCGACTTGTAACCCATCGGGAAAAATTTGGATTTTATGAGAAGACGAGAGATGACACGGAAAACTGAATAATAACCAATGAAATCAATGGTTCTGCAATGGTTGCAAAGGGGAATTAAAACTCGCTAAAAATGGCTAGAGCATTTTCTATTTAGACAGACGCATATTGGGCGTGATGAAAGAAGCCTTTGCAGTGTTGAGGCGAGAAGGAGTCAATGGCCATGGCCATGATCGTCTCCATGACGTGCTACCACGTGCGCGCTGAAAGCGCCGGGTCGCTGTGATGCAAATACACCTGGGCGATTTGCAGATTCATCGCGGGCTGGTCTGCCGCCTCGTTTTTGGCGTGAAGCAGGCGCAGCGCGTCGGGCTTGTGTCTGGTGCCCAGACTGGATTGCTTGCCGGTGGACGTGTTCTCGCAATAAAACACGCCGGAGCGTTGAAACAGAATGTAACGATTTTTCATGTGATGCTTTCTGGTTCTGAATCTTGAGCCATTCGAGCATCACCGTGTTAGCGGGCAGTGGGCGGGTAGTGTTGAAGTTCTGTCGAATTGTGGCGGGTGGTCAAGCCAAACGCCTTTTCACTGACACTCGGCCACCGGTTTCCCGTAACCTACTGGAAGTCTGCCACTTAAAAGTGGAGCCAGTTGTCGGATTTGAACCGACGACCGACGGTTTACAAAACCGTTGCTCTACCACTGAGCTAAACTGGCATTTAATGTTGAAAATAAAGCATATTGCGCTGTTATTCAAAATGATTTTTAGGCATTTGCATACTCGATTTGTATATGTTTTGGTTTTTCAGTTATGAAAACGACATTGCCATCACCGGCCAAACGCAAGGCGGATGCTGAATGGGTCAAAACGCCCTATCCCAACCTCATCCGTTACAAATCCAGCGGCAATTATTTTGGGCGCGTTCGGGTCAATGGCAAGTTAATTCGCCGCTCGCTGGAGACGCACGTTTTGACCGTTGCCAAACTCAAACTGTCCGATTTCCTTTAAGATCATCGTCGGCTGGCCGTCAACAAAGGTCAATCCGTCAACGGCGAAGTTATCATCGAAATGTTCAAAAAGGAAATCGACGATGACCACAACAACAAGCCGCGCAACAAGCTCTACAAGAAGGAAGTTTTGACGGCTTTGAAAAAGTCATGGCCGGAATTGTATTCAACCGACATCGCCAGAATCAGCCGGAAGGACTGCAACGATTGGGTGGCTCGTTATGGCAAAAAATATAGCGCCACACGATTCAATGGCGCATTGGGCATCGTGCGCCGGATTTTTGAGATCGCCGTCGAGCATGGCTATCGTGTGGATAATCCGGCCGGGCAAGCGCCGATTGCTGCCACGAAAACGCGCCAGACAACGGCACCGTGGCGTCCTTTCCGCCATTGCGATAAGAATCATAAGTGGATTGTTCGCCTGCTTCGTCCGTTTGCTCAAACGTCACCGGTCCAACGGCCGTAAGGCTCGCGATTCCGCTGGCGGGTGAAGGCGCGGAGTTGGTGAGTTCGGTCGCCGTGTTGGTTGAATAACTCCGTCCGGTGCGGCGAACTTTCCCGGTCACAACCAGCCGGAGCGGCAGGTGAAATCTTCGTGACCGTGCTTTTTCACCACTTCCGCCAGCCGCCGGATGAGGCCGCGCTGGTCGGTCTGCCGCAGTTTCTTGCTGTCCGCATAAATCACCCCGGCGAAGGTCTTGCCCGCCGCCAGCCGCGCCTTGCAGTGGACCGGCACGGTGTTCACGTCGCGCGTCACCAGCACCCGTCCTTCCTGATCCAGCAATTCCAGCAGCACTTCATCCGCCAGTGCCGCCCAGTCGGTGTCGTGGATGCTTTTCACATCCAGACCGGGAAATTGCCGCCGCAGCGCCGCCGCCACTTCCGGGGAGATATGCACGTCCAGCAGCAGTTTGATCTTCACAACTGCTCCAGTTCGGGAATTTCCTGCTTCATGCCGGCGTAATCGCGCCGGGCCGCCAGCGCCGCGCTGTCCTTGATTTCCTGCGTGTAGGCGTCCGCGTAGGCCAGCGCCATCCGCACCAGCGCGGCGGGCTTGCGGATGAGCTTCACGGCTTCGGCCAGATCGCCATCCAATTCCTGCACCAGTTCGACTATCATCCAGACCGGCCACCGGCTGCCCACCAGGTAGGCCACCCGGCCCGGCTGGCCGTCCCGAAATTCAATCGCCGGAAACCGGCTGCGCCGCACACCTTCGGCAATGTAGCCTGCCGCCGCCGTGCCGGAGGGAATCCCCTTCATCCGGGCGTCGGCGTCCAAGCTGAATTTTTCCCGTGCGGTGAGCCGCACCGACACGGTCGCGTCTTTTGTCATCGTTGCCATACAATGCAAACATTCGCACTCGGACGGATTCTAGGCAAGCTGGTTTTTCTCCCCTTCGCGCCAGACTGTCAGGCTTTCAATTCCCCTTTCCAAGACGACGCCTTGAAACCCGGCAGACTCGCGCTCGCCGCAAGTTTGACGGAGACTGCGGAAAGTTGACACGGCCGGGAAAAAATACCGTGGCCCATCCGCGCCAATTTTCCGCAGACTCCGGGCAGGATTTAGAATAGTTGGAAATGTCAGGTTGTTTGTCTTCGCCTTTTTACGCCCGCCTTCACCCCGCCATCGGCTGCTCACTGGTCCGACAACGAGCCGAAATCTGGGAGCGAGATCAAAAACCGCGCCAGCGTCGCCACTTCCCCCGCTTCGCCTCTGTCACGGTTTTAGCTTTCGCTGGATTGTTGAATGCGCTTTCGCGCACGGCCTCGCTGTCTCCCCCATCAGTGAAGCGAGCAGCCAACGGCAGGGTGACGGACAGCGGTTTCAAAAAAAAGCTATGAAAACAACAAATTTAACAATTGAAGCGTCAGCTCCGGCGAATGTCCGGCCATCGTCGGTTTCAAAAACCAGCAAAGCGGCGCAAGCAGAGTTTGTCCGGCATTGTGCCAGTCGCAGATTGTCCACCGAAACGGTTTTGAACTATTTGCGGACACGGTTGCCGAGGCAATACGAGGTTGCCGAGGTTGTCGGCAAGTGGGTTTGGTTGGACGTTTCGCCCACGCGCAAGCCCGGTCTGGCCAGTGTGCTTTGGGCTTTGGGCTTCCATTGGAATCAGCGGCGCGGCGTCTGGCAGCATCCGTGCGGCAAGTCTGACCCGCTGGGCAGTCATCCCACCGACCCGCGAACAAAATATCGCTGCTATTTCCCCGCCGACGTTTTGCCGGCCTGATTCACAAACATTGACACTTTCACTGACTGACTTGAGCCAGTGGTCGGTTTGTGTCCGTTGACTCACCGGTTTTTCAGGGTTTGACGATGAAAAATTTTTGGAAAAAGTTTTTCCGGTCAAAAAATGCCAGTGTCAGTGAAACTGTCAGTGAAAATTGTAAAAAGTTAGAAAAAATTCTGGCGGGTTAAAAAATATTTTCTTGAAAACCTCTTAAAACCCTTTATTCTATTGGGGCTGGATCGAACCTAATCGAGCAAATCCGACAACTGGCTCCAGTTTTTATTTCGCAAGCAACAAATTGACTGTCGCATTGGAATCATCTGGATTATAGCTTCAATGGCCTCTTTTCGGTGGCGACGAAGTCCAATCCTCGTTCAGAGGTGTCCGTCGGGGAATGGAATTATTTTGGCGGCAGCAATTTGTCTATGGCGTCTTTGATGGCGAGGAGATAAGTTGGCTTTTTGATGACTACATCTATGGAAGAACAGTCATTTGGAGGATTGCCGGAGCACATCAGCACGGGCGTGGACGGGGAACGCATTTTGATGATGTGCGCCATTTCTCCGCCCGTCATGCCCGGCATGGAATTGTCGGTCAAGACCAGATCGTGAAGGGCGGGATCGAAACGGCCAAGCGCCTCGCTGGCGGAATTGGCACAATCCACTTCATATCCAAAATTATTGAGAAACAGCTTGGTCAACAGGCGGACATCAACGTCATCATCAACGAGCAGCACGGTTCCTAATTGGGGCTGTAAATAGTTTTGCACGTTTTTTTGGTTGATGAGCAGTGTTTTAATATATTTATATTATTTAATATGAAAATTCTATGTGACATTCTTTTAATTTCTATACGAATTTGAGACATATAATGTCATTATGCGGACATGACAATCAGAAGCCGTTCTGTGAATGTGCCGGGCGGGGCAGTCGGCAGCGCGCGTTTTGTCTCCAATTATCTTGTGCGCCGGGAGGCGCAAGGTAGAATATTCAAAATTTCAGGTTGTATGGCAAAGCTCCTTAAGAAGAAAATTGGCGGGCGGAAAAGCCGGATATTTCTGGTGGAAGATCATCCGGTTTTTCGCGATGGTCTGGCGAAACTGCTGAATGCGGAGGATGATTTGACGGTGTGCGGTGAGGCGGGCGATGCCAGGCAGGCACTTAAATCAATAATTAAACTCAAGCCGGCCCTGGCGGTGGTGGATCTGGGACTGCCCGGCAAAAGCGGGTTGGAATTAATCAAGGAAATCCGGGGATTGAAGCTCGCGGTCAAGCTGCTGGTTGTCTCCATGTTTGACGAGGCGCTTTATGCCCAGCGCGTCCTGCGGGCGGGGGGTGACGGTTACGTCATGAAACAGGCGGATCCACAGGAAATCATCATGGCGATTCGTGATGTGCTGGACGGCCACATCCATGTCAGCGAAGATGTTTTTTCCAGGGATTCATCGAAACAGCCATCTGAAAAAAAGCCCGGGGCGCTTGATTTGCTGACCGATTCTGAACTCGAAGTTTTGGAGCTGCTCGGCCAGGGCAAAAGCACGCAAGAGATTTCCCCTCAAGTCGGCTTGTCCGAAGCGGAGGTCAATAAACACAACACAAGCATCCGCCGGAAGCTCAAGTTGGAGAGCAATAACGCCTTGATCCGCTACGCCGTCTCATGGGTGGAAGACAGCGGGAAATAGCGGAAAATCAACCGCTTAACGGCCTGAATTTTACAATTTCTTCCACCGCCGGGATGTCATGAATTCCCTTCAAAATGGCGGAAGAATTTCTCGTTTTCGATTTTTTTGCCGATTTCAACGGCACATGCACGACGATGGTGGTGCCGCAGCCGGACACGGATTCTATTTTGCAGGTGCCGCCCAGTGACAAGGCGCGCTGGCGCATATTCGTCAGGCCAAGGCCATGATGCTTGGTTTTTCCCGTCTCGGCGGTTTTGGCGTTAAACCCCGGCCGTCATCCTGAATTTTCAGAACCACTGAATTCCCTTGGAACCGGATTTGCAGCCTGACTGATTTCGCCCGCGCGTATTTTTCGATGTTGTTGACGGCCTCCTGCACAATGCGAAACAGGTTCAATTCAATTGCAGGCGAAAGCCGGTGCTTGAAGGAACTGATCCGCAATTGAAACTTGAGGTTGGTCCGCAATTTCACCTCGTCGCAGAAGCTCCCGCAGGCGGCGGCCAGTCCCAGTTGATC
Organism: uncultured Verrucomicrobiae bacterium; assembly: GCA_963755455.1. Taxonomy (GTDB): domain Bacteria; phylum Verrucomicrobiota; class Verrucomicrobiia; order Limisphaerales; family UBA11358; genus UBA11358. The sequence continues at coordinate 7,155 of CAVWJH010000002.1, forward strand.
CAGTTCCGCAGGCCGGAGGTTGTGCGCGATGCGGCGGTTTTCCTCCAGAACTTTTACGAGCAGGCCGTCGCAACGGTTGAGGATTTCCCTGGCGGCGGGCTTGAGATCGGGCAGACTGTCATCCACTTTGCGCAGCCGCATTTTCACGGAGGCGATCATCTGGTTGATGCCGTCGTGCAATTCCCGGGCGATGCGCGAGCACTCGGCTTCCTGTGCCTTGATGATGCGGTGCGGGAGAGACCGCAGTTCCGCCTCGGCGTGCTTTTGTTTGGTGATGTCGCGAATGTAAAGCGTGAACATCGGGCTGCCCGGCAGCCTGATCTGCGTTATGGTGATTTCGGCAAAAAAATGGCTGCCGTCAGCACGCAGCGCAGGCATCTCAATACGGCTGCCCTGAATCGGCCCCTTGGTGCCGGCAAAACAATTGACCAGGCCGTTTTTGAACCACGGCTTGAACGACGCTGGAATCACCTCCATCACATTTTTACCAATGAGCTGTGACTGGCCAAAGATTTTTTCCGCCGCTGAATTCAATTCAACCATCCGGCCCTCGTGGTCAAAGGTGATGATGCCGTCCAGCGCCGCCTGCATGATGGCCTTCTTGCGGGCCTCGCTTTCGGCCACGGCATCCCAGGCTTCCTTGCGCGTGGTGATGTCATTGGCCGTGCCGACAATGCGATGGATTTTTCCGGCGGCGTCACGGATGGGAAACGCGCGATCCTGAACCCAGCGAATGGAACCGTCGGGCCGGACGATCCGATAGATTTCGTCATACTCGCCGGCGGCCTGTTTTGTGAGGATCTGATCCGCCACACGTTTGCGGTCTTCGGGATGAATGGCATCAATCCATTTCCGGGACGAGGCGTAAAGGCCGTCGCTGGGCTCCCCCCATATTTCCTCATAGGCCGGGCTGACGTAGATGATTTTGCTTTTGTCGGCGTTGCTCATCCAGAAAACCTCCTGGATGTTTTCCGCCATCTGCCGGAACCGTTCTTCGCTGGACTGGAGGGCTTCCTGCGCCTCTTTGCTCTCGGTGATGTCGCGCACCACGCTTAAGAGACCGGCCGGCTGGTAATTGAATCCGAGCGAGACTGTCGCGCTTAATTCCACCTGGAACAATGTCCCGTCCTTTTTCAGCATGGCATAGCCGACATTCCGGATGATGCCAGTCTTCAGCGCATGCAAGATGTCGGTCTTGATGCGTTCGTGCTCAACCGCCGGGGCAAGTTCGAAAATGTTTTTTTGGAGCAGTTCATCAGCGCTGGAATAACCGAGCATGGCCACCGCCTGCGAATTCACCGCCAGCAGCCCGCCCTTCGGATGGATCAGGCAGACCGCATCCGGCAGGATGTCAATCAGCCGGCGATGATGCTCCTCGCTGGCCCGGAGCGCGGCGGTGGTGTTGCGCAGCCGCACCAGCGTCTGCACCCGCGCCAGCAACTCCTGAATGCCCAGCGGCTTGACGAGATATTCATCCGCCCCGGATTGAAAGCCGTTGACCTTGTGCTCGTCGCCGGTGGCCTCGCCGGAGCACAAGGCGACAAAAACATCCTTCAGCGCCGGGTCGGCCTTGATCTGTCGGCAGACCTCCACGCCGCTGATGTCCGGCAGCCGGACATCAAGCAGCACCAAATCCGGATAGCGCGCGTGCGCCAGTTTAAGACCCTGCTGGCCGGTCGCAGCCTCCAGCACCTCGTAACCTTCCCTGCGCAGACAGATTGAAAACAACGAGCGGATTTCATCACTGTCGTCCACCACCAATATTGAACTGGTTTTTTTCATCCCGTTTCTTTTAAGTTTTTCCTGATTTCATATACAACAGAACGATTGCGCCCAAAAGAAAATAAAATGGGGATTCAACCGTGGACTTTCCTGCAAACGGGAAGAAGTCCCGGGCATGGCAGTTCATGTTGACATTGGCACACTGATTCATTGTGAAATGGGACGGCCATGTTTATCAGGCACGGCGAAGTGCGCTTGCGTCCTGGAGTGCGGCGGCAAGCGCGACGCGACGCCGCTTTGTGATGGCTGCTTCCATCCAACGAAGCCGTTTTTTCGTCTGTTATCTTCAAGCTCGAAAGCGGTGTCACGGCCACCGCATTGCTATGGTAGTGTCAAGGCTAGGTTTGCGCTTCGGCTGTTTTAATTTTTTCTTAAAAGCGGTTTTGGTTTTCCGTTCCGGCTTTCCGAGATTGCAAAACGTATTCTTGGCGCGGTCAACGGACTTAACCGTTGCTCATCCTGCTACGATGCCAGTGCGGCAAGACCCCGGAGCAGCGATCACTTACGATGCCAATGTGGTGAGAAATCCTCCGATCACTTGAAAATCCGAAAATGAACCAGTCGCGTCATAACCTTACGATCAGAACGCGGCTATTCGGCTGCGAATTACGATGGCAGTGCGGTCAAATGGACAAAAACCTTACGACGCCAGTTCGACGCTTTTTACGATGGCAAAAAAAGTTCGTAACACATAAAACGTAAGTCGCGTTTTGAATTGAATATCGGGCCAAGGCGTTGCCCATTCGTGGTTCCAACATACGCCGCCGCGTCATGGACGGGGCACGCCGAGGCTGTCATGCAAAATCGAGACAAGCTCGTCTGCGTCATTCGGTTCGGGAATCACCCAACGCGGACCAAAAACCATTTTGGGAACGGCGTTGGCCCTCTGGGGGTTGTTGGCGCTCTGGACGGTGGCACCGTAAATCCGGATGGAGGTTTGCAAATATCGGGCTATCCAAGGGTCTGCCAGGGCGGCATCGAACTTCGTCTGGCCAACCAATTCAACGGCTTTGGCCTTGGCGGCGGCGGGGCTTCGCGGCTGCCATCTGTCGCCGGTTTCAAACGAGAACATCCAGCGGTCAAAGGCGGGAAACGCCTCGCGCTTGGCCAACCAAACCGCCATGCCGATTTTCGCCAGTTCGCAGGAGGTCTTGAATTCATCCACATCCACCGGGACGTAAGGGTTGCAGTGGCTGTTCAATGGTGTCGGACACAGCGCAAAGGCCAGCTTGCCGCCGTAGAGGCGAACCGCCTCATCCAGCATGAAGTGCAGTTGCTGGCAATGGGGACAATTATAATCAAAGAGCAGGGTGACGACATAGGGGGCGTCCGGCGAACCGGCCAAAGGCACTGCGTGCGGGTCGAGGACGGGCAGGTTGTTCTGCGACTCGCCGCCGCGATAGACGGCCGGGGGAGTAATTAAAACTTGGCAGGTGGCCATGATGCCGGACAATGCCAGACCGACCGAGGCCATGCCTATCGCGGGCAAAAGGCCAATCACGTGCGGAAAATCGGCCGGATTTCCAAATTGCCCGGATGCCCGCCAGAGGAGCAATGCCGCCATCAGCAGGCCAGTGATGTGCGTAGCCATGCAATAGGGGCAGAAAGAACCAATCATCCATTTCTGCACGATGATGAACCACACGGCGCTTCCAGAGGCCGCTCCGGCCAGAACCAGCATCGCGCGCCACGCCAGCCGCCGGACCGTCGCTTCCGTTTCCGGACCGATAAAAAGACCGGCTGCCAGCAACGCCAGATAAACACCCGCCGCCAGACCGCTGACGGGTAAAATTCCTCCGATCGCTGACCACCGACTGTGAAGCACCTGGTCGCAGGGGCTTCCGCCGCCGCAGCCGATGACCGATCCTCCCACCAGATAATGCCAGCTCAAGTAGCCGCTCAACGATAGACCTAATGCACTCAAACCCGTCAATACCCAGCGCCACCAAGGCCAAGATCGGCGAGTTCGAGCCATTTGTTCGTCAGGATTCACCGTTCGATGTTGTTAAGGCACAATCTTTGTCTTCCGGGACGGTTAAAAGTGCTGCCGTCTGATTCTCTGCGACAGTCGTTCTCACTATGGTTTCTGGTTGGGTGTCCCGGGCGTGGAAGTTTGCAACTGAAAATCGGTGCAGTTGTTGTCAGTGTCGGCACCGTCCGAGGCGAGTCCCACGCTCCTGTTCGTCGCACCTGCGGGCGCAGCACCCCGCCCGAAGCCACCCCTGCCCGCACTGGGCACCACCACGATGCAACCACCCTGGCTTTGGACACCCTCGAAGGTGGCGATTTCGGGACTGGCGACAGTCCCATTCGCACTCGAACTGCTCTGGCGCGAACCGAAGACCATGCCGTCAACTAGGACTTTGCCACTGGCGTCGAACAGCGCGATCGAGCCAGCGCTGGTGGAAAGGGGATTTCCAAACCATTGATTAGGGCGCGGGCGGTCCTTGGTAACTTCCCATCGTGGCCAGAGGGTTGACCACGACTGCGCCGTATTCATGGCTCTTGGTCAAGGCACTGTCGAGCGTGATGCCGCTGCCCAAAGCCTGGATCGCGTCTCCGCTCATGTGCGGGTAGCGTGTGGCCGGTGCGAAGCTGATTCCAGCGCCCACGTCGGACACGTTAACGCTGGACAGGTGGTCGAACTTGAGCGGGGCGACCAATTCGATTTCCCCGGCTGGTCCGCCACCGCCACGAAAGCCTCCGCCGAATCCGCCTCGACCGCTCGGAGCTGCGACGGAATTGACGATGCGCTTTACCGTGGCGAATTCCTTGCGTTCGCCAGTGCCCACGGTCAACGTGTCACCGACCGTCATGTCGGCGTTGGCGGCGACCTTGATGTTGGTCGCACCCACGTTTGCAGCCCCCGCAAGAGTCGTTTGCGTTCCGGCTTTTCCGACTTCGGTAACGGTGGCCAACTCGTAGTTGCCGCCAATGTCTATGCCAATCTTCTGGCCGACCTCGAAACCGTCCGCGCTCGTGACCGGCAGATGGGTCGAGCCGGCGGGGATCGTGAGCCACGGCCCCGTGGAAACGGGAACAAAAACCGTTGTCATCGGCGTGGCTGCCGTCCCAACGCTCGCGATGGTGCGGGTCTCGCCGTCAATTTCGATCTTCTGGCCGACCTCGAAGCCGGTGGTGCTGCGGACATAGATGGTGCTCGCACCCGGGCTTGCGGGTGCGGCCAGCCCCGAGATGGCGAGGCCGAGCAGGTAGAAGCCGTGCGCCGCGATCTTCGTCCCAGCCGGGATCGTCGCCAGCTTGACGGGTGCCCATTGGCTCAGGGTGTTGATCAAAGTCCAGTCGGAGATGTCCACTTCGTTGTCGGAGGCGTTGTAAAGCTCGATGAACTGATCGCCGAAGCGCACCTCGTTGATCTTGACCGGGAAGGCGTTTCGCACCCGCTGGACAGTTGTCTCGAATTGCGTCCCGCTCGTCGTCGCGCTCGTCCACTCAGCCTTGCCAGTCAAAAAGCCGGCGCTGGCTGTTGCTGGCGAAGTGATTTTGAAAGTCGCATTCACGCTGATGCCCGGCGCGACCGGAACAGTGAAAGTCTTTGACGTCTCGGTGGTGCCGGAAACCACCGAGATCCACCCCGCAGGCGGGGAAACGCTCAACTTGACGTCTGTCACGGGCACGCCCGTGGTGTTTCTGAACGTCACGATGGCGTCCTGTGAGGATCCCGGCGTGAACGTCGTGACCCGCGACAGTCCCACCCGTTCCACATCATATTTGGCGGCCACGATGTTGGCCTGCAACGCTGCGATGGTGGCTTCGGTCGGATAGCCAGTCGTCATCACGCCTTCATAGAAAGTGCCGGCGGAACCGTTGCCGTTGTCGCCGCCGTTGCCTAAAAGAACAGCCCCCTGCTTGTGCATCGGGAAATAGTTGGCGTTGTTGCTCGATCCGGGACGAATTCCGCTGTAGAAGGTTGTCAGTCCGCCTTGCTGCGCGTTGCCGCCGCGGAGATCCCAATGATTGCCGCCACCACCGTTGACGACGGCGGTCACGAACCGCCAGGAATCAATGGTCGGATCGGCAACATTTTTTCTGGCGTTGTAACCGGAGAAGACGCCGCCCTCAAAGTCAGCCTCAATCCACGGGCCTGGACCGTCGCCGGTGCCCCAGGCGGTGGCGGTGCCGAGATAAGTGGTTTCCATGGTGCCGGGGCCATCGGCGCGACTGTCGGTTTCGGCATTGCCGTAGTCGAAACAGCAGCCGCTGTCGTAGTGCGTGCCGTCCATCACAGAGTAGACGCCCTCCGGCTCGTCGTTGATCGCGGTGCCGTTGGCGTTGTTGTTGCGGAACCCCATGCCCGGCATGATATAGACGCCATAGGCTTTGTGGCCCATGATCGTAATCGGTGCCATGTTCGCGATTGGCAGGTTGTTGAATCCGCCTTTTGCCGGGACCCTTGAACGTTCCCGGCGGCGCTTGGTAAAGGTTGTTGCCCTTGCCGGACTGATCGTAGATGACTTTGATGAAGCAAATGGTGTTGGCGCAGAACGCGTCCTGCGCGGACGCGTCGGCGTATCCACCCGCGTCCATCGCAGAAGGCTGGAACAATGCCGATATCCAATGTTTTGCCGTCCGACTGGCGAATGACTTGATAGAGCGGGCCGTTGTAAGAGGCGGACAAAGCGCGCGTGGTGCTGTGCGCCGCCACGCAAGGCGTGCCGCCGGCGGCATAAATGTCACACGGACCTTGCGGTCTTCGCGACGCAGCGGCAGAGACAAGGCGCGATTTGCAGGCCACCATCAATGTGGCTGGCAGCGCGATCATCACTGCGAGCATGATCACAAAACTGATTTTCGTTTTCAACATTAGCCGATTCTTTAGACCATAATTTGCGATTTTGCTCTCTGCCCGTCACCGCCACGGACAGCCAAGGAGTAGCAGGCGAGCAGAATACCCCGCCATCCCGGTGGCGGGAAGCAGAATATTGACCGCCGCGACGTGCCCAGCGCCACCAAGGCCACGAAACGCGAACGCGGGTCGTTTCTTCGGAGGAAGCAAAGCTCGCTCATCCAAAATGTTGCCGTTGCGGTAAAGCAGAAGGCTCCGCAGCATCTCCGTCCGTCATCGAGCTGCGGAGCCTTAATTTGTGTTGTCCGTGGACGGTTCGTGCTGCTGCCATCTATCTCCGGGCAAACTGGTTGGGCGCACCTGGCGTGGGACCGCTGCCGCCGAGCTGCGCCCCGCTGGTATGCGCCAGCGTCAATGCGGTCGTAAGGGTGATGCCAGAGCCGGAAGCCTGTGCGCCCATTGCGTGCGCCATCGTGAGCGGCGTGACAACGATGATTGTGGCTCCGCCAAAGCCGCCCCGCCCGCCACCAAAGCCGCCGCGCCCGCCGCGCCCGCCGCCGGAAATGGAGGCGACCACCGCCGACTCAAGGTTCGTGCCACTGTCAATGGTGATCGTCTGGCCGGCGCTAAAACCTGCCGCGCTGGCGACCGGGATGGCGGTCACGCCCGCTTCGGTTGCGGTGTTCATCGTGGTGCCGCCTGCCGTGCCGACCGCCGCGATGACAGCGGTCTCACGGTTCGCGCCGGTATCAATGGTAATTGTCTGGCCGGCAATAAAACCTGCCATGCTGGCGACCTTGATATTGTTCGCGCCGGCAGCCGATTCGGTTGCCAAAGTGAGAGCCGTCTCCACATGGAAATCGTGGCAATTGCTGTCAGTGTCGGCACCGTCCGGGAAACGGTTCACGCTCCTCGGAGCCGCGCCACCAGCCGGACTGCCCCGCCTGCCGAAACCACCGCCCGCGCTAGGCGAAGGCACACTACAACCACTCACGGTGCCGCCTTGATAACCCTCGGCAGCCCATGGATCAACGACCCCACCGTAGTTGAGACTGTCAACGACCAGACCAGATGCGTCGTGCAACACTATGCTGCCGGCGTTCGCGAGGGCTGGCCCACCGAACCACTGATTGGGTGCCGGAGTCCCTTGGTAGCCTTCCGTCGTGACAGCGGCATCACGCACCACCGCATTAATCGCGTGGTTGTTGGCGAGAGGGCTGTCGAGCGTGATGCCCGTGCCGAGCGGTAAAAGAGGCTCGTTGCTAATATGAGCATAGGTCGTCGCCGGCTGAAAACTGATCCCCGTTCCTCGAACGCTGAAGGGGAGGTTGTTCGCGTGGTTGAATTTCAGCGGGTCTTCCAGTTCGAGGGTCGCGCCCCCGCCGCCCCGGCCGCCAAAGCCGCGTCCTCCTCCGCCCGCCGCCGTGCCGAGGCTCTTGACGGTGACGGTTTCGGTTCCGTGGCCGACGCTGTCAATGTCCAAATTAATTTTGTCACCAACCGAGATGTCAGCGGCGTTCCGAACCCTGATGCTGGTGTCGCCGGCTTTCGCATCCGCCGCCAAGGTGGTTTGCGTGCCCGGCTTGCCGACTGCGGTGACCGTGACCACCTCATACTTTTCCACGGTATTCGCAACAGCGGGATAAGTGCCGCCATAACCGAGTCCGAGTCTTCTGGCCGACCTCGAACGCCGTGCCGCCTCCGCCACGGCTGCCGAAACCGCCGCCTGCACTGGTAAAAGGCACGCTGGTCGAGCCAGGGGAAATTGTGATCACAGGACCGTCAGGGAGGGGCTGCCACAGCGTCGTGCTGTTGCCGGCCGCCGTGCCGATGCTTGCGATTTTGCGGGTTTCCATGCCTGAGCCGGTGTCAATTTCAATCGTGTCGCCGACGTTCATGCCGTACGTGCTCCTGACGTAGATGGTGCCGTCGCCATTTTGCGCGGGAACCTCCAGCCCGGAGTCGGAAAGGCCGAAAAGGTAGAAGCCTTTGCTCGCGAGTTTTGTCCCGGTCGGAATCTTCACCGCTGAGAAGATGGGCTGTCCAATCGGGTGTTCGGTCAAGGTTCCATCCGGAGAGGTCAACGTCACTGTCCCCGGCGTTGTAAAGCTCGATGAACGACTCTGTCGGCTCGGCAGCGAATTCGTTGATTCTGACTGGGCTGACATTCCGCGTTTTTTCGATTGCTGTCTCGGATTGCGTGTGGCCATTTGCTGTCCACGAGGCGTTGCCGACGAGGTCGCCGTTGAAGGTCGCCGGCCCGGATGTGATCTTGAAGGTCGCGTTCACGGTCGCACCCGGCGCGACTGGGTCAGCGAATGTCTTTGAAGTGTCGGAGCCACCAGAGACCACGGAGTTCCAACCGGCGGGCACGGAAATGCTCAACTTGACTCCCGACACCGGTGTGCTACTTACGTTTTTGAAAGTCACGGTGGAATCCTGCGAGGAATCCGGCGAGAATGTCTGGAGTCCCGGCGGAGTGTCAATTGCCGACGCCGGAGTCAGGCTCAACCGCTGCATGTCGTATTTGGCAGCTACAACGTTTGCCTGCACTTTCTGCAGGGTCTCCTGTGTCGGGAAGGTGCCTGCGGCCGTCATCGCAGCTTCATACACGGTGCCTTGCGAGCCGTTGCTGTTGTCGCCGCCGTTGCCCATGTCAATGGCTCCCTGCTTGCGCATCGGGTCATAACCGCGGTCAACGCGCCGTCCGTCGAACATGACACTCAATTCACCCGTTTGCGCGTCGCCGCCCATGGTTCTCCAGTGGTGCGGCTCACCGTCGGCCGTGGCGGTCACGAATCGCCAGGTGATGATTGGCAGATTGCAGAGTTTGCCGCCTCCATTCGTGTTGACACAGCCTACCAGGTTGTTTTCCTGATCAGTCATGATCCACGGGCCGGGCGGAGGGCCGTGATACCAAGGTGTGGCGTTGCCGAAGTAGGCGGTTTCCATGGTGCCGGCACCGTCGTCGTGGCTGTCAATCTCGGCGTTGCCGTAGTCGAAGCAGCAGCCGCCGTTGTAGTGATGCCCGTTGACGACCCAATACTGTCCCTCCGCCTGATCTTCAACCGCCGTTCCATGTGGGTTGTCGTTGCGGAGGCCCATGCCCGGCGCGATGAAGATGCCATAGACCTTGTGGCCCATGACCGTAACCGGCGCCCAGTCGGCGACCGGGACGTTGTTAAATCCACCCATGACCATGACGGTGCCTGCGGGACCGCGGGGTGCCTGGGTGAGGTCGTTCTTGTGGCCTGACTGGTCGTAGAGGGTGGTGATCCAGCAATAAGTATTGGCGCAAAAAGCGTCCTGCGCCGATGCGTCGGCGTATCCGCCCGCATCCGCTGTGGAAGGCTGAACGACGCCGATGTCCAAAGTCTTGCCGTCCGACTGGCGCATGACCTGATAGAGCGGACCGTTGTAAGCGGCGTAAAGCGCGCGCGTGGAACTGTGCGCGGCCACGCAAGGCGTTTTTGCGGCGGCGTAAATGTCACAAGGACCTTCCGGCCTGGGCAGGGCATTGCGTCCCGCCCGGGACTGAACGGAAAACGGCAGTCCTGACCTGCAGGCCGTCATCAAGGCGACAGGCAACGTGAACGCCAGCGCGAGTAGTATCACAAGACCGATTCTAGTTTTCATGTTTATTTTTTTGTTGAACCAAGATTTGCCCGTTGACTCTCCGCCCGTGACTGACACGGGACATCAGGGATTAAGGAGCAGAATAGACTAAGATCGCAGTGACGGAAAGAAAATTTTGTCTGCGGCGACGCCAAACCTGGGCCAAAGCGCGGTTGCAAGGCTGTTTACTGTTTGCCAGCACAATCGCACCGGCTGGGACAATGCCGACGCGCGCCTGAAACGGCTTAAACAACCATTTTGGTTTTGCCGTTCTCAAACCCCTGGCATGGAATAATTTCAAATGCTACGGCTTAACGTGCTGGCCGAAGAATTGGAACACATTCGTCATGCCGCCCATGATGATTCCGCCGTGATCCTTGCCGGGTATTTCCACGAATTCGTGTGGGATGTTCAACGACTTCATTCGTGCGTCCAGACCCTGCACGCTGCTGATAAATCCGTCTTTATCGCCCACCATGATCAGGACCGCCACATCCTTGAACTTGGCGTTCGCATCCAGTTGGTAGCCGGGTGCGCCCGGGGACAGTCCGGCGACGGCCGCCCAGATGGATGAATACTTGTCGGCAATGTGCAGCGCGCCCGCGCCGCCCTGCGAGTGGCCCATCAGGTAAATGCGGTGATCATCAATGTTGAATTCCTTGCGGATGATCGCCAGGACATTCATCACGTCCTGCTCGCTGTATTCGCTGGCCTTGGAGGGGTCGGATCCGCCGCCAGCCATACCCCGTGTCGGTGCATTGTTCCCCTGTTGCTGAGGCGGCATCCCCGGCGCATTGGTGGACGCGCCGCCGCGCCTGCCAAACCCGCCCATGCCCGTGGCCGGATTGCCAAAGTTGCCCATGGCTGAATAGCCCATGGGCGCAACCATGATATAGCCTCCCTCTTCAGCAAGTTTCAGCGCGGGTTCATGCATGAAGACGCCGGGATTGCCGCCCGCTCCGCGCAGCGCCACGATGAGCGGTGCCGGTTTGTCTTTGGCAACCTTCGTGGAGACAAACACCGCATACGGCAAAGTCTCGTCCGTGTTGGTGAAGACGTAAGTCCGGCTTTGGACGCGCGGGTCGTTAGACCATGAGCGAACTGCGGGTTGCTGGCCGGTGACCGGTTGAGCCTGCGTCAGGTTGAACGACAGGCACAATGCAAATAAAATGCCGATTCCGGCAATTTGTGGGCGATTGGATTTCATGGTGTTGGCCCAGTATAGAACCAAGTTCCGACACTTGGCAACAGTCCAATTGCATCCGTGGGGATTGCTAAATAGGTATTGTTTATGATTGAGCGGCGAGTTCACCGCCGCATTAGGGAAGCGCTGAATAAAGCCAATTTTTCAAATTTCGATTTCTGAACATTGGGAAGATGGCATTTTCTGGGGAATCTGGCGACCGGATTCTCCGGTTCGGTGGTTGGCTTTGGTTCAGTTGGGGTGGTTTTCCGCCTTTTTCAATCCGTCTTGGCGGCGCGCGTCCGGTTTTTCATGCCGTGGCCTGCCGCGCGCCAATGATCACGTTGGCCAGTCCAAAGAGCGTGTAAAGTTGATGCCCGTTTTTGGCCAGCCCCCGATAGCGCACTTTCCGATGCCCGAAAATATTCTTGAGGAGGTGGAAGGGGTGTTCCACGAACGCTCGCACCGCGGCTTTGGCTTTCTCAACCGCCTTGAGCGTTTCTTTCTCAGTCCCTTCTTTCATCGCTTTGATCTGGCCGCGTTTGCGCGCAATCTGCCAGTCAATCTTCCGCTCCAACGCCACAATCTCGGCGCGCTTTTCCACGCCGGTGTAGCCGGCGTCGGCATGGACTTGCTTCTCCTGCCCATGCAGCAATTCCGCCGTTTTGGTGATGTCCGCCACGTTGGCGGCGGTGACCACCACGGTGTGAACCAGCTTGCTGTCCCGATCCGCCCCAATATGGGCTTTCATCCCGAAATACCATTGGTTGCCCTTTTTGGTCTGGTGCATTTCCGGGTCGCGTTTCCTTTCCCGGTTCTTGGTCGAGGGCGGCGCGGCGATCAGCGTGGCGTCCACCAATGTGCCTTCGCGCAGCAGCAGGCCGCGTGCGGTGAGGTCGGCGTTGATGGCGGCGAAGAGGCCTTTGCACAGGTCATGGGTTTCGAGCAACCGCCGGAATTTCAAGAGCGTGGTGGGGTCGGGCACGCCCTCGGCGGCCAGATCAATGCGGGCAAAACCCTGAAGGGCCTGACTGTCATAGAGCGCGTCTTCGAGGGCTTCATCGGCCAGGCCATGCCATTGCTGGAGAAAATAGACCCGTAACATCCGCTCCAACCCGATGGGCGGGCGTCCCCGTTCTCCTTTGGGATAGAACGGTTCGATGACGCCCAGCAGTTTCGACCATGGAATGAGAGCTTCCATGCGCGCGAGAAACTTCTCGCGGCGGGTGATCTTCTTTTTATCTGCAAACTCGGCCTGGGAAAAACTCGGCTGTTGCGTCATGCCTCGAAGTTTATAAAACCTCATCTCCGCCGTCTGTATAAAATCGAAGACCAATGGATTAAATCAGCGGTTCCCTAATGAGATAATTCCATTTCTCAATCAACATAATCTCCCAGTTTGCCTCGAAATGTTTTCACAAAATAGTCCAGGCGCGGCGTCCGCAGCACCCTGCTGAATATTTCCGCGTCGGATTGTTTCCGGATGGCCTGGATACGGCGGCGTTGAGCGCGGATTTTTTCCAGATTCCGCAAAATATAGGCCAGCGCGTTCCAATGCGCTTTGGCGACTGCCCGTCGCCCGGTCAAAAAAGCCGCGATCATGCTCGCCATAAAGACGGCAAAATAAAGCGGCATGATCCGCAGCACCGAGAAAGGTTCGAGAATTGTCAGCAGGCTGAACATCATGTTGCGCAGGTAATAGTGAATGCCAAACCCGGCATTCTCATTTCGCGCGATGGTGACACCGCTCAAGTGCTGGATGGGCGGGCTGGCGACGAAATGCGTCTCATAGCCCGCCAGCCACGCGCGATGGCACAGGTCAGATTCTTCATAGTAACAGAAGAAGTCCGGGTTGAAATAATAGCCGCCCGCTTTCGCGATGACTTCACGGCGGAACATCATGCAGGCGCCCTTGCCGCAAAATACGGGGTAACTGCGCTGATATTTCGGCCCATCCGGCTTGTAGTAACCCAAATGGTATGGCAAGCCGAAGGCGCTCAAGTAGGAGCCGCACACTTCCAGCACGCCGCCGCAACGCGGCAGCACCATTTTGCCCTGCACAATTCCGACCTGTGGATGCTCGACGAGATAGCGGCTTAACACACCGACAAACTCCGGGTTGCCAATCATGTCGTTGTTCATCATCAGGATGAACTCGCCGCGCGTATGCTCCAGCCCGACATTATATCCGCCGGAACTGCCGCAGTTCTTTTCTATCCGCACCAGGCGGATCCATGGAAGCGCCGACAGCACGACCATGGAATTGTCCGTCGAGCCGTTGTCCACCACCAGCAATTCATAATTGGAATAATGAAGATTCCGCAAGGACTCGAGGCAGGGCACGGTGAGGTCAGCCCCGTTGTAATTCAGGATGATGATTGAGACAAACGGATCGTCCGGCGGATTGGGTGTCATGCCATATTTTTGACAGATTAAATCCATCCGGAAAGGAGAAGTCAAACGGGTTGTGAAATCGGTTGCCACCCCGCATTGTGGTGAAATACTCTTTGCAACCAAAATGATAAGTGTTCAATCACCGGAATCGAAAATCATTCCACCGTCAATCGGCGATGACGCAACGGCGTGCCGGATTTGCGGCAACACGTCCGGCAACCGGCGTCACATCGCACGGGAAATGATGCTCGGTTTGCGGGATGAATTTTCCTATTCGGAATGCGGCCGTTGTGGCTGTCTGCAGTTGGTGCAAATTCCGGCAGCCATGGAAAAATACTACCCGGCCAGCTACTATTCATTGACCCGGCATGGATTGTTGAAAACATTTCTTCGCCGGTGTTGGGCGCTGCACGCTTACAAACGCCCAAACCCCGTGGGCTGGCTGCTTTCGGAACTGGTTGTGCCGCACGAAGCCATGCTTTCAATCCGGCGAACCGGCTTGCCGAAGAACGCCGCCATTCTTGAGGTCGGCTGCGGTTCAGGCCGTTTGCTTCTGGATTTGGCTTGGCTCGGATTCACCAATTTGACGGGCGTTGATCCATTCATCACCCAAGACATCCGTTATCCAAACGGCCCGACCATCCTCAAGCAGCGCGTGGAGACAATGACAGGCGAGTTTGATCTGGTGATGTTGCATCATTCATTTGAACATACGGATCAGCCGCTGGCGGTCATGCAAACTGTCTTCAGGCTGCTCAAACCGGGTGGATATGCCATTTTTCGCATTCCTGTCGCCTCCTCATTTGCCTGGCGTCAATATGGCGTCAATTGGGCGAACCTCGATGCGCCGCGACATTTTTTCCTGCACACGTTTGAAAGTATGCGGCTGCTGGCGAACCAAGCGGGCTTACGACTACAGGAAACTTTGCACGAAGGCAATGACGAGCAATTCTGGGTGAGCGAAGAATATGCCAGGGATATCCCAAGAAGCGACCCGCGTTCGCTCAAATCCAGCCTGCTCAAAATGTTGCCGGCCTTTCCAAAAATCCGGCGCTGCAAGGCCAAGGCCAAAAAACTAAATTTGAAGGGGCAGGGCGATCTGGTTTGTTTTCATTTCCAGAAATAAAATCCAATAAAGATCTCCTTATTTTGGAAAGTCTGCATTGCGTCCCGTTCTGCCACATAGTCCATCCCAAATGCCCTTGAAAGCGGCGCTCAATTTGACGAATCGTTCGTTTTCCAGGCAGGCTATGCGAACCAGTTCCAACGGTATCCAGATCGAATGCCACAGGATCACGAACGGAAACTTGGCCGCATACCTGCGGCAGACGATCACCCGGTTGCGGAGAATGTAATAATAACGCCAGGCGGTATGAACTCTGAACGAAAGCTGAAACCCCGGAAAGTGGCGGGTTTGTTCGGCTCCCAATTCATGATGCAAAACGACTGACGTGGCACTCAAAATTTTGAACCCATGTCCCTGTAATCGCAGGCAATAATCCACATCCACATAGTCAATAAACAGGGCGTCATCAAAAAAACCTGCCGTCGCAAAAACCTCCGCCTTGATCAGATTTCCAGAACTCATCGTCGCCTTGACAAACGAAAATTGCGGTTTGCCCGAATGTGCCGGCTTTGCCGCAGGCGTGCCTTGCGCCGAATATTGACCGGGGGCGATCATGCCAATCTTCGCCTGCACGGGACAGGCGTTGCAGGCGTGGAATAATTCCTCAAAATAATGTTCTGGAATGGCGCTGTCTTGATCGAACGTGGCAATCCACTGGCAGCCGGACTGCAAGGCGCAACGGATGCCGATGTTCAGCGCCGTGGCGATGCCGAGGTTGGAACCGTTGCGGATCAGCCGGACACCCGGCACACTTCCTGCCGCTTCCACAATTTTTCCGGACGCGCCGCCGGAACCGTTGTCCACTACGATGATGTCATTGATTTGTTCAGAAAGTTTGCGGAGGTTTTCCAGCAGGGCCGCGTCCGGTTGGTAAGCAACCACGACCACTGAAATCGCCGGCAAATTTTCGAGGTTCTGTTTTGCCTGGCTTTTCACTTGTGACAGATGAGCACGGCCTCTTCACCGCAATTTAACCGCTTACGCAAAAGCAGAGCTTCACGATATTGAACAAAAAAACTGCGAAGTGCGCGCAGCATATTAATTTCGCGAGCTGCCCGTGATTCAGACATCTGTTTCTTGGCTTTACGGATTCCGAAGCTGGCCCCGATGATAATGTCAGCGTTGGCGGCAGAACTCTTTACCTCAACCGACCTGAAAGCGGCTTGGCCGGCGCAAAAATTTAGAGCATTGAGTGAAAAGATTTGCAAATGGCGCGGCGGTTCCAATCCCCTCCAGCAATCTTGAAACAGGGAATGTCCCATACTTTGGGTATTTGGTGTAATGGCAACTAAACGTCCTCCCGGCTTTAGGACACGCTTTACTTCGGAAAGCAGCATGGTCGGTTCAGGCACATGTTCGATAACATGGTTCATGGTCACGGCATCAAATGAATTGTCAGGAAAACGCGCCCCGGCCAAATCACTGTGCAACAAGTCAAATCCATATCTGGCTTTTGCATTGGCAATCGCTTTGCCATCAAAATCCACGCCCTTGACAGACCAACCCCGTTGGTGCATCCGATGCAAAAAATCGCCAGCCCCGCACCCGACGTCCAAAACCAGGCCGGGAGGCATATCGTCCAGAAACATATTTAGCAGCCGCTGCCGTTCTTTATTCAACCCCAAAGGGCTTGACAAAAGCGATGTAACAAATTTGTAGCCATTGAGCAGTAACGACCTGGCTTTAGCCTGAAATCCTGAAGAAGAACCGCTTGCCTCATGAGTGTGATAATTTTCATATAAGAATTGGATGTCAGCTTCAATTGCCACCGGATCCAACCAACACAGGCCGCACTCGTCATTGGCGCATCGTTTCATTTGCCATTTCCCCGGAGCCCCATACAAATGATCTTGCAGGTTGTTATACAAAAGGACGCCTTGGCTGGCGCAAATCGGGCAGTTGGGACGATGAGTAGTTCGAATTTCCATTTGATATATTTTATGAAAGTGAAAAATTTCACAAGAGCGCCGTAAAGTCGAGCATCAACTACAGCAAGAATAACTGCCGCTGAAACATTGCGCTTGTAATTTGTCGGAAAAGAATCTAATAAAACGCCATGTCGCGTGTCATATCTGAAACTGGCGCGTCCTACGGCCAATAAATTTATGGCTGAATTCCAATTCTTCTGCCCGCAATGCGGCCAGCGCATCCAGTGCGACACCGGCTATTCTGGAACGCAGATTGACTGCCCGATCTGCAAGCAGGCCATCGTCGTGCCGCAACCGCCGCGCGCCGCGTCCGCTGTCCAACCGACATCTGTAGCAAAACCTCGCGCGTTGCGAAATGTTCTGGTCATCACGGCGGCAGTGGTTGTTCTTGCAGCACTCGTCATTGGCGGCTGGTATGGCTACTCGAAAATCAAAATGCACATTGCACGCGGACATTTGCCTCCGGGCTTGGTGGCTCTTTGGTCCGGCGAAGGCAATGCCAATGACAGCGTGGGCGGAAACAATGGAACCATGACCGGCTCCGCAACATTTGGCCCCGGCAAGGCGGGACAGGGCTTTGTGTTTGATGGCGAGAATGGTTCCGGAGTCATGCTTGGCAATCCGGCCAGCTTGCAGTTGCAAGACTTCACAATTGAGGCGTGGATCAAGCGTGGCAGTGACGGCATCGTTTCCCATGGCAGTGGCGGTGTCGGGACAATTTTTGGATGTGGTTGGGGTGGATATTACCTTTTAATGGGATCGAACGGTCAATTATATTTCGACAAGTTGGGAGATGCTGTGCCTCAAAATGGCCCAGCCATCACGGACACAAAATTTCATCATGTGGCGTTGACCAAGACCGGAGACGAGGTCATATTTTATCTGGATGGCACCGCCTATCCAGTTCCCAGTTACACAGGCACTTTCACATTCACTACCTCGATTGGATTTGGTTATCGGCCGGACAATGGGGACAACAGTTTTCTGGGAACGATTGACGAAATTGGTTTTTTCAACCGCGCGCTTTCGGCAGCGGAAATCCAGGCAATTTACAGGGCAGAATAAAGGCGAGCCATCGTCAGCACCTGCTCAACTGGCGCAAAAGCTGGCCGGGTTCGATTTGGCAAATGTTAGCATATATCATCCAAGAGATTTTTTGCGTTAATTTCACATTGGGACACTGCCTTTATGCTTGACTATTTCTTGGTGCCAGACATAATCTAAAACCATATAAGAGTTGATTCAGCAGGTTCACCCCCGCTAAATTTTGAAAGACCCATCATTATGAGATTATTTTGCTTGTTTCTCGTTCAAACAGTTGCGCTTTTCATAATTTCCATAACCAACACGGCAGCTCAAAGCTGCGATCCACCGCCCTCTGGATTGGTGAGCTGGTGGGCGGCGGAAGGGAATGCGCTGGATCAAATTGGTGGCAACAATGGCACGCCGGTTGGCAATCTGGCCTATGGATCTGGCGAAGTGGGACAGGCGTTCGTCGGCGACGGTATCAACAGCGGTATATCGATGAGCAACTCTCCGAGCCTCCAACTGCAGAATTTTACCATTGAGGCATGGATCAAACGATCAAGCACGACGGCCGTCGCAAGCTCGAGCACCGCCTGGTTGTTCGGCTATGGTAATAATGGCTACGGGTTTGGCTTATGGAACGGCGGCCAGTTGTTCATCACCAAGGTTGGCGTCGATAGCATGACGTCCAGCACGAGCATTACCGACACCAACTTTCACCACGTGGCGGTCACTAAGAATGGGAGCACCGTCATCTTTTATGTGGATGGCGTCGGCTATCCGCCAGTGGTTTACAACACGACCTTTACTTTCACCGCATCGATGGGAATTGCGTATCTTCCCGGAAATGCCTCTTGCAGCTTTCTTGGTGTGATGGATGAGGTGAGTGTCTACAACCGCGCACTGGCGTCGAACGAGGTTGCGGCCATTTATCTGGCCGGAAGCGAGGGCAAATGCTTCACCCCGGTGGCACCCATCATCACGACGCAGCCAACCAATGAAGCGGTGGTGCCGGGTGGAACAGCAACATTCTCGGTTGGTGCGGGTGGCACGCCACCGTTTGGCTACCAATGGCGCTTTAATACCACGAACATCCTGAACGCGACCAATGCGACATTGACGTTGACCAACGTCCAGTTGAATCAAGCTGGCAACTATTCCGTGATGGTGACCAACATCGCCGGCTCGACCAACAGTGCGAGCGCGGCACTGACCGTTAACATACCGTCCTGCGTTCCACCGCCTTCAGGTTTGGTGAGCTGGTGGGCGGCGGAAGGGAATGCGCTGGATCAAATTGGTGGCAACAATGGCACATTGGTTGGCAACACCACCTACGGGCCGGGGGAAGTGGGCCAGGCGTTTGTATTTACGGGCAACAATGGCGACGGAGTGATGTTGGGCAATCCGGCCAGCTTGCAGTTGCAGAACTTCACAATTGAGTCTTGGATCAAACGAGCCAGTGCTTCAATCGTCTCTCAAAGTGCGCCCAATGGAGAGATTTTTGCCTATGGACTAAATGGCTATGGCTTTGGGATATGGAGTGACGGACGTTTGTATATAACCAAGATAGGCGTTGACAGCATTTTGATAAGCACTGGCATCAGCGACACTAATTGGCATCATGTTGCCGTAACCAAGTCGGGAACCACAGTGGTCTTTTATATTGACGGCATGGCTTACAATGTTGCGCCATATACATCTACTTTTACCTTTACAACACCGGTGATGATTGGCACGACAACGACAGGAACCAGCACACAAACCAGCTTTTTGGGTTCTATTGACGAAATCTCCATATACAACCGTGCACTGGCGTCGAACGAAGTTGCGGCCATCTATCTGGCCGGCAGCGGGGGCAAATGTTTCACGCCCGTGCCACCTGTCATCACGAGCCAGCCGACGAACCAGATGGTTTTTATGGGACAAAACGCCAGCTTTAGTGTGACGGCCGACGGCACACCGCCCTTGAGCTACCAGTGGCGCTTTAATACCACGAACATTGTTGGGCAAACCAACGCCAGCCTGCTCATCGCCAGCGCGCAGATCACCAATGCCGGTAATTACTCCGTGCTGGTGACCAACATCGCCGGCTCGACCAACAGCATCGCGGCGGCACTGACCGTTAACATACCGTCCTGCGATCCACCACCTTCTGGTTTGGTGAGCTGGTGGGCGGCGGAAGGGAATGCGCTGGACAGAGTGGGCACCAACAACGGAACTTTGACGGGATCCACAACATTCGGTGTCGGCGAAGTAGGCCAGGGGTTTGTATTTGATGGTAACACCAGTTCCGGCGTGGCATTGGGCAATCCGGCCAGCTTGCAGTTACAGAACTTCACGATTGAGACATGGATCAAGCGTGCCAGCGCATCGGCGGCTTCTTATGGCAGCGGCGGCGCAGGGACAATTCTTGGATGCGGTCCGGGTGGATATTATTTCTTGATGGGATCGAACGGTCAATTATTATTTGACAAGCTTGGTGACGTTTACCCTCAAACCGGCCCATACATCACGGACACAAACTTTCATCATGTGGCGTTGACCAAGTCTGGCAGCACGGTCGTGTTTTATCTGGATGGCACGGCCTATCCAGTTCCCAGCTACACGGGCACTTTCACATTCACGACCTCGATTGGAATTGGCTATCGTCCGGACAATGGCGACAACAGTTTTCTGGGAACGATAGATGAGATGTCTATTTACAACCGCGCACTGGCGTCAAACG
This sequence comes from uncultured Verrucomicrobiae bacterium, assembly GCA_963755455.1. Lineage (GTDB taxonomy): Bacteria > Verrucomicrobiota > Verrucomicrobiia > Limisphaerales > UBA11358 > UBA11358. The sequence goes on from CAVWJH010000002.1 coordinate 27,741, forward strand.
AGGTTGCGGCCATCTATCTGGCCGGCAGCGAGGGCAAGTGCATCGTGCCCCACGCAGCGACAGCCACCGCGACATTGGCCGGTGCTTTTGTCGTTGGCGCGAACATCACCGGCATCGGTGCAGGCTATACCAATACGCCGCAGGTTCGTTTTATTGGCGGAGGCGGCAGCGGGGCAACGGCGACCGCCGTGGTCAGCAACGGCGTGGTCACGGCCATCAACATGATCAGCGCCGGATCGGGCTACACGAACGCGCCGCTGGTTGTCATTGATCCGCCCTTCATCCCCAATCCGGTTTTGGCCATTGCGCCCGCATCCATTCTCACATTCAGCAATCTCACGATTGGCGACGGCTACCAGTTGCAGCAATTCCAGTCGTGGTATTGGACAAACCAGCCGGTCAGCTTCACGGCCAGCAATGTAATTTATACGCAGGCGTTTTCCGGTGCGCCAGGCAATGGAGAATACCGGCTGGCGCTCGCTCCGGTGCCGGCCCAGGCATTCGCCACGCCGCAGGTGGTGAACGGTTTTGTGGTCGGTGCGACCATAACGGCCGGTGGATCGGGCTACGTCACGCCACCTGCGGTCAACATCAGCGGGGATGCGGGGAGCAATGCGACGGCCGTGGCCGGCATCGGCGGCGGCGCGGTGACAAACATCACGGTCACAAACCCCGGCATCGGCTACACCAACCATGTCACGGTGCAGATTGATCCGCCGCCGGCGGTGGCAATATCTCCAACAATATGGCCTGGGGGTTGGCTGAATTCGTCAAATCTGGCTCCGTATGACAATTATCAATTTCAATTCAAATCAAACCTCGGCGGAACGTGGGGAAATTGGAGCGGCGGCTTGTTCAGTCCGACCTCCACGACGAATTCACAGTATATTTTCATCACGGATAGCTCCGGCTTTTTCCGCCTGCAATATGTGCCATAAATTATATTTTGGAATTTGCGGCTAAAAGCGGGTCTGAAAATTCCTTTCCTTGTGGCAGCCGACGTGAGTCGGCTCCAATTACATCGTAAAACCTGTAAATTCGCGAGCGATCAGAGCGCTGCTGCCATTCTCAAATATATTCTAACCGGAACAGTTGATTTTGGGGAGAAAATGCGTCTCGCGTGTCGTGTTCGGCGTCCCGCCGAACACAACGAATGCGCGGAAGTCGCACTGCGTTCGTGCGCGCGATTCCATCGGCGGGACGCCGACGGGTGCAGCCGGGACGGCTGCGCTCCCCTGTATGTTTCGACTAAACAATGCCAATCCGCCGACGCCCACTCCCGCGACAAAATATTAAACGTCTTGATTTGAAAAGGTTAAAAATATTTCCCGCTGGAAAAATGATTTTTCCGGCTGGAAACCAGGCCATTTCGCCCGGCAATGTCCTCGCTCCGGCTGGAATGGAGGCTGGACTCAAACCGGCGGCTGGACGAATGGAAGCGTTACCAGTCAAGGCGCGCTGCTGACTGTCTATCCAGCCAACATTCAGTCCGGCATGGCTCTTATTCCTGCGGGCAGCAAAACTTTTCACAGCGCACCAAAGCTTGATTGCTCCGGGCGAAGTGGGGATTTTGCGCGAATCGGCGTTCAATCAGATAATTGACGCAATTGTCCGCTTGATCGAAGCGCGAATTTAATTTTTCCAATTTGCGCCCGCCGCTTGTCAAAATCCAATTGCTCCATTATTGTCATCCAATGTCGTTGAAGAAAAGTTTTGCATTGCCGGTCCTGATTTTCTGCGCCGCGAGCGTCGCCTGCGCGGACACGATCCAGCTCAAGGACAAAGCCGCCGTCACCGGAAAAATTCTCGCGGAGAAACCAGATTCCGTTGTCGTGGATGTCGGCTACACCGTGCTGGTCATCCCGCGCGGCGACGTGGAGAAAATCTCAAAGACGGGCGAGGTTTTGCCGCCGCCGGCCTCCGTCGTCAGCCCGCTGCTGAATCTCGCGCCGCAGTTTTACACCGCCGGCGCGCTCGCGTCGCCCGCGCGCGACGTGAGTTCGCTCGTCAAGCAGATCGGCGAGGCGGTCGTCCAAGTCCGCACGCCGGAAGGCCTCGGCTCCGGCTTTTTCATCAATCCCGACGGCTATCTCATCACGAATTTCCACGTCATCGAGGGCGAGACGGAAATTTCCGTGGAAGTTTATCATCAAAATGAAGGCCAGCTTCAACGCGACGTTTACAAACAAGTCCGCATCGTGGCCATCAACAAATTCCACGACCTCGCGCTGCTGCACATCGAGGACAAGAACGCGCCGAAGTTCAAATACGTCACGCTCGGCAGTTCGGACGCGTTGAGCGTGGGCGACGGCGTGTTTGCCATCGGCAGTCCGCTCGGACTTGAGCGCACGGTGACGCAGGGAATCATCAGCACCAAGACGCGCGAGCTGGAGGGCGAGCTTTATCTGCAGACGACCGCGCAGATCAACCCCGGCAACAGCGGCGGCCCGCTCTTCAACTTCGCCGGCGAAGTCGTGGGCGTGACGAACATGAAAATCACCTTCGGTGAGGGTCTCGGCTTTGCGATTCCCGTCGAACTAGTGAAAAGTTTCCTCGACCACCGCGACGCATTTGCCTACTCGACGGACAATCCGAACAATCCCTACCGCTATCTGCCGCCGCCGAGCTTTACGAAACAGAAGCCGGACGGGAAATAAAACAACCGGGATTCGTCAAGTGTCTTTTCATGCCCGTCAATTTTTCGGGCTGACAAACGGAATTGCATCGCGTCCGTGGCGGCGGTAAAACTTGAAATCGTTGTCCAGCGTGAACAAGACCGGGTCTGAAAATTTCTCCGTCATCACCACGAGGCAGGCATCCGCAAAATCCATCGGCCGGTCGGCGTATTTTCCCATCAGCCGGAAAATCCTGGCGATGTCCGCCTGCGCCGAAAATTCGAGCGTCAAAATTCCGGCTTCCACCAGCCGGATGACGCGGTGCTGGTCATACCCGCCGAATTTGATGCGCGCACACGCCTCCGCAATTACCGCCTCGCAAGTTGTTAAATTTTCATTCCCGGAAAAAACTCCGACCGCCCAATCGTGGGCGGCATCGTCGTCGTCGAGATAAGCGATAACCGCCCCGGCATCAACGAGGTTTTTTCTTGGCATAAATTTTCAGGTATTCATTTCCGCGCGACATTCTCCCGCCGCCGGAAAAAATCAGGTGCTTCGCGCGCTCATGCGCCGACGATTTTCGCCCGTTGATGAGATTCCCGACTTCCTGCCGCAGCAAGTCCGACAAGTTTGGGTTCAGTTCGCGCAATTTTTCCTTCGTGCCGTCCGGTGCCTTGAAAATGATGGTTTCCATGGAGGAAGCGTATTACAAATCTGTCAATCCGTCAAATACTCATTTCCGCAAATTGTAATGGACGGCGAAAACGGTTCTGGTTTAATCGCCATGTCAAACGTGGATAAAAATCTTATGAAAAAACTTTTGGCCGTCGCGCTTTTTGGTTTTGCCACCGTCTTTAATTCTTTTTCCGCTCCGACTTCGGCGGAACAGTTGCGAAGTGAACTTGAGACAGCGTTGAAAGCAAAAGACACAAACGCACTCGTATCGCTCTTCAACTGGGAAGGAGTTTCCGATGAATGGAAATCGCATGAAATTCGATTGGACTCGAAAGAATTCTTCGGCCAGAAAACCAAGAGTGTAAAATTGTCACCCCTGCCTGTCGGCTATTCGGCAGAGGTCGAAATGGATGACATTTCTTACAGTCAGAATGTTTCCGTAGCTGGGTTGATTGAAGTGCAATCGGCAGAGGAGGCTGAAACGAGCGAGATCAGCCATTCCGTTACCGGGGAATTTCCCTACGGCAAAAAGGGCGACATTTTTTATCTCGCCGGCACAGTTGAACAAAAAATTCCGGCGTCAGCAGTCAGAGAAAAACTGCTCGCTGTTGTCAGCGGCATTGCCGATTATAAATTCAATCCCAACCCGCAAGAACCCACAGAGGAGATGTATAATTGGGAAGTGAAGCTTGGCGTGGCTGACAGCACGAACGGCACCTACGAAATCGTCCAAATCACCAAACCCATAAAACCAGGCGCGGAGACCAGCGACACCATAACGAAGGTCTTGATTGATCGCGACATGACCGACGGCGCGATGATTGGAACAAATGAAGATGGAATGATTGATTTCAAACTTCATATCGGAGACAAGGAACCGACGCAAAATATGAACGGGCGGGGCAAAATCGGTGAACCGATTATATTTTCTGGAGCCGGGAAAGGAGAATCCTCAGGGATCGTTCTCCCGGGTTTTAAAGTTGATGAGACAACTCCTTCAGATAAAGGAACCAAATTAGTTGACGGCAAACTCAATTTGATTCGTTATGTCGTGACCAATGATGGCGGAGACAAATTCCAAGTTGATGTGATGCTTTGTCGCAAAGCCAATTAACCTTTTTATGTTTCTTAAAATAATTCGCCCGATTTTCCTCGCCGCATTTGCCGCAACGCTGACATTTGGAAATTCAATTCGCGCCGCGATTCCGTCCGCTGAAAACCTTCTGCCGTCGGACACTTTGTTTCTGTTGACCGCGCCGGATTGCGCCGCGTTCCGCGCCGCCATGCGCCAGTCGCCGCAGTGGCTTTTGTGGAACGACCCGGCGATGAAACCGTTTCATGACAATTTTGTCTCGAAGTGGCACGAGTCATTCGTCGCGCCGCTGGAACGCGACCTCGGCGTGAAGCTTGCGGATTTCGAGAATTTGCCGCAGGGACAGTTCACTTTTGCCGTCACGCAAAATGGCTGGGACGGCACCGACGACGGCAAATCGCCGGGGGTTCTTTTGTTGCTCGACGCGAAGGGCAAAAGCGACTTGCTGAAAACCAACCTCGCCACGCTTCAGCAAAAATGGTCGGACGCGGGCAGGCCGGTCCAGACGGAGACGGTTCGCGGCATCACATTTTCCATCGTGACGCTGGCGAGCAACGACTTGCCCGCGTCGCTCGCGTCGCTCATTCCCCAAAGCCAGCCGGTTCAGGAACTTGGCAAAAAAACCGAGCCGGTCAAGCCGGGGCAGATCGTGTTCGGCCAGTTTGAATCGCTGCTGATCGTCGGCAATTCCATCGAGGCCGTCGCGCCCGTCGCCGCGCACCTGACCGGCGGCGCGAATCCGATGTTAAGCGACAACGCGGACTTTGCCGCCGACCAGCTTTCGCAGTTCCGCAGTCCGCCGCTGTATTACGGATGGTTCAACGCGCAGGCTCTTTTCACCGTGCTTTCGCACATCCCGCCAGCGCAGCCAAATCCCTACGCGCCCAACCCGATGCCGCAGATTCCATGGGACAAAGTCCTGGCCGCGTCCGGCGCGATGGGGTTGAAGAGCGCCAGTTTCACCTATCGCGAATCGCACGACGGCTCGCAGGTGAATGTCTTTCTGGCCGCGCCGGAAAGCGGCCGCACGGGCATTTTTTCAATCCTTGCCGCCGAGCCGAAAAGCTCCGGCCCGCCGGCGTTCGTGCCCGCCGACGCGGTGAAATTCTGGCGCTGGCGCGTGGACGGCCAGAAATCGTGGGCGGCCTTGCAGACGATGCTGGCGGACATTTCGCCCGCCTCGTTGAACAGCCTGAACTCGGTCATCAGCGTCTACAACTCGGCCGCGCGCCGAAAAGACCCGGACTTCGATTTCACTAAAAATTTTATCGGCAATCTCGGCGACGATTTCATCAGCTACCAGAAAATGCCGGCGGGAAAATCCCCGGCGGACTTGAACAACGCGCCGTCGCTGTTCCTTTTTGCCGCGTCGAACCCCGAACAGGCGCTTCTCGCCGTCAACAGCCTTGCGTCAATGGGTTCCGCCGGCGGGCCGCAGCCGAAGCCGCGCGATTTTCTCGGGAAAAAAATTTACAGCAGCCCGCTGCCGTCAAATCCAATGGCCCGGGCGGCGGCACGCTCGCTGTATTGCGCGGCCAGCGACGGCTACGTCGCGCTGACGACGGACTCGCCGATACTGGAAAATTTTCTGCGCAACGTGTCAAATCCCGGCAGGCCGTTGAGCGCCGCACCGGGGCTGATTGACGCCGCGCAGCACGTTGGCGGCGCGGGCGGTGGATTGTTCGGCTATCAAAACCAGCACACAACCATGCGCTCCACTTTTGAAGGTTTGAAGAACACTCCGGTGAACCCGGCGGCAAAGACGCTGGAATCAGAATCAAGCCTTTTCAACCTGCTATATAAATCCGCTAATTTCAGTTTGCTGCCGGACTATGACGCGGTGTCCAAATACTTTTATTTCTCGGTCTATGGCGGCAGAGCGACGGCGGACGGCCTTTCCTTCAAATTTTTCGCCCCGTGCCCGCCTGGGTTGAAATAGCCGCGTTGGCAGTCCGCAAAAATCAGGGCAATGCCACTATTTTTTAATGGTCACATTTTTGGTTGAAGCTGATTTCCTGCCGCGCAATTTTTTTACCACGAAGATTGCGGCAAAATGCCGAAGAGGATGATGGGATACCAAAGGGTGGAAAAATTTATGGATTTGACCAAACCCAATCGCCTTTGGTTGTAACCCACACGGCATACGCCGGGTCTGAAATCTCTCCGCTCACGTTCGCAATCACCTGGTTCAATTGGTCCGCGCTCACCGCGTCCGCATTTCGTATCTCCAAAGCACAACGCCATTGAACCCGCCTGAATTTTTGTGTATCTTTGCACAACCGGAAACGGATTATGGAAAATCTCTACGACTATAAAAAATGCGCGGTTCTCTACGTGGACGACGAGGAAAAATCGCTGGTGAACTTCGCCCGCGCGTTCGGCGAGAATTTCCGCGTCTTCACCGCCGCCAACGCGCAGGATGGATTCAAGCTGCTGCAAAAGCACCGCGACGAAATCGGCCTGCTGATGACCGACCAGCGGATGCCCGGCGAAAAGGGCGTCTGGCTGCTGGAACGCGCGCGGCAGTTGCGCCCGCGCATCCTGCGGATTCTCGTCACGGCGTTCGCGGACATGGACGCCGCGATTGCCGCCGTCAACAGCGGCGCGATCTACAAATACGTCAGCAAGCCCTGGGATCCGCCGCAGATGGAACTGACCTTGAAGCAGGGGCTGGAATTTTTCATGGTGCAGGCGGAGCGCGACCAGTTGCTCCACGAAAAAATGTCCGTGCTGCGCAACATGATGATCGCCGACCGCATCGTGAGCCTCGGCCTGCTCGCCGCCGGATTGAGCCATCACATCAAAAATTCGCTCGTCGCGGTGAAAACGTTTCTCGACCTCGCGCCGATGAAGATGGACGAGGAGCGCGCAAGTAAAAACGGCCTGCGCAACCCGGATTTCTGGAAGGACTACCACTCCAACGTCCAGTCGCAGATCGGAAAAATCAACACGCTGCTCGCCGACCTGCGGAGTTCCTCGGATGGCGGCTCCGCATCGCAATTCGCGGACGAGGTGAAATTGCCCCAAGTCGTCAGTGCCGCGCTGGAAATGTTCAAGGCGGAATTCGCCGCGCGGCGGATCGAGATTGACAATCAGATTCCCGATTCATTGCCCCCGTTGCGCGCGGACAAGCCGAAATTCCAGCGGCTGTTTGAACTGCTGCTCAAGGACGAACTGGCGATGCTGCCGGCGGGCAGCCGGATTTTGTTGCTGGCGGAATTGTCGGGCGACGGCGCGAAGCCGGAGATTGTCTTCCGGCTCACGGACAACGGGCCGGGACTGCCGCAGGGCGCGTTGAGCGTCGTGTTTGACCCGTTCGTCGTGCGCGGCGCCGCGCCGTCCGAATACGGCATCAACCTCATGGCCTGCTTTTTCATCGTCCATCATCACGGCGGAAAAATCGAGGCACAGAGCCAGCCCGGACGCGGCACGACCTTCACCATTCGCCTGCCGCTCCAGCCCGAACGCACCGAGCCGCCGCCCGACGAAACTGTTTTTCTCCAAAAGGCTTTGTTGAACGAAAACCTTTGGGAAAAACTGCTCGCCAGCGGGTGATTTGTTGGAATCATTTTCCGCGTTGCAAAACAGCCGGAACAACTTTTCATTTCCGCGTGCGGATGTTTGCAAATTTTAATCGTCGCGGTTCGCCAGGTTCCGTCCTGCAACTATAATTTCCACGATTGAAAACAATGCCAGTTCTCGAAATTTCAAATCTGCGGATTCAGCGCGACGGCGTTGTGATTCTTGACGACGTGAACTGGTGCGTGGAGCGCGGCGAGCATTGGGCGATTCTCGGCGCGAACGGTTCGGGCAAAACTTCCTTGTTGAGCGCGCTTACCGGTTATCTGATGCCGACGGCGGGTGAAATTTTTTTGCTCGGACAAAATTACGGCCAGTCCGACTGGCGCGAATTGCGGAAAAAAATCGGACTCGTCAGTTCGTCCGTGCGGCAGATGATGGCGGATGACGAACCCGCGATTGAAACCGTCGCCAGCGGAAAATACGCGATGATTGATTTCTGGGGGCGATTGTCACGCGCGAACAAAGATCGCGCGCTGAAAATTCTACGGCAGATCGAGTGCGCGCCTTTGGCCCAACGTCCGTGGCGCGTGCTGTCGCAGGGCGAACGGCAGCGCGTTTTGATCGGCCGCGCGCTGATGGCCAGGCCGCGCGTGTTGATTCTGGACGAGCCGTGCGCCGGGCTGGATCCCGCCGCGCGCGAATATTTTTTGCAGTTCCTCCAGCGGCTCGGCTCGCGGAAAAATTCGCCGACGCTGGTTCTGGTGACGCATCACGTCGAGGAAATCATGCCGGTATTCTCGCACCTGCTGGTTTTGAAAAGCGGAAAAGTCCTTGCGACCGGGGAAATATCCGTGATGCTGAAAACGAAACTGCTTTCAACCGCATTTGCCGCGCGATTGCGGCTGGGCAAAATAAAAAATCGCTACTCACTGAACATTTTGCCAAAGGCGCGGAGCCTGATGTGAAAATCACCCGGCAAACTCAACTCGCCTTGACCGCCGCGACGAGCGCGTTCAGCGAGGCTTTCGCGTCGCCGAACAGCATCCGCGTGTTGTCCTTGTAGAAGAGATGGTTTTCGATGCCGGCGAAACCGGCGGCCATCGAGCGTTTCATCACGATGACGGTCTTGCAATGGTCGGCTTCAATGATGGGCATGCCGTAAATCGGGCTGGACTTTTCCTCGCGCGCGGCGGGATTCACCACGTCGTTCGCGCCGATGACGAGGCACACGTCCACGCGATCCATCGAGGGATTGATCTGCTCCATTTCGATGAGCTGGTCGTAGGGCACATTCGCCTCGGCGAGCAGCACGTTCATGTGGCCGGGCATGCGGCCGGCGACCGGATGAATCGCAAACTGCACTTCGACGCCGCGTTTGCCGAGTTCGTCGGAAAGTTCGCGCACGGAATGTTGCGCCTGCGCCACGGCCATGCCGTAGCCGGGAACGATCACGACGCGCTGCGCGTAGGCGAGCAGCAACGCCACTTCGTCGGCTTGAATCGGTTTGACGGTTCCGGCAATGCCAGCCGCGCCCGCCTGCGCGCCGCCGCTGGAACCGAACGCGCCGAACAAAACATTCGTGACCGGACGGTTCATCGCCTTGCACATGAGCAGCGTGAGCAGCGTGCCGGAGGAACCGACGAGCGTTCCCGCGACGACCATCGCGAGATTGTTGATGGCAAAACCGTCCGCCGCGACCGCCAGGCCGGTGAAGGAATTCAACAGCGAAATGACGACCGGCATGTCCGCGCCGCCGATGGGCATGACCATCGCGATGCCGAAAAACAGCGCGAGCGAAAACATCACGATGAACGCCGTGGTGGCGTTGCCGCCGGAGGCGTTGAACGTCAGCCAGCCGCACAGGCCGAGAATCACCAGCAAAATCAGGCCGTTCAGAAAATTCTGGCCGGGAAACGTGTGCGGCTTTTCAAATTTTCCCTCCAGTTTCAGATACGCGATGATGCTGCCGGAAAACGAGAGCGAGCCGATGAGCGTGGCGAACAGCATCGAACCGGCGATCGAACGCCGTGATGCCTTCGAGGCTGTGCGAACGCCGTGACAAATTCCAGGCTCGCGACCAGCGCCGCCGCGCCGCCGCCCAGGCCGTTGAACATCGCGACCATCTGCGGCATCGCGGTCATCTTCACCGAATACGCGCCGATCGCGCCGATGATGAGGCCGATGACCGTGCCGATGGCGATGAGCGTGTAATTAAAACTCCAGCCCTGCGACCAGACGTAGTCGCCGCCGGGTTTGTGCAGCGCCATCAGCGCGATGAACATGCCCGCCGCCGCGACCAGGTTGCCGATCCGCGCGGTCTTCGGCGAACTCAAAAACTTGATGCCGATGATGAATAAAACCGCGACGCCGATGATGATGAGGGCAATGGTAGAGCTCATTTTTTCTTTTTCTTGAACATTTGCAGCATCCGGTCGGTGACCATGAAGCCGCCGAAGACGTTGGCCGAACCGAAAATCACCGCGACAAATCCCAGCGCCTGCGCGAGCGGCGTGGCCGCGTCCGCCAGCACCAGGATGCCGCCGAACAAAATGATGCCGTGAATGGCGTTCGTGCCGGACATCAGCGGCGTGTGCAGCATCGAAGGCACTTTGGAGATGACTTCAAACCCCACAAAAATCGCGAGGATGAAAATGAAAAGACGAGGATGTTGGTATCCATAAAATTTAGCTGGGTTTTGGGAGAAGTTTTTCGTTCACGATTTTGCCGCCGTGCGTGACGAGGCAGCCCTTGATGATTTCGTCGTCGAGCTTGAGGACGAAGGTTTTTTCTTTCTTGTCCCAGAATTCCTCGATGAGCGCCACGAGGTTCGCGGCATAAACCTGGCTGGCGTGCAGCGGCGCGCGGCCGGGCAGGTTCGCGATGCCGATGATTTTCACGCCGTTGCGGTCGGTCACTTTGTCATAAACGACGCCTTCGACGTTGCCGCCGCGTTTCCACCGCCATGTCCACCACCACGCTGCCGGGCTTCATGGCATTGAGCATTTCGGCGGTGACGAGAACCGGCGCCTTGCGCCCGAACACCTGCGCGGCGGTGATGACCACGTCGGAATCGCCGCAGGTTTTCTTCATCGCGTCGCGCTGCTTTTGGATTTGCTCCTCGGTCAGCGCCTTGGCGTAGCCGTCCTTGGTCTGGCCGGTTTCGCCGATGTCAATTTTGAGAAATTGCGCGCCGAGCGATTTCACCTGTTCCTCGACGACGGGCCGCGTGTCGTAGGCGGTGACTTTTGCGCCGAGCCGTTTCGCGGTGGCAATCGCCTGCAACCCGGCCACGCCGACGCCGATGATGAAAACTTTCGACGGCAGAATCGTTCCCGCCGCCGTGGTCATCATCGGGAAAATTTTGTTGGAATAGCGCGCGGCGAGAATGACCGCCTCGTAACCGCCGAGGTTCGCCTGCGACGACAGCACGTCCATTTTTTGCGCGCGGGTCGTGCGCGGAATGAATTCCATGCTGATGGCGCTGACGCCGCGTTCGGCAAATTTCTGGACCAGTTCCTTTTCGTTGAACGGATCGAGCAGGCTCGCGTGGATGCAGCCTGGCTTGAGCCAGCGCAATTTCCTCGACCGGCGGTTTGCGCAGGCGCAGCACGATGTCGCCGGAGCCGATGAGCGCCTTGCGGTCGGTGGCAATCGTCGCGCCGGCTTTGGTGTAGGCTTCGTCGGGAAAACCGGCGGCGGTGCCGAGGCCGGCCTCGACTTCGACCTGCGCGCCGAGCTTGACGAGTTTGGCGGCGCTGTCCGGCGTCAGCGGCGCGCGGGTTTCGCCCGGATGCGTTTCGTTTGGAACTGAAATTTTCATGTTCAAAAAATCCGGGCGCAGGTTATCAGAAGCCTGACAGTGCGACACCCATTTGTTGTCTTTTAGCTTACAAAAATTGCCATGCTTGCCGGCAACCGACAATTTGACGCGCCAGCTTAAGACCAAGCAACCGCGTGATAAATGCTGCGAATTTCCAGCGGGTTCCGCACGCATTGCCGTCGTCACTCCGCCCCGGCCATCTTTTGCTGCCAGCCAAACAATTTTTTGGCCTTGATGACTTCAAAAATCGGCGCGCGGGATGATCTGGCTCAAGCGATTCGTCGCCGGAATGGATTTTGGCGAGCACTTCGCCGGAATAAATTTTCAGCGCATCGGCGTTGTAGTTGGCGATGTTCTCGATGAATTTGTTTTCAACCAGATGCGCGTAGAGATGGCGCAGGTTCGGCGCGACTTCCAGATTTTCCACGGTGGTGAGCTGGCCGGTTTTTTTGTCGCGCGAGGGATAGACGTAAAGTTTCGCGCCGTTCTTGAACAACTGGCCGAGGGATTCCATGAGGCCGCCGGGAAGGTCGGTGTAAAATTTTTCGTCAAGCACGTCGCGCAGGCGCACGAGGCCGATGGGCAGGGCGATGGGTCTGTCGGTCTGGCGCGAGAGATAGGTCACGAGGCGGTGATAGCGGAGAAAATTGGAGATGAGCACCGGCTTGCCGAGCGCGCTCAAGCGTGTCCACGCGGTCGAGAAAATCCCGATGGTCAATCGCGTCGCCGACCTGCAACTGGCGCAACGTCATCTCAAACATGACGACCGGCGGATCGTCTTGCAGCGACTTGTCCTGCACGAACTGTTCCTGCGCGCGTTCGAGCATGTCGAGCATCGGGTTCGTGAGCGGACGAAAACTGCCGCGTTCGAGCAGCACGGGTTTTTTCCAGAGCAGTTCGCCGGGGATGATGGTTTCGCCGTCGGCGGTGAACATCGCGGCCTCGGTGAGCCATTGCTCGACAAGCTGGAGCGCCATGAGCCGGTTGTCCACGCCGGTGAACGCCGGGCCGGAAAATTTGATCATGTCCACTTCCACGCGCTGCGCTGGAAAGGTCGTCCAGCAGCGAGCCGATCAAGTCGGCCGGATCGGCGGACTTGTAAAACGCGCCGTGGATGAGGTTGACGCCGATGATGCCGAGCGCCTCCTGCTGGCGCAGGCTTTCCTTGTCGAGCGTCCGCACATGGATGATGATCGTGGAGGGATCGCCGTGCGGATGAACCTGAAATTTGATGCCGAGCCAGCCGCTGCCTTCGTCGCGCTTGCGTGGCGACCGTGTCGGCAAAAACAAAAAACGTGCATTTGTCGCCGCGCGTCTTGTCGAGCCGTTGCAGCAGCAGGTTGAATTCATGATCCAGCATGGATTGCAGACGCTGGCGGCTGACGTAACGGTCGGACGCGCCGTAAATCGCGTCGCTCACCGCCATGTCGTAGGCGGAAATGGTTTTGGCCACGGTGCCCGACGCCTTGCCGACGTGGAAAAACCAGCGCGCGACCTCCTGTCCCGCGCCGATCTCGGCGAACGTGCCGTATTTTTTCGCGTCGAGGATTGATTTGCAGCGCCTTCTGGCCGGTGTTTAATTTTTCGTCATTCATAAAATCCTTGCGCGGCACGATACAGAAAAACCCGGGCGGATTCAATGGAGTTGTGCTTTGTGGAAACAAAGCGCCGCAGAAGCAATTGATTCCGGCCCGTGCGGACGCCCGACACGGATTGAAACGTGCTGGCATTTTTCCGCGCAACGGTTTATCTGTGTGGCATGATGAAAAATTTGATTTCCGCCATTCTTGTTTTATTTTGCGGCATGACAACTCAAGCTGCAATCCACACCGAAACAATTGACTACAAACAGGGCGACACGACGCTCGAAGGCTTTCTCGCCTACGACGATTCCATTTCCGGCAAACGTCCCGGCGTCCTCGTCGTGCATCAATGGCTCGGCCTGACCGACTACGAAAAAATGCGCGCCAAAATGCTCGCGCAACTCGGCTACGTCGCGTTCTGCGCCGACATTTACGGCAAAGGCATCCGCCCGACAAACGTCCAGGAAGCCGGCGCGCTCGTCGGAAAATTTGAACATGGAAGTGATCGCGCCCTGCTCCGCGCCCGCGTGAACGCCGGCCTCGACCAGTTGAAAAAAAATGAACTCGTGGACACGAAGCGCGTCGCCGCCATCGGCTATTGTTTCGGCGGCACCACGGTGATTGAACTCGCCCGCAGCGGCGCGGAATTGAACGGCGTGGTCAGCTTCCACGGCGGACTGGATTCGCCGACTCCGGCGGACGGGAAAAATATCAAATGCAAAGTCCTCGCGCTTGCCGGCGCGGACGATCCATTTCAGAAACCGGAGGATTTGACCGCGTTTGAAAGCGAGATGCGCGACAACAAAGTGGACTGGCAAATCACTTTCTACGGCGGCGCGGTTCACGCCTTCACGCAGCCCGATCCCGGCTTCGTCAATCCCGGCGCAAAATACAACGAAAAGGCCGACAAGCGTTCGTGGCAGGCGATGAAGGATTTCTTCGTCGGATATTTTCAATTAAAGATTCTCCAGCCACAGATGGGCACAGATGAAACACAGATAAAATTTTGCTTCTGAAATCTGAGTTTCATCTGTGAAAATCTGCGGCTTAATAACTCATGCGTATCACCGGCGGCAATGCGGCTCGGCGGATTCTGAAGGTCCCGAAAGGACTGGACGTTCGCCCGACGCCGGATTTGGTCAAGCAGGCGGTTTTTAATTCGCTCGGCGCGCGAGTCATTGGCGCGAAGGTTTTGGAATTGTTTGCGGGCAGCGGCGCGTTGAGCCTGGAATGTTTGAGCCGTGGCGCGGCTTCGGTGATGTGCATCGAGAAATCGCAGCAGCACGCTAATTTCATCCAGCAAAATGCGGCAGCGCATTCCAAATGCAAATCTGCAAGTGCGAACGCAGGATGTTTTCACCGCGCTGGCGCAACTCGCGCAAAACGGCGGGCAATTCGATTTGATCCTGGCCGATCCGCCTTACGGTGAAAAAAACGTGAACCGCCGCTCGACGTCATTCGCGCAGCAATTGCTCGACGATAAAAATCTGCCGAACCTGCTCGCGTCCGGCGGAAGATTTGTCCTTGGCCACACGAAACGCGACACGCTGGAAATTGTCGCGCCGTGGACGGAAGTGAAACTGCTCAAGCACGGCGACACCGTGATGCGGTTTTTGGAAAATCTTCACCGCAACGCAAAGACGCAAAGTTTTTGACACGAATTGCTGGGATTATGCACATGACATAAAGGAATAGTTGTAAGGCATTGATTGCAACCAGTTAGAGGATTAACGGCGATTTCTGCGGCCTGTCTTGATGACTTTGCGCCAGTCCCCCGGCGGCTTGACCTTCAGCACTTCGCGCAACGCGGCTTCCGGGTCAATGGCGAATCCCAGCGGCTTGTCCGCCCAGTCGGGCAACCAGCGGCTTGTGCCATTGCCTAACGGAAACAATTTCCAGTCTTTCGGTATGTTGGCGGTTTTGGCTTTGGGCATGGCTGTTTGACTTGGTTAAATTGGTGTGAAGTCAAAACGAAAAGCAAAAGTTCTGTATCCTAATTACTCATGGGTTTCAACTTGTTTAGGAAATACAATGTTTGCGACTCTAATCGAACATCGTCCACGGACAATTCGACGCTGTATTCCCCAAACTTCGGTAGCGCAACTCCGTTTAGATTGATGATCCCATGTTTTAATATCGTTGAAAAGCTGCCTTGAATTTGAACCTTGAATGTTAGCTTAATGGGTTTAACGACGAAATTTCCGTCTGTGTCAATAATGCAAACTTTAATGGTGTGTTCTCCTTCTTCGGATAGGTCAAAACGGATTCGATAGACAAGGCAGCAAACCGGAATTTTACTTGGCGCATTGTCAGCAAAAATCATATCGGATGCGCCGACGATGGATAATGATTGCGATATACCGCTTGTGGTAGCAGATTCGCAAAGTGTTAAAATTCCAACCTTCATGCGCGGTAAATCAAACGCTTTCCGACGGCTTTGGTCAAGCCAACATCCGTGCGTTCGCCGTCGGTCATCTTCCGGCAGTTGTGGCGGTGGTCAAACTCCGCGAGATACAGCGGCAGATGTTGTGCGCTGACATGATGAAACGTGCCGATAACGCCGCGCTTTAACAGCGAGAAAAACGATTCAACCGAGCAAGTCGAAACGATGTTTTCCCCTTCGTGGCGGCTGTATTCGTGCGCCGCGTGCTTCACGGTTTTATGCGTGAATTTCGGTTCAAGCCCGGCGTAGCCTTGATTCATGTCGGTATGCACTTCCGAGCAGATTTCCACATTCTCGCGGATGGCTTGTTTCAAGTTCGCGCCGTTGACCGTCGGCATGACTTTGGAGCGAACCGAGCCGCCGCGTTGCACCATTGCGAAAACCGGCGTCAGTTTGCGGACGGGTTTGGCTTCGCTATTTGTTCCCGTTGGCACAAAACATTCGTCGGCTTCAATCGTGCCGTCCAGCTTTTCGGCAAAGCTGGTTTCGCGCAGCGCGTGCCGGATGCGATGCGCCATGAATAACGCCGTGCGATAGCTGCCAAGCTCCAAATTGCGCTGCAATTGGAGAGAGCTAATCCCTTTTTTGGAACTGCAAATCATGTAATAAGCAATCAGCCATTTGCGGAGCGGTATATGCGAGTCTTCAAAAATCGTTCCGATGGTGACTGTGAACGGGCTTTTGCAGTTTGAACACCAGCGCAGTCCGGCGCGCGTTCCGGCGGCTGGATTGGGTTTGATGTCTGAAAATTTCGTCTGGTCTTTGCATTTGCAATGCGGGCAAACAATGCCGTCTTTCCAATGCACGGATTCAAGATGCTTGCGCGCCTTGTCATCCGTGGCGAAACGGTCAAAGAGTTGAATCAGGGTTATGTCTTTCTGCGCTGGCTTCGTTTTCATGGCTCGAATATGCCATGAATCTAATTATATGTCAAGTGCATAATCCCACGAATTGCACGAATTGACGCGAATTCAAAATACGCTGAAGGCGTAACGGAAATTAGCCTGGGGTTGTGAGGAAACGAACCACCCTAGGAAAATGTCCCGCATCACCGCAAACATCAATTGCCTTTCTTGGCTATTCAAACAATTTTTCACCCGGCGTCCACGTTGAATCAAAAAACGGCATGGCGAGCCGCCGGGACTCAAACTTCGTTCACTATTCCCCAATAGACATCGAGCTTTTTGGAGAGGTAATGTTTCACCGCCTTGAGCAAAACCTTTGCCTCTAGCTTTTGTCCGGCCTCGATGATTTCCGGCAGCGTCATGCCGGGCCGGATGTGAAAGCTGCCTTGCGCGATGATCGGGCCGTCGTCGAGATGCATATTGACGAAGTGCGCGGTGCAGCCGGCGATCTTCACGCCATGTTCATACGCCTGGCGATACGCCTGCGGTCCGGGAAAACTCGGCAGCAGCGACGGATGGATGTTGATGATCTTGTTTTTGTAGCGCCACACGAAGTTCGGCGAGAGAATTTTCATGAACCGCGCCAGCACGACGAAATCCACTCTCGTGCTCGTCCAGAATTTTCAGCGCTTTCAACTCGGCGTTCGCGCGGTCTTCCCACGGCACGCGAATGAACGGCAGGCGAAATTGTTTTGCCAGCGGCTCAAAGCCGGCGTGGTTGCCGATCACAACCACCGGATCAGCGACCACTGATTTTTTTGCGACGGCCGCGGCAATGGTTTCAAAGCAGCGCGGTTCCTTGGTCACAAAAATCGCGAAACGCTGCCGACGACCCGGCTCGGTGACGCGCAGTTTGATTTCCATGCCGAGCTCGCGGGCGATGTGTTCCAGTCCGGCGCGCAAATTGGCGACGTTCAAAGTCTTTCTTCGACCACGACGCCTGCAGCGTCATGCTGAATTGTCCGCGCGTGACCTGTTCCTCGAGCGCCTCGATGTTGGCGTGTTGTTCGAACAAAAATCCGGTGACGCGGGCGATGACGCCGGTTTTGTCCCGGCCAATCACGGTGATGGTGGCGTATTGTTTCATATAAATATCTTGGTAGGGCGGTGCTGCCGCACCGCCGGGCGTCGCGGCAGCGACGCCCTACCAACTCAAATTATGGCGCTGCCTCCGCCTCGAGTTCCTTGCGCACGGACTCCGCCACTTCGCGCGGCGATCCGGCGCGTTCTGCTGCGTCACTCCAGCGCAGGTGTGCGGAATAAGCGTCCTGGGAAACCAATCCCTGCTTTTGCGCCGAGGCGTCAATGCGGTCGGCAAAACGCGGCGCGAGGCTGACCTTGACTTCGTCGAAATCGTCCCACGCCTTCACCTCGGAAGGGATGTCCTGCCAGTAGAGAATTTGAAATTTTGACTTTGCGTTTGGATCGCGCTGTGCGCGGGATTCCTCGCGTTGCGCCTTCACTTCGTCAATGGCCTGCTGCTTTGGTTTTGGCCTTGGGTGCCGGGCCTTTGCCGACGAAATACAAAAACAGATCCACCGCGTTCGAGGCATCCGCGCCGTAACCATCCGCGCCGATTTCGTCGGCGAACATCTGGCTGATGGGCGCGCCGCCGATGGCGAATTTCTGCGTCATGCCGCGCTCCTTGTAGCCGTCCACGACGGTTTTCATGTAGGTCATCGTTGTCGTGAGCAGCGCGCTCATGCCGATGATGTCGGGCTTGTGCAGTTCGGTCGCGGTGAGAAATTTCTCGATGCTCTGGTCCACGCCGATGTCAATGACCGTGAAGCCCGCGCCCTCGGCCATCATGCCGACAAGATTTTTGCCGATGTCGTGCAAATCGCCGCGCACCGTGCCCATCAGCAAAACGCCGGCGGGTTGCACCACGGAATCTTTCGCGGCCAGCAGCGGTTTCAAAACCGCCATGCCCGCCTTCATCGCGCGGGCGGCGATCAGCACTTCCGGCACATACAAAATGTTGTATTTGAAATCTTCGCCGACGACGCTCATACCCGCGATGAGTCCTTCGCTCAACACTTCCTGCACAGGCCGGCCCTCGGCGAGCGCGGCTTGCGTCATCTCGCCGACTTCCTTGGCCTTGCCTTCGTAAAGGCACTGGTTCATAAACGCGTAGTCAGGCATTTGTTTATCCTATAAACGGTCAGCGTTTGCCGTTGAATTCCTCCAACGCCTTCAGCATCGCCAAAATGTTTTGCTTCGGCATGCCCGGACTCGTGCCGCCGCCGACGGATAAAATCATTCCGCGATCGCCGCCTTTTTCCAAAACGTCCAGCGTGGCTTCGCGCACTTCCTCCGCCGTGCCGCGCACGCCGACTTCGAGCGGATTCACATTTCCCATCAGGCACATCCGGTCGCCCACGCGGTCTTTCACCTCGGCGATGTCCGTTTGCTTGCCCCAGTTCAACACGTTGAAACCGCAATCCGGCAGATGATCGAGGCACGCCTGCACTTCGGCGTCGTTGTGATACAGCTTCACCCAGTCCTTCGGAAACGCGTCGCAAATGCGCTTGAGATACGGATGGCAAAATTCCTTGTAATGCTCCTCGTTCACGAAGCCCACGATGTCGTCCAGGATGAAAATGCCCTCGGCCTGGTTGCCCATCGCCTTCACTTGCGCCTTGAGCCAGTCAATTGTCAGGCGCGTCGTCAGGTCGAGCAGCTTGTGCGCCCACTCCGGTTTTTCCACGAGGTCAATCATCAAGTCCGTCGTGCCGCGCACGAAGCCCGCCGTGCACATCGGCCCGCGCGACGTGACGAACGGCTGCACTTCGCCGAGGTCCGCGATGCGTTGCCGGTGCATCCGCATCCGGTGCAGCGTCATCGCCATGAACGCGTCGTTCTCCACTTCGTATTCGGGAAATTTCTCGATGTCCTCGATATGATAGAGCGTGTGGTATTCGCTCGGCGTGTTGTCCTCCCAGAATTTTATTTTCGAGCCGAGCGCCGACGGTTCAGCGGCCATGCCGTATTCCATCCACCACGACGGCACCATGATGATGTCGGGAAATTCCTCGTTGATTTTTTTGTTCGACTGGAACCACAGTTCCGGGTCGAGGAAATAATCCATGTGCTTGATGCCGAGATGGCCGGGAATCCACGGGCTGTCCACGATCATCGCCATCGGAATCTGGTCGAGTTTTTCGAGCCGGGCAGCTTTTTTGAAAATTGCCCATTGTTGAGGTGTCATGTGCAGTCATTCTTTATTTCAAACCACTTATCGTCAAGCTGGAAGAAGTCTTCTCGCAGAAACCGCCCGCAATAAATAATGGGTCATCCATGGCCGTGCCACTTTCAGCTTTTTCCACGCGCGGATTTCGTTTTAACTTCGTTTGTGCATCGTGACTCACTCAAATCCGTTTCGCGCCTCGTCGTCAAACTCGGCACCGGCGTGCTGACCGACAGCCGGAAACAGATTGACCCGGCGCAGTTGGAGCAGCTCGTCGCGCAAATCGCCGCGCTGCAAAAAATCCGGCAAGGAAATCGTGCTCGTCACCAGCGGCGCGGTCGGCGCGGGCATGGGCGCGCTCGGTTACGAAAAACGCCCGACCGAACTCGCCGAACTGCAGGCCTGCGCCGCCGTCGGCCAGTCGCGGCTCATGGCGACTTACGACAAACTTTTTGCCAAGCACGATTTGCACGTCGCGCAGGTTTTGCTCACGCACGACGATTTGGAGCATCACGAGCGCCATCTCAACGCGCGCAACACGCTCGTCACGCTGCTCGGCCGCGGCGTCGTGCCCATCATCAACGAAAACGACGCCGTGTCGTTCACGGAAATCAAATTCGGCGACAACGACAAATTGTCCGCGCTCGTCGCGTCGCTGCTGCCGGCGGATTTGCTGGTGATTTTGACGACGGTGGACGGCGTCATCGAAAATTTCGGCAAGACGAATCCGAAAACGATTTCCGTCATCGAAAAAATTGATTCGACGATTGAAAAACTCGCGGGCGGCACGACCAGCGAAACCGCCGTCGGCGGCATGACATCAAAAGTGCAGGCGGCGAAAATCGTCGTGCGCTCCGGCATTCCGCTCGTCATCGCGTCCGGCAAAAAGAAAAACGTGCTGGCAAAAATTCTGGCCGGCGAAGACGAAGGCACACTGTTTGTCGCGCAGCCGAACAAACTGCAGGGCCGCAAGCGCTGGATCGCATTTTTCCATCATCCGAAAGGCGCGCTGTTCGTGGACGACGGCGCGAAAAAGGCGTTGCGCGAATCCGGCAAAAGTCTGCTGCCGCCGGGCGTCGCGCGCTGCGAAGGCGATTTTGCCGCCGGACGACGTGGTGCGCATTTGCGATTTGAACGGAACGGAATTCGCGCGCGGCATCGCGAAATTCAGCGGCGAGGAAATCCGCGCCAAAAAACTCGCGCGCGTGGAACTGGTGCATCGGGATGATCTGGTGATTTTGTAATTTGCCACAGAGGCACAGAGACACAGAGAAAATTTTAGAAAACAATCTTGTGCTCTGTGACTCTGTGGCAAAAAAATTCATGAAAAAAAAACCTGCGATAAATGATTTGCTCAAAGTCATGGCGAAGCTGCGTTCGCCGACGGGCTGTCCGTGGGATCGCGAGCAGTCGCACATGACGCTTGCGCCGCCACGCGATTGAGGAAGTTTATGAATTGATTGACGCGATTGAGGCGCGCGACGACCACGAAATGGCCGAGGAACTGGGCGATTTGCTGTTGCAGGTGGTTTTTCATTGCCAGCTCGCGCGCGAACGCGGCGCGTTTGATTTTGAAAAAGTCTGCCGCATGCTCGTGGAGAAACTGATCCGCCGCCATCCGCACGTTTTTGGCAAGACGAAAGTCAAAAACGTGGACGAGGTCTGGGCGAACTGGGAAAAAATCAAGCGCGCGGAAAAGCACGGCACGCATCTGGAGCGCAAATCCGCGTTCGACGGAATTCCGAAACATCTGCCGGCGTTGTTGCGCGCCGAAAAACTGTTGAAGAAGGCGCGCAAGGCCAATGTCCTTACGGACGGCCAACAAATCAAAACGGCAACTGACCAAAAATGCGCTGGCAAAAGAATTTTTTGAATTGGCGGAGTTTGCCCAAAGCAGAGGCTGGTCGTCGGAAGAATTGCTGTGCCGGTGAAATCAAAAAGCGCGAGCGTGAATTTCGCCGGCGGGAACAAAATTGACCATGTTCATTGGAATGGATTCAATCCACGCATGAAAATTCTTCGTTCAAAGGCATTGGGCGGCCTGCTGGCCTTGGCTTTGGGGTTGTTTTTTGCCACGTCATGCAAACACAAGGCGAGTCTGGCAGGGGATTGGACTTACAATGGACAGGCCTGTCAAATCGTTCAGAACGGCAATAATTTGACCTTTATCAATGAGAGGGGCGATAAATCGAACGGCTATTTTAAGGATGATGCTCACGTCGTTGCCACGGATTGGGAAGGCGGGTTGGTCGGAACGCTCGTGAACAATAGAAACCGCATCAATTGGCATAATTCAACTGTGTGGATCAGGAAAAAATGACAGTTTGGTTTTCGCGGCCTTTGCTTTCCGTTTTTCGAAAATCAGGCATTGACAGTTTCCGAAAATCTGGTTCAATGTCCGACCCTTTGCGGGAAAATAATTTTATGTATGCAGTTTTAGAAACAGGCAGCAAACAGTATCGCGTCGCCGCGGGCGACAAGCTCGAAATCGAACGCCTTGAAACCGAGGCGGGCAAGCCGGTCACGTTTGACCGCGTGCTGCTCGTCAACAACGACGGCAAGGTCTCCGTCGGCACGCCCACCGTCACCGGCGCGACGGTCACGGCGGATGTGGTCGAGCACAAGCGCGGCGAGCACAAGCTCACTTTCAAGATGAAACGCCGCAAGGGTTATCACAAAACCATCGGCCATCGTCAGGAACTGACCGTGGTGAAAATCACGGCGATCAACGCTTAACATTTTATGGCACATAAAAAAGGTCAAGGCAGCGTCCGCAACGGGCGCGACAGCGTCAGCAAGCGGCTGGGCGTAAAAGAATTTGGCGGGCAGGTCGTCAGCGCGGGCAGCATCATCGTGCGCCAGCGCGGCAGCAAGTTCATCGCGGGCAAGAACGTCGGCACGGGCCGCGACTGGACGCTCTTTGCGCTCGTGGACGGCAAGGTGAAGTTCGACAAGAACAGCCGCCGCGTGAACGTCGTGGCCGAGGCCGCCGCCGCGAAGAATTAAATTCCGGCGCGAACAATTTTCAAAGCGAGGTTCACGCCTCGCTTTTTTTGTTTTCCAGACCGCGTTTGACCGCAGGGATGAAATTGATTAAAGTCCAGATATGACGCTCACATTGCCGAAAACAAAATTCAGTGAGAGCGAGTTGAAACAGGAACTCGCGCTCTCGCTTTATGCCGCGCACAAAGTGACGATCATTCAGGCGGTGCACATTGCTGACATCGGATTTTTTTGAATTTCAAGGTTTGCTGAAGGAGCGGAAAATTCCGCAGCATTACGATGTGGAGGATTTTGAGCGAGATATGCGTTCGATGCAGGAACTTCGCGAACTTAAAAAGCGATGATTGTCGTCGCCGACACTTCGGTCATTCTGAATTTATGCAAAATTCAGCACGAACATTTACTGCAAAAACTTTTCCAACGCGTCTTAATTCCAACGGAAGTGGCAGATGAATTTTCACGGCTGACAAAAGTTCAAAAACGATTTTCTGGTTTAGTTCTGCCAGGCTGGATTGAAATTTTATCCGCACCAATCGTTTCCGATTGAAGCGATTCAAGCCGAACTTGATATTGGCGAATCCGCTGCGATTGCGCTTTGCTTGAATCAAAAAGCGGATGCGCTGCTGATTGATGAAAAAATCGGGCGAAAAATTGCCATCCAATTGGGAGTTCGCACAATTGGAATTTTAGGCATATTAAGCGACGCTAAAAATGACCAATTAATTCCAAGCGTAAAAATTTTATTGGACCGCTTGGAAGCCGAAGCGAATTTTTGGATTTCAGGAGATTTACGCCTTCAAGTTTTGCAACTGGCCGGAGAATGATTTCATGTTCATTGACGAAATAAAAATTTACGCGCAGGCGGGGCACGGCGGCAAAGGCTGCGTCGCGTTCCATCGCGAGGCTTACATCACCAAGGGCGGGCCGAGCGGCGGCAACGGCGGACGCGGCGGCAGCGTCATCTTGCAGGCCGACCACGACCTGAACAATCTCATCGGCGCAGTATTACGTCCCGCGCCTCATCGCGCCGGGCGGCGACGCGGGCATGGGCAAGGGCATGGACGGCCACGCGGGAAAAGACCTCATCATCAAAGTTCCCTGCGGCACGCTCGTGTGGAAATTGCCGTCGGCAAAACCGATTGAAAAAATCGAGGACGAGGATGAGGACGATGACGAAGCCGAGCAGGAAAATAAAAATCCGATGTTCAGCACGAGCACGGGCAAACGTCCGTTGCTGCGCCGCGCCGCGAGCGTTCGCGCACTGGAAGTTGATTTGTCGAAAGACGACGCGGACGCGGAAAAACTTTCCGTCATTTCCGCCAAAGGCGAACTCGTCGCCGACCTCACGCAGCACGGGCAGCAATTTATTTTGTGCAAAGGCGGACGCGGCGGATTGGGCAATCGCAATTTCGCCACCGCCGCGCGCCAGACGCCGCGATTCGCGCAGCCGGGCGAGCCGGGCGACGAAGGCGATTTTCTGCTCGAACTGCGCATCGTCGCGGAAGTCGGCCTCGTCGGTTATCCGAACGCGGGCAAGTCCACGTTGCTCACGGCCATTTCCCGCGCGCGCCCGAAAGTCGCGCCGTATCCGTTCACCACGCTGCATCCGCAGATCGGCATCGTCGAATACGCCGACTGGAAACGGCTCACGGTCTGCGACGTGCCGGGCCTGATCGAAGGCGCGCACAAAAACGTCGGCCTCGGCCACAAATTTCTGCGCCACATCCAGCGCTGCAAAATCCTCGTGCTGCTGCTCGACATGGCCGGCACGGACAACCGCAAGCCGTGGGACGATTACAAACAACTGTTGAGCGAACTGGAACTTTACGATCCCGCGCTGCTCGAAAAACCGCGCCTCGTCGTCGCCAACAAAATGGACGAAGCCGTCGCCGAGAAAAATCTGAAGCAGTTCAAAACGAAAATTAAAAAAGTTAAGGTGCTGCCGATTTCCGCCGCGTTTGATCAGGGCATGGAGAAATTTCGCGAGACGATTCGCAAAGAAGTTGAGGACGCTTCCGAATAATTTGGTGGGCGAGCGTCTTCGCGAGCCGAAATAAAAATGGTAGCACAGGTGTCCCGCCGAAAACGAATGGTGGCCGTCCGCAAGGACCGTGCGCTCAAAAGATTACCCTGGCAGCGTTTAAGATTATCCGTGAACGCCCGCAAACCGTCCGTGCGGACAACAAGTTTATCCGTGCGCGGCATCAGACACGCCGTGCGCTGCAATAATCGAATGGTGGCCGTCCGCAAGGACTCGTGCGCGGGCTTTGACGTTTCGTGCAAAGGCAATAATGATTGGTGGCCGTCTGCAAAGACCTCGTGCGCGGCATCCGACGGCATCCGCAACGTCTCAAATGCCCCGTGCGAAGGCCAATTCGTTCCGTGCGAGGTCAAAACCATCCGTGCGCGGCTCAAAATGACCCGTGGGGGCAAAGTGGTCAGGAAATGACAATGACGGGGTAGCGCGCTGGAATTGACTCCGGCAAAATCGTCGCCGACACAAACGTGTTTAACATTCAACAACAGGATTGTTAATTATGTGATTGCGGACAATAACACCTTCGAGCAAGTTAATCAAATCCGCCTCTTTGCATTTGGGCGAGGCTATGTAAACGTCTGAATCAACTGCTCCTTCGACAAAATCCATGACATAATAACATAGCCATGAGGTCAATGTTCTACGCCAGCTTCATCGTAATTTCTTCTTCCAAAATCTCGCGGACGGTCAGGGCTTGAATGACTTTGCCGGTGCGTTTGAAAAATTTGCTGATTTCCGTCAGCGCATCACTGGAGAAATCAAAACCGACGAAAAATCCCTTGTCACACTCTTCGCGCATCATCATGGCCTCGAATGAATCAATGTCGGGGCGGCCAACTTTGTCGGTCTGCTTCACTTGAATCGGATACCAGCGGTCTTTTAACGCGAGTTCGCCTTCCTGTCGCTTGCGCGGCGCGGCACTGGATGAAACCGGATAAATGCGTCCATCAATGCCCATGTCGCCAACTTGCACCTTATTCGGAATGCCGCCGAGCGCGACGACCGCCCAATTCTCAAATTCAAAATGCGGGTATTTCCGCAATTCCTTTTCAGTTTTCGGCAGGTCACGCACAATGAAGCCGCGCTGTGCTTTCCAAAGCGTTTCATTTTCCGGCAGGCCGCAAACATCACGCAACCGCTTCGCCATGACGCGACAGGCCGTGGGAGAAATATCAATTCCAATCCATTGACGTTTGAGTCTTTGAGCGGCGACAAGTGCCGTGCCGCAACCACAGAACGCATCCAACACAATGTCATTTTCCTTACTGCTTGCGCGGATAATTCGATCCAGCAATGCGAGCGGCTTTTGCGTGGGATAACCGAGCCGCTCCTTGGCTTGGGAATTTATCGGCGGAATGTCCGTCCACACACTATCAATCGGACGGCCTTCTTGTTCGTCGAGATAACGCTTCATTCGCGGCACAGCACCGGCACTTGGCTGGACAACGATTCCATTTTCGTAAGCCTCTTGCATCCGCTCCTTCGTCCAACGCCAGACTTTGGTGTGTCCCAAAAATTCGTAGGTGAGATTCGGACGGTTCGGATTCGGATTGAGCAAATTGTCCAACTGATAAAGCCGTCCGTCAGGATCACGGTGTGAATACTTTCCAGCCGTTTTCTCATCAAGGTTGTCCAGGTCGTAGGGATTGTAAGGCCGGTTGAAAGTGATTTCACCGCCGCCGCCGTAATAAAAAAGCGTGTCGTGGTTGTTTGGAAAGCCGGTGAAGGCGAGACCTTTTGCGAGCGTCCGATGCCAGATGATTTCGCATTGGAAATTATTTTCGCTGAAAATCTGGTCGAGCATCACCTTGACGTAATGGCTGGCGTGCCAGTCGCAGTGATAATAAAAACTGCCGGTCTTTTTCAGGACGCGCGACAGTTCCGCGCAACGCGGCCTCATGTAATCAATGTAAGCTTTCGTGGATTCGTGACGGTCATCGAAACGCCGCCGCTCGCTTGTTTCCGGCCAGAAGACTTCGTAGTTACGATTTGAGTTGAATGGCGGGTCAATATAAATCAGGTCAACACAGGCATTGGGCAGTTTCTTGAGTTGTTCCAGATTGTCGCCGCAATAAATCAGGCGCGTGTCCAGAAGCGCGGAAGATTTTAACCGTGGAGAAGCGACGGTTGGTTTCGCAGCGGATTTCTTTGCCATGCGCGAAGTTTGCGTGGAAATTTTATCAGCGTCAATCCGCGTTCATCTGCGGTTCAAAAACTAAACATTAAATTTGAAAAGCAGAACGTGCGCTGTCTTTCACGACGTATTCCTTGCCTTCCATCCGATACAAGCCCTTTTCGCGCGCGGCTTCGGCTTCAAATCAGTTTTCTGAATTGCTCAACGCTCATGCCGGCGTCGCGCACAATCGCGCCCATGGTGTAGGCGTCCACCGGATTGTTGCGCGGCACAACGACGTGAACCGAGCCTTTGGACATGAATATGTGCTTGCTCTGGCGGTCAATGCGGAAGCCCGCTTTTTCCAGCGCCTTCACGGCGCGAAGGTGATTGACGCCCGGAAGTTTGGGCATATCACGCGGCGGTCAATTCCAATTCACGGATTTCACAATGCAGTTCCGGCGCGCCGTAGAGTTCGATATAGCCTTGAATGGCGTCGCGGATGTTTTCCATCGCCTCGGATACGGTTGCGCCCTGCGAATGGCAACCCGGCAGTTCGGGGCAACTGACGGACACGCCTTCGGAATGTTCGAGCAAGGTGACGTGATATTTATTTTTCATCTTGATGGCAGGTTACGTTGCGGCGTTGATTTCGTCAATGCGGGGCAGTTCATTCAAATGCTAAACATTGAACTTGAACAGCATCACGTCGCCGTCTTTCACGACGTATTCCTTGCCTTCCATCCGATACAAACCTTTTTCGCGCGCGGCGGCGACGGAACCCAGTTTCACCAGATCGTCGTAGGCCACGGTCTCGGCCTTGATGAAGCCGCGCTCGAAATCGGAATGGATGACGCCGGCGGCTTTCGGCGCGGTGTCGCCGACATGAATCGTCCACGCGCGGACTTCTTTTTCGCCCGCCGTGAAATACGTCCGCAAGCCGAGCAGATGATACGTCGCGCGGATGAGCGCGCCGACGCCGGATTCCGCGACGCCAAGTTCCTTCAAAAATTCCTTCGCCTCGGCATCGGACAAATCAATCAAGTCACTCTCGATCTGCGCGCTGATGACGACGGCTTCGCAGGCGAAATGGTGCTTGGTGTATTCGCGGACTTTCAGGACGAACGGATTTTTGTCCGCAGTTGCCAAATCGGATTCCTTCACGTTGCACGCAAAAATCGTCGGCTTGTCGGTCATCAGCCAGAACAAGCGCGAGACGGCTTTTTCTTCCGGCGTGAGTTCGAGCGTGAGCGCGGGTTTGCCGGCGTTGAGATGCGGCTCGATTTTTTTCAGGACAGTTTCCTGCGCGAGCGCTTCCTTGTCGCCGCGCTTGGCGTCCTTGGCGACGCTGGCGAGCCGCTTTTGCACCGCTTCCAAATCGGCGAGCACCAGTTCGGTCGTGATGGTTTCGATGTCGCGGACGGGATCAATGTTGCCGGCGACGTGATGGATGTCCGCGTCCTCGAAGCAGCGGACGACCTGCACGATGGCGTCCACTTCGCGGATGTGGGTCAGAAATTTATTGCCCAGACCTTCGCCCTGCCGCCGCGCCTTTCACGAGGCCGGCGATGTCCACAAATTCCACCGCCGCCGGAATGATGACGGACGTTTTGGCGATGTCTTTGAGCACTTCGAGCCGCGCGTCCGGCACGGTGACGATGCCGACGTTCGGGTCAATGGTGCAGAAGGGATAGTTCGCGGCCTCGGCTTTGCGCGTGCGCGTGACGGCGTTGAACAGGGTTGATTTGCCCACGTTGGGCAGTCCGACGATTCCAGCTTTTAGCATAAATTAATTCACCGCAGAGACGCGGAGACGCAAGAATTGCACGAAATAGCAAAGACAAAAAGATTTTGTTTCAAAGTTTGTGCCGCGCCAACTGCCACACGACGTGCGCGCCGCCATAAAGCCCGGCCAGCAGCAGGCAAAACCCGGAGACGCGCTGCATCCGCAGCAGGGTTTTCCCGCTGAATTTTCCGTGTCCGCGCGAGACGCTGAAGCTCAACACAAAAAACCAGGTGTTCGTGCCGAGCAAGACGCCGGCGACGCACGCGA
Source organism: uncultured Verrucomicrobiae bacterium (assembly GCA_963755455.1). Classification (GTDB taxonomy): domain Bacteria; phylum Verrucomicrobiota; class Verrucomicrobiia; order Limisphaerales; family UBA11358; genus UBA11358. Next base: position 56,791 of record CAVWJH010000002.1, read on the forward strand.
GCTTGGCCGCGAAACGGTCGTCCACCCAGTAACGCGACGTGAAATAGGCGTCGTGCGACATCAGATACGCCGCCAGCACCACCCAGGTCAGCAGCACGCCGAGGTTGCCCATCACGCGCACAAAGCCGGTCATGAACGCGGAGTGCGGATGCAATTTTTCGTCCAGCCGTGACTGGATTTTTTTTGATGCCACGTCGAGCTTGGTCGGGACGTTGACGGTTTGCGCGGAAAGAAATTTTGCGCCGAGGAACAGGAGAAAAACAAAGCTGAACACCTCCATCGCCGATTTAACGGTGCGATTTTCGAAGAGCGAGGAGAACCCCGTGAACGCGAGCGAGCAATAAATCACCTCCATGAGCGACGCGCCCAGGCCGATGAGCAGCGCCCAGCGGAAGCCGCGCTGCGAGCTTTCGTTGATGATGGTCAGGTTGATCGGGCCGACGGGAATGGACGAAAACAGCAGCGCGGTGACAAAACCGGCGAACGCGGCGAGCAGTGTTGGCGGCAGGTCGGGCATGGTCAGTTTGCGCCGTCCGGCTCGTCGTCTTCCTCCTCGATTTCACGCCGCCACGCGCGCGAAAGGCTTGGCCGCACGAAGCCGTAAATCAAATATGCGGTGAAAAACGCGGGCAGGACGTAGTAAAGAATCCTGTCGCGCAAAATCAAGATGCAGCCGACAAACAGCGCGCCGGTGATAATCTTCAAAAATGTCGTCGTCGAGCGCAGGCCAAGCGATTTGAAACTCGGATAGCGCACGGTGCCGACCATCATCGCCGACAAAAATATCAGGACGCCTGCGATGAAATAATTCCAATTGCCGAGGCTTTTTTCCTTTTCGTTGAAATGGATGATCAGCAGCGTCAGCGACGCCACCAGACCGGCGGCGGACGGTATTGGGAAGCCGAGAAAATCCTTGTTCGCGCCGCCGCCCGGCATCGCGGCCAGGCAGTTGAACCGCGCAAGCCGGAACGCGCCGCACAACAAATAAATCGAGGCGATGAACCAGCTGATCTGGCGGTATTGGCCAAACACGTCCGCGAGCACGACGCGCTGGACGAGAAACGCGGGCGCGGCGCCGAAGGAAATCAAGTCGGCAAGAGAATCGAATTCGCGCCCGAACGGACTTTCAACGCCGCCCATCCGCGCGACTCGGCCGTCAAACAGATCAAAAATGCACGCGAGCAAAATGAACGCGAGCGCGAGCTTGATCTGCGCGAAATAATTGTCCGCCCCGGGAACGGCATCAACGATTTTTGTCAGGGCGACAAAGCCGCAGAATAAATTTCCAGCCGTGAGCAGATTCGGCAGAAAATAAATTTTCAGCTTCTCGTCCGTGTCGTCGGGCGGCGGTTTTTGGATAATCGGTTCGTTCATTTTAATCGAAGGAGGCGATCACGGTCTGGCCGCCGATGACTTTGTCGCCAAGATTCACTTTGATTTTTGCGCGCTTCGGCAGGTAGATGTCCACGCGCGAGCCGAACTGGATCAGGCTGATGCGTTCGCCGCGCTGCACAGCGTCATTCTGCTGAATCCACGGAACGATGCGGCGCGCAATCAATCCGGCAATCAAACGCACGCCTATTTTTTCGCCGCGCGGCTCCACGGAATCAATTCCTATCAAAACATTTTCGTTGAACTTCGCCGAGTCGGCGCTCATCGCGTTGAGATACTGGCCGGGCGTGTGTTTGAAATAGGCGACGCGGCCTGTGACCGGCGCGTTCTGAACGTGGATGTCGAACACGGAAAGAAAAATGGAGATGCGCTGACATTCGCCGCCCATGAAATCAGGCTCGGTCGTCGTGTCAATCGCGTCCACCTTGCCGTGGCCGGGCGCGATGACGAGATTCGCGCCGGTCGGCGTCATCGGGTCGGGGTCGCGGAAAAAATAAAAGGTGAAGAGGGCGAACACAATCCACAGCCCTAACAGCACTCCATAAAATTCCAAAATGAACGCGCCGATGTGCGCGGCCAGCCACGCGACGCACAGCAGCACAAGCACGGCGGCGAGCGCGAGGCCGACCATCTTCAGTCCCGCGAGCGACGCCTTTCCAGAGTGTTTCACGCGGACATGGTAAAAATTTCAAGCCGCACTTGCAATTCGGCATTTTGGATGAAATTCAGAAATCGTCGCAAAAAGGAAAACCGGAATCAGCCGGACACATCATGTCACGGAATGATCGGACTGCCCCAGGCTGTGCTGTCGGAAGGAAGCGTGCCGTGCTGCATCAGCCAGATGCCGTCCGGATCCATGTCGTCAACTGGATTTTCTTTCCAGCGCTTCGATGCGGCATGACCATCCGCATACGAAAGATTTCCAGACCCTCCGTGATAGGCCGCGGGACTATCCCCGAAGGCGGCGGCATCGTAATTCTCGTTGAAATTGATGAGGAAATGGGCGTTGTCAATGGTGTCGCTCGATTCGTCAATGAACACAAAGTATTGCGACGACGACGGAACGGAAGTCGTCTTCTTGAACACGGTGAAGCCGGTCACCGCGTCGCCACCCATCGCGCAGTTCTCGGAATAGCTGCGCACGTTGACCGTGCGGTCGCCGGGACATTTGTAAATTCCCGGGTTGATGGAGTATCGCGCCAGAAGACTGTTTTTGATCAAATTGAGGTCGGTATTCTCCGCCGTGTTCTGCATATTGCCGGCGCACCAGGTTAGATTCGTGGCCGGCTCATTGCCGCCGGCTGCGGGGGCGATGCCGTCATTGTTGTCATCCGCATACAACTGCCACGCCAGTTGCAATTGCTTCACGTTGCTGAGGCATTTGATGCTTTGCGCCCGGATCTTCGCCCGGCTCAACGCCGGCAGCAGCATGGCCGCCAGAATCGCGATGATGGCGATGACCACCAGCAATTCGATCAAGGTGAATCCGCGCTTTTTGATCATGACCCGGCAATCTTAACATTTCCGCGCCCGCTGTCCAGCCGCACCGGACACATTCTCGCGTGCTGAATTTTTTGAAACGGAAGACGGCAGATTGACGCAGATAAATTTACCACCCACACTTTTCTGGAAATTCCGATCCGGCTTCGGCAGGATCTGCGGTGGCCGTGATTTTTTGCGCTTTGACGTTGCTTTACCGTGCTTCGGGGAAAAGACTCTGATAAACTTTAACCGTTATGTTGCTGACCAAAGATGAACTGCGCAGCCTCGTCGAACTGACGCATCAATCGCCGCACACGCTGCTCGGCATGCACCCGCTCGGCGACGGTTCCGGCCTCGTCGTCCGCGCGCTGCTGCCCGACGCCGAAAAGGTCGAAATCCAGCCCGTGCACGAAAAGGACAAGCCGAAGTTCGAACTGAAGCGGATTCCCAAGACGGATGTTTTTGAAGGCGTCACCAAACTGGCGAACAAGGTTTATGCCTACGACCTGGTCATCACCGATAAAGCCGGCAAAACCCGCCGCACGCGCGATGCGTATTCATTTCTGCCGACGCTCGGCGAATCGGATTTGTTTTTGTTCGGCAAGGGCGACGAGCGGAAAATTTACGACAAGCTCGGCGCGCAACTGCGCACGATTGACGGCGTTCCCGGCACGAGCTTCGCCGTCTGGGCGCCGAACGCGCAGCGCGTCAGCGTCGTCGGCGATTTCAACAATTGGGACGGGCGTTTTCATCCGATGCGGCTGCTCGGCGCGTCCGGCGTCTGGGAAATTTTCATTCCCGGCGTCGGCATCGGCGCGCATTACAAATTTGAGATCCGCGACGCGCACGGCAACATCAAGCTGAACACCGACCCGTTCGGATTTTTCTTCGAGGTCGCGCCCAAGCAGGCGGCGATTGTCTGGGACACGAAAAAATTCAAGTGGACCGACGACGCCTGGCTGAAGAAACGCCGCGAACGCGACGCGCTGCGTTCGCCGATGAGCATTTACGAAGTCCACGTCGGCTCGTGGCGGAAAAAAACCGCGACCGAATCGTGGAGCTACCGCGAACTCGCCGAGCCGCTGGTGATTTACCTCAAGCGCATGGGCTTCACGCACGTCGAATTTCTGCCCGTCGCCGAGCACGCGTTTTATCCGTCGTGGGGTTATCAGGTCACCGGCTTTTACGCGCCGACCAGCCGCTTCGGCACGCCGGACGATTTTCAATTTCTCGTCAACGCGCTGCACGAGGCCGGCATCGGCGTGATTGTGGACTGGGTGCCCGCGCATTTCCCGCGCGACGACTGGGCGCTCGCGCAAATTCGACGGCACGGCGCTGTTCGAGCACGAAGACCCGCGCAAGGGCGCGCATCAGGACTGGGGCACGCTGATTTTCAATTTCGGCCGCAACGAGGTTTCCAATTTTCTCGTCGCCAACGCGCTGTTCTGGTGCGAGCGCTTTCACATTGACGGCCTGCGCGTGGACGCCGTCGCCTCGATGCTTTATCTCGATTACTCGCGCAAGGAAGGCGAATGGATTCCGAACCAATTCGGCGGACGCGAAAATCTGGAGGCGATTGAATTCCTGAAAAAATTCAACCACATCACGCACACGGAATTTCCCGGCGTGATGACCATTGCCGAGGAATCCACCGCCTGGCCGCAGGTCACGCGCCCGCCTTACATCGGCGGACTCGGCTTCTCCTTCAAATGGAACATGGGCTGGATGCACGACACGCTCGGCTATTTCAAACACGAACCGATCCATCGCAAATATCATCAGAACGATCTCACGTTCGCGATGCTCTATCATCACAACGAAAATTTCATGCTGCCGCTCTCGCACGATGAAGTCGTCCACGGCAAAGGCTCGCTGATCGGCCGGATGCCCGGCGACGACTGGCAGAAATTCGCCAACCTCCGCGCGCTGCTCGCGCTATCAATGGCTGTTCCCCGGCAAAAAACTTTTGTTCATGGGCGGCGAAATCGGCCAGCGCGCCGAGTGGAACGAAAACGCGCCAGCTCGACTGGTGGCTGCTCGACGCCGGGCCGTTCCATCGCGGCCTGCAAAAATTTGTCGAGGACTTGAACCAGCTTTACACCGACTCGCCCGCGCTTCTGGCAGGCGGATTACGACCACGCCGGCTTTAACTGGATTGACTGCACCGACCGCGAGAACAGCGTGCTCTCATTTCTGCGCCAGACGGCCGACGGCACAAATCCAGCTCGTCGTCATTTTGAATCTCACGCCCGTGCCGCGCCCGAATTATCGCATCGGCCTGCCGCGCGGCGGCAAATGGCGGGAAGTGCTGAACAGCGACGCGGAAATTTACGGCGGCAGCAACCAGGGAAATCTCGGCGGCGTCACCGCGCAAAATGTCCCGTGCCACAGCCAGCAGCACTCCGCGGAATTTTACCTGCCGCCGTTGAGCGTGATGGTGTTTCAGGCGGAATAAAAACGACCAGGATTTCTTGCGAGGAATAGTTTCGTCTTTTGGAACACCGCCGTTAAAATTCCGAATCATGTTAAGACCCGTCAAAACCAAAACGCGACGCGCCAGCGGCGGCACCTTCGCCATCGTCGCGTCGCGCTACAATTCGGAATACGTGGACGCCATGCTGCGCGCGGCGCGGGAGGAATTGCTGCGTGCCGGGGCGCATGTCCGCATCGTGCGCGTGCCGGGCGCGTTTGAGATTCCGGCGGCGGCGGCGCGGCTGGCGCAACCGAAACGCTGCGCGGCCATCATCTGCCTCGGCGTGATTTTTCAAGGCGAGACGAGCCACGCGCGGCACATCGGCTGGGGCGTGACGCACGCGCTGGCGCAAATCCAGGTGCTGCAATAAAATTCCCGTCATCCACGGCGTGTTCGTCTTTGAAAAGGTGAAACACGCGAAAGTCCGCTGTCTCGGCAAAAAGCACAATCGCGGAACGGAAGCGGCGCAGACGGCCTTGGAAATGGCGCGCGTGATGAAAGGTTTGCGCGGCTGAAAACTGAACGTCTTCATCCAATCCTCCAAGCAAAATGGAACGCGCTTGTGAAAATTTTCACAAAATGCTTGTCGGCTTTTACCGTGAATGATAAACTTCTAAAAAGCATTATGAAAGTTGCTGCTGTTTTTCCATTGATGGCCACCCTGGCTGTGGTTTCGGTTTCGCACGCGGCGGACATCACGGGAACAATCACCTTCAAGGGCACGCCGCCGCCGGAACACACCAACAATCTCATCATGGACGACCCCACCTGCGGCAAGATGTATTCCACGCCGCCCACGACGCATTTTTATGTCGTCGGAAAAGACGGCGGATTTGCCGATGTGGTTGTTTCGCTCAAGGATGCCGACGGCAAGGACATCACCGGCAAGTCCACCGGCGCGGACGCACCGCCCGCGCTGCTCGACCAGAAAGGCTGCCTTTACACGCCGCAAATTCTGGCGGTTCAAACGGGGCAAAAACTTATTGTCAGAAATTCCGATCAATGCGTCCACAATGTTCACTCCGTTCCAAAGGTGCCCGGCAACGTGGAGCGCAACGACGCGCAAATGCCCGGCGGCGCGGATTTGACCTTCACTTTTCCCAAACCGGAGATGTTCATGAAATTCGAGTGCGACGTGCATCCGTGGATGTTCGCGTGGGTCAGCGTTTTTGATAATCCGTATTTTGACATCAGCGACACGGAAGGCAAATTCACCATCAAAAATGTTCCTCCCGGCAAATACACCATCGTCGCCGCGCACTACAAGGCCGGCACGCAGACGCAGGAAGTAGAAGTGGCCGACAAGGACGTGACCGTGAATTTTACTTTTGAGGCGAAATAATTTTGACGAGGCGACGCTGTGAACGGCGTTGCTTTTTTAATTTTCAAAATGGACAAGAAATGCAAAGAAAATGACAATCGCTGGTTGCATCGCTTCGCCGTGCTGACGGCGATTGCCACTTTTCTGCTGCTCGGCGCGGGCGGATTGGTAACAAGCCACGAAGCCGGAATGTCCGTGCCCGACTGGCCGAACAGCTACGGCTACAATATGTTCGCCTTCCCGATTTCAAAATGGACGGGCGGAATTTTTTACGAACACACGCACCGATTATGCAACATTTCTTGGCATCCTGTCGTAGGATTAACTCGATGGTTAGGCGGACGAGCTTCACGTTTTCCATTGGCAATTATCGGCACAATCGAAATTATTCTCGGTGTTTTAATTTTAAGTTTGCTCCGAATGTTCCCAAATATCGAAGATATTGGTCATTTTTTTATTGGAATTGGCGCTGTTGTTTTGTTGTTCGCTTTCGTTTGGGTGCGCAATCAATCCTCCAGTCCTCTGCTGGTTCAATGTGGTTGGTGGGCTTTTGCACTTGTTCAACTTCAAGGAATGTTCGGCGGACTGCGCGTGGTTTTGATTAACGCCGACCTCGGCATCGTTCACGGCGTCGTCGGGCAGACATTTTTCGTTTTGATGTGCGCCATCGCGCTTTTCACCAGCCGGTTCTGGTGAAAAATTTCGGAGCAGAAATTGAATGTTCCGCGGAGTTTGCGGAATCTGGTCATGGCGGCAACCCTTTTGATTTTCTGCCAGCTCATCCTCGGCGCGACGATGCGCGGCCAGCACGCGGGTCTGGCGATTCCCGATTTCCCGGCCGCCTACGGGCAGCTCTGGCCGGACACAAGCCCCGCCGCCGTCGTGCGCTACAACGCGGAAAGCACCAATCCGGACGTCATCACCGCATTTCAAATCATTTTGCAAATGGTGCATCGCCTCGTCGCGCTGGCGATTTTCATTTGCGTCACGACCTGCGCAGCGGCGGCGTGGCGTCAACTGGGCGGACGCGATCCGCTGGCGAAGCTCGCCCTTTTCTGGCTGGCGCTGATAGTGGCGCAAATCGGACTCGGCGCGTGGACGATTTTGTCGAACAAAGCCGCCGACATTGCGACGGCGCACGTCCTGGTCGGCGCGCTTTCGCTCGTGACAGGCGCGCTCTGGTGTATTATTGCTTCCGCGCGTTCGGCAAAAACAACGGAGGTTGAAACCGCGCCGTCCGCCGTGTTTGGAACTTTGGCCGCAAACAAACAATGAAAGAATTTTCCGCTGAAATTTTAAGCGATGCAGCCGCCGGGAAAAGCTGGGCGGCGGTTTTCTCCGACTTGGTCAAGGCGCGCTTGACGACGCTTGTTTTGCTGACGACTGCGGTTGGCTTTTACATCGGAGAAGCCGGCGCGATCAACTGGCTTTTATTTTTCAACGCGCTCGCGGCGACCGCGCTGGTTGCGATGGGCGCGTCGGCGTTGAACCAGTTGCTCGAACGCGAATACGACGCGAAAATGCGCCGCACGCAGGATCGTCCGCTGCCGTCGGGCCGTTTGCAGCCGACGACCGTGATGCTTTTCGGCGGCGTGAGTTCCGTCGCCGGCCTGGTTTATCTCGCGCTCGCGGTGAATCTGCTCACGAGCGTTCTCGGCGCGGTCACGCTGGTCAGCTACCTTTTCATTTACACGCCGCTCAAGCGCGTGACATGGCTGAACACGGCCATCGGCGCGGTTCCCGGCGCGTTGCCGCCGCTGATGGGATGGACGGCGGCGCGCGGCGAACTGGGCGGCGAAGGCTGGGCGCTGTTTGCAATCCTGGCGTTCTGGCAGATGCCGCATTTTTTTGCCATCGCCTGGATGTATCGGGACGAATATGCGAGGGCCGGTTTCGTCATGCTGCCGAACGTGGATGCCGACGGCGGGCGCACGGCACAGCAAACCGTCAGCCACACGATTGCGTTGCTGATTGCGAGCCTGTGCCCGTTCGTTTTCAAAATGGCGGGGACTGCTTATCTGGTCGGCGCGATTATTCTTGGCGTCGGATTTTTATTTTGCGCGATCCAATTTTCGCGGCAACTGACGCTGGCGCGCGCGCGGCAATTGTTTCTGGCTTCAATCATTTATCTGCCGCTGCTGCTGGCGCTGATGGTCTGGGACAAAGTGAAATAAAAATTATGGACGCAACCGTTCACCAATTTCCGCCGTATCGCGAAGAAACCGAGCCTCACACGCACGACGACCATGGCCACGAGCACCACGAACCGGATTTCTGGAGCGGCTACATTTTTTCGACCGACCACAAAATCATCGGCATCCAATACGGCTTCACGGCGCTGTGCTTTTTGCTGTTCGGATTTTTCCTGATGCTGTTGATGCGCTGGCAGATCGCGCATCCAGGCTCGGCACTGCCGGTTGTCGGAGCGCTCATCCATGCGGTTACAGGGGATGTGATGTCGCCTGCGGTCAAGGATCGGCCGGCAACATGATCGGTTACACCATGTCGCCGGAACTTTACAATTCGTTCGGCGCGATGCACGGGACAATCATGGTGTTTTTGGGGATCGTGCCGCTCGCGTTTGCCGCATTCGGCAATTACGTCGTGCCGCTGATGATCGGCGCGGTGGACATGACGTTTCCGCGCGTCAACATGGCGAGCTATCAGGCGTATTTTCTCGGTGGCGTCGTGATGCTCGTGAGCTTTTTCATTCCCGGCGGCGCGGCGCAGGCGGGCTGGACTTCGTATTCGCCGCTGGCGACTTCGATTCCGACGCACGGGCAGTTGTTCTGGATCATCGGCATGGTTCTGCTCATCACGTCGTCGCTGCTGGGCGCGGTGAATTTCATCGCGACCATCATCCAACTGCGCGCGCCGGGAATGACCTGGATGCGTCTGCCATGGTTTGTCTGGGCGCAATTCGTGACGGCGTTCATCCTGCTGCTGGCGTTTCCGCCGCTCGAAGCCGCAGCCATCATGCAGTTGATGGACAATGCGGCGCGCACAAGTTTCTTTTTGCCGACCGGCCTCGCCGTCGGCGGCCATCTGGCGCACGTCAGCGGCGGCGGCAGCCCGTTGTTGTGGCAGCATTTGTTCTGGTTTCTCGGCCATCCGGAAGTTTATGTCTTGATTCTGCCGGCGATGGGCATCGTCTGTGAAATCATCGCCAACAACACGCGCAAGCCGATCTGGGGCTACAAATCGCTCGTGTATGCGGTGCTGGCCGTCGGCTTCCTGTCATTCATCGTCTGGGCGCATCACATGTATCTGACCGGCATGGGCACAAAAATTTCCACGTTCTTCCAGGCGACGACGATGATCATTTCGATTCCGTCGGTCATTATTTTGACGTGCTTTTTCATGTCGCTTTGGGGCGGCTCGATCCGTTTCAACACGCCGATGCTTTTCGCGCTGGCGTTTCTGCCGATGTTCGGCATCGGCGGATTGACCGGCCTGCCGCTCGGCTTCAACGTCAGCGACGTCCATCTGCACGACACTTATTACATCATCGCGCATTTCCATTACGTCGTCGCGCCGGGGACGATTTTCGCGCTGTTCGCGGGGGTTTATTATTGGTTTCCGAAAATGACCGGGCGCAAGATGAACGAATTTTGGGGGCGCGTGCATTTCTGGGGATCGTTCATTTTCATGAACGTGGTGTTCCTGCCGATGTTTGCGCAGGGCATGGCGGGGATGTTGCGGCGCATGTCCGACGGCGGCGCGAATTATTCCGCCGCGGTCAACGGCCGAGAACGGCGCTGGACGTCATCGGCGGCCTGAGTCCGTTCATCATGTCGCTGCACGTCTGGATTTTGTGGGGCGCGGTTTCGCTGGGCATCGCGCAGATTCCATTCATCATCAATCTTTTTTGGAGCATCAAGCACGGCGAAAAAGTCGGCACCAATCCGTGGAACGCGACGACGCTCGAATGGCAGACGCCCACGCCGCCGCCGCACGGAAATTTCACGAAGGAAATAAGGGTTTATCGCGGCCCTTACGAATACAGCGTGCCCGGCCACGACACGGATTTCACGCCGCAAAACGAGCCGCCCGCCGGTTTGCCCGCACCGCAAATTGCAACACACGCGCACTGAAACAATTTCATGGACATTCCCTACACAGTTCACGCCCGTCCGGACACCGGCCTTTACAACGCCAAGCTGGGCATCTGGCTTTTTCTCGCGTCCGAAGTCATGCTCTTCGGCGGGCTTTTTTCCGCCTATGTGCTGCTGCGCGTCGGCGCCGATCCCGGCACATGGCCGCACGGCTGGCAAAACGTGACGCTGGGCACGGTCAACACGATCGTGCTGGCGCTTTCGGCCATCACGACCCTCATGGCGTGGGTCGCGTGCAAGGTGCGGCAGTTCGGCAAGTTCAAATTTTTTCACGGCTGCACGCTGCTGCTGGCGCTGGCGTTCGTGGTGCATCCATTTGACTGAATATCACGACGATCTGACCCATTACGAAATCCATCTGACGGACGGCACACATCGCCGACGGCCACATGAAGGAAAACAATCCGGCGGAAGATTACGTCATGATTGACGGGCGTTATGTGAACAACGAATCGGAGTTGATTGACCTTCGCGCGCAAAAAAACATCCAGGAAACGGAAATCAAAATTCCGCGCGCGGAAATCAAGGATATGCAGAGCTACGGCCCGTGGCACAACGACTATCTGGCGCTGGATTTCACGATGACCGGCCTGCACGTGCTGCACATTCTCGCCGGCAGCATTGTCATCGGCTATCTTTGGGGGCCGGGCCGCAAAATGTGGAAGACCGATCCCGAACAGTTCACCAACCGCGTGGAAGTCTCCGGCCTGTTCTGGCATTTTGTGGATCTGGTCTGGATATTTCTGTTTCCCGTCCTATATTTGACCTGAAAAATTTATGAGCGATTTGCACGAATTAAAAGCAGCAACGCAAGCCGGCAAGCCGGCGGCGGATCAGCCGGAATTGCACGGGCATCCGGTGGACTTCAACCGTTACCTGCGCCGCTGCGCTTATGTTTTTGTCGCCGTGCTGTGCGCGGTGGCGCTGATGATTGGCATTTCATTTCTGCCCGGACATTACACTTGGACGGTGAAGGTGGCCATGATCCTGGCCATCGCCTGCTGCAACGCCTTCATCGTCGCCGGGTTTCTGATGCACTTGATTTCCGAAAAGAAAATGGTTTATACGCTGCTCGCGTTCACCGTTTTTTTTTTCGCCGGGCTGATGGGGCTGACGATCTACGCCATGAACGATTTTCCAACCGGCACAACCCACTGAAATGTCGCTCAAAGCCTTCCATCTGATTTTTGTGACGCTGCTGACGACGCTGTCGTTCGGGTTCGCGGCATGGGCGTTTGCCGCCGGACGCCTGTTGTTTGGCGCGGCGGGAATCGCCGCCGGAATTCTGGTCATCATTTACGGGATTTATTTTTTGAAGAAATTGAAAAAAATCAGCTATCTATGAAATCATTCCGCAAAATTCTGGTCGCCGCCGCCGCCCTCGCGCCGTCGCCGCTGTTCGCCTGCGCCGCGTGCTACGGCCGGTCCGATTCGCCGCTGGCTTACGGCATGAACTGGGGCATTTTCACGCTGATGGGCGTCATCGTGAGCGTGCTGGCGTGCATCGCGCTCTTTTTCGTTCACATCGTTCGCAAGGAGGAAGCGCAGGCGGAACAAGATTCAACCCCCAAAAATTCGCCTGACGCATGAGCTTCACGGAATGGTTCGGCCAAAAAGTGCTTTTGATGCCGCCGCTGGCCTCCAAAAACGGCCAGGGCGTTGACGATCTGATCGTCTATGTCCACTGGCTGATGCTCGCGCTGTTCCTCGGCTGGATGATTTATTTCCTTTACGCGGTCTATCGCTTTCACGGCAGGCGCAATCCCAAGGCCGATTATGTGGGCGTAACAAATCACGCCTCCAGCTACATCGAACTGGCCGTGGCCGGCGTCGAGGCCGTGCTGCTGATTTTCATCGCCGTCCCGCTGTGGGCAAAGGCCGTGGACAAATTCCCGGCAGGCGGACAAATCCACCGTCATCCAAATCGTCGCGCAGCAATACGCCTGGAACGCCCGCTACGCCGGGCCGGACGGCATCTTCGGAAAACAGGACATGAACTTTGTCAGCGGCACGAACGTCTTCGGCGTTGATCCGTCCGACCCCAACGGCAAGGACGACATCCAGACGCTCAACGAAATTCACGTGCTGGTCAACAAGCCGGTCATCGTTTATTTAAGTTCCAAGGACGTGATCCACTCGTTGAAAATCATTGCCATGCGCGTCTGCCAGGACGCGATTCCCGGCCTGCGCATTCCGCTTTGGTTCACGCCCACGCGAATCGGCGTCTATCAGATCAACTGCGCGCAGCTTTGCGGCCCCGGCCACGCCGCCATGACCGGCGGATTCCTCACCGTTGAAAGCCAGGCGGACTACGACAAATGGCTGGAGTCAAAAAGTCCGGCGGCAGCGCTGCCGGCGGGAAAAATCCTTTTGAATAATTAAATGCGTCGCGCGCAGCCAAGCGTCTCATGGCCGAAACTCCCCGACAAATCCCGCGAACGCTCTGGATCGGAACGGGCCTGTTCTTCGGCTTTCTCGCCCTGGCCTGCCTGTTCTTGCTCGCGGAATTAAAACAGCCACTCGCGCTGCCCGTCATCGGCAGGTTGCGGATTTCACGCTGACGAACCAGGACGGACAAATCACGACGCTCGCCGATTTGACCAACCGCGTCTGGGTCGCCGACATCATTTTCACCCGTTGCGCCGTCCTCGTGCCCCATCATGTCGCAGCAGATGAAATCCCTTCAGGACGCGCTGCCGCCGGCAAGCGGGGCAAAGCTCGTGACGCTGACCAGCGACCCGAGTTATGACTCGCCGGCCATCATGAAACGATACGGCGAACATTACGGCGCGGATTTCAACGCTGGACATTTCTGACCGGCACGACCGCGGAATTGTCCGCTCTGGCCACCGGCAGCCTGAAACTCGGCGTCACGCCCGTCGCGCCCGCCGACCGGACAACGCCCGCCGATTTTTTCATCCACAGCACCATTTTTGTGATCGTGGACAAACAGGCGCGTCTGCGCGGCATTTTTCAAACCGAAGGCGAGGATGTTGACTGGACGCAGATCAAACCGCAGATTCTCGCCGCCGTGAAACATCTGGAAGGCGGCGGATGAGCATCCACGATCTGCCCGCCGTCAACGCCTCGCTCAACGGCTTGAGCGCGATTTTTCTGACCGCCGGATTTATTTTCATCAGGCGCAAAAACAAAATCGCGCACCGCAACTGCATGATTTCCGCGTTCGTCACCTCGATTATTTTTTTGAGCTGCTACCTGACTTATCACGGCTATCTTGCCATCGTCTTGCATCAAGGCCCGACGCGGTTTGAAAATCCGCCGTGGTTCCGTCCGATTTACCTGACGATTCTTCTGACGCACACCATTTTGGCCGTGGTCATCGTGCCGCTGATTCTGATCACGCTTTGGCGCGCAAAAAAGGAGCGCTTCGAGCTTCACAAAAAAATCGCGCGCTGGACGTGGCCGCTGTGGATGTATGTTTCCGTGACCGGCGTGATCGTTTATCTTTTGCTCTACCAGATTTTCCCGCAAAATAGTGCATGAAACGGCTGCAACATTTCAATCCACGAAAGCCAGTTTCCCGAAAACGTCCGGCGCGATTTGCTTGCAATCGCTCCGCGCGCGGAAAATCAACCACAAATTCCACTACGACAGCGTCAAGCAAACCCAAAAATGGCTCGCGCTGCACCAAAACTATTCGCCTTCGCGCAACGATGAAAATGTCCGCGCGATTTACGAGCAAAGTTTTGAAGCTGCCGCCGCCAAAATAAAATCCAAAAGCGTCCACGTCATCGGCCTCGGCTGCGGCGGCGGACAAAAGGACACGCGGCTGTTGAAATTGTTGAAAGCGCGCGGCAAAGAAATTTTTTACACGCCGTGCGACGTCAGCTCCGCGATGGTTTTGACCGCGCGACAAACCGCGCTCGCCGTTCTGCCGGAGAAAAATTGTTTTCCATTCGTCTGCGATTTGGCAACGGCAGACGATTTGCAGAAAACTTCTTGCCACCCGTCACCCGTCACTCGTCACTTTTTTCGGCATGATCCCGAATTTCGAGCCGCAGGAGATTTTGCCAAAACTGGCGTCGCTGATCCGCCCGAAGGATTTTTTGCTGTTCAGCGCCAATCTTGCGCCGGGGAAAAATTACGCCGCCGGCATGAAAAAAATTTTGCCGCAATACGACAACCCGCCGACGCGCGACTGGCTGATGACTTTTCTCCTCGATTTGGGAATTGAAAAACCCGACGGCGAATTGCATTTTGAAATTGAGAACGGCGGTTTTGATTTGAAACGCGTTGTCGCCAGTTTTCATTTCAAACGCGCGCGGCAAATTAAAATGGACGACGACGTTTTTAATTTCAAATCCGGCGAAACAATCCGTTTGTTTTTTTCCTATCGTTACACGCCGGAGCGCGTCCGCAAAATTCTTGCCGCCCACAAATTACAAGTTTGCGAACAGTGGATTGCGAAATCAGAAGAAGAAGGCGTTTTCCTTTGCCGCCGGAAATAATTCATGCGGCGCGCTGCAGACTCTCGCGCGATTAAAACGCCTTCATCGTTTCCAGCACGGCCTTGATTCGCGGAACTTCGTGCGTGCGGAACAAATCCGTTTTGCCCAGCGCGGCGAGCACGGCAAAAAACGGCTCGGCGCAGCGGACTTCGTCGCCGGAAAAATTCAAACGCGTGCGGCAGCGCGTGGCAGACCGGAAAGCCGAGTTCGCGCAGCCGGAACGTGTTCAGAAAAATGTTCATCTGATGCCGCACGCGCACGGCGCTGTCCTGCAAATTGCGGTAATAAAAGCCGAGGCCGGGATCGAGAAGGATTTTTTCCACGCCGTTGCGCTGCGCGATTTCAATCTGCCGCGAAAAATAATCGCGCATCATCGGAATCGGATCGGCGCTCAAATCGAAATCGCCGACTTCGCGGACATTTTTGCCCTGCACAAAACAAATGATCACCGCGGCATCATGTGCGGCGACCATTTTGAAAATTTCCTTTGAACCGGCAGTTCCGGTGAGATTCAAAATATTCGCGCCGGCTTCGAGCGCCGCGCGCGCGACTTTGGGCGAATAGGTTTCGACCGAAACCAGAATTTTTTCCGCGCGCAATTTTTTGATGACGGGAATCAATTTGGATTTTTGCAATTCGTCATTTGCCCGCGCGGCATGGGCGAGCGTGGATTCCGCGCCAATGTCCACGATGTCCGCGCCTTGCGCCGCCAGAATTTTTCCGCGCTGAATCGCCGCTTCCGCCGTCAGGCAGACGCTTTCGCGATACCACGAATCGGCGGACAAATTGACGACGCCCATGATGGCGGGCTGCGAGTTGAAATTGAATTTTTTGCCGCCGATGGAAAATTCCTTCACGCGCGCGGACGCGGCGGCGCGGTTTTTTTCAAGCAGTTCGGAGAGATGTTCAAGTTTCAGCACGCGGGCAAATCGTAAATCCAAAATCGCAAATCGTAAATGAAAGTGGCGCGCCCGGCGCGATTCGAACGCACGACCGCCTGCTTAGAAGGCAGATGCTCTATCCAACTGAGCTACGGGCGCGGCCAGCAAGACATTAGTCGGCGCGGCGCGCGGGCGCAAGCGCGGTTGCAAGTCGGATTCAGTTTGGTTGAAATTTCCGGCACCTTCAGGCAAGCTGGTTTTGTGAAACCGACAAAATTTCTCATGCTGTTGCTGGCGGCAACCTTGCTGGCCGGCTGCAAAAAAACTGAAACCGCCGCGCCGCCGACGCCGGAAAACTGGCTGCCCACGCAGGCGCAGCCGAAACTGCCGACGATGAAAATTTATCTCGGCGCGGAAACTTTGGACGCCGAACTGGCGCTGACCGGACGCGAGGAAATGACCGGCATGATGTTCCGCACGAACATCCAGGACACGGACTCGATGCTTTTTGTTTTGCCGGTTCCGCAGCGCGCGTCGTTCTGGATGAAAAACTGTCCCGAATCCATTTCCGCCGCCTACATTTCACCCGACGGCGTGATCCAGGAAATTCATCATCTCGAAAAGAACGACACGAACGCGGTTCTGGCCGCGAGCGACAACATCCAGTTCGTCCTGGAAACCAGCGACGGCTGGTTCAAGCGGCACAACGTCGGCGTCGGCATGGTCATCCGCACGGAACGAGGTTCGCTGGCGGAAACGTTTTTGCGGAGATGATTTTCCGCGTCGCCGGACAGATTAAACCAGATTTACGGTTTTGCCGGTTTTTGCAGCCTCGTAAATGGCCATCATGATTTTGAGGTCGCGCAGGCCTTCTTCGCCGGGAACTCTGGTCGGGCGATTTTCCAAAATGCACTGCGCGAAGTCGTCCATTTCCGCCGCGAACTGGTCCATGGGCGGGAATACCGGCCATCCGCCTTTGCTGCGCCGGCCTTGAATGCCGCCGTAGCCAAAGGCCGGGGCCAGTTCAAACCAGCCATTGTCTGCAAACGCCCGCAGCCGGTCGAACCCGTTAAAATTGTATGTGGTGTTGCAACTGGCGATGACGCCGCTGGGAAACTTCAATTCCCAGGCGATGGATTCCTCGATGTCCTTGAACTTCACCGGGTCGTTGTTGGTCTGCACCGCCGAGACGAGCACCGGTTCTTCGCCGCTGACATAGCGCGCGGCTTGCAGCGCGTAAATGCCCACATCCATCAACGGCCCGCCGCCGGACAACGCGCGGTTCAGCCGCCATTGCGTCGGGTCGCCAATCCGAAAACCATACTCCGCCTGGATCAAATTCAGGCTGCCGAAAACTTTTTCGCGCGCGAGCCGGACACATTCGAGATTGTTCGGCTCAAAATGCAGCCGGTAGCCGATGGCCAGCAGCCGGTTCGCCGCCTTGCACGCGTCAATCATCTGCTGGCATTTTTCCGGCGACACTTCCATCGGCTTTTCGCACAGCACATGCTTGCCCGCCTTCGCGGCCTTGATGGTGTGCTCGGCATGAAGGCCGTTGGGCGTGACGACATAAACCACGTCAATGTCCGGGTTGTCCGCCATTTGTTCCATCGTGTCGTAATTGTAAATGTTCTTGTCGGGAATGTTGTATTGCGCCTTCCATCGTGTGGCCTTGGCGGGATGGCCGGTGACGAGGCCGGTGAGCTTGCAAAATTTGGTCTTTTGCAGCGCGGGCGCGATCTGGTGCGTGCTCAAGCTGCCAAGGCCGGCGAGCGCAAAACCGATTTTGCGTTCCGGCGCGGCGGTTTGCGCGCGCAAGTTCAAAGCACCGGCAAACGGCAGGCTTGCGGCGGCCAGGGCGGAAGTCTTGAGAAAACTGCGGCGGGTCTGGAATGGGCTGTTCATGCTTAACATTAGTTGAAATTACACCCAAAATGCAACTCGGAAAATGTCCGTCAATCCGCGCGGAAAAAGGCTCGCTGGCGGAGACATTTTTGCAACGCCGGTAAAATTTATTGCGAAACGAGACGGTAAAAACGGCTCGCGCTGGAGGGATTATTTAGGAAATAATAGCTGATGCTGCCATTATTTGTGACCGAAAAGAGCGTGACCCAATCGGCAAAATTGGTTGAAGTTTGGAAAATGAATGGCGTGCCTGACAGACTTGCTGAAGACCACTCGAAAAGATGGTGGGTATTCTGGTCGGAATATGTGTCGTTTTTATTTGGTCCCATGCTCAACCACATACGAAAAATCATCTGATTGGTTCCAGTTTGCGGCACTGGATAACCAATTGGCGTATTGGTGGAGCCGTCAAACGTGCCCGGAGGGGAAGAATAATCTTCAATTGATTCATCCGAAGAGTCAGAAAGCCCGACGTAGCTATACATAAGTTGTCCATAGCGGCCAAAATTAATTTTAACCGGCGGTTGAATCACGCCTGGACCTGCGCCATTTGTGTTTCCGTTTAGAGTGGCATTATTAACCCAATTTGTCGTGCCGGTGCGTGTGAATCCGCCTGAATTTATATCATTGCCGCCCGTGTCAGTAGCCGAAAAGATGAAATCAGGCTGTGAAACGACACGCGCTAATTGCTGCTGTTGCAGAATACCATTGGTGATGTAACTATCCGTAAAAAAATTGGTCGTTGGAAGGAATGCCCCGGACTGTGAATCCACCGGCTGCAGAATGAATGTGATTTTGTCCACACCCGGACGCCACGCACCGTTCACGAATGAATTTGAATTCACGCCGACACCATAAATGCCAGGCAACAAAGTTTCGTAATTGACGTTGTTTGTGGAGAGCAAATAAGCCAGTCCGCCAACATCATCACGCGTCAGTCCTTGATAAAATACTCCCGCGCCCAATTCGTCGTCTGCAACAGCACTGTAAGCGTCAGCTAATGGATCAACAGCTAATGGTTCAATCACGGCATCCACTGAATTAAAAGTGAGTGGTATTCCTGAATAAAGACTTTCATTAACGTAAGGACTTGCGCTTAAGCTTTGCGGGTCGTAATTCCGTGCAACGACATAGTCACTTAACATATTTGTTTCTACTGCATTTGTTCCTACAACCACTTCCCCAAACACATCAAACAATAAGATTCTGTTGTTGCCATAATCATTTGAATAATCTGTCAAAACAGGATTCCATTGGCGCAGGACATAGACATAACGTGTAGGTTCAGTTAGCCCCATGTGTTCCAAAAGCAGCGGCAAGGTCATAGATTTTAGGTCGGATATTGATAGGGATTGGGCGTAATAATCCGTATTTCGTGAATCAAGCGGATAATTTGTCAGCACAATCTGCGAAGCTGGCGGCAAATCATTCAAGACTTGAATTGCGCTTTCTACCGCCGCCACACCGTTTGTTCCAAAGTAATCCAAAAAGGACTGGTCAAATCCATAAGTGACGACCGGCACGTTCCAGCGATACTCGTTGCTGATGCACATCGGCCCGCCGATGTCGGCTTCGTCCGATGGATTAAAACCATTGGTCGTGGTCATCCACGGCTCAAACGGGCCAAGCAAAGAAAAAGCGCGGGCGTCCGGCGCGCTCAAACCGATGGCAAGGCACATTGCGGCAAGGCAAAGGCCGGTCTTTAATTGCGCTTTCATCGCTGGTTTGAGATTCAAAGTTCTCGCAGCTGACTTCGCAAAAGATTAGTCTCTTTCCGAATGGTTCGCAACAAATCCAAAAAACTTTTCGCCGAGGCGCTGAAATACATTCCCGGCGGCGTCAATTCGCCCGTGCGCGCGTTTCGCGCCGTCGGCGGCAATCCGTTTTTTGTCAATCGCGCGGCAGGTTGCAAAATCTGGGACGTGGACGGAAATGAATTGATTGATTACGTCGGCACCTGGGGTCCGGCGATTCTCGGCCACGCGCATCCGAAAATCATTTCCGCCGTCAAAGCCGCCGCCGACCACGGAACGAGTTTCGGAATTCCGAATCCGTTTGAAGTCAAAATGGCGAAGCTGATTTGCGGACTGGTTCCGAGCATCAAAAAAGTTCGGATGACCAGTTCCGGCACGGAGGCGTGCATGAGCGCGATCCGGCTGGCGCGCGGATTCACGAAGCGCGACAAGATCATCAAGTTCGACGGCTGCTATCACGGCCATGTGGATTCGCTGCTGGTCAAGGCCGGTTCCGGCGCGCTGACGTTTGGCCATCCCGACAGCGCGGGAATTCCGGCGGCGTTCACGCAGCACACGATTGTCGCGCCGTTCAATGATTTTGAAGCGGTGAAAAATATTTTCTCGGCGAACAAAAATCAAATCGCCGGAATCATCGTCGAGCCGGTTCCTGGCAACGCGGGATTGTATTTGCCGAAGCCGGGCTTCTTGGAATTTTTGCGCGAGATCACAAAAGCGAACGACGCGCTGCTGATTTTCGACGAGGTGATGACGGGTTTTCGTCTGGCACGCGGCGGCGCACAGGAACGTTTTGGAATTTCTCCGGATTTGACGTGCCTCGGCAAAATCATCGGCGGCGGGTTGCCGGTCGGCGCGTTCGGCGGGCGTGCGGAGACCATGGATATGCTCGCGCCGCTCGGCCCGGTTTATCAGGCGGGCACGTTGAGCGGCAATCCGCTGGCGATGGCGGCGGGCATCGCGGCGCTGGAAGAACTTTCAAGTGCGGAATTCGGAGTGCGGAATTCGGAACCAGTTTCCAGCCGCCTGCGCGCCGCCACTCCGCACTCCGCACTCCGCACTCCGCGTTCAGATGCCTATGCTTTGCTCGAAGGACTCGGCACACAACTCGCGGATGGAATGCGCGACGCGGCGAAGTCGGCGAACGTGCCGGTGCAGTTCAATTCCTGCGGCTCGATGTTCTGCGCGTATTTCACGAGCGCGCCGGTCCACAATCTGGCCGACGCGATGAAGAGCGACCGCGCGCGTTTCGCAAAGTTTTTTCACGGAATGCTGGACGCGGGGATTTATATTGCGCCATCGCAATTCGAGGCGGGTTTCATTTCCACCGCGCACACGGCGGCGGACATCGGGCGGACGGTCAAGGCGGCGGCGAAAGTTTTGCGCGGGCTGTGACTTACTTCCGTGCCTTCATGTCGTCCATTTTATTTTCCGGCGCAAGATTCTAATTGAGCAAAATCGCGTGCGCGCATAACTTGTCCTTGCGCGCGTGTAGCTCAATTGGATAGAGCGTCAGCCTCCGAAGCTGAAGGTTGTGGGTTCGACTCCCGCCACGCGCACCAGCCTTCGCTTGAAGCTACGGACCGGAAGGCATTTAATTTTTCACTTTTTCGACGACGAACGCTATTGCTGCGGAATTGAAGTTTTGGCAAATGGTAATTCTTCATCTGCATGAATTCGGTTGCCAGCCGGGTCAACAAGCGTGGTCGTAATAAAAACGAGCAGCCGGTTATTTCCATCAGATTTTTGAGAGCCAAGCAGAATTGTTTGGCCGTCCCAAATGTTTGCCTGCGCGGTCAAGGTTTCCGGCGCGCTGACGGCCACCTTCATTTTCACTGTATAGCCATCAGCAAATACCGTTGGGATTAAATCCACGGTTGAATTGCCAGCGATCATTCGGGTTTGCCGTCCGCTGGTTGTTGTAACTCCTGGTTCGCTCAAAGTCACTGCGCCGCCAAGCGATTTAAGTTCGCCGAATAATAGCATTGTTTGATTGGCAGTCATGACTTCGACTATGTTCTTATCTACGTTACCTACGGCTCTGCCCATTTTCAGAATTGATTCAACATCGCTTTCGGGCACTTTAATAAAGTAAGCCTTGATGTGAACTTGCGGTGGCACTTTGCTCAATTGCGAAATAATTCTTTCGACTGCATTCATATCTGACGACGTTGCCCTTACAAATAAAAGACCAAGCTTGTCGTTAAAAACAATTGACTTGGGTGGCCGGAAATCCATGCCTTTGGAGGCAAAATAATTAGTAATGCTTTCCAAGATTGGAGCGTTTGGATCAGTCTTAAAAGTGCGCTCTTCCAATTTCGGTTGTGGACGATTGTTTCGTATTGCGTTGATTGTGACAATGCTCGTGGTCGAAGTTAAAAGAATTGCTGTGCCAACTATGATTGCCGTTTTCATTTTTGTCCATGCCATAATTTTCAATGCTCCTTTGATGAGGGTTAAGGTTGATGCGCTCACCACCGCGCCTTTTGCCGCCGCCGCCGTGACCGTCGCCGCCAAGCCAACCGGCGCGGCCTGGACGGAATTTGCCGAAACCGCGCCCGCAATCGCCGCCGCCGTCAGCGTGACGCCGCGCTTCGCGAAAAATTTCCGCAGTTTTTCCACCGCGCGCGTCACGCGCTTCTGCGCCGCCGGTTCGTCCACGCGCAGCGCCGCCGCCATTTCGCGCGCGGACTTGTTTTCAAAATACCGGAGCAGAATCGCGTTGCGGTCGCGCTCGCCGAGCCTGGCAATGGCGTCGTCGAGCAGCGGCGCGATTTGCGTCCACGCTTCCGTTTCGCTCAAAGTAGATTGCATAAATGCCTCCTGTTCGCGGTTCTGGCGGCGGATTTCCGTCCGCAGAAAATTCGCCGCCGTCAGCCGCGCGGTCTGGTGAAGCCAGCCGGTCAAAATGGTCCTGGCGCGAAAAGCTTTTCGCCTTGCGCGCGAGGATGATGAAGACGGCCTGCGTGATTTCTTCCGCCGCGTGCGGATTGCCAACGTGCCGCAGCGCGGTGGAATAAACGAGGTGAACGTGCCGCACGGCGAGCGCGGCAAACGCGGCCTCGGAATTTTCCACGGCGTATTGCCGCAGCAGCTCGATGTCGTCCGTTCCGGTCATTCACTAATAAATGTCCGCCGGGGCGGGTTTGGGACAGATTATTTTCAGGAATTTGCAATTGGTGTTTGACTGTCATTTCGGAAAGGGGCAAAAAGACCGCAAGCCGTGAACACAAAAAGCTGGTTTCTTCGGTTGCTGGTCGTGGCGTTTCTTGCCAGCGTGATCCTGCTTTTTTTGGCGAACAGCCAGAAAAACGCGGCGCTCGTTTCCTTCAACGAGTCGAAACAGCGGGCGGACGGTTTGCAGTCGCAACTGGACCAGCTCAAAAGCTCCATCGCCGCCGCACAGAGCGCGGAGCTTTCCAAATTGCGCGCGGACAACCTGGATTTGCCGCGGCTGCGGAACGAAGTCACGCTGATGCAGGCGACGAACGTGCAATTGCGGGCGGCGAACCAGAAATTGACGCAGCAATTGCAGGACATCCTCTCCACCGCGCAGGATCAGCAGGCGCAATTGGAAAAGCTGGCGGTGGAAAACCAGCAGGCGCGCGCGGCGGTGAAACAGGCGGACGCGGCGATCCAGCAGGCGGATGCGGAGGCCGCCCGCAACCAGTGCATCAACAATCTCCGGCAGATTGACGCGGCGAAAGATGAATGGGCTTTGGAAAACAACAAGCCCGCCGGCGCCGTCCCGACCGCGCAGGATTTGCTGCCGTATCTTCCGAACAACAACTTTCCGGCCTGTCCTTCCGGCGGCACTTATACGATTGGCGCGGTTGGCGTTCCGCCGACGTGTTCAATTCCAGGCCACGCGCTGCCGCCGTCGCAGTGACATTCGCGTTACGCGCGATTTTCATTCTTGGCTTTCGCAATTTTCCGGCTAGACTCTGCGCTCCATGATTGAAACTGACATCGAACTTTTGAAGGGCATCGCAAACCAACTGCGCATTCATTCCATCGAAGCCACGACGGCGGCGGGCAGCGGACATCCGACTTCCTGCTGCTCGGCGGCGGACATTGTGGCCACGCTGTTTTTCAGCCAGATGCGCTACGACGCGAAAAATCCGCATTATTTACAACAACGACCGTTTCATTTTGTCGAAAGGCCACGCCGCGCCGCTGCTTTACGCCGCGTGGGCGGAAAACGGCTTCATTCCGATTCCCGAACTGCTCACGCTCCGGCAGTTCAACAGCGAACTCGAAGGCCATCCCACGCCGCGCCTCGCGTTCGCGGACGTGGCGACCGGCTCGCTCGGCCAGGGCCTCGGCGTCGGCGTCGGCATGGCGCGCGCCGCGCGGCTCGACAATCTGGATTACAACACTTACGTCCTGCTCGGCGACGGCGAAATCGCCGAAGGCGCGGTCTGGGAAGCGGCGTCGCTCGCGGGCTATTACAAGCTGAACAATTTGATCGCCATCGTGGACGCGAACCGTCTCGGCCAGAGCGAGGCGACGGCGTTCGGCCATGACATCGGCGTTTATGAAAAGCGGTTTGCGGCGTTCGGCTGGCGCGCGGAAAACATTGACGGCCACGACATCGAGGAAATCGTGGAAGTGCTGAACGGCGTCGGGCTGAACGAACAGCCGCTGGTCATCATCGCCAAAACTTACAAGGGCGCGGGCGTTTCATTTTTGCAGGACAAGGACGGCTGGCACGGCAAGCCGCTTGAACAAGGAAGAAGCCGCGAAAGCCATCGCCGAATTGCAGCCGAGCGCGAAGTCCGGCCTCGGCGTGGAAATTCCAAAGCCGAGTCAACTGCCCGAACCGGCCAACGCCGTTCCGGCGAATTATCCGCCGATCAATTACAATCTCGGCGACAAAATCGCCACGCGCGAAGCCTACGGCACCGCGCTCGCACGCCTCGGCGAAGCGGATTTGCGAATCGTTGCCGTGGACGGCGACACGAAAAATTCCACGTTCGCGGACAAGTTTTTCAAAAAATTCCCGGAACGCTCCACCGAATGTTTCATCGCCGAGCAGAACATGGTCGGCGTCGCCACTGGATTTGGCGCTCGCGGCAAAGTGCCGTTCGCCTCGACGTTCGCAACATTTTTCACGCGCGCGTACGACCAGATTCGCGTCGCGGGCATTTCGCAGTCGAACATCAAGCTCGTCGGCTCGCACGTCGGCGTGAGCATCGGCGAGGACGGCCCGTCGCAAATGGCACTTGAAGATTTGGCGATGATGCGCGCGGTTGTCGGCTCACCGTTTTGTATCCGAGCGACGCCGTTGCCACGGAAAAATTGCTCGAAGAAATGGCTCTGATCAAAGGCGTCTGCTTCCTGCGCACGTCGCGCCCGAAGACGCCGGTCATTTACGGCAACGACGAAAAATTCCCCGTCGGCGGCGCGAAAGTTCTGCGCGAAGGCAACAAGGTCACGATTGTTTCGGCGGGCGTCACTTTGTTTGAAGCATTGAAAGCTGCGGACACATTGAAAGCGGAAGGCATCAACGTCACGGTCATTGACGCCTACAGCATCAAGCCGCTCGGCAAGGACGTGATTCTGGCCGCCGCAAAAAAAACCGGCAACAC
Source organism: uncultured Verrucomicrobiae bacterium (assembly GCA_963755455.1). GTDB lineage: Bacteria > Verrucomicrobiota > Verrucomicrobiia > Limisphaerales > UBA11358 > UBA11358. The sequence goes on from CAVWJH010000002.1 coordinate 82,171, forward strand.
GGTCATCACCGTTGAGGATCATTATTCCGAAGGCGGACTCGGCGACGCGGTTGCGGGCGAATTGAGCGCGGAAGGCATCAAGGTTCACAAGCTCGCCGTCGTCGGCATCCCGCACTCCGGCAAGGCGGAGGAACTGCTCGCGAAATTCGGGATTGACGCGGCGGGAATCGTGAAGAAGGTCAAATCGCTCGGCTGAAATCAGAGTCGGAGACTGGCCAGTCCCGGCGCATTTGTGAAATATGCCGCTGCAAGTTGCGTCGGCAGCCGTGGTGTCGCGACTTTTCTTGAACCAAATCCGCAATTGCGAACCGATAATCATAAATCTGCGGAGGTCATCGTGTCCGTGCGCGGGCTTGCTGTTGCCCCAAAATTCGGTTAATTTGCCAGCGTGAGTGCGATTGAGGTCATCAACGAAGTCCGGGAACTGCCGCGCGAAGAACAAGAGCAGGTCTTGAATTTTTTGCAGGACAAGCTGCGCCCGCACAAACTTGCCGAAGGCGAAGTGAAATACGCCGCTGACGCCGATTTCAAAAAAGCCGCTGACAAGGTCTTTCGCGAGAATGACAATCTGTTCCGCCGTCTGGCGCAATGAGCGGCGACGATCCATTTTTTTTGACACGCTCACAGGTTGACGAAATTCACGACATCAGCTTGACGCGATACGGCGGACAGGCCGGGATCAGAGAGCCGGGGCTGGTGGATTCCGCGCTCGCCTCGGCGAAGAACACCATTTTTAATGGTGGTGGAGACGTCTTCGACATCGCGGCGGCTTATGCGTTTCACATCGCCGAATCGCAGGCGTTTAATGACGGCAACAAGCGCACGGCAATCGGCGTGGCGCTGACTTTTCTTGAACTGAATTCGCTCCGCCCGACTCCAAGTGAAGATGAATTGTATGACGCCATGATTGACATCGCCAAAAAACGGCTGACGAAAGCCGGGCTGGCGGAAATTTTCCGTTCCGTTGCCGGATAAAAGCTGTAGATTTGTCCAACCCATGATGACCGCTGAACCAACTCCGCAACCGCAAACCGGAAATCAAAAATCCGCCGAAGTCGTCGTGTCCGTGCGCGGGCTGACGAAGGTGTTCAAGGATTTCTGGAACCGCCCCAAGGCGCGCGCGGTGGACAACGTGGATTTTGAAGTCCGGCGCGGCGAGGTTTTTGGACTGCTCGGCCCGAACGGTTCGGGAAAATCCACGACGGTCAAACTGCTGCTCGGCTTGCTGAATCCGACGAAGGGTCACATCGAGGTCTTCGGCCATTCGCCGCGCCACGTCCAGACGAAATCGCGCATCGGCTATCTGCCGGAGGAATCCTATTTGTATCGCTACCTCAATTCGCGCGAGACGCTGGATTTTTTCGGAAACCTTTTTCATTTGAGCAAGGGCGAGCGGAACAATCGCTCGGAACAATTGCTCGAAATGGTCGGCCTCGGCAAAACGCAGATGCGCGCCGTCGGCGAATTTTCCAAGGGAATGCAGCGCCGCATCGGGCTGGCGCAGGCGCTCATCAACGATCCCGATCTGGTGATCCTTGACGAGCCGACCGCCGGACTTGATCCAATTGGCTGCCGCGAAGTGAAGGATTTGATCGTCGCGCTCGCGCGGCGCGGCAAGACGGTGATTTTGAGCAGCCATCTTTTGTCGGATGTCGAAGATGTGTGCGACCGCGTGGTGATTTATTATGGCGGAAAAATCCAGGCCGCCGGCACGCTGAAGGAACTGCTGGCGACGCCGGACACGCTGCAAATCACCACGCCGGTTTTGCCGCGCGAAACTTTGGAGCGCGTTTTGGAAATCATCCGCCGCGACATTTCGACCGGCGAAGTGCGCGTGGACAATCCGACGCAGAACCTCGAAAGCTATTTTCTGGACGTGGTGCATAAGGCGCGCGCGGCGGCGCATGAAACGAGCGGCGCGCAGTCCGGCGCAACGGTCGCGGCGTATTTGCGGGCCGACGGGGCGGAAAAGCCGGCGACGGACAAAGTTCTGGAAAAATTGTCACTGCCGCAGGCGGCGCAAACTGTTTCCGGGGCAAAAGCTCCCGCGCCCGTGGCCGAAAAGAAATTGGACGACAAAAAACTGGAGGCATTGGCGCAACCGGCGGAAACGAAAATTCCAGAAATCAAGCCGGCGCCGGAAGCGAAGCCGGCGGACTTGTCCAAGGCGGATGAAAAATTGTCGTCGCTGCTGGGAAATAAAAAATAACTTTAGCCACAGATTTTCACAGATGAAACACAGATGGGGAAAAGCTGTCGAACCAAATTTTTATCTGTGTGAATCTGTGTTCATCTGCGGCTTCTGAATAAATGCAACGAATTCTCGCCATTGCCTGGTTGACGTGGAAGGCCGCGCTGCGGTTCAGGCTGTTCATCGTCATCGCGGCGCTGCTGGTTCTGGCGGTCGTCGGCCTGCCGCTGGTCATCAAGTCCGACGGCACGGCGCAAGGCTTCACGCAGATCATTCTGACCTACACGTTGAGCGCGATCACGGTGCTGCTGGGTCTTTCGACTTTGTGGCTCTCGTGCGGGACGCTGGCGCGTGACATCGAGGAATGTCAGATACAGGTTGTCGCGACGAAGCCGGTTGCGCGCTGGCAAATCTGGATCGGGAAATGGCTCGGCATCATTTCGCTCAACGCGGCGCTGCTGGCGATTTCCGGCGGGTGCGTTTATGGCACGCTGCAATGGCGCGCAACGAAGCTGCCGGCGGCGGAGCAGAAAATTTTGCACGAGCAGGTCCTGGTCGCGCGCGGCTCTGCCAGACCGCCAAACATGGACGCGAAGATTGATGCCGACACGGAACAGGTTTTGCAGGAGCGTTTGAAAAGCTCCCCGGTGACGACGGCGGATTTGCCGGAAGTCCGGCGGCAGATCCGCGAGCAGGTGAAGGCGCAATTCCAACTGGTTCCACTCGATTATACGCGCGAATGGAAAATTGACCTGGGCTTTGCCAAAAATTTTCTGCGCGACAAGCCGCTGCAATTGCGCGTGAAATTCAACGCGGCGAACCAAAGCCCGTCCGGCACGTTCGCCGGCCTGTGGATGATTGGCGATCCCGATTCGACCAACTTCGTCCAGCTTCCGCCGATGAGCCTCGCGCCGGACACGGAGTCGTCCCATGCGGTCCATGAATTTGAAATCCCGCCAAACCTGTTCGACAAAAACGGCGTGCTGACCGTTTCGTTCACTAATCCGAACGACACCACGCTGCTGTTCCCGCTCGCGGACGGCATGGAGGTTTTGTATCCCGAAGGCGGTTTCGCGATGAATTTCGCGCGCGGGCTGGGGATCATTTTCTGCTGGATGGCGCTGCTTGCGGCGCTCGGACTTTCGGCGGCGAGTTTCCTGTCGTTTCCCGTCGCGACGTTCTTTTCGCTGGCGATGCTCGTGGTGGTTTTGTCAAGCGGAACACTGGCGGATGCGGTTGAAAATGGAACGGTCGGCGCGGGCGACGAGGAAAAGGGAATCGCGGGACATTCCGTGGTGGACGTGGTTTTGATTCCTCTGTTCAAGGGCATTCTGGCCGTGGTCAATCTCACAAAAAATGTCTCGCCGATTGACCTGCTGAGCACGGGTCGCGCAATTTCGTGGGCGCAGCTCGGCATGGCGTTCGGGCAGATCGTTCTGCTGCTGGGCGGAATCATCGCCATCATCGGGATTGTTTTGTTCAACCGCCGTGAGCTGGCGACGGCGCAGGGAAACCAATGAACGCCCGCATAAAACAATTTGTCCTGCTGCTGCTGGCCGCCGCGCTGCTGTTCACCTCCGGCCGGGTTCAAAATTCCCTGAACCGCGACCGCGCGGCGCTGGGACTGACGATTTCCGGGCCGCTGCAGGACGCGCCACCGCTGCTGGCGTTCACGACCGTTGCGCTCGGCGGTTTTCGCGGATTGATTTCAAATTATCTCTGGATTCGCGCGAATGACTTGCAGCAGGACGACAAGTTTTTCGAGGCGTCGCAGCTCGCGGACTGGATCACGGATCTGGAGCCGCACTTTTCGCAGGTCTGGGCGTTTCAGTCGTGGAACATGGCCTGGAACATCTCGGTCAAGTTCAAGGATTTTTCCGACCGCTGGCGCTGGGTGCGGCGCGGCATCGAACTGCTGCGCGACGACGGCCTGCGCTATAATCCCAACGACACGCTGCTCTACCAGCAGTTGGGCTGGATTTTTCAAAACAAAATGGGACAGAACCTCGACGACGCGAACGGATATTACAAGCAGCAATGGGCCGAGGAAATGACGCCGTTCTTCGGCCCGGACGGGACGAATTTTGAAAATCTGATCCATCCGCAAACTCCCGGGGACGAAAAACTGGTGCAGACGCTCACCAACAAGTTCAAGATTGACCCCGTCTTTGCCGAAAAGGTGAACGAGGAATACGGCCCGCTCGACTGGCGTCTCGCCGAGACTCACGCCATTTACTGGGGCGCGCTCGGCCTGCAAAAGGCGAAGGAACATCCCGGCAAGGTGAAGGCGAGCGATCTGATCACGCTGCGCCGCCTCATTTACCAGTCCATGTTGCAGGCGTTTCATCACGGGCGCATCATCAGCAATCCGTTCAACAAAACTGTTGAACTGGCGCCCAACCTTGACCTGATCCCCAAACTCAACGACACCTACCTGAAAATGTATGCCGACGAAACCGATCCCGGCCAGAAGAACGGCATCCTGACGGCGCACCGGAATTTCCTGGGCGACGCCGTCTATTTCCTTTACGAAAACGACCGCATGGCCGACGCGGCCAGATGGTATAAACTTCTCAGTGAAAAATATCCCGACAAAACCCTTTTGGACAAAGACACCAATTCATACCCGCGAAATCTCACGCTCGACGAATACGCCGTCGGCCGCGTGCAGGAAGAAGTCGGCGACACGTCGCAGGAACGCACGACCGGCGTGGTGGAAGGATATTTGATGCACGCTTATCTGGATCTGGCCATCGGACAGGACGACCGGTCCGCCGGCTACAAGCTGCTCGCCGAAAAAATCTATCAACATTACGCCACAAAAACGGGCAAATTCGGCAGTAATGGGGTGAGAGTGAAACTGCCGTCATTCGCCGATCTCAACCGAACCGTTCTGAACAGCCTGCTCGACACGCAAAACCCGGTCATTCCCTACGCCGCGCGCCTCCGCATCCGCTCGCAACTCGGAATGCCGGCGGAAACCAACACGCCGCCGGCCGCAATCCTTTCGACCAACGCACCGCCGGTTTCCACAACCAACGCCGTGCAAAATGTCCCGGCCAATTCCGCCGCGAAATAATTTCGACCGTCGCCGCCCGTTCGCATAGCCTTCTTCTTCGGTGATTCAAAAACAACAATCTGAAAAACGTCCGCTGCGCGTCGGCCTGATTTCGCTCGGCTGCGCCAAAAATTTGGTGGACGCCGAGATCATGCTCGGCTCGCTGCTCAAAAGCGGCGTCGAAATCACCAACGACGCAGCGCAAGCCGACGCTCTCATCGTCAACACCTGTTCGTTCATTGACTCGGCGCAGGAAGAAAGCGTCAACACCATCCTCGAATCCGCCGAAATCCGCGCCGCAAAAAATCGCGGGCAAAGCCTGATCGTCTCCGGCTGCCTGCCGCAACGCTTCCGCGACGAACTGCCGAAGCTGCTGCCCGAAGTGGACGCGTTCATGGGCATTGACCAGGTTGCGCAAGTCGGCGACATCGTCGGCAAAGCCATGCAAAACCGCGCGGAAAGAATTTCCAGCGGGAAGTCCAAAGTCCAAAGTCCAAAGTCCAGGGTCGTTTCGAGGTTGAACGAACTGGAAAAAAGCCGCGCGACGACGGAACATGAAAATTCTGAAAAAATTCGCGGCACGGAAAAATTTGGCAAAACCAGGACCGTCGTCAGCGCAAATTCCGCACTCCGCACTCCGCACTCCGCAATTCTCGACGTGACTGCGCGCCCGGTTTTCATCCCCGATTTCGCCACGCCGCGTTTCCGGCTGACACCGAAACATTTCGCCTATCTGAAAATCGCCGAGGGCTGCAACCATCCGTGCAGCTTTTGCATCATTCCCCGGATGCGCGGTTCGCACCGCAGCCGCACGCAAAGCGACATTGTCGCCGAAGCGAAGGCGCTCATCGCCGACGGCGTGAAGGAAATTAATTTGATTTCGCAAGACTCGACTTATTACGGACTCGATTTGCGCCCGAACCATTCGCGCGCCATTTCGTCGCCGGAGAAATTTTCCGCCGCCACAAAATCACTTTCCGCCGACGCGACGACGATTTGCACGCTGCTCCGCGAATTGAATTCGCTCAAAGGCGATTTTTGGATTCGATTGCTCTACACGCATCCGGCGCATTGGACGGACGAATTGGTCCAGACGATTGCCGAATGCAAAAAGGTCGCGCGCTACGTGGATATTCCGCTCCAGCACATCCACGAAAACATGCTCGAACGGATGCGCCGCGAAACCTCGCAGCAGTATATCGTGGATTTGATCCGGAAAATTCGCGCGGGAATTCCCGGAATTGCATTGCGGACAACTTTCATCGTCGGTTTTCCCGGCGAGACCGAGGCGAGTTTTCAAACGCTGCTGGATTTTGTCCGCGAAACGAAATTCGAGCGGCTCGGCGTGTTCACTTACTCGAAGGAAGACGGCACACGCGCCGGTGCCATGAGCGGACAGATTCCCGACAAGGTGAAACAAAAGCGCCGCGAACTCGCCATGGCACGCCCAGCACCAGGTCGCCGTGGCCGTCGCCGAAAGTTTTGTCGGCCGCGAAATCAAAGTGCTTGTCGAAGGCCGGGCCGACGCGAAGCAGTTGCAGGCGGCCAATGTGAGTTCGTGGGAACACGGATTGTTGCGCGAAGAAGAATCGGATCACTCGTCACTTGTCACTCGTCACTTTTTCGTCGCCCGCGGCGAAGCCGACGCGCCGGACATTGACGGACGCGTTTACATTCGCGGCAAATTGCCGGTTGGCGATTTCGCCCAAGTCAAAATCATCGGCCACACGGATTATGATTTGATTGCCGAGCTGGTTTAGCGAATTGCTTTCGAAATTTCACCCGCCCCTCGGCTCAATCCTCGATCTCGTCGGTTCCGTTTCCGGCGGCTCCGGCATTCCCGTTCCAAAATCGGCTGGCAAATCCTCCGGCAAGAGCGTCGTCAGTGCGTCGCGGTCGCACTGGCCGCTGCCGACCAGGCGCGTGCTTTGATTGCGCACGGCGGACTCGAACAGATTCCGCATTTCGCGTGCATTGCCGAACTGGTCGTTGCGCGCGGCGTGGAGGTTCTTGCAGATGGCCAGAACTTTGCTTTCCGTTTCCGGCGAGCAGACGAGTCCGCTTTGCGCGGCCATGCGATGGAAAATTTCCGCCAGTTCCGCCGGCGCGTAATCGGGAAATTTCAGGTAGTTCGTGAAGCGCGATTCGAGGCCGGGGTTCGACGCGATGAATGTTTCCATCGGCCCGGTGTAGCCGGCCACGATGACGATGAGCCGGTCGCGGTCGTCTTCCATCCGCTTGAGCAGAGTTTCGATGGCTTCGCTGCCGAAATCCTCCGCGCCGCGCCCGGCCAGCGAATACGCCTCGTCAATGAACAAAATTCCGTCGAGCGCCGAATCAATCATCGCGTGCGTGCGCACCGCCGTCTGTCCGACGTATTCGGCTACGAGCCGGCCGCGGTCGCACTCGACAACATGGCCGCGCCGGAGCAGGCCGAGCGATTTGTAAATGCGGCCCATCAGTCGCGCGACGGTGGTTTTGCCGGTGCCGGGATTGCCGAAAAAAACGCTGTGCAAACTCGCCTGCACGACGGGCAAATTTTGTTGCCGGCGCAGCACCTGCATCCGCGCGAAATTCGTGGCGCGATGAACTTCGTTCTTCACCGGGTCCAGGCCGACGAGCGCATCCAGTTCCTTGAAAATGGCGGCAAGGTCTTCCTCGCTCACGCCGGGATCGGCGGCGCGCACCGTGAAATCCACGGCGTATTGGCGCGAGACTTCGGTGAACTGCGCGGAGACGACGGCGGAACGGCGGCGGCAGGAGGCGGACATTTCATGGTCCATGTTTGCGAGCGTCATCACGAGCGTGTGCAACGTCTGCCGGATAAATTCAATTGTCACGGGTTGCAGGCCGAGGTCAAGCGTGTGGCGCGTGAACAATCCGAAAATTTCGTCCAGCCCGTATTTGTCCACCGGCTGCAACATCGTTTCCACGCGCTCCATTGCGCGACGGCCACCCTTCTCAAACCATTTCGTGAACCCGTCGTTGTTGCCATTCGTGGCAGCGTAACCGGATTCAATCAACGCCAGCGCGTCGTCGGCTTTCGCGGCGAGTCCCGAAATGCAAATGGACAGCGCGCCATAAGCCTGCAAGTTCGAGCCGTCGGTGGCGAGCCGTTGCCAGAGCACCAGCGTCATCAGCCGCAGCAAACTGTGCAGGTTGTCAATCAGATCGAACTCCTCGTTCTCGATGCGTTTCACCGTCATCAGCGGCGGCGTTAGGATTTGCACGCATTCAATCAGCAGGCGCAGTTGCAGCAGGCTGCGCAGGATGGCTTCCTCCTTGGCGCTCTCGTAATTGAACACCGACGCGCGCCAGTCGGCATGGCGCATTAGTTGCAGCACCTGCCGCGAGTGCGACTCAATGCTGTTGCGCAGGCGCAGCGCGTCGTCGGGCGAGAACAGCGACTGCGACTGGTAAAAATTCAGCAGGTAATCCGTCGTCATGCCGTCCAGCTCGGTCAAATCCTCGGCCTTGAACGAAACGGTGCGGCTGGTTTTGGGATTGCGGAAGAGCGTGGTGAGAATCGAGCCGGGCAGGAACGTTTCGTGCATCGGCAGCGGTGGACGCGACGGCTCTTTTACGCGCGGCAGATTCGCCGGCGCCTGCGTGACCGTCTCCAGATCGCGGGCGCGGCGCAGAAATTCCTCCAGCCGCTCGCGCAGTTTGGCGTCGTCGGATTCAGGTTGGCGGTTCGTGTCCATGCGGAACGATTTTAATTTTTAGAACCAGCAAGTTGCCACTGGCGCGAATTGGTTGGCAAGCTTCAAGTTCCCGAAGTCAAAATCCGTGTTGCCGGTGGTCGTCAACCAGTGCTACCTTTCCACCATGAAGTCGCTCTTGGCCGCAACCAAATCCTCCGTCAAACGCCCCGCCACAAAATGGCTTCCCGGCGGAAACGGCGACGCGGCGATTTCCCAGGCACAAGCCGACCGCTTTACTGACGGTCTGCTGAAAATCGCCAAAAACATCAAGGGCTGGCCCGCTGACTTCGCCAGGAACCACGATCATTACCTGCACGGCGCACCCAAGAAATGAAGCCGGTCTTTGCCGACACGTTTTTCTTCTTTGCGATTCTCAACCGCGCCGACCCGCTGCATCAGCGCGCAGTGACGTTCAGCCGCAACACCCGGCTGCTGCGCGTCACCACCGATTGGATCATCCCCGAACTCGCCGACGGTTTGGGCAAACCCGGCGACCGCGAACGGTTCATGGATATTTACCGCCACATCCAGACCAGCCCGGCCATTCGCGTAGTGCCGGCCTCGCGCACCTTGCTGGAGGAGGCCATCGCACTTTACGCTTCGCGCCCGGACAAAGACTGGTCGCTCACCGACTGCGTGTCGTTCGTGGTCATGCGCGATGACGGACTTATCCAGGCTTTGACCGGCGACCAGCATTTTGAGCAGGCCGGTTTCACCGCCTTGCTGAAATAATTCGCGTCGCCCGGAAGACGATTTGATTGCGGAAGCGGTTTAATTCTTCTACAAAGATCGTAAATGGCAACCCTCGTATTCGACATCGAAACCTCCGCGCAACCGCTCGACAACTTCGACGATGCGCAGCAGGAATATCTTTTCCGCGAAACCGAAAAAATCGGGGACGCCGTCGCCAAGGAAGCCAAGCGCGGGGAAATCACGCGCTTCATGTCGCTCTGGCCGTTCACATCGCAGGTCGTCTGCATCGCCATGCTCAATCCCGAAACCTTGCGCGGACAATCGCTGTTCGTTGCGGAAGATTTTGAGGAAGTCGAAGAAGCTGACGCGCCCGTGAAATTTATTCCGTGCGCCGATGAAGCCGAGTTGCTGACGCAATTCTGGGAAGCGGCGAAAAAATTCGATACCATCGTCACCTTCAACGGCCGCGGCTTCGACGTGCCGTTCATTTACCTGCGCTCGGCGCTGCTCAATGTGCCCATCTCGAAGAAAAACTGGCTCGGCTACCGTTACGCCGTCGAGCCGCATTGCGACCTCGCGGAGCAATTCACCTTTTACAGCGTGAGCGGGCGCGACGGCGCGGCGCGGCGGTTCAACCTGGATTTTTACTGCAAGGCCTTCGGCATCGAATCGCCCAAGAGCCACGGTGTGACGGGCATGGACGTGGGCGCGCTGCTGGCCGCCGGAAAATTTCGCGACATCGCCGAATACTGCCTGCGCGACGTCCGCGCCACCGTGGAGCTTTACAAAATCTGGAAGGAAAGGCTGGCGGGGATAAAATGAAATGTTTGAATTAAATCCATGTCCATCTACAGCAATGACAACATTATGAAGAAATATATTTCTATCTGCATTGGCACATTAATAACAATCGCGGCGGCTGTCCAATCCGCTGAATTGCCGCAGGCAAAAATAACGGTTCGTGTTTTGGACGAACAATCTATGCCTGTTCAAGGAGCCACGGTCAGAATTGGCTTTGCAAATAAAACATATGACCAAGAATTGCTCAAAACGGGAACAACCGATGCAGCGGGGGAATATTCATCTGAAGGCAATAGCGCGGCAAGAATATCGGCCGATGTTCGCAAGGATGGATTCTATTTATCTGGAACTCCATTCATAGATTTTACAAACGTGGAAGCCGATCGCTGGCAGCCTTGGAATCCAATAGCGAAAGTTGTTTTGCGCCCCATCGGCAAGCCGGTGGCATTATATGCAAAAAGTGTGCGGACTACTATTCCGGTTCTCGGCAAGCCATGTGGCTACGATTTGGAGGCGGGAGATTGGGTTACACCTTATGGCAAGGGAATGAAGAAGGACTTAGTTTTTACCATTTCAAGCAGGAATGTTACAAATACCCAAAATTTCGACATGCAAGGAGAATTGACATTTGCCAATCCGCAGGACGGTTTGCAGGAGACTCCAAAACTTGAAATCGGAAAAAATTCTGCGTTCAAATGGGAACGGCAAGCGCCAGAAAACGGCTATCAACCCCAATATCATCTTTATTATACTTGGTGGGAAAACCTGCATCAAAAGGCAGTGCAAAACTTCATATTTGGCGGCAAGGAATGGGAGGGTTATTTCTTCCGTGTTAGAACTGTCGAACAAGATGGTAAAATTGTCAGTGTGCATTACGGTAAAATCAAGGGCGGTATTGAAGTTGACCCTCGCTGGTCATCCACCTGCACTGTCGCGTTCACCTATTATTTTAACCCGACGCCGAACGACCGGAATTTGGAGTGGGATACCAAGAAAAATCTGTTTGGCAAATTGCCATTCATGGAAACTCCGCGTGAACCATAATTCCACCCTCATTTGCTTCGCCCTGAAAGAAGAAGCCGCGCCGTTTCGGAAAATCGCGGCGTGCAAGTTGACACGGATTTCACAGATTAACACGGATTCATTTTCAATCCGTGAAAATTCGTGTAATCCGTGTCAAAAGTCCGGCGTTTCAATTCTTGCGGTCTGAAAACATCCGCCGTAGTTTGATGCGATGAAAGAACTGGTGTTTGAAGTGACGCAGGAAGAGGACGGCGGCTATTGCGCCGAATGCCTGACGGAAAACATTTTCACGCAGGGCGACACGTGGGAAGCCGTGCGCCAAAATGTCCAGGAAGCCGTGCGCGGTCATTTTTTTGACCAGCCGCAAAAGCCGCGCATCAGATTGCATTTGGTGCGCGATGAAATTCTGGCCGTCGCATGAAATTGCCACGCGACTTGAGTGGCGCGCAACTGGTCAAAGTTTTGTGCCGGGACTGGAATTATCGCATCGTGCATCAGGAAGGTAGCCACATCATTTTGCAAACTGACATGCCGGCGCATCAACGGCTTTCCGTTCCAAACCATAATCCGCTCCGCATCGGCACGCTTAACAGCATTGTGCGCGCGGTAAGCGTTCACCAAGGCGTGGAACGTCAGAAATTACTGGATACCCTGCGCTAAATGTCCAAGCTCATTTGCTTCGCCCTGAAAGAAGCAGCCGCGCCGTTTCGGAAAATCGCGGCGGGGCTTGTCCCTTGAAAATAGCCCAGCCTTTCAAGGCTGGGTTGCCGGTGCGCCAACGTCCCCAGTCCCGTCAGGGACGAAAGAAATGGCCTGTCGTCCCTAATGGGACTTGGAAATATTGATTGGCGATTATCCCAGCCATAAATGGCTGGGCTATTTTCAAAAACAACGATTACTCAATCAAACCGCCGGCTTATCGTTTCAGACACATGGTTTGACAATTCAACCCAATGTTTATCGTTTCAACGTAGGGTTTAATCCTTCAACGCCGATTTGAACCTTTCAACCTGCCGGATTGTCCGTTCAACCGCCGGTTGATTTGATGGTCGGCGGAGCGGATTTGAGTTCAAGCCTTCCGCAAAACTTCAACCGGCGGTTTCAAGCATCCACAGGGCGTTGCTTTTGCCGTCGCAGGCGTGGCTTGAATTCATCCCAAGGTTTGAGGGTTCAACATCAGGTTTGTTTAAGATTATTGAAACTGGAAATTATACTTTGCCCGCGCCGCTTTACTTACGCCAAAAACTGTTATGCTCGGCTGTTGAAAGGAAATAAAACCATGGCAACAAAAGTCAGTGCGGAAAACACGTTGGCCGACGCAGCCAACATTGACAAGGTGTGGGGTGCAAACTCCACGATCACACTCGGCAGCGACAACGACCCGGCCAATCCCAGGGTCACGTTCGCTGACTATCAGGCGGCGGAGAAAAAGGTGTCGGACATGGTCCAGCAGATTGACATCTCCCGCAACGCGCTCACCAAACTGGTGGATGACAAGGACGATGCGGCGGGGGATTTGAGCAACCTGAACACGCGCGCGTTGAGCGCCATCCGCGGCATCTTCGGCCCGGACTCGGCCCAATACGACCAGGCCGGCGGCGTCCGCACCAGCGAACGCAAAAAGGCGGTGCGCACGACCAAGACGACGACCGCGAAACCGGCGAATTAAAATTCGCGCCGGTTTTCTTTCGCGGGATTGCCGCGCGGCGGTTGAAATGTCACACTGCCGCCGGCAATCCATGTCATTACTTGTTTGCTTTGCGCTGAAAGAAGAAGCCGCGCCGTTTCGGAAAATCGCGGCAGCCGGCCGGCGTTTCCATTCTCCTCACCGGCATCGGGTGCCGGAACGCCGAAAAATCTGCGCGTGAATTGACTAAATTTCCTCTCTCCGCTAAATTTAAGATCGTATGACGAGAGATAAAATTCAGACGGCGATTCGCGAAGGCATTCCTTTTGTGATCAAAATGGCTGATGGCGAAAAGTATGAAGTCACTGATGCTTTTCGCATCGCGCTCGGAAATACAAATGTCATCGTTGTTGGCAGCGACGATATGCCGCACATTTTGCCCATGCTCACAATGACCGGCATCAGCTATTTGAAGTCGGCGAAATAATTTGCGGGCGCTGTCATCCGCGCTCCAAAAAATGTCCACCCTCCTTTGCTTCGCCCTGAAAGAAGAAGCCGCGCCGTTTCGGAAAATCGCGGCGGGCAAAGCCGGCGTTTCCATTCTCCTCACCGGCATCGGGTGCCGGAACGCCGAAAAATCCCTGCGCAAATTTCTGAATTCCCGTAGGAGTCGAGGTGACGAGACTCAAATTAAAAAAGAATCAGAGACTCCTCACGCCGTCTCCTACGAACCGGATATGGTGCTGACCTGCGGTTTCGCCGGCGGACTGAATCCGGATTTGAAACTCGGCGACGTGGTGTTTGAAATTAGTAGGAGACGAGGTGACGAGTCTCAAATTAAAGAAAAGTCAGAGACTCCTCACGTCGTCTCCTACGAAAAATTGATTGCCGCTGGCGCGAAAGCCGGCAAAATTTTTCTGCGCCGACCGCATCGCCACGACCGTCGCCGAAAAGAAAAAATTGCGCGAGGAAACCGGCGCGGACGCGGTGGAAATGGAATCGGCGGCGATTCACGCCGTCTGCCGCGAGCGCGGAATTCCCTGCGCCACTGTCCGCGTGATTTCCGACACGGCCAACGAAGATTTGCCGCTGGATTTCAACGCGCTCGCCAAAGCCGGACAAGAATCTGGATTACGGCAAATTGTTTCTGGCCATTGCCAAATCGCCGGGAAAAATCGGCGCGTTGATGGAGTTGCAGAAGAAAACCAAATTCGCGGCGGAACAATTGGCCGAAGTTCTGGCCAAAATCACTTTTCCGTGACTGGCGCTTGAGTTGAAGACGGCGGCGCAGGTTTTTCCTTCGCGTGTTCGCTGTAGCTGATGAACGCCGCGCCGATGCATGATGAGACGCACGCCAATCCAGCGAATCGCACGAAACGCTTTCGTGCAGAAAAATCATCGCGGCAAACGTCGCGAAGACAAAACTCAACGCGGTCAGCGGCCAGAGAAAGCTGATGTCGCTCTTGGACATCAAAATCAGCAGGCAGACGAAAAACAGCGCCTCGAAAAAACACGCCGAGCAGGATTTGCGGGTTGGTCGCGCCGGCTTTAACGATGCGAAAAATTTCGGCGGCGTTGTAGCCGTTCATTTCGCCGATGTGCGTTCATGCCCTTTTTCAAAAGCACGACGCCGGTGGATTCAAAAACAAGGCCGACGAGCAAAATCAAAAGCAGTTTCAGCATATCACAAATCCTGATAGCGAATCAGTTCGATGCCGAGTTTTTTAATCAGTTCCTTCACGCGCGGGCTGACCAGGGCGTCGAATTCATGCTTAAATTCGTCGAGCGACGGATGCGAGTAAAGCTCGGAATCGCCGGCCGGCAGTTCCGGCAGCAATTTCAAAATGTAGTCTTCGTCCACGCGCGCATTTTGCAACAGGCCGAAAGTGATTTGCGCGTGCCGGATTTTTTTCTGCGCCAAAGTTTTTCGCGCGCGGCCGGAAAGCAATTCAAAAATCGCCGCGTGCGAAACTTTGTAAAACCAATGGCCGCGCGAAATTCGCCGGCTGCGCGCGAGGCAATCGCGCGTCAGACGCAGATGGCGGATGCCAAGTTTTTCCGAATCTTCCATCAGGATTTTGAAAATCACCGGATGCAGATGCAGATGCAGATGGCCGTTGACGTGGTCGAGCGGCAGGCCGGTCGAGTGGAATTTTTCAAATTGCGCGTGGATTTCGGCGCGAAGTTGTTCGCGCAGATTGCGCTTGAAAAAATAATCAGTGCCGACGCCGACGGGGAATTTTGGAAAATTCGCCGCGCGAATTGACAAGGCCGGGAATTTTTTCCGGCGGCAGCGCGGAATGTCCGCACAACAACGTCAGGTGCAGGCCGACGCCGAGTTTCGGATTTTCCTTCGCCAGTTTCACGGCTTCGTCAAAACCGGCTTCGTTCACCATCAAACTGGCGCTGGTCAAAATGCCTTCGCGATGCGCGCGGATGACGGCTTCGATTGACTGAAGGCGAAAGGCCGAAATCGTCGGCGTTGACGATGAGACGGCGGCTGTTTCAAGGCTGGCCATAACTGGGCGAAGTGGAGCCGATGACAAAACGCAGCCACGACTGAAAAATCAGCGCGAGCTTTTGCGGCTTGGACAATTTCAACGGCTGCGCGCCGAAGACATTGAATTTTCCCCGTTCCAGTTTTTGCAGCAACTGCCAATAAACCGAGCCCATCAATTCGGCGGCGACCATTGACTTGCGGTCTTCGGCGGCAGGGTTTTTCGCGCGAGCAGATAAAAATCCTTTGCGCGGGCGGCAACGTGTCGGCGAGTTCGCGAAATGCGGTCGGAGTATCTTGATTGCAAAATTTCGTCTTCGCCGACGCCAAATTTTTTCAAACTCGGCTAGCGGCAGATAAATCCGTCCGCGCGCGGCGTCGGTTTTCACGTCGCGCAAAATGTTCGTGAGTTGAAGCGCCTTGCCGAGATAAATCGCGTAGTCGCGGCAGGCCGGATTTTGGTAGCCAAAAATTTCGATGCTCAACAGGCCGACGACGGACGCGACGCGATGGCAATACAGTTCCAGCTGCTCAAAATTTTCGTAACGATTCGTGTCCAAATCCATTTCGCAGCCCTTGATGAGTTCGTCGAACAACTCAAAGCGCAGGCGAAATTTCTGGATGACCGGCTGCAATTCGCGGTTGACGGAAATTGCGGCGGTTGGTTTTCGCAGGCGCGGCTGACGTCGGCGCGCCAGTCGGCAAGTTGCGCGCGGCGCTTTTCCGCCGGCACGGATTCATCGTCGGCCACGTCGTCCACTTCGCGGCAGAAGGCGTAGAGCGCGGACATGGCGTCGCGCTTTTCGCGCGGCAGCAGGATGAAGGCGAGCGCGAGGTTGGACGCGCTTTTGCGGGTGATGGCGCGGCTGTGCTGCATCAGGGCGTGTAGCAGGCGGCGTCTGCGCTGATGATTTTTCCTGCTTCGCGGATCGGCGGCAGGCCGCCGGTTTCGGCGAGCGTGGGATTGATCTGGCGGCGATGGCGGCGACGACGTTTGCGCCGTGCGTTTTCCATTTTGTGAAACACCATCGCCCAGATGCAATGCGCCGATGGCCACCAGCGCGATGACGCCGAACACGATCAAAAAGTCCAGCCATGCCGGTGAAAATGTTCCGACTGGTGGCAGATCATTGCATACATTCAATCAGTTTTCAAAAATGTCGCGGTCGTGTCAATGGGCGTTTCGCCGGCCGCGCCGTCGCCAAGGTTCATTTGCAGCCGCTGCATCCGGTAACGGAGCGAATGGCGGGTGAGCTTAAGCTGTTCGGCGGCGCGTGTCAGGTTGAAATTGTTCTGCTCCAGCGCGCCGGTGATCAGTTCGCGTTCGATCCGCGCCAGGGCGTCGTCGAGCGATTCGTCCGGGCGCGGCCCGCGCCGGCGCGATTTTTTGCAGGCGCGCTTCGACTTGAAAATCCGGCAGGCTGGCCGGCTGGATTTCGCGCGTCGGTTTCCAGAATCAAGGCGCGTTCGATGACGTTGCGCAGTTCGCGCACATTGCCCGGCCAGTGGTGCGCGAGCAGTTTCTGGCGCGCGGCGGGCGCGAGGCCGTCCACGTTTTTGTTCATCGCGGCGCGGAACATTTTCAAAAAATGTTCGGCCAGCAGCAGAACGTCCTCGCCGCGTTCGCGCAGCGGCGGCAGGTGAAACTGCACGACGTTCAGGCGGTGAAACAAATCCTCGCGGAACTGGCCGGCGGCGATGGCCTGCACGATGTCGCGGTTGGTCGCGGCGATGAGGCGGACGTTGACGCGCAATTCCTGCGTGCCGCCGACGCGCGTGAACGAGCCGTCCTCCAGAAACCGCAGCAGCTTGGCCTGAAGCGGCTTGCTCATGTCGGCGATTTCATCGAGAAAAATCGTGCCGCCGTCGGCTTCCTCGACGCGCCCGGATTTTTGTTTCAGCGCGCCGGTGAACGCGCCTTTTTCGTGGCCGAACAATTCGCTTTCCAGCAGCGTTTCGGGAATGGCGGCGCAATTGATGCGGACGTAATGCGCGTCGCGCCGCTTGCTCAAACTGTGCAGCGCGCCGGCGACGAGTTCCTTGCCCGTGCCGCTTTCGCCAAGAATCAAAACGCGCGCGTCCGTCGGCGCGACGGTCTGGATCAATTTCCGCACTTCGCGGATTTTTTCGCGATTCGCCGACGATTTGGTCGAGGCTGAAAATATGTTCCGCGCGCGAACGCAACGCGGCGTTTTCGCGCAGCAGCTGGTGGCGCTCGGCGCAGCGCGCGACGGCGTGAAGCAGTTCCTCCGGCGCAAACGGCTTGGCCAGATAATCAATCGCGCCGGCCTTGATGGCCTCGACGGCGAGCTTGGGCGTGGCGTAGGCCGTGAGCATGAGGGCGGGCAGGTCGGGCCAGCGGCTGTGGATTTTGCCGAGAAATTCATAGCCGCTCATGCCGCCGAGCCGCGCGTCGGTGATGACCATGAAAAATTCCTCGCTGCGCCAGAAGTTCCAGCGCCTCCTCGGCGGATTCGACGGCGCGCGCGGCGTAGCCTTCGTCCTTCAGCATGGTCTGAAGCGACAGGCGCATGTTTTTCTCGTCGTCCACGACGAGGACGGGTGGCAGCGGCGCATTCATGTTTGCGACGATTGTCATCAATGCTTTCGCCGGGAAAGTTACGGTGAATTTCGCGCCTTTTCCAAGCTCGGATTCCACGCGCACGGTGCCGCCGTAAAGTTCGACGTTGTGCTTGACGATGGCCAGGCCGAGGCCGCGTGCCTTTTTCCTTGGTCGTGTAATAAGCTTCAAAAATGCGCTCGATTTTGTCCGGCGGAATGCCCGGCCCGTCGTCGCGCACGGAAATTTCCACGGAATAATCGCGTTCGGCAATTGGCGGTGATCAAAACATTTCCCTTTTCGCCGAGCGCCTCGCGCGCGTTTTGCAGCAGGTTCACCAAAATTTCCGACAGATGGCCGCGTTGCATGAGCAGCGGCGGAAAATCGCCGCCGAATTCGCGGTGGATTTTGATTTTGTCCGGCACGGCGGCCGGAAAAACCTGCGCGATGGCGCGTTCAAGTTCCTCGATGACGTTCAATTTTTCCACGCGGCCTTCGCTCAATTGCGCGTAGCCCATGATTTGCGTGATGACCTTGTCGGCGCGCGCGACTTCCTCCTGGATGATTTCGATTTGTCCGTGCGACCGGCGTTTTTCTTTCGCGCAGCGGCGCGTTGCAGCGAGAACGCGGCGTTGTTGATGATGGCCAGCGGATTTTTGATCTGATGCGCGAACTCGGCGGCGAGCCGGCCGGCGGAACGCAACTGGCCTTCGCGCGCGGCAAATTCGCCCGCCTCCTCGGCGGCGAGCCGCTGGCGTTCCAGCAGCAGTTGCAGCGCCGTAACAGCAGACCGCCGTCAGCAGCAAGCACCACCAGCCGCAGCACGAACGGCTGGCCCAGATCCTCGTGCGGCGTCAGGTCCAACGCGCGTCATGTGTCGTCATCCAGATTGCTGCATCACAGAAACGTCCAGCACCGCCACCAGCACATAGCAGAGGCTGATGGCGAAGTTCAAAAACAATTGCGAAAAGCCCGGCGGCACGCTCACCGCGTTGCGGACGATCAACGCCACAAACAGCCAGAACAAAATGCTGTCCAGCCCGCCGGTCAACAGACGCCATGCCCCGCGATAAACAATCCGTCCACCAGGCTGCTCGTGACCACCGTCCATTGCACCACCGCCAGCGGCAGTCGTTCCGCCGCGAACAGAACACCGCGGCAAAAATGACGTTGGCCAGAATGTAAAACCAGAAAATGAATTGCACCGTTTCCACCGCCACGTCCAGCGTGCTGCAACGGCAAGCCGAACCACGGCGTGGATGTGGAACGAATACAAAATCATCCCGATGAACACCGCCTTGACCGGCAGCATGATGTTGCGCTCCATCATCACGATGCGGCGCAGCAGGCGCGCCGGGTCGGGCGCCGGAATCTCAAACAGCGCGGGCAGCCGCTTCAGCCACTGGGCATGGCTTGGTTTCATAATTCGTTAAACCGTTGAACGGTTAAATCGTTGAATCGGGAGAATTATTTTCGTTCAACGATTTACGATTTAACGCTTCAACGCAACTTCGGCAATCTTTTCCACCGGCCACAAACGGCCGATGCCCTCGTAGCCGCAGGACAACATTCCCTCGTCCGGCCCGATGAATTCCGCGCCGCGCTTTTTCAACGTCGCCACGTTCGCCTGCGTCGCCGCGTGCAGCCACATTTTCCCGTTCATCGCCGGCGCGATCAAAATTTTCGCCTTCGGATTCAACGCCAGCGCGATGCACGTCAGCGCATCATCGGCAATGCCGTGCGCCAGTTTCGCAATCACATTCGCCGTCGCCGGCGCGATCAAAAGCAAATCCGCCTCGTCCGCGAGGCGAATGTGCGTCGGCTTCCAGCCTTCCTCCTCGTCGTAAAGATTCGTCACGACCGGATTGCGCGTGAGCGTCTTGAACGGCAGCGGCGTGATGAAGCGCTGCGCGTCCGCCGTCATCACCACGCGCACGTCGCATTTGGCTTTCGTGAGCAGCGACGCCAGATCCGCCGCCTTGTGCGCGGCGATCGAGCCGGTCACGCCGAGAACGATTATTTTATTTGTCTTCATGCGGTTAAAAGATTTTCACGCGGGAATCCAGACGGCCGGAATCCGTTCGCGACCCTGATGCCGGCGATACCATTCAAAATGTCCGTCGTCCGTCAACAGCTTGAATGCCGGACGAAGCTCGCTGGCGCGCACGAGCGTCGCGTCCGCAAAATCCATTTCCGGCGAATACTTTTCAAGCAGCGCGGCCAGCGCCGTTTTTTCGATTTCCACGTCCACCAGAAACTGATAGTCCGGTAAAATTTTCGCAACGATTGTGGGTTCGCCGATCAAATGGCTGGCCTCGGTGAACGCCGCCGCAGTCGTCCAGAGCCGGCCCTTGTGCTTTTCAAAAAACGCCTGCGCCCATTTGCGGCGCGACGGCGTCTTGGCAAACGGACTGAGGATGAAACTGGTGTCAGCGAGAAACATGGCGCTTGGCGACGGCGTCGCGGATTTTTTCGCGTTCCCTCCTGCCCGGCAGCTCCGGCAGCGTGAAACCGCCACGGCTCAATTCCAGGCTGGCCGGCTCGGATTCAAACCGCTGCGCGGCCTGGCGTCCGGCCTGGCGCAAAAATTCCGCCAGAGAAACGCCCCTGCGCTTGGCCGCAGTCTTGAACAGCGCGCTTTCTTCACGCCTCAATCGCATCGGATAAATCATCGTTGACATACAACGTTGTATATTGCAACCGCACCCGGCCGTCAAACGGCAATTTTTGGAAATCAAAACTCCGGCGGCTGCGACCGCGCCGAGCGCATTTTTTCCGCCTCGATGATCGCCAGCGTCCGCCGCAAATCCTCCTGCTTCGTGCCGCTGACCAGAAGGTAATCAAAATTTTTCCACTGCGCGATTTCCTGCCGCGCCACTGCCAGCCGCTTTTGAATCACCGCCTCCGAATCCGCGCCGCGCTTTTTCAGGCGTTCTTCCAGCACCGTCAACGGCGCTGGCGTCAGAAAAATCGTGACCAGCGCGCGTTTCAATTCCGGTTCGCTTTCCGCCTGTTCGCGGATCGTCGCCGCGCCCTGCACGTCCACGTTCAGCAAAACATCCTTGCCCTCGCGCAATTTGCCGAGCAGTTCGGATTTCAAAATGCCGTAGCTGTTGCCATAAACCGTCGCGTGCTCCAGAAAATTTCCCGCGTGCAAGCGCTTCAAAAAATCCGCCGCGTCAAAAAAATGATAATCCACGCCGTCCTTTTCGCCCGGGCGCGGCGCGCGCGTCGTGCAGGTGATGGCGCGCGTCATGTCCGGGCGCGCCTTGAGCAACTGCTGGCACAACGTCGTCTTGCCGCCGCCCGACGGCGCGGAAATCAAAATCAACAGCGGCGCGGATTTTTTGGTCCGCGGCTTTGGACTTTGGACTTTGGACTTTGGATTTTTCATTCCACGTTTTGCACCTGTTCGCGAAACCGTTCCAGTTCCGCCTTCAGCGTCACGACCTCGCGCGAGATGATCGCGTCATTCGCCTTCGAGCCGATGGTGTTGATTTCGCGGTTCATTTCCTGCGCCAGAAAATCCAGCGTGCGCCCGACCGGCTCCTTCGATTTCCGGCAATCTTCAAATTGCTTGAAATGACTTTGCAGCCGCGTCAATTCCTCCGAAATGTCCGAGCGGTCGGCGAACAAAACAATTTCCTTCAACAACCGCTCGTCATCCGGCGCGATAGTTTTCGATGCCCGCGCTCTTGATTCGTTCGAGCAAATTCTTGCGGTAATTCTCCGCCGTCTGCGGCGCCTGTTTCTGAATTTTCTCCACCGCTTTCTCGCATGATGCCAATGCGCGCCGTCAAATCCTCCGCCAGATGCGCGCCTTCGCGCTCGCGCATTTTCACCAGCGCCGCCAGCGCCTGTTTCAACGCTTTTTCCACGGCCGGCCAGATATTTTCCGCTTCAACCAATTCCTCGTCGCTCTGAAAAACGCCCGGCGCGCGCAAAATCTGGTCCAGCGAAACGTCGCCGGACAATTTCAAATGCTTCGCCAGTTTGCCGAGTTCCGTCGCGTAAGCTTCCGCAAGCGGTTTGTTGATGTGCATTTGCGCGGAAAGTTTGCCTTCGCCGCGTGGATGGAAATGCGCGCCGTCACGCGCCCGCGCGCGACCTGCGCGTTGATGGCGTCGCGCACCTGCGCTTCGAGCATCTCCAGCTCGCGCGGCAGGTTCACGGAAATCTCCGACTGCCGGCGGTTGACCGCGCCCAGCTCGACGGTGATTTTGAAACCGTCCTGCGCGCATTCGCCGCGACCGTAACCCGTCATGGATTTCATCCCGCGCATGATGCGAAAATTCCCCGCCGCAGGCGAATCAATTTTCAAAACGCGCTCGGCGACATTCGGGTTTCAAATCACGAAGCGGAAAAGCGGAAAAATGGCGTTGAATGTGCGCGCTAATCCTTCGGCTTGATACGAACGACGCCTGTCGTGGAATCTTTTACGATGACCAAATCATAATTCTCGCACAGAGCAACGATTGCCTGTCTTGGAGTGACATTTTCCCAGCGAATTGAAACTGACGGCTCGCTATGAAATTTGTTGTCGGCTGGGTCAACATAGCCAGATAGTTTGGGATCAAGAACGATATTAAAATGATTTTTGACCAGATAATCAAGAGCTATATCAAGCGGCACATCCTGAAATCGAATTTCAGAAACCAAATTATTTGTGTTACTGCCAAGCAAGTTCGCGTCCACAACATTTGCAACTTGATTGGTGCTGGTAATTTGCGCGATGCCGGTAGATTTATCTTCAATCATGAAAAGGCCGTGTTCCTTCAACAATCGTGAGAGCGCATCCTTTGGAGTGATATTCGTCCAATCAATGTCAACAACGGGTTCAGAAATTCCGTTTCCATTGGAATTATTTGGCGACACGAACAGATTTGGGGCAATTTGAAAATTCATGCCTGACTGTCTGGCAAGATTTTCTATTGCGGAGGTGGTGGGAACATTGCTCATCCGAATGGTCTCCTGACTGTTTGCCACCATCGTCAGGCCGGGAAGTATGAGAGCGGCAAAAGCTGCCGTGAGACAGGAATTGATGCGGGTCTTCTTCACGCCTTTGACTTTGCCTCCACAAAAAATAATGTCGAGAAAAAGTTGCGCGGCAAATCGCCCGACAAAACGCCAGCTTCGTCCAAGCTGCGGATTCCGCATTTTAACTGCCTGAATCAAGGCCGTTTGCGCATTATGAACAATTGCCGGAACAAACCTGTCAAAGAGTTGTTTAACTGGATGACGATCAACAATAACAACAACCCGGTTATGAAGATTCTCTTTTTTGAAAAATGCGCTTTTGGAGCGGCGGTCGCGGTTCTTTGCCTTGCGGCCGGACTTGCACTGCCGTCCGCAAGCGCGCAGGATCAACCCGCTCCGGCTCCCGCCGATGCCGCATTGCCGGCGGACATCGCGCCGGACAGCCCGCTGGCGCAGGTCGTCCGTCTCGCGCAGGCGGGCGTGAATGAAAGCGTCATCCTCGCCTACATCAACAATTCCGGCAGCCCGTTCAACTTGGCCACGGATCAGATCATTTATCTGAAAGACCTCGGCCTGCCGGACGACGCGGTGACGGCGATGATCCAGCGCGACCAGCAGTTGGGCGCGACGGCAGCCGTTGCGCCCGCGCCAACGCCGGGAACAAACGCCCAGACGGAAACCCCGGAACAGCCCGCCGAGGTCACGCAGAATTATTTTTACGACACGCTCTCGCCCTACGGCAACTGGGTGGACGTGGAAGGCTACGGGCTTTGCTGGCAGCCGGTCGTCGTGGTTTATGATTCGAGCTGGCAGCCGTATTGCGACCACGGCCACTGGGTTTATACCGACGACGGCTGGTATTGGCTCTCGGATTATTCCTGGGGCGCGACGGCGTTCCACTATGGACGCTGGTTTCACGACCCGCGCCACGGCTGGTGCTGGTGGCCGGACACGACCTGGGCGCCGTCGTGGGTGACGTGGCGTTACGGAGACGATTATTGCGGCTGGGCGCCGCTGCCGCCGCACACGGTTTATCGCGAAGGCGCGGGAATTTTTTACAACGGCGTGGCCGTCGGCGCCGGTTTTGATTTCGGGCTGGGCGTGAACTTTTTCACCTTCGTGCCGACGCGGGATTTCTGCGACCCGCATCCGCGCCATTTTCGCGTCGCGCCGGCGGACGTGACAAAGTTTTACAGCCGCACGACCGTAATCAATGATTTCCATGTGAACAGCCGCAGCCACGGCGTCATCAATGGCGGCATTCCGCCGCAACGCATCACCGCCGTCACGCGGACGGAAATCCATCCGGTCGCAATCCGCGAAATGTCCGCGCCCGGCCGGCACGGCGAACAAATTGATAGCGGACACTTTGGTGGTCAACCGTCCGCATTTTGACGCCGCCGCCGCCGCTACTTTGAACAAGGGTGTCAGGCCGCGCCCGGTCACGGTTCCCCGGCAAAACACGACTCGTCCTTTGATCCCCGATGAAAACAGGAACAATTTTAATCCGCGCCCTGAAGCTCCGGCGCAAAATAATTTTCCGCAACCGGATCGCAACCGGAACATTCCGCAGACGCAACCGCAAAATAATTTCCAGCGCCCGTCGGTGAATCAGACCCCGCCCGTCGATGCGGCCGCAAGTCTCCTCAAAACCACATCGCACCGCCGGAGCCGGTTGCGCCGGTCATCCGCAACCCGCCGGTCAGGCCGCCCGCGCCAAATCCATATATGTCCCCAAAAATGAGGGAGCAATTTCCGCGCGCTTCCGTGCCGAGCTCTGAAGAGCGCGTGATTACGCCGCCGCAACAACCACAAATCAACAACGCTCCGCGCATTGAACAGCAACCTGCCAATGAAACGCCCCCAAGTCGCGTCGCGCCGCCGGCACAGCAGGGCGGCTCGCGGCCAGCGTCGTCAACGCAGTCAGGGCAGCAAAAGTCAGGCAGGGACAGGAATCAAAACGGGCCGGGAAATTGATTTTCACGATTTGCCAGTCACCGCGCGGTAAAAATCTGCGCGGCGTTTTTGCTTTTGCAACTTCGCCGCCGCTGGCAAAGTGTCCGCGTGGGAATCTCGCTTGCGGCAATTCGAGCAAATGAAGGAACGCGTCGGCGGCAAACCGCCGCGCGACTGTTTTGCCGCCTGCCACTCGTCACTCGTCACTCGTCACTGCACCAAATCATTCTCGGCGTTGACCCGTCGCTGCGCGGCACGGGCTTTGGAATCATTCAGATTGGCAAACCCATTTCCGGAAACTCTCGCGCACGGAACGATTTCCTGTCCGAAAAACTGGGAACGCTCGCGCTGTCTCGCAAAAATTTCTCGAAACGCTGCGCGAAGAAATTGAAAAACATCGCCCGACCGTCTGCGTGATCGAAGGACTTTTTTTCGCGCAAAATTTGCAAACCGCCCTCATCATGGGCGAGGCGCGCGGCGCGGCGATGGCGGCGGTTGCCGAAAGCGGGATTGAAATTTTTGAAATCGCCCCGCGCAAAGTGAAACAGGCGATTGTCGGCTACGGCGCGGCGCAAAAATCCGCCGTCGCCAAAATGGTGCAGCGGTTGCTGAATTTGCCGAAACCGCCCGCGCCCGACGCCGCCGACGCGCTGGCGCTGGCGCTCACGCACGCGCGGGAAAATTCGCGTTACAATTTGATCGCCGCCGAAGAGAATTTAACCACGAATGAACACGATTAAACACGAACACGAAAAGGTTTCGACACGAATCTGCACAAATTGTCAGCCAACTCAAAATTGCATTCGTGAAAATTCGTGCAATTCGATGTCTTATATCTGTGTCCATCTGTGTCCATCTGTGGCTTATGATCACTTTTCTCCACGGCAAACTCGTCGAAGCGCTGCCCACGCAAGTCGTCGTGGACGTGAACGGCGTCGGCTACGAAGTTCTGATTCCGCTGTCGTCATTCGACAAATTGCCGCAGCCCGGCAGCGACGTGAAATTGCTCACGCAACTCATCGTCCGCGAAGACGCGCACATTCTTTACGGTTTTGCGAGCGCGGCGGAACGCGATTTGTTCCGGCTGCTCATCAACAGCGTCAGCGGCATCGGCCCGAAAACCGCGCTGAACATTTTGAGCGGCATGAACGTCGACGGCCTTTCGCGGCGCGGTCGCCAGCAGCGACGTGAAATCGCTTTCGCAAATTTCCGGCGTCGGCAAAAAAACCGCCGAGCGCATCGTCGTCGAATTGCGCGACAAAATCGGCGCGGCGGGCGCGTGGGAAGCCGCGAGCGCGAAACATTCGCTTTCGCCCGACGACCAGAAAATCAACGACGCCGTGCTCGCGCTCATGGCGCTGGGCTTCAAACAAGTTGAGGCGCACGATGCCGTCCGCGCCGCGCAGGCGATGCTCGGCGCGAAGGCGACCGTCGAAGAATTGGTGCGCGCGTGCCTGAAAAAAGGAGATTGATGGCCGGACGAAAATCTGATTTCTGCAATGTCCGGCAATGACCGAAAAAGGGAAAATCCGGCGTCGTCATGCCGAACGCGCCGACAATGGCATCAGCGGCTTTTGGCGCGGCTGCTTTGGGTGGTTTTGCGCCTGATCGCCGCGACGCTGCGTTATCGCGTCCGCGACCCGCACGGCTTTCATGCATGCGCAAGGACATTTCGCAGGCGATTTATTGCGTCTGGCACAACCGTCTGGCGCTCTGCATGAAATTATATTTCACATTCGGCGGCGAACGCCGTTCCACGGCCGGACGTCGCCGGACTGGTCAGCGCGAGCCGCGACGGCGCGTTTCTCTCGGCGATTCTCGAATGTTTCGGCGTGCAGCCCGTGCGCGGCTCCAGCAGCCGGCGCGGCCGCAGGCGTTGCTCGAACTGACGACCTGGGCCGAGCGCGGCTACGATCTCGCCATCACGCCCGACGGCCCGCGCGGGCCGCGTTACGTCGTGCAGGAAGGCGTGATGGCGACTGGCGCAAGTGACGGGCCTGCCCATCGTGCCCGTGTCGTATCATTTGAACTGGAAAATCCAGTATGAAAAGCTGGGACGGATTTCAAATTCCGCTGCCATTTTCAAGTTGCGAAGTCACCGCGGGCAAAACTGTTCATGTGCCGCGCGACATTTCCGATGCCGGACGCGCGAAGGAATTGCGGACAACAGACTGGAAGCGGAACTGCGCGCCATTTCGCAGTCGATCTAAACAATGATCGCCCGCGTCAGCCTTGAAATCGCGCTGCGGAAGGAATTTGATTATCTCGATTCCGGCGGAACTGGCCGGGCAAGTCGAAGTCGGCACGCGCGTGCAGGTGCCGTTCGGCGCGCGGAAAATTTTCGGCACCGTCACCGCGCTCGCCGAAGAATCCGCGCACACAAATCTCAAGCCGATTCTCAAAGTCATCGGCGCGCAAACTTTGGTGACGCCGAAGGTTTTGAAACTCGCGCGCTGGATTGGCGAATATTATTGCTGCGCGCCGGAAACGGCGTTGAAAAGTGTTTTGCCCGAAGCGATTCGCAAGGAAAAAGAAGGCTGGAAAAAACAATTGTTCGTCCGCGCGCTGCAGTTGAGCGGCGAATTTCCGAAATTGCCGAAACGTCAGCAGGAAGTTTGGAACATCATCGAAGAACGCCGCGAAATTTTGCTGGCCGAATTGCTTGAACTCGCCGAAACGACTGCGGCGACCGTTCGCAAACTGGAAGATCGCGGCCTCGTTGAAATCACTTCGGAAATTTCCGAGCGCGATCCTTACGCGCGCGAAACCATTTTGCCGACGCAAAATATCGTGTTGAATCCGGCGCAAGCCGTTGCGCTGGAAAAAATCAAGGCGGCGATGGACAAACCGCTTTCAACCTTCAACCTTCAACCTCAACCTTTCTTCTTCACGGCGTGACCGGTTCCGGCAAAACCGAAATTTATTTGCAAGCCCTCGCGCACGCGCTGGAACAAGGCAAAGGCGCAATCGTTCTCGTGCCGGAAATTTCGCTCACGCCGCAAACCGTCGAGCGATTCAAGGCGCGGTTCAGTTCGGGAAAATTGCAGACGCTCGTCGCGGTTTTGCATTCGCATTTGAGCGCGGGCGAACGGCACGATGAATGGCACAAAATTCGGCAAGGCCGCGCGCGCATCGTCATCGGCGCGCGCTCGGCGATTTTTGCGCCGGTCGAGCCGCTCGGCCTCATCATCGTGGACGAGGAGCACGAGACGAGTTACAAGCAGGAGGAAGCGCCGCGCTATCACGCGCGCGACGTGGCCATCATGCGCGGGCAGATGGAAAACGCCGTCGTCGTGCTCGGCTCGGCCACGCCGTCGCTCGAAAGTTTTTACAATTGCAAACGCGGCAAATTCTCGCTGCTCGAATTGCCGGAGCGCGTGGACAACCAAAAAATGCCGCGCGTCCGCGTCGTGGACATGCGGCAGGCCGCGCGCGAAAGAAAAAGGCACGCCGATTTTTTCGCCGCAACTCAAGGAAGCGATTAACCAGCGGCTTGATCGCGGCGAGCAGACGATTTTATTTTTGAACCGGCGCGGCTACTCGACTTCGTTGCAATGCCCGAAGTGCGGTTACGTTTGCAATTGTCCGAATTGCAGCCTCGCGCTCACGTTTCACCGGCAGGAACAAAAACTCGCCTGCCACATCTGCGGCCACGTCGAAAAAGTTCCGTTGGTTTGCCCGAACGAGAAATGCAAAAATCCCGCGATCCGTTTTTCCGGCACGGGCACGCAACGCGTCGAGGAGACGCTCGCCAAACTTTTTCCCAAGGCGCGCATCCAGCGCATGGACGCCGACACGATGAAGCGCAAGGACGATTACCGCAAAGTGCTCGGCGATTTTCGCGCGGGCAAAATTGACATCCTCGTCGGCACGCAGATGATCGCGAAGGGGCTGCATTTTCCGAACGTCACGCTCGTCGGCATCATCTACGCCGACCTCGCGCTGCATCAGCCGGATTTTCGCGCGGGCGAACGCACCTTCCAGTTGCTCACGCAGGTCGCCGGTCGCGCCGGTCGCGGCGACGTCGAGGGCGAGGTTTTCGTGCAGGCGTTCGCGCCGTTTCATCCGGCGATCCAATACGCGCGCCGCCACGACTTCAACGGTTTTTACGAACAGGAAATCGAATTTCGCGAACAATTGAAATATCCGCCCGTCAGCCGCGTCGCGCTGCTCACGCTCAAAGGCCGCAACGAGGAAAAGGTGAAATTCTCCGCCGAACATTTGAAACGTGAGTTGGAAAAAGTTCTGGGGAGCGCATCCGCCTCGGATGCGGCGGTTGACGCCTCGTCAACCGCAACAACCGCAGAACTGTTTGACGAGGGCATCAAACAGGACACGCGAGGCGCGTGTGCTCCCCGAAAAATTTTCTCCGATTTGATCATCGCCGGACCTGCGCCTGCGCCGTTGCTGCGCGCGGAAACTTTTTATCGCTACCAGATCATGCTGCGGACGCGGGCGATGAGCGCGTTGAGCCGCGAACTGGCGCGCATCATCCAATCGCTGGCGCTGCCCGAAGACGTCACGCTGGCCGTGGACATTGATCCGGTGAATTTGGGATGATGTGCTTATCCCGTTGGCTCCCGTCCAATCATTTTCTCGAAACCGACCGGGGCTTTGTGAGCAGCCAAGCCCAATAACGTTTGGAATGCTGCCATCGGGGTCTTGCGGCGGTTGAAGCGAAAGACAAATTCATCGAGATAGTTTTGTAAATACTTCGGGTCAACTCCATGGTGCGTGCCGTTGAGCCACGTCTTGAGATTGCCGAAAGCGCGGTGAATATGCAGCGCATGAGTCGCGATCGGCTGCAATGCGTGGCGGTAGTCGGCCAAAGCGGTTTTGGAATAGCCTTTCCAATCATCCGTATAAATTTCACTGCCCGGCTCCACATGGGTCGTAAGAAAATGGCGAATCGAAAGGGCGTCTGCCCGTTGCGTCACCGCCAGCCGCAGCCGCCCAGCTTTCTCCAAACGGCCTCCCCGCTTGTCGGTAAACGCCACCACTTCTACTGCGCCAAAGACCAGCGTGCTCTTTTCATCCTTGGTAACGCCACGGCCGGTCTTGCCGCTGACAGGCCCGCCAATAATGACCTCATCAGCTTCCACACGCCCGCTGAGTAGCGCCCGCTTTTCATTCACCATGCTGCGTCGCAGCCGGTGGAGCAAATACCAAGCAGTCTTATAGCTGCAGCCCATCTGCCGTTGTAGTTGGGTGCCGCTCATGCCTGGGGTATGTGTGGCTACCAAGTAAGCGGCCCAAAACCACTCGCGGAGCGAAAAGTGTGTGCCGTGAAGGAGGGTTCCGGCCGTAACGGAAGTTTGCTGACCACATTCGGAGCATTCGTAAACATACCGCCGAGCTTTGACCCAATACTTCCTGCCGGAGCATCGTGGACAAGCAAAGCCAGCGGGCCAACGACTTTGCCCCAGATATTCAAAACAAGCCGCTTCCTCTGAAAATTGCTCACGAAACTCTTTCAAAGTTGTTGGAAACTTCAGCTTGTCCATCAACCAAACTCGCGCCAAATACTACGGGAGTCAACGGGATAAGCATATGGGATGAAATTAGGAATTGAATTATTCTGTTTTTGAAGCACGCTAAAAATGTGAAAGCGACAACAAAGCGACGCGCGAAGTCCGAAGCTGAATTGCTGGATCACGCCACGAATAATCTGTTGCACGCGGTCAAACGGGAAATTCTCAAGAAGCAAGGCCGCGTGGATTATGGCAAGCTGCGCAAAGACGGCTATGGTGAGCGTGTTCTTGCAAAGTTGAAAAAAGCTTAAAATAATTCTTGTCATTGTGTGGACGATGTGTCACAAGTTATCCGACAGATGTTAAACGGAACAACAACTCAAAACGCGCTTTTGGACGTGCCTGTCGTTCATCGCACGCGCCAGAAAAGACCAAAGCTTGGTCGTTACGAAAGCATCCGCAAAAAATTTGAGAATGACACGTCCGACATCGCAAAGGTGTTTGTTGAATTCAATGAGAGGGTTTCCATCCCGAACGGCTTTCAATTCATTGACTTGTTTTGTGGCGCGGGCGGAATGACTTGTGGCCTCATGCGCGCGGGCTACGCGGCACGGGTGGCGGTGGAAATCGTGGGCATTGCCTGTGACACGCATCACCGCAATTTTCCAAAATGCAAACTGCATCGCGGACCGATTCAGGAATTTGACGCAAAGTCGCTGACGGATGAGTTTGGACAAATTCATTTGGTTGCCGGTGGCCCGCCGTGTCAGGGATTTTCAGTTGCCGGATTCCGAAATCCGAAAGACGAGCGCAACCAGCTTTTCCGTGAATTCATGCGCGTCGTAAAAACGGTCAAACCGTGGTATATCGTCATGGAAAATGTTCCGGGCATTCTGACGCTGGCTGGCGGCGATTTTTATCGCGCCATTATCGAGGCCTTCGGCGAAGCCGGTTATCCGACAGTTTCTGTCGCCGTTTTGGAATCAGCAAACTACGGCGTGCCGCAATTTCGTCCGCGCGCGATTTTTATAGCAAACCGTTTTGGCCGCTCCAATCCATTTCCGCTGCCGCAATTGACATCGGGAAATTATCGCCCGATTGAAAGTGCATTGCACGGTTTGTCTGCGAATGAGCCTTTGGCGAAAATCAATCACGAATGGACAAAACATTCTAAAGAAATGGAAAAACGGCTGGCAAAAGTTCCGCCCGGCGGCTCGCTTTACGAAACTTTTTTCGACGCTTGGAAGCGGCAATATCCCGGACTGCCGAGCATGACCATCAAGGAAAACCACGGTGGCACGCACATTCATCCGCATCTGAACCGCGTTTTGTCCGCTCGTGAAATGGCGCGGCTGCAAACTTTTCCTGACGATTTCATTTTTTGCGGGACAATGAAAAAAGCCATGTGGCAGATTGGCAACGCCGTTCCGCCAAGGCTGGCGGAAGTCATTGGAAAAACTTTGCTGCCTTCATTGCAAGCGTTGGCAGACAAACAGCCGGACCCGTTTGTGTCGCTTTCTAACTGGCGGCTTTTGGAACAGAAAGTTTGAGGTTCAACGCCTCGCGCCATTTTGCGAAATCATACCAGCCGCAACCGGCACAGCCCTTTTCCGCTTCAACTCCGACTGGCGGAATATTTTTCGGCCATTCTTCGTCGCCATGATAGAAAAATTTTATGCCAAACGGCTTGCCGCGTTTGCCGGTTTTCACGCAATTTTCACACGCGCGACTCTTGAGTAAATTATGAAAACCGCTGCTGTCCTTCTTCAACAATTGAAATTTTCTCTGAATTTCAATTTCTGAAAGATCATTCGGAAGTTTTTCTTCCGCCGCGCCCCAGCGGTTCATCGGAAAACGATGATCCACGGTCAACTCGTGGCTTGGGCGTTCACGCTGTTCAATGACATCAGTGTTTTTATAGTAAGCCCTGATTCGGTTGCAAAGTCTGGTGGAAATGCTGGCGGGTGGATTTGCTTTTTGAGTCCTGCCCGTCCATCTATCCCAACGCGTTTTGCGTTTGCATTGATCACAGTTATCCGTTTTTGATTCGATTATCAAACCGGGACGAGCACGCGTGCCGCGTTGCAAGCCTTGGATGCCGCCACCACCTGCAAGTTGTGCGCTCGGAATCCCCTTATGCTCGTGGAGCCGACAATGCCATTTTGTGTCTTGCAGAACAGCCAAAACTTTTGCCTGCAAACTTCCTTTCTTCGGCTGATTCATCGGTTTTTCCTTTTTGCCTTTGCTTCCAAGCCTCGTAGCAATTCTTCAGTCGTGATGCCAAAGCCCTTGGCGACTTTGACAATGGCCGTCAGCGAAGGATTGCGAACACCGCGTTCAAGCCCGGAAATGTAAGTGCGATCCAAGTCGGCGCGTTCAGCGAATTCTTCCTGTGAAATGCCAAGCGAATTGCGCCGTTCGGCTATAAGTTTGCCAAAACTTTCGAGTGTTAGTTTTCGCTCGGACACGGCATCAGTTAAAAGTCAAGTTGCCGATGTGTCTATGGACGATGTGTCACAATTTTTTAATTCCCCTTTGCCACAAATCGAAATGATACAGCGCGACGACGACGAGCGAGTGGCCGATTTTTTCGTCGGCCACGAGCTTCGGAATTTCCGTGACCGGCACAAGCCGCGTTTCCAGATCTTCGCCATGATCGAATTCAACGGCGTGTTGCAGGCGGCAGTTTTCAATCAGCACGGTGTAGGTGACGTTGCTCAAAATGGCGGGATTGGAATGAATTTTTCCGAGCAGGCGCGCGTTTTCTCCGGCGTAACCGGTCTCCTCGCGCAATTCGCGCACGGCGGTCGCCACCGGGTCGGTCTCGCCCGCGTCCATCATGCCGCCGGGAATCTCCAGCTCGATGGTGTTCGATCCGTGACGATATTGCTCGACCATCACGAGCCGCCGGTCGGGCGTGACGGCGATGACGTTGACCCAGTTGACGCTGTCGAGGACGAAGAAATCATGTTCCTTGCCGGTGCGCGGGGAAATCTTGAAGTCCGAGCGCAGCTTGAAGATGCGGAAATCGCCGATGAGTTTGGAACGGATTTTTTGCCACGGTTTAATCACGCGGAAATTTTAACGCAGAGACGCGGAGAGGCAGAGGAAAAAGTTTCTCAACTTAAGAATTCTTGCTTTGAGCAGACCAACCTTGTCGCATGAGAGTCAACAAATGCTGCAACGCTTCGTCGTGGCTACGATTTTTTTCAGCGGCAAGTTGTTTGGCGCGCTTGTCCAGTTGCGCGGCCATTTCCGAAGATTTTTCCGGCGGGCAGCCGAGGGCAACGAGAATTTTTGAAAGTTCGGAGATTTCCATAACCGCAGAGTCGCCGAGACGCAGAGGAAAGTTGTTTCAAAAACTCCGCGCCTCTGCGTCTCAGCCGTGAAACTATTTTACGGAATCCGCCGGGACGATTTTTACGCTGGTGATGCCCATGCGCTTGACGGGGCGGTCGCCGGGATGCGTGGGCGTGGTGCCGATTTTTTCCAGCACGTCGCCGCCTTTGATGAGTTTGCCGAACGCGGTGTATTGGCGGTCGAGAAAGCGCGGGTCGCCGTGGCAGATGAAAAATTGCGAGCCGGCGGAATTCGGATCGTTCGAGCGCGCCATCGAAAGAACGCCGCGCGTGTGCGCCTTGTCATTGAACTCGGCTTTGATCTGGTAGCCCGGGCCGCCGGTGCCCCACTGTGATTGTTTGGCGTCGTCTTTCGTCAGCGGGTCGCCGCCCTGAATCATGAAGTCTTTGATGACGCGGTGGAACGCCGTGCCGTCGTAAAACCCTTTTTGCGCGAGCTTCTTGAAATTTTCGACGTGGCCGGGCGCGACGTCCGGCCAGAATTCGACGACCATGTCGCCTTCGGTGGTGCTGATGATTGCGAGTTCGTTCATAAATTTATTTGGGGGAATTATTTCGCGCCGTCTGCGGGGAGGATGGTCGCGGATTTGATGTAATCGAGGTTCGGAAAATCTTTTTTCAAGTAGGCATTGCCTTCAGTTTGGATGCGTTGCTGATCTGGCCCGCGACCGTTCGGAGCGCCTTCGCCATATTCGCTGTTGATTTTGTCCACAACATCCATGCCGTCGGTCACTTTGCCAAAAGGCGAGAAACCCTGTCCATCAAGGCCGACGTTATCGCCGAAGTTGATGAACAACTGCGTGGTGCGCGTGTTTGGGCCGGCAGTGGCGAAAGTGATTGTGCCACGCGTGTTGCTGCCTTTGACCAGATCGTCGGGAATGTTCGCTTCGCGCCACTTCGCGGAAACCGCCGGGTCGCCGCTGATGCCGAACTGGCACATGAAGCCGGGAACGACGCTGAAAAATTCGACGTCCGTGAAGTAGCCGGAACGGACGAGGTTGTAAAAACGATCCGCGCCGTTGGGCGCAAGCGAGCGGGTGACTTCAACGGTGAACTTGCCCTTGGTCGTGTCGAACTGCGCCTTGAACGTTTCAGGCGCTTTCGCGGTGAGCTTGGCGGGATCGTCAAATCCCGGCGCGACGGACGCAGGCGTCTTGTCCTGCGGAGGATTGTTGGTTGCAGCCTGGTCGGCTTTGGAGCATGAAACCAGCGCGAAACTCGCGGCGATTCCAAGTGCGCAGATAAAATTCATTGCTTTCATGGGCGCGGATTTTTCCACGCGCGCGGCCAAAAGTCACGCTGGAAATTATTTTTTCCTCATCGAGCGCGTGATGAGGCTGGCGTGGCCGGATTGGCGCGAACGGCGAAGAATGAAAACCGTCAATCCGCCCGCCGCGACCAAAAGCGCGCCGCCAATTGCCATCGCGCCACCGCCCAGTCCGGATTTCTCCGGCGGCAACGCCGAAGCATTGGTTTCTGCCGCCGGGATTTTTGCCGGAGTGACTACTGCGTTGGTTTCCGCCGCCAAATTTGTTTCCGCGACTCGATTTGTCGGTGCCGTTGAAATTATTTCCGGGGCGGAGACGGCATTGGTTTCGGGAACCGGATTTGTCAGCGCAGCGGGCAATGGCGAATTGGTCATCTCCAATTTCGGCGCGGGCGGCGGTTTGGCCTCCGCGTTCGTGACGGGCGTGATGGGAGGCGGCGCAACGGGCGGCAGCTTTGTCTCCGAATTTGTGTTGATCATGATGATGGACGGCATGATGACGCGCTTCGGCGGCGCGGGCGGCGGCTGATGGGGCGGCGCGGGCGGCGGCGGGAAATCGGGAAAACTCAACGGCGTGGGCGGAAAATCCAGCGTGCATCCAACGTATCGTCCCAATTGCACGCGGAGCACGATGACAAACGGCTGGCGCGCCTTTTTTTGTTCAACCTGCCGCATTGGGAGTATTTGGTTGATCTTGTCGTCATACGGCGTTCCACTGACGCCGGTTTCACCGTCGAAAAAAATCATCACCGTCAGCCGTTCCGAATTCGTCACGACTTCGTTCAACCACGGCTGCAAGGCGCCAAAGCGCGTGTCGTTGGCATAATGCTGTTTTTCAACAAATGAATTGATGTTTGCGGCAAGCGTCGCCGCCTCGGACGGCACCCAGTATTGCAACGGAAACTGGTCCGTCCGCAAATCCTTGTCGAACGTCCAGACGCCGATGCTGTCGCCCGATTGCAACTGCCCGATAAAGCTCGTCAGGAAAAGATTGTCCAGCGTTTTCTGCACCGCTGGCACGCGCTTTTTCATGTCCGCCGACGTGTCGAAAATGAGCAGAAAACGATTTTCGACCGGCTGCTCGCCGGCGGCTGGGCGCGCGCCGCCGGAATCAAAAAAATTCCCGCAAGCAGCGCGGCGAAAATCCGCCCGCGCAAAAATTTTTGACCGGAATGTTCCTGGTTGTCCATTGGCCTTGCTTCAGCGCGACCGGTTAAAACGGTTCCGCTCCGCGCGATTGTGATGCTTCAACTCGTCCTTCAATTCCGCCAGCGCGCCGCCGATCATGCGGATGAAATTCGCGCAGCTCGCCACCGACCCGCCGAATCCGCCCACCACGTCGCGCTCCGCGTTGTCGTCCGTCACGACGAGCACCTCGCCGTAACTCTTGAAAACGATGCGCCGCGCGCTCGATCATGTCGTCCGCCGTTTGTCCCGCACGCGAAAACAAAACTTCCACGTCGCGGCTGGATTCGTTTTTCGGCGCGTTTGGCGGCGCGCCCGAACCGTCAAAAAAAATGGTGATCGGCTCGCCCGTCGCGTCGTGATACTGCGTCAGGATTTGCACCAGCTCGTCCCGCGCGCGGGCGGAATGGCGCGGCGCGCCCGGCGCGAGTTCCGGCCAGTTGTGCAACAGGCTGTAGCCGTCCACCAAGAATTCGCACCAGCGCCATGAACGGAGTCTAAAGTCCAAAGCCCAAAGTCCAAAGCCTAAATTCAAAGTTGCCGCCGGCTCGCGGCTGGCTTGACTTTGGACTTTGGACTTTGGACTTTGGACGGTGCAAATGACTGTTTTCCAGAAATCGAACCGCCGCATCGCCGCGCTCGCGCTGTTCATCCTCGCGCTCGACCAGTTCACCAAATGGCTCGTGCTGGAAACGCTGCCCGAATTTCGAGGAAAAGATCATCATCCCCGGCTTCTTCAAATTTGTCCACTGGGGCAACACCGGCGCGGCGTGGAGCCTGTTTCGCGGCAACAACGGCGCGCTTGCCTCGTCGCCCTGCTCGCGCTCGTCGCGCTGTTTCTCACGCGGCACCATTTCGATTCGCACACGCTGTCCGGGCAGATCGCGTTCGGACTGATCTTCGGCGGCATCGCGGGAAATCTCACCGACCGGCTTTTGCCCGGGCGCCATGCCGTCGTGGATTTCATTTATTTTTATATGCAACGGCGCGGCGGCGGCGAAATCGGATTTCCCGCGTTCAACGTCGCCGACAGCGCCATTTGCACCGGCGTCGGCCTGATTTTCCTCATCACCTGGAAAAACGAGCACGCGCCAAAAACTCCAAATTCTTCCGCCGCAAAATGAAAAACTTTTATTTCGCGCGAAGACCGCGAAGTTTGCGAAGGAAAATTTAACCTTCGTTTCCTTCACGCCCTTCGCGCGACATTTTTATCTGTTTTTTTGAAATGAATTCACGCACGGAAAATTTCATCGTCGAAAAATCGCTGCCCAACGAGCGGCTCGACAAATTTCTCTGCGAAAAATTTCCCGCCGCCTCGCGCGGCGCGCTGCAACGGCTGATCGAAGAAGGCCACATCCGCGTCAACGGCGAAATCGTCAAGCCCACGCATCATCCGCGCGCCGGCGAAAAAATTGAAGTCCATTGGCCGGAAGCCAAGCCCGCCAAGGCGCAGCCGGAAAAAATCCCGCTCGATATTTTGTTCGAGGACAAATCGCTGCTCGTCGTCAACAAACCCGCCGGACTCGTCGTGCATCCCGCCGCCGGGCACGAGGAACACACGCTCGTCAACGCGCTGCTGCATCATTGCAAAGGCTCGTTGAGCGGCATCGGCGGCGTGGCGCGGCCGGGCATCGTCCACCGGCTCGACAAGGAAACCAGCGGCTGCCTCGTCGTCGCCAAAAATGACGAGACGCACCTCGCGCTCGCGGAACAATTCGCGTCGCGCGAAGTCAAAAAAATTTATCACGCGCTCGTCTGCGGCGAACCGGCGCGCGCATCCGGCGAAATCCACGCCGCCATCGCGCGCCATCCGACGCACCGCAAACGCATGGCCGTGCGCGACGACAGTTCCGGCCGCGCCGCGCACACGAGCTACAGGATTCTCGAACGGCTTTACGCGGCGACGTTGATGGAGGCGCAGATCCACACCGGACGCACGCATCAAGTCCGCGTGCATTTCCAATTCATCGGCCATCCGCTCGTGGGCGACGACACTTACGGCGCGCGGCAAAATGCGCGGCTCAAGGAATTGACGAACTATGCCGCGCCGCGCGTGATGCTGCACGCGCGCGAACTGTCGTTCATCCATCCGCGCCGGAAAAAATTGGTGACGTTTGAAGCGCCGCTGCCGAAGGATTTTTTGGCGGCATTGAAACTTCTGCGTGTGAAAGAGTAAAATTCCCGCCTTGAATTCCTCATTTCATCCGTGTTCAATCTGTGGCTGAAAACCCGTTCGCACTTTCGGCTTTGCACTTCGCGATTTGAAACTAGAATGGCTTCGTGAATTTGCACTCCGGACAATTTCCAAATTACCGCCCGCGCCGCCTGCGCTCGTCGCCCGCGCTGCGGAATCTCGTCCGCGAAACTCGGCTGAACGTGGAGCAGTTGGTTCTGCCGTTGTTCGTCCGCGCCGGGCGCAAGCTGCGCCATCCCATCGCCTCCATGCCGGGAGTTTTCCAGCTTTCGCCCGACGAACTGCTGCGCGAGTCCGTCCGAGCCCACGCGCTCGGCGTCCCGGCGGTCTTGCTTTTCGGCATTCCCGATAAAAAGGACGCGAAGGCTTCCGGCGCGTTCGCAAAAAATGGAATCGTCCAGCAGGCCGTGCGCCTGCTGAAAAAGGAACTGCCGTCGCTGCTCGTCATCACGGACGTTTGCCTGTGCGAATACATGGAGCACGGCCATTGCGGAATTGTGTCGCGCGGAAAAATTCTAAACGACCCGACGTTGAAAATTCTCGCGCAAACGGCGTTGAGCCACGCCGAGTCGGGCGCGGACATCGTCGCGCCGAGCGACATGATGGACGGGCGCGTTGCGGCAATCCGCTCCGCACTGGATAAAAATAATTTTTCCGACACGCCGATCATGAGTTACGCGGCAAAGTTTGCTTCGGCATTTTACGGGCCGTTCCGCGAGGCCGCCGAGTCCGCGCCGCAATTCGGCGACCGGCGCAGCTACCAGATGGACGCCGCGAACGCGCGCGAGGCGTTGCGCGAGGTGGCGCTGGACATCCAGGAAGGCGCGGACATCGTGATGGTCAAGCCGGCGCTGGCGTATCTCGACATCATTCACCGCGTGAAAACGGGATTCGGCTATCCGACGGCGGCGTATTCCGTGAGCGGGGAATTTTCGATGATCAAAGCGGCAGCGCAAAAAGGCTGGATTGACGAGCGCGCGGTGACTTTGGAAAGCCTGCTGGCGATGCGGCGGGCGGGTGCGGACATCCTCATCACTTACGCGGCGGCGGACGCGGCGGAGTGGCTCAAGGCGGGCTGAAGTTCCGCGCTTTTAGTTTGACCGCAGTTGCCGCTGCCGGTTACGCTGACAATTCCTATTCGCCTATATGATCGGAACGATTCGCAAACATTCGAAGTGGCTGTGGATAATAATCATCATTGCCACTGTGGGTTCGTTGCTTGTTTTCTTTGCGCCCAGCCAGCGCATGGGCAATGGCGGCGCGGGCGGCAATGAAAATTTCGGCAGGATTTACGGAAAGAAAATCACCCGGGACGCCTACCTTGCAGCCAGGCGCGAATTTGATCTGTTCTATTATTTCCATTACGGTGAATGGCCGGATCAAATGAAGCCGGCGGATCTCGACCGCGAGATTTATGTGCGCATGATGCTCGCGCAAAAGGCAGAGGATCTCGGCATTTACATCGGCGATAATGCGGCGGCCAGCGCGGCGATTGAAATGCTCCGTTCGCTCGGACGCAACGGCCAGGCCGTGCCGGAAAGCGAATTCGTCAAGCAAGTCCTGACGCCGAGAGGTTTGACCGCCGCCGATTTTGAAAATTTTGTCCGGGACGACCTCACCATCCAGCAGCTCATCCAGACAATGGGGCTGTCCGCCACGCTCGTCACGCCGCAGGAGGCCGCTCTGGACTACGAGCGCGAACGCCGTGAAATTTCCGCTCAAATCGTCTTCTTTTCCGCATCGAATTATCTGTCGCAGGTCAAAACCACGCCGGAAGCCGTGGCGCAATATTACACGAACTACCTCGCCGACTACCGCCTGCCCGACCGCGTGCAGGTCAGCTACGTCGAATTTGATGTGACGAACTATCTCGCCAGGGCAAAAACGGAACTGACCAACCTGGACGAAATCGCTGACAACTTTTATCGCGAACACGGCACCGAGGCCGTTCCGGATGCCAAAACGCCTGACGAGGCAAAATCCAAAATCCGCGAGGAAGCCCTCCATCAACGCGCACAGAAGGACGCGCTCGTGCAGGCGAATGAATTCGCCACCGCCGTGTTCGGGATCAATCCGGACAAGCCAAAACCTGCGGACCTCGCCACCGTCGCCAAACAGAAGGGGTTGACCGTCCGCAACACCGCGCCGTTCGGCAGCCAATTCGGCCCGGACGAGTTCGTCGCGCCCGAAGGCTTCACCAAGGACGCGTTTGGGCTGACGCCCGACGAGCCGTTCGCCGGGCCGATCGCCGGCCCCGACGCCGTCTATATCATCGCACTCACACGGCAACTGCCAACCACGATTCCGCCGCTCGAAGAAATCCGC
This sequence comes from uncultured Verrucomicrobiae bacterium, assembly GCA_963755455.1. Taxonomy (GTDB): domain Bacteria; phylum Verrucomicrobiota; class Verrucomicrobiia; order Limisphaerales; family UBA11358; genus UBA11358. The sequence goes on from CAVWJH010000002.1 coordinate 123,059, forward strand.
GGTCGCGTCACGGATGATTTCCAGCTTCGCGAAGCCACCCAGCTTGCGCAAAGCGCCGGGACGAATTTTGTCATCAAGCTGGCGGTCGGAAATGCGGTCGGAAAAAGTTTCGCCGCCGAATGCATCGCCGCGGGTTTGCAGCCGCTGGCGCTGCCGCCCTTCTCGCTCGCCACGGAGAAACTGCCCGAACTTGGCGACCACACCAACGACCTGACGCAGCTCAAGGAGGCGGCATTTTCCACGCCAGTTGGACACACAAGCCAGTTTGAGGAGACGGACGACGGCGGCTTTGTCGTTTATGTGCAGTCACAACTGCCGATTGACCAGTCGGCCATGAAATCCGACCTTCCGAAATTCACCGCCAGCCTGCGCCGCCAGCGCGAAAACGAGGCGTTCGACATCTGGCTTCAAACCGAGGCCAATCGCCAATTGCGCGACACGCCGGTCTATCAGCAGCAGGCCGCCAACGGTGGCGCGCCCGCCCAATAGCCGTGTTGAACACGGTCATCAAACTTTCCTCGCCGGCCACGCGCGAGTTCTGGGAAATTCCGGTTCTATTTGAAGACGAACACCTGCTCGCACTCGACAAACCCGCCGGACTTCTGGTTTCGCCCGAAATCGCCAGCCCGGACCGTCCGGATTTGATGAAGCTGCTTCACGCCGCAATCGCGGACAAAAAGCCGTGGGCGCGCGAACGCAATCTGGATTATCTGGACAACGCGCACAGCCTCGACGCTGAAACCAGCGGCGTGATTTTATTGGCAAAGAGCAAAGATGTTTTCATCGCGCTCGCCAATCTGTTCAGCTCGCAAAAAGTGGCGGAAAAATACGTCGCGCTCGTCTGCGGCGAGCCGCTGGAAAATCAATTTGAAGTGGACGCCAAAATCGCGCCGCATCCGGTCACGCCCGGATTGATGCGCGTGGATTCGAGGGAAGGCAGGCAGGCGAAGACGAAATTTGAAGTCCTTGAAAATTTCCCGCGTCACGGCTACGCGCTGCTCAAATGCGAGGCGCTCACGAACCGCACGCACCAAATCCGCGTCCACGCCAGCCACGTTGGTTTGAAAATCGTCGGCGACGAACTTTACGGCGGAAAATTCCTATGGCTTTCACGGCTCAAAAAAGATTACCGCCTAAAACCCGGACGTGAAGAGCGCCCGCTGATTTCCCGCGTCGCGCTGCACTCGGAAGAATTGCAATTCCCGCATCCCGTCACAAACGAAACCATGACCATCAAAAGCGAGTGGCCGAAGGATTTGAAAGTCGCGTTGAAATATCTGCGGCAGTTTTCAGTCTGACAATTCAAAACTTAATGCACAGTCGGCGTTGGCTCCAGCGCGGTGTTAGGCGATGATTCTTCTCATCGCTCGATTCTGCAAGAGCAAGAGTATTCCCATAGCCATCAATCCAAAACATGAGGGTTCGGGAATTGCTATAAGTTCGACGTTGTCAAGGACCGGAACGTATGGATTAGAAATCGCATTCGGATTTATGAACGCTAACTGAATCGTGCCCCCCGTTCCCACAACTGAGAAGCTCCTATAGCTCCAGCCCATGTTGGCGAACGTCTCGCCAGTGGCATCAAACGAAGTCGTTCCGATCAGGTTGCCATCCCATAAAACCGAAAGGTTGTAGATTTCTGGTAGCGGTGTGTCCGGCGCCCAACCTGCAACGTAGAAACTCAACTGATACGCCTGCCCCGCTATCGTCTCAACATCTTGATAGACCTGTCCAGAAATCACGCCAATACAATTCGCGCCGTCTTCAGCCTGACATGAACTACCTGTCAGGAGAAGTGCTCCATCGTAATTCCAAGGGGGGATAGGGTTTGAGGAAGGTCCTGTATCCTGCTCGAAGCTCCCGTTCTGAATAATATTGCCTGATGTAGAACCTTGGGCTTGACTGTAAATCGGGAGGAGCCCGGCCAGCAAGCCGACAAACAATAACGAATACATTTTTGGTTTCATAACGATACGGCATTTGATTTTTATGGTTCCGTGAATGCGCCTAACAGTTATTCGGCCGCAGTGCGTGCAAAGCAGTATGCACGGTCGTTTCCGCCTTGGCCTTTGTTTTCACAACTTTATGAAAACAGATTTGCGAATTTCCATCAAGAATTATTGCAGTTCGCCTTCGGACTTTTCACAAGTTCCGCCGTCAGTTATTTGGCGTGTAGTCAACCACGCACACCTTTTCCAGATTTGGCTCCAGATGAGTTTTGCAGAAGGCCTGGTGCGCGGGATGCGGCAGGTAGGCGTCGCGGTCTTTTGCGCTGCCAAAGGTCACGATGAAACAATGAGTGTAGCCTTCGTTAAGATTTTCCGGGCTGGAATTTCGTCCCCATTCAAAACCTTTTACAAATGGAAGTCCGGCGCACAACGCGCGGAAGGCGTCCACAATCGCGTCCACCGTTTCCTTGCCGGTCCGGTCATGAAATTTGAAGAACACGACATGACGGTAGATGTTATTTTGCGCGCTCATAATTTTTGCTTCAAGTTGAAACCGCCCAGTTCAAAATCGCCTTCTGCACATGCAGCCGGTTTTCCGCCTGCGTGAAAATCGTGTCCGGCGTTCGCCTCGAATGTTTCCTCGTCAATTTCCTTGCCGCGATACGCCGGCAGGCAGTGCATCACCAGCGCGTCGGGCTTCGCCAGCTTCACGAGCTTCTGGTTGATTTGATAACCGCCCAGAATTTTCAGCGCTCGGCGCTTTCGGCTTCCTTGCCCATCGAAACCCAGACATCCGTGTAAAGCAAATCCGCGCCTTTCGCGGCGGCCTTCAAATCCTCGGTGCAAATGATTTTTCCGCCCGCGCGTTTCAGAACTTCAGCGGACGGCTGGAATTTTTTCGGCGCGGCAATGCGCAATTCAAATCCGAGTTTCGCCGCCGCAAAAATCCACGACACCGGCACGTTGCACGCGCCGTCGCCGACGAACGTCACGACCTTGCCGGCAATCGGCCCGCGCATTTCCTTGAACGTGAAAATGTCCGCGAGAATCTGGCACGGATGCTCGTCGTCGGTCAGCGCGTTGATGGTCGGGATTTTGGAAAATTCCGCGAACTCCTCCACGTCGCTCTGCGCGAACGTGCGGATGACCGCGCCGTGAATCATCCGGCCCAAGCACGCGCGCGGTGTCCTTGATCGGCTCGCCGCGGCCGAGCTGGATGTCGTTCGCGTTGAGAAACATCACGCTGCCCGCCGAGTTCGCGGATGCCGACCTCGAACGAAACCCGCGTGCGCGTGGACGATTTGGAAAACATCAGCGCCCAAGTCTGGCCCGGCCAGCGGCATGCCGGTCGCGCCGCGCCCGCTCGCGTTTGAACACGACGGCGTCGCGCAGGATTTTCTCAAAGTCCGCGCCCGGCAATTTTTCCAATGACAACAGATTTTTCACGGTTCAAAAGTTTTGGGAATTTCGCCCAAAGGAATTTATTAACCAAGACCGGCGTGGCGTCACTTCTTTTTCTTCGTTGTTTTCGCTGCGTCCGCCGCGCACCAGAGATACCACGCCGCCGTGGTGCGGTGCGGACGCCAGTTTTCGCCGAACGCGAGCAGTTCCTTCGCCGTCGGCATTTCGCGCTTTTTGTAGGCGATGGCGAAATCCGGTGCGCACGCCAAAATCATCCGCCGGCAAAACATCTTGGCGGCCAAGCTGAAAAATCAAAAGCATCTCCACCGTCCAGCGCCCGACGCCGCGAACTTCCGTCAGCCGCGCGACAATTTCGTCGTCGGACAATTTCACGATTTCGCCGCGAAGTCGGAATCACGCCGGACAAGGTTTTTTCCGCGATGTCGCGGATGGATTTGATTTTGGCGAAGGAAAATCCGCAGGCGCGGATTTGTTCGTCCGTCACTTTCGCCAAATCTTCCGGGCGCGGAAATTTTCTGCCGGGAAAAAGTTTTTTGAACCGCGTCAAAATCGTGTTCGCCGCCGTGCCGTTGAGTTGCTGGTGCGCGACGGCCATCACGAGCGATTGAAACGGCGGGCGGCGCGTTTCCGGCTCGAGCTCGCATTTGCCGTGTTCGCGGATGAGCCGGTGCATCACCGGATCGCGTTTCGACAAATGTTTGTGCGCTGCGGGGTTCATAAATTACGCGAGCGATTTGACGATTTCTTCGATTTTGGAAATGCCTTCGCCGGCTTCCTGCGGTTTCAAATTCAGCGGCGGCAGCAGCCGGACGACTTGCGTTCCGGCGGGAATGGTCAGCACGCCCGCCGCGTGCAGCCGGTTCACGAATTGAATCGCCGGCAGACTTTGTCGCTCGCGGCGAACGCGGGAATTTTTTCCGCCAGTTCCAAGCCGAGCATGAAGCCGAGGCCGCGCGCGGTTTTGACGACGCCCGGATAATTTTTGGCAAGCCGCTGCAATTCGTTGAGCATCCATCCGCCGAGCTTGCGCGCGTTTTCGTCCAGCTTTTCGTGTTCGATGACTTCAAGAATTTTCAGCGCCACGGCGCAGGCGAGCGGCGTGCCGCCAAAAGTCGTGGCGTGCGTGCCCGGCCCGAGCAAATCCGCAAACGGCGCGCGCACCCAGAACGCGCCGATGGGAAATCCGCCGCCGAGCGACTTGGCCATCGAAAGGCCGTCGGGCAGAAATTTCGATTCCGACTTCCGGAATTCCGATTTTCGAGAATCCGCTGGAAGCTCTGGAATTTTCCAGTGCGGTAATGTCCGCACTGCACGCCGTCCATGAGCAGCAGCAGTTTTTTCTCGTCGCACAACGCGCGCAGGCCGAGCAGATATTCCGGCGTGGCGGGCGTCACGCCGCCTTCGCCCTGCACGCCTTCAATCATGATGGCGACCGTCGCCGGCGAAATCGCGTTGCGCGCGGCTTCCAGATCGTTGAACGGAATGTGCCGGAAACCCGGCGTCATCGGCTCAAAACCTTTTTTTACTTTGTCCTGGCCGGTTGCGGCAATGCCCGCGAGCGTGCGTCCGTGAAAGGAATTCGTCGCCGTCAGAATTTCAAACCGGCCTTCGTCGTGGCCGAATTTGCGCGCGAGCTTGAACAAGCCTTCGTTCGCCTCCGCGCCGCTGTTGCTGAAAAAAACTTTGCCCGCGCCGATGCGTTTCACAATTTCGGCGGCGAGCCGGCCTTGCGGCTCGGTGAAATACAGATTGGAAACGTGAATCAGTTTTTTCGACTGCTCGACGAGCGCCTCGGTGATGGCCGGATGCGCGTGGCCGAGACAACACACGGCGATGCCGCCGCCAAGATCGAGATAGCGTTTGCCCGCGACATCAAAAACGTAACTGCCCGCGCCGTGGCTCAACGCGAGGTCAAATCGTCCGTAGCTGGGCACGACGTTTTTTGAGAACAGTTCGCGGACGGACTCGTATTCGTTCCGCACAATGGCGGCGGCGCTGGAAAAATTTCTTTCATCTGCAATTCGTGTGAAATCGTAAATCGTAAATCGCAAATCACAAAATGATTTCCGTGCCGACGCCTTTGTCGGTGAAAATTTCGAGCATGACGGCGTGCGGCACGCGACCGTCCACGAAGGAAACTTTTTCCACGCCGGATTTGATGGCGGCGACGGCGCTGTCCACTTTCGGAATCATGCCCTTGTCAATCACGCCGGATTTTTTCAGCGCGGCAATTTCGCCGGTTTTGCAGATGCGGGATGACCGAGTCCGGATTTTTCGGATCGCTCAACAAGACCCGGAACGTCGCTCATGAAAACGAGCCGCTTGGCGTTGAGCGCGATCGCGCACATCGCGGCGGCGATGTCGGCGTTGCAGTTGTAAATTTTCCCGTCCTCGCCGCGCGCGGTCGGGCTGATGACCGGCGTGTGGCCGCACCAGATGCATTCTTTCAGCGGCGCGACGTTGACTTCAATGACTTCGCCGACGTAGCCGATGTCAATTTTCTTGCCGGGATTTTCCTTGTCGTCGAGCAGCAATTTTTTGCACTTGAAAATGTCCGCGCCGGAAAAACCGACGGCCTGCGCCGCCGAGCGAATTGATCGTGGCGACGATTTCCGGATTGATTTCGCGCGACAAAACATCGTCCACGATTTTCACCGTGGCTTCGTCGGTGACGCGCTGGCCTTGGATGAAATTGGCCTTCAACCCGGCCTTTTCCATCGCGCGCGTGATCGCCTTGCCGCCGCCGTGGACGACGACGGGATTGATTTCGACGGCTTCCAGAAAAACGATGTCGCGCGCGACGCCGGTGCGGGTTTCGGCGTCGGGCGAGTCCATGAAACTGCCGCCGTATTTGACGACGAAGGTCGCGCCGCTGAATTTTTGGATATACGGCAGCGCTTCGAGCAGCGTTCCGGCTTTGGCGATCAAATCTTGCACGACGTATTCGTAGAAGAATTCCGGCGCAAAATGAAAGCGCGATTCGTCACGGCGATTTGACTTTCGACTGGCGCGGGACTTTTCCTAAATTGCCGTCATGTCCGAAATCGCAAAGTTCGTCAACAGCGGCTCCACCGGCATCACTCCGGCCATCGCCGAAAAGGTTCTGCGCCAGTTGCCGCAATGGAAACTGGAATTCACCCAGATCAGCGCGCCGAAATTTCCGCACCTCGTGGACCAGCTTGAATTTCTCGCCGACGCGGTCGAGGACGCGGTCGAAGGCGCCTACAAGGAACTGCCTTACGCGGCGGTCGCGCAGGCGGTGTTCGCGCTGCTTTACGCGCACAAGAAAACGAGCATCATGCCCGAGAGCCAGCTTGAATTTGGCCGGGCGGACGATTCGAGCGTCGTGCGCGCCGTGCTGATCCAGAATGAAAAGGCGTTCGCCATTTACGCCGGCACACAGGGGATGGACTGGCAGAAAATCACCAGCCAGCCGTAATTTTTTCGCGATGCAAATTCCATTGGTGATGACCGTCATCGGGCCGGACCGCACCGGCCTCGTGGAATCCGTCGCGCGCGCCGTGGCCGAACACGGCGGCAACTGGCTCGAAAGCCGGATGTGCCGGCTCGGCGGCGAGTTCGCGGGGATTTTGCGAATCGAAATTCCAGCGGAGAAAAAATCGCCATTGCTCGCCGCGCTGGAAGATTTGCAGGAAAACGGATTGCAAATCGTCGTCCGTGCGGATCAGCCGGTTTCAATTTCAGCGTCAGGCAAACAGACGAAACTGGAAATCGTCGGCAGCGACCGTCCGGGCATCGTCCGCGAAATCACCAGCGCGCTCGCCCGCGCGAACGTGAACGTCGAGGAATTTTCCAGCGAAGTCGTCAGCGCGCCGATGTGCGGCGAAGATTTGTTCAAAGCCAGCGCGCGCCTGCAATTGCCCGAAAACTGCGATCTCGCCGCGTTGAAAACGGATTTGGAAAAAATCGCCGCCGATTTGCTCGTGGATGTTTCGTTTGCGGAATTGTCCGCGAAGTGATTTTTGCCACAGAGGCACGGAGACACCGGGTTTTCATTTCCAAGCTTTTCTCTGCGCCTCTGCGTCTCTGTGGCAATTTCCCTAACTTTGATTTATTCTTCGCGCGATGTTTGAACTCCTCAAAACCGATTCGCACACCAAAGCGCGTCTCGGCAAATTGACCACGACGCGCGGCGTCATCGAGACGCCGGTGTTCATGCCCGTCGGCACGCAGGCCAGCGTCAAGGCGCTCGACCCGCGCGAACTGCACGAGATGGGCACGCAGATCATTCTCGGCAACACTTATCATCTGAACATCCGGCCCGGCCTCGAAATCATCCGCGCCGCCGGCGGCTTGCACAAATTCATGAATTGGGAAAAACCAATTCTCACCGACAGCGGCGGCTTTCAAGTTTTCAGTCTCGCAAAAATCCGGAAGGTGAAAGAACACGGCGTTGAATTTCGTTCGCACCTCGACGGCTCGCTGCTGTTTATCGGCCCGAAGGAATCCATGGAAATCCAGCGCGTGCTCGGCTCGGACATCGCGATGGTTTTTGACGAATGTCCGCCGCACGACGCGCCGGCCAAGGAACAGCGCCTCGCCGTCGAACGCACCATCCGCTGGGCGCGCGAATGTCGCGAACAGCCGCGCGCCGACGGCCAGAAAGTTTTCGGCATCGTGCAGGGCGGTAGCGACGCCGCGTTGCGCGAACAATGCGCCAAGGCACTCGTGGAAATGGAATTTGACGGTTACGCCATCGGCGGCGTGAGCGTCGGCGAACCGGAACCGGAAATGTTGCAAGGCGATTGAACTGGCCGTTCCATTTTTGCCGGAAAAAAAAGCGCGTTACGCGATGGGCCTCGGCACGCCCGCGCAGATGGTCGAGCTGATCGCGCGCGGCGTGGATATGTTCGACTGCGTGCTGCCCACGCGCATCGCGCGCACCGGCACGGCGGTCACGCACACCGGCGCGTTCGGCCTCAAGGGCGCGGGTTACAAAACGGATTTCGGCCCGATCGAGGAAGGCTGCGAATGTTACGCGTGCCGCACTTTCACGCGCGCGTATCTGCGCCACCTGCTGCGCGCGAATGAAATTCTCGGCCTGCGCATGGTGAGCGTCCACAACTCGCATCTGTATCTGAAAGTGATGACCGAAGTGCGCGCGGCGATCGCGGCGGGGACGTTCGCGGATTACTACCGTAACTTCATCGCCAACTACAAACCGTCGCAAAAAATCCTGGCCGCGCGGAAACTGGCGGGCGATGAGCGGTGATATTTTTAGCCACGGATGAAAATGATGCCGTTTATTTATTCGCATACCCATTCTTGCGAAACCATTCGACGGCGTCGGCAAAAGCCTGTTTGGGCGGTGTTTGCGGCAGGCCGAGGTCGCGGACGGCCTTGGCGGGATTGAACCACATTTTTTCCTTGGCCATGCGGACGCCGGCCAGCGGCGCCTTGGGCGGATTTTTCGTGAAGAAGGAAGTGCCCTCGTTGACGTGCGCGGCGGCGAGCGCGACCCAGTGCGGAATTTTCGTCTTCGGCGCGGCGATGCCGGTGATTTCCTGCAGCGTGGCGAGCGTTTCTTCCATCGTCCAATTGCCCCGCATATTGCCCAGGATATAGCGCTCGCCGATGGTGCCCTTTTCAGCTGCAAGAATGTGCCCGGCGGCAACGTCGCGGACGTGAACCCAGTTCAGCCCGGTCTCCAGATACGCCGGCAGCTTCTGATTCAGATAATCCACGATAATCTGGCCGGTCGGCGTCGGTTTCGCATCGCGCGGACCGACGGGCGCGGATGGATTGACGATGACGATGGGCACTCCTTTTTTGCGGAACAGATCAATCGCCACGCCTTCCGCGCGGAATTTCGAGCGTTTGTAATCGTTCGTCATGTCCGCTTCGGAAACCTTTTCGCCTTCGTTGGCCGGGACGATTTTTCCGTCTTTTTCCTTCGGCAAGCCGATGCACCCGACGGTGCTGGTATAAACAGTGCGGCTACAGCCGACTTTTCCGGCCATTTCGAGGACGTTGCGCGTGCCTTCGACATTGACCTCATACATCGGCGCATAATCGGGCATCCACAATTGATAAATCGCCGCCGTGTGAAAGCACCAGTCGCAGCCGTCAATCTCGCGTTCGAGCAGTTTGCGGTCCAGCACGTCGCCGGTGACGATCTGGGAGTGCGTGCCGTCCAGCCCGCTCAAATTGCTTCCCGCGCGCACCAGCGCCTTGACGCTGTGCCCGTGCGCGACGAGTTCGTGGACGAGGTTCGAGCCGATGAAGCCGGAGGCGCCTGTGACAAAACATTTCATATTGATTATGTATTATGCTGATTGAGGTTGTTTTCATTTTGCACAATGCGCCCCGAGACGCCACAAAAAGTTTTTCACATTCCGCCGCTTGACTTGGCGGCGCGGGTTGTCCAATGTCGCCGTGTCGTATGCCGTTAAAAAGCAGCAGTAGAAAAAGGACCAGCCGCGCCGGCCAGCGCGACCTCGACACGCGGATTGAATTCATGGAGGGAATCGTCCGCCGCGATCCGAATTATGTGGACGCGCTCCAGTTGCTCGGCGACCACTACACGCAGCGCGGGCGATTCAGCGAGGGCTTGGATGTGGACGAACGCCTCGCGCGCCTCGAACCCGAAAGCCCGCTCGTGTTTTACAATCTCGCGTGCAGCTACTCGCTCACCGGCCAATTCGACCGCGCCGCGTTTGCGCTGGAAAAAGCCTTGATCCTCGGCTACCGCGATTTCGCGTGGCTCGCCAGGGATCCGGACTTGAAAAAATTCCGCCAGCAGCCAGCCTACGCCGAAATCAAAGAAAAAATGCGACGGTTGAAAAGCAAAGCCCGCTGAAGATGCTCGAATCGTTAAAACCAAAGACGATTCTCAATTCAACAATTTAACGATTCACCAAAAATGAACGTCACCGTCCACGGGCGCACGCAGCATTTCCGCACTGTCACATTTGACCGGGCGAGCAATTCCGTTCTGCTCATCGAACAAAGATTGCTGCCGCACGAATTCAAAATTGTTCCCGCGAATAATTTCAAGGAAACGGCGGTGGCAATCCGCGACATGATTGTGCGCGGCGCAGGTGCGATCGGCGCAACGGCGGCCTACGGCCTCGCGCAAGGCGCACTGGCCTTTCATGGAAATGATTTGAAGAAATTTTCCGCGCACGTCAAAAAAATTTTTCATACTTTGAAAGCCGCGCGGCCAACTGCCGTTGATCCCGTCAACGCGATGAACGACGTCCGTCGTCACATGACTCTCGGACAAACAGTGGCAGAACGCCAGTTCCTCGCGCTGGCCGCCGCCGAGGAATTTGCGAACGAAGACGTGCGACACTGCGAAGAAATCGGGCGGCACGGCGCGAAGCTCATTCATGACGGCATGAGAATCCTCACGCACTGCAATGCCGGCTGGCTCGCCTTCGTGGACATCGGCACCGCCACCGCGCCGATGTATGCCGCACAAGCCGCAGGGAAAAAATTCCACATCTTCTGCGACGAAACGCGACCGCGTTCCCAGGGCGCGACGCTGACGGCCTGGGAACTGGCGCAACAGAAAATTTCCCATCAAATCATCGCTGACAACGCCGCCGGACATTTGATGCAGCGCGGCGAAATTGATCTGGTTATCGTCGGCAGCGACCGCACGCTCGGCCGCACCGGCGAAGTCGCCAACAAAATTGGAACTTACACGAAGGCGGTGCTGGCCGCGCGACACAAGATTCCGTTTTACGTCGCCATTCCACTTTCGACGATTGACTGGAATTTGAAACGCGGCTTCGACATTCCGATTGAAGAACGAAATGAAGGCGAAGTGCTGGGCGCGTGGGGCGTGATTGATAATTCAAAATTAAAAATAAAAAATTCAAAATTGAATCAGCGCGCTTACGTCCGCGTGGCGAATCCGACCAGCGGTGCGCGCAATCCGGGTTTCGATGTGACGCCAGCGGAATTGATCACCGGCATCATCACGCCCGCCGGGATTTTCAAACCGAAGGAACTGTGGTCGCGGCGGCTCGAATTGGGCCATGCCAAAATGCTGGCCGAACCGTGATTGAACTGTCGCGGGGCGAGCAAACCAGGACAAGTTGTGTAGTTAGCAAAGCAGGACACTGCTTGTCGGTGCGTCCCGTATTTGAGGAGGGCGAACGTAGCGATGCCCGACGAAAAGACGGGACGCACCGACAAGTTCCCGCGTATCCTGCGCGTCTTTGAAAAATACCAACCACTCATTCATCGTCACGCACCCTCGTTCACCACTCCGTGTTGGCCACTGCCCCCAATCTCAAGCAAAAACCCGTGCTCCTTTTTACCAATCGCCCCAAATAATCTGTCCTGCTTTGCTAACTACAAAAATGTCCTGCTTTGAAAACTACGCGACATGAACCGTGATTGAACTTGCAGTGTAGCGTGAATAAAATTAGGCTTTGAGTTTCCGTAGGCGGGGTAGCCAAGTGGTAAGGCAGGGCTCTGCAAAAGCCTCATCCGTCGGTTCGATTCCGACCCTCGCCTCCAGCCTTTTTGTTGGGATTTGTGAGGAAAATGGCGAGAAAATGGCCGAGTTTCAGTGAAAGTTTCAGTAGCGAGATTACTCCGCTACAACTCAAAACGAACTCGCCCACTACTCGCTAACGGTGTCAGATCGAGTTGGTTCATAGTCATAACATGAAACATGACATGAAACAACGATACAGCGTATTCCTCCGGCCTTGGGGCGTCTTTTACTACGAAGACCACCAGACCGGCAAACAGGAAACCCTCAAGACCCGCGACAAGGACGAAGCCTTTCGGCTCGTCGCGGCCAAGAACGAAAATGAGGAAGCCCCGGCCTTCAGCCGCCATCTGGCGCGGGTGTATTGGAAGGCGGGCGACCCCACCGGAGCCACGCGGACATGGCAGCACGTCATGGACGAAATCCCCAAGCTCAAGACCGGCGAAACCCACCACCGCTGGCTGACCGCCATCAAAGACAAGGCGTTCGATTCCATCCGCAACATGGTGGTGCTGGAAACCCAAGCCGAGCATTTTATGAAAGTCTTGGAGAGTTGGCTCGGTGTCCACCAATATTTATCTGCGCCGGGTTTCCAACTTCGCTTTGGACATGAACTGGCTGCCGTGGCCGGTGCTGCCCAAGAAACGCTGGCCAGCCTTCAAGTTCAAGGAGAAGCGCGGCATTACCTTGAAGGAGCATCAAGCCATCGTTGCCCGCGAGTTGAATCTTGAACGCCGGGCGTTCTATCAACTGGCCTGGCACCTGGGCGCGTCGCAATCCGATCTGGCGTTTATCGAAGCCGAAAACGTGGATTGGGACAGCCACGTCATCAGCTACAAGCGCATGAAAACCGGCACGATTGCCATTATGCGGATGGATGAAGACATGGAAGAAATCCTGCGCGACTTGCCGGGCAATGGCCCGCTATTCCCCTACCTGCGAAGCGTCCGCGCGGGCGACCGCGCCACCGAGTTCAAGCAACGCTGCGTCGGGCTTGGCATCAAAGGCGTGTCGTTGCATAGCTACCGTTACGCATGGGCGGAACGGGCAAAGACCGCCGGTTATCCTGAACGGTTCGCGCAGGAAGCCCTTGGCCACAACAGCAAAGCCGTTCATCGCGCCTATTCGCGCAAGGCCAAGGTGGAATTGCCTTCGCTGGGCGAATACGAGCGGCAGCGGAAACTGTCTGCCAATGGCAACCGCGTTGAGCCAGCGGCACAAATTGTTACGGCATAAGGAGGCCACCATGCAACCTTGGCAAATAAAAGCACTGGAATTGGAAGCGTCGGGATTGAAGCATCTCGACGGATTCATACACGAATACGCCCTTGGCTTTCTTATCGGAGCCATCGGTCTCTTGCTGGTTTTGTTGGCGTGGGTATTGAGCGGTGCATTGCGACGAAAGGGAGGAAAACTCATGTCCTGCGTCCGGCCTGCGATTGTCATTCGCTTGTCGGGACCGCCGCCGCCCCCGGACACGTTCGACCCATTTCCACCGCTGCACCATCCGGCGCATGGCGATTACTACGATGATTACGAGGAATGATCTCAATACCGCCGTATAAACGGCAAGGCGCGGGCGGATGATTTTCCGCCTGCGCCTTTTATTTTGTCCCCATCAATCTTCCGAACCTGCGGTTTGGGTTTGCAGTCGGGACGGTTGCCGTTTGTCCGTCGAGTCTTGCTTCCGGGCATTTTTGCTCCGCCAGTATTCCTGAAGCGCGTCGGATACCTTGCCGTGCCATTTTTCGTCACGTCTCAAGTCATCCAGTGTTGCTGTCAAAAAATGTTTGGGGCCATTGGGCGCTGGATGTCCCAACGGCTTCAACAATCCTTTGGCCACCAGAATGGGAATTTCATGCGGGGAAAGACCAAGCCTGCCCGCCGCCTCTTCTGCCGTCAGCCGTTGCGGAGTATTTCTTAAATTCAAAAGACGTTCGATGTCTTCATTCATACGGCCTCCTTAAATGCTCATGCCCCGGTTGTGGCCTTGCTTGTTTGAATTTGAATGCCCCTCCGATGGCGTCTGCGAAATCGTTTCCTCATCCGAGACCGCCAACCGGCAACGCTCCGAAATCGCCGCCACCAAACGCGCCGGGCGATGCTCTTGAAATTGCCCCCAAATCACCCGCTGCGCCGTGGCGACCTCATTGCTCGCCATGAATTCCAGCGTGTGTCTGGCATTGGCATTGAATGCCGCCGCCAGTTCGAGCGGATCATTTCTTTCCAGCAAAATCTCCGCGATGCCGTTGGTTTTGGCGTAAGGCACGTTGTCGCGGAATCGTTCAATCGCCGCGAAGTCATTTTGCTTCTGGCAAAGCAAAATGTTGCTTGAGCCGAGGTTCAACAAAGTTGAACGCACCTGCCAAACACCGAGCTTTGAAGTGCAAATTTCCTTTTCGGGCGAGGCCACGACCGCCGCCGGTTTTTCCAACTGCTTTCGCAATACACCCAATGATTCAAATTCGGGGGCGATGACGCTGAAAGCGGCGCGATAACCTTTCATTTCGGAATCGGTGAAACGCCGGAAATCACCACCCGGCACATTGTATTCCTGATGTTCACCATCACGTTTAAGCCCGCTGTAAGCGTCTCGTTTGATGCCCAAGCGGGCGTCAGACAAAATCGTTTCCGGTTTGTCTGGTGGAATGGCCAGCGAATAAATGGACAGTTTTGACAGCCGTTCCAGTTCGCTGATTGGAATGGCGATTTCACCCGTCCACAGCCTTGCGGCGATGATGTCGCCTGCTTGGATGCGCGAGAACAGGCTGAATTCGTGAATGCCCAAGGCGGACGCGCTTTTACCAATCGTCAGCGCGTCAGACTCCGCCACATCATTTTTTATTTGCATAGTTTTACTTTGGTTTTTTAGGCCAAGCATAGCCGGAACCGGAAATGAAGGTTGTGATGATTTCATTACAACTTTCAATTTCTTTTCATTGCCAGCGGGATGCCACCTGCCGTCAGGCGGCGTCAGCCGTTGCCTGCAATTTATTTCCATGCTCCTCCGTGTCAACAGGCAATTGCTTTCCGGCAAAGAAGCACCAGCCTTGAACTTTTCTGCAATGGTGAAACGCCGCATGGTTTTCGCGCCACCAGCCACCGAGGGGGCTGTTCCTCTTCTTCTCTGCTACAACTTCTTCATTCAAGTTAACACTCCATTTATCATTGGAGTGTCAACCTCTTTCCAGCTTAAATCAGTCTCATGATCTGGTCGTTAGCACAAGTTGGCGAGTTGGCGATGTAATCAGAGCAGCACGTTAGAAAACCGGCTTGACCCACGAACAATTCACGACGATGAGCGGATTCATCGGCAATGGCTTGGGCGCTGGGAACGTGGCAGGACTTTGCCCGTTCCAATTTCAATTTGGAATAATAAAATCAAGGCCTAAAATGATTTTGACATTATTCAAAAAGCCAAAGTGAGAAAAACGACATTCTCAATATGCCGTATGCCGATTTTACAAGTGAAACGTCTGTTTTCGACAGGGTTTTTCAGTGTTGAAAAACGACGGAGTGAGAATTATCGCGTCGGAATCTTTCAAACAATGAAAGGTTTTGAAAATTAAAATGGCGGACAATCAATTTATTTCCATCTCCATCTTTTTGACTTCTTCCCTGATCATTTCAGTCGCGCGGTGCTTGGCGAGATAAACTCGAGAGACCGGGATAGAAAAGGTCTCCGCGATTTTTTCGGGCGGCCATTCCTTATTCACACAAAAGTCAAAGATTTGATATTTTTGAGGGTCGAGTCGGCGTTTTACTTTCGTGGTTGCAGCGTCCAGCAGGCTTTTTTCCCATGCATCATCCCATAGCGCATTCAAGTCCTGACTTGCGGGATCAATTATTTTATCCATCATCCATGTTTCGGTGTCGGCGTCATAGGAAGATGAGCGGGAAATGGCAATCTTCCCACGCTTGCGGAACTGGTCGGTAATACGCCAGCGGGTAGTGTTCAAAAGCCATGACTTGAACGAGCCGATTTTCCGGTCATACTTGAAGTTGGGCATTTGCTTGGCGACAGTGAATATCGTTTCCTGCACGACATCCTGGGCTTCCTCTTTCGTCAAGCCGGCTTTAATGGCAATGCCGTAGATGAGTTTCCAGTAAGTGTCAAAAAAAACCTGCCAGCTTGAATCGTCCCGCCAGTTTTTGAGGCGTTCAAGCAAAGTCGTGCGCGTCGGAATCAATTCATCGGCTGGCTGATCCATGAATTAGTTAATACAGATTCACATTGCCGTTGGCAAACAAGAAAAAAATGAATATCCTGCCGCCGCTCTGTAAATATAAGTCATAAAAATGCAGAGAATGCTTGGGATTGTTTTCAAAAATCATTCGAAAAGTTTTCACGACCGTGATTTTTGGGTATTTCGCGGCTCGGGGTGGAATTTGCATTGCTCAAGGCAGCCCGGACGCGAACGAAATCAAAATCGCCGGATTCCAAGGCGTGGCGGAAATTTTCCCAGCCGGCACGGCAAATTGGATTTCCGTCCAGACCAATCAAGTCCTGCATCCGTTCGACCGGCTGCGCACCGGCGCGAACAGCCGCGTCGCGCTTCTTTGGTCCGACCAGAGCGTCGTGCCTTTTGGCGCTTCGACGGAACTTGAAATTCTGCCGCCAGACTCAACCGACGCGCAATGCGGACTGCATTTGATTCGCGGCATCATTTCATTTTTTCATCGCGACAAACCCGGCCGCATCCGAATCATCACGCGCGGAGCCGTCGCCGGCGTCGAAGGAACGGAATTTGTCCTGGCCGTGGATGATGCGGATCGAAACGACGCTTTCCGTGATTGACGGCAAGGTGAAATTCGGAAATGAACAGGCCGCATTGCTGCTCACCAATGGCGAGCAGGCCGTCGCTGAACTGGGCAAAGCGCCCGTCCGCACCGCCGGTTTCATCGCCAACAATCTTTTGCAATGGTGCTTTTATTATCCGGCCGTGCTTGATCTGGAGGAATTGCCGCTCACGCCGGACGAGCAAAATATTCTCGGCGATTCGCTCGACGCCTATCGCGCGGGCGATTTGCTGGCGGCGCTTGAAAAACTTTCCGGCACAACCGCCCGGTTCCGATGCGGTAAAAATTTATCACGCCGCGCTGCTGCTTTCCGTCGGCAAAGTTGACGAATGCTGAAGACATTCTGTCCACCGTTATCCAATAATTCAGATCGTTCCCAGCGTCTCGCCGCTGCGTTGCGCCAACTGATTGCCGCCGTGAAACGGCAGCCGTTTTCCCCGAATCCAAATCCGCAACTGGCGACGGAATTTCTCGCGGATTCTTATTACGAACAATCTCTTGCCGTCCGCGAAATATCACTTGAAAACGCGCTGAATTTTGCCCGGCAAGCCGCGACCGATTCGCCAGAATTTGGTTTTGCGTGGGAACGCGTCGCGGAATTGGAATTCAGTTTTGGCCGCACCGACAAGGCGCTTGATCGCCTTGGACAAAAGTCTCGCGCTCGCGCCGCGACAATGCCCAGGCGCTCGCGCTGAAAGGATTTCTGCTCGCCGCGCAAAACCAGACGCGCGAGGCGCGTTTCGATGGTTTGACCGCGCGCTCGCCGTGGATTCCGCGCTCGGCAATGCGTGGCTGGGCCGCGGACTTTGCCGCATTCGTCTCGGCGACGCAGGCGGCGGACGCGAAGATTTGCTTGTGGCCGCCGCGCTCGAACCGCAGCGCGCCGAATTGCGCAGTTATCTCGGCAAGGCTTACGCGAACGCCGGCGATTACCCGCGCGCGACAAAAGAATTTCAACTGGCGAAAAAACTGGATCCGAACGACCCGACCGCGTGGCTTTATTCCGCGCTGCTCAATCAGCAAAGACAATCAAATCAACGACGCCATCCGCGATCTGGAAAAATCCGAGGAGTTGAATGACAACCGCAGCGTCTATCGCTCGCAACTGCTGCTGGATCAGGACCGCGCCGTGCGCAGCGCGAACCTCGCCGCGATGTATCGCGACGCCGGCATGTTCGACGTGAGCGTGCGCGAGGCCGCGCGCGCCGTGAATTACGATTACGCGAATTATTCCGCGCACCTTTTTCTGGCGAACAGCTACGACGAATTGCGCGACCCGAATGAAATCAATTTGCGTTACGAGACGCCGGCGGAAAGCGAATATCTGGTCGCGAACCTGCTCGCGCCCGTGGGCGCCGGGCCGCTTTCGCCGACGATTTCGCAGCAGGAATACTCCAAACTGTTCGAGCGCGACGGGTTTGGCGTGGCTTCGGACACGGAATATTTGAGCCGGGGCGCGTGGACGGAATCCGGCGCGCAATTCGGCACATTCGGAAATTTCAGCTATGATTTTGAATCATTTTATCGCTCCGACCCCGGCCAAGCGGACGAACAACGACATTGAGCAGCGCCAGCTTTCACTGACGCTCAAACAACAACTCACGCCGCAGGACAATGTTTATTTCAATGTCCAGCAATATGAGTCGGAATACGGAGACGTGTTTCAACATTACGCTGCAAGCATGGACAATCCAAATGTCCGCTATAATGAATCGCAAAATCCAAACATCAGCCTCGGTTACAATCATGAATGGAGTCCCGGCATTCACACCCTGTTTTTTACGACCCGATTGAATGATACGGGATCATTCACCAATTCGGCACAGCCAACCCTGATAACATTCCGTCCGGCATTTGCGCCTGCCGTCCCGATGCTGACTTCCGTGCAAGGTCTTGCCATGCAGGAAAATTATACGAACCGGCTGACGATTTATTCGGCGGAATTGCAGCAAATCTGGGAGCAGGCGGCGCATACGACCATTATCGGCGCGCGTATTCAATACGGTCATTTTGACACGGCCAGCCTGCAAGATATGCCGTCCACGCTCCTCTTTGCATTTCCACCTACGCCTGCGGCCGATCAGGACATCACTTCCCTGTTCAAGCGCATCAGTTTTTACGGTTATCATCAATGGCAGATTTTTGAGCCGTTGCAATTGATCGGCGGGCTTGCCTACGACCGCATCACATTTCCAGAAAATTTTCAAACCCCGCCCATTTCGGAAAATGACAAAACGGTGAACCAGCTTTCCCCCAAGGCCGGATTGATCTGGACACCGGCGGAAAACACCATCGCCCGTTTTGCCTACACGCGCTCGCTGGCCGGCGCGAGCGTGGATCAAAGCTATCAACTGGAGCCTTCCCAGGTGGCGGGCTTTATTCAAAATTATCGCAGCGTCATCCCCGAATCCATCGCCGGGCCGGAACGCCGGGGCCGGATTCGAGACCTATGATGTTTCCCTCGAACAAAAATTCCGCACCGGGACTTATTTCATCATTTCCGGCGAGATATTGAACTCCACCGTGAACCGGATTGACGGAGCCTTTGACTACAACCCCTTTTCCTTCACGCAGCCATTTCCCGTTCCATCCGGGCTGCGCGAAGATTTGGATTATCGGGAAAAGTCGCTCCAGTTCACGGCCACCCAGTTGCTGGGCAAAGAATGGGCGCTCGGCGCGCAATACCGTTTGAGCCAGGCCGTCTTGAATGACAACTTTGTTGACCTGCCGGATTCGCTCATTGGCGGCTATGTCAATTTCCAGCCGAGACAGCAGACTCAAGGCGTGCTGCAGCAGGTGGACCTGACCGCCATCTACAATCATCCCAGTGGCATTTTTGCCGAGGGCGAGGCCCTGTGGTTCGGCCAGCGCAATGAAGGCTACACGCCGGCTGAACCGGGTGACAACTTCTGGCAATTCAACCTGTTTGCCGGCTATCGCGCCCTGCACCGGAAAATGGAGGCCAGCATCGGCCTGCTCAACATTGCCGGACAAAATTACAATCTCAACCCGCTCAACATCTACAACGAACTGCCGCGCACGCGAACCTTGGCGGTGAGCTTGAAATTTAATTTTTAGCGGATGCTTCGCATCTCACCGCCATTTCTTCAATAATCAATGCTGGCGAATCAAAGACAGTAACGTTTGCTCACGGCGTCAAAGGTCGCACGGCTTGCACGCGGTAAAAGCGTATCGGTGCATTTGTGTCCCTGAAACTGCCGCTGGTCGAACTGCCCGCAGGTGTAACAAGTCCGAGACCGCTATCTGTCCAGATGTTGGAATTCAGATTCAATGCTTTTTGAAGATAATAATATCGCGTGGTGACACTGTTCCAAGTCAATGCAGCGTTTGTGCCGCCTTGTGCAAACGTGTAGGCGGTGATTTTCAGGTTGCTGTTTGCATTGTTCGGATCAGTGCCGGCTTGATATTCCTGCGCATTGCTCATGCCGTCGCCGTCGGGATCGGCATTTGCATTTATATTCGCCGTGCCGAAATTGGCCAGTAGCCACGCAATAGGCAAACCGTCCGGTGCGAGCGTGCCTTGCTGGATTGCATCCGTTTGCACATACGCAACGGCGTTGCTCAAGGAAATCCAGCCGCAATTCGCGCTCCAGCCGTAGCCACTCAAATTGCCCGTGACCAAATCCACTTTCGGCGCACCGTTATTCTCAAAGTTGATCCAGCCGATGTTTGCGCCATAAGCAAAGCCGCGCAAATTGCCGAGGCCGTCCTGATTTACTCCAAAGTCATTGGCGGAAAGATTCTGATAATAAATGCCGTTGGTCGGACTGCCGCTGCCCAAGTTGATCCAGCCGACATTGGCTGAATAAATGTAGCCGGAACACACAAATTCGCCGATGACCGCGCCGTTGGCAGCGTCACCATGCCAATTCAACCAACCGATATTTGCACCGTAGGCATTGGGGTTGGCTGAATCAATCGTAGTGGCAGCTTTTCCTAAAAAAGCGGAAACAAACAGTAAAAGAATCCAGAATATTTTCATAACGTATTCAATTAGTGAGCGATATTTGCCCAAGGACTTGTGGAACTCGCCGCTGTTCCAACTGGACCGCCATCATTGAAAGTTGGTATCGAATAATCGTTAGCCGTGCCCCAACCGATTACAGAATTCTTCATAACTAGGTTGCTGGTCCCGCTGAAAATAACAATGCCGTTATTTCCGTTAATTCCCGAAACGAAATTATCTTCGACCAAATTATTATTGCCTTGCACCTCAATGCCAGCAGCGCCGGAATGGTTGGCCGTATCGTTTCCTGTTAAAGAACTGTGAACAATCCTTGAATTGTCACCAAACACAGCAATTCCAAGCCATTGATTGTTTTGTATGGAACAATCTGAAACTACGCTGTTATTCCCCACTGCAATACCGTGGCTTCCACTTGCGGTAACAGTCAGATGTTCCACAATCATGTTTTGGGGCGTTGCCGTGGGATAATTAAAGCCTACGCCGTTACCACCCCAGCTCGTAATGATACCATTGCGAATAATGACATTGGTATGGCTTCCGTAGATATAAATTCCAGAGTAAGAGCCAGACACTCCGCTCAATGTGAAGCCCTTTAAATCAATCGTGACGTTATCGCAGTAAATATAAATGCCATACCCTCCGCTATACCCGGTAAGGTTGGCAGTCATGTAATAGGATCCGGAGTTGCCAATATAAAATCCTGCATATGGAATTGGAGTCCGTGGCTCAATTTGATCAAGCGACTTCATCGTCGGTGCTGGTGCGCCTGGCGGTGTGAGAGCGCCTTGTGAGAAGCCGGATTGAACAGTGACGAACAGGGCGCATATTTCAATCGAAACGATAATGTAATTTTTTGTTTTCATAGTTTGTTTAATTTGATGTTTTTTATGTTGGTTGATTACTTCGGTGTTGTGGGCGGCGGTGTCGGCGGTTGCAAGCCATTGACGGTGTGGCTATCTGGCGGAAAGGTGTTGACCCGGAATTCATCGCGCACACCGGCGTTGGCCGGGTCAATTGCCAGCCATTGCAAATCGGCGCGTTTTGGATGGTCAAAAGATTTTCGTAAAGCGCGGCGGCCTCCTTGATTTTGCGGAAGCGGCGGCGGACTTCGCGGGAAAGGTTTTGAACTTCGCGCGAAGCCGCCGGACATTGGCGGAATGGAACAGGATTTCGCGGGAGACGAAAATAACTTTCCCGATGCGCCGGCGATTTTGGATTGGTCATGTCAAAATACATGGCGTCGCAATTTCCTTGTCATGGCTTGAATCCATCCATAGTGATGGGGTAGGCGTTCGTCGGAACATTAGTGGTGAAATAAATGGTGAACCGATAGACGGGGCTGACGGGTGAAGGCTGGAGCGCGACAGTGGTTTGATCGCATGAATTGTCACCGTAAGCCCCGCCATATTGAATTTTTGTGTCCATCCGGTTGGTATCGGTGACAGTGAAGGTGGTGTTGCCATTGCTGGTGTCAGGTGCCCATCCCCATCCTTGCTGAACAGGTTTGGTATAGTTCACATATCCTGCATAGGGGCCGGGACAGGTGCCTGATGAACCATTGCCAGGCAGAGGAAAGCTGAACACAACAACCGGATCAACGCCGGTTTGAGGGTCTATGCTGTTGGTGAAGACCATCAGCGAAGCCGCGCGCGTCGGCACGAATTCCGTATATTTGAAAACAGCACAGGAATACAACGCCACGTCGGCGATCTGGGCGTTTTTTATGGTGAGGCTGTCATTGGTCTGCCCGTTAATGGCATTTCCATTGCGGAACCATTGATAGGCGAGCGGACCATTTGTCGCAATCACGGTGAATGTCGCGTTTGAACCAATTGGAACCAACTGGTCTTCGGGCTGGCTTATTATTTTGGGGAATTCAGGTTGCACCGCATAAGCGGCGCTTTCGCCGGCTGCGGTTATTGTTGCGGTTGCTGTTAATACGATAAGGGCCAGGATTTGTGTTTTCATACTTAGGGCATTGGGTTTGGGGTTTGCATTGGGTTTGGGGTTTTAACGAACACATAGGAATACGCGGAGGCCCGAAAAATCTTTCAAATTATTTTTCGAGAAATGCAGTTTTCTATTTTTTCATGGCCTTTTAAGCTCAAACGCGGAAAATCTGGAGAGTCGTGAGGGGCAAAACTGTCAGGCATTCTGAATTTTTCAAATCCGCGCCGGGCGCGGTGCTGGCGGTCTTTTGCGGTCTGATGTTATGGAAGACGCCGGTGGGCGAGCCGTGGGTCAACGCCAGCTACAATTATCTGTTCCACTTCGGCGCACGCGCGGTCACCAATAAGGTCGCGCTCATTCTGATGGACAACGCGGCGTTCGCGCAATTTCACCAGACGCGCGGACAACCGTGGGATCGCGGGCTGCACGCACAATTGTTGAACAAGCTCGCGGACGACGGCGCGGCGCTGGTGGTGATGGATTCCTTCTTCCGGATGACGAATGATCCGGCAAAGGACGCCGCACTCGCCAACGCAATGCGGCGGCAAAAGCACATTGCGTTGATGGCCGGGCAGGCGGAATTGACGCATCCGGGTCTGGCCGGCGCGGAGCCGCTTCTTCCCTGCGAACCCTTTTTGAGTGCCGCCGGAACGAATTGGGGTGTCGCCGCTCTTGATCCTGACACAATCAATGATTCGATTGTGCGCCAGTTGTGGCCGCCGGTGCCCGGGCCGTATCCGAGTCTGCCTGAAACCGCCGTGCGGCTGGCGGGCGCGCGATTCAGCGATGTTCCGCAGGAAAAATGGCTGCGCTATTACGGCCAGGACGGCGCGTGGACAACCTTGAGCTACCAATACGCGCTGCAAGAGCCGGCGAATTATTTCCGCAATGACATCGTGTTCATCGGCACGCAGCCGCAAACGTCCGTGCCGGACGACAACGAGCCGGACAAGTTCCGCACGCCTTACACGGACTGGACAGGCGAATCGTCCGGCGGCGTGGAAATTCTGGCCACCTCGTTTCTGAATTTAGTGAACGGCGACTGGCTGCGGCGTCCGGCGGCGTGGATTGAATTTACGATGTTCATCATGTCGGGAATTTTGCTGGGCGGCGGTCTGTGCCGGATGAAATTTTTGGCGGCGGCCATTTGTGCGACGGCGTGTGCGATTGCCGTTTCGCTCGCGGCGATTTCGTTGAGTTATTTCACAAATTATTGGTTTCCGTGGCTGGTCATCGCCGGCGGTCAAATTCCGTGCGCGCTGGCGTGGTCCGCTTTCACTTCATTTCGGCGCAATGAAGGCACATTTTCCCGGTCGGTCGCCGAAGAAATCGGAGAAGCGCCGGAAATTCCCGGTTACGTCCTGTTCCATCCGCCGTTTGGTGAGGGCGCTTACGGAAAAGTCTGGCTGGCGCGGAATGAACAAGGGCAGTGGCGCGCGTTGAAAGTGATTTATCTGGCCAAGTTCGACCAAAATCTTGATCCGTATGAGCGCGAATTCAACGGCATCAGTAGATACAAAAATATTTCCGACAAACATCCCGGCTTGTTGCGCGTGGATTTTGTCAGCGAGAAATTGAATGGACATTTTTATTACGTCATGGAACTCGGCGATTCGATTGAACCCGGCTGGGAACGCGAACCGTCGAAATACAGGCCGCGCGATCTTGGAAACGAGCGGGCACGGGCGCAGGGAAAAAGATTGCCGGTTTCGCAGTGCGTGCGGATCGGAATCGAACTGACGGATGCGCTTGACTTTCTTCACAAGCAAGGGCTGACGCATCGCGACATAAAACCATCGAACATCATTTTTGCGGACGGCAAACCGAAACTGGCCGATCTCGGACTTGTCGCTGAAATCCGTCCGCCGGATCAGGAGCGGACATTCGTCGGCACTCCGGGTTATATGCCGCCGCCGCCGGAACAGCCGGGCACGCCGGCTTCAGACATCTATGCCTTGGGCATGGTGCTTTACGTTTTGAGCACGGGCCGCAACGCGGCGTTTTTTCCAGAGATCGCGACGAGTCTTGTTGAGAACAAGGAACCGGCGGATTTTTTCCCGCTGAACACGGTCATTCTCAATGCCTGCCAGCCGGATGCGGCGCAGCGTTATGGATCGGCTGCGGAAATGCGCCGCGCCTTGCAGGAATTGCCTCACTGATTTTCATCCAGACATTGGCGCACCGTTTCGGCGATTGTTTCCAATGAACATGGTTTTTGCAGGAAATAGCCTTTCGCCCGGATTTTTCCCGCAGCTTCCGGATTGTAACCGCTCATGAAAATCACCTTGAGGCTTGGATGCCGCCCTTTCAATTGTTCCGCCAGCTTTGTGCCGGTGATTCCGCCGGGCATGATGATGTCGGTCAGCAACAGGTCAA
The DNA here is from genome assembly GCA_963755455.1 of uncultured Verrucomicrobiae bacterium. GTDB lineage: Bacteria > Verrucomicrobiota > Verrucomicrobiia > Limisphaerales > UBA11358 > UBA11358. Next base: position 148,014 of record CAVWJH010000002.1, read on the forward strand.
ATGGCGATGCGTTGTCGTTCCAAACATTGATGGCTTCCATCCCGTTGCCGGCTTCCCAAATTTGATAGCCGGATTTTTCCAAAGCCTGGCGCAAAAAAATCCGCACGTCGGCATCGTCCTCGACCAGAAGAATTTTTTCGTGACCGACTTGGATTTTGTTCCGGGGCCGGCTGGCAAGTTCTCTCCTGCCGGCGGAATGATCCGCGGGCAGGAAAATTTTGAAAGCCGTTCCATTGCCGGGGCGGCTGGACACTTCGACCCAGCCCTGATGTTGTTTGACGATACCATAAACAGTTGCCAGTCCCAGCCCTGTTCCTTTGCCAATTTCTTTGGTCGTGAAAAACGGCTCGAAAATTCGCGGCAAATGTTCCGGGGCGATGCCCGTTCCGGTGTCACTGACGGTCACGCAGACAAATTCGCCGGGACGCGATTCGGGATGAGCCGCGACATAAGTTTCGTCCGTGACAATTTTCCCCGTGGAAATCAAAAGCAAGCCGCCTTGCGGCATGGCGTCGCGGGCGTTGACGATCAAATTGAGAAGCACCTGCTCAATCATGCCGGTGTCCGCATAAACAAACGGCAGATCATCGGCATGGGCGCATTGCAGGGAAATGTTTTCACCGATGATGCGGTTGAGCATCTGGGTCAGATTGACAATCACGTTCTTCAAATTGAACGGCTGAAATTGAATGACTTGTTTCCGGCTGAAAGCGAGCAATTGGCGGACCAGACTCGTGGCGCGGTCGGCCGCCGCCGTGACCCGCTTGAGGCGCTGGCGTGTTTGCCCATTTGGTTGACTTTCGCTGTTCAACACCAATTCGACGTTGCCGTGAATGATCATCAGGAGATTGTTGAAGTCATGCGCAATGCCTCCGGCGAGCTGGCCGATGGCCTCCATTTTTTGCGCCTCGATAAATTGCGTCTCCAGCCGTTTGCGTTCGGCGCACGCTTCGGTTTCCCGCAACGCGCGCCTGACTGCCTGGCCGAAGCGGTTCAAACGACCTTTGAGAAGGTAGTCCGTCGCGCCAGACTTCAAACCTTCCACGGCGCGGTCCTCGCCGATTGTGCCGGACACGAAAATAAACGGCGTGTCCGGCTGAATTTTTCTGCACACTGCAAGCGCGGCCATTCCGCTGTAAGACGGCAATGTGAAGTCCGAGATCACCAAATCAAATTTTTCAAGCTCCAAAGCCGCCCGAAATTGCCTTTCCGTTTCCGCATGAACAATTTGGCAAGACAGGCCTTCGCTTCTCAATGTTTCTTCCAGAAGCTGCCGGTCGAGCAGGTTGTCTTCCAAAAGCAAAATGCGCGCGGCGGATTTCATGTTGTTTTCCGGCAACTGCAAATTCATCAGAACTAAAGCATCATCTGGCGGCGCTAAAATTCACGCCGCCGTTTTTAGAAATACCAGCTCCGCCCTTAACCCCTGTCCCTATTTGCCCTTTAACCCAATTGGACGGAGCTGGTATAAAAACAATTCAACCAGCCTCAAAATGGATCAAAACAGGCTTCCACTTTGAAACTGCGTCAACGATTTTCACAACTATTCAGATGGGATACGTTCACCGATTCGAAATCTTTCAAAAAAAGTTCACTTTTTTTAGAAATTTTTCGATTGCATCCATATTCATCATTAAATGGTGGTGTTCAGCGCGCGTTTGGCGTTTTGAGGTTTTGGGGAAGAAACAACAATCACAGCGAATTATTGGCGATGGCGACCACTGACAACCTTTCATTTTTTCAAACCGCTCGGCTTCTAAGTTCTGCTTCCATGGATTTGCGCGTAGAGGAGTGTTTGTCACAAAGCAGGAGTGAAAATTGTTTAAGCGGCAAGGATTCGTATTCAACGTCATTTTTGCCAACCGGCATAGTGCCGCGCGGAGAAACTTACTGGCACGGCGGATGACGTCACAGCGAGTGGAAGCAACACCAGTCTTAAGCACAATTGTTGTTTGCCCATTCACCTCCAGATGATGGTTCAGGAACCGTCTTGAAGTCTTGTTCCCACAAATTAGTGCGGACGAATGAAATGGACCAGGATTCATATTTCTTCAAATCCTTTTCAAAATTCTTCTTGACAAACGTTCTTATAATTATTATTGTTTTAACGAATTCATCATTAGCTTTGTCTTCAAAGTGCAGCCTTGTTTGTGTGTTTGAACGGGAACTTTAGGCGTTTATAGGATGTTGTAGCACAAGGGTGGATCAGCATAAGCGTATTTTTATGAGACAGAATCTTGCGTGGTTTATTTTGGCGGCCTGTCTGTTGTTGCCGCCGTTAGCGGGTTGGTTGATACCTCGTCCTTCCTCTGGTTCACATGGCGCGAATTCACCGGGTCAGGCAGCTCCAAGCCAAGCGCGCGTCGGGGAACCGGTCGTTCACGAATTAGCTTTTCATCCGTCGCCGCTGAATGGGTTGCCGCGCGAATCGTCTCTCACATTTGGAACCGAACCGCCCAAACCACGGCCCGAAACTTTGCAGGCGAATGGTGATGTGACGTTCACAAATTTGGAAAGCCCGAATAATTCGCAGGACTTGAACCAGAATCGAGACTGGGCAAGGAAATTTCCGGTCGCGGCTTTGGCCTGGATTCAAAACGCAACGAACGGCCCGCAACGTGACGCCATTGCAGAAATTGTGTGTCCGCAACTGGCGCAGACGAACCCGGCTGCAGCGGTGGTCCTGGCCGAGAATTGCCTCGACAGCGCCACCAACGACGTGGTGAATAATCTGTTGGACAACCTTGCGCAAACGTGGGCCGGGCAAAACGAGGAGGACGCCTACGCTTGGGCGTCTGATATGCCGATGGGCAAAGAACGGGACCGTTTGCTGGAGCGTATTACCCTTGTTCAGGCGCACAGCAATCCGCAGACAGCGGCGCAATTGGTCGCCGAGCAGATAACACCGGGCGAAATTCAGAACGAAGCGGCCATAAGCGTGCTGTATCAATGGTCCCAGCAGGACGCAGCGGCCGCGCTGGCTTGGGCGCAGACTTTCCCCGCCGGAGATTTTCGCGACCGCGCCATCAAGGAAGTGAAGAATGTCAGTGCGGTTACATCAGGAACCCAACCGGCGGATTAAAAACCCCGCAGACCCAACTCAATCGAAGCTCACCCTAAAAACAAGAGACAACCAACCACAAACAAATGAAAAGTATATTGTATCCAACCAAACTAATGCGCCTTTTTACCGTCCTCGCGGCGGCTCCACGGCGGACGGTGCAATAGTCCAACTATGGCAGTGACTTGGGGGCAACAACCAGCAATGGTCGCCCCAAGCACCTTAGTTACCGATTACCTTGAGCTATCACCACTTCGTCAATTTAGGTGCGGCAGCGAGCCGGTCTCGCTTGTCGCACTCTTGAACGCAACTGAACCAGTGGAAACCCGATGAGCGAAACCGCGATGCCCCTGAATCCCGACACGGCAAACGATGTCGCTGCTGCGGATCAGTTGATGACGCTTATGTATGATGAACTCCGCCATCTTGCGGCTGCCAGAATGGCGAACGAATCGTCCGGCCACACTCTGCAACCCACGGCTCTCGTCCATGAAGTCTGGCTTCGGTTGGTTGCGGGCGGCATTGAACGAAATTGGAAGGACCGGGCCTATTTTTATAACGCCGCAGCCGAGGCGATGCGCCGGATTCTCATTGATCACGCGCGCCGCAAGTCGCGCTTGAAGCATGGAGGCGATCAGCAACGCTTCAACATTGATAATTTCGATCTCTCCGCCGCTCCTGCGGATGAGAGGACTCTTTTGATCAACGGGGCTCTGGAAGAACTCGAACGCGTGCATCCAGAGCGCGCACGGGTCGTGCTGCTCAAATTTTTTGGCGGCATGACCAACAAAGAAACCGCCGAAACCACCGGCATCAGCGAGCGCAGCGTCAACCGGCATTGGATTTGCGCTAGGACATGGCTCTTCAAGCGGATTGAAAGCCAGTCACCATGAATTTTTTGAGCGCTGAACGGCAAAATCGCAGAAACAAGTGAACCGGAACTTTCAAACATGTGCGAACCGATCCGTGGCCGACTAACGGCATTTTAGAGCAGGCTGAGGAAATTTTTTGCGCCGCCTTGGAAATCGCGTCATCGCAGGAGCGCGCCGCCTATGTGGAGTCAAGTTGCGGGCACGACGCAGAACTGCGGGCGGTTGTGGAGGGAATGTTGTCGTCGCAGCCGGCGGTCGAGATTTTTTTCCAGCAGAGCACACTGGTCGTCCTTCCCAATATTTCCCAAGTCGTCACCGCCGCGTGTGGCGTCCCGGATAACGCCGTCGTGTCCGGCGAATACGCCGAATTTGAAGGAGAGCAGATCGGCCCCTACAAACTGCTGCAGAAAATCGGCGAAGGCGGATGCGGGATTGTTCATATGGCCGAACAACAATCGCCGGTCCGGCGGTGCGTAGCGTTGAAGGTCATCAAACTGGGGATGGACACGAAAAGAGTCATCGCCCGATTCGAGGCGGAGCGGCAGGCACTGGCCTTGATGGATCATCCCAACATCGCGCGTGTCCTCGACGCCGGGGCCACGGAGACCGGCCGCCCGTATTTCGTGATGGAACTGGTTCGCGGCGTGAAGATCACGAGATATTGCGATGAACATTGCCTCGATCCGCGCCAGCGGCTGGGCTTGTTCATCCAGGTCTGCAATGCCATCCAACACGCTCACCAAAAAGGCATAATCCATCGTGACGTCAAACCATCGAACATTCTAGTCACGACCCACGATGGCGCGCCGGTGTCGAAGGTGATTGATTTCGGAATCGCGAAGGCCACCTCCGGCGAATGGTTGACGGACAAAACGCTCTTCACGGCTTGCGAACAGTTCATGGGCACGCCGGCGTATATGAGTCCGGAACAGGCGGAGATGAGCAATCTGGACGTGGACACGAGGAGCGACATCTACAGCCTGGGCGTGCTGCTTTACGAGCTGTTGACCGGCAAAACGCCGTTTGATCAAAACGAGCTGCTCAAGTCCGGCGTGGACGAAATGCGCCGCACGTTGCGCGAGCGCGAACCGCACCGACCTTCCGCCAAGCTGGAAGGCTTGCGCGCGGATCAACTCACCGAGACGGCCTTTCGGCGGCGGATCGAGCCGCGGAAATTGAAGTCGCTGTTGATGGGCGATCTCGATTGGATTGCAATGAAAGCGCTGGAAAAGGACCGGTCCACGCGTTACCAAACGGCGAATGGTCTGGCGATGGACGTGCAGCGCCATCTCAACAACGAACCGGTGGTCGCGCGTCCGCCGAGCCGCTTCTATCGTTTTCGCAGGCTGGTTCGCCGAAACAAAGTTTTGTTTGCCATGCTGGGCGTGGTCAGCCTGACGTTGATTTTAGGATTTGGCACATCGAGTTGGTTGTTTGTTAGGGAACACGAAGCTCGAAAGGAACAAGTTTTGCTCCGCGAGGAAGCAGAACGTGCCGAGTTCAACGAACATCGCCTGCGCCTTGAAGCTGAAGCCGCCGCCGCTTTTACCCAGGCAGCCGCTTTGATCAATCGCGGCAAATTCTCCGAAGCCGACCGTTTGATCGAAGAAATTCAAGCGCCCGAGATTGGTCCTTCGCTCGGAGCCGCCAGCGTTTTCCGGGATCTCGGTCGTTGGAATATTGCTCAAGGCCGCTGGAAGCAAGCGGCTGATCGCTACCTGAAATTGTATTCAGCCAACGAGATTGATCCGTCTGACATGACCGATGCAGCCACGCGCGACCTGCCGGCGATTGCGATGGCCCTTATCGTTGCCGACGATCTTGACGACTACCGGCGGTTGGTGCGCGAAACGGCCGTTCATTTTGCGAAGGGCGACAATCCGGTTGCGGCCGAGCAGATTCTGAAAATCAACACCTTTCTGCCGGACGAAACGAACACACTTGCCCTGCTCAAGCCGTTGGAACGCGTCGCGGAAAATTCCCTCATGGACAAGCAGGCCGCCAGCCGGGAAAGCCCGGTCATGCTCGCTTGGCGGGCGCAAGCAGTCGCGATGTTCTACTACCGGCGCGGCAACTGGTCGGCGGCAAGCCAATGGGCGCAGCGCTGCCTCGGCTACCCTGATAATACGACCAACCGGATTGCCATGGCCTATGCAGTCCTCGCCATGTCAGAGCATCGGTTGAATTCGGCGGATGGCGGCACGGCCTTGGAAGCCGCCCGTGCCATCATTGACACACGATTTCCCAATCACACCATCGGTGCCGGAATTCCTGACGACACATCGGGATTTTGGAATGACTGGATTACGTCCCTGCTGCTTTATCAGGAAGCCGAACACGAGGTTTGTCCCAGGACTCGAGGCGCGAACGGATATTCCCGCCGCTTTGCGCCCCCGGTCGTTCCGAAAGCGATCACCCCTTCAACTTTTTGATCGTTCTGGAAAATATTTGGCGCAGATCACGGCCCTTTTGACGCAGATATAAGTTATAGCACCGGAGCCGTGAAAAAATTTGAGCCATGATTTCCTTGTGACGGGAGTTAAAGAATGTTTTGAGAAATTCTTGAGCGAAAGTTTTCAGGGCGGAATCGAAATATCCAACACAACCAAAAAAGCAATTCCATGAAAACTAAAATGTATCCTCCCAATGCCATCCGCACCGCCATCCGCGCCTTGGGCGTCATCGCAGCGGCAGGTGCGCTGGCAATGAGCGCACAGGCTTATGATGGACAGTCCACGCCCATGCTGAGCATCAATGGCAAAAACCTACAGGCCAACGGCCAGAACGTGCGTCTCATGGGAGGATGGATGCAGCCTGAAGACACCTATTTTAACGGCCAGGGGAACCGATACAGCGATCCCACCGACTGGACCAGCACGGCCAACGTCGCCGGCTTGTTGAACTTTATGAACAGCGCGGCGGATGTCATGAGCGACACCAGCGCAAAATATGGCCAGAACCACGGATGGTATTGCCGCTTCGTGCGTGTCAATACCGACATGATTGGCGGTTGGAATAGCGATAGCGGGCTGACCAACTCCAGCCAGTTTAACGGCTGGATCCAGAACTACGTCGTTCCCTACGCCCAGCATCTCAGTTCGCGCGGCCTTTACCTGGTGCTTTGCGCGACGGGTCCGATTAACCAAACCGGTGACGGCGCCAATAACGCGGGTGTAGTAGAACAGCAGCGCCTGATCACCTTCTGGCAGACCGTCGCCAACGCTCCGGGCGTCAAGAACGCCAACAACATCATGTTCGAACTCATGAACGAGCCGGTCAACGTCGAATCATCCCCGGGCAACGGCGACTGGGGCAGCGGCCAGGCGAAGTATTTTCAGGCTTTTCAAAACTGGACTCAGCCCATCATAAATGCGATTCGGAACACGGGCGCGAACAATGTCATCTGGGTTCCGACACTGGACTATGATGGCTCGCCCTACGAATGGGCCCAGTATCCCTTCTCCGGCTCGAATATCGGTGTTGCGGGCCATTTTTATCCGGGGTATGGCGGCGTGCATGACAACACTGCGGCAGTGACGAACCTATGGAACAACCAATACCAGCCTGCTGCGAACAACTGGCCGTTGATTATCACGGAATGTATGTGGAATCCAGATGGCAGCGGTGGCTTGGACGACGCGTCCACGGCGGGCTTCGGCGATGCGCTCAAGGGCTGCATTGATGGTGCCGGCAACGTCTCATGGCTCATCGGCTTCCTGTCAGACAATCTTGTCAATCTTAACAATTCCACTCCGGCTAATTGCACACTGGGTTCAGGACAGGGCGCGCAAGCGGCATTTGCTTGGTGGTATAATTATAACTCCGGCAGCGGCGGTCTCGCCAACGGCACATATAAGCTCATTAACCGGAACAGCGGCAAGGCGCTGGATGCCACCGGCCAGGGCACGGCCAATGGAACGCAAATCGAGCAGTGGACCTACAATGGCGGCAGCAACCAGAAATGGACCATTACCAGCTTGGGCAGCAGCCTATATCAGATCATTGGCGTGCAGAGCGGCAGCAGCATTGACATCAGCAATTGGGGCACCGCCAACGGCACCAAGGTTCAACTCTGGACTTACGACGGCGGCACCAACCAGAAGTTCTACTTCAACGCAACCAGCGGCGGTTACTATGAGATCGTGCCCAGCTACATAACCGGTTCATGCCTGGATGTGAACGGCGCTTCAACGGCTGATGGCGCAATCGTCCAGCTATGGCAGTGGAACGGCGGCAACAACCAGCAATGGATACCCCAGGCACCTTGACGAATCGCAGTTTCTAAACTAGCAAACAAAAACCAACCAGACACATCAAAGGAAACCAAAATGCATCCAACCAAACTAATGCGCCTTTTTGCCGTCCTCGCGGCGGCGGGCGCGATTGCAACCCGTGCTCATGCGCAATGCACCATAACCATGAGCGGCGCAGATCAACAGGTCATTGACGGCTACGGCGACTCCAGCGCGTGGTGCGGAGTCTTCTCGACTGCCAAGTGCAACTCACTCTGGGGAACGCTGGGTTTTTCCCTGTTGCGCATCCGCATTGACCAAGGGGGCACTCTCGGTAACGAAAGCGCCTGGGCTGACGAAATTACCAATGCCGCCAACGCGCACGCAGCCGGGCTCAAGGTGCTCGGAACCTGTTGGACCGTTCCGTCCCAATGGCAATACGGCAACGGTGAGTTGATACCCGGCGACGCCGGTGCTTACGCCACCTGGCTGGGTCAGGCGGCAACCGCTCACAATCTGGATTGGGTTTCCCCCCAAAATGAGCTTGATGGTGCCAATTGGACGGCAACCGACATGTATAACTTCATGTTAAACAACGCGCCGGCTGTCGGGCGGGCGATTGCCATGCCGGAAGCGATCAATTTTCAAGATCAGTATTCCGACCCCGTCTTGAACAACTCCACGGCCGCCAGCCATGACACCATCGTGGCAGGCCACCTTTACGGCGGGGGGTTATACACGCATACTAACGCCCTCGCCCACGGCAAACATGTCTGGATGACGGAGTATTATTTTGACGGCCCAAATGACACAGGTGCGTGTATGTCATTAGCCAAGCAAATCAGCGATTGCATGAACGACCAGTTCAGCGCCTATGTCTATTGGTGGGACAACGACGGCGATACCAATACCGTTATGGTTCTTAGCAACGGCTCCATCAATAAGCAAGGATATACAGAGGGCCAGTTTGCGAAATGGATACGGCCCGGTTCAACCCGCGTCAGCGCCACTTATAATCCGCAGTCGAACGTGTATGTCACAGCTTACCGGGTCAACGGTGGCACCGTGATCGTGGCTCTCAATATGGGCACCGGCTCGGTGAACCAGCAGTTCATCATCCAGAACGGCAACGCCGCCACCCTCGAAGGCTACCGGACATCCAGCAGCCAAAGCATGTCCGACATCGGCAGTTTCGGCGTCTCGGGCGGTAGCTTCACGGCGACGCTGACCGGCCAAAGCGTGACTACCTTCGTTCAAACCAGCAGCGGCGGTCTCGCCAACGGCACATATAAGCTCATTAACCGGAACAGCGGCAAGGCGCTGGATGCCACCGGCCAGGGCACGGCCAATGGAACGCAAATCGAGCAGTGGACCTACAATGGCGGCAGCAACCAGAAATGGACCATTACCAGCTTGGGCAGCAGCCTATATCAGATCATTGGCGTGCAGAGCGGCAGCAGCATTGACATCAGCAATTGGGGCACCGCCAACGGCACCAAGGTTCAACTCTGGACTTACGACGGCGGCACCAACCAGAAGTTCTACTTCAACGCAACCAGCGGCGGTTACTATGAGATCGTGCCCAGCTACATAACCGGTTCATGCCTGGATGTGAACGGCGCTTCGACGGCTGATGGCGCAATCGTCCAGCTATGGCAGTGGAACGGCGGCAACAACCAGCAATGGATACCCCAGGCACCTTGACCAATAGGGGTCAGCACTCGTAAACGTGCGGCCACGAGCCGGCTCGTGGCTGCACGTTGAAATTTATGGCACCAAGCAGCCGTTGATATTACACTCACATTTTACATGAGGCATAATGTTGTTTTTCTACGGTTTATCCGTGAGTTATTTTGTTTTGGCATCGCAGTCCTTTTCGCCACTGTCGCTATCGGGGCGGACACCAACAGCTTGTCCGGGGGCCTCGCTGCCACACTAAACAAAGCGTATGCGGAAAAGAAAATTGACGACCGGCTGAACGCGCTGGCCAACATTGCCACGAACCTGTCCCTTTCCGAAATCCCCGAAGCCATCAAAGCGGCGGAAGGCTTGAAACAATTGCGGGAGCGAGTTGTGCTTACGGAGTCCGTGCTGAAACGCTGGGGCGAACTCGCCCCCGCCAAAGCTTTTGCATATATCTCCGCAATGTCCGAAGGCATGGAGAAAGTGGAAAGCATCCGCAGCGTCGTCCCATTGTATGCCAAAAACGACCTACAGGTCGCCGCCGCCGCCGCAGTGAAAATGAATCCCGGACGCTCGCGCAACGAGGCCGTCCAAATGCTGGCCGAAATTTGGGCAAAGGACGACGCAAAGGCGGCCATCAAATGGGTTCACGGCCTGTCGGCGGGATTCCCCAAGGAGGTGGCCCTCCGCGACATTTATTTCATCTGGGTGCATTTGGATCCCGCCGGCATCTCATCAACCGTGCAGAATCTTCCGCCCGGCGAGACCAGACACGACTTGATCATCAATGTCGCCGGTGACTGGGCGGCGCTGGATGCATCCAACGCCGTCAAATGGGCCGAAACATTGCCGGTGGAGGCGGACAGGGAACTCGCGCTGGCGACCGTGGCGGAATCTTGGGCGGACGCGGATCCTCTGGTTGCGGCTGAATTCGCGCTGAAACTCTCGCCGCCCGAATTGGAACAGCGGGCAGTCCTCGCGGTGCTCGATCGGTGGGCCACCCAGGAGCCACAAAAGGCGTTGTCATGGACCGCCAAATTGTCCGATGAGAATTTGCAACAGCAAGGCATTGCCCGCATTTTGGATGTCTTCGCGCCAGTGTCGCCCGAAGCTGCGGCCCGCTGGGTGAGCCAACTTCCCGCCGGGCCGGTTCGCGAAAACGCCATTGGAAGCTACGTCGAAGCCGTCCGCCTCTGGAATCCCGAAGCCGGCGCGCGTCTCGCGATTAAGACAGCGGACCTCGCCTCGCGCGAGAGCCGCGTCGAACAATGTTTCATCTTGTGGCTCGCCTGGAATCCTGATTCTGCTAGACAATGGCTCATCGGAACCGATTTTCCAGGCGCAGTCAAAAACCGATGGCTCACGGAAAAGCCAAGTCAAGAGTTTTGAATGGTCAATTCAAACGTGGCCGCAATTTTAATTTCTTAATGCCCGGCCCATTTGCTCAAAAAACCCGATGCTTTTTGAGGGCTGTATCCGCCATTTTCTCCAAACTCACCAACGCTTTGTGTGACAAGCTGTTTGCCGTTAGAATCAAGAATGACGATGACTGGCAGGCCGAATTGCGTGGGCTGTCCATATTTTTTCACGGTTGCTTCGTTGTGACCATTGTTCACGTCAACCAACACCACGACATATCCAGATTGAATTATTCCATGCACAGCCTTGTTTGTATCGAACAAACGGTGCAGAACGTGGCACCAAACACACCAATTTGCGCCGAACTGAAGCAAGACGTTTTTGTTTTCCTTTTTGGCCACGATGAGTGCGTCGGCAATTTGTTTGGACGCATCCGCCTTTTCATCGTAAATGGGCGTTCGCAAATAATCTCCGGTCTCGCCAGGCTGGTATAAAAGCAACGCAAGAAGCGAAATCGTGCCGACAAGCCACAGCGCAAAGAGAATTTTATATTTCACATTTTCAGGGCTTGAGGAAATTGTCAACAATTGGGCGGAATGCAGAAAGACATTTTGGCCCGTTGCGGGAATTTCAGCCAGTCCTGTTCTTCAATGTCTTTCAATCACCCGTTCATGCCGGTTTCGCCAAGGTGAGGTCTGTGTTGCAATGCGGGCATGGAATCTTATCGCCCAGGGCGTGCGAGGGGAATTCAATGTGCCCGTTGCAGGATGAGCAGGACATTTTAATGTTGTCCGCGCGCTTCAAGATGATGGTGGCCCGGCAATGCGGGCAGGGGATTTTTTCGCCCAAAAGGTTGGTTGCAAATTCCACGTGACCGCCGCAGGCGGTGCAGGATATTTTCAGGGATCGAACCAGCACCGCCGTCCCGGTTCCAACTGTGCCAGAGTTCGCCACTGCTGTCTGCGCGGACGGGTGTTCAGCTTTGACTCTTTTTGCGAACCAAAGTTGAAGCAATGCGGCATAGCTGCCCAACGCCAGGCCGAACGGAAGGAATTGAAGAACATATCCGGTGGTTCCATAATAGACCCGCAACGGGTCGGTGAGGCTGCCGATGCAGGTTCCTTGCGGTGAGAAATGTTGCCAGACCAAACCAATCCAAAATACGACGTAATTGGTGCCCAACCACGCCAGCCAGCCGATCTGGAGTCCAACGCGACTGCCGAACAAGCAAATCAATGCCACGGCCAGTTCAAATGCTCCAACGGCCAGCACCGCGTAGCGCAACGGGATGCCCAGCATGGGATCGGGCAAGGCCAGCACCTGCGCGTTGCCGGCCGCGATGACAAACCGGATCAGCGCCGCCGCCAGCAGGATGACCCCGGCAGAAAGAATGAAATATCGAATCCACTTCATGGTTTATTCCTCAAAGATGAAGCGCATTTCTTCCTGGACCCGTTTGAGCCTGCCTACTTCCCCCACCATGCGATGCGTTTCGCCCGGATGCAAATAAAACTCCACCACGACGCCGGAATCAAGCGCATCCTTTTGAAAGCGTTTGAAACGGTCTTCCTGATGTTGCTCGCCGCCGTCGTCCAGCAGCATTTTGGGCATCGGCTGCCACCGGGGCGATTGGGAAAAATCCGGCAGCTCGCTGGGGTTGAGCAGAATGATTCCCCGCCACGGCGCGGAGTTGGTCGCCACCATCTGGCTCAAGTAATGCGTTTCTGCGCTGACGGCAAACACATACACACGCCGGGTGTCCACTGTCGGATCGCTCTTGATCTGCTCGTAAAGCGCCTGGACATTTTGCGCCCACTGATCAAGGCCTGGAGTCCAATTGGGCCGATCCACCACCGCCACAGTCGCACCGCAGGCCGCCACGCCCGTCATGAATGGCTCAGTGTAAATCGAGGTGTCAATGGTGGTGTCGCCGATCAGCAACGGATGTTTTTTGTGCGGGTCAAAATTGGCGGGCCGGAAAATGGTGTAGGTGACATTGCCCGCCCGGGAGAGTCATGGCTTCGTGCAACGTCGTGATGGCCTGGGCATGGGGCGATGGGTAATCCGAACTCGAAAGCACCGGGCGCAAAGCGTCCGACGCCAGATCGCATCGCCAAATGCCCGGTGCCGGTTCGTTGCTGATGCTTCCCAGCAGGAACACTTGCTTTTGGTCGGAAGTCACCTTGAACCAGTCAAAATTTCCATTCCCCCACAACTGCAACAACTGTTTATTCCCGGCACCGGATAAATCGGCCAGCATAAGTGAGTTCCGGGTGTCAAGATGGCTGGCATACACGAACCTGTCCGGGCCGGCCCATTGCGCGTCGCGCACGGATTGTCCCTGCATCACAAGGATCGGGCTGGCACCGGAAGCCGCGCTCAACCGCGAGACTGAATCCTGGCCGTTTTGCGTCCGGCTGATCAACAGTTCCCCCGTTTCCTTTGAATATGACAATCCCGTCATCCCATCAAGTCCGCCACCATACAAGACCACTGCATTTTGCGATGTAGCTGACTTTTGTCCAAACCATTTGCCCTGCAAATAACCCTCCACCTGCTCCCGCTCGCCGGCGCTCAGGGCACGGTCATACACTAGCAACTCGGCAAAATCGCCTTCGGCTGCTTTGGCGTCGCTGCCGTCGCGGTAGCCGATTTCAACGCCCCGTTCCACCGTGTTCAGCGTCGCGCTGGCCGTTCCTTGGAGCACGCCGTTGACATAACCTTTCTGGCTTGTGCCGTCATAAACCACCTCCAACATATTCCAGTCGGTGGACGCCATATTAATAAAGTTGTCCGCCCACCAGCCCGTCGGCAGATAAAGCTTGTCGCTCCATTCCACCCCGAACAATGCGCCGTGCGCGCTGGTGTCGCCCATGCTCACCATCATCGGGCGGTCTGCCGTCGTGCCGCATGACGACAAACACGCTCCGGGGTGCGGAGCCGGCGATGCCCAGGGGTGCGCGGGTCTTCAAGCCGGTCCCATTCGTGGCGGAACCCAGCCAGCCAAAATGAACCGTGCCTTTGCCGTTCAACGCGCGCGGGCTGTTCGTGTCGTCGAAGACCGGCTGAGTCCCGTTCCACATGCGCGTCGTTTTTGTTACGGCTCAAATCCGGCAAATCCAGCACCCGCGTCTGATCCGGCTGCCGCAACTTTGAGGCATCCAGCCAGAGCGCCAATCCGTTTGTGGGTGGCTGCGACGCCGCGTTGCCCCCCGCAGACAGGATGCCCGCTCCACTGTCGTTTTCCGACAAATTGGCCTGGCAGATGACATCATCATTCTCCAGCCATGCCACCGCGTCCGAACTGATGGCTGCCAGTGAAGTCAGGGGCACATTCCGGCTCAGGAAAATCTTCTGATCCCATTGTCCGTCCGCGCTTTTTTGAGCCAGGCACAAATTCGTTCCATCCGCCACACAGGCAAACTTGGTGGGCGTCAGCCACACCGCATCTGAAAACGGCTCGCCGTCAATGACGGCTTGTCCCTGACGGGTGTTCGCCGAAAAGACCATCGGACGGTTGCTCACGACGCAGAGAAAACAACTGTCGTCCGGCGACCACGGCCCGGCTTGGATGGCGAAATCGTCACCAAAGTATCCCACCCCCTGCCGGTCCTCAATGATTTGACCCTTCTTCCCCGTCGCGGTGTCGCACAGAAACAGGGCGTGGCCCCGGTCAGCCGCTATGGTCACATAAGTGAACTGGCTGCCATCGTGGTTCATCCGGACCGGGCCGTAAAAGTTTCCAATCGAGCCATACGCAGCGGCATTCTCCTCCAAATGCGCCGGACGCTCAACACGAAGCCACAATAACCGCAATCCGACCAAAGCCACCGCGAGCATCACCAGCCCCGCCCCAGGCAGCCAGGGCGCTCTGCGCTGCCGGAACCACGAGCCAGTCTGTGCCTTCAATTCTTTCATATCAGGGCAAGGGGTAAGTGCCATGCAGGGCGAGCCATCGCGTATCCGCTCCTCCTGTTGTGCCCGGCGTCAAAGCAGGATTTAAAAATACGTCGTGCCACAGGTGAAATTCCGCATGGCCGTCGGCAAACGAGAATGACGAGAACAATCCATGGTTGATCGCCGGCTTGTCATTGATGGTGCTTCCATTTCCGTAAAATAAAAACCATCCGTCATTCAGGCTCAGCGGGTTTTCATCCAGATACACAAAGCAGTCGGATGCGCTTAAAGTAGAGCCCCCAAAATCTGAAAATTTGCTGAAAACCTTGTAGTTCACCCCGTTTTGCTGTCCGTTCACCCCGTTCGCCTCGGGGCCATGTCCTCCAACGAAGCAGTTTGCCGAACACGACCGGACTCGCAGCCTGTGCCACGCCGGATCCATGTATTGATCAGCGGGACAATGATAGACTCCGGCCGCTTTTGCGTAAATTCCTATGGAACCAATCAACGTCACTCCATTACCTTGATTCCCCTGCACTCCGAGATAAAAGGGATTGGTTGCGCACCCAGCAGGGTTCTCGGCTATGTCAGCATTCCAGGGTTGGGCGGAGGAAAAGGTGCCATCCACCCAGTTCGGTCCGGGGGGAACAGGCGGCTTGACGGTAGAATCGCCGCTCAAGCTGTCGCCGCCATTGCGGACGGTGACATTCGCCGGCAAATAATCATTGTTGTCATTTCCGTAAATGATTGCGCCCAATTGCAACTGTTTCATGTTGTTCAGGCAGGCGCTGCCTTGCGCCTTCTGTTTGGCCTTGGACAACGCCGGCATCAACATCGCCGCCAGAATCCCGATGACCGCAATCACCACCAGCAACTCAATAAGCGTAAAACCCATTTTGGAGTTCGGAGTTCGGAGTTCGGAGTTCGGAGTTGTATTCCGCACTCCGCACTCTGCGCTCCGCGTTTGATTGTTCCGCACTCCGCATTCCGCATTCCGCACTTGAGACAGTTCCAGCAAAATCCAAAAAACCGCCGCCGTGGCCAGCGTGAACAACCCGCCGTCAAACCAAAACGCCACCAGCAACATCACGGCACCCGCGCGACAAGCCAATTTAATTCGGAATTCGGAATTCGGAATTCGGAATTTCTGAAATGTTTCCGCTTGTTCCGTTTCAATTCCGCACCCCGCATTCCGCACTCCGCACTCCGCATTTTTTCCAACTCCTAACTTCCAACTCCTGTCTCCTTTGAGCGCCAGCGCGACATAGGCGACAAAACAAATCAGCCCCGGCAAACCCAACTGCGTTCCCAGCATCAAATAACTGTTCATGGTGATCGCCGCCGCGCCGCCTTCCGGTGGTGAATAATCTTTCACATAGACGTCAACCGCTTTGTTCCAGCCGACGCCGAAGGGATGATCCCGCATCATTTCAAAACCGGCCTTCCACGCGGCAACCCGGTGTTGCGCCGACGCCCTGCCAAAATCCATCCGCTTCATATACCACGGCGCATTGTCCGGCGTGCGTCCCCAAAATAATACCACGCCTAACGCCACAAGCCCCACGCCTAGCCCCACATACCGCCATTTGAACTTGCCATGCACCTTTGCCAGATATAACAAACCCACCGCCGTCCCCAGCCACGCCCCCCGGCTGTAACTGAAAAACAGCCCCACCGCCATCATCACAGACCGCGATAAAAAGAACGACTGGTAGGAGACGACGTAAGGAGTCTCTGACTGATTTCCCTTTTCCGCCTTCCGATATTTCTGACTTCTGACTTCTGTTTTCTGATTCCTGTCCGATCCCATCTTCCATCTTCCATCTTCTATCTGCCAAAAGGAGTCCTGTTGAAAGGACGACGCCTGCCCCCATCAACATCCCGTAAATGTTCGGATTATCCCAAAGCCCCATCCAGCGCGATCCGTGATAATAATTATTCGACATATCCAAATGCCACCACGACCCAAAAGCCAGCAGCAAGACCAAACCGATAAGAAAAGGTCGAAGGTTGAAGGTTGAAGGTTGAAGATCAGAAATGTTTTCGCTTTCTATCTTCTCACTTCTAACTTCAAACTTCTGACTTAACAGCGCAAAGCGCATTCCCTTTCCCAGCGTCACGCCCGCCAAAAGAATAATGGCATCTGTTTTCCGCGAAGTCGCTGCATAGCCGATGAAATATGCGACTATCTCAATGAGCTAGCAGGCCGATGAGCGGCAAATCTCTCCGGCTGAACGACAGGAAAATAAAAGTGCCGCACCAGACTGTAGTGCAAACCAGCAGCACCCATTGAATTGACCACAATGCTTCTTGAAGCTCACGAAAAATACCGCTTTGATGGTGCAGGACATATCCAAAAAAGCAGACAGACACGATTGCCAATGGCAATGCAATCTTTATCAGCCGGAAAAATGTTTCCATGACTTTGCTTTTAGCACCGTAGGCGCGGCATAGTTGTAGCTTCATCAAGATCAAAAATAAAGCTCCGTCAGGAGCGGCATATTTTTTGGCATTCATTTCCGAATATGTCACTCCTACGGAGCTTGAATTGTTTTGTGATGGCGTTTCTACAAAGATTCCGCACCTACGGCGCTTGAGACTGCCTTTTTACTCTGCCGCCAGAGCCAGAACAAGGTGGCGTAGCTGCCGATGAGCAGATATGCCAGAATGATTTTCATGGCCGTGTCGGCTATTTGTGGCGAAATATTTAGCGCGTCGGTGAAACCGCCAAGACAAGGACATGGATGATGCCATCCTATTACCGTTAAACCCAGCCTATACAATAGTAAAGCCGTTGAAAACCACGCAACGACACAAGCATTCAATTGTATTGAATTGCTAAATAAGCATAGCCCTGCTATCAGTAACTCAATATTCCCAGCCAACAGGAAACTTCCATCGAAGGAAATTCCTAAAACTGGATCTGTCAATGTCAAAATCTTTAAATGGCTCTGACTGCTTGCAATTTTAACAAATCCAGTCAAAGCCAATAAAAAGCTCGCCGAAATAAAATAGATTCGGCTTTTTCTCATCACTCAAGACAAACTATGGGCAGTTTAATCCTTCGGGATCTGGAATAACTGACGGATACGCATAATGCACACCATCGGTGCATTGATAAGCACAGTCGCCGTTGTTATCATCAACAGCATCTTGTTTCCCAGGATTGTCTCCTTGCTGCCAATGCCGCACCCATTTATAATTTGTGTAGCCAACGCAAAGCGTGCAACTTTGTTGGACATCATTAATCAAGTAGTTGTTGCTAGTGGGACATTCTTTATACCCATTGGGAACCCAACACTCTTGAGCAGCTATGTTAAGGGTAACAAGTGCCACCACAACGCTTGCAACATGGAATTTATTCACTATCATTTGTTTTCCTTTCGTTTGTGTTTTGTTTTTTGGATACCAAAGTATATGAAAATTAAAAAGGAAACCCCAACAAGAGAAAAAAATATTATCCTGATTGTTGTATTTTTTTTGCCAGATATTGGCTCACTGGTGGCCAAAGAGTTATAATTGGGCACAGTTGGTATTGCTTCAACAGTTTTGCCATCGGGTTTTGTATAGGTGATTTTTTCACCATTTCTAACTTCTTTTACGGCCTCAGCGAGTTGCTGCTCCGACAAAAAATCAATAGGTGAGAACCCATTAAAATCAGAACTGCTTTCTCCTGTTTCAATAGTCGGCATCAAAATTTTATAAAGTTCGATTTTTTTTCCATTTGCTATTTTGTATCCATCAATTGAACTTGGCGGGAATACTCTTTGAGAACTGTAAGTGTAAGCTACGCCAAATGTAACAGTCGGAAATTTTGAAAATGTATACTCGACTCCCTCTGGAAATTGATTTATAGAACCCACTATCTTCCCTTCCATTAATCCATGTTCTGCTGTCTGTGCTTGGAAATGCGAATTGTCAATCCAATTGATATTTTGGGGCACATCTGGATATTCTCCTGCCACCAAGTATAGCAATCCCAATTTTTGAATCATTTCAATCTTTAAGTGCCACAATTTAGCAATGATAATTACATTTCCTTTTGGGTCGCCATTTAATGGCGTAGTAATGATAAGCTTTTTATCGGCTGTTATACTCCAATAATCTTGAAACGATTTCCCAATCATCCATCCATTTCCATTGCTCGGATCATGTTCTCCACTCGGTGCATTTGTTAGAGTCCTAATATACCAAGAATTAGACTGTGAGGAGGCTTCAAAAAAAACAAAGCCAGAAGGAATTGTAGTTTTACCATCGCTATAGATTTGAGGAAAAAGGTTGCCAGACTGTGCGAATACCATTTTTTTTATCCATGGTGGATTTGAAACAAAATCCCTATATTGTGACAAACCATCTGCGAACGCAGAAACGACAGCTAATAAGCTGAAAAACGGCAAAAGCAATTTCAATCTTTTAAGACACGGAAAGTTGGTTTTCCTGTAATCATCGAGCACTTGTTGCAAGCCTGCACCTTGCCAGGCGGTGGGAGACTGGGAAAGATGACTGTTGGCGCACCATTTGTCACCTGCGCCTGTTCCGACCAGTTCTGGTCAATTCTGGATTTTATGTAATTGAGTGTTCAGTGGTGTTGCCTTGTTGTTTCTTGTTCAATTTCATTCCGCCACGGGAATGCTGACGACATCGCTCCATTGGCCGACGCACTGGTCGGCTTGCAGGAACTCCTTCAGCCGTCGGATGAGACCATGCAACGGCTGATGGAAGTCCTGCAATGATTGATGGAGGCTGAAGAATCGTCGCACGACGCCCGGCGGCGGCGGAATAAGATTGATTTTCGGCAAAAAAACTCCCTGCACTATTGCGCGGTTGAAGGCTTGTTATGCACTTGCTCATTTCTGAGCTTTATTAGACCATAAATAAACCGCGCACGAAGCAAAATCATCAACAAAACAGCGACAGTATCAACAAAAACGCGACATTCAGGAGCTTTGCAACCTGTTTGCAACCGATTTGTCCGATGGGCAACATCCCCATCGCTTTTGGAATTCGTTGCTCAGATGATTCTGGTGTTTGTAGCCAAGATTTGCCGCCGTTTCCTTAACGCTGCAACCATCTTGCAACAGCTTGGCCGCCCGTTGCTGGCGTTGTTCCAAAAGCCATGCCTTGGGGCTTTTGCCCATTGTTTTGAGGCAAAACCGCTCCAGCGTCCGCAATGAGACGCCGCAGTTCTTCGCCAGCGTTGTGGCGCACCAGTTGGCCTGTTGCGCCTGTTCGGGCCAGTTTTGGATGTGGTTTAATCGGCTGTTCATGGTGTTTTCAAGAATTTTGAGGCTTTCCCTACAATACGGGGATGCCGGCAAAAATCTTTCAAACTATTTTCAAGAACTGCTCCGGTCAAAAGCGAATTGTGTCTGAAGATGGCTGGACCGTGAAACGGCGGACTGAACAAACGCCCCAAGTAATGTTCGTCAACCCTGATTTTCTGGTCAACCCGATGCGCTTTGGCGAAGCGTCTTATCTGTCCCCATCCGAAAAATGTCTGTGAAAAGGTCGTCATCAGGCAGGGTGACACCCGGTTTATATCCCCATCCTCCGGGACTGTGAATGGCGCATATTCCGCTTTGGCAGCCAGTCAGGTTTTGCCATTTCCGGCATTGGCGGTTCGAAATTTTGGGCAGACGCTTGTCCCTGCGATTTTTTCACCGTCGTTTCCCCGACCGTCCCGGCGATTGCCTTTGTCACCAAATCCGTGGCCGAAGGCCGTTGCGACGATTTGCGGACGGCATTGAGCAATTCGCGTTTGTCATCCGTATAAATCGCGAGCGATTCTTTGAACCGGCTGGCCGAGACGTAAAATTGTTCGCGGTCGGCGGCGCGGAACGATTCAGAACTTTCGGCCACGAATACGCAGTCCACGCCCTTGCTCTGCGAACTATAAGACGTGAGGCAATAGCCATGCGTCAAATTCCCGTAATCTTTTGAAACGACCCAGCCGTTGGTCAGCTTGATGTCGCCGTCCTTGGTGAATCCTTTCACCTGTCTCAAATCGCCATTGTTGAGTCGTCGTTTGTCGTTTGTGAAACCGTTCTGCGTAATCCGAATCATGTCCCCAGCAGCCAGAGCGAATTTCCGGGATTCATAAATTTGGAAACGAGCCGCCACGTCCAACGGAAGCGAAACAATGTCGCCGTTCTGCCGCGCCGCCAACACACCGCGTTCATTCCGAGCCGTCACCATGACGCGCTCACCGCGCCGGAAGCCGGGGACGTTTTGATGAAATTGAATGACCATGCCGGCCTGATAATTGCGGACATCGGCGCGTTGCGCTTGAGTCCATTGCAAATTCTTGAGTTGAACCAACTCGCGTTCATCGCTCCCAAGTTTCTTCGCAGCTTTCAATTTCACCCGAATTTCCCGCGTGACGCGCTCGCCTTCGGCGTGCGTCGGCGAAATGACCAGCGCCGACTTGCCCGTTTTCACCGCCGTCGCATAATCCGTTGCCAACGCTTCATGCCGCTTGTCAGCGTCCATTTCCAGCAACATTCCAAGCTTGTCCAATCGCCTGAAAGCACTTTCAAGATTGCCGCCACGCAGATCGGCGACCACGGCCTTGTGCGCGTCGGCCTTCTGCCGCCGGATTTGCGTCAATTCAGCCGCTTGCAGGCAAGCATGTCGTTCCAGCAGTCGGAGCGCGTCGCCCCGTTCCACGGCGCGATGCTGTGCGGTGTCACCCGAAAGAATGATGCGGCAGTTTTCCTTTTCCGCCAGATCCGCCACCCGCGCCAGTGTGCGGACGCTTAAAAGCCCGGCCTCATCAATCCAAATCACCTGCCCGCGAACCTGCGCTTGGAGTTTTTCATTTTGCAAAAGAGCCTCGACAGTTTCCGCGTTGGCAAATCCCGCATCCGACCGCAGGACGCCCCGCGATGCTTCCGCCGAAGGCGCGAACGTGAAAACTTTCATGCCGGTGGATTCAATGGCGGCCACAGCCTCCTTCATCATCGTCGTTTTGCCCGTGCCGGCCCCGCCGCGAATGGCTGTGACCCGTTCCGTGCTTTGCAGGACGTGCCGGACGGCGTTGCGTTGCTCATCGGAAAGTTTTGGATTTTGAAATTGATATTTGCCCGAACCGAACGGCTTGAACTTTCCTTTTCCATCGTTGACGAAATCAATCAGCCGTTTTTCTTCCGCCAGCACGTCCTTGGTGGTGAGCCATTGCCGGCCGTCCACGTTTTCCTTGATAAACTCATCGCGCAAAAGCTGGCGTTTGGTTTGTTCCACGTCCACATCGCCCATGCCGAAGCGCAGCGCGTGCCGGAGCAGTTCCTTGTCCGTGACGATGGAGGCGCGTTCGTAACAATGCTGCATGGCAAAATCCATCGCCTTCATTGCCGAGACCCTCGGCACGGCAATAATCTCATTGCGGACGCTTTGAATCATTTGTTGTTCCTCTGTTGTAATCCGCGCATTCCACCGTTCTCTTAATTCCGGCTTGGAAAACTGCTTTTGCTTTCGTTCGCGGGTAAGCGCCGCCAGTCCATCTTTTCCTTTGGCCGACGTGATGCCCAATTCCTTGGCCTTTTGGACGATTTGCTCCGTGCGCCGTGAAAACTCATCCAGCACCCGCTGCGGAACACCGGCCAGTTCCCATCCTTTGGCCGTCCGTTCAATGCGATAACCCAATTCTGCCAGTTGCCGTGAAAACCGTGCATGAAAGGCCGCTTCAAAATAAGGCGCATCGGCTTTCAAATCCCGGAACTGCCCGGCCTTCCATTTCTTTTCCTCGTCATCCCAGGTCGTGTTGAAAGTGTAGCAATGCGCGTGCAAATGGGGATCAGGTATGCCGTTGACCGGACGTGCGGTGAAGTGGACGAACTCCGCCCAAATCATGTTGCCAGTCGTCCGGTTCTCATCCGCCCCATTTTTCCGAACCCGCGTTTTGATTTCCGATTCAATTTCGCGCATCGTCTGATTCACGGACATTTTGAACGCGCCTAAAATCCGTTCATCCTGGGTGAATTCATAGGCCACCGATACGGACTTTGGACAATGGAAATTGAAATCGTAGCCGACCGTGCGATTACTTTTGTTCCGTTGCGTCAGTCGTTCATTCGTCCCCGGCTTTTGATTGTCACACAGCGAATCAAAATCAGCCGTTGTCACCGTTCCTGACAATCCCAATCTCTCCGCTGCCATCCCATTCCAATCGCCGCTGACTTCCTGCCCTTCACTGTAATAATCCTCACGCTTCAACGATTCAGCGAAGTATTCTTTGGCATTCCGACTGGCAATGACTCTTAACATAGAGGCCACTGTAACCGGAATTTACGCTTCGTCATCCCTCTGAAGGCACTATTCGCAACTACTCCGTCACAATCTCCCCACTACTCGGTAACGGTATCCACTTTAATCACCGTATCGTAATGACAACGATGCACACAGCGATGATGACCATGTTAAAAGCCAATAATTCCGTCAGACATCTTCCCTTAGCACAGCTAGAGGGACTCGCCGCCCGGCGCGGCGTTGCGCAACTGTTACGCAACAGTTGCGCAAACGTCTGACGGAATTATTGGCCCATAACAACCGGAACAAAAATGAATTTGCAAGCAGCAGCCGAAAACGAAAGTCCGCGCAGAACGCGCAGCAAACTGGAAGCGCACCGCGAAGCCATATTCGCTTTGCGCCGCAAACACTGGACCTACGGCCAGATTGCCAAGTGGCTCAATGAGCGCGGCGTCCAGACGACGCTCACTTCTGTTTATCGTTTCTGCGAGCGGGCGATTGCCCGCCGGCCACGCAGCGGCAGTCCGCTTGAAGTTGAACAGGCCGCACCAGTTTTCACTCCAACACCGCAACCAACCACAAACAAAACAACGAACCAATATCGGTTCAACCTCGAAATATGAAAACAAACAAACATCGCCTGATACTGCCCATTCAGGCCAAAGGAAACGTGGGCAAAAGCATCGAAGCCACCGCCCGCGCGTGCTGGCTCAACCAACGTGGCATCCCGTGGCAGGGATTTGATCTGGACGGCGACAACCGCACCTTGTCCCGCTTGTTCCCAAGTCAGGTCAAATTGACGCCCTTGAGCGGCCAAGCCGAAGACTTGGACGAACTCATATTGATTCTGCGAAAAACCACCGCCAAGCCCGTCACCCTGATTGACCCACGGGCGCATCTGGACGCGCAACTGATGAAGGCGCTTGCCGCCACGCATTTCTTTGACATCGCCAGAGCGCAAAACATCGGCGTCACGCTCATGGTGTTTCCCTTCGATGACATGGACGTGATGACGAACCTCGATGCCGTCTGTCAGTTCTGCGGCAAACAGGTGGATTACGTCGTCGTCCGTAACCCGGCGCGGGCGTCCAGAAATCGGATGTTCGACAATAGCCCGCTGGAAAAGGAATTGCTCGATTGCGGCGCAGTCACCATCACCGTGCCGGTGCTGTCGGAATTTGTGAAACTCCGGTTGGCCAAGCTGGAGGCCGAGCAGCAGCGCGGCATCCCATTCAATGAAGCCATCGGCAACGACACCCTTGGCTTGGACATCATGGCGCGGGGCGTGCTGCAAGATTGGCTGGCAACCATGTTCAGCCAATACGACCAGATTGCGGGAAAACTTTTGCCAGCCGTCGAAGCGGCGGGTATAAAACCAAAAATTGTGCCGCCCATCGGCGAACCGATTGCCGCCAAGCGTGGCGCAAAAGTGAACCTCACCAACTAAAAAGGAGACGTTATGGCCGAAACTGATTTATTTGAAGAAATGCTCGCCACCTATCCCGCCGAAAAGCGGGAGCTGGCGCGCGAGGTTTATCACCGCTTCGCCGACGGCGACAGCACGCACTTTTTCACCCAGCTATTGCTCGTGCTGGACGTGTATGCCCGTTATGTCGAGCGCATCCCCAAGGCCGCAGTCCAGGCCAATCAGGAGTCATTTGCCATCCTGGAGGACATGCGCGGGGAAATCACCATGATGGCCAAAACGATTGAAACCCGCGACGTGAACATCACCAATCACGCCGTCAAGACGGACGAACTTTGCAAAATCACGCAGGCCAAGTGCAACGAGACGGTTGCCGGCATCGAATTGATGCTGAAAAATATCGGCTCGCAAGTGGACACCAAAGCGATTGTAAAGGGAATCGAAGATGCAATGAAAAACATCTTCCTGCCGCTTCATGTTCGAGCGAGTGATCTCGCCCATACCGTCGGGCCGACTGTGGATAAACTCAATGCTGCCGCCGACCGCGCCGCGCAACTGTGGCCGCAGCGCATTTGGAAAATGGCGTTGACGGCGGGCGTGATGGTCGGCCTGTCCATCGCCGCTTTGGGAATCGGCGCGGCGTATTGGCAGATGAAACACCACTTTGACAAAACACTGGCCGATGAAATCCGTTCAGAGAAATATACGCTCAAAAACAATCAGGAGGCATTTCAACAGTTGGCCATCGCCGATGCGCCGGTTTATGTCGCGCGCAGTTCTGATCCTGATGGCACGCTCATTCCACGCGGTTATTGCCTGTATATTGAAAATGCACAAGGCGCAGACATGAAAGACGGAAAGGGAAGAATTTTCTTCGTCAGTTCACGTCCTGAATCGGAGTTGAAGCAGTTGCTTGATGTTCAGCAGCAGCAATGAAAAGTGCGCCAAAGACTTGCGAGCTTTTGCTCCTGCCGCTATCTCGTCTCATCCACGCCCATGTCGCCCACCTGCACCTTGTTCAGGATACAAATTAAAAGTGGCGTCATTTGTTCACACCAGCTTCTTGGCAATGTGCTCGTCGAGGATTTCCTGCACGGTCAGGGCGACGCTGACTTTGTGGCTGCGCTTGAAAAACGATTCGGTCTCCTGCAACGCGTCCGACGAATAATCGAACGAAACGAAGAAGCCTTTCTCGCAATCTTCGCGCATCATCATGGCTTCAAAGGCGTCAATGTCCGGGCGACCGGCCCTTTCCTTTTGTTTCACCTGGATGGGCGAAATATCAATGCCAATCATGCTGACATTTTTGGTGGGACACGAACTATTCTCCTTCTCCGTTGGGGGCGTTGGGGATGCGATTCCCGATTATTTAATTCGCCTGAAGCCGGAAGAATTGTTGCGAGCCAGTGATCATGTTGGTGTAAGGACTGGTGGCGCTGGTCACGTTTGTCCAGGCACCCGTGACAGCCGGCGCGGCATAAAGAGAAAAGACCGAGGATGGGTCATTCCAACTCAAGACGACGTAACCGCCGATGAATTGGATGTCCAATGGAATTGGAATAGGCGAGGCGGAAGCGGCTAGATTCAAGGCGAACACCGTTCCTGTTCCGTTCGTGCCGCCGTGCTCTGTCGTTCCATACAGGATGTTACTGGACAAGACCAAGCCCGCCTCCGGTTCAGCCCCGTCACTGTTGGTTAACATGTTTGCATCGTTCTCGGCTCCGGCGCTGAAACTGTAAAGTGTGGTGAACCCCGTTCCGTTGGTGCTCACGGCGAAAATGGTTCCATTTCCGCCCAAGCCGCCATTCCTGGTCGTTCCATACAGCATGTTGCTGGACAAGATCAATTTCCCATACGGTTGCGCCCCGTCACCGTTGGTTAATATGTCCACGCTGTTATTGGCCCGCAAGGTGAAGCCATAAAGATTGGTGAAACCCGAGCCGTCAGTATTGACCTTGAAAATCGTGCCATTGTTGTTGGTGCCGCCGGCGATCGTGATCCCATACAGCGTTGTGCCGGACAAAAGCGGTCCAGCCCAGGCATCCGCCCCGTTGGTGCTTTCAAAATTGACCAGTTGCGAATCCAGGAAGCCCTGAGGCACGCCATTCGTGCTGATGGAGAACACGGTGCCATCGGATCCGCTGCCGCCCTCAAAGGTGGTTCCATACAGCGTGCCGCCTGACAATACGAAATCTCCAGCCGGAAGTTTTCCGTCACGGGGAGAACCAAAAAAGCTGTAGAGATTCGTGTAACCCGTCCCATTCGTGCTGATGCCGAAAAATGTTCCGCTCCCATGCGAGCCGCCGCCCGAAGCCGTCCCGTATAGCACGCCGTGGTTCAATAACAAGCCGGCCACGGGATTCAGGCCGTCCTCACCGGCGGGTGACGAGAACGTGTAAAGATTCGTGAAACCCGTTCCATTGGTGTTGACCGCGAATATCGTTCCGGTCGCGTTCGTCCCGCCGGAATACGCCGTGCCAAACAAAGTCCCGCCCGACAAAACCAAATCCCCCAGCGGCAAAACCCCGTCGCTGTTGGTCAACGTGGTGGCAGATCCTCCGTTGGATACGGCTGCCGAAAAAACATAATTATTGGTGAAGTCCGATCCATCGGTATTGATCTTGAACAGCGTTCCGTCTCCATTGGTCCCGCCAGTGTCGGTTGTCCCATACAACGTATTGCCCGACAGAATCAATCCGGCTTGCGGATTGGCTCCGTCGTTGTTGGACACCAGCGTGACGCCCACAAAAGAAAAATGGACACTGCCCGCGCCCGCTTCAGCCGAAAAAGTGTAAAGCGTATTGAGACTCGCCGCCCCGGCACTGGCCACCGCCAGCAACAACCCGGCCATTATCAACGTCATTCGTTTGATGAAAGTTTTCATCTGGAATTTCTTATTTGGTTTTTGCCCACGACTAGTGCGGGCCATTTACTTGATTATCTTCCCTCTCCACAGGTTTGCAAGTCCATTAACCAATCCAGTCCTTTATGCAATCCGTCCTCGGTTTTTTTCTGGCACAGGGGGCGCGCTAGAAGAAGGATTCGATCTCCTGCAACGCATCCGACGGATACGATTATTTTCGTAGCAGCGGACGTCAGTCCGCTCATTATTCTGGCGGGAGAAGTTTGAGCCGATTCACATCGGCTGCTACGATGAAATGGATAAGCGTCCGGCGTGCCGGAGCATTCGCTTTCCGGCAGGTGCAAACGTCGCGCAGGCATTTGGCCATGACGCACAGACATGGGCGAAATATCAATGCCAATGCCACGCGCGAATTTTCAAGGGGACGGCGGATGATAAAAGGAACAAAAACTAAGGCCCTCTCACACAACGAACACCAGCATCGCCGTAGTAGGCGTCGTTTGGGGCGTAGTAGCCGATGCGATAGGCGCACCGCGCGTAGGTGGCGAGATAATTCCAATTGCCGCCGCGCAACACACGGGAACTCCCGGACGCCGGCCCTCGTGGATCAGTGCCTCCGGCATACGGTGTCCCATACCAATCCCAGCACCACTCAAATACATTCCCAGCCATGTCGTAGAGTCCATAACCGTTCGCCGCAAATGATCCGACCGGACTCGTGTTTCGGGCGGGAAACCCTCCGCTATTGTAAGCGGGGTTCCAGCCGGCCGGTCCCAAATCGAAGTTGGTGTCCAAACTAAATTGAGTGCCGTTGGGGTCTCCATAGTAGTTGGCCTGGCTTTCGGAAATCGTGTTGCCCCACGGAAACCGCTGTCCGCTCAAACCACCCCGCGCCGCATATTCCCACTCGGTCTCCGTCGGCAAACGGTAGCCGCTGTTCGTCCAATTCACATAAACCGCATCCACATCTCCATTCGTATAGACCGCCGTCATCGTTGCATTCGTGTAATACACCGGAATCAAACCCGCCTGCTGCGAACGCGCATTGCACCATTTCACCGTGTCATACCAGTCCACCGACGTAACCGGATGATTCGTGGCCTTGGCATAACCCCCATTATCAAAGACATATCCGTTGCTCGTGGCCCAATTATAGACCGTCTGCCATTGACTGTCGCTCACCAGATTCGTGTCCATGTAAAACGCCGACACCGTTACGTCCGTGGGGGGTGCGTCAGTAAAGTCGCTATCACCAATGGAGTTCCCCATTGTGAATGACCCCGCCGGAATAAGCGCCATGCCGTCGGACGTGGTGGGCGGGATATAAGCCACACCGCGCACGCGGTAGAACATCGGCACACCGACCGTGATTGTGCCGTTCGAGCCAACCGTCACCGCGTCCAGCCCCGCCCAGTTGGTGTTCCACGGCCCAGCCAACGACGATGCCCATTCCACCGACGCCACAGTGCCAGTCGCCAAATTCGCGCAGACCAATACGCCGTTCTGGCTGAACGAGGTTATGACGGGCAATTGAGCGGCAGCTTGATGAACGCCTGCGAACACCACGACCGCGATAAACCAATGGTGAAGCTTGGTTTTCATAATAAATTCGGATTGAATTTGCCTTACTGGATAATGCCTTTGGCCAACAAAGGCTGTTTTAATCCTCGGCCAATGGAAATGCAAATAAAAAGTGGCGTTACTTGTTCACACCAATTTCTTCGCAATCTGCGCGGAAAAATAAACGTTTCTAAATAACAAGGACGCCTTTCAACAATTGGCCACCGCCGACGTGCCGGTTTATGTCGCGCGAAGTTCGGATTCCAGTGGCAATCCCATTCCAAAGGGTTATTGCCTGTATATTCCAAACGCGCAAGGCGCGGACATGAAGGACGGCAACGGAAGAATTTTCTTCGCCAGTCCACGTCCTGAAGCGGAATTGAAGCAGTTGCTTGATGTTCAACAACAATGAAGCGGTTGCCTTCGGCTTCGTGAATTCCGCCGCGATTATATTGCTCCGTTGCGCTTGGCAAGGACACTACGAAACGGCTCAAACCCGCCGTTTCGTTCCTCGCTTGCCAATGCTCACGTCGCAAGTTGCGGCTGGTTAGGAATTCACGATGCAGACCTAAAAGCCGTTGGGCTTCGGTGAATTGTTATCGGACATTTTGGCCGGTTGCATTCAATGGTCTTTTGTGCTAAAAAGACTGTGTTCTTAACAGTTATGTTTTTGTAAAATTTGTAAATCAACAAGGAAGTGACGTGAAAACCATTTCAACAAAGTTTTTCCTCCTGCTCACAGTCATGGTAGTGGTCTGGCTGGCCGGTGAAAACACCAGTTTCGGGCAGGTCACATTGGCCGTCAGCCCGTCCGTGACCAGCAACACTTATCCTGGATTCATCACCCTCAACATCACCGGCCTGACCAACACCGAGCAGGTCATTGTCCAGCGTTGGCTCGACGCAAATGGCAACGGCACAATTGATCCCGGCGAACCGATGCTGGAAGCGTTCACAATCAGCGACGGCGGCGCGATGGTCATCGGCGGCGTGACAAACGTAAGCGTGCCCTACGACAGCAATTCGGCGACCGGCGCCATCACCACCACTCTGAATTTTGGGCCTCCACTGTCGTTGATGGATATTGTTGGCCAGCAAATCTTTCGTGTCGTCAGCCCAACGGGGCGGTTTAGCCCCGTCATCGCCACGTTCCAAGTGACGAACGCCTTGCTGCCGCAATCCGTCAACGGCGTGGTTTATAGCAACGGTGTCGCTGGGCTGCCCAATGCCGTGGTCGTGGCGGAGGCCATGCCCAATCAAAATTACGCCGGCGCAACCGTGGCCGACAGCAACGGGAATTACCATCTGACCCTGCCGACCGGGCAGTATTCGCTGATTGGCGTGTATCCCGGTTATTATGTTGACCAGAATCTCGCGCCGTTCGTCACGTTGACCAACGGCGTCAATGCGACAAACAATATGTCCGCGACGAACAGCACCGGCCCGTTCATCGCCGGCCAAATCTATGATGCAGCGAACAGCAATACGCTGGGCGGTGTGTTCCTACAGTTGACCCTGTCGGGCGGCAGCCTGTTCGCCGTCGCGTTCACTGACACCAACGGCAATTACTCGGCACCCGTAACCTCCAACATTTGGAAGATCAAAATTGATGGCGACCAAATGGCGCGCCGGGCTTACATCGTCCCGGAAAACAACGCGGCCACCGCCAACGCCGCGCTCGGCAGCGTCAGCAATGTCAATATCGGTCTGCTAAAAGGCAACGCGCTTTATTACGGGCGGTTCACCGACAATTCCGGCGCACCCCTCGTCAATTATGATCTGACCTCCAACGACAGTTCCAATCAGTTCAAGGCCAATGGTTTCACCGACACCAACGGCGATTACGGCGTGGCCGTCGTCAACACCACCAATTCGCCGTGGTATGTTTCGCCCGCTGGCAACAACACCAGCCTGGTGAATTACATCGTCAATTCCCCGCAAAATTTCATCACAAATAATATCGCCACCGCGTTAAACAATTTCTTCACCCTCCCCATCACCGCGCAGATTTCAGGGCAACTGCTGGACAACACGGGGCATCCCATCAGCGGCATCGGTATGTCTGCCTACCAGCCCATTACCAACACCGATTCTTACTATAACACCGCCTTCGTGGACACCGATACCAATGGCGACTATGTCTTTGGGGCGGCAAACGGAACTTGGTATGTTTTCGCCAACGCGACGGGAGGGCACAGCCTAGCCAGCGCCGGTTACTACGACCCAGCCGCCAACCACAACGTCACCATTCCGCCGACCAACGCTGTGGTGAACCTCGTCGTTTATCCGGCGAACCTGCCGCAGTTCGGCCAGCCGGTTCACGTGTCGGCTTCGCAATTCAACTTCAATCTATATGGCGCAAACAACGACAATTACACCGTCCAAAGCAGCACCAATTTGGCCACGACCAACTGGCTTACCCTCACCATCATCAGCAACCTGCCCAGTAGTCCTTTTCTCGTTCAGGATTTCCAAGCGACGAACGGCGTCCGCTTCTACCGTGCCTTCCAAGGCCCATGACTCATCCGGTCTGTGAAAGCCGCTCACGTTTTCACAGAATGTCACACTGTCATAAGGTTAGACGAAAGCTGAAATCCTTCAGTGAAAGTTTCAGTAGAACCTTCAGTAAGGGGGTAGGTAATGGGTTCGTTCGGAAAGGTCAAGAGTAGTGAAAAAATGCTTGCATTTATTGGTGAAATTTCGCATTTTTAAGCCTAGAAATGGACGATGAACCGCCCGATTCCGACCTCCGCCTCCATCCCGAACCGCTTGAGCGGCAAGGGTTTTGTGGCGTAGGAGTCCGCAACGGACACCAAAACGGACACCCTATTTACTACTCCGTAAGAATTCGGTTTAACCGGCTTTAACTCGCCGCTTACTCCGTAACTCCTCGGAACCGGCTTCATTTATACTCGCGGTTGCGTGAAAACTATGAAGACACGTTACCGCCTAACTCGCCGGGGCATCCGGGGAAACAAGTTCTATTGCGTGGACACCACCACCGGCAAACGCACCAGCCTCGGCACCACCAACGAGGACGAAGCCCGCCAGATCGTGGAGGCCAGAAACAATTCAGAACGCCAGCCCGTGCTAAATTTGCAAATCGCCAAGGCGTATCTGGCCGGCACTGACAGCGGCATTGCCACACGCACCTGGCAGCAGGCAATCGAATCGTTGGCCAGCACCAAGCAGGGAGCCAACCAGCACCGCTGGCGGACAGCGGCCAAAGACAAGGCGTTCACGCCCTTGATGCCGAGAATCATCATCGAAACATCCGGTGAATTGCTTTTGAAAGTGCTGCAAACGGGCACGGTGTCCACGAATGTTTTTCTGCGGCGGTTGCACAATTTCTGCGTGGACATGAACTGGCTGCCTTGGCCGTTGATTCCCAAACGCCAATGGCCCGCCGTGAAGTTCAAAGACAAACGCGCCATCACGTTGGAGGAACACCAGCAGATAATCGCCGCCGAAGTGAACCCGGAACGAAAAGCCCTTTACCAGTTGTGCTGGCACTTGGGCGGCAGCCAGGGTGACATTGCGAACTTGAAAGGCGAGGACGTGGACTGGACGAACAACACCGTGAGTTTCTTCCGCAAAAAGACCGGAGTGCCCGTCGTCGTTCACTTGGGCGCGGAAGCATTGAACTCGTTCAAAGACCTGCCCGGCGAAGGCGTGTTGTTTCCGTATCTGTCGAGTGTGCGGGCGAACGACCGGGCGACAGAGTTTAGATCACGCTGCCGGCAGCTTGGCATTTCCGGCGTGACGCTGCACAGCTACCGCTACGCTTGGGCGGAACGGGCCAAGACTGTGGGCTATCCGGAACGGTTCGCGCAGGAGGCATTGGGCCACAACAGCAAGGCCGTGCATCGTGCGTATGCAAAACGGGCATTGATGAAAATTCCGTCGCTGGAAGATTACGAACGCGAAGCTGCGGCGAACGTAGAACCGGCAGCATAAAACCGCGCTGGTTCAACCTCCAAAACAGGCGGTGCAGCCTATCATCATATTAGGCCACGGTTGATAATCCAAAATCATGCTCGGCAAATCAATCATGCTGGCTTGTCCTTTTTGCCTTCCGAACGTGCCAAAATCTCTGGTGCTGACGAATGACGACAATAATGGCTGGAGCCAAAGGTAAGCATGTGCGGACAAAAACTAGCCCAAAGACTCAAGCAATCAAAGTAACCATCGAGATGAGCTGGCTGGACGCGGCAAGTCGCCAAGTCAGGAAAAACCTCTGGCGGAGGTGGCACCGACCGGCTGCCATCTGGACTGGTTTGGTTCGTGTCGCTCATGTGCGAAGTGGCCTAACGAAAAAAGCTGAGCCACCGCCGACCTGCGACGTGAACCGCGATAGCGGAACTGCCAGCGCCAACGGCGGTTGGCTCCGGCGACTTGTTAGGCGTTTCCGTCCGCATTTATTTCCCCTCCCGAATTGCCTTCGCGAGCGCGTCGTAGGCCGCGTTCGCGGCTACCTTGTCGCCCTTCTCAAGTGCATCCATCCACGCTTTGGCCGCCAAAATTTGCTCCGGCTTTCCGCTGCGGATTGCAGCGTAATACTCATCGAGTGGCGTCGTCCACAGTCCCATCACAAACTTGGTTAAAAAGAACGCGACACTGGCAAGCACCAACGCTATTAGTGCATTGTGGGTGTAATGAAGTCCGACCAAATCAACGACGATCCCCACAGACCAGCGCGAAACGAATTTTATCACTTTGAGCTTGGTTAACATAGAACGCCTAACGTAGAAAGCTGAGCCACCGCCGACTCGCGACATGAACCGCGACAGCGGAACTGCAAGCGCCAACGGCGGTTGGCTCCGGCGACTTGTTAGGCATCATATAACTGGTGGACTAATTTTGCGCTTTCTAAAATACCAAATCACAAATCCTGCGCCAACAAGGCTGCAAGGAGCCAAAGCGAGGCTGACAAATCCTAAAGTCATGATGAGCTTGACTGTGCCGGCGCTCGGCGGCTGCGGCTCTGCCGTCCAACTAATAAGCAGAATAACGCCAAGAATGAGAAAACATGGAGCGAGCAAAACAAGAAATGCTGCCAGCGTCCAGCGAACAACCTGAATCCAAATAGTCCGCGCTCGGCTCGGCTGGTGGCTTGGAATTGTTTGCATGGCTCAATGATGCCTAACGAAAAAAGCTGAGCCACCGCCGACTTGCGACGTGAACCGCGATAGCGGAACTGACAGCGCCAACGGCGGTTGGCTCCGGCGACTTGTTAGGCATCGTGGTCATAACTCAAAAAACCGTCATGGCCAAAAGTATAAGTATGCACGGAACGATAAAAACATAAGCCGCGTAATACAACCTCTTGTGAAAACCGCTCAACTCGCGCGCACCGAAAACGAAAAAACGACGCTGACGGTAAAGTGGCAAGCGAGCAAAGAAAAGCAGAACGACTCCGATGCCGCCAAGAATCAAAGCAACCGTCAATAAAGTCCTATCGCCGCGTCTGTCGGCCAGCGAAAAACATGGCAGCACAACAGCAAACAAAATGGCGAAAAGCATCGGCCACAACAAAACGCCGAGATCCCACGGAAAATGTCCGCTATCTGGTTTCTTGTGGTCGGAATATCTCATAAACGCGAACGATGCCTAACGAAAAAAGCTGAGCCACCGCCGACCTTCAACGTGAACCGCGATAGCGGAACTGCAAGCGCCAACGGCGGTTGGCTCCGGCGACTTGTTAGGCATCATAGTGTGAATATCAAAATAGCACCAACAATAACCCAAGCAAAGGCAGCGACTCGCAATAAAATCTTAACGCTCGTCGGCCAATGAAACTGAAATGCTAAATGATTCAGTAAAAGCATCAATGGGACAATAAATCCACTAAAATAATGTCGAGATGACGGTGAATCCGACGCATGAAAAGCAAATAGCGCGAAAATGAGTGCGAGAAATCCATAACGGAACCAAGCACTGCGTGGCTTGGTCTCTTCCAGAAATGTCTTTGTGATAAACGCGCTCATATGATGCCTAACGAAAAAAGCTGAGCCACGCCGGATTCATGGCGTTATCCGCGAAGCGGAACTGCCAGCGCCAACCGGCGTTGGCTCCGGCGACTTGTTAGCCAGCTCGTTTGTAATACTGACTCGATAAAAAGCAAACCGCCTCGTATCGGAACGCCAAGGACACGATGCTTCAAAACTGCCGGAGGACAATGTGGCTGACAATAACCGGCGACTGCTCGTTATGACCATCTTGAACAAAGAAAAGCTTGTCCCCTTCCAGATGCCATCTTCCTGTCCATTTGGGCGGCGTCTGTCCCGACCAATAATACAGACTTTCTGTAAACTGGTCGCGATAGGCAGAACCATAATCAAAAACCCGATATGTGCCATCCGGTGAAAAACGGATCAAGAAATCCTCTCCGGTAATGTGGCCATCCCAGTTACGTAAGCCCATCGGCTTCGCCCAGTCACCGACTATGTCTTTCGACGATGGACTACAGCCACAAATGGCAACAAGTGCGATGAGTATGAATATGCGCATAAGCTGGCTAACGAAAAAAGCTGAGCCACCGCCGACTCGCGGCGTGAACCGCGACAGCGGAACTGCAAGCGCCAACGGCGGTTGGCTCCGGCGACTTGTTAGGCGGCTTGGGCGTCATTTTGTCCGAAGCCCAAGTGCTTGCAGGAATTCTGGAACGCGCGCGTTGAATACCTCGGGTTGCTCCATCCAGGTGAAGTGGCCGCACTGCTCGATCACGAGGAGCTTGGAGTTGCGAAGCGCCAGGTGAAAACGGGTGGCGTCATCCAGCGGACAGACGAAGTCGGTGTCGCCGGAGACAATCAGCACGGGCGCGGTGAGATTCTTGTAATCCGCCGCCGTGATGTCGGAGAGATCGCCACGGTGTGAAGCTTCTTTGCCTTGCATCGCGGTAGCGGGAGATGTTTTGGCGGGAGATGTTGTTTTGGCGGGAGATGTTTTACTGCCGCCGGAAGAATCGTAATTGGTCATCTTTGACGGGTCATACCAATACAACACGAGCGTGGCTTTGAGGAACTTGTTCAACTCCGGGCCGTTCGTTGGCATCTCCTCCGTCTCTTTTTCCATCTTCAGGGCCTCGGCGAATCTCGGATCGCCCTCGTGCGAGGCAATGATGGCGTCTCCATCGCGTCCGAGGTTTTTGCCGGTGATTCCGCCGACGCTCAACAGCACCGCACCGTTGATCCTATTCGGATGCTTGCAGGCGTAATGAAGCACCTCCATCGCGCCTTCGGAGTGGCCCATCACCCAGACTTTCTTTTGTCCAAGATGGGCGCGCAGCGCATCGAGGTCGGCATCGAGGTCGGCCCAAGTGTATTGCGTGAGCGAAGGCGCGGGATCGGACCGGCCGCAGGCGCGCGAGTCGAGGTAGACCATCGTAAAGATTTTTTCCATCGGCTTGAGCGTCTTGATATACATGTCCGAGCTGATGCCCCACGCAGGTGAGGGCATGAGACAGACCGGGCCGGTGCCCGAAACCTTATACCACATTTTAATGCCATTGATTTGGGCTGTGAACTCACCATTTTGTAGGCGATTACTCCGCGCTTCCCCCGCAGGCGAAGTGGAAGACGACTGATGGGTTGCGCAACTAGCGGAAGCAAGCGCGAATGCGGACGCCAAACACAGGCCAAGCATTTGTTTTTTCATAATGATGATTTGTAGTGTGGTATTCGCTGCCGCCTAACGTAGAAAGCTGAGCCACCGCCGACTCGCGACGTGAACCGCGACAGCGGAACTGACAGCGCCAACGGCGGTTGGCTCCGGCGACTTGTTAGGCCACGGTGTCATCGCTTCAGTGTCTCATCTTTCTGGCGCGGAATCGCTGTCGGGTGCGCCATGCACCAATCCACAACCTTCTCGCTGATGATGTAATAACAGCAACCGTCACCGCTCAAATCTGGCTTCTCGTTGTCACGGATGATCTCCTCAATCTTCTCTCGAATCAATCCTCGCTCCGCATCGGTGAACGTCGCGGCGTCATCTAAATGCCGACCAATATAACGCCACATCCGCTCATGGTCGGCGTCCCAATTCATGTTCCCATTGCGAAACGCTTGGTCGGTCAACTTGCCAGCGATGCGTATAAGCTCACCCTGTAAAGTGTCTGCCTGACCGTCAGCCGGAACAAGCGAGTTCCAAAGGCGCGTCTGCTCCTTCTTCCAGTTGTATGGCTTCGGCTTCGGCTTTTTGAAGATATTAAACATTGGTGTGCGTTTATCTGCCTAACGTAGAAAGCTGAGCCACCGCCGACTCGCGACGTGAACCGCGACAGCGGAACGGCCAGCGCCAACGGCGGTTGGCTCCGGCGACTTGTTAGGCGGCAAAATCATGTCAAAACTCTTTGGTCTTCGGCTGCCCAAATCCGTCGAGCGTGTTAAGCAACAAGCGAAGCCTCTGTGTAGCTGAAACGACAAATGACTCCATCTCCAAAATCTTGCTAATATCTTTGTGGTGATATGACTCACCTATCAAAACACGCCTCACTGAAATGTCAGTGGCATCAGTGCCGTCGCGCTGATATGGCCTGCCGTTGCGTTCTATTGGAAATGTAAGAAGCGGAAAACCTATAACTCCCGCACGATCAATGAGCGCCCGCTCGGAATCCGAAACGACTATCTTAAAATGATAGGCGTATCGAGGATCGTCGCTTAATTGGGTTTCGAGTGTCATAGTGCTTGCCGCCTAACGATCCAAAGCTGAGCCACGGCGCGAAAAACCGCAAGCGTGAATTTGCTGCAAATCTCCAAATGAAGGAGCAGCAGCCGTTGGCTCCAGCGCGGTGTTAGGCCACATGGTCATGCAATGCCTTACGTCGCCTGCGAAGTATAACACCAAAAATGCTAACGGGAAACAGGCAAGCGTTGTAAAAAATAATACGACAGAGGACACCAAAAAAGAAAACACCATCTGCGTCTCTGCCGCTGTTTGGAAACTGCTTCAAGTCTTGAAAAACGGAATGCACCTCAATAACAAAAATGAGTGCGGAAACAATCGGAATGGTCACGACCAAACCAAACCATCCGAGGTATCGAGCCAGAACGAAAACGATGGCGATGAAGCAAAGCCACCAAGGCCAATAGAAGGCAGCTTCGTAATAAATAAACCGCAAAAAGTTCATAATCGCTCAATGTGGCCTAACGAAAAAAGCTGAGCCACAGCCGACCTGCGACGTGAACCGCGACAGCGGAACTGCAAGCGCCAACGGCGGTTGGCTCCGGCGACTTGTTAGGCGGCACGAATCTCATTATGGAGAGCTGACTCGGTTTAGGTGCAGATTAATATCGCGCGTAACTCCAAGACGCGAAATCGTAGTGCTCCATGTCATCGCTGAATCGGAAATGCTCGATATAGTCCATGTAAATGTCCCTTGCCGACTTGAAGGATGAATTGTCGTGGCCTTGCCGGTCGAATCGGTCAATGTCTGCGAATCCGCCCTAATCACAAGCTTCTGACCGTCCAGCTTCCAACTGCCCTTCATCGCTGCGCCTTGGATGATCACATGTCCTTTGTATGTCTGTGTCACAGAATGATCCTTTGAAAAACTGTAACTAGTCGGAGGATCCTCTACGGTCTGCCATGAGCCAATCAATCCGCTCTCTTCTTTGGAAACTTGCGCGTTGGCGGCTGGTGGCGTATCCGACAAACCGCTCTTCTTGCCACAGCCAGCCAACAAAACAGAGGCTGCCACGATTCCAGTAATGAGTGTGCTTTTCATAAAGCGTGTGCTGCCGCCTAACGATCCAAAGCTGAGCCACGGCGCGAATAACTGCAAGCGTGAATTTGCTGCAAAACTCCAAATGAAGGAGCAGCCGCCGTTGGCTCCAGCGCGGTGTTAGGCCACATGGTCGTCGTCTTTGTCATGGCTTCCGTCATCTTTCTTCTGTCGCCTGCCAAGTAGATATTCTGTCACGGCTTTTGCAATCACCATCGCAATAAGGGCAATGCAAACTCTCGCCTCGCCGGGCGCGCCGACGGATGAAACGTGAGGAAGAAATGCGTAAACAGCCGCGCAAGTCAGAAACATCACGATGATGGCCAAAAATTTTGAAGTGCGGCTTGCCATAATCGCTCGGTGTGGCCTAACGTAGAAAGCTGAGCCACCGCGCAACTGAAATATGAAACAACCCACGACTTCTCGCACAATCACAAGCGATACTAGCGGTTGGCTCCGGCGACTTGTTAGACGGCTTTTTAAGGTAATCGCACATAATCCTGAACTACTTTTTATGTGTGGCTTGAGCATTGGTGCCATAGCTGTGATGGAAACTGTTAGTTGGCTGATTTTGGGGCATAGCTTTGTAAATCTCGTCTATCTTATGCTCCGTGGTCTTTTGTAAAACCGTGGTATAAACAAGCGATGCCGAAAAAAGTATAAATGCACCAACAGTCTTCCATATCGTCCAGCGATGCCGCTCTAGCCAGCAAATCTCGCGTGAGTTGGCGATCAATTCTGCCCACTCGCTATCCTTTGTTTGGTGCATGGTGTAGAGAGGCTCTCCAAATATATCGCCAACTTCTACCATCAAGCCTTTCTCTTTCAGCAAAACTAAAACCGATCTCGCTTCTGATAAAGAAAACGGAAATGGGACGCCAAACTGATTCGCGTTTGGCACTCCCGACTCATTGCAAAATGCCGACGCAATCCATGTATCATAATTTCTATGCGAAAATATAAACTCAAAAACTGCCTTTTGCTTTTCTTTGGTCATGTCAAATCAAGTGGCGTGGCGAAGCCGTCTAACGTAGAAAGCTGAGCCACCGCCGACTCGCGACGTGAACCGCGACAGCGGAACTGCAAGCGCCAACGGCGGTTGGCTCCGGCGAGAGGCTGTGTGAAAACGCTGACATTGTTGAAACCTTTACGCCGGTGGATGGTCTTAATCAAGCATGAAACATCGCGCCGGCCTGGATCGCTCTCAAACACTGCTCTTCCCGGAACGGCTTGAGGATTACATCGGGCCTGAAAATCCCGTGCGCTTCCTCGACGCCTTCGTCGGGTCGCTGGATATGCACGCGCTGGGTTTTGACAAGGCCCGTTGCGCGGACACCGGGCGTCCGCCTTATGATCCGGGGGCGCTGCTCAAAC
Organism: uncultured Verrucomicrobiae bacterium; assembly: GCA_963755455.1. Classification (GTDB taxonomy): domain Bacteria; phylum Verrucomicrobiota; class Verrucomicrobiia; order Limisphaerales; family UBA11358; genus UBA11358. The sequence goes on from CAVWJH010000002.1 coordinate 188,306, forward strand.
TTTATCTCTACGGGTATCTGCATCGCGTCCGCTCGTCCCGGTCACTGGAAGCCGAGTGCCACCGCAACGTGGAGGTGATCTGGCTCACCGGCAAACAGACGCCCGACTTCAAGACCATTGCCGACTTCCGCAAAGACAATCTCCAGCCGCTCAAGGCCGTGGCGCGGCAGTTCACCTTGTTGTGCCGCAAGCTGGAACTTTTTGGCGGGGAGCTGCTGGCCGTTGACGGCAGCAAGTTCGCGGCGGTCAATGCGCGCGACCAGAACTTCAATGCGGACAAGCTTCAGGATTTGATTGCCCGCGCCGATGCCCGGCTGTCCGGGTATTTGAAAGAACTGGACACGGCGGACGCGGCGGAACCGGGCGGCGTGGCCCCCAGCAAAGGTGATCTGACTGCCAAGATTGCCGCGCTCCAAGACCGGCAGGACTGGCACAAGGAACTGCTGGCGCAACTGGATGCGGAGCACAAGCAGATCAGCGTGACCGACCCGGACACGCGCAAGATGCCCGCGGCGCACGGGACAATCGTGGGCTACAACGCGCAGATGGCCGTGGATGCCAAACACAAGCTCATCGCGGCGGCGGACGTGACCAACGAGGGGACGGACTGCCAGCAACTGGCCAATGTCGCTTTGGAGGCCAAGGCCAATCTGGAACTGGCCAAAATGGAAGTGGTGGCGGATGCGGGTTATTACAACACGGCGGAAGTGGGCCGGTGCGTGGAACAGGGAATCACGCCTTACCTTCCGAAAGCGGACACCAGCGCGAACACGGCGTGCGGCCTGTATGGCAAAAGCCGGTTCCAGTATGACGCCACCAAGGATGTCTATGTCTGTCCGGCGGGCGACACACTAACCTATCGTTTTCCCACCTTTGAAAAAGGCCGGGAGATCAGATACTACCGCACCAATGCCTGCAACACCTGCGCGTTGAAAAGCCGCTGCACCCGGAACAAAGGCAGCCGGACGATCACGCGGGAGGAGAACGAACATTTGATGGAAGCGATGGCCGCACGGATGAAACAACAGCCGGGGAAGTTCAAATTGCGCAAGACGCTGGCCGAACATCCTTTTGGGACGATCAAGCGGTGGTTTGGCTACACCCACTTCCTGCTCAAGGGACTGGAGAAGGTGCGGTGCGAATGGAGCCTGACCACGCTGGCCTACAACCTCAAACGCGTGCTGAACCTCGTGAGGTTCGAGACATTGATGGCGGCGGTGGCTTAAAAAGCCCGGCGGAGACGCCTGCCCTCGAAAAAAGCGGCCCGTTCCATCCCATACACCGGATCATTCACCTTATTGCCCGATGCCCGCCTTCAACCCGCCGGGTTAAATAACCCCACTTTCCAACCTGCCAACTTACTTCACAACTCCGGCCCAATAGTTTTAACACAGCCTCGCGACTTGTTAGGCCACGATTTCGTCATAGATACAACGAATTCATTTGTCGCCATAGCTCAACAATTCCCTAAGCCTTTTGGCCTTCTCCCACGACCGATGGAACCGTTTATCCAATTTCATTGCCCGTCTATGCGACCGGTCCCCTCGATAAAAGACGAGTTTCCCGCATAAATGCAACCAGATAAATCGAAAAGGCTTCCCCGTTTCGCGCGCCAAACGCGCCATGTCGTAAAGTGCCGAAGCGCGGTCAAACATATCCTTGGATACCTTGCATAAACGGATACATTCTTCAGAATTAATCTTGCCGTAGTCTATAGCAAAAACCAGACGCGCACGGAGGATGCGTTTCCCCACTTTGGAGTTTGGGTTGGCGCGAAAGAACATAAATCGTGACGGTCGCTGTGGCCTAACGGACAGAGTTGAGCTGCGCCGGGCCTGTGATCATAAGTGACCTGTGGCGGCTGGCACGACTTTGTTTACGGCTGCACCGCAGCCGGCGTGCCAGCTATGCGCGTGCCTGATGCTGACAACCGGTGTCAGCTCCAACGAGAGGCTGTGTGAAAACGCTGACATTGTTGAAACCTTTACGCCGGTGGATGGTCTTAATCAAGCATGAAACATCGCGCCGGCCTGGATCGCTCTCAAACACTGCTCTTCCCGGAACGGCTTGAGGATTACATCGGGCCTGAAAATCCCGTGCGCTTCCTCGACGCCTTCGTCGGGTCGCTGGATATGCACGCGCTGGGTTTTGACAAGGCCCGTTGCGCGGACACCGGGCGTCCGCCTTATGATCCGGGGGCGCTGCTCAAACTTTATCTCTACGGGTATCTGCATCGCGTCCGCTCGTCCCGGTCACTGGAAGCCGAGTGCCACCGCAACGTGGAGGTGATCTGGCTCACCGGCAAACAGACGCCCGACTTCAAGACCATTGCCGACTTCCGCAAAGACAATCTCCAGCCGCTCAAGGCCGTGGCGCGGCAGTTCACCTTGTTGTGCCGCAAGCTGGAACTTTTTGGCGGGGAGCTGCTGGCCGTTGACGGCAGCAAGTTCGCGGCGGTCAATGCGCGCGACCAGAACTTCAATGCGGACAAGCTTCAGGATTTGATTGCCCGCGCCGATGCCCGGCTGTCCGGGTATTTGAAAGAACTGGACACGGCGGACGCGGCGGAACCGGGCGGCGTGGCCCCCAGCAAAGGTGATCTGACTGCCAAGATTGCCGCGCTCCAAGACCGGCAGGACTGGCACAAGGAACTGCTGGCGCAACTGGATGCGGAGCACAAGCAGATCAGCGTGACCGACCCGGACACGCGCAAGATGCCCGCGGCGCACGGGACAATCGTGGGCTACAACGCGCAGATGGCCGTGGATGCCAAACACAAGCTCATCGCGGCGGCGGACGTGACCAACGAGGGGACGGACTGCCAGCAACTGGCCAATGTCGCTTTGGAGGCCAAGGCCAATCTGGAACTGGCCAAAATGGAAGTGGTGGCGGATGCGGGTTATTACAACACGGCGGAAGTGGGCCGGTGCGTGGAACAGGGAATCACGCCTTACCTTCCGAAAGCGGACACCAGCGCGAACACGGCGTGCGGCCTGTATGGCAAAAGCCGGTTCCAGTATGACGCCACCAAGGATGTCTATGTCTGTCCGGCGGGCGACACACTAACCTATCGTTTTCCCACCTTTGAAAAAGGCCGGGAGATCAGATACTACCGCACCAATGCCTGCAACACCTGCGCGTTGAAAAGCCGCTGCACCCGGAACAAAGGCAGCCGGACGATCACGCGGGAGGAGAACGAACATTTGATGGAAGCGATGGCCGCACGGATGAAACAACAGCCGGGGAAGTTCAAATTGCGCAAGACGCTGGCCGAACATCCTTTTGGGACGATCAAGCGGTGGTTTGGCTACACCCACTTCCTGCTCAAGGGACTGGAGAAGGTGCGGTGCGAATGGAGCCTGACCACGCTGGCCTACAACCTCAAACGCGTGCTGAACCTCGTGAGGTTCGAGACATTGATGGCGGCGGTGGCTTAAAAAGCCCGGCGGAGACGCCTGCCCTCGAAAAAAGCGGCCCGTTCCATCCCATACACCGGATCATTCACCTTATTGCCCGATGCCCGCCTTCAACCCGCCGGGTTAAATAACCCCACTTTCCAACCTGCCAACTTACTTCACAACTCCGGCCCAATAGTTTTAACACAGCCTCACGAGTCGTTAGGCTGCGCCCCGCCCGCGGCCTGCTTAGTCCGAAGGGAAAACATAACTTATTCCAAGGGCACCCTTTCCCGTGCTTCTCCGCTGCGAGCGTCGCTGACGGCTCCAAGCCCGCTTGAGCCGCAGCGGCTGGCTCGCAGCGCTGATCTTACACACTTGTCACCCATTTGGCAATCCTTATTGTTTTCCAAGCAATATCGCCGGGGTGTCAGCCTAACGTAGAAAGCTGAGCCACCGCCGACTCACGACGTGAACCGCGACAGCGGAACTGACCGCGCCAACGGCGGTTGGCTCCGGCGACTTGTTAGGCATCAAAGTCATATAACTCAATAAAATCAAAGGAACGCGAATCATCGGCTCAAATCTGCTCGCCGCTCAAAACCGGCGCGAGCCATTATTTCAAAGCTGGAAACTTCCGGCTACCGGCTCAAACCAAAACCAAACAAACCTATCGCTGCATCGCCGCCAGCTTCCGAACCACCAAAATCTTATCTCAAATCCACCGCCAAAAAATCGGCGTCGGCTTGATGCCTAACGAAAAAAGCTGAGCCACCGCCGACTCGCGACGTGAACCGCGACAGCGGAACTGACCGCGCCAACGGCGGTTGGCTCCGGCGACTTGTTAGGCGACTGGCTCATATCTCTCTACCATCAAATCATCACTGTGGCCTGCCAAAGCATAAATGACTCTGCCGAGAACTAGATCGAAAAGCAACCCTGTGCCTGCGCCGCTGACTGACACGAAACGCTCATCGCCGTCCTCGACAAATCTGATGCTGACAATCTCGCTCGAATCGGAACTCTTCAAATCAACGGTGTAATCCTGACCAGAAACAAACTCTGGCCAGTTGCGCATCTCGCCGGCCAAATCGGTCGGAAGCGAAAAGTAAGAACGAATATGCGTCTCTCGTTTCATTGCGCGTGAAGTCGCCTAACGTAGAAAGCTGAGCCACCGCCGACTCGCGACATGAACCGCGACAGCGGAACGGACAGCGCCAACGGCGGTTGGCTCCGGCGACTTGTTAGGCGGATGGCGTGTAACTGACATAAAATCTATGCAAACAACAGATCAACTCGCGCCTGATGGCAGGCCAGTAGCAATCGAACTCGACGACCCGACGAAATGCTGCGGCTCTCGATTCATAATCCAATGCGACGGAACCTTTCGGTGTCCGTGCGGCAAACGCCAGGAGCGTGCCGCAAAATCTGCAATCCTGTCAAAAGCGATAAATCCGCCTAACAGATAATCGGCGGCTTGGTTTGCAGCCTATCAATTTTGTGAAGCTTTGTCATTTTTCAGGCTATATTATTTATTGTCAACAACTCAGCTCAATCAAAACAGCAAATTTCGACTTAGGAAGCACTGCGCCACTCTAGGGCCAATGCGACCCGACCGTTTCCGGTCAGTCTCCGGGCACGGCTACGCTCGTGGAGGCAGAATGCACCTTTGGCGGTTCCCCCGTCAACCAGTTTTTCTTGGCGGCATTTTTCCTTTGCCAATGCTGATTCAGCGCATTTGTGACCTTCGCCAGCCATGTCCGATCTTGGACCTGCTCCAGCAGTTCCGACGCGGCAAAGAACTTCACGTTGTATGGCGACGGATTCCCCAGCGGCTTGAGCAACCGCGCCGCCACCAGCACCGGCACATCATGCGGCTGGCAGTTCAGCACCCATGCCGCCTGTTCCGCCGTCAGACGCGCTGGCAACTGGTTCAGCAGCCGCAAAAATTGATGTTGCTCCTCTCTCATTCCAGTTTGAATTGCTTGAACACCGGATGCCGCTGGCCGAGCAGATTGACGCCCCACCAGGTGTTTTCCTTCGTGACATACTTGGCGCAATAATCCGCCACATCATCCCGGCTGTTCACCGGCTCGATTCGCGCCCGGCCGTAGCGGTGAAACCATTTGTCCCAAATTTCCGTGCGTCTCATGTTTTTGCAGTCGCACCACAGCGCGTGGACATGATACCCGTCCCGCCCCGGATTCTGCTCCAGCGCGTAGAAATACGACACGCCCCGCATTTCCGTCCGCATGAACTTTTCGTAACAGCGTTGCGCCGACCAGATGGACGCTTCCCACGCGAACGTCATGTGTGAAATCACCTGCCACGGTGCCAGGCCGTGAACCCAATCGCCCATCTCAACATTGAGTTGGGCAATTTTTAACCGCTGTTCCGGTTCAAATTTTCGGGCATTATTCATATTTGACCTGTATGCTTATCCCGTTGACTCCCGTAGTATTTGGCGCGAGTTTGGTTGATGGACAAGCTGAAGTTTCCAACAACTTTGAAAGAGTTTCGTGAGCAATTTTCAGAGGAAGCGGCTTGTTTTGAATATCTGGGGCAAAGTCGTTGGCCCGCTGGCTTTGCTTGTCCACGATGCTCCGGCAGGAAGTATTGGGTCAAAGCTCGGCGGTATGTTTACGAATGCTCCGAATGTGGTCAGCAAACTTCCGTTACGGCCGGAACCCTCCTTCACGGCACACACTTTTCGCTCCGCGAGTGGTTTTGGGCCGCTTACTTGGTAGCCACACATACCCCAGGCATGAGCGGCACCCAACTACAACGGCAGATGGGCTGCAGCTATAAGACTGCTTGGTATTTGCTCCACCGGCTGCGACGCAGCATGGTGAATGAAAAGCGGGCGCTACTCAGCGGGCGTGTGGAAGCTGATGAGGTCATTATTGGCGGGCCTGTCAGCGGCAAGACCGGCCGTGGCGTTACCAAGGATGAAAAGAGCACGCTGGTCTTTGGCGCAGTAGAAGTGGTGGCGTTTACCGACAAGCGGGGAGGCCGTTTGGAGAAAGCTGGGCGGCTGCGGCTGGCGGTGACGCAACGGGCAGACGCCCTTTCGATTCGCCATTTTCTTACGACCCATGTGGAGCCGGGCAGTGAAATTTATACGGATGGTTGGAAAGGCTATTCCAAAACCGCTTTGGCCGACTACCGCCACGCATTGCAGCCGATCGCGACTCATGCGCTGCATATTCACCGCGCTTTCGGCAATCTCAAGACGTGGCTCAACGGCACGCACCATGGAGTTGACCCGAAGTATTTACAAAACTATCTCGATGAATTTGTCTTTCGCTTCAACCGCCGCAAGACCCCGATGGCAGCATTCCAAACGTTATTGGGCTTGGCTGCTCACAAAGCCCCGGTCGGTTTCGAGAAAATGATTGGACGGGAGCCAACGGGATAAGCACATTGACCTGTTTGTTTTCCGTGTCTGGACACACCTCTCGGACAAGGATGGATTGCAGGCGGCGCGCGCTCCGCGCGCATCCGCCTGCAATCCCTTCCCTTGGGGTCGCCATGCGTGACCACAATACGAACTACTCCAAGGGCAGCACCGAACCGGCACGAATGATCACGCCGTTTTTGGCGTCAAACGTGTTCGGCTCCATCGAATCGAACTCAATCACCAATTTCTGTCCGTCCTTGAACTGGCACGGACATTCCTTGGCGGCCTGCTCGACCGTCTGGACACTGCGCGGACACCACACCTGGACGGTGGGCGCCTTCCCGTCGGCGCACTGAACTTCGTAAAGGTTCACGATGCCGACGACCTTTTTGGCCTTGTTGCTGACTTCCTTGTAGTGATGAGCTACAAACTTGGCGAGAACCACGCGGCGGCCCGCCAGGAAGCTTTCGACTGCCTGTTCTTTTTTCATGTTTTTCCATTTGGCTTGCTACGCGACAGGGACGCCACGACCTTCGCCGCCGGACTTACCGGCGATTTGTCCTTGCTTGAAACCATTCCCGCTGGACGGGCGGGAGGAGTTTGGGCAGGAATGGCCGTCGCCGCCGGCTGGACGCCCAGGTAGCGGTTCAATTCCGCATCGGTAACCAGCTTGTGGCGGAGACCGGGCAGTGCCCGCAGATACCCACCACCCCCCTTGCGTGGAACAACATCGCTCTCATCTGGCCGCGATTCCGTCGGCTCGTTTCGTAAGATTGAAATTTGCTCGAACAAATCAAAATCGCCATGTAAATTCTCCCTTGCATGGCACATCAAACACAGCCGAAGCATCCGCTTGCAGAAGTCTTTGGATTTCCGCCCGGCGACATGAGCGCCGCAGCGAACCGACACCGAACAAAGCGTCTTTGCCCGTTCAACAATAAAGTTCCAAATTGCACGAAAGACAAAGCACAAAACCCGTTAGGTGTATGCAGCGTTTTGCAAGAAAACGAAGTCGTCATCACTTGCCCGATTCGTTTTCGACAAGGCTGGTTGATTGCAGACGACGCGGCGGATTTCTTTTTCCCAGCAGGTGCAACTTGGACAACGCTAACGGAAGTCCGTCTGAAAGACGCCGACGGCGGCTCGGCTGGAAATATTGACATTGTTCTCTGCGCTTACGATAAAGCGGGTAAAGTTTATGACTTCGGCGCTTTGGAAGTGCAAGCCGTTTACATTTCCGGCAACGTGCGTAATCCATTTGAGCAATACATGGAAGCACCGGCGAAAAATTTCAGCATGGATTGGACGACCGAAGAAAATTATCCGCGTCCAGATTATCTGTCATCGTCGCGCAAACGACTTGCTCCGCAATTGATTTTCAAAGGCGGAATTATTAACGCATGGGGCAAAAAAACGGCCGTTGCTCTCAATAAAGCATTCTTCAATACGTTGCCCAAACTGCCGGAAGTTCCAAAAGAAAAGGCGGACATTGCTTGGATGATTTATGATTTGAAACCGCCATCAAACACGGGGGCGCATTACGAATTATTCCGTGAACGCATTGTTTACACGCGCTTTGAACCTGCATTGAATCAGATCACAAAATCGCGTCCCGGAAAAATGCAGGATTTTATCAGCCACTTGCAGGAAAAAGTTGACGAGAAGCTGGAAACGCCGCCAATAAATCGCACGCTTGAAAACCCTTTTGGCAAATGAGCGTCTCCCAAACATTTTTACTACCTGACTTCGTTGAGCGTGACGGGCCGGTGAATGTTTCTTCTGTGCCGCAGCGCAGTCCGTTTCGTTATCCGGGCGGCAAGACTTGGCTTGTGCCGCTTTTCCGTCGCTGGATGATGAGTTTGTCGAGTCAGCCAGCAACTCTTGTCGAGCCTTTTGCTGGTGGCGGAATCATCAGCCTCACCGCCGCATTTGAGCATCTTGCCGATTCAGTCGTCATGGTTGAACTCGACGACCAAATTGCCTCAGTCTGGCAAACAATTCTTGCGGGCGATGCGCAATGGCTGGCAAAACGAATAATTAACTTCGATTTGTCACCAGAATCTGCCAAAGCAGAATTTGCCAAATCTCCAAAGTCACAATGCGAACGTGCATTTCAGACAGTGCTAAAAAACCGGACGGCGCACGGCGGAATTTTGGCAGAAGGTGCAGGTGTGCTAAAGAATGGCGAAAATGGAAAAGGGATTTTATCTCGCTGGTATCCGCAAACCATCGCCAAACGGATTACGAACATTGAACTCATTGCCAGTCGTCTTGAATTTATCCATGGCGACGCGTTCGATGTGCTGGCTCGTTTTCAGAAGGATCGCGAAGCCGTGTTTTTCATTGACCCGCCATACACCGCTGGCGGCAAGCGTGCAGGCTCGCGGCTCTACACACATTCAGAAATTGACCACGACAAACTTTTCTCAATTTGCGAAAAGCTGCGCGGCGATTTTCTGATGACCTATGACAACGCCGAGGAAGTTTGCGCCCTTGCAAAGCGACATGGATTTGCAACAAAGCCTGTAGCAATGAAAAACACCCATCATGCAGAGATGAATGAGCTTTTGATTGGCCGGAATTTAGACTGGGTTGAAGATGGAGGCGTTTTTAGGGAAGAAACTACTGCATACAGTGCGGGTCAATCAAAAACGCAACATAGAAACGGAAAGATCATTGGTGGTAACGGACACCAAAACGGACACCAAAGGAGTTAAAAAGGGTATAGTCGGGTTAAGCTGATTTATGTTGAATAGCCAATGAAATCGGCTATACTTGAATTGCAACAGCGGGGTAAATTGGCCGATTCCGACCCTCGCCTCCAGCCCTTTTGTTGGGATTTGTGAGGAAAAAGAGCGAAAAAAGGCCGAGTTTCAGTGAAAGTTTCAGTAGCCGCACAAGTCGGTTACAGTGCGAAACGAGTGCGGCCACTACTCGCTAACGGAGTCAGATCGAGTTGGTTCATAGTCATAAAATGAAAAATGACATGAAACAACGATACAGTGTGTTCCTTCGCCCGTGGGGTGTTTTCTACTGCCAAGACAACACCAGCGGCAAACAGGAAACCCTCAAGACCCGCGACAAGGACGAAGCCTTTCGGCTCGTCGCGGCCAAGAACGAAAACGAAGACGCTCCCGCATTCAGTCTGCATCTGGCGCGCGTCTATTGGAAGGCGGGCGACCCCACTGGCGCGACCCGCACATGGCAACACGTCATGGACGAAATCCCAAAACTCAAGATCGGCGAGACACATCACCGCTGGCTCACCGCCATCAAGGACAAGGCGTTTGATTCCATCCGCAACATGGTAGTGCTGGAAACCCAGGCCGAACATTTTCTGAAAGTTTTGGGAACTGGTTCGGTATGCACGAACATCTATTTGCGCCGGATTCACAACTTCGCCCTTGATATGAATTGGCTGCCGTGGCCGGTGCTGCCGAAGAAACGCTGGCCTGCCATCAAGTTCAAGGAGAAACGTGGTATTACCTTGGCGGAACATCAGGCCATCGTTGCCCGCGAATTGAATCCCGAACGCAACGCGTTCTATAAATTGGCGTGGCACTTGGGCGCGGCGCAATCCGATCTTGCGTTTCTTGAGGCGGAGAATGTGGATTGGGAAAATCACGTCATCAGCTATGCGCGAAAAAAGACCGGCTCAATTGCCATCATGCGCATGGATGAAGACGTAGCGGAAATCCTGCGAGACTTGCCGGGGACAGGCCCATTGTTCCCTTACCTGCGGACTGTCCGCGCGGGCGACCGCGCCACCGAGTTCAAGCAACGGTGCGTCGGCTTGAAAATCAAAGGCGTGACATTGCACAGCTACCGCTACGCATGGGCGGAACGGGCGAAGACCGCCGGTTATCCCGAACGCTTCGCAATGGAACATTTGGGGCAGAATAGCAAGGCCGTTCACCGCGCCTATTCGCGCAAGGCCAAGGTGGAACTGCCATCGCTGGGCGAATACGAACGGCAACGCGCAAAGTTCACAGCTTCGCCCATTGCAACACCGGCGTTGGCTGCTGCCATGTAAGAGCGCAAGGCGCGAGCGGATGATTTTCCGCTCGCGCCTTTTGTTGCGGGTCAATCTTCCGAATCTGCGGCTTGGGTTTGCAGCCGCGACGACTGCCGCGTGTCCGTCGAATCTTGTTTCCGGCCATTTTTGTAACGCCAGTATTCCGTGACAGCATCAGTGGCTTTGCCGTGCCATTTTTCATCACGGTGCAAATCTTCTATCGTCGCCGTTAGAAAGAATTTCGGCGCATTGTGCGCCGGATGTCCCAGCGGTTTCAATAATCCTCTGGATACAAGGATGGGAATCTCATGGGCCGAAAAACCGAGCTTGCCCGCCGCCTGTCCCGCCGTCAGCCGATCAGGCAGATGCCTCAAATTCAAAAAACGTTCCATGTCTTGATTCATACATCCTCCTTAAATGCTCATGCCTCTGCCGTTGGATTTACTTTGCTTGCGCGTCTGTGAAATCGTTTCCTCATTCGTGATCGCCAGACGACAACGTTCCGAAATCGCCTCCGCCAATCGCGCCGGGCGATGATCGGAAAATTGTTCCAAAATTATCGTCTGCGCTGTGGCGACCTGATTGCTCGCCATGAATTCCAGCGTGTGTTTCGCATTGGCATTGAATGCCGCCGCCAATTCGCGCGGATCATTTCTTTCCAGCAAAATTTCAGCAATGCCATTGGTTTTGGCGTAAAGCACGTCGTCGCGAAATCGTTCAATCACCGCGAAGTCGTTTTGCTTCTGGCAAAGCAAAATCTCGCTTTGGCCGAGGTTCAATAAAGTTGAACGCACCTGCCAGACGCCAAGCTGTGAAGTGCAGATTTCCTTTTCAAGCGAAGGAATAACCGTATTAGATTTGTCCAACTGGCTTTTCAATTTAGCCAAGGATTTGAATTCATTGGCGATAACGCCAAAGGCGGCACGATAGCCATTGATTTCGCTTTCTGGGAATCGGAAGGGATAGCCGGGCACAGAATAATTTACCCGCTCACCTTTTCGCATGAGTCCGCCCCACTCATGTTTAATTCCAAGTTGAGCATCAGAAAAATGAATATCCACATCTCGGTTTGAAATGGCCGATACATTCACCGGCATATGCAACAGCCGTTCCAATTCACTTTCTGGAATTGCCATTTCACCCGACCCCAGCCTTGCGCCGGTGATGTCGCCTGCTTGGATTCGAGACAACAGGCTGAACTCGTGAACGCCCAATAAGGACGCACATTTGCCAATCGTCAGAGCATCAGACTCCGACATGTCGTTTTTTATTCTCATAATTTTACCTTCGTTTTTTAGGCGAACCATAGCCGGAACAGGAAATGAAGGTTGTAACGAAATCATTACAACTTTTCGCTTCGTTTCATCGCCGATGAAACGTCTTCCGCCAACTGGCAGAGCCATCCATTTTCGGCAATATGTTTCCGTGTCCATTCGCATCATCCGATAATCGCATTTCCTCAAAGAGGTTGTTGTCCTGAATTCGGGACAAAATGAAGGAACATTTTTCGAGTGCATCGCGCCCAAACAAACGCAATCGGAAGTTAAAAATGAAATTTTCATGGCTGAATTTTTGCAAATTATCGCAGTCGTTTTGCGCAACCGGTTACACAACTTTAATTTTGGATTTCGCTGTCATTTCGGCACGGGTTTAATTTTTGCTTCCACCATGCCGGATAATTTTCAATCCAGCGTTTCGCCATTCTATTAAAATTTGAAACAGTGAAAGTTCAAGCATTGAACAAAATGAATTTCAAGTGGCGGAATTTAGTGATCACCGCGACCAACGCGCGTTCCGCTGCGGCTTCACGCGCGCTCGTCGCGGATGAAAAAAGAAACGCAGTCGCGTTGTGCTTCCGTCAGCGGCACGGCGGCGGTCGTTGCGCTCCGGCTTCGTTCCAGCCGTCTCTCTGCCTACGCTTCACTTTTCCGCTCGCCGAACCGCTGACCGAAGCCGTCGTCATTGTTGATTTTCATCTATTTGCTGACGCATCTGCATACACTTTGCGCACATTATGAATACATTTAATTCTTCAATCGAATGGTTCCTTGGCCATTGCGCCGACCATCGAAAACTTAGTCATCACACGCTTAAAGCTTATCGTCATGATCTCGCACATTTCTGCGATTTCTTGTCAAACTCCGAAGAAAAAAAGGGCGAAATCTCCATTTCGTCAATTGACCGAAACGCGGTTCAGCGTTGGCTGGGGAGCATGGATGAAGCAAAACCACGCACTGTCCGCCGCAGATTGGCAACGCTTAAATCCATGTTTGCAAGCTGTGAACGTTGTGGAAATTTAGTCAACAATCCGTTGAGCGGGTTGCGAAGCGAGGTTAAGGTGGGAAATAGCCTGCCCCGCACCATTGCGCGCTCGACTGTCAGGTCGTTGCTTCGTTCTCCCCGCAAGCACGCCAATGCAAATCCGATTGCAAATATTCGCGTGACCCAAGAATCAGCCCTTCTCGAAATCTTGTTTTCAACCGGAATGCGCGTGAGCGAAGTTGTTGCAACAAATATTGGTCATGTGGATATGGAACGTCTCGTTATCTCGGTGCGAGGTAAAGGGCAATCGCGAGCGGCAAATACCAATTGTGTGTGATGCTTTCCGCGAAGCGTTGTCACAACAAATCTCCAACCGTTATGTCAATGGCAGATTGGCAGATGCCCCTCTATTCATAAATTGACGTGGCACTCGTATGTCGGATCAATCAATCCGGGCGGTTTTGCGACGACACGCCGCTCGCATTGGAACACGTCACATTACTCCACATATGCTTCGTCATACGATAGCCACGTTGCTCTTGGAAGACGGCGTGGACTTGAGGCACATCCAGCGTCTTCTTGGACACAGCTCAATCACAACGACCACAATTTACGTCCATGTGAGTGAACGCAGTCAGCGCCAAGCTCTCGTTCGACGGCATCCCCGCAATAAAATGAGCGTCTGATGATTGCTGGCCACCGGAATCTCGCGGATTTTTTAATCAAACAATGCGCGCGGTTTGTCAATTTGGAAAAAAGTTGCCTGCGCATGACTGAACCGCCATCATCGTGGATAACTAGAAATTATCATGCAATTCGGCGGATCAATTTTTCCTTTCCGTGGTGTTGTTATCGTTGCGGATTTGGTTACTCAAGAACCAGAAATCGCCCTCCATCTGCGGCGAGATCTGGAACAAACTCACCCGGAGATGCTTGATGAGTTGTGTAATGCTATTAAGCAGCTTGGGCTTGAGGTCTATCACTATGAACATCCTAAAGCTCTGGCGGAAAATGCAAAAAAGCATAAAAATGATGTCGTTTTGTCGATTTTCGGCGGGGCCGTCTCTCGCAGTCGAATGGCTCTTGTTCCCGCAGTGTGTGAATCAATGGGATTGTCGTATATCGGCCCCGATGCATATGGCCGCATTATCTGTCAAGACAAGGAAGTCTCAAAAGCAATTGCCGTCGAGGCTGGATTAAAAGTAGCACAACATCGAATTGTCAGAAATGAGGACGACCTGCCAAAAGTTGCCGATTTCCGATTACCTTTTGTTGCGAAGCCATTATTGGAGGGAAGCTCAATTGGAATTGGTCCCGACAGTTTAGTAACAGATCATTCACAAGGTGTGAAAGTGATTGCCAGAATGCTTGAGCAATTCAAGCAGCCAATCATGGTTGAGGCATTCGTCCCGGGCCGTGAAGTGAGCTATTGTTTTGTAGAAGCACCTGAAGCTGGAGGAATAAGATCGCTCGCTGAGCTAATTTGGAATAATGAAGCCGATTATTTTGACCATCACCTTTACGATGCGACGCACAAGTATCCTGACGAAGGTGTCAAAACCATTCGGACAATCAATGATGAACTTCTTCAATTCGACTCAGAAGCTCTGGAACGATTATTAAAATTTCTCGGCCCAATCGGATATGGCCGAATTGATGGAAAATTAAGAGACGGAGATTTTATTTTCTTAGAAATCACCCCAGATGCATGGTTGGGAGCAGATGGAATGTTTGTCAGAAGCTTCAGTTGTCTTGGATTGTCGTTTTATGATGTCATTGCAAAACTTCTTCTTTCAGGACGTCCAAACCTTCAAGGTCAATCAACCAATGGCTGAGATAATTGGGATGATACTTATGCCGCAGTAAAAAGTTGAATTTGGCTTCGGCTGTTTTCTCAAGTTCAAAACGAAACTTCCAATAGGAAGGGTAGCAACTAGCCGCCAAATTGACAGATAGTGCGATCTCTTTATATCGAACAGCTTTCTTTGGTTGTTTTGCATCCAAATAATAACGCCAGATGTTAAAACAGACTGTTATGAAAATATCTCGATTGCCAAAAATCGGAGCGGCGAGGATTTGGTCAATCACTTCAATAGTATGAATCGCATGCGCACTGTCTCCTGTAAGCGCATAGCATATTAAACGATTGTTGTGAAGAGTCAGACGACTAAAATCATCGCCGACCGTGAACAAGGCTGAACTCAATTTTTCAAGACACTGCGAAAAATTTGGTTTGCGAGTCAGTAAATCGATTACCACAGAATTATTGAGAATGATTTGCTGGTCATGAACATGTGGTTGCAATTCATGTTCAGCTTTGGCAACAAGTTGCCGAGCGGCTTTAATTTGCCCCATATAGGCTAGATGCATAGCCCCAGCGAGTTGTGAGTAGGCCGCTGACTTGGACAGGCCGGCCCGATGAAAAACTTCGACGCTTGCCAAGACATCATGAGTGCAATCTGGAAAGTCGCTGGCCAATTCGGTAAAGCGTAAAACAAATCCGAACAATGGTGAGACTGCATAGGCTTCGTTATTTCGAAGTGCCGTATGCACAGCTATGGCTTCGACTGTTTTCCTCATTGCAAACAGACTTAAGCATTCAATCAACTTAGCTGTCATCTCAATATTGATACTTCTTTCCTGTGTAGGTCCCGAAAGCTTTGCGGCCAGTCCTAGTGCATCTTCATGCCGATTTATCTCACCATAGCAACAGGCGAGCAAAGCTATGTCGAAGGAACGTAATTCCGGCAGTGCCTCGATTAATTTTGATGCGGTAGCGAAATCACCTGCTTCATATGCTGCAGATGATGCCCATCCAATCAACTCTTGTTTTTCGAGTTCTGAAAGACCGCCCCGAGTAAGCACAACATCGGCTACAATGTTTATATACAAGGTTTGATTGTGCGCCTGACGGGTTGCGAGATCTAACATCCTGACAAGATTGCGCAGAGCAAAAATATCTCCTGTTGACGCACATAAGGCTATGGCTTGACGAAGGGCGGATTGCAGCCGCATTGTTGTAAATTTATTCCCGTTAATGATCTCGATATAGAAATCGCGTAAACTTGTTGCGGCAAGTTTAAGCATCGGTAGCATGGCTGGCGATACCATCACTGCGTCAATTAAGTCCTCATCGGCCAGAGCAACAATATCGCCTTCAATGCGAATATATCCATCACCGCGTTCCAGTTCAGTTAGTTCGGATAAGACAACTGATGTCGAGATCGTAGGGTCAATTTGCCGCAATGCAGAGATAAGCACTTCGCGGTCGATGGCTTCAATATTTGTGGCAACAAGGGCAAGAATTAATTTACGGCGCGCAGACAAGCTGCTTATATTTTTCTGGATGGCGGCTTTTAAGTCGTATGACTCGATTCCCATGCTGGCACCTCCCACCATAACACGATATTTCAGTTCTCTGATAATTCGTAAATTGCCATCCCACTGTAGCTCAGCGATGGATTCAATCTTCTGATCCAATGGCGCATACTTCTTCAACAAATAATGGAACTCCTTCAGATTAAGTCGCAGCAAATCGAAGACCGCTAAAGACGTCTTTTCCGTTATTGTCTCAAAAATTATCTTTTCATGCTCTGCGGAAAAAAAATTATGGAGATTGGTATACTCAAAAATTATTGAACAAGTCGGAGATGCCTCGCCAAGCGACAGGAAGAATTTCAAACTTTCTGGATCGATATTTTGACTTTCGCGAACAACCAGAAGAGTTGGACGATAGTTGACCAACTCACGCACATATTTTTGGGCGACTTCTCCTGCAAAACGACTATCTTCCTGAAGAAGTGTATCTGGATTGTAACGTCCGAACTTAAACAGATTTTCCGCAAATTCAATCCCCACTTTAATCAGGTCTCGGAATGAGGTTACTCCTTTGGAATTCTCATACACCTGTTTCCAATTAATTTTCCGCCACTGCGTTTTTCGCAAAAAATCTGCGAAGGTGCGAAACTCTTGACGCCCCACCACAGTGCGTTTCGCAGTAGGTTCAGCTGCCCGCTGAACGAAAAACCACGCATAGATTCGGTCAGATCGACTCTTCGAGCGAATTGCTGGATCCACCACTATGCATGTCGGCCCGTCAATTTGAATTTCATCAATAAGCCGGTCAGTCAGTCTGCTTTTGCCAAATCCCAATGGTGATCTTAAAAACGTGAATGTTCCCTTAACGACGTGCGGAAAAACACGATTGCGCAGGGCCTCCAGTTCTTCGGTTCGATTGACAAACTCAAAGTTGTCCAAATTTCGCACGATAATTTCTAGTTATCCATGCTTTTGTATTGGCGACCATTTTGCGGAAATGCGCAATATGGTTAGCATCGGATTGGGCGCACAACGTCTGGTCAAAGATTGGAAACTTTCCCATCACGCCCGCTATCTGCTCATTCAAAACGCCGAATTGGCTGTTTCAAATCTGCCACAAGCTGTGGCAAAAATGATTTTGCCTCATCCTGAATCGAGAGCAGCAAGCGCGTTCTTGCGTCACTGCGAACTCGTTTGCTACGCTTCCCGTCATGCCGTCCGCATTTGAATCAGCCTTTTCAAGAGTTCAAGAACTCGTCGCTGACTTTCGTGCCAACGAGCCTTTTTACCAATCAGCATCTTTTTCAGAAGCCCAAGCCCGCAAAGATTTCATTGATAAATTTTTCATCGCGCTTGGTTGGGACGTAAACCACGACACGCAGAAAAATCCTTACGAGCAAGAAGTCAAAGTTGAAAGAAATGAATCTGGTTCGCAACGCCGCGCCGATTATGCCTTTTTCCTGTTGCCAAATTTCCGCGACGTTCGATTTTTTGTTGAGGCAAAAAAGCCGCATGGCGATTTCGGAGCGGTTGAAAATTATTTTCAGACCATCCGTTACGGTTGGGGCAACAAAACACCGCTCGCTGTTCTGACAAATTTTGATGAGCTTCACATTCTCGATTGCCGTTACAAACCCAATATCGGCGACACATTGAGCCGTGTTGTCGAAAGATTCAGCTACACCGATTACGCGGATTCCGAAAAGTTTGCGAAAATTTACTGGCTCTTTTCCCGCGAAGCCGTTGCAAACAACTCGCTCGCCAAATTTGCTGACAATCTGCCGCGCCCCAAGAGCAGGACGTTCCGCAAGGAATTGTTCAAAGGCGGCTATCAGAGCATTGACGAATCGTTCCTGATTGAACTGGACGAATACCGCGAAACGCTCGCCAAGGCGTTCAAAGCCAAAAATCCCGGTCTTAACAGTGAGCAATTAACCGAAGTCACGCAACGCACACTCGACCGGCTCGTTTTCATCCGCTTCCTTGAAGACAAATTGATCGAACCGCAACGCCGCGTGGAGCGTTTCGGCGCGGACGGCGGCAACGCTTGGGAAGATTTTATCGCCGCCGCTCTCGGTGGCTTGACCGCACTTACAATGGCATCGTTTTCAAACGGCACGATATTCTCGATGCGCCCGGCTTTGAAGTGGACGACAAGGCTTTCAGGCGCATCTGCGAAAGTCTTGCCGATCCGAATTCGCCTTACAATTTCAACGCCATACCGATTCACATTCTCGGCAGTATTTACGAACGCTTCCTCGGCAAGGTCATTACGGACAGCGCGCGCGTGGAGGAAAAGCCGGAAGTCCGGAAAGCTGGCGGCGTTTATTACACGCCGGAATACATCGTTCGTTACATCGTGGAAAATACCGTCGGCAAATTGATTGATGGCAAAACGCCCGCGCAAATTGCCGAAATGCGTTTTGCCGACATTGCGTGCGGCAGCGGTTCTTTTTTGTTGGGCGTGTTTGATTTGCTGCTGCGCTACCACACAAAATTTTACAACGACAATCCCAGCAAGGCAAAAAAGGGCGATTGATCAAACGTGACGGCGCGTTTGCATCTTTCGCTGCAAAAGAAGCAGGAAATTTTGCTGAACAACATTTACGGCGTGGACATTGACCGGCAGGCCGTCGAAGTCGCGCAGCTCTCGCTTTATCTGAAATTGCTTGAAGATGAAACGCTGGCTTCGGCGCACGCTTTTCAAACCGAGTTTCACTACACGCTATTGCCGTCGCTCACCCAAAATATCGTCTGCGGCAATTCATTGATCGGCACGGATATTTTGGCGACAAGTAAATTTACGCCGGAAGAAGAAAAGCGACTTAACCCGATGGATTTCGAGCAACGCTTTCCCGAAATAATGAAGCGTGGTGGATTCGATGCGATTGTTGGCAATCCGCCTTATGATGTTATGGAAAAGCAGCGAGGCGAAAGTTCTTGGCCGCACTTTGCCCTCAGTGATTACGGAAAGCGAAAATCAAATTATGAATCAGCATTGGGCGGCAAGTTGAATTTGTTCCGTTTTTTTATAGTGAAAATGTTGGAGCTTGCCCGTTTAGGTGGACAGGTTGGGATGATTGTCCCAATGGCAGTTCTTGCAGACATAAGTTGCGCCGCAACACGTCGCCATCTTTTATTTAATGCACAAAACATTCTTGCTGATTGCTTTCCTCAAAAAGATAATGCCAACCGTAGAGTTTTTAAGGACGCAAAACTTTCCACGACAGTGATTGCAGGCACAAAGACAAATGCCATTGCTGCCAAGGACGCTCAAATTCATGTGAAAGTTTATCCGTGGAACAAATTTGAGGATGAATTTCGAGAGTGCCAATTACGGTTCCCTGATTTTTCACAGCTAGACCCGGTTAACACACCGATTCCTCTCGTTGATTCAGCGCAGTGGGAGATTTGCAGGAAACTTTTTGGAACAAAATCAATTATTCGGCTCGGCGATGTAACCGACTTTCAAATTACTCGTGGCGAAATAAACCAAACAATTTTTCGAGAATTTATTTCTGAAGAGTCGTCTCACGCACGCTTATTAAAGGGAGTGGAGGTTACCCGTTTTGGCTTCAACAAAAAACTGCAACAAGGACATCGTGAATGGTTTGACGAAAAACGGTTTCTAAAATCAAACAGCGAAAAACCGTGCGTAACGAAACGCCGAATTGCAACGCAGCGGATTACAGGCGTAGATGAGCGATTGAGAATTGTAGCAGCCATAAAAGAACCGCCTGCGTATTTTGCCGATTCAACAAATTCTATCACTATTCAGGCAGAATCTTCCTACCGTTTAGAATATCTTTTAGGGTTGCTCAATTCCAAATTTTTCCAATGGAGATTCAAACTCACCAGTTCAAACAATAACGTCGGGACAAATGAGTTGGAATCCATGCCGTTTCGAGCAATTAATTTTTCAAAAGCTGCCGATAAATCGCATCATGAAAAAATGGTTTCATCTGTCGAACAAATAACCACAGCAGCAAAGCAGCTTACCGAAGCACGGAGCGACAGGGATAAAGATTTTTACAAAAATAAATGCACTACGCTGGATCATCAAATTGACGGGCTGGTTTATGAACTTTACGGCCTTACCACGGACGAAATCAAAATCGTGGAAAGAATTACATGAGCAAAGCCAGTAAAATAAAAGATACAGCGGATGCAATTAAAGGCGTCGCAAGGGCTGTTCCCGTGTATCAAGACATGGTTCAGCCCGCCGCTAAAGAGATCGGCAGAAATTTGGAAACGGCTGCCAAATCTATTCGTGTGGTTTTAGCGCCTGTTTCCGCTTTAGTTTGGGGATACGATAAAATCAAAAATTACGTTCAAGCAAGTCTCGCAGAAAAATTAAAGGATATTCCCAAAGAGCGTCTTGTTACTCCCAATCCAACTGTAGCCGGACCTGCCCTTGAAGCATTAAAATATGCAGGACATAATCCGAATCTCCGCGAACTTTACGCAAATTTGCTGGCTACATCCATTGATTCAAAAACCGCTCATGAGGCACATCCCGCTTTTGTGGAAATTATCCGTCAATTAACTCCAGACGAAGCTCGGATTGTTAAATATATTTTTGAGAGAATGTATTTACCAATCATTACTGTGCGGGTTCAACTTCCCAAAAAGGGTGGTGGTTTTGATTATTATTCCGACTTTTCAGATGTCGCTGAAAAAACTGGATGCCAATTTCTTACTCTGACGCCAGAATATCTAGGCAATATTTGTCGTCTTGGCCTCGCAGAATTTCACCGAAACAATTATATCGCTGATGAAACAATGTATCAGCCATTAGAAACTCACCAATTAATTTGTGCGCTAAAAAAAGAAATAAAAACGAAATTCAAATCGGAGGCTAGTATTGTGAAAGAGTTTGTTGGAATTACCGGATTAGGCCGACAGTTTTGTAAGGCGTGTATAGTCCTTAAGAATCCGCAGCCAGGAAAATCAACTACGACTTAAATCCCACTATGGCTCGAACAGCGTTGTCCCATGAAATTTGATTCGAGCGCAATTTTTGTTTTGGTCGCGGCGTTCGCGCCGCTTATCGGTTTGATCGCGGCGATTATTTTTGATCGCAAACGCCGCAAAAAATCTGAAAAGCCGCCACAGACAGAAAAACTTTTGCGGCCACCCGGCTATTCCCTTTCGTTGCAATTGGACAGAATGTTTGACGCAATGGTTGATAATATCATTGCCGCGTGCACCCTTTCGGCATTCGCAGGAGCGTGCTTTGCGGCATTTCATTCTTTAATCGTAGCCAACGCTCCGGCCTTTTGGCTGTCAATTTGCCTTGTCATTCTCGCGGCATTTACAATTTTGAGCACATGGGCGGCAATCAAGGCGTTTCGTGGTTTTAAGAAAGCTCAAAACATTCGTCTCGGCATCAGTGGGGAACAAGCCGTCGCCGAGGCATTGAACGAAGCAGCAGACAGCGGCTTTCGTTCATTTCACGATTTGCCAGCGGAAGAACATTGGAACATTGATCATGTGTCCGTCGGCACTCGCGGCGTTTTCTTGATTGAAACCAAAGCCCGCCGTCGCCGTGTCAGTCGAAACGGGCAACCAGAGCATGAAGTGATTTTCGACGGGGAATTTTTGCAATTTCCATTTTGCAAAGATGCCAAGCCAATTGAGCAGGCAAAAAGAAATGCAAAATGGCTCTCGAATTTTTTGGAAAAGAAGACCGGCACGCCGGTTTGGGTTGAACCGTTGGTGGTTTTGCCGGGCTGGTTTGTGCGGTCTTCCGAAAAGGGAAGCTTTCCAGTCAAGGCGATGAACGCAAATTATCTCGTCCGGTTTTTACAAGGACAGGATGAAAAAATCGAACCGACACAAGTCCGACGAATAATCACCGCGCTGGACGAAAAATGCCGCGACGTGGAATTTTAACACCAAAATTTACGACGACCATTTCTTTGCCGATTGTTGCCATGACAGAATTATGATTGGCCACGTTCGTCCACGCGAAGCAAACGCTTCACCTTGCTTTCGTCAGAACCCGGATGCCAGCCACATTGCTCAATCACCCATCTGATTCGAGCGTCTCCTTTTAAGTTGAGAGTCTTGGCCTTTTGCCACAATAATTTCACACGTTTAGCATCTTCACGACGAGCTTGTTTAATGGCATCCAATTTTGGCCCTTGGCGACTGACGCAACGCGCCCAATGTAATGCTTTGATGGCATTCCACTTGAGGTCACGTTTCGCGTCGAAACTCCAATAGCTGGGAACGACAATCATCGTGCCATAGGGAGTCAAATTGACTGTGAGTTTCAACAACAAAGGCTTGTCTCGCTCCATTCCATACAGATTCCAGCGATGGCAGAAAGCGTCAAAGATAACTTGGAATTGATGAGCGTTTCGATGCCAACGAAATTCCCAATCAGACCTAAAATTCCGCTCCTGCACCATCCGCCGCCGGATTATATTTTTGTGGTTCTGAAACCGCACAACATCAAACCGCATTTTGATGGCATTCCAATCTGCATTGAACTCTGGATTCTGGCCGAGTTCTTTCTCCATCGCGTCAAATTTGTGTTGCTGCTTAATGAGGGGTTCATAATTTCCGACCTGAACTTGATGTTCCTGTTGTGCGACGACGGTTTGAGTTGACGCTGGCGGAGGTGAGCCAAGTTGAGCGAGCAGGAGTTTGGTTTTGGCGTCGAAGCGTAATCCGGTCTTTATGAGTTTTAGAAGATGGCGTCCTAATCCATCTAAATCTACAGCCCAAAGCGTCAGCGGCACTAACAACCAAGGATAAAAGTTTTCTAACAGAGGATAATCAGGATGTTTTTGCGCACGCTTGCTCAAAGAACAAAACTCGCGGACAAGCTGATGCCCTTTTTCCGCGCGCCGGAACGCAAGCTGCGACAAGTGTTCGAGATCACGTTTCAGATTTGCGGTCATGCCGCTCAAAATAACGATTCGCGCTTGGAGTGTCAGGGCAAAACGAGTGTGTCGAATGTCCCCAAACTTTGCCCCTCCGCGCTTGAACAATTCATGCGAGACTGCTCGGAGTCAAAAAAATTCGACTGAATTAAAATTATGCCCTGTGCAAAAGAACATTTAATCGCCGGCCTCGTCGTTGGCGCAGTCGTGAACGGGATCATTCAGTGGCTTGAATGCCTTGATGACAAAAACAAGCGATTTGATTGGGGAGAGTTCCTCGTATGCACCGCCGCTGGCGGCGCGGCAGCATTGTTGCCAGACATTCTTGAACCGGCAGACAGCCCAAATCATCGCAAGTTTTTTCACAGCATCACGGCGGCTGGGCTTGTGGTCTATTCGATTTCTGGTCGCCACACGAACAGTTATTCAGCATTGGCGCGTAAAATTCTCATAGTTTTAGGAATGGGTTACTTGAGCCATCTGGTAGCCGACGCTGGGACACCAAAATCAATAAATCTAGTTTAAGAAAGGAGAATATGGCAACGACACATCAAGTTAAGTGCATCAATAAAACAGACCGCTATAACGCACACGAACGAATCCGCAACATCGGTGGCACCAATGCCGACGGCACACGCTGGACAATTTCACAGCCAGACGCAATCGCTGGTATTGAACGGGGAGAATGGAATTTTTACGTTCATGCTGGAGGCCGCACTGTTTGGGTAATTATTGCAACGAGTGCATACGGCCACAAATACCTTAAAACGCAGGCCGATGGTGAGCATCCAGACAATCTCTTGAGCTTGCCAGAATGTCCCTAAAGTATTGTGTATTGTGTTATGAGTAAAATTCTAATTGGAACAAGTGAACATAAATTTTGCGATGTAAGCGAAAGCTGGATACACCATCATGTGCATGAGCGGCATAAAGAAGGTCAGCCGGTATGCGCGCAAGTCACCTTAAAAACCCACTCCGTTGATATGGCGCTTTCGACACCGCATTGTTCACACGGTCGCGGCGGCGGGCGGCATCCCAATGAAAAGGAGGAAGAAATCCTCAAGATTTGGGAGAAGGAGCACCTTAACGAACCGAGTTGGACGGCAGGCAATTTGTTCGCATTTGTCAAACGAGTGCGTCATTTTATCTGTTAATTTTGCGGCTAATTATTACGGACAATTTGACGGTTGATATTTTCAATTAAGAATTTCTCGAACAATCAATGCTAACAATATAAATTTGCTATTGCCGGATGAAACCGGCACCGATTTCTGGAAACATGAACTGCCATGAAGAAAGATGGAACATTGTTTTATTCGCCAACCGATTTGATTCGGTTCATGGAGTCACCATTTGCAACATGGATGGAACGGCTCCATTTGGAATTTCCGGGCAAACTTTCACCTGATGAAGAAACCGAGGAACAGAAGTTAGTCGCAAAAACAGGCAACCAGCACGAAGAAAAATACCTTCAAAAACTTCACTCCGAAGGCCGCGACGTTTGTGTAATTCAGAAAACAGATCTTCCGCTCGCAATCAAACAAACTTTGAGTGCCATCAGCGAAGGGCGTGAGATAATTTACCAGGCACACCTTGCTTTGCCGCCCTTTCGAGGCTTTGCAGATTTTCTTGTCCGCGACGGAAAACCGAATCCAAGTTTGAACCGCTATGAAGTGTGGGATACCAAGCTTGCCCGGAAAACCAAACCTTACTATCTGATTCAACTTTGTTGCTATGCCGAAATGTTAGAAAAAATTCAAGGAGTCAGACCGCAGAAGTTGCGGGTGGTTTTAGGTGACAACTCAATTCCAGAATTCAGAACGGATGATTTTTATTATTATTACCATAATCTCAAGCAGGCGTTCCTCAAGCAGATGGACGAGTTTGATCCTAACCAACCGCCTGTTCCCGACCCAAGAGCCGATCATGGTCACTGGCGTTCGTATGCTGAAAAATATCTCATCGAAAAAGACCACCTGGTTCAAGTTGCGGGAATCACCGTCGGCCAAATTAAGAAACTCAACAAAGCCGGTATCAATAAAGTTTCTGAGCTTGTCGGTTCACGCGACAAATCGGTTCCAAAATTGAGTCGTGACGTAATGATTCGGTTGGCTGAGCAGGCGTCGTTACAAGTTGCGACACGCGAACTGCGAGCCAAGGCAAAACCGGATGAAATTGTGCGCCCGACATTCCGCATTTTGAAACCGGATGCCAATGATCCTAGGCGCGGGACTAGCCACGCTACCTCCTGCATCCGTTGGGGATATTTTTTTTGACATGGAGGGTTTTCCGCTGGTTGAAGACGGTCTCGAATACCTTTTTGGCGCGTCGCACTTGGGGGACGACGGTAAATTGAAGTTTCAAGATTGGTGGGCGCATGACGACAAAGAAGAAAAGGCGGCATTTGAGGGTTTCGTGGATTGGGCTTATGCCCGTTGGAAAGCTGACTCGACGATGCACATATATCATTATGCAAAGTATGAAGTCAGCGCTCTTCGCCGTCTGATGGGACGGTATGGAACAAGGGAAGATGAAGTGGACAATCTGTTGCGAAACGAAGTGTTTGTTGACCTTTACCAAGTCGTTCGGCAGGGACTTCGCATTGGCGAACCAAGTTATTCAATTAAGGATGTCGAACATTTATACCGCGAGAAGCGTTCCGGCGATGTCACCGCTGCGGGTGAATCCATTGTTTATTATGCGAACTGGATCGAAAGCGGACAGCCGCGAAACTGGAACTCATCTGATATTCTCCGCAAAATTCGCGATTACAACAAAGACGACTGCGACTCCCTCGTCTTGTTGATTGACTGGCTTCGCAACCAACAGAAAATTCAAGGGATTGTTTATATCCCGACACGAACCAATGTGCCGGAATCAGAAACCAAAGTTGTTGATCCTTTAATTGCTGCAAGGATTGAACTGGCAAACCGGCTACAAGCGCAGATTCCAGAAAATGTTGAGGAGCGTAAAAAAGAAGCTGACAAGTGGCTCGTTCAGGAAATGCTCGGCCATCTATTGACTCCTGTATAATAAAGTGAACGTATTTTGGGGTGTGCTGTCTGACCTTGCATGGGATTTCCAAAAGGACAAAAACGCGATTTTAACGCACTGCAACGCCGGCGACTGAAAGCCGCCACCCTGTTCGACAAAGGACTGGCTCCCGCCGAAGTGGCGCGGCAGCTCGGCGTTTCCTGCCAGTCAGCCAGCCGCTGGCGCAAGGCTTGGGAGCAGGGCGGCAAATCGGCACTCAAGCAGACGCCCACCGCCGGACGGCCGCCGCGCCTAAAGCCGCAGGATTTGCCGGTGCTCAAACGCGCCCTCAAGGCTGGACCGGGCGACCATGGGTTCCCCACCGAACTCTGGACTACCCAGCGTATCGCCCAAGTCATCAAGGCCCGTTTCGACATCACATACCACCCTGACCATGTGGGGCGCTTGCTTGGACAAATCGGCTGGAGTTGCCAGCGACCCACCACGCGCGCCATCCAGCGCGATAAGTCCGCCATTCGGCGCTGGAAGCAGGCAATCTGGCCCCGCCTTAAAAAAAAGCCCTGAACGAAGACCGCATCATTGTCTTCATTGATGAAAGCGGCCTCAGCCAGAAACCACATCGGGTGCGCACTTGGGCTCCGTGCGGGAAGACCCCGGTGCTGGAATTTGACTTCAACTGGAAGAAGCTTTCGGTCATCGGTGGGATCACCGTCTGGAATTTCTATTTCCAGTTTTACCCGGGGGCCATCAAAAGTCCGCAGGTCATCGAGTTCCTGAAACACCTCCAACGACAACTGCCCGGCAAGTTGCTGATCATCTGGGACGGAGCCATGATCCACCGCAGCCGGCTCGTGCGGGAATATCTCGAAAGCCTGCGGGGGCAGATTTATGCCGCCGCGCTGCCGGCTTATGCGCCCGAACTCAATCCCACCGAATATGTTTGGGGTTATTTCAAACAGCACCGCCTGCCCAACTTCACCGCCAAGGACATCGCCCAACTCGGCGCGTTCGGCCGCCGCCAGTTGCGGAACATCCGTCGCCGCCCCAAGCTCATCACCGCTTTCTGGAAACAAGCTGAATTGTGGTGAAATACTCACTCTATTATGCAGGTATCAATAATTGAATTTCATCGCCGCGAAAACAAACCGGTCTGGTGGCGGATGTTTGATCGGCACGCTTTGACAGCGGACGAACTGAAGGAAGACATCAATTGCCTTGGCGACCTCGTGCTTGAGTCCAATCCACCGGTTCAGGTGAAAAGGTCATGGGTCTTCACTTATTCGTTCGACCCGAATCAGGACAACAAAATGAGGGAAGATGACCATGTGATTTTGTCGCACGACTTGAGCGTGAAACTTACAGTGGAGGCGTTTGACCCTGAAGGCCGCATTCGATTGAAAATAAGTGAAAAAATTCTCAATGAACGTTTGGGTGGTCGAATGCCAAAAAAAATGTCGCTGATTCCCGACGAATTTGTAAATCCAAAACCCATACCGGAGGCCATTGCCGATGTCGCAGCCAAGTGGGAAAGCACAAAGAGAGTTCCAGAGAATCTTCGCAGACTCCTCTTGCGGTTGCCTCCAAATTTATCTGGAAAAAGTCCATCGGATTCACTGGTCAATTCCAACGAAGATGTTGGCGCAGCGGCGGTGCGTATTGTGACCGATATGCAGAATTCGGTTCTCTGCATTCAAGGCCCTCCCGGATGCGGGAAGACAACGACGGCTTCGGGAGTCATAGTTAATCTCCTAAAATCAGCCAAGAAAATCGGCATCACATCCAACAGCCACAAAGCCATCATCAATCTGTTGAGCGCGTGCAACGATAAGCTCGCAGGAAAACTCCAAGGAATCAAAGCTGGCGGTGATGGCAACGACCCGATTTTCACTAAATGTCCGGGATTGATTCATGTGGCGGTATCAGGCGATGCCGCGTCCCAATTTAGCACTGGATTGATTGCTGGAACCGCGTGGTTGTTCGCACGCGATGACATGGTGGACAAATTGGATTATCTCTTCGTTGACGAAGCCGGACAAGTCTCGTTGGCCAACCTTGCTGGAATGTCGCGCTGCGCCCGTAATGTCATTCTCATGGGGGATCAAATGCAACTTGAACAGCCAATTCAAGGTTCACATCCGGGCGATAGTGGTATGTCCGTGTTAAATTATTATTTGATGGGTCACGCGACAATCCCTGAAAAACTCGGACTTTTTCTTGGAACATCTTTCAGAATGCACCCGGATGTGTGTCAATTCATATCCGAGATGGTGTATGAAAGCCGGCTTCAGGCTGCTCCCGAAAACAAAAAACGAGAGTTGGTTGTTCCGCCTACAGGTGGACAACACATACG
Source organism: uncultured Verrucomicrobiae bacterium (assembly GCA_963755455.1). GTDB lineage: Bacteria > Verrucomicrobiota > Verrucomicrobiia > Limisphaerales > UBA11358 > UBA11358. The sequence goes on from CAVWJH010000002.1 coordinate 216,933, forward strand.
AAAGCCAGCAGGAATTATTTTTTCACCCGTTGAACATGACGGTAACACGCAAGGAAGTGAGGAAGAAGTTGAGAGAATCAAGGAGATCGTGAATGAGTTGTTGGGACGCACGCTCATCGACAAAAAAGGAAATACCAAGCAGCTTGAGTTGGGGGATATTCTTTTTGTTGCGCCATACAACCTGCAAGTTCGTTTGCTGAAAGCTGCTTTGCCACAAAATGCCAAGGTTGGTTCCGTTGATAAATTCCAAGGACAGGAAGCACCAGTTGTTATCGTATCAATGTGTTCCAGTGCTGGTGAGGACGGCCCACGTGGATTGGAGTTCCTCTTGGATAAAAACCGAATAAATGTTGCTATCTCGCGTGCGCAGACGCTCGCCATCGTCGTCGGAGACCCTCGTATCGCGTCAGCCCCTTGTTCAAGTGTGGCCGACATGCAGCGATTAAATTTGTTCTGCCGCTTGCAAACTTTCAATGATTTCTTGGATCACACAAAGTCAGCGAAATGACCCGACAATTTGAAAGTGTTTAACATATCAAATCAAAAACCAAACAAATGAAATGGAGACAAAAATGAGCAAACGAATTATTTTTTGCGCCGACGGCACATGGGATAGTGCCCAGAACGACACGAACGTCTATAAGCTGTTCAAAGCAATTCCCATTACATCCAGCCAAGTTGCATTTTACGACGACGGTGTCGGTTCGGATGGAACTCCCCTTGAAAAACTCGTAGGCGGTGCATTCGGCGACGGACTGTTTCAAAAAATTAAAGATGGCTATACGAAAATCGCGCACGTTTATGAACAGGGCGACGAAATTTTTATATTCGGTTTCAGTCGCGGCGCTTTTACCGCCCGGAGTCTTGCTGGAATGATTGCTGTCTGTGGTTTGCCCACTGGACTTTTTGATGACAATTTGGTCAACACTGCATTTCAGGCTTATCGTAATAAGGCTCAACGAGCCGCGCTTCTGGCGACCTTAAACAATTATAATTTGTTCAATACCCAGATTAAAATGATTGGCGTTTGGGACACGGTGGGTTCATTGGGAATTCCCGCGCTTTTTGGAAATGTTGATCCCGTTCTTTACGGTTTTCTGGACACGAGTTTGCATCCAGATGTTTTGAACGCCTATCAAGCGCTGGCCATTGACGAACGTCGGCAGGAATTTCCACCCACTCTTTGGACTCCGCCTTCCCCGCCAGTGGCCGATCAGGTGCTTGAACAAGTATGGTTTGCTGGCGTTCATTGTGACGTTGGCGGCGGATACCCTGAAACCGGCCTTTCCGACATCACCTTTAGCTGGATGATGGGAAAGGCAATAAATCTAGGACTACAAATTGACGCCAATGTATTGGCGCAATATGCCACGCTTGACGCCAAATATGCGCTCGACCAAATCCACAACTCGTGGAGTTTGTTGTGGGGATTTCCGAAGTCCAGGACGGTTACAAACAATTCTATATTGAGCAACAGTGTTCCTATTCGAGAGGAATATGAAAGTTCTTATCAGCCTGAAAATCTGACTTTGAATGGTGGTGCGCAAGTTGCCACTTATCAGACGCTGCAAGTGGTGACGCCGCCGCCATTATAGGGAAATGATGGGTTTTGTGCAGCCAGTTTCATATACAAAATCGGACGATTCCGAAAAAATGTCGGACGATTATCGGACGATTATTTCACTCCAGATTTGAGCACATAACGAGTCCCATGACCGTTTGACAACGGCTGTGCCCAAAACTGGAGCGCCTCTCGCGCCGTCAGGTAGCGCACGCTGCCGCCCGTCGCCTCCACCTTGACCGTGTTCGCTGCTCCAAGAACAATCACATTCGGAGTCTGCATGTCTGATTTTGAAACCCTATCTTTGGTTGCCACCGTCAGGTTGCGGGGAATTCCAGCGGAAAGATTCCCTGCTTCTCAATCAAACCCACAACGGTTTTCAGCGCGTGTTCGGCTTCATCAAAGGAAACATTCCGCAGGCTCGCATCGGTCTCGTAGCGTTCACGCGCTTGTGACCAGTTTTCCATGAATGATTCCAGCCCCCTGCAATCCACCAAGCGGGACTGGCAAGCCAGTTTGAACTCATTGCCAGCCTCAATCCAAAACTTCGCATCCGAGGCCGGACGTGCGCGCAAAATCCGGGCGATGTCATGCAGGTCTTTGACCCGGAATTCTCTTTCGCCACCTTGCATCTTTCGCCGGTAGGCCGGGAGCGACGTAAGATAGGCACGGAGTTTTTCTCCGGCGATACGGTGCAGGGCATAAACTCTTGCCGGAATTCCTTTGACGATGAGCGTCACAACCGCATCCGGGCCGAGTGTCTCCGGCGCGGCCACATCAATTTCCAACATTGGCAGGCCACGGACTCCAGCCATGCTGTTGTCCTGGACTTCAATTCTCAAATGAAACGCATCCCAACCGCGCAGATGGCCTTTCGGTGGTTTACCAATAACATTCACTCTGCCCAGCTTGAACTTGACTGGATTCTGATGCTCGAAATGGCGTCGCAACGCTGGTGGAATTTGTTCCTCCAGAAAAATTGCCTGCGCTCCGAGGTCTGGGGTGGACGCAACCAGTTCGGGTGCGATGTTGCTGTCAATATCGAGCGACTGACGGCTGTCTCCAAGATGCAGATTCAATATCCGTGCGCCCTTGAAAATAAGAGCGTTCCTGAGTGGCTCCCAAGCAATCACAGCCAGAAAAACCTCATTGAGAATTTCGTTGATCCAGTGCTCTCGGCTTTCGCGATTCATTGCAATCAATAGTTACGGTGTCCGAACCTTCCAAGTTTTGTTTGACTCCGGGAATTCAAAACCAGCCAGAAGCGGAATTTCAGGAACATCCTGTGTCAGCAATCGGTCTCTGACTGCATTCAGCCGATGGCCCAAAGTGGATGCTGTAAAATCAGCGCCGGTCATTTCCAGAACAGCACCCACGCGTCGGTCGAGATCATCACGCTGAATTTTCGCCAGATGTTCGGCCATGCGGTCAGCGTCAATTTGTTTAACACCAGTTTCCCATGACTCCAGAACGACCGCCTCACCACCGCAGCGAACTGGTTGCATCAGTGCATCCAGTAGGGTTTGCTCCAGCGTCGTGATTCGCAGCCAGCAACGTGGGGACACCACGCGAAACTGGATGCCGGGAACAAGTGAGACATCGCGTTTGTTCAGGTAATAAGCAATATCCTCAAAATGAAAAATTTCTGTCCCGAGCGGGTTTCGTTCCACGGCATCAGTCGCCGACTCTGGTTCCGTTGTATCAACCGCCGTCAAACTTTTTTTGGCCCTCGGCGGGTTGAGCCGGGCGACATGGTGATGCGCGACAACCTGTGTGGTCAGTTCATAATAGTTGATGGCACTGAAATAACAGACAACGCCGTCCGGCAAATATGCCTGAAGCAGTTCCAGCGGATAAATGGGTTCGCCTTTTCCGGCTTCCATATCCAGCAGGAAGAAATCATTCAACTCAGCGTCGTTCGGAGATTGCACTTTGATTGAATGTATCCAACCCATCCGCTTGAGATGCTCAATGACCACATGAGCAGACGGGAAAGTTGTCCGCAACACTTCCTGATTCGATTTGGTAACCGCTCTGATTTCGCGGCGGAGGGTGGAGAGTTTCCAGCAACGAGAAGTCAGATTTTTTTCGCTGGCCGCTGACACGCGATCACCCAACGTCCGCAAAAAGACCTCCCATCGGTCCATCGGGACTTGTGTTGGCGGCTTATTAGGATTCACAGTGTCTTCCCCGTATGCTCCTATGGAGCATACGGGGAAGACACTGTGTTGTCAAGTGACAGAATTCGCGATGATTAATAAAGACTCAATGAATATACGCTCCCGCTGGCTTCGTGAAGCCAGCGGGAGCGTATATTCATTTGAAATATTTGTCAAGCACTGTTTTCAAAAGCATCTTTATCTTTACTTGGTCGTCTTTTAATCTGCGAGATTTTATTTTCATCCGCAATAAAAAGGCCGGGCACGACGCCAAGCCGATTGTGGATTTGAACGACACCCGTTCAATCACTCAAACACAATGAAGATATGGAAAACGAACAAAAGATAGAAACATCCACGACAACAACAGAACGGCTGTCTTATTCACTTAAAGAATCAGCCGAAATGCTCGGTGTAGATTATTTCAGCATCTATCGGCTGGTTCAACGAGGCAAACTCAAAGCGTGCCGGGCGCTGCGAGGGAAATTTCTAATTCCACGCTCCGAGTTGATCAAACTTTTGAACACTACTGAATAAATATCAGCTACGCATGGCAGCATCAAATTTCTGATGCTGCTTTTCTATTTACCCATCCAATCCCATGCCACGCCCGCTAAATTTCCGTTTTGGTGGAAAAAGATCACCCACCGGCACGCCAAAAATTTCGGCGAAAATTACAATTTGCTTGTCGGTCACGGGAGAACGCAAAGTTTCGATATTAGCCAGAATGTCGCGCGTGATATAAAATCCCAGCAGTTGCATTTTAGCGACAAGCTCATCCTGCACCCAATCTCTTTGATATCGAAACTTGGCCACGTTTCGTCCAACGACGTTCGCATTCTGACGCATATCCATTCAGGTCGAATTTTATATCAGATTGTCAGTTTCAAATCTTAATACCTCTCCACTGTTGTTTTTTGAGCGAGTCCAGTTTTTGTTTTGTGAGCATCAATTTTTGGACGTTTCCAACATTCACCTGCGCCACCGGCTGCGATGGTTTTGTCGTCGCCACCTTATCAACTAAGTCAGAAATTTCCTTTTTCACCAAATCCGTCGCCGAAGGCCGTTGAGACGATTTGCGCACGGCATTGAGCAATTCGCGTTTGTCATCGGTGTAAATCGTCAGGGCTTTCTTGAACCGGCTGGCCGAGACATAAAATTGTTCGCGGCCAGCGGCGCGGAACGACTCGAAACTTTCGGCCACGAACACGCAGTCAACGCCTTTGCTCTGCGAACTGTAGGATGTGAGGCAGTAGCCATGCGTCAGATTTCCGTAATCTTTTGCAAGCACCCAGCCGTTTGCCAGTTTGATGTCACCGTCCTTGGTAAAACCTTTCACTGCTTTCAAATCACCATTGTTGAGCCGCCGCTTGTCTTTGGTGAAACCGTTTTGCGTAATCCGAATCATGTCACCGGCAGCGAGAGCGATTTTGCGGGATTCATAAATTTGGAAATGCGCGGACAAATTTAGCGGAAGAAAGGCGGTTTCGCCGTTCATACGCTCGACTGAAACGCCATGTTCATCACGCGCTGTCATCGTAACCCGTTCACCGCGCTGGAAGCTAGGGAGGTTTTGATGAAACTGAATGACTATGCCGCTTTGATAATTCCGAGCATCGGCGCGTTGTGCTTGAGTCCATTGCAAATTTTTCAGTTGAAGCAGCTCACGCTCGTCCGCACCGAGCTTTTTTGCGATTTTCAGTTTGGTGCGAATTTCTCGCGTGACCCGCTCGCCTTCCGCGTGCGTCGGCGAAATGACCAGAGTCGACTTGCCCGCTTTCACCGCCGCAGCGTAATCGCTTGCCAACGCTTCATGCCTTTTGTCGGCGTCCATTTCCCGCAACATTCCAAGTTTGTCCAATCGCTTGAAAGCGTTCTCTAAATCGCCACTTCGTAAATCAGCGACCACGGCTTTATGCGAGTCAACTTTTTGCCGCCAAATTTCTTTCAGTTCGGCGGCTTGCAAATCGGCGTGCTTTTCCAAAATGCGGAGCGCATCGCCGCGCTCGACGGCGCGATGTTGCGCCGTGTCGCCGGACAGGATAATCCGAGAGTTTTGTTTTTCGGCGAGATCCGTCACGCGCGCCAAAGTCCGAACGCTCAAAAGTCCGGCCTCATCAATCCAAATCACCTGCCCGCGAACTTGCACTTGCAGTTTTGGATTTTGCAGCAATGCCTCGACCGTCTCGGCATTGGCAAATCCGGCATCCAACCGCAGGACGCCCCGCGACGCTTCCGCCGATGGCGCGAACGTGAAAACTTTCGCGCCGGTGGATTCAATCGCGGCCACGGCTTCGCGCATCATCGTCGTCTTGCCCGTGCCAGCACCGCCGCGAATGGCCGTGACGCGATCCATGCTTTGCAAGACGTGCCGGACGGCGTTGCGTTGCTCATCGGAAAGTTTGGGGTTTTGGAACTGGTATTTGCCAGAGCGGAACGGATTGAACTTTCCTTTTCCGTCTTGGACAAAATCAATCAGCCGTTTTTCTTCCGCCAGCACATCCTTGGTGGTGAGCCACTGCCGTCCGTCCACGTTTTCCTTAATCAGTTCATCGCGCAAAAGCTGGCGTTTGATTTGGGTCACGTCCACATCGCCCATGCCGAAGCGCAGCGCGTGCCGGAGCAGTTCCTTGTCCGTGATGATGGAGGCGCGTTCGTAACAATGCTGCATGGCAAAATCCATCGCCTTCATTTCGGAAATCTTTAGTGTGGCAGAAACTTGATTGCAGAGGTTGTTTTGAATTTCTGTTCGCTCCTCTGCCGAAATTCGCGCGTTCCATCGTTCTCTTAATTCCGACTTGGAAAACTGCCTTTGTTTTCGTTCGCGTGTCAGTGCCGCCAGTCCGTCTTTTCCTTTGGCCGACGTGATGCCCAATTCTTTGGCCTTTTGCTCAACCTGCTCCGTGCGCCGTGAAAATTCATCCAGCACCCGTTGTGGCACACCAGCCAGTTCCCACCCTTTGGCCGTGCGTTCGATGCGATAACCCAAATCGTTCAGTTGCCTTGAAAACCGCGCATGGAAAGCCGCTTCAAAATATGGCGCATCGGCTTTCAAATCCCGGAACTGTGCGGCCTTCCATTTCTTTTCCTCATCGTCCCAAGTGGTGTTGAAGGCATAGCAATGCGCGTGCAAATGCGGATCAGGTATGCCGTTCACTGGTCTCGCAGTGAAGTGGACGAACTCCGTCCAAATCATGTTGCCCGTCGTTCGATTCTCATCCGCCTTATTTTTCCGCACCCGCGTTTTGATTTCAGATTCAATCTCGCGCATCGTTTGATTCACCGACATTTTGAAAGCATCCAAAATCCGTTCATCCTGCGTAAACTCGTAAGCGACCGAAACTGATTTAGGGCAATGAAAATTGAAATCGTAACCGACCGTGCGATTACTTTTGTTCCGTTGTGTCAGCCGTTCATCTGTCCCCGGCTTCTGGTTGTCACACAGGGATTCAAAAGCAGCCGTCGTCACCGCCCCTGACAATCCCAATTTCTGCGCTCCAATTCCCTGCCAATCGCCGCTGACTTCCTGCCCTTCACTGTAATAATCTTCGCGCTTCAAAGATTCAGCGAAGTATTCTTTGGCATTCCGGCTGGCTATCACTCTTAACATAGAGGCCACTTTAACCGGAATTTTCTACTCGTCATCCCATTGGAAGCACTATTCGCGCATACACCGGACGTTTACTCCCACTACTCGGTAAGCCTAAACGGTTCAATGATTCTATCTTCATGGCAACGGTAACACACAGCTATGAAGACCATTTCAAATACCAATAATTCCGTCAGACATCTTCCCTTAGCACAGCTAACGGAGCGCGGCGAGTGCCGCGCGTTCGCGCGAAATTCGCGCGAACGTCCGACGGAATTATCGGTGCAAAAACAAATATGAATTTACAGCCACAAGCCGAAGCCGAGAGCGAGCGCAGGACGCGCAGCAAATTGGAGGCGCACCGCGAAGCCATTTTCGCTTTGCGCCGCAAGCATTGGACTCACAAACAAATCGCCCAATGGCTCAATGAGCATGGCATCACCATCACCTTGAGTTCGGTGCATCGTTTCTGCCAGCGGGCGATTGCCCGTCGCCCGCGTAATCCCATTGCCGAAGGCGAAACCATTTTCACTCCAACACCGCAACCAACCAACCAAACGCCGATGCAACAACATCGGTTCAACCTCGACATATGAAAACAAACAAACATCGCCTGGTATTGCCCATGCAGGCCAAAGGAAATATGGGCAAAAGCATCGAAGCCGCCGCGCGTGCGTGCTGGCTTAACCAACGTGGCATCCAGTGGCAGGGATTTGATCTGGACGGCGACAACCGCACCTTATCCCGCTTGTTCCCCGCCCAGGTGAAGCTCACGCCGTTAAGCGGCCAAGCCGAAGACTTGGACGAACTCATTGCCATTCTGCGAAAGACCACGGCCAAGGCCGTGACGCTGGTTGACCCGCGCGCCCATCTGGACGGCCAAATAATGAAAGCGTTATCGGCCACGCACTTCTTTGACATTGCCGGCACGCAGAACATCGGCATCACGCTCATGGTTTTTCCGTTCGATGATTTGGACGTGATGACCAACCTTGATGCGGTTTGCCAGTTCTGCAGCAAACAAGTTGACTATGTGATTGTCCGCAATCCGGCGCGGGCATCTCGCAATCGGATGTTCGACAATAGCCCGCTGGAAAAAGAATTGCTCGATTGCGGCGCAGTCACCATCACCGTGCCGGTGCTGTCAGAGTTTGTGAAACTCCGGCTGGCAAAACTGGAGGCCGAGCAACAGCGCGGCATTCCGTTCAATGAAGCCATCGGCAATGACGAACTTGGTTTGGACATCATGGCGCGCGGCGTCTTACAGGACTGGCTCGCCACGATGTTCAATCAATACGACCAGATCGCCGGAAAACTTTTGCCAGCCGTCGAAGCGGCGGGTATAAAACCCAAAATCGTGCCGCCCATCGGCGAATCGTTTTCAACGAAACGCGGTGCAAAGGCAAATCTCGCAGCTTGAAAGGAGTCATTATGAATGAGCCAAACTTTTTTGAAGAAATGCTCACCACTTATCCCGCTGAAAAGCGGGAGCTGGCGCGCGAGGTTTATCACCGTTTTGCCGATGGTGACAGCACGCAGTTTTTCACCCAGCTTTTGCTCGTGCTGGACGTATATGCCCGCTATGTCGAGCGGATCCCCAAAGCCGCAGTTGAAGCGAGTCAGGATTCATTTGCCATCTTGCAGGACACGCGCGAGGAAATCAGCATGATTGCCAAGACGATTGAAGCCCGCGATTTGAACATCACCAACTCTGCCGCCAAAACGGACGAGCTTTGCAGAATCACGCAAGCCAAGTGCAACGAGACGATTGCCAGCATTGAATTGATGGTGAAAAATCTCGGTTCGCAAGTGGACACCAAGGCGATTGTGCGAGGAATCGAAGATACGATTAAGTCCACTTTCCTGCCGCTTAAAATTCGGGCGGACAGTCTTGCGAGTGCCATTGAGCCAACTTTAGAGAAACTCAATGCCGCCAGCGAACGCGCCGCGCAATTGTGGCCGCAGCGCATTTGGAAAACAGCGTTGACGGCTGGCGTGATTGTCGGTTTATCCGTCGCCATTCTTGGAATCAGCGCGGCGTATTGGCAGATGAAACGTCACTTCGACAAAACGCTGGCCGATGAAATCCGCGCGGAAAAATACACGCTTAAAAACAACAAGGACGCATTTCAGCAATTGGCCACAGCCGACGCGCCGGTTTATGTCGCGCGTGCTTCTGATTCCAATGGGGTTCTCATTCCCAGCGGTTATTGCCTGTATGTTCCAAACGCGCAGGGCGCGGATATGAAAGACGGCAACGGAAGAATTTTCTTTGTCAGTTCACGGCCTGAATCGGAATTGAAGCAGTTGCTTGATGTCCAGCAGCAGCAATGAAATGCCTATCGGCTTCGTGAATTCCGCCGCGATTATATTGCTCCGTTCCGCTTGGCAAGGACACTACGAAACGGCTTAAACGCCGTTTCGTTCCTCGCTTGCCAATGCTCACGTCGCAAGTTGCGGCTGGTTAGGAATTCACGAAGTAAATCATTAAGCCTTTGGCTTTGGAAGTTATTTAATCGGCAGTCGTGGGAGATTCATTGTTCCACGCTTTGTTGAAACTTGACTTTCAGCGGCTTTGGTTAAATTTACCCTTGATTCGAAAATGAATAATCCAATAACAAAGCACTGGCCATGGCAGCAAGCCAGCAACTACATAAGCCCAATCAGTGTTTTCGATCCACCTTCCTTATTTGCCAAGACCATGTCAGAGACGATTCCTATCGAACCGGGTAGCACACGATTATTGGATGTTGGTTGTGGAAGTGGAATCATTGGAATTTATTGTCTTGTCAAGAAGAAGGCTCGGTTCGTCACATTCAATGACATTCAGGATACAGCGATTTTGGAGACTCGCGCTAACGTCACAAGGCATATTCAGCAAGGCACAATCCGCGAGACGCAAGTCGCTGGCCAAAAAGGGGCATTCGCAGCCATTCCACCAAGTATAATCGCACATCATAATTTGATTGTCTTCAATCTTCCGCAATTACCGACCGATTTTCTTGATAAAGACTACAAAAGGAAAGTTAAAGCCGACCAATCAATGAGCTATTTCCGTCTTGGAGGTAAAGACGGATTGAAAATTGCTAGAAAATTCTTCGCTTGGTATGCAGGTCTTAAAAAGCCGCCCGCTGCGGTAATTCTACTGTCGTCATTTCTTGGCAAAAGCCGGATTAGGGAAGCAATTGAGAAACATGGTATTGAATGGAAGATACTGAAAGAAACAAAGGTTCTTCTTAGGGAAATATTCACTAAACAAGCGAATAAATTCTCGAAGGATAAAGCTGAAATAAAGGACAGATCACTCGAAAGAAATGCTGATGGGAAATGGATGAAAAAACTTTTGACAATTCAAATATCCCCACGGCCGAAATGAACAAAAAACTCAAATTGTTGTTGTTTCCTATTGTCGTCTTGTTGGTCATATTGACCATGGGATTGCTCGTATTTTTGATAATCTGTCACCATCGAGGGAGTCATCCAAATGACGAGGCATATATGGCAGTCGCAGAACTCCTATTGGTTATCGTTATTGCCATCGAGGGATTAGTTGCGGTTTGGGAATTTGCCCACAACCCAGCTAATGCGGCAGTCTTCGATTTGTATAAAATGTATCTTTCAATTGATTATCACAAGAACGTGCGAAGGCCGGCATGGTATTCCTTGTCTTTAGCTAGAAAAAACAAAGAATATCGCATCAAAATCCTTAAAGGGCTTGCTGGCGATATGGTGGATGACGTTACGGGATATATCGAAAGCATACGCAGTGAAAGACCACTAACTGACGAAGAGAAAAAATCCTTGCTTATTCACGACGATTATCACCGTGTTCAAGATATTCTTGGATTTTTTACCACATTGTCTCTTTTGAATTCAGATTCTAATACTCTTCAGATGTGCAATTTTTTCTATGACCGTTGGCGAGTTCCATTACATAGAATCGTGCATGATTTGGAGGAATACTCTGAATCCAGCGCACAGGGTGGAGAAATTGGAAAAGAGCTGAAGCGTCGCCGGTATTTGCGCTATAAAGATGCTCTTCGCAAGCTCGATAAACAATTCGAGTTCGGCTTGACGAAATTTGACTGGAAAGCTGATTTGCTTTCCGAGAATTTAACAGTTTCAGAGTAAAACTGCCTATCTTAACAGATTGCCAAAAGTGGAATCAGAGTCAGACACGGGAATTAATCTTTTTAAGCCTTGAAAAAATTGATCTGGAGCAGGCGGCAATAGAACTTGATTTAGTGTATTTTCAAGTTCTTCTCTACATACGACAATTATTCCGAGATTTCCAGCCTCTGCAAGATGAGCTTCTATTTCTTTACGCGAAAGCTGAGTCACGATAACAGGTTGAACTTGTAATGAATCGTAACCAGCCTTGGAGAGATGGTCTTTAATCAGTTGGGTTCTTCGTGCTAATTTTGCCAGCTTGTCTTTCTGATTTAGAAAACCTGTTGTGCATTCGATTACTCCAATGTCTTTAGAAGGAGTTATTGCAATTATATCTACACCATTCTGAAGCTTTGGGATTAGACCATGATTTGCAACCGAGAATCCCAAGAGGTTTAACAGTATGGAAATGGCACGCTCAAATGTTTCGGCCTTGTCTGACCTGTCTTTTTCAGGTTTTAGCAACATTTCCTTGAGCAGTTCAAGGTTCGGATCAGAGATTTGATAAATCTCATGCCGAACATTGAGTTGCTTCTTTGGGTCAATAATCAATCGTTGGGCAAGAAAAATGTCATCATAACTCAAGTATGCTTCCAACGCCGAAGCATCCCCTACCGGGACGCGGTGTGTCGCAGCCATGAGGTTGTTTTCCTCGCACCATTTGAGCTTATCACCAGTAACACTCGTTCGCGTCATCTTTTTGTTTTTTTGGAAAATCCGATGTCCAATTCTAAATTTGGCAACGTCCAGCTCCTTCCCAATTTGAATTTTAATGACTGCCTCGCCATTTTCGATAATTGAATCAGCGTCAATTATTCCAGGTGACGGCGCTACAAGTTCTAAAAATGTTTGATCAGCTTGTGTTAATGCTGGCAATCCACAATGGATTAATAATTCATCCATCGTGTCAAATGGAACATCAGCAACCTTAAGTTGTGAGTCTAGCGGTGGGAAATTTATTGTCTGTAGAAGATTGTGTCTTGATATACCGGATATTCTTAAACTAGAAGTGAACGGATATGTGACTGGAGATAAATATGGAGACAACGATTGCGAATCACTCGCAGCAAGAGAAATAATCTCATCAAATTCGTGTATTTTTCCAATTTTAGCCTTTGTTATGGCAGAAACGACATCATCTGCTGCTATGGTTTTTACAGATCGTCCAGCAATATAATGTTCTGTCTCAAATTCAAATGCCTCTTCGTTCATTGCAGGCTGGGTCAGTTCAAATCGAATTTTGCCACATAAAAGACGATTTCCGTTTGGCATTTTTACCCCTACATAGGAATAAACCGCACAAGTATAGGCATCCTGCCATCTGGAAATGAGATCGGAAAATTCATCAAAATAATTCATAGGTATCTTTGCGTTGTTCAAGGGTGTGAAGAATTTGGATAGCCACAATCTAAAAGAACGGCACACACACGTTCAGGGTTAATTTTACCGTCATACGCAGCGGCAAATTGAGCGATTTCTTGCTGAGCGTCAGCGAATGTTTGGCTCGTCAATTTGTTCTGCGGATTGCTCCATTTGTCACACACAAACCAACCGACCAGATAGATTCCGTGTGTTAGGCCGTTAGGACGGAGATAGTCGCCAACAAGTTGCGCGTCAATTGCAGTGCGCACTTCACTATTCCAACAGCCTTTGATTTCAATAATCACCGTTAAATTTTGCAAAGAAGCTGTCTGTTCAAGCGGCACAGCAGTGACATGGATGTCTGTGCGTTGCCCAAGACGCGGTTGCACTTCTCGGCCAATGATAATTCCGCGTTGACCCAAATCATCGCGTAGCCAGCGCGCAATATAATTCGATAAAAATGCTTCGTCGCGGTGGCGAAAGTTTTGCCGCCGTGTATCGGCCCCATCCCAATTCCACAAATCTTCGCTTCGAGGCAGAGTGTTTTGGGTAAGTTGGATTTGAAGTCGGTTCAGTGATTCCAGCACGACTTCCATGAGATCGTCTGCATCAATAACAAGCCGCGCCTCTGCACGAGCAGCGAGGCCGAGGACAATTTTTGGCTCTGGTGGAATCCATGATTTGCGCCGCTTGCTCGTTCGGGCGTTGTAATAGCGCCAGCGCAGCCACAGGTTTTCTCGTGGTAAAGCATTCGCCAGCCGCAAAAGCTCATTGCACGCCTCTTCTGTTCCACGCGCTTCCAGCGCGCCGATGATGTCCCCGCGAAAATGCACGACGCTTTGGCGGGGACTTACAAATCCACCGCGAGAAAAATCGGGATCGGTTTCAGGCGGAAAAAAACTGTGAACTTTCAGATAAAGATCGGCCAGTTGTTTTTCCGTGAGCAGCGGCAGATATTTATTCCGGTCGTAGTCCAAGCGGTCGGCAATCCGCAACACAACTTTTTCTGCCAAAGTCGGGCTGGCCTCGATTATTGGCCACGCAAAATTCCATGTTGCTGTCGGCATTCCTCCGATGCACGCTGCCAAGACAACAACAATTCGTTCTTCGTTTGCCGCGTTAGCGAGTGACGCGGAATCAAGAAGCGGTTCGGCACAAGCAGCAGCTTCCGTCGGGGCGATTGGCGCAACGAATTGAAAAATGGACTCGATGCTGCCGGTTTTCAGTTCGCCATTGCGAATCAAATCCAAAGCCGCAGCAGTGAAACGCGCGTCCCAACATTTGCGAAAACCATGCAGCGAAAGAATTTGTCCGTGTTGCTTATCATCGGCTTTCGCCTCCCGGAGAAATCCGCGCAGGGTTGCGTCGGGATTCAATTCATACGCCAGCGCCGCCGTTTCCTGATAATAATCGCTCCCGCCGTTGAAATGTCCAATCAAGGCATCAATCCACTTCGTGCCAACTGCCGTCTTTAACTCCGCGTCACCACGAATTTCATCACGAAGCAGCCAGATTGCAATGTAGCCAGGCTCAAAATAAGTTGTGGGAGCGCCAATTTCCGCATAACCATCACTGTGTTTTATGAGAAAATTTCTGGCGGCATCACGAATAATTTTTCGCCGAGCTTCGTCGGCACTTTTCCAACCCGGATATTCAGTAAGATCGTGAGTTAAAGCGTGGTAAATATGGGGCTGGTCTTCTTGCACGGTGAGTTGACCGCAAAGCTCAACCCAACGGAAAGTTTTTCCGGCGGCAATGTCTGCAAAATCTTGTTCCAGTAATTGTTTATTGTCCGGGCTTGGTGTTCGCCTTTTATGCTGATTTTTCCATCGCTGCTGTTTCAACCATTGCGCTTTCGCTTGTCGCGCAATCGGCTCATCCAAATCCCATGCCCGCAGCCATGAGAATTTGTTTTCCAGCTCTGGGATTTCCTTAATTTGCCGCAACAACAAATCCCAACACTTACAGGCGGATTCAGGTTGGCAATTCGACCAAATCAACGAAGCCCATGTCGTTCGCCGTTCTTGGGGTGACTTTTCTATTTGAAGCAATGCCCATTCAAGATCGTCCTGCGGAGACAACGAACCAAGGCCGCTACGAAAATGAATTACGTCGTCAGCGGATATTTGAGGGTCGTTGACGATGGCTGCGACAAATTCTCGGCGCAAATCTTCACGTTCTTGAAATAATTTGAAAACAGCCGAGTCCGCAGTGCGGGGCAGTGGGTGATAGTTTTTTGCCTTCGTCATCCAGACTTGAACTGCCAACCGGCAGATGTCGGGCTTTGAAAGATTTTTGAGTGCCAGAACAAAAGCGGCTTCGGCTAATTCTTGAAAGGCATTTATGGTGTCAAAACAATGAGTTTTTTGGGCGAGCAGTTCCAAAATCAACAGCACGTCCTCATCTTTGAGATGCCGGGGCAAGTGATATTTCAGAAGCGAATGATACGAACCGAAAAAATGATCGTTACGCGGCGCATGAAGATAAGGCACGGCTTGTGAGACTGACCACAATTCTGGGACGAGCCGACGGATTGCGCAACCGCGTATGGTATCTTCCGGGTCAGATTTTACGGTTGCAAGTGGGATTAATTCGGCAAGCCGGGCGGCTGGTGTTAAATTCTCCAGCGTGTAAGCCGCCTGATCTCGAAATTGCTGGGCTTCGGACGCATCTTGAATCATGCGTAAAAAGTCATCACACAATTCTGTCACCTCACATTCGCGCGCAATGCTCATTGCCATTCTTCGCACCACCACATTAAGTGTCTTGTCAGACAAATATGGCCGAAGTTGGCTTGGAAGGTTCGGATGCTTGAGGCTGTTAAAAAATCGGCTGAAATTTCGCTCATCAAATAAATCTGCGCGCTTCGCCTTTTCCAAAATTGCAGCAATCAAATCTTGTTTCCGGTGGTTTTGGACTTTTGAAATGTCGCTTCGTATCAGGGCTTCTGGTTCGATCCGGCACAGGTAATCAAAAAAATCTTCACGAATACCGGCGACCCATGCGGCGGTTTCGGCTAATTGAGGAATGACATGTTCTTCTCCCACATCGCGAGCACACAGAAGTTTTCTTATTTGCGCCAGCGGCAGGTGAGACAGAAATTGTGCAGCCATACATTCCGCAAAAGTCTGGTGGGCAAATCCAAACCGTTGCGGCCCGCGTGACGTGAAAAGTGCGCTGCAAACCGCGTCATAAAATAAGTTCTCGGTTAACAGGTTGACTTCAAGGCCAGAACTGTCAACCGCTTGGCTTAAATGTAAATCGGCCTCCGCGCTCGCATCACCAATCGGGCCGATATGGATTGCTGATTTTCCGCATAGAAGAAGGAGCGCGGCAAGGCGACATGCGGCTTCGTAAATTTCATCCGGCGTCGAGACGCGTGCGGAATTTCGGAGTGCCCGCAACATTGTGATGCGTCGCGGGTTATTTTCACGCGCAAGCCGCTGGCATCCTCGTTCGTAAAGTTCTCGATGCGTCCCACTAAATGCGCCACCACCACGAAACTCATCCAGCAGGAAAAATAAAGTTGTCGGTAATGCCGCCAGTCCGACAACTTTTTGCTGATAAACCGCCTGGATAAACTTAACTGCATCTATTTCCGACATCTCTGCGGCTTGCACGGCATCGCGATGGCGTAAAGGGCACAGCTCAAAAACAGGGGGCTTTTCAATGATGCCCCAAAGCCCAATCAACTGCTCGCCTTCGCTAACCGGCCACACGGCGGAACGGCACGCAAGCACGATTTGAAGCCGTTGAATCGGTGCGTTGCGCAACTCACTCGCCAGATAAGCGACGAAGCCGGGTATTTTAACCAAACCCTCGTCAACGCCATCCACCACCAGAACAAGTTTGCACGTGGAGTTTTGCCACTGCTTCCAAACATCCGATTCAAATGTTCGTCGTGCAAAAGCGGATTCACTTGGCACGTCGCGGAATTCCAACCAAATAATTTTGCCGTCTGCGCCAAGCGAATTTTCCAAAGTAGATTTTGCCTGCTGAAGCACAGTGCTTTTGCCAGTGCCGGGATCACCACATAGAATCAGGCATTTCTCATTCAGCAATTTGTCGAACGTGAAAAGATGTGGATTATGGAGACGCGTGAATAATTCGCCTTCGGGGTCGGTAAGAAAACCTTGCCGGTCTTCCCCAACATGAATTGGGTCTCCGTCAAAACGACACCAAAATCGTTTCCAAGGGATTATAGACTTTTGTTTGACCGCTGACATCGGCGGCATTTTATCGGTTCTCGGTATTATGGGCGAGTTTAGTTATGTCGCTTTCCATTTAATCACCACGCGCGGCCATATTGCACTGGCGTCGCCAACGAATCCTTTTGATGCAAGGCGCGTGCCGCGATGCGCGGCCAATACGGTTCGCGCAAAAATTCCCGCGCCATCAAAATCAAATCCGCGCGGCCATTGCGGATGATTTCATCCGCGTGCGTCGGCTCGGTGATCATGCCGACTGCCGCCGTTGCGATTTCAGCTTCGCGGCGGATTCTTTCTGCGAAAGGAACTTGATAACCCGCACCCGTCGGGATTTTTGCGTCCGGCGTCATTGCGCCCGAACTGCAATCAATCAAATCCACGCCCTCGGTTTTCAAATGCCGTGATAATTCAATGCTTTGTTCGATGTCCCAGCCGCCTTCCACCCAGTCCGTGCAGGACAGCCGCGCGGCCAATGGAAATTTATCCGGCCATACCGCGCGGACGGCGCGCGCGGTTTCTACTGCGAACCGCAAGCGATTCTCCAAACTGCCGCCGTATTTGTCCGTGCGATGGTTGGAAATGGGCGAAAGAAATTCGTGCGCCAGATAACCGTGCGCGAAATGCAATTCCAGCCATTCAACGCCGGCCGTAAGCGCCCGCTTTGCCGCCGCGACAAAATCTTTTTGCACCTGTGCAATGTCGGCTTCCGTCATGGCGCGCGGAACTTTCGTCAATTCGCCGCCAAAGGGCAGTGGACTTGGTGCAATCGTTTCCCAGCCGCCTTTGTCATTTGCCAGCGATGCGCCGCCTTCCCATGGACGCGCCGCCGATGCTTTGCGCCCTGCGTGCGCAATCTGGATTCCCGGCACTGCGCCCTGCGACTTGACAAAACGGTTTATGCGCGCAATTGGTTCAATATGTTTTTCCGCCCAAATCCCAGCGTCACCCGGCGTGATCCGGCCTTCCGCCGAAACCGCCGTCGCCTCGGCGATGACCAATCCCGCGCCTCCGATTGCGCGCGAACCGAGATGCACGAAATGCCAGTCTGTTGCCACGCCGTCTTCCGATGAATACTGGCACATGGGCGAGACACCAATGCGATTGTGCAATGTGACGGATTTGATGGTCAACGGTTGGAAGAGGTGCGGATTATTTTCACTCATGGCGGAGAAATTATAGCAGCAAATCGGGAACTTCGGAACGATTCATGTCTTCGCGCCGGGGAACCATTCCGTGTGCTGGTCGCCGGTGCGACCCCAGTAGGTGACGCGCTTGCCGCGCAGAAAGGCGATGTAACCCTGCACCCCGCCCACCATCGCGCGCCGGGTGAACTCGCGATACTTCTGCCCGTTGCGCTGGCTGTCCAAGATGTTCGCGCGCAACGCGGCGGCATCGAACTCCGGGGCGACCGGCGGCAGGCCCTCATAATTGATGGACGTGGCCACCATCTCGCCCTCCGCGCTGTAAAACCGTTTGCGCAGCCCGACGTAATCCACGTGATAATATTCCACGCCCGCCGCGAGCAGTTTGCCGACGACCTCGGGGAACGACAACGTGCCGTCCAGCGTCCCGCGCGCCGCTTCGAGAATCAGTTTTGAATCCATGCCCAAGGATTAAAAGTTTTCCGCGCGAAATGAAGGAAAATCAAACGATTCTTTGACACAACTTGAGCCGTTTGGGAAACGGCGAAAGAAACTTGCTGCCAGCAAAGGCCGCAAGCCGAACGAGCAAGATGCGAATGAGTCAATATGGCCGCAGGTCGGAATGAAGTATCTGTAAAATGCGTCCGGCTTTTCCTGCACGCGCAGGAAAGGCCGCTTTTTTTATCGCATCGCGGGAATACAAAGTTAGAATCAGGAAGAAGACGTGACTGGAATGACCCGCATGAATAATCCCGGACAATGGCTGTTTGATTTTGGCAACGCTGACGCAGGCATTGTCGCCGACGGCATTGTCACCGTGGAGAATTTTAATCACGCCGGGAAATTGCCGGAAGTGGTGGTCGTCATGGAGAAGGCCAAGCATTACAAAGCCGATGGCGTTTTCTTTGAAGTATCCCACGAAGGCAAACCGCCTGTGGCTCAGGCGTTCATTTACCGCGAAAATGGCGCCGCGCAGGGCGAGGATTTTGAAAAGATTCACCAGCGCCTCTGGAGTTGGGGTGGCGTGCCGTTGGTATATCGCGTTACGCCCGGTCTCGTCCAACTTTTCAGGTGTGCGCATCGTCCCGATTTTGAAAAAAACGGCAAAATTATTCTCAAACCGTTCAAAATACTCAAAGCCGCTGGGGAAATTTCCAGCGATCCGTGGTGGGATGCCGTTCGGCTTCGGAGCGGCACGCTTTGGGATGAACCGGAAGTCTGCAAACAACTTCTTTCCAGTAAACAGGCTGCGCAAAAAACCCTCATCAACGCCGTCAAGGAACTGCACCACGAATTGAACGAAAAGGGTATTTTGCCAAAGGCACTTCGCCGGAAGTTGCTCATCCTCTCGCTCGTAATTAAATATCTAGAGGAACGGAAAGTTTTTGAGGATGGTTTCTTTGGCCGTTTCCACAAAGGTGCGAAGGAATTTTTTGAAGTGCTTGCAGACGGCCCGGCGCTGGTGAAGTTGTTGGATCATCTTGAAGACCGATTCAATGGTCATGTCTTCATGCTCAAAGATGACGAGCTACAAACACTGAAAGGAAGCAGCAAACTTGCAGAATTTGCCAAGTTCATAGAGGCTCGACAGGAACGCGACGGCCAGCTTACGCTGTGGAAACGTTACTCGTTTGCCGACCTCCCGGTGGAACTCATTAGCCACATCTATCAGTTGTTCGTCAAGGACACCGACGTTGCGGTCTACACTCCGCATTTTGTTGTCCGAATGATGCTTGGCGAAGTATTGAACTGGGATCGGCTGGATCGGCTGGAGAAAAATGACGAAGTAATTCTGGACGGCGCGTGCGGCTCCGGAATTTTTTTGGTGGAAGCCTATAAGCGGCTCGTGTTGCATTGGCGTTACAACAATGACTGGAAGCGTCCCGGTCAAACAGTGCTTAAGAAGCTTCTCACATCGCGCCTTCGGGGCGTGGATTTGGAAGAAGGCGCAGTCGAACTATCCGCGTTTAGCCTTTGCCTTGCGCTCTGTGATGCACTAGAGCCGGAGGAAATTCGGACGAGCGTAAAACTCTTCCCACCGCTGAAGGAGAGCACCATCCATACAGGTTGTTTTTTTGAACTGCGTGAGAATGTAACTGTAAAAGGCAAAATAGGTGTGGTGGTTGGAAATCCTCCGTTCGCATCCAAACTCGGCACAGCAGGCGCGGAACGGGCGTATGCTCGTTATCAAAAAGCACACGGCGAGTTGCCTGACAAACAAATCGCCTACCTTTTCCTGCACGAGTCCATGGAAATGTTAGAGCGCGGCGGCGTGCTTTCCATGCTCCAACAATATAATTTTCTCTATAACCAGCAGTCGCTTGGTTTTCGGCGAACGTTCATTGAGCGTTGGGATGTCCGGGAACTCCTCGATTTCATTTCTGTGCGCGGTCTTTTCCAAAAAGGCGACGCCGACACCAAGGTGATTGCAGTTGTGGCAGAGGCGAAGGCTGCACCGCCAAAGCGCGAAATTCTCCACGCAACTTTCCGCCGCAGTGGTCGCGCCGATGCAGAGCAGGGCTTCGACATTGATTACTACGATATGCACTGGTTGCCGCGAAAGTTGGCGCTGGAAAATGACGGCGTCTGGCGTAGCGACTTGCTGGGAGGCGGTCGGGTGCTTGGGTTTGTTGATCGTATTAAAAAGTTCCGCACACTTGGTCAGTTTGCCAATGAGAGAAATTGGGACTGCGGCGAAGGTTTCATATTCGGTAATCCAGATGTTAGTCGCCCGGCCGGATATGTAATTGGAAAACGAAGTGTGGACGCTTCGGCGTTTCGTAATGGAAATGTTAACCTGTCGTGCTCGAAAATCGTTCCTAATCGAAAAATTCTCCGTCCACGAAAAGCATCCATTTACACCGCTCCTCTGTTGATGATTCATAAACACATGGATATTGCTCACGGCTATTTGCCAGAGGGATACATGACTTATCAGCACGAAATCTTTGGAATTAGCGCCGCCTCGCAAAGGGATGGAGGCCGTCTTTCGCGATTAGCCAAGTGGCTTGATTCCTCTCACAATTCACTCTTGGCATACATCGCTGCTTCCAGCGTTGCTGGCTTTGTGTCAAAAGCGACCGCTATTTTGAGCGATGACATTAAAAGGTTGCCATATCCGGTGGATGAAAATCTCAATCTTAGCTTGCACGAAGAGATTCTTGCTGCCGACATCGTAGATTATTACCGCGACCTCATTCGCCTCGGTGAAGATTCCGCCGCGATGAAAAAGCTCGGCGTTCCCGCGTTACCCAATTTCAACGATGTTTTCACCGCGCGGATCAACGCCGTCTATAAAAAGAACAAGCTGCGTGCCCTTGCGCCGCAAGCTTGGCCCGGCGTCGTTTGTCAGCCGTTTATTTTTGGCAAAGGAGATGTAGATTGGAACGGCGCGGACGAGTTGAAAGACAAACTCAACAACTTGCTGAAGGAAAAGAAGGGCAACATCAACATCACTCGCATTGCCCGGCTCTACGATGGCAACACAGGCGTCTATTTGCTCAAGCCTGATCGGCTGCGCTACTGGCTGCGCTCGGTGGCATTGCGGGATGCGGATGAAACGCTGGCGGATTTGGTCAAACAGGGCTTTTGAAAATGCTAGCAGAAAATCCCCATCAAGTTCAATCGGGGCGGCTCGCCAAGGAAGTTCACAAGCAAGCGACGCATCATCTTGAATTGATGGCCTTCATCGCCAGCGAACTTCCACACTGGCGCGATCACCCGGACAGGCCACACAAGGAAAACGAGACCGGATTGACTGAATTTCTATGTGACCATCTCAATGGTGCAGCAAATGATTCAACAGGTTGGAGTCACGTCCAATTCCGAACCGAAACCGGCGATGAGGCACAGAGTGGTAGAAAAATTGATCTCGTGACGAAACCACGAGGCTGTGCGCTCATCATCGAAGGCAGACGGCATAGCCAGTTTGATTCACTATTTCCGATTGAATGCAAACGGCTGCCCACGCCGAAAGGCAAAAAACGTGATGAACACGAATACGTTTTCACGAAGAAGGGCACGACCGGCGGCGTGCAACGATTCAAGTTCGGCCACCACGGTTCAACGCACGACTTCGCCGCGATGATTGGCTATGTGCAGGAGCGCGATTTTGCTCATTGGTTGACTGAAATCAATGGCTGGATTCAAAATCTGGCGAGCGAAACCGATTTTGCGTGGAGTGATTCAGATTTACTCCAACAATTGAATGAAGATTCAACTGCGGACGTGTGTGCGCTTCGTTCTTGTCATTCGAGGGCGTCTTTGCCTGAGTGCGAATTGCGACATCTTTGGATAAAAATGAATTGATTACCCATTTAGCGCATTTGAATTCGCGTCAAAGGCTTTGCTGGACGCTGGCGTAGTGCGGCTCTTAGGTGCGCGGAAATCAGGGCGTTATATTTTGATGAACCAGAAACCTTCAGTAAAAGTTTCAGTAGAACCTTCAGTAAGGGGAAAGGAAATGAGTTCGTTCGGAAACGTGAAGAGTAGCGAAAAAACCTTGCATTTATTGATGGAATTTCATATACTTATGCCTGAAAGTTGACGGTTAATTGACGGTGAACCGCCCGATTCCGACCCTCGCCTCCAAACCTAACCAGTTGGAACTGTGGGGTTTGGTTAACTTCCACAGACGAGTGCCAGCGGAAGTGCCAGCAGGATTTAACCCTGGCCTGCCCTGCGTAACTCCCACCCGCTCCCTGCCGGAGCCGAGATCAACCATCGTAAACTCATCGCTGTGAATACAGTTATGAGACAACGATACCGGCTCTACCGCCGCAAAAAAGGCGGACGCTACTACATTCACGATGACGTGACCGGCAAGCAGGACAGCTTGCACACCACCGACCGCGCCACGGCGCTGCGGTTGTTCCACTCGCGCGGCGAAGCGCAGCAGCAGCCCGCCGTGAACCTGCAAATCGCCCGCGCCTATCTCGCCGCCAGCGACCCGCAGATTGCCACCCGCAACTGGCAGTTCGTCATGGAGGAAATGGTCAAACTCAAAAAAGGCGAGACGCAACACCGCTGGCAAACCGCCATCAAGGACAAGGCGTTTGACTTGATTCGTCACCTGCCGGTTTTGGAAACGCGGCCGGAAAACTTTTTGCGCGTGCTCGAAACCGGAAAAGTTTCGACCAATGTTTATCTGCGGCGCATCCACAACTTCGCCCTGGACATGACCTGGCTGCCGTGGCCGGTCATCGTAAAGCGGCAATGGCCGAAAGTTGAGTTTAAGGACAAGCGGGCCATCACTTGGGAGGAACATCAGGCCATCGTCACCCGCGAACTGAATCCCGAACGCAAAGCGTTCTATAAACTGGCGTGGCACATGGGCGCGTCGCAGTCCGATCTGGCGAGCCTCGAAGCTGAAAACATTGATTGGGAACACAACGTCATCAGCTTCGCGCGCAAAAAAACCGGCTCGATTGCCATCATGCATTTCGATGATGAAGTGGCGGAAATCCTCCGGGATTTGCCGGGGAGCGGACCGCTGTTTCCGTATCTGCGCTCGGTTCGTTCCGGCGACCGGGCGACGGAATTTCACCAGCGCATCGCGGGCTTGGGCATCAAAGGTGTCAGCTTGCATTCGTATCGGTATGCGTGGGCGGAACGCGCGAAAAAGGCGGGTTATCCCGAACGGTTCGCACAGGAGGCGCTTGGTCATAACAGCAAGGCCATTCACCGCTCCTACGCGCGTAATGCACAGGTGGAACTGCCGCCATTGAGCGAATTTGAACGGATGCGCACCAAGTTCTCGGAAATGTCCAAAACCCTTGAGCCAGTGATGGCCAAGGCATAACCGGAGGAAATCACATGAACTTGAATCCTGCCACCGTGCTCGACCCCGTGTTCCATTTTCTCGATTGGATCATCGCAGAATGGGGAGTTGTGCTTATCCCGTTGGCTCCCGTCCAATCATTTTCTCGAAACCGACCGGGGCTTTGTGAGCAGCCAAGCCCAATAACGTTTGGAATGCTGCCATCGGGGTCTTGCGGCGGTTGAAGCGAAAGACAAATTCATCGAGATAGTTTTGTAAATACTTCGGGTCAACTCCATGGTGCGTGCCGTTGAGCCACGTCTTGAGATTGCCGAAAGCGCGGTGAATATGCAGCGCATGAGTCGCGATCGGCTGCAATGCGTGGCGGTAGTCGGCCAAAGCGGTTTTGGAATAGCCTTTCCAACCATCCGTATAAATTTCACTGCCCGGCTCCACATGGGTCGTAAGAAAATGGCGAATCGAAAGGGCGTCTGCCCGTTGCGTCACCGCCAGCCGCAGCCGCCCAGCTTTCTCCAAACGGCCTCCCCGCTTGTCGGTAAACGCCACCACTTCTACTGCGCCAAAGACCAGCGTGCTCTTTTCATCCTTGGTAACGCCACGGCCGGTCTTGCCGCTGACAGGCCCGCCAATAATGACCTCATCAGCTTCCACACGCCCGCTGAGTAGCGCCCGCTTTTCATTCACCATGCTGCGTCGCAGCCGGTGGAGCAAATACCAAGCAGTCTTATAGCTGCAGCCCATCTGCCGTTGTAGTTGGGTGCCGCTCATGCCTGGGGTATGTGTGGCTACCAAGTAAGCGGCCCAAAACCACTCGCGGAGCGAAAAGTGTGTGCCGTGAAGGAGGGTTCCGGCCGTAACGGAAGTTTGCTGACCACATTCGGAGCATTCGTAAACATACCGCCGAGCTTTGACCCAATACTTCCTGCCGGAGCATCGTGGACAAGCAAAGCCAGCGGGCCAACGACTTTGCCCCAGATATTCAAAACAAGCCGCTTCCTCTGAAAATTGCTCACGAAACTCTTTCAAAGTTGTTGGAAACTTCAGCTTGTCCATCAACCAAACTCGCGCCAAATACTACGGGAGTCAACGGGATAAGCATATGGGGAGTTTATCTGTTTCTCGTGTTCGTCTGGCTGTCGGTGTTGGTGGTGGCCTGGGTGTTCAGCGGCGGATTGCGCCGGAAATTCCCCAATCAACCGCACGTCAGCGCCGGCATCGGCATTATCATTCAGCCGCACACACCACCACCGCCACCAACAATCATCATCCACCAATATGACCCGCCGGATGATGGCATGGATTGAAATGGGAAGCGTGACCTCTGAAACGGACGGGCGGAGCGCGGAGCGGTTCGCTTTCCGGCAGACCGCAAACGTCGCGCAGGCGTTTGGCCATGACGCACAGGCATGGGCGAAATATCAATGCTCATCCCACGCGCGGATTTTTAAGGGGACAATGGACGATTTTCCGGCCCCATGTTGAAAGACTACATTTACGACAGAGCCTCTGGCGGCGTGAGCGTGGCCCAGCGTTCCACGATCTTGCGATTGGCGAAACGCCACAGGACAAATCCGCGAAATGAAATTCTCCTGCCGCTGGATTTTTCCGTGGCGGTCCAGACGTTGCGCACCATGACCTTGTCGCCCTCGGCCAGAATGTCCTCCACTTCCACATGGAGATCCGGCCAGAGCTGATACGCATGTTCCATCATCGTCTTCGCCGCGAGCGGGCCGATGACTGCGCCGCCGGGTTCGTCGTGATCCAGAAAATCCTCGCTGAAATTTTTCAGCGCCACGTCGGACAACTTGCGATTAACGAAGTCGTCAAAATGTTTGCGCACAAAGCTTTTCATTTCCTCCAGCGTAAAACCGGGGGCCGCCTTCGCGGGCACGGGGAGTGGTTTATTCATATTGTTGCGTCAGGTTTTCAGGTTGATGGGCTTCAGGATTTGAAGGTGGCAAGATGATCCTGCACGAACTGCGAGAACGCGATGGGCTTGCGTTTCAGGATCAAGCCGGTGTCCGGCTTGACCGCCGCCAGGTGTCCCGCCGCGCCAAACGCGCTCAATTCCGAAAGCATCGTCACCAGCCACGGCGGCATGCCGCTGCCAGCCATCGCTTCCGTGGCTTTCGCTGGCGGAATATTGACGTAGCTGATTTTTCGGCCCAGAGCTTTGGAAATGATTTCGGCAATCGCCTGATTGGACAAGGATTCGCCTCCGGTCAAATCATAACGTTTTCCCTCGTGACCGGCTTCCACGAGCACCCGCGCCGCAACGGCAGAAATGTCGCGGGTGTCAATCACGCTGATTCTCGCGTCGCCCATCGGGGCATAAAAGGCGCTCTGCCCTTTGATGGTTTCCGGCGTGCCGAACGCGAGATAGTTCTGCATGAAATTGGCCGGGCGTAAAATCGTGAATGGGATGCCGGAATCTTCCACCGCCTGTTCGACGGCATAGTGCCAGCGACCCAGTTGAATGGCGGCGTCCGCACCGGCGCTCTGGGCGGATATGCGGACAATTTTCCGAATCCCAGCCGCCTTGGCCGCTTGAACCGCATTGGTTCCGGCTGCCACCAGATTTTCCACCAGCGGGGTGAGTGAAAAAAACGCTTCGCCACCTTTCAGCACGCCAGTCATGGATGCCAGATCGTTGATGTCAAATGGAACCTGGCGGATGTCCAGTTTGTCCCATTCTGCGTTTGGTTTGGGTGTGCGCACGGTGAGCGTGACCTGATGTCCCAATCGCGCCAGCTCCAGCGCCACCGGGGTGCCAACATTTCCTGAATTGACGATGATTTTCATTTTTGCTCCTTGGCTTTTTGTATCTAAAATGACATTTGCCAACAAGGAAAAATTTAGCCGAGCGGAGGCTGGGTGTATGCCGCATAATTTCCAAGTCTGGCAATCCAATCGCAAATCGCCTTAATCGCGAATGTCTTTGTCAAGGTTTGCGGCCCTCGTCAACATCAGTGTAGTCGAAAAGCGTAACAATGTCGTTCCGTCCGGCGAGGCCGCTTTCAGTCTTCAATTTTTCCAACAGGGGTGTCGCGCGGTCATTCCAACCCAGCTTGCGGCCAAATTCGTTCCAGACCAGCAGATCAACCTCACTTGGCTTTCTGCCCTGCTGAAAGCACCAATCCAGAATTTCCTCATCAGTCCCACCATCCAGCACGCGGGTTTTGAGGTCGGCATAGGCCACCCGCAAAAAAGCGCAACTCAAGCCATCACCACCCATGTGCAGGCCGAGGTTGGCGTGGCAATCAGCCCGAAGTTCGCCCCTGGCATGGAGGCGTATCTTGTCGAGCATCCGCGCAAAATAAATCATTCCGCCAACCTTGTCGTGAGGGCTTCTGGGTGTGCCTGTCATTTGCGATTGATTTATACCACTGCTGATAACCTGTCAACACATCCCCCCGGAGGGCGCTATGGCCATCCACGCCCATGTCGCCGACTTGCACCTTGTTCGGGATGCCACCGAGGGCGATGACGGCCCAGTTCTCAAATTCAAACGGCGGGATGACGCGCAGCTTCTCCACCGTCCACGGCAGGTTGCGGACGACGAAGCCGCGTCCGGCGCGCCAGAGCGGTTCGCTTTCCGGCAGGGCACAAACATCGCGCAGGCGTTTGGCCATGACGCGGCAGGCGGTGGGCGAAATATCAATGCCGGGCATATTAAATTACTTTCAATGGAGCGGTGAGAGTTTCTCTGCAATACGTTCCACCAAATACTTTCGTAAGGCAGGTTCATCCGTCAGGCCGGCGGCGCGCTCCCATGCCTGCCGGGCTTCCCCGTTCCGTTTCAACAAATGCAGCAGATGTCCGCGCGCGGCCCAATAGGGTTGGTAGGTGATGACGCTGTCCGCTGGAATGGCGTCGAGCGCGGCGAGGCCGGCGGCGGGATTGCCCGCTTGGGCGAGGGCAACGGCGCGGCCGACCAGCGAGCCAATGCCCGGCGCGATTTGGATCAAGCCTTCATAGAGCAGGGCGATTTCCCGCCATTTGGTGCGTCCGGTTTTTGCGCGGCTGGCATGGACGGATTGAATGGCGGCTTCGAGTTGAAAGCGGCCAATACATTTGAACCCGGCGGCGGTCTGCAAATGTTCCTCGGCCTCGTGGATGAGGTCGCGTGACCATTTGGTCGTGTCCTGCTGGTCGAGTGGCACAAATGCGCCGTCGCCGGTATAGCGCGCTTCGCGTCGCGCCTGACAGTGCAGCATCAAGGCGAGCAGTCCGTGCGCCTCGGGTTCGCGCGGCATCAATTCCACCAGCAATCGGCCGAGCGCAACGGCCTCCGCCGCCAGTGCGTGATGGGTTGAAGCCGTGTCCGGCAGGCTTTCCCAACCGGTCGTGTAGGCGGCATAAATCGCATCCAGCACGAAGGCGAGGCGTTCGTTCCATTCCGGCGGATCGGGCACGCGGAAGGGAATCGCGGCGTCGCGGATTTTCAACTTGGCGCGGACGAGCCGCTGGCTCATCGAGGTGGGAGAAGTGAGAAACGCCGAAGCAATCTTAGCGGCGTCAATTCCGAGAACGGTCTGCAACATCAGCGGGGTGCGCGCCGCAGGATCAATCGCCGGATGCGCGCAGACAAAAAGGAGTTTCAACCGTTCGTCGGGGAAATGCTCGTGCGCGGTCACGACGTTTTGCGCCGCTTCGGCGATTTGCTGCAGCGTTTCCTCCGAGCGCAACCGGACTTGATCGTGGCGTGCGTGATCAATCATCCGGTTGCGCGCGGCGTGAAGCAGCCAGGCTTCGGGCTTTTGCGGCACACCGTCCGTCGGCCATTTTTCCAGCGCCGCGACGAACGCGTCGCTCAAGGCGTCTTCCGCGCCGGCGACGTCGCCCGTGCGCGCGGCGAGATACGCGATGAGCCGCCCGTAGGAATTGCGCGCCACGTCTTCAATTGCAATATGCGTCCCGGATTCGCTCATGAGTTTTCGCAGAATAGCCTTAAGTCGGTATGGAAACCATCGCCTCATACGCCTTGCGGAATACTTCCTGTGCGAAATGTTCCAACGTGGTCGGCGTGGTGTTTTGCGCGGAACGCTTTTCCGTGCCGGAAACCTTGCCCTCGTTGAAGCTGCGGCTGATTTCAACCACGGCATCAGCGTAACTGGCTGACAAACCCGCGCCGATCATCCCCTTGCGCGCATCATCGTAAGAGAATTGCACATAATTCATGCCGGGCTTCCCGATGGCTGAACCGAGAATGCGCGCCGCCTCCACCATCGTGTAGTCGCGCGGCCCAAGCAATTCGCGGACGCGCGGCTGACCAAAGGGCTCTTCAAGGAGCAACTCCGCCGCTTTTGCACCGATGTCACAGGATGCAATCATAGGCAACAATGTGTCGGGTTTGAACGCCGTGCCGTAAAAACCAGCATGCGCGATAATGCCGATGCCGCGAAGGTGATTCTCCATGAAATAGGCGGGGCGCAGGTGAACCAGCTCGGCAATGTGCGAATCGTTAAGCCTCTCTTCCATGTCGTGCAGGCCCAGAATTGGACCCGTGCCTTCTGGAAATTGCGCGTTGACGCTGCTCAAGAAGACAACGCGCTGGACGCGGACTTGTTTGACCGCCTCGGCCAGCGTCGCGCCGATTTCATTTTGTCGTTTGCGCAAATCTGACGCTTTGATTTCTGGCGGGATCATCAAAAAGACCGCGTCCACCCCGGAGAAGGCTTGAATCAAAGCCGGCAGGTCGTCGAGCGCCACGCCCGTGCTGCGCGAGACTGCTCGCACTTGATGACCTTGCGCGCGGAGCTTGTCTGCCACCACTTTGCCGACGTTCCCGGTCGCCCCGGTCACTGCATAAATTTTCTTCGTTTTCATATTATTGTTCGTTTTGGTTTCGAGTTTGAAGTTTTAACGAAGAATCTCATCAAGCCTCGGCAGGCGGCAACACCGGGCGAACTTCGACCGATGAGTAGCCGGCGGCGGGACTACGCGCGGCCCATTCCAGCGCCACGTCCAGATTCGGAACGTCAATGACGACCAGCCCGCCAAGAAATTCCTTCGTCTCGGCATACGGGCCGTCGTGGACATTGCGTTTGCCGTTGCGGACGGCAACCATCGTGGCCGACTCCGGCGGCAGCAATCCCGCGCCAGTGGCAAAGATGCCCGCCGCTTGGATCGCTTCGATGTAAGCCATCCAGGCATCCATGAAGCCCGGCTCCTGACGACGGGCGAAATGTTCCGATTTTTCGTGGAAGAGTAGTGCGTATTTCATAATCAGTTCTATTGTTTTATTGTTGTTTGAGCCGGGAGTCATTCCGCGATTTCACCATGATGACGTGTGGCAAACTCCCATTTCGACATTGCCTTGAAGATTTTTATTAAAGAGCAGCCTGTTGGTCGAGCATGACCTTGTGAGTAGTTGATTGGTATTGGGTGCGTAATCGCTGGTGCTTGACAAACGTGCAGAAATACCTGATTCATTGGCGTTCGTTAGTTATGAGGCTGTTCGCCTCTGTTGGCGGGGTAGTAATTGCGGAGTAGTGGATTTTGAAAAATCTCCTGATCCAGTTCGATTCCGATCTCCGCCTCCAGTTCTAACTGCTTGAGCAGCAATTAACTTGGCGGCGCAGAGTCCAAAACGGACACCAAATTTCCTACTCCGTAACCATTCAGCGTAACTCGTGGGTAACTCGCCCGTAGCTCGCTAACGGTTTGGAGTCAGCTTCATTTACCTTCTGTCGTGTATGAAAATTATGAAAACACGATACCGCTTAATTCGCAGAGGCAGTCGCGGCGGAAAGTTCTATTGCAATGACACCGCCACCGGCAAGCGCAACAGCCTTAACACAACCAGCGAGGACGAAGCGCAGCAAATCATTGACGCGAAAAACAACTCGCAACACCAGCGTTGCTTAACCTGCAAATCGCCAAAGCATAAGTTGCCCGCGGGTCGCCGTTTTTTGCATTGGCTTTTAATTGGAGCCGGTTGCCAACCGCCACCGCCAATTCTTTTGGCTCAAAAACTGACAGTCGTTCCAATTGCTCAAAGGCAATCGGCCTGATTTTGCCAGCCGCTTTGACATACAATTCGCGTTCACCAACCAGAGTCCCGTGCCACACAGTGCAAGGCCAGCCAGCAAAAGCGCGAACCCAAGAATTTTTGTCCGGAGGGTTTCCATTTATGGCCACATCATTGACCCCAAAGACTCAATTGCCGTTCAATGCGTTCAGGCTCTATTCCCACTCAATCGTCCCCGGCGGTTTGCTCGTGATGTCGAAGACGCAGCGGTTCACGCCTTTCACTTCGTTGATGATGCGGCTGGCGAGTTTCTCCAGCAGGTCGTAGGGCAGCTTCACCCAGTCGGCGGTCATGCCGTCCTGCGATTCCACGGCGCGGATGGCGATGGTGTAATCGTAAGTCCGTTCGTCGCCCATCACGCCCACGCTGCGCACCGGCAGCAGCACCGCGAAGCTCTGCCAGATCTTGTAATACAAGTCCGCTCGCTTTCATTTCCTCGACGACGATGGCGTCGGCGTTGCGCAAAATCTCGCAGCGCGACGGCGTCACTTCGCCGAGAATCCGCACCGCGAGTCCCGGCCCGGGGAACGGCTGGCGATAAACAATTTCCTTCGGCAAACCCAGTTCCAGTCCGAGCAGGCGCACTTCGTCCTTGAACAGACATTTCAGCGGCTCGACCAGTTGGAATTTCATGTTCTTCGGCAGGCCGCCGACGTTGTGATGGCTCTTGATCATCGCGGCGGGATTGCCGGCGATCGGCACGGACTCGATCACGTCGGGATACAGCGTGCCTTGCGCGAGAAACTTCGCCTGGCCGACGCGCTTCATCGCGTCGTGAAAAACTTCGATAAAGGTTTTGCCGATGATCTTGCGTTTGCGTTCCGGATCGGTCACGCCCTTGAGCCGCGTCAAAAACAGTTTCGTCGCGTTCTCGTATTGCAGTTTGATTTTGAAATGGCGGCCGAAAACTTCCTGCACGACTTCCGCCTCGCGCGCGCGGAGCAAGCCGTTGTTGACGAAAATGCAGGTGAGCTGGTCGCCAATCGCCTTGTGCAGCAACGCCGCCGCCACGCTCGAATCCACGCCGCCGCTCAAGCCGAGAATGACTTTTTCCTTGCCGACCTGCGCGCGGATTTCCTCGACGGCCTGCTCGACGTAGCTGCGCATCGTCCAGCTTTTGCCGCAGCCGCAGACGCTGTGGACGAAATTGGAAATGATTTCGCTGCCGCGCGGCGTGTGGACGACTTCGGGATGAAATTGCAGGCCGAAAAATTTCCGCGCGCGGTTCTCAATGGCGGCGTATTCGGAATTTTCCGTGACGGCGACGGGTTTGAAACCGTTCGGGAATTTTCGTGAGCTTGTCGCCGTGCGAATTCCAGACTTGCAGCGACTTCGGCAGTTTGGCGAACAGCGCGCACGAAGAATCCTTCACCGTGAGCGTGCCCTTGCCGTATTCGCGCTTCTGGCCTTTCTCGACTTTGCCGCCGAGAAATTGCGCGAACAATTGCACGCCGAAACAAATGCCCAGCACCGGCACGCCGAGTTCGAAAATATTTTTGTCCGGCAGCGGCGCGTCCTGCGCATACACGCTGGACGGCCCGCCGGACAAAATGATGCCGCTCGGCTTGAGCGCGGCGATTTCGGCGGCGGGCGTGTCGAAGCGCAGGATTTGCGAATAGACGTTGCACTCGCGGATGCGGCGCGCGATGACCTGCGTGTATTGCGACCCGAAATCCAGGATGATGATCTGCTCAAGCATCGCGGAAGTTTCACCGCCGCAAAAGTTTTTGCGAGCGAAAAATGTTTTCATCGCATCCGGTCTGCGCTACAAAAGCCGGAAATGGCGGACAAAATCAGGCGCTGGATTTCGCTGCATCCGAACTGGACGCTGACGTTCATCACGCTCGCCGCGCTCGGCCCGTTTCTGGCCAAGCCGTTCAACATTGACGACCCGCTGTTCATCTGGGCCGCGCATCAAATCCAGGCGCATCCGCTCGATCCCTTCGGCTTCGACTGTGAACTGGTTTGGAACGGTGATCGCCGATGTGGCTTGCGACGGAAAATCCGCCTGCTGGCCAGCTATTACATGGCGTTCGCCGCGGCAATTTTGGGCTGGAGCGAAACTGGCGTTGCACTTCGCATTTCTGCTCCCGGCAATCGCGGTGATTTTGGGAACGCACCGGCTCGCGCAAAAATTCTGCGGCCAGTCCGATGCTCGCGGCGCTGGCAGCCTTGTTCACGCCGGTCTTTTTGATTTCAAGCACGACGGTCATGTGCGACGTGATGATGCTCGCGTTTTGGGTTTGGGCGGTCGTGTTCTGGGTCGAGGGCATGGAAAAAGACGGCTTCCTAAAATTATCCGCCGCCGGTCTGTTGATCGCGCTTGCCGCGCTGACAAAATATTACGGCGTGTGCCTCGTCCCGCTGCTGGCCGCCTACAGCCTGCTTGAAACGCGCCGCCTGGGACGATGGGCCGCGTGCCTGCTGATTCCGCTGGCCGCGCTGTGCGCCTACCAATGGATCACCCGCGCGCTTTATGGCCGGGCGATGCTGTCCGACGCGATGGACTACGCGGGTTATGCGCGCGGAATCACCGGCGTTTCGGGAATGGCCACCATCCTGACCGCGCTGACGTTCACCGGTGGTTGCGTGGCCGTGGCGGTTTTTTTCATGCCGCTGCTCTGGCGGGCGCGGATGCTGGCGGCGTTTGCCGCGACTGCAATTTTGATCGCCGTCGCGCTTTTTTTTGAAGGCGCAAAGTTGGAACAGTTTATTTCGCCCGACGCCACGATCTGCGACGTTCGTGGAAATTCAAATCATTTTCTGGGCGGTCGGCGGAATCGGCGTGCTCGCGCTGGCGGTCGAAAATCTCTGGAGCGTGCGCGATTCAAAATCATGGCTGCTGGCGCTCTGGGTGTTCGGAACTTTTTTGTTCGCCTCGGTTTTCAACTGGACGGTCAACGGACGTTCCATTTTGCCGATGGTTCCGGCGGTCGCAATTTTGATCGTGAACCGATTGGAGCGAAATTCTGCGGCCGGTTGGAAACCGCAAAAATTCGCCGTGCCAATTTCCCTTGCTATCGGCGCAGCGCTCGCCTTGCTTGTGGCGCGGGCGGATTATCTTTTCGCCGTCGCCACGCGACAGACGGCGGCGCAGACTTTCGCCAGGTTCGGAAATGAGCAGAAAAATTTCTGGTTCGAGGGACACTGGGGTTTTCAGTATTATATGGAATCGTTTGGTTTCGCGGCGCTTGACGTAAAACAGTCGCCGGTCAAACCGGGAGACATCCTCGCCCTGCCGGAAAACAACACGGGCATCGGGCTGCCAAATGCCGGCGCAATCGCCAGGCGGGAGACTCTTGATGTTGCCGGGCCGAGTTTCCTGACGACGATGAACGTGTCCGTGGCCGCCGGATTTTATGCGTCGGTCCGTGGCCCGCTGCCGTTCGCCTTCGGCAAAGTGCCGCCGGAAAAGGTGTTCCTGTATTTTTTGAAGACGAACGCCCCGGCACCGCCGGAAATCAGGGCGAACCCGCCGGCTGCGGCAGATTCTCCGCCCTGACAGTCCAACTGTTGGTGTCGTAGATCAGTTTGTAGCCGCGCGGCATGACGGGAATTTTCCCAAGATATTCCGGCACCATCTCCTGCAAGGTTTTCGGATAATGCCCTTCCGATGCGTTGAACATCTGGATGTCCTCGTTGATGTAGGAAACGTCAATGACCTTCTCCGAGTATTTCTTCGCCTGCGCCACCGCGCCGATATAATTCACCGGCGCGTCCACCACGTTTGAAACCGCGTTGAAGGCCTGCGTTGCTTTTTTTGAACTGTTGCCGCAGCCGGCCAGAAACATCGCCGCCAGGATTGAAACAAAAAGACGGTTGAAAGTTTTCATGCCGCAAATCTAATCCCGGCTAATTCCAAGTCAAATCACAACTTTTTCTCCGCGCCACTGGGTCTCTGCGGTAAAAATTCCAGCAACCAATTCCCGCGCCTGCCGGATCAAATCCAAATCTTCCGCCAAATTTCCAAAGCGGAAATCCGGCAGGCCGCTCTGCTCGCGTCCCAGCAATTCGCCCGGCCCGCGCAATTTCAAGTCCGCCTCCGCGATTTTGAAGCCGTCGTTTGTCTCCTCCAAAATTTTCAACCGTCCGCGCGCCTCGGTATTTTTCGCGTCCGAAATCAAAATGCAAAACGACTCTCGTGCGCGCCGCGCCCGATGCGCCCGCGCAATTGATGCAACTGCGCCAGCCCGAACGTTTCCGCATTTTCAATCAGCATGATCGTCGCGTTCGGCACGTCCACGCCGACCTCGATCAGCGACGTTGAAAGCAGAACCTGAATTTTGTTCGCGCGAAAATCCGCCATGACATTTTCCTTTTCCGCCGGTTTCAATCGCCCGTGCAAAAGCCCGACGCGGAACGGCGCGAGCAGATTTTTGCAAATTTTCAAATTCCGTCACGACCGCCTTCAATTCCTTCGCGCCCGAATCTTCCACGCGCGGATAAACGACATAAGCCTGCCGTCCGGCGGCAATTTTTTCGCGGATGAATTCAAAAACTTTCGGCAATTTGTCCGTCGCGCGGACAAAAGTTTTTATTTTGCCGCGACCGCCGGG
The DNA here is from genome assembly GCA_963755455.1 of uncultured Verrucomicrobiae bacterium. Lineage (GTDB taxonomy): Bacteria > Verrucomicrobiota > Verrucomicrobiia > Limisphaerales > UBA11358 > UBA11358. Next base: position 252,492 of record CAVWJH010000002.1, read on the forward strand.
CATTTCGTCAATCGCCGAAACATCCAGATCGCCGTAAAGCGTCAGGCCGAGCGTGCGCGGAATCGGCGTCGCCGTCATCACGAGTAGATGCGGATAATTTCCTTTGCGGACCAGTTGCTCGCGCTGCGCCACGCCGAACTTGTGCTGCTCGTCAATGATCACCAGGCCGAGCTTCGGCAAATCAAAACCGGATGTGAGCAACGCGTGAGTGCCGATCGTAAGGTGACAGGTGATGAGTGACAAGTGAGGATTGCCGGCAGTTTGCGTTGTCACTTGCGTCACTCTGCCACCTCGCCACTGTTTTCCGACTTCCCGTTTGCAATTCCACTTTGACTCCCAGCGGTTCAAACCATTTTTGAAAATTCCGAAAATGCTGTTCCGCCAGAATTTCCGTCGGTGCCATGAGCGCGACGTTGAATCCGCTCTCAATCGCCATGAGCGCGCGAACACGCCGCGACCGCCGTTTTGCCGGAGCCAACATCGCCTTGCAACAACCGCCGCATCGGATGTGTGCCGTTCATGTCGTGACGGATTTCGCGCAAAACTTTCGTTTGCGCTTCCGTCAATTTGAAACCGAGCGCGGCAAGAAACGGTTTCATCAAACGATTGTCGCCGCCGCACGGCAGCGCTTTCGCGTTCGCCTCAAATTTTTTCCGCCGCGATTGGATTTGCAATTTGCAACGCGACGAATTCATCCAACGCCAGCCTTCGCCGCGCGATTTCCACGTCCGCCAGTTCTTCGGGAAAATGGATCATGCGAATGGCGTTCGCTGGTCGAAGGTTGAAGGTTGAAGGTTGAAAGTTTCTGCAAAGCAGCCACGTCACCTTTTCCAACCTGCAACTTGCAACTTGCAACTTGCAACAATTTTTCCAGCGTCCGCCAGATCAGTCCGCGCAGCCAGCGTTGCGGCAGACCTTCCGTGAGCGGATAAATCGGCGCGATGCGGTTGATGTGGATGAAACTTTCCTCGCCGCCTTCGATGACTTCGGTTTCGGGATGATCCATCGTGCGCGGCTTGGTTTCCTTCAATTTTCCGAAAACGAAAACCTCGTCGCCCATCGCAAAATAATTTTCCATGAACGGCAGGTTCCACCAGCGGCAATGCAATCGCGCCGAGCCGTCGTCGAGAATGATTTCAAAAACGGATTTGTTGCCGCCGCGAAAACGCTTGAGGCCGAGCGCGACGATTTTTCCGCGCGCCGTGAACGGCTCGTCCTTGGTGAGTTCGGAAATTTTTCGGAAATGCCGGCGGTCTTCGTAACGCTTGGGCCGGTGCAGCAGCAAATCTTCAATCGTGAAAATTTCCAGCCGCGCGAGTTGCGCCGCGCGTTCCGCGCCGACGCCCCAAAGCGAAGTGACGGGATTTTTCAGCGGAGAAATTTTATTTTCCGGCGGCGACATCGCCCGCACGATACAAACCGTTCACGACGGCTTCAATTGGAAACGGGGAGCGCAGCCGCCCCGGCTGCGGTTCGGCGCGCCTCGCGCCGAACTTCGTGCGCATGACGACGTTCAAATTCAAGGATGATTTCCGTGCGCGCGGGCCAACGGCGAGGGCGTCGTTGGCAGCACGCGGGGCGCGTGCGCTCCCCAAACAAATTCCCGCGCACCAGACTCAAGCGCGTTTTGGAGTCTTTTGATTTTGCGGCGGCATGAGCCAGACAAGCAATGCAACCAATATGAGCGGCCAAACTGTGATGTAAAATAGATTGATCCAAAGATTGGCCCAAAAAAAAGTTGATATGTGGGAACTGACATAACCACTATTTGTTGTCTTATGACTTTGCAGGCGATACCAAAGGGTCATGCCACTATTGATTAAAATCCAAAAAATGGCGGCTATGGTTAAGCGAAAGCGAGAGCCAAAAAAAGCGGCCAGCTTTGGGTAATTCAAACCCAGTCGTCCTTTCGCTAACAACCAAGCGCAAATTAAAATCGGCAACCAATCAAAAATTAAAGGAAAACTATAGCTGTAAAATAATGTTCTTCCCATTGATGCGCTTTCCACATACGCATACGAAGTGAAAAAGATAGAAAATACATTTACGCTTGCGCCCCATAGCAAAATAACAAGATATGCAAGCACCATCCAAAATACTCGCTCGCGCCAGATTTTAGCTGGGTCGGCTTTCACAAATTCCTCGCCAATCTGTTGCGGCTGGCCAACGCGGCGGCGCGCGAGCCAGAAAGATTCTTCGTCGTTCAATCCGCGTTGCTGGAATCCGGCGATGGCGTCGCGCAGATGCGTTTCCAGTTCGCGCCGGTCGTCGGGCGCGAGATTGGGCTGCGCGGCGAGTTCGTTCCGCCAGTTTTCAACGGCGGCGTTCAGATCGAAACGGGTTTGATTTTCCATAATTTGCACAGGGAGTTGTGAACGGCCAGCCATTGCTGGCGCTCGGTTTTGAGGGCTTTGCGTCCGTCGGAACTGATGAAATAGTATTTCCGCTCGCGGCCGGTGTCGGCTTCCTTCCATTCGGACTCAATCAGGCCGTCGCGCTCCAGCCGGTGCAGAACGGGATAGAGCATCCCGTCGCTCCACTCGATCTGGCCGCCGCTCAACTCGCGGACTTTCTGGATGATCTCGTAGCCGTAGCTTTCGCCGCCGGCGAGGATGGACAGCAGCAGCGGTTTCGAGGACGCGGCGACCAAATCTTTCGTAAGCATGGAAGTCTTATACATTGAACTGTTAGATATGTCAAGCGGAAATTATTGGATTGTAGGAGCCGAGGTAACGAGGCTGTGACTGAACCCGCTATTTGCGAATCCGCCCGCATGGCATAAATCGTAAATGAGACTCCTTACGTCGTCTCCTACGGTTTGCGTGCCAGTTTTTCCAGCACGTCGAACAAAACCGGCGGATTCGCCAGATGCGCCGCTTCGCCTTTGGACTGCACCAGTCCAAATCCCTCGCCGTAGGCCGGGCCGTTGACGACGCACAAATCCGTCTTGCAGTCGGCAATCTGTTTTCGCGCGAGCGGCTATGGCGTCCGCGCGCGAGCCGTCCGCCTCGAATTTCCAGCCGGTGATTTTTGCCTTCGGAAACCAGCCGCGCAGTTCCGCGAGGATTTTCGGCGTCGGCAACAAGTTCCACGAACAATTTCCCGAGCTTGCGTGGAGATTTTTTTTCCGGCCTTGATTTCGGCCATTTTGCCGGATTCGTCCGGCGCAAAAATTTTCCCAAACGCAAAATCACTCACCGCCGCCGCGTGAAAAATCGCGTCCGCCTTTTTGCCCGAAAACGATTTCAATTTCGCCTGCAAATCCGCCGTCGTGGAAAAAGTCTCCACGCGCTGCGCCTGCCGTTCGCCGCGATGCGTGGCCGTTTCGCCGATGAGCAGGACGACCTTGTGGCCGCGCGCGGCGAGAAAATTGGCCAGCTCCGTGCCGAGCCGGCCCGTGGAAAAATTCGTGAGCCGGCGAACGTCGTCCAGCGGCTCATAACGTCGGCCCGGCGGTGACGATGCAGTTCATGTCGCCAAATTAACCACAAAGAAAGCAAAGAGCGCAAAGAAAAAGCAAAACTTCGTGTTCTTGGTGTCTTCGTGGTTAAAATGAAATCCGCACATGAGCAAAATTGTCGGCATAGATTTGGGCACCACGAATTCACTCGTCGCCACGGTGGATTCGGGCATTCCGTTCGTCATCGCGGACGCAAATGGCCAGCGGCTCACGCCGTCGGTCGTGCATTTTCCGTCGGCGGATGCCGAAGCCAATTGTCGGCCACGAGGCGAATCGCGTGCGCGTTTTGAAACCGGCGGAAACGGTTTATTCGGTCAAACGATTCATCGGCCGGCGCGGCTCGGAAATTTCCGACGAGGAAAAATCCGTGACGTTTCCGGTCAACTGCGGAAAATTCCGGCGCGGTGACAATTCCGATTCACGGCAGAAATTTTTCGCCCGAGGAAATTTCCGCCGAGGTTCTGAAAAAACTGAAGCGCGACGCGGAAAATTATTTTGGCGAAGCCGTCACGCGCGCGGTCATCACCGTGCCGGCGTATTTCAACGACGCGCAGCGCAACGCGACCAAGCGCGCGGGCGAACTGGCCGGCTTCACCGTCGAGCGCATCGTCAACGAGCCGACCGCCGCCGCGCTCGCCTACGGCCTGGACAAGCTCAAGGAGAAATCGAAAATCGCCGTTTATGATCTGGGCGGCGGCACGTTTGACCTTTCGATTCTGGAATTGAACGAAGGCGTTTTCCAGGTGCTGGCCACGAACGGCAACACGCGGCTCGGCGGCGATGATTTGGACAAACGGATCGTGGATTTTTTGGTTGAGAAAATCAATAGAAGCAGCTAAGAGATCAAAGGCAGAAACAGACTCCGTCAACGTCGTCTCCTACGATTCAACATTCGCTACGATTTTGTCACGCATTCGCGAAGCCGCGGAAGCGGCAAAAATCAAATTATCCACGGAAACGGAAGTGGAAATCGCGCTGCCGTTTTTGACGCCGGATTTTTCGTTCAGTTACAAACTCACGCGCGCCGAACTGGAAAATCTGACGCGCGACATCATTGCGCGCACGCGGCCGCATTGTCTGCGCGCGCTGGCGGACGCGAAACTGGAGGCGAAAGATTTGGATCAAGTCATTTTGGTCGGCGGCCAGACGCGGATGCCGCTGGTCCGAAAATTTGTCGGCGAACTTTTCGGCTGCGCGGAATTTGAGGAAACGCGCGGCGAGCCTGCGGCATCGGCACGGATTTTCACAAAGCCGCCGGCCCGCAATTGAACACGTCGCAAAATCCCGACGAAGCGGTCGCGCTCGGCGCGGCGATTCAGGCGGAAATTTTGAGCGGCGGTTTCAAAAATGTTTTGCTGCTGGACGTCACGCCGCTGTCGCTCGGCGTCGAAACGTTCGGCGGCCTGATGAACGTCTTGATTCCGCGCAACTCGACGATTCCGGTCAAGGCCGGCGAACTGTTCACGACGGCGATGGATTTTCAGCGCGACATGCTCATCCACGTTTTGCAGGGCGAACGCGAGCGCGCGAAGGACAACTGGAGCCTCGGCAAATTCACGATTGATTTTGAGTCCGCGCCGCGCGGCGTGCCGCGCGTGGGCGTGCAGTTTGAAATTGACGCGAACGGAATTTTGCACGTCCTCGCGCGCGACACGAAAACCGGCAAGGAAAAAATCGTGGAAATGAAATCCGCCGTGGACGTGGACGATTCGGCCGTGCAAAAAATGGTCGAGGAATCGGTCGAGCACGCGTTTGACGATCTGGCCGCGCGCCGCTGGATTGAGGCGAAGTTGAAGGCGAACGAAACTTTGACGGCGACGCGCAAGGCGCTGGCGGATTTCGCGCGGCGAAATTGAAAACGATTACCGCGAAAAAATTGAAGCCGCCGCGCGCGAGGTGGAATCGGTTCTGGCGGCGGAAAATTCCGGCGGTTCCGGCGATTTGAAACAATTGCAGTCGGCGGTTGCCGCGCTGGACGAAATCACGAAGCCGCTGGCGGAATTGCTGATGGACAAGGCGATGGAGGCGATGCTGCGGAAGCGCGGGCTGATTCAGTGAGGTCAATCAAACTTTGGCCGGTTCAAGAGCCAAAAAACCAAGGTTGTCACCACGATGATGATGACAATGGACAAACCGATGAAAAACCGGATTTGCTTCTGATGCGGCGAAGGATTTCTTTTGGGACGCCATGGCATGCAGCCTGTAAGAAAACCGCGCCATTCACAAGACTGAATTTTATCATGCAAGGAATTTTGCGCAGCAGCGGCGCGACGGCGAGCGCGGGCAGATAATTCGCCAGTTCGACTTTGCGGACTTCAAAAATCACCAGCGCGACGGCGCAGGCGATCAATCCGGCGGCGGCGTTGACGGAATCGATCAGACCGTGCGCATCCAGAAACGGCTTCGCGTAAAACTGGCAGGCCAGAGTGATCGCGCCGAGAAAAACAAAAACCGGAAACGCCGACAGCGCCGCCGGCCAGCGGAAAATTTTCACAAAGCTGGTCATCGCCAGCCCGTCCATCACGGCCTTGACGGCCAGCAGATAAAAATAGCCGGACAATCCGTCCGTCACCGCGCCGAGGATGCCGAGCGGCGCGGCGCAAAACAGAATCGCGCAGGCGTTGAAACCGTCGGCGGTCTTGCGCGGCGGACCGTTCTGCGCGGACGGCAATCAGCGTTGCCGGCGAAGCGTCCGAGGCGGTTGGAAATTTTTTGCAGGCGCAGGAATTTGCCGAGCCAGATTGCCGAGCACCACGGCGAGCAGCGGCGAGGAAAATTTGTTTCGCGCACGGCCAGAAAGTTCCGTTGACGTTCAGCCAGACCAGCCGCAGGCCGAAGAAAACCGTGGCCGCGCCGAGCGCGCGGCGGAAAAAATTCTGCGTGCGCGCGGACAGCGGCGCGCGTCGCGCCAGCCCGAAAAGCGCGCCGAGCAGAATGCCGATGGCGTTGAGAAATGCGCCGGTCATCCGATGACTCAACCATTGTGCGGCCAAAGTGCCAAGCCGGAAAATTTTGCGCCCTGCGCGCGAAGCCTGTTAATTCAAGGGCGGATGGCCGGCGTCAAAACCAACTTCCCGCAGCCCGTGGTTCTGGATTCCGACGCTTTATCTTGCGGAAGGCCTGCCCAACGCGCTGGTGGCGTCGGTGTCGGTGGTGCTTTACAAAAATCTCGGCGTGTCGAACGCGGCCATCGCGTTTTACACCGGCTGGCTGTATCTGCCGTGGGTCATCAAGCCGCTGTGGAGTCCGGTCGTGGACATTTTGAAAACGCGGCGGCAATGGATTTGGGCGATGCAATTTTTCATCGGCGCGGGGCTCGCGGGCGTGGCGCTGACCATTCCCGCGCCGCATTTTTTCCAACTGACGCTGGCGTTTTTCTGGCTGCTGGCGTTCAGCTCGGCGACGCATGACATCGCGGCGGACGGTTTTTACATGCTGGCGACGACGGAGCACGAGCAGTCGTTTTTCGTCGGCGTCCGCAGCATGTTTTATCGTGTGGCGACGATTCTGGCGCAGGGCGGACTGGTGATTCTTGTCGGGAACATTCACAAACGCACCGGCAATTATGCGTCCGCATGGTCAATGGCGTTCGCGCTCGTGGCCGGAATTTTCTTGTGCCTCGGGATTTTATCATTGGTTCATTTTGCCGCGACCCGGCGACTGACCAGCCCAAGGGCGTCGCCTCGTCGGAAAATTTTCTCGCGGAATTTCTCAAGACGTTCGGAACGTTTTTTCAAAAGCCGAAAATCATCGTGATGCTGTCTTTCATTTTGCTTTACCGGCTGGGCGAGGCGCAGCTTGTGAAAATGGCGCAGCCGTTTCTGCTCGACCCGCGCGACCAGGGCGGGCTGGGTCTGGCGAACGACCAGCTTGGTTTGATTTACGGCACGGTCGGCGTCATCGTGTTTATTTTCGGCGCGCTGCTCGGCGGATTTGTCGTCGCGCGGCAGGGATTGAAATTCTGGCTGTGGCCGATGCTGCTGGCGATTCATCTGCCGGACGCGGTTTTCATCTGGCTGGCCTATGCGCAGCCGCAAAATCTTTTTGCCATCGGCGCGGGCGTGGCCGTGGAGCAGTTCGGCTACGGCTTCGGTTTCACGGCGTTCATGCTTTACATGATTTACATCGCGCGCGGCGAGCATCAGCACGGCGCACTACGCGATCTGCACCGGATTCATGGCGCTGGGAATCATGCTGCCGGGAATGTGGAGCGGCTGGTTGCAGGAACACCTCGGCTACCCGCATTTTTTCGTCTGGGTGATTCTGGCGACGATTCCGAGCTTCATTGTTGCGCGGATGATTCCGTTGGATTCTAATTTCGGAAAAAAAACCGCACCTGAATGACCGCCAAAGATTCTCTTTCAAAAAAAAGATTTTGGGCGACGGCGGTTCGCCGGCTGGCCGCATCCGCCGCGCTCATTTACGCGCTTGTCCAGTTTTTTCCACGCGCGACGGTTTCCGCGCCGACGATTGACGGCTCGTGGATGCAGACGCTGCACGTTGCGTTTGAACAGCACTGGCAGTTCGGGCGCGACATTGTTTTCACCTTCGGTCCCTGGGGATTTCTGTGCGGCGGATATTACCCGCCGACGTTCGTCACTTCCGTAATTGTTTGGGCGATGCTGGCGGTTGTGTTTTGGTGGGCGGGCTGGCGGGTAGCCTGCCACTTTTCTGGCAATAATTTTTTTTCATGGTTCTGGCTGGTTGGGTTTATTGGTTTATCGGGTCTAGTTCAAGACTTCCAGCGCGATCCATCCGGTGTATGGGTGTCAGGATTTATCGGCACGGCAGGAGTGCCCAGCGGGCAATGTTTTGACATCCGTTGTGTCGCCTGGGTTCTACTGCTGTTGTTCCTGCATTTTTTTGTGGAAGACCGTCCGATCACGGCGAGACAGGCGTTGCTGGCGGTGGCATTGGGACTGTTGAGCCTGGTCAAGTTCACCAGTTTGATCGAGGCGACGTTTGTAATTGGCGTCATCGCTGCGGACAATGTTTTCCGGCAGCGGCGTTTTCCGTGGATTGCGCCTCTGTTTGCAGCAAGCATTTTATTTTTTTGGATCGCAGCCGGACAGCACTTGAGCCTGCTTTGGCCGTTTCTGTTCAACTCGCGGGAAATGACCGATGGTTACACCGAGGCGATGCAATTCGGTGTAAGTGAAATTTTGTTTGTCATCTGCTTCCTGTCGGTGGTAGCGATGATTGTCGCCTTGACGGGTTATGTTTCTTGGCGGCGGCACCGGCGCTTTGGAGTGTTTCCGGTGGCCGGCATGGGCGCAGTTTTGTTCCTGACTTTCAAACACGGTTATGTGCGGGCCGACAGCGACCACGAAACCACCGCCGCGCTGTCGCTTTTGGTCGCGGCGCTGGCGTGCCTTGCGGTGTTGTGGCCCGTCCTGCAACGCGAAAAAATATGGTCCCGTCAGGCCACTCTATTGCTGGTCGCCGTCGTAATATTGTTTTCTTCATTTACGTTCACCAGTTGGTTTCCCGATGACGGGCTGCTGGCGCAATTCGTCCAAACTTTCAGCGTCCGCAACATTCTGGCTCCGGTGAAATCGCTGGCGGACACGGGACGTTTGCAGAAAATTTACGACCAAAATCTCGCGGCCATCCGCAAACAGTTCCTAATGCCGCCGGTTGAAGGCGACACGGACATTTATCCATGGAATCAAATGGCGCTGTTCGCCGGCGGCTTGAGCTATCATCCGCGACCGGTCTTCCAAAGCTATTCCGCCTACACGCCGGAGCTGGCGGAATTGAACGCCGCGTATCTGCGTAGCGACCACGCCGCCAGCAACATCGTGTTTGAAATAGATCCGCTGAACGGTCGCTACCCGTCGCTGGACGACGGCCTTTCGTGGCCGGAACTGCTGACCCGATACGACATTGCGGACACGAACGGGACATTTCTGCTTTTGAAACGCGCCGCCACGCCGAGGGAATATCATTTGACGCGCGTGGAAGAAACGACCATTCATTTTGGCGATGCCTTTACGCTTCCCGCCCCGACCAACACCGTGCTCTGGGCTGAAATGGAAATAAACAAATCCATGCTGGGAACCGTCGCCGAAATCTTTTACAAGCCGGTGATTTTGCGGTTGATGGTTTCCCTGCGCGACGGCCGGCAAATTTATTTCCGGCTGGTTCCGGGCGAGGCACGCGGCGGATTCATATTGTCGCCGTTGATTGGCGACAAGGCGTCCTTCGTCTCGCTGGCTTCCACGGACGGATGGAGCAAACTGTCCGGTCTGGAAGTGACCGCCATCACCATTTCCGCCGCCACCAAATCCGGTTCGACCCTTTGCTATGAATCGCCGGTAAAGCTGCGCCTCTACCGGCTGGATTATCCGCGCCAGGATTTGAACAAAACAGAAACTCATTTGAGCAAATGACAGCCAACCCAATCCGTCCGGCCTTCATGCGGCTTCTGGGAACCAGCCTGCTCCTGGCACCGCCAGTCGTGCTGGCGGTTTTGTTGTGGCGCGACGCGGTCAACGTGCCTTACTGGGATGAATGGGACGATGACAGCGCCGGCCTTTTTGTGAAATTAAAAACCGGCCAGTTGACTTTCGGCGACTTGTGGGCGCAGCACACCGAAAGCCGGTTCGTCCTGCTGCGGATTTTCGTCCTGCTGCTCGGCAGCCTCACTCATTGGAATCTTGATTATGAAATCGCCACGACTTTTTTTCTGGCCTGCGTGATCGCCTGCGCCGTCTTTTGGCTGGGACGCCCCGCGTTTGCCGGACGGCCCGCGACCGGATGGGCGGTTTGTTTCATCTCCAGCCTGCTGATTTTCTCCCCGGCACAATCCGAGGCGTGGCTTTGGGGAATGGAAATGGTCCTCTACCTGCCGCTGGTGTGCATCCTTTTCAGCCTGCTCGTGCTGCGCTCAAAGGCGGGTGAAACGACGAAATGGTTTTCCTGCGCGGCGCTGGCCGTCGTGAGCACCTACAGCTTCAGCAATGGAATGCTCGCGTGGATCGTGCTTTTCCCGGTGATGTTTCTGGCGGAAGGCCGGGACGGCTTCAAAAAGAAATCCCGCGCCGCGCTGTGCTGGCTGCTGGCATTTTTCGTAAATGCTGCCGCCTATTTCCATGATTTTCACTTTCCGCAGTCAAACGAATTCTGGCGGATGCTGTGGACGGAGCCGTGGCAGGCCGCCGGATACTTTTTCGTGTTTCTTGGCGGGCCGCTGGTGGACCGTTACTCGGCGCACTGTCTGGAAATCGCGACCATCATCGGCATGGTGCTGGCGATATTATTTGCCGCGATCTGCCTCTGCGTTTTTCACTGGCGGAAACATCAGCCGCTGATCCGTCTGGCGTGGCCGTGGCTGGCCGTCGGCGGTTATGGCGTTTTGAGCGCGCTGCTGGCCACAATCGGGCGTTCCACGATGGGCGCGGAAGAGGCGCTGTCGCCGCGCTACGGAATTTTTGGCGTCAGCCTCATGGTGGCGCTGGCGCACCTCGTGCCGCTTCTGGCGTTTCATTCGCCGGCGAAAAATGATTTTGGGAAACCGGGCGGATCGCACCCAGGTTTCACGCTGGCGGCTTTGGGCGCGACGGTCATCCTGCTTCACGCACTGGCATTTTCCGCAAATGTTTTGAACCTGTCCGTGTTCCGGCTTGATTTGCTGCTCGGCAAGGCGAGCCTGCAATTTCTCGACGCGCTTCCGCCGCAACCGGCGGTCACGTCATTTTTATTTCCAAATTATGCCACGCTGAAAAAGAACGCCGACGCCCTTAATCAACTTGGCGTGCGGAAGGACGATTTGATCAAAACCACGCGGCTGGCGGATTTCAAATTAAATCCGCAACCGGATTGCGGAGCCATCGGATCAACCCAGACAGTTGGCGGCAACATCTATCTTTCAGGCTGGGCGCTGTCCGCCGACCGCAAAACCGCCGCCGACTGCGTCCTGTTCACTTACGAAAGCCCGGACATCAAGCCGGTGATTTTTGCGCTGATGGACTCGCGGTTCGGGCGGGCGGACTTGGTTGCAAAATTCCACGACCGCGCCTATGTCGCCGCCGGCTGGCAGAAAGCAATCCGCCCGCAAGACCTGCCCAAAGGCCCGCTCACGCTGAAAGCCTGGGCTTACGACGTGCAAACCCGGCAGGTCACGCCATTGCAGAACGAATTTCACCTCGACAACAAATGAACCGAAAAAGATTGCGTTGAACGCCCCGGACTTTCCAGAATCAAAGCTCACATGAAATCAACCTGTTTCAACCGGCTTGGCCGCGCGCTGGTTTTGCTGGCCGCGCTGCTGGAATTTTCTGCGAACGCACAGCCGCTCCTCATTTCCACCAACGGCGCGCCGCGCGCCATTCCGCGCCGCGCGAGCATCATTTTCATTCAGGTGGACAACCTCGGCTACGGCGACTTGAGCTGCTACGGCCAGACAAATTTCCAGACGCCAAATCTCGACAAGCTCGCAGCCGAGGGCATCCGCTTCACAAATTATTCCGCCGCCGACGCAAGTTCATTGCCGCAGGCCGCGTTGGTGACGGGGAAAAATTCCGTGCAACGGCATATACGTTCCCACATGGACATACTTGTCACGCCGGATGGAATCACCGTGACACAAACCATCGCACAGCTTCTCAAAAATTCCGGCTACCACACCGGCTTGATCGGCGAATGGGATTTGGGCGATGAAAATTCAGCCAGCGCACCGTGGCGAAAAGGCTTTGATGAATTCGCGGGCTACCTCAATTCAAAGGACGCGGAAAATTTTTACGCCGAATACATCTACCGCTACGCGCCGGGGGAAATCCTCAACCCGACGAACAATGCAAGGGAGAATTTTATCGGCAGGGAGGAACTCTATCCGAACACCCAGGGGAAAAATGAATACATCCCCGACGTGCTCGCGAAAGCCGCGGTGAATTTTGTCAAAAACAACCTGCCCGACCAGTTCAACCACTGGCGGCCATTCTTTCTGCTGCTGAATTATAAAATTCCCGGCGACAGGATTGTCGTGCCCAGCGACGCGCCGTTTTCCGATGAACCGTGGCCGCAGCCGGAAAAAAACAAGGCCGCACTGGTTTCGCGCGATTGACGGCTACGTCGGCGAATTGCGCGAGCAGTTGCAAAAAATCGGCATGACGAACAACGTCGTGATTTTCTTTTCCAGCGGAAGCGTTCCGGAGAAGACCGCTGAGATTGACCCGGACTTTTTTCACAGCAATATTTCCACAAATGATTTTCGCGTGCCGATGATCGCGCATTGGCCGGGAACCATTCCGGCGGGACAAGTCAGCGGGTTCAAATGGTCGGCGCAGGATTTCATGCCGACGGCGGCGCAAATCGCGTTTGCACAATCGCCGACAAATATTGACGGAACTTCAGTGCTGCCTGAACTGCTGGGGCGGACCAGGAAATAAGACTACTTCCCGCCCGTCGAAATCGGCGCGTTGAAATTGATCTCTTGTTTTTCCCGGCTCACCGCCAGGCTCATCCATACAATTGTCAGCGCCACAAATACAATAACCGCCGCCAGCACAAACCACGGCCATTTATAACGGCGCGGATTTTCATTTTGGTCGTTCATCCGCCGTCAGCATAGGGCGGTTGCGGCGGCAAAACAATTCGACCCGCGATAAATTTCAGCTAACTTGTGCGCCGCTGTTTCATGCAAAAAGAAGAGCCTCCAGAAATTCCGCCCGCCGCGCCGGTGCCGCTGACCGTTGACGGCAGCCCGTATGCCGTTTTTCAGAACCGGGATTTCCGTTTCTACATCACCTCGCGGTTCATCGCGTCGCTCGGCCAGCAGATGCTCGCCTCGCGGTCGGCTGGGAGCTTTACGCGCGCACGCACTCGCTGTTCACGCTCGGCCTGGTCGGGCTGGCGCAAATGATCCCGATGGTTGCCTGCACGCTGCCTGCCGGCCACGTCGCCGACAGCTTCAACCGCAAGAAAATCATTTTGACGGCAACCCTGTTTATGGGGGCGGCAAGCCTTGGCCTCATGCTGATTTCACTGCTGCAGGCGAAAGTGGCGTGGATTTATTTCTGTCTGATTGTCCTCGGCGCGGCGCGCACGTTCATGTGGCCGGCCAGCGCGGCGTTTCTGCCGAGCCTCGTTCCGCGCCATCAATTCGCCCGCGCCGTGACCTTCAACAGCGGCACGTTTCAACTGTCGTCCATCGCCGGCCCGATGGTCGGTGGTGCGCTGATCATCTTTGCAAACAAATTTTTGGCGCATCCGGCGGCGGCGGTTTATGCGCTCACCGCGCTGGCGTCGCTGGTTTGTTTCACGCTCATCTTTCTGATCCGGCGCGATCACAAGGTGGAAAAACGTCAGCCGGTTTCGTTCAAAAGCCTCGCCGTCGGATTCAAGTTTGTGTTCGAGAACAAAATCATCCTCGGCACCATCACGCTGGACATGTTCGCCGTGCTTCTCGGCGGCGCGACCTCGCTGCTGCCGGCGTATGCCAAGGACATTTTGAAAACGGGGCCGGTCGGCCTCGGCTTGCTCGGCGCGGCGCTGCCGATTGGCGCGGTCGTTTGCATGTTCATCATCGCGCACCGTCCGCCGCTGCAAAAAGCCGGGCGCGCAATGCTTTGGGCGGTCGCGATTTTCGGCGTGGCGACCATCGCGTTCGGATTTTCAAAATGGCTCTGGGTTTCGTTCCTGCTGCTGGCCGTTTGCGGCGCGGTGGACAACGTGAGCGTCGTCGTGCGGCAGACGCTCGTGCAGATCTTGACGCCGGACGAAAAACGCGGACGCGTCTCCGCGGTCAACAGCCTGTTCATCGGCACGTCGAACCAACTGGGAGAATTTGAATCCGGCACGATCGCCTTTCTGTTTGGCCCGGTGATTGGCAACACGAATGCCACCGGCGCGATCATATCCGTCGTGAGCGGCGGCATTGGGACGATCCTGGTGGTGCTGGCCGTGGCGTGGATCTGGCCGCAAATCCGGAAATACGGAAAGCTGGCGTGAAAAAAATTCGCGCGAAGTTAACAAGGGAATTTACAGACGATTTAGCGAATGCTTTGAGGCGAACAACGGTTGAATCGGGCAAATATAATTAAAGCCAAAACACCAATTGAAAATAAAACAATTGTTGATGGTTCGGGGGCTGGAGACGGCGAAAATGACGTAGAGGATGCCAAAGGAGCAAAAGTGCTGCCATCCATTAATGTAGATAAATCAGATGAACCGCTACAAGTAATAGACACGGTGTCATAGCCAGAAATAGTTGTTGAGGATAACGCTGTCTGAATTTGTGTCATTTTCTCGTCAGCGCGGACACTTGATGCGATTGCAAAAAGTGCAACTGCTGAAATCATTATTGATTTCTTCCTCATGAAAAACATAGTAAGGAAAACGTCACCCTCATGCAACAGTATTTTGAATTCACGACAATATTAATTTGTCTTCTTCGCGCGACCTTTGCACTTCAACTTGACGTGCCGTTGTAGGGGTTTATTTTCCGCGCATGAGAAAGATTTTACTCGGGCTTTTGATTTTCACTTTCGCCGCTTTTACGGCTTCACCTGGTCGCGCGCAGGACGCGGCGACGCAGCAGCAGATTGACAAGCTGGCCGGCCAGATTCAGGACATCTATGGCGTCCTGGATAAACAGGACAAGCGCATTGCCGCGCTGGAAAAACAGGTGTCCGATTTGAGCGACAAGTTGAGCCAGCCCACCGCTAATAATTATGCGAGCACGGACGATTTGAAAAAGCTCGCCGAGCAGCTTCAGGAACTCGCAAAAAAACAGCAGGACGACAACGATTTGATACTGAAGGAATTTGAGAAGCTCGGCAAAAGTGGAGGCGATTCGCCGCCGACCCATCAAGCGCCGGATGTTTCTGCGCCTGCTTCGGCGGATAATCCGACAGCCACGGCGGGCGGCCAGCAAAATGGCTATTGGCAGCCCATTGGTAGCCATGACACGATTATCGCCATCGTAAAGGCGTATCAGGCAAAAGGCGTCAAGGTGACGGTGAAACAAATTCTGGACGCGAATCCGGGATTGAAGCCGAACAATTTGAAAGTTGGGCAAAGAATCTGGATTCCTGACCCGTCGGCGAAATGATTGTCACCGCATTGCGCGGATTATTTGACTTTGAAGTGAACCAGCAAAACGCCCGCCGCCGCAGCCAGGCAGTAAAAGCCGAACAGTTTCCAGCGCCCGGCTTCGAGCCAGCGTGAAAGCCATTTCAACGCGAGCAACCCGGCGGCAAAACTGAAAATCATTCCGACGAGGCTGGGGGCGAACAAATGCAACGCGGATTCATGGCTGAATGTTTTGTCTTTGAGGAGGCGCAACACTTCTTTTCCGATGGCGAGCGGCGTCAAAACCACGGCGAGCGCGAAGCTGAATTCTTCCAGCTTTTGTTTCGGCAACCCAAACAGCAGGCCGGTGGAGATTGTCGAACCGGAACGGGAAAATCCGCGGAACGGAATGCAAAATCCCTGCACGAGGCCGATCCAAACCGAATGTGACGGCTGGATTTCAGTTTGCCGCGGCGACTTTTCCTCGCGCCAGCCGGCGTAAATGATCAAAATGCCGACAACGGCCAAAGCACCGGCCATCAATGGCAGATTGTCGAACAAATCCTCAATTTGCGCGTGCGGCGTTCCGCGCATGAAAATTTTTTCTATGATTTCCTTTAGTGCCAATCCAACAAGCAGGGTGAAAAAGGTCGCGATGGCGATTTGAATCGCAAACCATTGCAACTTTCCCGGTGTCGAAAAATAATCGCGCCGCCAGCCGCTCCAGAAATACACGATGACGGCGAACATCGTTCCCGTGTGCAGCATGACGAGCAGCATCGTCATTGCGGGGCTGGACGGATCGAGTCCCATGAGCTTTTCCGCCACGATGACGTGCGCGGAGCTGGAAACGGGCAGGAGTTCGCACGCGCCCTGGATCAGGGCGAGAATCAGGATTTGAAAATAGTTGAGCATATTTGTTTCTGCACAATGCGCGGCGGACAAGAAAATTTTCCCGTCCGATTTATTTTTTTCTGCCGAAGAACGACGTGTCGCCGTTGCGCTGCCTGATCTTGAGCTGCCCCAAAACCGAGTGCCAGCCGATGTAAATCTTGTGCCAGTTGTTTTCTATGCCGCGCAGGTCGCCCTCGCCCATCTCGCTCAAGTAGCGCAGCGACGGCGCGTAGCCGATGAGCGTGATGATTTCGTCCTTGGTGGGCGAAACGACTTCGATTGCGGAAAAAATGATCTCCAGGTCCTGCGCGATGAGGCTCTTGAGTTCGAGAAAACGGGTCTCGTCGTCCGGCCCGAATTTTTTGGCGCGGGCGACGTTGACGAAATGGTTGAACTGTTTCCAGCACTCGATGTGCAGCTCGGTCTGGGCGATCAGTTGTTCAATCTTGGCGCTCATGGTTTGGCTCCGGCGGGCGACGGGGCCGCCAGCGGATCTTTGGGTGAAAGGAAAATGATCGCGCCGCCCTGCATATCCCGCGCGCTGACCTGAAGGCCGGCGAAATCTAGGCTCACCTCGGCCAGCGGCATCTGCGCGGCGCGCGCCTCCTGGAAAACCGGCAGGATTTCCATGGCGATGTCGTGCAGGTGCGACACCGGGCAGCCGGCGGCGACCGTGCTGCTCATCACCTTGCCGTGGCGGTCAACGGTAAAGCTGCCCGACGGCGGTTTGTGGACCGCCGGGCGCGGATTTGAAAACCATTTCAGGAATCCCATGCGATTGTCAATTTTCTGGTTTGCTCGAACAATTTTTCGCCGACCGCTTCCGGCGGCCAGCCTGCGACGAATGTTGTTCCATTCTGCGGCAGTAAAAGCAACTGCCGTTCCAAGTTGCTTCCAGCGACGTAATTCAACGGCCCCGCGCTCAACATCTCGCCGAGCCGGTGCGCGGTCTTTTCGGCGTTCCGCGCCCAGAAGGCGATCTGCTCCGTATTTTTTACGCCCCAGCTTTTCGGCGCGATTTCTTTTTTCGCGGGGATTGACACGAGAAATTCCGCGCCCTCGACGGCGATGGCGGCGAGCTGTTCGACAAGTTTTTGCTGCTCCAATTCTTCCGGGGAGCCGGGGTTGGCGTTTTTGTCAAAGCGCTGCTCCGATTCGGCCACCAGTGCATCCACCGATTTGGTGATGGTGCGGGCGCGTTCCGGCTCGGCTGGCAGGCTTTCAAATATGCCGGACTTCAATTTCAAAATGCGCCGGAACGCCGCCTCGCCGTCCGCGCCCTCGACCGCGGCGTCAACCAGTTCGCCGCGATGAAACCAGATTTTGGCCGCGACCTTGCCGGACATGATCCGCAGCACGCTTGAATTGCCTCCGAGACATTCCATCTGGATCACGTCCAGAAGATTTTTAGGCTGGGCGTCCCGGAATCCGCCACTGTCCTCGCGCCCCAAAAGCGACTCGATGCAGTCCAGAAACATCTGCGAATTCTGCTGCATATCCGGCTTGAGCCAGAACAAATCCACGCCCAGCGCATAGGAGCGCGAACGGAACTGGTCGTCCTGAAGCCCCGTGAGAACCACCGTGCGCAGTTCGGGAAAACGGCGCCGGACGATGGACAAGACCTGCAGGCCGTCCATGCGCGGCATTTTCAGGTCGCAGATCAAAACGCGGAACTTCTGCGCGTCGAGCATGGCCAGCGCGCGGACGCCCGAAGACGCGATGCGTATTTCCGGCTGGCTCGGCAACTGCGCCAGAAAGTCGCGGCAGGTCTCCAGCCAGTCCGCGTCGTCGTCCAAAATCAGGATTTTGTGTTTCGGCTCCATTCTGTCGGAGACAATCGCTAACGCCAACGGCTGCGGAATTCAAGACAATTCTGCGCCGCCAAAAACCGTTCAACCGTCAATCCTCGCATCAGAAACAATTCACGATGCAACAATTTTAACAATTCAACCAGTCACGGCAGCTTCGCGTGGCTGCCGTCGCAGAACGGCGCGTTCTTCGTGTGCTTGCAGCCGCACCACGCCACGGTTTTGGCCTCGGCGATTTCCGTCTTCAACGGCGCGAAGCCCGTGCCTTTGTGCGAGCCGTCGCAAAACGGCTGCGACTTGGACCGGCCGCACGCGCACCAGAAATAAGTGCCGGGTTCGACTTTTTGGACAAACGGCGATTTTTGGGCAATGACAGGTTCGCTCATGCCCCCTTTTTAACGGCGGCCCGCGATCAACGCAACAAAAAGTTTGATTGTCAGCGAAAATTCTTCGGCATAGCTTCACGTCATGTTCGCCTCGCTAATTACGGATGTGCTGAACCTCGGTTATGTCATTCACAATCCGTGGCTGCTTGTTGTCACCGCGTTCCAAATCTGGATGTTCGTCCACGCCGTCCGCAACGGCGAATGGCTCTGGGCTGTTTTCATTTTGATCGGCTGGGGCGTGTCCGCCGCGCTTTATTTCTTTTTCGTGTATCGCGCCGCGCCCTCGGCCACGAGCGGCTTTGAACTGCCCGGCGCGCAAAGCCGCAAACGCATCAAGGAGCTTCAGTCCCAAATCCATCACATCGGCAACGCCTCCCATTATTTCCAGCTTGGCGATGTTTATTTTCAGCGCGGAAAACTCGACGAGGCCGAGAAATGCTACCGCGCCGCGCTCGAACGCGAGCCGGACGACATTGACACGCGCGCCCACCTCGGCCAGTGCCTGCTCCGGCAAAGGCGGTTCGCCGACGCCCGCCCGCTGCTCGAAGGCGTCATGCGCGAAAAGCCCGAACACGACTACGGCCACACGATGATGGCGCTCGCCGAGACGCTGATGGCCCTGGGCGAGACCGACAACGCCATTCTTTACTGGCAGCACATCACGCAGAGCCATTCCTATCCGCGCGCCAAAGTGCAGCTTGCGGAACTTTACGCCGCCAAAAACCAGCCCGGCCCCGCCCG
The DNA here is from genome assembly GCA_963755455.1 of uncultured Verrucomicrobiae bacterium. Lineage (GTDB taxonomy): Bacteria > Verrucomicrobiota > Verrucomicrobiia > Limisphaerales > UBA11358 > UBA11358. The sequence goes on from CAVWJH010000002.1 coordinate 271,793, forward strand.
CGCCGAACTCAACGATGTTTTGAGCGACGACGTCCACGCGCCCGCGTTCCAGCGCAAACGCGACCGCGTCTGGATCCGCCGCGCGAAAAGTCTGATGGGAAAATTGAGCTAGGCTTTATTCTGAAATGCGAGGCAAGGAATGAAAACCAAGTCCGCAATCGGGCAAAATCATTTTCTCGCCCGCGCCAACGGCTTCCCGCCGCGCCTTTTTGTTTCCGGGAAATGATCTTCGAGCGGAAGTTCATCGAGTTGAGCATCAAGCGTCCGCTTGATGCGACACGGTCCGCGTTCCTACGCAATTGGCAGGTTAATCCTGCCTCAACGCCTGCGGAAAATCCATCGCACCGTGTTTGATGCGGAGAATTTCCAGCCGCGTTCCGGCAAAGCGATAGAAAATCAGGTAATTTTCAAAATCATCCACGCGCCACGAACGGATGTTCTTCAGATTCTTGCCGCGAAATTTTCGCAACCTGCCTTTCAATGGTTGCAGCGCCAGATTTTCAACCGTGCAATCAATCGCTTCGAGAAAATAAAGCGCGGCTTCAGGATTGTTTTCGCGGATGTATTGAAATTAGCCGAACGCATCCAGTTCGGCGGCGTGACGGACAAAAATTTCAATCTTGTTCAAGCGGCAAGGGCTGCGAAATGGCCGGGCCTATATTTTTTCAACGGACTGCGGAGCGAGTGACGCAACGCCGCTTCAAGCTGCGGGTCATTGTCCTCCTGCTCGACGAGTTCATACACGCGCAACGCCTCGCGGATGACCTCGTCTTGCGACAAGTAGCCGCCGCCCTTCATTTTCTGGCCGACGAATTTTTCCTGATGCGGCGTGAGCAAAACTTTCATGGCGGAAAGCTAAAGGCTGCTCCCGACGGTGTCAAAAAGTTTTAAGAACGCGCCAAAATAAAATTTGTCGCGGAGCGACACTGGAAATTAGCCAGCTACGAAGTGGCTGGTGTCGGCGAGTAAAATAAATTCGTCCCGCGAGGGACAATGGAATCAAGCGGATGTTTTCCGACGTCCTTTCAGGACGCGATGATTTGCGGGCGCGAGTCCAGCCACAATGTGGCCGGCTAATTTCCGCCGCTCCTTCGGAGCAAAGAGCGCGGACAGTTCCTCGCAGTGGAGTTTCAAGCGTCCGCTTGATGCGACACTGTCCGCGTTCCTACGCCTTCACGCAGCGGCTGCGCCACAAAAAACGGGCTTGTCCCCGATGGGAAATTATTGGTGATTGATACTGGTTCTAAAGGAAGCCCCATTATTGACTGGCTGGCAGATCGTCCTGCGGAAATATTCGCCGTAGTTATCACTCACAATGATGAAGACCATGCAGGAAGTTTGCCCAGCTTGGTCAAGATGCCGATGATTTCGATTCAAACGGTTTATATGCTCCGAGACCGAGAAAAGAGTTCGCCCAAATTTCAAAACATCTGGCGGCCTGTAAGAGAAGAAGAAAAGAAAGGGCGCTTGTCAGTTATCGGATTGTCCATAGAAACCGTTGTTTGGCAAAGCGGAGAAACTTTACTGAAAGTGGTCTATCCAAGTTTTTCAGAAAACGTCGAAGCAAACCGGCCTAATGAAACATCTGCTGTTCTCTGTTTATTTCACAAAGAAAAAATTAAAATTGTGTGGTCTGGAGATGCGCCAATGCAGGTTGTGGGTGAAAAATGCGCCGATTCTCTGCCACACTTGCTCCACGGACCTCATCATGGTGGCCCAATAGATCGTAAAAAGCCTAATTTCAAAGAGCATGTGGAAAAACTGACGCCAGAAAAAGTTTTCGTTTCAGTAGGAACTTCAAATAGCTACAACCTTCCATCAGGTGATTATCTAAAACTACAGGCGTCTCGCGGTTGCCGCGTGATCTGCACCCAACTGACAAAATTGTGTGATAACAGAAGGCAGACGCCCGTTTTGCAAACAGCCTTGTTACTTGGTCTGCGCTCTCCTCGGCGCGGTTTGTCTTGCCGAGGGTGTTTGCGCCTAACCGTAATTGGCGATTCAATTGTTTCTGATGCTTGGGATGCAGAGCATTTGAACAGAATACAATCGTTGCGCAGGCCAAAATGTTTAATGCGTAATTAAAAAAGCTTTCGCGAGTGCCGGCGTTTGCGTTGAAAAGGGGTCCCAATTATTTTGCAGTCCGTAAAATTCATTTTTCCTCAACGCGCTGAATCCGCGCGCCGAGCTTCCGCAATTTCGCGTCCATCTTTTCACAGCCGCGATCCAAAATGACTTTTTTATTTCGCGATGGAGCAGGCGATGTTCGGACTGGCGGGATTCACGTCCAGCCGCCGTTCTTTGGGGACGATGATCAAATCCATGTCTTCCATCGGAATCGCCCCCAGCAAAACCTGGTCGCCCATGACCAGCGCGCCGACAAATCCAATCCGGTTTTTGAAGCGGATTTCCAGCGGGCCGACATAAGGCACGAGGCGTTTGCTGCCGTCGGCGAGGGTGACTTCCTTGCTGTCCAGCGAATCCAGCTTCAGTTGCAGGCGGATATGTTCGGGGATGCAAAGATGCACCGCACCGGAATCCGCGAGCGCCTCGACCTCGACAGGTTCAAGCGCCGGGATTCTCACATTTCGCAACTGGATGTTCGCATTCACAAGACCCACAAAAATATACTACACGTCACCGGCGAATCCGTAAAGGAATCAGTCCGAAGAATTGTGCGACTGTAAATTTATTTTCCCTCAACCCGCTGAATCCGCGCGCCGAGCTTCCGCAACTTCGCGTCCATCTTTTCGTAGCCGCGGTCCAGATGATAAATGCGGTTCACCTGCGTCGCGCCCTTCGCCGCCAGTCCGGCGATGACCAGCGCCGCGCTCGCGCGCAAATCGCTCGCCATCACCGGCGCGCCGCTCAACGGCCGGCCGCCCTTCACAATCGCGCTCGGCCCTTCAATCTCGATGTCCGCGCCGAGCCGCGCCAGTTCGCTGACGTGCATGAAGCGCGATTCAAAAATCCGCTCCGTGATGATGCTGATGCCCGGCGCGAGCGCGAGCAGCGACATCATCTGCGCCTGCACGTCCGTCGGAAAACCGGAATACGGCAGCGTCGTCACGTCCGCCGCGCTTCAATTTTTTCCCGCGACGAACAACCAGATTTCCGCCGCGCTGTTGAATTGAAACTCCGGCTTCGTTCAATTTGTCAAGAACTGCGCGCAAATGATCCGCGCGACAATTTTTAATCGTCACTTCGCCGTTCGTCGCGGCGGCGGCAATCGCAAATGTCGCCGTCTCAATCCGGTCGGGAATGACTTCATGTTCCGCGCCATGCAATTTTTCAACGCCGGAAATGGTGATGGTCGGGCTGCCCGCGCCGGAAATTTTTGCGCCCATCGCGTTCAGAAAATTTGCCAGATCCACGACTTCCGGCTCGCACGCCGCGCTTTCGATGACGGTCACGCCGTCGGCCAACGTCGCCGCCATCATCACATTTGCCGTTCCCAAAACCGTCGAGCCGGCGCGTCCGCCGAGAAACATCGTGGAGCCAACGAGTTTTTTTACCGAAGCGTCAACGTAGCCGCCCTCGATTTTAATTTTTGCGCCGAGCGATTCAAAGCCTTTCAGATGCAGATTGATTGGCCGCGCGCCGATGATGCAGCCGCCGGGCAAAGAAATCCGCGCCTTGCGCAAGCCGCGCCAGCAACGGCCCGGCAATGCAGATGGAGCCGCGCATTTTGCGGACGAGTTCGTAATCGGCGTAACCGCGAATTTTTTTTGCGCGAACGGCGAGCGTGCCATTTTCAAGCTTCACTTGCGCGCCAAGCGATTTCAAAATTTCCGCCATGAACCGCGTGTCGCTCAAATCCGGCACGCCGCGAATGACGCACGGTTCGTCCGTGAGCAGCGTCGCGGCCATGATGGGCAGCGCGGCGTTTTTGCTGCCGCTGATGTCGACTTCGCCGTGCAACGGCACGCCGCCTTTGATCAAAAAACTTTCCATGATTGCCTTTTGGAATCTAAATCCGGTTCAAAATCCGTCAACCACATGAGAAAGCGGCATAAGGCCGGTGATGACAAGGCGAAACCGGTGTTTTCGGCAGCCGCAAATTTCTGTGCGGAAATAAATTCATTTCAACCGCACTGCCGCGCTGTTGCCATGCGCGCCGAGGCCTTCGAGTTCCGCGAATTTTTTCACCGTCTTCAGCGCCTTTTTCAGCGACGCGCGGCTGTATTCCACCACGCTCGTGCGGCGCTGAAATTGATCCACCGTCAGGCCGGCAAACGACGCGCCCGCGCCGCCGGTTGGCAGCGTGTGGCTCGGCCCGGCCACATAATCGCCCAGAACCGTCGGCGAAAATGCGCCGAGAAAAATCGCGCCCGCCGTCAGAATTTTTTCAGAAACTTTGCGCGGATTGCGCGTCATCACTTCGCAATGCTCCGGCGCGAGCTGATTTGCCAGCGCAACCGCGTCATCAAGCGATTTCACCAAAATCAGCCAGCCGTTGTTTTGCAACGCGCGCTGGATGAATTCCCGCCGCGCGAGTTTGGGCAACTGCCTCGAAATTTCTTTTTCCACGGCCTTGAGAATTTTATCTGAAGTTGTCACGAGCCAGACGCGCTCGTGGCCGGAACCGTGTTCGGCCTGCGCAAGCAAATCGGCGGCGGCGAATTTTGGATTCGCCGTGTCGTCGGCCAGCACCAGCAATTCGCTCGGCCCGGCCAGCAAATCAATCGCGACGTGGCCGACAAGCAGCCTTTTGGCGGTGCTGACATAGGCGTTGCCGGGACCAAAAATTTTCTGCACGCGGCGAATTGTCTTGGTGCCATAGGCCATCGCCGCAATCGCCTGCGCGCCGCCGACGCGGTAAATCTCCGTCGCGCCCGCCGCACGCGCCGCAAACAGCAGTCGCGGAATTGATCGAGCCATCCCTGCCGCAAGGCGTGCAGACGACGATTTCCTTGCAGCCCGCGACTTTTGCCAGCGTAATGGTCATCAGCGCTGTCGAGACCAAGCGGCGCGGTTCCGCCGGGAATGTAAATGCCGACGCGCTGGAACGGATCAAATTTTTCGCCGACGCTTGCGCCGTGCGAATTTTTCATCTGCCAGTTTTTGCGCAAAGATTTTTTGGCGAAAGCCGCGATGTTCTTTTCCGCTTCCGAAACCGCCGCGCGGAGCGGTTCGTCCGCCTTGATCGAAGCCGCGAGCAATTCCGCCTGCGTCACGGCGAGCTGCTCGGCGGAAAGTTTCGCGCCGTCGAATTTTTCCGTGAATTCCAGCACCGCGTCATCGCCGCGCACAAAAACGTCATGCAGGATGGCGCGCGTCCGGTTTTCAATTTCGGCGTCGAACAGGCTGGAGGCGGCGGCCGCTTCGCGGAGTTTGGCGGAAAAATTCTTGTCGGTGTGGCGGACAATTTTCATCGCGTCAGAGTTAGGCAAATCGGCGCGGCAAAGTCAAAATTGCGGATGCACTTTTCTCCGAATCTGTGTTTATCTGTAGTCCATCTGTGGCTGAAAAAAGAAATCCAATCATCGCCGCGCTGGACGTGCCGACGGCCGGAACAGGCGCTGAAACTCGCGCGAACAAATCGCGCCCGCCGTCGGCGCGTTCAAGATCGGCAGCGAACTTTTCACCGCCGCCGGGCCGGACATCGTGAAAAAAATCCGCGCGACCGGCGCGACGCGTTTTTCTCGATTTGAAATTTCACGACATCCCGAACACCGTCGCCAAAGCCGTCGCCTCCGCCACGCGGCTCGACGTGCAGATGCTGACGATCCACACCAGCGGCGGCTGTGAAATGATGCGCGCGGCGGAAAAATCCGCGCAGGAAACGGCGAAATCAGGCCGGGCTGACCGCGCCGCTCGTTCTTGGCGTGACGGTGTTGACGAGTTCCGACAGCCACACGCTCGCGGAAATTGGCTGCGAAGCCAACGTCGGCAAACAAGTTGAACGGCTGGCAAATCTCGCGGTGAAAGCCGGATTGCGCGGACTGGTTTGTTCGCCGCTGGAAATTGCGCGACTTGCGGCAGATTTTGCCCGCGCACATCCAACTCGTCACGCCCGGCATCCGCACCGGCGCGGAAAAGGCCGACGACCAGAAGCGCACGCTCACGCCGCGCGAGGCGATTGACGCCGGCGCAAACTGGCTCGTGATTGGCCGGCCGATTTACGCGGCGGAAAATCCGCGCGCGGCGGCGGAGAAAATTTTGGAATCGTTGAATAATTATGACCGCAGTGACGCAAAGGCGCAGAGAATCAAAATTGGACTCTGCGCTTCCGACGCCATCTTACGGTTTATCAAATGACTTCTGAACCAGCGGCGACGTTTCCATCCGGCTTTCGCGAGAAATTTCAAACGCCGGTTTTCAACCGGGCAATGCGGCTTTTGCTTGCTTGCAACTGAATCAGCAGCGTGAACGCGGCAAAGCGTTTCAGATTTTTCCAATCGTGCTCGCCGGGCTTGGCAATTTGATCCACGCCAACGTCGTAATTGATTTGCGAATCTTTTGTCAAACGTCCGCCGCCCAAATCGCGGATGACTTCGCCGATGATTCGTGCGTCGCATTTGGAAACAAATCCGGCTCTTTCAGATTTCAATTCAAAAACAACTGGCGCGGTGGAATCGAGCGCAAGTTTTTTGTTGAACGCTTTCAAGTCCGCGCCTTGCGCGACAAGCATTTCGTCCCATTTTTTGCGCGGCTCGCCGGAGTTCAAACAATCTTCCGCCAGCTTGCGCGCGGCGGCGAGTGATTTTGATTTTTTGGTTTGAACCAGCAAATGCGCGGCGGAATCAATGACGAGTTGGCGCAAATCATCTGGGCCTTTGTTTTCAAGGCAATCAACGGATTCCTTCACTTCCAGCCAGTTGCCGGCGGCGCGGCCGAGCGGCGTGTTCATGTCCGTCAAAATCGCGCGCGTGTTCACGCCGCATTCGTTGCCGAGCGCGACCATCGCTTTTGCCAGTTTGCGCGCGTCGGCCTTGGTTTGCATGAACGCGGCGCAGCCGAATTTCACGTCGAGAATCAGCGCGTCCAGATTTTCCGCCAGTTTCTTGGAAAGAATTGAAGCGACGATGAGCGGAATGCTCGGCACGGTTCCGCTGGCGTCGCGCAGCGCGTAAATTTTTTTGTCGGCGGGAACCATCTTGTCCGTCTGGCCGCAGATGACGCAGCCGACTTTTTGGACTTGCGCGACGATTTGTTCGGCGGGCAAAAGCGTTTTGAAGCCGGGAATGGAATCCAGTTTGTCGAGCGTGCCGCCGGTGATGCCGAGGCCGCGACCGGAAATCATCGGCACGCGGAAGCCGAGGCACGCGAGCAGCGGCGCGAGCGGGAGCGAAACCTTGTCGCCGATGCCGCCGGTGGAATGTTTGTCCACGAGCGGGCGCTTGTCTTTGGGAAATTTCAGCACGTCGCCGGAATCGCGCATGGCGAGCGTGAGCGCGGTGGTTTCGGCGGTGTCGAGGCCGCGAAAATAAATGGCCATGAGCATCGCGGCCATCTGGTAATCGGGAATTTTTCCGGCGGTGAATTCGCGGATGAATTCTTGAATCTGTTCCGGCGCGAGAATTTTTCCTTCGCGCTTGGATTCGATTAAAGACAAAAAGTTCACGGTTTAGGGTTCAGCGTTCAGGGTTGTTGCAGTTCGTTGCCGGTTTTAAATTTTCGGCCGCGAAGTTCGGATTGCTGCAAATATTTTATGAATCCGCTGATGAGCAGCACAATGCTATGGGCGAGCTTGTAAAGTTCGTCAAATTCCCTTTTGTCAATATAGCCTGCGTCCAATGCCGTATAAAGTTGCGATTTGAGTTCGGAAGCCGAGCCTTTCGCTATTGCCAAAAATTGAATGAATTCGCGGTTGCCGCCTCGTTCAAAACCTTCTGCAATGTTCGACGTGATTGAAATTGCCGCGCGTTTAATTTGGTCTTTCAACGTGAAATCGCGCGCAAATTTTTCTTTCGCGGTGATTTGATAAATCCGCCGCGTCAATTCGCGGCCTTTCTGCCACGCTTCAATTTCCTCAAATCGTTGAATGCTTGCCATGTTTCAACTCTGAACGCTGAACCCTAAACCCTGAACTATCAATCGAATTTTTTCGCCGCAATGCTCGCATTATGTCCGCCGAAGCCGAAGGAGTTGTTGATGATGGCGTTGACCTTCATTTCGCGCGCGGTGTTGGGAACGTAATCCAGATCACATTCGGGGTCGGGCGTCTGATAATTGATGGTCGGCGGGACGACGCCGTGCTTGATGGCGAGCGCGCAGACGGTCATTTCCACCGCGCCCGCCGCGCCGAGCATGTGGCCGGTCGCGCCTTTGGTGGAACTGACGGCGATGTTTTTCGCGCGTTCGCCGAAAACGGTCTTGATGGCCTGCGTTTCGCAGACGTCGCCCTGCGGCGTGGAGGTGCCGTGGGCGTTGATGTAGGAAATGTCTTCGAGGTTCAGCCCGCCGGTCTTCAAGGCCATTTTCATGCAGCGCGCCGCGCCTTCGCCGTCGGGCGACGGGGCGGTCAGATGATAGGCGTCGGCGGTGTTGCCGTAGCCGGCGACTTCGCAATAAATTTTCGCGCCGCGCTTTTTGGCGTGTTCCAGTTCCTCCAGCACGACGACGCCCGCGCCTTCGCCCATGACGAAGCCGTCGCGATCCTTGTCGAACGGACGCGAGGCGTGCTTGGGATCGTCGTTGCGCGTGCTCATGGCGCGCATCGCGCAAAAGCCGCCGATGCCGACGGGCACAACCGCCGCTTCCGCGCCGCCGGCGAACATGACCGGCGCGTCGCCCATTTTGATGGCGCGCCAGGCTTCGCCGATGGCGTGGTTCGCGGTCGCGCAGGCGGAGCAGGTGGCGAAATTCGGGCCGCGCAGATTGTAAAACATCGAGAACAATCCCGACGCCATGTTGCTGATGAGCATGGGAATCATGAACGGCGAGAGCCGGCCCGGCCCGCGGTCGAGCAAAATTTTGTGCTGTTCGGTCGTCGTCGCGAGGCCGCCGATGCCGGAGCCGATGATGACGCCGATTTCGTCGCGGTTTTCCTTGTCGAGGTCGAGGCCGGAATCTTTCAACGCGCTCCACGCGGCATAGACGCCAAATTGCGAGTAGCGGTCCGTGCGGCGGATTTCCTTGGGCGACGGAAACGCGGGCGCGAGGTCAAAATCCTTCACCTGCGCCGGCGATCTGCGTGTCGAACGGCGCCGGGTCAAAGGCGGTGATCCGGTCAATGCCGCATTGCCCGGCAACCAGGTTGTTCCAGAAAACGTCCAGTTGATGTCCGAGCGGCGTGACGACGCCGAGGCCGGTGATGACCACGCGGCGGTCTGATGGGTTGCTTGCCATAAATAAAAAGGGCAGTTTGAGCTAGTCCAGCCAAACTGCCCCGAAGCGCGGAAAGTCGCAACTATTTTTGGTTGTCTTCGATGTATTTGGTCACGTCGCCGACGGTCAGGAGCTTTTCAGCCTGTTCGTCCGGCACTTCGACGCCAAATTCCTCTTCGAGCGCCATGATCAACTCGACCGTGTCGAGCGAGTCCGCGCCGAGGTCTTCGATGAACTTGGCTTCCGGCGTCACCTGATCCGCCTTCACGCCCAGTTGTTCGACGATGATGTCCTTTACCCGTTGGTCAATTGGTTTGTCAGCCATAATTTGTCCTGTTCTATGCCATGAATCCGAAAGCGGTTCAAGCCTTGAATTTTGATTTTTTTCGTCCTCATCCTCATGCTCATCCTCAAAAAACTGATTTATGAGGATGACGATGAGAACGAGGATGATTTGGAATCACATCACCATCCCGCCGTCCACCGTCAAAACTTGCCCCGTCACATAACGCGCCGATGGGCTTGCCAGAAACAACGCCGCGTTCGCAATATCTTCCGCCGCGCCAAACTTGCCCAGCGGAATCTGCTTCAAAATGTTCGCCTTCAATTCCTCGTTCAACTCCGACGTCATGTCCGTCTCGATGAATCCCGGCGCAATCGCATTGACCGTGACGCCGCGCGACCCCAATTCGCGCGCCACCGATTGCGTGAACCCGATCAACCCCGCCTTGCTCGCCGCATAATTGCACTGGCCCGCGATTGCCGATCAGGCCGATGACCGACGAAATGTTGATGATGCGCCCTGCACGCTGTTTTGCAAAAGCGCGGAAAAAAGCCTTCGTGAAAAAAAACGCGCCCTTGAGATTCGTGTTCAGAACCGTGTCCCAATCCTCGTCACTCATGCGCATCAGCAAGCCGTCGCGCGTCACGCCGGCGTTGTTCACGAGAATGTCCACCTTGCCGCAATCGGCCAGAATTTTCTCGGCGGCGGCGCTGACGGCGGCGGAATCCGAAACGTCCACGGCGAACGCCCACGCCTTTTCGGCCGAGCGCGCGGATTTCCATTGGCGACCTTCTCGGAATTTTCCTGCGTGCGCGAAACGCAGACAACATCCGCACCCTCGGCGGCGAATTTCAACGCGATGGCGCGGCCGATTCCGCGGCCCGCGCCGGTGACCACGGCAATTTGACTGGCAAGCTGAAACATGAGTTTGAAAGTTAAGACTGCCAACACTTTAATTTCCAGATAATGAAAAGGCAATCAGGCAATGGATGCACAGATTGCATTTCGCGGGCGTTTTCCCCAAGAAAAAAATTCATCCTCGGAAAACCGGGTTGTCGCCGAAAATCATGTTGGCTTCTTTTCGACAATAATTTTATGCTTCGCGGATGAAATCAAGTTTCTTGCAGCATCTGGACACCATGCCCGCATTTCACGTCGCGGTGCGGTTTTTGCGATTGCGTCAGATGGCGGGATGGTGGCTGCGGCTGTCGCCTCGCGTGCGTCGTTTGCCCGGGAGCGGAGCCTGCTACCGCTGCCGGTATTTGGAAACGATCCTGCTCGCGGACGAAATTTTTAATCGCAACGTTTATCTCAAGGCGATTGATCCGAAAAAAACCTCCACGTTTGTTGATCTGGGGTGCAACGTGGGATTGTTTCCCGTTCTTCTGCATGACCTGACCCGTCGCAATGACCTTTCCGGTCTGCTCATTGATGCCAATCCCGACATGATCGAAGAGGCCAAATGGCACGTTGAGGCGAACAAACTGAACAAAGTCGAGCCTGTCCTTGGTTTGGCCGGATCAGCGAGCGCCGGGCAAACGGTGGATTTTTACCTGTTGCCGTCAAATCTCGGATCGTCACAATTTCCGGTCTATGAACCCGGCAAGCCCCAAAAGGGCGCGTGGAAAAAAATCACGGTTCCCTGCGTGGACCTTGATAAACTCTGGGTGGAACGTTTTGGCGATGTCCGCTGTAATTTGCTGAAAATGGACATTGAAGGTTCCGAGAAATCGTTTCTGCAAACCGACAAGAAGTTCCTCCGCCGTGTAGATACGATCATTCTTGAGTGGCACAAGTGGATTGTGAGCCGCGACGAAATCGAAAAAATGCTGAACGATCAGGACTTTGAAATGGTTGAGCTGCTGGAAGAATTGGAGCAGACGGGAATCGCCTGGTATCGCAAAAAATAAAACTGCCGCAACGGGCGTTGATTCAACTCAAAATGGCGTTTGCGGTCGTTTCCAGGCTCGCCGCATCCGCGACGTTCAGCATCTGCGCCGACTTATCAATGCGTTTCATGAATCCGCTCAAGGCCGTGCCCGGACCGAGTTCGATGAACCGCGTGAATCCTTGCGCCAGCAAATATCGCATCGAATTTTCCCAAAGCACTGACGACGTGACTTGGTCCACCAATCGCGCGGATATTTCCGCTGGTGAATTATGCGGTTGCGCCGTCACGTTTGAAATCACCGGAACGGCTGGCGCAGAAATTTTTATTTTCGCCAGTTCACTTTGCAACTTCGGCTGCGCGCCAGCCATGAGCGGCGAGTGATACGCGCCGGCAACCGGCAGCGGAATCGCTCTTTCGCGCACCTTTTGCTTTTGCCAGTTCGCACGCCTTCGCAATTTTTTCCGCCTCGCCGGAAATGACAAGCTGGCCGGGACAATTCAAATTTGCCAGAACGACTCCGGCTTCCGCGCAAACTTCGCGCGTCGGAATTTCGTCCAGCCCGATGACAGCGGCCATTCCGCCGCGCGTCGCGTCGCAGGCTTCCTGCATGAATTGTCCGCGCTGCCGCACCACGCGCAAGCCGTCCTCAAAACTCATCGCGCCCGCCGCCGCCAGCGCCGTGAATTCGCCGAGCGACAAGCCGGCGGTGGCGTCGAATTTCAGATTCGGCACCTGTTCCTTGAGCAATTCAAAGCAAACCCAGCTCACGAGAAAAATTCCCGGCTGCGCGTTTTCTGTTTTCGTCAGTTCGGCTTCCGGGCCGTTGAAACAAACTGAGGCAAGGTCGTAGCCGAGCGCGGCATTGGCGCGGTCGAACCACGTTTTTCGCGGATGGAAATTTTTCGGCGAGGTCTTTGCCCATGCCGACGACTTGCGCGCCTTGCCCGGCAAATAGAAGTGCAGTTTTGCTCATTCGGAAAATTTTAACCACAAAGACACCAAGACACCAAGTTTTGAAAAAGAGAAATTTTTCTTTGTGCCTTGGTGCCTTGGTGGTTCAATTTCAGCGTCATGTTTTCACACGTTGTCATTTTCTGGACCGATCCGGCGCAACCGGATGCTGCGGATGAATTAATCGCCGGCGCGAACAAATACCTCAAAGACATTCCCGGCGTGCACGCATTTTCACATCGGCAAGATGTCGCCGCAGCCAGCGCCCCGTCGTGGATCAAACTTATCAGGTCGCGCTGAATACTGATTTTCCCAAGCAAGCAGGCGAACAGGACGATTATCAAGTGCATCCGCAGCACATCGAGTTCGTCGCGAAAAAGTTTCAAGCCGTTCGTGCCAGAAAGTCGTGGTTTACGATTTCGAGTGAGGCCGAAATTGTCGCGCGAAGGACGCGAAGAAAAATGAAGGTTAAATTCTTTTCTTCCTTTGTTCACTTCGCGCCTTTCGCGCGACAAAATCTTCCCGTCTTCACGCGCGCGGATGAAATTTCCGGTGGATTTCCCGCAGCCGGTTGCCGGTGACGTGCGTGTAAATCTCCGTCGTGCTGATGTTCGCGTGGCCGAGCAGTTCCTGGATCACGCGCAAATCCGCGCCGTGCTCCAGCAGATGCGTGGCGAAACTGTGCCGCAGCATGTGCGGCGTGATGTTGCGCTCAACGCCGGCGCGCCGGACGCGGTTCTTGATGTGCAGCCAGAGCGTCACCGCCGCGAACGGCGTGCCGCGCTTCGTGAGAAAAACATTCGCCGGCGATTTTGGCGTGACCAGTTTTGGCCGCCCAGTTTCGATGAAACGATTCAACGCTTCAACGGCTTTTTTCCCGACCGGCACGACGCGCTCTTTGTTGCCCTTGCCGATGACGTTGATGAATCCGGCGTCGAGATGCAGTTGCTCCAGCCGCAGATTTTTCAATTCGGACAAACGCAAACCGGAAGCGTAGGCCAGTTCCAAAATCGCCTGGTCGCACAAATTTTCCGGCGTTTCGGGATTTTCCGGTTCGAGCAATTTTTTGATTTCGTCGTTCGCTCAACGCTTTCGGCAATCGTTTCCAGCGGCGCGGCAGCGAAAGATTTTCCGCGATGTTCGCCGGCAGCAGTTTTTCATTCTCGGCAAATTTGTAAAACGCCCGCAGCGCCGCGATTTCCAGATAAACACTTTCGCCGCTCAAACGCTTGGTGGATTCCTTCGGCTCGTCGGCGAGCGGACGCGCGCGTTCATGCTGCAGGAACGCCATGAGATGTTTCAGCTCGACCGATTTCCAGTCCGTGAGATTTTGTTTCGCCGCCCAGGCGGTGAATTTGCCGAGCAGCGCGGCGTAGGTTTTCGCCGTGTTGTCCGACTGCCCGCGCTCGTGGCGCAGGTATTGCAGAAAATCTTCGACGAGCGTTTGCATCAAGGGCCGATGGCGGCTGCTTTTTGCGGCTTGACCGTGAATTCCATGAACCGGCTTTTGTGGATGGCAAAGGTGAGGTTCAACGAATTGACATTTCGGGCGTTGGCATATTGGTATTGATAATTGCCGCCGCCCACACTGGAACTACGGTTCTGCAAATCACGCCCGTGGTCGTCGGTCGCCTTGAGCACTGTCATCCGCAGTCCGAGTCCGCTGGATTCCGGATCCGGGTCGGCTTTGAGAGAAAAGCTGACGGACGGAGTGTCATTGTTGTTCGGATCCTGATAACGGATGGCGGAAAAAAGTTTCAAATGGATGCCGTTGACCGTGGTCTCGGCGAAGGCGGGGTTGGGCCTGCCTGAATTGTTAAAATTGTTGTTCCAGGCATTCTGCACATCCTGCTGGGTGCCGGCATTCACTTGAAGGTTGGTTACCGACCAGATTTCGTCGTCACTGAAACCGGACTGCCGGGAAAATTCCACGCGCAATTTCCACGCCGGCTCGTCCGGCCACAGGCCTTGCTGATAGAAATATCCGGACGACTGGCCGTTTTGATAGTATGAATTGATCCACCCTTGAAGCGAGTTCCCGGCGGCATCGGACGTGACCACGCGCACCGGACGCCAGTTCGTCGCCGGCTGGCCATTCTGCTGGATGTCAAAATCAAGCTGGACGCCTTTGTTGTAGGAATCGTTTTTTGGCACGCCGTTGCCGCGGTTGTAGGGCAGTTGCGCCCCGGCGACCAGCTTGGTGAGCGTCGCGGTCAAATCGCCGTCAGACTGCGAATCCGGCAGCGGTTCGGTCGGCCACTTGGCAAACGAACGTCGGACGGGATTGGAAACAACAAAATGCTCCTTGGAAAGGCGCTGGCCGCCGTTTCCATAAGAGAAGACGCGGAGCATGATTTTTCTGTCCCAACGCGGATAGGCATCCAGCATGAAACCTTGAATTTCCACACCCGGCTTCACCTGCGACTGGTTTCTGGCATAAGTGCTGTCGCAAGCCGTGTCCGCCATGTCGGAAACCAGCAACTGGTAGTTTGGATACTGGTTTGGCTTGTGTTCGGCCTCAATCCAGACAACGAGCGTGTCATTCGGGCTGTCTATCCGCGCGCCGTTGCCGCGGGCGCGTCCGCCGGCAACCTTGATTTTCGGCGCGACGTGATGTTTGCCATAAGTGACGCCCAGCAGCGTCAGCTTTGTGCCGTCGCTCAACGTGATGATTTGCGGACGCCTCGACCACCAAAACGCGCCGCCCGCGATGGCGATGATTAAAACTGAAATGACGCTCCAAACAATGATCTTTTTCATGGTGTGATTTTTTATTGCGCTGCCGTCGATTTTTCCGGCTTGACGGTAAATTCCACAAACCGGCTTTTGTGCAGCGCAACGGTGATGTTGAGAATTTTGGCATTGCCGATGTCGGGAAATTGGGCGGTGTAACTGCCGCCTCCGCCGTTCGGTCCCCAGCTTTGAAGTTCGTGCCCGCGTTCGTCCACGGCCATGATCGCAAGGCGGTATCCATCCGGCAAATCGGGGCTTGCGGCGACGCGAATGCCGCCCTGCTTCTGGCCGTTGCCAAAATTCTGGTCAGTGATCTGAATGGCGGGGTAAATTTTCAAATGAATCCCGTTGAGGTTGGTTTCCGCAAAGGCGGGCTTGGCGTCGCGCTGGTTGGGACCGCCGTAATTCCACATATCCTGCTGGCTGCCCGGCTGAACCGGAACATTTGTCACCGACCAGATTTCATCAGCCTTGAAACCGGATGTGCGCGACATTTCCACGCGCAGTTTCCATGCCGGCTCGTCCGGCCACAATCCCCATTGATAAATCATCACGGCCTCGTCGTTCTCGCGTCTGTTGCTCCAACTGTTGTTCTGGATGTGGTTGCCCGTCGCATCGGAAGTTTCAATGCGCACCGGCTGCCAGTTGGTGACCACCACGCCGTTTTGTTCCGTGCGAAACGCCGCCAGCACGGCCTTGCTTATGGGGTCGTTTTTCGTCCGGCCGTTGCCAAAATTGAACCCGATGCCCTGGTCGCCGTAACTTAAACGAGTCAGCGTCACGTCCAGATCGCCGTCGGACTGCGTGCCCGGCAACGGATCGGGCGTCCATTTTGCAAACGGGCCGCGCGACGGATTGGATATGACGAATTCAGTTTTTGAAACTTGCTGGCGGCTCGGCCCGTTGCTCATGATGCGCAGATAAATTTTTCGCTCGCGCCTCGGAAAAGCGGCGATCTGGACGCCCATGACCTCCATGCCATTTTTAATTTGCCGGGAATAGCCGCCGCCCCAGGTTCCGACGCAGGCTGTCGCCGCCTTGTCGTAAGCCAGCACCTGATAATTTGGATATTGATTCGCCTTGTGCTCGCTCAAAACCCAGGCCACCAGCGTGTCGTCGGGAGTGTCAAACGAAGTTGGCCCGCCGCCGTTGCGACGTCCCGTTGTTTTTACCGTCGGGGATTTATGATGTTTGCCGTATTCCACGCCCAGCAGCGTCAGCTTTGTGCCGTCGTTCAACTTGATGATTTGCGGACGCCGCAGCCACCAAAATCCGGTGACGGCGATTCCGGCGATTAGAATCAAAGCAACGCTCCACAGGATGACTTTTTTCATGGTCGTTAATTGTGAACTTCCTCACGGTCTAACCGGAATGTTTTGTTTCTTCAAGAACTGTTTTACGTCGCCGACGGTGTAGGTGCCGAAATGAAAAATGCTCGCGGCGAGAACGGCATCAGCCTTGCCTTCCAGCAGCACGGCGGCCATGTGTTCCAGCGTGCCCGCGCCGCCGCTGGCCACCACCGGCACGCCCACTGCCTCGCTGACGCGCCGCGTGATGACGAGATCGAACCCAGCCTTGGTGCCGTCGGCGTCAATGGAGTTCAGCACAATCTCGCCCGCGCCAAGTGACACTGCGCGTTTGACCCATTCAATCGCATCAAGCCCGGTGTCCTTGCGTCCGCCGTGCGAGAACACGCCCCATTTGTCCGGCGCGATTTTCTTGGCGTCAATGGAAACGACGATGCACTGGCTGCCAAATTTTTCCGCGCCTTCGCGGATGAGTTCGGGCCGCGCGAGCGCGCTGGAGTTGATGCTGATCTTGTCGGCACCAGCGCGGAGCATCGTGAACATGTCGTCCACGGACTTGATACCGCCGCCGACGGTCAGCGGCATGAAGCATTGGTCGGCGGCGCGCTCGATCACCTCGACCATTGTGCTGCGGCCGTGTGCAGTGGCGGTGATGTCGAAGAATACCATTTCGTCGGCGCCCTGCTCGTTGTAGCGGAGAGCGAGTTCCACGGGGTCGCCGACGTTTTTCAAACCGCCCTTTTCAGCCACGCCAAACTGGACGCCGCGCGTGACGTGGCCGTCGTGAACGTCGAGGCACGGGATGACACGTTTTGCAATCACGCGGATAATTGAAACGCCAGTTGCGGTTCAAAGCAAATGAATCCGCGCAGGCCTAGCGGACGCCATCAGGCTGGCGATTTCACTCTTCAAAACACGAACGCCCCGGCTTGCAGTCGTCCTTGTGAACGGGCAGGTCGTCCACGCCGACGACGGTCTGCGTGCGGTTGCACCAGAAATGGCAGGGCATGGTGCGCCCGTCTTCCTTGTCCGCAAATGCCTCCTCCGGCGTCGCGCCGGTGAACATGGTTTTCGTCCGCAGATGCTTGCAGTAAATTAAATTGTTGTTCATGCGTCGCCTTTCAATTTGAGCAGCGTCCGGCGGATGAGCGCGTGCGCCAGCGGCACCTTGTAGCCGTTGTGTTCGAGCGGCTTCGCGTCCTGCCAGAATCATGTCCGCCGCCTGCGACACCGTGGCGTCGTCCAGGGCTTTTCCGTCAAGAAAATCATTGGCGGCCTGGACTTGATGCGGCACGGGCGAGATGCTGCCGAGCGCGACGCGCGGCGATTTCAATTTTCCGTCCGCAATTTCCGCCGCCGCCGCGCAACTGACCAGCGCCCAGTCGAATGCGTGTTTGTCGCTGACCTGCATATAAGCGCTGCGGCTGCGCGCCGTGGGAATTTCCACGCGCAAAATCAGGTCGCCGGGGTTGAGCGAATTGTGCGCGGGCGGATTATCCGTGAACGCCTTCGCGTAAAGGTCGGCCATGCTCAACCGCGTTTCCTTGCCGTCGCGCAACACGATGGCCGTGGCGTCCAGCGCGGCAAAGGTCGTGGCCAGACTGGATACGACCGGGCTGATGCAGTCGGTGCCGGTGAACAGGCTGTGATAGCGATTTTCGCTTTCGCGCGCGTAGCAAAGGTCGCCGCCTTTCTTGAGGCAAAGCACGTCGCGCTGGCGGAAATACCAGCAGCGCGAATGTTGCGCGAGGTTGCCGCCGACGGTGGCGACGTTGCGGATTTGCGGCGAGGCGATTTCCCTCGCGGCGTCGCGCAGGCCGGGAAAAACCTTCGCAATTTCCGGATCGCGTTCGAGTTCCGCGACGGTGACGAGCGCGCCGACGGTCCAATTTTTGTCGCCGCGTTCAATTTTGCTCAAGCCCGGCAGCGACTTGATGTTGACGAGAATGTTCGGGCCGGGGACGAGATAATCCTTGAGCAGGCCGAGCAGGTCGTTGCCGCCGGCGATGTAGGCGCCGTGGTCGGCGACCAGTTCGCGGGCGCTGTCGGGCGAGAGCGCGGTGGCGTATTGAAAGGCTTTCATTTGGAAAAGAGAAACATCCAACACCCAACATTCAACATCCAATGGTTTCACCGCGTGGCGGCACTGGATGTTGTGTGTTCGATTTTGGATGTTGGATGTTTCTCATTTTAATTTGTCAATTTTCATTTCACGCTTTCACTGCCGCCGGAACTTTGCCGAGCGCGGCCAGCACTTTGGCCGGCGTGATGGGCAGGCTGCCGACGCGCACGCCGATGGCGTTGGCGACGGCGTTGCCGATGGCGGCGGCGGTCGGGACGGTGGCCGGTTCGCCGATGCCGATGACGCCGCGTTCCGGCATGTTGATCAGGATAACTTCAATGTCCGGCACGTCGGCGATGCCGGACAATTTGTAGGTTTCAAAATTCGGGTTCAGCACCACGCCGGACAGGTCGTCCATCACGCGCTCCTCGTAAAGCGCGTAACCCATGCCCATGATGACGCCGCCGTTGATCTGGCTTTCGAGCGTCAGCTTGTCAATGATGAGGCCGCAGTCGTGGACGGCGACGACTTTTTTCACCGTGACCAGGCCGGTTTCCGTGTCCACGGCAACCTCGGCGAACTGCACGCCGTAAGCCGGGTTGGTCGAAAGCCCTTCGATCCAGTTCCCGTGGACGGTGAGCGGAGTGACGCCGAGTTTTTTGCACGCGGCAAACCAGTTGTCCCCGCGTGCGTCGGCAATGCCGCTCTGCGTCTGCAACTGCTGCAATGCCTTGGTGCAAATGTCATAAACCGTCGGCGAAATCGAGGCGCAGGTCGTGCTGCCGCCGCTGCCGGGGCCGGGCGGGAAATTGCGTGTCGCCGACCTTCACGGTGATCTGCTCCGGCTTGAGGCCGAGCATTTCCGCCGCGACGACGGCGATGACGGTCTTGCGTGCCGGTGCCGATGTCCTGCACGCCGAGGCGGAATTCGATGCTGCCGTCGGGATTGATTTGCGCCTCGCCCTGCGTGCCGGCGGGTGGGACCGCCGCGCAGGCCAGGCCGCGCCCGCGCAGCCGATGCCGGTTTTCACGACGCCGGGCGAACTGCCGGGCTTCTGGTATTTTTCCTTCCAGCCGAATTTTTCCGCGCCGAGCTTATATTCGCGCTGGCGGACTTCGTTCGGAATCATTTTTCAACCGGAACTCCAGCGGATCCATGCCGAGCTTCACGGCGAGGTCGTCCATCGCGGATTCCATGCCGAACGACGCCGGCGGATGTTCCCGGCGCGCGAAACGCGCGGGACGAGCCGGCGTTGACCGCGACGCTGCGACTGCTTCACGCGGCGTGTTCGGAACCTGGTAAATGATAGGGCATGGGAATGTTCGCGCCGCCGCCGCCGCCGCCGGCGTCGCCACCGCGCCGATGCCGGCCGTGCCGTAATTTTCCGCTTCAAACGCGTGCAAGCGTGCCGTCGGCCAGCGCGCCGATTTTGATTTTTTGAAAACTGGAAGGCCGGTTGCCGACGGCGAGCGCCTGGTCAAACCGCGTGAGCATCAGCCGGACCGGCGCTTTCGCCTCGCGCGAAAGTTTCGCCGCGAGCACGCCTTCGACGCCCGCGCCGAATTTTCGCGCCGAAGCCGCCGCCCATGAAGTCGGTGATGCACGCGCACCTTGCTGTGATCCAGTTGCAGCGCGCCCGCCAGGCCGTCGCGCACGCTGGAAATGCCCTGCGTGGAAGCCCACGCCGTCACGCCGTCGTCCGTCCACGAAACCGTGTTGCCGTGCGTCTCCATCGGATGATGAATCTGCACCGGCGTCGTGTAAAAGCCTTCGATGACCGCCGCGCATTCGGGAAACGCCGTGGTCCACGCTGCCGTTTTCGCGCGACGCGCGGAGCAGCCGCGTTGGCCGAGCCTTCCCAGACCTGCGGCGAATTCTCCTTCCGCGCCTCGTTTTCGTTGACGACAAATTCATGGCGCACTTCGGCCTGCACTTCGATGGCGCGCAACGCGTCGAGGCACGCCTGTTTGGTCGTGCCGGCGACGGCGGCAATTTCCTCGCCGTAAAAACGAACCGTGAACGGCACGTCGCGCGCCGGCACGGCGGCCTTGATGCCGGGAATCTTTCCGCGCCTTGTCCAGATTGACCGACATAATTTTTGCCGCCGGCCATTTCGAGCGCAGAATCATGCCGTAAAGCCAGCCGTCCGCCTGGATGTCGGACGAATAACGCGCGCTGCCGGTCAGCTTCGCCGGCGCGTCAATGCGCGTCGTGCTCGTGGCTGATGTATTTGGTTTCGGCGGGCCAGCTAGGCATAATTAATGACCTCCGTTTTGCTTGCGGTTTCGACGCCCGCCGCCTGCAACGCGGCCTGCATAATGTGCGGCTGCGTGCCGCAGCGGCAGAGATTTCCGGCGCAGGCGTGCTTCACGTCGTCGGCGTTCGGACGCGGATTTTTTTTCAGCAGCGCCGTCACGCTCATCACAAATCCCGGCGTGCAATAGCCGCATTCAGCGCGTCCTTTTCGAGAAACGCCTGCTGCACCTTGCGACAGTTTTCCGTTTTTCGCCAGCCCTTCGACGGTCGTGATTTCGCGAGCCTTGCGCCTCGATGGCGAGTTTCTGGCAGGAATAAACCGGCAGGTCGTCCAGCAACACCGTGCAGGCGCCGCAGGTCGCGCGGTCGCAGCCTTCCTTCGCGCCGGTGAGACTGGAATAATTCCGCAGCGCGTCGAGCAGCGTCACGCGCGGTTCCAGCAGGAGTTTGAGTTTTTCGCCGTTGACTTTCAGCGTGACGGGCACGGCGTCCGGGCCGACGACTTTTTCCGCGTTGACCTTTTCCAGTTCCGCCGCGACGGATTGCACCTGCGCGGTGGCGGCCGTGGCGGCGACGGTGCCGAGGCTTTTGAGAAACGTGCGCCGCGAGTGCGCGCCCAAACTTTTCCGGCTCCGATTTTTTCATGCGACTCAATTGGAAATTGTCAAGCGTTTGTAATCCTCCGGCGTGTCCAAGTCAAGCGACAGTCCGGCATCAGTCACACGGACATTGGACGCGCGGCGAGGCCGCAAGTTTCAAAAAATCTTTCAACGTCGCCGCGCCGGAATTTTTCAATTCCAGCAAACGCCGGCTGCGGCAAAATGACCGGATGCCCCGCGCGCCCGCCAAACACCGGCTGGCAAATCGCTCCCGTATTTTGCGCGGAAAATTCCAGCAACTGCCGCAAAGTTTCCGAGCGCAAATGCGGCTGGTCGCCGAGCACAATTGCCCAGCTTGAAATTTCCGTGCTGCCAGCCGGTCCAGTTTGCCGCGCAAACAATGGAACTGAACATGCCGCGTTCCGGCTGCGGATTTTCAATGCGGTCCGGTTTCGGAAAATTCAGCCGGTCCAGTTCCGCCGCCAGCGCCGCGTCATTCGCGCGCAGCACGACGGCGATTTGCGCCGCGCCCAGTTCCCGCCATTGCGAAAGCAGATGGCCGATGACCGTCGTGCCGCGCCACGGCAGCAGCAGTTTTGGCCGGCCCATCCGCGACGACGCGCCCGCGCCGAGAATGACGACGCCGAACGGCGCAAGTTTTTAATTTTGAATTTTGATCCTGGGCTGGGTCATGCCGAACTGAAAATTAAAAACTCGACACTTAAAATTGTTGCATTCGGCGCGTTTCTGGATGAGCTGCGCCAGGATGCTCACCGCGATTTCGTGCGTGCCGACGGCGGCGATGTCCAGCCCGACCGGACAGGCGACGCGGTCGAACTCCTCCGCCGTGGCGAGGTTTTGCTTGATAAATTGTTCGCGGATGATGCGCGCCTTGCGCCGGCTGCCGATCAAGCCGAGAAACGCGAACGGAAAATGAATCCATTCCGACAGCGCCAGCGCGTCGTGCTGGTGCCCGCGCGTGACGATGAGGCCGAACGCATTTGCCGGCGGACGAAATTTCAACAATTCATGCCAGCCGCCGACGCGCAGTTTCACGGCTGCCGGAAAAAATTCGTGGTTCGCCAGTTCCGGCCGGTCGTCGAAAACGGTGACGGCAAAATCCAGCTGCAGCGCGAGCGGCGCGACGGCCTGCGCGACGTGGCCGGAACCGGCAATCCACAATGCCACCGGCGGCGAAACGGTTTCCTGATAAAGCCATTCGTCCGAATTGTTTTCCGTTGACGCGCGCGATGGAAAAATCCTTTTTCACGCCCCAGCGGACGGCGCGGCGACATTGGCGAGTTCGTGCCAGAGATTTTTCGCCTGCGCGGCGTGCGGCAAAATCAGGCCGCTCACGCTGCCGCCGCAAATCAGGCCGTCGTCCCAGCCGAAATCGTGGTCGAGCAGCATTTCAAATTCGGCGGGCTGGCCGGTTTTCAGCGCTTTGAGCGCGCGCGATTGAACTTCGGCTTCGAGACAGCCGCCGCCGAGCGTGCCGATGATTTTTCCGTCGGCAAAAAAAATGGCCTTGGCGCCGGCGCGCTGCGGGCTGGAGCCTTTGGTGCCGGCAATCAGCGCCAGCGCGAACGGCTGGTTCGCGGCCAGGCGGCGGCGAGTTGTTCATAAAATGCGGGCCATGCGGAAGTGTTAGCGGGTCGCCACGGGGCTTTCAAACAAAACTTTCGGGCTTGCCCTTCACCCGCCGATGGCCGTCATCACGCGCTGCGGCTGGTAATTGTTGCGGAACAGATGCTCGGCCGGTTTTTGCGCCGAGCGTTTCGCAGATCAATTCCCGCAACCGCTCCGGCGTCAATCTGCGGGCGCAGCGCCGGTTTCAAATCCGTTTCCAGATGATTGCCGAGGCACGGACGCAGCTTGCCGTCGCACGTCAGCCGCATCTTGTTGCAGCGCTCGCAAAAATGCAGGTCGCTCAACGCGCCGATCAAACCGACCGTCACGCCGCGCTTTTTCAGCCGGAAATATTTCGCCGGGCCGAACCCGAACGATTCCGTGAGCGGCTCCAGTTCGTCTTCGCGCCGCAACTTGCGCGAGCAGTTCCGTGACCGGGAAAAAATTCTTTTCGCTCAACATTTCCGTCAGGCTCACCGGCATCAGTTCGATGAAGCGGATGGCGACGTCGTGTTCCGCCGCGAAGTCGAGCAGCCGGAAAATTTCGCCGTCATTTTTTCCGCGCATCAGCACCGTGTTCAATTTCACGGACTCGAAACCGAGTTCCTTCACCAGCTTGATGCCGCGCAGAACCGGCGCGAGATCGCCGTTGGTGATGGCGCGGTAAATCGCCGGGTCCAGCGCGTCGAGGCTGATGTTGATGCGGCGCAAACCCGCGTCAAACAAAGGTTTTGCCAGTTCCGGCAGGCGCGTGCCGTTCGTCGTGAGCAGCACGGATTCGACGCCCGGCGTCGCAATCAAATCGCGGATGAATTCCACCACGCCCGGACGGATCAGCGGTTCGCCGCCCGTCACGCGAAATCGTTTGAAGCCCAGCGCCGCCGTCGTCCGCACAATGGCGAGCAGTTCGTCGTAGGCGAGAATTTCCCCGCGCGGCAGCCAGTCCGAATAATTTTCCGGCAGGCAATACAGACACCGCTCGTTGCACCGGTCGGTGATCGAGATGCGCAGATAATCCACCGTGCGCCCGAACGGGTCTGTCTGGTTCAAATTCATTTTTCTCAACTCTCAATCATCAACTGTTATGGCGTGCGGGTCTTCGCCGCGCAAATGCGCCAGGCCTTCGCGGATGGCCGGCGCGAGAATTTCCAGACATTCGCGCACCGCCGACGGTTTGCCCGGCAGATTCACAATCAAAGTCTTTCCGCGCGTGCCGGCCACCGCGCGCGACAAAATCGCCGTCTTCACTTTGGCGAACGATTGCACCCGCATGATTTCGCCGAAACCGGGCAATTCTTTTTCCAAAACCGCCCGCGTCGCTTCCGGCGTCACGTCGCGCGCGGAAATTCCCGTGCCGCCCGTCGTGACAATCAAATCGCATTTCAATTCATCCGCAAATTTTTTCAGCGCCGCCGAAATCAAATCCACTTCGTCCGGCACAATCGCCGATTCAAATTTCGCCGCGCCGCCGAAAAATTCGCGCAGGACATTTTCAATCTCCGGCCCGCTGCGGTCTTCGTAAATTCCCGCGCTCGCGCGGTCGCTGATGGTGATGCGCCCGATTTTCATTCTTTGATTTTCTCCACCACGCGGATGCCTTCAATCCGCATCGTTTTGTCCACCGCCTTGCACATGTCGTAAAGCGTCAGCGCCGCCACGCTCACGCCGGTCAGCGCCTCCATTTCCACGCCGGTCTGCGCGCTGGTTTCCGCCGCGCAAAAAATTTCAATCGCCGTCGCGCCGCACTTTGAAATTAACTTCCACATGGTTCAACGCCAGCGGATGGCACAGCGGAATCAATTCGCTCGTCCGTTTCGCCGCCTGAATTCCGGCGATTTGCGCCACCGTCAAAACGTCGCCTTTCGGCAGCGCATTTTTTTTCAGCGCGCGGATCGTCGCCGGCTGGCAAATCAATTTGCCTTCCGCCACCGCGCGCCGGCGCTGAACCGGCTTGTGCGCCGACGTTCACCATGCGCGCCGCGCCCGCCGCGTTGAGATGCGAAAATGTTTTTCTTCATTTCGTGTCATCATGTCTAAAATCCGTCGGCAAAAAATCCACCTCCGCGCCCGCGTCAATCGAACCGCGATTTGCCGGCACGCGAATCAACGCGTTGGCTTCCGCCAGACAAGTCACGTCGCCGGAACTCGCCCACGTCAGCGGATGCAAGCCATTCGCCGTTCAAATTCCAGCCGCGCCGGCCAGAGAGTTTCGCGCGGATTCGGCGCGTCGTCCAGCTTCGCCGCGAGCTTGCCGCGCAAAAACTTTGGCGCGTCTCGCCAGCCAGTTTCGCCAGCGCCGTCGCGACGAACAAATGAAAACAGACAAAATGCGACAGCGGATTGCCCGGCACCCGAACGCAACACGGCTGCGATGCCCGTTCATCGCCAAAAATCAGCGGCCTGCCCGGACGCACGTTGACCTGCGAGAAGACAATTTCAAAGCCAAGCCATTCCAGCAGCGGGCGCGTGAAATCTTTGTCGCCCACGCTCGCGCCGCCGGAAACCAGCAGCAAGTCGGCGTTTTCGATTTGAGATTTGAGATTTGAGATTTCCGATTTTGCCTGTTCAAAATTTTCCGGCAAATGTTTTTGCGTCACATCGCACGGAAATTTTTGCAGCAGGCCGCGAATCAAAATCGAATTGCTGTCGCGGATCTGTCCCGGCTTCGGCGTCTGGTCCGGCGGAATAATTTCATCGCCGGTCGTGAAATGAACGACGCGCAAACGCGGACTGACGAGCGGCTGCGCGCAACCCGCCGTCGCCAGCAGCGCCAGCTTGCCCGCGTCCAGCCGCGCGCCCGTTTGCACGAGCGGCTGCCCGGCTTTCACGTCTTCGCCGCGTGTGCGGATGTTCAGCGCATCTTCGCGTTCGTAGAATTTTGATTTTGTCGCCGTTGCGTTCGACATTTTCCTGCATGACCACCCGCAAATTTTCGCACGGCAACGCCGCGCCGGTCGCCACGCGCACGGCTTCGCCGGATTTTAATTGGCGCGGTTTCCAGTCGGCGGCGTGAAGCGTGTCCACGACCTGAAAATTGTTCCGACGAATCATTTTGCAAAATCGCGTAGCCGTCGCGCGTCGAGCGGTCGCAATCGGGCAAATCTGCCGGCGCGCAAACCGTTTCGCGCAGCACGCGGCCAAAAGATTCTGCCAGCGGAACGCGGACGGCGGCAACGGCTGGCAACGCGAATGAATTTCCGCCAGCGCCTCGTCCGAGCGATTTGCAGGAGCACGACGTGTGGAGTCTCCGGCTGTTGCAGTTCTGCGGATTGCGAGACTGCGTCACGTCGTCGCCTACAAGATTCGACCGGCAACGCGCGCCGTTTCCAGATCGGCACGTCCTGCTTGAGCCGGTCCATGAATTCGGCGAGCAAGCGCAATGGCTTCCCGCGATGCCGCGACGCAATGCCAACGTAAATCGCCGTTTCGCCCGCCGGAATGATGCCGATGCGATGAATCACTTTTGCCGCGAGGCACGGATGTTGCGCGGCAAGCGTTTCAAGCAGACGCCGGATTTCGCGTTCGGCCATTTCGGCGATAGGCTTCGTATTCCAGCGCGGAAATTTTCTCGCCATTTTCCTCGTCGCGAACGACGCCGCGAAATTCCAGCCACGCGCCGTGCGCGGCCAGTTGCGGCGGAGAAATATTCTCCGCGATCGGGCGAGCCGGTCAGTTGAATTTCAATTTCCATGAGACAACAATTTCAGCCGCCCGACACCGGCGGAATCAAGCGCCACTTCATCGGCATTCGCAAACTGCGTTTCGGCGTCGGCGTATTCCCAATTGCGCGCGAGCCGGACGTTTCCGCGATGCGCCGCGCAGGCCGGGAAATTTTTCCAGCAACGCCGCCCAAAGCTGTTCCGCAGTTCAGCGGCGACGGACGGCGCGAGTTCGACCGAGTCGCAGCCGGTCACGTCTTTGAGTTGGGCAAAAAATAAAACGCGCATTGGAGATTTCTTTAGCAACAATTTCAGCGCGGCACAAGATGGATGGCCGGCGCTTTGATGAGCGCGGTGATCGTTTCGCCTTCGCGCAACCCAAGTTCGGCGCAGGCCGGGCGCGTGACCAGCGCGAACAACGGAAAGCCGGCGTCCAATTCCACGCGCACAAGCGCGCCTTCGGGGCGAAGGGACAGAATCGCGGGCGGAAAGACGATTGCGCACGCTGCTGGCGCTGACGCACGTCGCGCTGAAGAATCACCTCTTCGCCGCGGATGCAGACGAACACGTCGCGCGATGCGGTGGCTGGCGCGAGCGCGGTGAGCGTTGCGTTGCCGACATTTACTGTGGCAAGTCCTTCGGTCACGTTGGTAATTCTTCCGGGCTGCAATGTTTCAACGCCGACAAATCTGGCGACCTCGGCATTGGCCGGGCGCGTAAAAACTTCGGACACCGGCCCGGTTTGCATGACTTTTCCGTTCATCAGCACGACAATTTCATCGGCCAGCGCGAGCGCCACAAAACGGTCGTGCGTCACGCAGAGCATCGGAATCTGAAATTCGTCGCGGATGCGGGCGAGATAAGGAATGATTTTTGCCTTCAGCGGCGCATCAAGACTGGCGAGCGGCTCGTCGAGCAACAAGCAATCGTGGCGACGCGAGCAATGCGCGGGCGAGCGCGACGCGCTGTTTTTCGCCGCCGGAAAGTTCCGTCACGCCGCGCGAAATGAGCGGCTGGATTTCCAGCACTTCAATCACATGATCGAAAGTGAACCGTGGATTGTCCGCGCCGCCGGATTTGCGGCCGTAAAGCAAATTCTGGCGCACGGACAAGTGCGGAAACAACGCGAGGTCCTGCGGCACATAACCGATGCCGCGCCGGTGCGTGGCAACGGAAAAATTTTTTGCCGTGTCGGTCAGCACGTCGCCATCCAGTTGAATGAAGGCCGAGCGCGGCGCGCGCAATCCGGCGATGAGATCGAGCAGCGACGTTTTGCCCGCGCCGGACGGGCCGAAGACGGCGGTGACGCGCCTTTGCATCGCAACATCCACTTCGAGCGTGAAATGGGCGAGCGGCAGCGAAATGTTTTTCAGCAGCAGGCTCATGCGGTTTTTTTGCGGCGCAGGAAAAATTCGCTGCTCCAGACGGCGATGAAGGCGAGCACGACTGACACGCCCAGCAGACGGTAGGCGTGCGCGTCCTCGCCGAGTTGCACGTTTTCAAAAATGGCGAGCGAGATGGTCTGGGTTTTGCCCTGGAATATTTCCGGCGACCATGATGGTCGCGCCGAATTCGCCGAGCGCGCGGGCGAACGCGAGCAGCATTCCGCCGATGATGCCGCGCGCTGCCAGCGGAACGGTGATGGTGAAAAACACGCGCCAGCCGCCCGCGCCGAGCGTGCGGGCGATTTGTTCAAGGCGCGGATTGACTTCCTCAAACGCCGTGCGCGCGGAGCGGACGAGCAGCGGCAGCGACATCACGCCCAACGCCAGCAGCACCGCGCGCCAGGTGAAGACGATTCTGAAATCAAACAAGTCCGCCGAGGCCGTGTTTTCCAAACGCGGTCAGCAGGATCAAGACCCGTGGCCACCGGCGGCATGACGAGCGGCAGCGTGACGAAAGTTTCGACGAGCGATTTGCCCGGCCAGTTGCCGCGCGCCAGCGCCCACGCGAGCGCGAGGCCGAAGGGCAGAATCGTCAGCGTGCTCAACGCGGCCACCCAGACGGTGAACCAGACAATCTGCCATTCGTCGGCGGTCATTTGCGCAAGAGGAAGCCATATTGCGTGAAGACCTGTCCAGCTTCTTTGGACGAAAGGTAATCAAGGAATTTTTTCGCGGCTTCGGGTTGCGGCGAACCTTTCACCAGCGCCATCGGATAACTGATGTCCGGGCCGTCGGCGCGCGGAACTTCGTAGGCGATTTTGACGTTCTTGGAAATGGCGGCGTCGGTTTTATAGACGACGCCCGCGTCCACGTTGCCGGACGCGACGGCGGCGAGCGCGGCGCGGACATTTTCCGTCGGAACAACTTTCGGCTCGATGGCCGGCCAAAGTTGAAGTTTTTTCAGCCACGCCTTGGCATAAACGCCGGCCGGCACGGCCTTCGGATCGGCGAGCGCGATTTGTTTTACGCTGGCATTGGTGAGATCGTTTGCGGATTTGATTTGCAGCGTGCTGTCGCTCGGAACGACAACCACGAGCGAATTGCCGAGAATGCTTTTGCGCGTGGCCGGGTCAATCAAATCCTTTTTTGCCAGCCCATTCATTTGCGCCTCGTCGGCGGAAAAGAAAATGTCGGCGGGCGCGCCTTCTTCAATTTGCCGGGCAAGCGTGCTGGAGGCGCCAAAGTTGAAAGTGATTTTGTCGCCGGACTGTTTTTCGTAATTGGCGGCAATTTCCTTCAGCGCAGTCAGTCAGGCTCGCGGCGGCGAACACGGTGATTTCCGCCGCGCGCAGCGGCAGCGCCAGAACCGCCAGCGAAAATACAAGCGACGCGAAGAATTTTACAAACGTCTTCATGTTCATAAAGGATTTGGCTTGGTCCGGTTAAAATGACAATTGGAGGCGCGTGAAGAAAACCTCTTCCGGCTCTTTGGTCACAGTCGCGCCCGTGCCGCGCCGCCTGTAAACGTCGTGCGTGAAAAGCTGGTCATGACGCGGACATTTTTATTCAGCCACCAATTCAATCCGACAGCCCAAGCTTGCGCCGCCGTGGCCGAAGTCGCCGGACTGGCGAAGGTCGGAAACGCGGCATTGTCCACGTCGAATCCTTCAACGCGCGCGACCATTTGCCATGCGCCCCAGCCGCCGTTTTGCAAGCTGAACGGATGCAGCGGTGTCACGCCGGCATAGGAGGCGTTCTCACCGGTCAGCACCCAGCCCGTGGAAATTTCCCAGGCGGTGTTCTGCAAGTCCGCCGCAGTGCCGGGTGCCGCCGCAAGTTTTACTTGCTGGTCGGAAATCACATATTCACCAAGCAAACTGAACGGACCCCAATAATAATATCCCTGCGGCGAAATCCGCCAGTGCGCGCCGTTGGCCACAGTGCCGGTGTAGGCGAAAAATGTTTGCTGTCCATCCGTTTTGTAACCGCTTGTCAGCGCGCCGGCACCATATTCATTTCCGTAAGTGCCGCTCACGCCAAATCCCAATCCTTCCAGCGGCGCGATGCCTGATTTTTTCATGGGCTGGACAAAAACACGTCCCGCAAATTCCATGTCGTTGTCCAAGTTGATGTTGGCGGCGTTCGCTCCGTCCGCATCGCTGTTGAAAATGCCCGCCGCATAATTCGCCCGGCCTCCGAACAAGTCGCCGTGCAATTCCACGCCCAAGTCGCGCAACGGCACCAGATCGTTTGCCAGCGACCGTTCGTTGAACGAGAGGTTGGGAGCCGACTGCAGCCATTCAAGGCCGACGGGCATTTTGAACCGCCCGGCCTCCAATTGCAGTTCCGGCATGGGATGATAATTCAGATACGCGTCGTAAATCGAAGGGGAACGTGCCGCCAAATTCCGCCATGAACTGATAATCGAAATCGTGAAAGACCGTGCCCGAAATAATCGGATGCACCCGGCGCAAAAGAAATCCGTCGGCACCCGTCGCGGCATTTTGAAAAAATGTCCGGCTGTCCAGTTGCATATAGCCGCGGATGTTCATCGCAAAGTTTGTGTCGGCGGAAACGAATTTGAAACCGTCCGCACCCAGTGAAATTTTCGGTGTGGCGTTGGTGGCAGCGGCGGCTTGCTGGCCGAGATTCTGGATTTGCGCGGACGGTGGCTGCGAGGCCTGTTGTTGCTCCAGCGCCTCGACCTTTACTTCCAGCGCCTGAATTTCCTTTTTCATGGATTCTATTTCCGCATTTTCTGCGGAGCTGGCGGGCGCGCCTTGCGAGACGTCCGGGAAATTGGCGGCGGAATTATCTTGCGCCAGGACCGGGAAGGCAGACAAAAGTCCGGCAAGTGTCGTGAGCAGCAAAGGATTCGGTCTCATGGTTTTCAATTTCAACTTTTCAACCTGCGCTGGCTTGAGAATACCCGGAACCTCCGCCCGGGCAAGCGTTATATTTAACAAAATATAACGACAAGTGAAGCCAAAACCATTGACTGCTGAATCTGCCTTTAGTTCCGCAGAAGCCGACGCAGTTGCTTCCAGTGGGCGGCGGTCGCACGCAGACAGGCGTCCTCCATTTCCCGGTAGCAGGCCAGGACTGATCGTCCGGTTTTGGTTAATTCCGCGCCGCCGCCGCCGCCTTCGCCGCCATGCGTCGCGAGAATGAGCGGCTCCTTGAAGCACTGGTTCATCGTTTGGATGAGCGACCAGGCGCGCATATACGACATTTTCATGCGCGATGCGGCCTCGCCGATGGAGCCGGTTTCGTCCACGAGCTGCAGCAATTCCGCCTTGCCGGGGCCAAAAGCAATTTCCTTTTTGAGCGTAATTCGCAAGCGTGTCTGCAAGGCAATCGAACCGGAGGAATCAGTTTTCTTTTTCATGACGCAAACGAATCTTCCGCAAAGCGCTTTGGCATTGAGCCGTTGAAGCGCATTGCAACGAACACGAAAATGAAACTGCCTATCCGCTTTGTCAAAGGGAAAGACAAAAGAAGCGGCGCTCTAATTGGATTCGATCTGCACCAAATCGCCCGCCCGGATGACGCCGCCTTGCAGCACGGAAGCGTAAGCGCCGACGCGCGCCTGATTGTGGCTGCGCGGCGGTTTTCAAGATGCCGGTGTCCTTGGGCAAATCGCCTTGCGGCAGCGTGGTCATGACGCAGCGGCCGCACGGCCCGGTGATTTTTATTTTCACTTCGCCGCCGATGGCGAGAATTTTTTCGTCCCATTCATTTTCGGGAAAGCCCTTGAAGTCGGGCGTGGTTTGAATGACCAGATTCGGACGGAACCGGCGCGATTCAAACCGGCCTTCGGGATAAAGCGCGCGGAAACTGTCGAGCGTCGCCGTCGTAAGCAGATGAATCATGCCCAGATCGAAAAATGTTTCCGCCGGCATGGCTTCGTCGGTCACAACATCGCGTTTCGCCAGCCCGTCAATGTCCGGCCAGTATTCTTCGAGCGTGCCGGCGGCGGGCGCGCTTTTCAAAAAACGAACCGGCTTGCCAAGGCTCGAACGACAATCGTGTGGCAATGTCCTTGTCCTCGGTCGAAACTGTGCTGCCGTCGGGAAAAGTGATGCGGGCGGGCGGCAGGGAATCCGAGCCGTTCAGCGGTTCGGTGAACGCGGCGCGAAAGGTGAAGAGCGTCGGCCATTTGGACGGGTTTTTCGCGCTGGCGATTTTTCCGGTTTCGGCATCGGCAAGGGCGAAGACGCGGTCGCCGTGAAAACCTTTGGTGCCGACCCGCGTCGCGTTCAACTCTTCGCCCATCATGGATTTGACCGGATAGCGATGAAGCGCGGCGACGGATGCCGATTTTTTTCGCGCATAATGTCATGCGGCTGCGGCGTGCAGTTTTTTGACTTCGACGCTGATTTCCTCGACGCGCGCGGGTTTCTGATGTTGCATCGCCATGACGCGGGCGTAACCGATGAAAAGATAGGCACCGAAAGACATACGGGAAATGCATTCACCGGCGGCGGCGGCACCGGATAGACGAGGCCCGCCGTCGGGAATCAACAGCAGCACCATCGCGGCAACGCAAAGCGCGATGTCCTTGGACTTTCAATTCACCGCGCTTTTTCAGAAACGCCGGGCGCCGCGAGCGTGATCAAGATATACGAGCCGGTGAAACCCATCGCGCCCATCGTGCCGGCATCGTTGAATTCATCAAGCACGGCCATGCCATTATGAACAAGCACAAAATAGCAGATCGTCACCACGCTGAACATCACGCTGGCCATCGCCGCCAGCGCCACGTGCGGCGTGCCGTGCGTTTCATGCGCCGCGCTCGTGGATTTGGGGAAAAAGTCGTGGCGGCCCATCGCGAACATCACGCGCGCGCCGGCGTTCATGCAGGACGACGCCAGCGCGAAAAAGCTGAACATCGCGCCCGCCGAAAGCAGCGGCCACAGGAACGGCACATGATACATGGTGGCCAGCACGTTCAGCGGCGCGTCAATCTTGTCGAGCGTGTCTTTGTAGCCGCGCGTGCCCAGCACTTCCGTGTAGCTGACCAGAATGAAGAACGCGCCCGTCAGCAGGAGGCTCCAGATGATGGAACGCGGAATGGTTTTGAGCGGATTGACCGCTTCCTCGCCAAAAGCGGTTGAACTTTCAAATCCGACCAGGCTGAAAATCGCGACCACCACGCCCATGCCCAGGCTCAAAGGCGACACGCCCTTGAAACTGAACTGCGTCGTGTCAATGGCGAAATGGTGATGCCCCAGCACGATCACCACCAGCAACAGGATGAAGAAGCACGAGAACGCTTCCAACCCCAGCATGACCAGCGTCGAAATTCTGATGTCCTTGTAGGCCATGAAAAAACAGGTTCCCAGACAAATCGCAAACAGCAGCACCGGCGGCAGCGTGATGTGAACGGCCTCCAGCAATTTGCCGGCGAAAATCGTGAAGCCCGTCGTTCCGGCCAGGCCGATGAACAGATAGGCCCACACCAGGCACCAGCCGCAGAGCGCGCCGCCGGTGAAACCCAGGCCGGACGAGGCGTAGCTATACATCGAGCCGGAATTCGTCGTGCGCTTGGCAAACTGGTTCAGGTTGAAGGCGACAAACAGCAGCATGATCGTGCCCAGCGCGTAGCCAAGCCAACTGACGTTGCCGATGGTGGCAAACATCAGCGGCACAATCAGCGCCGCCGTCATGGTCGGCGAAATGAGCGCGATGTTTTGCGCCAGCAGTTCCATGAAGTTCAGGCAATTTGAGCGTAGTTTGTTCATAATCTTTGTCTCCTTGTGGTTTTGGATTTTAGTCTGGTTTTGAAATTGATTTTTGTCTGGCGCGGTTTTGAAGTCATTTCAACCGGCGTCTTGAAAGTCAAAAGATTCAGCATCGGAATCGCGCGATGCTGGCTGATTGTCGGAAGCATCACCTGGCCGGAACTGGCCACCGGCGAAGCCACCAGCAAAACTTCCGCGTCCTTTTTTCCCTTCGCAATCAGGCGATGCGGCAGCCGCGAATCAAAATGCGCCGCGTCGCCCGGTTTCAAATCGTAAGTTTTTCCCGCCAGCGACAACGTCAGCGCGCCGGACAAAACATAAATCCATTCCTCGCCGTCATGATGGTAATGCTCGTTGCCGCGCCGCGACACGGGCACGATCACTTTGATCGGCTGCAGATTGAAAAAACGTCCCGCATTGGAGAGCGGGACATATTTCAGCCCGTTGATGCTTTTTTCAACGGCGTCCGCGCCGCGCACAATCACGCACGGCTCGGTGGCCAGTGGCGATTCAAACAGCGAGGCCAGCGAAACGTCAAAAATTCGCGAAAGCGTCAGCGCGGCGGCAATCGAAGCCTGGCGGTCGCCCGATTCGAGCCGCGACAAAAAAGCTTTTGACAAGCTGCTCCGGCACGCCAGCTCCTCCAGCGTCCAGCCGCGCTTGAGCCGCAATTCCCGCAGCCGCGCGCCGAAGGAACTTAGCTGCGATTGAATTTGGTCCTCCAATTCTGCCGTTTGTCTTTCAGGCAACTCCTGTTGCCATAAAGGCAACTCAACAAAGCATCACGAATGCCAAATAACGCCGCTCGTTCCCGAAGGCGAAAACACCCAGCAATTTCAACGGTTTTTCTATCGCTGGCCAAAAAATACTGGATAAATCCCGACGGACTTGCCTGTCGCAAATTGCACACGGCGAATAAATCGAGACCGCACAAAGAAGGCCAAAAAATCCGAAATTAAAATTCAACCGCATCGCCGACCCGCAAGGATTTTCCCGCTTCGGCCGGCGGAATGGAAGTGTTGACCGCGAACCGGTAAAAATGATTGAAGCGCTGCGCGTTCGCCCATTCAGGCAGAAATTTTTTGCGCAGCTCCATGAATTTTTTTTGAAAATCCGCGACGGCCTTGCCGCTGTCAGGGTCGCGCGTGGGCACGACGCAGCGCTGGCAGGGATTGTGGCCGAAAAATTTTACCGCGCCGATTTGAAACGGCTTGAGTTCGCCGGGCGCGCCGAAAAGCCGGTCTTCGCAAAACGGCTCGCCGCCGGTGAGTTCAAGATTCGTGCGAAAACGGCGGCGCAAACTTTCCAGCGTCAATTCGGGAAACCATTTTTGGATTTCGCGCAGGCTGGCGTCGCTCGTGATGGTCGGGCCAAACGCCTCGCGGTCGTCGGGAAAACCCTTTTTCGGTTCGCGGCGCAGCGTGACGGGAAATCCAAAAAAATCGCCCAGCCATTTTTCGATTCGGTCCGGCGCGTCCAATTGAAACTGCGTCGGCGACGATTCGCCATTTTGCCACAGGCGGACTTCCTTGATCTCCGCGTCGAACTCGCAGCGCAACTGCATGCACGCGCGCCGTGCGTTTGCCGTTCACGACCTTGCCGTCCCGGTCAAAAATCGCATAAATGCGGTCGTTCTCCAAAATGCCGCCATCGGTGATTTGAGCTTTGCTCGACGCTTAACCCATCCAGAGATTTGATTGGAAAAATCTGAATTCCGCCAAGATGCATCCGGCTTTCAATACAGCAGTGAATTATGTTTCGGCAATGAAAAATTCAACGGGATGCCGTCATTGGTTGAAAAAATGTCCGCGCGGTTTTGAAAATCAGCCGGCGCGGCGAACCCGATTTGCGCGCCGTCATCGGACAGGCCGGACAGGCCGGCTTGACCGGAACGCTGTCTTCGGCTATACAAACTACCGCCATTGCCGCTGTTTTGATTTGGAAGGTTTTTTCATCTTCATAACTTTGCCAATGTTGTCGCGCAAAAGTCACGCGGTTGAATTTTCATTTTGCATGAATGAAAGTGTCATTGTGGCCGGGCGTTGAAAGCCAATGTAGCTCAGTGGTAGAGCAACGGTTTCGTAAACCGTCGGTCGCCGGTTCAATCCCGGCCATTGGCTCCACTTCAATGCGGGGAACATCCGTGGTCGGGAGAAAACAAAGCGGCTTATTCGGATTGTTCCTGTGAAGACTGGGCGTTCATCTGGCTTTGGAACTGGCTGAAGTTTTTGTGCATTTTTGTTTCGTCCTCGGTTCCATTTTCAATCGCCTTGATTTTCACCTCCACTTCCATCGTGCGCTCGAGTGTGCCGTGGTAATTGCCTGTCACCGGTGGAACGTCGGCGTAATCCCGTCCGTGGCCGATCTTCACATAGGTTCCGTTAATCTGGCAGTTGTGCGTCGGGTCGAGCGCGCGCCAGCCGAGGCCGGGGATGAAGGCTTCCATCCACGCGTGCGTCGCGCTGGCGATTTCCGTCGCCAGATAACCGCTGACGTAGCGCGCGGGAATTTTCACGCTGCGGCATAGTCCGATCAGAAAATGCGCGTAATCCTGGCAGACGCCGCTGCGCTTCACGATGACGTCGCGCATATGCGTGTGGACATGCGTGGAGTTCGGCACATATTTCAGATAGCCGTGCGTGAAACGCATCAGCGCGAGCGCGGCCTGCCACACGTCGGTCTGGCCGTCGGTCGCGTCCAGCGCCAGCCGCCATGCGTCCGCCTCCATCTCGATGTAACGGCTGCTCTGCAAAAAATCGAAGCAGCGCTCGGCGTCCAGCGAGTCGCCGAGTTTTTCGAGCGGGCAAAGTTCCGCGTCCTCGGCGATGGCCTCCGGCCAGTTGGTTTCAACCTTGAACTGGCTTTCGATGAGCAAGGAATTGTGCGGCTCCGGAATTTCAAAGTGATGAATCCAGTTGCCGTAAAAATCCACATAATGCCGCAGGCGCACGGCGGGCAGCACGCGGAGCAGAAACGACTCGACCTTCTGTTCGGGAATCGAAGGCGGCTCGAGGCGCACGTCGTTGAAACTGTCGCGCGCGGGCGAGGCATAGGTGTAGCGGGTGCGATGTAATATGTCGAATTTCATTTGGACAACTTCAGTATGTCACACATTGCGCAAATCCAGTGTGAATGGGAATTCAGAATTTTCAATGGGCGGCGGAACTTTCAATTTTCCCTGCGCATGGCCGTGACGGAAAAATCTGGAGAGCCGCCGCGACTCGGCCTCGTAGCTGTTCACCGGAAACGTGTCGTAGCCGCGTCCGCCCGGATGCGCGACGTGATAGGTGCAGCCGCCGAGCGAACGCTTGTTCCAGGTGTCGTAAAGATCAAATCGCAACGGCGCGTGCGATTTGATCGTCGGTTGCAGACAAACCGGCGGCTGCCACGCGCGATAGCGCACGCCCGCGACGCCTTCGCCGTTCGTGCCGGTCGGATGCAGCGGCACGCGATGGCCGTTGCAGGTGATGGCAAAACGGTCGCCGACAAGTCCGCGCGCCTTGATTTGCAGACGTTCGAGCGAGCTGTCCACGTAACGCACCGTGCCGCCGCCGCCGGGTTCTTCGCCGAGGACGTGCCACGGTTCGAGCGCGGTGCGGAGTTCGAGTTGCATATCGCGCTGCTCCAGATCGCCGATGCGCGGGAAACGAAATTCAAAATGCGGCGCGAACCAGTCGAACTCGAACGGATAACCGGACTTCGCGCAAATCGTGATGACATCGCGGAAATCCGTTTCGCAAAAATGCGGCAGCATCCAGCGGTCGTGGATGTCCGTGCCCCAGCGCACGAGATCGTTTTTGTAAGGCTCGTTCCAAAATTTCGAGACGAGGCCGCGCAAGACCAGATGCTGCGCGAGGCTCATGCGCGCGTGCGGCGGCATTTCAAACGCGCGCATCTCGACGAGGCCGAGCCGGCCGCTGCTGCTTTCGGGCGCGTAAAGTTTATCAATCGAAAATTCGGAGCGATGCGTGTTGCCGCTGGCATCAATCAGCAAATTGCGGAACAGGCGGTCCACCATCCACGGCGGCGTCTGGCCGAACGCGCCGATCTGCCGGTCCATTTCCTTGAACGCGACTTCGAGTTCGTAAAGCGAATCGTTGCGCGCCTCGTCAATGCGCGGCGCTTGCGACGTCGGGCCGACGAACAAGCCGCTGAACAGCCAGCTCAACGACGGATGATTCTGCCAATACGTCAGCAGCGAGCGCAGCAAATCGGGCCGGCGCAGCACCGGCGAATCCGGCGGCGCTTCCGCGCCGATGATGATGTGGTTGCCGCCGCCCGTGCCGGTGTGGCGGCCGTCGAGCATGAATTTTTCCGTGCCGAGCCGCGTCTGGCGCGCTTCCTCGTAAAGAATTTCCGTGCGCTCGACGAGTTCGTCCCACGTCTTGCTCGGATGCATGTTGACCTCGATGACGCCGGGGTCGGGCGTGACGGCGAGCTTGTTCAGGCGCGGATCGCGCGGCGGCGTTTCGCCTTCGATGATGACCGGCGTGCCCATTTCGGTGACGACGGTTTCGATGCCCGCGATGAGATCGAGATAATCTTCCGTCGTCTCGACCGGCGGCATGAACACATGCAAACGTCCGTCGCGCGGCTCGACGCACAGCGCGGTGCGGATGATCCACGGCGCGCTCTGGCCGGTGCGCGGGACGGCGCAGCGGATTTTCGTCCGGCGGCAACGGTTCCAGCGGCTTTGACTTTTTCGCCAAGTTTTTGTGCGCGCTGACCGCGACCTTGCCGGGCGACGTCGGCGCTTCCGCGCGACCGACGAAACGCTGGCGATACGGAAATTCTTTCGGCAGTTCCGGCAATTTTGGATTCGACGGGTCTTGCTGCCGCAGCCACGGAAAATCTTTTTCCGCAACCCACGGAATCGAATCCAGCGGCAGGCGCAAGCCCATCGGCGAATCGCCGGGAATGAGCCAGAGCGTGTCGTCGTCGCGCAAAAACCA
Organism: uncultured Verrucomicrobiae bacterium; assembly: GCA_963755455.1. GTDB lineage: Bacteria > Verrucomicrobiota > Verrucomicrobiia > Limisphaerales > UBA11358 > UBA11358. The sequence goes on from CAVWJH010000002.1 coordinate 310,518, forward strand.
CGAGCCGGTCATCCAGCCGCCGGTGACGCGCTTGATGGGCAGCGAGTAGCCGACGACCGAGCCGAGTCCCTGCTGAAAAATCCGCGCGATGCGTTCGCGTTCCTGCTTGTCCTTGAGATTGGATTTTTCCGGCGTGACGTTCGATGGGAAAGCGGCGTTCTTTCCAAGTGTAATAAAACGCGTCTTCGTAAGCGGGAATCAAATGTTTCGGATCGCCGCCAACGAGCGAGGCGAGGCGCGACAAAAGTTCCTTCGCGTCCTTCGCGCCGTGGCCGTAATTTTTCGATTCGTCCGCGATGAGCGAATCGTCCTTCCAGATCGGCACGCCGTCCTTGCGCCAATACGCCGCGAGCGCGTAACGCGGCAGCGGTTCGCCGGGATACCATTTGCCCTGGCCGTAATGCAGCAGCGAGCCGGGCGCAAATTGTTTCGCGCAGCCGCTTGATGAGTTCGCCGGACAAAATCCGTTTCTTGTGCGAGACGGCGGTGAAATTCCATTCCGCGCCGTCGGGATCGTCAATGGAAACAAACGTCGGCTCGCCGCCCATCGTCAGGCGCACGTCGCCTTTTTTCAAATCGGCGTCAATCGCGTGGCCGAGCGATTCGATTTTTTCCCATTGCTCGTCGGTGTAAGGCAGCGTGACGCGCGGCGATTCGTAAATGCGCGTCACGTTCATCTCGAAACTGAATTCGCGATTCGCATTCGTCCACGCCGCCGGAAATCGGCGCGGCGCTGGACGGATCGGGCGTGCAGGCGAGCGGAATGTGGCCTTCGCCCGCGAGCAAACCGGAAGTCGGGTCAAGCCCGATCCAGCCGCCGCCGGGCAGATAAACTTCCGTCCACGCGTGCAAGTCCGTGAAATCTTTTTCCGCGCCGCTCGGACCGTCGAGCGACTTCACGTCCGGCTTTGAGCTGGATCAAATAGCCGCTGACAAAACGCGCGGCGAGTCCGCAGTGACGCAGCAACTGGCACGAGCAGCCACGCCGAATCGCGGCACGAGCCGCTCATTTTTTCCAGCGTTTCCTCCGGCGTCTGCACGCCGGGTTCGAGGCGGATGGTGTATTTGATGTCCTTCCACAGACGCTGGTTGACGGCGACGAGAAAATCATTCGTGCGCGGTTTTTCCTTTTCGGGAATTTCCAGCCGTTCCTTTTTCGTGCGCCGTTTGATTTCGCCGAGCAAATCGCGTGCGGACTTCCGTCAGATATTTCGTGAAGTGCGGCGTGAGCCAGCATTTGCGCTGGAACGGCGCGAGTTCGTGATCGAGCGCCGGATCGTAGGCGAACGGAAATTTTTCCGCCTGCGGTTCGAGGAAAAAATCGAACGGATTCAGCACGGACATTTCCGCGACCAGATCCACTTCCACGCAAAACTCGCGCGTCGGCTGGTCAAAGACGAGGCGCGCGGCGTAGTTGGACTGCGGATCCTGCATCCAGTTGATGAAATGTTTTTCCGGCGCGACTTTGAGCGAATAGCTCAAAATCCGCGTGCGCGAATGCGGCGCGGGCCGCAGCCGCACGGTTTGCGGCCCAAGATTGACCAGCCGGTCATACTTGTAATGCGTCTTGTGGTGGAGCGCGACGTGGATGGACATTGTTATTGACGATTGACGATTTACGATTGACGAGATTTCACGCTTCCGTTTGCAGATAACGGATGCGTTTATGAACGTCCGTGTTGATCGAGTGATACGGCTGCGAAAGATTGCCGGCGCGCGAACAGCGTCCGCCGCATGTGTTCCATGTCGTCCTCGCCGATCGCGTCGGTGAAAATCGGCATCAGATAATCCATGCCGAGCTTGGACGGCTTCATCAGTTTCGCGATCGTAAAGCGCCGGGTGCATTTTGCGCGCGTGGATCAAACCCCAGCGGTCGCGGAAACGGTTCGCGTCGTAGCCCTCGACATAAAAACCCTTCGTCGTGTTGTATTGCAAAACGGAAACGGCGTTGTTGCGGCCTTCGACCAGAAGTTCAACCGCCTTCGCGCCCTGCGCCGCCGCGTAAAAGCGGTCGAACAAAATCGGCCGCCCGCCGCGCTGCGTGTGGCCGACTTTGCGGGTGAAGATCGCTTCCTTGGCCGATTCGCCGCGACGGTAAAGCTGAAAGTATTTGTCGCCGATCATCTGGATCAGTTTCGACGCGCAACGCCTCCGACGCGCCGCTCAAGACCACGTTGCCCGCCGGGTCGGTGGATTTCGTTTCCGCGCCGAGTTCGCGGCCCTGTTCGTCCACGATGCCTTCGCCGCAGACGATGACGACATTTTTTTGCAGGTCGTAAAGATGCTTCACCCGCTCGACGAGCAGTTCCAAATCCGGCGCGATTTCCGGAACCAGAACAATGTCCGGCTGGCCATAGGCCGAGCCGAGCGCGATGTAGCCGGAATGCCGGCCCATGACTTCGATGATGGCGATGCGCCGATGGCTTTCGGCCGTCGTGCGGATTCGTTCAACGCCGCTGGCGGAAACAAAAACGGCGGTCGCATAGCCGGGCGTGGCGTAATTGACGATGCTGTTCAAATCAAATTGCGTGTGCGACTCCGTGCGCTTGTAGCGGAAGCCGCCCTTGGCCGCCGCGTCGTTCACGCGCACATATTCGTCCGGCTCGCTCGGATAATTCAGGCCGAGGTCGTTGTCAATCGTCTTGGGCGCGAGCACCGTCGGCAATCGTTCCGCGAACGGCTGCAAGCCGTTCAACGTGCCGTCGCCGCCGATGCAGATCAGCCCTTCGATGCCGAGCTTTTGCAGACGCGACGCGACCATATCGAGGTCGTCCTTTTTTTCCGGGTCAACATAATCGCGCGAGGAACCGATGAGCGTGCCGCCCTTCGTCGGGTCCAGTTCGGGAATGTTCTGGTAAAGCGGATTGAGATGGACGTGCGGCACGCGCGGGTTGAACAGGCAGTTGAAACCCTTGATGAGGCCGATGATTTCGACCTTGAGCTGGTTGGCGCGCGTGACCGCGCCGTGAATGGTGGCGTTGAGCGCGGGCGTGTCGCCGCCGGCGGTGAGAATTCCGATGCGTTTCATAAAAAAAGTGATGAGTGATAAGTGATAGGTGAGTTGTTTTGCTTGTCACTCGTCACCTGCCACTTGCCACTTGCCTGCTGCTGCTGTTCCTCCTGCTGCACCATGTGTGCGCCGTCCGGGCTTTCGAACGGCTGGAAAATGTAGGCGTTGAACAGCGCGGCGCCGATGTTGTTCAGCTTCATCTGCGCGTCGTCGAGATACTGGTGCAGGCCGCGCGTCAAAAATTTCGTCCATCGTGCTGAACTGCAGTTCGGCGAGGAAACGTCCGGTCAGTTTTTCGGCGTCGTTGCAGAAATATCCCTCCGCCGCGCCGGAAATCCGGCGGACGGCGTGATTCAGCTCGCCCACGCAAAAGCGCACCGAGCGCGGGAAATTGTCGTTGAGCAGCAGAAATTCCGCGACGAGCCGCGGATGCACGTCCGCGCCGTAAATACGTTTTGTAGGCGTCCCACGCGCTGCACGAGCGCAGCACCGCCGACCATTCGAGCGCCTCGGCCTGGTTCACGGCCTTCGGCACGCCGCGTTCGGGCAGCGTTTCGTAGCGCACGTCGAGGATGCGCGTGGTCTTGTCGGCGCGCTCCAGAAATTGTCCCGTCTGCACAAACCACCAGCCTTCGTCGTGGATCAGCGTCGCGTTGGCGATGCCGTTCAAGTGCAGCGAGCCGGCCTTGATTTCCTGGAAAAATTCGCTGGGGCTGCGCTGCCAGACTTTGCGCGCCTGCGGCGAGCGGACGAACAAATACAAGCCGGTTCAATTCCTCCCACAATTCGAGCGTGAGCTGGTCGCGCACCATGCGGGCGTTTTCGCGCGCGGCGCAGATCGACTGGACGATGGAATTCGGATTCTCGGTTTGGAACACGAGAAATTCCGTGACGGCCTGGCCGGTCGCGCGCGGGTGCAGTTTGAAAAACGCCTCTTCGTCGCCGGTGGCCTGCACGATGGGCAGCCAGTAGCGCGGCGAGGCGTTTTTCGTCGAGGTTGCGCAGGTCGAGCAGGAGTTGCAGGTTCACGTCCACGATGCGCGCGATGTTTTCGGCGCGCTCGATGTAACGGGCCATCCAGTAAAGCGAATGGGCGACGCGGCATAACATTTTGATTGAAGATTGACCATTGATGATTTGACAGAGGCGCGAGAAATCAATTTGCTGCGTCCGATTTGTGAACTCGTAACTCGTAATTCGTAAATCATAAATGTTTTATTCGTCTCCATACAAAACCCAGGTGTCCTTGCTGCCGCCGCCCTGCGACGAGTTGACGACGATCGAATCTTTGCGCAACGCGACGCGCGTCAGGCCGCCGGGAATGATCGAAATGCGCTCGCCCGACAAGATGAACGGACGCAAATCCACATGGCGTCCTTCGACCTTGCCGTCGCAAATCGTCGGGTGCTGCGAAGAAAAACACGATCGGCTGCGCGATGTAATTGCGCGGCTCGGCGACGACTTTCTCGCGGAACTCCTCGATTTCCGCCTTCGTCGCCTTCGGCCCGATCAACATTCCGTAGCCGCCGGATTCGTTCGCCGCCTTCACGACGAGTTCGGGCAGATGCTCCAGAATGTATTTTCTGTCGGCCTCCTCGTTGGCGAGATAGGTCGGCACGTTGTTGCAGGATCGGTTCCTGATCCAGATAGTATTTGATCATGCGCGGCACGAAATAATACATCACCTTGTCGTCGGCGATGCCCGTGCCGATGGAATTGGCGAGCGAGACATTTCCGGCGCGATAGGCGTGGACGAGTCCCGGCACGCCGAGCATCGAGTCTTTTCGGAAAACCGTCGGGTCGATGAAAATCGTCGTCAATGCGCCGGTAAATGACATGAACCGGCTGCAAGCCCTTTCGTCGTGCGCATGAACACGCGCGAGTCGCGCACGAACAAATCGCGGCCTTCGACAATCTCAATGCCCATCTGCCGCGCGAGATAAGTGTGCTCGAAATACGCGCTGTTGTAGGCGCCGGGCGTGAGCAGCACGACCGTCGGGTCGGCCACGCCCGGCGGCGCGATGTATTTCAGGCATTTCAAAAGTTCCTGCGCGTATTGGTCCACCGGCTGGACGCCGATGCTCTCAAACATCCCCGGAAACGCGCGCTTCATCGCGCGGCGGTTTTCCAGGACGTAACTCACGCCGGACGGGCAGCGGCCGTTGTCTTCCAGCACGAGATAATTGCCGTCGCAGTCGCGGATCAAATCCGTGCCGCAGACGTGGATGTAAATCCCTTTCGGCACTTCAAAGTTCACGAACTCGCGCCGGAAATGTTTTCCCGACAGGACATAAAATTCCGGGATGACGCCGTCCTTCACGATTTTCTGCTCGTGATAAATGTCGTGCAGAAAAAGGTTCAGCGCCGTGATGCGCTGCGCGAGTCCGCGCTCGATGTGCTCCCATTCCTTCGCGGGAATGATGCGCGGAAGCATGTCGAACGGGAAAATCCGCTCCGCGCCCTGCGCGTCGCCATAGACGTTGAACGTCATGCCCTGCCGCAGAAACGCCATGTCCATCGCCTGCCGCTTGGCCTCAAATTCGGCGGGCGTGAGTCCCTGGAAAAGCTTTTGGAATTTTCTGTAATGCGGACGCAGTTTGCCCTTCGCGTCGAGCATTTCGTCGAAACAATCGTTGGCCTCGTAATTTTTAATCATAACAAACGCGCGTCAATTGCGCGTCACTTTTTGAACGGCGTGGGCAATTTCAAACAGTCCAAATTTGCCAATGCAACCGCTTCCGTCGCGGTTTTGCCTGAATTTTCCAAATGGTTCGCGCAATTCCGCCCGGATTCGCAATCATCTTTTTAACATCAGGATGACGTTAAGCAATCACCTTGCCGAACGCCAGACGATTCCGGCGCGCATTACTCATCGGCGCAAACATATGCCACGACAGCCAGGGAGATTTTTTAATCACAATTCCAGATGCGAAGGAGAACGACGAAGGTGGACAATTTCAAAATCTCTGGAGTGAAATTGCCTTTCCACTTGCGCCCGCTAAACGATTTGTGATGAAATGCTGAAAGACTTTTTAGCCAATTGACAGTCACGACTTGGGCTTTATCTGTATATGTATGCTAAAGGCAGAAACATATAACCGTCACGGATGTGCCTTTACCTTGATTGAATTGCTGGTGGTGATTGCCATCATTGCGATTTTGGCGGCGTTGCTTTTGCCCGCGATTAGTCAGGCCAAAGAAAAAGCCAGACGCGCCTATTGCCAAAGCAATCTTCGACAAATCGGTTTGGCGTTGACAATGTATGGTTACGATCAGAAACGCTATCCACCTGTTTTCTTTCGAACTTCATCGGCACAAGGAGGGTGTTATTGGAATGTTTGTTTACTGCCTTATGTCGGTTGGAACAGAAATGTTTTTGACTGTCCATCGTTTCCAGCCTATTTTCAATGGACAACCGACCCTTCGCCCAACGGATTATCTTATCCAACCAACATTGAAGGCATTCGTCCATTTTGTTATGCTCTAAACGCAAATGGAATCTTGGGCGGACCATCCTTTCCCGTCGGCAAAATTACGATTCAAAATGCAAGTTTGGGTTTATGGAGCAGCGGATGGTTGCCGTCAGTGAGCCGAAGATCAAGTGAAATTCGAGCGCCTTCAGATATGATTGCCATTGGCGATGACACAAGTGATGATTTTATGACGCACCACGCACTGGGTTTAACTCAACCAGGAAAAGTTAGTGGATGGGGGTGTTTCAGCCCTGGCTTCTATAGCGGCGTCACGACCTTATTTTATACCAATTCATCTAGCAATCGAATCTTCTTCAATAGCACCGTTCATAATCAAGGCGGGAACATGGTTTTTCTCGACGACCATGTGGAATGGCAGCATTGGTGGAAATGGGTTGAGTTCAGCGATACTGCCGCCAAACGCTGGAATTACGACAACCAGCCGCATGAAGAATTTTGGGCGACCAACGGCCTATGATTGACTTTGCAAAAATCCGGGAACAACCGACAGTCTGGAGCGTCTTACAGGAATTCATCGCCAACGGATTGCAGCTTTTTCTCATGTTGTATGGCTTGAAGTGCATCTTGTTTTTACACGGCAGAATGCTTTTGAGCGTCCAGGGCACGGTTTATAGCCATCTTGAATTGAAGCCGGTTGCCGGGACAATTGCCGTCATGGCCGGCTCGCTTTATTTTGGTTTTGGTTTGTTCATATTTCTGTCAGACGGTCATCCACCAAGTGAAAATCGCGGCTGGGTCTGGCGAATTGGGCGCGCCCTGTTGCGTTGGGGAAGTCTGGCCATCGCGTTGTTCTGCTTTTTTCAACTGCCGAAAGATGGTTTGCCGAATTTTTTGTCAGTTCACGATTTGATAAAGATTGTTGGATTTATCGCCGGTTGCATTGCGCTGATGTTATTCCTGTTCGCGATGTTTCAACGGGAACAGGTCAAACGGGATCTGGATGAACGGGGCTGTCAACCCTTGCACATCTGGTGGCGGCCGATGGCATATTGGCTGCCGTGGCAGTCTTATTGGGGCGCGACGGGCTTTCGGGTGGTCTATCTTGACCCAAACGGTCTCATCCACAAAGGATATTGTTTTGTCTATCGTTCGTTTTTGAAAGATTGGCAACGGGGAAATCGCCGCGTGCAATGGCTGGCCGACACCAGATGCAACCCATCGCCGACAACCGAAGCATGGGCGAACAATGAAATTCTCCGCCGCAAATTGACAAAATGGGATTCTTCAGTCGAAGCAAATAAATCCTTGGATGATTCAGATGAACAGAAATAAACCAAAGCACTAAAATAAACTCGACACGCCAACCAAGGCACGCGGGATGCCGATGATTTGGCGTGCGTCAAGTGCATCATCTCCACTGGACAAGAAATGTTGTGCATTGGGCAATCTGTGGATTGCAGGAATTTCAAGGCCGCCTGTATGGTCGCTTCCGAAAACACAACAATCACCAAAAACAAATTCACAAACCATGAGCAAAAACAACATCAGCGCAACACTCGCCGACACGGCCGTCGCCAACATCAACGACGCCATTGCCGCCATCCGCACCAACCTGCCGTTCCTGGTCAATCTCACGCCCGACCAGCGCCACACGCTCGCCCACGCGGGCACAAAAGGTCAGGGCGTGATTCAGGATTCCCTGACTTTCGCGGCGCAACATCCCGAAGCCCTGCCCGCCAGTTTCAACAGCGCCGAGTTCGCCAAGGACGGCGCGCTGAACAGCGCCTATGCGCCCGTGGTCGCCGCCATTGCCCTGCTCGATCAGGACGTGACGGACACGATGATTTCGCTGCAAAGCGATCTGTATTCGGAATTTCTGGACGTCTATGCCTTTGCACAGGCGAACAACCGCAACGGCGCGTATGACACCTTTATTCAAGCCGTCAAAAGCCGGTTCGCCCACAGCGTCAAAGCCAGACCCGCCCCGGCGGCAAAGGCGTAAAGTGCTGAAAACAAGCTGTTTTTGAAAAATCCATTTCGTCCATCGCTGAAATTCAGCGGTGGACGGCGTCGTTTCAGGAATGGAAGGCTGAAATTCAGGCGTCCATGCATAAAATTCAGACATCCACTCTGAAATTCACCGGCTGACGGCTGAAGTTCAGGCATCCACGGCTGAATTTCAGAGGCTGGCTCCTGAAATTGAGGGATTCACCGCTGAAATTCAGCGACAGACCGCTCGACTTCAGCCATGCGCTACAGGTTTTTCCCAATGGCAGGTTCGCCTTTTGCAAAAGCGGGTCGGCGGCTGGCGGCAACGGTGCAGGCGATTGGAGCGATCCCGTTTCGGACATGGCGATGTAATTCAGTTTGTTTCCATTCACGCCGCAAAAAAAGTTTTCCATTTCCTACAAAAAAAGTTGTCATCCGCCGTGGCGATGGCATCGTAATCGCCAAGGAATTTGGTTGAGGCTTGAAAAAATCCAGCGGCCCAAAAAAAATTGAAATGAATGGCGACACACAACTTCTTGAACACGGCGGCCTTTCCGCGCATCTCGTCGCGCTCATCAACGTCAAGCTCGCGCTCATCGGTTGCGCGCCCGTCCCCGTCAAAAGCGACGTGGAGTTCGACGGCATCGTCTCGGCGATGGCCGAGCGCTCGCGCGAAAAAGACCGGCTGCTCGGCCAGTATCTTCCGCCCGCCGACCAGCGCATCCAGACTTTTCTCTACGATTATCTGCAGGACGTGCCGGTGACGAAGCTGCCGTCGCTCACGTTCACGCTGGACCGCGCCGGACTCGCGCGCGTGCTGTCGCTGCCGTTTGACCGCGACGATTTTTCCTCCGACATCATCGCCTCCTACCGCGCCGCCAACGGCGTGCTGCACAATCCCAAAAGCGACCGGCGCACGACGCAGGGAATTTTCCACGTCGCCGAGGGCGGACTGCCGATTCCCGACGACAAGTGCGCCGTGCCGAAAAGCGTCTTCGGAAAAATGCTCGCGCTCGCGCTCAACCCGCCGCGCGAACTGATGCGGCTGCCGTTCACCGCCACGCAGCCCAGGCCGGCGGAATGTTTTGTCTCGCTGCTGCTGCGCCCGATTGTCTGCCCGCAGGTTCCCGGGTTCACGCCGCAGAAAACGATGGAGGTCCGGTTTTTTGTCCCCGGAAACCTGGTGAGCAACCTGGATTTTGTCGAAAGCATTTTTGGAAACGGTGGCGACCCGCTGCTGCCGGCGAACGACTCCGCGCTGGACGCGGAACATTGGACGGGACACACCGGCTGCGTCATCCTTGCGCCGCATCTGGTCAAGGCCACGAAAAAATCCGCCGGGCTGCCGCACTTCGACCAGGCGACGGAACGCCAGCGCCGCGACGGGATGTGCTGGAAAACAGAGGGCGAACTTTACAACAACGGCGGCGCGTTCAAATTGACCTGCCGCGACGAAACCGGCGTCATCGTCACGCTCATCGCGGACAATTATTACGGCTATTGCAAAAAAGAGGTGAAGACGCAGATCAGTTTCGCCGCGAACCTTTTCGGCAATTGCGAGGAGGAGCACGCGGGCGGCGCGCTCGTTTTTCCGGGATACGATCTGGGCGAGGAATTCAGCGGCGACGCGCACGTCCGAAGCATGGGCTATTCGTTCACGGACATGGTCGCGCGCTACGGCGCAGCGATGGACGTGAAGCCGGAGGGCTACGCGGTGGACAAAAAATTTCCCGAAATCATTTATGTCCCGGAAATGGCGCACTTTGACCTGCACGACCAGACAATTTCGTGGAAAAATTCCGGCGGCGAGCGCGGCATCAAATTGCAGCCGGACAAAACCTACGTCCGTCCGTCCGGCTACAAGGTTCGCATGGAAAAACCGCCGGGCGCATTTCGCGCGTGGCGGCTCGTCGGCGTCGCGGCGGAAGGAACGCTCTGCCACAAGCCCAGCACTGTTTCCGGCGGCGGCAAATCGGAAATTTCAAAACCGATTACGGACGCGATTTTGACCGGCCCGGTTTTCGTCGCCGATTTCAAGGCGGATTTCGACCGTGTCAGCGAATTGATTTATCGCAATTACGCGAACCGTTTCATTGACATGCCGCATCATCGACGACAGCCGTCCGGTTTTGTCGCCGGAGCGTTCGCTCGGCTCGGTCATCAAGCTGCTCACGCCCGACAAGCGCGAATACACCGCCGATTACAACGCATGGCTGGATTCCATTCCGCAATACCTCAAGGAACTGGTCTTCGTCGTGAAGCGCTATTACAAGCCCGAATGGGGCGGCAACTGGCGCGACCATTTCAGCGTGGACATCATCAACGGCATGCCCGGCAATGAATTGAAATGCGAAAACCGCAAGCTCGTGACGACTTATCTGCGCGTCGGCTTCGACGGCGGCGGCGCGTGGCGGACTTTTGGATTGCGAAAGGATTTTCATCCGTCCGTGAAAATCCAGATGGAGGACGACATCACGGCCTCGACGCTCGTGCCGCCGGACATGGTTGAAAATGTTCCGCACGCGGACAAAAATTCCACGCTCAAGTTCGTGAAGAACTGTGAACGGCGTTTGTTCCAGCGGCCCGACGACGCGATCCATCGCGGCTACGACAAGCAGGCGGAAGCCGACTTCGCGCAGCGGGACAATTTCTTTTCCAATTACGAGCCGCTGCCGGCGAAGTTCGCAGGTGAACTGGTAGAGGACGCCATCGGTTTTTACGAATTCACCGCGCCGATGCAGAATTTGATCCGCGAAGTCGCCGCGACCGGGCGTCCGGACTATTTTGTATCAACCGCGCATCCGCGATTGGTTGACGGCAAGCCGAGCAAAAATCCGCGCTACCTGCAAAAGCGCCCCGACCTCGCCAATCCGCGCGAAAGCCACCTCGCCGAGATGTCCGCGCGCCTGCTGCGCCGCGTGCCGGCGGGCGGGCCGCTGCACACGCCAGTCAACGTCGTCCTGCCCGGTCGCCGCAACAATCCGCCGGAAGTCGGGCATCCGCTCGCTCGCGTGCTACAACCCGATCCATTATTTCGAGCTGCCGGAACTGTTCATGGAATTCATCTGCAGCATGACCGGCAAATCGCCGTCCACGACCGGCGCGGGTTCGGAAGGCGCGCTGACCAAAGGGCCGTTCAACGCGCTGCCGCCGATCATGGATCTGAACAACGCGCTCGTGTCGTTCATGCTCACCGGCCATCACGCGTTCGTGACCGCCGCCGGCTATGTCGGGCCGAACGTGCGCGTGGACCATGACGTGAGCCTGATCGTGCCGGAGGTTTTCTGCCGGATGACGCCGGAGGAGCGCACGCCGGAATTTTTGATTGCCAACCATTATCTGGAGAAGTGCGAGGATTTTGAAGTCGCCGGAAAAAAAGTCCTGGCCTCGCGGCTCGGCTGGCGCGTCAACATCCGTTTCATCCACGCATTTTTTGGCCGCGTGTTCAACCATCCGCACGCGGTGTTCACGGAGGAGATGCTCAAGCCGGAATTGCAGGGCGCGGATATTTTCGCGGACGGCATGGACAACATCGTCTCCACGCAGAAGCGCGTCGCCAAAATGTATTTCGACGACGGCAGCATCGCGCAGGCCTGCCCGCCGCTGAAGGCGCTGCTTCACATCATGCTCCACGACGAGTGGGAAGGGAAAAAACTGGACGACGCGGAATTCCGCAAATTGTTCACGCGTGAAAATCTTCTGGCAAGCGATTGGTATGCGGCGCGGCTGGCGGCGAAACAGAAGATTGACAAGACGCTCTGGCGGCGGCACGTCGAATATCTGAACCAGTTTTTGCGCAGGCCGAGCCACGAGGACATCGCGGAAAATCTGGGCATTGGAGACCGCCTGGCGCGCGCGCGGAAATATTTGGAAGAAGCCGAGTCGCCGGATTATCTGAAAAAACTGTCCGGCACGCTCGGCGTTGAGCCTGTCGAAGACTATCTGGCGAAGTAAGGCTGGATGACGAACAACAAGGCGCAAAATTTAAGGCAGTTTGCCCGCATTTCCAGCGGGGCGCAGTAGAACTGGACTTGGGTGTTCCCTTTTCGCGCAGGTCGGCATCAGCCACAGTTTGTAAAATCCCTCACATAAAAGTGTTTCGCCCGCATCCGTCCCCCTGCTATAAGTGTCCGTGCATTGTTTATGACCAATTATCTGCCCTTGGGAAAATTTTCCTTTGGCATGGGCGACCGTTTTGCACAGCAAGGCAAGGCTCAACTGCAGGCCTGCATCCTTGCGGCCGAACTGGGCGCGGACGTGGTGCCGGTTTGGAACAAGTCCAACCGCGAACACACGTTCATCGGCACCGAGCCGACGAGCCTGCGCGCCGAGGCGGATGCGGCCGTGAAGGCGCTCGGCTGGCGACAAGCCGTATCACGTGGACGCCGACCACATCCGGCTCGAAACGGTGGACCGGTTCATCGCGCCGTCGGATTTCTTCACGATTGACGTGGCCGACAGCATCGGCAAGCCCGCCGCCGCTGCCGATCGTGAAGGCGTTTGTGGATCGTCATCCCGAACTTGTCGGTAAAATTTCCATCCCGCACATTGATCGTCCGTTTGAAATCACGCGCGCGGAAGTCGAGCGAGTCGCCAACAAGTTTCTGCTCGCGGTCGCAGGACGCCGGGAAAATCTACCGGCACATCGCCACGACCAAAGGCGCGGAGAATTTCATCACCGAAGTTTCGATGGACGAGACCGACAGCCCGCAGACGCCGCCGGAACTGCTGATCATTCTCGCCGCGATCGCCGACGAAAAGATTCCCATCCAGACCATCGCGCCGAAATTCACCGGCCGCTTCAACAAGGGCGTGGATTACGTCGGCGACCTCAAGCAGTTCGAGAAGGAGTTCAACGAAGACCTAGCCGTCATCGCGTTCGCCATCCAGAAATACGGCCTGCCGCCGTCGCTAAAATTGAGCGTCCATTCCGGCAGCGACAAGTTTTCCATTTACGAGCCGATGCGCCGCGCGTTGAAAAAATTCGATGCCGGCGTTCACATCAAAACCGCCGGCACAACTTGGCTGGAAGAATTGATCGGCCTGGCGGAAGCGGGCGGCGACGGACTGGAAATCGCGAAGGAAATTTACGCCTATGCGATTGAACACGTGGATGAATTTTGCGCGCCTTACGCCAGTGTCATTGACATTGATAAAAAGAAACTGCCGTCCGCCGCGAAGGTGAACGGCTGGAGTTCCAAGCAATTTGTCTCCGCGCTGCGCCACGACCAGAAAAATCCGAACTACAATCCGAGCTTCCGCCAGTTGCTGCACGTCAGCTTCAAGGTCGCGGCGAAGAAGGGCGACCGCTACCTGAACGCGCTCAAGAAGCACGAGGCGATCATCGCCAAAAACGTCACGGAAAATCTTTTCGAGCGGCACATGAAACCCTTATTGTTGGGGGCATAACCTATGGCCTTCATCCACGAAGATTTTCTGCTGGGCAACAAGCCCGCGCGCCGGCTCTATCACAAGTTCGCCGAGACCGAGCCGATTTTTGACTATCACTGCCATATTTCGCCGAAGGACATCGCGGAAAACCGGCAGTTCAAAAACCTGTTTGAAATCTGGCTGGAAGGCGATCATTACAAATGGCGCGCGATGCGCAGCAACGGCGTCGCGGAAAAATTCGTCACCGGCAACGCCACGCCGGAGGAGAAGTTCAACGCGTGGGCGAAAACCGTTCCGCACACGCTCCGCAATCCGCTTTATCACTGGACGCATCTGGAATTGAAGCGCTATTTCGGCATATCGGATTTGTTGAGCGAAAAGACCGCCGCAAAAATCTGGAAACAGGCGAACGCAAAACTCGCCACGCCCGCGCTGACGACGCAGGGCATCCTGAAAAAATTCAAAGTGAAAGTCGTCTGCACGACGGACGATCCGGCGGACAATCTGGAACATCACCGCGCCTTCGCCACAACAAATCATCCGACGAAAATGCTGCCGGCGTTCCGGCCCGACAAGGCGCTGACGGTCAACTCAGCCCGCCGGTTTCAACAAATGGGTGGAACAGCTTGCCGCCGCAGCGGACACGGACATCAACAGCTTGAGCGCGTTCATCAGTGCGCTGGAAAAACGGCACGAGTATTTTCATTCGCAGAACTGCCGTCTGTCCGACCACGGCTTGAACCAATGCTTCGCGGATTTTTGTTCGGAGGAAACGGCCGCTGGCGATTTTCGACAAGGCGCGCAAAGGCGAGGCCGTTTCGCCGCTGGAACATTCGCAGTTCGCCTCGTTCATGATGGTGTTCTTCGGCCATCTCGATGCCAAGCGCGGCTGGACGAAACAGCTTCACCTCGGCGCGCTGCGCAACAACAACACGCGCCTGCTCGCGCAGGCTCGGGCCGGACACGGGCTTCGATTCCATCGGCGATTTTCCGCAGGCGCAGACGCTCGCGGCGTATCTCGACAAATTGGATTCGGAAAATTCCCTGCCCAAGACGATCATTTACAACCTGAACCCGGCGGACAATTACGCCTTCGCCGCGATGATCGGAAATTTTCAGGACGGCACGATTCCCGGCAAAATTCAATTCGGCTCCGGCTGGTGGTTTTTGGACCAGAAGGAAGGCATGGAATGGCAGCTCAACGCGCTCTCGAATCTCGGCCTGCTCTCGCGCTTCGTCGGCATGATCACGGATTCGCGCTCGTTCATGAGCTATCCGCGCCACGAGTATTTCCGCCGCACGCTCTGCAATCTGATCGGCCGCGACATCAAGAACGGGCTGATTCCCGACGACGAAAGCCTCGTCGGGCCGATGATCAAAAACATCTGCTACTCCAACGCGAAGAATTACATGGCGTTTCCGGGCGTGAAGTGACCGGAAACAAAATCAGCCGGGAAATTTTGGCGTGGTTGATTTTTGATTCGGTGAACAACCCGCGTTTGACTATTTTGAAATTGTTCACTAACGTCAAGGTTTGCAAAATTAACAAACCTTGAAATCATATGGCCGCCAAAACTGAAAAACCCGCCGAAAAAAATGTCGCCGAACCGAAAGCCGCCACGTCGCACGCGCGCGAACTCGAAGCCGCCATTTCAAGCATCCACAAAAGCTATGGCGACGGCGCGATCATGCGCCTCGGCGACGCGCAATCGAAGGTCAAAATCGGCATCATTCCGACGGGCGCGCTTGCGCTCGACCTCGCGCTGGGCGTCGGCGGCATTCCGCGCGGGCGCGTCGTGGAGATTTTCGGGCCGGAATCTTCGGGCAAAACCACGTTGATGCTCCACGTCATTGCCAACGCGCAAAAGGGCGGCGGCCTCGCGGCGTTCATTGATGCCGAGCACGCGCTCGACCCGGCTTACGCAAAAAAACTCGGCGTGAATCTGGACGATTTGCTCGTCTCGCAGCCGGACTCCGGCGAAGAAGCGCTGACCATTTGCGAAACGCTCGCGCGCTCGAACGCGCTCGACGTCATCGTGATTGACTCCGTCGCCGCGCTTGTGCCAAAGGCCGAGCTCGAAGGCGAAATGGGCATGGCCACGATGGGAATGCAGGCGCGGCTCATGTCGCAGGCGTTGCGGAAACTCACCGCGATTTTGAACAAGTCCAAGACGACGTGCGTTTTCACGAACCAGTTGCGCGAAAAGGTCGGCGTCATGTTCGGCAGCCCTGAAACGACGACCGGCGGCAAGGCGCTGAAATTTTACGCGAGCGTCCGCCTCGACATCCGCCGCAAGGACACGCTCAAGGACGCCGCCGGCAACGCGACCGGCAATCACGTCCGCGTCAAGGTCGTCAAAAACAAAGTCGCGCCGCCGTTCGTCGAGGCCGAGTTCGACATCATCTACAATCACGGCATCAACAAGGAAGGCTGCATTCTCGAAGTGGGCATCGCCGACGGAGTCGTGGACAAAAAAGGCGCGTGGCTGCAATTCGAGGGCGAACTCATCGGCCAGGGCAAGGAAGCCGCGCAAAAGGCGATGATTGAAAAACCAGCGCTCGCCAAAAAAATTGTCGAAGCAATCATGGCGAAACGGAATCTGGCTGTGGCGGAATAATTTTTAATCTGCAGCATTGAAAATCCGCGTTCAGTCAGTTGATTTATTTTGGCAATACTCATCGCTGTTGAAAAACATCTGGCCCAAACCAGTTGGTTTTTCTCAAAAGACTGGGCCGGTTCAACCCACGGACGGACTTGCCGCAACAATCGTTGGGCTGGGCGGGTGGCCGGCGGCAATAAGCCAAAGAGTGTTTCGTGTTGCCCGGCGGCATATGGGTCAAAATGCCGGCTTTGTCGCGCATCATACCAAACCAGTTCGGATGGAATCACTTGAAAAGGCGTTGAGCGAAGTGATCTAAACAGTATTTGATGTTCACTGGAAAAGAGGGGCGGGGGCGCTGATTTTATTCAGTCACGCCCGCCGGTTTGTTGTTCAGGGAAATTTGGGGAATCAGGAACTTAATTTGTCATTGAGCCATTGCCATGCTTGTTTGAGTGAACTCTTAACATCATCATAGGAATTTTGGAACGCGGTCTTTGTATCATTCCAATCTGCTTCCGTCGCATTTTTGACGGCATCCAATTTTTGGTCCAGCACGGCCCGCTTGTCGCGCAATTCTTGAAGTTTGACCTGTGCATCGGCCTTGACGGAATCGCTCGCGGTGGCGGCCTTGTCCGACAATTCTTTTATTTTCTGGTCGAGCGCATCCAGATCGGCGCTGGCACCGGCTACAAACGCATCCTTTTGGTCGTAAGTATAATCCTTGGTCGCCTGCAGGGAATCCTTGATGTCGGCCCAGGCATTTGTGGTTCCTTCCTTCAAGTTTGACCAGCCATTGGTCGTCGTGTCTTTGGTTTTTTGCCAGACGTTCGTGGCAACTTCCTTGGCGTTTTCCAACTGCTGGGTAACGGATAGTGAATTGGTGTCGCTGGCTGGCGGATTTTCATCCGCCGGATTTGATTGTTTGCAGCCGGTCGCCAAAGTTGCGATGACAAAACCCGCAGGAATTAGCAGTTTGCTTTTCATAGTCCGCCCTTTCGTTTATGAGTTTTAACTAGATTCGTCTTCGCTTGCGGAATAAAGTTTCGCGCGATCATTTTTTGCCACGGCCAGAGCCGCCCTTTATTCCGCCGCCAGTTACTTTATTGACCGTGGCCCAAGCGCGCATTCAGCTTCCTTGCTGCTCACGCCGTGATTTTCATAGCCATCTTCAATATGTCCGGCCATGCGCTTTTGCTTGTCCGTGTCACTTGATTTGTCGCCTCTGGACATAAAGTTTCTTTCAAAATTAATTCGGTCTGTTTCCGTGCTATTTGGCAGCAAGGTGGAAAATCAACGATACCAAGAACAAAACCAGAAAAATAAAGAACAGAACCTTCGCGATTCCCATTGCCGCACCGGCGATGCCGGTGAAGCCCAGCACGCCTGCAACCAGCGCAACGACTAAAAAAATGACCGTCCATCCCAACATAGAATTCCTTTCTCAATGGTGTTTGTTGACTGCACGGAATCAGCTTTGCACAATTCATGCCAATGAAATTTTTCACGCAGAAGCCCGCCGTTTCAAGATTTCAGGGTTGGCGGACGAAAAAATATGTGCAAAATGCGAAGCAGCCTCTTCATTTTATTTGCAAATCGCAATTTCATACCTGATTAACCATCTGAAGATTTTAGGGAAGTGAAAGGCCGATCTCCCCGCCGCGCAACAGAACCGAAATGAACCAGTCGCTCCGCGCAGACTATAACCGCGTCGGGAAATCCACTACGATCAATCTCCGTCGGCTGAGATTGGCGTAAGAAGTTTTCTGCCAGAGCTTGTTTTTCTCAGCAGCGTCCGCCACTGGATTTTGACGATTTTTCATGGCTTCAATATGCAATTGCAGTATCAAACATACGAGTAACAATAGCGCAATCCGTCAAAATATATTGAAATTATTGGTGCATCCGGCAGGACTCGAACCTGCAACCTTCTGATCCGAAGTCAGAAGCTCTATCCAATTGAGCTACGGATGCGCGCGGCTTCATTGTGCGGATTTTCGCGCGGCAATAAAGCGGATTCATCCGCCAAAATTTTTAATGAAGGCGGATTCGGCGCGTTGACTTGGCGCGCGGCTTTGTTAGCGTGGCCGCGTCAATCATGGCAAAAAAACGACTTCTGCGGCTTGTCAAAATCCTCGCCGGCGCGCAAACCGGCGCGGAACATGAATTCGACCGTCTCGAACGCTTCGCCCATTTCTGGGTGCTCGTCGGGAAAAGCTTCATCCGCAACCGCTGCCCCATGCGCGCGGCGGCGCTGTCGTATTCCTCTCTGCTCGCGCTCATCCCGATGCTCGTCGTCGCCATCAGCATCACCAGCAGCCTGCTTAAAACGCAGGGCGAGGACAAAATCTACGGCGCGATTGACAAACTGGTCTCCCACATCGTGCCGCCAAGTTCGGCGATGTCGGCGACGCAGACAAATTTGATTGCCGCCACAACCACGAATTCCGTTGCCGAAACCAATGCAGCCGCATCCGTCACGAACACTCCATCCGCCGCCGCTCCGGTCGTCAGCGTCAGCGCGCAAAGGGCGACGGCCAAATGGATTCACGAGTTCATCGAGAAGACGCGCAGCGGCACGCTCGGCATGATCGGGATGCTGCTGCTCGTTTATGTCGCGATACGGATGCTCGCGAGCATCGAGGCGACGTTCAACGACATCTGGGGCGTTGCGCGCGGACGCAACTGGCTCTGGCGCATCGTGCTTTATTGGACGGCGATTTCTCTCGGTCCAATCGCCATCATCGGCGCGCTCGGCCTCGCGGGCAGTCCGCACCTGAAAACCACGGAAAGCATCGTCGAAAAAATGCCGCTCATCGGCGGCCTGGTTTTTCAATTCCTGCCGCTCCTGATTTTGTGGCTGGTGTTCGCGCTGCTTTACCTGCTCGTGCCGAACACGAAGGTCAAATTCGGCGCGGCGTTCGTCGGCGGAATCACCGGCGGTTCGCTGTGGTATTTGAACAACGTCTTCGGCTTTCTCTACGTCTCGCGCGTCGTCACTTACAGCAAAATGTATGGCAGCCTCGGCCTCGTGCCGGTGTTCATGGCCGGGCTTTACTTGTCGTGGCTCATTTTGCTGTTCGGCGCGCAGGTCGCCTACGCCTTCCAAAACCGTAAATCCTATTTGCAGGAGAAGCTCGTGGAAAATGTGAACCAGCGCGGACGCGAATTCATCGCGCTGCGGTTGATGACGAGCATCGGCCAGCGGTTTCAACTCGGCCGTCCGCCCGTGACAATGCAGGAAATTTCCGCCGAGCTTGGCATCCCGACCAGGCTCGCGCAGCAGGTTTTGCAGACGCTTCTCTCCGCGCGCCTCGTCGTCGAGACCAACGGCGGCGAACCCGCCTACGCGCCCGCCCGCCCGCTCGAAGCCATCAATGCGCACCACATTTTGACCGCCATGCGAGGCGGCGGACAGGAACTGCTTTCGCGCGACGAGCCGGTGCGCGCGGAAATTTTCGGTGAGTTTGCGCGCATTGAGGAAGCCGAAAAAAATGCCGCGTCCGCCATCACGATGCTCGCGCTGGTGAACCGCGCGCAAATTTCCCCGCCCGCGCCGGAAGCAAAAATCAAAACCGTGGAACCGGCAACCGAAGCGCCTGTGGAAAATGAAATGCCCGTTTCAAAATCCGCCGAACCCGAAATCTCCGAATTGCCAAAAACGGAAGCCGCCGCCGAACCGACGCGTGAATTTTCTCATCCAGATGAAAATCCGCTGGACTGACGGCGTGATCACCAGTCCTTGACCGGCTGGTTTGGATTTTCGGGCTTGCCCTGCGGCTTGAATTGCAACACCTGCTCGTCGCCTTTTTGCCCGTCCAGCAAACGCTTCGCCTCTTCCGGCGTCATTTGTCCGGCAACCGGCTGATTTGTGTCACTTTGCTTCTTCTCCTCGCCGGATTTTTTCTGTTCCGCCTGCTTCTGCTGTTCGTCCTTTTTCTGGCCGGCCTGATTTTGCTGCGACTGCTGCTGATTCTGCTGCTGGTTTTTCTGGCTGTTTGACTTCTGCTGCGACTGTGATTGTTGCTTCTGGTTCTGTTGCTGTTGCTGCTGTTGCTGCTGTTTTTGTTTGAGCAGTTCCTCCAGCTTTTTCAACTTCACGTCGTCGGGATAAATTTTCAAGCCGTCTTCCGTCCTTTCCAGCGCGGACGGAATGTTGTTTGAAATGTAGAACTGCGCGCCGCTGTTGAAAAAATCATCGGCGGGCGCAAGCTGCGCGCAAACTTTTTGCGCGGCAAAAACGAGCAGCAAAGTCAAAAGACTGATTTTGAATTGGGCGTGTCAATCTCATCAATGTCCTTCAATTTTTTCGTGTAATCTTGAAATTGTTTCGCCGCGATTTTGTTTTGCATGAGCTGCGCCATGATTTCGTAGGCGCGGTGGAATTCATCGCGCCGGACCGCGTCGTCCGCCGAAAGTTTCGCCCGCCGCATCGTCGCCCGCAACTGGTCAATCAGCGCGATCTGCTGTTTCACAAACGACAGGTTATAGACCGCGTCCGCGTCATTCGTGTTCAGTTGCACCGCGTGCGCATAACATTGCATGGCGTTCGTCCACGATTCCTCCATCGCGTCCAGTCCGTCGGAATCCGGCGTAAATTTCAATTCGCCCATCCGGTAAAGCGTGTTGCCCAGATTGTAAAACGCCTGCTGCTGCAATTTCAAATCCGGCGACGAGCGTCACCGACTGGAAATCTTTCAGCGCCTCGTCATAATTCGTCGCGCGATACGCCGCCGCGCCCGCGTTGAAAACCAGCCGCAAATCGTTCGTCTGCGTTTGCGCCAGTTGCTCAAATTCCTGCAGCGCGTTTGTGTAATTGCCGGAATTGTAATCGCGCAGCGCGCTTGCCGGCGAAGCCGTCCGCAGCAATTGGAATCAGACAAAATTGTCAGACAGCGGCCGCGACTGCCGTCGCTTGGACTTTGGACTTTGGACTTTGGACTTTAGGCTTCACGTTCTTCCGTTCCGGCAAAAACATTTCCGCCAGCAAGCAGCAAAATCGCCGCCGCCAGCGGCCAGTGAAACTGCTCGTGATAACGCCGGATCAATCTTTGCCTCGCCTTCCGATTTCGGCAGCGGCGCGAGGCCGCGGTCATAAAGCGTGTCCATCGTGTCCGCGCCGCGCAACGGCAGATAAAATCCGCCCGTCGCGGCGGCGATTTGCTTGCAGCAGCGGCTCGTTCAAGTGCGACTTCACCACGTTGCCCTGCTCGTCGCGGACGTAATCCGAATTGCCGTTCGCGTCCGTCACGCGGATCAAATCGCCCGCCGCCGTGCCGATGCCGACGGTGAAAATTTTCAGCCCGGCCTTCGCCGCGTTTTGCGCCGCTTCGAGCGCGGCGGCCTCGTTGACGTTGTCCTCGCCGTCGGTCAGCAGCACGAGCGCCTTGTAATGTCCTTTTCCTTGAACGCCGTCAGCGCCGTGTTGATCGCCGCCGCGAGGGCCGTGCCGCCTTCGGGAATCGAATTCACGTTCAGCGCCTGCACGCTTTGCTGAAACGCCGTGTTGTCCACCGTCAGCGGACATTCCAGAAACGCGTCGCCCGCGAACGCCACCAGCCCCAGCCGGTCCGTGCCGGCGTCGCTGCATCAATTCCAGCGCGGCGAGCTTGGCGCGCTCCAGCCGGTTCGGCGCGATGTCCGCCGTGAGCATGGATTTCGAGGTGTCCACCGCCACGACGATGTCCAGCCCGCGCTGCTCGACTTCTTGCAGATCAAATCCGTGTTGCGGCCGCGCGAGCGCGATGATCAAAAACGCCACGGCCAGAATCAACAGTGCGAAACCGGATTTTCTGCCGCGCCGGCGAAATGCCCGACCGTCAAGTGCGACAGCAGCCGCGCCTGGATGAATTGCGTCAGCAATTTCTGCCGCGAACGCGTCGCCCACCAGAAAAACACCGCCAGCACCGGCGGAATCACCAGCAGCAGCCAAAGCAAATGTGAATTCTCGAATCTCATTTTCAAATCGTAAATCGTAAATCGCAAATCGTAAATTTCATGGCAGCCTCCGAAACGCGGTTTGTCCCAGCACCAGTTCGATCAGCAGCAGCGCCAGCCCGCCCGCGACCAGCCACGGGAACAGTTCCTTGTATTCCGTGTATTTGTTGACGACCGCCTCGGTTTTTTCCAGCTTGTCAATCTCGTCGTAAATCTGCTTGAACTTTTCCGCGTTGTCCGCGCGATAATATTTCCCGCCGGTCTTGTCCGCGATTTTTTGCAGCGTGTCCTCGTCCACGTCCACCGGCACATTTTGATAGCCGACTTTTTGCCCGCCCATGAAAACCGGCATCGGCGCCGAGCCCTGTTCGCCGATGCCGACCGTGTAAATTTTCACGCCCAGCGCCGCCGCCGCGTCCGCCGCCATGAGCGGATCAACCTTGCCGGAATTGTTCTGGCCGTCGGTCGCGAGGATGATGATTTTGCTTTTCGCCTTCAAATCGCGCAGCCGGTTGAGCGCCGTGGTCAGCGCGTCGCCGATGGCCGTCGCGTCGGAATTGATCGTGCCGATGTCGAGGCGCGCGAGATTTTCCTGCAAATAATCGTGGTCCAGCGTCAGCGGCGTGGCGATGAACGCCTGCGCCGCGAACACCACCAGCCCGATGCGGTCGTTCGGGCCGCTTGTCAATGAAATCTTTCAACACCGACTTGCGCCATGTTAAAGCGGTTCACGCGCTGGCCGTTCACGACGAAATCCTCGGAGATCATGCTGCCGGACAAATCCAGCGCGCACACGATGTCAATGCCGCTGGCCTTCACCGTCGTCGTGCTTTTCGACAGACGCGGCTGCGCCAGCGCGACGATGAACAGCGCCAGCACGAGCCAGCGCAGCGACATCAAAAATCCGCCGGGCCGCGAGCGCGTGATGTTCTGCATCCCGCGCACGAGCTGCACCGACGAATAGACAAACGCCGGCGGCAGCCCGCGCTTGCCTTTCAGCCACGCCAGCAGCGGCAGCAGCAACAGCAGCAACAAAAGCCATGGATGGGCAAATTCCATTTCAGATTTACGATTTTCGATTTGTGATTTCTTCCGGTTCAACTGCGGACGGCGTTTCCGCATCTGAAATTTCCGACTTCACATTTGAAATTGGCTGCGGCTCCGTTTCTTCCACCAGCCGCACCGCCGAGCCGTGCAGCTCGCGCAATTCCTTTTCGCCCGGCTCGTATTTGGCGAACTTCACGAGGTCGCAGCTTGCCAGAAATTCGCCGAGGCTTTCCTTTTGCTCCGGCAGCAGCAATTTCGTTCCGCCCAGCTCGCGCAAAAATTCCTCCGTCGTCCGCTCCGGCGCGCGGAAATCAAACCGCTCCTCCAGATACGTCCGCGCCGTGTCGGACACCGCGATGACAAACGGCTTCGGCTGCGAAATCAGCGCCAGCGCCTCCTGCCAGTTTTTGCTTCGCGCGGACGTGCGCCGGAATCGGCGGCGGCAGTACAATGTTCAATTTGCGGTTTTTCAACCAACGCCAGAGCAAAAACGCCGCGCACACGACGGCCAGCGCCGATCAGCGTCCACCAAAGCCATGCCCAGCCGTTCGGAATTTCCACCGGCGGCTTGATGTCGCGGATGTCGTTGGCGGCTGGAACTGTCGCGTTTGTAGTCGTTGCATTCGATGATCATCCGCGCAGCCTCCGTTTCTCGCGCGTTTTCAAAAAACCTGCCCAGCGCCGCGCCGTAAGGCTGGTCCGTCCGCAACTGGATCGCGTCAATGCCCGCCTTGCGGAACAGCCGCGCCAGATCGCTCCTGCGACTTCGCCTGCCGTTCGGCGAACGCCTGCCGCTTGCGCGCGTCGCCGGTGTTGACCTCCACAATTTCGCCCGTCTCCGCGTCCTGAAAAATCAGCCGGCCCAGTTCCGGCAGTTCCAGTTCGCGCGGATCGGTCACCTGCACCGCCACCAGATCGTGCTTGCGGTTCGCCTGCCGCAGCATCGTGAACGACGCCTGCGCCAGCGATTCCAGCAGCAGCATATTGCGAACGCGCCCGCATTCCGCCCGGCTTGCGCGGCACGGCCGGCGAACCGAGAAAATCCGAAATGACCACCGCAATCGCCTTGTGCGCCTGCACGCGCAGCAAAAATTCCAGCGCGGCGTTCAAATCCGTCCCGCGCCGCTTCGGCTCAAAAAACAAAACTTCGCGGATGACGCGCAGGACGTGGCTGCGGCCTTTGCGCGGCGGAATGAATTTTTCAACTTCGTCGGTAAAAAGAATCAGGCCGACTTTGTCATTGTTCCGAATCGCCGAGAACGCGAGCACCGAGGCAATTTCCGCCGCGAGTTCGCGCTTGGATTGGTCGCGCGAGCCGAACAGGCCGGAGCCGCTCACGTCCACGACGAGCATGAGCGTGAGTTCGCGTTCCTCGACGAACTTCTTGATGAACGGATGATTCATCCGCGCGGTGACGTTCCAGTCAATCGCGCGCACGTCGTCGCCGGGCTGGTATTCGCGCACCTCGTCGAAGTTCATGCCCTGGCCCTTGAAGACGGAATGATACTGGCCCGCGAGCGTTTCGGTCACGATGCGGTTCGTGCGCAGCTCGATCTGCCGGATTTTTTTGAGAATCTCGCGGGGAATCATGGCGTCGAAAACTGGTTTGACTGGTTGCGGGATTTGAACACTCTTTTCGCGCAAGAAATCCCGGCCGCCGCGTTCCGGTAACGGTGTTCCTCGAGAGCGGCCGCAGTCTCCGCAAAAGGGTCCCGACAGTCCGCGAAAGTGGACGGGGTGTTCGCAAACGCGGCCCGGTCACCCGCGAAACTGACCGCACCGTCCGCGAAGTCGGCCACATCGTCCGCACGGTTGGCCCGGTCATCCGCAAAGTTGGCCGCATCGTCCGCGAATGTGGCCCGGTTGTCCGCGAAGCCAGCCCACGGCTTGGCGCGATAGTTACAAGGCATTATATTGCAGCAACTAATGATTTTTACCCGTTCTGTGGTCAAATTGCGACAGTTTCGCCCGCCCTCATCCCGGCCTTCTCCCCAAGGAGCAGGGGAAACGCTCGCCGCGTCTTGGGGAAAACCGGCGGCAGGATTGGTCGGACGGACTGCCGAACTGACCGAAAGCGTGGACGGTTGAAATCCTCTCCCGGGGGAGAGGACACAGGTGAGGGTGGACGAAAACACCCATTGATCCTTGCTGCCAAATTGCGTTGGCGGTTGAAATGATGTGTTGGGGAGCGCACGCGTCCCGCGTGCGGGTTCGGGCGTCGCGCCCGAACCTTGGCTAGCCGGACTCGCTTTCTTCCGCAGGATCATTTTTGGCGAACGGGTTTTCGGCGCGACGCCGAAAACGGCACGCGGGACGCGTGCGCTCCCCGAAACCGTCACGAGGCGGTTCGTGCGCAGCTCGAGCTGCCGGATTTTTTTGAGAATCTCGCGGGGAATCATCACTGTTGCTTTGGCGCTTCTTGTTTCTTCGGCGTTAAAAGGCCAGAAACAAATTCTGCCAATTCTGAATCAATTTTGTCGCTGGTTTTTTGCATCAAATCCAAATACTCCTGATTCGATGAACCAAATGAAAGCGATAGCTCCTCGCGTGCAACCACATTAACGCGCCGTAATTTTTCGGAATAATCTGCAATCGCCTTTCTGCACTCTCCGAATAGTTGCAAAGAGCCTTGGTAAGTTTCTCGATTAATCGTGGTGCGATCCTCTTGGGCTTTAGCGATTCGTTGTTGAAGAAGTTGATACTGCTCCGTCAACTTGGAAAGTTCAGGGTCACCTTGATTGGCTCGCTGTATTTGCTCGAAACGACTGACAACATTTTTCTGCGACTGAAAGTCTTCGTTTAACCGCGCTTCAATTACTTTCAACTGCTCTGCTCTCTCTTGCAATGGCGCACGAATTTTATTTAAGCGAAGGGACTGGCTTTGAAAGCATTCGTTTGCTTCAACAAGCGCGCGGATCGTTTTGAGGTTGCCAACTAAATGGACTTTTGCGATTGCTGCATCATATCCAACAAGCAAAGCTGAATGTTCGGCCTGCGACAGATGCACTTCGGAAAACCGCATCAGAAATCGTGCGGCTTTGGCAATTTCCTCCGCAGCGTTGAGATAAATTTCGCGTTTTGCATGAAACTTTCTGTCTTTTTCTTTTTCTTCTGCTTCATGCTTTAATTTTTTGTCGGTTCGACAGTTCTCAAATAAATTTTGGAGAAATACGCCAAGTAGCGTTAATGCTGCACCCATTAACGCAGCAGCGATAACCGTTGGGAGAGTTATTCCCCAAATTGTAATTTCGTTTGGTTGCATAATTGCGTTTGCAATCACGGCACCGGCAGTTCATCAAAGATTTTCTGGATGACCGTTTCGCTGGTTTTTTCCTCGGCCTCGGCTTCGTAGGTGATGGCCACGCGGTGGCGCAACACGTCCATGCCGATGCTTTTCACGTCCTGCGGCGTCACGTAGCCGCGGCCTTTCAGGAACGCGTAGGCCTTGGCCGCCAGCGTGAGCGCGATGGTCGCGCGCGGCGACGCGCCGAGCTGGATGAAATCCTTCACCGCGATCTTGTAATGGTCCGGGTCGCGCGTGGCGCAGACGAGATCCACGATGTAATCCTTCACCTTGTCGTCCACGTAAATGTCGTTGATGACTTCGCGGGCTTTGAGGATTTGCTGCGGCGTGACGACGGCGCTGCAAGTCGGCGTGCCGGAAGTTTTCGCCATCGTTTCCAGAATCTGCCGCTCCTCGGCGCGCGACGGATAGCCGATTTTCAATTTCAACATGAAGCGGTCCACCTGCGCTTCGGGCAGCGGATACGTGCCTTCCTGTTCAATGGGATTCTGCGTGGCGAGCACGAGGAATGGTTCGTCGAGCTTGTAAGTCTGGTCGCCGATGGTGACCTGTTTTTCCTGCATGGCTTCGAGCAGCGCGCTTTGCACTTTGGCCGGCGCGCGGTTGATTTCGTCGGCGAGAACGAGATTGGCGAAGACCGGGCCTTTGCGCGTGGTGAAGCCGCCGGACTGCGGATTGTAAATCTGCGTGCCGATGACGTCGGCGGGCAGCATGTCCGGCGTGAATTGCAGGCGCGAAAATTTCACGCTGATGCACGCGGCCATGGATTTGACGGCGAGCGTTTTGGCGAGGCCCGGCACGCCTTCGAGCAAAACGTGGCCGTTGGCGAGCAGGCCGATGACCAGCCGCTCGGTCAGATAATTTTGCCCGACGATGACTTTGCCGAGTTCGTTGAACAGCGGATGCGTGAACGCGCTCGCTTCCTTGACCGCTTCGTTGATGGCGTTGATTCCTGTGCTCATGTTTTATTAATCATTTTTCCGGTGTCATTCTGACAAAAAACTTTCCATGTGTTCAAATCCGAGTCGCGGAGCGACGTTCGGAAATTAGCCAGACACAAAGTGTCTGGTAAACCACCAAAGCAAATCCGGTCCTGAAAGGACGCCGAATTTCCATCGTTGCTTCAGGACGGTTCATTTCGCGGACGCGAACCCGGCACGCGGTGCCGGGCTAATTTCCGCTGTCGCTTTGCGACAAAAAACCGTTCATGCACCCGGCAAAACTTCCACCTGCTTCGCCGGCAGCCAGCCGGTTTTTCCCGCGCCGTTCGCGACTTGAATCCAATCGCCGTGCCGGTCCAAAACGGAAAGTTCCGCGCCGTCATGCACGGTGAACGCGCTTTGCGCCTCGTCAAACGGCCCGCTGCGCGCCGTCGCCTCGGCGGAAATCACCACGGCGGTCGCCGAGGAAAAATGATCCGCCGCCTGCAAGCCCAGCACGGACGCGGAGAAAATCGTCAGCACGGCAAAAATCCGCGTGGCGGTTTTCAGCTTGGGAACGAGCGCGGGCCGAATCTGCCGCGCGACGAACAGGCCCAGCGTCGCCCAGAACAAAACCGCCGTCAGCAGCGCGCCTTCGTTCAGCGTCAGCGAGCTCAGCCAGTTTTGCCAGCGGCTTTCGCGGACGGTCGGGCCTTGGACCTGATTGCGGACGAACGCGAGGTTGGCGCGGATTTCGTCATCGCGCGGGCGACAATTGCGCGGCGCGGCGATACGCGGCGATGGCCAGGCCGAGATGGCCGGACTTGAATTCCGCGTTGGCATAATTGAACAGCAGCGCGGGCGACTGTTTGCCGGTCTGGAGAATTTTTTCGTAGGCGCTCGCGGCGTCTGCAAATTTCCCCTCGGCGTAAAGCTTGTTCGCCGCCGAAAAATCTGCGGCAACGTCCGCCGCGAAAATATTTCCGGCGAAAGCGAGTGCCAGAAGCAAAAGTCCAAAGCGCCAGAGGACTGGCGCACTCCAGGACGCTTTGCGCAAAACGGTGGCGATGACGAACGCACCAGCGTCTTGGAGTTCGGCGGCACTCCTCCGCTTTTCTCCGCGTGCAACCAGATTTGCCAAATGTTTTTTCATGCCTTCACCTCCTGGAGTTGGCCGATGGTTTGCGCCAGTTTCGCCGCGACGGAATTCAATTCGCTGGTGCCGCGCACCGGCGCGTAGCGCGCCTGATTGCAGAGCTGGAACAATTCGCGCAATCCGTCGAGCGTCGCCGCCGGCGCGCCGCGCAAAACGGGATGTTCCTCGATCACATTTTCCGTGATGGCCGAGGCCGGACAATCCAGCCGCTCGCCCAGCTGCTCCTGCAACAGCCGGAACAGCAGCGCAAAAAATTCGTCGGGCTGGTTCTCCGCCGCGAATTTTTTCAAATCGTCCAAGCCGTCGCGGACGAGCTGCGCCACGGCGCGCTGGCGGCGCAGGCGCGGATTGTTGGCGAGGTTGTCCGTGCGTTTGCGCCAGATGAACGCGGCCAGAAACGCCAGCACCGGCACGGCCTGCGCGGCCAGAAACACCGGCCGTGCAACGAGCGGAGATGATTCCACCGCGAGCGTCCCCAGATTTTCCTTGATGGGCAGGATGTCCTGCGGCGTCTGGTTTTCCGGCGCGGAATTTTGAGTTGCGGCGAGCGTCGGCATCGGCGTGGCGCCGGCGGCCTTGACGACGAGCGGCACGGCGGGTTGCGGTGAGCGTGTGATATTTTCCGTCGTCGGGATTGAAAAATGAAAATGAAAACTGCGGCCATTCATGCACGTCGGAATTTTGCGGCGTGACGATTTCTTCAAACGTCTTGGTGCCTTCCAGCCCAAACTGGTCGCTGGTTTCGGTTTTTGAGGTGGGCGGAAAATCTTGAAATCGTGCAGTGCCGTCTGGTCGGGCAGCGTGACCGCAGCCGAGAGCGCCGCGCCCGGAAATCTGCACGCGCACGGTGACGGGATCGCCGACGGTGAGATTCGTCGGCCCGACGGTGGCGGTCATTGGTGAAATCGCCGACCGCGCCGTTGAAATTTGCCGGAACATTTTCCGACGGCAGCGGCAGCGATTGTGCCGTGACCGTTTCGGTGGCGAGCGTGACCGGCTTTTGTTCGCCCTGGTTGAAAAATTGGCGGAAAAACGGGTCGCCGCCCTGGTCGTTGGCCGAAGGAACCACGCAGCGTCGGCGCTGGCGGTGAACGGGCCGAGGCTCAACGTGCCGGTCTTCACGGTGGTCAGCGAGAAGGTGAGCGGGATCACGGTGTAAATGCGGTTGCCGATCTGTTCGCGCCGGTTCTGGCCCTGCACCATTTTGTCTGATGGTAAAGCCGTCGGCGGGCTGGCTGGTGAATCTGAAAGTTGCCAAAATTCTGCACGTCGTCGCGCAGGCACACTTGCAGTTGCGCGGTGAGCATCTGCCCGACATAAACTTTTTTGTCGGACAGTGAAAGTTTCATGAACGCGATTTCATTGCCCGAAGCAATCGCGGCGGGGGGCGGCGCGTTGGCCTTGCAGCACGGTCAGCTTGAGCGGCTCGGTGGAAAGCTGCTGGCCGTTCACGTCGGCGGTGAGCGCGGGAATGGTGAACTCGCCGGCGCCGCTGCGCCATCACGGAAAAGGTGACCGTAACGGTCGAACTCATCGCGCCGTTGATGAAGCTGAAGCTGCTCTGGTTGCCGGTTTGAACGATCTGCAATCCGCGCACGTCGGGCGTCGGCACATTTTTTGGCTGGCTGCCTTCAAACGCGAGCGACAGCGTCGCCGTCTCGCCCAGCGTGATGGTGTCACGGTCGAGCGACGCGGTGAAATTTGCCGCGCGCGCGCGCGGTGAAATCAAACCCGCCGCCGCCAGAAAAAGGAATCCGACGATTAAAAATATGTGCCGTTTAATGCTGCTCAAGCCAACAGAGAAATTAATTGTTCAACTTTTTTTGCTTCTCCAATATTTTTTCAATTCAACGGATTCGACATTTCGCCGCTCAAAATGTTCATGTTTTGAGCGTTGGAAAAACAGCCGTTTGATTCAAATCCGCAACGGCGGTCGTCCGGGACGCCTCCAAAATCAGGCCGCAGTTCCGCCCGACGAAACGAATGAAGTCGGCGAACCCCGGCTCGTGACTTTCCGGATGGTTGCCGATTATGCGCGCCTCTGCAACGAAATCCACGTTCCGTTGCCCTGTCAATGAGCGATGGCCGGGTTGAAATTCAGTTCCGTCCTCCGCGTTGCTTCCGGCTTGCGCGTTTCACCCGCGTCTGCAAAAATTCAGCGACGCGCGCGATGCAAGCTCAACCCAATTATCCAAAACATTATTGCGGAGTCTTCGGCATTTTCGGCCATCCGAACGCCGCCGAACTTACTTACTACGGACTTTACGCGCTGCAACATCGCGGGCAGGAAAGCGCGGGCATCGTCACCTGCCACGATGGGAAATTTTACAAGCATCACGGCATGGGCCTCGTGCCGCAGATTTTCAACGGCGAAATCCTGCACGGACTCGTCGGCAAAACCGCCATCGGCCACACGCGCTATTCTACCACCGGCTCGTCGCAGTTGAAGAATGCGCAGCCGCTCACCGTGGATTGCGCGCGCGGACAGATCGCCATCGCGCACAACGGAAATTTGACGAACGCGGCGAAGTTGCGCGACGAACTGGAAAATCGCGGCTCGATTTTCCAGACGACCGTGGACAGCGAAATCATTTTGCACCTGATGGCGCAGCCGGGTTTGAACGGCGGCGAAAATCAGCTTTCGCACACGTTGCGCAAACTCGAAGGCGCGTTTTCGCTCGCCATCATGACGGAGAAGGAATTGATCGGCGCGCGCGACCCGTTCGGTTTCCGTCCGCTGTGCATCGGCAAGCTCGACGGCGCGTATGTGCTCGCCAGCGAAACCTGCGCGCTCGATTTGATCCACGCGAAATTCGTCCGCGACGTCGAGCCGGGCGAAATCGTCGTCATCAACGAAAAAGGCTTGAGCAGCTTCCAGGCGTTTCCTGAACAGACGAAACGCGCGTTTTGCATTTTTGAATACGTTTATTTCGCGCGGCCCGACAGCACGATTGCCAATCGCAACGTCTATAAAGTCCGCGTCGAAATGGGCCGCCAGCTCGCGCGCGAATTTCCGATTCAAGCCGACGTCGTCGTGCCCGTGCCCGACAGCGGCAATTGCGCCGCGCTCGGCTATTCGCTCGAATCCGGCATCCCGTTCGAGATGGCGTTCGTGCGGAACCATTACGTCGGGCGCAGTTTTTTGCAGCCGTCGCAGCTCATCCGCGACTTCGACGTGCGCGTGAAGTTAAATTTGATTGCCGAACTCGTGAAAGACAAGCGCGTCGTCATCGTGGACGATTCCATCGTGCGCGGCACGACCTGCAAGACGCGCGTGAAAACGCTCAAGGAAGCCGGCGCAAAGGAGGTTCACGTCCTCGTGAGCTGTCCGCCGCACATGAACCCGTGCGTCTATGGAATTGATTTTCCCGACCGCAGCAAACTGATGGCCGCGAACCATTCGCTCGAAGAAATCCGAAAATATCTCAACGCCGACTCGCTGCATTATTTGTCGCAGGACGGAATGGTGAAGGCGACCGGCCTGCCGAAAAATTCATTTTGCATGGCGTGCTACGACGGAAATTATCCAGTGCCCTACGATCCGCTGCTCGACAAGCACATCATCGAACGCCGCAAACGCCACGCGCAAACGCTCGGCGAAGCGGTTGAGAAAGACGGCGAGCAGATCAAGTTGCTGCCGCTTTAATTTCCCGACCATTCAGTGCATCGAACAACCTGATCCCATGCCGGCCGGGACAAGGGTCGTTTTTCATTCCGCAACGCCGCTCGACAAAATTTCTTTCCCGCGCCATGCTGGGGCGATGGCATTTGAACCGGAATCCAGTTCGCCGCTCGACTCGCTCTGGAAGGAATACGCCCGCGTGTTTCAGGATTGGGACGACCTCACGCTCGGTCGCTGGCTGGCACAGACGCTCGGCCAGCTTGAGGGCCGCGCGTGGCGTCTCTCGCATCCGCTCGTCGGCGCGTATCGGCTCGCCGCGCAGGTCGCGCACGAAAAACAAATCTGGTTCAAGCGCCTTGTCACGCCGCCCGCCGCCTACGCGGAATCGCCGTGCTGCCGCGCGCCGTTCCTGCCACTGCTCACGCGCGACGTGCGCGAGTCCGGTTTGATCTGCCAGCATTGCAGCGAAACGCTCGTGCCGTTCGAGGAAATTCCCGCCGAAATCCGCGACGAAATCGAATCATGGGCGCAGCAATACGAACCCGTCCACGCCGTCGCGCATTGGGACGACCGCCAGCGCAAGCGCGCGGGAAATTACGACGCGGCTTTTGAGAATGCCGCCGAAGAAGCCGAGCGCCTGCTCGCGCGCGCGGGCCGCGAACTTGCGCCTAAACTTTTGAATTCCTACGCCGCCGCGATCTGGGAGGACCAGGATGAATGTCTGGAAGTCCGGCCGGAAGACGTGCCGGTTTGATTTGCGATTTTGGATTTGCGACTTACGAATCCAATTGCAACTCGCGCGCAAATCGTAAATCGTAAATCGCAAATGTTCAGGTGGCTTTTCAAATCGGTGTTCCGGCTGCTCATGACGCTGGTCACAATGGCCGTCGTGGCGGTCGTCGTGGTGTTGCTGTCGTATAATTCGATCCTGCGCGCCGTCATTGAGCGCAGCATCCGCGAGCAGACGGGAATGGAGGCGGAGATCGGGCGCTTTCATCTCGCCCTCATCGAGCCGGCCATCGAAATCCAAAACCTGGAAATTTACAATCCGACGAATTTTGGCGGCACACCGTTTCTGAACATACCGGAAATCCACGTTGAATACGACCGGGCCGCGCTCATGCGCCGCGAGATTCACATCACGCTGCTGCGCTTGAACCTCGGCGAACTGGACATCGTGAAAAATCAGGCCGGGCAGACGAACATTTTTGCGCTTGGTATCAAACTGCCGGCCAAAACATCGGGCGGCGTCAGC
This sequence comes from uncultured Verrucomicrobiae bacterium, assembly GCA_963755455.1. Taxonomy (GTDB): domain Bacteria; phylum Verrucomicrobiota; class Verrucomicrobiia; order Limisphaerales; family UBA11358; genus UBA11358. Next base: position 344,183 of record CAVWJH010000002.1, read on the forward strand.
AATGTCGTGGCAAATCTCAAAACGCAGACCGGCTACGATTTCAAAGGCATTGACACGCTGAACGTCTCCATCGGCAAGGCGAAATTTATTGACCTGAAAAACCCGCAAAACAACCGCGAGCAAACCATTGGCCTTGACGATTGCATAATCTCAAACGTGAAATCGCCGACAGATCTCGTGGCGCTGGGAGCGCTCATTTACCTGCACAGCGACGGGTTTTTTGACCCGATGGTTGGCCGTAAAATGCCGGGCTTGGACATTCTCAAACAGCTAGGATTGTAAATGCGGCAACTTTGTTTATCGGCGACTGTCGTCCGCCACAAGACCGCTGCTCGGCATACGTGGACACAACGACCATGACCGTGTTGTGAACACGCCGGATTTCTGCCACTCTGCACATCGCATGAGCATCGAACTTCACATCAACGGCCGGCAAAAAACTGTCGCGCCGGGTTTGTCGCTGTTTGATCATGCCGAAACTCTCGGCATCAACGTTCCAACGTCTTGCAGAAAAAACGGCAAGTGCAAGGAATGTGTCGTCGAAGTCGTCGAGGGAATGGAACTGCTTTCAAAACGAGTTCCAGAAGAAAAGCACTTGCGGGACAAATTCCGCCTTTCGTGCTGTTCCAAAATCGTCGCCAGCTCCGGCATCGTCCGTTGCCACACGATGCGGCGCGGCGAGATGCGGATTGAACGGCACGCCTTTCAATTGCCGACCGGAAATGAAAAATGGCAGCTTGATCCGGCAGTCACTCGCGATGGCAACCGGATTCTGCTGGACGGGGTGGAAATCGCGAGTTCGACCGCGCCGATTCACGGGCTGGCGATGGATTTGGGAACGACGACCATCGTCATCCGGCTGCTGAATCTGGAAACCGGCGAGGTCATCGCCGATTCCTCGTTTGAAAATCCGCAGCGCTTCGGCGGCTCGGACGTGATGTCGCGGATTCAATATGACACCGAAGACCACTCGAAGTTGTTGCAACGAACGCTCGTCGGGTATTTGACGCACGCGATTGAGGAGTTTCCGGTGGATCCGCAAACAATCTACGAACTGGTCGTCGCGGGCAATTCCACGATGCGCGACCTGTTTTTCCGCCTGAGCGTCTATTCCATCGGCCAGAGTCCGTATCGCTCCATCACCGAATTGGAGATGGAAGAAGGCAGACGGACGACCACCAGCCTGAACGAAACGGCGAAGAAACTTCTGCTGCCGATTCATCCGCAGGCGCGCGTCTATGGCCTGCCGATCATCAGCGGCCACGTCGGCGCGGACGCCGCGGCTTGCATCTTGGGCGTCAATATCGCGAACGAAGACCGGGTGGTCGCCGTCATGGACATCGGCACGAACACGGAATTGATTTTGGGAAACAAGAATAGAATCTTCGCGGCGTCGTGTCCCGCCGGGCCGGCATTTGAAGGTGGCGCGATTTCCTGCGGGATGCCGGGACTTCCGGGCGCGATTGAAAAAGTGAAGATCGTTGAAGACGGCTCAATGCAGGTCGGCGTCATCGGCAACGTTCCCGCGCAGGGCATCTGCGGTTCGGGACTGGTGGATTTGTTGGGCGAATTGTTGCGGACCAATCGAATGAACCATCTCGGCCGCTTTGAACACGGCAAGGACAGAATTGATATGGGCGTCGAAAGTGATTCGCCGATCTATTTCACCGAAAGCGACGTCAACGAACTTGCGCAAGCCAAGGGCGCGAACGTCGCCGGGTTGCAGGTCATTTTTCACGATTACGGCATCCGGTTTGAAGATGTGGACGTATTTTATCTGGCGGGCGGGTTTGGACGCTATTTGAGCATTGAGTCGTCGAAACGGATCGGCCTGATTCCGAATATAGATGATTCAAAAATCATTCAAGTCGGCAACGCTTCGATTGAAGGCGCATGCATCGCCTTGTTATCGCGCACGAAACGAATTGAACTGGAAAATCTCGTCAAGAATGTGACGCATTGCCGGCTGGAGGCTCATCCGAATTTCTTCAATTATTTCGTCGAGGGTTGCCAGTTCCATCCCGTGGAGTCGTCGTCCGAACCAGAACAATTAACGCAGAATTCTTGAAATGTTCGAGCTGTTTGAAACCCATCCGCCGGTGAACGTGCAGGAGTCCGAATACCTGCGGCTGCTCGGCTATCCGAAAGATCATGAGCCGGATGCACGGCCACATGAACTGGCAGATCGGGCGCGGCAGTGGTTTTCCGAAAATGGACGGCCATGGTTTTACGCGCGGCAATTTGACGCGTTGGAACTGGCGAACGGTAAATTGCGGATTGCCGGGACGGAATTTTCTTCGAGGCAATTGCATGATCAATTTGTCGAGGCGGAAACGGACAGCGCGATACTGGTCGCCGTCAGTGCGGGCAAAGAGTGCGAGGAAAAAGCGCGACAGCTTTGGGAGGAGTCGAAGCCTGACGAGTATTTCTTTATGGAGATTTTCGGCTCGGCGGTCGTCGAACATCTCGTAACGATCGCGAGCGGACGCATTTGTGGCTGGGCAGATGAGAACCAAATGGCTGCGTTGCCGCATTACAGCCCCGGCTATTCCGGCTGGGGTGTCGCGGACCAGCATCAGTTGTGGCATTTGCTCCGGCAAACCGGCGCGCATCACTTCGACGGCAGATTGGAAGTGATGGAAACGGGCATGCTGCCGCCCAAAAAAATCATTGCTCGCCGTCATCGGCATCACCAGCAACCTGGAAAAAGCGCGGAAACTCGCGAAGTTGATTCCGTGCGAAAATTGTTCGCTACGCGCCTGCAATTATCGCCGAAGTCCTTATAAACACGCCCGGCCGCAAATCGAGGACGTGCGGTTTTTGCAGGCCAATGAGTTTGCAAGTTTGGCACGAAAGCGGTCCAGTGAACCGTTGTTGACCCTGAACGCAAAATATTCCGTCAATCCAAAGGCGTTGCGCAAATGGTCGGAGGAACGGCTTCAGTTGACGGTTCTCGCCGACAATTCCATCGAAGCGCAGTTCAATTACGAAGGCACAACATGCTCGAACATGGGCCGGCCCTTGGAATTTAATTACCTGGTGAAGCTGGCGCCGCCTGGCGAAGGCTATCGCATCATGGATTTGAATTGCGCACCCGCGCCGGGTGACACCGGCCATCAATTTCAGTGTGGGTATTTGAGCGGCGCGGAAACATTCATGCGCGAAATCGCGGACACAAAGCCGCTGCTCGGCCAGCCGTTGAACGATATTCTGAATTGGAAACGTGAATATGATCCTTCCGGCTGCTATTGCGACCTGGCCCGGCGCGAACACAAGTGGGGGCTGGTTTTTGAGGTGATTCATTTTGCATTGGTCCAGCGTGAAAAGGAAATGGCGGATGGACAGGTGAAAACAATCTTGAGATGATTCGGCACTTTCCATGACAAAACTGTGCGACATCAACGCGGCGGCGACGGAAAAACTCCCGCCAGCCTTCGCTGAAAAATCCGGCATCGGCTCGCATTATGTGGATGCCTTTCTCAAGCCGATGAATGCCAAACTGCCCGACGGCACGCGCGTCGGCTGCAAGCGCAAGGGGCTGAAAATAACGCTCACCGTCGGCACTAAAAAAGGCGAAGGCCTGATGCGCCGCCTGGATGTGAGCAAGGATCCCGTGGTGATGTTGAGCGCGGCGCTTCAGGAGGCGGCAAAAGCAGCAGGCGTGGAATTGAAAGTCACGGAGACGGAAATTTTGATCGGAGCCTGAATCTTATGAAAAAATCCTTGCTGGAAACTTTGCGCGAAAGACGGCTGGTTTGCGATGGCGCCATGGGCACGCAACTCATGCTCGCCGGCCTGGCGAACGGCGACTGCGGCGAGGCGTGGAATCTGACGCATCCGGAGCGCGTGCTGAAAATCCAGCGCAACTACGTTCAGGCCGGTGCGGATTGCCTGATCACCAATACGTTTGGCGGCAGCCGTCTGATGCTCAAGCGCCACGGCCATGTGGACGATTTGCTCGCCATAAACCAGGCCGGGGCGCGCATCGCGCGCGAGGCGTTCGAAGGACGCGAAGGCTTTGTGCTCGGCGACCTCGGCCCGCTCGGCGCGATTCTCGAACCCTACGGCGACCTTCCTGCCGCCGACGCGCACGCCGCCTATGAAGAACAAGCCCGCGCATTGGTCGAAGCTGGCGTGGATGCGGTTATCATCGAAACCCAGACTTCGCTCGAGGAACTCGGCGTGGCGATTGACGCGGCAAAGGCGGCGGGCGCGCCGTGCGTCATCGCCTCGCTGGCCTACGATCTTTCGCAGGACAAAAGTTTTTATGTGACGATGATGGGCGTGACGCCGGAACGCGCGGCGGAATTTGCCGAGGAGCGCGGCGCGAACATCATCGCCCTCAATTGCGGCACGGGCATGGACATGAACGGCGCGGCGATGGTCGCCAAACAATACCGCGCCAGTTGCAACCTGCCCGTGATGGTGCAGCCAAACGCCGGCCTGCCGGTTTTGGAAAACATGAAGGCGGTCTATAAACAACTTCCGCCGGAGATGGCGGCGGGGGTGCCGAATGCGATTTCATCCGGCGCGAACATCATCGGCTCCTGCTGCGGCAGCACGCCGGAACACACGCGCGCGATCCGGAAAGTGGTGGAAGAATTCAACCGGGCGGCATAAGCGCCAGTGTTCGCTGCCGATTTCGCCGGCTTTAGCCGTCCGCCGCGCCACATTTTGCCGCCGAACATGGTTTCTTTTCATACCTGTTCAATTTCACTCGTTCTTCGGGATGGATTTGCGCTTTGGTCTGCATGGCTTGTCTCCGGTCGCCCGCAGCGGACAGTTGGCTGGCGACCTGGGTCTGGGCTTGGGGAATGGCGGCGTCAGTTTCCACGGCGGACTCGATTCGCCCACGCCAGCCGATGGAAAGAACATTAAATGCAAAGTCCTCGCGCTGGCCGGCGCGGACGATCTGTTTCAGAATCCAAACGATCTGGCCGCGTTTGAAAAGGAAATGCGTGTTCCGATTACCAAGACAAGGCGTTGCGCAACCTGAATTGCAAACGGATTCAGTGCGACGAAATCTGGTCGTTTGTCGGCTGCAAGGAAAAGAACGCCACGCCGGAGCATAAGGCCAAAGGTCACGGCGACGTTTGGACGTGGACGGCGATTGAAGCGGAGACGAAACTTGTGCCGTGCTGGTATATCGGCAAGCGCGACGCGGGCGCGGCGTATCATTTCATCCACGATTTGAAGGCGCGGCTCGCATCGCGGGTGCAATTGACGACGGACGGCCACAAGGCGTATTTGAGCGCGGTGGAAGATGCCTTTGGCGCGGACGTGGATTATGCGATGCTGGTGAAGATTTACGGCAACGAACAGCAAATCGGCGAAGTGCGATACAGTCCGGCGGTTTGCATGGGCGCGCGGCGCACGGCAATCAGCGGCACGCCGGATCACGCGCACGTTTCGACAAGCATTTGCGAGCGGCAAAACCTGACAATGAGAATGAGCATGAGACGTTTTACGCGCCTGACAAACGGCTACTCGAAAAAACTTGAAAACTTGGAACATAACGTCGCGTTGTATTTTATGAATTACAACTTTTGCCGGATTCATGCCACATTGCGCGTGACGCCAGCGATGGAAGCGGGGATTTCAAACCATGTTTGGGATTTGTCGGAAGTGGTCGCGCTGATTGACGCGGTGGAAGAATCGGTCAAATTGGCCACTTAATTCAAAATGATACAATACCAATTTCTCGCCCGTCTTGACTTGCGGATTTCGGGTCGCTAACGTCAGCGCATGAATCGCCGGTTTGTCCTGCTGTTTGCCGTCGCCGCGTTCGCGGCGCTGGTTCCGTTCCGTTCGCCCGCGCCGCTGATTTATACGCCGGGCGAGGGCTGGTATTACGAGTCTTACGGCGAGAAGGCCGACTGGATGCGCCCGCGCGCGGAGGCGCAACTGGACGTGGCGGAGCAGGCGTTCACCAACAAGAATTACAGCATCACGCTCCACGCGGCGCACCGCGTTGTGCGCCTGTGGCCGTTGTCGGACTACGCGCCGGGCGCGGAATATCTCGTCGGCCGCTGTCTTGAAGTGGACGGCAAGGACGAGGCGGCGTTCAACGCCTACCAGGACATCATCAAAAAATATCCGCAGAGTGGAAAATACGAGGACGTTTTATGGCGGCAGTATGAAATCGCCGGACGTTTCCTGAACGGCGAATGGTTCAGGCTTTGGGGCACGATTCCGCTTTATCCCTCGATGGACCAGACGGCAGCCATGTTTGAAAAAATCGTCAACGGCGGGCCTTACAGCGACGTGGCGCCACACGCGCAGTTGCAGATCGGCGCGGCGCGGGAAAAGCAGAAAAATTATGCCGACGCGGTGGAAGCTTACGAAACCGCCGCCGACCGTTATCACGACCAGCCGCAAATCGCATCCGACGCGCTGTTCCGCGAAGGCATCGCCTGGCAGAAGCAGGCCGCGACCGCCGAATACGACCAGAGCACCGCTGGAAAATCCATCGCGGCCTACACGGATTTCAAAACACTTTTCCCCGATGACAAGCGCGTGCCGGTGGCGGAAAAGGCCATTGCCCTGCTCAAGGCGCAGCAGGTGGAGGGCAATTTCAAAATCGCGCAGTTCTACGAGAACAGCAAAGTCCTGGACGCGGAGCAGCGGCGCGACGGCGCACGCGTCTATTACAACGAAGTTTTGCAGCTCGGCCCCAACTCGCCTTACGCCGACCTTGCCAGACAGCGCCTCGCGGCGTTGAACCGCCTGTAAAAACCGCCCGCCAGTTAAAATGCGACCGCTGAAATTTTTTTTGTTGTGCGCGACGACAGCGCTGCTCGCCGGTTGCGCCGGTTATCATCTCGGTCCGGTCAACGGCGGGCGCGCGGGCGATAAATCCATTGAAGTGCTTCCGTTCAACAGCAAGACGCTCCAGCCCCGGCTCGGCGAGGCCGTCACACAGGCGTTGCGCGAACAGTTGCAGACCGACGGCACTTACCGCCTCGTCACGCGCGGCGGCGGCGACATCGTCGTCACCGGCGTCATCGTCAGCTACGTCCGCGACAGCTTGAGCTTTTTGCCGGGCGACGTGCTGACGGCGGAAAATTATCACGTCACCATCACCGCGCACGTCACCGCGCGCGAGCCGGGCACCGGCAAGGTTGCTGCTCGACAAAAATGTGAGCGGCTCCACGCTCGTCCAAGTCGGAACGGATCTGGCCAGCGCCGAACGCCAGTCCACGCCGTTGCTCGCGGAGGACCTGGCGCGAAACATCACGGAACTGCTCACGGAAGGCGCGTGGTGAAAATGGTTGAATTTGCCCGGACGGGCTTTTAAGATTTCCCAAATCGCACAACCAAAAAATCAAAATGAAAAAAACAATCCTGAAAATCGCAGTTTGCGCGCTGTTCGCCGCGCCCGTGTTTTCGCGCGGGCAGGACAGCAACACCATGGCCGCTCCCGCCGCAACCGAACCGCCGCCGGTTGCCGCCGCGCCACCCGCAGCCGAAATTCCAGCCGCCACCGCGCCCGCGCCCGCCAAGGCGAAAAAAAGACCGCGCACATCGCTTGTGGCCTCCGGCAAGGTCAGCAACGTGGACACCAACGCGATGACATTGACCGTCGGCAAGCGCACGTTTGAAATCACGTCCGAAACGCGCATCTCCAAAGGCGGGAAGCCTGCGATCTTGAGCGACATCTGCCGTGGACGACAAAGTCGGCGTCGCCTATAAAAAAGCCGATGGCAAGCTGGACGCCGTGACGATCAAGGACTCCGTGAAGCCGAAAAAATCAGACGGTGAAACGAAGGACGACGGCGATCAGAAGTGAGGGCCTGAAATTATTTGTGTTCTGAAGGCGGACGGCGGCGTCCGCCTTTTTTATTGCCGCTTCCACCAGCTTGTCATGCCCTTGGGTTTGGGCATGTTGCGGAGACTGTGATTGCTGGCGCAGCAGGAAACTGCGCGCCGCTTCGAGCGCCATGATGAATTCGTCATAGCTCAAAAAACGGTCCGCCGGATTTTTTGCCATCGCCTTCACCAGCGCGTCGCTCGTCGGCTGCGTGATTTCCGGCACGACAAGGTTCGGCGGCGTCAGCGGCGTCTGCACCTGCGCGACGATGACTTCTTCCGGCGTCGGCGCGTCGAACGGCACATGGCCGGTCATCGCGTGATAAACCGTCGCGCCCAGGCTATACATGTCCGACAAAAATGTTTCCGGCTCGCGCTTGATTTTTTCCGGCGCGACGTAATACGGCGTTCCCCAGATCATGTCGCTGGCCTCCTGTTCCGCGTCCACCTTGCGCGCGAGGCCGAAGTCAACGAGCTTCGGCTCGTGGTCGGCGTTGAACAAAATGTTTCCCGGCTTGATGTCGCGGTGCAGCAGGTCGTATTTGAGCGCCATGTCCAGCGCGGAGGCGATTTTGATGCCGATGTCCAGCACGTCGAGTTCAGGAATCAGGCGGAGCTTTTCGATGCGCGCGTCGAGGCTGCCGCGGTCGGCCAGTTCCATGACGAGATAACGCTGGCCTTCCCATTCGTCGAACGTGTAGATGTGGATGATGTTCGTGTGATTGAGCCGGGCGCAGGCGCGCGCCTCGCGGTAAAAACTTTCCAGCGCCGCCGCGTCTGCGACCAATTCGTTCTTCATCAATTTCACCGCCACCATCCGTTCCAGCGTCGTGTCCCATGCGCGATAGACGTTGCCCATGCCGCCGGAGCCGATCATGCTGCGCAGCTCGAACTGCCGCAGTTGCATCGGCATCATGACCGGCTGGCCGCATTTCTTGCACGGCACGGTGCTCAACGGCGGCATATTCCCCGGGAATAAACGCCGTGTTGTCGCACCATCCGCATGTGACCATCCGCAATTGTTCGCTCATGCGCAGATTCAATTTAGCACCGCAGGCAAATCCGACAACGATTTTCCTTCGCACAAATCAATTTGACAAACGCCGCGAAATGGTGTTTCTTAAGCGCCTCGGTTTGAAAGTGAAGAAAATGAAAACCACGTTTGCAACCATGCTGAAGCACGCGCAAGCCAAAGGACAAATGTCCATTTGGACGCGCGTTGGCTGCCGTCTTGGCATCGTGGGAACGAACTTCTGAATTAAGAAACGGATTTCAAAAACCCGCGATTGCCAGTCAATCGCGGGTTTTTGCTTTTTAACCAAAACCAAAATGAAAGGAAAAACATGAACAAATACAAAACACAGGTGCCGACCAAGATTCGCCCCTGAAACGCGCTTCGAAGTGCGGGCGAATCCGCCCGCGCCGTTCCGCGCCGTCCAGGAAAACGAATTCGAGCGGCTCAAAAACAAGCTGCTCGCGGAACAACTGCTCGACGCCGCGCCGGAGTTGAACGTCCCGCTGCGGCGCGCGGCCAACGACGCTGCGGCGCTCGCATGGGCGACCGTTTTCCCGCTGCTGGTGTTCCCGGCACTGTTCGAGGAAAAAATCGCCGCCGCCGTCCTGCGCGCCGAGCGGCAGGCGCGCATCTACGCCAACAGCCAGCTCATCGCCGCATGAAAACGCGAATGATCAAGGTGGCGGGTGATGAGTGAAAAGTGACGAGCGTGTTTTTCGCACGTCACTCGTCACCTGTCACTCCTCACTGTTTGGGAAATCTTCGGAGCGCGGACAGTTCCTCGCGGTGGAGTTTCAAGCGTCCGCTTGATGCGACATTGTCCGCGTTCCAATCCCGCCTATTGTCGAATTGCGGCGGTTGGTTTGGCCTTTGTTTTGGAGTCTGTGAATTTGTGGCGGGGAAAAATCTTGCTTTCAGAGGGTGTTCCGAAAGTGATTTGGTGAAGCGGAATTACTTGGAAATTTTGATCCCGGCTTTCGCAGAAAGAATCTATTTTAATCAGGCGCGCAGGGTCAGCCGACCCGTTTCATTTCACGGCGGAGATTTCTGAGGTGGCTGTAGCCGACCAGTTTCTTCCTCTTTTCATCCCACAACCGGAGCGAGAAGGATTTCAGGCTGGAGATCATGGTGATGGGTTTCACGTCGCGGAACATGGAATGCGAACGGTGGCACCGTTCCAGATGGTAGTTTGGAATCCGCGCGCTCAAATGATGGATGTGATGAAACCCGATGTTTCCTGAAAACCACTGGAGGATTTTCGGCAGCTTGTAGAACGAGCTGCCCTGCAATGCCGCCGCCGTGAAGTCCCATTGCTCGTCGCGCTCCCAATAAACGTCCTCGAACTGGTGCTGCACATAAAACATCCACACGCCCACCCCGCCGGCCACTCCTATTATCACGGTCTGGATGAGCAGATACGGGACGAAGCCGTAAATCCAGGCCAGCGCCGCCGCCATGCCAAAAATCGCCAGGTTCATCCAATGCACCGAGCGGCGCTCGCGCGGGTTTGCCTTGGCGGATGGAAAACGCTGTCGGACGACAAACAGGAAAAGCGGCGCAATGACGAACAGCACAACCGGGTTCCGCGCCAGCCGGTAGGCGAAGCGTTTCCAGCGTGACGACTCCAGATATTCCTGCACCGTCATGGTCCACACGTCGCCCGTGCCGCGCTTGTCCAGGTCGCCCGCGCTCGCGTGATGGATGGCGTGCTCCCAGCGCCAGTGATGGTAGGGCGTGAAAGTCAGCACGCCAGCGATGAAGCCCGCCGCGCTGTTGGCCCTGCGCGACTTGAAAAACGAGCCGTGCCCGCAGTCGTGGAAAATGATGAACACGCGCACGAGAAACATTCCCGCCAGCGCCGCCAGCGGCACGGTGAGCCACCACGAAACCTTCAGGCTGAAGAACATCAAACACCAAAGCAGCGCGTAGGGAACGACCGTGTTGACGATCTGCCAGATCGCCCGGCCGGCCGATGGTTTCTCGAATTCGGCCACAATCTTTTTCCAAGCTCCGGTGTCCACCGGAGTTGCCGCCTGAATCGGTATGCGTTCGCCTGTCATGTTAATAAAGATACCAGATGAACCTCTCTTGGCCTAACACAAACTGCAAGAAATTCCTGCAAAGGAGCGAGCCGGACAAAATTTGTTTGGTAGATGGCAAAATCGGGTTAGAGGAAGCCGCCGCATTGGCTAAAGTGATTCAGAATGACGACAGCGACTTCGATGATTTTCCGCCGGACGCGGCTGGACGAGCTTCCGCCGCGAACCTGTGCCGTGGTGCGCCTCATCGAAACCGATGGCGAGGAAGTCCGTCGCCTCAAATCGCTCGGGCTTTGCGTCGGGCGGCAGATCGAGGTCGTCAAATCCGGCGATCCGCTCATCGTCAAAATTTTCGGCTCGCGCATCGGCCTGTCCGCCTCGCTCGCCGAACGAGTGTGGCTGGATATCTGCGCGCCCGAAGCCTGCGCGCTGCAAAATTTTTCCTGACATGGCCAACTGCCATTCAAACGGCGACGTTTCGACGCTCGCGGAAATTTTTCCGCGCAAAAGCCGGTTTGGAAAAATCTCGATCGCGCCGCTGCCGCAATTGCCGAAGCGCGCGTTCACTTTGGCGCTCGTCGGCAATCCAAACGCGGGCAAGACGACGCTGTTCAACGCGCTGACCGGCCTGCGCGCCAAGACCGCCAACTTTCCCGGCACGACGGTCGAACAAAAAATCGGCAGGGCAACCATCGGCCAGCGGGAAATTATTTTCGTTGATTTGCCCGGACTTTACGGCCTGGAAAGTTCCGCGCCGGAGGAAAAACTGGCGGCGGACGCCTTGCGCGGACGGCTCGCCGGACAGCCCGCGCCGGACGCCGTGCTGGTCGTCGTGGACGCGACGAATCTCGAACGGAATCTTTTTCTGGCGGGCGAAGTTCTGGAATTGAAACGTCCGGTCATCATCGCGCTGAACATGATGGACATGGCCGAACGCGACGGCATCCGCATTGACGTGGAAAAACTCCGCGCCGAACTCGGCTGCGTTGTCGTGCCCATCGCGGCGCGCAGCGGCAAAGGCATTGACGATTTGCGCTTTGAAATTGAGCGGCTTGCTGGCTGCGCGGTTGTTGAGTCTGCCGGACATTTCAAAACCAATTGTGTCGCCACCTGCTCCGGTTGTCCGTATCAAAAGCGCTACGAATGGACGGAATCCGTTTCTGCCAGAGTGATGAACCCCGCCGCCGCGCGCCGTCCGCAGCGCACGGAAAAGCTGGACAAAATTTTGACGCATCCGGTCTTTGGCGTCGCGGCGTTTCTCGCCGTCATGGTCGTGTTTCTTTTCCTCATTTTCTGGGTCGCAAAAATTCCGATGAATCTGATTGATCATTTGTTTGCGACCATCGGAACGTGGGTGGCGGCGCAGGTCACGCAGCCCGATTTGCAGAGTTTGCTGGTCAACGGCGTGATTGGCGGCGTCGGCGGCGTGCTCGTGTTCCTGCCGCAGATCGTGATTTTATTTTTTGCGCTTTCGCTGCTCGAAGACACCGGCTATCTGGCGCGCGCCGCATTTGTGATGGACAAAATCATGCGCAAACTCGGCCTGCCGGGAAAGGCGTTCGTGCCGCTGCTCTCCGCGCACGCCTGCGCGATCCCCGCCGTCATGTCCGCGCGCGTCGTGGAAAATCCGCGCGACCGGCTGGCAACGATTCTGGTTGCGCCGCTGATGGCGTGTTCGGCGCGCATCCCGATTTACGCGATGATCACGGCGCTGCTGTTTCCGCAGTCGCCGTTCAAGGCCGCGCTGGTTTTCACGGGCGCTTACGCCATCGGGAATTATTTTTGCGCTCGGCATGGCGTGGATTTTTCAGCGCACGATTTTGCCCGGCGGCAGCAAACCGCTGGTGATCGAATTGCCGCCGTATCGCCTGCCCGGTTTGCGCACGGCGTTTCTGCACACGTTCGACCGCGCCAAAATTTTCGTGAAACAGGCGGGCACGATCATCCTGCTGATTTCGCTGCTGCTCTGGACGCTGTCGCATTATCCAAAATCCGCGCCGCCTGCTGCCGCTGTTGCGATGACCGCACAAGCCGTGCAACTCGAAAAATCCGGCGCGAAAAGTCAGGCGGACGAACTTCGCGCTTCCGCAGATCATTTGACGGCGCAAAGCGCGCTGCAAAATTCCTTTGCCGGAAAAATCGGCCGCGTGATTGAGCCAGCCATCAAGCCGCTCGGATTCGACTGGCAGATCGGCATCGGCATCATCAGCTCGTTCGCCGCGCGCGAGGTGATTGTTTCCACGCTGGCCGTCGTTTATGGCGTGGGCGAAAATGCGGCGGAGCAAAATCACACTTCGCTTTACGACAAGCTGCGGGCCGCGACGCGCAGCGATGGCACGCCGGTTTTCAGCGTTGCGACGTGTTTGAGCCTGCTGGTTTATTACATTCTTGGCCGCGCAATGCCTCGCGACTTCCGTGGTCGTCCGCCGCGAAACGAACAGCCTCAAGTGGCCGCTGTTCCAGATTTTTTACATGACCGGCCTCGCTTATCTTGCGGCCTTCATCGTCTATCACATTTTCTAAAATATGCGTGACAAAATCGCAAATTATCAGCACACTGAAACTGGCTTAAACAGCGTATGGATGTTCTAACTCTTTCCCGCATCCAATTCGGCGCGACCATCGCCTTTCACTACCTCTACCCGCCGTTGAGCATCGGCCTGGGCGTCATGCTCGTCATCATGGAAGGGCTTGTGGCTCAAAACGAAGAAACCGATCTATCACCAGATGGCGCGGTTCTGGACGAAGGTGTTCGCGCTCACATTCGCCATCGGCGTGGCGACGGGCATCGTGATGGAATTTGAATTCGGCACGAACTGGGCGACGTATTCGCGTTTCGTCGGCGACGTTTTTGGCAGCGCGCTCGCGGCGGAAGGAATTTTTGCGTTTTTTCTCGAATCCGGTTTTCTCGCGGTGCTGCTTTTTGGCTGGGACAAGGTCGGGCGCAAAATGCACTTTTTCTCGACGTGCATGGTCTGTCTCGGCGCGCATTTCAGCGCGGTGTGGATTGTCGTGGCGAATTCGTGGATGCAAACGCCGCCGGCTATCACATCGTCGGCAACAGGAATGCACGCGCGGGCGGAAGTCACCGATTTCTGGCAGGTGGTTTTCAATCCTTCAATGGTTGACCGCTTGTCGCACGTTCTCTGCGGCGCGTGGCAGGCGGGCGCGTTTCTCGTCATCAGCGTGAGCGCGTGGTATCTGCTGAAGAAAAAGCACTTGGAATTTGCCCGCGCGTCGCTGAAAGTCGGCCTGACGGTCGCGCTCGTCGCGTCGTTGCTGCAAGCCGTGACCGGCCACACCAGCGCGCAGGGCGTCGGCGAAAAATCAACCGGCCAAGCTCGCCGCGTTTGAAGGGCTTTATGAAACGACTTCCAACGCGCCGCTCACGCTTGTCGGCTGGGTGGATGAGAAAAATGAAAAAGTTGACGGGATTCAAGTTCCGGGTTTGTTGAGCTTTCTCGACGCACAATAATTTTCACACGCCCGTCACCGGCCTTGACGCCTTTGCGCCCGGAGACCGCCCGCCGGTGGAGGCGTCGTTCATGTTTTTTCACGGCATGGTGGCAATTGGTTTTGCGCTGATTGCGATTTCCGCGCTCGGATTTTTATATTTCCGCCACGGCTCGCTGCACGAGCGCCGCTGGCTGCTGTGGATTCTCGTTTTCTCCGTGCTCGGCCCGCAGATCGCCAACCAGCTCGGCTGGTTCGCCGCCGAAGTCGGCCGCCAGCCGTGGATTGTTTATGGAATCATGCGAACGCCGGAAGGTTTGTCCAAAGTTGTGCAGGCGAACGTCGTCCTCACGTCGCTGATCTTGTTCACGTTCATTTATTTTCTGCTGTTCGCCGTTTTCATTTATCTGCTCAACGACAAAATCCAGCACGGCCCGCACGACGACGATTTGATCCCGTCCGGCAAACTGGCGTTGCCGGAGCAATTGACCCATCACGAAAAATAATGAACTCCGAACTCAACATCATCTGGTTCATCCTCGTCGGCGTGCTGTTCACCGGCTACGCAATCCTCGACGGTTTTGACCTCGGCATCGGCGCGCTGCATCTGTTCACGAAGAAGGACGAGGAACGCCGCATCATGCTCAATTCCATCGGGCCGGTCTGGGACGGCAACGAAGTCTGGCTCGTCACCGGCGGCGGCGCGCTGTTCGCCGCGTTTCCAGATGTTTATGCGACGGCGTTCTCCGGTTTTTACCTCGCGCTGATTTTGCTGCTTGTGGCCTTGATTTTCCGCGCCGTGGCCATTGAATTTCGCAGCAAACGTCCCGAACGCTGGTGGCGGCAGACGTGGGACATCGGATTTTCCGCCGGCAGCATATTATCCGCGCTGCTCATCGGCACCGCGCTGGGCAACATCGCGTAGGGCGTGCCGATTGATGCGAACGGCGAATTCGCCGGGACATTTCTGGGATTGCTGACGCCCTATCCGTTGCTCGTCGGCATCACGACCGTGGCGCTGTTCATGATGCACGGCGCGATTTACGGCGTGATGAAAACCGAGGGCGAACTGCACGACAAATTGCGCCTATGGGCGATGCGCTGCATCATCTTTTTCGTGATTTGCGCCGTGACGCTGACGATGTCAACGCTGCTGTTCGTGCCGCACATGGCCGCGCGCGTCAAGGAACATCCGTGGATGTTCAGCATCGCGCTGGCGAACATGCTGTCCATCGCCAACATCCCGCGCGAATTTCATCACAAAAACGACTGGCTTGCATTTCTTTCGTCATGCGCGGCGATGGTCACGCTCATGGCGCTGTTCGCCGTGAACATTTTTCCAGACTTGATTTACAGCCTGCCGAATCCGGAAAATTCGCTGACGATTTACAACGCCGCGTCGTCGTCCAAGACGCTCGGCATCATGCTCGTCATCGCGTGCATCGGCGTGCCGGTGGTGATCGCCTACACCGTCTGCATCTACTGGATTTTTCGCGGCAAGGTGAAGATGGATCGGATGAGCTATTGAAAATCTGAAAGTTCCAAATGGCGCATCCGGCAAGGCTCGAACCTTTTAGGAAAGCCCCTCGCCGACACTGGTGCGAACCTCGATCTCATCATAGCGATTCATGCGGTAGATGGTGATTGAAACGCACCAGCTCGCGACAAAGACTCCGATGATGACGAAGCCAAGAACGCCAAAGTTGCTGTTCAGCGAACCGATCAAGTCCCAAACCGCCCCGTGGATTTGGAGGTGATCGCCGATCAGTCCCAGCGCCTCGATTCCGCCGATCAGCAACGCCACCAGGACGGAAACGAAAGTGATGGTCATGTTGTAATAAAGTTTGCGGATCGGTTTGACGAAGGCCCAGCCATAGGCGCCGAGCATCAGAATGCTGTCGGTCGTGTCAATCAGCGCCATGCCGGCCATGAACAGCGTCGGGAAAACGAGGATGGACCAGATCGGAAGACCTCTGGTCGCCTCCGTCGCCGAGATGCCGAGCAGACCCACTTCCGTGGCGGTGTCAAAACCGAGACCAAACAGGAAGCCGACGGGATACATCTGCCAGCCATGCTCAATCAGGCGAAACAAGTTCCGGAAGATGCGCCCGAAGAATCCGCGTTTGGCGAGGATCAGGTTGAGATCCTCATCATCAAATTCACCTCCCCGTTTGACGTGCTGAAACGTGTTATAAACCGAAATAAGAATGATGAGATTGGCGATGGCGATGGCCAGCAGGAAGAAGGCGGAAATGGCGGTCCCGATCATTCCGCCGATGGCTTCAAGGGAGTGAAACCGGCTCTGGATCGCGACGGAAGTCAGGGCGATGACGACCGACAGGCCAAACACGATGGTCGAATGGCCGAGGGAAAAAAAGAAGCCGACGGAAACCGGCCGCTTGCCCTGCTGCATCAGCTTGCGCGTCACGTTGTCAATCGCCGCGATATGGTCCGCGTCCACGGCGTGGCGCAGCCCGAACGTGTAGGCCAGCAATGCCGTGCCCAGCAGCACTGGATAGTTGTGAAACGCCATCAACGCCCAGATCCACGCGCCGGCGTTGAAGCCGATGAGCAGCGCATACATGGCGGCCACCCGGCCCCTGACGTCGGCTGGAAGCAGCGAACCCGGCTTCCAGCGGCCTATGAAACCATCCGGCATTTGCATGATTCATTCTTCCGTCTTTGCGTCAGGCGCGCAATCCAAATTTTAATACGTTTATTGTCTTTCGTAACACCGATTTTGCCGGTCATGGCCGGGTTGACGCGACGGATTACTTTGCTACCGTCTTGGATGTTGCATGAAAAAAGAGACCGCCACACGCTTCAGCGTTTCCCTGCCGCCCGCGCTGCTGGACCAACTCGATGAGATGACGCATGAAAAGGGCTACGACAACCGCTCGCTCGCCATTGCGGACATGATCCGCGCGCAGCTCATCGAACACCGCCAGAAAACGGATTCGGGCGAAATCGCCGGCACCATCACGCTGGTCTATGACCATCACAAGCCGCATTTGCAGGCGAGCCTCACCGACATCCAGCATGATCATCACAACGCGATTCTCTCCACCGTCCACGTCCATTTGGATCACCACAACTGCCTGGAAGTTTTAATCGTGCGCGGCAAGGCCAGCATCATCCGCAAAATTGCCGACGAACTCATCGCCGCCAAGGGCGTGAAACATGGCAAGCTCACCGTGACGACCACGGGAAAAGATTTGCCGTCTTGAGCGGATGGCTGTTCAGCTCTTGCTCAAGCGCTCCACCGGTTTCTCGAAAAACATCTGGTGCGATTCTTCAAGAATGGCGGGGATGCGGTCGGCAAACGGACTGTTTTTCAGCGCGGCGCGCAAATCAAGTTCCCGCAGCTTCGCCGCGTTTTCGCCGGGAAACCAATGTTCGGCCTGGCCCAGCAGATTGTAGCGCATCTTGCCCCACGCCAGTCAGATCCAGCGGCTTGGCGTAAGTCCACAGCCGCAAAATTTCCGAGACGTTGATCTGGCCGGGAATGTCATGATAATTCGGCAAGCCTTCCGGCCAGCGCGCGCACCAGTCCGCGCCGAGAATTTTTTCCATTTCCGCGCGCCAGCGTTTTTCAATCGGCGCAATCGTTTCTGGAATGCGGTCGTAAAATTCCAGCGCGGCGACGTGCTCGTCAAAATCCGCCGGCTTGGCCGCGCCGCAGCTCAAGGTGTGGACCTCCGGCCGGTTCAGGCAATAAAGATCGTTGAACTGCATCGGCGTGAGCGGCGCGGAGAGCGCCTTGATTTTTTCGCCCGGCTCCTGAAGTTTGCCGCCCTTGTCGTTCGGGCTGATGATGAACACGCCCATGTCGTGCCGGCGCGCGGCCAGCACGGCCGGCCAGTTCAGGTCGTTGACGAAATACCAGTGGAGGTTGACGTAATCAAATTCGCCCGTGTTCACGGCCTCCAAAATGATGTCCGTCGTGCGCGTGCGTGGAAAAGCCGATGAACCGGCAGCGGCCTTCCTTCTGCAATTTCCGCGCGGCTTCGAGACAGCCGCCTTTTTTCAGCGACCAGTCGAGCAACTCGCGGTTGTTGATGCCGTGCAGCGACAGCAAATCCACATGATCCAGCTTCAGGTAATTCATCGAAGTCTCGAACGTCTTGAGAAATTCCTCCGCCGTGGCGTGCGGCGCGACCTTGGTCTGCACGATCATTTTGTCGCGCGGCAGTTTCGGCAGCAGCGCGCCGAGCTGCATCTCCGACGTGCCGTAGCCGCGCGCGGTTTCGATGTGGTTGATGCCGAGTTCCAGCGCGCGATGGATGCAGGCTTCCAGATTTTCCTGGTTCGCGCGCGGAATATCCTGCGGCGGCACGTCCTGCCACTTGTGCTGGTAACGCATCCCGCCGCAGGAAATCACCGGCATTTGCAATTCCGTCCGGCCAAAACGACGATATTTCATGGCCGCGAAAAGTAGTCCCTGCCGGTTCCGCTGGCAAGCGGCGGAACCTGAAATCAAACGGGCTGCGGCGGAATTCCCGCGTGACAGCGCGCTTTTCGTGGGGCATTGTCGTGACAATGACAACGACCGAGGCCGGCCGCTTGCTGGAGGAGTTTCGCGCCGGAAAAATTCCGCGCGAAAAAGTCCTGCGCGCGTTCCAGGCCGCGCCCGTGGCCGACCTCGGCTTCGCGCAGGTGGACACGCACCGCGCGCTGCGGAAAAATTTTCCCGAGGTGATTTTCGGCGCGGGCAAGACGCCGGAGCAGGTCGTCAAAATCGCCGCCAAACTTTTGGAGCACGGCCAGCCGGTGCTCGTCACGCGCGTCACCGCCGAACACGCCCGCGCGCTGCAGAAAAAATTCAAGCGCGCCGTCCACCATCGATCTCGCCCGCTGCGTGACCATCGAGAAAAAACCGTTGCCGAAGCGCGCCGGATTCATCGCCGTGGTCTGCGCCGGCACGAGCGATTTGCCGGTGGCCGAGGAGGCCGCCGTCACCGCCGAAATCATGGGCAACCGCGTCGAGCGCGTTCACGACGTCGGCGTGGCCGGCCTGCACCGGATGCTGGCGCGGCTGGAATTGCTCCAGCAGCGCGAACGTCATCGTCGTCGTCGCCGGCATGGAAGGCGCGCTGCCGAGCGTCGTGGCCGGCCTGGTCGCCAAGCCGGTCATCGCCGTGCCGACGAGCATCGGCTACGGCGCGAGTTTCGGCGGCATCGCCGCGCTGCTGGCCATGCTGAACAGTTGCGCCAGCGGCGTGACGGTGGTGAACATTGACAACGGCTTCGGCGCGGGCTACGCCGCGAGCCAGATCAATGCCTTGGCCACAGATTCACACAGATGAAACACAGATTTTCATTCTGCGCCGCAACTTTTTTCCATCTGTGTTAATCTGTGCTCATCTGTGGCTGAAATGAATTCCATGAAAACGCTTTACCTCGACCTGTTCAGCGGCATCGCCGGCGACATGTTCATCGCCGCGCTGCTCGACCTCGGCGTGGACGCGCAGAAAACTGGAGCGCGAGTTGAAGAAACTCAAGCTCGACGGCTGGCATCTGCACATTTCGCGCGGGCAAAAATCCGCCATCGCCGGCGTGAAGTTTGATGTCCATCTCGCGCACGACCACGACCACGACCATGCACATGACCACGAGCATCATCACCACGACACAGCGCGTGCGGCATCCATTCTCACGAACACGAACACGGTCATGCATCATGACGAGCATGAGCATGATGACCAGCGGAATTTTGCCGAAATCAAAAAACTGATTTCGCGCAGCAAACTTTCGGCGTGGGTGAAGCAAAAATCCATCGCCGTCTTTCAGCGCATCGCCGAGGCGGAGGGAAAAATTCACGGCCTGCCGCCGGACGAAGTCCACTTTCACGAAGTCGGCGCGGTGGATTCCATCGTGGACATTGTCGGCGCGGCCATCGCGCTGGAACTGCTCGGCAAGCCGCGCGTGTTCGCCTCGCCGGTGGTCGAAGGCACCGGCTGGATTGATTGCGCGCACGGACGATTTCCCGTTCCCGCGCCGGCCACGCTGGCGATTCTCGGCGCGCGAAAAATTCCCATCTCGCAATGCGACGAGCCGCACGAACTCGTCACGCCCACCGGCGCGGCGCTGCTGGCGGAATTTGTCGAAAGCTTTGGCGCGATGGAAAATCTGGTCGCCGAAAAAATCGGCTTCGGCCTCGGCACGCGCGACAATCAGACGCGGCCAAATGTGTTGCGCGCAGTGCTCGGAACGCAGTGCCAAAGTGCCAAGTGGCAAGTGACACGAAATGCGCGGCCGCTAAATCTTGTCACCCGTCACTCGTCACCCGTCACCTTTGGATTGGGAAACCGACCGCATCGCCGTGCTGGAAACCAATCTGGACGATTGCACCGGCGAAATTCTCGGCGCGTTTGTCGAAACCGCTTTGGCCGCCGGCGCGCTGGACGTTTTTCACACGCCGATCCAGATGAAGAAAAACCGGCCCGGCGTTTTGCTCACGGTTTTGTGCGCGGAAAGCGACGCGGACAAGTTCAGCGAATTGATGTTGCGCGAGACGACGGCGTTTGGCGTGCGCAAAACGATTGCCGAACGCCGCAAGCTGCGCCGCGAATTTGCCGAGGTGAAAACCGCGTTTGGCAAAGTCACCGTGAAAATTGGCAGACTTGGTGGTAAAGTGGTTCAGGCCGCGCCGGAATTTGAATCGGCCAAAAAACTGGCGGCGCAAAAGCAGGCGTGCCGGTGAAACAGATTTATGAAGCGTAGGAGCCGAGGTGACGAGGCTCAAATAAAGAAAAGTTAGAGCTCCTACGTCGTCTCCTACACGAAATTTGAAGTGATGAGCGAAGCGAACGACAAACTGGAAAAATTGCGGGCGTTGCTGAAAAGCTACGGCTCCTGTCTCGTGGCGTATTCCGGCGGCGTGGACTCCGTTTTTCTCGCGCGCGTGGCGCATGAGGTTTTGGGCGACCGCGCGCTGGCGGCCATCGCCGATTCGCCGAGCTTGCCGCGCCGCGAATTGCAGGAGGCGCTCGACATCGCGGCGCAATTTGCCTTTCCCGTCCGCGTCATCCAGACGCAGGAATTTGCCAACGAAAATTACACGGCGAATCCGGCGAACCGCTGCTATTTCTGCAAGCACGAGCTGTTCGAGGAATTGACGCCGCTGGCGCAGGCGGAAAATTTTGCGGTGATCGCCTACGGCGAAAATGCCAGCGACATCGGCGATTTCCGTCCGGGCGCGCAGGCGGCGGCGGAATTTCAGGTGCGCGCGCCGCTCAAGGAAGTTGGTTTGACCAAGGCGGAAATCCGCGAGCTGTCCGCGCAGCTCGGCCTGCCGACGGCGGACAAGCCGCAGATGGCGTGCTTGAGTTCGCGCGTGCCTTACGGCGAAACGGTGACGCCGGAAAAACTGCGGATGATCGAGCAGGCGGAATACGTTCTGCGCGACCTCGGCTTCCACGACGTGCGCGTGCGGCACCATGAAATGCGGAATCGCGAAGTTCGGAATGCGAAATCGAGACACGCCGCCAATTCCGCACTCCGCGCTCCGCACTCCGCACTGCATCTGGCCCGCATCGAACTGGCCCGGCGGAAATTCCAGCGCTGCTGGCGGACGGCAAGCTGGCGACGGTGGCGGAGGAATTGAAGAAAATCGGCTACGCGCACGTCACGCTGGATTTGCAGGGCTACCGGCGCGGCAGCACGAACGAGGCGTTGGGGGGAAAATAGAAGACGGCGGATTTTATTGGTGTCTCTTTTCACTTCCGCTCGAACCTTTTTTCAAGACAAAGCTGCATTTTCGCCTGCTGGTCTTGGCCAGATTATTAAAAAGGCTTGGAGGATTCGATGAAACATATTCATCTTTGCCATGAAATTAGCGCCTTTCCACGTTAATCGGTGGCGAATTGGACGCCGCCCTCAATGACTCCGGCACAGATGGCGTAGCGGGTGAGTCCGGCAGTGTTGTGGATGTCCAATTTCTGCATCAGATGCTCGCGATGTTTTTCGACGGTCTTCTTGCCGATGCCGAGCTCCGCTGCGGTTTGCTTGTTGGCTTTGCCTTCGGCGACCAGTTGCAACACTTCCATTTCGCGTGAAGTCAGTTCGGTGGGTTTTTTAATCATCCCGGTGCGGCCAGAGGATGGCGGATCGAAATGATCGAAACGCCTGGAAATGGAAGAACTAAAAAATGTTTTCCCTTTATGAACTTCTCGAATTGCACCATATACCTTGTTAGCCGAGGAATGCTTGAGCAAAAATCCCGCCGCGCCGCATTCCATGGCATTTGTAACATAGACCAAATCACCATGCGCCGAGAGGATTAGCACTTTGGTGGCAGGGATGGCTTTGATTACTTGGCGGGTGGCTTCAAGACCATTCAGCATCGGCATTGCGACATCCATCAATACCATGTCGGGATGAAGTTTTTTGACCATTTCGACCGCCTGGCGACCGTCTTGCGCTTCGCCGACCACTTCGAGGTCGGCTTCGAGTTCAAGCATCCTGCGAAATCCCTCGCGCACAATCGTATGGTCTTCAGCCAGCAGAATGGTAATTTTTTTCATGAATATTTTGGTATCGTGTTGCCACATTATGCCGGTTGCATGACTTCTTTTTCTTTTCGCGAAATCTCGTCCTTGAGGGCGAAGGCGACAATGACAACCGGTGCTTCACCAACCTTGGCCTGATCCATCGCCGCTTTTTGCAGGCGAAGGCGGTTTTCTTTTTCCCGCACGACCAGATATCGCCAAGGTTGCAGATTATAGCCGGATGGTGCTTGTGCCGCGAAACGAAGAATCGCCTCCACATATTCATCCGGCACGGGATCGGGTTTGAAATGAGCCGTGGCGCGGCGATCCAGCAACGCTTGCGTAATGGATTTCGATGCCCTGCCGTCCACCTGGCTCTTTGGAAAGACAAGCGGCTTGTCTTGCAAAATTGCAGTTTTCATTTTTGCTTTTGAGTGAGACTCGGTTTGCTTTGCCCCTTTGCGTAATCGCACCTCGTTTCTTGAAAGTCTTCCAGCTTGGATTGTGCCAGCGCGTTTTTTTTGGTTTTGCAAAAAAATTTAACGATTCGCCCCATTTCGGTTTTGCAATTTGCGGAAAATGTCGGAAGGGAAATGCAATTTGCATCGCCGCCAGCCGCACCTTTGCGAATTCGCTCTCGGCGGCGGCAGGCGGCACTGGCATCAACGCGCATCCTGAATTTGCCCAACGCATGATCCAAGGGTCTGGCTGAAGAAACCAAACTTCCGTTGCGCGCAACCAGACTGAACTGCATAAAAAGCCAAATTGAAGGCCGGAAGGCGGCTGATTCAATATTTCTTGCGCTGCCAATAAGGTTGCAACTTGCAAACTAATTTTCCCACAAGATTGCGCTCTGCAATTACTTCACAGACGCGCTAAGTTCTTCATTTTCGTAAAACCTTGGTTTGGCGTGGATTTTTCTCGGAATACAGGCGCGGCATCTTCGTTGCTGTTGTTTCTCCTGGTTGATCTGCGTTCAAGTCAAACGCAGTCGGCTTTGCAAACCGAAAAAAATTAAACCACCGGAAAAAATAATTATATGAAAACACTTGAAGATCTGTTCCTGGATTCATTGGCGGACATTTATTACGCGGAAAACCAACTGACCAAGGCGCTGCCGAAAATGGCCAAGGCAGCGACTCATAACGATCTGCACGAGGCTTTTGAAGCGCACCTCTTGGAAACTGAAGGCCACGTCCAGAAAGTTGAACGCGTATTTGAACTTTTCGGAAAAAAACCGAAAAGCAAAAAATGCCCGGCCATTGTCGGCATCATCAAGGAGGCGAATGAAATCGCCTCCGAAAACAAAAAATCACCAACGATCAATGCGGCATTGATTTTCGCGGCGCAAAAGGCGGAACATTATGAAATCGCCTCGTATGGCGGCTTGCGTGCATGGGCAAGGCAACTCGAAAACGAGGAAGCGGCCGGTTTGCTTGATGATATTCTTGACGAAGAAAAGTTGGCTGACAACAAGCTGACGGCACTGGCCGAGACATATTTCAACGTATCGGCACGGATAAGCGACCAGGCTGAATCTGAACGTCCGCTTGAACGCGCAGCCTGAACCATCTCGCCGGGCGCAAAACAACAAGCGCCCTCTCCCCAAACAGCCGGAACTGCCTGTGTTCCGGCTGTTTTTTCAAAACTCCAAATTGATGCGGTCGAAATATGTGGTAACTTGTTATTGTGGAAAAATAGCTGAAAAGCGTCAGGTGCATTATGACGAACGAATCAAATTCAGCCCAGGTTAAGCCTCCTGTGGATAATGCGGCATGGAAGGAGATTGTTGCCAAATACCAGAAATCTTCGACATGGCGGGCGCTGTGGCAGATCATTGACACGCTCGTCCCGTATGCGGTGCTTTGGTATTTGATGTATTTGTGCCTGCCGATGTCGTGGTGGCTGGTCGTGCCGCTGGCGGTGCTGGCCGGCGCGTTGCTGGTGCGCGTGTTCATCATTTTTCACGATTGCGGCCACGGCTCGTTTTTCAAATCGCGGCGCGCCAACGATGCGGTGGGATTTGCTCGCGGGCATTCTGACTTTCACGCCTTATTATCACTGGCGCTGGGAACACGCCATTCATCACGGCAGCGCGGGCGATCTGGACCGGCGCGGCACGGGCGACGTGTGGACGCATGACTGTGCAGGAATATCTGGAGTCGTCGCGCTGGAAAAAATTCGCCTACCGGCTGGCGCGTAATCCGATCGTGCTGTTCGTCATCGCGCCGTTGTTTTTGTTCGTGATCCGGCAGCGGTTTCCGTCGCCCAAGGCCAGCCAGCGCGAACGCCATTCCGTCTATGCGATGAACGTGGCCATTCTGGGCATGGCCGTCGGGTTGAGTTGGATTTTCGGCATCAAGGCGTATCTGCTGATTCAATTGATCATCCTGATGGTGGCCGGCGGCGCGGGCGTGTGGCTGTTTTACGTCCAGCACCAGTTTGAAGGACGTCTATTGGGAACGCGGCGAAGACTGGAGTTACACGGCCGGCGGCGTTGCAGGGCAGTTCCTTCTACAAACTGCCGCGCGTGCTGCAATGGTTTTCCGGCAACATCGGATTCCATCACATCCATCATTTGAGCCCGCGCATTCCCAATTACAACCTGGAGAAATGCCACCAGGCCGACCCGCTTTTCCAACAGGTGAAGCCCATCACGTTGTTCTCCAGTTTGAAATCATTCACCTTCCGGCTCTGGGACGAAAAGGGCAGAAAGCTAGTCAGCTTTCGTCATCTTAAAAAAAAATCGGAAAGCAGATGATCAATCGTCTCAATCTTGACTGACATCGCTTTCAGCGTCCTACCCGCAACAGGATCAGCAAATCTATCGCGAAGAAAATCACGATGATGATTTCCAGCCACAGCATCCGCCGCTCGTTCACTTCCGCATGAACGACGCTGTAGAGTTTGTCGAGCTGGGCGAGCCGTTGTTCCACGCTCGCGCGCCATTGATCCAGATAGAAACGGTCGCGTGCGCCGAGATAAATGCGGGCGAGATACCAGTCGCCAAAAAACTTGGTGATGTGCGTGACCTCATCGGTGAGCTTGGCCACGTCCACGCGGAAACGGCGCAACTGGCGCAGCACTTTGTTCGCCGCGCCAAACGATGAAATAGTCCGATGTTCCAAATCTGCATAGGCGCGGTCGAGATATTTGTCCAGTCGAGCATCCATCACGCGGAATTCTTCCAATTGCAGATTCGCCAGTTCCAGCGCATACAGCACGTCGTCCACATAACCCGTCAAATCCACCACCAGCGCCGCATCCCAATCAATCACCGCCAAATCCGTGTTCTCGAACGAACGCTGGATGCGCAACACTTCGTTCACCTGCGCCTCGCTCAATTTTTCCGCCGCCGTTTCCGTTAGCAATCCCGCCACCGCGCGCCGTTGCTCGGCGAGCCAGACATTCGCGTCCTTCATGCCGCCCAAATCAGTGAGGCAAAAAACCGTGTAGGCTTCCGGCGGCGGAAATTCCGCGCGGCCCACGATGGAATCCTTGAGGTTGTCGCAGACCTTCGCGCAAAAGTTCACCGCCACCATGTCGAGCGTCAGCCCGTCTTCCAATTTTGGATTATGAAATGGCATCAGGTCGTTGAGCGTGTTTACCTCGAACGCCACGCGCATCATCACCGTGACGACGCCTACGTCATAAATGCGGATCAGCAGGCGGACGGGCGCGCCGTTCAATTGCGCGGGCAATGCCGACGGCTCGATGGCGAGCGGCTTGTAAAGCGGCATATCCTTCGGCAAGGTCCGGTCCATGCGGATTTCAAATGGGAACGGTTTTTCCGACAGGATTTCCTGAACACGCGACGTGATGATTTCGTTCGCCACATCAAACGCGTAAAGATAAACAACTTCGCCTTTCATCCTGCTTAAACCTTAACTGACGGGTGCAATTCGTCGAGCGAGTCGCAAGAATGAAGTGGGTGTGATGCTTGGCAAATGCGGCGGGCAGAGGACTGCCAACCCTCCAATGTTAATTTTACTGCCATAGCACGCAAGCGCATTTGCTCGACAGTTCGCTTAACCCCTTTATGGAACCGGCGCTGGGACAGTAGCTGGCTGTGTCATGGTGGGCGGATTGGGGCTGCTTGAATTTGTATCCGTTTCGCAGCCGTTTAGCACCATGAGCGCGACGGCGGCAAGGCATGTGATGATGATTGTTTTCATAATGATTGTTACCGGTTTGTTTGATCAGAAATTGAATTGAAACGTGAACAAGACGGAGTGCGTCCTGACACCTTGAAAGCCGACATCGAAATCCGGTCTGGGCGGATAGCTGAACACGGGATCATCCGTGGCAAAGTATTTGTAAGCGACGCCCAATGACATTTGCGGCGTCAGCATGAAGCGCACGCCCGCAAACGCCTGATAAGCGAACACGCCGTCCGATTCGCGCCCATAAACCGTCGTCACGCCGTCGCTGAAACCATCCGTGTGGAAAGTGGCGATGGCACCGCCCGCGCCGATGCCCGCATACGGGACGATGTTTGTTCGCGGTATGGGCAAGGAGAACGTGGCGTTGACGAGCAGCGGCACGTTGACGACGGAGGAATTCTCCGATGAATAGCCCCGCACATCGTTGATCCGCGCGCCGATGAATCCCAATTCAAAGTCCACCGAAACATTTTGATTGAACGCAAAGCCGAACGCCGCGTCCGCAGCCAGCCCCGTGTCGTATCGAACGGAACCGTTCGCCGGCCCGCCGAATTGATTCAGCCGCCCGTCCTGAAAGAACGACGGCCCGGTTCCGGCGCGAAGGTAAGGGCCTTCGCCATCGGCCGAGAAATAATAATACTCCTGCGCCTGCGCAGCGATTGCGCCACAGAACAAAGCCGCGGCAACGATGTGTTTACAATATTTACGTTTCATAACCTTGAAGTTGCATATCAATGATTACACCGGACGAACTGGATTTGCCCTGTTCATTTTTTCACATTGGAGGCAATGCAGTTGAACTCGGCTGGTTTGTCGTGGTCGTTCCGTTGGGCGCGTTGTGTCTGTCATTGAGTTCCTGTGCCATCTTGTAATGTTCTTGCAAGGTCGGCAGGGTTTTGGTGGCGAATTTTTTGAGGTTCTGGTCGGATAAGCTTTGGGACGCCGTTTCAAATTCACTGACAACTTGAGTGTGATCGCCAACCATGTCGCTCGAATACACCCGGTCAAATTGGTCGCCGGTGAGCGACTGCAAATGTTTGACGTCCAGATAATCCGTCAGGTATGGCAGATTTGTCATCGTCAGCAATTGAGCGCCCTTGACGCTTTCAGGATTTACAATCAGTGGATTGCTCCAGTTCGGATCATCCGCCGAAAACGTGTTGGTTGGCGGAAAATTCAATCCTTCAGCTTCCGCAATTTTCGCCAGTTTCTTGTTCGCCGCGCTGTGATCCTTTACCATGCGTTTGGCAAATCTTTTAATGTCGTCGTTTGTGCTTGTTTCAAGAGCCGCCTCGCTCAAGAAAACTTCCTTCATCCCGCCCACGACCGCATCCGAGACAAACTGCTGGGATGTGAGTGCCGGCGGCGATTGGTTCGTGGAAGACGAGCTTTCGTCCGCCAATGCCGGGATCGCGATGCTGGAAATGCCCAGCACCAAAACAATTATATTCCAAATAGTCAGTTTCATAATTTTCAGTAGAGTAGATTAATTGTTAACAGCCAATTGACCATTTAGCTGGAAATGTGCCGCAGTTAACTTTGCCATTCCGCGCTTGAGAATGAAAACTGCGGATAATTTTTAATGCGAAATGCAATGAACTTGGCAAGAAACCATGCGCTTTGCAGAAAACACCTCATTTTTGCGACGCCAAAATCCTTGCAAGCCCTGTCTGATCAATGCCTGGATCCGGGCAAGCCAGACTGAATATGATTACTAATCAACGTCTGTCGTCATGCCTTTTCAGATAATGTCCATGGCTGTCGTTTCTGAAACGATCATTGCGAATGGCATGTGCTCGCCAATCAGAATGACCTCCTTCCCATCCATGAAAGCGTTCGAGCCGCCATGGTTCACAACGCAGCCAGACATTGCCCGGCCCCAGATAGAAATACGCACCACCCACCACACCGACATATTCGTAGCCGTCCCAGACATAGTCGTCGGGAACATCGTCCCCCACCACAACCGCCGGCGGAGAGGCCTCAACCACAGGCGCAAAAGCCACGCGCCCGTTCGGTTCAACGGCGCAGCCTGACACCATGGCCAAAGCCACGAGGCTGGAAATGCCCAGCGCAAGGCCCATTTTATTTCTCATCATCGTTTTCATAATTTTCAGCAGTTAATTGTCAACAGTTAGAATAAAGCTGGATATGTGCCGCAGTTAAATTTTCCATTCCACGCTTGAGAATGTAAATTGCCAGATAATTTTTATGCGAACTGCAATGGACGCGGCTAAAAATCATGCGCTTTGCATACAAAGCAACCCTTTTTAAATTGAATGCCAGCCTTACGTGTTAGGGTGATGCCGGCATTTGCACTGGCGAAGCGATTTTTTTGGGCAGATTCCAGATGCAATGGCAATTTTCACAATAGCATTGGTGTTCGATCACTCGAAAAATAATGCCGAGGTGCAACAGCAGCGTCGGCAGAAAAAACTTACGCGTCATTTGCGGATAGTTCACGCGCAACGAGCCGCAATCCGGACAATGAACCGCCTTTTGCAAGATGGCAGGCACGCCCGGCTCCGCTTCCAGTAAGTCCGTGGCATATTTGAAAAAACCATGTCGAACCTGAACTCGAAAAGTCGCGCGTGGCGGGCATAAAAACAAAAAAAGTTGAAGTTTTTTGTCGTTGTGAGTTCGCGCCTCGATGCGATGGTTTTTGAAAAAGGCCTCTAGAACGCATGCCTCATTTGATTGTTCAAATACAGCCACATTAACCCAGGATTTTCCTGTCATATTGCTCATGGTTAATTATCCCGCAAGAAAAGTGCCAACTTGAATTTGTCCGTCAAACTTCTGGGATTATGCACTTGACATATAATTAGATTCATGGCATATTCGAGCCATGAAAACGAAGCCAGCGCAGAAAGACATAACCCTGATTCAACTCTTTGACCGTTTCGCCACGGATGACAAGGCGCGCAAGCATCTTGAATCCGTGCATTGGAAAGACGGCATTGTTTGCCCGCATTGCAAATGCAAAGACCAGACGAAATTTTCAGACATCAAACCCAATCCAGCCGCCGGAACGCGCGCCGGACTGCGCTGGTGTTCAAACTGCAAAAGCCCGTTCACAGTCACCATCGGAACGATTTTTGAAGACTCGCATATACCGCTCCGCAAATGGCTGATTGCTTATTACATGATTTGCAGTTCCAAAAAAGGGATTAGCTCTCTCCAATTGCAGCGCAATTTGGAGCTTGGCAGCTATCGCACGGCGTTATTCATGGCGCATCGCATCCGGCACGCGCTGCGCGAAACCAGCTTTGCCGAAAAGCTGGACGGCACGATTGAAGCCGACGAATGTTTTGTGCCAACGGGAACAAATAGCGAAGCCAAACCCGTCCGCAAACTGACGCCGGTTTTCGCAATGGTGCAACGCGGCGGCTCGGTTCGCTCCAAAGTCATGCCGACGGTCAACGGCGCGAACTTGAAACAAGCCATCCGCGAGAATGTGGAAATCTGCTCGGAAGTGCATACCGACATGAATCAAGGCTACGCCGGGCTTGAACCGAAATTCACGCATAAAACCGTGAAGCACGCGGCGCACGAATACAGCCGCCACGAAGGGGAAAACATCGTTTCGACTTGCTCGGTTGAATCGTTTTTCTCGCTGTTAAAGCGCGGCGTTATCGGCACGTTTCATCATGTCAGCGCACAACATCTGCCGCTGTATCTCGCGGAGTTTGACCACCGCCACAACTGCCGGAAGATGACCGACGGCGAACGCACGGATGTTGGCTTGACCAAAGCCGTCGGAAAGCGTTTGATTTACCGCGCATGAAGGTTGGAATTTTAACACTTTGCGAATCTGCTACCACAAGCGGTATATCGCAATCATTATCCATCGTCGGCGCATCCGATATGATTTTTGCTGACAATGCGCCAAGTAAAATTCCGGTTTGCTGCCTTGTCTATCGAATCCGTTTTGACCTATCCGAAGAAGGAGAACACACCATTAAAGTTTGCATTATTGACACAGACGGAAATTTCGTCGTTAAACCCATTAAGCTAACATTCAAGGTTCAAATTCAAGGCAGCTTTTCAACGATATTAAAACATGGGATCATCAATCTAAACGGAGTTGCGCTACCGAAGTTTGGGGAATACAGCGTCGAATTGTCCGTGGACGATGTTCGATTAGAGTCGCAAACATTGTATTTCCTAAACAAGTTGAAACCCATGAGTAATTAGGATACAGAACTTTTGCTTTTCGTTTTGACTTCACACCAATTTAACCAAGTCAAACAGCCATGCCCAAAGCCAAAACCGCCAACATACCGAAAGACTGGAAATTGTTTCCGTTAGGCAATGGCACAAGCCGCTGGTTGCCCGACTGGGCGGACAAGCCGCTGGGATTCGCCATTGACCCGGAAGCCGCGTTGCGCGAAGTGCTGAAGGTCAAGCCGCCGGGGGACTGGCGCAAAGTCATCAAGACAGGCCGCAGAAATCGCCGTTAATCCTCTAACTGGTTGCAATCAATGCCTTACAACTATTCCTTTATGTCATGTGCATAATCCCACAAACTTCGATCAACATCCGCGATGGTGTTTCGATTACTTCTTTCACCCGGCAGAGAAATAAAACCGCCTCGCGACCGTCCACGATGCGATGATCGTAAGTCAGCGCCACATACATCATCGGGCGAATGACAATTTGTCCCTGCGCCGCGACGGGCCGTTCTTGAATCGCGTGCATTCCGAGAATGCCCGTTTGTGGTGGATTGATGATCGGCGTGGAAAGCAATGAACCAAACACGCCGCCATTGGTGATGGTGAACGTGCCGGCTTTCAAGTCATCCGGTTTGAGTTTGCCGTCTTTCGCGCGCCGGGCAAAATCGCCGATGGCTTTTTCCAGTTCCGCAAAACTCAAGCGCTCGGCGTTGCGCAGCACCGGCACGACGAGTCCGCGCTCGGTCGCAATGGCCACGCCGATGTCGAAATAATTGCGATAAACAACGTCGTTGCCGCGAACTTCGGCGTTGAGTTGCGGAAATTGCTTCAATGCGTCAATCACGGCCTTGACGAAGAACGACATCAACCCAAGCTTCACCTGATAACGCCTCTCGAATGCCTCCTGATGTTCTTTGCGTAATGTTTGCGCAGCGGACATATCCACTTCGTTGAACGTCGTCAGCATCGCCATCGTCTGCTGCGCCTCGACCAGATGACGCGCGACTGTGCGGCGCAGCATCGTCATGGGGACAATTTCTTCTTCGCGGTCGGATGAAGTTTTTTGTTTTGGCTGCGGCGGCCCGGTTGATTTGACAGCAGACTTTTCCGTTTCAGTTTTTGAAACAGGTTTGGATTCCACCGCTGCTTTTTCAGGCGCGGGTTTTTTCTCGTCCTTTGAACCTTCTTTTTCCGGTTCTGCGACTTCAGATTTTTCTTCCTTGGATTTTTCGCCGTCAATTTCCTTTGCGGGATTTTCTTCGGCTTTGGATTCTTCGGCGGCCTGCGGCTTTTCAATTTTAGCTTTTGATTTGTCGGCGATTTTTGCTTCAGATTTTGCAGACGTTTTCTTTTTTTCAGATTCGGGTTTGCCGGCTTCACCTTCGGCTTCGAGTTGCGCAACAGACTGTGCCGACAGCCACGGTTTCTCCGGCCCTGTGCAGAATTTTCACCAGTTTGCCGGCACTTGGCGCGGGCAAATCAAAAGTCGTTTTCTCGGAATCAATCACCGCAATCGGTTCGTCCTGTTTCACGCTGTCGCCTTCGGACTTCAGCCATTCGCTGATCTGCACTTCCGTGATGGATTCGCCGACGGCGGGAATTTTAATTTCGGTGGACATGAAATTTATTGGTTGGGCTTTACCTGCAACGTGGAAGTCACATCGCGCACGCCATCCGCGTCGAGCGCAAGCGCGACGGCTTTACCGATGTCGTCCGGCGACGAGACAGTTCCCGAAAGTGCCACATGACCTTTATCGCAACTCACGGAAATTTTCCAGGCTGAGAGCGTCGAATCCTCGGCATACTTGGCTTTGATTTCAGTCACAGCTCGCGCGTCGGAAGCGGCGTCCACGGCGGTTTCGCCGATGTCGTGCGCTTTGCGGCGAATAATTTCGCCGGTTTTCGCAAGCTCACTTTTGATTTGATCGCTATGCAAATCCAGCGTGTCCAGCTTGGCGCGCAGCGCGTCCGAAGTATTTTCAGCGGCTGCGGCCGCGTTCGTGCGCAATTGTGCGGCGGCTTGCTCGTAACGCTGTTGTGCTTCGGGATGTTCAGCGGCCTTTTTCTGGACGAACCAATAGCCGAACGCGCCCAAAATAATTCCGACAATCAATCCATTAAAGAATCCTCTCATAATTTTCCTTTCTCCTGTTGTTTGTTGTTTTCTTTTTCGTGAAATTCTGTTTCCGCCTCGCCGAACGCGCGGCGCACGAGATTTTGCTGTTCGAATTTATGCGCGTGCGCAGAGCCGGTCGCCGGACTGGCGGATTCAAAACGGCTGACGGGCGCGAATGGAAATCGGCCAAAAAGATGTTTGCCGAATTTTTCGTGCAGGTAACGCCACGCGCCCATGTTCGCCGGCTCTTCCTGAACCCAAAGCGCCGGCGTGTGTTCCGCGCAGGATTTCAGCGCCTCTTCCAAAAGTCCGGCGTGCAGCGGATAAAGCTGCTCAAGCCGGACAATGGCGACGTCATCGCGTTTGTGTTCTTCGCGATAAGCGGCGAGATCGTAAATAAATTTTGCCGGTGCAAATCAGGATGCGTTTTACATTTTCTGATTTTGAATTATCCGGCAACACGCGTTGAAATTTTCCGCCCGCGCAATCTTCCAGGGACGAAATCACTTTCGGATGCCGCAAAAGGCTTTTCGGCGTGAAGACGATCAGCGGCTTTCGCCAGTTGCGGATCGTCTGTCGCCGCAGCACATGAAAATACTGTGCCGGCGTCGTGGGTTGGACGATTTGAATGTTATCTTCCGCCGCGAGCGTGAGAAATCGTTCGAGCCGCGCGCTGGAATGTTCCGGCCCCATGCCTTCAAACCCATGCGGCAGCAGCATCACGAGTCCCGATAGCCGGTGCCATTTGTCTTCCGCACTGGTGATGAAATTGATCAATGATGACCTGCGCAGCATTCACGAAATCGCCGAACTGCGCTTCCCAAATCACCAGGCCATCCGGGCAATCCAGACTGTAACCATATTCAAAACCGAGCGCGCCGGTTTCGCAGAGCGGGCTGTTGTAAATTTCCACCGGCGCTTGTTCTGGCGCGAGATGTTGCAACGGCACGAACGAGTGTCCGTCTTCCTGATCGTAAAAAATTGCGTGACGCTGGCTGAATGTGCCGCGCCCGGTGTCCTGTCCGGTCAGGCGAATGCGCACACCTGCGCTCGCCAAAGTGGCGAGCGCGAGCGCTTCAGCAGCGGCCCAGTCGAGCGGATGTTTGCCGTCGGCCATTTCGCGGCGCGTCTGCAATCCGCGCTCCAATTTGGGATGCAGATGAAATCCGGCGGGCACTTCGGCAAGTGTTTTGCAGCAAGGCGGAAAGTTTTTTCATTTCCAGGCCGGTGTTCAGGCTCATCAGTTCGGTTCGGGACCGCCGATGTAATCGCGCCAGACGCCGTGTCGTTCGGAAACGGTTTCGCATTTGTCGGCGCGCGCGGCTTCCAATTGTTGTTCTAGTTTCGCGTGACATTCGGCCAGGATTTTATCCGCTTCCTCGCGCGAGACATTTTTAAGTTCGCGCAAATGTTCGAGATAACTTTCGCGGATATTCGGACGTTTGGCGATTTTGCGGTAAAGAACCGGCTGCGTGAAGGTCGGCTCGTCCGTTTCGTTATGGCCGCAGACGACGATAGCCATACATGTCAATGAAGACATCGGACTGAAATTCCGCGCGAAAATCCATCGCGAGCTGCACGACTTGCGCGACGGCTTCCGGGTCTTCGCCGTTCACATGAAAAATTGGGACTTGCAACATTCGCGCCACGTCGGTCGCGTAAGGGGTCGAACGACCTTCATTCGGCGGCGTGGTGAACCCGATCTGGTTGTTGACGATGACGTGCAGCACGCCGCCGACTTTGTAGCCGGAAAGTTTGCTCAAGTTGAGCGTTTCCTGAACCACGCCTTCGCCGGCAAACGCCGCGTCGCCGTGAATCAACAATTCCCAACACTTGCTGGCAATCGCGGTCGCCGAAACGATCCTGCTGCGCACGCACGCGGCCGAGCGACGATAGGATTCACAAACTCCAGATGGCTCGGATTGAAGCAAAGCGAGAGGTGGATTTTCCGGCCGTCGCTCATCGTCCAGTCGCCGCTGTGGCCGAGATGATATTTCACGTCGCCGCGTCCCTGCCACAATTCCGGCTCGGCGTCGGCGAATTCGCGGAAAATTTCGCACGGATTTTTGCCGACGATGTGGGCTAGCACGTTAAGCCGGCCGCGATGGCCCATGCCGATGACGATGGTTTTCACGCCTTGATGACCGGCTTTTTCAATCGCGAGATCGAGCAGCGGCAAAAGCGTTTCACAGCCTTCAAGCGAAAATGTTTTTGCGCCGAGAAATTTTGTGCGGAGAAATTCTTCAAAGACAACCGCGTCGGTGAGCCGCGTGAGAATGCGGAGTTGTTCGTCGCGGGAAAGTTCCGGGCGGTTTTGCGAACTTTCCATGCGACGTTGCAGCCATTGCCGCGCGGCTCGGCTCGTCAATGTGCATGAACTGCGCGCCGATGGAACGGCAGTAAGTATCGCGCAGCCGCTGGAAAATTTCGCGGACGGTCAGCGGCGTTTCGCAATGCAATGTCGGGAAATTCACGAGCATATTCAGATCACCTTCCGTGAAGCCGTAAAATTCCATCTCCAGTTCCGGCGGACACGGATTTGTCGCGCCCAGCGGATTCACGGCGGCGATGATGTGGCCGCGCCCGCGATAATTGCGGACAAGCTGGTGCAACCGTTCGCTTAAATTTTCCGCGCGAGGATCGGGTTGAAATGAGGAATGTTTTGGCGGAACAGCTTCAACGGGATTGAACACGCTGCGCGGTTTGAACAACGGGCCAAGTTGCGCTGCCGCTGTCAGAGCCGTTGGCGGAAGCAGAAAAATATTCGCGCCATTCCGCCGGCACCGAATTCGGATCACGCCGATAGTCAGCGTAAAACCGCTCGACGTAAGCAAGGTTTTGAATCCCGGTGTTGTTTGCGGATTCTTTCATGCGTCGTCATATCATATCCCGGACTGCTTTCTCTCTTGAAACTTTTGCGCCATCCATTGCCGGTTGCCGTTGCAATAAGGTCGCCATCCAGTCGCGACGCCCGCTGGATGCCAGCAATGTCCGTAAGCGCCAGGATCAACCCATGTGCCGATTGGAGCGAGAGGCTCATAAAAGTCCGTTGCCGCGTGAATGGAAACGCCTGCGGAAACTTCCAGTTCTGCCGACGCCGGCAACAGGCCGAGGCTCAAGCCGCCTCCCAGACAAAAGATCGTAACAAGTGAATATATTTTCATATCAAGAGAATATGCAATTGTCATGCCGCTGTGTTTTAGGCGATGTGTCATTTTGAAAATATGATTTTTTTCCGTCAGATATTAAGACCATTTTGAATTCAATTTGACCGCTGCTGACTTCAACTGCAATGGGGCCAACACCCCACGACTGTGCCAGATCAAAGCCCCGCTGATTTTGAAGAAAATGTGCAAGCTCGTGGCATTGTTTAATAATAAAATCAATGCAGTTTGCGGCAAATCTTTCAATCAGTGTGCAATTTGCAAAGGTAACAAAATTCAAAATAAATTTGTTCTGATGCAAAGGCAGCCGTTTTACGACCTTCTGTGGCTTGTGTCTCCGTTTATTCCTTTTGGCACGCTGAATGCAAAATAAATCATACGTCGTCGGGGATGGGAAAAGATTTTAAGCATGGCACTTTCTAAACCCATCAAGCCAAAAGACACGCATGGCAACTATTGCGTCATGGATAAAAAATCGGTTGAGAAGAAAAAAATCTCCGGATTTTTCGGCTGACGAGCAGCCATTGCGCGGCGAATTGTTGAGCATTGATTTGCTCAAGCAATACGCGTGCACGCTGGCGCAAGATCGCCGGGTGGAAAATGGACGGGGACCGAAAATCCTGCTTCCGCGACTGGCAGCCAACGAAAAAATCCTGCGCTGTTACAATGAACGGACTTTGGAGGTGGAAAAAAGCCGTCGCATCACGCCGGCGGCGGAGTGGTTGCTGGACAATTTTCATCTGATTGAGGATCAAATCCGCACGGCCCAACGCCATTTGCCGCGCGGCTTCAACCGGCAACTGCCGCAATTGCTCAACGGGCCGTGGAAACATTTTCCGCGAGTTTATGAAATTGCACTGGAACTGATCTCCCACACGGACGGGCGGATTGACGTGCCGCATTTGACCAGCTTCGTGGTCGGTTATCAGGAAGTTGTGCCGTTGAAGCTCGGCGAGTTATGGGCGATTCCCATCATGCTCCGGCTGGCGCTGATTGAAAATTTGCGGCGCGTGGCGGTCATGTTGAGCGCGGCGCGGCAGGATCGCGACCAGGCCGACGATTGGGCGGGCCGTGTTTTAGAAGTTGCGGAAACAAATCCGTCCCGCCTGATCGTCATTGTCGGCGAGATGGCGCAATCGCACCCGTCGTTGAGCCGGGCATTCGCGACGGAATTTTTGCAGCGTATGCAGGAAAAATCGCCGCCGGTGAAACTGGCGGCAAGCTGGATTGAAGAGCGTCTTGCGGAGGACGGCCTGACTGTTGCACAACTGGTTCAAAGCGAAAGCCAGCATCAGGCGGCGACCCAGGTTTCGGTTGGCAACTGCATTGGCAGCCTGCGTTTTCTCGACACGATGGACTGGCGGAAATTCGTGGAAGAACAAAGCGTGGTGGAGCA
Source organism: uncultured Verrucomicrobiae bacterium (assembly GCA_963755455.1). Classification (GTDB taxonomy): domain Bacteria; phylum Verrucomicrobiota; class Verrucomicrobiia; order Limisphaerales; family UBA11358; genus UBA11358. Next base: position 382,002 of record CAVWJH010000002.1, read on the forward strand.
ATCCTTGCGCGACGACCCGGCCAAAATTTATTTGAAGATGGATTTTGCCACACGCGATCTTTACCGGCACACGGTGGAACGCATCGCCCGTTACAGCAAAAAATCCGAGCTTGAAGTCGCAACTCTTGCCATTGGACTGTCTCAAAAAAATGCCGGCCATTCCGACGACCGTTTGGCGCACGTCGGGTTTTTTCTGACCGGCAAGGGAGTCAAAATTTTGGAACACGCTGCGGAAATGACGGTTCCGATTCAAAAATTTCTCCCGCGAATCGCCCGCCGCCGCCCGCTCACATTTTATCTTGGAAGCATCATCGGCATTGCCCTGCTCGTGGCGATTCCATTGCTGCGATGGCTTGTGGCAATGGAAATATCCGGCTGGATTTTCGGCCTGCTGGCGTTGTTGACATTGCTTTGCACCAGCCAACTGGCGGTGTCGCTGGTGAACTGGTTCGCGACCATTTTCATCAAGCCGTCCCCGTTGCCGCGTCTGGATTTTTCCAAAGGCATTCCACCGACGGATGCGACGCTGGTGGTTGTGCCAACGATGCTGGCCAGCGCACCGGGCATTGAGAATTTATTGGAGGCATTGGAAGTCCGGCATCTCGCCAATTCCGATCACAATGTTTTTTTCGCGCTGCTGACGGATTTTTGCGATGCGCCGGAGGAACACAAGGCCGGTGATGACGAACTGTTGCAACTGGCCGCCAAAGGCATTCAGACACTGAATCAAAAATACAAAAATGACCGTCCGTGCATTTTTTTCCTGTTTCAACGCCCGCGCCGCTGGAATGCGCGGGAAAATATCTGGATGGGCTACGAGCGCAAACGCGGCAAGCTCGCGGATTTGAACCACACTTTGCGCGGCGGAAGTCTGGAATGCTTTTCGCGGATTGTGGGTGACTTCTCCACGTTGCCGCACATCAAATATGTCATCACCCTCGACACCGACACGCAGTTGCCGCGCGATGCGGCGCGGCAACTGGCGGCGACGATGGCGCATCCGCTCAACCGCCCGATTTACGACACGGAAAAGGGATTGATCGTCGAAGGCTACACGATTTTACAGCCGCGCGTCGCCGTCAGCCTCCCGAGCGCGGGGCGTTCGCGGTTTGTGAAAATATTTTCCGGCGATCCGGGGATTGATCCCTACACGCGAGCGGTCTCGGATGTTTATCAGGACGTTTTTCACGAAGGCTCGTTCATCGGAAAGGGTATTTACGACGTTGACGCTTTTGAACGAACCGTCGGCGGAAAATTTCCTGAAAACAGGATTTTAAGCCACGATTTGCTGGAAGGCAGTTATGCCCGTTCCGCTTTGATCAGCGACGTGCAATTGTTCGAGGAATTTCCAGCGAGTTTTGAGACTGATGCAAGACGGCGGCATCGCTGGACGCGCGGCGACTGGCAGATCGCGACGTGGCTGCTGCCGCGCCTGCCCGGCCCGGATGTGCGCCGGGTGGAAAATCCGCTGACGGGATTATCGCGCTGGAAAATCTTCGACAATCTTCGGCGCAGCCTCGTTCCTTTCGCCTTGGTGTTTCTGCTCGCGCTGGGCTGGATGCTCTTTCCACAGGTCGAAAACGCATGGGGATTGTTCATCCTTTTCTTCATTGCGCTGCCCTCGTTTCTGGCAGCCTTCACTGAACTTTTGCTGAAACCAAAAGATTCGCCCCTGGGACTTCATTTGAGAAGTATCGGCCGCACTGCCGCCCGCCAGGCAGGACAGGCAATTTTGACGGTGGCGTTTCTTCCGTATGATGCCGTCATCAGTCTGGATGCGGTGACGCGCACGCTGTGGCGGTTGATTTTCACGCGCCGTCATCTGCTGGAATGGCAGACGGCCAATGATAGTGAGCGTCAGGGTAATGGCCGTCTGCAAAGTTTTTTCGCGGCGATGTGGTCTGCGCCAGCGCTGGCCGTGGGTTTATCGGCGCTGCTTTTTATTCTGGGCAATCCGGCTTCGTTGACCATCTTTTGCTTTCTCGCTTTGTGGGTCGTCTCACCGGCGATTGCGTGGTGGATCAGCCAGCCGCTTGAAGAAAAACGAGTTGAATTGTCACCGGAACAAATCCGCCAGCTCCGCAAACTGGCGCGCAAGACCTGGAATTTTTTTGAAACTTTTGTCAACGCGGATGATCACTGGCTGCCGCCGGATAATTTTCAGGAATATCCGCGAGTCGCGGTTGCGACCCGCACTTCGCCGACCAACATCGGCATGGGTTTGTTGAGCGCCTTGGCCGCTTATGATTTTGGGTTTCTATCGCTGCCAAACTTGATGGAACATATCGCGCGCACGCTTGAAACGATTGAAAAACTGGAGCGATACAGCGGGCATTTTTACAACTGGTATGACACGCGCACGCTCAAACCCATGCCACCACTATATGTTTCCACCGTGGACAACGGAAATCTTGCGGGATTGCTGCTGACCCTGCATTCAGGTTTGCTCGAACTGGCGGATCAAAATTGGGACGCCGCCAGAGTATGCGCCGGATTGCGCGACACGCTCGGCGTCTTGAAAGATCAATCGCACAGCCTGGAAACGGCGGCGAAGCTGGACACGATGGAAAAATTGCTGGGCAAAATCCAAAAATCGCCGCAGGAAATGATTTTGATCCTTGACAAGCTGATCGAGGAAACTGCGAAACTGGCCGACGCAAAAATCGAACCGTCCAATGAATTTGAAACCTGGCGGAAGATTTTTGAGAAAAACTGCCGTGAACAACGCGAGGAAATCATTTTTCCCGCCTCGGAAACGCGCGCGGTCGAATTGGAAGACCTGGCGCACCGTTGCGACGAACTGGCGCGGATGGATTTCACGCTGCTTTATGATTCCTCACGCGGGCTTTTTTCCATTGGTTACAACGTCAGCCAGCACCGGCTCGACACAAGTTGCTACGATTTGCTCGCCTCCGAGGCGCGGCTGGCAAGCTATGTGGCCATCGCGTTGGGACAAGTGGAACAAAACCATTGGTTCCGACTGGGACGCTCGCTGACTTCGGCGGGCGGCAAGCCGACGCTGATTTCGTGGAGCGGCTCAATGTTTGAATATCTCATGCCAATGCTCGTGATGCCGACTTACGAAAATACCTTGCTCGACCTTTCCTGCAAATCCGCCGTCGCGCGACAAATCGGATACGGCAGACAGGTTCATGTTCCGTGGGGAATGTCAGAATCCGGCTACAATTTGCGCGACTCCGAAGCGAATTATCAGTATCGCGCTTTCGGCGTGCCTGGACTCGGTTTTAAGCGCGGACTGGCGCACGACGTGGTCATTGCGCCTTACGCGACGGTCATGGCGCTGATGGTCGCGCCGGAAAGATCCTACAAAAATCTCAAAGAGCTTCGTCGCGAAAAAGCCGAGGGAAGATTTGGTTTTTATGAAGCGCTGGACTACACCGCGTCGCGCGTGCCGAACGGCCAGACGCACGCCGTCGTGCGTTCGTTCATGGCGCATCATCAAGGCATGAGTCTGCTTTCGCTCGCCTACGCCTTGCTGGATCGTCCCATGCAACGGCGGTTTATTTCGAATCCATTTTTCAAATCCGCCGAGTTGCTGCTGCATGAGCGCGTGCCGAAAGAAACTTCCGTGCTTTATCCACATGAACTCGAAGCCGACACCGAGCGCGAACCCGCAGCCGCAGTCGAATCAACCTTGCGCGTGTTCACCGATCCGAACAGCCGGGCCGCCGGAAGTTCATCTGCTTTCCAACGGCCGCTATCACGTCATGGTCACGAATTCCGGCGGCGGCTACAGCCGTTGGAACGACATCGCGATGACACGGTGGCGCGAGGATCCGACGCGCGATTGCTGGGGGACATTTTTTTACCTGCGCGATCTGGATGGTGGCGCGTTCTGGTCGCCCACGCATCAACCGACTCTGGAAACCAAACCCGGTTACGAAGCTATTTTCAGCCAGGGCCGCGCGGAATTTCGCTCGCGACTGAATGAAATTGATTCGCACACGGAAATCGCCGTCTCGCCGGAGAACGACGTGGAAGTCCGCCGCATCACGCTCACCAATCATTCCGATGAAACGCGGACAATCGAAGTCACCAGCTACGCGGAAATTGTTTTGAACACGCCGGCGGCGGACCTCGCGCATCCGGCCTTCAGTAATCTATTTATCCAAACGCAAATTGTGCCGCAGCAAAACGCGATTCTTTGTTCGCGCCGTCCCGCGCACCACGCAGGAAAAATGGCCTTGGATTGGTCACTTGCTGCTAGTTCACGGCAAACGAAATTGGAACCGTTTCGTTTGAAACCGACCGGGCGAAATTCATCGGTCGCAGCTGGAAATTTGGCTTCGCCCGCCGCATTGAAAAATCCCTCGCCGCTGTCGAACACCGAAGGTTCAGTGCTTGATCCGATCGCATCCATTCGCCGCACCATTCAACTTGCACCGAAAGAAAGCGCCACGGTCACTTTGGTTTCCGGCATCGCGCCGACGCGCGATGAAATTATCGGCCTCGTCGAAAAATATCAGGATCAAACCATCGCCGACCGCTGCTTCGAATTGGCGTGGACACACGGCTCGATTGTGTTGCGTCATCTGAACACGACCGAAGCTGAAGCGCAATTGTATGGACGGCTCGCTGGCGCGTTGCTTTACAGTCAGGCCGCGCGCCGCGCAAATCCAAGCGTGCTGGTCCGCAATCAGCGCGGCCAGCGCAGTCTTTGGAGCTTCGGCATTTCCGGCGATTTGCCGATCGTCTTACTTTACAGCACGCGCGTTGACCGGATTGATCTGGTTCGCCAGTTTGTTCAAGCCCATGCTTACTGGCGGTTGAAGGGTCTGGCCGCCGACCTCGTGATTTTGAACGAGGACGATTCGGTTTACCGGCAATCGTTGCATGACCAAATCTTGAATCTCGTCGCCGCGAACAACGCCACGCAATTGCTGGACAAGCCCGGCGGAATCTATTCTGCGGCGCGCGGATCAAGTGTTCGCCGGAAGACAAAATTCTTTTGGAGACGGCGGCGCGGATTGTTTTTCACGACGAAAAAGGGACGTTGGCGGAACAATTGCAAAACCGCGCTGCGGACCGCGCCGTTGCCGCCGCTGTTGCGAATCCGTTCACGAATTTCAGCCGAACCGTCAGTGGAATTGCCAAAGCGCGATCTGATTTTCTTCAACGGTCTCGGCGGTTTCACCCGCGACGGGCATGAATATGTCATCACACTCAATCCCGGTGACACGACGCCCGCGCCGTGGGTCAATGTGCTGGCCAATCCAAATTTCGGCACGCTCATTTCCGAAAGCGGCGGCAGTTACACCTGGAGCGAAAATTGCCACGAGTTCCGCCTGACGCCGTGGAACAACGACGCCGTGACCGACGCCAGCGGCGAAGTGTTTTATATCCGCGACGAACAGACCGGAAAATTCTGGTCGCCGACGCCGCTGCCCGCGCGCGGCGAGTCACCTTATGTTTCGCGGCACGGTTTTGGTTACAGCGTTTTTGAACACACCGAAGCTGGCATTTCATCCGAATTTCAGATTTATGTTTCCATACACGAACCGGTGAAATTCGCGGTTTTCAAAATAAAAAATAATTCGAATCGTCGCCGCCGCTTGTCCGTGACCGGCTATTGGGAGTGGGTCTTGGGCGAATGGCGGCAGAAAAGCGCGATGCACGTCGCCACGGAAATTGATCCGCAAACCGGCGCGCTTCTGGCGCGGAATCCATACAACACCGATTTTGAAGGTCGCGCGGCTTTTGTGACGAGCAATGAATTCATCCATTCTTTCACTGCGGACCGCACGGAATTCTTTGGGCGCAACGGCACACTGGCGCAGCCCGCCGCGCTTCGTCGTGCGCGGCTGTCCGGCAAGACCGGCGCGGGATTTGATCCGTGCGCGGTTTTGCAGGCGTCGGTGGAGCTTGAGCCGGGACAAGAGCGGGAAATCGCTTTCATTCTCGGCGCGGGACAAAATGTCGAAGCCGCACGGGATTTGGCGCGGCGCTTTCAAAATCTCCAGAGTTGTCACGAGGAATTGCAAAAAGTCTGGGATTTCTGGAAACAAACTTTAGGCGCCGTCCAGGTGGAGACGCCTGAACCGGCGTTGAATCTTCTGGCCAACGGCTGGCTGCTCTACCAGACAATTTCCTGCCGGTTGTGGGCGCGCACGGGTTTTTATCAATCCGGTGGCGCGTTCGGTTTCCGCGACCAGCTACAAGATGCCATGACGCTCGTCCATACGCGGCGGGAGTTGTTGCGCGAACAATTGCTTCGCGCCGCCGCGCATCAATTCCTCGAGGGTGACGTGCAGCATTGGTGGCATCCGCCGCTTGGTCGCGGTGTGCGCACGCATTTTTCTGACGATTATTTGTGGTTGCCTTATGCGACTTGCCGTTACGTCGAAACGGTGGGCGACACCGGCGTGCTGGACAGCGAAATTCCCTTTCTGGAAGGCCGTGCGCTTCCACTGGAACAGGAATCGAATTACGATCTGCCGAACCGCTCAACCGAATCCGGCACGCTTTACGAACATTGCGTGCGCGCGGTCAAACATGGTTTGAAATTCGGTGAACATGGTTTGCCGCTGATCGGCTGCGGCGATTGGAATGACGGCATGAATCTCGTCGGCGAAAAAGGAAAAGGCGAAAGTGTCTGGCTCGCATTTTTTCTTTACGACGTGCTGAAACAATTTTCGATCCTGGCCGGACTGCATGGCGACAAGGATTTTGCACAGCACTGCGAAGCGCAGGCAATAACCTTGGGCGAGAAAATCGAAAAAAACGCCTGGGACGGCCAGTGGTATCGCCGCGCTTATTTCGACAACGGCGAACCGCTCGGCTCCGCGCAAAATCCCGAATGTCAGATTGATTCCCTGCCGCAAAGCTGGGCGGTCATCTCCGGCGCGGGCAGCCAGGATCGCGTCCGCACCGCGTTGGATGCGGTGGCGCACCGGCTCGTGCGGCGCGAATCAAAATTGATTCAATTGTTCGATCCGCCGTTCGACAAATCGCCGATGGAACCCGGCTATATCAAAGGTTACGTTCCCGGCGTCCGCGAAAACGGCGGGCAATACACCCACGCGGCGATCTGGACAATCATGGCCTTCGCGCTCGCTGGCGACACCGCGCGTGCGTGGGAATTGTTCAAACTCATCAATCCGGTTTTGCACACCAGCACGCCGGAAGAAATCGCGCGTTACAAAACGGAGCCGTATGTCATGGCGGCGGATGTTTACAGCGTGCCGCCGCACGCGGGTCGTGGCGGCTGGACGTGGTATACCGGTTCGGCGGGCTGGATGTATCGCCTGATTCTGGAAACTTTTTTGGGCGTTGAAGTGGCCGTGGACGAATTGCGTTTCACGCCTAAAGTTCCACTGGACTGGAAAACTTTCAAGCTCGACTATTGCCATCGGGAGACGACTTACCACATCACTTGCATCAACACATCGGGCGCATGGAAAATTCCGCCAAGGGTCTTTGTAGATGGAAAGGAACAACTGCAAGCCGTGCTAAAACTTGCGGATGATCGGCGCGAACACTATGTTGAAGTGAAATTTGCTTTGTGAGAGTGGAATTCAGGCGGCTTGCCGCGTTGGTTCTGAAATACGTTCCAGAATTCGTCCCGCCATAGTTTCCGCGCCAGCTCGCACGGCCAAATCTCCGAGTGAAACAATGCCGACCAGTCGCTTATCACGGTTCAACACAGGCAGCCGCCGGATTTTATTTGTTTCCATCATTTGGGCGGCATTCCAAATGTCCTGGTCATCAAAACAATAAATTACCACCCGGCTCATCACTTGCCGGACTGTAGTGATATTCGGGTCAAAACCTTCAGCCACAGCGCGGATGGTGATGTCACGGTCGGTCACTGTGCCGATCAAGCGGTCGTTCTCGCAAATCGGCAGCCAGCCTATGTCCAAGGCCATCATCTCCGCCGCCGCTTCGACCAGAGAATCGTCCGGGCTGATGCAACGTGGTGCAGGAGTGCTGATGTCTTTTATTTTCATATTTATCATTCGTTAAAAGGTTGGTATGAGGTTAAATCTTTTTAATTTTGCAACATCATGGCACCACCCTCAATCCGCTTGGTGGCTGAAGAGCTGGAGGATTGCATGGGTGAATACGGGTCTTCCATTGCCGATTCCTTTGTTCATAATTTCCCCCTTGTTTTCAATTTTTCTTTCCGGCTGCTCGCAATCCAGTCGCCCAACTGGATAAGCGGACTTGTGAACACCCATGCCAAAACCAGAAAGACAACCAAACCAGCGGTCACAATATTTCCCGTTGTCTGGGTAGCGACTTGAACAAACTTTTGACGCATATCAAAATCTTGAAGGATTGTCCAAGCTTGTGTTTATTTCACCAACATCACGGCGTTGACTGGCAGGGAATAATTATTTCCGACTCGGAAAGCTCCATCCGCACGCTTCTGTCACCTTCATCGTTGATTGAGGTTTCACATTGTTCGCGGTTCTTGATTTCGCGATCTTTCCTCTGAAGGCTGCGAATTCATTTTTCAATTTGTCCGATATGGATGATTCATTGATGGGTGTGACGGGATTTCCAATGATTCCAGCGATGCGGAACAACGCCGGGTGGATGGGATTTTCTTGAAGTGAAGTTTTCATAAGATGTTTGATTTGAAGGTTAAGTGGTTCAGCGGCGACAAACCGGACGCTTATGCTGGTTGTCGGGAAGGAACCGCCCGGTTTGCCGCTTGAATGCGGGAGATTCGCGATTTGCCGGCTGGTCGCATTCATTTAATTTAGTGTCTGCAGCCTCAATATTCGTCCTCTTCCATTTCGTGTTGATAGTATTTCTTGGACTGCATGGCGCGTTTCTGAATGCGTCCAATCAACTCGTCCTCCTTGCCCTTGGCGAATTGCAAGTCGTCATCCGTGATTCGCGCGATTTTTTGTTTCAATTTGCCTTTGGCGATGTTCCAGTTTCCTTTGGCGGTGAGAGTGCTCATATAATTTTTGTTTTTTGTTTCTGCCACGCAACTCGGCGCGGCGCGAATTCCTTTTGCAAGAGGCGTGCCGACCAATCGAAAAATAATTATTCCCGCAAAACCAAGCATTTGATGCCTGCCAAAACTTCTGGCAAAAATTAACGCACAAAGGTTTTGCAAATTGCAAATCAACCTCGTTCGCCGGCTTGCAAGTTGCATTATTTGATTATACGTCGGTCCCGGTTTTTTTAGTGCAAATGCCGGTTTTACAACAAAACTCACAAATAAGACGCCTCGGCACGATGCCAGCTAAAAGAAAAACGTCGGGTGAGATGTTCTTGGGAAAAGTGATTCGTCATTCATACCGGACTTCTCATTCCGACACTTTGAAAAGCCAAATCAAAATCAAAGATCATGAATAAAACTCGCAATACCCTCCCGCCGCCTGTCCGCAGAGAAGCTATTGTCGTGTTGAATGACACAGTGGCCGATTTATTTGATTTGTTTGCTCGCATCAAACAGGCTCACTGGAACGTGCGCGGGACAACTTTCATCGGGCTGCACAAATTGCTGGATGAATTTGCAGCGCGGACTTTGAAGCATATTGACCTCGCGGCTGAACGCGCAACGGCTTTGGGCGGCATTGTGGAAGGCACATTGCGAGAGAGTGCAAAACATTCGCACCTGAAGAAAAAGGAAGAGCCATCATCCATCAGTGGAATGTCCGACTGGATTCACACATTGGCCGACGTTCACGCCGCTGCCGGCGAACGTGTCCGCGCGGGGATCAAAAGACTGGCCGCAGTCGAGGATTTCGGCTCGGCGGATTTGCTGACGGATGTATTGCGCACGCTCGACTTGGATCTCTGGCTTCTGGAGGCGCATATCAATCAACAAAAAACCCAAGAAAAGCCGAAATAACATCCCTCACTTATGAACACGCGCAATTCCGTCCTCAAAACCATCATCGTTCACAAAGACCTCACCACCGGCATCGAGGCTGTGGCCGTGTTAAGACGGCTGGTTGCACAATTGGACGCGAGGTTCGAGATAAAAAGCGGTGCCTGGCAGATAAACAACGGCGCATGGAACTTTGAAATGTTGCGCGACCCGGAACCATGGCAGCAGGCGGCCACCGCCGCCATCGAAGCAGACATAATTATCTTTTCTGCCGGCGATTCCGAATTGCCCGCCTGTGTCAGGAACTGGATTGAAAGCGTGCTGCCCATGAAAGCAGCCGGACCGGCGGCTCTGGTGGCACTGTTGGATCGGTGGCATGAAGCTTCCGGTGAACCGCCTCGTCTGTGTGTCTACCTCCGGCGGCTGGCCGAACAATGCGGCGTGGATTTTTTTTGCAACACCGACGACAAACCAACACACATTGAATCCGGCATTGAATCAATTCTCTCCCGACACGAAGGCGTTTCGGCAATTTGGAGGGACCATTCGCCGGAATTGCTTCCTGCGCGGATTGAACGTCAATGCACGAAACGTGAGAAATATCAAACAAACAAATGACTGAACAACCCGCATTATAGAACCATGCTTTACACTCTTGCCTTAATTTTGATCATAGCGTGGCTGCTCGGACTGGTCTCGAATTATACGATGGGCGGCTTCATTCACATACTTTTGATCGTCGCCATCATCCTGATTCTGGTGCGGCTCATCCAAGGCAGAAAACTTTGACACGCTGGCGAAAACAAAATTTCAACCGCGAAATAAATATATGAAAACACACACAACTCACAAACACGAATCCGGCGAACATCTTGTGGAAGACGCACAGGCCCTGCTCACCGCCACTGCTCATGTGGCGGAAGAAAAAGTCGTGGAAGCACGCAAGCGGCTTACGGCGGCCATTGAAAATGGCAAGGAAACCTGGAACAGCGTTCAGGAAAAAGCTGTGGCTGGCGCGAAAGCTACCGACCAGGTCATCCGCGATCATCCCTATCAATCCATCGGCGTGGCGCTGGGCGTCGGCGCGTTGCATTGGATTTCTGTTGAGCCGTCGCAACTGACAAACCCTCATGGAAACACCATCGGAAACAGCGCCACATTTGGCGGATGCGTCGAGACGGCTGGCGCAACGAGCGCTGGTCATTTGCGAAAACCGCGTCGAATTGCTGATGGTGGAAGTCCGGGAGGAACGCGAACGATTTTGCGCGCCGTCCTGTTGGCATTGGGCGCGGCGGTCTTTGGTTTGCTGGCGGGCATGGGGCTGACCGCCGTCATTGCAGTTGCGTTCTGGCAACAGTCACCGATTGCCGCGCTCTTGATTTTGACCGCGCTTTATGCCAGCGTCGCCGCAGTTCTTTATGTGCGTCTGATCCGGTTGCAACGCGACTGGCAGACGCTTCCCACCACGCTGGATCAATTACGAAAGGATCGCGAATGCCTGGAAAAACATCTCAACTGACTTCACTCGAAACCAAAAAACAATTGCTGCTGGTGGAAAGCGAATTGAACCGCGCGCAGATGCTCAATGAATTGCGCGATTTCCAAGGCGAAATCCAACACTTGAAGCATCAAGTGTGGGAAATCGGTTCAGTCGCCGCGTCAGCGGCAAAACTGGCGGCTTCATTTTCTGCAATTAGACAGGCGTTTTCTCATCGAAACGAAGATGAAAAACCCTCGTGGATTTCCATGTTGCTCAACGGCGCGAAGGCCGGAACGTCCTTGTGGCGCCTGTTTCGTTCCGCTAATGCAAGGCATGAGATGTTATAACTAGACACTCCATTATCCGACACATAAAATCCCGGCCTGAATTTGGAAAAGAGCCTTTGAATTCAGGGCAGAAAGCGGAGGAATGACATGAGGCTGCAGACGGGAAAACAGTTTTACAAACTGGTCGTGGTCGCGTGGCTGACGTTCTCGTTCGGGAGCGTGGTGCTGGCGCTTATTTCCTGGCATCAACTTTCCGCGCGCATGGACTACGGCAAACAGGTGACGCTGACGCGCGATGCGTTGCACGGAAGTTCATGATTCGCTCCTGGATTTGGAAACCGGCGAACGCGGTTACGTCATCACCGGCGATAAAAATTTCCTCGAGCCGTTCAACGAGGCCGAAACCAATCTGCCGCGCGCAATTTGACAGTCTGGTGGCCCTGGTTCACGACGACCCGCCAATTGCTGGACAGCGTCACGAAGTTGCGCGCGGACGCCCAGGCCAGCATCAGTTGGCAGCATGAAGTCATTGATCATCCGCGAAAAAAGTTTCGACAAGGCCGTGGCGATGGTTTCCACGGGCAAGCTCAAAGACATGATGGACGACATCCGCGTCGCAGATCGCGCGGCTGGACGGAATCTGTTGCAGACCGGCAATTATCCACCCGTCAGGAAATTTTCAACCGCGTGTTTCACGCGAATCTGGCCACGCTGGTCGCGGGAGTTTTCGGGATTGGCGCGGGACTGCTCGCGTTGTGGCTGTCCTGCGTTGCCGTAAAGCATCAGGAGCATGAACGCGAATTGACGGAAGCCAAACTGCAGGCCGAGCACAGCAACCAGGAAAAAACCGTCTTCCTCGCCAACATGAGCCACGAAATCCGCACGCCGATGAACGCCATTCTCGGCTTCAGCGAATTGCTGCAAGGCGATTTGCGCGAACCGAAGCACCGGCAATACCTGCAATCCATCCGCTCCAGCGCCGACTCGCTGCTGCTGCTCATCAACGACATTCTCGACATGTCGAAAATCGAGGCGGGCGTGATGGAATTGCATCCCGAACCGACCGATCTGCGCGAGATTTGCGATTTCATCCACACGCTGTTTTCCGAACCGGCGGCCAAAAAAGAACTCAGGCTGGAATGTCACGTCGCCGAAAATCTGCCGCACGCGCTGTTGATGGACCGCATCCGGCTGCGGCAGATTTTGGTCAATCTGGTCGGCAACGCGGTCAAGTTCACCGACAAGGGCGGCGTTGAAGTGCGCGTCACTTGGGAAAAACAGCAGACCAGCAGCCACGTCACGCTCGTCATCGAAGTGCAGGACACCGGCGTGGGCATTCCGCAGGACAAACTGGACGCGATTTTCAAGCCGTTCGTCCAGGCCGGCGCGCATCGTGAAAAGGAAAAGCAGGGCACGGGCCTGGGGCTTTCCATCGTCAAGCGCCTCACCGAAATCATGGGCGGCACCGTGACCGTGGCCAGCGTGATGGGACAAGGTTCGGCCTTTCATTTGCGATTTCCCAACGTGCCCATTTCCGCGCGGCTGCCGGCTTCCGAAAAATCCACTCCGGCTGCCGAAGTGGATTTCAATGAACTGCGCCCGGCCACGTTGCTGGTGGTGGATGACAATGAAACCAATTGCGAGTTGATCGCCGGAATGTTTGCCGGTTCGCATCATCGTCTCGTTCTTCGGTTCGAGCGGCGAGGAAGCCGTGGCCAAAGCCCGCGAACTCAAGCCCGACATTCTGCTGCTCGATGTGCGGATGCCCGGCATGGACGGCGACGAGGCGCTGGCGGAAATCCGCAAAATTCCCGGCCTGGAATTTCTGCCGGTCATCGCCGTGACCGCCTCCAATCTGATGGACGAGGAAAATTCGTTGAAAGAACAATTCAGCGGCTACGTGCGCAAACCGTTTTCCAAACGCGAACTGTTTGACGAACTGGCGGATTTTTTGCCGCGCCAACCCAAAGACGAATCCGCGCAGAAGACAGAGACCGGTCCGGCGAAACACGGAAACGGCGCACTTGCGCCCGCGCCGAAGGAACTGCATTTCCCAATTGCGCCAGTTGATCATTGATCCGTGGCCGGCCATCCGCGACAGCGTGGCCGTCAATGAAAGCAAAGTCTTTGCGCAGGGACTCGGAAGGTCTGGGCCAACGCTGGCAATGCGAACCGCTGGTTCATTACGCGCAAAAACTGCTGCGCGACGCGGAAAATTACGCCGTGACGGATTTGGAAAAACATCTGGGCGAATTTGCCGCGCTGGTCGAACAACTTGACCGGGGCACGCAACCATGAGTGCAAACGCACAAGCAGTCGCGCCAGCGGAACAAAACCACGCTGCGCCTGTTCCTGCATTGCTCAATGAAGTTCAGCCGGCGCGCATTCTGGTCGTGGACGACCAGCCCGCGAACATCCAGATCGTCGGCTCGGTGCTGGGCAAACTGGGCCACGAAATCATTCCCGCTTCCGACGGCGCGACCGCCTTGAAGCGCGTTGCGTTGCGGACGCCCGATTTGATTCTGCTGGATTTGCTGATGCCGGGCATGGACGGCTGCGAAGTCTGCCGGCAATTGAAAGAAAATCCCGATTGGAAGGACATCCCGGTCATTTTTCTTTCCGCGGCGGACGACAAGGATTTGATTGTCCGCGCGCTGGATTCCGGCGGCGTGGATTACATCACCAAGCCGTTCAACCAGGCCGAACTGATTTCGCGCGTGCGGACGCAACTGGCGCTGAAAACCGCGCGCGACCGGCTCAAGCAACTGGCCGAGGACAAGGACGAACTGCTCGGCATCCTCGCGCATGATTTGAAAAATTATCTCGGCGGCATGAACATGAGCGCCGAATTGCTGTGCGCGGCAGATCGAGCCGCTTCAACGACGAGCGCCTGACGCAACTGTCGGAAAACATTCTGCGCATCCAGCGCGCAGTCGCTGGCGTTCGTGAAGGAATTTCTCGCCAACGCCGCAGCCGATCATGGTTTCACCTTGAAGCCGGCTGCCGTCAATCTGGCGGAAGTTGCCGCCGCCGCCGTCGAGCAATATCAGGAAGCGGCGCGAGCAGAAAAAAATAAAAATCCAGACTGATTTTCCGGCGGAAGCCGTCATCGCGCTGGCGGACGTTTCCGCGCTCGACCAGGTTTTGGATAATTTGATTTCCAACGCGCTCAAATTTTCGCCGCCGGACAAACAGATTTTTATTTCCGTCCGCCCGGCCGGCAATCGTGCCGAATGTGTCGTTCGCGATGAAGGCCCGGGTTTCACCGCCGAGGACAAGGCGCGGATGTTCCGCCGTTACGGGCGGCTCTCGGCGCGGCCGACGGGCGGCGAGCCGTCCACCGGCCTGGGCTTGAGCATCGTCCGCAAACTGGTGCAGGCGCATGGACGGCGAATTGTTGTGCGAAAGCAATCCGGGACAAGGCGCGGCGTTCACCATCCGTTTGCCGCGCCCGGTTCCAAATTAAAAAATAATTTATGGATTTTCTAGTCATTGATGACGACAAAACGTTTCGCGATGCGACCTGCTTTCTCATCGAAGAAGCGGGGCATTACGCGGAAGGCGTTGAATCCGGCCAGCTCGGCTTGAACTGGCTCAAGGAGGATAAATGGGACGCCGTCCTGCTGGACGTGAATCTCGGCAGGGAAAACGGCCTGGACGTGCTGGTGGAAATTCAAAAGCAATTTCCGCAAATTCCCGTCGTCATGTTCACCGCGCAAGGCAGCGTGAAAACCGCCGTCGAGGCCATGCGGCGCGGCGCGGTGGATTTTCTGGAAAAGCCGTTTCAACGCGAACAGTTCATGACCGTGCTCGCGCGGTTGCAGCGGCTCCGCCAGATGAGCCAGCGCATCGAGCGGCTGGAACAGGAAGTCACCGAAACCAAGGCGCAAAGCCTTGAGCCGATTTTTGATTTCACCACGCCGGCCATGCAGGAAGTCATGGAAGTGCTGCTGCGCGCGGCCAAAACGCCCGCTTCCATTTTGATTTTTGGCGAAAGCGGCACGGGCAAAAGCGTCGCCGCGCGCGCCGTCCACGAAAAAAGCCATCTGGCGGACAAGCCATTTGTCACCGTCAGTTGTCCGAGTCTTTCCAAGGAACTTTTGGAAAGCGAACTGTTCGGCCACGTCAAAGGCTCGTTCACCGGCGCGATCAAAGATCATTGGGGCAAGGTCAAGGCCGCCGAGGGCGGAACGCTTGTTTCTCGATGAAATCGGCGATCTGCCGATGGAAATTCAGCCGAAACTTTTGCGCCTGCTGCAGGAGCGCGAATACGAACGGCTCGGCGAAAATGTCACGCGGCAGGCCAATCTCCGCGTCATCGCCGCGACCAATCGCGATTTGAAAAAGCGCGTGGCCGAAGGCTTGTTCCGCGAAGACCTTTATTTCCGGCTCAATGTCATCGCCGTGGAAATGCCGCCGCTGCGCTCGCGCGACGGCGACTTGATCCGCTTCGCCGAGCATTACGAAAAGTTTTTCGCCGAACAATGCGGGCGCAAGCTTGAAGGCCTTTCACCCGAAGCCGTCGCGTGCATCCGCGCTTATGCGTGGCCGGGCAATCTGCGCGAACTGCGAAACGCCATCGAACGCGCCGTCATCCTGGCCAAGCGCGACAAACTTTTCCCGGAAGATTTTCCCGCCGAACTGCGCGGTCAAAACGCGGCGGCAAATGCCGACGGTGAAAATCTGCCGCAAGTCGGCTCGCTGATTTCGCTGGAAAAACTGGAAGAAGCGCATTTGCGGAAAATTCTGGAGCAAACGCCCAGCCTGATCCGAAGCGGCGGAAATTCTGGGCATTGACCAGGCCACGCTTTATCGCAAACGGAAGAAAATCGGCTTGGAATGAAAGCGGAACTTGAACAGGACGCGGCCGCGCGCGAGGTAACGCAGGACAAACTCTTGCGGGAAAATGCGCGGCTGCGCGGCGACTTGCTCACCGTCGCCGTTCGAGTCAGCCACGATTTGCGCACGCCGCTGGGCGGTATCGTCAACACGGGCGAATTGCTCAAGGAAATTCTCGCCGAGAAAGAGCCGGCGGCGGCTACGCTGGCGGATTCACTTTTCACTTCGGTTGACGAAATGAGCAAACTCATCGCTCAAATCCGTTTCGTGACCAAGGCGTCGGCTGATCCAAAACCAAAAGAGCCGGTCAACATGGCCGAAATTGTTTCGGGAGTTTTGCAGCGGTTGGAAAGCCGCATTTTAAAAAGCTCGGCAAAGGTCACCGGACCCGGTTCATGGCCGGCAGTGAACGGTGTGGCCGACTGGCTGGAATTCATCTGGTGGAATTTTCTGACAAACGCGCTCCAGCACGCCGGTGAAAAGCCGCAAATTGAATTGAACTGGCGTCAGGAAAAAAACGGACTTCGTTTTCAAGTTTGCGACAACGGCGCCGGCGTTCCGGCGGAAGTCCACGCCAGATTATTTCAGCCGTTCGATACCTTGCACAAACCGGACAGCGGATGGGGATTGGGGCTGTCAGTCGTGCAAAGACTGGTTGATTTGCAGGGCGGCGATTGCGGCTACGAGCCGAATCCAAAGCGCGGCGGGTGTTTTTATTTCACATTGCCGGCGTGAAAAAGCGCACAGGTTTTGGAACAACGGCACGGTAATTGGCTGTCAGCGTTTTACGCTTTATCTAATTGTCAGAAATGTTGTGCGTGGTCGTTCGCGCACAAGAATTACAGCGCATGAGCACAAACAAACAGGCCAGTTCAAAACTGAAAAGCATCAGTTGGCACCGCTTCATCTTTTGCCGCAGTAATGGAAGTTGTCATTTAACCTGAATCCAACTTGTAAAAAATATGCAAACATGAATGCATCACGCCAAAACATTGCCCGGCCTGATGCTTGGACTGGTTCTCGCCATCACGCCGGAAATCAACGCGGACGAAGTGACGCCGCCGCCAGCGGACGCGGGCAAAACCAATTCTGAAGTTCTCGACACCTACAAGAAGATGAGTCTGGAAGAGCTGATGAATCAGGAAGTCACCTCCGTGGCCATACAATACCCTCGTGCAGCCTTGATATTTCAAACAACTTCGTTGCGCTTGCTTTCCGCCCGTCGCCACTCCATGCTAGGATACATTTTTGATTCCCGCACAGCGGACGTTTTTGAAACATGAGCAGCATTTCCGACATTGATCTGGACCTGGAAAAACTTTTTCAGCCCGCCTGGGCGCAGGAAAAACCGGCGGGCAACCGCTTTGAACGATTCACCGGCAACGAAGGCGCAAAGCCCGAACGCCGTTTTAGCGACAAGCCCGGTGAACGTCGCGGCCCGCGCCGCGACAATGCCGGCGGCGACCGTCGCGGCGTTTCGGCGGCAAATTTGGCGGCGGCAAAGGAAGTTTTCGTCGCGATGACCGGAGTGAACGCCGCGAACAGCCCGAACCGCCGCCGCCCTTGCCGGAAATCTCCGTCACGTTTGTGCCCGGCGAAAACGGCGTCGAATCGCTCGCGCACCAGATCAAGATGACCGGGCGCTGCTATCCGTTGTTCCAGATCGCCCAACTCGTCCTGGACAAGCCGGAGCGTTATTCCGTCCAGCTCGCGGTGAAGAAAAAATCCGACGGCGCAATCACGCAGCAACTTTTCGTCTGCGCGCTCGATGAGACGCCGTGGCTTTCGGAGGACGAAGCCGTCGCGCACGTTCTCAAAAATCATTTCGCCACGTTTTACCAGGCCGAGCGCACGGCCACCGAACCGCCGAAGGGCATTTACACTTTTGTGGCGCAATGCGGTTTGAGCGGCGCGATTCTTGGCCCGCCGAATTATCACGATTACCAGAACCAGTTGCGCAAGCTGCACGCGGAAAGATTTTCACGGATGCCGTTCGATGTTTTCAAGTCGCGCGTGAAAATCGTGAAGGACGAGGCCGTCGTCAAAAAATGGATCGAGGAACAGAGTTTCAAGACCGAATACAATTGCCTCAACGTGCCGGAGCCGCTCAAGCTGGCGACGCTCGAAGAAGTGGAAAAACATTTCCGCGCCACGCACAAGGATTCCATCATCAAGCCGGTCGAGTCGCACACGGTTGCGGGCGTGCCGAGCCGCAGTTTGCGCGAGCGGCGGCTTGCAGCGGCTTGTCCGCCAGGAATGGGAGCAGCAAAAATATTTTCCGCTGACCGTCGCGACGAGATTGAGCCAGCAGTTCGCGTCGCACGGCCTGCAATTTTTCAAGGTCAACAAGACCGTTCACGCACGTCGCCGTCGCGCGCCCGCAATTTCTCGACCTCGAGACCACGCCGGTTTCCGACAGCATCAAGCGCATCGTCGAGTTCATCAACGCGCATCCGAAATGCACGCGGCGGAAATTGATCGAAACGCTCGCGCCGTCGCCCGACTGATCGATCGAAGTGAAACCGGACGAACAAAAATCCGCCGAGCCGACGCCGGAACAGACCGCGCTCATCGCCGATTTGCACTGGCTGTGCATCAGGGTCACGTTTTGGAATTTGCGGACGGCCGACTGGACACGGCCAAAAAGCCGCTGCCCAAGCCACCGAAGCCGGAAAAGAAAAAAGAAAAATCGGCTGGGCGAAAGCGAAGCTGCCGCGGACAACCGAAACTGCGCCGCAAACTGAAGTGGCGATTGAACCTGCTGCCGAAATTTCAGTTCAGATCGAAACAGGAAATTCCTGCACCCGAAACTGCGTCCGTCGTTGAGCCTGCTCCGGTCGTTGAACCGCCCAATCAAATAGCTTCCGAGCCGCCGGTTTCCTGATAGAATTCCAAACATGAGTTTTACCGCTCTCGGACTTTCCGAGAAAATCCTCGAAGGCGTCAAGGCGATGGGCTACATCGAACCGACGCCCATCCAGTTGCGCGCCATTCCGCTCGTGCTCGCCGGGCGCGACGTCATCGGCAGCGCGCAGACCGGCACGGGCAAGACCGCCGCGTTCGCACTGCCCATTCTTTCCAAGCTCGGCGGCACACGCGCCCGGCCCGCGCGCGCTCATTCTCGAACCGACGCGCGAACTCGCCGCGCAGGTGGAAACCGCCATTCCGCGATTACGCGCGGTTCACCAATTTGAAAACCACCGTCGTCTACGGCGGCGTCGGTTACGGACGCCAGAACGACGAGCTTCGCGCGGGCACGGACATCGTCGTCGCCACGCCGGGACGGTTGCTCGATCATCTGGAGCAAGGCACGTTGCGTCTGGACAAGGTTGAATTTCTCGTCCTCGACGAAGCCGACCGGATGCTCGACATGGGATTTCTGCCCGACGTGCGCCGTATTTTGGAACGATGTCCGCGCCAGCGCCACACCGCGCTGTTTTCCGCGACGATTCCGCCGCAGATCGAAACGCTCATCAAATGGGCGATGCAAAATCCACGAGACGATTGAGATCGGCGCGCGCCGCACGCCCGCCGAAACGGTGAAGCACGTCATCTATCCCGTTTCCGATTCGCAAAAATCCGACCTGCTCATCCAGTTGCTCGAGCGCGTGAATTACAATTCCGTTCTGGTTTTCTGCCGGACGAAGCACGGCGCGGACCGCATCGCCGGCCTGCTCAAGCGCAACAATCACGCCGTGGCCGTGCTGCATTCCAACCGCACGCAGCGCGAACGCGAGCAGGCGCTGGCCGGTTTTCGCAACGGCAAATTCGAGGTGCTCGTCGCCACGGACATCGCCGCGCGCGGACTCGACATCGCCGACGTCAGCCACGTCGTCAACTACGACGTGCCGCAGCATCCCGAGGATTACATCCACCGCATCGGGCGCACCGGCCGCGCGGAACACAGCGGCGACGCCTTCACCATCATGACCGCCGAGGACGCCAGCCACGTCTTCGCCATCGAACGCTTCATCAGCCAGAAAATCCCGCGCGTGAAGATGGAAAATTTCGATTACAGATACACCACGCTCTTCGAGGAACAACAAACCCGGCGCGCCGAAAGGTTTTCCCGGCAAAGCCCGCGGCTCGCGCGTCCACGGCGGCTACCACTTCGCGCCGGGACGGAGAAGGTAAAACGAAAACGCGCGAATTCAGGAAAGAAATTTTGCAGCCTAGTCTTGGTGTCAGACACGGTTTTGAATTTTTTTTAGAAATTCTTTCTCTAATTCATTTGCATTCGCACCAAAATGCGCTTGCCTATGATGCTCTGCGCAAAGTGCTATAACGTTTTCAACGGTATCAGTGCCGTCACTGGCGAGGAAAATGATATGATGGGATTCTAAATATCTTTTTCCATTTGGCATCAAAAAACCTTGTGCGCCGCAAAATTCACAACAGCCCTTGGCCCTTTCAATAATATATTTTCTTACTTCAGGATCACGCTTTACAATCGAAATAGTAAAAGATGCCCTATCGGGTGCAATTGCTCCTAGCGGAGCCGAATCAATATCATCCAAACCGCTGCCTTCACTTCTCGTTAATGCTTGCTCTTTCTCAATCTCAAAAAAAATTCTCGTCATATAGGAGGCTTCACGAAGTCCGTCTTTATAAATCGTCGTCTTCCTCTTTCTTTCTGGAGGACTTGAGTGGTAAAACGCTAAATATTTATCTATTTGACGGCAGTTTACGGGGAAATAGTTGCCATTGGGGAGTGTGATTTGGATTCCGTTCTTCGTGGTCGAAATTTGAAATGGTTTATTTTGAGCGAGGGTATAAAACGATTTATGCGAGTGCCGTTTCGTAAAATTGATTACTAAATCTGGTGAAATTTGAGCATTCATAGCATAGTTTTGACGCTGACCTGTTCGGACAATCTTACTTCTGCGCACGTTTTTCCGTAATCAAAAATGTTGCAGCAAAATGTGATAAACATCCGTTGATTCAATCTCCTTCGCGCCCAAAATTTCCGGCTGCGACGTGATGAACACCGGCCAGTCTTTTTTGTCCGCCGGACGCCGGCCGTGCGAACCTTTCACCAGCGTCGCGTCGAGCGGAATCACGTCCATCAACATCCGCAGGCCGAGTTTTTTTTGCAGCAGCCGCCACGCGATTTTCAATTTCACCGCAGGAATTTTCGGGTCGAGAAACAATTCCACCGGGTCGTAGCCGGGCTTGCGATGGATGTCCACCGTCCGCGCAAAATCCGGCGCGTGCGCATCGTCTAGCCAGTAATAATAAGTGAACCACGCATTTTCCCGCGCGACGGCAATCAAGTCGCCCGCGCGCGGATGGTCAATGCCCGCTGCGATTTTTTCCGCGTTGCCGAGAATTTTTTCCACGCCAGAAGTTTTTTCCAAAACCTCGCGCACGGATTTTTCCAGCGACGCGATCATTCAGATAAATATGCGCAACTTGATGATCCGCCACGGCAAAAACCTTGCTCGCGCCCGCGTCGAGAATTTCCAGACCGAGTTCGTCCTTCACCGTCAGCCAGCCGCGCTCTGCGGAAAATCCGGTTGAGATGAACCGGCGTGTCCACGTTCGTGATGCCGTATTCGGAAAGCAAAACGACCTGCACGCCGCGCTTGCCAAAAAAATCAATCAAGTCGCCGACGATGGCATCAATCTCGCGCAGGTCGCGGTAAATTTTTGGATTAATTTTGTAGGAGCCGACGTGAGGAGGCTCTGACTTTGTTTTGAGACTCGTTACCTCGTCTCCTACTGACAAACGATCCATGCCGCTGCAAATTGTAATCCAGATGCGGCAGGTAAATCAGGTTCAGCGTCGGCGAATATTTATTTTCAATCCATTTCGCGGATTCGGCAATCCAGCGCGTGGCGCAATCGGCGGAGCCTTGCGGCGAATCAATTCCCGCCGCCGGCCCCCAAAAACTGAAGAACGGAAATTCACCCAAATCTTTTTTAATTTCTTCGCGAATGGAATATGGCCACGAGTAAACGTCGAAAAATTTCCGGCCATCGGCGGGATACATCGGTCGCGGCGTGATGGAATAATCCACGCTGGAATACATATTGAACCACCAGAAGCAATTTGCGATTGATGATTTACGATTTACGATTTCAGATTGCTCGCGGATGCATCCCAAATTTTCGGGCATTGAACGATATGATTCGATTGTTTCCAGAAATGAATTTCGGACAATTCGCGATTGAACCAGCCGTTGCCGACGATGCCGTGTTCGCGACGGCGATTTGCCGGTGAGATAATTCGATTGCGCGGTGCAGGTGACGGCGGGAAATGCGGGCGCGATGTGCGCCAGCGCGCCGCGTTTACGGAATTCCGCGATGCGCGGCGTGTGTTCGCCGATGAGCGATTCGGTGAGGCCGACGACGTTGATGACGGCAAGCCGGTTCATTTTTCGCGTGCCGATCGCGCAATTCGTGAATGGCTTCGACAATTTTTTGTCTGATTCATTTCGTGAACTTCCACGCCGCATCCGATTTCTTTGAGCAACGTGATGGTCAGTTCGCCGCCGAGATGTTCGCGAAATTCTTCGAGGCCGGCGAGAATTTGCAAGTTTCCACTGGCGTCGTCGTTCAGCAGTTCAGTGCGCGAACAGTTTGAAGCCGAGTTGCTCGAGCAGTTTCAAAATGCGGTCGCAGGATTTTGCGTCGAGCAATCCGGTGTTGCGCGAGTAAATCACGTCGAGCGCAATGCCGATGGCGACGGCCTCGCCGTGGCGGATTTGAAAATTGGAAAGCTGTTCCAGTTTGTGCGCCGCCCAATGGCCGAAATCGAGCGGACGCGCGGAGCCGGTTTCAAACGGATCGCCGCTGGTGGCGATGTGTTCCAGATGCAATTCGGCGCAGCGGCGGATCAAATGTTTCATCGCGTCCGGCTCGAATGAGATCAATTTTTCCGCGTCGCGTTCGATTTCATCAAAAAAGTTCGCATCGCGAATGCAGGCGACTTTCACGGCCTCGACGTAGCCGGCGCGTTTGTCGCGCGGTTCCAGCGAGGCGAGCAGGTTGAAATCGTTGATGACGGCGTGCGGCGGCGCGAACGTGCCGATGAAGTTTTTTTTGCCGAAGGCGTTGATGCCGTTTTTCACGCCGACGCCGGAATCGGCCTGGCTCAAAGTCGTCGTCGGGATGCGGACGTGTCGCACGCCGCGATGCGCGGTGGCGGCGGCGAAACCGGCGACGTCGAGCAGCGCGCCGCCGCCGACGGCGATCAGATAGGAATGGCGGTCAATGTGATGTCGGTCAATTTGCGAAAGGATTTCGGTGACGAGCGTGACGGAATTTTTTGACTGCTCGCCGCCGGCCACGAACAGCGGCGGGCGGACGAGTTGCAATTGTTTCGCGTGCGCGGAAAAATAGCTTTCAATCTGGCGATCCAATCCGGGCTGCGATTGCGCGAGCGCGTCTTCGAGGACGACGAGGACCTTGCGTGGCGCGGCGTCGGCGAGGGCGTCTTTCAAAACCGGATTGGCCGGGGCGAAGACGTTTTCGGTGAAAAAGACGCGCAGTTGCCAGGCGACTTGGATGGAACGCTGAATCACAGACATGGATCAAGTCTGCGAGCTTGGACAAAGTTTTTCGAGATTTATTTGCCGGCCGATTTGCCTTCGGGAATCCTCATGCAGTAAAACGAGCGATAGACAAAAATCAGCGCGACGAGGAAGAAGAATACGCCGATGCCCAGCTTCAAATTTTTGTCTTTGTCATGGTCACGGCGATCTCCGTGGCGAGCAAACCGAAGAGCGTCGTGAACTTGATGATGGGATTCATCGCGACGGACTGACGTGTCCTTGAACGGATCGCCGACGGTGTCGCCGACGACGGTGGCGGCGTGGAGCGGCGTGCCTTTTTGTTTCAAATCCACTTCGACGATTTTCTTGGCGTTGTCCCACGCGCCGCCGGCGTTGGCCATGAAAATGGCCTGGAACAGTCCGAAGAACGCGATGCCGACGAGATAGCCGATGAAGAAATACGGATTGAAAAACGGCAGGCCGAGCGCGAAGGAAAAGACGACGATGAAAATGTTGACCATGCCTTTCTGCGCATAAACGGTGCAGATTTCGACGACTTTTTTGCTGTCTTCGAGCGACGCGGTGTGCTTGTCGAGGTTGAGATTTTCCTTGATGAACACGACCGCGCGATACGCGCCGGTGACGACGGCCTGCGTGCTCGCGCCGGTGAACCAGTAAATCACCGCGCCGCCCATGAGCAGGCCGAAAACGACCTGCGGCTGCACCAGGCTCAAATGTTCAACCACGTTTCCAAAAACATTTTCGAGCAGCATGATGATGCCGAAAATCATCGTCGTCGCGCCGACGACGGCGGTGCCGATCAAAACCGGTTTGGCGGTGGCCTTGAACGTGTTGCCCGCGCCGTCGCCTTTTTCGAGTTCGAGCTTGGCGTCGGCGAAATTGGGTTTGAAGCCGAATTCCTTTTCGATTTCCGCGCCGACATTCGGGAGCGATTCGATGCGGCTTAATTCATAAACGGACTGCGCGTTGTCGGTGACGGGGCCGAAGCTGTCCACCGCGATGATCACCGGGGCCATCGCCAGAAAACCGAACGCGACGAGGCCGAAGGCGAAAATCGGCGCGGCGAAGTTGAACTGCGGCGGCATGAGCGCGAGCAAATCCGCGTTCTGCGAAAATAAATAGGCGGTGAACATCAGCGCCAGAATCACCAGGCCCATCCAGAACGCGGAGAAATTGCCGGCGACGAGGCCGGACAAAATGTTCAGCGACGCGCCGCCCTGGTCGGAGGCGGTGGTGACTTCGCGGACGTGGCGGGAATGGGTGCTGACGAAAATTTTCGTGAATTCCATGATGAGCGCGCCGGCCAGGATGCCGCACGAAATGATGGCAGCCAGCGTCCACCAAAGATCCGGCAGCGCCCTGCCTGCGGCATCGGTGAAATCGCCGAGCAAAAATTTTGTGGCGACGAAAGCCACGATGATGGAAACGACGGACGTGACCCAGACCAAATCCGTAAGCGGCGATTCCCAGTTGAAATCTTTTTTGCCGGCGTAGCGGAAGTTGCTGACGATTTTGTTGACGTAAAACGAGCCGAGCGACGCGAGCACCATCAGGCTTTGAATCGCAAAGAGCCAGATGATGAGTTTGCCGCCGAGAATCGGCGACGCGACGAGCGAGAGCGCGATAAACGCGATCAACGCCACGCTCGTGACGCCGTAGGTTTCAAAACCGTCGGCGGTCGGGCCGACGGAATCGCCCGCGTTGTCGCCGGTGCAATCGGCGATGACACCGGGATTTTTCGGATCGTCTTCCGGCAGGTTGAAAACAATTTTCATCAGGTCGCTGCCGATGTCGGCGATTTTCGTGAAGATGCCGCCGCCGATGCGCAAGCGCCGAAGCACCGAGCGATTCGCCGATGGCAAAGCCGATGAAACACGCGCCGGCGAGTTCTCGCGGGACGAACAGCAGGATGCCGATCATGCAGAACAGTTCGACGCAGACGAGCAGCAGGCCGATGCTCATGCCGGCCTGCAACGGAATGGAAAGCGTCTTGAGCGCGTCGCCTTTCAACGCGGAGAACGCGGCGCGCGAATTGGCGGTGGTGTTGATGCGGATGCCGAACCACGCGACGCCGTAGCTGCCGAGAATTCCCAGAATCGAGCAGCCCAAAATGGCCGCGACGCTGCCGACGGCCTTGCCCTGCAATTCCCAGAAATAATAAACGATGCACAGCGCGATGAGAATCCACAGCGCGGCGAGGAATTTCCCCTGCTGCCACAGATACGTCTTGCACGTTTCCCAGATGATGGCGGAGATGTCGCCCATGCTTTTATGGACGGGCAGCGCGCGGGTCTGCTTGTATTGCAACAGGCCGAACGCGGCTCCAATGGCGCATATCACCAGCCCCAGATACAAGACGCCGTGGCTGCTCACCACGCCCTGATAAAATGAAACGTCCTGCAACGACGGCAGCCGGATGTCCGCGTCGCCGGCAAAGGCACTGGCCGCGAAAAACGCCGCCCCCAAAAAAATCACGGCGCGTAAAAATGATTTGTTTCTTCCCATAAACGAACGCACAGCCTGCCGGAGAGCGGTTTGAATTTCCAGCAATTTCTGATGAAAAATGCGGGCCGCGCCTCGCAAATGACAAATGCGCCCTGTTCCACCAATGGATTTCTTCCGACGCGGGTTTTGGTTGAACGCGCGGACAATTTCGGTTAAAAAGTTTTGACTAGGTTCGCAGGAAATCATCACCGCGTTCAATTTGAAAAGATTTGCCACATTATGACACCCCAGATCACCCGATTGGCACGGTTTTTAGTGGTGGGGGCGAGCGGCGTCGTGGTCAACGAGGGCGTTCTCATTTTGCTGAAAAATTGGCTGGGAATTCATTACGCCATCGCCAGCCTGTTTGCCATCGAGCTTTCGATCTTGAGCAATTTTACGCTGAACAATGCCTGGACATGGGCCGACCGGAGAACCGGAACTTTCGGCGCGCGGCTGTTGAAATATCATCTGGCGGCGGGCTTCACATCGTTCTGCGTCAACTTGAGCCTGCTCCTTTTCCTGACGGGATTTTTTGGCATTGATTACCGCATTTCAAATCTCATCGGCATCGCCGCAGCCACGGTTTTGAACTATGTCCTCAATCACAAATGGACTTTCCGAAAACATCAGGCCGGCGGGGATTCAATCTGGCAACTGCCCGACTGGGAAGAATTGAAGCAGCTTCTGATTATGCGCGGAATTTCTCCGCGATGGAATGTGACGGTGCTCATCCTGCTGGCGCTGGCGCTGGGTTTGCGCGTGGCGGCCATGGCCGGAGTTCCGCTGACGCCGGAGGAGGCGTATTACTGGATGTATTCGCAGCATCCCAGCTTGAGTTATTTCGATCATCCGCCGATGGTGGCCTGGACAATCTGGTTCGGCACGCAATTGTTCGGCAACACGGAATTCGGGGTGCGGATCGGCGTTGAGTTGCTGATGCTGGCGTCGAGCGGTCTGATGTATGTGTTCGGCCGGATGTGGTTCGGGCGCGAGGCCGCGTTGCTGGCGGCGTTGCTGCTCCAAATTCTGCCCGTGTATTTCGGCGCGGGATTGGTCGCGACAATGGATCCGGCACTGATGTTCTTCTGGCTGGTCTGCATGGTGGGAACGGGCGTGGCATTGCAACGGAACCGCGCATGGGGCTGGTATCTCGCCGGGTTCGGACTGGGCGCGGCGTTGTTAAGCAAATACACGGGAATTTTTTTGGGGCTGGGCGCGCTGCTGGCCGTCATCGGGCATCAACCATGGCGGCGGCATTTGCGGAGCGTGCATCCGTATTTGGCATCGGTGATGGCTTTCGTGATGTTCGCGCCGGTTCTCATCTGGAATGACCGGCACGATTGGGCGAGCTTCCGGTTCCAGTTTGTGAACCGGTTTGCGAACGAGACGATCAGCGCGGCGAGCGTGGCGTCGTTTGCCCTGTGGCAGCTCGCGATTGCGACGCCGTTCGTGCTGGCTGGCGTCGTCTGGATTTATGCGAGAATGCTGCGCAGCCGGCGGCGGCTTCTGACGGCGCGCTGGTGGCTGGCGTTGTGTTTCAGCCTGCCGCTGCTGCTGGTGATGAGCTACAAATCGCTGAAATACAACATCCACCTGAACTGGACGATGCCGGCATTTTTGAGCGTTTTTCCGGCAGTCGCGCAGGCGGGTTTGAACCTGTGCCGTCGTGCGGGGAGAAAATTCATTGGACGCGCCTGCCGCCGCGCCGCGCTCGGCACGGCTGCGGTCTGTTTGATCTTGAATTTGCTCGCGCTGGCCTATGTGCTGGTCTTGCAGCCGCGAACGGGATTGCTCGCGCCGTTGCGTCCCTGGGGCGAACTGGCGGCGGCGGTTGAAAAGGTCGCCGACCGGCTGAAGGCTGAATCGGGGCGCGAACCGCTGGTCGTCGGCGCGGACAAATATCGCATGGCCAGCGTGCTGGCGTTTTACCGTATGCCACTGGTAAGCAAAGTGCGCGCGAGTGATTTTACCACCAGCGGCTGGATTTTGGGCGGAGAGGGGCTTGGTTTTCCCTACTGGACGGAAAAAGACAAATGGATTGGTTGCGATTGCATCATCGTGGACGATTCAAACGACCTTAAACAATTTGCTTCGCGTTTCAAAAAATTTGAAATGGCGGAAGACGTTCATCTGAACGGCAAAACGTATTACGTCGGCATCGGTCGCGGTCTGCGGGAGTAAATCAGGAGTTCATTCCGCTCCCCGTTTCTCCAGCACGCGCTCGATGCGGCGGTCGGGCACGAGCCACAGAAGGGCGACGAAGATGAAAAGTCCGTTGGAAATCCACACGCTCGCGAATGCCAGCGGAATGGCGGCGAGATAGAACACCGGCGAAAGTTTTCCTTTCCAGTCCCTGCCAATTGCCGCCGCCAGCAGGGAGTCGCGGCCTTGCGAGGCGATGATGGCGCGTTGCAAAATGTAATACGCGATGGCCGCCATCAACAGCACGAATCCATAAACGGCGGTGGGCACCGGCGCGAGATGATTTTCACCCATCCAGCCGGTCGTGAACGGAAAGAGCGACAGCCAGAACAAAAGGTGCAGGTTCGCCCACAAAATTCCGCCGGTGACTTTTTTGGCGGACTGGAACATATGATGATGATTGTTCCAATAGATGCCGACGTAGATGAAACTCAAAACGTAGCTCAAGAAGACGGGCAGCAAATCCTTCAGGTCGGCAAGCTTGTCCGGGTGCGGCACTTGTCCGGTCGGCTGCGGCACTTTCAATTCCAGCACCATGATGGTGATGATGATGGCGATGCACACCGTCGCTGAAGGCTTCGAGCCGGTTCTTTTCCATGCGGCGATTCTAACAAAGATGTTTCGGAAGTCGCAATCGCGCGCTAGGCGGCGGTTGGCGCGGAAGCTTTTGCAGGCTTGAGCAGATGCGCGCCCTTGAGCAGGCGGCAGAAATCTTTTTTGCTGGTGACGTGCCTCGTGCCTTCCTTGTTGCCGAGGTTGGGCAACGATTTGTATTCCACTTCGAGCCGTTCGAGACGCACGATGCGGATATATTCTTTACCAGATTTCCAAACCTGTCCCTGGCACAATTTCATGGTCGCGCTGGATGAACGAAAGAAATCTGTCTCCCCTGATTTTCGCACCAGGAGAAACAGCAAGCAACGGAGGGTTACTTTTTCTTGGCGGCGGACTTGGCGGCCGCGGCCGCGCTTTTCTTCGCGTTGGCGCCGCTGATTTTGGATTGTTTCTGTCCTGACTTCTTCTGGTTGGCTTTCGGGGATTTGTCGCCCATAATTTTATTTTTTCCGCAGGTTGACTCGCCTGCGGAATTTTAGTTTCTCCGCAGGAGAACCCGCATATTGCGCGCAGGACGGGTCATTGTAAATGGCGGACGCAAAATCATTTTGCGCGGGCGGCGGGAGATTGCCCAAAAGATAGTTGCCGATTGTTGTGGCTATTGTGGCGGAATGGGCGACAATGACCGCGTCTGTTAGATGGCTTGTTTCTTTCAAGGCATGGTAATCCTCAAGTGAACTTGTTTCAGTGATGATTTTAGACCCGGTTTTCGGGAACAGTCTGTGGAAAGCGCCGGTTTGTCGGACAGTAAAACATCACATGAGCAATAAATTATTTGTCGGAAATCTTTCCTTCAATGCCACCGAAAACACCCTGAACGACGCGTTCGCCGCGTTCGGCACGGTCACCGAAACCAACCTGATGATGGACCGGGAAACCGGCCGTCCGCGCGGGTTCGGTTTCATCACCATGAGTTCCGCCGAGGAGGCCCAGAAGGCCATTGCCGGCATGAACGGCAAGGAAATGGACGGACGCGCCCTCACGGTCAATGTCGCCAAGCCGCGTGAAGAACGCGCGCCCGGCGGTGGCGGTGGTGGACGTCGTGAATACGGCGGCAGCGGCGGCGGTCGCCGTTATTGAGCGCCAGTAAGTTTTCGCAGCGGGACTTGGATAAAACCAAGTCCCGCTTTTTTATTTTCGAGAATGTTTTAGCTCTTGCGGATGTAAATGCTTTTAGGAAAATTGGGGACTTAATCATTTCCTCGACACGAACGGATTGTCCTTGATGTAAAAACGCAAATGCCGCCGCGCCCAATGTTTCGCGTAATCCACGCCGATGCGCGGGCGCTTCACGATTGAAATCTTTTTTTGGTAGGGCGGTGCTGCCGCGCCGCCCATATTTGGGCGACGGAGCACCGTCGCCCTACCGCAATCATCTGATTCGGCGATGAAAAAATCATCGCTCAACAAATCGTGGCCGTTGAGTTTCCTGTCAATTTTCATTGCGCGGCAGAGCAAACCCGGCCCGCACGTCCGGCCTTCGACATTTTTCACCGGCTCAACCGCGCGCAGCAAAACCGCCGACGCATGGCCTTCGCGCTCGGTCACGACGTTCATGCAGAAATACATTCCGTAAATAAAATAAACGTAAGCATGGCCGGGTGGACCGAACATGATTTTGTTGCGTGGCGTCAATCCGCGAGCTGAATGTGCCGCGAGATCATGCGGGCCAAGATACGCCTCGGTCTCGACAATTTTCCCGACGCGCCCGACGCCGTGCGATTTGTGAACCAGAAATTTTCCGAGCAATTCCTTCGCAACGACAATCGTATTTCGGTCGTAAAATTCGCGCGGCAGTTTTTTCACGCGCCGAATTTAGCAACTTTCAGAAAAAGGAAAACTCCGCCGTTAAAATTTCATTCAACTGCGGAGCCGGACTTTTGAAACGGACGATTATTTTTTCAATTTCTGCGAGCGCTGCGGTTTCGAGTTATCTGGCGCAAGTTCCGGCGATGTTCAA
Organism: uncultured Verrucomicrobiae bacterium; assembly: GCA_963755455.1. GTDB lineage: Bacteria > Verrucomicrobiota > Verrucomicrobiia > Limisphaerales > UBA11358 > UBA11358. The sequence continues at coordinate 413,200 of CAVWJH010000002.1, forward strand.
AGACAGGTCAATGTTGGTGGAAACCTTGTCCAGATACTGGCCCTTGTTGATGTTGAAGTCCTCGCGGTTGATGTTGAAGTTCGCGCGGATGACGAGCAGGTCGCCCTTGAGATTCGGGATGCGGTCGCCCAATTTATCCTTGAGATAGGTGAGACTGACGGGCGCGGTGATGTCCTTGGAAACGCCGTGCAATGTGAATGTCCCGGTGACATCGGCGGTGGTCACGTCGCCATCATTGGTAGTCATATTTTCCTTTTTATGACCAAGAACCTGCACATTCTTGAATTCCTTCACTTCAAACGTGATCTCCGGATACTTGGCCGCGTCAAGCCAGGTGGCGCTGTGCATATGTTCCTTCTGCAACGGGTTCGGCACGATCAATGATTCCGTTGCGACAACAATTTTTCCGGTCGTCGCCGCCGGATTTTCTGGGTCAAAACTCACTGTCCCGCTGATGTCGCTCGCGCTGCCATTGATGGTTTCGAGCGGGGCGACGAGTTTGAAGATCGCGTTGTTCATGCCCTTCGGGTCCTTGAAGTCAAATGTTTGCGGCGCGGCATAGGCAGCCGTGGCCACGCAGACGAGTGGAATGATGTGTGTCAGTTTCATATTGTGTTTATTGGTCGTTTTGATTGCTGTTTGTTTTTTGGTTTGCGAAAGAAAAGCGACGTGCCCGCGAGCAACGCCGCGCCGCCAAAGGCCGCGCCAAGAAAATCCACGCCCGGAAGAAATTTTTTATCGTAGGTGATGCCCTCAATGCCGGTGACCGGATCAAGCGTCTTGACCATCACGCTGGTCTTGGTCCAGCCGCGGCTGGCACCGGTGGCCAGCCAGGTTGCCCCGGCGGACACCAGCACCAGCACGGCCAGCAGTTGCAGGATTTTTCTCATGGTTCAGTTCAAGTCGAACAACAGCACTTGCGACGGTTTGCTTGCGGAAATGTTTAGCACATTTTCCTCGCTCACGCCAATGGCGTCGCCGCCGGCGAGTTTGACGCCGTTCAATTCCACTTCGCCCTCGGCAACATGAACCCACGCATGACGGTCTTTGGCAAGCGGCTGGGCGATTTTCTGTCCCACATCCAGTTTTGCGAACGACAAATCCGCGTCCTGATGAATCGCAATCGAGCCATCGCGTCCGCTCTTGCTCGCGACGAGGTTTAATTTTCCCGTCGGCGCGGCGGAATAATTTTTTTCCGCATAACGCGGCTTCACGCCTTTCACGTCCGGCTGAATCCAGATTTGCAGCAGTCGCAGCGGTTCCGTTTTCGACGGATTGAACTCGCTGTGCTGCACGCCGGAGCCGGCGGCCATGTATTGAAATTCGCCCGCGCGGATGACGCGGCCGTTGCCCATCGAATCCTTGTGCTCAATCGCGCCGCTCAAGACGTAGCTGATGATTTCCATGTCGCGGTGCGGATGCGTGCCGAAGCCCATGCCCGGCATCACGAGGTCGTCGTTGATGACGCGCAGGCTGCGGTAGCCCATCCATTGCGGATCATAATAATCCGCGAAGCTGAAGGTGTGATAGCTGTCCAGCCACCCGTGATTCGCGTGGCCCCGTTCGTTTGATCGTCTAATAATTTTCATATGCCAGACTATGCGCGCGGTTTGCGATTCTGTGGAAATACCATGTTTCTTGCCTGACAATGCTTTTTAGGCATAATTGAAAATCGCAAATGGAATTAAGGCATCTTCGCTATTTCGTCGCCGTCGCCGAGGAGGAAAATGTTTCTCGCGCCGCGCTGAAGCTGCACGTCTCGCAGCCGGGCGTCAGCCGTCAAATCCAAGACCTCGAAGACGAAATCGGATTTCAACTTTTTGAGCGCAGCGCGAAATCGCTCAAGCTGACGGAGGCGGGAAAAGTTTTTTTGGCCGAGGCAAAATCCGTTTTGCAGCACGCCGACGACGCGGTGAAAAAAGCGCGCGCCGTTTCCGGCGGAGCGAACGGCGAAATCAATGTCGGCTACGCGCCGTCGCTGACGGTGCAGATTTTGCCGCAGGCGTTGCGGACGTTTCAGGAAAAATTTCCGGGCGTGCGCGTGGCGCTGCACGATTTGTCCACGGAAGAAATGCTCGCGCAGATTGGCGAAAAGAAATTGCAAGTCGCGCTCACCGTCCGTCCGCCGGCAAAATTGCTGCGCGGGCTGAATTTCGAGGAACTGGCGCGCTACGAAATGTGCGTGGCCGTCGCGCCGAAACATCCGCTGGCGAAATTGAAGTTTGTTTCGCTGGAACAAATTTCGCGCGAACCGCTCATCGCCTACAGCCGGAAGGATTATCCCGAATACCACGCGATGCTGGAAAAATTGTTCGCGGCGGTCGGACGCAAACCAAAAATTGCCGGTGAACACGACGGCGTGAGCAGCATTGTCGCGGCGGTCGAATCCGGTCATGGCTTTGCGCTGGTTCCAAGCTGTGTCGCGTGCATGGCCGGGCCGCGATTGAAATTATGCCGCTGCGCCCGGCGTTGCCGCCGATTCCCGTCGTCGCGGTCTGGCGCAAGGAATCTGAAACTGAACTGGTAAAACATTTTGTCGCGGCGGCAACCATGTTGCGGACGTGAAACTGGCGTTGTCGCTTGTCCCGAAAGTTCTTGCTATTTCCTCAAAATCTGTCATAGTTGCGTTGTCTGTTAGATAGCACAGAGCTGCCATGTCATGGTGAATCTTCAAGTGAACTCGGTTCAGTGATGATTTGAAATCCGATAAACGGGAACGGTCTGGTGAAAGCAAAGTTCAGTCTAGGACAGTAAAACATCACATGAGCAATAAATTGTTCGTCGGGAATCTTTCCTTCGACACCACTGAAAACGACCTGCAGGACGCGTTCGCCGCGCACGGCACGGTCACGGAAACCAACCTGATGATGGACCGCATGAGCGGCCGTCCGCGCGGTTTCGGTTTCGTCACCATGAGCACGCCCGAAGAGGCGCAGAAAGCCATCGAAGCGTTGAACGGCGCGCAGCTTGGTGGTCGCGCATCTGACGGTCAATGTCGCGCGTCCGCGCGAAGATCGTCCGCCCGGCGGCGGCGGTGGCGGTCGCGGTCCTCGCCGTGAATTCGGCGGCGGCGGCGCTGGCGGCGGCGGTCGTCGTGAACGCTATTAATTCAGACTGGCATTTCACAGCGGGGCTTGGGTAAAACCAAGTCCCGCTTTTTATTTGTCCGGGGAATTGGTCGTGTCGCTGGGAAGGAGAATTTGCGGCGGACTTGAACCGAAGACCTTTACGGTTTGGCGAAGTGAGTTTCCGGTTTGACGCGCGGCTGCACGTCGGGAACCGCCGCGCCGCGCGCCTGCGGGAATTTGATTTTCGAGCGGAGCAGCAACGTGCCGAGGCACAGGTCGGCGAAGGGCAGGACGACGTTGTAATTTTTGTGCATATAGCGGTGATGCAGCAGGTGATGGCCGTTGAGCCGGTAGAAAATCCATGAGCGTTCCACGCGGCGTGCTTTCGGCAGGTGCATGCACCAGTGCATATATTCATAAGCGCCGTAGTAACTGGCAAAGGCAAGGAACGAGCCGGTCAGCAGCCACCAGCGGCCAACGATCCACGCCAGCGCGAGCACGGGCAGCATTCCCAAAAAAATGAGCAGCGGGCCGTTCCACCACGCCATCGGGATGAGTTTTTTGTCCGGTTCATGGACGACATGGTAGGTGTGGTCGGATTTGAAGATGTGGTGATGCACCAGCGCGTGGGCGCGAAAGGCGTAATCAAACCCGCCGAAAGGCCGGTGCATGAAATAGCGGTGCAGCGTCCATTCAAAAAATGACGCGAACACGACACCTCCGCTGAAACCGACCGCCGACCAGAATATAAATGTTTCGATGGTGAACATAATCAAGGATTGCAAACGGACATGATGTCAATTATGCCATGATTTTTTTCCAAAAGGCAATCGAATTTTTCAGCGGGACAAGGTGTCTTGCTGATGAAATTGCGTTTTGTGCAGATGAAGCAGATTCCCGCGGGTTTATTTTCCATCTGCGGATAATTTGTGGGGCTGTCATGGATGACACATTTTTGCACGGGGTCATTCCTTGTGTTTCATAAGGTTCAACAACTTGTCCGGCCAGAAAACACCCTTTGAAAATTTGATGGTGGCGTTACGCAGCGATAAAAGTATTATTTATCTTGATTTTAGAATGGTTGGCTGTAGCTTTGTCTTATGCCAAACCGGAATGATAATCTTCCCGAACCGGGGCTGATGCCGGATATTTCCAATTGTTACGCTGCGCACAGCAAAGTGGCCGGGTTGATTTATTGTCTGGGAGTTTGTCCGTATGGCTGCAAGCACGCCAGATTTCTGGCCAATGAAGTTTTCTGTTTCCACCCGTTGTGCGAGGAAATTGCCGCCCGGACGGAGTTCAAACATAACTAGGAACGGAACTCCTGACGCTTCACCGGATTTCAAGCTGAACCGACGCCGGGAGTTTCCGAAAACGGCGGTTCAACTTTTTTTGCCTTTGCCGAAAACCACCATGTCGAGCGAGATCATTCCGCCGCCGGCGATGAGCAGCGCGACAAATCCCGACAGATAGATAAACGCCAGCTCGCCGCCGTTCTTGCCGTTCAGGGCCGTCTGGTGAACCATCAAAAACGCGACGAACAAATCTATCACCAGCGTCAGCGCCGCGAAGCGCGTCAGCAGCCCGATGGTCAGCAGCAGCGAGCCGGCGACCTCGGCAAACATCACCAGCGCCAGGCTCACCGGATGGCCGATGCCCAGCGGATCGGGAAAGCCCGGCGCGATGTCGTGGAAATGCACGAGCTTGTCGAGGCCGTGGTTAAAAAACATCGTCGGCCCCAGCCAGAGCCTCATCACGAACAAGGCCAGGTTGGTCGCCGCCGAATCATTGCCGGGAGCAAAAATTTTTTTGAACATAATTTTTCCCGATTAGTCTAGCTGAAAATTGAGCCGTCACAAATCAAAAAGACATTGGACAAAAAATGGTGAGCCTTTGGCAAATCCGGTGAAGTCTTAAAGTCCTTTCGCTGTCAACCTATGCGTGAAGTAGAAAGCAAACTATGAACGATCCAATTATTTCATCCGGCAGGCTTGAATCCGCCCACGACATTCTGCATCAAACGACCCGCCGGCCGCTCGACCTCATTTTCTCCCCGCAAACCATCGCCGTCATCGGCGCGACCGAAACGCCAAAGCAGCGTCGGTCGCACGGTGATGGAAAATCTCCTGAAAGGCGGTTTCGCGGGCAACGATTTATCCGGTCAATCCAAAACGCGACACGGTTCTTGGGATGAAGGCTTATCCCAGCATCACGGCGCTGCCGGACAAAGCCCGACCTGGCCGTCATCATCACGCCGCCGCCAACCGTGCCGGGCATCATCCAGGAATGCGCTGCAAACGGGCGTGCGCGGCGCAATCATCATTTCCGCCGGGTTCAAGGAAATCGGCGCGCCGGGCGTCGGAATTGGAACAGCAGATTCTGGCCGAGGCGCAGCGCGGCAACATGCGCATCGTCGGCCCGAACTGCCTGGGCGTGATGGTGCCGGACGGAAAATTCAACGCCACCTTTGCCGCCGACATGGCGCGGCCCGGCAGCGTCGGCTTCATCAGCCAGAGCGGCGCGCTTTGCACGGCGGTTCTGGACTGGAGCCTGCAGCGAAAATGTCGGGTTCAGCGCGTTCGTTTCGCTCGGCTCGATGCTCGATGTGGGCTGGGGCGATTTGATTTATCATCTTGGGCGACGATCCGAACACGCAAGAGCATCGTCATCTACATGGAAACCATCGGCGACGCGCGGGCGTTTCTTTCCGCCGCGCGCGAAGTGGCGTTGACCAAACCGATCATCGTCATCAAACCCGGCCGCACCGAGGCCGCCGCGAAAGCCGCCGCGTCGCACACCGGCTCGCTCACCGGCAGCGACGAAGTGTTGCAGGCGGCGTTCCAGCGCGTCGGCGTTTTGCGCGTGGACACGATTTCCGAATTGTTCGACATGGCGGAAGTGCTCGCCAAACAGCCGCGTCCGAAAGGCCCGCGCCTGACCATCGTGACCAACGCCGGCGGCCCCGGCGTGCTCGCCACGGACATGCTCATCACCAGCGGCGCGCAACTGGCCGACTTGACGCCGGAAACGATGGCGGCGTTCAACCAAATTCTGCCGCCGACGTGGAGCCACAACAATCCGGTGGACATCATCGGCGACGCCGAGCCCGGAGCTTTACGCGCAAGGCCGTGGACATCGCGGCCAAAGATCCGAACACGCGACGGCCTGCTCGTCATTCTCACGCCGCAGGCGATGACCGATCCGACGGCGACGGCCGAGGATGTCTGAAGCCTTTCGCGCACATCGAAGGCAAGCCGATCATCGCGAGCTGGATGGGCGCGGGCCAGGTCGAAAAGGGCGAGGACATTCTCAACGCCGCGAACATCCCGACCTTCAAATATCCCGACCGCGCGGCGCGGGCGTTTTATTACATGTGGCGTTACAGCGAAAATCTGCGTGCGCTTTACGAAACGCCGTCCATGCCCGCGCAAAACGGCCACGGCTACATTGACCGCGACGCAGGCGGAGAAAATCATTTCCGACGTGCGCAAAACCGGGCGCACGATCCTGACGGAATTTGAATCCAAAAAACTGCTGTCGGCCTACGGCATCCCGACGGTCGAGACGCACATCGCGCGCACCGAAAACGACGCGGTGAAACTGGCCGCGCGCCTCGGATTTCCCGGTCGTGCTGAAATTGTATTCCGAAACCATCACGCACAAGACGGATGTCGGCGGCGTGCAGTTGAATCTGCGCACGGCCTCGGCCGTGCGGCAGCGCGTGGAAGACGATTGAAGCGTCCGTCGCCAAAAAAGCCGGCGCGGAACATTTTCTCGGCGTCACCGTGCAGCCGATGATCAAGCTGGACGGCTATGAACTGATCGTCGGCAGCAGCGTTGACCCGCAATTCGGCCCGGTGCTGCTTTTCGGCACGGGCGGCCAGCTGGTGGAAGTTTTCAAGGACCGCGCGCTCGGCCTGCCGCCGCTGAACGCCACGCTCGCGCGCCGCATGATGGAGCGCACGAAAATTTTCACCGCGCTCAAGGGCGTGCGCGGACGCAAGGCCGGCCAACATCGCCGCGCTCGAACAATTGCTCGTGCGCTTCAGCCAGCTCGTCGTCGAGCAGCCGTGGATCGCGGAAATTGACATCAATCCGCTGCTCGTCTCGTCCGAGCGGATTTTCGCGCTCGATGCGCGCGTCGTGCTGCACGATCCGAAAACGCCGGAAGATCAAATTGCCCAGGCCGGCCATCCGTCCGTATCCGGTGCAATATGTCACGCCGTGGAAATTGAAAAACAGGACACCCGCTCGTCATCCGCCCGATCCGGCCGGAAGACGAGCCGCTGATGGTGAAATTCCACGAGACGCTGTCCGAGGAGAGCGTTTATCACCGCTATTTCTCCGCGCTGAAACTGTCGCAGCGCATCGCGCACGAACGCCTCACGCGCATTTGCTTCAACGATTACGACCGCGAAATCGCGCTCGTCGCCGAGCTGAAACCGGCGAAGAAAGACGGGGAGAAGAAAATTCTCGGCGTCGGGCGTTTGAGCAAGCTGCCCGAGGCGAACGAAGGCGAATTCGCCGTGCTGGTCAGCGACGAATGGCACGGCCAGGGCCTCGGCACTGAACTGCTCAAGCGGCTCATCGAAATCGGCCGCGTGGAAAAACTGGCGCGCATTTCCGGCCAGATGCTTGCCGAAAACCACGCCATGCAGCACATCTGCCGCAAGGTCGGCTTCAAGGTGGTCCATGATTCCGACGAGCAACCTGTTCACCGCCAGCTACACCTATTGATCCGCCATGAAAAAAAATCCCGTGTTCAAAACCATTGACGGTTGCGAAGCCGCCGCCTACGTCGCCTTCCGCCTGAACGAGGCGATGGCGATTTATCCCATCACGCCGTCCTCGCCCATCGCCGAGTGGTGCGACCAATGGGCGTCCGAAGGCAAAAAAAATCTCTGGGGACACGGCACCGGCCATCATGGAAATGCAGAGCGAAGGCGGCGCGGTCGGCGCGGTTCACGGGATGCTGCAAACCGGTTCCATCAGCACGACGTTCACCGCGTCGCAAGGTTTGCTGCTGATGATTCCGAACATGTTCAAGTTCGCCGGCGAACTGCTGCCGACGGTTTTTCACGTCACCGCGCGCACCGTCGCCACGCACGCGCTTTCCATTTTCGGCGACCACAGCGACATCATGGCCTGCCGCTCGACCGGCTGGGGAATGTTGGGCGCGGCCTCGGTGCAGGAGACGATGGATTTCGCGCTGATTTCGCAGGCGGCCTCGCTGCGTTCGCGGCTGCCGTTCATCCATTTCTTCGACGGCTTCCGCACGTCGCACGAAGTTTCCAAAATCGAACTGCTCGACGAATCCGTGATGCGCGCGTTGATTGACGACCAGTTGATCGCCGAAATCCGCGCCCGCGCCATGACGCCGGACAAGCCGGTGCTGCGCGGCACGGCGCAAAATCCCGACGCTTTTTTTCAGGGGCGCGAGGCCGCCAATCTGATTTATGCCGCCTGCCCGGACATCGTCCAAAAAGTCATGGACGAATTCGCCGCGCTGACCGGGCGCAAATATAACTTGTTCGATTACGTCGGCGCGCCGGATGCCGAGCGCGTCATCGTGCTGATGGGTTCCGGCTGCGAAGCCGCGCACGAAGCCGTGGAATATCTGGTTGCGCAAGGCGAAAAAATCGGCGTGCTGAAAGTGCGTCTGTATCGTCCGTTCGACGGCAAACGTTTCGTCGCAGCGCTGCCGGCGTCCGTGAAAAAAATCGCCGTGCTGGACCGCACGAAAGAACCGGGCGCGACGGGCGAACCGCTTTATCAGGATTGCGTCACGGCGTTGATGGAGGAAATCGCCGCCGGCCGTTCGCACCTCAAGATTGCTGCCGCAGATTTTCACCGGCCGCTACGGCTTGTCGTCGAAGGAATTTACGCCCGCGATGGTCAAGGCGGTGTTCGACAACCTTGCCGTCCGACGCGCCGAAAAATCATTTCACCGTCGGCATCAACGACGACGTTTCGCACACGAGCCTGCCGTTCGACCCGGAATTTTCCACCGAGCCGAAAAATGTCGTGCGCGCGTTGTTTTACGGCCTCGGCGCGGACGGCACGGTCGGCGCGAACAAAAATTCCATCAAGATCATCGGCGAGGAGACGGACAATTACGCGCAGGGCTATTTCGTCTATGACTCGAAAAAATCCGGCTCGATGACCGTTTCGCATTTGCGTTTCGGCCCGCAGCCGATCCGCTCGTCGTATTTGATTTCCAGCGCGAATTTCGTCGCCTGCCACCTGCCGGGATTTTTGGAGCGCTACGAAATGCTGCGCAGCCTCGTGCCCGGCGGAACATTTTTGCTGAACACGCCGCACTCGAAAGACGAAGTCTGGTCGAAGCTGCCGACGCCGGTGCAGGAAAGCCTTGCTCGCGAAAGAAGGCGAAATTCTTCGTGATTGACGCCACGAAAGTCGCGCGCGACAGCGGCATGGGCGGACGCATCAACACCATCATGCAGGTCTGTTTCTTCGCGCTGTCCGGCGTGCTGCCGAAGGACGAGGCGATTGACGCGATCAAAAATTCCATCAAGAAAACCTACGGCAAAAAAGGCGAGGAAATCGTGAAGATGAATTTGCAGGCCGTGGACAACACGCTCGCGCATCTGCACGAAGTGCCGGTGGCTGGACAACAAATTGAACGGCGCCGGCCCGCTGCTGCCGCCGATTTCGCCGGAAGCGCCGGAATTTGTGCGCAACGTTCTCGGCAAGCTCGCGTCCGGTTTCGGCGACGAACTGCCGGTGAGCGCGTTTCCGAACGACGGCACGTTTCCGACGGCGACGGCGCAGTTTGAGAAGCGCAATCTCGCGCTGGAAATTCCGGTTTGGGACGAAAAGACCTGCATCCAATGTTTGAAATGCGTCGCGATTTGTCCGCACGCGACGATCCGCGCGAAAGTTTATGAGCCGGAAAAATTGAGCGGCGCGCCGGCGACTTTCAAATCCATCGACTCGCGCGTGCCGGAATTCAAGGGCTTGAAATTCTCGCTGCAAGTCGCGGCGGAAGACTGCACCGGCTGCGCGCTCTGCGTGGACGTCTGCCCGGCGAAAAACAAAACCGAGGCGAAGCTCAAGGCGATCAATATGCGTCCGCAGCCGCCGTTGCGCGCGGCGGAGCACGACAACTGGAATTATTTTCTCGACCTGCCGGAATTTGACCGGCGCAAAATCAAAACGACGACGTTGCGGCAGCAGCAGATTTTGCAGCCGCTGTTCGAGTTCAGCGGCGCGTGCGCCGGCTGCGGCGAGACGCCTTACATCAAAATGCTCACGCAATTGTTCGGCGACCGCGCGGTCATCGCCAACGCGACGGGCTGCTCCTCGATTTACGGCGGCAATCTGCCGACGACGCCTTACGCAAAAAACAAATGCGGACGCGGCCCGACGTGGTGCAATTCGCTGTTCGAGGACAACGCGGAATTCGGCCTCGGCTTCCGCGTCTCGATTGACAAGCAGAAGGAATTCGCCGAGGAACTGGTGAAAAAACTTTCGCCGAAAATCGGCGATGATTTTGCCGTGCAAATTCTTCTGGCCGACCAAAGCGACGAAGCCGGAATTTACGACCAGCGCGAACGCGTCGCGGCGTTGAAGGAAAAACTGCAACAACTGGATTCGCCCGAAGCGAAAGCTGTTGCTCGGCGTGGCCGACCAGCTTGTGAAAAAAAGCGTCTGGATTGTCGGCGGCGACGGCTGGGCCTACGACATCGGCTACGGCGGACTGGATCACGTTCTCGCCAGCGGCCGCAAGGTCAACGTGCTCGTGCTGGACACGGAAGTTTATTCCAACACCGGCGGCCAGATGAGCAAAGCCACGCCGCGCGGCGCGATTGCAAAATTTGCGGCGGGCGGAAAACCGGCGGGCAAGAAAGACCTCGGCCTGATCGCGATGAGCTACGGCAATATTTACGTCGCGAGCGTGGCGATGGGCGCGAAGGACGAGCACACGCTGAAGGCGTTTGTCGAGGCGGAATCGTTTCCCGGCCCGTCGCTCATCATCGCCTACAGCCATTGCATCGCGCACGGCATCGCGCTGGACGCGGGCGTCGGCGCGCGGCAGCAGAAGCTCGCGGTCGAGTCCGGCCAGTGGCTGCTCTATCGCTACGACCCGCGCCGCGCGGAACGCGGCGAGAATCCGCTGCAGGTGGATTCCAGCGCGGCGAAATCAAAGGTGAAGGATTTCATGATGACGGAAAACCGGTTCAAGATGCTCACCAAAAGCAAGCCGGACGACGCGAAGAAATTTTTCGCGCAATCGCAGGCGGACGCCGACCGGCGCTGGAAATTTTATCAATTCATGGCCGCCCGCGACACGAAAGTTGAAAACACACCGGTGCCCGAACCCAAACCGCAGACGGCTGTGGACGCATAAATTAAAACTTAACCGGAAAAAATATGGACTTGACCACAAATTATCTCGGCCTGAAATTGCGTTCGCCGCTGGTGGTTTCCGCGTCGCCGCTTTCGGAAGACGTGGACAACATCAAGCGCATGGCGGACGCCGGCGCGTCGGCGGTGGTTTTGTATTCGCTGTTTGAGGAGCAGTTGCGCCACGACCGGCTGGAACTGCACCAGCGGCTGGAGTCGGGCACGGAAAGTTTTGCCGAGGCGCTGACGTATTTTCCCGAACCGGACGAATTCCGCCTCGGCCCGGAGGAATATCTCAAGCACATCGCCGCCGCGAAAAAGGCGACGCACATTCCCATCATCGCCAGCCTGAACGGCTCATCGGTCGGCGGCTGGACGGAATACGCGCTGCAAATCCAGCAGGCCGGCGCGGACGCGCTGGAACTGAACATTTATTACATCCCGACCGACATGGATTTGCCCGGCGAAACGGTCGAGGACACTTACATCAACATTCTGCGCGCGGTGAAATCCGAGGTGACGATTCCCGTGGCGGTGAAATTAAGCCCGTTCTTCAGCAATTTTGCCAACATGGCCAAACGACTCGACCAAGCCGGCGCGAACGGACTGGTGTTGTTCAACCGCTTTTACCAGCCGGACATCGAACTGGAATCGCTGGAGGTGAAGCCGAACATTTTGTTGAGCACGCCGATGGCGATGCGCCTGCCGCTGCGCTGGATCGCGCTGCTTTACGGAAAATTGAACGCCAGCCTGGCGGCGACCAGCGGCATCCACCGCGCCGCCGATGCGCTCAAGATGCTCATGGTCGGCGCGGACGTGACGATGCTCTGCTCGACCATCATCCGCCACGGCTTCCCGCAAATCGCCCTGATCGAAAGCGGCCTGGTGGAATGGCTCGAAGAGCACGATTACGAATCGGTCAGCCAGTTGAAAGGCAGCTTGAGCCAGAAAAATTGCGCCGATCCGGCCGCCTTCGAGCGCGCGCAATACATGAAGGCAATGTGCAGTCATCTTGATTTATTTGTATGAAAGAAAATCGTTTTTTTCCAAAATCGGACGGCGTCGGAATGATGCCCAAACAGGACCGGACCGCATGGCTCAAGGGCGGCGACGCGCGCTGCGCGGTGCCGCCGCGCAAGCCGCTCGGCAAACCGTGGCATCTCGTGCTGCTGGGCGCGCCCGGCGTCGGCAAGGGCACGCAGGCCGAACTGCTGTCCGAACGCCTCGGCTGCTGCCATCTTTCCACCGGCGACATTTTCCGCGCGGCAAAATGTTTTGACGAAAAGGATCAAACGCCCGCGATCCAGAGCGCGCTCGGCTTCATGAAGCGCGGCGATCTGGTGCCCGACACAACCGTTCTGCAACTGGTCGGCGAACGCCCGCGCTGCCTGCGCTGTTCCGGCGGATTTTTACTGGACGGATTTCCCCGCACCGTCGCGCAGGCCGAAGCGCTGGAACAATTGCTGAAAAGGGAAGAAGTCGGTTTGACCGCCGTTTTCAATTACGAACTGCCGCTCGAAAAAATCGTCGCGCGCATTTCCGGCCGCCGCGTCTGCTCCAAATGCAAGGCCGTTTTTCATGTGGAAACCAGACGTCCGCGGGTCGAAGGGATTTGCGACCAATGCGGCGGTGCGCTGGTGCAGCGCGAAGACGACCGTCCCGAAGCCGTTGAAGTGCGGATGAAAGCCTATTCGGAAAACACGCGGCCATTGATTGAATTTTATCAGAAGCGCGGATTGCTCATTACTGTTGACGCGGAAGGTTCGCCGGAAGAAATTTATAAACGAACGCGATTGCTGGCTCTGGGCCGGTGAAATCAAAAGTGAAGCCCGTCGAAAAGAAAATCTGGTTCCCGGCAAAAAAATACGGCTGGGGCTGGGGCCGCCCGTTTGCTGGCAGGGCTGGCTCGTGTTGCTGGCTTATTTTATTTTGCTCGGTGCGGGCGCAGTGCTGTTGCTGCCAAAACATTTCGGATTATTTTTTTGCTACATCGGAAGCCTCGTCGTCGCCTTGATTCTAATCTGTCTCGTAAAAGGTGAAAAACCCCGCTGGCGCTGGGGAAAAGATTGATCAGCAAATTCGCGGCAATTGCTCGCCGCTGGCCATGTCCAGAATCCGCCGCACACCAATCGCGCTTTTCAAAAAAACCATCGGCGAATGTTCATCCGTCACTTTGCCAATCGCGCAAGCGCCAATGCCGTCTGGATTTGCGCGCAAAATCTCCAAAGCGCGTTCCGAATCCTTTGCCGCCACAAATGCCGCGAACCGGCCTTCGTTCGCGACTTGCAACGGATCGAGTCCCAGCATTTCGCACGCGGCGTGAACGTCTTCGCGCACCGGAATCGATTTTTCCTCGACGAGCAGAGTCCAGGTTTGCGGCCTCGGCAATTTCGTTCAGCGCGCTCGTCAAGCCGCCGCGCGTCAAATCGCGCAGGCAATGAATTTCAATCCCGGCCTTCAACAGATCCAAAACCATTTCGTGGACCGGCGCGGAATCGCTTTCAATTTTGCTCTCAAATTCCAGCCCTTCGCGCACGGCCATGATCGCCATGCCGTGCCGGCCCACATCGCCGCTGACCAGAATCGCGTCGCCCGGCCGGACATTTTGCGGCGCAATTTTTTGTTCGTGTTCGATGACGCCGATGCCGGAAGTGTTGATGAACAGGCCGTCGCCTTTGCCTTTGTCCACGACCTTCGTGTCGCCGGTGACGATTTGCACGCCGCATTTTTTCGCCGCGTCGCGCATCGAGCAGACGACGCGCCAGAGCGTTTCCATCGGCAGACCTTCCTCGATGATGAACGCGCAGCTCAAATAAAGCGGCCGCGCGCCCGCTCATCGCCAGGTCGTTCACCGTGCCGTGAACCGCCATCGAGCCGATGTCGCCGCCGGGAAAAAACAGCGGCCGCACGACGTAGGAATCCGTCGTCATCGCCATTTTCTTTCCGGTCAATTCGGCGACCGCCGAGTCGTGCTGCGTGTCGAGAACGGATTCTGAAACGCCTGCCAGAAACATCTTCCGATGCAACTGGTGCATCAATTTCCCGCCGCCGCCGTGCGCCATCAGGACGTGCGGATATTGCGAAATCGGAATCGGACATTTGCCGGAGAATTCAACTGGTTTTTGGACGCTCATTTTATTTTGCCGCGATTGCATCCGGTTGCCGCCGATAGCGGTAATACGCCGCGCACGCGCCTTCGCTCGAAACCATCGTCGCGCCGAGCGGATGTTCCGGCGTGCATTTCGCCGCCGAACGCCGGACATTCGTGCGGTTTTTTCAGGCCCTGCAAAACCAGACCGGCTCCGGCACTCCGCCGGTTCCTCGACACGCTGGTCGGCCAGGCCGAATTTTTTCGCCGCGTCGAACGCCGCGTATTCGTCGCTCAAGCCAAGGCCGCTTTGCGGAATTTCGCCGACGCCGCGCCATTTGCGCGGCACGACCTGAAAAACCTTTTTGATCAATTCCTGCGCCGGCTGGTTGCCCTCGCGCCGGACGGCACGGCGTATTGATTTTCCACTTCCGCGCGGCCGGATTCCAGCTGCTGCACCGTCATCAGCACGCCCTGCAAAATGTCCAGCGGCTCGAAGCCGGTGACGACAATCGGCACGCGGTATTTTTTCGCCAGCGGAAAATATTCCTCGAAGCCCATCACCGCGCAGACGTGGCCGGCGGCGAGAAATCCCTGCACGCGGCAGTTCGGCGACGACATCAGCGCCTCAATCGCCGGCGGCACGAGCACGTGCGAAATGAGCATCGAGAAATTTTTCAATCTTTTTTGCGCCGCCTGATAAACCGCCATCGCCGTCGCCGGCGCGGTGGTTTCAAAACCGACGCCGAAGAAAACGACTTCCTTCGCCGGATTTTGCTCCGCGAGTTTCACCGCGTCGAGCGGCGAATAAACAATCCGCACGTCGCCGCCTCTGGCCTTTGACCGAAAGCAAATCCGTCGTGCTGCCGGGCACGCGCAGCATGTCGCCGAACGAGGTGAAAATCACGTCTGGCCGCGCGGCGATTTCCAGCGCCTGGTCAATCATTTCCAGCGGCGTCACGCAAACCGGACAGCCCGGCCCGTGGATCAGCGTGATTTGTTTCGGCAGCAGTTCATCAATGCCAAACTTCACGATGGCGTGCGTCTGTCCGCCGCAGACTTCCATGATCGTCCACGGCTTGGTGGTGACGCGATGGATTTCCGCGCGCGAATTTTTGCGCGAGTTCGCCGTCGCGGTATTCGTCGAGAAATTTCATGGCGACTTCTCCTCCAGTTCGCCCAGTTCGTCCATCTGCTTCAGATATTCAAAAACTTTTTGCGCCTCGTCCTCGTCCACTTTGCTCAAGGCAAAGCCGACATGGACGATGACGTAATCGCCGATCTTCGACCTCCGGCACATACGCGAGGCTCGCCTGCTTTGACGACGCCGCCGAAATCAATCCTGGCCCATGCGCGTCAGCGGGTCGTCGCCGCTGATGCTCACGACTTTTCCTGGAATGGCCAGACACATGATTTATTTCAAGTTGAGATTGTTCCGCGCCGCGAAAATCTGGCCCAGCGCGATGCCGCCGTCGTTCGGCGGCACGCGCTGATGCCAATATGGCTGGAACTTTTCCTCGCGCAGCCGGCGTGACGACGCGTTCGGTCAAATAACGGTTTTGAAAACAGCCGCCGCTCAACGCCACGCGGTTCAGCCCGAAACTGTTTGGCGACTGCAACCACCGCTTCGGCCAGCGCGTTGTGAAATTTCGCGGAAATTTTGCCGGCGGAAACGCCGCGTTTCACATCAGCCAGAATCGCTTCGATCATCGGCGCCCAATCCAGAACGCAGTGACGAGTGACGGGTGACGAGTGGCAAGTGGTAGTTTTCGTCGGTTTCAATTCCGTCCAGCGCAAATTCCAGTTCCATCGCCGCCTGGCCTTCAAACCGCATTTGCTGGCGCAGGTTGATCAGCGAAGCCACGGCATCAAACAGCCGGCCCGATGCTCGAAGTTACCGGCGAATTCAATCCGCGCTTGCAGCATTGTCTTGCAGCGCGGTCAGTTCCGTCGCGGAAAATGCCGCGAGCGGCGGCAGATCGTTTCGTTCAAAAACGGCGTCGCCGAACATTTCATAAAGCAGGCCGAGCGCGGCGCGGCGCGGTTCTTTGACCGCCGCGTCGCCGCCGGGCAGCCGAAACGGACGCAGATGCGCCACGCGCTCGCACGCGTTTCTTTCGTGACCAGAAAAAATTCGCCGCCCCAGATCGTGCCGTCGGTTCCATAGCCCGTGCCGTCCCACGCAACGCCGAGCGCGGGCAGCGCGACTTCATTTTCCGCCATGCACGACAAAACGTGCGCGACGTGATGCTGGACGCCAATATGCCGCGCATTTTCCAATTCGCCTGCAAATTTCGTCGAGAGATAATCCGGGTGCAAATCGGCGGCGACGATTTCCGGCTTCGCGTCGTAAAGTTTTTGCAAAATCAGCGATGACGCGGCGAAAGGCGCTGTTGGCCGGCTCGGTTTCCAAATCGCCGATGTGCTGGCTGATGAAAACATTTTCACCGACGGCCAGCGCGACGGAATTTTTCAAATGCGCGCCGACGGCCAGAACAATTTCGGAGTTCAGAATGCGGAGTTCGGAGTTGGTCGCATTGTGCGCCTTTTTTATTCCGCATTCCGCATTCCGCACTCCGCATTTGAATGGGCAACGGCGCGTAGCCGCGCGCCCGGCGCAAAATCATTTCGCGGTCCAGCATCACGCGGACAATCGAATCATCCACGTGCCGGACAATCGGGCGGTTGTGAACGAGAAAAAAATCGGCGATGCCGCCGCAGCCGTTCCAGCGCTTCGCGTTCGTCGGTGCAAATCGGCTCGTCGCTCAAATTGCCGCTGGTGGCGACGACGGGAAATTTCAATTCCGCCATCAGCAAATGATGCAGCGGATTCGACGGCAGCATCACGCCGAGATTGGGATTGCCGGGAGCAATCGGAATTCGCGAGTTCGGAGTTCGGAGTTGCGGATTTTCCGCAGCAGAACAATCGGCGCTTCCGGCGAGACGCAGCAGCCGTTCTTCCAGCGGCGAAACTTCGCAGACGTCTTTCACGCTTTCGAGCGATGGAAACATCAGCGCGAACGGCTTTTCTTCGCGATGTTTGCGTTCGCGCAAACGTTGGACGGCTTTTTCGTTGCGCGCATCCGCCAGCAGATGAAATCCGCCGACGCCTTTGACCGCGACAATTTTTCCGCGGCGGATCGCGTGGGCGGCGGCGAGCAGCGCTTCATTTCCGCCAAAAATCTTCTCGCCAGCCGCGTTCCAAAATTCCAGCCGCGGGCCGCAAACCGGACACGCATTTGGCTGGGCGTGAAAACGGCGGTCGCGCGGATCGTCGTATTCGGCCTGGCACGCCGGACACATCGCAAATTTTTTCATCGAGGTGTTCGCGCGGTCGTAAGGCAGCGATTCGATGATGCTGAAGCGCGGGCCGCAGTTCGTGCAATTCGTGAACGGATAACGAAATCGCCGGTTTTTCGGATCGAAAATTTCGCGCAGGCAATCGGGGCAGGTGGCGATGTCCGGCAAGCACCAGCGCGGTTTTGTCGCCGCCGGTTTCGCTGGCGCGGATTTCAAACTGGTTGAAGCCGACCGCGTCCAGCCAGGCCGTCTCCAGGCTTTGAATGAAACTGCGCGGCGGTTTTTCGCTTTCGAGCCGGCGCAGAAATTGTTCGAGCGCGGGACGCGGGCTTTCGACCTCGATGAAGACGCCCTGCGGAGAATTGTTGACCCAGCCGGTCAACGCCAGTTCCGTGGCGAGCCGGTGGACAAACGGGCGGAAGCCGACGCCCTGCACCGCGCCGCGCAGGGCGAGTTTCACGCGCACGCGCGAGGAACGCTGGGTCTGGCTCTTCATAACATCTTGCTGCAACCGGACCGTGCCGATGCCTGTATTTTCAGCCGGTTTATCGTCGACAACTTTGCTTCTTTTGGCGAAGTGCAACCGGAAATTGCCAAATGGCCGGAATGATTTGATTTTCGCGCGCGGACGGTTCACGTTGATGCTGCGTCAATGCACGAAGTTTCCATCATGGCCGAGGCGTTGCGGATGGCGGTGGATGCCGCGAAATCCGCCGACGCGAGCCGGGTGTTGAAATTGCGGCTGCGCATCGGCAGTTTGAGCGGCGTCGTGCCGGAAGCAATGCGGTTTGCGTTCGACGTGGTGTGTCGCGGCACGATGGCCGCAGGGCGCGGTGCTGGAAATTGAAGACGGTGCCGGCGGCGTGCTGGTGCGCGACGTGCGCGGCGGAGTTTGAATGCGCGGATTTTTTCAACGAATGTCCCCGTTGCCACAATGTCAGCGGCGAGTTGCGGCGCGGGCGGGAACTGGAAATCGCCTCCGTGGAGACTTCATAATATGTGTCAAGAATGTGGATGCGGCAGCGGCGGTGGCGACGTGAAAATCGGCGCGCCACGCGCACGAACATGAACATGATCACGTCACGACCACGGCCATGATCACAGCCATGAGCACGGCGCATCAGACGTTGAACCTCAACCGTTCGCTGATGGAGAAAAACGACCGGCTGGCCGAACGCAACCGGGGATTTTTCCGCGCAAAAAAATTGCTCGTGCTGAATGTCGTTTCCTCGCCGGGTTCGGGCAAAACCACTTTCATCCGCGAAACGGCGGCGAACGCTCGCGCGGCAAGTTGCGCGTCGGCGTGATTGTCGGCGACCTCGCGACGGACAACGACGCCGCGCAGTTGCGCACCGCCGGCATTCCCGTCGTGCAAATCACCACCGGCACGGTTTGTCATCTGGACGCGGACATGGTTTCCAAAGCGGCGAGTCAACTTGATTTGGACAAGCTCGACGTGCTGGTGATTGAAAACGTCGGCAACCTCGTCTGTCCCGGCGGATTACGATTTGGGCGAAGATTTGCGCGTGGTGCTGCTGTCCGTCGACGGAAGGCGAGGACAAGCCGCTGAAATATCCGCCGATGTTTCATTCGGCGCACGTCGCGGTGGTGACGAAAAGCGACATGGCGGCGGCGGCCGGGTTCAATCGCGAACTGGCGCTCGCCAATTTGCGGCGCGTGAGCCATCACGCGCGGATTTTTGAACTGTCGGCGAAAACCGGCGACGGCATGAAAGCATGGCTGGATTTTCTGATGGGGCAAAAGGCAGCGGCGAAGCGCAAATGAAATTTTGCGGAACGGACTTAATTCTTTTGCGACGGATGACAGAACGCCTGGATTTTTTCCACCGCTTCAGCAAATCCTTTATTAACTTCTGGTGAAAAATCTTCGCGGAAACCGAGATCCGCAGCGGGAATGGTGAGCCACCAGGCTTCGGGCGCGCGGCCGAAAACGTCGCGGGCCAGCGCGAGCATCGTGCGCGGATCAGCGGCGTGCGCCATGAGCTGCGAGGTTTCGTTCGGTTTCAGTTTGCGCCACTGGAGTTTGTCAGGCGCGTCCACGGCGGCATCCACGAAGATGACTTTTCCAGCGCGGGCAATCGGGTCGGCAAGTTCAGGAGTGAGCAGCGGGCAGACGATCGTCCGCACGCGGGGCAGGTTCAATTTCTCAATGGCCTCGGCGACGCGCGGGCCGACGCCGTCGTCGCCGCGCAAGGTGTTGCCGTAGCCGATGACGAGGAATTCAGTCTTCATTGCTGATTCGCAATTCATAAAAGTTTGCCGACGGAGAAACGATCAACCCCGTTCCTCCGCCGGCGTTTTTCGTCCAACCAACCCGGACAAGGCTTTAGCCGCGCATGGCTTCGTTCAACAATTTCCCGTCCGCTCCAATAATTTGGACGTGCAGCGGCATTTGCCCGACGGCGTGGGTCGAGCAGCTCAGGCACGGATCGTAGCAGCGGATGCCGTGTTCGATGCGGTTGAGCATCGGTTCGGGAATTTCATTGCCTCGGACATAATGCCGCGCAATCTGCGCGACGGTCTGGTTCATGGCCAGGTTGTTCTGCCCGGTGGCAACGATGAGGTTCACCTTTTGCAGCAGGCCGTTGCGGTCCACCGTGTAATCGTGGAAGAGCGTGCCGCGCGGGGCTTCGCTCACGCCCACGCCACGCAGATTATTGATGCCGGCGTCGGCGCGCAAATCGCCGCTCAACAAATCCAGGTCGTCCAGGCTGCGCTCGACGAGTTCAATGCACGCCAGAATTTCGATGAGCCGCGCGTGGTGATAAAGAAACGACGACGTGACCGCGCCGTGGCCGAGCTTCTTGAATTTTTTCAGTTCGGCGTCGGCTTTCGGCACGCCCATCTGCTCGCAAATGTTCAGCCGCGCGAGCGGGCCGACGCGATAGATGCCCTCCGGAAAACCCAGCGGCTTGTAATAGGGCGATTTCAGATACGACGATCCTTCCGAGGATTCGCCGATGTAATCCAGATAATTCTGCGCGTCGAGATGGTCGGCGATGATGCTGCCGCTGCTGTCGGTGAAACGCAGTTTGCCGCCGTGATGCTCCCAGGTGCCGTCTTCTGCGACGAGTCCCATGAACAGCGACGAAAAATTCCCGAAGATTTGAATCTCGCGCTGATGAGTTTCCATCGTCTTTTTCCAGAGATCAAACGCGACCTGCGTCGTGGCGTAAGCTTCCGGGAGCCATGCACGGATTTTGGCGCGGCCGGCTTCTGTCAACGCCGTGCGCACGCCGCCGGGAACGGCCCACGCGGGATGAATTTTTTTATCGCCGAGAATCTCGATGATTTCCTGGCCAAACTGGCGCAGGCGGATTCCCGCGCGGGCCAGATCCTTGTTCGAGGCAATCAGGCCGAAGACGTTGCGCTGTGCGGGGACCGTATCCCAGCCGAGCAGAAAATCCGGCGCGCTCAAATGAAAAAAACTCAACGCGTGCGACTGGATGAACTGGCCGAGGTTCATCAGCCGGCGCAATTTGTCGGCGGCGGGCGGAATGTTGACGGCCATGAGCGCGTCGCCGGCCTTGGCGGACGCAAGCGTGTGGCTCACCGGACAGATGCCGCAGATGCGCTGGGTAATGCCGGGCATCTCGGTGTAAGGCCGGCCTTCGCAGAATTTTTCAAAACCGCGAAATTCCACGACGTGAAACTCGGCGTCCGAGACATTTCCGTCGTCATCCAGATAAATGCTGATCTTGGCGTGACCCTCGATGCGCGTCACCGGATCAATGACAATGCGTTTTGACATAAGCTTTTCAACCAAATTTCAACTGCGTTCCTTCCAGCTTCGGCTCTTTGCCTTCAAGCACCTGGATCATCAGCGCCTTGATGCGGCCGCCGGCGGCGGGCAGCCGGGCAAAAAGTATTCCACGAAAACCGCCTCATGCACGGGCATCACGTTCGCGAGCAATTGCGGCACGATGCCGTCGGCTTTTGGCACGGCGGGATTGTTTTGGGCATGGTCAACGTAGGCGCACTGCAAAACATTTTCCGCGTTGCCGAGGCCAAGCTGGTTGCGAATGGCCGGAACATTGCCGGTGACGGCGCAGTCGCCAAAGGAAACCAGCACCTTCGTCCGCGCCCGGATTTTGCGGAGGATTTCGAGATTGTCCTCATTGCAGACCGCGCCTTCGATGAGACACACGTCCACGTTTTCGGGAAATTCCTTCACGTCCACGACCGGGCTATAGACGAGTTCGATCAGCCCGGCGAGTTCGATGAGAAACTCGTCGAGGTCGAGGAACGACATATGGCAGCCGGCGCATCCGCCGAGCCAGACTGTTGCAACACGCAATTTCATAATTCAAATTTCACGGCAGCCATTGTTTTTTCTCCCGCGCATTGACGATGAATTCCAGTTTGTCGCGGTCGTGTTCCATCTCGGCCACCGTCGAGCCTTTGTGGAACAGCGCGCCGGTCGGACAGGACATGACGCATTTGCCGCATTCGGTGCAAGTTTCGGAATCGCCCCACGGCTGGTTCAAATCGCTGATGATGTTGGCGCGCGCGCCGCGACCGGCCATGTTTTTTGTTCCCGCGCCCTCGATGTGCCAGCAGACGCGGACGCAGCGTGCGCAAAGAATGCAGCGGTTGTGATCCATGCCGAACAGCCGGTGCGTCGCGTCCACCTTCCATTTCGGAAAACAATAGTCGTAGCGGACGTGTTCCATGCCTTGCGAATACGCCAGCGTCTGCAATTCGCAATGGCCGTTGGCCACGCAAACGGCGCAGACGTGGTTGCGTTCGGCGAACAGCAGTTCCAGCGTCATGCGGCGGTATTTCCGCAGCCGTTCGCTGTCCGTTTTCACATCCATGCCTTCGCTGATTTTTGTGGTGCAGGCAGGCA
Source organism: uncultured Verrucomicrobiae bacterium (assembly GCA_963755455.1). Lineage (GTDB taxonomy): Bacteria > Verrucomicrobiota > Verrucomicrobiia > Limisphaerales > UBA11358 > UBA11358. The sequence goes on from CAVWJH010000002.1 coordinate 435,892, forward strand.
GCAGTTTGGCAACGCCGGTCACTTCCACGAGACAAAGGCGGCACGCGCCGACGTCATAAACGCCGTCGAGATGGCACAGCGTCGGGATTTTCATGCCGGCGTCGGTGGCGACTTCCAGAATCGTCGCGCCTTCCCCGGCGCTGACCTGTTTGCCGTCAATGGTTAAAGTTTTCGCGGCCATAAAAATTTAAGGGCTTGGTTGTGGACGGGTCAATTTGAGAGACCGGGCGCTGAATGACATTTTTTCCTTCATCGTCTTTTCAGAGGAAAACACACACAATGATCCATTGGTGTCAAGTTGCCCTTTGAAAGAACCGTTGCTAAAATCGCACATCATCGTCACATACGAGCGCGTAATGCCTTCAGCAGCCACTATGTCACCATCAAGTTTGCCCGTGACCATGGTGTGTCCCCACGGCCAGCTTCGATGCGACTGGAAGCGGCCCGCGACGAGCGTGGCATCGCCAATTTTTCCCGTCACGCTTCCGTCGGCATGGATGTCCACCGCGACGGGAAGGTTTTTTTGATGACACCAGGAAACGATGATTCGCGCGTTCCCTTCCCAATGACCAACCATTGCCGGAGTGACGATGCTTTCGGCTGCACATAAGTTCCAAGCCGCGAGAAACGCGGCGAGCGTTACAATCAATCCGGCGATTTTTGATGTTCTACTCATAATTTTATTAGGCTGTTTCTTTTTTTTATTCGCCATTTTCGCGCGGGCCAAATTTGTCCGGCTGCAACAATTCCTCGTATTCGTTTCGGAAAAACCGCAGCGTGCTCAACGTGGGATTCGGCGCGGTCTGGCCGAGTCCGCAAAGGCTCGTGTGGCGCACCATGTCGCAAAGCTCCTCGAGTTTTGCCAGATCGCGCGCGGTCGCCTTGCGGTTCAAAATCTTTTCGAGCAGATGCAGCATTTGCACCGTGCCGGCGCGGCAGGGAATGCACTTGCCGCAGGATTCGTCCACGCAGAACTCCATGAAATAGCGCGCCACGTCCACCATCCTCGTGGAATCGTCCATGACAATCATGCCGCCCGAACCCATGATGGAGCCGAGCTTGCCGAGCGATTCGTAATCCACCGGTGTGTCGAGATGCTGTGATGGGATGCAGCCGCCGGACGGGCCGCCGGTCTGGACAGCCTTGATGGCGCGTCCGTCGGGCGCGCCGCCGCCCATTTCCTCGACGATCTGGCGCAACGGCGTTCCCATTGGAACTTCGATGAGTCCGGTGTTGTTGATTTTTCCGGCGAGTGCGAAAACTTTCGTGCCCTTGCTTTTTTCCGTGCCGATGCCGGCGAACCATTCCGCGCCTTTGCGAATGATCGGCGGGACGTTCGCAAACGTCTCGACGTTGTTGATCAAGGTCGGGCAGCCCCAGAGTCCGCTCTCGGCCGGAAATGGCGGGCGCGGGCGTGGCGTGCCGCGCTTGCCCTCGACGCTCGCCATCAGCGCGGTTTCCTCGCCGCAGACGAACGCGCCGGCGCCGATGCGGATGTCTATGTTGAAATTAAACGGCGATTCAAAAATGCCGCTGCCGAGCAGCCCATGCTGCTTCGCCTGCTTGATGGCAAGCTGCAATCGTTTGATGGCCAGCGGATATTCCGCGCGGCAGTAAATGAATCCCTGATTCGCGCCGACGGCATAGGCGGCGATGGCCATGCCTTCGAGCACGCTGTGCGGATCACTTTCCAAAACGCTGCGGTCCATGAACGCGCCGGGGTCGCCTTCGTCGGCGTTGCATATTACATATTTCTGCGCGTGCTGCGTTTTGGCGACCGTGCCCCATTTGATGCCGGTCGGAAATCCCGCGCCGCCGCGCCCGCGCAGGCCGCTTTGAACCATCGCGTCCACAACATCCTTCGGCGTCATTTCGCGCAGCACGTCGTGCAAACCCTGATAGCCGTCGGCGGCGATGTAAGCCTCGATGCGTTCGGGATCAATCACGCCGCTGTTGGCCAGGACGATGGACAATTGCTTTTTGAAAAAGGGATGATTGAAGTCGCCGCGTTTGATTTTCGTCTGGCCGCCCTTCAATGATTTGATCAATTCCAGCGCGTCCGCCGGCCCGACTTTTTCGTAAAGCGCGTCCTGCGTGTCAATGCTCACGAGCGGGCCTTCGCAGCACAGCTTCATGCAGCCGACACCGCGCACTTCCACTTCGTCCGCCAGCCCCGCGTCCTGGACGGCCTGTTCCAGGTTTTTTTTGACGGCTTCGGACTGGGAAGACATGCAGCCGGCAGCCATGCAGCAGCGGATGACCGTTTTCTTGGCGGCGGATTTTTCCTTCGCCGCAATTGCGTTGAGATCGTCAATGACCATTTGAAATCCATCCTTTCAATTGTTCGAGCGCAGTTTCGGGAGTTTGCCGGGGCGTGACCGCGCCGTCATAAACGACCGCCGGCGCGATGCCGCACGCGCCGATGCAGCGCGCCGTCAAAAGCGAAAGCTCGTCGTCCGCCGTCGTTTCGCCGGCCTTGATTTTTGCCTTCGCCTCGACCGCCGCGAGAATTTTGTCCGCGCCTTTGACGTAACACGCCGTGCCGAGGCAGACGACGCAGGTGTGTTTGCCCTGCGGCTTGAGCTGGAAGAAATGATAAAACGTGGCGACGCCATAAACGCGGCTGGCGGGCAGTTTTAATTTGTAGGCGACAAACAGCAGCAAATCGTCTTCGAGATAGCCGAACAGTTCCTGCGCCTTGTGCAAAATCTCGATGAGCGCATCGTGCCGGAACTGGTGCTTCTTCATGTGCGCCTCAAGGATTTTGAAGCGCTTGTCGCCGCTGGCGTGCTGCATCACGCGCGCGGCATTGTTTTCCTTTTCAATCGTCGGCAACATAAGCTGGATTTGTTGTAACTTTGACAGCGCATAAGTTAGCCGACTGCCATAGCCGCGCGCTCCACGTTATTTGGCTTTGACTGAACATTTTTTGCCGTCACCTGTTGCTTTCACTTCTTCGTTGCCGGAAAATTCATGCCAAGAAAGGCGAAGATATTGCCAAGAAATGTGAAGATTGTTTCCGCCGATTACATCAGATTTACGCTGCGGATTGCGTTCCAAAATAATAAATACTAAACGAAATTCATCTTATGCACAAAAATACACTACGATTGCTTGGATATGTCACGACGATTCTCCTTGGCGCTGCCGGCAGCCTGCACGCGGGCGAGGCGGATCTGAAAATTCCCGGTCTCGAACAGGTGAGTTTCGACGGGCTGGGAGGCATGAGCGGGCTGGCGCTCATGTATCTGGGCATCGTCATGTGTGCCGTCGGGGCGATTTTCGGGCTGGCGCAATATCGCCGGACGAAAAACCTGCCGGTGCATAAGTCCATGAGCGACGTCTCGCGCATGATTTGGGAGACGTGCAAGACGTATCTGTGGCAGCAGGGAAAATTTCTCGCCGTCCTGTGGGCGTTGATCGCGGGCTGCATCCTTTTCTATTTCAAATTCCTTGAGCATAAAACTTCCGGCGACATCGCCGTCATTTTGCTCGCGTCGGTTCTGGGCATTCTCGGCAGCTACGGCGTCGCGTGGTTCGGCATCCGCATCAACACGCAGGCCAACAGCCGCACGGCGTTCTCGGCGCTGAAAGGCAATCCGCTCCGCACGCTGTCCATTCCGCTGCAATCAGGCATGAGCATCGGCCTGCTGCTCGTTTCCGTGGAATTGTTTTTCATGATCAGCATTTTGATTTTTGTGCCGAGGGAACTTGTCGGCCCGTGCTTCATCGGCTTCGCCATCGGCGAATCGCTCGGCGCCACGGTGCTGCGCATCTGCGGCGGCATCTTCACGAAGATCGCCGACATCGGCAGCGACCTGATGAAAATTGTCTTCAAGCTGCCGGAAGACGATCCGAAAAATCCCGGCGTCATCGCCGACTGCACCGGCGACAACGCGGGCGACTCGGTCGGCCCGACGGCGGACGGTTTTGAAACCTACGGCGTGACGGGCGTGGCGTTGATCGCGTTTCTCGCGCTGGCGCTGGCGTCCACGCCGGCGGTCTGCGCCACGCTCATCGTCTGGCTGTTCGTGATGCGGGCGCTGATGATTGCGACCTCGCTGGCCTCTTATTTCATCAACGACTCGGTCTGCCGCGCGCGATACGGCAACTGTGAAGGATTTTGATTATGAAGCGCCGCTGACCCAGTTGGTCTGGATCACCTCGGTTGTTTCGATATTCGTCACGTTCGTGGCCAGCTACTTTCTGCTGGGCAGGCAGAACGGGTTGAATCCCGATTTGTGGTGGGTGCTGTCGGCGATCATTTCCTGCGGCACGGCGGCGGGCGCGTTGATTCCCGAATTCTCGAAGATTTTCACCAGCACCAATTCGCAGCACGTCAAGGAAATCACCAACTGTTCCAAGCACGGTGGCGCGTCGCTGAACATTTTGTCGGGCTTCGTGGCCGGCAACTTTTCCGCGTTCTGGACCGGGCTGGTCATCCTGGCGCTGATGTTCACGAGCTGTCTTTTCGCGCTGTATCAAGGCTCGCCGGTCGTGGCGCTGATGCCCGACGCGCTCAAATTCGCCGCGCCGATTTTTGCGTTCGGCCTCGTCGCGTTCGGCTTTCTCGGCATGGGTCCGGTGACGATTGCCGTGGACAGCTACGGCCCGGTCACCGACAACGCGCAGTCCATTTATGAATTGAGCCGGATTGAATCGCGCAAAAACATCCGCACCGAAATCGAGGAGCAGTTCGGCTTCGAGCCTGATTTTGAAAACGCCAAGTATCAGCTCGAAAAGGGCGACGGCGTGGGCAACACGTTCAAGGCGACCGCGAAACCGGTTTTGATCGGCACGGCGGTCGTCGGCGCGACGACGATGGTTTTCGGCATCATCATTTTGCTCGACAACATCGGCAAGGCCGCCGACCCGTCGTTCAGCATCATTTCCAAATTGAGCCTCGTCATGCCGGAAATCATCCTCGGCCTGCTCATGGGCGGCTCGGTGATTTACTGGTTCACCGGCGCAAGCTGCCAGGCCGTCGTGACCGGCGCATATCGCGCGGTGGTTTATATTCAGGAACACATCAAGCTCGATTCCACCGTCGCGTCGGAAAAAGACAGCAAGGAAGTCGTCCGCATCTGCACGGTTTATGCGCAGAAAGGAATGTGGAACATCTTCATCGTGATTTTCTGCTTCGCGCTGTCGCTGGCGTTTTTCAATCCGTATTTCTTCATCGGCTATCTCATCGCGATAGCATTCTTCGGATTGTTCCAGGCGATTTTCATGGCCAATGCCGGCGGCGCGTGGGACAACGCCAAGAAAATTGTCGAAGTGGAACTGCGGCAGAAAGGCACCGACCTTCACGCCGCGACCGTCGTCGGCGACACCGTGGGCGATCCGTTCAAGGACACGTCGTCCGTGGCGTTGAATCCCGTGATCAAATTCACCACGCTCTTCGGCCTGCTCGCGGTGGAAATCGCCGTGACGATGCACAGCCAGGATTTGAAGAACGTCATCGGCGGAGTGCTGTTCATCGTCGCGCTGATATTTGTCCACCGTTCGTTTTACGCCATGCGCGTTCCGGAAGCCGCCAACGAAGAATTGTCGTCACCGGCCGCCCTCGCAACGGAAGTTGCGAAAGATTACCGCCCGGCTTCAGACAGTGTGAATGGCAAGGATAATAATATGACATCTCCGGCTCTGGAAAATTCACGTCGCTGAATCCGGCGCTGGGGAAAATTATTCCCGAAAACAGTTCCAATTCGGCACCAATAATTGTTATGAAGATACTTCTCATCAGCCCCAGGACGCCGGACACGTTTTGGAGTTTCAAACACGCCATCCGTTTTGTGTCACGCGAGGCATCCATGGCACCGCTTGGATTGCTGACGGTGGCCGCGATGCTTCCGCCGGATTGGGAACTCAAGCTGGTGGATTTGAACGTGGAAAAGCTCAAGGACGAAGATTTGCGCCGGGCGGATTACGTCTTGCTGGGCGCGATGATTGTGCACAAGGATTCCGTGCGCGAAATCGTGGCGCGATGCGCGGCGTTTGGGAAAACGCTCATCGCCGGCGGGCCGCTGTTCACCACCGGCCACGAGGCGTTTCCGGAAATCCAGCACTTCGTCCTCGGCGAGGCCGAGGAAATCATGCCGCAGGTCGTGGCGGATATGCGGAGCGGACGGTTGCAGGCCGTTTATCGCGCGCCGCACCGGCCGGACATCACGCGCACGCCGTCGCCGCGCTGGGATCTCATTCAATTCCGCCACTACGTCACGATGTCCGTGCAATTCTCGCGCGGCTGTCCGTTCGACTGTGAATTTTGCGACATCATCGTGATGAACGGCCGCGTGCCGCGCACAAAAACGCCCGCGCAGTTGATCGCCGAACTGGACGGTCTCCGCGAACGCGGCTGGAAGGACATGGTTTTCATCGTGGACGACAATTTCATCGGCAACAAGGCGCGGACCAAAACGCTGCTGCACGCGCTCATCGAATGGCGGCAGCGCACGCGGACCAGCATCGGGTTTCTCACCGAGGCGTCGGTCAATCTCGCCGACGACCCGGAACTCTGCGCGCTGATGGTCGAGGCCGGATTCAGAAAAGTTTTCGTCGGCATCGAAACGCCGTCGGTCGAGTCGCTGGCGGAATGTCACAAGCTGCAAAACCGGAACCGCGACCTCGTGGCCTCGGTGAAAACATTGCAGCGCGCCGGGCTGGAGGTCATGGGCGGATTCATCGTGGGTTTCGACAGCGACCAGAGCGACATTTTCAAACGGCAGTTTGAATTCATCCAGCGCTCCGGCGTGGCGACGGCGATGGTCGGCCTGCTCACCGCGCTGCCGCAGACGCGCCTGTGGCAGCGGTTGAAAGCCGAGGGCCGGCTGGAAGCCGAAAGCTCCGGCAACAACACCGACGCCGCGCTGAACTTCAAGCCGAAATTGAACCGCGACTTTCTGCAATCCGGCTACCGCGAACTGGTGAAGAAACTTTACGAGCCGGGGAATTATTACCAGCGCATCCGCACATTTCTCAAAAGCCACCGGCCCGTCCGGCCCGGTCAAGCGCCTTGTCCCGCGCCGATTTCATGGCGTTTCTGAAATCTTTCTGGGTGCTGGGCGTGTGGCACCGGGGACGCGTGGGTTATTGGCGGCTGTTTTGGGGCACGCTCATCCGGCGCCCGCGCCAGTTTCCGCACGCCATCGAACTCGCCATCCTCGGCTACCATTTCCGCCGCGTGGCAAAGGCCGTTTGAATGCTTCGGAGATTGAGCAAGAAAAGTCGAAACTTTGGCAATTTAAGGAGAGCAAAAGTCAAATTGGCGTGCAGCTTCCAATTATGAATGCATTGCCAATCACATCTGCGAATCTGGAGTCATTGGCTGACAGTGTGAAGCTGTTTCCCGTCGTCGCGGAGAACGACAATCCACTTGAAGATCATCATGGGCTGGAACCGCATCAGTTTTACACCATCGAAGAAATCCATGTTCGCGCGGAAACGGTGACGCCGCTTCTGAAGGAAATTCTGGATCATCAGTCTGTGTCGCACTGGGGAATCAACGAGTAATTCAAAGCCGGGTCAAATCCCGGCGAATGTTTTGCCATTTGATTTACTTTTGTGTCGGACAGCTTGATTTCGGCAGATAATCACCGCATTTTCTTGCCGAAACCAAGCCGATGACTGATTTATTCGCGTTATGCGGCAACAAGCAAAGGCCGGTTTTGAACAATTCAAGGTTGGCGGAAAAATGGTTGCCGCGTTAAATTGCAAATGTGAAAACAAGCAATAAACTGAATGCCGCCGGCGCGGTTTTGGAATACGCGCTGGAAAAATATCCTGCTTCGTCGAAACTCCGCGACGGCACACAGGTCGTCCTGCGCCCGTTTTGCCTCCGGGATGAAATCCGGCTGCACAAATTTCTGCTCACCGTGCCCGAGGAGGAGCGCCTGTTCATCAAGAAGCGGATTTCCGAACGCGCCCGGTTCCGCGAATGGTGCCGTCACCCCGACTTCGCCGAAAATCTGCCGCTGCTGATGCTGCACGGCGTGAAAATCATCGGCGAGGCGACCTTGCGCCAGCGTCCCGGCGGATGGAAACGTCACATAGGAGTCCTCACCATGTTGACGCACCCGGATTATCGCGGGCGGGATGTCGCCAGAATTTTAATCGCGGAGCAGGTCGAGATCGCCCGCGCCCTGGGATTGCGCAGGCTGGAATCCGAACTGAACGGCGAACGCAAAATCGCCATCCGCGCGCTTGAGGACGCCGGCTTTCATCCCTTGATGCGTTTGACGGATTATGTGGTTGACATGAACACGGTTCCCCACGATTACGTTCTGATGGGACTGGATTTGAAAGTGGACGAAGAATACGCGGGCGTCGGCGAGTAGCAAAACGAAACCCGGTCAAGATTATGAGCCAGATATTGAGATTGATTGAAAAGCACATCGCGATGTCGGACATCAGAAATCGCCTGAAAGAAACCGTTCCGCAGCCGGGCCGGTATGTGGCGGAGGATGGAGCGGCTTTCGGGCCTTGCCTGCTGGTCTCGCGCGAATGTGGCGGCGGCGGCGACCTGCTGGCGCAGCAAGCCGGCGAGCGGCTGGGCTGGAATGTTTTTGACAATAAAATGGTTGATGAAATAGCGCAAAGCGCCCGTGTCCATCAACGCCTGGTGCAGAGTGTTGATGAGCATGTTCATTCCTATTGGGAGCGGACGTGGCGGGATTTTTTGCTGGACGATCTCGCGGATGAAAAGTATTTGCGCCATCTCAAGCAGGTGGTCACCGCGTTGGGACATCTCGGCAACGTCGTGCTCGTCGGACGCGGCGCTCAATTCCTGCTCCCTTCACAATGCGGGCTGCGCGTGCGCCTGGTGGCGCCGTTGGAAGCGAGGACGAAACGATTTGCCGAACAGGAAAAATTGTCCCTGAAACAGGCGCGATTGAAAGTGGAAGAGATTGACAAGGAGCGCGCGGCCTTCATCTGGAAAAATTTCAGGCAGGATGCCGGCCTGCCTTTGAACCACGACCTGATCATCAACACTGGTGAAATCAACATCAAAGACACGACCGAACTTGTGCTGGACGCAATCGAAAGAAAGCTCGGCGTGCCTTTGAAATAACAGCCGGCCTTCTTGCGAAAAATCGCAAGGCCAAAATAGCACTGGCACTTTTCGCACCCGTTTCTCCTTGGACTCTCGTTCCAATCCGCTTCGGATTGCTGCGGCGGAAGTTGGCTTGATAGTGCCATTCAAACCCCATTTATACGCAGATGCGATGGGAATGAAATTTTCGTGAAGCCTGCTTCCGTGTCCGAAATCAGGAAATTTGTATCTGCACGGTTTGAACTCCCTTTTCCACTCCGATGCTAAATGTTTGCGGCTTGCGCTGCACACTGATCTGGCCGTTTCGTTCGATCTGGGCAATTTGCACTTGTTTCATTTCATCAATCGCGCCATTGAGACGCAAATCTTCATGCAAATCATGCTCACTGACATTGTGCCGCGTCATCGCGGCTTTTTTCATTTCGCCATTTTCCACGACCACTTGCGGTTCGCCTTTGATCCAACGTCCGAATTTATGAGATTTACAGGCAAGGGCGGCAAAAACACGATACAAAATGGCGAGAACAAACCCTGTTCCCAGAGTTTCCCAAAACGCGGTTGTGCCATTGATGTCGCGCGAAAGCATGGACGCCATCAGAAATGCCAGCAGTGTGTCAAACGGATTCCGTTGCGCCAGAAACCGGCGTCCAGCCAGCCGCATCATCGCCAACATCGTGAAAAAAACAACCAGTGCCCGCAGCAACATCTGGCCGAATGTCAATTCCGTGGACGGCAAACCCAATCCAAGAATTTTTTCAATATGGTCAATCACAAATCAAACCCCCTTGTTGAAATGAATTCATTTTTGTCTTTGAGATTTTGCAATTATTGGTTCGTCCGCCGTTCGGGCGATTTCAGCAAAGTCGCGGGTTTGTTTGTTTCGGCAAAAGCCGGCGCAAATGAATGGTTAGTTTTGGGCGCGCCATTGGTATTGGCATTGGGAATTTCGCCTTCCTTGACTTTTTTTGCCACTTCACCCGTGGTGATTTGCTGGTCGAATTTAGGAATCAACGCGCGGACGAACGCATTGCGCAATAATGTGCCAACGGTCGCCATCAAATCCACGTTTGAATTGGTATAAACGCCGGAAATGGGAATTTTTGTCGCAAGCTGGTTGTGAGGCTGATTTTTGAAAATCGTCGTGACGCCGCCGACAATCGCCTCCCAAAAAAATTTCAGAATGTTTTTTTGCCGTTCTTTCTTCCACTCGAACACATCGAGATTATTGAAAAAAACTTTCACGTAGCCGTCATAGGCTTGATTCGTGGCGGCGACTGAAGTGAACATGGCAAATGTGCCATGCGCCACGTCAAATTTTCCATAAGCGCGCATAAAACTATTCAACGCGGGAAGATCAACGTTCGTCAGCGACGCCTGCAACTGATATTCCGGCGCGGGCGCGAGTGGATTGAATTGCAGATTAAAACTCATCCTGCCATTGCCGATGGCTTTTGCGCTGGCGCTGATTCCAGCGGGAAGCGGCAACTTTTGATTTCTGGCGTTGGAAAGATTCGTCGCCGACGCGCCCAATTCGGTAAAATAAAGATCCACTTTCGGATTTGAATAATCGTCCTTGTAATGAATCTGGCCGTCGTGAATGTCCAGCCGGTTCAATTTGAACGGCGTGAGATTTTGGAGCATTTTATTCCACGATGTATTTTCGCCGGCTTGAGTTTGTTCCGTCGTCGGCCCTTTCACGAAATTCAATCTGGGCTGCTCCATATAAATTTTTGCCGCAATATGATGTTGCAACAACGCCGACCATTGGATGGACAAATCCATGAATGGCGCGGAGAAGAACGGCTCGCTGATTTTTCCGTTGCGCTTCAAAATTTTGATGTCCTTGATTTCATACGCGCCGCGCCAGAGAGACATTTCAATTTCGCCAACCTGTCCGGCATAATCTTTTGATTTCTGCAGCTGACGATTGACGTAGATTTTCAAGACGAACGGCAGCGCAATCCGAATGCAAATCAAAATGACGATGACTCCGAACACCCAATATGCCGTTCGCCGCGTTACGCGCCGCCAACGAAAGGGATTTGGATTTGGCACGGCATTCACGGTTTCTTTTTAATTTTTTCGTCTTGAAATAAAATGGTGAACAAGAGCCAGACGCCGCCGCCCGCCGCCGCGATAAAACATAAAATTGCCAGGCCGGGATAACCGAAAATTTGAAAACTGGTTTGCACCCGCATTAACAGCGCCGCGCCCAAGATCAGCGACGCCAGAATGATTCCCGCGGTGATGCGATTGGCGATTTTTTGAAAGCCTTCGACAATCACCTTGGCATCCACGACGCGGATTTTCATTTCCAAATCGGGAGCCGTCACCACGTCGAGCAACCGATTCAATCGCGACGGCAGGCCGGTGACAAAACTTTTCAATTCCAGCAGCGAGTTGAAGACGTTCCCTTGCGTGAAATTTTTGCGGATGCGTCGCGTCATCATCGCGCTGATGTTGCGGCGAATCGAAGCGTGCGGGTCAAAAGCTGGATCGAGAATTTTTCCAATTTCGTCCATTTGCAAAAGCGTTTTGCCGAGCAGGGTCAACTCAATGGGAACGTGCAGGCCGTTTTCGCTCGCGTGACGGCTCATGTCCATTATCGATTTTCCAATGTTGAATTGCAGCAGGTTTTGATTTTGCCACAGCGACATGATGCGTCCAACGTGGTGGCGAAATTCCGCCTGGTTGAAATCCGGCGTTGTCTGGCTGATTTGAATCAAGATGTCCGAAGCCTGCTCGCTGTTGCCTTCGCCGACGGCGATGAGCAATTTTAAAAGATGCTCCTGCATCGCGGGCGTGACATGGCCGACCATTCCCAAATCGAGCAGCGCCACGCGGCCGTCGTCGGTGAGAAAAACATTTCCCGGGTGCGGATCGGCGTGAAAGATTCCGTCCACGAGAATTTGTTTCAAATACGCTTTGAATAATTCTTCGGCAAGCGGCGCGCCGTTCAATTCAATCCGCACCAGCGGCGAAAGCGCGGTGATTTTCCGGCCCTGAACATAATCCATCGTCAGAACGCAGCGCGTGCTGTAATCGAGGACCGGCTGCGGCACCTGGATTTTTTCAAACTCACGCAGATTTTCGCCGAGCGTGATAAGATTTTGCGCTTCACGTTCGTAATTTAATTCCTGTTGAATCGTGATGCGAAATTCCTCGAGCACGCTCAAAATGCGGTGCTTCCGGCCAAAATCCGTGTGTTTTTCGATCAATTCAGCGATTTGTCCGAGCACTTCAAAATCTTCGGCCACTTGTTTGCGAATATCCGGTCGCTGCACTTTGACGATGACTTCGCGCCCGTTTCGCAGCGCGGCGAAATGGACTTGTCCCAACGACGCGGCGGCAATCGGTTTTGGATCGAAACGCGAAAAGGCCTTGGAAATTCTGACGCCAAGTTCGGTCAAGACAATTTGTTCAACTTCCTCGTATGAAAATGGTTTGACCTTGTCCTGCAAACGCGTGAGCGCCTTCAAATACGGTTCGGGCAGCAAATCAGAACGGCTGGAAAGCAATTGGCCGAGCTTCACAAACGTCGCGCCCATCGCTTCCAAATCATCCGCCAGTTGCTCCGGTTTGGCGGCGTGGTCGTCTAGTTTTATTTCCTGCGGCTCGAATCCTTCATCCAAAAAATCCATCTGCCGCACGAGGTCGGAGCGTCCGTATTTCCAAAACAACAAGGCGATTTCCTTGTAGCGCTTGAGATGGTTGGCTGAAATTTTCATTTTTCCCGCATATAATTTCCCCGCGTATAAAAATCCGCGCGCACGCAACCGGAATTTTTTGCTCAAGCCGTCGGCGTGGCGACATGAACGAGCTTGGGCTTGACGACACGCGGACGATAAATTTCCTGCTTCAGATTCGGATGCCGGCGTTTTTTGATTTGTTCCAATTTCACCGGCGCGCGCGTTTTCACGGATTGATACAGCGAGCGGACGATATGAACGTCGCGCAAACCTTCAATGCCGTCCGGCACCGGTTCGCGGTCATGGAGAATGCAGTCGGAAAAATAAATGAGTTCCGGCGCGAATTGGTCGCGCAGTTCATAAAGTTTTCTTTGAACATGGCCGTTTGCGTTCAATTCCAAAATCACGCCGGCGTAACGAATTTTCCCCGGTTGATGTGTGTTGTTTCTCATTTAATGATTCCACCACTGCCACCAATGGTGACGATTTGTGCCGCCATTTGGCCCATTTGTATTTCCTGCGCTTTCATCCGGCAAATTAGTGGCATAGGGATTGGTATAATTGGCGTAAGGATTCGTGTAGCTCGCATACGAGTTGGTGTAATTTGCGTAAGGATTGCCATTGACTCCATTGGTCATCCCGTTATTTGAGTTCCAATTTGTTGCGCCATGATTTTCATTCATCCAATTTGTGTTTTCATTTGACCACACGTTGGAAACACTGATTTGCGGCGGCATATTGGTCAATTGATTTCCACCCGGCACAGGTTCACCGCCCGGCGCAGAATTGCCCGGCTTGGACGTGTTTAAATTATTTTGCGAGTTGTTTGGCGCAGATGGAGTTGGAGTATTTGGCGTGCCAGGCGTGCTTCGCATTCCACTTGGAGATGTGGTTCCGCCAGATGAGACGCTCGCTGCTGACCCTGCCGGTTGGGCAATTGCTGAAATCAATCCGGCTGCGAATGTTAAAATAAGAATTTGCTTTTTCATGTTAATGAATGGGTTTAGCACCAGAAGTGCCATGTATTTGCACAATTTTTAATTTATCGAATTCCATCAATTTACAATTCTTTCATCCCTGCTTTTTTTGCCGAACATCGTTCCAAAGACTGCAATTTGCATTTTTTGCCGCGCCGGTTGTTGCAATATGCCCGTTTGCAATTCAAAAAAATGCCTGCGTCTTTGCAAAACAATAAAATTCAAAGGGAAATGACTGAAAAATTTGGCACATTCATAGCTAAAAAATAACCGGCTTTATGCCTCAAATTTTCAGCCATCGCTCCAATTCGATTGTCAGAGCGAGCATCCTTGCCGCTTTTCTTTTGCCTTGCGCGAGTGGCTGGGTTTTGCACGCCATTTATTGGTCGCCGTGGACAACTCGTGAAATGACACCGATTCCACAAATCGTTCCGTTCAGCCACAAGCACCATGTCTTCGGACTTGGACTTGATTGCCGTTTCTGCCACACGACCGTCGAAAAATCCGCGTTCGCCGGAATGCCTTCGACAGAAATCTGCATGACCTGCCATTCGCAAATCTGGAAAAATGCGCCGATGCTCGCCCCGGTTCACGAAAGCATGGCGAACAATCAGCGCTTGAGTTGGATTCGCGTCAACGACACGCCGGATTTTGTATTTTTCAATCACAGCGTCCACATCAATCACGGCATCGGCTGCGTCACGTGTCACGGGCAACTCGATCAAATGCCGCTGACGTGGAAATCTCACACGCTTTACATGCGCTGGTGTCTGGAATGCCATCGCCAACCGGAAAAATTCATCCGCCCGCGCGAGGAAGTTTTCAATTTGAACTGGACGGCAACCAATCAACTCGTGCTCGGAAAAGAATTAATGAAGAAATATGACGTTCACACCGAACAGCTCACCGATTGCAGCATGTGCCACCGCTGATTTACGATTTATGATTGACGATTTACGACCGGAAAATTCGAAATTCGAAATTCGAAATTCGAAATTTCTTTGGCGCAGCCTGGAAGAACTTACCGGTTCCAAAAAATGTCAGGAAGCGTTGCATCGCGAATTTCCGCCGGGCGCCTCGGAATTCGGAAACTTCAACCGGCGGAATTTTCTCAAAATCATGGGCGCATCCATTGCCCTTGCCAGTTTGCCGGCTTGCACCAAACAACCGCTCCAAAAAATTGTTCCTTACGTCAACCAGCCGGAGGATTTGGTTCCCGGCAAGCCGATGTATTTCGCCACCGCGATGACGCTCGGCGGATTTGCCATGGGCTTGATTGCCGAAAGCCACGAAGGTCATCCGACAAAAATCGAAGGCAATCCAGATCATTCCGCCAGTCTCGGCGCGACGAACATTTTTCATCAAGCCGCAATCCTTGACCTTTACGATCCTGATCGTTCGCAAGCGGTTTTGCAAAATGGCCAGCCCAGCACGTGGGAGGATTTTGTCGCCGCGCTCACGGAGATTTTGGACTCACAGAAATCCAAAAAAGGAAGCGGCTTGAGAATTTTGACGGAAACCGTCACGTCGCCGACGCTGCATTTTCAAATTCAAGAACTGCTCAAGAAATTTCCCGAAGCGAAATGGCATCAATTCGAGCCAATCACTCGCGATAATGTCCGCGAAGGTTCAAAACTTGCATTCGGTGAAATCGTCGAAACACAATATCATTTCGATAAAGCGAAAATCATTTTGTCACTCGAATCGGATTTTCTCTATCTCCATCCGAACGCCGTCCGTTACGCCCGCGATTTCACTGAAAATCGTCGTGCAAAATTTCCGCAAACGGAAATGAACCGGCTTTACGTCGTCGAAAGTTCGCCGGGCGTCACCGGCGCAAATGCCGACCATCGTTTGCCAATTCCATCGGCGGAAATTGAAGTCTTCACGCTCGCCGTTGCCGAAAAACTTGGCGCAGTTTCTCAATCGGCAACCGGCAATTGGCAATCGGCAATTAAAAACTGGATTTCAGCCGTTGCGGACGACTTGCTTCAAAATCGTGGCGAAAGCATTGTTATCGCCGGAGAAAATCAGCCGCCGCGAGTTCACGCACTGGCGCATTTGCTGAATTATTTTCTCGGAAACGTCGGCAACACTATCATATTCACGCAAAGCGCAGAAGCTAATCCTGTGAATCAAACCGAATCATTGCGCGATTTGGTCGAAGCGTTGCAACGAAATGAAGTGGGGGCATTAATCATTCTCGGTGGCAATCCGGCTTTCAATTCGCCGGCAGATTTCCAATTTGCAGAAAATTTGGCGAAGGTAAAATTCAAGGTTCATCTCGCGTCGCACGTCAATGAAACTTCAGATCTTTGCGACTGGCACATTCCCGAAAATCATTTTTTGGAATCGTGGAGCGACGCGCGGGCGTTTGACGGAACAATCTCAATTGTCCAACCGCTGATTTTACCGCTCTACGCCGGAAAATCCGCGCATGAGATTCTGGACGCCATGATTTCGCCGCCGGGACGCGAAGATTATGAAATCGTGCGCGATTTTTGGCAGTCACAATATTCCGGCGACATTTTTGAAAGCGATTGGCGCAAGGCGTTGCACGACGGATTGATTCAAAATTCAGCGCCGCCGGGAAAAAAAGTTTCGCTGCAAAAATTCAATTTGCCACAGTCGAAAACCAATTCAGACCGTTTGGAAATCACCTTTCGTCCCGATCCGACCATTTACGACGGACGCTTCATCAACAACGGCTGGCTTCAGGAATTGCCGAAGCCAATCACAAAATTAGTTTGGGACAACGCCGCTTTGATTTCGCCTGCGCTCGCTGAAAAAGAAAAATTGTCCAACGGCGAGATGATTGAAATCGAATTTAAAAATCGCAAATTGCAAATTCCGGTTTGGATTACACCGGGCCAGGCGGAAAATTCAATTGCCCTGCCATTCGGTTACGGCCACGAAAACATTGGAAACGTTGGCGTTCGCGCCGGTTTCAATGTTTTCAAATTGCGAACCTCCAATGCGCTTTGGTTCGCCGGCGGCGTGACGTTGAAAAAAACCGGCGCGAGTTACCAACTCGTCACAACGCAAACGCAGCACGTGATTGATTCGGACGAGCGGCAAATTATTCGCGAAGGCACGTTCGAGGAATTTCAGCACGATCCGGACTTTGTCAAAAAACATTCCGATGCGCCGTCCGAAGGCGACACGCTCTACGAGCCGAAAGAATTTCCTTACAATGGCTACAAGTGGGGAATGACGATTGATTTGAGCGCGTGCATTGGCTGCAACGCCTGCACGATTGCGTGTCAGGCGGAAAATAACATTCCGGTCGTCGGCAAGGAGCAGGTCGCCGCCGGACGCATCATGCACTGGATTCGCGTGGACAATTATTTTCGCGGCACGCCAGAAAATCCGCAGACGACGTTTCAGCCGGTGCCGTGCATGCAATGCGAAAACGCGCCGTGCGAGGTTGTTTGTCCGGTGGACGCGACCGTGCATGACCACGAAGGCTTGAACGTGCAGGTTTATAATCGTTGCATCGGCACGCGCTATTGCTCGAACAATTGTCCTTACAAAGTCCGCCGATTCAATTTTTTTCAATACGCCGATTACAGCGCCAAAAATCTCGAACCGCTGTGGAATCCGAACGTGACCGTGCGCTGGCGCGGCGTGATGGAAAAATGCACTTACTGTTTGCAGCGAATCAGCGCGGCGCGAATCAATGCTGAAAATCAAAATCGAAAAATTCGCGCTGGCGAAATCAAAACCGCATGTCAGCAGGTTTGTCCGGCGAACGCAATTGTCTTTGGCGATTTGAATGATCCAAACAGCGAAGTCGCGAAATTGAAAATGCACGACCTGAATTATTTGATGCTCGGCCAATTGAACACGCGGCCGCGCACGAGTTACCTGGCGAAATTGCGAAATCCAAATCCAAAACTTTCCGCGTGATGGAAAATATCCAATCCAATTTGGTCGGCGAACCGGCGAATAAAATTTCGCCGCTCGGTTATCCGTTGGAATTGCTCGCGCCAAAAGAAAATCTGGAATCCGTCACGGAAACCATCGGCTCCATCGTTTTGAAACCGCGTGAGCGCCAGCCGAAAGCATGGTTTTATGCCGCTGCGGGCGCATTTACCTTGTTAATGATTTTCTTCTGCGCGATTGCGTGGCTGTTTTATCGCGGCGTCGGCATTTGGGGAATCAGCATTCCGGTCGCGTGGGGATTTGCGATTGTGAATTTTGTCTGGTGGGTCGGCATCGGGCACGCTGGAACTTTTATTTCGGCAATTCTGCTGCTGCTGCATCAAAAATGGCGCACGGCCATCAACCGCTTCACCGAGACGATGACGCTCTGCGCGATTTCCTGCGCCGGACTTTTTCCGCTGCTGCATCTCGGACGCCCGTGGGTTTTTTTCTGGATGATTCCGTATCCCGACACGATGGGTCTCTGGCCGCAATTTCGCAGCCCGCTCGTTTGGGACATGTTCGCCGTCGGAACCTATTTTCTCGTCTCGCTGATGTTTTGGTATTCCGGTTTGATTCCCGATCTGGCAACGCTTCGCGACCGGGCGCAAACACGCGGCAAAAAATTATTTTACGGATTTTTCGCGCTCGGCTGGCGCAATTCCGCGATTCACTGGCAACGGCATCAATCCGCGTATTTGCTTTTGGCCGGAGTTGCAACGCCGCTCGTTCTTTCCGTTCACAGCGTCGTTGGAATGGATTTTGCCGTGGCGAATCTTCCCGGCTGGCATGAAACAATCATTCCGCCGTATTTCGTCGCCGGCGCGATTTACTCCGGCTTTGCGATGATGCTGAACATCGTGATTCCGATTCGCAAACTTTACGGATTGCAAAATCTCATCACGCAACGCCACTTGAACAACATCGGCAACGTCATGCTCGTGCTCGGCAACATGGTCGCCTACAGCTACATCATGGAAGAATTCATGGCGTGGTATCAGCGGCGACATTTTCGAGCAAAGCACGATGGCCAACCGCGCGTTCGGCGCGTATGGCTGGATTTTTTGGGCGCTGATTGTAATCAACATTTTGATTCCGCAATTGTTGTGGTCGAAAAAAATTCGCACGAATCCCGTTGCGCTTTTTTTTGTCGCGCTGTCCGCAAATCTTGGAATGTGGGTGGATCATTTTCTCATCATTGTCGTCAGCCTCACGCACGATTTTGTTCCCGCGATGTGGAAAATGTATTACCCGACGATTTGGGACTGGGCGACGATGTTCGGCAGCGTCGGACTTTTTTTAACGCTAATCGTTTTGTTCGTCCACTTTCTGCCGGTAATTGCCATGTCTGAAACTCGCGAACTTGTCTCTAAAAAAAATGGATGAAAAAGTAAATATTTACGGTTTGATGGCGGAATTTTCGAGTGACAAAGAAATTCTCGCCGCGACAAAATCCGCTTACGGCCACGGCTTCCGCAAAATGGATGCGTTCGCGCCGTTTCCAGTCGAAGGACTCGCCGAGGCACTGGGCCGGAAAAAAACCGCCGTGCCGCTCATCGTTTTGGCTGGCGGCATTTGCGGCGGAATCGGCGGCTACTTCATGCAATGGTATGCGATGGCCGTAAGTTATCCGCTGAACATCGGCGGTCGCCCGCTCAACAGTTGGCCGATGTTCATCCCGATAACATTCGAGCTGACGATTTTGTGCGCCGCGTTCGCGGCAATCATCGGAATGCTCGCGCTCAATAAATTGCCCGAACCGCATCATCCGGTTTTCAACGTGTCGGAATTTGAGCGCGCTTCGACCGACAAATTTTTTCTCTGCATCATGGCCAACGATCCGAAATTCGATTTAACCGCCACGCGAAAATTTCTGGAAACGCTCCAGCCGGAACTTATTTCGGAGGTGCCACAATGAATTTACGATTTACGATTTACGATTTACGATTAATTTGGAACGTTCGCCGCTTTCTCAAATCGGCAATCGGCAATCGGCAATCGGCAATTTTCAATCTTCTATTTTCCATCTTGGTTTTTGCAACGGGATGTCGCCGCGACATGTTTGACCAGCCAAAATCTAATCCACTTAAAGCGAGCGATTTTTTTCAGGACGGCGCAGCCTCGCGTCCAATTCCGCCGCATACCGTCGCGCGCGGCGATTTGCAAAATGACGAAGCCTTTTTTACCGGCATGATTGGAACAAACCTTGTCACAGATTTTCCAATTCAAATTACGCGCGCCGTTCTCGAACGCGGGTGCCAGCGCTTTGAAATCAATTGCGTTCCCTGCCACGGCGAAACCGGCGAGGGCAACGGCATCGTAGTCGCGCGCGGATTTCCCGCGCCGCCATCGTATCACATCGAGCGGCTGCGCGTCGCGCCGGTCGGCCATTTCTTCGACGTGATGACGCACGGCTACGGTGCGATGTTTTCGCAAGCCTCGCGCGTCACGCCGGAAGATCGCTGGGCAATCGCCGCTTACATCCGCGTGCTGCAATTGAGCGAACACGCCACGCTCGCCGATGTGCCGACCAACGAAATCGCAAAATTGTCTGGTGGGGCGAGCGTCCCCGCGAGCCGTGAAAATTCGCCATGAACGAAATATTTTTCAAATTCAATCGCCTGCAAAAAATCACCTTTGCCATCGGCATTGTTGGAATCATTTTCTGCTGTGCCGGTTTCGTTTTTGAACGGCGCGAATTTTACGTTTCCTATCTGTTCGCGTTTATTTTTTGGGTCAGCCTTTCACTTGGCTGTTTTTACGGCGCGGCGATTCATTATTTGACCGCCGGACGCTGGGGATTTCCCGCGCGCCGAATTTTTGAAGCCGGATTCATGACGTTGCCGCTCATGCTGTTTTTCTTCGCGCCGATTTTTTTCGGTTTGCGCGAATTGTATCCGTGGGCGCGACCGGAAGCCGTGGCCGCTGATAAAATTTTGCAACATCGAACCGCCTTTGAAAATTTTCCGGGCTTTCTGATTCGCGCCATTTGCTATTTCGGAATCTGGATTCTCATCGCCACGCTGTTGCGTAAATGGTCGCTGCAACAAGACTTGACCAAAGATGTCGCGCCAACGATTAAGATTCGCACGTTGAGCGGCCCGGCGATTGCCATCGTTCCGCTCACCGCGTCATTTGCATTTGTGGATTGGGCGATGACCATTGAAGCCAATTGGTTTTCGACCGCTTTTCCCGTGATTATTTTAGCCGGGCAAATGCTTATGGCGCTGGCGTTCGTCACCATTTTGATCGCATGGACGCGAAACGATCTTCCGTTCCGCGCCGCAGGTGAAAAAACCTTTCACGATCTCGCCAGCCTGCTGCTGGCGTTCGTGATGTTTTGGACTTACGTCGCGTTCTCGCAAATTCTCATCATTTATTCCGCGAATATGCCGCATGAAATCGGCTGGTATCTCCGCCGCATCGCCAACGATTGGGTCTGGCTCGTTGCTCTCATCGCTCTGCTTCATTTTTTTGCGCCGTTTTTTCTGCTGCTGTTTCGCAAGGTGAAGGAAAACGTCCGGTTGTTGGCGGCGATTGCCATTGTCATTTTCGCGGTTCATGCCGTGGAAATGTTTTGGGTCGTTGCGCCGACGTTTTACTCGCACATCGAAGTGCATTGGACGGATTTTGCCGCGTGGTTCGGCATCGGCGGAATCTGGCTTGCCGTATTTTTTAGAAATTTGAAACATCATCCGTTGCTGGCGCGAAATGATCCGCGCTCTAAAAATTTAATTGCCGAAACCGCCAATGCAAAATAAAGCGCAACAACTGTCCGTTTCGCCCGAATCTCTCGATCGCAGACACGAAGTGAGCGAGAAAAGGGTGCGAAATGTTTTGATCATCGGCGGCGGCGCGGCATTTTTGCTGGTTTTAAGTCTGCTTGTTTGCGGCGCGATGATTCGCGATTTTGCGCAAAAACGTCCGATGCAGAACATAAAGCCGCTCGGCCTCATCAGCGCGCCAAATTTGAAACCGCTTGAGCGATTCCCGAAACCCAATCTGCAAATTGATGACGACCACGCGGAGCGGATGGCCTTGTATGCCGGACAAAATGCGGAATTAAACAGTTACGGCTGGATTGACCGCAGCAACGGCATCGTGCGAATTCCGATTGACCGCGCGATGGTTTTGATTTTGCAGCGTGGTTTGCCGACGCGAACCAATTCCAGTTCGCAAGCGGACGGAAGCGAATTGCAGTTAATCCAAAACATTTCCAAACAACCATGAAAATCATTTTCGCCATTTTAATTTTGTTGCCGCTTTTATTTCCGGCAAATGCCGCCACGAATAATTCGCTGACCGATGCGCAATTGTTGCAAATCAAATTCGACCAAAAACTCAATTCGCAGGTTTCGCCGGATTTGATTTTTCGCGACTCAACCGGAAAGCAAATTCAAATCGGAAACTATTTCGGCAAACGGCCGATGGTTTTGATTCTCGGCTATTACAGTTGCCCGATGCTTTGCACGCTCGTCTTGAACGGCGCGACGGAAAGTTTTCGCGATTTGAGATGGAGCGTTGGCAAAAATTTTGACGTAATTTTCGTCAGCATTGATCCGACCGAAACACCAAAGCTCGCCGCTGAAAAAAAAGAAAACGTATTTGCGCGATTATGGCCGCGATGGCTCGGAAAACGGCTGGCATTTTTTGACCGGCGACGAACTTTCCATTCAAACGCTCGCGGACGAAATCGGTTTTCACTACGCCTACGATTCCGGCCTCAAGCAATTCGCGCATCCGAGCGGTTTTGTCGTTTTGACGCCGGACGGAAAGGTCGCGCATTACTTTTTTGGCGTCACATTTTCGCCGGAGGAAGTGGACACGGCGTTGCGCGACGCGGGCGCAAAGAAAATTGATTCGCCGGTGCAGGAATTGATTTTACTTTGCTGCGAATACAGCCCGCTGCGCGGCAAATATGGAAATCTGGTGATGGACACGATTCGCGTCGGCGGAGTCGGGATGGTCGCCGCGCTCGGCATTTATTTCTTCCGTCCGCCGCGCCGCAAACCGGAGCAGCCGAAATGAATTTCCCTTTTTTTCCAAAAGAAGCCTCGACGACCGCCGCGCAGACGGACGACATTTATTTTTTCCTGCTCGGCTTCAGCGCATTCATGCTCGCAATCATTTTTTTGCCGATGATTTATTTCCTGTTCAAATATCGGCGCGGAAAAAAGGCAAACCGCGAGCCGCTGCAAGTTTCCACGAACCAAAATTGAAATCACATGGACGATCATTCCGACGATTTTCGCCATGGGACTTTTTGCGTGGGGCGCGCGAAGTTTATTTTTACGAAGAAGTTCCGCCGGCCAATGCGCTTCAAATCAATGTCATCGGCAAACAATGGATGTGGAAAATCCAGCATCAGGAAGGCAAGCGCGAAATCAACGCACTGCATATTCCGGTCGATCGCGCGGTGGAACTCACGCTTGCTTCCGAGGACGTGATTCACAGTTTTTTTGTGCCCGCGTTTCGCGTCAAGCAGGATGTCGTGCCGGGACGTTTCACGACGGAATGGTTTCAAGCCAACGCGCGTCGGCGACGTATCGAATTTTACTGTTCGGAATATTGCGGCGCGGGACATTCGAAAATGCGCGGCAAGGTTTATGTGATGTCGCCGGCGGATTATCGAAAATTGGCTCGCGCAGGAGCGTCCGCAGGACACGCTCGCGCAATCGGGCGAAAAATTATTTCGCGAACTGGGTTGCAGCGGTTGTCACGTCAACAGCAATGCGATTCATGCGCCGCCGCTCGAAGGACTTTACGGAACGGCTCGTGCCGTTGAGCGACGGCACATTTGTCCGCGCGGATGACAAATATCATTCGCGATTCCATTTTGTTGCCCAAATCGCAAATCGCCGCCGGTTATCAACCGTTGATGCCGACTTACGAAGGCCGCATCAGCGAGGACGAATTGCTGCAAGTCATCGCCTACATCAAAAGCTTGGGCAACGAATCGCCGCCGACAAATCCATGAACGAGGCTGAACAAAATTATTTGAGCGCGGGCGACACGGTGAAATCGTGGCTGCTCACGACCGACCACAAGCGCATCGGCATTTTGTATCTGCTGACGATTTTATTTTTCTTTTTCATCGCCGCCATCGCCGCGGCGCTGATGCGCATCGAATTGCTCACGCCGCAAGGCGATCTGGTTGCTGCCGGACACTTACAATAAAATGTTCACGATTCACGGCGTGCTGATGGTCTGGTTTTTTTTAATTCCTTCGATTCCGAGCCGTGCTCGGCAATTTCATCATCCCGATGATGATTGGCGCGCGCGACGTGGCGTTTCCCAAGTTGAATTTGTTGAGTTGGTATTTGTTCATCGTCGGCGGATTTTTTGCGTTCATGGCAATCGTTCATCGGCGGCGTGGACACCGGCTGGACTTTTTACACGCCTTACAGCACGCGCTTACTCGAATTCGCACGTCATCGAAATGGCGTTCGGGAATTTTCATCGCCGGCTTCAGTTCCATCATCACCGGAATGAATTTCATCATCACCATCCAAAAAATGCGCGCGCCGGGGCTGACGTGGTTTCGGCTGCCGCTGTTCATCTGGTCGATGTTCGCGACGAGCATCATTCTTGTGCTGGCGACGCCGGTTTTGGCCATCACGCTGGCGCTCATGGCGGTTGAGCGCATTTGGGGCGTCGGCATTTTCAATCCCAAGCTCGGCGGCGACCCGATTTTGTTCCAGCATTTGTTTTGGTTTTATTCGCATCCGGCGGTTTACATCATGATTCTGCCGGGCATGGGCGTCGTCAGCGAAGTCATCACGTGCTTTTCGCGGAAGAAAATTTTTGGCTACCATTTCATCGCGTTTTCCAGCGTGGCGATTGCCGTGCTCGGTTTTCTCGTCTGGGGACATCACATGTTCGTCAGCAGCCAGTCGCATTTACGCCGGAATGGTATTTTCCATCTTAAGTTTTCTCGTCGCCGTTCCGTCGGCGATCAAAGTTTTCAACTGGACGATGACGCTTGTATCGCGGCTCGATTTCGTTTGAAACGCCGATGCTTTATGTTCTCGCGTTCATCGGACTTTTTGTCATCGGCGGATTGACCGGACTTTTTCTGGCGACGCTTGCGGTGGACGTTCATGTTCACGGCACTTATTTCGTCGTCGCGCATTTTCATTACATCATGGTCGGCGGCATGGTCACGGCGTTCATGGGCGGGCTGCATTATTGGTGGCCAAAAATCACCGGGCGGATGTATCCCGAAAAACTCGGCCAACTTGCCGCGCTCATCATGTTCATCGGATTCAACCTGACTTTTTTTCCGCAATTTATTTTGGGTTATCTGGGAATGCCGCGGCGCGTTCACGAATACGCGCCGGAATTTCAAATCTACAACGTCCTTTCGACTGCGGGCGCGAGCATTCTCGGCGTCGGATATTTGCTGCCGCTGATTTATTTGCTTTGGTCGCTGCGAAATGGAAAACGCGCCGGCACAAATCCCTGGCGGGCAACCGGGCTGGAATGGACGACGCCCTCGCCGCCGCCGAAACATAATTTTGAGAAAACGCCCGTCGTAACCGGAGAACCTTACAATTATCCGCCGCTGAATGAAATTGGTGAAACAGAAACTGCCACAGATGAAACACAGATTGAACACAAATAAAATGGCGATTGAATCCAGACAAAGCATCCGCAGATTTCGCTGATGAACGCAGATTAAACTTTCTAGAATTGAATCTGCGAAAATCTGCGCCATCTGCGGATAAAAAATCTGTGTTTCATCTGTGCCAATCTGTGGCTGATTAAAAATGAAACAAAATTCCATTATTGCCGAGCAATTTGAAGATTCGCCGCAGCAAACCGAAGCCGCGCAACTCGGTATGTGGACATTTCTCGCCACGGAAGTTTTGTTTTTCGGCGGACTGTTTCTCGCCTACGCCGTTTATCGCCATTTTTACGACGCCGATTTCATCGCGGCCATAAAACACACGGACATTTTTTACGGGACGCTCAATTCGGCGCTGCTGCTCACGAGTGGATTGACCATGGCGCTGGCCGTTCAAGCCGCCACCGAAAATCGCATGAAAGTCATCGTGCCGCTGCTGCTGGCGACAATTTTTCTCGGCCTCGGCTTTCTTGCCTCGAAAGGAATGGAATACAACAAGGACATTTCCGACAAACTGGTTCCCGGCCCGAATTTCGACCCGGCGCTGCCGCCGCACGCGCAATTATTTTTCTGGCTCTATTGGTTTATGACCGGACTGCACGCGATTCACATGATTGTCGGCATCGGATTGTTGTCGGTGATAACATTGCTCGCGCATCGCAAAAAAATTTCTGCGCAATACTACACGCCGCTGGAAATCGCCGGGCTTTACTGGGCGTTTGTGGACATCGTTTGGATTTTTCTCTACCCGCTGCTTTATCTCATTGGACGACATTCATGAAAACGAAAATCCCGCCAAGAAATGTGTTCATCGCGATTTGGTTCGCGCTGATGATTTTGCTGTTCGCGATGTTTGGTCTCGCGCAATTTAATTTCGGCGCGACGGGCACGGCAATTACTCTTGCGTTCACCGTCACTCAAATGCTCCTTGTTCTTGCGTTTTTCATGCGACTACGGCACAGCGGAAAATTAATCCGTGTGTTTGCGTCCGCCGGATTTTTCTGGCTGCTGATTTTATTCGTGCTGGCGTTCAGCGATTATCTGGCGCGGCAATGGCATTGAACCTGCGGAGTTTAATGGGTGCTATTCATGTCCAAAGGTTCGGTTCACGTCGTTGTGCCCCGCAACAATCCGGTGGACGCCTACACGATGTGCGCGATTGTGCGCGACGCCGGCATGAGCGTTGAGCAATTCAGAAAATTGATTTGAAGCCGAAGCCGCGCGCGAAAAGGTTTGTATCGGATGGAAGGCAAGGAATACGTCGAGAAAGACGGCGACGTGCTGCTGTTCAAATTTAATGTTTAGTTCTGAACTGCGAAACGCAAAGGAACTTAACGTCGCGCTCCGATGATGAATTCATATTCATCATGCCGTCCAATCCAAAACCAAACCAAATCCGCGCCATCTTGAACTCCTGCCGCGCGATGATGAATGCCCACGCGCGCCGACCAATACCGGCCAACTTTTTTGAAATGCAATGAGGGATGCTGCGGGTTGAGTTTCAAAAGCCCAAAATTTTTGTCGGCAAGTTCCTGAATTTCGCGCGGAAGCTGTTCGTAGAATTGCCAGAACTTTGGATTGGCGCGATGCTTCACAAATCGGTGCAGCGTCCGTTGCGCAAATCATTGATGGCTTCGTCCGCCAGCGCGTCAAGACGGCCGGCCTTCACATCCTGCTCAAATTGTTTGTCCCACGCTTCCGCGTCAAACTCCGCGAACCAGCCTCGGAAAGTCGCCAGTTCATCCGTCGAAAGCTTGCTGACGGCGGTTTCGATTTCTTTTATCGTGCTCACGCGATAAATTTGTCCAAAATCAGCGGAAATGCAAATGCAAAAGGAAGGCAAGGCCAGTTGAAGGCGTGATTATTACGCACCTTCTTTTCCTGTATTTTTCCCTCGTTTATTTCGTTTTTTTGCTTCTATAAAACGGCGCGAAGTATGTTCGATAATGTGGGGAAACTCCATCATCATCATGTGCATTTCTTTATTTCCAAATTCTTCCATGAATGGACCGTGAATAAACATTTTGGCCACGCGGTTGAGGCGTTGGATTTCACGTTCAGCAGTTTCTACGTCTCCTGTTTTCAATGACTGATATACATCTCGTGCAATTTCATAAAACCATGGCATATCGTCACGAACCATACTTGCGGCCAAAAGAATTCCGATCGGATCACCATCTTCACCACCCATGTGCATCATATCTTCAAACATCATGAGGTGAAATCGTCTGAATTTTCGGCGGCGAGAGCAAGTTCATCTGCTTCTTTTGCGATAGCTTTAGATTTTTCGGAGTCGGCCATAAATTAAATGCGAGAGAAAGTTCGGCCATTACATTTGATTGTCCGCTTTGCCCTCATGCGATGAATCGCATCCTTTAGAAGTGGCTGGCGTGCGTCAACTTTATTTTTGGAAAAGTTATTCTCCGCGTCTCGCGGTTAAAAATTTATCCCAATTTATATCTCCGCATCTTCGGCTCAACTTCCTGCGCCCACGCATCAATGCCGCCGCGCAGGCAGCGCACGTTCTGCAAACGGCATTTAATCCATCGCCGCCAGCCGGAACAGATCGCGGATTTTTCCGCGAATTTGCCGCCGTCGTTCCAGGCTGACTTTTCCGCGTCGCCCAAATAATTTTTTCGACGGCACCAGAAATATCGTCGCGCAATTGCAAAACATTTCCCATTCGAAATCATCGGCACTGTTCAGCAAAACTTCGTATTGATGCGGCTTGCGGCCCTGACGCTGGCTGGTGCAATAAAGCACGTTGACCCTTTTTGCGGACGCGCAAATGTCCGGATGGGAAATCAGGACGACGGAGTGCTCGCCGCGTTCGGGAAATTCGTAGCGCCAGATGTCGAACTGGTCCTTCATTCCGGCAATTCCAACGAACTGTCTTTGGCCAATTGCTCAATGTGACGATTGTAAGCCGGAGTGATGTATTTTTTCAGCGAGCCGGGCGGAAACGGTTCTTTCGTCTCGGCACGAACTGCCGTCAACACCAACCGTCCGTTGCCTTCGTTTTCGTAGGCGAAAACCTGCCGTGGTTTCGCGTCGGGAATTCGGATTCGTTTGTGGGCATCCACTGTTAAAGTTTTCACAGTGGGAATTTACCACTGCACGCCGAACGGTCAAGAGAGATGAAGTCAGAAAAAATTATCCCAATTTGTAGCGTCGCATCTTCGGCTCCACTTCCTGCGCCCAGGCGTCAATGCCGCCGCGCAGACAGCGCACGTTCTGCAAACCCTGACCCATGAAATACGCCGCCGCGTCCAGACCGTTCTTGCCCGCGTGATCAATCACGACGATCGGATTCGTGTTCGAGCCGCTCGCCATAAGTTCGCGCATCACGTCCTGCGACAGCAGAACCGAGCCGGCGATGTTCACAGCCTCGAATTCTTCGCGCGAACGCACGTCCACCAGCTTCACCGACTTGTCATTTTGCATCAGTTCGGCGAGTTCCTTCGGCGAAATCAAAACTTTAGCATCCTGTTCGTGGCTGGAATGAATGTGCGCCAGGACTTCATCGCAATTCAGATTGCCGTTGCGTGCGCAGACCTGCGCCAGCGTTTCCGTCGGCTGGAAACCGCAACTGCTGCATCCGCCAATGTGATATTTGCGGAACAACGCCCGCTGCGCGCCGGGAAAATTTTCCAGCACGGCGTTCATCGGCGATTGCGGACTGACGTTCATCGTGAAGAAATTTATCCCAGCAACCTCGAACTGTCGAACGGCTTCGCCCGATTTTGAGGATTACGAGCCAAGCGACGGCAGCAAAATGCTGAACGTCGAGCCTTTGTTGATCTGGCTGTGCGCGCTGATGACGCCGCCGTGCTCGTGAACGATGCGCTGTGAAATGGCAAGACCCAGGCCCGTCCCGTTTTTCTTTGTCGTGAAAAACGGCTCGAACATCCTTCCGAGATTTTCCGGCGCGATGCCCATGCCTGTGTCGCGGATTTGAATTTTCAGTTGTTTGCCGTCCACAATTTCTGTTATGACCGAAAGTTCGCCGTTCGTCCCCATCGCCTCGATCGCGTTGAACAAGAGGTTCATGAACACCTGCTGCAATTGGAATTCGTCCCCGTGAACGATGTCCGGCGCGGCCTTGAAATCGCGCTTGAGGGAAATCAGCTTGCCGCTGATCTGGTGCTCGATGAGCCGCAGCGAAAGGTCGAGCAGATCATGCACATGGACGGACGAGGAAGCGTTCCGGCCCGGCGCGGCGAACCGCAGCATCTGGCTCACGAGCGAGTCAATCCGCTTCATTTCGCGCCCGACGACCCCGGCCAGTTCGCGGTCCTCGCCCTTTTGCATGAGCAGTTCGACGAACGTCTGGATGGCGGTCAGGCCGTTTTTGATCTCGTGCGCCACGCCCGCCGAAAGCAGGCCGAGGCTGGCAAGCCGGTCGAGCCGCCTCATGTTCTGTTCGGAGACCGGGGCGGTGTTCCATTGCGCGGAACTTTCCGTGCCGCCGCTCTTTTTGCTTGGGCTTTCGGTTGACATGATCAAAACAAGCTTACATGACTGACAACTCCGGCCTTGTGCCTCCCGGCAACTTCCCAATTGGGACAGAGCCATGTTAAACCTTGTTTTGTGATGCGACAAATAAAAAAGAAGAGCGCGCGCAAATTTTCGGATTGACCCTGAAAACTCCCCGACCGCGGCAGGGTTGCACGATGGACGCCCTTTTGTGACTGACTTTGCGCCGCAAACGGCTACGCTATCGTTGCCGAATGAAAAATAATTTCAATACAATTGAATCCGTTGTCGCCGACCTCCGCAAAGGCAGAATGGTCATCGTCGTGGACGACGCCGACCGCGAGAACGAAGGCGATTTGATTCTCTCGAATTTTTCTTCGCCTGCCGCAACTATTGAAGATTCAAGCGATAAAACATTTGCTGGCCAGAAGGCGGCACGATGAAGACGGTTTGATGCTGATGACGCCGCTCAACGTCGCGTTGGTCACGTTGACCCAATTCGTCGTGGACAAATTGGAATTTTGTTGAAGGATGAAAGGAAATCCATTCGTTGGAAACGTCAGGACGACGGGCTGGGAAATGAAAACTGCGGGCGGTTGCGGATTAGTCACAGTAACGCTGAATTGTAGAAAATCGCCATCACTGATAGGCTGCCAACCGCTGCCTTGATTATATTTGCTCACGCCCATTGTCCAAAACGATCCGGAATCCAGAGCAGGGCTGAAGGTAAGAATCCATTTATAGGCATCTTCGCCGCTTAAGGTGTCAGGACTTGAGGCGACAATCCAATAAGTGGTATTGGCTGAAAGAACCAAAGGAGATGTGTTCGTGTAAGCGTAAATTCCAGCGTAGAAGGGAATATTGCCGGACAACGTTGCCAGAATGCTTCCGGGCGAACCGCTGGCGTCGCTGTAAAGTGAAAGATCAAAATTTTGAGGAATGCCACTTTGTTTGGCGTCCATTGAAACGGAAACACTAAAAAGGGAAGCCGCCGTATTGCCCGTGGTGAAAGAAGCGGCGTGACTCAGTCCACTCCAGACGCCGACATCCTCTCCGAATGGCTGGCTAAGATTGGAAATAGGAGTGAAAGTGGTCTGCGCCAATGCCGCGGTCGCCGCGCAAAAAATCAGGCAGAGGATTCTGGCGATTTTCATAATAACCATCATTCTACTTCTTCAGGCAAAAAGATTCAAACGGAAAATCCAGCACCGTCGCATTTTGGAGTGCGCGGACATATCCGCGCTTTGGAACGACGCGACATATCGCGTCGAAGAAAGCGGCGTCAAGCCGCCGCACTCCAAACGGAACGCCAAAAGTCGCTGACTTTTGAGCCGTTTGCCACTACACTGTAGCCGCAGAATGAAACAAAAATTCGACAGCATCGAATCCGTCGTCGCCGACCTCCGCAAAGGCAGAATGGTCATCGTCGTGGACGACGCCGACCGCGAGAACGAGGGCGACTTTGATTATGCGCCGCGCAGTTCATCACGCCCGCCGCCGTCAATTTCATGGCCAAGCATGGGCGCGGATTGATTTGCGTGCCGACCACCGGCGAACGGTTGCAGCAGCTTGGCATTGACCGCATGGTGCAGCAGAACCGCGAAAGTTTCCGCACCGATTTCCAGGTCAGCGTGGACGCGGCGCGCGGCATGACGCACCGGCATTTCCGCCGCCGACCGCGCCCGGACGATTCAAATCATGGCCGAGCCGACCGCCGTGCCGGACGATTTCGTCCAGCCCGGCCACATTTTTCCGTTGCGCGCGCGATCCGGCGGCGTGCTGCAACGCGCCGGCCACACCGAGGCGGCGGTGGACCTGGCGCAGCTCGCCGGGCTGCGGCCCGTCGGCGTGCTGTGCGAAATCATGAACGACGACGGCACCATGGCGCGGCTGCCGCAGCTTTTGAAATTTGCCAGGAAACACAAACTGAAAATTTGCACCATCGCCGACCTGATCGAATTCCGCCGCACGCGCGAAAAGCTCGTTGAACAAATCGAAGTCGTGAAGATGCCGACCGATTACGGCGATTTTGATCTGCATTTGTATCGCTCGAAAATTGACGGCCAGCATCACCTCGCGCTCGTGCGCGGCGAAGTTGCCGGCACGAAAAGACGTGCTCGTGCGCGTCCACAGCGAATGTCTGACCGGCGACGTTTTCGGTTCGCGCCGCTGCGATTGCGGGCCGCAACTGCATCAGGCGATGAAGCAGGTCGCCGAAGCCGGGCGCGGCGTGATTCTTTATATGCGGCAGGAAGGCCGCGGCATCGGCCTCGCGCCGAAAATTCAGGCCTACAAATTGCAGGAACAGGGATTGGACACCGTCGAGGCGAATCTGAAACTCGGCTACGGAATGGATTTGCGCGAATACGGACTCGGCGCGCAAATCCTCGTTGACCTCGGCCTGAAAACCATCCGGCTGCTGACGAACAATCCGAAAAAAGTCGTCGGGCTGGAAGGCTACGGCCTGAAAATCACCGAGCAGGTGCCGATCAAAATCAAATCCAATCCGCACAACGAAAGGTATCTGAAAACGAAGCGGGAAAAGCTGGGGCATTTGTTGTGAAGTTAATTTAAGAATTGTATGAAATATGTAATTTGTATTTTTATTTTGGCATTTGTGATAAGTGGATGTCGCACGGAAACGCAACAGGCTAATACACAATTTCCGCTTCAGAATTTCGATGAATTGGGGATTTCGCATGAAAGGCTAGCGATGATTTATGCAGATTTGAAAGCAATTCCAATTCCAGTGCCGCAGGTTACACCTTTTGATGCCGATGTTCGCAAGCACGATACTTATGTTTCAGCGTTCAAAGATGGATGGGACTTTGCGATACGAGGCGATATACTTTTTGCCTTTCCTTCATCACCGCATTCTTTGCCTCAAGATTTGCCTCAAGATTTATTGCCAGCGTGGGAAGCAGGACGGAGAGATGGAACGAAGTTGGGCGGAGAAAAATTATTGAGTAGGCTTAACGTCAAACAGTAATGATGTTGTTTCGAATCGGAATTGGTTTTCAAATGTTAAAACCCATCAAAACCAAAACGGCTCACGCCAGCGGCGGCACATTCGCCATCGTCGTCTTGCGCTAAAATTTATTCGTGTCCAGCCGCCGATAATTTTTAATTCCGATTTACAATTGAGCCGCGCTTCAAACTGCAAATGAAAATCGAACAGGGCCGTTCCTGATTGTCCAAGCATGAAGTTGCCCTCTTTTAATCCGACTTGATAATCCTGTTGACAATCGCGCCGGGAAAAATCATCCTCCGCGTCCATTTAATTTATCTGCGAGCAGCCGCGCGTGCGGATTTGCCTCGCCCGAGGAAGGATGTGAGTCCCTTTGACAGAAATTAAACTAAAAAAAGGCGAACCTGTGGATCGCGCGCTGCGTCGGCTTAAGAAAAAAGTTGACCGCGAAGGCACGTTGAAAATCGTGCGCAGCCATCGCACGTTCGAGAAGCCCAGCGAAAAACGCCGTCGCAAGCAGAAGGTCGCGCGTTTCTCCGCCATGCTGACCGCGCGTTACGCGGACTTGTGATTTTTTGAATCGCAATCGAACCGGATGTGATAATTTATATCGCGTCCGGTTTTTGTTTTGCCTTAAATTGGCAATCGCAAATCGTAAATCGGCAATTGAAATATGTATTCCTTTTCGACCTGCTGGAATTCCCACCGTCACACCGACGGGCGCGCGATGCTGCGCGAAATCCGCGACCTCGGCTTTGAGTTTGCCGAGTTGAGCCACGGCATCCGCGTCAGCCTCATGCCCGGAATCCTTGACGCCGTGGACGCGGGCGAGATGAAAATCTCCAGCCTGCACAATTTCTGCCCGCTGCCGATGGGCGTCACGCACGCCGCGCCGAATCTGTATAAATTTTCCGGCGAAAACCCGCGCGAACGCGAACTCGCCATCAAGCACACGCTCAAGACGTTTGAATTCGCCTCGCGCGTCAAGGCGCCCGTCGTCGTGCTGCACCTCGGCAGCATCGAGATGAAAGATTACACGAGAAAACTTTCCGAAATGCTGGAGCGCGGCGAAAAGGATTCTCCCAAATACGAAAAACTCTGCATCGAGGCCAACCTCAAACGCGAAGCCAAAAAGGTAAAATTCGTCGAGCGCACCAACGAGACGCTCAAAAAACTCCTGCCCGAAGCTGAAAAACGCGGTCTGAAACTCGGCTGCGAAAACCGCCAGGCGCTTGAGGAAATTCCGCTCGAAAGCGACTTCAAGTTTTTCTTCCGCGAATTTGAAAACCCGAGCATCGCCTACTGGCACGACTGCGGCCACGCGCAGATCAAGGAAAACCTCGGCTTCATCCACCACGCGATGCACCTCGAATCGCTCGCCGCGCACCTCGCCGGATTTCACGTCCACGACGTGCAGTTTCCCGCGCGCGACCACTGCGCGCCCGGCACCGGCGTGATAGATTTCGCCGCGCTCAAGCCGTTCGTAAAACCGCAGCACATCAAGGTTTTTGAATTAAGCCCGTCGCTGCCCGTCGAGGCCGTCAAAGCCGGCATCGCGCATCTGAAATTGGTTTGGGGGAACGAATAATTTTTGATATTGTGCATCGTATGACAATCGTTCGCACACGATTATTTGGTATTCTTGGAATTGTTGCAATCATTGCAATTCTCTCGTGCGCTCTTGCTGGGACTTCAGAAATCGCAGAGCAAAGCAGTTATATTATTTTTTGGTCTCTCGGCCCAATATGTCTCATTAGCTTTATTGCAGGTCTTGCTTGCATATTTATTGGAAGAAAAAGAATGGGGCTTTGGTTAATTATTACACCCTCAATTGTAGCACCAGTATTTTACAGTTTTGTTTTGATCGTATGTGCCAATTGATTAAATGGAAATAAAACTGGTTTCTTCTCTATTTCACGGTGGATAAAACAAAAAATATCGCCACAAAAATTGTCCTGCAATTGCAAGCCACCGGCTTCGCCGCGTTCTGGGTTGGCGGCTGCGTGCGCGATTTTTTGCTCGGACGCGAGCCGGACGATTTCGACATCGCCACGGACGCGAAGCCGGAACAGGTCGAGAAACTTTTCAAACGCACCGTCGCCGTCGGACGCAAATTTGGCGTGATGATCGTCGTCGAGGACAAACAGCAATTCCAGGTCGCCACGTTTCGCGCCGAGGCGGATTATCAGGACGGTCGCCGACCTGAAAAAATCATCTTCGCCAACGCCGAGTCTGACGCGCAACGACGCGATTTCACGGTGAACGGACTTTTCTACGATCCGCTCACGAAAAAAATCCACGACTGGGTCGGCGGCGAAAAAGATTTGCGCGCGAAAATCATCCGCACGATTGGCAAGCCGGAAGAAAGATTTGGCGAAGATCATTTGAGGATGCTCCGCGCCGTGCGTTTCGCCGCGCAATTGGATTTTGAGATCGAGCCAAAGACCTTTGCCGCCGTCAAATCCCTCGCGCGGAAAATAAAAATCATCAGCGCGGAAAGAATCCGCGACGAGCTTCTAAAATTGTTCACTCCGCAATTGAATCGGGGAGCGCGCCCGCCTCGGGCGCAGTCCGACACGCCTCGCGTCGGACAACCGGCGAGCGAGGCGCTCGCCGGAACACGCGAGGCGCGTGTGCTCCCCAAGACAAAATCCGCCGTGCGCGGATTGGAATTATTGCGCGAGAGCGGATTGCTGGAACATATTTTGCCGGAACTTGCGGCGACGATTGATTGCGAGCAGTCGCCGGATTATCATCCCGAAGGAACGGTTTTCGAGCACATCAAATTGATGCTGGAAAAATTGCCTCCGGATTCAAATGGACTTTTGCCGTGGGCGGTTTTGCTTCACGACATCGCAAAACCCGCGACGGCGGAAAAGGATTTGCAAACTGGCGCGATCCATTTTTACGGCCACGAAAAAGTCGGCGCGGAAATGGCGCGGACGATTTTGAACCGTCTGCGATTTCCGAAAAAACAGACTGATGAAATCGTGGCGTGCGTTCTGCATCATATGCAGTTCAAGGACGTGAAGCAGATGCGGAAATCCACTTTGCGGCGGCTGCTGTTGCGCGAGACGTTTCCGCTGGAACTGGAATTGCACAAGCTGGACTGTCTCGGCTCGCACGGCGATTTGGAGCTTTACGATTTTCTGGTCGGACAGGCGGAGGAATTGAAAAAGAAACCGGCGATCCGTCCGCCGCTGCTGACGGGAAAAGATTTGATTGAACTTGGAATGAAACCGGGGCCGGCGATGGGAAAATTGCTGCATGAAATCCGCGAGAAGCAATTGCAGGATGAATTGAAATCGCCGCGTCAGGCGAAGGCGTGGGTGAAGAAAAAGCTGGCGGACTGATTTTCAACGGCTTAAAGCGCGCCGTGTCACGCCTCGTTCCAACAATTTTCATAGACGCCTTGGATTTCATCCGCCTCGCGCTCGACGGTGAACTTTTCAATCACATGAGCGCGGCCTTGCCTTCCCATTTCCGCCGCGAGCGCCGGGTCTTTCATCAGCGCTTCGATTTTTTCGATTAGCGCTTCGAGATTGTCGGTCGGAACGAGGTGTCCGGTCTGGCCCTCGGCGACGAGATGGTGCGCCGCGCCCGCGCGCGTGGCGACGACCGCCGCGCCGCCGGCCATCGCCTCAATCGGCACGAGTCCGAAGCCTTCCCAGCGTTGCGGCCCGATGACAATCGTCATGCGCCGCATCCAAAGCCGGACTTCCGGCGGCGGCAGTTCGCCAAGAAATCGGATCCGTCCGGACAGTCCAGCCGCCGCAACCTTGGATTTTAATCTGCCCGAAAATAATTTTTGATCCGGCGTAACCGCGCCGACGATGACGGCGGAAAAATCCGGGTGGCGCGGAAGCAGACGGCACATCGCCTCCACAAACAAGTCCGTTCCCTTTTGCCGCCGCACGCGGCCAAACACGCCGATGGCGTAGCGTCCCGGCAGTCCGGTCGAGAGCCATTCCTTTTCACGATCAGCGACCGGGTGGTAAAGCTGCACGTCCACGCCGTGCAAAATGATTTTGGCCGGCACGCGCAGACGCGAGGCCGCCTCCGGCGACGTGGCGATGACGCGGTCCATTCGCCTTAACAAGGCGCGGGTCAGCCAGGTGTGGTCGCGCAATCCTGCGGAGGTGAACACGAGCTTGAGCGGCATCCTCAACACGGAGCGCAGGAACAGGCCGGCGAGCATTTCATTGTTGCGGCGCGCGTGCCAGATGCGAAACGGGCGGCGGCGCGGACGTTTCCAGCCGCGCAAAAAAAAATTTCCCCAGCCGATCTGCGGCCACTCCGCAGGCAGGCCGAATCCAACAGCCGCGATTTTCAAACGTCTTGCCTGAACTGGCAGAAGCGCGGCAATCGTGGAAGTGACGCCGGTGTGCTTGAGTTTCAAATTCGGGACGATGACCTCGATGTCCCGGATGTCGTGAGTCGCGCGCGGCATAATTTGTGGCCGCTTCCGGCGGAAACGCGGCGGCGGGAATCATCTCCCGAATTCAAGCCGTTCGGCGAGGCGTTCGGGCAGGCCGGCGGCGCGGATTTTTTTCTGCGTGGTGGCGATGTCGTAGTCGAGCCGGCGCAATTCGATTGTTCCGGCGTCGGCGTCAAAAATGACGTAGGCGGATTTCGGATTGTTGTCGCGTGGCTGGCCGACGGCGCCGACGTTGACGAAATATTTTTTTGCCGGGTCCACTTTGAATTTTGAATAAGTGCCGCCGCGAACGGCGGTGTCACGCATGAAGGCGACAGGCACATGCGTGTGGCCAAAAAAACAAACGGCGGTGTTTTGATAAGGGAAACTGGCGGCGGCGGCGAGTTTGTCGAAGACGTAGCCCCAGCGTTCCGGCGCGTCGAGCGTGGCGTGGACGATGGTGAAGTTGGCGACGATGCGCGAGTATTTAAGGTCGCGCAGCCAGAGTTTTTCCTCGGCATTCAACTGGTTGCGGGTCCAGTGGACTGCGTCGGCGGCGGCGGGATTGAATCCTTCGAGGTGGTCGTCGGTGGAGCAGTATTCGTCGTGGTTGCCCTTGACGCAGGGAAGGTTCAGGTCGCGGACGATTTTCAGGCACTCCTTGGGATTGGCATTGTAGCCGACAACGTCACCAAGGCAGACGATGTGGTCGGCGTTCTGATTTTTAATGTCGTCCAAAACGACCTGGAACGCTTCCAGGTTGCCGTGGATGTCAGCGATGATGGCGTATTTCATTTTTAACGGACAATTTCAAAACCGCGAAATTCATTTTGCGCGTCGCCCCATTCTACACTCTCGTCGCGGATAAAACCAGCAAGCATTGTGCCGCGGATGGCGGCGCGAAAGGCTTCGAGTTCCGCGCCGTCGCCCTCGGCCACGAGTTCGACGCGACCGTCGGGCAGGTTGCGGACGCCGCCGGTGATTTCAAAACCGGCGGCGACGGTTTTTGCGGTGTAACGGAACCCGACGCCCTGCACGCGGCCCGAATAAAAAATCTTCATTCGGCGGCGTGCGGCGGATGGAGTTTGAATCGGCACGGCAAGATGAAGCCAAAGTCGGCGGCGCGGCGCAATGTTTTTTGCCGCCGCAAAAATTATTTTCACTTTTTTGAGATTTCTGTTTGACCATCTGGAAAATTTGACGTAGTTAAACGGACTGCCTCGCACGAAATTGAGAATTTCAATCGCGGCTTGTTTGCGGCGGCAAGAGACGGAACAGCAATGCTGAACACAAAATCATTTTTGACGGTGGACTTTGGGGCAGGCAGCCTCAAGCTCGCGGAGTTTGAAGTCAACGAAGCGGGCGGGCTGCGGCTCAAGACTTTTGCCATCAAGCCGCTTGGCGTGGAAGGCTCGGTGGAGGCCACACGCGAGGCGGTCATCCTCAAGGCGCTTCAGGAAGTGCTCGTCGAAAAAGGCATCAAGGTAAAAGGCGTGAACGTCTGCGCGCCGGGCTACCACGTTTTTTCCAAGTTTGTCAAGCTGCCGCCGGTGGAC
Organism: uncultured Verrucomicrobiae bacterium; assembly: GCA_963755455.1. GTDB lineage: Bacteria > Verrucomicrobiota > Verrucomicrobiia > Limisphaerales > UBA11358 > UBA11358. The sequence goes on from CAVWJH010000002.1 coordinate 474,578, forward strand.
GCGGGCAAGGTCACGCAGATCATCCAATACGAGGCGCAGCAGAACGTGCCGTTCCCGCTCGCGGAAGTCGTGTGGGACTATCAGATCATGGGTTCGGCGGCGAGCGGCGAACTCGAAGTGCTGCTGGTCGCCGTCAAGTCCGAGGTGGTGGAAGGTTTGTTCCGGGTGGCGGCGCAGGCGAAATTGCAACTGCAATTGTGCGACGCCTCGCCCGCCGCGTTGATCAACGCATTCAGATATAATTATGGCGATCTGGAAGATTGCACGATGCTTCTGGACATCGGCGCCAAGACGAGCAATTTGATTTTCTTTGAAAAGGGAAAAGTTTTCTCGCGCAGCATCAACCTGGGCGCGAACGCCATCACTCATGATTTTTCGAACGAGATGAAGTTGAAATTTGATGTTGCCGAGCAGATCAAGATCGCCGAGGGCTTCGTGAGCCTGGGCGGCGCGTATGAGGAGCCGGAAAACCCGAACCAGGCGGCCATCTCAAAAATCGCGCGGCAGTTCATGACCAAGCTGCACATCCAGGTCAACCAGACGATCCAGTTTTATCGCGGGCAGCAGGGCGGGGCGCAGCCGCAAAGATTATTTTTGTCCGGCGGCGCAAGCATCATGCCTTATACGGCGCAATTTTTCGCGGAGAAGCTGAACGTGCCCGTCGAGTATTTCAATCCGCTCCGCAACGTGCAGATTGACCCGTCCGTGAGCCTTGAGGAACTGGCGCAAGTCGCCCACTCGCTGGGCGAAGTCGTCGGCCTCGGCCTTCGCAACCTCGCAAACTGCCCGGTGGAAATGAATTTGATGCCCGACAGCACGCTGCGCTGGCAGGCGTTCGACCAGAAGAAGCCGTATTTCATCGCCACGATTTTCAGCCTCGTGCTCGTCGCGGGCGCGGTCGGATTTTTATTTCAGGAACTTGCCGTGACGAAGGAAAATGACATCGCGGATCTGGAGCCGAAAGTTGCGGTGCTGGAGAACATTTCCAAACGGTTCAACCAGGCCAACGAGCAGTTGAAATTGGAGAAATCGAGATCCGAACAAATCACCTCGTTGATGGAAGCCCGGTATTATTGGGCTGACGTGCTGTCGGACCTGCGCCGCGTGCTCATCCAATCCGAGGACGACATGAAGAAAAAACTTTCCACCCCGAAAAACACGGTTGAGACAGGCATCTGGATCGAGCAGTTCATAACGTTGTCCGGCGTCTCCGGCGTCGGTTCCAGTCCCATTCAAGCTGGCAACGACGCAGACGCAGCAAGAACAGCTGCAATGGCTGCCTATAATGCTGCGACGAGGGGTGCCGCGCAGCAGCAAACGACGGCGGTTGTCACCACGCCCGATCAAACCAACTCCATCACCTTGGTCTGCCGCGCGATGGACCAGACCAAGGTCAGCGGCGACGCCTCCGCCAACAGCGAAACCGCCTTTGAGGTCGAAAGCCAGTTGAAAGCGTCGCCCCTGTTCGACTCCAAGGCCACCCAACTCACCGGGCAGATCGTCCCTGACGATTCCACCGGCACGTTCACTTTTGGCGTCACCATCATGCCTTCCAACCCGTTGCATTTATGATCTGCGATTTGCGATTTGAAAACAATTTGCCCGGTCATCGGCACGCACCCGAAACTGCGGGACGGGGCGCAAATCAAAAATTGAAGACAAAAATTGTTTGAACGTCATAGAGCGGATTTTAGAAATCATAATTAGCAAATCGTAAATCGAAAATTTTCAAGTGAACTGGATCAAGCGAAATAAAATTTTTGCCATCGCCCTCGTCCTCGCCCTGGGGATGCTCGGTGCCGCCGGCTTTTACGACTGGCAAAGCTGGGATCGCAACGCCGCCGCATTTGTCAAGCTCAACGAGATATACGACAACTTGCGGAATCTAAAACCATCATCCGGCAATGAAACCAACATCGTCGCCGCCCAGGATCAAACCCGCCGCCTGCGCGAGTGGAACAGCCAGGCCAGGAATTATTTCCAGCCCATTGAGCCGATACCACCCGCCGCCAGGAGAAGCTCGGAGGAATTTTCCTTTGCATTAAGCCGCACCCTTGCCCAGATGCAGCATGATGCCGCAGCCGCAAACGTCACCCTGCCTCCCGACTACGCATTCTCGTTCACTGCGGAGCGCAACGCCATGACTTTCGCCCCCGGCAGCCTCGGACCCCTCGCCGGACAACTCGGCGAAGCCAAGACCATCACCGACATATTATATGCCGCCCAGATCAACACGCTTGAGAGCCTTCAGCGCGTCCCCATTTCAGCCGACGAGAATGCTGGCCAGCAATCCGACTACATCGCCGATAGTCCCGAGACAAACGAGCAGGCCGTCCTGACGCCCTGGCAGATCACCTTTCTCGCCTTCAGCCCCGAAATCGCGCAAGTGATGGATGGTTTTGTGGCATCGCCGCACGCGATCATCGTCAAAGGCATCAACGTGCAGCCTGCGGAAGCAACAGTCGCCGGCCAGGTGATGCCCGAATACAACGGCTACGGCAGGTATGCCGCGCCCGCCGCCGCTTTGCCCCTGCGCGGCATACGAGCGCAAGAAGGCCGTGCCGGCCGGGGCGGATTGCAGACCGTGCTGGACGAAAGGCTTCTGCGCGTCACGATCGAAATTGAGATTGTGAAATTAACACCGGGGAATTGAATCCATGGAATTCATAAGAAAACATTACGAGAAAATCCTGCTGTGCGCGGTGCTGCTGGGGCTGGTTGGCGCGCTCGTGATGATGGGCTTCATCATCGTGGCGGACAAGGAAAGGTCGGAGCAGATCAAGACCGGACTTTTAGGCGGCAAACCCCAGCCGCTGCAGCCGCTTGATTTGACGCGGCAAACGCAAGCGATCCAGCGGCTGCAAACTCCATTGGCGCTGGATTTCTCGACGAAGAACAAATTGTTCAACCCGGTGCAGTGGCAAATGGATGTGCATGGCAGGCTGATCAAGAACACCGGCGATAATGTGATCGGGGCGGGCGCCGTGGTGGTGACAAAAATAACGCCGCTTTATCTTATGGTGACTCTTGATTCGCTGGAAACGAACGTCCAGCCTCCCGGCTACTTTGTCACCATCGAGAATCAGGCGGCCGCGCAACCGTATGCGCGCCAGGCTGTGAGGCATTACGTCTCCGCAGACGATAAAAAAAGCCCGGTTGTCACTCTGGATCACATCACGGGACCGGCTGACAATCCGGATCAATTGTTTTTGAAATTGTCCGACGGATTGACGGTGCCGGTGTCGAAGGGCAAGCCGTTCCGGCGCGTGGAAGGTTACTCGGCGGATTTGAAATATGATCCCGAAGGATTGAAGTGGCCGAATTGCCGGGAGGGCACCGACTTAAAATTTGCGGGGGACGATTACAATATCGTTGCCATCCACCAGGACGAAGTGATATTATCCGCGCAGTCAAACCAAAAAAGAACAACTTTGCGATACGCGCCTTGATTGTGAATACGCCGGTGTTGTAGCAACAGCGCACATTTGCGACGAACCTGAAACCGAACATGACAAAAGCAGTTTCCCTCTCGATTTGCCTGGTCATCCTGCTGGCATCCGCCGCGCAGTTGCGGGCGCAGACCAACGCCACGGACCTGGCCATCACCCGCGCCGTGCAAGACCAGGCCTACACGATCAAGCTGCGCCAGAAGCTGGAGGATGCGAGGGCCTCCGCCGCCAGCGGAGACATCGCGCTCGCGGCCAAAATTTACGAGGAGGCCTACGCGATATCGCAGCAGATCGGCTCCGGGATTGATGTCGAAACCGCGCAGGCAAAGTCCGGCCTCACAACCACCCTGCTCGCTCTCGCCAGACAGTCGCAGGGCCAGGGTGAATTGCAAGTGGCCGACACGGAGATCAGCCGCGTGTTGAAAGTGGATCCAAAAAATGCCGCCGCGATTGCCATGAAAAAGCAGAACGACGAGATGATCGCCGCGCAGGTCGGCATGGTGCCTGATCGTCAGACGATGGAACAGATCCCTGCCATTAAAAATGATAAAACGCAGGCCGCCACGCTGGTGCAGGACGGCAAGCTGCTTTACGAAATGGGCAAGCAGGAGGAGGCCAAGGCCAAGCTGACCGAGGCATTGAAACTGGATCCGGACAACGAGGCTGCGTTTTATTATTTGAACCTGGTCCAGCAGGCCGGTTACAACCGGGCTGACCACGCGCACACAACCGCCACGCAAATCATGCTGACGGATGTGGAAAAAGATTGGGCGAAGCCGGCAAATTCCGTCACTGTGCCGTCGGTGCCCAATGCCTACGCCACGAACCAACTGATTTACACCGGCCCGGGACGGACGGAAATCATGAACAAGCTTGACACCTACCGGCTTTCAGTTTCCTACGATCCGGCCGTTCCGCTGCGCGAAGTCATCCGCGATTTGCGCCAGAAAATACAGGCCATGGATCCCAGAAAAAAACCGATGAACATCAACATCAACAACAATCCCCCGCCGGTGGTGGTGCCGGCGGTCGGCGCTCCGGGCGGATTAGGCGGTGCTCTGGCCGGCCAGGGCGGCGCAACGCAGATTGATCCAACCACGGGATTGCCGCTGGTGCCGAATCCTGCTGCTGGCGGTGGCGGCGGTGGCGGCGAGCCAACAGATATCGGGTCGAGTCTCGTCACGCTGACTTTGGACGATGTGCGTCTGGCCGACGTGCTGGATGCGATTTGCAGTGTCGCCAGTGATCCTAATCATCCCGATCAGCGCATCAAATACTCCATACTGGATTACGGCATCGTTTTTTCAGCCAAGGGGTCGGATCAAGTGGCGCTTTCCGAGCGCACGTTCAAGGTGGATCCGGACACGTTTTATTCAGGCTTGCAAGGCGTGACCGAAACCTCTTTTGGCAGCACCGGTAACAACAATAACAGCAGCGGCGGCGGTGGCAACAGCGGCGGTGGCAACAGCGGCGGCAACAACAGCGGCGGTGGCAACAACAGCGGCGGCAATAACAGCGGCGGCAATAACAGCGGCGGCAACGGCAGCAGTGGCAGCACCGTTGCAATCGTGGACATGGTTGGCGGCGGCGGTGGCGGCGGCGGTGGCGGTGGTAGAGGCAACAATAATGGTGGCGGCGGTGGCGGTGGTGGCAGAGGCAACAATGCTGGCGGCGGTGGCGGTGGTGGCAGAGGCGGTAACAATGGTGTCGGCGGTGGCGGTGGCAATGGCACCGTCGGTGGCAATGCCGGCACTGCCGGCGATGGCGGATTGAGCTTCATAAACCCGACAACTCCCACTTCCGATGTGAGCGACGCCGCCCGGACTTACTTCACCACCCTGGGAATTGACATGGCTAATCCTCCGGGCAAGTCAGTTGTTTTTAATGACAAGCTGGGATTGCTGTTTGTGCGGGCCACGGATCAGGATTTGGACACCATTGAGCGGGTGATCCAGGCGTTGAACCAGGTGTCTCCGCAGGTTCATGTGAAATCCCGTTTTATTGAGGTGCAGCAGACTGACAACAAGGCGCTTGGTTTCGACTGGTATGTGGGACAGTTCAACCTTGGCAATAGCGTGGTAGGAACCGGCGGCAGTTCCCCGTCGCTCACCGTGCCGACTTCGGCGGCCAATCCCCTGGGCGCATTTCCCGGCAACACGGCTTCGAGCGTTGTTTCGTCTTCGGCAAACGATCAATTGATCACCTCCGGACTGCAAAACTCCGCCCCCGCGCTGGCCACAATCACGGGCATCCTGACCGATCCCAATTTTCGCGCCGTCATTCACGCCTTGGAACAGCGCAGCGGAACTGAAACGCTGGGCGAACCGTCAGCGACGACGACCAGCGGACGGCAGGTTCAGATGCGCGCCACAAAATTGATCAATGTCATCACCGGGTTTAGTTTTAACAATGGAACGGGTGCAAATGGCGCAACTGCCGCCACGGCTTCAGGAACAACCGGTGGCACAGTCGTGAATCAGGCCGGAGCCTCTTCAGTCAGCCCGTCCACGGAACAGGTTGAAACGGGACCCACCTTGGATGTAATTCCCTATGTCTTGTCCGACGGCTACACGATCAATATGGCCTTGATTCCGTCGGACACCGAGTTCAGCGGCTACGACACCATAAGCGCAACCGAAATTCCGGGCTACAACCCGGGTGCAGCGCTGGCTGGTATCGCCAACGGCACCACGCTGCCCGTGGCTCTTCCGGATTTCACTGTTCGCCAGGTTCTCGCCTCCGTCAATGTCTGGGACAACCAGACAGTCGTCCTCGGCGGCTTGATCACCTCCACGATTCAGACATCGAAGGACAAAGTGCCGTTTATCGGTGATCTGCCTTTTGTCGGGCGTCTTTTTCAAAGCCAGTCCAAGTCGGAGACGAAAGACAACCTGATGGTATTTGTGACGCCCACGATTGTGGATCCGGCGGGCAACCGCGTTCATTCGGACGACGAACTGCCCTTTGCGCAGACGGCCATTCCGGTGCAGCCGGTAAAATAGTTGCAGGTTGAAAGTTGAATGCGGGACATTCATGGGAAAACCTGCAACCGCCGCGTTCAACATGAAACTTTTAATTGTTGACGGCCATGCTTATGCGTATCGCGCGTTCCACGCGATTCGCGGATTGCGCTCGCCGTCGGGCGAGCCGACGAACGCCATTTATGGCTTTGTCAAGATGCTGGCTAAGATGCGCGCGACCGTTGCGCCGACGCATTTGATCGTGGTGTGGGACGGCGGATTGAGCGCGGAGCGCACGGCCTTGATGCCGGAATATAAGGCGCAAAGGCCCGAAATGCCGGATGACCTGGGTCCGCAACTGGACGGCATGGTGGAATATTTGAAGGCGGCGGGCGTAGTGTCGTTTTGCGGCGATGGCGTCGAGGCGGATGATTATATCGCCTGCCTCGCGCGACGCGCGGTGGACGCGGGCTTGAACGTGGTCATCGCCAGCGCGGACAAGGATTTTATGCAGTTGGTGTCGGCGCGGATCGGGCTGTTGAATCCGGGCGACAAGAGCGAGGCGGTCTGGACGGACGAGCAGGTGCGCGCGAAGGCGGGCGTCGGGCCGTCGCAAATCGTGGACTGGCTTGCTTTGATGGGCGACAGCGTGGACAACATTCCGGGCGTGCCGGGGGTTGGGCCGAAGACGGCGGCGGATATGCTGCGGCAGTTCGGCTCGGTGGAAAAATTGTTCGCGCGGCTGGATGAAGTGAAGTCGGAGAAGTTGCGCGCGTCGTTGCGCGGTTCGGCGGACGCGGTGCACCGCAACCGGGAAATGGTGCGGCTGCGGGATGATTTGCCGTGCGAGTTTGCGCCGGATGATCTGGTTGTGAAACCGGCGGATGAGGTGCGGCTGCGGGAGTTGTTTGGACAGTGGGGATTCAAGGGAATGCTCGCGGCGCTGGAAGAGGCGGCGGGCGGGACTCAGGGGCAGCCGGTTTTGATTTAGAAATTGATTTGGAAAATTTGCGAATTGAAAAAATGAATTTGAGAAGTTGGATTGGAATTTTGCCGGTGCCGCTGTTTGTTCAGCGGCGGCGGACGCATTTTTCCGCAAGATTTTTTGGACAGGATGCGCTGACGCGGTTAGAGTGTGCCAAACTTATTTTTATGCCGTTGTTGTGCGCCCGCAGGGCTGCTGTTTCATTTTGTTGGGGATTGCTCCTCGTGATTCCTTCTGTCGTTTTTTCACAGACGAATTATTACACGACAAACGGGACTGAATATGCGGTGGTCGGTTCACTGCCGGGCGACCAGGTTTTTCCAGACGCGGCGCTGTCGCCGTCCGGCGGTTTGATCGTGTGGGATGACAATGCGACCGACGGCAGCGGCTGGGGCGTCAGCGCGCGGCGGGTGGATGGCACGCTGTCCGGCACGTTAAGCCCCTTCCGGGTGAATGTCATTGGCACAAACGACCAGGAAAACGCGCGCGTGGCGCTGCTGAAAAACGGTGGCGCGGTGTTTGTGTGGCAGGGCGGCCTCAAGGGGTATCAAAACATTTACGCGCGCTTTCTTACTTCCAGCAACACATGGACGACGGACAGCGATGTGCTGGTGAACTCGTCCACGAACAATTTCCAGGTCAAACCCGTCGTGGCCGTGCTGAACAACGGCAATGTCGTGGTCGTTTGGGCGGGTTTCAACCAGGCTGACGCCGGCAGCCTGCTGGATGTCTATGGCCAGGTGTTCACGCCGATGGGCCAGGCAATCGGCGGCAATTTTCTGGTCAATCAGTTTATTTCCTATAACCAGCGCACGCCGGTCGTCGCGGCGTTGCAAAACGGCGGGTTTGTCGTGACTTGGGTTTCAGAGCAGCAGCGTGGCACCGCGCCCGTCCTCGGGACAAACTCGACTTATTACACGGCAAGCGCGGCGGTGAGGCCGAGCGTGGACATTTATGCGCGTCTTTACGACAGCAACGCCGCGCCATCAACCGCCGAATTTCTGGTCAACACCAGCTTCAATCCCTGCGCAAATCCGGCTGTGGCGGCGGCGGCAGACGGCAGTTTTCTGATTGCGTGGGATGCGCGCGACATGGTGAACATCACCAACGGTTGGGACATTTACGCGCGGTCATTTTCCAGCAATGGCGCTGGCGGCGCGGTCGCGCTTGTGAACACATACATTTATCGGATCCCAATATGTTCCGCGCGTCAGCGCGATTGGCACTGACTATCTTGTGGTCTGGACGAGCCTGGGGCAGGACGGTTCGCGCGAGGGCGTGTATGGACAGTTTTTGCACGGTGTCACGCCGGTCGGCGGGGAATTACGAATGAACTCGACGACAATCGGCCAGCAGTTGCAGCCGGTCGTGGCATCAGACGGAGCAAGCCAGTTTGTGGTGCTCTGGACCAGCTACACCGGCAGCCCGTATAGTTTTGACCTTTTCGCGCAGCGGTATATCAACGTGGCGACGCTGGTGGCACCGATGTCCGCGCCGTTTGTTTTGGCGCCGTTCGTGGTGAGCAACGGCGTGTATCAGCCGCAACTGGTGGTTTCGTGGCCGCTGCTGCTGGGAATTTCCGTTTCCAATTACGAAGTTTATGTGGACGGCGCGGCGGCGCCGGCGGGAATCACGACGGGCAACCAATGGACGATGACGGCGGCGAATGGTTTGACGGCCAGCAGCACTCATTCGTTCCAGATTGATTATGTGACGACTCTCGGATCACGCCCGGCACTCTCGCCTTCAACCAGCGGGACGACATGGAGCGGGTTGAACTACTATGGCATTCCGTTTGAATGGATGGAGCAATACTACGGTGACAACTTTTCCAACTGGCCGGCGAATGTGAACGCGCCGCTGACGCATGGCGGTTTGAATCTATTGCAAGTGTTTTTGAGCGGCGGCAATCCGCTGGATTCCAGCACATGGTTGAAATCCGCGCTTGTCAACACGCCGCAGGGAATGTTTCTGACCTGGAACACGCAGCCGGGGGCGACGTATCAGGTGCAGGTGAAGACCAATTTGATGACGTCGTGGAGCAACCTGGGTGCGCCGCGTTTCGCAGCGGGCACCACGGACTCGATTTATGTCGGGGGCAGTCCGGCGGGTTATTACCAGATAGAATTTTTGCGTTGATGAAGAATTTATATGCGGCAATTGATTAAAATATTTTCGTGGATCGCGCTGCTGGCGCTGGGCCTGCAGTCCGCGCGGGCGTATTCGTTTTTGGGGCCTGTTGCCAACGGCGGCGACGCATGGCAGACGGGGGACATTGGTTACAACCCGAATCTTTTTATTGACCCGCTTGCGACCGGGCCGAAAAATATCGGCGAAGAATATCGCCGAAACATCCCGGTGCTGTATTACGCTTACGACCCGAATTTTTTAGGTTACTTCGGTTCAAACGGCCCGGCGTCCATTGATTCGGCCTTTGCCATCTTGAATAATTCCTTCACCTATACCAACAGCATGGCGACCAACAGCGCGGGTGTGGATGGTTACACTTCTTTAATTTCGGAGTTCCCTTTGGAAACGCGGCAGAACAATTATGAGGCGTCTGCGTTGGGATTGTTCGATTTGAAATCATTCACATTGGGGCTGATGATGGAACAGCTTGGATTGGCGGATCCGGAACGTTACACATGGACGCTGCATAATCGTTTTCAGGTCACGCCCGGCGCGCCCTGCCCGGCAAACATGGAATATCTGGTGGTGCAAAGGAATCTGGATTTTGTCACCAGCCCGCTGAATCAGCTTCAATATTCTCCTTACGTCAATGACACGCTTTACACTTACTTCATTGACGAGTTTTGCACAACGCTGGCTTCCGGTGAAGCACCGTTGGTGGCTACCACGGTGCCTCTGGCTGAGGATCCCACGGCCGACACTTATTCGCCTGTGGCCGATTTTATCGCAGGCAACATCAGTTATGGTGATTTTTACAACGGGCTGACACGGGACGACGCAGCGGGGCTGCGCTACCTTTATAGCACAAATAATGATAATTTTGAATCGGCTCCGGCGGGAAGCCTGCTGATGACGACGAACATCGGCACTGCGGCGCAGGAACAATTGCTTACAACTGCCGACTTGAGCGCGCTGCTGGCGGCCGCCACGACCAACACTCCGGCTGCGCTTCAGACATTGTTTCCAAATGTGGTCGTGGCGAGTTCCTCGTTCACTTTTTCCGCCGTCTACACGCCGAACGTCATCGCTTATTACACAAACGCGATTGGCTCGCCTTATGGCAGCGCCCAAGTATCCGTCATTGTGACGAACGGCACCATCGGCCATGCGCAGACTAATTTTTTTGACATTTTTGCCAACGTGATCACCAACGGCAATCTGGCCAATAATCCCAACATCGTAGGCGGCGCCGGCGTCACTTTGAACTATTCTCCCAACACCGCCGCCACGCTGGTGACGACCACTATTGGACAACCCGCTTATGGCACAGCTTATCCTCCTCCAGTGGTTACGAACACAACGGTTCAGTCTTTCACACAGGCAGGCGTGCCGTCGGGCGAATATTTTGTCATCCCGACCAACCAGTGCGGATGGAAAATTGTCCCGACTGTAGGATTTCCGATAGCCAACCAGCCGGTCTATACCACCAACATCATCGCGTCGGCCACCAACAGCGCCACAACGTCCTCCAATGGCGTCGTCACCACCAACGCCACCACCGGCTTTGTCACCACGCAAAGCATTGTGACAGCCTTCACGAGCCACACTTATGTCGTGGAGCCGATCAATTGTTCGAGCGCCGCCGCCCCCGCCGGTCTGTATCAGGGTGATGGGAAGATCCAATTTATCCGGCTTGATTATGATTCTTTGATTGGCCAGTTCGTCCATCCCATAACGAACTATTTCACAAAGGTGCTGGTGACCAACAGCCAGCCGGTGACCCAGTATTTCCAGCGGGTGGTGACGGCTCCTGACTTCATCTTTTCGGCGAGTGATATGGCCACTGTGACTGGCAACGGATTTAGTGTTGATGCCGACGCACGCAATGTCAATTTTGATCAGGGCAACATATTGCCCGGACTGGCCGGGCCGGGCGTGATCACTTCACCCACCACCATCACTTTTGACAAAGCCGAACCGGTCTATTTCAATAACTCCACCACGCCCGAAATGGATGGGTCGCCATATTTCACCGGATTCAATCTAGCAGACGAGTATTATGATTTTTATTTTGTTTGGGCGCAGTTCGATGGAACGACCAATGAGCCGGTGGTTTTCCCCAACGGCACCAGCATCGCCAACCTGGAGAACCAGGTGCTCGTCCAGATTTCAGTGACGCCGACAAATGGGATTAACTTCACCGCTGCGCCCCCGATATTGGCCATTGGCACAAACGGCGTGCCTTACACCGCGCTCACATTTGCGGCGACGGACGGATCGAAACCATTGACATGGTCGGCGGCGGGGCTGCCTTCCGGACTCGTCATGACTTCGGCGAATTCCGTCGGGACGCTTTCCGGCACGCCGACGCAGTCGGGGACATTTGACATCACGGTTCAGTTGACTGATTCTATAAACCGATCCGTGCAATGGAATTATTCAATCACCATCTATTAAGAACCATGAACGGAACGCTACACATGAACCCCCCGGCAGGCCGCTTGAACCGGCTGATGAGATGGCCGTTGCTGTGCGGGCTGCTTGGCTTTATGCTGGCGACCATGGCGGTGGCGCAGCCCATGCCGTTGTATGACAATGAAAGCAGCGTCGGCCCCTCTCCCATCACCATTGACGCGACAAATTTTCTCAACAACGGCACTTTTACCGTTGATTATCTGATTTCAAGCCACCTCCAGCTTTACTCGACCTTTGACACGCTCAACTACACCAACAACGGCCTCATGATCGGAAACAACGGATTCCAGTTTGACACGTTTGCATATCCGAGCGGGCCGCACTCGATGGCGTCCACATTTAACAATGCCGGGACGATCCGTGTCGGCTCGGCGATTGACGGGTATTTGCCCGTTGATTCCCAGCCGCCGGAATTGATTGTGGCGGCCACAAACATTTATAATTCGGGCACGGTGGTCGTGGGGCAAACCGCCGTCGTCTCCGGAATATCCGGCACAAACGAGACTTCCGAAGAGGCAAACGGCCTGCTGCAATACACCGGACAGACCATTGATCTGTCCCGTGGCACGTATTCGGTGGAATCCACCTTTAGCATTGGTGGTTCCGGGGCTTTTGGAATAGACACGAACGGAGACTGGGAGCCGGATACTTATCTGCAACCGAATTACGCCGATTCATCAGACTCGTCACCGCCTTCGCCGACATTCAATCTGGATCTGGCCAACTCAACGCCTTACTATGCCATAGACCAGAATGCGACGAACAACGTTGTTTTTAGGGCTGTCTTTGTGGAGAACGACAGTTCCAATGTTGTCTTCAATGTTTATATTCCGCCTTACGAATTTCTCCCCGCCAGAGAATATGATTACGGGACGGATGCCACCATCGAATGGATTGGAACGTATATGGATTCAGCAACCGGCAATACGCTCAACAATTATCTTTATCTTACCGATTATGCGCTTAACAACACCACCAATGTCCTGACCCTTGTCGGCAAAATACCAAGTAACTTTACATTTACCGAGAGTCCCACGCGGCTGGCATACACCGGTCTCGCAACGAGCGCGTTTCCCACCGGCCAGATACTGCCAGTCGGGTCTATTGTGACCAATCAGTATTCTTTTGCCGCTGCGCGATTGATTGACACGTCGGTGGACATCACCAACTTGATCGGGCTTACAAACATACCCGGCCGTATCCAGATCAACGCCAGCCGGGAACTGAATCTCTCGCTTTCCACCATTTCCGGGCTGAATTATTTGTCGCTCAACTCTACAAATCAATATGACGAAAGCACCAATGCCAGGATTTTTTCCCCTTATTCCGACTTCAACATCGGCAAGACGAACGGATCCATGACCATCAGCAACCTGACGGAGTCGTCCATACCGCTATGGAACGGCCCGGTCCAGTGCTGGAGCGGGCGATGGGTGACTCTTTCAACCAATGCGTTCATCAGCACGGTTACCAACAGCATGGACACCAACATCGTGACGACGACCAACTTTTTTACGGTGACCAACGATTTCCGCGTTCTCATCGTCGGTGGCACCGGCAGCCTGATTGCGCCGACCACTCCGTCGCAGGTGCAGGATATGACTCTTCACGCGCCGAACAGCATTGTCATCAGCGATACACTTAACATTCTGCGCAACTTCTCCATTGACGCGGAAAGCCTGACGCTGACGACTAACGGTGTTGGCAAGGGCGCGGAATCGCTGGACGGCGAATTGAATTTGCAGTCCGCTTCACTTTTCTGGTCGAACTGCGTTCCTAATCTCCGCAACCTGACCAACAACGGTGCCATCCGGCTCCAAAACTTTACCACCTTTGGTGCGCAGACGAACTACTACAACTTCATCAACACCGGCCTGGTTGCGGATCAGGGTTCGAAAATCTGGGCGAACAATTTCATCAGCAGCGGGACATTTTCCAACGGCATCGGTTCGTTCACGTTGCAATCAACCAACACAGATCTGTCGGATGGATTGCTCGTTGCCACCAACGGCAGTGTTTCCATCACCACCGGCAGCCTGCTGGCGAGCAATCTCAATTTGCAGGCCGGACGTTCGCTGACGCTGTCTGCGACAAGTGTTCTGACCGACGGGATTTTGCCGGGTTCAACGAGCGTGACCGGCGGCAATATGTGGACGGTTGGGGCCAATGCCGTCAGCGGCCAGCCGGAATTGAGCCTGCCGATTTTTCCGACGAACGGTGCCAGCCTGCTTGGCACAACAATCACCAACATTGCGCCGACAAATAAAAATGTCATCGTGACATGGGCGGGCAAGGACTCTGGCGCTTCCAGCGCGGGATTCACGAACAACATGGCCGTCGGACGGCTGATTCTGGATGCGTTGGGCACGTCGCCGCAATCCGGTGTGTTCACTTTCAACGGTGCGGACCCGACCAACGCCTATGCCATTTATGTGGACTATCTCGAGTTCGACGACGCGGCGACGAACGAGACCAGCTATAATTTCCCCGGTCTGTCCATCAACACGAACATCACGATTTATTTCGCGCAGGCGATGTTGAATGGAGTGTCCGTCGCGGAAAAAATTGACAATGCCAGCAGATATTATGGCGCAAACAACGGACGGCTCCGCTGGGTTCCGACTTATGCGGGGCATTACAGCTCGACGAACATCGTCTATCCCGGCGGCGCGACCAGCACGGTCAATGCAGCGCTGGCGCAGAGCACGGACATTGATTCGGACGGGGACGGGATTTACAATGCCTACGATCCGACGCCGTTTTTCCTGGCGAGCGAATTGAATTTCACGGAGACGCTGACCAATGTGCCGCCGAAATCCATACTGCTTTCATGGCAGACGGTCCCTGGCGCGACCAACTACGTTTATTACACGACCAATCTGGCTTCGACGGGCTGGTCTTTGCTGCAGACCAATTCCAGCCTGCCGGCCAATCCCTTTGTATCGCCGCAGCCGGAAGGGTCTTCGGCGACGAGCGTCTCGGTGCTGGATTCGGTCAATCCGGCGCAGCCGAAGTTTTACAAGGTGACGGTGCAGCCGTGGCTGACGTATCCGTATTAGCAGGCGGCATGATGCTGAAGATAATTGGCAGGTAATTTTGATTTATTTGATGAATATCCGGCGGGGCGCGCCACGCCGGAGCCAGTGGAAAAAAATTGTGAAAACAAACATTCAAAAATTCGCAGGCCGGAAGTTGTGCGGTCTTCTGCGGAACGCCGTTCTGGTGTCGCTGGGGTTGCCGTGTCTGCTGCTTGGTTTGATGGTCAATGTCGCGTCGGCGCAGCCCGCCAATGACAACTTTACCAATGCCACGGTCATCAGCGGAGCTTCCGGGACGACCAACGGCAGTAACGTGGGCGCGTCCATGGAGACTCCGTGCGAACCCGTCAGCGTCAACACTGATGATTACGGCCCCGATCCCGTGGCCAGCTCCGTCTGGTATGCATGGACCTCACCCGGCACAGGAACCGCCCAGTTCAACACGAAGAGCAGTGATTTTGACACAGTCTTGGCAGTCTATACGACGACCAACGGCCTGTGCGATCCGAGCCGCACTTTGATTGGTGCGGATGACGACAGCGGCGGGAATACCGCCAGCCTGTTGAATTTTCATGTAACCAAAGGCGTGACCTACTACGTTTGCGTTGACAGTTATGACGACGGCACACCGGGCGACGGCCAGGGCAGTCTTGTGCTCAACTGGAGCGTCCAAGTTCCGACCGTTCAGTCGGGAAATTTCCAGTTGACAACGAATTTATATACGGTGAGCGAAAGGGACGGCTCGGCGCGCATCACTGTGACGCGCACGGGTGCTGCGAAAGGCAGGGTCTTGGTGGATTACGCGGTATCAGCCCTGACCTATAACAATATTTTCAGGACGAACTATTACGGGACGAACAACTTCGCGACGTATATGAATACGAATGGGATTTTCGTCACCAATGTCACTTTCACCACCGCCTATGCCTCAAATTCCTATGAGTATTATGCCGGGGGCTACCAGTATTATTCCATTACAAATGCCTCGACCAATACCGTGGTTGCCATCACCAACAATGGCGCGCCGGTTTTCACGCCCCCGGTGGGCGGTCCGGAAATTCCACCCCCGACCAACGCGCCGCCGTTTAATTTCACGCCCAACACGATTTATTTTCAGCCGCCGTTCACAAACGCCGTGATTGACACCGATAACTTGACTTATACCAATATCTTCATCACCAACGCATTTGAACTGCCGTCGGTGTCTGTGACACGGGTGGTCACATCAGCCTCCGACTTTACGCCAGTCGCCGGAACGCTGGCGTTTGACGACTACCAGATGAGTCAGGACATTACCGTGCCGGTGGTTGCCGCCGCAGGCCCGGACGTGCCCGCACTGACAGGAATTCCAAGCATTGCGGCAATCACTCTTACGAACGCGCGGCTTGATGCCAGTGAATCGCCAGACTTGATTTCTCCAACCATTGACCCGGTGTTTGGCACGGGACAGATAAGTGCAATGAGCACCACATTTCCACCGGGACCGTCACTTTTTAATTTTTCTGCTTCCATTTACAAAGTGAGTGAATTGCCGCCAGATACCATAAACATCAGCGTGACCCGCTCTCAAGGAAGCGGCGTGGCGGCAACGGTGGATTACAGAATTGATTTTGGTCCCAGAGGCGCGGATACGCTGAACACATTCCCGCTTCAGGCCGGTTCGGATTACGCCACGCCAAACACTGACTATACATCGGTGTCTGGCACATTGTCATGGGCTATGGGCGATTTCTCAACTAAAACATTTGCCATCCCCATCACCAATGACAGTCTGGTGGAATTTAACGAGGATATGCAGGTTCAGTTGAACAATCCACAGACTCCGAGAACTGATTCCGATCCCGGCAACTACCTCGGCGCAGTCAGCAATGCCACGGTGACCATTCTTTTCGATGACCAGCCCGCCGGCGCGGCGGATCGCACCTGGAACGTTGATAATTCAAACGGCTCCAACCCGCCATATATTCCTCATCCCGGCACGGCAGGCAACGCCGGGACGGTCTATGCCGAGGTTCAGCAGCCCGATGGTAAAATTATCGTCGCCGGCAGTTTCAATTCCTTTGACCAAAATCCGTATAACCGGATTGTGCGGCTGCTGAACAATGGTTACCAGGATCCCACGTTTCTGGCTGCTCCGAACAGCGGAGCGAATGACTTCATCTCTGCGCTGGCTTTGCAGCCCGATGGAAGAATCATCATCGCCGGCAGTTTCACCTCTTTCAACGGCGTCAACCGTCACCATATCGCGCGCCTGAACGGCGACGGCACATTGGACACCACGTTCAATCCGGGCCTGGGTGCGGATGGCATGGTCTGGTCGGTCGCGCTGCAAACCAACGGGCAGATGGTCATCGGCGGCGAATTTGACTCGGTCAACGGAACCCTCCTCAATGCCGTGGCGCGGTTGAATGCGGATGGCTCGGTGGACACGAGCTTCAATCCCGGCATCGGTCCGGACGGAACCGTGAATGCCGTGGCAGTGGACGCCATTGGCCGCGTCATCATCGGCGGCGATTTCGAAACGGTTTCTGGCGTGGCCGGCGAAGGCGTCGCGCGCTTGAATGTTGACGGTTCACTGGACACCACTTTCAATGTGGGCGTCGGAACCCACAATCCCGGCACCGGCTCGACGGATCCGGTCTATGCCATAGCGGTGCAACCCGACGGGCAGATATTGATTGGTGGCGGATTTTCTTATTTTGATCTGGACAGCTACAATGGCATCGCGCGGCTGAACACGGACGGCACGGTGGATCAAAGTTTCTCTCCTGGCACCGGCACTTACAATCCGCTCACGGGTTTTTCCGATGTGATTTACAACATAACGCTCCAGGCTGACGGGAACATTCTCATCGGCGGCGATTTCACCACCTATAACCAGACCCGCCGCGTGGGAATTGCGCGTCTGTTTCCTGATGGGACTTTGGACACGAGCTTCATGGACACGGCCTACAACCAGTTTGCCGGGCTGATCAACCACTACCACAATCCCGATGCGGTGAACGCAAATCTTTACCCGGTGACGAACAACCGCAATTTTGTTTATGCCATCACGGTTGATAATATCACCAATGTGGTCACCACTCAAACGGTGGTGACCAACAATGACGTCGTCTCCACCAATTATTTTACCACCACCAATCTTATGGAAGGCAACGTGACCATCGGCGGCAGCTTCTCGTATCTTGGCGGCGGCGGCACCCGCGACGCCACCCTTCCGCGCAGCAACGTCGCCCAGCTCATTGGCGGTTCCACGCCTGGCCCCGGCAACATGGAATTCTATTACAACAGCTACACGGCGGACAAGGACATCAGCGGCAACGGCCTTTTCGTCTCCCTGACCCGCACCAACGGCAATCTCGGCATCATCAGCGCCACATTCTCCACCAACACTGCCGCGCCGGGACCTGGAATTGCCAATGCAAACAACTTCACGTTGAATCCGGCTTATGCACTGCCCACTTGGACGACGGCTTGGCCTGGGATCAATGACCCCACATCGGTGAATTGGATGTATGATTACGGTGTCTATGGTCCAAATTTTGGGACGATTCCAGTGATAACCGCTACAGCGGACGTTTATGTGAACATCATCAACGACACCAACATCACCGGCAACCTCAACGCCAACATGGCCTTGTCCAATCCATCCAGTCCGGACTTTTTCCTCGGCGGCGAGGTAATCCCGCTCGGTGCCGCGCTAGGCACCCGCACCACCGCCCCGCTGACCATCATAGACGACAACTCCAAACCCGGAGTTTTAGGCTTCAGTTCGCCCAACTACTACGTCATAGACAACAATGGCACCGCCACCATCACCATCACGCGCATCGGCGGCAGCGACGGCGTCGTTCAGGTCAGCTACGCCACCAGCAACGGCTCGGCCACCAACGGCTTGGATTACACAGGCGAGACTAACACACTTACCTTCGCCCAGGGCGTCACCACCCAAACCTTCACAATACCCGTCATTGCCCAGTCGAGTTCCTCGGCAGTGCCCGACAAGACAGTCAACCTGCGGCTTTACAACGCCACCGGCGGCGCGACGCTCGGGCTGGCCAACGCTGTGTTGACCATCAATAACCACAACTTTTCCAACGGCCACATCAGCTTCACATCCGCGACCTTTGGCACTAACGAAAACGCAGGCAACGCTCTTGTCAGCGTCGCCCGGCTTGGCGGCAGTTCTGGCACGATAACCGTTAGTGTGACGACCGCCGACGGCACCGCCATAAACGGCGTCAACTACACCGCTCCCAATTCGGCGACCTTAAGCTGGAGCAACCTCGACGTGTCCGTCAAGACCATCACCATCCCGGTGAAGGACGACGGTGTCGTCACATCGAACCTGACCGTGAACCTGTGGCTGACAAACGCCCTGCTCAACACCAAGTTCAACGCCAACATCTTGGGATTGAGCCTCCACACCAACGCCACACTTTACATCACCAATGTTGATTCACCCGGCACGGTGCAGTTCACTTCCCCGGCTTATTCCGTGAAGAAATACGGCGGGTTCGCGCTCATTCCTGTGGTGCGCACTGGCGGCATATCCGGCACCAGCACCGTCCATTTTTTCACCGCCGACGGCACGGCGTTAGCCGGCGTGAATTATTACGCCACCAACGGGCTGCTCACATTCACGAATGGCGAGACGGGCAAATACTTCCGCGTGCAAATCATTGACGACGGCACGAACGACGGGTTGAAAACCTTTACCGTGACGCTGACCAACGGCACGCCCGCAAACGCGCTGGGTGTCATCACCAACGCGACGATCAACATCATTGACACTGAGCCGGGTGGCAACTTCCAGTCCGTCAACGAGCCGCCCGGTTCGCCCGATGTCACCTATCTTACCCTGGGTTTGAACAACACCGTGAGTGCCATGGCCCTCCAGCCAAACAACCAGTTGATCGTCGGCGGCAACTTCACATTCGCCGACGGAGTGCCGCGCCAGCGCATCGCCCGGCTGAATTCGGACGGGACGTTGGACGCCAAATTCTCCCTGCCATCGTCCGCATACGGGGCCAACGGCTCCGTCCGTGCGCTCGCCGTCCAGACGAACGGGCTGATACTGGTCGGCGGCTTCTTTACCAACTTCAACAGCGTGGTGATGAATTATTTTGCCCGCCTGAATCCCGACGGTTCGCTGGACAGCCTTTTTAACCCAGGCTCCGGCGCGGACAATCCGGTTTATGCCATTGCCCAGACTTTCGTGGGCGGGCAAAGCAAGATTCTGATCGGCGGCAATTTTGCGACGGTTGGCGGGACGCCCATTAACGGCATTGCCCGGCTCAATGACGACGGTTCGGTGGACACAACATTCAATCCCGGCCTGGGTGCCAACGCCACAGTCTATGCCCTCGCGGTGCAGCCCGACGGCAAGGTTGTCCTCGGCGGAGATTTCACCGCCGTCAACGGCACTAATTTCAACCACATCGCGCGCCTGAACGTGGACGGCTCGATTGACGCGGGTTTCAATCCCGGCCTCGGTGCGAATGATTCTGTCCGAGCCATCACATTGCAGTTGAACGGCGAAATTCTCATCGGCGGCCTGTTCACCAGTGTCAACGGCACCGCATTCAACCACATCGCGCGTTTGAACTCGAACGGTTCGGTGGACAGTTCGTTCAATCCCGGCCTGGGTGCCAACGATGCGGTCCTCAGCATCGCGGTGCAGACCGACAGCCGGATTGTTCTGGGCGGTGAATTTACGCAGTGCAGCGGCGTCACCCGCAACGGCATCACACGACTGAATCCTGACGGCACGGTTGACCCGACCATCAATTTCGGCACAGGTGCCAACAATTTCGTGGCGGCCATCGCAATTGAGGAGGACACGGTTTTGGGTTATCCGACGAATGTTCCCGACGAGAAAATCATCATTGGTGGCAGTTTCACTCAATACAACGGCGAGTCGCATCCGTATCTGGCCCGGCTTTACGGCGGTTCAATCGGCGGTTCCGGTGCGTTTCAATTTACCTCGGCAAACTATCAGGCCGAAGAGAACAGCTCCAATGCGGTCATCACCATCATCCGCACCGGCGGCACGAGCGGATCAAATTCGGACGGTTCGGGCGACATTTTTGTGCCGGTCTACACCAGTGATAGCACTGCAAAGGCTGGGATTAATTACATCGCCGTCACCAACAATCTGGATTTTCCGGAGGGCGAGGTCATAAAAACAATCCCCATCCCGCTGATTGACGACATGGTCATCACGCCCAATTTGACTGTGAATCTGGCGGTCAATCCCGCGCCACCGGCGGAATTTGGCGACCAGCCCACGGCCGTGCTGACGATCATCAATGACGACAGCGAGGTCAACTTCTCCTCGACGACCTACTCGGCCCCCAAGAATGCCGTGAACGGTGCGGCGACCATCAACATCACCCGGCTCGGCAGCACGCAGGGAACGGCGATGGTCAACTTCAGCACCACGATGAATGGCACGGCCATTGCCGGAACGGATTATTATCCGACCAATGAAACCGTCATCTTCAATCCAGGCGTTTCAAACGTCACGGTGACCGTTCCGATCATCAACAACGGATTGATTGAAGGAAATCAGACGGTGACAATGAGCCTGTCCAATTCCGTGAACACGCTTTTATACAGTCCGTCGAACGCGGTGCTTACAATCATTGACACCGTGAACGCCCCCGGCCAGTTGAGTTTTGCGACGAACAGTTATGTTGTGAGTGAAGGCGGCACCAATGCCTATCTTACCGTCGTGCGCACCGATGGTTCGTCCGGCTCTGTCTCGGTCAACTACACCACCGTTTCCGGCACCGGACTTCCCGGAACCAACTACGTCACCACCAGCGGCACGGTGAATTTTGCAGATGAAATCACAAGCCAGACATTCTCCATTCCGCTCATTGACAACAGCCTTGTGCAGGGCACGGTCAACTTCTCGGTGCAACTGTTCAATCCGAGCGGCGGCGCAACCCTGGTGACTCCAACCAACGCGAATGTGGCCATTCTGGACAACGATGTTGGCGTCAGCTTTGTCAATGCCACCAATTACGTTAGCGAAACCAACAGCACCGTCCTCGTATTTGTGCAGAGAACCGGCAATGTCACAAGCGTCTTTGATGTGAATTACACCACGACCAACGGCACCGCCAAGGCCGGGGTCAATTATCAGACGACCGCCGGCATACTGTCCTTCGCCAGTGGCGAATCACTCAAGGCGGTTTCCGTCCCGCTCATCAACACGCATGACGTGACCAATGTGACGTTCAGCATGAGCCTGTCCACCACCAACTCTCAGGTGCAGTTGGAGGCGCCCAGCAGCGCCGTGGTGGTGATCCAGCCGGCCAATGCGGGCTTGAGCTTCACCAACCAGGCGATCAGCGTCTCCAAGAACGGCGGCGCGGCGGTCATCACCGTTGTCTGCTCCAATCCCGGGCTTGAGACGACGAACAACAATTTGTCCGTGAATTACTTCACCTCCGACGGCACGGGAACCAACGGGATTGATTATCTGGCGACGAGCGGCACGCTGTTCTTCACGAACGGCCTTGCGACCAACACCTTCACCGTGCCGATCATCAACAACAGCCAGGCGACGGGCAACCGCACCTTCACCGTAAGCCTGACCAACGCGACCGCGCCCGGAAAAATCACGTCGCCCAGCAACCAGGTCGTGACGATCATTGACAGCAACTCCGGCCTGGGCTTCTCCGCATCGGCCTACTCGATTTTGAAGACCGGCGTCGCGGCGCCGATAACGGTTTTGCGGACGGACAACCTCAACACAAATTCGGCGGTCAACTTCACCACGCTTGATGGCACGGCCATTGCCGGGATGGATTATGTTGCGACGAACGGCACGCTGGTATTCACAAATGGCCAGACCAGCAAGACCTTTACGGTGACGGTGATTGCCAACACGGCGGTCCAGCCGGACAAAACCGTCCTGCTGCAATTGTCCAACCCCATGAACGGCGTTCTCGTCCCGCCCAGCGCCGCCACGCTCACCATCCTCGACACGAACAGCCTGGTCGTTCCGGACGGCTCCGCGCTGATATATGAAAGCGGGCCAACCAACGGCATCATTGATCCGGGTGAAAATGTCACGCTGATGTTTGCGTTCCGCGCCGAAAATAGTTCCGTTGCCAATTTCAGCGCGACTCTGCTTGCCACCAACGGCGTCACTTCGCCGTCATCGGTTGGAACGATGAATCCGACTCATTTGATTGCGGGCGGGCGTCCGGCTTTGCAGGCGTGGAACTTCACGGCCAGCGGCACCAACGGCCAGCAAATTGTGGCGACCTTCCAGCTTTACGACGGAGCCAGCGGCATCCGCACGGCCTCCTTCACTTACACGCTGGGCACGTTGACAACGACGTATTACAACACCAACGCCATCATCATCAACGACAACACCACCGCCTCGCCTTATCCGTCCACGATCAACATCAGCGGTTTGGGCGGCGTGATCGTCAAGGCCATCGTCACTTTGACCAACATGAATCACGGCTCGGCATCGGACATTGGTGTGCTGCTGGCCGCACCGGATCAGCAGAACACCCTCCTCATGTCGCACGCCGGCGGCCCGAACGCCATCAGCAAGGTCACACTTACATTTGATGATGCGTCCACCAATTCGCTGCCTGCATACCGCGAGCCAAGACGATCACGTCGGGCACCAATAAACCCACGGCTTATGGAACTGCGCCTCATTTTCCCTGACCGCTATGAATACGATTAGCTTTATGCGCAATTTAACAAGAAAAGGCTTGCTGGTGGCTGGCATGGGATTGGTCGTTGTCGGGCGCGGCGGCTTTCGCGGCGGCTCCGGGCATGAAGACGTTGCACGGCCATGTGCCGGCGGTCGTGTCGCGGTTGCAGGCGAAAGGCCTGTTGTCTGCAAATACGAACCTGACCCTTGCCATCGGCCTGCCATTGAGAAACGCGGATGCGCTCACCAACCTGCTCCGGCAGATTTATGATCCGTCCAGCACGAATTATCATCGCTACCTGACGCCGGATGAATTCACGGCGCAGTTTGGGCCGACGGAGCAGGATTACCAGAAGGTGGTTGATTTCGCGAACGCAAACGGGCTGGCTGTCACGAGGACGCACGGAAACCGCGTGCTGCTGGACGTGAGCGGAAAGGTTTCGGACGTGGAAAAGGCTTTTCACGTCACCTTGCGGACTTATCATCACCCGACCGAAAATCGCGACTTTTTTGCGCCGGACACGGAGCCTTCCATGGATACGAACCTGCCGATACTGCACGTCAGTGGTCTTGACAATTATTTTAAGCCGCGTCCGGCGCTCCACAAGATGCCTGTGCCGGGTGTAAATCCAGGCGTTGGGTTCAGGGCTGGGTGGCAGCTATATCGGCGGCGATTTTAGAAATGCCTACGTTCCGGGCAGTTCGTTAAACGGTTCCGGACAGACGGTCGGTCTGGTGCAGTTTGATTCCGGCTTTTACCAAAGCGACATCCTGGCTTACGAAACCCAGGCAGGTTTGCCAAACGTGCCTGTTCAGGCTGTTTTGCTGGACGGATATAACGGAGGTCCGGGCATTGGCAATGACGAGGTGTCACTGGACATTGAAATGGTGATTTCCATGGCTCCGGGAATATCCAAGGTGCTTGTTTTTGAAGGAGACTTGCCGGACGACATCCTGAACGCAATGGCGGCGAATAATCAGGTCAAGCAGTTGAGCGCCTCGTGGTCATATCCCATAGATCAGATCACCGAGCAGATTTACCAGCAGTTTGCCGCGCAAGGTCAGTCATACTTCAATGCTCCGGTGATGGCGATGCGTGGCTGCCCGGCGGAATTTTCCAGCCCTGCGACGACCCGAACATCACAATTGTTGGTGGAACGACTTTGAGCGACGCACCGTGACTAACGGTCCATGGGCTTCAGAAACCGTTTGGAATTGGGGATTAGTCGGTCAGAACGATTGGAATGTGGATGGGTATTGGGGCAGCAGTGGCGGCATCAGCACCACCTATCCGATGCCGAGCTGGCAGACGAACATCAACATGACAATTAATGGCGGTTCGACAACTTTCCGAAATGTGCCGGATGTGGCGTTGACGGCGGATAATGTTTTCGTTGTCTCCGGCGGTGGACAGGAAGGTATATTTGGCGGCACCAGTTGCCGCATCGCCGCTGTGGGCGGGCTTCACAGCACTGGTCAATCAGCAGGCCGTAGCCAACGGAAACAGATCGGTCGGTTTTCTCAACCCGGCACTCTATGCCATCGCCAAGTACACCAAGTTATATGAATTGTTTTCACGACATCACAACGGGCGACAATACTTGGGATCAAAGCCCGAATTTATTTTTTGCCGTTCCAGGTTACGACCTTTGCACCGGTTTGGGGACGCCCGCCGGGATAAATTTGATCAACGCCCTCGCCGGAACCAATTTCATGACTCCCATCACCGCGCCCGCTCCGCCGTATGGTTCCACGCTGGCGGCCTTGAACGGGGGCAATCCAAACGGCAGCGTGGTCGCTCTTTGTCCTAGACGATCAATCGCCCGATTCAGGCGTCATTTCCAACGGCTGGTTTTTCACCCTTACCACCGGCAGCCCCGTCGGTTTCGCGGCTGACAATGCACTTTCGATGACGGCCTCGGCCAATAACGTCCTCGTCAACAGCAATTTCACCTACACCGTCGCCGTGACCAACTACGGGCCATCATCTGCCAGCAATGTGCTTGTGGCCGACACACTCCCGTCCGGCATTACCATCGTCTCCACCAACAGCACGCTCGGTTTGGTAAATCTCAATGGCACTCTGCTCACTTGGAATGTAACCAACAGCTCCGGCATCCTTCCCGTCAATGTCGGCGCGCAACTCACGATCACGCTGCGCTCAAGCAGTCTCGGAACCATTGTGAATTCCGCCCGCGTCCAGTCAACTACTCCCGATGCAAATTCGGATGACGATTTTGCCTCCGTCGCCGTCAACGTCGTCAGCAGCCTGCCGCCTCCGCAGGTGTCGGCCATTTCCGTGGGCGGCGGCGCGTTCCACCTGACGATTTCAAATCCGGATAACTCGACCGTCATCATCCAGGCCTCCACCAACCTCGTGAACTGGGTCAACGTCTATACCAGCACACTGCCGTCAATCACGTTCACCGATTCCACCCAGACAAATTATCACGACCAATTCTACCGCGCGAAAATCGGGCCGTGATGTTTTGACCGCCGATGAAAACCTGCGGACTGACCGGCGGCGTGGGCATGGGCAAGTCCGCCGCCGCCGAAATTCTCCGCGCCCGTGGCGCGCAGGTCGTGGACACCGACGAACTCGCCCGGCGGCTTGTTGAACCCGGCCAGCCCGCGCTCGCCGAAATAACAAGGCAGTTCGGCGTTGGAATCATTTCATCCGCCGGAGAATTGAAACGTGATGAACTTGCCCGCATTGTTTTCACCGATGCTTCCGCCCGGAAACAACTGGAGGAAATTCTTCACCCGCTCATCCGTGAACGCTGGCTCGCGCAAATCGAAACATGGCGTGCCGCGCCGGAGCGAAGCCGCAGCGAACGCAATGAAAACAGCAAACTGGCCGTCGTCATCATTCCGCTGTTGTTTGAAACGCACGCCGAATCGCATTTCGACAAAATCATCTGTGTTGCCTGTTCCGCCGCGAACCAGCGCAAAAGGCTTTCAGAACGCGGCTGGACTGCGGAGCAAATCCGGCTGCGCATCGCCGCGCAGATGCCGGTCGAACAAAAAATCGCCCGCGCCGATTTTGTCGTCTGGACGGACGGCGGCCTCGACTTGCACGCGCAGCAACTCGAACGGATTCTTTCCAAACCCTGGTGTTGAGGGTGCAGTTCAAGGAGTTTTTCAATGGCAATAAATGAAAGGTAAATGACAAGGAATGGATGGCATTGGGTTGCGGAATGTGCGAAATAAATGTCGTTCGGTGGCAGAGTGTCTCTTCAGCGGGGTTCCTCACCCCCACCTCCTTGGCGTCCGCCACCGGACATTCAATCTTCAATTCTCGCGTTCAATTTGAAATTTCCACTTCAGAGGTGTTTTCCGTTTTTACTGATGGCGCGGTGGCGGTGACAGTTGTCGTTTCATCGGTCTTGTGGAATTTCACGCTGACGATCTTGCTCACGCCGTGTTCCTCCATCGTCACGCCGTAAAGCACGTCCGCCATGCCGATGGTGCGCTTGTTGTGCGTGATGATGATGAACTGCGATTGCGAGATGAAGCGTTGCAGCACGCGCACGAAGCGGTTGATGTTCGATTCGTCCAGCGGCGCGTCCAACTCGTCCAGCACGCAGAACGGACTCGGCTTGACCTGGTAAATGGAGAACAGCAGCGACACGGCCACCATCGTCTGCTCGCCGCCGGACAAAAGCGAAATGCTCTGCAATTGTTTTCCGGGCGGGCGCGCGACGATGTCAATGCCGCTTTCCAGAACGTCGTTTTCATCCGACAAAATCAAATCCGCTTTGCCGCCGCCAAAAACGTCCACGAACATCGCGCGGAAATTGTCGCGGATTTTTTCGAACGTCTGCAAAAACATCTCCCGCGTCTGCACGTTGATGCGGTTGATGACTTCGAGCAATTGCGTCTTGGCGTTGACCAGATCGTCATGCTGCGTCGTGAGAAATTGATGGCGCTGCTCGGTCTCTTCGTATTCTTCAATCGCGACCAGATTCACCGGCCCGATTTCGTCGAGCCTTTTTTGCAGAGCCTCAATCTGCTGCGCAACGGCGTTCCAATCCGTCGCCGCGCCGCTCGCCGCCATTTGTTCCGGCGTCAGCGTCTCGACTTTCGCCGGGCCTTCGTCGGCGTAGGTGATCGTGATGCACTCGCTGCGGATGTCGTCCAGATTGACGTGATATTTCTGCTGGATTTTTTCGCGCAGGTTTTGAACCGACATGTTTTTCTGCGCCAGTTCAATTTCAATCGCGCCCGCGCTGGTTCTGCAATTCCGTCAAACGGCTGCGCTGCGAGCGCAGGCTTTCGTCGCGCGTGGCGATTTCCGTTTCCTGCGAATTTTTTTGCCCGAGTCAATTCCGCCGCCTGCGCGTTCACCTGCTCGCGTTCGTGCAAAACTTTTTCAATTTGCCGAACGCGATTCCAAGATTTCCGATTCCGCCTGTTCTTTGCGCGAAATGAACGACGAACATTCGCTTCTGCGCTGCTCGATGACTTGCGCGAGTTCGCGGATGCGCTGCGCCAACGATTGCTGCTGCTGGCGGAACGACGACGCAAGCTGATCTTCCGACGCGAGCGCGATTTTGCTTTCGGTCAGCGCGGCATTTGCCGGGTCGCGCTGCTGGCGCAAATCTTCCAACTGATTCGCGAGCGCCGCGACATTTTCCTGCGCGCCGCGTTCGCGCGATTCAAATTCGTTCGATTGCGCCGTCAGCGCGTTGCGTTTCTGCAACCCTTCCTGCTCCTGCGCCGCGAGGCTTTGGACTTCAAAAACGACCGTGTCAATTTTTTGGTGCAGCAGCCGGTTGGAATTTTGCAGCGCGTTGAATTCGCCCTCGCGCGTCGCAATCGCGACTTCCTGCTCGCGCAATTCCGTCTGCGCGGCCTGCAAACTCGCCTGCAATTCCGTCTGCTCGTTCAGCAGCGCGCCGCGTTTGCGGCTCGCATCGGCGACGCGGTTCTGAATTTCCGTCAAATCATTTTGCAGTTCGGCAATCTGGTTTTTGCGTCCGAGAATCGAAGCGGGAGCTTTCGGATTGCCGTGGCCGTTCAGATAGCCGCCGGTGTAAATCCCATGGCGGCTCAACAAATCGCCCTTGATCGTCACGAAATCGCAGCCCGCGTGGCCGTTTTGGATTTGCGCCGTCGCCGTCGGCAAATCCGACGCGATGAATGTGCAACCAAGCAATGCCCGCAACAGTTTGTCCACCGTCGGATCGGTCTGAATGACGTCCAGCGCGCGGACAATCTGGCCGGGTTTCAAACCGCTTTGCGCGGCGGTCTTGTTTTCGTCGGGCGACAATTCGCCGCCAAAGACAAGCTGCTTGTCGTCGGGAATTGAAATGGAAAGCGCGGCGACGCTCGCGCGGCCGGATTTGTTCGCGCTCAAGTCGGCCAGAATTTCCTGCGCGGATTCCGGCTGCTCGGTCAAAACGAGTTGCAGGTGATGGCCAAGCGCGTTTTCAACGGCGACAACAAATTGTTCCGGCACGCGAATTCGGTCGGCGAGCGAGCCGATGACGGAGCGCGACTGGCGCAACGCCGCGACCGCG
Source organism: uncultured Verrucomicrobiae bacterium (assembly GCA_963755455.1). GTDB lineage: Bacteria > Verrucomicrobiota > Verrucomicrobiia > Limisphaerales > UBA11358 > UBA11358. The sequence goes on from CAVWJH010000002.1 coordinate 503,829, forward strand.
CCCGCGTCGAAACCTTCGCGCGAGCCTTCGAGCTGTTCGAGAACCGTCAGGCGCGAGCGCGTCTCGGCCTGCTGCTGCAAGAAATGATCCTGCTCGACGGACGATTGCTGCAGTTCGTTTTGCAGTTCGCTCAGGCGGTTTTGCCGCTGCTCGACCGAGCCGCGCGTCGTGGCGACGTTCAGCTTTTCAACCTCGACGCTCGTGGTGAATTCCTGCAAACGTGATTCCAGCCGCGTGCGTTCTTCTTCAAGCTGCACTTTTTCGGCGGAAAGTTTTTCGAGCCGGATGTGTTGCCCTGTTTCTGCAAATCAAGCGCGGTGATTTCGTTGCGGATGCGCGTCAAATCCTGCGCGGCGGAAAACGCGGCGGACTGCGCGTCGCGCAAAGATTCCTGTCGTTCGCGCAAATCATTTTCAACCTGTGACAACGCCTCGCGCTTCGACTGCAAATTCTCCTTGTGCTGCGCGAGCGCAGTTTCCGATTCTGACAATTTTTTGGTGACGACCGCCAGTTCTTCCTGCGCGGCGCGAAGACGTTCCTCGGACTGCGAAATCTCCGCGAGCGCCTTGGAATTTTGCGACGCGATTTCGGCGAGCCGTTCTTCGTTGAACTGAATCCGGCTTTCGTGCCGGTCAATCTCGCCTTTCAATTCCAATCCGCGCTGCTGTTGCGCGGCGACTTCGTGCTCCAAATCCGAAAGCCGTTCGCGCAAGTTGTGAAATTTCATTTTCAAAACGCAGGACGTCATTCGAGCCGGTTTCAATTTCGTTCCGCAAATTTTCGACGGCGGAATTTTTCCCGGAAATTTCCGCGAGCAGGACGTCGAACTGATGCCGCGCTAGCTGCGTTTCGAGATGTTGCAGTTCCAGTGAAATTTGTTTGTAGCGTTTCGCCTTGCCGGCCTGGCGTTGCAGCGAGCCGATCTGCCGTTTCACTTCCTTGATCGTGTCGGCGACGCGCAAAAGATTTTGCTCGGTGTATTCGAGCTTGCGGAGCGATTCTTTTTTCTGCGATTTGAATTTCGTGATGCCGGCGGCTTCCTCGAAAATCATCCGGCGATCTTCCGGCTTGCTCGAAAGAATTTGCGTGATGTGGCCTTGCGCGAGGATGCTGTAACTCGTGCGTCCGACGCCCGTGCCCATGAAAAATTGCTGGATGTCTTTCAGCCGGCACGGAGTTTTGTTCAGAAAGTATTCGCTGCCGCCGTCGCGGAAAATCCGGCGCGTGAGCGTAACCTCGTCGTAAGAAACTTCGACGCCCGCCGCGCGAAGATTTTCGCCGTCCACGCCGCCAAGCGTGAGCGAGACTTCGCCCATGCCCATCGGCTTGCGACCGTCGGTGCCGTTGAAGATCACGTCGGCCATTTCGCCGCCTCGCAACGCCTTGGCCGACTGCTCGCCCAGCACCCAGCGGATGGCGTCGGAGACGTTGGATTTGCCGCAGCCGTTCGGGCCGACAATGGCCGTGACGCCGGGCTGAAAATTCAGCGCGGTCTTGTCCGCAAAAGACTTAAAGCCGAAAACCGTAAGATTTTTGAGATACATGATTTTGACTGCGATTATTCGCGATTAGACAACCACAATTGCCGGTTCAAGTAAAGCAAAAACCACCACATAAAGTGGTTTCTGCCGTCGCAGGCACAACTAATTGGTGAGGAACCTGGATTTGCTTTGTGCCGCAACAGCTTGCTTTTAACTGTCAAATCGTCATATTTTATACGCCCGCACGCTGAATCCGTCAAATGAAATTACTGAAAAATGTTTTATTTAACCGCAGCTTTCCGGGCTTTGGAAATGATTTTTTCGAGTGGGATTCTGGAATTGCTGTTCGACGCAGCTGACGGTTTGGCGCGACAAACCACTGCTACCGGCCCAAACCAACTTGCCGCTTGAAACTTCGCGTTTGAAACTTGAAACTCTGCGCAATGAATCGCATTGAGGAACACTTCGCGCAATTGAAACGCGACGGCAAAAAAGGTTTTATCGTTTATATCGGCGCGGGCGACCCGAACCTTGCCGCCTCGCGCGAACTGGCTTTGGCTTTCGACCAGGCGGGCGTGGACATTTTGGAACTTGGCGTGCCGTTCAGCGATCCGCTCGCCGACGGTCTGGTAAATCAACTCGCCGCGCAACGTGGTTTGGAATCCAAAACAACTCCGCCGAAATTGTTGAAAACCGTTTCCGAGATTCGCAAGAAATCGCAAATCCCAATTGTCCTCTACATTTATTTCAATCTCATTCATCGCATCGGCATGGAAAAATTTATTCGCGACGCGGCGAAAGCCGGCGTGGACGGTTTGCTCGTTTTGGATTTGCCGCCGGAGGAATCGGACAATTATGAAGCGCTGATGAAAAAATCCGGTCTCTGCCATATTTATCTCATCGCGCCGACGACGCCGGAAGAGCGGATGGAATTCATCGTCAAGCGCGGCAGCGGATTCATTTATTACATTTCGCGCGAAGGCGTGACGGGAATGCAAAGCCAGGTCGCGTCGAATCTCGCGCAGCAGGTTTCCAAAATCCGTGCGCACACGAAATTGCCGGTGGCCGTCGGCTTTGGCGTTTCCAATCCGCAGCAGGCCAGACTCGTCGCGCAACACGCGGACGCCGTCGTCGTCGGCAGCGCGGTGGTGAATCAAATCGCGGAAAACGGAAAATCAAAAGAGTTGGTCAAGCGCGTCGGCAAATTTGTGAAATCGCTGGCCAATGCGGTGAAATCAATTTGACGGCTTGTCACCTATAGATTACACTTCAAATGACTGAACAGGAAATCAAGAAGCTGGAGCTTCAAAACGGACTTGTTCCGTTTGACGAATGGTTTGATTCCCTTCGCGATATGCGAATGCAGGCGGCGGTGGACGCGCGGCTGACCAGAATTCGCGCCGGAAATTTTCGCGATTGCAAATCCGTTGGCGACGGTGTGTTTGAATTGCGGATCAGTTTTGGCCCTGGACTGCGCGTTTATTACGGATTGCACGGCCAAAAAATTGTCGTTCTGATTGGCGGTGGCGACAAGCGCAGCCAGTCGCGCGACATCCGCCGTGCGCAAGAACTGTGGCAACAATTTACAAAATAAAATATGCGTCTGAAAAATTACAAAGATGATTTGAAGAAACGGCTCGGCGACCCCGAATACGCCGCCGAATATCTCGCGCAAGTGCTCGCGGAAAAAGACAGCGCGGCGTTTCTGATTGCGCTCAAAGACGTGGTGGAAGCCGGTGGTGGCATGGGCAGTCTGGCCGGACGCGTGGGACTCAAGCGACCGAGCCTTTACAAAATTCTTTCCAAGCGCGGCAACCCGACTTTGGAAACCTTGCAGGAAATTTTGGAACCGCTCGGTTTGCGCGTGTCCGTGGCTTTGGACAAAGCCACATGAGCGTGGCAGTGCGGTGGTGAATCAAATCGCGGAAAACGGAAAATCAAAAGAGTTGGTCAAGCGCGTCGGCAAATTTGTGAAATCGCTGGCCAATGCGGTGAAAAGTATTTAACCACGGATGAACACAGATGGACACGGATATATTTAGAATATGAATGTCGAAGTTTTCACACTTTGTCGGGAAGCGCGGGTTACAAATGGCAAGCCGAAATGGTAAAACCGGAAGTTTCTCGTCCTTTTACTGAACAAGAATTTAATCAATTACCCCAGAAACAAAAAACAATGCTTCAAAAGAATGGAAGCCTTCTTGAATTGATCCCCTCTTTCAGCTCACATATAAAACCGTTTGGCAGGACAAATTAAATATCATCCGTGTCCATCCGTGGTTAAATTATTTTTTATATGAAAGCGAAAACTGACATCAAAGACAGGTTCGTCATCATCATGGCGGGCGGGCGCGGCGAGCGGTTCTGGCCGTTGAGCCGCGAGAAGATGCCCAAGCAATTGCTCGCGCTGCTCGGCAAAAAATCATTTTTGCAGGAAGCCGTCGAGCGCGTGCTGCCGATTGTTCCCGCGAAAAATATTTTCGTCATTACCAACGAAGCGCAACTGCCAGAAGTCAAAAAACAGCTTCCGAAAGTTCCCAAAGCAAATTTGATTGCCGAGCCAATTGGCCGCGACACTTGCGCCGCCGTCACGCTGGGCGCAGCGCTCGTTGGCGCGCGCTCGACGACGGGCGTCATGGCAGTATTGCCTGCGGATCACGTCATTCCTGACTTAAAAAAATTCCAGCAGGTTTTGTCGGACTCATTCGATTTGGCGTCCCGGGGCCAGGCGATTGTGACCATCGGCATCAAGCCGACCGAGCCGGCGACGGGTTACGGTTACATTCGCATCGGAACCGAATTGCCACCGGCGGAAGGCGCGAAAAAAACGAAAACGACTTTTTTCAAGGCGGAGCAATTTGTCGAGAAGCCGGATTTTCAGCGCGCGCTCGATTATGTCAACAGCGGCCAATATCGCTGGAACGCGGGGATGTTCGTCTGGAGTTTTATCACGGTCACGAACGGTTTGCAGGCGCATCAACCGGAAATGTTCGCAGCGTGCCAGCGCTGGTTCAAAGTGGCGAATCATCCGGCGAAGCTCGCGAAAATGCTGGCGAAGGAATATCCCGACATCAAAAAAATCTCGATTGATTTTGCGCTGATGGAGAAAGCGCAAAATGTCATTTGCGCCGACGGCGATTTTGAATGGGACGACCTCGGCGCATGGAACGCGCTGGCGCGTCATCTCAAGGCAGACGCGGAGGGCAATTGCGCCGTGGCGGATTTCATCCACGTGGACGCAGCGCGAAATCTCATCTTTGACGCGCGGACGAAAAACCGCACGCCAATCGCCGTGGTCGGTTTGCGCGATTCAATTCTGGTGCAGACGGACGACGCGGTTCTGCTGGCGCACAAATCGCAGGCGCAGAAGGTGAAGGAGTTGGTGAAGAAGCTGGCCGAGGATGCGAGGTTGAAGAAATTGATTTAACCGCAGATGGGCGCGGATTTTTTACCGGGCGGTTTTGAAAATCAGGCCGCCGACGGATTGGTGCCGGCTTGAACGGGCAATTTTCTGGCGCGTTTGCGGGTGAACCATTGGTGGAACGATTCCAGATAAAGATAAACCACCGGCGTGATGTAGAGCGTCAGGCATTGCGACACGACCAGGCCGCCGACGACGGCCAGGCCGAGCGAGCGCCGTGCCTCGCCGCCCGCGCCGAGGCCGAGTGCGATGGGAAATGTGGCGCACAACGCCGCCATCGTGGTCATCATGATCGGACGAAACCGCAGCAGGCAGCCTTCGTGGATCGCTTCATCCGGGGTTTTGCCATGCTCGCGCTGCGCGTTGATGGCGAAATCAATCATCATGATGGCATTTTTCTTCACAATGCCGATAAGCATGATGAGGCCGACGAATCCGTAAATGTTCAGGTCGAGCCGGAATAGCATCAACGTCAGCAGCGCGCCGAAACCCGCCGACGGCAGGCCGGACAAAATGGTGAGCGGATGGATGAAGCTTTCGTAAAGAATTCCAAGGACGATGTAGATGACGATGATGGCGACGATGAGCAGGGCGACCATTCCGCGGAATGATGATTGAAAAACCGCCGCCGCGCCCTGAAAACTTCCGGTGATGGTTGCCGGCAAATGCTGGCCGGTTTCATCAGCCAGGCTGGCTTCAACTTTTTGCACCTGCGCGACTGCGGTTCCGAGTGACATGCCCGGCGCAAGGTTGAATGTGATTGTCACCGACGGCAACTGACCGACGTGCGAGATGCTGGTCGGTCCGACGCTGCGCGTCAGTTTTGCGACGGCACTCAACGGAATCAATTTGGGCGTGCCGTTGGTGCCGGTCATTGAACTGGTGATGTAAAGTTGCGAGAGCGCGTCGGGATCGAGCTGAAATTGCGGCAGCACTTCAAAGACGACCCAGTATTCCGCCACGTCGGCGTAAATTGTGGAAGCCTGCCGCTCGCCGTAGGCGTCGTAGAGGCCGTTTTCAATCTGCTGCGGCGTGACGCCGAGCGCGGCGGCCTTGTCGCGGTCAATTTCCACGTTGACCTGCGGCGCGGCGATTTGCAAATCGGTCGTCACGTCCTGAAAACCGGGCTGCTGTTTCAACTTGTCCGTCAGGATCGGCGCCCAATGAAACAGTTCCTTCACGTCGGTGTCCTGCAGGCTGTATTGGTAAAGTCCCTTGCTTTGCATTCCGCCGACGCGGATGAGCGGCGGCACTTGCAGATAAACATTCATGCCCGTCAACTTCGCGAATTTCGGGCGCATTTCCTGGGCGATCTGGGTCGCGCTTAATTTCCGTTCCGAGAGATCTTTCAAGCGCATGAATATGTGGCCGCTGTTCAAGGTTCCGCCGCCGATGAAGGATATGAAACCGTCCACATTCGTGTCGGCGGCGACAATTTTCATCGCGGCAAGCTGGTGTTCGCGCATCGCATCGAATGAAATGTCCTGCGCCGCCTCGGTCTGGGCGGAAATCCGGTCGGTGTCTTCGTCGGGGAAAAACCCCTTCGGAATCACGACGAACAAAATCGCCGTCGCGACGAAAATCAGCACGCGACACGAACATCGTGACCCGGCGGTGGCGCATAGCCGTCTGCAACGTGCGGTCATAACTGTCGCGCAGCCAGTCGAAGAAACGCTCGAAGGCGTTGTAAATCCTTCCGTGCTTGCGCCCGTGCTGCGAATGGACAAACCGGCTGCACATCATCGGCGTCAGCGTCAGCGAAACAAAACCGGACACCAGCACCGCGACGACAATGGTCACGGCAAATTCATGCAGCAGGCGTCCGAGCAATCCGCTCATGAACAAAACCGGGATGAAAACCGCCGAGAGCGAGAGCGTCATGGAAATGATCGTGAAGCCGATTTCCTTCGAGCCTTTGAGCGCGGCTTCCATCGGCGGCTCGCCGTTTTCCATGTGGCGCACGATGTTTTCGAGCATGACGATGGCGTCGTCCACGACGAAGCCGACGCACAGCGTCAGCGCCATGAGCGAAAGATTGTCGAGGCTGTAACTCAGCAGCGCCATCACGGCGAACGTGCCGATGATGGACATCGGCAGCGCGAGGCTTGGAATGAGCGTCGCCGAAAGATTCCGCAGAAAAAGAAAAATGACCATGACGACGAGGCACACGGCCATGAACAGCGTGTGTTCCACGTCCGCCACGGATTTGCGGATGATCAGCGAACGGTCAATGAGCACGTCCAGATGCACCGACGCCGGAACTGCGTCGCGGAATTGCGGCAGCAATTTTTTGATGTTGTCCACCACTTCCACCGTGTTCGCGCCCGGCTGGCGCTGGATGGCCAGCACGACGGCGCGCGTGTTGTTATACCAGGCCGCCTGCTTGTCGTTTTGCACGCTGTCGAGCACGTTGCCCAATTGCTCCAGCCGCACCGGATTGCCGTTGCGATACGCGACAATCATCGGACGAAACGCCGCCGCGTCTTCAAGTTGGCCGTTGGCCTGGACGGTGAACGCCTGATGTTTTCCGTAAAGAATGCCAAGCGGCTGGTCCACGTTGCCCTGCTCGACCGCCTGTTCGACCTGGTCAATGCCCAGTCCGTAAGCCGCGAGCTTGTTCGGGTCCACCTGGATGCGCACGGCGTATGGCTGCGAGCCAAAAACGCTGACCTGCGCGACGCCGTTGACCATGTGAAATCTGCTCCGCCAGCAAATTCTCGGCGTAATTGTCCACGTCCGAAAGCGGCAGTGTCGGCGACGACATCGCAAGAAAAATAATCGGCGAATCCGCCGGATTGACTTTCTGATAAGTCGGCGGCGTCGGCATGTTCGGCGGCAATTGCCGCGCCGCCTTTGCAATCGCCGCCTGCACGTCCGCGCCGCCGCGTCAATGTTGCGGTCGAGCGAGAATTGAATCGTGATGGACACCGCTGCCCTGCGAGCTGACCGACGACATCGAATCCACGCCCGCGATGGTGGACAATTGTTTTTCCAGCGGCGTGGCGACGGCGGAAGCCATCGTTTCAGGACTCGCGCCGGGCAGGCTTGCCGAAACCTGGATTGTCGGATAATCCACGCTCGGCAGATCGCTCACCGGCAATTGCGCGGAAACCGACGAGGCCGAACAGCAAAATGCCCGACATGACCAGCGTGGTCATCACCGGCCGGCGGATGAAAAGTTCGGGAACGCTCATGGCTAATTCGCCGGCGAATTTGTTATGGAATCAGAACTTTTGACCGTGACTTTCATCTTGGGCGCGAGCCGCAACTGCCCGTCGGTCACGACCGTTTCGCCGGCCTTCAAACCTTTTGTCACGACCGTTTCGTTGTTGAACGTGATTCCAGTTGTCACCGGCCGCATTTCAACCGTTTGATCCGCGTTTCACGACGTAAATGAACTGGCCGTTTTGTCCGGTCTGCACCGCCTGCGACGGCACGACGACCGCATTCGTCAATTCCGAAAGCGTCAGCGTCACCTGCACAAATTGTCCCGGCCAGAGCGCGTCGTTCTCGTTCGGAAACGTCGCCTTGAGCAAAATCGTGCCGGTCGTTTCATCCACGGAATTGTCCACAAAAGTCAGATCGCCCTGCGGCGGCGGCACGGTCATGTTTTCAAACGTCACTGAAACTTTCAGCGTTCGTTCGCGCATCTGTTTTTGAATTTCCGGCAGATATTGTTCCGGCACGGCGAACTCGACGTAAATCGGATGAATCTGGTTGATCGTCAGCAGCGTGTCGTCCGGCGCCTTGACGACGTTGCCTTCGTGAAATTGCAAACTGCCCGTCACGCCGTCGAACGGCGCGCGGATTTCGCAGAAGCTCAAATTCAATTCGTCCGACTGCACCGTCGCCGCGAGCGTGTCCCTTGCCGCCTTGCTGGTGTCGAATTCATCCTGCGAAACCAGTTTTTGGTCGAACAATTTTTGTTCGCGGTCAAATTGGATTTCCGCGTTTGCCAGTTGCGCCTGGTCGCGCGCCAGCACCGCCTGCGCCGGACGCGGGTCAATCGTGAACAGCAGCGCGTTCGATTTCACCTCCGACGCCTTCCTTGAAATGCACCTGCGCTGATGATGCCGCCGATTTGCGAATGGATCGTCACCGTCGAAACCGGCATCACATGGCCGACCGGCGGCGGGTCAATCTGCACCGGCACGTTCGTCGCGAACGACTTGGCGACCAGCACCGGCGCGACCGCGATCCGGACGGGTTTTTTTGGCCGAACAGCCGCGCCATTGCCGCCGCGACCAGGGCGATGGTCGCCGGAATCAAAATAGTTTTTTTCATGCCGTTGGTCATTTCGCAAAATTGATTTTGACGGATCGCGCGTTCATCGGGCTGAACGCCGCCGCAAATTTTTCCAAAAACGCCGCGTGGTCGCGCTGGAATTTCAGGTCGTACACGGACTGTCCCATGATGAGCCGCGTCAATTGCGGAAACGCCACCGGAAACATCGTCAGCGACCGCATCGCCAGCATCAGATGGCGCGGGTCAAAGTCGGATGACAATTCCCCGCGCGCCTGCCGCTGCCGCGAGGCGTTTCAGCCAGTCCGCCGACAGCGCCCGCCGTTCGTCTTCGTCAATCACCTTTTTCCCGCCGCTTTGCAGCGCCTCCCATTCGAGCAGGCGGATCCAGTCCGCGTCGTCGCACGCGGTCTTGAACCAGAACGGCAGCCTTTCCGCCGGGTCGCTGGACAGGTTCGCCCCCACGCGTGCCGCTCGGCGATTTTCTGGCGCAGGACGGCGCGGAACAGATTTTCCTTGTCGCCGAAATAATGGTAGAGCATCCGCTTGTTGATCGCCGCCCGCCGCGCGATCAGCGTCCACGCGCGCGCCGGCGAAGCCTTTCGCGGCAAATTCCTTGAGTGCGGCGGACAAAATGCGTTCGCGCGTGCGCCCGGGATTGCGCTTCGCGCCGCCGTCGGTTTTGGCGGGTCTGGCCATGCGTTTGGCATAAGTAACCATCAAGTTACTTGTGACGCAAGCCTGATTTTGATCAATCTGCGCGCGGCGGATTCTGGACGGCGTCTCTCTTTAAGCGGTTGCGCTCCTCGATTTCCCGCTTCATTTTTTCCGCCGCCTCGTCGGAAAGGCCGTGCGAAATGGAAAGCCCGAAGCGGCGTTCAGGTATTCGTCCAGCCGGATCCATTCGCCATCGTCCTTCACCTGGCCGGTCCAGGCGCAGACGGTGACGATCTGCCGCAGTTTTTCAAGCCGGATCAAAATGGTGACGATGGCGATGAGCGCGATGGCTGTCACGCCGACCAGGACGAGCGACGCGGTCTGGTCGAAAATGAACCTGTTCTCGGCGTCTGCTTGCCGCGCGGCCAGCAGTTCCGTTTCCTGCTCGCGCATCTGAAACAGCACGACGCGGATTTCGTTCATGGTGTCCCGTCCTTCGTCGGTCAGTTGGATCGCCATCGCGCTGGTGGAATTGGTTTTTGCGCTGCACATTCGTTTTGGGATCCAGCGCCAGCCGTCTGGCGACGAGGCCGTCAAGTTCATCGAGGTTGGTCTGCTGTTCCGCGTTGCCAGCGGCGAGGATTTTCAACTGCTGCGATGTCGTTGTGGACGGTCGCCATGGCGTCGTCATGCTGCTGGAAATAATCGTCGTGCCCGGTCAGCAGATAGCCGCGCCGCCCGGTTTCGGCATCCGCAATATGCGTCTGGGTCACCGCGAGGATGTCCAGGAATTTATAGGTGCGGGTCACGGAGGTGAACGCCGCGCTGAACTGGCCGTTCGTCTCGTGCGTGACCCAGACCGCCGCCAGCAGCGCGAGCACAGGCAGGGTCAGTCCCAGCCAGAATGTGATCTTGCGGATGCGCTGGGTTGGTATCATGCGATCCTTTCCGGCTCAAATCACCGGCCTGTTTTTGTGCCACAATGTATTCTGCTCAAAGGCGTGCGCAATCTTCAAGAGCATTTCCTCGCCAAACGGCTTGCCGAGCAATTGCAGGCCAATCGGCAGCTTCGGCGACTTCGTGAAACCGCACGGAACGCTGATGCCGCAAATGCCCGCGAGGTTGCACGAAATCGTGAAAATGTCCGACAAATACATTTGCAGCGGGTCGTCCGATTTCTCGCCGATCTTGAACGCCGCCGTCGGCGTGGTCGGCGTCACGATGGCGTCCACCTTTTCAAACGCCTTCAGAAAATCGTTGCGGATGAGCGTGCGGACTTTTTGCGCGCGCAAATAATACGCGTCGTAATAGCCGCTGCTCAAAACGTAAGTGCCCAGAATAATCCGGCGTTTCACCTCCGCGCCAAAACCCGCGCCGCGCGTTTTGCAATAAAGTTCCGCCGGATCATTTCCGTCCACGCGCGCGCCGTAACGGATGCCGTCGAAGCGCGCCAGATTCGCCGACGCTTCCGCCGTGGCGATGATGTAATAAGTGGCGACGGCGTAATCCGTGTGCGGCAGGGAAATTTCCACGATCTCCGCGCCGAGTTCCTGAAATTTTTTCACGGCGGCGTCCACGGCGGCTTTCACTTCCGGGTCGAGTCCGCCGATCATGTATTCCTTCGGCAGACCGAGCTTCAATCCTTTGATGTTTCCGTCGAGCGCGGCGGAATAATTCGGAACCGGCTGCGGCACGCTCGTCGAATCGCGCGGATCAACGTCCGCTCAAAACGCCGAGCAACGTCGCCGCGTCGGAAACATTTTTTGTGAACGGCCCGATTTGATCCAGCGAACTGGCAAACGCGACGAGGCCGTAGCGCGAAATGCGCCCGTAAGTCGGCTTCAAGCCGACGCAGCCGCACAGCGCCGCCGGCTGGCGGATGGAGCCGCCCGTGTCCGAGCCGAGCGACGCGATGCACTCGTCCGCCGCGACCGCCGCCGCCGAGCCGCCGGACGAGCCGCCGGGAATCCGCGTCGATGTCCCACGGATTGCGCGTGACGCCGAACGCGGAATTTTCCGTCGAGCTGCCCATCGCAAATTCGTCCATGTTCACCGGCCAAAAACAATCGCGCCCGCCGCTTTCAATTTTTCAATCGCCGTCGCGTCGTAAGGCGAAATGAATTTGCCGAGAATTTTCGAGCGCGCAATTGAGCGGCTGGTTTTTGACGGCGAGCACGTCCTTGACGGCAATGGGAATTCCAAGCAGCGGTTTTTGCGCGTGCGTCGCGCCGGCAGAAATTTGTTTGTCCGCCGCATCCGCCTGCGCGAGCGCGTCCGCGGCATCATGGCTGATGAAGGCGTGGATTTTTCCGTCCACGCGCGCGATTTGGTCGAGGCACGACTGCATGGCTTCGCGCGCGGAGACTTCGCGCTTGGCGAGCTTGGCGGCGAGTTCGGAAATGGTGAGTTGGTTCAGCATTTATTTTTAACGCAAAGGCGCAAAGGCGCAGAGTCGCAAAGCGATTTCTTTTCCATGCGCCTTTGCGCCTTTGCGCCTTTGCGTTAATTTTGTTTCATTCCACGATTTTCGGCACGATGAAAAGTCCGTTGGCTTGTCTGGGCGCATTGCGCAGCGCGTCTTCGTGCGGAAGCGACGGGCGGATTTCGTCGGCGCGCGTGACGTTGACCATCGGAACGGCGTGCGCGGTCGGCTCGACATTCGGTCACGTCCAGTTCCTTCAATTTTTCGATGTAGCCGAGGATGCCGCCGAGTTGCGCGGCGAGTTTTTTTTCCTCGTCGGGCGTGAGCGCGATGCGCGCGAGGTGCGCGACGTATTTGATGTCAATTTCAGCGGCAGCCATGCGGGAAAATTAAAGTCCAACGTCCAAAGTTGAAAGCCAAAAGTCGTCCGGAAGAATATCCGATTGAATTTTCCGTTACTTCAATCGCGCAAAAATCTGTTTTTGCTGCTGGCGCTGCCCCGGAACCGTCACGGTCATGTCCATTTTGTCGCCGTGAATGTGAACTTCGCAACTGGCTGACATTTCCGGCATATTTGTATTGCCGGTGTTGATTTGCAGATTCATGTGGCTGCCGTCTGTGAATGTGTATTTTCCGGTCTGTTTTTGATCTTGAGGGTTGAAGAATGTGCCGTCTTTGCGGAACTCGACAATCTCCTTCGTCGCTTGCACCTGCCATTTCCCGATGATGGCGGCGCTGGTCTTTTTCGAGCAGGATGAAAATGCCAGAACCGCGCAACAGCCCAGCAATGCGACGGTGAGCGTAGAAGAAAACCGGTTGCGTTTCCGTGTCGAAGTGTTCATGAGATTTATTCCTCGTCAAACTTGCGCTTGACGAGCGCTTCGATCTCGGCGATGGCGCAGTTGCGCGTCCGCGCCGTGGCAGTGGATGGTCAGTTTGCTGCCGGGGCCGGCGGCGAGCATCATCAGGCCCATGATGCTCTTGCCGTTGATTTTTTCGCCGTCCTTTTCCACGAAGATGTCGCAGCCGAAGCGGTTGGCGGTCTTGACGAAAAGCGCGGCGGGCCGGGCGTGGATGCCCAGCTTGTTCAAGACGGTCAGTTCTTTTGTGAAGACGTTGCCGTCCGTTTTTTTGCGCTCATCGGTTTGCTCATGTTAGGTTAAACCATGTCGGGACAAGTTGACCATTTATTTTTACGCTGGCGGCTGGGCGGCAAGGCTCATGTGCGCGATGAGGCGGTCGTTCAATTCCTTCGCGGCGTTCTGGCCGGACATTTTCAACTTGGTCTGATACGCGGCGACCTCGACGAGCCGCGCAAGGTCGCGTCCGGGGCGCACGGGAATGGTGATGTGCGGAATGTCCACGTCCGAGGATTTTCACGAATTCCTGTTCCATGCCGACGCGGTCCACGTCCGCGACTTCATCCCACGCCTTGAGCGTGACGACGAGGTCGAGGGTTTTTTCCCTGCGGATGCTTTTGACGCCGAACATGGCGGCGACATTGATGATGCCGATGCCGCGAATCTCCATGTGGTTGCGCGTCAAATCCGCGCCGGTGCCCAGCACGTCGCGTCCGCCGACCAGCGTGACTTTTGTCACGTCATCGGACACGAGGCTGTAGCCGCGTTCGATGAGCGCGAGGACGGCCTCGCTTTTGCCGATGCCGCTGTCGCCCCGGATGATCACGCCCACGCCGAGGATGTCCACCATGCTGCCGATTTCCGTGCCGCGCGGCGCGAACATCATCTTCCAGTTCGAGCGTCGCGTTGTTGATGAAATTCATCGTCACCAGCGGGCTTTGAAAAACCGGCACGCCCGCATTTTCGGCGGCGGCCAGAAATTCCTTGTCCGGCTTCAGGCTGCGGCTGAAGACGATGCATGGAATTTTGTAGGCGAACAGATAGGCGTAACGCGCTCGCGCTGCTCCGCCGCCGAGAGCGACCGCAGATAATAAACCTCCGCGTGGCCGAAAACCTGCACGCGCTTGTAGGCGAAATACTGCGTGAACCCGCTCAACGCGAGGCCGGGCCGGTTGACCGTCGGCTCGCGGATGACGCGGTTCAGTCCGCGCCCGTCCGCCAGCAGCCGCATCTGCAACGCGGCGCCGTGCTCCTTGAAAAACTGTTCAACCGTGATGGGCGGGCGTGCCATGTGAATTTTCAGTTTTAAATTTTGAATTTTTAGTCGGACCGTTGCACGCAGGTTAGCTGAACAATTAAAAACTCAAAACTTAAAATTACATGTTAAACTCCGGTCCCAGGTAAATCTCCCGCGCCTTCGGATCGTTCGCCAGAAATTCCGCCGAGCCTTCCACCAGCACCTGGCCTTTGTAAATGATGTAGCCGCGGTCAATGATTTTCAACATTTCGCGGACATCATGGTCCGTGATCAAAATGCCCAGCCCGCGCTCCTTCAGCGGCGGATGATTTTTCCGACCTCGTATTTCGCAATCGGGTCAATCCCGCTGAACGGCTCGTCCAGCAAAAGCAGTTTCGGGCTTGTGACCAGCGCCCGCGTGATTTCCAGCCGCCGCTTTTCGCCGCCGCTCAATTGATACGCCTTGCTCTTCGCAATCGGCGTCAAATCCAGTTCTTCGAGCAGATATTTCAGGCGCACCGCGCGCTCGTCCGCAGACAGCTTGCAAGTTTCCAAGAATCGCCAGGATGTTTTCCTCGACGGAAAGTTTGCGGAAGACCGACGGCTCCTGCGTCAGATAGCCGATGCCCAGCCGCGCGCGTTTGTGCATCGGCAGGGCCGCGATCTCGCGCCCGGAAAATTTCACCGCGCCCTCGTCCGGCTTCACCACGCCGACGACCATGTTGAACGTCGTCGTCTTGCCCGCGCCGTTCGGTCCGAGCAGCCCGACAATTTCGCCCGCGCTTGACGCTGACCGAAACGCCGTCCACCACGCGCCGCCCGCCGTATTGCTTCGCCAGTTTTTCAGTGGCGAGCAGCAGCCCGTTTGATTTTGGCGCGGCTGTTTCCATTTCAAAATAATTTTGGCACTGGCAGACCGTTCGTGTTCGCGCCCGCGCCGTCAAGATTCTCGCCGGACATATGTTCGTTGGTCTCCCGGATGTGGCCGTTAGCCCGGTCCCAGACGATCACGTCGGCGGTGTTCGTGTCTTGCGCGTTGACAATCTTCGGATTGCCCGTGAGCGTGACCGTGTCGTTCGTCACCGATCCCTTCACGTCGTAGTCATAAACCGCCTTGTCGCAAGTGACGTGGTTTGTCGCGCCCTTTTCATCCGTGGCGTCAATCACCACGTTCGTCTCGGCGACGATGTGGTTGATGCGCCCGCCCGTCGTCGGCAAGTTCACGGTGAGCTGCGCGCAGGTCAATTTCATGCGTGGACTGTCCACGCGCACATGGCCGCTGTAAATCGCGTGCCGTCCGTTCAAATCGCCATCGAAGCTGTCCGAATCAATATGCGTCGTCGCGGGCGGTGACGGCTTGGGCGTCGGCGCGTTCGTCGTCACCAGCGCGAGGATTTCCGCATCGGCGTTCGTGTTCGGCGTGTTCGTCTGCGCGCGCAAAATCCCGGCGGCCGCCACGGCGAACAATGCGATGAAATAAATTTTTTTCACAAATCAGTTTTGCTTTCGAGCGCGCCTTTGATCACGGTTTGGACATGATTTGAAATGGTGAGCGATTCGTTCTTCTGCCGCCACAAAAAACCATCGCCCTCGATCTGGAAGTTTCCGTCGCCCGTCCGCAATTGCAGATGCCCCGCCGAACTCGCCACGCCGTTTACCGTGTCATAGACGCATTCCGGCGCTTCCACGACCTCCTCCGTCACGCCGTTCGTGTCGAACTTTTCGAGCTTGAGCTGCTTGATTTCGAGCAGCCCGCCCGCCTCCGGCGATGCCTCCGCGCCCGACAGCCGCGATTTCATCTGCTTTTCATTCGGCGGGTCAAAGTATTCAACCGAACTGAAATCGCTCGCATGGCCTTCGGCGTTTTGCTGCGCGCGGACAACGGCTGCGGCGAACCATGATGCCATAATAATCAATGCAACCAGTCCCGCGCTCTGGAGTTTTATTTTCATTCCGAATAATGCCCGACGAATGGATCCCATTTCCCCTGCGCCTTCAAAATCAATTCAATCACCTCGCGGACCGCTCCGCGGCCGCCGTCCGCGCGCGTGGTAAAATCCGCCTTCGCCTTCGCCTCGTCCACGCCGTCCGCGACCGCGACGGAAAATCCGGCGCGGCTCAACGGCCCCAGATCCACGATGTCATCCCCGACAAAACAAACGTCGTTCCAGCTCATTTTTTCCCGCGCCAGAAGTTCTTCAATCGCGCCCGTCTTGCTCAAACGGTCGCCCTGCTGGACGAGAAAATGGATTTTCAATTCGTCCGCGCGCATTTTTGTCGCCGGCGAAGGCCGCGCCGAGACCCAGCCGATTTTCAAGCCCGCGCGCCGCGCCAGCACGAGGCCGAGTCCGTCGCGGATGTTGAACCGCTTGAACTCGCGCTCGCCGCCGATGAAGATCGAGCCGTCGGTCAGAACGCCGTCCACGTCGCACAAAAATAATTTAATGCGCGCGGCGCGCTGGCGGATGGCGGCTGAAATTTTTACGGGCATGGAAATTATTTCGGAGCAAGTTCGCCAAACCAATACGCAGCGGTGACGCCACCATCCATGAGAAAATCGCTGCCAGTGATGAACGCGCCATCCGCGCCCATCAAAAGTGCGCCGACATTTCCCACTTCATCCGGCGTGCCGACACGACCGGCGGCGGAAAGTTCAATCATGCGCCGGTAGCCCGCGCCGCGCGGGCCGGTCAATTCATCTTTAGCCAGCTGCGTCATGATGATTCCGGGACTGATGGTGTTGATGCGCGCACCGCGTTTGCCCCAGCGCATCGCTTCGGCCATCACGCGCAATGAATTTCCACGCTTGGAAATCTGGTAGGCATGAAGCGGGTCGGTGATTTTGTCCGGCTGAAGCATCGGCAGCGCGAGCAATTCATCAGCCGGCGTCAACGCCAGCAATTTATTTTGTTCAGCCGTCAGCGCGCCAAGGCGATGTCCCGATTGCGACGCGATCACGACGCCCGCTCCGCCACGCGCGATGACATTGCCAAATTCCTCAAGCACGAGCGCCGTGCCATACAGATCAACTTTCAGAATCGTGGTCGGCGATGCCTGTGTTGGAGAAACTCCGGCAGCGTGAATGACGCCGGTGACGTCGCCAATCGCCGTGGCTTTCTCAACCAATGCATGAACGGATTCGCGCAAAGAAATGTCAACGGTCGCGATGCTGACCTCGAATCCGGCTTCGGTCAAAACTTTCGCGGCGGCGTCAGCATTCTCCTTTCGCAAATCGGCAAGCAAAATATGTTTGCCTGCGCTGACGCGCCGTGCGATTGCCTGGCCGATTGATCCGGCGCCGATGACGACGATAATATTTGTTGGTGGCATAATTGATTTTTCTCAATTCGCCGCTTCGTAAATTTTTAACAGCGAGCGCAATACCGTTGCCATTTCGGCGAGCGGAATCATGTTCGGCCCGTCGCTCAACGCCTTGTCCGGCTGCGGATGCGTTTCGAGAAAAATTCCGTCCGCGCCCGCCGCCAGGGCGCAACGCGCGAGAACCGGGGCGAATTCGCGCTGGCCGGATGATTTGTCGCCGCCGCCGCCGGGCAGTTGCACGGAATGTGTCGCGTCGAACACGACTGGAAATCCGAACGATTTCATGATCGGAATCGAGCGCATATCGGCCACGAGATTGTTGTAGCCAAAAGTCGTGCCGCGTTCCGTGAGCAGGATTTTCTTTGCGCCAGCGATTTTTGCCTTTTCCGCGACACGTCCCATTTCCTGCGGCGAGAGAAACTGGCCTTTTTTCAAATTCACAATTTTTCCCGTCGCGACGGCGGCCTCGATCAAATCCGTCTGGCGGCAGAGAAACGCCGGGATTTGCAGAATGTCCACAACTTCGGCTGCTGCTGCGACTTGAGCCTCGCTGTGAACGTCGGTCAAAACCGGCAGTTCAAATTCTGCGCGGACCTTTGCGAGGATTTTCAGCCCGCTTTCGATTCCCGGCCCGCGAAAGGATTTTGCTGACGTGCGGTTGGCCTTGTCGAAGCTGGCCTTGAAGACGTAATAAATGCCGAGCGACGCGCAGGTTTTCTTGAGCGATGCGGCGGCTTGCAGGCACAGCTTTTCATTTTCAATCACGCACGGCCCGGCGATCAAAAACAACCGGCGCGGCGAATTGAGGTTTTTCCAGATGTCGGCGGCGTTGAGCACGCGGAAGTTCTAGCAGCGCGGCGGTGGAAAGTAAATGGCGGCGAAATCAAACCGTTGGCTTGATTTCCGGTTCGCCTCTTGCGCCGTGCCAGAAGCGCAGCACATAAATGGTTTCCAGGTTGGGAAAAATTTCGTAGATGATCCTGTATGCTCCGTGGATGGTTTCGCGGACGGACGGCTCGCCAATCTCCGGCACGACGCGGCCAAGTTCGGGAAAAGCGGAGGTGGCCAGCGCGCGGTCAATCAGTTCATTGCCGAAAGTGCGGGCGCGTCCGGGATTGTCTTTGGCGATGAAGGTGACGATGTTTTCCAAATCGTCCAGCGATTGGGGCGTGAGGATTACTTTGAAGTCCATGCGTCCACCCGGTTGCGGGCGTCTTCCGCAGGAATTCCCTCGCGGCGGCGTGCCTGATCGCGGGCGGTCTGGATGCCCGCGAGCAGTTCAATCTCCCGCGCGATGTCCGCCAGCGGCATTTCTTCCGGCAGTTTGTTGACAAGTTCAATGACTGTTTCCCTGCTGCTCACAATCGAATTATCATTCGACGCCGGAAAATTGCAAGCCGGACATTTTCAAAAATTTTTCCACGATTTAAGAATTTCCTTTTCCACGGCGTTCGGTGTTTAATCCATGGCGGACGATGCGGCCATGAAACTCCTTTTCTCCGAACAAAATTCCGACTACGAAAACTACCAGTTTCCGTATGCGGTCTGGGCGTTTCCCGAAACGGGCGAGACGCCGGCTGACATTTTCAACGCGGGCTTCCTGCCGTCATCGCGCAATCTGGACCGGTTTTACTTGTGCCGTCAGGTGCGCGTGAACCTCGCGAAGTTCAAGCCGTCGTCCGAGAACCGCCGGATTTTGCGCAAAGGCAAAGGCATCGGCGTAGAATTGATTCCGTGCGACAAGTTCGATTACACGCCGGAACGCCGCCAGTTTTTCAAAACCTACGCCGACATCAAATTCGGCAGGGACGTGATGACCTTCGAGCGGCTCGACGCGCTGTTCGCCTCGCCGATCATTTCGCACCTGCTCGTGTTCACGGATTTGGAAACGGAAAAGGAAACCGGCGTCGCCACGCTTTATCTCGAAGGCAGGTCGCTCGCGTTTTACTACTACGCGTTTTACGACCTGAATTATTACGCGCGCAACCTCGGTATGTTCATGATGACCTCGGCGGCGGCGCTGTTTGCGGAGCGCGGCTGCAAGCATCTTTACCTCGGCACCTGCTATTCGGACAACGCGCTCTACAAGACGCAGTTCGCGGGTGCGGAATTTTTCAACGGCTTCCGCTGGTCGGACGACCTGGACGAACTGAAATTCATCATCAAGCGCGACAAAAAGGATTTATCCCAGCACCTGCTCGAAACGGAAGAGTTCCGTGAAAAGTTCTACGGCGGCGATCTGGAAAAGATGACCAGCGCCAGCGAGTTCCGGGTGAAGGTGAAGTGAATTCCATATTGATCGTGGAATCTGCATTCTGAACTGCGGCTACTGCATTCTGAACAGCCACTATCGCATTCTTTACAGTCGCGCTGGCATTCCTGTTTGCTGCGTTTGCATTATTGAATCATGCTGTGGCATTATTGGCTGCTACATCAGAGTTCTTGTATGACGCTGTTCTATTCGTAATACGCGCAGATATATTCTAAATTCACGCTATCGCATTTATGAAACAAGCGTTTCGATTCTTTATTGACGCAATGGCATTCATTGCCGCCGCATCCGCGTTCTTGTTAGCCACGTCCGCATTCCAAGCTTGACCTGTTTTCATGTTGAAAGCATCATCTTTTCACCATGAACACCCCATCTGAAGCCCAACCGGCCGTTTCCACCCAACCATTGC
The DNA here is from genome assembly GCA_963755455.1 of uncultured Verrucomicrobiae bacterium. Classification (GTDB taxonomy): domain Bacteria; phylum Verrucomicrobiota; class Verrucomicrobiia; order Limisphaerales; family UBA11358; genus UBA11358. Next base: position 524,151 of record CAVWJH010000002.1, read on the forward strand.
TTCCATTGAAATCAGTGCTGTCCGCCATTGGCACGCCCACGCGCTGGCGGATTTTAAGCGAATTGAGCGCGGGCGAGCCGCTGATGGTTTCGGAGATTGCCCAGCGCACCGGGCAAAGCGCCGATCTGGTGTCCAAGCATCTGGCATTGCTGCGCAAGTGCGGCATGGTGGTGCGGAGCCGCGGCGTGTTTCACCAGATACCGGGGCAATACCTGCCCGTGCCAGGCCGGCGCGTCGTGGACTTTGGCCACTGCCTGCTCCGGCTGGATGCGGCGGGGTGAAATTCAATCTGGTTTCTGCCACAGATTTTCACAGATGAAACACAGATCGGTAGGGCTGATCTGCTGGTCAGCCTGCCAGGCGGCGCGGCAGCGCCGCCCTACCACGCCGATGTGCTCAATCGGCATTGCTGATAGCAACTTAATTTTTCCAGACCCAGTCGCCTCGCGTGAAATCAGTCCCGCCGTTCTTATTCTGCGGTGAAACATCCAGTCCGCCGTCATCCGTCTCATTCCAGCCGACAGAATAGAGCAGAAATTTCCCATCAGCCGTGGTGCGATAAATAAGCGGCTGGCCGCCGATGATGTCGTGCGGAATTTTTTCAATGAACTGCGGCGCTAGCGCGTCGAGCGTTTCGGGATATTCGCCGTGCGCGAGATGATAACGCTCCAGCGCGCAGGCGATTTGCGCTTCGTTCACTAGCGTTTGATTGTGCGCGGCAACTTGTTCCGCCTTCGTAAAATTGGGAATCGCGATTGCCGCCAGAATTTTATACGGCGATTTGTGTTCAAAAAACCCGTCGAGATTGCGGAGCGCTTCGTCAAATCTGCGTGGCGCAATAGTGTCATGTGCGAGGTCGAAACCGTCCAGCGGTTTTAGTTCGAGCACGGCAACATTGACCATGTTTTGATACGTCCAGCCGCTCGGCCAGAGCCACGAACCGATTTTGTCCGGCCATTTCGGCGTGCGCCCGAAGTTCATAAATTGATAGAGGGGCAAGATTTCAGCATTACGGCATACTGCCGCCGGTTCTTCTTGAAGCGTTTGCAGCACAAACGGAGTCAAATTGATTTCCGCGAGTTGCTCTTGAAGCGCGGCAAGCTGCGGCTCCTGCCATGCGTGCGATTGCAAACCACTGGCGAGAGTGTCCACATAAAGTCCGGTGACAGCGACATTGATCATCGCCGACACCAAAGTCATCGGTTTGCCCGTCGGCGCGGCTTCCAGCAAATGGCACATATCGTGCATCAGCGTCAGTTCCTGCAAAGCCTTGTCGGGCTGGCCGAGCAGCAAATAACATTGTGCGCGTTCCGCGAGAACTTGTGCGACGACGCGGACGGTAATGAAATTTGGAATTGGCTGCTCATATGGCTTTGAATAATCGCCGTCCATCCGCGCGTAAGGCCGCTTGAGCGCTTCGCGGATGAGATTGAAGTCCGGTTCAGATTGATCGCTCCATGCAAGAAAGTCGGCGGCGGAATAGGCGGAATCCAAAATGACGCGAAAGGTTTTTGGAAAGGGGATTGTTCCAATAGGGGGTTCGATATGAATTCTGGGCGAACCGCCCCCGGTTGCGTTTGTCGGAAAGCATTGGGTGAACCACGCGATTATATCCGGGTCCGGCTTCATGCCGGAAAGCAAAATGATGTGCGCGGGTTTGATTTCAGCGGGCGATTTTGCCAACAACCGGTCACCGCGCGCACCGATTTCATTCGTGCCGACGACATTCTGGAGCAGCCGCGTGATTTTGCCATTCAAATCAGGCGAAGCATAACTCTGCGGAGTTCGCGGTGTTTCGTCTGAAACGGGCGGGACATCCGCCTCCACAAAAGTGTGAAGATGCGACGGAGTAGAACTATATTTCAAAACAAGGTCCGCATTTTCCGAATCCGCAGCGGCAATATTCTTCGCAGTTAGCAGCCATTGCCATGTCCATTCGGCCAGCACGACGGGATTGTTTGTCGTGAAGCGCGAAAGACTTTCGGGTGTCAATTGTTCATACAATTCATTCGTCATCGTCTTCGCACCCCTGACAAACCAGTCCGCCATGTTCGGCGCTTTGAAAAAATTCCGGTCGTCCGGCACGGGCGGCGGAATGTATTTGTCCCAATCCAACACTTCGCCTTTGGCTTCGAGATCGCGTTTGCAATTTTCCCACGCGCGTTTGCCGCGCCAGTCCTCCTCGGCGTAAAGAAGCGCAATCAACGTGGCGAGGACCGCCAGCGCAATCAAAATCCGTCGCGGCCATCGCCAGCCCAATTTGGTTTTTGGTGTTTCGTTCATAATTTTCATTTGTAGGAGTCGAGGTCACGAGACTCCATTTTCTTTTTTAGTCAGAGACTCCTTACGTCGTCTCCTACGGATTTCACGCCGTCAAAGTTTCAAAACTGCGTTCGCTGCTTGGCCGCGGCGAAAATGTCTTCGTCCGCTCGGCGGCTTGCGGTTCGTTTTGCCCGATCAATTCGGCGAGCAATTTTTCCTGCTGCCGGAACGCCATGATCATTTCCGGCGACGGAGATTTTCGCGCCATCATTTCGGACGGGTCGCGCTGCGAGAAATTGACGGCGAAAATCAAAATCCAGACCGCCGCCAGGCCCGCCCAAATCCGGCGACACGGCCAAATGAGTTCCAGCCAGAGTTTGTTTGGACAACGAAGCAGCGAAGCAACAAAGACCGCCGGCAAACTTTGTTCCTTTGTTGCTTTGCTGTTCAATTCCGCCACGACTTCATGGCGGATGGCGTCGAGCTTCGGCACGGCGTTTTGATGCCGGGCAAATAAAACATCTCGCGGCGTTTTCATTTTTTCTCCTCCAATAATTTTCTCAAGGCTTTTTTCGCGTAATGTAATCGCGATTTCACCGTGCCGATTTGCGTTTCCGTGACTCGCGCTATTTCTTCGAGCGAAAAATCCTCGACGAAATGCAGCAGCAAAACCGAGCGCTGCGGCAACGGCAGTTGATCCAGCAATTTCATAAATTCAATCTCCTGTTCGCGGCGGATGAGCAAGTCGTCCGGGCCGTCTTCAAATCCGTCCGGCGATTCTGGAATTTCATCGAACAACATTTCCTTGCCGCCGCGTTTGCGCCAGAACTGGATGACTTTCTGGTGCGCGATGCCAAAGAGCCAGCCGCCGAACTTTTCGTCGTCGCGCAGTCCGCCGATATGCCGGGCGGCGGCGATGAAACTTTCCTGCACGATGTCGAGGCTGGTCTGTTCGTTGCGCGCGAGTTCAAAAACATAAACGTAAAGCGGCAGTTGGTATCGCCGAAAGAGCGCGTCCCAGGCGTCCGGTTTTCCGGCGCGGGCCTGTTGCACGGGCAAATGTTCGCGTTCAGCCATCGCCGGCATTTATACCGAGTGGAATGCGCGAGGCGAGAAAAGGTTCAATGCGAACGAAGATTTTTTGCCACAGATTTTCACAGATGGGACACAGATTAAAAATTCATCTGTGTGAATTTGTGTTCATCTGTGGCTAATTTTTCCAAACCCAATCACCGTCCGTATAATCAATGCCGCCGGTTTTTGTCTGAACTTCCAATCCGCCGTCGTCTTTTTCATTCCAGCCGACGGAGTAGAGCAGAAATTTTCCGTCAGCAATAGGACGATAGACGAGCGGCTCGCCGCCGATGATGTCGTGCGGAATTTGCGAGATGAACTGCGGCGCGAGCGCGTCGAGCGTTTCGGGGTATTCTCCGCGCGCGAGATGGTAACGCTCCAGCGCGCAGGCGATTTGCGCCTCGTTCACCATCGTTTGATTGTGCGCGGCAACTTGTTCTGCCTTTGAAAAATTGGGAATTACGGTGGCGGCCAGGATTTTGTATGGCGATCTGCCGTGCCTGACAAATTTTTCAACGGTGCGGTTCGCTTCTTCAAATTTGCGCGGCGCAACGGTGTCGTGTGCAAGGTCAAAAGCTTCCAGCGGCTTCACTTCAAGCATGGCGACATTGACCATGTTTTGATACGTCCAGCCGCGCGGCCAGAGCCACCATCCGACTTTGTCAGTCCATTTCGCATGATCTGTCATATTGAACAAACCGAAGAATTTTGGGCGCGGCGCGATTTCGATGTCACGGCATACATCCGCCGGTTCGTCTTGAAACGATTGCAACACAAACGGAGTCAGATTGATATCCGCGAGTTGTTGTTGCAGCGCGGCAAGCTGCGGCTCCTGCCATGCGTGCGATTGCAAACCGCCGGCGATGGTGTCCGCATAAAGTCCGGTGACGGCGACGTTGATCATGGCCGCAACCAAAGTCATCGGTTTGCCGGTCGGGGCGGCTTCCAGCAAGCGGCGCGAATCATTTAGCAATGTCAATTCGTTCAAAGCCTTGTCCGGCTGATTGAGAAACAAATGGCATTTTGCGCTTTGTTCAAGCACTTGTGCCAACGCTCTCATCGAAATGAAATTGGGAATCGGCTGCTCGAATGGCTTTGAATAATCGCCGTCCATCCGCGCATAAGGCCGTTTCAACGCTTCGCGTATCAAATCAAATTGAGGCTGAAGTTTGTCGCTCCACGCCAGATAATTGTTCGCGGCTGTCTCGGTTGCAATTACCGAAACAGTGTTTGAATTCGCCAGAGGATTTTGAAATTCCGTGCCGTTATGTCCTCTGACAAACCAATCGGTCATCTTCGGCGCTTTGAAAAAATTCTGGTCGTCCGGCACGGGCGCGGGAATGTAGTCGTTCCAATCCAGCGTTTCGCCTTTGGCCGCCAGATCGCGTTCGCAATGTTCCCACGCGAGCCAGCCGCGCAAATCTTCCTCGGCGTAGAAAAATGCGACCAGCAAAACAAGGCTTGCCAAAACAATTGTCATTATCCGCCATGATTTGGATTTCGGCAGGAAGGGCATTTCCATGTGTTTTACATGATTGCCAAGTCTCGCGTCAATTGCGCTAAATAGGCGGAATGCCAACGGTCGCCGAACAACTGCGCGCGGCGCGCGAAGCGAAAAAACTCACGGTGCAGCAGGTCGCCGACGCGACGAAAATCCGCACCGACCACATCCGCGCGCTCGAAGAGGGAAACTTCAGCGCTGTTTTCCGCGCCGATTTACATCCGCGGCTCGGTGAAAAATTACGCGACGATGCTCAAGCTCGACGTGCCGCAGATCATGCTCGCGCTGGACGAGGAGTTGAAAGGGACGGAAAAATTCAGCGAACCGCCGCCGCTCATCGAGGAGACCAAGTCGCCGTTCGACCACGTTTTTTTCCTGCTCTCGAAGGTGAACTTGAAGTTCGTGCTGGCCGCCGTCGGAATAATGGCCGTCGCCGTGGTTCTGGCCGTTGCGCATTGGGCGTGGCGGCAGCACAACAGCGCCAACCCGCTCGCCAATCTGCCGCCCGCCGTTTATCAGTCTGCCAATTCCGGCGACACGCTGCCGCTGCCGAAGAAGTAATCTTGCAGAAGCCGGGGTAGCGAGACTCAATTCATAAAATTAGAGATTCCTTACGTCGTCTCGTGTGTTTTCACATATCGCTTAAATAAATCTCGCGGTTGCGCCACAAATAAATCATGCCGGACGCCACCGTCAGCGCGACGGCCACCCAGAGCATGATTTCCGCAAATTCCGGCAGCCAGATCGCGAACATTTTTTGCAGCGGCGGGTTCCATTCGGCGCTCGCGTCCACCAGCAGCAGCGCGATGATGGCGACGATCTGCGAAATCGTCTTGTGCTTGCCGAACCGTTCCGCCGCCAGCACGACGTTTTTCGACGCCGCCAGCAGGCGCAATCCGGTGATCGCCAGTTCGCGCGCGACGATGATGATGACCATCCACGCGGCGACCTTGACCGGCGCGTCGGGGTGCAGATGCGTGCTCTCGACAAACGCGATGAACGCCGAGCAGGTCATGATTTTGTCGGCCAGCGGGTCCATCAGGATGCCGAAATTGGTGATGAGGCCGCGCGCGCGCGCGATGTGCCCGTCGAGAAAATCCGTCACGCCCGCCGCGCAGAAAAAAAACAGCGCCAGCGTGTTGCGAAACGGAACCGGCCACGGGCAGAACAGCGCGCAAAGAAAAAGAACCGTCAGCGCGAAACGCGAGACCGTGAGTTTGTTCGGCAGGTTCATTCGTATCGATCCTCGATTCCCGTCCTTACGTCCCCGGTTTTCGATTACGAGAACGAGGATCGACGATCGAGGATCGGAAAATTGTCACGCGCCGAACTTGTCGAACATCTTCGCGTTGGCCTGCATCAGGCGCATCAAGAAATTTCGATTCAAACACGCCGAGCGAGCCGATGTTCGCGCCGGTTTCGGTGAAACGTTCCAACTTGTCCGAGCCGGAAAATTGCCGAATGCAGCAGCACCGGCTGCGGATGCCACGAATGGCCTTTGACGCGCAACGGGCGTCGAGTGGTCGCCGGTGATGACGAGCACGTCCGGTTTTTTCCGCAGCAAAATCGGCAGCGCGGCGTCGAAATATTCAATGGCCTTCATCTTCGCGACGAAATCGCCGTCCTCGCCCGCCTTGTCCGTGTATTTGTAATGGATGAAAAAGAAATCGAAGTTGTCGTATTCCTTGCAGATAACGTTCGAACTGCTGCTGGATGGTCTGCGCCTCGATTTTTTTCATGCCGACGAGTTGCGCGAGGCCTTTATACATCGGATAAACCGCGAGGCACGCGGGCTTCAATTTGTAGCGCTCCTCGAACAGCGGGATGTGCGGCTGATGCGCGATGCCGCGCATGAGAAAACCGTTCGCCGGATGTTCCTTTGGCAATGACCGGCAGCGCGGCCTTGTAAAAATCCGCGATGAGCGCGGCCATTTTTTTCTGGCCGGAATTGTTTTCGTCGCGCGGATGAACGGTCGGAACCGGAAAACCTTCGCGGTTCGGGTCGGCGTCGGTCAGCGGGCCTTCGAGTCCTTTGCCGCGAAAGATGACGACGAAGCGATGTTCCTTGCCGGCTTTGATGATGATTTCCGTGTCGCCGATTTTTTTGATTTTGGCCGTGAGCAGCGCGACCAGTTTTTCGCAAACTTCCGTCGCAATTCTTCCGGCGCGGCGGTCGGTGACAATTCCCTTTTCGTCGAGCGTGGCGAAATTCGCGCGGGCGCAAACGTCGCCGGGTTTCAATTCCACGCCGAGGCCGAGCGCCTCGATGACGCCGCGGCCGACTTGAAATTCCAGCGGGTCGTAGCCGAACAGACCGAGATGTCCCGGCCCGCTGCCGGGCGTGATGCCGGGCGCGACGGGAATCATGCGGCCTTGCGCGGAATTTTTCGCGAGCTTGTCGAGGTTCGGCGTCGTGGCGGCTTCGAGCGGCGTGAGATAATTTTGTTCCTGCGTCGCGATGTCGCCGAGGCCGTCGAGCACGACGAGCACGAGCTTGGCTTTCGTTTTCAGCGTCAGTTCGGAATAAAGTGCGTCTAAATTCATGCGGACAATTTTGCGGAGAAACACGCTGTTGCGCAATGATTTTGCGTCCGCACTTGAATTTTCAAAAATGCTCGCCGATATTTCCTCAAATGGAAAAGGTTGTGGCTTGTCAAACGTGCGGGTTGGTGCAGGAGGTCGGCGAGGTTCCGCAAAACTCCGTCGTCAAATGCGCCCGCTGCCATTTTCAAATTTTTCATCGCCACGTCAACAGCCGCGTGCGCACGCTGGTTTTTTCCATCGCGGCTTTGATTCTTTATTTTCCCTCGAACCTTTATCCCATCGTCACGGCGGATTATCAGGGACATCATTTGAAGACGACCATTTTCCAAGGCATCAGCTCGCTGTTCGGCCAGAAACAATACTTCATCGCGTCGCTGGTTTTTTGCACGAGCATGCTGACGCCCGCAATAAAAATTGTCGGCCTGCTGTTCATCACGCTGACTTTGGAATGGACGCACTGGCGGAAAACGCGCACTTGGATTTTCAAAATCATCCGCATCATTGATCCGTGGAACATGCTCGAAGTTTTTTTGCTGGCCATCTGTGTTTCAATGGTCGAGCTGGGCGAGATCGCCACCATTCATCCGGGCCGCGGCGTTTTTTCCTTCGCCGCCGTCGTCGTCTTCACGTTGCTTGCCACGTTGAGTTTTGACTCACGCCTGCTCTGGGATTCAACCGAAGAAAAAAAACGTTATGAATGAAAAATTGCATCTGCCCAAAGCGAAAATTGAAAAAAGTTATCTGACGTGGATTCTCTGGCTCGTTCCGATTGGCGCGGCGGCTTTGTGCGGCTATTTCATCTGCCGCGATGTTTTTTTCACCGGGCCGACCATCACCATTTATTTTCAAAACGCCGACGGATTGCAGGCGGGGAATTCCGACGTGCGGTATCGCGGCGTTAAAATTGGCGAGGTGGAAACGCTCAATCTTTCCAAAGACCGCCAGCGCGTGGCCGTGAAAGCGCAATTGAACGCCACCGCCGCCAGCGTCGCGCGCCAAGGTTCGCAGTTTTGGATCGTGCGCCCGCAGGTCAAACTCGGCGCCATCAGCGGATTGCAAACCATTGTGGGCGGAAACTATGTCAACGTCGAACCGGGCGACGGCGCGCGCACCAACACCTTCATCGGCATGGAATCCGAGCCGGTCAAACCCATCCCCGCCCTGGACATTATTTTGCTCGCGCAAAAACGTGATTCGTTGGAAGAACAGTCGCCGATTTTTTACCACGAGATTCAAGTCGGCGAAGTGATGAGCTGCCAGTTGGGCAAAGATCCGCGCCACGTCGTCGTCCACGCGCGCATTCGCGAAGAATACGCGCCGCTGCTGCGCGAGAATTCAAAATTCTGGAATGCCGGCGGCATTAATTTTCATATCGGACTTTTTAGCGGCGCGGAAATCAGCGCCGAATCCGCTCAAACATTGCTGAGTGGCGGCATCGCCTTTGCGACGCCGCCGGATTTTCAGGCGCCCGCGACCAATGGCGACGTCTTTGAACTTTATGAAAAAGAAGCGGACTCTTGGAAAGATTGGAACCCATACATTCCGCTGCAAACCACTCCCGCCATCACCAATAAAATGGATTTGCACGCTCTGAAATCCAGGTAAATTGGCGCATGGAAAATAACTTCCGATTACGGCGACTGGCTGACCGAGCATCGCGCCTTGCGTGAAAACGCCGGCATTCCGTTGCGGCGCACGCGGCGGTAAATGCTCAATGCGCCGAAATGTTGCGACGACATTGGCGAGTTAAAATTTTAATCCGGCTTGTCGAAAGGAATCAGCTTCCTTCCACGCCTTTGAGGCAGGCGAAAATAAGCTCCGGCAAATCGCGGCTGCAACCGCCTTCGAGCGGCGTGAGATAATTTTGTTCCTGCGTCGCGATGTCGCCGAGGCGCGGTTTCCGGAATTATTTCTTGTCGCGGCTGTGGATGAACAGGCCGGCCTGATAAACGAGATAATAGCCGACGGTCAGCCCGATGATGAAAGACGTGAGCGGACTTTGCATCGGCGGCGGATGGCCGTTTGCCGCCGCGTCTGAAAAAATGTTCGGCATCATCATGAAACGATAAATCATTCTTCCAACGAGCAGCAGCGAAATGGCGACGCCGATGTGTGTGCTGGGCGTGTAAAAGTGGCCTTCATCCGTCGTTTCAAAGCGCGTGAGCCGCAATCCGACCCAGCCCAGCAGCGCGCCGAGCAACAGGCCGCCGCCAAAACCGAGCAGCAAATTTGTGTTTTGCAGCGACGTGCCGGCAATCAGCAAACTGACGAGGGAAAGAATGACGATTGATTTGACGGCTCGGCCCGGATGCAATGGTTGCCTGCCAATGTTGCGGCGCATACGCCGATAAATGCGCCAAGCGAAGATGCCGATGATCACAATGGTGCCGAAATGCTGCGACGACATTGGCGGAGATTAAATTTCCAATTCCGTTTGTCGAGAGGAATCAGCTTCCTTCCACGCCTTTGAGATAGGCGAAAATCAATTCCGGCAAATCACGGCTGTAACCGCCTTCGAGCAGACTGAAGAACGGGATTTTCAACGCGCGCAATTCCTGGCCGAGCCAGTGAAAATCTTCCGCAAGCAAAGAGCCTTCGGCCAGCGGGTCGCGCGCGTAGGCGTCGAATCCGGCGGACACGGCGACGAGATCGGGCGAGAAATTTTTCAAGTCGTCCAGCGCGCGGGCGAGCGTGGCGCGCCAGGTTTCGCGCGGCGCGGACGGCGCGACGGGATAATTGAAGCAGTTTTTGCCGGACGTTTTTTTCGCCGGTGCCGGGATACGCGGGAAACTGGTGGACGGAAAAAAACGCGACGCCTTCGCGGTCGAGCAAAATGTCCTCCGTGCCGTTGCCGTGATGAACGTCGAAATCAAAAACGGCGACGCGTTTCGCGCCGGTCGCAAGGGCTTCGAGGACGGCGATGGCGATGTTGTTCAAATAGCAGAAGCCCATGGATTGTTCGCGCGTGGCGTGATGGCCGGGCGGACGCATGAGGCTGAAAACATTTTCGCCGGTGCGCGCGATTTTCAAGGCATCAAGCGCGGCGGCGGCGGATGCGCGGGCGATAATCGGAAATGTTTTCAAAAAACGGCGTGTCGTTGTCGAAGTCGTGCGGGATTTTCAATCGCGCGAGCATTTCGGGCGCGTGGGCGCGGAGGATTTGCCCGTCGGAAATTGTTGCCGGAGCAATCCATTTAACCGGCATTTCATTTTGATTTTTCAACCGTTGCGATCGTGGCGGTGATTCGCGCGGGACGTTCGGGATGGGCGTAGCGCGAATAGCCGGCGCATTTTTCATCGGTGATGATTGTCACGCGAAAAATTTAACCACGAATTAACACGGATGGACACGAATTTTGTCGGCAACGGCGGCGGTTCGGCTAAACTTGCCCGCATGAAAAAGAAAATATGAAACTGAAATTTTTTACAATAGCCGTCGCGCTCGGCGCGTTCGCCTTCAACGCCGGTGCGTGGGATTACGAAGGGCATCACGCGATCAATCGAACTGGCGCTGGCGTCGCTGCCGGCGGATTTTGGGATTCAACTGACTCCCGCGCTCAAGGGGCGCATCGCGTTTCTTGCGGGCGAGCCGGACCGCTGGCGGAATGTTTCCGATCTGCCGCTGAAACATTTCAACGGGCCGGATCATTACTTTGACATGGAGGATTTGAAGCTTTACGGCCTGACGCCGGAGACGCTGCCGCATCATGCGCTACGATTTTGTCGCGGACATCGTGAAGGCCCGCGCTGGCGCATCCCGAAAGATTTCCGCCAATTGACCCGGACAAGGACGCCGACCACACGCGCGAACTGGCCGGGTTTCTGCCGTGGGCGATCACGGAGAATTATGAAAAATTGAAGTCGGATTTCACGCGTGCTGAAGACGCTCCAGCAATACGGCGGCACGCCCGAGGAAATCGCCAACGCGCAGGCGGACATTGTTTATGTGATGGGCGTGATGGGGCATTACGTCGGCGACGGCTCGCAGCCGCTGCATACGTCGAAGTATTTCAACGGCTGGGATCCGAACGACAACCCGAAGGGTTACACGACGCGGACAACGTTTCACGCGTGGATTGACGGCGGCTATTTCAAGAAGACCGGCGGAATCAAGGTTGAAACGCTCGTCGGGAAAATAAATCCGGCGGCGCGCATCCCGAACGCGGGCGACCCGGAGGCGTTTTTCCATTATGTCGTCGCGTATCTCGTCGAGCAGAACAAATGCGTCGAGCCGCTGTATGAAATGGAAAAGAACGGCCAGTTGACCGGCGAACCCGGCAAAGGCATGGACGGCGTGCCGTTTCTCGACGGCCAGCTCGTGAAGGCCGGCCAAATGCTCGGCAACATCTGGCTGACCGCGTGGCTTGAGTCGTCTGATGAAGACACCTACCTCGAACGGGATCTGCAACAGCGCAACGCGGCGCATCCGCAGTCAAACTAGCGAACACGGCGGATGAGAAGTTTGAGGGTGTGTGAAGTCGGCGCAGGATGCGGCGGTATTGGTGCTGGTTAATTGAGTAGGTGACGACGTGAGGAGTCTCGCTTCTCACGAATAATCTTTTCGCTTGCCGCTTAAAACCAGTCGCATAATTTCCATTTGGAGCTAAATTTCCGGCGTGGAATGGTGGATAAAGAACCCGATTGTCGCAAAGGTGCGCGATTTTTTCCGCCGTCACTGGCAGCGCGCCTTGAGCTGGCGCGAAAAATTCGTTCCCAAGGAGGAGGCGTTTCATCTTTTGCTCGCCGGAATCGTCGGCGTCCTCGGCGGACTCGTGAACGTTTTTTTCTATTACGCCGGTGAAATAGTTCAGCGGATTTTTCTGCACAGCCGGGCGACCCGGTGCGGGAAGCGGAGATGTTCACGCCGTTGCAGCGGTTGATTGTGCCCACGCTCGGCGGATTTGCGGCTGGAGCAATTTTGCATTGGGGACTGCGACTGGTCGGCAGGCAGGGCACGAGCGATATGCTCGAAGCCGTCGTCGCCGGCGATGGGCGGCTGCCGTTCCGCACGCAATTGGTCAAAACGGCGTCGGCGCTGATGAGCATCGCCACCGGCGCGTCCATCGGGCGCGAAGGCGGCATCGTGCAATTGTCAGCGACGCTCGCCTCGAAACTCGGCCAACTGGCCAAATGGCCGCCGTATCGGCTGCGAATGCTCGTCGGCTGCGGCGCGGCGGCGGGGATCGCCTCGGCCTACAACGCGCCGATCACCGGCGCGGTGTTCGCGTCGCTGATCGTGCTCGGCAATTTTTCCATGAACCTGTTCGCGCCGCTCGTGTGCGCGGCGGTGATGTCGGTGATGACCTCGCGCACATTTTTCGGAATCGAGCCGTGGTATTCGGTGCCAAAATTTCCCTCGCCCACCGCCGGACAATTGCCGTGGTTTTTGCTGATGGGCTTGATTTGCGGCGGCGTGGCGGCGCTGTTTTTGAAATTGCTGCGCGAGAGCAGCGCGCGATTTGAAAAAATCAAGCTGCCGCTTTATCTCAAATTGACACTGGCAGGACTGGTCGTCGGCATCATCGCGATTCAACTGCCCGGCATTTGCGGCAACGGCTATTACGTCACCAACAGCATTTTGCAGGGCGGTTACGAAAACAATCCGCACGCGCTCTGCGGAATTGAGCGAATTGCTTTTCTTCAAACTGCTGGCCACGGTCATCGTCGTCGGCGCGGGAACGGTCGGCGGCGTGATCACGCCGACGTTGTTTCTCGGCGCGACCACCGGCGCGCTGTTCGGGCGTGGCGGTGCATGGATTTCACGGCGCGGCGGATTTGCCCGTCGGCGCGTTCGCGCTCGCCGGCATGGGCGCGACGCTGGCGGGCACGACCAAATCGCCGCTGCTGGCCATCATCATGGTCTTTGAAATTTCGCTCGATTATTCGCTCATGCCCGCGCTGATGCTCGCCTGCGTCGTGGCCGTGCTCATCGCGCGGCAATTGCATGCCGATTCCATTTACTCCGAGCACATGCGGCTCAAAGGAATTTCGTTCCGGCGCGAAAGCGAACAGACCGGCGCGGCGATGGACAAACGCGTCGGCGATTTGATGCGCGCGCCCGTGCCGCCGATGCGCGAAACGGCCTCGCTCCGCGAAATCGCCGAACGATTTCTCGGCCAGCTCGAACAATTTCGTGCCGATCGTGGACGGGCAACAACGGCTCATCGGCATCGTCGCGCTGCAAGATTTGAAGGAATTTTTGAATTCCAACGCAGGATGTGAGCGGCGTCATCGCCTACGATTTGATGCGCCCGCCGCCCAAATGTCTGACGCCCGACCAGCGCCTGCTCGACGCGCTGCCGCTGGTGCTGCAAAGCGAATTGCGCAACGTGCCCGTCGTCAACAATCCGAAGGAAAACCGGCTGGTCGGCTCCGTGTCCCGCGCCGAAGTGCTGGCGATTTTCTCCGAAGCCATCGCCGAAAAATCCAAACCTGCTGGTTGAAAAAACTTTTTTGCGACGCGGCTTGCTGTCTAAACACGCTGGCGGCCTGATGTTCCGGCGGCCCGGCAAAATTTTCTTCGTGTGTCTCTTAAAATCGGCGACAAAATTTCCCTGACCATCCACGACATCGCGTTCGGCGGCGAAGGCGTCGGGCGCGTGGATGATTTTGTCGTGTTCGTGCCGTTCGTGCATCGTCGGCGAAACGGTCGAGGCCGAAATCACGGAGGTCAAAAAGAATTTTGCGCGGGCGAAATTGTTGCGCGTGGAAAAATCCTCGCCGGAACGCGTCGCGCCGGAATGCCGTTACTTCACGCAATGCGGCGGCTGCCAGTATCAGCACATTGATTACGCGACGCAGTTGCAGTTCAAGCACAAGCAGATCTCGGATTTGTTCGAGCGCGTCGGAAAAATTCCGGCGGACAAAATCGCGCCGGTGATTCCGTGTCCGCAGCCTTACGGCTATCGCAACCGCATCATGATCCGCAGCCAGTGGAACGGCCCGGCCAAAAAGCTGGTCATCGGCTTCATCCGCGCGGACAACAAGTTCGTCGAGGACATCGAGGAATGTAAAATCGCCGAGCCGGCCATCAGCGAGCAAATCAAACACGTCCGCGCGAATCCGCCGCCGAAGGGCGGAATCAAGATCGTGCTGCGCGATTCAGCCGGAAAACTGGGACGTGCCGCCGGATTCGTTTTTCCAGAACAATTTTTTCCTGCTGCCGAAGCTGGTCGAGACCGTGCGCGAATTTTTGAAATCCAGCGGCGCGAAGCATTTGATGGATTTGTATTGCGGCGTCGGATTTTTCGGGATTGAAGCTGGCGGATGTGGTGGAATCGTTTGTCGGCGTTGAATACGACCAGCTGGCGATCAAATCCGCGCAGCGAAATCTGTCCAGCCGCAAAATCAGCAACGGCGAATTCATTTCCGCGAAGGTCGAGGAAGTTTTGCCGGAATTGCTGAAAAAATTTGTCCTTGCGGACGGCCACCAAACAAATCAGCGGTGATTCTTGACCCGCCGCGCAAGGGTTGTCTGCCGGAAACATTGCAATTTGTTGCGCGAAACGCGACCGGCGCAGGTCATTTACGTTTCGTGCCATCCGGCGACGATGGCGCGGGATTTGAACATTTTGTGCGCGGACGGTGTCTTTGAACTGGTGCGCGTGCAGCCGCTGGACATGTTTCCGCAGACGCAGCACGTCGAATGCGTGGCGGATTTGCGCGCGGGACAAAATCTTGCCAAACCGCGCAAATGATTTCAACTGAATAGACCCAATGGCCGAGAAACCGAACTGACCCGCGAAAGAACTTTGCGCCGCGCATTTTGCCGTGGCTGCTGGCGGCGGCGGTATTTGCGGTTTATTGGCTGACGCTGAACCACTGGGTGTCGCTTTTCCCATTGAGCTTCGTCTCGTTGTATCCGCCCGTCTATCTCGACAGTTTGACGGTTACGGCCAAGACTGCGGGCTGGACATGGCAGCCGGAATTTTACCAGCCCGTTCTTTTTGTCGTCACTTATCCGTTCCGCTGGCTGCCGGCGGCGCAAATCCCCGTCGCGCTGAATATTTTTTCCGCCGTGTGCGCGGCGTTGACGCTGGGATTGCTCGCGCGGTCGGTTGCCATTCTGCCGCATGACCGGACCGAGCGTGCAGCGCAGGCGGGAGCACAGCGAATTTTCATTCCTGACAGTCTGGAGCGCGTGGCTGCCGCCGGTTCTGGCCGTGGCGGTCTGCGGCTTGCAAATGACGTTCTGGGAAAATGCGACGAATTGCACGGGCGAAATGTTCGACCTGCTGCTGTTTGCGTTCGTCGTCTGGTCGTTGCTGGAATACCGGCTGGACGGACGCTGATGGCGGCTGTTTCTGGCGGCGGTGGTTTATGGCGCGGGCATGGCGGAAACCTGGGCGATGGTCGGATTTTTGCCGTTGTTTATCGCGGCGCTGGTCTGGACCCGCAAACTGGGGTTTTTCAACCTGGATTTTCTGGGGCGGATGATCTTGTGCGGGCTGGCGGGAATGTTGTTTTATCTGCTGCTGCCGTGGCTCGCGGTCCATTCGGACAGGCTGCCGCTGACATTCTGGCAGGCGCTGAAGGCAAACTTGTCCGCGCAGTTTTTCGTGATAAAATTATTTTTCACCAATCCGAATTTCCGGCAGCCCGTTGAATTGATGTCGCTGGCTTCCTTGCTGCCGGTTTTATTCCTGTCTTTCCGCTGGGGATCGTCGTTGACCGACCGCAATCGCATTGCCATGTCTTTGGCGGGCTTCATGTTTCATTTGATTCACGCGGTTTTTCTGGTGGTGTGCGTCTGGGTCGCGTTTGATCCGCCGTTCAGCCCGAGACATCTCGGTTTCGGGATTTCGTTTTTGACATATTATTATCTCGGCGCTTTAGGCGCGGGCTATTACGCGGGCTATTTTCTGCTGGTGTTCCGCCCCGGGGCAGGCAGCCGGCCGGGAAAGCCAAAGCCGTCGCCATTCCTAATTTTGAACGTCACGTCGGTTTGCGGAGTGTTTCTGATCTCCATTCTGGCGGTGACCGGGCTGATTTTCAGAAACGCGCCGCAGATCCGCGACACGAACGGCGACACGCTGCAGAAATTCGCCTCGCTTGAGGATGAAAACCTGCCGCGCACAGGCGGCATTGTGTTGAGCGACGATCCCCGGCGTGTGTTCCTCACGCAGGCGTCGCTCGCGCGTCAGGGGCGCGCAAAGGATTTTGTGCCGCTGGACACGCGCTCGCTGGCATTTCCGGCGTATCATGAATTTTTGCACGCGGAGTTTCCGGAAAAATGGCCGGACACCGTCGACCGCCACCGAACGGACAAATGTCGTCAGCCCGCTCCACTTGATCGGCCTTCTGGCCGCGCTTGCCAAAACCAACGAGCTTTACTATCTGCATCCGAGCTTCGGCTACTACTTCGAGCAGTTTTATCTGGAGCCGCACGGACTGGTTTATCGCCTGAAGACGCTGCCGAACAACACGCTGCTGCCGCCGCCGCCGGACAAAAATCTGATTGCCGAAAACGAAGCCTTCTGGGCGCACGCGGAAGAACAGGCCTTCGCCCCGATTGAGCGCGCCGTTGCGCCGCCCGACCCGGACGCGCCGCAATCACCGGTGGAAAAATTGTTCGCGCTCCTTCAGATCGGGCGCGAACAAAATCCGAACGCCGCAGCCGCCGGAGATTTTTATTCGCGCGGCCTGGATTTCTGGGGCGTGCAATTGCAACGCGCCGGCGACCTGACCAACGCCGCCGCGCAATTTGAGCTGGCGCAAAAACTGAACCCCGACAATGTCGTGGCGCAGGTCAACCTCGAGTTCAACCAGAAACTGCGCGCCGGGCAGTCCGTGCCCGTGGATTTGTCCGAAGCCAGCCCCGACCGGTTCGGCAAAAACGGCACATGGGACGCCGTTCTCAACGCAAGACGGTCCGTTTGACGAGCCGAGCTTTTGTTTTGAACAGGGCTTCGTCTTCGCCAATCAAAACGGGTTGTTCCGCCAGTCCGTCGCACTGTTCGACCGCGTCAGCAAACTCGATCCGGACTATCTGCCCGCGCGGCTGCAACTGGCGGAATGTTACCTGGCCACCCGCCTGCCCGACCCCGCGCTTGCCGCGCTCCGTGAGCCGCTGGAACAGCCGGAAAAATTTTCGCTCAACCAGACCAACTCAACCCGGCTCGACCTCCTCGCCGCCGCCGCCTATTTCCAGAAAGACGACACGGCGCGCGGCACGCAACTGTTGCAGACTGAAATTTCCCGCCACCCGACCAATGACGATCTGCTCGTCACCGCCGCGAAGGCATATATGGCGCACGGGCTTTTTACAAACGCGCTCGCCATCATCAACCACAAGCTGGAATCCGCGCCGGACGACCCGGCCTGGCTTTTCAGCAAGGGCTACGTCTCCATCCAGTTGAAGGATTACGACGACGGCAATCTCCGCCCTGACCCGCGTGCTTGCAATCCAGACGAACAATCCGCAGGCGCTCTTCAACCGCGCCCTCGCCAATCTCGACAGCGGCAAACTTGACGCCGCCCGCGCCGACTACGAAAACTTGCGGTCATCCTACACCAACTCGTTCCAGGTCGCCTACGGCCTCGGCGAAATCGCCTGGCGACAAGCACGAGACCAACGCAGGCGATAAAAAATTACGAAAACTATATCCGGCCAGTCGGCCAAGAACCAACACCGCCGAGGCCACGAACGTCATTGAACGATTGAAATTGTTGAGACGTTGAACAGTTAAATTGTTGAAGCGATTTAACGGTTCAACTATTTAACCATTCAACAATTTGAAAATCACCCACATCATCACCCGGCTGATCGTCGGCGGCGCGCAGGAAAACACCGTCGCCACGGTTCTCGGGCTGCGCGGAAAACCCGGCGTCGAGGTCAATCTGATT
The DNA here is from genome assembly GCA_963755455.1 of uncultured Verrucomicrobiae bacterium. GTDB lineage: Bacteria > Verrucomicrobiota > Verrucomicrobiia > Limisphaerales > UBA11358 > UBA11358. The sequence goes on from CAVWJH010000002.1 coordinate 542,377, forward strand.
TCCGGCCCGACTTCCGGCCCGGAAGGCTCGCTTGAAAACTGAAGCGGCAAAAATTCCCGGACTGCTCACAATTGTTCCCGAACTCGTCCGTCCCGTTCATCCGCTGAAAGATTTTCTCGCGCTGCGCAAACTGGAAAAAATCCTGCGCGAACAAAAGCCCGACATCGTCCACACGCACAGCGGCAAGGCGGGAATTCTCGGACGCCTCGCCGCAAAACGCGCCGGCGTGCCGGTCATCATTCATCACATCCACGGCCCGTCGTTCGGAAATTTTCAAGGCGCGCTCGCCAACTTCATTTTCACCGCCGCCGAAAAACACGCCGCGCGAGTCACCGACCATTTCTTCTGTTCCGCCGACGCGATGACGAAACTGTATCTCGCCGCCGGCATCGGCAAACCGTCAATGTTCACGCGCATTTTCAGCGGCTTTCAACTTGGAACCGTTTCTGAACGCGACGAATGACCTGGCGCTCCGCAAAAAACTCGGCCTCGCAGAAAATCATTTCGTCATCGGCAAAATCGGCGCGCCTGTTCAAACTCAAAGGCCACGCCGATTTGGTCGCCGCCTTCGCCAAAATTCTCCCGCAAGTGCCGCACGCCCGGTTGCTGTTCGTCGGCGACGGCTCGCTGCGCGGCGAACATTGAAAAGCAAATTCACGCGCTCGGACTCGACGGCAAAGTCATTTTCACCGGCCTCGTTCCGCCCGGCGAAGTCGCGCGTTACGTCGGCATCATGGATTGCCTCGCGCATTTGTCTTATCGCGAAGCGTTGTCCCGCGCGCTGCCGCAGGCGCTCGCCGCCGGCAAACCCGTCGTCGCCTACGATTTTGACGGCGCGGACGAAGTCTGCCTCGAAAATGAAACCGGTTTCATCGTCCGCACTGGCGACACGAACGCTGCCGCGCAAAAATTATTGCAACTCGCCAACGATCCGGCGCTGCGTGAAAAATTTGGCCGGGCCGGCGCAGCCTTTGTCCGGGAAAATTTCTCCGTCGAAAAAATGGTGGATGACCAATATAATGTTTATCTGAAACTGGCCGCCGAACGCGGCATTTGCGCGTGACATTTCCCTTCAATTTTTTTGCCGCCGCCTTTGCGGGCGCGTTTGCTGACAACGCTGCTCGCGCTGCCGCTCTGGCGCAAATGGTGTCTGCGCACCAACCTCGTGGACGATCCCGGCCACCGCAAAATCCACGACACGCCGATTCCGCTCGCCGGCGGCTTTGCCGTGCTGACGGGAATTCTCCTGCCGCTCGCCGCCGGCGCGGTTCTGTTCAAGCTCGGCATCGTCAAAATTTCCTCCGCCGGACTGATTGTTCACGGCATTGACCGCCGCGCGATTGAACTGGCCGTGCTCGCGCTCGGCGCCGTGGCCATCACGATTCTCGGCTGGCTCGACGACAAACACGAACTGAAGCCGCTGCCGAAATTCATCGGGCAATTTTTAATCGCCCTCGCTCGTCGCCGCCGCGTGCAAGCGCATCACGCTGTTTGTTCACAGCGAAATTTTCAGCTACGCCATCACGATTCTCTGGCTGCTCACCGTCATCAACGCCTTCAATTTCATGGACAACATGAACGGCCTGTGCGCCGGGCTGGGCGCGATTGGCGCGCTTCTTTTCGCGCTCATCGCCGCCGCCAATGGCGAATATCTCGTCGCCATCACCGGCTTTCTGATGTGCGGCGCGCTCGTCGGCTTTTTGCCGTGGAATTTTCCGAACGCCCGCGCGTTTCTCGGCGATGCCGGCAGCCATCTCGTCGGCTACCTGCTCGCCGTCATGGCCATCCTGCCGCATTTTTACACCAAGCAAAATCCGCGTCCGCTCGCCGTGCTCGCGCCGCTGTTCGTGCTGGCGATTCCGCTGCTTGACCTCGCGCAAGTCAGCCTGTTCCGCACGCTCAACAAAAAGCCGTTCTGGATCGGCGACACGAATCATCTTTCGCACCGGCTCGTGCGCGCTCGGAATGAGCCGCACCCGCGCCGTGCTGCTGCTCTGGCTCATCGCCGCCGTCGTTGGTGCAATCGCGTGCTGGCTTTGATTATTGTAGGAGACGACGTGAGGAGTCTCATTTCAAAATTAAAATAGAGTCTCGTCACCTCGACTCCTACATGGTTAATTTCCCGCGTGAAAATTCTGTTCATCGGCGACATCGTCGGCAGCCCGGGCCGGCGCGCGGTCAAGGAACTTCTGCCCAAGCTGCGAGCAGACAGCACGGCCTCGACGTCATCATCGCCAACGGCGAAAATTCCGCCGGCGGCAACGGCATCACGCCCGACATCGCGGCGGAACTGTTTGGCTACGGCGTGGACGCCATCACCACCGGCGACCATTTGTGGGATCAAAAGGAAGTCATGGAACTGCTGCAAAACGAACAGCGTTTTCTGCGTCCGCTGAATTATCCGCCCGGCACGCCCGGCAAAGGCAGCACGATTCTGAAAATCCGCGACCTGCCGCCCGTCGCCGTGATGAACGTGCAGGGCCGCACCTTCATGCAGCCGCCGCTGGACAATCCGTTCACGCTCGCGCTGGACGAGGCGAAATGGCTGCGCCAGCACACGCCGATCATCTTCGTGGATTTTCACGCCGAGGCGACCTCGGAAAAAATCGCGTTCGCGCGGATGCTCGACGGCCAGGTCAGCGCCGTCGTGGGCACGCACACGCATGTGCAGACGGCGGACGAACAGATTTTCCCCGGCGGCACGGCGTATCTGACCGACGCCGGCTTCACCGGCCCGCACGAAAGCGTTTTGGGCCGCGAAATCCAGCCGGTGCTGGCGCGTTTCCGCACCGCCATGCCGCAACGGTTTGAAGTGGCGCGCAACGACGTGAAGCTGCAAGGCGCGGTGATTGAAATTGACAACGCCAGCGGCAAGGCGGTGAAAATCCAGCGCGTGTCGGAAATAATCCAATAAATTTTTTCACGCCAATTCCGCTACGCCTTGCCAGTCGCTCAAGCCCTCGCTCCAGTAAAATGCGTCCGGGCTGATGGAGCCGAGCCGCAGCATGGCTTGCACCTGCGACAGCGTGAACGGGCCGGTCTGCTGCCCGCCGTCGGAAATGTAAATGGCCGGAATTTCACCGGCGGACGGTTGCGGAATCATCGCCGGTTGCAGCGGCAGTTTGGCAAGATTGATGATGGGTTCACGTTCTTCCGGTTTTTTCCGGGCGATCAGTTTGGGAATGCCAATCATCACCGCGCCCGCGAGCAATCCGCCGACGTGCACGCCAAAAGCCACACCGCCGCCGTGTTGACCGGAAAATGAATCGAGAACCATTCCAAAAACGTCCATTAAAAACCAAAAGCCGATGGCCATCCACGCGGGGACTTCAAATTCGCCGGCGCGGACGTAAATGAAGAACCAGAAGAAATATTTGAATTCGATGTCGGCGTCGGCGCGCAACAGCAGATACATTCCCATGCACGCGCTGATGGCACCGGACGCGCCGCCCACCGGAATGTCGGATGCAAAATGTTCCGGCGAAAACAGGATGTAAGCCAGTTCGGCAATGAATCCGCCGACGAGATACATTGCGGCAAACCGCATCCGGCCAATCAAATCTTCAACGCAACAGCCGAAGAGGAAAAGAAAGATCATGTTGCCGAGTAGATGAAAAATTCCCTCGTGGACAAACATCGAAGTCAGGTAAGTCCACCAGTCGGATTGCGCCGGAGTCAGCCAGAGGTTTTGCATGACCCACGGAGTGGTGACGTCCAGGCCGTTGCCGGAACTGATGGAACAAACCAGCGTGACCAGATAAACCAGCGTATTGACGCCGATGAGCGAAAGTGTGACGACCGGAAATCTTTCGGTCCGGTAATTCATTCCGACTGGAACGGCGATGAACATAGGTTGTTTATTTACAGCATCCGCCGGGTTTTGATAATTACAAAAGGGGACTCGATTTGTAACCCAAAACATTTTGTTAATGCCCCAAACAAACCAAATCGTAACGGGACTTTGGCGACATAATAAGTTGAACTTCCAAGTTCAAGTATGTAGTCTTTTGTTGAGCCTCGTAACAATTTGTTCGGGGGCGAGTTTCCCTGGTGCAGAAACATTGAATACATCTTTGGGTTACTTGCAAAACAACCAATAACCAACAACCAATTAAAAAAATGACCATAAGCAAATTCACAAAAACCCTGCTCGGTGCGGCTCTGCTCACGGGCACAATCATCCAATCACAGGCCGCCGACACCAAGGTGGATCCGACTGGAACCTACATCTGGACGCAGGCAGGCCGCAATGGCGGGCCGGACCGGACGAACACGCTCACGCTGAAACTGGACGGCGACAAGTTGACCGGCAGCTTGACGCCTCCCGGACGTGGCGGCGCGGCGGCGGTGGCAACGCCCATCTCCGACGGCATGGTCATGGGCGGCACTAACATCATGTTTAACGTGGTGCGTGATTTCAACGGCAACTCGATGACGAACAAATATTCCGGCTCGATCGCGGACGGTTCCATCAAGGGCAAAGTGGAAGGCGTGAACCGGAACGGCGATCCAACGTCCCGCGATTGGGAAGCCAAGCTCCAGAAATAGTCCCTCTTCCAATCGAAACAACAGTGTGCGCGCAGCCGGAAGGCTGCGCGCTTTTATTTTCGGCGTGATGGGCTATTCTCCGCGCCAATGTTAAGGACGCTGCGCAAGGCCGAATACGCCGAGTTGATGATTTTATTTTTCATCCAGGCGGCGGCGATGGCCATCTGGTTCGTGCCGCTCGGCACAATTCTCGACGCGCACGGGATGAATGCCATCAAGCCTTATGCGTTCGCGGCAAACGCGCTCGCGGCGTTCGTCTCGCCGCTGATGTTCGGCGCGATGGCCGACCGGCATGTTGCGCCGGCGCGCGTCCTGCGCTGGCTCGCGTCCGCCACCGGCGTCACGATGGCGGTCATCGCCACGGCCATCAGGCTCGGCTGGAATCCGTGGCTGGTGCTGGCGCTGATCCAGGTTTTTTCATTGTCCTACGCGCCGATGTTCAGCATTTCCACGGCGCTCGTCTTCGCGCGTTTGGAAAATGCGCGGAAGGAATTCGGCCCGGTGCGCTCGCTGGCGACCCTTGGCTGGATGGCCGGCGCGCTGCTCATCGGCCTGCTGAGTCTGGATCGCTCAGCGTTCGCGGATGTTATCTCGGCGCGGTGTTCTGGCTGCTCGTGGCGGCGTTCACCTGTTTCCTGCCCGCGCTGGAAATTCCCAAATCCGCCGAGCATCTTTCGTGGCACGAACGGCTCGGCCTGGACGCGCTCATGTTGCTGCGAGACCACGACACGCGCGTCGTCTTCATCAGCACGACACTGTTCAACATCCCGCTGTCCGCGTTTTACCCGTATGCGCCGACGCATCTGCACGACCTCGGCTTCGCTCACACGAGCGCGTGGATGAGCCTTGCGCAAACCACCGAGATCATCGCCATGTTCAGCCTCGCATGGCTGCTGCACCGACTGGCGGTTGAAATGGATTTTCGCCTGCGGCTTCGCTTTCGGCGTGCTGCGGTTCGCGTTGAGCGCGATGAACACAAAAACTTCCCTGCTGCTCGGCGTCAGCCTGCACGGGGCGTCGTTCGTCCTCGTGTTCATTACCGCGCAAATTTATCTCAACCAGCGGATTGATTCCGCGTGGCGCACACGGGCGCAGGCGCTGCTGACGCTGTTGAATGGCGGCGCGGGCAACCTCATCGGCTACCTCGGCACGGGCTGGTGGTTCAACGCGTGCGCGCGACCGGCGGGAACGCAATGGCCGCTGTTCTGGGGCGTGCTGGCGGCGGCCGTGGCGGCGGTGCTGGTTTATTTTCTGGCCGCGTATCGCGGGAAAATTGATGAGAGCCAGCCATCGCCCTGATCTTCTTCGCTTGTCGCGCCGCACATGGCGAAGGCGGATGGGAGAAGGAAAAACAACATTACGGAGCCAGGCGTTCGCGGTGGGGTTGGTGGTCGCGGTTCCAGCGGCTCAAGGCGGCGTCGCTGGTGTCGGTGAAAAGAAATTGGAGCGTCGGCGATTCAACGTGGTTGTCGCAAAACACCACGTTGGCCTTGCCTTGATGACGGGCGAATGCCATTCTTGTTGAAGTGTCACTTACTAAATAGGTGTTGCGCATGAAATCAATTGTGTTTGGAATAAATGTCTCTCCCATCGCCATCATGTCACTTGGGGCAGTCACTTCTGACTCGCTGATTGGAGCAAGCGTAACAAGTATGTTTGAATTTATCGAATAGTGACCTGAAAGTCCGAGTGTGTTGGTGTAGGTTCCAAATCCAAAGGCATTATAGCCATAAGACAAGGAAGGTTGCGGTTCGACTGGACAATGCCATACGCCAGTATTAAGCCAACGTGTTGGCGGTTTGGAAATGTCAAATCCGTCAATTTCCAATGGAAAAGCCCAAAAATTATTATTCGTTTTCTTTGTATTAACATACAAAGGATAAGCGTGGTCGTTTGCGAGAAAATTTTGCAAACCGATTCCGAGTTGATGCAAATTATTGACGCACTGAATTTGTTGCGCTCTTTTTTTGGCTTGAGAAATTGCCGCCAGCAAAAGCGCGGCGAGAATTGCGATGATTGCGATGACAACCAAAAGCTCAACCAGCGTAAATGCCGGTTGAACTCTTGGCCGCGGAATTTTCATCAAGCCACCTCAACCAGCCTCGTCACTTTCGCCGGGGCTTCGCTGAATTGCGCCTTCACTTTGGCGACGGTGTTCTCGACGGACAGGCCGTATTTCTTGCGGAGTTCGTCCTGCGTCGAGGCGTGCTCGATGAATTGATCCGGCCAGCCGATGCGCACGACGGGCGTCGTCACATTTTTTTCGCTGAACAGTTCCAGCACCGCCGAGCCGTAGCCGCCCATCAACACATGGTCTTCCAGCGTCACGACGACATCCGCCGCGCGCCCGAAAAATTCCGTCGTGCCCGCGTCAATCGGCTTGGTGAAACGCGGATTGATGACGGCGACATCGAAGCCTTCCGTGGAAAGCTGCTGCGCCGCCTTGCGCGCGATGGTGTTCATCGGGCCGAGGCCGAACAGCGCGACTTTCTTTTTTCCGTTGCTGGAAAAATTCTGAACGACCTGTGCCTTGCCGATTTCGAGCAATTGCGGCTGGTCCTTGACCGGCACACCTTCCGCCGTTCCACGCGGATAGCGGATGAACACCGGATGATTCTGGTGCGTCGCGGTGAACATCATGTCGGCGAGTTCATCTTCGTTTGCCGGAGCCATTGCAATCACATTTGGAAAACAGCGCAGATACGCGATGTCGAACAGGCCGTGATGCGTCGGGCCGTCGTTCGCGGAAAGTCCGGCGCGATCCATGCAGAAAATCACCGGCAGATTTTGCAGGCAAACGTCGTGATGGATGCAGTCGTAGGCGCGCTGGAGAAACGTGGAATAAATCGCCACGACGGGATGAAAGCCCATCGTCGCCATGCCGGCGGCAAAAATCACGGCGTGTTCCTCGGCGATGCCGACGTCGAAATAACGGTCGGGCATGGCTTTTTCCAGATGCTTCATGCCCGTGCCGCTGGGCATCGCGGCGGTGATGCCGACGAGCCGGTTGTCGCGCCGGCAAAGTTTCACGAGCGTCTGGCCCATCACGTCCTGATACAGCCGGCGGCGTGTTGGGTTTGGCGGCGGGCGTTTCGCCGGTCTTGGCGTCGTAAGGCCCGAGGCCGTGGAATTTTTCCGGGAATTTCAGCGCGGCCTCAAAGCCTTTTCCCTTTTGCGTCAAAATGTGAATGACAATCGGATGGTCGCACGTCTTGGCAAATTCCAGCGTGCTGATGAGCAGCGGCAAATTGTGCCCGTCAATCGGGCCGAGATAACGCATTCCCATTTCCTCGAACAAGACGGGATTGCCATGGCCGCCGCGACCGTCGCCATCAAACGCGACTTCCTGCTTTTGGCTTCATGCCGACGTTCAACGCGCCTTTGACGCCTTCATCGGCTTTGTGCGCGAGTATTGCGGCCAGTTCGCCCTTTGGCATGCGACGGCGGACGAAATTTTCAAAATCGCGCGCCAGTTTGTTGTAACTCGGATTCGTGATGAGCTTGTTCAGGTAGCCGGAAATCGCGCCGACGTTTTTGGCGATGCTCCATTCGTTGTCGTTGAGAATGCCGATGAATTTTTTCGTCGTGTGGCCGATGTTGTTCATCGCCTCAAACGAAATTCCGTTTGTCAGCGCCGCGTCGCCGAAAATGCAGACGACATTTTCATCCGTGCCCTTTTTTGTCGCGCGCCGCCGCCATGCCGAGCGCGGCGGAAAGCGCCGTGCCCGCGTGGCCCGCGCCGTAACAATCGTGTTCGCTCTCCGTGCGCAGCGCGAAGCCGTTCAAGCCGTCCGTCTGGCGCATGGTGCGGAAACGATTTTTGCGTCCGGTCAAAATTTTATGGACATAAACCTGATGGCTCACGTCCCAGACAAATTTGTCCTTCGGCGAATTGAAAACGCTGATGCAACGCGAGCGTCAATTCAACCACGCCGAGGTTCGGGCCGAGATGCCCGCCGCCCTTGGCGAGGCCGGCGATGAGTTCCTCGCGGATTTCGCCGGCGAGTTCCTGAAGTTGCGGCAGCGTCAATTTCTTGACGTGCTCCGGCCCGTCCACCATGTCGAGATAACGAGTCATGTTTTTGTAATGGGTTGAATTGTTAAATGGTTGAATCGTTGAATTATGATTGCCGATTTGACAATTCAACTGTTTAGCGCTTCAACATCGCTTTCAAACGGCTTCAACTTCATTTCGCCCGCCGCGTTTTTCTCCAATCGTTGGATCTTCAATTCCGCGTCCGCCAGTTTTTCCTGGCAAATTTTCACGAGCTTCGAACCTTCCTCGTATTTCGCAAAAGAGTTTCCAGCGGCAAATCGCCGGATTCCATCGCCTCGACGACGCCTTCGAGCTTTTTCAGCGCGTCTTCAAACGGCAGGGATTTCGCGGGTTCGTTTTGCGCCGCGCTTTTCGATTGGTTTGCCACGCGATAAAGCTAAAAGATATTTCTTCCGTCGTCCAGCACGGAGTCATCGCAGTTTCTCTTGAACTTCGCTGAAAACTTCGCCTTTCTTCAGCCTCGTCTTGAGCAATTGTCCGGACTTGATCCTCGCCGCGTCGCGCAAAACTTTCCCGCTCGCCGCGTCCATCGTGATCGAGTAGCCGCGCGCCAAAACCTGCTCCGGACCGAGCGCGTTCAACCGCCGCTCCATCTGCCGCAGCGCCTCGCGCCGCAGTTTCAAATTGTGCGACGGCTTGGCCCGCAGAAATCTGCCGGCGAGATTTTCAAAAACCAGATTTCGCGAGCGCGCCGCCGATTTCAAATTGCGCAGCAGGCCGTTTTGCAAATCATCCAGCCGCTGCAACGATTCGTCCAGCCGCCGGCGCGGATGCAGCCGCGCCAGCCGTCCGGCGAGCGAATCAAAGTTCTCCGCCGCCGAATCCACACCGCGCCGCAACATGCGCCGCAGCAAATCCGGCGCGTCGCCGACAAATTCGCGGCTGGCGAAAACGCCTTCGGTAATGATTTCCGCCGCCGCACTCGGCGTGGCCGCGCGCATATCCGCCACAAAATCCGCAATCGTGAAATCAATTTCATGCCCGACTGCCGAAACAATCGGAATCGCCGATTCAAAAATCGCCCGCGCGACGATTTCCTCGTTGAACGCCCACAAATCCTCCAGCGAACCGCCGCCGCGCGTAAGGAGAATCAAGTCGAGTGACGAGTGACGAGTGGCGAGTGATAAGTTGAATTCGTTCAGCATTCGGATGGCTTCGGCAATTTCCGCCGCCGCACCGTCGCCTTGCACGCGGCACGGAGCCAAAATAATTTCCAGCGACGGATTCCGCCGTTGCACGACGTGCAGCACGTCGCGGATCGCCGCGCCCGTCGGCGAGGTCACGAGGCCGATGCGCTGCGGATATTTCGGCAGCGGACGTTTCCGTTCCGGCGCGAACAAGCCTTCCGCCGCCAGCTTTTGTTTTAGTTTTTCAAATTGGATTTGCAGCGCGCCGACGCCCTGCAATTCCACCGCGCGCACGATGAGCTGGTATTGCCCGCGCGCTTCATAAACCGTCACGTCGCCTTGCAGCAAAACCTTCTGCCCGTCCGCCAGCAGTCCGCGATGCGGGATCTTTTCGCGGCTGAACAGCACGCAGTTCAACTGCGCCGCCGCGTCCTTGAGCGTGAAATAAATGTGGCCGGAAGATTGCGCGCGAAAATTTGTCACCTCGCCACCGACCCAGATTGAGCCGATTTGCTTTTCAAGCAGCGCGCGAATTTGTCCGGTCAGTTCGCCGACGGAAAAAATTTTCCGCGTCGCCTCCGCCGGAAACAACTCGCCGAAGTCCCATTGTGATTTGGATTTGCTCATCGAACTCTCAAGTCATTTAGCCACGCCCGCCGCGCCAAAGCAAGCGAAGGCGAAGATCGGGCACGTCGGCCATTTCTTGCGAAAGGATCGTCTTTTTTTGATTTTCGCGTCATTCGGCTTTGCCTCCGGCGCGAAACCTGATATTTCTCTCCGCGCTATGGCATATAAAGACGTTACACCGCCTGCGGGCGGAAAAATTTCAATCGCGAACGGCAAACTGACCGTTCCCGAAAACCCCATCCTGCCGTTCATCCGCGGCGACGGCACCGGCCCGGATATCTGGGCCGCGAGCGTGCGCGTGATGGATGCCGCCGTGGAAAAGGCTTACGGCGGCAAAAGGAAAATCGCCTGGTTTGAAGTCTTTGCCGGCGAAACCGCCAAGAACAAATTTGACAACTGGCTGCCGGACGACACGGTCGAGGCGTTCAAGGAATTTCTTGTCGGCATCAAAGGCCCGCTCACCACGCCTGTCGGCGGCGGCATCCGCTCGCTCAACGTCGCGCTCCGCCAGATGCTCGATCTCTACGTCTGCCTGCGCCCGGTGCAGTGGTTCACCGGCGTGCCGTCGCCCGTGAAGCATCCGGAAAAAGTCAAGATGGTCATCTTCCGCGAAAACACCGAGGATATTTACGCGGGCATAGATTTTGAGGCGGGCAAGGAAGCGGCGCTCAAGACGATTGAATTTCTCAAGGCGAACTTCCCGAAAGATTTCAAGAAAATCCGTTTTGGTGAAACTCCGGAACTCGTCGGGCTGGGCATCAAGGCCGTTTCCAAAACCGGCACGCAGCGGCTCTTCCGCTCCGCCGTGCAATACGCCATCACGAACAAGAGCAAGTCCGTGACGATTGTCCACAAGGGCAACATCATGAAATATACCGAGGGCGGCTTCCGCGACTGGAGCTACGAGCTGGCCAAAAGCGAATTCGGCGCGGTGGAGATTGACGGCGGCCCGTGGTGCAAGATTCCCGAGGGCAAGCCCGGCTCGGGCCTCGTCATCAAGGACGCCATCGCCGACATCACGCTCCAGCAGGTGCTCACGCGCCCGACGGACTTTGACGTCATCGCCACGCTGAACTTGAACGGCGATTATTTGAGTGACGCGCTCGCCGCGCAGGTTGGCGGCATCGGCATCGCTCCCGGCGGCAACATCAACTACGTCTCCGGCCACGCGATTTTCGAGGCCACGCACGGCACCGCGCCGAAATATGCGAACAAGGACGTGGTGAATCCTGGTTCCGTCGTGCTCTCCGGCGAAATGATGTTCCGCTACTTGGGCTGGATCGAGGCGGCGGATTCGATTTTGAAAGGTTTGAACGGCGCGATTGGTTCTAAAAAAGTCACCTACGACTTTGCGCGCCAGATGGAAGGCGCGACCGAGATTAAATGCTCGGCGTTCGGCGACAACATCATCGCCCATATGTAATGTCTGATGCCGATGACTGAGCCACAGGCTCAACGCTACAACAAAAATTCAAACGGCGGCGGTCGTGACGGCTGCCACCTTTTGTTATTTTTGGTTCGAACAATTTGCGGCAACTTTCACGGCCCGTTCAATGTCTGGGTGCGGCCGGAGTCCGGCAGGGTGATGTGGAAGACGGAATTGAAAAATTCGTCGGTGAGGCGTCGGTCGTGGTCGTCCAGCAAATCCCAATGCACCTTGATGAGGCCGTTGGCGGTGCTGCCGGTGAGGGTCTTGAGGTGCGCGCCGTTGGTGGAGTTGCATTCGACGATGTAGTTGCCGTTCTTCTCCGGCAATCGTGCCCGCCAGGTGGCTCCCATTTGGGGATCGAAGTGCGCGGAGGACAAACTGAACTGGCAAAGGTTGGTCACTTCAAACGGCAGCATGGGTCCCCCGAAATCCTTCTTGTCGGGCGGCAGGTCGTTCAGGGTCAGCCCCAAAGTCAGCGCGTGTTTGCCGGGGCATTCGTAAATGGTGCTCCACGCCAGCAGACAATCACCGTTAGTCGCGCGCCTGAAGTCGCATTGCAAGGCATACGCGCCCACGTCGGAGTCGGTGTCCGTAACCGGATCCACGTAAAGGTCAAGGCTGCCGACGTTGGTGAGCACGTCGTAGGCGATGGGGACTTCAAAGGTGATGGTCTCCGGTTCCGCGCCGGTGATGATCTGGTGGAGCGTCAGCAGTTCGGCCAGTGAAAGGCGGTTTGTGCCGCTGAATTCCACGTTCCGCAGAACTTCGGCAAGTGGACGGCCACGATACGTCGTGTCGGGGCTGGCAAATTTTGTGTTTTGTGCGAAAAGTTTTTCAACCTCGGACTGGCGTTTGATGGTGAAATTCCATTCCTCGCCGGCCAGCATTTCTTCCATTTCATCGGCCCTGTTTTCGAGGACGGTTTGTTCGCGCTGCTGGACGGCATTGATTTCGGCGACGCTGGCCGGACGCGGCCAGACGATGTCGCCTTCCGGCAGCGCTCCAAAATTCCCCGGACGGACGGCGAGCGCCCCCAGCCATTTTTGCGACGGCATTTTCCCGCCGTCATCCACGCAATCCAAGCCGACGGAATAGAGGACAAAAACGCCGTCGTTCGTGAGCCGGTAGCGCAAAGGCTGTCCATCCATGAAATCCACTGGAACAACTTTTAGAAAATCAGGCGCTAGGGCGGCGAGTGATCTGGGATACGCGCCGTTCTTTCCATGATAGCGTTCCAATGCGATGGCTGTGACGAGGATTCTGCGCCGCGCCTCGGCCTCGGCGGCGCGGGCCAGCAGGCCGGAGCCTTGATTTTGAAACCCCATGGTGATTCGATGCAGGTTGTTCATCATTTGCATCCGCGACTGATATGGCGACTGGAAGGAAATTTGACTGGCACCGCCGGGAAGCTGACGCATTTGCGACCATGTCGGGGATTGAACGGCGTTGCGAAGTTCAACTTCGCGGTTGCGGTAAAAGAGGAGCAGATTTTTTTCATCTTCGTAGCTGCCACTCTGACGATAGTCGTGCTGTCTCCAGAAATATTTGAAATTGGCCAGGGCGTCCCAGGGATAGCGCAGCGCCTCCCTGAAGATTTCGCCGAAAGTATTTCCCGCATGGAAAGGTTGCTGGCGCTCCCGCTGGCACGCCGCCACATCGGCGGCGCGCTTGAAGGCGGCGGTTTCAGGCAGGTTGGTGAAAAAATCTGCGGACGCCCATTCACTTTGCAGCGCGGCCAGCTTTTCATCGGGCCAGCCGTTGGTCTGGAGCAACTGCCATGTGGCATTGAACGCGAGAGTCATGTTTTCAAAGCGCACGAGGTGGGAAATCTCCGCCGGCTCCGGCTGCCACGCCGTCACCAGCCGGGTTGCGGCGAGAACATTTGTCCATGCGGCATCCTTGTTGCCGTCGTGGAGGTCGAGCATGGCGCGGCTGTTAAACATCTGGACGAGATTTTTCAGCGGGGCGAGGTGCGGCAGGAGCATGGCGTCGCCGCGACTTGCATCCAAGTTGAAACGGATGAGGCCGGACAGTGCGGCATCGCAGGCGTCGTCGAGCGGCTGACGGTCTTCGTCCATCGCCTCGCGCAACAAGGGCCAGAGGACATCGCCGGACTGGGTTCGCGGAAATTCTTCCTGCCAAAACACAATGACCGAGTCCGAATCCACCGGTGACATGAGATTTGGAAAGTCGCGAAACGGGTTCTCACCCCGGTTCGGGGCGGCGAGCAGGACGGCTTCGCGCGCGCGCAATCCGAGGGCGGTCGAGAAATCAAAATCGGCGAGATCGGTCTTGAAGCCCTGCTGACGCAACGCCGAACGGGTCTGCACCACGGCCTGTTGCGCGGCGGTGTCGGGGCGCGACAGGATTATGGCGAAAAGTGCGCCGGCTAGGATGAGCAGGGCGGCAACTTTCCAAAGCAGGTTCCACAAACGATGTTTCATTGGTCGCTTTCCCAAGGTTGATTACAGGGAAAGATTTGCTCCTTTTCCAAACGGTTGGCGAGCTTTTTTGACGAGGAGATTATTCCAGCCGGTATGTGACGCTTGCCTGCGCTCTGAAACGAATGGGAATTGCGCCGTCCAACACGGGTTGAAATTTTGATAGGTTCATTTCCCGCCGCCACCTTGCTGTTTTTCCACTTGTTTCACCAGATCGTTATATTTGGTCACGACATCGTTCCGGTCTTTCACCTCGTCATTGTATTTCTTCACGAAATCATCGCGCTGGGCGACGAGGTTGGTGATGGTTTCGTTTTGCTTTTCAATCCCGGCGTAGGCGTCTTTCAATTTTGATTCCAGCGTGTCCACGGCGGTTTTGTATTGGGCGATTTCGTTGGTGAAATTTTCGTTCTGGAATTGCAACTGCACGATTTCAGCCTTTTGCGAAACGACCAGTTGTTCATTTGTCGCGGCGGCAGCCTTGATTTCGGTGATGCGCGCGTCCATCTGGTTGATCTGGGCGTTCAACGTGGCGATGGAATTGGTCGCGTCCTGAATGTCGGCATTTTGCTCGTAGACCATGTCGTTCAGGGTTTGGATTTCGTCGCGCTGGACGGTTTGCACATACCATTGAAAAGCGCACAGGCCGCAGAGCGCGAGCGCGAGGACGATGAGCAGGTTTTGCTGGAAATTTTTCATGGGATTGGCTGGTCGGGGGCGGCTTTGACGGCGATGGCGACGTGCTGGATGCCGGCGCGTTTCACCAAATCGAGCACGAACATCACCGAGCCGTGCGTGGCGTCCTGCGCGCCGGTGATGAAGACGGGCAGGTTTGTGTTCAGGCTGTAACGGTTCGTCAGCAGCGTGAACAATTCGGAAAAGGAGACGGGTTTGTCGTCCACGGAAACTTGTCCGTCGCGGTCCACGAACAGGTTCACGATGTCCGGCTTTTTTGTGGAAGTGGCGAGCGTGGCGGTCGGCAAATTTGCCTTGAGCGTGCGGACAATCTGCATCTGCAGGCTGACCATCATGAACGACGCGAGCAGAAAAAACATGATGTCAATCAGCGGAATGATTTCCAGCCGCGACTTTTTTTCAGGAACTGGCGAGCGGATTTTCATGGCGTCGGTCGGATTGGAATTGCCGCCGGTCATGAACGCGACATTTTGGATGCCCGCCGCGCGGACGGTTTGATACACTTTCACCATGTCGCCGTGCAGCGTGTCGCGGTCGCCGCTGATATAGACCGGCAGATTCGTGTTGGCGCGGAAGCGGTTGCTCAAAACAGGCTCAAGTCCGGCAGCGAAATTTCTTTTTTCTCCAGCCACACCGCGCCGGATTTGTCCACGGCGATGTTGATCATGTCCGGCTTGTAATCCTGCCGCGCCTGCGTGGCGGACGGCAGGTTGACCTTGATGTTCTCCGTGCGGCTCATCTGCAAGCTGACCATCATGAACGACGCGAGCAAAAAAAACATGATGTCAATCAGCGGAATGATGACAATCCGCGAGCGGCGTTTCGGAATGGGCGATGGAATTTTCATCGGCAAAATTTCAATGGCTCGTGGCCTGGCTCGGCGACGCCGGTTTGTGCAAATGAACCGTGTCGCCGGCTTTTCGCCGCCGCCGACCATCACTTCGACATTGGTCGCCGCCGTTTCCAAATCAAACTGCAATTGCGTCGACTTTGGCGGAGAAATAATTGAACGGAATCAGCGAAAAAATGGCGATGCCCAGTCCGCAGGCCGTGGCGATCAACGCCTCGCCGATGCCGCCGGTGACGCCGGTGACGGACAATTCCGCGCTGCCGATGTTGAGAAACGCGCGCATCAAGCCGGTCACCGTGCCGAGCAAACCGAGCAGCGGCGCGAGCGTGACGAGCGTGTCCATGACCGTGAGAAAACGCCCGGCGCGCTTGAGTTCGATGCCCGCGGCCAGTTGCAGCGCGCCCAGCAGCGAGCCGTGCGTGTGGCCGACGATGATTCAGGCCGTGGCGGATCATGCGGATGACCGGGTCTTCCGAGCCTGCGGCGATTTTCTGCGGCGGCGGCGACGTCGGAATTTTCCAGCGCGGCCAGGATTTGCTCCAGTTTTTGCGGGTCGCGCTTGCGGCTTTCGCGCCACCACCAGAACGCGCGTTCGCCGACGACGGCGACGGCGACGAGGGCGCAGACGAGAATCGGCCACATGACCGGGCCGCCTTTGCTGAAGAATTGGAAGACGATGTTTGCAAGCATAATTTATGATTGTGGTTGAAAGTTAACAGTTGCAATTTGTAAGTGATGCTGGTTTGAAAAAGCTGGTTGCCGGCGTCGGTCGGCAAATGCCAATGGTTCTTGATAAATTCCACCGTCGCGCGGTCGAGAAACGGAAAGCCGGATGATTCCTTCACGTCAACGGAAATGACATTGCCCGCCGTCGTCGCCGCCGAGCAAAAGGACGACCGTGCCTTGCTCGCCATGCTTGCATGCGCCAATTTGCGGATACGGCGGTTCGGGCCGTGTCGCCGCCCGCGCCGGTGTTGTTGAGGGAACCGATTTGCGCCGGCGCTTCGCAACGGTTCCAGCGGCGGCGCGGACGCGAGCGCGGCGGGCACGACCAGCGCGCCGATGGTCGGCACGCAGAAGCTGATGTTCGGCGTATTGCGGAATGACGACGACGACGCGCGGCGTGTCGTTTTTGTTCTCGTCGGCTTGCGCTTTTTTTCAACGTCGCCTGCGGCGGCAAAGTCATCGGCTCAAGGACGACGGGAACAATTTCCTCGAGCGGCGGCACCGGTTTGATGGCAATGACGCCGCGCCGCGCGCCGACAATGCCGATGAGCAGAAAAAGGATGCAAATCGAATTCACCCACGCGAGCTTCTGGTTCGCGATCGCGGCTGCGCTGAGGGCAGGCACAGCCGCGCGAGTTCGTCTTTCAACTCGTAGCCGGGCGATGTTCGATTTGCATCCATGTTGTTCATTGAGGCGACATTTCAGAACACGATAGCTCACCGAGCCGAAGAAGCCGAGCCGCTCGCCGTAAGGCGCGGCGTTGACGCCGACGCCGGAGCCGTCGCGCAGTTCATACTGAATTGTCCGTGACGTTCACGACATCGAGCCGGGCTTTCAACAGTCTTGTCTGTTGCGCAACTTTGAAACTTTGTTCCGCGCCGAGGTTGATCGAGTAATAAGCCGGAACCGTCCGCCGTTGGGAATGGTTCGAGCCGTCTGGCAGTCCGTCGCGTCCGTGCGCAGGCCGCTGCCGTAAAGCGCGTCCACATAAACGCGCGTGCTGTGATTTGCGCCTTCCTTCCAGGTGTAAGCCGCGCCGAACGAGCCGGTGACCATGCTGGTCGTGGTCCAGATAGATCCAGTGGTTCTGGACGTAAGCCAGATCGGCCGGGTCAAACAGGAATTGCGCCGAGTTCCAGTCTTTGCCCTGCGCCTGCCGATAGGCGACGTTGGCGTAGGTGGAAAATCCGCCGTGCGTGTAGGAGCCGGTGAATTCCACGCCATAAACCTTGCCCTCGGCATAATTGAACGCCGAGAGGATCAGCGTCTGGCCGAACAATCCGTCGTCGAGCTGGTTCTTGGCGGTCTTGTAATAGCCGTCCACGCCGACCGTCAAGCCTGGCGCGAGTTTCTGCTGATGCCGGCGTCGAAATAATTCGCGCGCTCGGCCTTGACCGGATCGTCCTGGTCTGTGCCGGCCGCGTTCGACGTGTTGTCGAACCTGCATGACGCTTGCGCCGGAAACATTTTCCACCGGCGGCGGCGTGAAGTAGCGCGAATAGCCCGCGTGCAACGTCGTCGAGTCCGTCGGCTGATAGATCAGATTCACGCGCGGGCTGAACTGGTTTTCGTTGTCGAACGACGAATTGAAAACGTCGAACCGCGCGCCGTAATTGAGCGTGAGCTTGGTCGAGAATCTTCCATTCGTCCTGCAAATAAACGCCCGCGAACAGGCCGTGCAGCGTGTTGTTGTCCACAGATGGTGATCAGGTCGAGCCGGTGGGATTTCCGCTGGCGTCCACGTGGAAACACGGTGGTGGTCGAATCGGCGGAAACCGATTCGTCCAGCGCCATCAAGCCGCCGCGAAGCGTGTGCTTGTCGTTGAGTTCGTAACTGGCGTCGGCCTGCAATCCGCCGGAGTAGAGTTTCTGTTGCACGTCGCTGGCCACGCCGTTGAAATACAGGTCGCCGATCGGATCGGGCATGAAATGCACGCCGCTGTTCGCGTCCGAACGCGGAGACTTGATAGTTCAAATTGCCGGCGGATTTTTGATAGGTGACGACGCCGTAATAATTTTGCTCGTTTTGATTTTCGTTCAGGTCGGCGGAGTTGAAACTTGCCGGCAACCCGCTGCCGGCGAAATTCCACGGGGTGCTGCCGTCCGGCGTCGTGCCGACAGGCAAACCCGGCGTGTTCGGCATCTGGAAGTCGCTGTAGGACGCGCTGCCCATGAAGCTGACGCGGCTCGTGTCGTCCAGGATGTAGGACAAATACGCGAACGTCTTGTATTGGTCCGTCGTGTCGTGAATCGCGTCGTGGCTCGGCGTCGGATTTTCAATGCCGAGGTCGTTGTGGTCGTAGCTGCCGTCAACGAAGTAATTCAATTTTCCCTGCGAGCCGCCGTATTCAAAGCTCGGACGGACGTGTCGTAACTGCCGCCATACATTTCCGCCGTCGCCGCCGTTTTCAAACGCGCCGCTCTTGGTCTGGATGTCCACGACGCCCGCCGTGCGGAAACCATATTGCGCCGGCAGCGAGCCGGTGATGAGCTGCATGCGAATCCACGAAATCGCGGATCAAGTTCCAATCCGAATCCGGAGATGCCTTCCGGCAGCAGCACGTCGTTGATGCGGTATTGCAAGTTGGCGTGCTCGCCGCGCACGTGCAGATCGCCGCTCGCCGCCGTTGTCCTGCGCCACGCCCGGCGCGCGCAGGATGACCTGGTTCATCGGCGCGTTGTCGCCTTGCGACGACGACTCGATTTGCTGCGCTTGTTTGCGTGTAAGCCGTCGCGCCCAAATCCGGCGAAATCTGGCTGCGCGCCTGATCCAACTGCCCGACGACCGTGATATTGCCGAGGTTGGCGACGTTCGTTGAAGTGTCCGACGCGACGGAGTTTGTCGCCGCGAAGTTGTTCGTTTGAGCCAAAGCCGCGCCGCCACAAGACAACGCGACCGACGAAATAACCGCCAAATACAATCTGCGATTTCTATTTTTTCTTTCTGCAAAATTTTTCATAAATTTCAAAGGGTTAAATTTTCAAAACAATTTCCGCGAATTTTTTAAGGACTCGCGCTTTGCGGAACGCCACGCGGCACAGCGCAAAGATTTGGTTAAATGGAAAAATTTCAGGCGAAGCAATTCGCCTGAAACCAACGGAATCAAGAAACAACGCAGAAAATCGGCGGGGCGCGGCCAGACAGAAGATTTTTACGGGCCGGAACAAAAACGGAAAATTCTGCGAGGGGGGCAATTTCAATCCACGTCACCGGCAAAACGACGGGAATGTCGCACACCACGACTTCAATTTTCCCGTGCGCGATGGCGACGATGGCGCAATCGTCGTCGTCTTTGGGAACCGTTCCGCCGTGCAGCCACGCGTGGAGCGGCGGGCAGATTTCCGCCGCCGTCATGTACAAGCCAGACGGCCAGCGACAGAGCCGCCCAAGCGGTGAAAATCCGCCCGCGCGTCCGGCGGTTGAATTGGCATTTTCCGTATCGCAAATCGTTTGCAATATAGCAGGCTTCAAGCCATCATCAAGCCTTATTTTTAGAACGGCACCCGCCAAACCGGGGTTTAAGACTGCGAGATGGCTCGTTCTCTCATGCGCCAGTCTTTTATTGCAACCGGAATCCGTCTGACATTTACTGGCTGCAAATAATATTTATTCGCGCCGCAATTTATGAACCCGGCGACGAGATGGTGACTGCTGAATTCAGGATGGCATTCAGCAATTGACTGCCGGCAACCAGCACGAAGCCGGTGAAGAGCAGCCAGCCGCACCAAGACAGTGATTTGATTTTGGCATCGTTCAACCGCGCGTTCTGTTCCCTGGTTTCCAAAAGCATTTTCACGAGGGATTCCTGGGCTGCGTCTTCCGAGATATTCTCCGGCTTCAAGGCGTCCAAAAGTTTGCTGCCGCGAGGATAACACGCATAACCTTGGACACGCATTCCGCGAAAGGCGAAAAACAGGGAAACGCTCAAAACCGCCAGCGACAGGTAATATAAAATATTCGTCCATTGCGAGGACGATCCGAGCAGGTTGTTTGCCTCCAGCAGTTGAAAGCCGGTTACGATGATTATTCCCGCCGCGAGCGTGTCCGCCTTCCGCAACAGGCGCGCCGTCCGATCCGACTCGGCTGCGCTGGCCTTTTCCGCCGCCTCTTTGATGATTAAAATTTTATTCATTTAAAAAATCGGCAGGCCGCCTCGGTTATCAGGTGGAGAACGAAAATAATCGTCGTAATCCAAAAGGTGGGAGGCCAGCTTGTGAAACAAGCGAGCAGAATTCCAATCCAGACGGTCAACAGCCCGATGACGACCGAAGTTATTAGCCCGGCCCAAAAGTTTACGCAAAACCTGATCGCAATGCCCGCCGGGCCGATGATCAGCGTGAAAACCAGAAGGATGCCGACCACCTGGCTGGCGAGCGTGACGGAGATTGCCAGAATTATCATGAAGATGATTGACAGTGCGGATAACGAAACGCCGCGCGCCTCCGCCAAATCCGGCTGGACGCTGGCAAAAAGAAGTTTTCGCGAAACAAATATCAAAGTTCCCAGGCTGATTGCGGAGAGAAACAGCGTTTGAAAAATTTGATGTCGAGAGACGCCGAAAATATCCCCGAAAAGAATGGCCGTGGCCTGGCCTGCGAAACCTTTCGACAGCGCAAGAAAAAGCGTGCCCACCCCCAGGCAGATCGAGAGCGTCATGCCAATGGCCATGTCGCTGCGCTGCAGCCGGTTTCCGTAAGCACCCATCATCAAGCCCGCCGCCGCCGAAATGACAAGCATTCCCTCCAGCGGGCTTAACGCGAACAAAACCGCTCCCGTCGCCCCGGTAAAGCCGATGTGCGCCAGCGAATGGGCGGCAAAACTGACTTTGCGGATGACCACGAAATAGCCGACCACCGCGCCGAGGATTGCGGCCAGCGTGCCGGCGATGAGCGCGTTGCGCACGAAGTCGTAGGACAAATAATAATGGACTTGCTCAATCATGATGCGCGGCCTCCGTGACATTGCCCTCGGCGGCAACGATGAAAATTTTCCCCTCGGCGCGAACGACGTTGATTTCAGCGCCGTAAAGTTTGCTCAATACCGCGCTGGAAATAATTTCGTCCGTCGAGCCGACGGCGGCGCCGCCGCCCGCAACGTAAATCACGCGGTCCATCACGCCGAGGAGCGGATTGACATCGTGCGCGATGAAAAGAATGGTCGCGCCGGTCGTCGTCTTGATTTTGGCGATGCACTCGACCATCCGCATTTGATTTCGTGGATCAAGGCTGGCCAGCGGCTCGTCGAGAATGAGAAGGCGCGGTTTGCCGAGCAGGGACTGGGCCAGTGCCACGCGCTGTTTTTCCCCGCCGGACAAAACGGAGAAAGGCCTTCCGGCGTATTGTTCCACGCCCGCCAGTTCAATGGCGCGTTCGACTTCGTCGTGCGCGGTGCGGGAATGCCACGGCATTCCCCAGCGGTTTCCACCTTCCACCGCAGAGACCAGCGAGCGCGCGGTCAGAGCCGTGCCTTCGAGGCTCGCGCGCGATTGCGGCAGATAGCCAATGACTTTGTTCGCCCGTCCCGGTGGCTCGCCAAAAACAGAAATGGATCCCGAACAAAGTGGTATGAGACCGAGAACACATCGCATCAACGTGGATTTGCCCGCGCCGTTCGGCCCGAACACGCCGACGAACTCGCCCGTTGCAATTTCCGCGTTCACTCCTTTCAGAATGTCATGCCCGCCGAGACGCACGCCGGCGTTCGTCATGGAAATCGCGGATGTCAATGGTTCGTCTCCAGAGCCGTTTCGACCTGATTCAATTCCGCGAGCATCCAGTCCGCATAATTTTTTGCGCCGGGAGGCTGCGTCTCCGTGACTCCAATCACGGCCACGCCGTTCATTTTGGCGATGTTCTGCATACGTTGAGTCACAGGGTCTGTGACCTGGCTGTTATAAAAAAGGATTTTCATGGATTTGTCATGCAGACTTTTCTCGAAACCGGACGCCTGTTGAAAGCTCACTTCGGTGCCGTTCATCACGGCGAGTTGAAAGCCGTAATTTTCCATTTTGAAACCCAGCGCGTCCGCCATGTAGCCGAACACCGGCTCCGTGGCCGTGACAACCGTTCCGCCGTGAGCCGATTTGATTTCGGCGATTTTTGACGTGAGCGCATTCATCTCTTTTTGAAAAGCAGCGAGGTTGTCCGGTTGCTTCAAAATTTCCGCAAGCTTTGCCGCCAGCGCGGGCATCGTGCGCGGATCATACCAGATGTGCGGGTTGTCGCCGGCCTTGGCCCCGATCAAGTCGGCGACCCGGATGACGATCCGGCCGGGTTTGCCCTGGACGCCGAGGAGCTTGTTCATCCAGTCATCGTAACCAACGCCGTTGTAAATCACGATGTCGGCATCGGCCACATCCCTCGCCGTCGCGGCATCAGTGGTAAATTCGTGCGGGTCCTGGTTGGGATTGCTCAAAATGCTGGCGACCTCCGCCGAATTTCCGGCGATCTGCCGCGCCACGCCGCCATAAAAATTTTCGGCGGCGACAATGCTCATCTTGGCCGTTTCCGATGAGTTTGTCTCCTTCCTGTCACAACCGGCCAGCAGACAGGCGGGCAGGCAGAAGCCCAGAAGCGCCAAAATGGGCGGCAGCCTCTTGATGGCCACGGACAATTGCACAAGGCTGGATGATTCCATGATTTTGAGACAATTGTAATTGCAAATCATTCGCAATTTAATGAAACTAAATAACGGCTGCAAGTTCTATCTTTAAATTAAATCACCGCCGGGTGCATCTGGACATTGTTCTCATTTCTGAACCAGTAGCGCAGATTTGCAATCTGCTGTATCGCGGATTTTCAATCCGCAAGGCGTCGGCGGTTCAATGGGCTTGGGCTTGGCGGCGCGCTGCCGAATGCAATTCGGCGATACGGCAGATTTCAAATCTGCGCTACCTCTGCTGGCCGCAAGAACAGTGTCCAGATGCACCCATCACCGCCCGCAGCAGTTCTTGTATTTCTTGCCGCTGCCGCAGGGGCACGGGTCGTTGCGCCCGACTTTCGGGCCGGTGCGGAGGGGCTTGGCTTTGGCCTGGGCTTCCGTTGCAGCCGCGGCTTCGCTGACGACGTCGCTCGGTTTTGCGCCGCCGGAGCTTGCGGTGGTTGTTCCGCCGCCAAACGCGCTTGTCACCTGATGCAGGGTTTGTTGCGGCACGTTGCGCAGGAAATTTTCAAACGCCATCATGGACGATGCGCTGCGGAAGACGTTGTGGCAGATTTCCGTCTTCACGTTGACCATCAGCTCGTCGAAAATCTTGAACGCCTCGGTCTTGTATTCGACGAGCGGATCGCGCTGGCCGTGCGCGCGCAGGCCGATGCTGTAGCGCAGGCTGTCCATCTCGTAAAGATGCTCCTGCCACAATTTGTCAATCGCGGTCAAAATCGTGTAGCGCTCGACGGTCGCTCAGTTTTTCCGGCTCCTCGAAGCTGATTTTCACCTCGTAGGCCTTGCGGATGGCGTCGGAAATAAAATTGCAGACGGCGAATTGCGCCGGGCTCAATCCGTCGAAAATCGAGCCGGCCACCGGCGCGTCCTTTGCCGGATTCGGCGGCCTTGACGATTTCCGCCTCCGGCATTCCGAGCGGGAAATTCAAGTTCACCCAGTCGGCCAGCTGGCGGATTTTCCATTCGCTCGTCTCGGCGTCGGCGGTCGTGAATTGCTCCACTTTCAAATCACGACTTCTTCGATGATGTCCATGAGCCGGTCGCGCACGTCCTCGCCGTGGATGATTTCGTTGCGGAAGCCGTAGATGACTTCGCGCTGCTTGTTCATCACGTCGTCGTATTCGAGCGTGCGTTTGCGGATCTGGAAATTGTGCTGCTCGACTTTTTTCTGCGCGCTCTGGATGGAATGGTTCAGCCAGCGGATGTTCCAGTTCGTCGCCTTCCTTGAAGCCGACGCCTTCCATCATTTTCACGATGCGGTCCGAGCCGAACAGCCGCATCAAATCGTCTTCGAGCGAAATGAAAAAGTGCGACGAACCGGGATCGCCCTGGCGCGAGCAGCGTCCGCGCAACTGCCGGTCAATGCGCCGCGACTCGTGGCGTTCCGTGCCGAGCACGTGCAGGCCGCCGACTTCCGCGACGCCCTCGCCGAGCTTGATGTCCGTGCCGCGACCGGCCATGTTCGTGGCAATCGTGACCGCGCCGCGCTGTCCGGCGCGCGAGACGATTTCCGCCTCCTGCTGGTGAAATTTCGCGTTCAGCACGGAATGAATCAAGCCTTCGCGCTTCAGCATGCGCGAAAGCATTTCGCTCGTCTCGACGCTAACCGTGCCGACGAGAATCGGCCGTCCCTGCGCGTGAAGCGTCTTGATTTCCTTGACGACCGCGTTGAATTTTTCGCGCCGCGTTTTATAGACCGAATCGTTGCCGTCCTTGCGGATGTTCGGCTTGTTCGTCGGAATCGTCATCACGCCGAGCTTGTAAATGTCGAAAAATTCCGCCGCCTCGGTTTCCGCCGTGCCGGTCATGCCCGCCAGTTTTGTGTAAAGGCGGAAATAATTTTGAATCGTAATTGTCGCGAGCGTCTGCGTTTCGCGCTCGATCGCGACGCCTTCCTTCGCCTCGACAGCCTGGTGCAAACCATCGCTCCAGCGGCGACCGGGCATCAGACGTCCCGTGTGCTGGTCCACGATGATGACCTTGTTTTCCTGCACGACATATTCCACGTCGAGTTGGTAGAGCGAATACGCCTTGAGCAATTGCGAGATCGCGTGAATCTTCTGCGCCTTCGCCTCGAAGTCCGCCTGCAATTTCGCCTTCGCCTCCAGACGTTTGCGCGCGTCGGTTTCCGCGCCAGCATCAACGTCGTGCAGCATCGTCGTCAAATCCGGCAGCACAAACGCGTCCGGATCCTGCGGGCTGACAAAATTGCGGCCTTTCTCGGTCAAATCCGCCTCGTGGCTTTTTTCGTCAATCGCAAAAAGCAATTCCTCCTTCTCGCGATACAAATCCACTTTCTTCTGGTCCTTGTGCAAGTCCAGTTCCGCCTGGTTCATCAGTTTGAGATATTCCGGGTTTTCCAGAATTTTCATCAAGCCCTCGGATTTCGGCTGGCCGGTTTTGACGCGGAACAGAAGCAGGCCGATTTCGTGTTCGAGTTCGGCGGCGTTCGTGACGTTCGAGCCGTCCGTCGGATTCAATTTTTTGATCAAATCCTCCGCTTCCTTCAAAAAGCGGCCGCACAACTGCTGCTGCGCGCGGACGAGCGAATCCACGAGCGGCTTCCATTGCGCGAATTGCTCGTCGTGCGTGTGCATCGAGGGGCCGGAAATGATCAGCGGCGTGCGCGCTTCATCAATCAGGATGGAATCCACTTCGTCCACGATGGCGAAATAATGGCCGCGCTGGACCTGCTCCTCCTTGCGCGAAGCCATGCCGTTGTCGCGCAGATAATCGAAGCCGAACTCCGCGTTCGTGCCGTAGGTGATGTCGCAATCATATTGCTCGCGGCGGACGCTCGGACTTTGGTCGTGCAAAATCACGCCGACCGTCAGGCCGAGAAATTTGTAGATCGCGCCCATCCATTCCGCGTCGCGCGCGGCGAGATAATCGTTGACCGTCACGACGTGGACGCCGCGCCCGGTGAGCGCGTTGAGATAAACGGGCAGGGTCGCCACGAGCGTTTTGCCTTCGCCCGTCGCCATTTCCGCGATTTTGCCGTTGTGCAGGCCGATGCCGCCGATGAGCTGCACGTCGAACGGGATCATCTCCCATTTTTGCGGCTGGCCGCGCACGGACAATTTCCTGCCCGCACAAACGGCGGCAGGCGTTTTTCACGACGGCAAAGGCTTCGGGCAGAATTTCGTTGAGCTTTGCGGCAAGTTCGTCCTTGTCGGAAATTTTTGAAAGTTCTTCCTTCCACGCGGCGGTTTTGGCGCGCAGTTCGTCGTCGGAAATCTTTTGCAGCCCGGCTTCAAGGTCGTTGATTTCCTTGACGCGCGGCCAGAGCTTTTTGACTTCGCGCGCGTTCCGATCGAAAATTTTTTTAATCAGCCCAATCATGACAATTTTTGAAAATAGAACGGAAACGCTACGCTAGAAAACGCGCAGCGTCAAAACGAATCGCCGGGGGAATTTAAGATATGCGATTGACGATTTGCGAATCCGGCGACTTTTCGCGCGTGTCGCGTAAATCGCATATCGCAAATCGAAAATGAAACTACATTTTCGGCATGGCCTCGCGGATGATCGCCGAGGCGCGCCGGGACGCGTCCGAAATTATTTTCAAATGCGCTTGCAGCGCCGCGTCTTCGCGATGCTGGAACAGCAGGCAGTCCGAGTAGCCCTGCACGACGGTCAGGATGTTGTTCAGCTCGTGCGCGACTTTGGGCGAAATGTGCCGCGCCGGGTCCATCTGGAGCGTCGTCTCATGCAGGACGCCCGCGCCGTTGCGTCCGGGCGGCGGAGCCATTGTTTCGCAGATTGTGTCGAATGATGACATCGCCAGAAATAAAGCACCTTGCAGGCCAAGTCTTCTTGGAAGCCGAAAAAATTCAGGTTTGACGCTTTTTATTGCGCGATTTCAATTCCGCCGCCGTGATTTCAGCCTAATGAGTGTCTGGCCGGAACCGCGCCTTTATGTTTTCGTTCACATTCTCGTGCTCGTCCTTGTCCTCGAAAATAAATGGAAAAGCGAGGACGAAGACGAGAAGGATTGGATTTCGGTTGTTTCCGGCCAGACACTAATGGGACAGCCCTTTCCAAAAGTGGGACAGTGTTCCGCCTTTGAACAGGCTGGATTCTTTTCCGCGCCCGGTTATCCTGTCCGTCAAATTGAAATGAACCTCGCGCCCGAATCACTCGGCCTCATCGCCGGCAACCGCTCGCTGCCGCTGGAACTTGCCCGGCTCGCGCGCGCCGCCGGCGTCAAACGCATCGTCGCCGCCGCGTATGAAAACGAGACCGATCCCGCGCTCGCCGCGCTCGTGGACGAAATCGTCTGGCTCAAGGTCGGCCAGCTTTCAAAATTGATCGCCGTCTTCAACGAACGCGGCGTGAAGCAATGCGTCATGGCCGGGCAGATCGCGCCGAAAAATCTTTTCGACCTGCGGCCAGATTTGCGCGCGATGACGATGCTGTTCCGGCTCAAGGAAAAAAACGCGCACACGATTTTCGGCGCGATTGGAGACGAATTGAAAAAGGACGGCGTGGAATTGATCGAGGCGACGCCGTGGCTCGCGCCGCTCATGCCGTCGGGCGATTTTCATCTCGGCCCGAAACTTTCCGGCGCGCAAAAATCCGACGTGGAATTTGGCTTCAAGATTGCGAAGGAAGTTTCGCGGCTGGAAATCGGCCAGCTTGTCGTCGTGAAAGACGGCGTGATTCTGGCCGTCGAGGGATTTGAAGGCACGGACAAATGCCTCGCGCGCGGCGGCGAGCTGGCGGGCAGGGACGGCGGCGCGGTCGCCGTCAAGGTCGCCAAGGTGGGTCACGACATGAGGTTCGACATCCCGTGCATCGGGTTGCGGACATTGGAGACGTGCGCGGCGTCCGGCGTGGCCGTGCTCGCGCTCGAATCCGGCCGGACGCTGTTGCTGGAACAGGAACTTTGCGCGCAGATTGCCAAGAAGAATAAAATCTCGCTCACGACAATCTGATGAAAATGCGTTCAATAATCCTTCTGGCTGCAATTCCAATTGCCTTGCTGTTTCAAGGTTGCGCAACGCCTCCGCGAATTACTTCCAATAAACTTCAAAGTCTGGCATACGGAGAAACATTTTCTGATGTAGAAAAACAAATGGGAAGTAATGTTATGGATTGTTTCCTTATCCGGCAGACAAATGTGCTATATGAATGCAAAATAATTATGGTGTTTGACACCCAAAAATCCTATTTGCTTCTATTCAAAGATGGAACACTTATTTCTATGCTTGATGCTGTTGACGAAAGAAAGAATTCAAAATGGAGAGGTTTTAGTAATTTGACACAACCTGATTTTGCTGAAGTGAATGCTTTAATCGAAGAATTTTTCCCGCCGCCTCTTTTGTCAACTTTTCAATTTACCAATTCTTCAAATCTCGAATTGGCTCTCAAACAAGAAAAAGAGGATGAAGATGAAGGAATTGGAATGGCAATCGGATTGGCACCTTTTGCAATTGCCGCCGCTCCTATTACGGCTCCAATCCTTATTTATCAATCTGGTAACCAGACAGAATGGTTTAAGAAGCTTAATTCGTTGAAAACAGGAGAATCAGAAACTAATGTGAAACAAACATTGGGTGACCCCAAAAAAATATTCGGTTCACAAAACGAGGAAATTTGGGCTTATAAAAATTGGTGGGGCAGTCTTGGGTTTAAAAACGGACAATTGGTTTGGATTATGAATGACTACAAGCCAATTGAACGCCGAAGAGATTAAGGCGTTGTTAATTCGACAATCTGATGACAATGAATTTCTCGACGATTTTGTTAAACAGCTAAAATACTTTTCAAATGCTCACATCACACGAACTCCTCGGATTCATGTCGCCCGCGCTGGCGAACGGCATCTTGAATTTCGCCCGCGTTTGATTTGGCAGGCTGTTGTGTTTAGCTTGTCCGCATGACTGCGATTGAAGAACGCCGCCTGAAAACGCTACTCAAGGATGCCGTCACCGAAGTCCTGGAAGAGCGGCAGGACATTTTGCGCGCCGCCGTGCAGGAAAGCCTGGAAGACGCCGCCATGCTCCGCGCCATCCAGTCCGGCGAAAAATCCCGGCCCGTCAGCCGCGGCAAAATTTTCCAGCGTCTCGCCCGTGCCACGTGAAGACCGCCTTCCGCGACTGACCCATTTTCGTTTCAACATCAAATTCCGGCCAGCAGCGATTGAACATCGCGCTGCTTGAGAAATTCGCCCGGCGTCATGACCCGCACGTCCTCGTAATTTTTCCTGTCGAAGTGGCCGCGCGCGGTGTTGACGGTGACAAGATAATCAGCCTGCGCCGCCAGCGCGACTTCCAGAAAGCGGTTGTCCGGTTCGTGCGCGATGGCCGTGGCGGTGAAAAATGGATAGCACAATTCGATGGCGTCCTGAATCTCTTCAAGAAACAACGGATGATCCGACAGCACGCGATGATATTCGCCAAGCGTGTCAGGGCTGCCGAAGAACTGGAGTTTTCCGCGACGGCAAAGTTCCCAGATGACCGCCGACTTGTTTTCCGGATTCGGCAGCGTGGCGAGCTTCAAAACGCAGGTGTCAAGAATGATGCGCAAGGTAGGGAATGGCCTGACGCAGGGCGTGCTCGCGCCGCTTGCGTTCTACAAAACGGACGGCCTCCGCCTTGCTCATGCGCCGCCCCTTGTTCTGTCTCCAGGCTTCGGCAAGGCCGGGCGAGAGCTTCAGCCTGACCAGTTTTCCGCTGACGATGGCGCTGACGTTCATGGGTGGAATTTAGACCGCGCCGGGCATTTCGACAAGTCTTGTTGCGGGAAATTTTGGCAGGAAGATTTATTCACAGCGACCGGCGATTAAAATCTTTACAGCGCCGCAGCC
Organism: uncultured Verrucomicrobiae bacterium; assembly: GCA_963755455.1. GTDB lineage: Bacteria > Verrucomicrobiota > Verrucomicrobiia > Limisphaerales > UBA11358 > UBA11358. The sequence goes on from CAVWJH010000002.1 coordinate 572,354, forward strand.
GGTTCGCAGATTATTCGGGCGTTGACCAACAGCTAACTAATTTTCAAATGCTCACATCACACGAACTCCTCGGATTCATGTCGCCCGCGCTGGCGAACGACATTTTGAATTTCACCCACGAATCGGACAAGCCGGCTTACAAGGCCGCGCTCAACGCCGTCGCCGACGCGCGCAAAGTCCGCGCCGTGTTTCTCGAACGCCAGCCGCGCGCCCAGCGCCACGCCCTGATGATTTCCGTCCTGTCGCGCCCCGGCCTCGAAGCCGCCGCCGGACAGTTGCTCCGCGTGTGGCTCGTGAAAAAGCAGAGGCCGATGCTCGTGGATTTCCTGAACGCGCTGGAAATCAAGAACGAGGAAGGCGTCGTGGACGATTTGCCAAAGGAAATTGACGACGCGAAATTGAAGTCCGCGATTGATGCGCTGCTCGCCAAACATCCGCCGGAAACAGTGGCCGTCTATCTGAACGCCTTCAATGACATGAACCAGACGGGCTGGCCGAATTTGAAAACGATGCTGGAATCGGACGCGCGGTTGCAACTCGGCGCGCACGCCTGAATTTGACGGCTTTAATTGCACTCGGAGTAAAAAAAGCGTTGGCGAATGGTTTGGTTGGGGAGCGCAGCCGCCCTCGGCTGCTGTTCGACGCGCCCTCGCGTCGAACCCGAATGTGGTTGCGCGGACGGTTGCACAAGACGCGCCGCTCGATGCCGACGACGAGGGCGTCGTCGGCTGCGCCCGAGGCGGGCGCGCTCCCCAAAGCATAAATTTTATCTTCGGCGTTTTTTGCCGCCGAACGACCGGACGGAAGTTTTCAGCAGAAATTGATTTCCACGTCCAAGTTGCGGACGCGCTTGCTGTGAACGCGAAGTTTGCCGCGATTCTGAACTGCGACTGGCGACAGGCTTGCGTTCTTCGACGGCGAGTTGAAAGTCCACCTGCTTTTTGAACGTGTCCACCTTCGCCACTTGCACGGTGAGCTTGTCGCCGAGCCGGATCATCCGGCGCGTGCGGCGGCCAACGAGATTGCGCCGCGCTTCGTCGAACACATAAAAATCGTCCTCCATCAGCGACAACGGCACGAGGCCGCTCATCGCCAGGCCGGGCACGTCCACGAAGAAACCGAAGTTCCGCACGTCGGTCACGAGCGCGGGATATTTCACCGGCTCGCCGGATGCGAGCTGCGCTTTCAGGAACGCGAACAATTTCACGTCCTTGCTGTCGCGCTCGGCGTCGGCGGAATTGCGTTCGGTGACGGAAATGTGCTCGGCAATTTCCTTGAGCGCGGCTGCCTTGAGCCGGCATTTTTATCAAACAACGCGCGATGCACCACGAGGTCGGCGTAGCGGCGGATGGGCGACGTGAAGTGCGTGTATTTTTTCTTGGCCAGTCCGTAATGGCCGAGCGGCTCGACCGCGTAACGCGCCCGCATGAGCGATTTGAGAAAACCGATTTTCAGCGCCGGGCCAATCGGCAGCGTGCCGAGCTTTTGCAACAGCTTTTGCACTTCGGCGGGCTGGCTCAAGTTGCCGCACTGCGACGTGATGCGCCAGAACTTCCTGCCGATATTCCTGCAAGCGCCGCGCGTCCGGCTCCTCGTGGATGCGATAAATCGCCGGCGTCCGCAGGCTCATCAGGCGCGTCGCGACGGCTTCGTTCGCGAGCAGCATGTATTCCTCGATCAACTGGTGCGACACGTCGTTCTCGTTTTTCTCGATGCGCAGAATTTTTCCGTGTTCGTCCAGCCGGATTTTGGTTTCGGGAAAATCCAGGTCGAGCGAGCCGTTCTTGAAACGATGGCGGCGGATTTTTTGCGCGAGCTCGTGCGCCTGATGCAGCATCTGCTCAATCGGATCGTCCGTCGGCGCGCGCTGCAAAATTTCCAGCACCTGTCCGTAGGCAAACCGGCGCTGCGAATGGATGACGGCGGAATGAAATTTCGTGTTCAGCACGCGCCCGTCGTTCGACACGAGAAATTCCACGCACTTCGTCAGGCGATCCACGTTCGGTTTGAGCGAGCAGAGTTCGTTGCTCAACGCCTCCGGCAGCATCGGAATGACGCGATCCACGAGGTAAGTCGAGTTGCCGCGTTTTTGCGCCTCGGCGTCGAGCGCGGTGCCGGGCTTGACGTAATGCGACACGTCCGCGATGTGAACCCACAAGCCGCCATTGCTCCGGCGAAATGCGTTCGAGACAGATCGCGTCGTCAAAATCCTTCGCGTCGTCGGGATCAATCGTGATGACTTGATGCGCGCGGCAATCCAGCGCGGCCGGCGAAATCTTGCGGATGAACCGTCGAGCCGATGGCGTGCGCCTCGGCCAGAACCGCTTTGGGAAAATGCAGCGGCAAATCGTATTGGCGCAGCACGGAAAGCATGTCCACGCCTTCCGCGTCCGGCGCGCCGAGGACTTCGACGATTTCGCCTTCGGGATTGGTGTGGCGCGATTCCCATTCGCGCAGCTCGACCACCACCTTGTCGCCGATGTGCGCGGGCCGGCCCACGTCGCGCGGCGGCGGCACATAAATATCGTGCGGAATGCGCGGGTCGTCGGGAATGACGTAGAGAAATTGTTTGCTGCTGCTGCAACGTGCCGACGATCTGCGTGCGCTTGCGTTCCAAAATGCGGACGACCGTGCCGGTTTCCTGCGCGTCGTCGCCGGAACGAAAATTTTTCCGCACATCGCGCCGCACCAGCACGCGGTCTTCGTGCAACGCCGTGCCGGTGGCGCTTTCGGCAATGGCGATTTCCTTGAGCGCGGAATCGTCCGGCTGGAGAAAACCTTTGCCCGCGCGGTTCATGCGGATGCGGCCGGGAATCAAATCCGCCTCGCGCGGGCAGGACGTAGCGATTGCCCTTGATGCGCGCGACCTCGCCGGACTGCTCCAGCTTGCGCAGCACGGCCTGCAATTCCTGCTGGCGGTTCGGCGGCAGGCGCAGCAGCCGCAGCAGTTCCGGCACATTCGCCGGGACATAATTTTTTTGCGCCAGCAGCCGGATGATTTGGTCTTTCATGATTTCTTCGCCGTATGGCGTGGTCGGGCAGGGCATCGTAATCGTGTTATGAGGAAACTTCCAGCAGTCGTTGATACACGGGCCGGATTTCCCGTTCGTCGAGCGGGGTTTGTTCCAGGCGCTGGCGCACGGACGCCGCCGTGACAAGCTGCCGGCGGATCAGCGCGCGGCAAAGTTCCAGATCTTTTGCCCGTCCAGTCCGCAACTTTACCACGAGCAAGTCCTCCGGCGACAACGCCGCGTTTGTTTCGTCGAGTTTCACCAGCCGCGTTTCCCAGCCGGGCGGCAGGGTCGTGACGATTTCCGGCCGCAAAATATCCGCGTTGTAACCGGTGCGCTGGGCGAACAGGCTGCCTTCGCCGACGGCCTCGTGCAACATCGCGGCGAGCTGCTCGTCGCACGGTTCGACCAGCAGGTCGGCATCGAAGGAAAGCTCCAGCGGCCCGCCGGCCTCGCCCAGTTCCGGGAAACTCGCCAGCAACGCGCCCGACCCCAGCACGCGGATCCGCTCGGCGCGGGCGAGCGATTGGACTGCGCCGAGCAAATGTTTTAATGCCGGTAGCCGCATAATTCCCGCGCCTGCCGCCGTTCTTCGCGCGTCAAAATTCCCGCGAACGGATGAAACTCGCGCAGCCGTTCGTCCGCCTCGCTGATGCCCGCCAAAACTTCCCGCAGACGCCGCCGGCCCGACTCGCACTGTTCCGCTGCGGCCAGCATTTCGTCCCACGCGCGCAGGCGTTGCGGGGCGCTGTGGCCTTCGCCGAGCCAGCGCGCGCAGTTGCCGCGCGCCACCGCCAGCAATTCCGGCTGTCGCGCCAGCTTGTCCGCGAGCAATTCCCAAAATGTCGGCAAGGTCGTGTTCAATTTCATTCAACCGGTGAGAATCGTAAGTCGCGGAAAGTTTTAGGCAAGCGCAGAAGTGGTTTGCGTTTGAAATTGGGATCAAGAAAAAACTCTCGCGCCGCCGCGCCGGGCTGTTATTCTGTTCACCGGCTTTTTAACTTTATGGAACCTCAAGCTGACATCGCACTCATCGGTCTGGCCGTCATGGGCCAGAACATCATCCTCAACATGAACGACCACGGCTTCACCGTCGCGGCGTTCAACCGCACGGTTGAAAAAGTTGACCATTTTCTCGCCAACGAAGCGAAGGGCACGAAAATCATCGGCGCGCACTCGCTGGAAGAAATGGTTTCGCTTTTGAAAAAACCGCGCCGCGTGATGATGCTTGTCAAGGCCGGCGCCGCCGTGGACGAATTCATCGAACATCTTTTGCCGCTGCTCGAGCCGGGCGACATCATCATTGACGGCGGCAATTCGCTTTTTGAGGACACGAACCGACGGACGAAATATGTCGAGTCGAAGGGCTTGCTGTATATCGGCACGGGAGTTTCCGGCGGCGAAGAAGGCGCGCGTCACGGTCCGAGCATCATGCCCGGCGGTTCGCCCGCCGCGTGGCCGCACGTCAAAGATATTTTTCAATCCATCGCCGCGAAAGTGGACGGCGCGCCATGCTGCGACTGGGTCGGCGAAAACGGCGCGGGTCATTATGTCAAGATGGTTCACAACGGCATCGAATATGGCGATATGCAGTTGATCGGCGAAGCTTACAACATTTTGAAAAACGGCCTCGGCCTGGGCGCGGCGGAATTGCACGACGTTTTTGCCGAATGGAACACGGGCGAACTGGATTCGTATTTGATTGAAATCACGCGCGACATTTTCGCGTTCAAGGACGACCGACGGCGCGCCGCTCGTGGACAAAATTCTCGACACCGCCGGACAAAAGGGAACGGGCAAATGGACGGTTCAAAACAGCGCGGATTTGGGAATGCCGATCACGCTCATCGCCGAGGCCGTCTATTCGCGCTGCGTTTCCGCGCTGAAAGACGAGCGCGTGAAGGCCGCGCGCAAATTGAAAGGGCCGAAGCCGCTATTGTCCGTTTCAAAAAATGCCGGCGAAGAAAAAAGAATTCATCGCTGGCATCCGCGACGCGCTTTACGCCTCGAAAATCATTTCCTATGCGCAAGGCTATATGCTCATGCGCACGGCGGCGGCGGAATACAAATGGAATCTCAACTACGGCGGCATCGCGCTGATGTGGCGCGGCGGCTGCATCATCCGCTCGCGCTTCCTCGGCAAAATCAAGGAAGCCTACGACAACAAACCAACACTAACAAACCTGCTGCTCGACGATTATTTTCGCGGCGAAATCAAGCGCTGCCAGAAAGGCTGGCGCAACGTCGTCGCGGCGGCGGCGAAAAAAGGAATTCCCGTTCCCGCGTTCAGCACGGCGCTCGCATTTTTCGACGGCTATCGCAGCGCGCAACTGCCGGCAAACCTGTTGCAGGCGCAGCGCGATTATTTCGGCGCGCACACTTACGAGCGCGTGGACGAACCGCGCGGACAGTTCTTCCACACGAACTGGACAGGCAAAGGCGGCACGACGAGCAGCAGCAGTTACAATGTATGAGATATTCTTTGGTAGGAGACGAGGTGACGAGTCTCAAACTGAACGGAATCAAAAAAATTAAAGCTAGAGACTCCTCACGTTGTCTCCTGCCTTAAGGTTTAATTCAAAAGCGCGGGCTTCGGCTCGCGTTTTTATTTATGGCAGTTCTTTGAGCCGGACGCGCCGATATTCCATTTGCCCGCGATCACCTTCAAATCCGATCGGGCCGGTGGGCGGAACTTTGAGCGCGCTTTCCAGCACCTCGCCGTTGCAGGTGCAATACGCCACGCCGTTCGTCACCGTGATGTCAATTTCGTTCCAGTCCTGCGGCTTGTATTTCTTCAAGTCCTTGTAAGGCCCGGCCACGAGATAGTCGCGGCATTGCAACTGCGGTCTGCGGATGAAGATGCCGCTGTCCGCGTTGGTGGCGGCGCGAAATTCCAGCTTGAGGTTGAAATCGTTGGAGAAGGAGCGCGACGTCCAGATGGCCTGGAGTAACCGTGGCGTGCGCGGATGCACCGTCAGGATGCCGTCCCCCGCCGAGTAACGGGCGTCGTCGCTCGCGGTCTTGCCGTCGAAATTATTTGTGCGGTAGCCCCAGCCCGTGAGGTCGTGGCCGTTGAACAGGCTGACGTAGCCCGGCTCCGGTTTGAAATCATCCGCGCGTGTTGATGTCAGCGCGGCCAGTAACAACGCAACAATGCAAAGGGAATGGATTGGTTTCATATTCTGTGGAATGGATGCGGCAAAAGATTGCGCGCAAAGCGGTTTAACGGCAAGCCCAAATTCAAAAACACGAAGCAATCCGTGCCTTTTTTATCGTTTCACTTCCGGCGGCGGCGGCTTGAGCGCCTCGAGATTGGCCAGGCTGTTCGTCGAAAGAAATTCCGGGCCAACCTCAAACGAGGCGTTCATCCAGCCGAAGCCTTCCGGCGTGATGTAATCGAATTTCGTCCCGACGTTGCCATATTCGACGAACACTTCGTGCGAGCCGGTGACGACGTTGTATTTTTCGGGAATCACGCCGTCGTAGTCTTGCGCGTTTTTGGCAATCGTGTAAAGCCAGCGATACGCAAGCTCATCGGCGTCGGCGTCAAAGCCGTAATTTTTGAAACCCTGCCATGCGAGCATTTGATGCGGTGCCCAGCCGTAGGGATAATCCCATTGCCGCGGGTCGTGCGTGCGCGCCGCCGCGACGGATTCTTCCGCGCTCGCGGCGAGGCCGAATCGTTGCTCCAGATTTTCCCGCGCATAAGCCACCATTCGCCGCGCGTCGTCACGTTCCTTTGGATTGCCGGAGTCCAAAATTTTCGCCCAAAGCGGATACAATCCGGTTGCGCTGATGTAAGCCGAACGCTTGTGGTTCACGAAATCGTAATCGAAGAAGAAGCCGCGCGCGTCGTCCCACATCAAGGTCATCATCGCCCGTTTGCGGGCGGCGGCTTGTTGCCGCCAATAATTCGCGTCGCCGAAATTTTCACCGAGGCCGGGCAATTTGCCGCCGAATTGCGTTTCCAGAATTTCGGCAAAATCCGTTTCATATTTGTAAAGCAGCGAGTTCAAATCCACGGAAACGAAATCCGTCGTGCGGTCGTCGAAGCGATGCGTCGTGTCGTGGCCGGATTCGCGCAACGCGCGGTCGTTCTTGAAAAAACCGGCCAGCGTCATTCCGTTCACCGTCAAACCGGAAAAATCTCCGCAGTATGAAAATTCGTTCAGAAAGCAGAACGGCGTCAGCGGCTCATTGGGATTTTTGGAATTGGCCTGCGCGAGCCACGGCGCGATTTTTTCGTCGTAATGGCCCACTTCAACTTCCGGGCACGGGCCGATGCCGGAACCGTAATAACGATTCAATTGGTAATCGCCGATTTTCACGAGCCGGTCTTTATCCATCCAGACATTTTCGTATTCGGTGATGGCGGTTTTGAGCGCGGCGGCCAGCCACGGTTTGTCCGCCGCGCCGGAATCATAAACCGCGCGGATGATGGAAGTCAGGAACGGCGGCTGCGAGCGCGTGAGATAATAGGTGCGGTTGGCGTTCGGAATTTTTCCGTAGTGGCGGACTTCGTAAAGAAAATTGTCCGCCATGCCGCGCGCCAAATCCGTCCGCCCATCCTGCAACAAACCGAGCGTGATGAAATAGCTGTCCCAGCAATACAATTCGTTGAACCGTCCGCCTGGAACGACGTAAGGCACGCCGGCGATTTTTCCGTCGGCGTTCGTTTCCAGAGCGAGGGATAAAATGCCGTGCTCGTCATCCAAGTCGCAGACATATTCGCCGGTAATTTTGTCTGATCGGCGGCAACACCACAACTTTCAGCGCAGGCGAACGGCCTTTGGCATTTTCCGCCGCCTCAATGGATTTGAAGTAGCTGACCGCGTTCATGTCCGACGCCGGAACGTAAATGTAATCGTCCTTCGATTGAACTTTCGGATCGTGGACGACCTGGTCCACGTGCGCCGCGTCAATCCGCCGCGTCAGCGCGTCCCAGTAAAATTCCCGGATGAGCCGGTGCGTGCGGTCAACGATGTTTTCATTGAGAGGAATTTCCGAAACCGAAATCCGAAAACGGTCTTCATCTTCCGCGCGCTTCAAATGCTGGAGCAAAATGGACAAATGGTAAGTGCCCGTGATTTCTTCAACCGGCGCGCCGTTCGTCGCCAGAATTTCAAACGGCGTCGTGCGGTCGTGAACCGTGATTTTTTTGTCGCCGTCGTTGTCTTCCTGCGCGACGAGGCGCGCGAAATTGTCCGGCACGGAAATCGTCTGGGAAACGGCGGAAGCGGCCGTGAAACAAGAGGCCAGGAGCAGGAAAAGGCGGAATCTTTTCATGTGTAACATATCGCAATTTTCCCGCCCGACAATCAACGCCAAAAATTTCACTCGCAAGCCGCGCCGCCGTCTGACAGGATTTCTCCGGGAACCAAAATTATCCTTATGAAAAAATATCTCGTTGAATTCATCGGCATGTTCCTGTTTGTTCTCGTCGTCGGCATGGTCGGTCATTGATCCGGGCGCCGGCAGTTTTGCGCCGATTGGCCATCGGCTCGACATTGATGATCCTTGTGTATGCCGGCGGCCACGTTTCCGGCGGCCATTACAATCCCGCCGTCACGCTCGCCGTGTGGCTGCGCGGACGCTGTTCGACGGCGGATGTCGTGCCCTATTGGATCTCGCAAATTCTCGGCGCGTTTGCCGCTTCGTATGTCGTGCTTTATCTGAAAGGCAATCCGACCGTGACGCCGCGGAAATCAAAATGGTTCCCGCGCTCATCGCCGAATTCATCGGGACTTTCGCGCTTTGTTACGTCGTTCTGAACGTCGCCACGGCCAAAGGCACGGCGGGCAATTCCAACTACGGCCTCGCCATCGGGTTCACCGTGGTCGTGATGGCGTTTGCGCTGGGCGGCATTTCCGGCGGCGCGTTCAATCCCGCCATCGCCACCGGCATCACGCTCATGCACATCGAAAAGGCTGCGAACTTCTGGATTTATCTCGTCGGTGATTTTTCCGCCGCCGCGCTCGCCGCACTGACGTTCAAGGTCATCAATCCCGAGGACAAATAACCGCCGGTTTTGCAAAACGTGCCGCCGGCGACCTTTCTCCGCGAAACCGCTGGCGGCGTTTTGCTTTCAGTCAAACTCCAGCCGCGCGCCTCCAAAAATGAAATCGGCGCGCCGCTCGGCGATGAATTGAAAATCAAAGTCACCGCGCCGCCCGTGGACGCGGCGGCAAACGAGGCGCTGATTGAATTTCTTGCGGAAAAATTGGATTGCGCCCGCAATCAGGTTGAAATTGTTCATGGCCACAAATCGCGGCATAAGACCATTAAAGCTTCACGGTTTCACCAGCGCACAAATTCACCAAATCCTTTTGGCCTAAATTTCCTGTCACCTCTTCGCGCTTTCCTGCCACTTAAGCGGCGTTATGATGACGAGCGCAATGATGTCCGTGACTGCAGACGACGATGCGGAATTGGTTGGCGAGAGCCTTTCCGGCAACCGCGATGCCTTTGGCCAGATCGTCGCGCGTTACCAGTCGCTCGTCTGCTCGCTGGCTTACAGCGCCACCGGCAGCTTGAGCCAGAGCGAGGATTTGGCGCAGGAAATTTTCGTCACCGCATGGAAGCAACTCGGCCGACTTGCGCGAACCGGAAAAAATTGCGCGCGTGGCTGTGCGGCATTGCAAGGAATCTCATCAACAATTCTTTGCGCAGACAAGGACGCGAGCCGAGCCATCGCGCCGAATCGCTGGAGGAAATTTCCGAAACGACTTCGTTGGAACCGCAACCCGTCGAGCAAACCATCAGCAACGAAGAACAGGCGATTCTCTGGCGCTCACTCGAACGCATCCCGGAAATTTACCGTGAACCGCTGGTCTTGTTTTACCGCGAACATCAATCCATTGAAACCGTCGCGGCGAATCTGGATTTGACCGAAGACGCAGTGAAACAACGCCTTTCGCGGGGACGAAAATTGTTGCACGAAGAGGTTCTGGCGTTCATCGAAGGCGCGCTGGAAAAAACTGCGCCCGGAAAAACTTTTACGCTGGGCGTGGTGGCGGCGCTGCCGCTGCTCGCTACGACAGTCAAGGCGGCGGCGGTCGGCACCACGGCGAAAGTTCTTGGACTGGGCACATTCCTGCAAGGCATTTTCAACGTCGTTCTCGGAATTGGCTCGTTCTTTTCCTTAAGCGGCTGGCTCGGCTATAAAATGGGCCGCGATGCCGGGCAATCGCAGCGGCAACGCGAATCGGTCGCCACGTTCTGGCGCATTGTTGTGGGATGCCTCGTCGCGTTCGTGGTGATACCGATTCTGGCTATCTTGATGGTGGCAATCTTTCATATGCCCGTATCCAGGCAGGGACTACTCACCGCCATCACCATTTGGCTGGGAACGATGTATGCCGTCATCCCGGCGGCACTGATCCTCTGGGCTTGGCAGCGCCGGAGTGGACGCCAGCAGGGGGATGTTGTTGTGGAAGCATTGGGCGGGACAAAACGGCGGTCATTCAAATTATGGGTCGCGTTGGGAGTCATTGGCACGGCGTGCGTGATAGGCCTCACGATGAGCGACACCAACTGGAAGGTTCAATTTCTGAACCCGGCGGAAGTCCGCAAACTCATCTCTGATGACAAAGACAAGGACCTCCAATTTTCCATCATGCAATACCAGGATGGGCGGAGATATTTTTTCATTGAACGGCTGGAGGACAGCAGGTTGACCAAATTTGACGCGGCTGTGGATGACGACGCCCGCGCGTTGCTGAAGCAAAATGGAATTCCGTGCCCGATCTATGTCCAAGGCCGCGACTTCGAGATATTCGGATGGCCGGGCCGGTTCCTCGCTCCATTTTGCATTTTCATTTTGATAATGGGCTCCGTCATTTTTTTTATCCGTCCCGCAAAACATCAACCCAAAACAACGCCTATGACCACAGGAAACAAAATCGCCATCGCCACCGCGGCTGTTCTGGCCGCCCTCATCGTCATCTCTGCTTTCTGGTTCAATTACCGAAAGACGCATCTCCCACCACACTCCCGCCAGATGATTCAACAAACGCTGACGCCACAACAATCCACGGAGGCCGCACAAGTTGCCAGAGGCTTTCTCGAAGCTTATAAGGACGCGGATTGGAACACCGTCGCCAAGTATTGGCCGTCGGATGCGCCAAAAGGCAAGCGCTTCGACGATGTCTTCACCGACCAGAACAAAAATCTTGTGGCTGGGCTTGAAATTATCAGCCTTGGGAAACCTTACAAGGAAGACCCGAATTCATGGATACTTGTGCCTTACGAAGTCCAGTGGAAAAGTGGCGGCACACAAACAAACAGCCTGCGCATCGGGAAAGAACGCGATGGTCAATGGCACTGGGAAGGCGGGTTTTAGACCGGGCGAATTGTAGCCGCCAATTCCTCCGCCGAAAACGTCCAGATTCCCGCCATGCGAAAATAAACTTGTCACCTTTTCCCATTCAGCGGCATTTACAGGCAGATGCAGGAACTGGATGACAACGCCCTGTTGCGCGAATACCTCGCGCGCGGCTCCGACGAGGCCTTTGCCGCGCTCGTCACGCGGCACGTTCACAAGGTCTATTCCGTCGCGCTGCGGCACACCGGCAATCCCCATTCCGCCGGCGAAATCACGCAGGCCGTCTTCGTCATCCTCGCGCGGAAATCCCGGCATTTGGGCCGGCGCGTCATCCTTTCCGGCTGGCTCTATCAAACCGCGCGGCTGACGGCGGTGACTTTTATCCGCAGCGAAATCCGCCGCGTGCGCCGTGAACAGGAGGCTCAAATGCAAACCGCCTTGAACGAAAATGAATCCAACCTGTGGACGCAAATCGCGCCGCTGCTGGACGCGGCGATGGCCGGATTGAATGAAACCGACCGCACCGCCGTCGTGCTGCGGTTTTTCGACGGCAAAAGCATGGCGGAAATCGGCGCAGCGCTGGGCGCGAACGAAAACGCCGCCAAGAAGCGCGTGAACCGGGCGGTGGAAAAATTGCGGAAATACTTTTCCAAACGCGGCGTGACCTCGACGGCGGAGACGCTTGCCGGAACCATTTCTGCCAACTCGGTTCAAACTGCGCCGGCGCTGCTGGCAAAAACCGCAACCGCCGTCGCGCTGGCCAAGGGCGCGGCGGCTTCAACTTCAACCTTAACCCTCATCAAAGGAGCATTGAAAATTATGGCATGGACAAAAGCAAAAATGGCAATTGTAGTGGGTGCGGCTAGTTTATTCGTGGTTGTGATTACGTCTATAACTGTGACGATGATTTATCCTGGCGAACCGCGTTATCAAGGCAAACTACTCAGTGAGTGGTTGAAGCAGTATCAGTCTATTTCCGAAACTACACCGCCAATAACTTCCAATGAAATGGATAGGCGACTTGCCATGCAAAAACGACTTGCCATGCAAAACCAAGCCGAAGAAGCTGTCCGACACATAGGGGTTAAAGCGCTTCCAACATTGTTAAAATGGGCAAACACTACCAATGCCATTGGTCGAGAAGAACCTTCCGTTTTCGGCTACACACTTGGACGGATTGGCTTTTTAGTTCTTGGTCCGATAGCCAAATCAGCCGTGCCTACTTTGACCGAAATACTTACAAACGAGGATTTTAATTTGCGCGGGGATGCTTTGCTTGATTTGGGGGAGATTGGAACTAATGCAGCGGACGCGCTTCCCGCTGTGATTGAGCATCTGAAAAACGATCAAGTGTATTTCATCCGTGACTGGGCTGCAGCCGTTATCGGGGACATTGGAACAAATGATCCGGAACGAATCGTTCCTGTCCTGATTGAATCATTGAATGCAACGAACGATTCAGCCATGCACGCTAACAGTTTGGAAAGTCTGGCTAAATTCGGCGAGCAAGCTAAAGCAGCCATTCCGTTCATTGTTCCATATTTGAAAGATGCAAATTCAGAGGTTAGCACAGCCGCTGCGTATGCTCTTCGTCAAATAGACCGCGAAGCTGCGGCGGCGGCAGGAGTGCAATTGCGTCAACGGCGCGCAGTGCAGCGGCCAGCAGTTCAACCTTAACCCCAATGCCGTTGCCCGCTTCCAACCAACCGCTGCCGCGAATGCGCCCGAACCCGTGTGCGAGGCGCTGGCAAATGAGTCGCGGAGCGACAGCCGGAAATTAGCCAGCTACGAAGTGGCTGGAATATCGGCGGACAAAATTATTCGTCCCGGCGGGACGACGGAAATCATTCACTGCGGATTCCGCCGTCCCTTCAGGACGATTTTATTTTTGGCGATAAACCCGGCACGTTGTGCCGGGCTAATTTCCAATCGTTGCTCCGCGACGTTGCATCAAAATATTTTTTCCGCCAGTTCCTCCGCCGTATAAGTCCAGATTTCCGCAAGCGTCGGATGATAATGTGGCGTCACCGCGAGTTCGTGAACCGTCATGCGCTTCGCCATCGCCGCGACGATTTCGTGGATCAATTCGCCGCCGAGCGGGCCGACGCAACTGCCGCCGAGGATTTCGCCGGATTTCGGGTCGGCAAGCAGTTTTACAAATCCGTCCTTCGCCTCCATGATGAGCGATTTGCCGTGGTCGTTGAACGGATAACTTGCGGCAAGAAATTTTATTCCGCGCGCCGTTGCTTCTCTTTCCGTCAGCCCAACGAACGCGACTTGCGGCTCGGTGAACACGATGGAAATCAACAGGCGATAATCCATCCGTGCTAAATTCAAGGTGGGGCGCGTCACTCCGTGCGCGCCGTCGGCGGGCAGAGGACTGCCCGACCTACCGGCAATATTTCGTCCCGCGATTTCGCCCTGCGTCACGGCGATGTGGACTATTTCATGCGGCCCGGTGCAATCGCCCGCCGCGAAAATATGCGGCGCGGAGGTTTGCATTTTGGAATTGGCGATGACGCGGCCGCTTTCAGTTTTCACGCCGGCGTTTTCTAAACCCAAAGTCGCCGTGTTCGGAATCCGGCCAAGCGCGAACAAAATTTCCTCGGCGGAAACGGAAACAGTTTTTCCGTCGTGCTCAAACGAAACCGTTTTCAATTTTCCATTTCGCCTCGCATCCAAAAGCTTTGTGCCGGTGAAGACTTGAATGTCTTCGCGCCGGAATACTTTTTCGATTTCAACCGCTGCGTCAGAATCAAATTCTTTCAAAATATGTCCGCTGCGTTGAATTAAAGCCACCTTGACGCCGAAGCGGGAGAAGAATTGCGCGAACTCGCAGGCAACCGCGCCGCCGCCGAGAACGATGAGCGACTTCGGCAATTTTTTCAGCGCCAGCGCGTCATCGCTCGTGATGAAGCCGATTTCATCCAATCGCGGCAGCGGCGGCGGCGCGACCACCGAGCCGGTGGCGATGACGAAATGTTTTGCGGTCAGAATATTTCCGCCAGGTTTTGGAGTGCGCCAACCCTCTGGCGCTTTTCCGCGGGTCGCATCCAATTCCAAAGCGGCAGAGGGCTGCCGCAGTCCAAGACGCTCTCGCGCGGAATTTTCCCCGGTTAAATCCGGCGAACTTAATTCCACCGTGTGCGCGTCCAAGAATCTGGCGTTGGCGCGGATGAATTTGAATTTTCCAGCATTTAGCTGCTGGACGCGATAATCGGCGAAATCTTTTATCTGCGCGTTTTTCCGTGCCATTACTTTGGCAAAGTCGAAGGAGACTTTTCCGGCACGCACGCCCCAAATTTCCGCGCGTCCGGCGAGATGTTTGACTTCCGCCGCGTAAAGCAGCGCCTTGGTCGGCATACAGCCGCGCAGGATGCACAGTCCGCCGACTTCTTTGCCGCCTTCGATGACGACGGTTTTCAATCCCGCGCCAGCCGCCGTCCACGCTGCCGCGTAACCGCCACTGCCGCCGCCGATGATTGCCACGTCGAAATCAAACTGTCCGCGCTTCCGTTTCATGCCGACAACATGGGCGAGCGCGGTGGTTCTTACAAATTATTTGCAAATATTTTAGGTCATTTTTTGTTGATTGGTGTCTATTATTAAAACATCAACCGAAAGGCCAAAATGAAATCCATCCTTGCAATTCTGCTCCTCGGCGCGGCAGGTTCGCTTGCGGCGTTCGCGCAGCCGTCGCTCACCATTTACAACCAGAACTTTGCCGTCGTGCGCGACACCGTGCCGCTGGATCTGCATTCCGGCATCAACACCAACCGCTACACCGGCGCGACGGCGCAGGTCGAGCCGGACTCGGTCATTTTGCGCGACCCGACCGGCAAACATTCGCTCAAAATCGTCGAGCAAAATTACCGCAACGATCCGGTGTCGCAGGAATTGCTGCTCTCGTTGTTCGAGGGCAAGACGATTGACTTTCAGCGGGAGCGGCTGAAGGACAACACGCAGACGTATGAAACCATTCCCGGCAAAATCATCCGCAGCGGCTACGTTCCCGGCGGCACACCGCAGCAGCCCATCATTGAAGTGGACGGCAAGCTGCAATTCAGCCTGCCCGGCGAGCCGCTGTTTCCCGACCTTGGCGACGACACGGTGCTCAAGCCGACGTTCAACTGGCTTCTGTATTCGGACAAGCCGGGCAAGTTCGACGCGGAAATCGGCTATGTGACCGAAGGACTGGACTGGAGCGCGAGTTACAATCTCGTCTCGCCGGAAACGGGTGACTTTGTGGATTTTGCCGGCTGGATCACGATGCACAACAACAGCGGGAAGACTTTCGACAACGCCAAAATCAAATTGATGGCTGGCGACGTGAATAAAATCCAGCAGCGAGTGATGCCGATGGGTGTATTACAAGCTAGGTCGATGAGCGCAGTGATGGCCCCTCCTCCCCAAGTCACCGAAAAAGCCTTCGACGAATTTCATCTCTACTCAATCCCGGAATTGACGACGTTGCACGACCACGAAACCAAGCAGGTCGGTTTTGTCACCGCCGAAAAAGTTTATGCGCCGACGATTTACGTTTATGACGGCGCGGCGGGTTATCAATTTTACGGCTTGAATTACTCGCAGGATTACGGCGCCAACACCGGCAACAAAAAAATCCTCGTCCAGCGCGAATTCAGGAACGCGGAGACGAATCACCTCGGCATCGCGCTGCCGGCGGGCAAGCTTCGGTTTTACCGCCGCGACGACGACGGCCAGTTGGAATTTGTCGGTGAAGACACGATTGACCACACGCCAAAAAATGAGACTGTCCGCGTGACGACCGGCAACGCCTTCGACCTCGTCGGCGAGCGCAAGCAGACGAACTTCCGCGTGGACACCGGCGACAAATGGATTGACGAGTCATTTGAAATCAAACTGCGCAATCATAAAAAGGAGCCGGTGGCCATCCGCGTGGTCGAGCACCTTTACCGCTGGAGCAACTGGGAAATTACGGCCAAGTCCGACGATTTCGTGAAAAAAGATTCGCAGACGATTGAATTCAACGTGCCGGTCAAGCCCGACGAGGAGAAGACGCTGACTTACACCGTGCATTATTCGTGGTGAATGTTCTGTAGCAGCCGACGTGAGCCGGCTCAAATTAGCGGGCTGACGTCCGCTGCTGCAAATTTGGATTCGCTTTGACAAAGCGAATCAACCATTCAACCATTCAACGAATTACAAATCTATGAATCCATGAACGAACTCATTTACCCGCGCAGCCCGCGCGAAACGATGGACGGCTGGAGCTACCTGCCGCGTTACGTTGACAAAATCCGCCTGCACCTCGCCGGCAAACTGCATTCCGATTACACGGAAAATCTCGGCAAGGCGTTTGACGGCTTCTGGCTCAAGGCCGCCGGGCTGACGCATGAGCAATTTGTAGATGTCGTGAAAAATTCAATCACCGACGGCGAGGTGTGCGACTGGGTGCGGAAAAATGTGAAGCGCACCGCCGCTGAAAAAGCCGCGCACTGGCAGGACGTTTCGAGCCGGCCGAAAGACGATGACGACGGCGCAAAGGCACGGTTGAAAATGCGCAAAGAACAATGCGGCGGCGCGCACCGTGACGACGTCAAGACCTTTGTGGACGTGATTGATCTGGACGAGAAGCGGATTTAGCCGGTGAAGAAAATTTGCACTGTCATGGGCCAAGGCCCGACTCAATCCGTTCACCTTGAAGAAAAACATTGAACAAAAAATGCGCTTGTTCTTCACTGCCCGCAGCAAACTCCAACTTGAGGCACCGTTGTCACCGCTGACTAATGCCTCCGGTAACCTTTATCCGTGAGTCAACACGCTGGTCGGCTGCGCGGACTTTCCAGCGCAAGGGTCTGCCAAGTGCCATCGCGTATTCTGAGCCGGAAGTAATCCATTTACGCCGGGTTGAAGGCTGCAACCGCGTTGCAGCGGGTTGCGTTTTGCACCAATTCAACGATACTTGCCACGAAAATCCGGCATGAACTGTTTCCGTCACGCAATTTTATTGGTCCTGTTGCTCGCGTTTATAATTTCGACGCACGGTGCGGACGTGGTGTCGGTCTGGGGCGGCGCGCGGAGCACCATCATCCTCAAATCGGACGGCACTGTCTGGACGTGGGGCGCAAATTTCGACGGCAAACTCGGCATCGGCGAAACGAATGACGTTCGCGAGTTGACGCCGGTGGAGGTGCATGATGCCGCCAACGTGAGTTATCTCAATCCGGTCAAGGCCATCATGGGTTGCGAGATGCACAACATCGCGTTGAAATCGGACGGCACGGTCTGGTGCTGGGGCTGGAACGCCTACGGACAGTTGGGCAATGGCACGACGAACGATTCATGGACACCGACGCAGACCGGCCTCGCGGCCACGCCGCCGCTGACGAACGTGGTGAAGCTCGGCAGCCGGCCGTATTTCACGCTCGCGGAAAAGGCGGACGGCACGATTTGGGCGTGGGGCATGAATCAATACGGGCAGATGGGCAACAACACGGTGAATACACCCTTGTCCACGCCACAGGTCACGGTGCCGGTGATGGTGAGCAATTCCGCGCTGGGCGGTCCGATCAACGGCGCATTGCAAGTCACCTGTGGTTACCAATTTGGCGCGGCGCTCTCCACAAACGGCACGGTCTGGACGTGGGGGAGCGGTTCGCATGGAGAGCTGGGCCAGGGCGCGGTGAATCCCAGCTACATTCCAGCGCAGGTTCCCGGCCTGACGAACATCACGGCCATCTCCGCCGGCTGGTTTCACATTCTGGCGCGGAAGTCCGACGGGACGGTATGGGCCTGGGGAGAAAATGGCCACGGCGAAGTCGGCGACGGATCCACAGTCAACCGGTCGAGTCCCGTGCAGGTTTTGAACGTGAGCAACATCGTTGCCGTGTCCGGCGGTGACGACCATTCCTCGGCACTGGCCGCCGATGGCACGATTTGGAAATGGGGAATCAACGACCTTGGCGAACTGGGCAACGGCACGACCAACGCCACGGCCAATCCGTTTCCCGCGCAAATTCTCACGGACAAATTCGGAAACGGTTTCAGCAACGTGGTTATGATGGCCGCGCGCGATTACCACAACATCGCCGTGAAAGCCGACGGCTCGGTGTGGATGTGGGGCGCGAATGACCAGGGCCAATGCGGCAATGGCACCACAAACGATACTTGGGCACCCACGCCCGTCGCCGGCCTCGGTGCGCGCGCGCCGCTGCCGCTGAATATCACCGCCGGGGCGCCCGGATTCGCCAATCTTTCGTGGTCGTCTGCGACGGGACAATTTTTTAACGTGGAATTTTTCACCAACATCGTCAGTGGCTTTAGTGGCACGTGGCAAAGCAACCTGCTCGCGACGCCGCCCACAAACGTGGTTTCCGTGCCATTGACCAATGGTGCGATGTTTTACCGTTTGAGGTTTTAATACTGTTTCGCGTTCAATCTAACATTAACAACCCAGTCAAAAACCGACCAAGGAATCGTAAATATGCTGGTTTTCGTCCATCGCTTCGCGACATCGACCAGGCCGAAACTTTCCCGCCGTTTCCGGCAGAAAGGCTGGCGGCACTCGTCGCTTGTTCCTAGCAGGGTAATCAAAGCGCTTCGGGTTACACGACGAAGCATCGTTACGGCTTTTTGAGTGTTCATTTTTCAGGTTGGCAGTCCGACTTTGCCCGGTAAAACGGCTTGATCTCAAAACGATGTTTTCCGGTCGGCACGAACCGTTTCACATTTTTTCAGTCAACAGAAAGTCATCGTGCAATTTTCACAAAAGGAAAGCAATCAGTCGCGGTCAATTTCAAAATGTATTCATTTGCAACGCGTTTGCAGACCGCGACGGCGTGAAGTTGACCGGTGAAAGAATGTTTTTTTGCGATTTTTCACATGACCGGCGCGACAACAAGTCCGCGCCCACAAGCGGTTAACCCACCTCAAAAATAATTTGAAAAATCTCTTGCATGAAATAAATTGTTTGATAGATTGTCCTTCCTTCGCCCGACGAATTGGGCGGATGGGTGGACAGAAATGTCCGTTGACAGCGGTGCGGATTATAAATAATCACGCGCCCTCAAAACTCGAATCTGATTGCCGAGCTAAAAATGGTGATTCGGCAGTTGGGTTATTTTGTCCCCTAAATGGGAAATAAAACAGGTCGGGTTTTGAGCAGGATTTTTTGGTGTTTAGACACCGGCTGCTCTTTGAAAATTGAATTGTGCGATTAGTAAAGAGCCCCTTTATGATTGGCGAGTTAGATCGCTGGTGATAAGGGTTTTAACCAAAAATTAGTAAAAAGCTGCCTGATTTTACGATCAGGCAGGAATCAACTAACGTTTTTATACGGAGAGTTTGATTCTGGCTCAGAACGAACGCTGGCGGCGTGGATAAGACATGCAAGTCGAACGCTGACATTCGAGGTAGCAATATTTTGAAGTCGGAGTGGCGCAAGGGTGCGTAACACGTGGGCAATCTGCCGTGAAGTGTGGGATAACTCGCCGAAAGGCGAGCTAATACCGCATGTGAAAATCGGATGGCATCATCTGATTTCAAAGTTGGGGACCGCAAGGCCTGACGCTTCAAGATGAGCCCGCGGCCTATCAGCTAGTTGGTGAGGTAACGGCTCACCAAGGCTAAGACGGGTAGCTGGTCTGAGAGGACGACCAGCCACACTGGAACTGAGACACGGTCCAGACACCTACGGGTGGCAGCAGTCGAGAATTTTTCTCAATGGGCGAAAGCCTGAAGGAGCGACGCCGCGTGGGGGATGAATGGCTTCGGCCCGTAAACCCCTGTCATTTGCGAACAAATTGGTTCACCCAACACGTGAACCATTGATAGTAGCGGAAGAGGAAGGGACGGCTAACTCTGTGCCAGCAGCCGCGGTAATACAGAGGTCCCAAGCGTTGTTCGGATTCACTGGGCGTAAAGGGTGCGTAGGCGGTCGGGTAAGTCTGACGTGAAATCTCCGGGCCTAACCCGGAAACTGCGTTGGATACTATCCGGCTAGAGGAATGGAGGGGAGACTGGAATACTTGGTGTAGCAGTGAAATGCGTAGATATCAAGTGGAACACCAGTGGCGAAGGCGAGTCTCTGGACATTTCCTGACGCTGAGGCACGAAAGCCAGGGGAGCAAACGGGATTAGATACCCCGGTAGTCCTGGCCCTAAACGGTGCACGTTTGCTGTAAGCGGAATCGACCCCGCTTGTGGCGAAGTTAACACGTTAAACGTGCCGCCTGGGAAGTACGGCCGCAAGGTTAAAACTCAAAGAAATTGACGGGGGCCTGCACAAGCGGTGGAGTATGTGGCTTAATTCGATGCAACGCGAAGAACCTTACCTGGCCTTGACATGCAAATAGTAGAAGGGTGAAAGCCTGACGAGGTAGCAATACCAGTTTGCACAGGTGCTGCATGGCTGTCGTCAGCTCGTGTCGTGAGATGTTGGGTTAAGTCCCGCAACGAGCGCAACCCCTGTGTCCTGTTGCCACCCCTTAACTGGGAGCACTCTGGACAGACTGCCTCGCTTCAACGAGGAGGAAGGTGGGGATGACGTCAAGTCAGTATGGCCCTTACGGCCAGGGCTGCACACGTACTACAATGCCCGGTACAAAGGGAAGCAAGACCGCAAGGTGGAGCAAATCCCCCAAAACCGGGCCCAGTTCAGATTGTTGTCTGCAACTCGACAGCATGAAGCTGGAATCGCTAGTAATGGCGCATCAGCTACGGCGCCGTGAATACGTTCCCAGGCCTTGTACACACCGCCCGTCACATCATGAAAGCCGGTTGCACCCGAAGTCGCCCCTTAAAAGGTGCCGAAGGTATGACTGGTGATTGGGATGAAGTCGTAACAAGGTAGCCGTAGGGGAACCTGCGGCTGGATCACCTCCTTTCTAAGGAGAAACCACGGGTTCGGGTTCAAAATCGGACTTCCGAGGTCGGACAACTCGCAAGAGTTGGATAGGTTCGGAGCTAATCGCACAATTCAATTTTCAAGAGCATTGTTCTTTGGACAATCAAGTGAATGAGATCGAACGCTGGCCAGCGGCATGAAAGTTTTTTCATCGCGTGGGGCTGTAGCTCAGTTGGTAGAGCGGTAGCTTTGCAAGCTATAGGTCAGGAGTTCGAATCTCCTCAGCTCCACCAAGTTTACAGGCGTGTAGCTCAGTTGGTTAGAGCATGCGCTTGATAAGCGCAGGGTCACTGGTTCAACTCCAGTCACGCCTACCACTTGATTCCTTATAAAATTTACGAAGTGAGTCGGCTGGATCTAGTAGTCCGGCACGGCATTTCGGTGAGTTCTTTGACAACTACACATAGGTAGATACTAGGGCAAATAATACAATTCGCTGAGTTATCCATCGTTAATTCGATGGTATTCTTTGTGATCAAGCTACTAAGGGCTTATGGTGAATGCCTTGGTGCCAAGAGGCGATGAAGGACGTAGTAAGTTGCGATAAGCCACGGGGAGCCGCAAGCAGGCTTTGATCCGTGGATCTCCGAATGGGACAACCCAGCCAGCTTTATAGCTGGTTATCGTAGGATGAATTCATAGTCCTCCGAAGCGAAACGCGGTGAAGTGAAACATCTCAGTAACCGCAGGAAAAGAAAACGAAATGATTCCGTCAGTAGTGGCGAGCGAAAGCGGAACAGGCTAAACCGGGAGGACTTGTTCTCCCGGGGTTGTGGGACCTTAATGTGACAGGCCGAGAGTTAGTTGAACCATCTGGAAAGTTGGGCCATAGACCGTGACAGCCGGGTAAACGAAAACTCAAAGCCGTCTAGAGGTATCCCAAGTAACACGGTGCACGTGAAACTCTGTGTGAATCTGTGCGGACCACCGCATAAGCCTAAATACTCCTTGGCAACCGATAGTGAACTAGTACCGCGAGGGAAAGGCGAAAAGAACCGCTGTTAGCGGAGTGAAATAGAACCTGAAACCATATGCCTACAATGTGTTGGAGCCGCGCAAGCGGTGACAGCTTGCCTTTTGCATAATGAGTCTGCGAGTTATTATCAGTGGCCAGCCTAAATCTCTTTGAGATGGAGGCGAAGGGAAACCGAGTGCGAATAGCGCGACCAGTCGCTGGTAATAGACCCGAAGCGGAGGTGATCTACTCTTGAGCAGGTTGAAGCTGCAGTAACATGCAGTGAAGGACCGAACTCGTGGATGTTGAAAAATCCTGAGATGACTTGAGAGTAGGAGCGAAAGACTAATCAAACCCCGTGATAGCTGGTTCTCTCCGAAATCGCTTGAGGGCGAGTCTTATGGAAGTACCCGGCGGAGGTAGAGCACTGAATGGCTTAGGGGCCCCACCAGGCTGCCAAAACCAATCAAACTCCGAATTCCGTCGGTCTCAGTATCATAGGAATCAGGCTGCGGGTGATAAGATCCGTAGCCGAGAGGGCAACAGCCCAGACCATCAGCTAAGGTGCCTAAATGTGATTAAGTGGAAAGGATGTGACTTTGCTTAGACAGTGAGGATGTTGGCTTAGAGGCAGCCATCATTTAAACAGTGCGTAATAGCTGACTCATCGAGCGAGGTCGCGCCGAAAATGATTGGCGATCAAATCACATACCGAAGCTATGGATTCCAGAGGTTTTCGAACCTTTGGAGTGGTAGGAGAGCGTAATCAGTGCAGCGAAGGCGAACGGAAACGGACGCTGGAGCGCTGATTAGTGAGAATGCAGACACGAGTAGCGATAAAGCAGGTTAGAATCCTGCTCGCCGTAAACCCAAGGTTTCCTGGGCCAGGTTCGTCCTCCCAGGGTTAGCCGGGAGCTAAGATGAGGCCGTAAGGCGTAATCGATGCACATCAGGTTAAATATTCCTGAGCCCGCCGGGATTAAGGCTGCGAATGACGCATGGAAAGACATCAACTAGGCAATCGAATGCTGAGCTTAGGCTTCGGCCGAAGCGCATTGGTGGGTTTCTGTGTCTAGAAAAGTTTGCAGTTGTTTCCCCGACGGCCCGTACCGTAAACCGACACAGGTGGGTGAGTGTAAGCGCACTCAGGCGCGCGAGAGAAACCTCTCTAAGGAACTCGGCACATTAGCCTCGTAACTTCGGGAAAAGAGGTGCTCACTTCGGTGAGCCACAGTAAATTGCGTTTAGCGACTGTTTAACAAAAACACAGCTCTCTGCTAAGTCGTTAAGACGACGTATAGGGAGTGACAAGTGACCAATGCGGAAAGATTAAGAGATTTTGTTAGCCGCAAGGCGAAGCTCGGTCTTTAAGTCCCCGTGAATGTCGGCCGTAACTATAACGGTCCTAAGGTAGCGAAATTCCTTGTCGGGTAAGTTCCGACCTGCACGAATCTTGTAACGACTGAACGACTGTCTCGGAGAGGATCTCGGCGAAACTGTAACGGCGGTGAAGATGCCGCCTGCCCGCAGTAGGACGGAAAGACCCTATGCACCTTTACTGTAAGCTCGTATTGTGTTCTGGTTCATGATGCTTAGCGTAGGTGGGAGACTTTGAAGCGGGGATTTCGGTTCTCGTGGAGTCGCAATGTGAAACACCACTCTTTATGAATTAGGATTCTAACCCCGATTCCTGTTAAGCCAGGCGGGGGACAGTGCGTGCGGGTCAGTTTGACTGGGGCGGTTTCCTCCCAAAGAGTAACGGAGGAGCGCGATGCTTGGCTCAGCATGGTTGGCAACTATGCGTTGAGGGTATGGCTATAAGCCAGGTTGACTGTAAGACCTACAAGTCGAGCAGATGCGAAAGCAGGCCCAAATGATCCGATGGTTTAATGTGGAATTGCCATCGCTCAACGGACAAAAGGTACGCTAGGGATAACAGGCTGATCGGATCCAAGAGTTCATATCGACGATCCGGTTTGGCACCTCGATGTCGGCTCATCGCATCCTGGGGCTGGAGAAGGTCCCAAGGGTCCGGCTGTTCGCCGGTTAAAGCGGTACGCGAGCTGGGTTCAGAACGTCGTGAGACAGTTCGGTCCTTATCCACTGTGGGCGCAGGAAACTTGAGGGGTTCAAACCTTAGTACGAGAGGACCGGGTTTGACGCACTTCTGGTGTGGCAGTTGTTCCGTCAGGGGCATCGCTGCGTAGCCATGTGCGGAAGAGATAAGCGCTGAAAGCATCTAAGTGCCAAGCTCATCCCAAGATAATGTTTCCCGGAGCGCAAGCTCCCTGAAGACCACGGGCAGACCACCCGTTTGATAGGCTAGAGAGTGTAAGCGCCGCGAGGCGTTCAGCTGACTGGATACTAATCGGTCGTGCGGCTTGATCGCTTTTTCCTCACTTCGATTGTGGAAAAAGCGAATTTCAACTCGCGAATTGTAGTGCTCAATAGGCTCCTGTGTGTAGTTTTCAGAGAATCGCCGATTCACTTCGGATTGATCTTTATAAATTTTGCACGGTTGAATCCGTGCTAAACAATTTGGTGGCCATAAAGCTGTGGTCCGACCCGTTCCCATTCCGAACACGGCCGTCAAACACAGTCTTGCCAATGGTAGTGGTTGTATAGCTTCCGCGAGAGTAGGTTGCCGCCAGTCTTTCAATAAAAATCCCGGAGAATTTTCTCCGGGATTTTTGCTTTAAGCCTTAAATGTTTGAAGCTTTTATTTCAGCATCCAGGCGCAACTGTCGGTCAAACTTTTTCCATCACGTTCGGCGCGGGCTTCAACCTGATTTTCTCCCGGCGACAATCTGACTTCCTTCCAGACGAACACACAGTTCGTGCCGTCGCTGCGTTTGCCCTGGGAAACGCCGTTGAGCAGCAGTTTCACCTTGGCGGCGTTGGAATAAATTTTCACGTCCGTCACCGCGTTCGTCCGCTCGGTGAATCGGCGGCTGGTGATGTATAGCACCGGCTCGTCCGACCAGTTGGCCTTGTAAAAATAAAACGCATCCTTTTTTGTCTTGCGGTCGCGCGTGACCAGTCCTTTGTCGTTGAGTCCCGGCTGGCCGCCTTCATGCCGGGTGTTGACGGCAAAATCAAACATGCACCAGACGAAGCTGCCCCAGACGAACGGCCGCTGTCTTGATGCGCCGCCCATGCAGCCTCGTGAACTTCCGCCTGCCATTCTTCGGGATGCCACTGGCCGCCCGGGTTTGGGATGCTCTGGATTTTGCTCGTGCTGCGCCGGATTTGCGCCCGCGCCGTATTCGCTCACACAGAAGCCGCCGTTGCGGCTGGTGTTGCGCAGCGAATCCAGTTCGCGCGCCGTAATCATTCTTCGCGCCGCCATACCAGCCGGGATAAATGTTCCAGCCGAGCAGATCGGGAATTTTGTTCATCTGCGGGCGCGCGTCGGTCATCGTGGCCATCGATGGTCGGGCGCGTCGGGTCTTCGCCGTGGGCGACGGCGGCCAAATCCTGCAACTCGCGGTGCGGGTCGTCGGTTCTGCCGTTGCCGATTTCGTTGGCCAGGCTCCAGACGAAAATGGACGGATGATTGATGTTTTGCCGGATCAGATCGAGCAACTGGTTGCGCGAGGTGTTTTCAAATTCCGGCGTGTCGCTGATGACGTTGACCTGCGGAATTTCCGCCCAGACGAGAATGCCGGCCTGGTCGCACAGGCTGTAAAAATAATCGCTGTGCTGGTAATGCGCGCAGCGAACGACCGTCGCGCCGATTTCCTTGATGCAGCGAAATGTCCGTCGTCCATGTCCGCGTCGGAAATCGCCCAGCCTTCGTTCATGAAATCCTGATGCCGGTCCACGCCGTGCAGGTGATACGGCTGGCCGTTCAGGAAAAATCCCTTGTCCGGATCAATCGAATAATAACGCAGTCCCAGCGGCTGCTCGACGCGATCCACAGCCACGTCATCCGTCGTGCGCAATTCAATCACGGCCTGATAAAGATACGGATCCTTGCGCCCGTTCCACAAATGCGGCTGCGGCACGGTGACGTGCAGATAATATGGCGCGGTGTCGCGCGGCGCGAGCGTGATGGCCTGTTCGCTGCCGGCCACGGTTTTTCCGTTCGCGTCAACGACGCTGGCGACGAGCTTCAGCGGCAATTTCTTTTGCGTGCCGTTGGAAATTTGCGCCGTCACGTCCAGCACCGCCTGCGTTTGCGTCACGCTCGTTTGCAACCACGCGACGCCGGGCGAGCCGTGATCGTCAGCGCGAAATTTTCCTCGCCCGTCACGATCAGATGCACCGGGCGATACAGTCCGCCATAAACGGAAAAATCGCCGCTCAACGGCGCGATGTCGGGAAACCTGGCGTTGTCCACGCGCACGGCGAGCAGATTGGTGCCGGTGTCGGAAAGTTGTTTCGTGATTTCAAAGCAAAACGCGCCGAAGCCGCCGCGATGTTCGCCCAGCAATTTGCCGTTCAAATAAACATCCGCCACCAAACTCGCCGCCTCGAACCGCAGGAAATATCTTTTGCCCGTTTCCGGCGCGATGTCCAGCTCGCGCCGATACCAGCCCGGCCCGCGATAATAAGGTTTTCCCTCCTGCGCCTCCTTCCAGCCCCAGTTGTGCGGCAGCGAAACCGTCTGCCAGTTGGAATCAATCCAATTCGCGTCTGCCGGGTTCATGGCCTGGCCGGACAAGCTGGAGGGATCGCCTTGCATGAATCGCCAGCCAGAATCCAGCAGCGTGTCTTCGCGGGCAAATGTGTTGAAGGAAAAAAACAGCGCGAGAATTAAAACGAAGATTTTGTGCATGAGCCGAATCATGCCAAAATTCAGGCTGGCGGCAAGCGCAACGTCGAATCCAGCGGCTGGACATCCGCCAGTTCCTTTGCCGAATTTGCGCCGCCGAGTTCCGCCAGCCGTTCGCCCGCCGGACGCACGCGCGTCTGGAAACTCGCCGCCGCGTCGTTGAACGCCGAGTTCGCACGGTCCAGTCCGGCGCGGATTTTCTCAAAATGTTCGGTGAATTTCACCACGCGCGAATAAAATTCCTGCGCCGCCTCGGCAATTTTCTGCGCGTTCTCCGTCTGCGCGTGCTGCTGCCAGCTCACGCTCACCGAACGCAGCAGCGCGATGAGCGACGCCGGCGTCGCCAGCAAAATCCGTTTCTCCGCCGCCCAAACAATCAAATCGTGATCACCTTCCAGCGCCGCGCTGAACAGCGATTCCGCCGGCACGAACAGCACGACGTAATCCAGCGCGTTCGGAAACTGGCGCGGATAATCGCGGTCGGCCAGCGCCTTGATGGTCGCCTTCAATTTCGCCGCGTGCGCCGCCAGCGCTTCGGCGCGCTTCGTCGGCTCCGCCGATTCCAGCGCGTTGAGAAAATCGAAGTCGGGAACTTTCGCGTCCACGATGATGAAGCGGTCGCCCGGCAGTTTCACCACCAGGTCGGGACGGTTTTCGCCGGACGAAGTTTGCTCCGTGAAATCGCAATGCGCGCTCATGCCCGCCGCCTCGACGACGCGCCGCAGCGTTTCCTCGCCCCATTTGCCGCGCGCCTGGTTCGAGTGCAGCACCAGCCGGAACTGCTGCGTCTCCTGCGCCAGCGACTGGTTGGATTGCGCCAGCGTTTCCAAATGTTTTTTCACCTCGCCCAGCGCGGATGACTGCGCCGCGCTGCTTGACTGCAAATTTTTCTGGTAAGTTTCCAACTGCTGTTTGAGCGGTTCGACCAAAGTTTTGATGGCCTCCTGCCGCTGCGCCAAATCGCCTTTCGCCGTTTCCTGAAATTTGCCGAACGACTGTTCCGCCAGCCGCAAAAATTCCGGCGCGAAGTTGCTTCAACGCATCCGCGCTCAACGCCTTGAACGCCTCGCGCAAATCGGCCAACGCCTTTTCCTGCAACGCGCGCTGCTCAACCAGCATTTGTTCCGTCGCGACAAGTTTTGCCTCCGCCGACGCGCGTGCGTTGCCCGCTTCCGCCAGATGCTGAACGAAGCTGCGCCAGTTCAGATTCGCGCTGCTTGATTTGCTCGCGCAATTCATTTTCCAGTCGCGAATCCGAGCCGCCGCCGCGCCACAGCAGCCAGCCGATGAAAATTCCCAGCGCAACGCCCGTGAGCAGCGCCAGCAACAGTTGTATGACAAGCAACATTTTCTAAATCGTTCTCGTCCTCCTGCCCATCCTCGTCCTCGATTTCGGCTTTCCGATTACGAGGACGATTACGAGGACGAGGAGGAAAATTAAAAATGCGCGACGACTTCAATCTCCACGCTCGCGCCTTTGGGCAGCGCGGCGACTTGAATCGTCGAGCGTGCCGGAAAATTTTCCGTGAAATATTTCGCGTAAATTTCGTTCATGCCGGCGAAATTGGCGAGGTCGGTCAGGAACACCGTGCTTTTCACGACGTTGGCAAACGTCAATTTCTGGTCGTCCAGAATCGCCTTCACGTTTTCCAGCACGCGTTCGGTCTGCGCCTTGATGTCGCCGGAGATCAAATTGCCCGTGGCCGGATCAATCGGGATTTGGCCGGCGCAGAACAGCAGGTCGCCGACGCGCACGGCGTGATTGTAAGGGCCGACGGCGGCGGGTGATTTTGCGGGTTTGATGATATGTTTGGTTGCCATAAATTGTGCCGCAAGGTCTAGCGGCTTTGGTGGCGCGGGTCAAGAATTCCGCGTCGCTTTGTGGCTCGACTTTATTTTTGAACGGTTCAAAGTTTTATCGCTCAATCCAAAGATAGCCTATGAGAAATGGATTTCTACTTTTGTGCCTGCTCGTGTTTTCGGCGGCGGGCGGCGGCTACTGGCTCGGCCAGCATCGCGCGCAAACTCAAACCGCCGCGAAAATTTCCGCGACACCGTCCGCGCCGGCAAAACAGCACGCGCTCGTTTCGCTGCCGTCGGTGCGCGTCAAGCCGGAGACTGCGGCGGCGACCGGAACAAATCTGGAGTCGGGAAAACTGTCGCTCGCGGAAATCGAGGCGAAGATTCTGGAATTAAAGAAAACAGGAGGTTTCCGCTTGGGTTTTCGCGCGCAGCAGGATCGGATGAAAATTTTGGAGGACGTTGACCCGGCGGATATTCCCCAATTGTTGTCGTTTTTGGATAAAATTTTCCCCGGTCAGACGGATTTTGGATTGCGTTATCAATTGTTGGGGCGCTGGGCGGACGCGGATTTGTCGGCGGCGATGGCCTATGCGAACACGCTGACCGATCGGCAGGAACGCGAGCAGGCCATCAGCATCGTGGCGGGCGCGTGGGCGGCAAAAGATCCGCAAGCCGCAGCCGATTGGGCGAAGCAGCTTCCGAAGAGCCAGTTCCGCGACCAGGTTTTGAATTCCATCATCAACTCGATGGCGGCGGCCAATCCGCAGGCGGCGCTGGATTTGGCGCAGTCTTTGGGCATGGACAATTCGCGGCGTTTTGGCATGGGCTTTGCCTATCAGATTTTTTCCCAGTGGGCGGCCAAAGACCCGGCGGCGGCGACGGCGGCGGCGGCGCAATTGACTTCCATGCAGGAACGTTCGCAGGCGTTTCAAGCCATCGCGTCGTCGTGGGCGCAAACCGATCCGGCGGCGGCGATGACCTGGGCGAATACGCTCACGAATGGAAACGACAAGCGCAACACAATCGCTTCCATCCTTTCCACATGGGCGCAGAGCGACCCGGCGAGTGCGATGACTTACGCGAAGCAATTGCCGGACGGACAGGCTAAAAACCAGGCGATGAACAGCATTACACGGCAATGGGCGCAGCAAGACCCGAAGGCGGCGATGGATTTTGTGAATTCACTTCCGGCGGGCAAAAGCAAATCCGATTTGCTAGGCGGCATCGTCAGCGGCTGGATGAACCAGGATCCGGACGCGGCGACGGCATTTATCCAAAATATGCCGCCGGGCGCGGAACGAAACAAGGTTTTGCAAAATGTCATCGGCCAGATCGCCTATCAGGATCCGCAGACGGCGATGAAACTCGCGGCGTTGGTGCCGCCGGGCAACGAGCAGATGAACATGGTCAGCCAGATTGCCAGCAGCCTCGCGCAATCCGATCCGCAGGCCGCGATGGACTGGATCAAATCCATGCCGGAGGGGCAAACGCAGCAAAACGCGCTCCAAAGCGCGGGCTGGCAGCTTGTGCAAAATGATCCGAAGGCCGCCGCCGATTTCGCCGCCGCGCTTCCGGCCGGGCAGTCGCGCGATAACTTCATCAACCAGATTGCCAGCCAGTGGGCGCAGTCGGACGTGACCGCCGCCATGGCGTGGGCGCAGAGTCTGCCGGACGGACAGGCGAAACAAAATGCGTTGAACAACGTCAGTTCGCAATGGGCGCAGCAGGATCCGCAGGCGGCGTTTCAATACGCGCAGACGATGCAGCCGGGCAGCCAGCAAAACAGCTTCATGCAGGAATCCGCGCAGCAATGGGCGCAAAACGACCCGACGGCGGCGCAGGCGATGCTGCAAAGCCTGCCGGACGGCGACGCGAAAAATTCATTCATGCAGGGGCTGGTTTCCGGCATGGCGCAAAACGATCCGCAGGCCGCCGCGAATTACGTCGCCACGCTGCCCGCCGGCGACGCGCAAAACAAGGCGGCGCTTTCCGTCGTCAGCCAGTGGACGCAATCCGACCCGCAATCGGCGGCGGCGTGGGCGGCGGGCTTTACCGGCAGCACGCGCCAGCAGGCGCTCGACAACGTCGTCCAGCAGTGGGCGCAAAATGATCCCACCGCCGCCGGCCAATGGCTCGCCAAGCTGCCGGACGACGCCGCCAAGCAAAGCGCCGTGCAAAGTTACGTCAACAACCTCGCCTATCAATATCCCGACATCGCCGCGCCGTTCGCCGCGTCTTTGACCGATCCAAACCAGCGCAACAACGCCATCGAGAATGTCGCGCGCAACTGGCTGCGCACCGACCCGACCACCGCCGCAAACTGGCTGGCAACGACTTCTCTGCCGCAACAGCAGATGCAAAATTTGCTGAACAGCGTCAAACAATAGTTTTGGGAGCGCAGCCGCCACGTCTGCGGTTCGACGCGCCTCACGTCGGACATTTCACCGTTTGCTTTTCAATCGCCCGCCGTCTATGCCGCTGCTATTCTGCGCGCCAAATAAAATGTCTGCTCATCAGCACAACAACGGCGCGGCGAAAAAGGATTCGTCCGCCGCGCAATTGAAGGCCGCCGCCGAGATTTTGGAAAAGGCCGTCGGCAACCGCGCGCTGCTCGCCGAGCTTTCCGAAGAGGAACGGACGCGACTGCTCACGGCGGCGGGCGACGATTTATTGTCCCGACGTGAACGAGCGCCGCCGGCTGGTGAAGGCAAAGGTTCGGCGGCGCAAGGCGGAAAAAATCCAGCGCGACGAATCCAAATTGAACGAGACGGGCATCCGCAAATTGCGCCGCGAAAAGAGTTTTCACCACGCCGAATGTATTTTCCGCCGGAAAATTTCGTTCAGGAAGAAGTGAAAGACAATCCCGATTTCCGCGAAGTCGTCGAGCCGCAGAACTGCTACATCTGCAAAAAAGATTATTCCACGATCCATCATTTCTACGACCAGCTTTGCCCGAAGTGCGCGGAGTTGAATTTCCTCAAGCGCACCGAGACGGCGGATTTGCGCGGGCGCGTGGCGCTGCTCACCGGCGGGCGCGTGAAAATCGGTTATCAGGCCGGGATAAAATTGTTGCGCGCCGGGGCGCAACTCATCGTCAGCACGCGCTTTCCGCGCGACTCGGCGATGCGTTATTCGCAAGAACCGGATTTTGCGGAATGGAAAGATCGCCTGGAAATTTTCGGACTCGATCTGCGCCACACGCCGAGCGTCGAGGCTTTTTGCAAACATTTGCTCACGACGCGAAATCGCCTTGATTTCATCATCAACAACGCCTGCCAGACCGTGCGGCGTCCGCCGGATTTTTACGCGCACATGATGGAACGGAAACCGGGTCGTTGCACGACCTGCCAGCGGAAGCCGCGAAGCTGCTCGGCGCTTACGAAGGTTTGCGCGGTTACCACATTGTTGCCGGAAGCTGGTAGGGCTGACCTGCTGGCCAGCCAGGCCGCGCAGCAGCGCGGCCCTACCAATTCAGTTTCAGCATCGCTTGCCGGTCTGACTCACGCCGCAGCACTTTCGCAAGTGCCCCTGCTGCCGGAAGAATTCGCGGCGCAAAAAAGCTTTGTTCCCGCAAGGCAAGCTCGACCAGGATTTGCAGCAAATGGATTTGCGCGAGCGCAATTCCTGGCGCTTGCTCATGGCGCGAAGTTCCGACGGTGGAATTGCTGGAAGTCCAATTCGTCAACGCCATCGCGCCGTTCATCCTCAACGCGCGACTCAAGCCGCTCATGCTGCGCACGCCGGAACGCGACAAGCACATCGTCAATGTCTCCGCCGTCGAAGGGCAGTTTTATCGCAAGTTCAAGACCACGCGGCATCCGCACACGAACATGGCCAAGGCCGCGCTCAACATGATGACGCGCACCGCCGCCGCCGATTATCACGCCGACGGCATCCACATGAACGCCGTGGACACCGGCTGGGTGACGGACGAAGACCCGGCGCACATCGCCGAGCGCAAGGTGGCGGAGCATCGCTTCCATCCGCCGCTGGACATCGTGGACGGCGCGGCGCGCATCGTGGACCCGATCATCGCCGGCATCAACACCGGCACGCACGTCTGGGGAAAATTTCTGAAGGACTACCGCGAGACGGATTGGTAACGGAGTGCGCCTGTCCTCGGGCGCAGCAATAAACTTACGACCGACGGCTCTCGACAAAATTCCAAGCCTCTCGTAAATTACACATTGCTGCGCCCGGGGACGGGCGCGCTCCGCCTGATTTCCGGCTTGTCAGCACCCGTTAAGTCGTGAATATGTTTTGCCGTGAATCCCAAACGTCTTCCGAGTCCGCCGCACAATCCCGGCGTCCGGGATTTGGTGCGGGGCAAACGCGAAAGGGCGTGCCCTGTCGCGCAGGCAGATGTTGAGCGCGGGTTTCAAGGCTGGCATGAAAGCGGTTATCTTCCCCACCGCGACGAACCGGGACTGATTCAGTTTGTCACCTTCCGGCTCGCGGATGCGTTTCCCGAAGAATTGCGTTTCGAATGGGAATCGTTGTTGAAGATTGAGGATGACCGCCAGCGGCGGGTTGAGTTGGAGGCTTACTTGGACAAGGGGCGGAGCGCTTGCCATCTCCGCCGGCCAGAAATTGCCCGGATCGTCGAAGATTCGTTTCTATTCCGGCAGGGACAAGATTATGAACTGCGGGCATGGGTAATTATGCCCAACCATGTTCATCTGCTCTTCAAAGTTTTGGGCGTGCCGATGTCGCAATTGCTGGATGCCTGGAAAGGATTCACCGCCAAGCAGGCCAACAAGGTCCTGGGACGGCGCGGAAAGTTCTGGCAGGAAGGCTATTGGGACACCTTCATGCGCGACGAGGCGCACGAGCAGCGAACGAAAAAATATATCGAACAAAATCAAGTGAAGGCGGGTCTGGTGGTTTCCAGCAAAGAATGGCCCTGGAGCAGCGCGCGTTTCCGGGACAACTACGAACGGCTGTGTCTGCCTGATTGACGGAGTGGCGCCCGTCCCCGGGCGCAGCAATAAACTTACGACCGAAGGCTCCCAAAAACTTCAAACCGCTCGCAAATGGAACATTGCTGCGCCCGTCATCGGGTGCAGCAATTTGCTGACGACGGACGTTCTCGAAAAACCGGAGGCGGCTTGCAAGTTCGGACGTTGCTGTGGCCGGGGACGGCCACACTCCGCCGGCTTCAATACCGGCGAACACATCTGGGGGAAATTTCTGAAGGACTACAAAGAGACGGATTGGTGAACGGAGCGCGTCCGTCCCCGGACGCAGCAACGAACTTACGACCGAAGGCTTTCGACAATTCCAAACCGCTTGCGAATTGAATATTGCAGCGCCCGGGGACGGGCGCACTCCGCCGGCAACACCGGCACGCACGTCTGGGGAAAATTCCTGAAGGACTACCGCGAGACGGATTGGTGAGTGAGGTCGTAAGACGAAAAATTTATTACTCACCTAAAGTAACTGGACCGAGTTTCCATTGAACATGCCAAAGTTCTTTTCCGTCTGGATAATGGTCGAGTTGGAAAATCTCAAATGTTTCCGACGCAGCCTGACCAGGAACATATCCGCCTATGTTCCCGATTCGATATTCCTTCATTTTTGACTCCAATCCAACGCCGCTCATATGCGTGGTGGGTTCGTATATCTTGCCATCTATTGAAATGGAGTCTCGATAGTTGATAAAAATGCTGAATGGATAATTGAATGTTAAAACGGTCGAAAGCTGGTGTTGATACCTAAAACGCGACGGCATTGTTTTATCCATGTCAACAAAATCCACCGTGACAAAATTTTCAAACATTGCCTGCTTGGCTTCATCGCTTAAATAATTGCCGCTCCATAGTTCGGTTATTATGGACTTGGCGGCGACGGCTGTTTTTTCCTTGGTTGCAGCTTTGACGAGCGCGAGCTGATTGGTT
The DNA here is from genome assembly GCA_963755455.1 of uncultured Verrucomicrobiae bacterium. Taxonomy (GTDB): domain Bacteria; phylum Verrucomicrobiota; class Verrucomicrobiia; order Limisphaerales; family UBA11358; genus UBA11358. The sequence goes on from CAVWJH010000002.1 coordinate 607,006, forward strand.
GCCGAAGTGGACATCCACAATCGGACGAGAAGTTTTTTGGATATTTCATCCGCACCTTGATAAGCATCAAACCATTTTCCCTGATCGCTGCTCTTTTGAAGATTGTAATCAGGCTCGATGATTTTTTGCTGCTGCTTCCACCATGTCTCCAATTGCTCGCTTGGCCAACGGACACCGAGCATGGCTTGAAGATACAATGTCACATAGTCGGGACTTCGTGGTTTGCGATTGAGCGGCCAGTTAAAATAGAAAGATATGAGTTTGGGATGGGCATAATGCGCGAGTTGTTGGATGAGCGCCTGTTGTGCTTCATTTGAAATAGGCTGTCCGCCATTGGCATCCTGTGCGTGCATTTCCTTTGAAAGAGAAAGTAGCGCGTCAACCACTTTCAAATTCTCCGAAACGTCATTGGGCGGCACTTGCAGCGACATCAAGGCTTCGTCCAAATCTGGATCAGTTATACGGATTAACGGCAAAATACGTTCCGTCGCTTCGATTGGATTTATGCGTGAGATTGCCTGCATTGCCGCACGGCGAAGCTGGCTTGGATATTGCGCCTCAATCAGTGGCGCAATCGAATCAAAGGCATCTTTGGATAAAGGAAGCTGCCCGGCCAAACCAATCAGGAAAGATTTTGCGGCAACATCATTGGTGCTGGCAATTTCCTTTAAGATTTCCTTGTTCTCATCTGGATTAATTGGTCGCCAAGATTGGGGAATTCGCCATTGATAATAATTCCCGCCATTCGCCAAAAGAAAAGCGATAATTTTTTGCGCGCGCTCGGCTGATGGTGGCATCGCCAAAAGTGCATCCCGCTGATTGCTTAAAACGACCTGATCCTTTACTGCCGCCAGAAAACTTTCCCGGTTGAAATGTTCATCGCGTTGTGCTGTTGGTTGTCCAAATTCACCCATCGAGCCTCTACCAAAACCAAACAGGTAAACATTTGTGCTTTCCAAACCTGCCATGCCAGCATACCCCGACACTGGCTGCCATGCACCTGACTGCGATACGCCTTGTGCTATTTGTTCGCCCAGAAATGCAACCACCTCAATTGCGTTGGTTGATGTCGTAGCCGCTCCTTTCATGGATGCCAAAAATGTCTGGTAAATTTTTGCACCGTCAGCTACGGCAAGAATATTCGTTGGTTGTTCGCCCTTGAAAGTTTCCTGTGCCTGAATATTTCCATTGTTATCTAGCAAACCCCGGACAACCAACTTGGCATCGCCGACGCATCGCTCCATTTCAAAGACGGGATACAGCCCTCCTGAAAATCCTTCGCACAACGTCGCTGAAGCCAGCAACATTGTGGCGGAAATGCAACGCCAACGGTTCAAAAAATGGAGAACATTGGCAGATTTCATATCTCCGACTTTGCTCCCGCCCAGACCCTTTGTCCAGCCAAAGGCGACGCTCCTGACTTTACCCCGCCACGGTCACGCTGACGATGTCGCTGGGCTGGCCGATTTCCTTGTCCTGCATCACGCCGATGGCCTGATATTCACGCACCTCGGCGGTGCCGGGCGCGGCCACGGGTGTGTGGTCGTCGTAAGGCGATCTGGTCACGCGCGCCAGCAGCCGCCATGTCAGGTCGCCGGGGTGGCGCACATAAAGGTTCATGTCCGACGCGCCGCGTTTCTTGAACTTGAGACGCACATGACCGCCAACCACGCTCGCCGCCAGTTCCGGCTTATAAACGTCGGGATTCACGGCGGGCAGGGTGGCGGAGATTTGCAGGTCGGTGCTGATGGCGGGGGTCATGCCGGGCGCGGTTCTCCATCGGGCAATCTCGGCGCGCAAGCCGGCCACGCTGATGCTGGCCTGCGTCTTTTTGGCGGCGGTGGCGGCCAGCCATTCCGCCCTTTTCTGCGAGACGTTTTGGATGGCGGCAATGTGCGCGTCAATCCACGCACCCACCGCCGCCGCCCGCTCCGGCGTGATCTCGAGTTCGGCGACGTGTTTGGGATATTCGGTCTTGAGACCCGTGAGCCAGGTGAGTCGTTTCGCGTCTATTTTGGGCATGAAGTCAGCCATAAATGGTCTTTGGTTTTGGAACCACATTTACGCCCAGCCAAATAATCGGGCAAGACCTGTTTTTTGGCCGTCAAGACGGTAATTTTTTATAAGTCGTTGAAGATTAGCAAGAAAATACCAAGCGCTGGACAAGAAATGTAAGATGAAAGCCAATAAAGTGTCAGGCCAATTCAGAATAGGTCTCGACCAATTCCAAACAGGCCGGGGATAATTTACAAATGGTCGCTGCCAAAATTGAATTGTCCGCAGCCAATTTTGAATTGGTCTTGACCTATTTCAAATCGGCCACGGCCAATTCAAATACGGTCAAGGCCAATCCTGAAGCGGTCGCGGGTAATTTTGATTTGGCCGGTGGTATTTTCAAATTGGTCGGGGATAATTTGAGATTATCCCGGTAGATTTTCCATCCGTATGTTCCCGCATTCATTCAACCCTTAAAATCTTCACCGCCTGTTTCGCGCCGCCGAAGTTGAGTTGCGGCTCCTGGCCGGATTTTTTGCCCATGAGCTGTTCGCCCAGCGGCGATTGCGGGGTGATGACGAGAATTTCCTTTTTGTCGTGCAAAATTTCCGTGCCGCCAGCGCGCGGGCCGATGAAGTAAAATAAATTTTCGCCGCCGTGTTCCAGTTCCACCAGCGCGCCGAGGTCAATCGGTTCGTCCGCGCCAAAATTTCGGACGGCCAGTTTTTCAAACTCGGCGATGGCGGCTTCGAGTTCCGCCGCCTGCCTGGACTGGCCGCGCGCGAGGTAGGAGGCTTCCAGGCCGCGCGTGTCGTATTTGCTCTCGGCCTTGCTGGATTCGTGCGTGGCCTCGGCGCGGGAGAATTGCGCGGCGCGGAAATAAATCTCCAGTTCGTCCGTCAGCCGGGCGATGATTTTCTTGATGATGGCGCGTTTGTTCATTTGATGAAATTTTTGCCACAGAGGCGCAGAGAATCGGAGATTTCTGAAATCATTTTTCTCTGTGTCTCGGTGACTCTGTGGCTAACCCATCGGAAATCAAAGGTATTTCCAAATGATGGGCTTCAATTCAGCCATGGTTTTCTTCGGCCAGAATTTTTTGTCGGTCAGCAATGAGTTTTTCAGCGCGGAATGGCAGGGCCAGTTCGGTTCCGCCGGAATTTTTGCGATTGCCTGCGCGACGATTTTTTTCGCCGTGTCGGCGTTGCGGTGCAGGTTGGCGATGATGATTTCAAGCGTGACGTGTTCCTCGTCCGTTTTCCAGCAATCGTAGTCGGTCGCCATCGCCATCGTCGCGTAGGCGATCTCCGCTTCGCGCGCGCATTTGGCCTCGCCGAGATTCGTCATGCCGATGACGTCGTAGCCGGAAGCATGGTTCGCCAGCGATTCGGCGCGCGTGCTGAACGCCGGGCCTTCCATGCAAACATAAGTGCCGCCGTCGTGAACGGTCGCTCCGGCTTCGCGCGCGGTTTGCAAAATAATCTGCCGCAGTTCCTCGCAAATCGGATCGGCGAACGCGATGTGCGCGACGATGCCGCGCCCAAAAAATGTGTGCGCGAGGGATTGTTTGGTGCGGTCAACAAATTGATCAATCAAAACAATGTCGCACGGCTTGTATTTTTCCTGCAACGAGCCGACGGCGCTGACGCTGATGATCCACGCGACGCCGAGTTTTTTCATGGCCCAGATGTTGGCGCGATGATTCAGTTCGCTCGGCAAAATGCGATGGCCGCGTCCGTGTCGCGGCAGAAAAACCACGTCGCGTCCGGCGATTTTTCCGGTGAGCAAATCGTCGGACGGCTTGCCAAAGGGCGTTTTGACTTTCACCCATTTCTGGTTGGTGAAGCCTTCGATGTTGTAAAGTCCGGTGCCGCCGATGATCCCGATTTTGTATTTCGCCATTGGAAATGTTTAACCGCGACAGGCGCGAAACACACGAAAAAAAGCAGAATGATTCAAGGCATTTTCTTGGCTGGCATTTGCGGCAGGAATTGTTATTTTTCAGGCATGGAATTCTTTCACAAAATTCTCAAGACGGCCGTTGACGGCCATGCGTCGGACATTCATTTGAAAATCGGCACGCCGGTCATCTTCCGCATCAACCGCGAACTGGTCGCCATCGAATGTCCGCACCCGACGGCAGACTGGATGAACAAAATTGTCGAGGCCATCACGCCGATTCATTTAAAAAAACGGCTGGAAGAGGAGCGCGAGATTGATTTTTCCTATTTCATCCCGGAAATCGGGCGGTTCCGCACGAATCTTTTCCAGCAGCGCAGCCAGTGGTGCCTGGCGATGCGCTATGTCAAAACGACCGTGCCGAGTTTCGAGGAGCTTGGCCTGCTGCCGCAAATCAAGAAGGTCGCGGAATCGCCGCGTGGCATCGTGCTGGTCGCCGGTTCAACCGGTTGCGGCAAATCCACGACGCTCGCGGCGATGATCGAGCACATCAACGGCAATTTCAAAAAGCACATGGTCACGCTCGAAGACCCGGTCGAATACGCCTTTGAAGACAACCAGTCGGTGATTGAGCAGCGGGAAATCGGCCTCGACACGATTTCGTATCATCACGCCCTCAAGCACGTTTTGCGTCAGGACCCGGACATCATCATGATCGGCGAAATGCGTGACAGTGTCAGCTTCATGGCGGCGATGAGCGCGGCGGACACGGGGCATCTGGTTTTGTCCACGCTGCACACGACGACGGCGGCGCAGTCGGTCTCGCGCATCCTGGATTTTTTCCAGGCGGAAGAGCGCGAACAAATCCGCCGCCAGCTCTCCGGAACCTTGCGCGGCGTGATTTGCCAGCGCATGGTTTCGACGGTGGACGGGAAAATGACCCCGGCCATGGAAATCATGCTCAACTCGCCGCTGGTGAGAAAACTCATCGAGGAAAACCGGCTGGACAAATTGTCCGTCGCGATTGAGACCGGCACGGACGACGGAATGCTTTCGTTCAACCAGTCGCTCTTCAACCTCGTCAAGGAAGGCCGCGTGACGGAAAAGGAGGCGATGTCCAAGGCGAGTAACGCGCAGGCGTTGGAAATGAATTTCAAGGGGATTTTCCTCGACGAAGGCCGCCGGATTGTCAGCTAATGACAATGGAAGCGTCGGCGCTACGCCAAATAATTATTGACTTAAAGGCGACTAATAATATCGTATATTCGCAGTGCGAATTTCAAAGAAAACCGATTACGCCTTGCGTGCGTTGTTCACGCTCGTGGATCATTTTGGCGGCTCGCCGATCCCGATCCGCGAGCTGGCGCGGCGCAACGACGTGCCGAAAAAATTTCTGGAGCAGATTATGCTTCATCTCAAGGCGCAAGGCTGGGTGGAAAGCACGGCGGGAATTCGCGGCGGTTATGTGCTGGCAAAAAGTCCTTCAAAAATCACGATGGGCGAGGTGGTGCGCCATTTCGACGGCATTTTAGCGCCAATTGACTGTGTTTCTGTCACCGGCTATAAACGCTGTTCGCAGGAGCCGGTCTGCAAATTCAGGCGCGTTTTTCTGGACGCGCGCAATTTTGTGGCTGGAGTCATGGACAAGGCGACGCTGGCCGAAATCGCAAAAGGCTTGCCGGTCACAAAACGCGAAGTTTCCGCCGGTTTTATCGGCGGAGAAGGCATCTAAAAGATTTTTTCAAAAAATAGTTGACTGTTTCTGGAAACTGCCTATAATAACGACTAAACAAGTCGTTATTAAAATAAATTGAAATGAGCGCGGCGCAAGCCAAATCGAACGGGGATTCCGCTGGAAAACAGGACTGGCTGAAGATTGTCCGGCAACAAGTCGGTTCGCTGCGCTACGGCGTGGTGGAAATTGTCGTGCATGACTCGCAGGTGACGCAGATTGAAAAGACCGAACGGGTGCGGCTGGACAAACCCCGCGCGTGAAAATTTAATGCCTACCGGAACACCGGAGGGCCAAAACAAAAAATCAAATGAGTCGCTGACCGGGCAAACGGAAGTGGCTTGAAACAAAGACAAAAAATGAAATTAAATCGGTGGTTAATTACAATTCTTGTCGGCGCGCAATTTGCCTCGGCTGCATTTGCGGCGGATGATGCGACAACCAACAGTGATGTTGACATCAACACTTTGGAACAACAAATCCATGACTTGAACCAACAAGTCCGCATTCTTAAACGCCAGCGTGATCTGGATAAGGAAGATGCAAAAGCCATTGCCCAGAAGCAACCGCTGGTGAAGCTGGACGCGAGCGGCTTTACATTAAGTTCGGCAGATACGAATTTTGTCATAAGCCTGCATGGCTTGATTCAGTTCGACAGCCGGTCTTTTTTCAATGAGCCGGGAGTCAAACAGGGCAGTGACGGATTTCTGCTGCGCAAAGCGCGGCCGATTTTAACCGGCACGGTTTTTCGTGATTTTGATTTCAATTTCACGCCGGACTTTGGCGGCAGTTCGCCGGTCATTTATGACGCCTATGTGAACTATCATTACAATCCAGAATTGCAGTTGGAGGCGGGCAAATTCAAGTCGCCGGTTGGTTTGGAATTGCTCCAGTCAGACACATGGCTTTTCTTCAATGAACGCACTCTGGCGGACAATCTGGTGCCGAACCGCGATTATGGAGCGGAGCTGCACGGCGATTTGTTGGGCGGAATGGCTGGTTATGCGGCGGGAGTTTTTGACGGCGCGCCGGATTACAGCACTCCGTCGTCGAACCAGGATTATGACAATAACTTGGCATTTGCCGGGCGTATTTTCTTTCAACCCTTTAAGAAGTCCAGTCTAACAGCTTTGCAAGGTTTTGGATTTGGGGTTGGCGGCAGCGATGAACGCGATGGCCAATCCGCCTCTGGTCTGACTGCCGGTTACAAGACCGACGGCCAGCAGACATTCTTCACATATTCTGCCGCCGCAGTTGCCAACGGCGACCACTGGAGAATTTCGCCGCAGGGCTACTATTATTATGGGCCGTTGGGTCTTCTGGGTGAATATGTGATCTCCGACCAGAACGTGACCAGCAGTGCCAAGACCCTCGATTTGCAAAACACGGCCTGGGAAATTTCTGGCGGCTGGGTTTTGACGGGTGAAAATGACTCTTACAATGGCGTGACGCCAAAACATCCTTTTGACCCGCGCAACGGGCAGTGGGGTGCCTGGCAACTGGTTGCGCGTTATGCCGACCTAAATGTAGATAACCAGGCGAACAACACCACATTTGCGCTGGCAGCCTCGGCATTGCGGGCGAGCGGCTGGTCGGTGGGAATCAACTGGTATCTCAATAAAAACATCCGCGTAAACGCGAGCTATTCGCACACAACATTTGGCGACATCGTGGGCGCGGCCAATGCCATCACCAAACAACCGGAAAACGTGCTGTTCACTCGCATTCAACTGTCATTTTAATTGCAAAAAAACTTAAAACTAATAAATACGATAACATGAAAACATTTCTGAAAATCCTCATGGCTTCGTCACTTGCAATTTCCGCCAGCGCCAAGGAAATCAAACTGCTTAACGTCTCCTACGACCCGACGCGCGAGCTTTACACCGAATATAACGCTGCGTTCGCAAAATACTGGAAGGCGAAAACCGGCGACGAAGTGACCGTCTCGCAATCCCACGGCGGTTCTGGCAAACAGGCGTTGTCTGTTATCAACGGGCTTGAAGCCGACGTGGTGACGCTCGCGCTGGCGTATGACGTTGACGCCATCGCTGAAAAAACCGGCGAAATTCCCGCCGACTGGCAAAAACAGTTACCAGACAACAGCGCGCCTTACACTTCGACGATTGTGTTTCTCGTCCGCAAAGGAAATCCGAAGGGCATCAAAGATTGGGACGACCTCGTGAAGCCAAATGTTTCCATCGTCGTGCCAAACCCGAAAACTTCCGGCGGCGCGCGTTGGGCATATCTCGCTGCCTACGCCTACGCGCTGGAAACTTACGGCCACGACGACGCGAAGGCGAAGGACTTCATCACAAAGCTCTACAAAAATGTTCCGATTCTCGATTCCGGCGCACGTGGCTCGACCATCACATTCGCACAGCGCGGCATCGGCGACGTTCTGCTCGCGTGGGAAAACGAGGCGCATCTCGCGCTCAAGGAATTTGGCGCGGACAATTTTGAGATCATTACGCCGTCGTTGAGCATTCTCGCCGAGCCGCCGGTCGCGGTCGTTGACAAAAATGCGAAGCGCCACGGCACGACGGAAGTGGCCACGGCGTATTTGAATTATCTTTATTCCGACGAAGGCCAGGAAATCGCGGCGAAGAATTTTTATCGTCCGCGCAACGAAGCCATCGCTGCAAAATACGCCGCCAATTTCACACAACTGAAACTGGTCACGGTTGACCAGGAATTCGGCGGCTGGACAAAAGCGCAGCAAACCCATTTCGCCGACGGCGGCGTTTTCGACCAGATTTACCAGCCACAATAAAATTTGCACGACTGTATTCCAGCATCGAAACTCAAATTGTGGAAAAAAATCCTAGAGCTAAAAAATTGCGGGTGTTGCCGGGCTTCAAGCTGACGCTCGGCTTCACTTTGTTTTACCTTGGCCTCATCGTGCTGATTCCGCTGTCGGCGGTTTTCATCAAGACCAGCACGCTCACTTGGGCGCAATTTTTGCACACCGTTTTTTCGCCGCAGGCGCTCGCGGCGTATCGCTTGAGCTTTGGCGCGTCGTTTTTCGCGGCGCTCGTGAATGCGGTTTTCGGCCTCATCGTCGCGTGGGTTCTCGTGCGCTACAATTTCCTCGGGAAAAAACTCGTGGATGCGCTCGTGGATTTGCCGTTTGCGCTGCCGACCGCCGTCGCAGGCATCACGCTGGCGACGCTTTACGCGCCGAACGGCTGGATTGGCCAATTGTTTGTGCCGATGGGAATTAAAATCGCCTACACGCAGATCGGGATTTTCGTCGCGCTCACATTCATAGGTTTGCCGTTCATCGTCCGCACCATCCAGCCGGTTCTGGAAGATTTTGATCCCGAACTCGAAGACGCCGCAGCGAGCATGGGCGCGAACCGCTGGCAGGTTTTCTGGCGCGTCATTTTTCCGACGCTCACGCCCGCGTTGCTCACCGGCTTCGCTCTCGCGTTCGCCCGCGCGCTCGGTGAATACGGCTCCGTCGTTTTCATTTCCAGCAACATCCCGATGAAAACGCAGATCGTCCCGCTGCTCATCATGCAGGAAATTGATGGAAATTATATTGCGAAGGCGACTGCGTTTGCCGTCGTGATGCTAGTCGTCTCGTTTCTGCTGTTGCTCGCCGTCAACGTGCTGCAATGGTGGAGCAACCGTTACAACACAAACAACCTCGCATGAGCGCCGTCGAAAAAATCAACATGCCGCACCGCCGGACCGAGCCGCCGTTCGTGCGGCGGCTGCTCATTGGAATCGCGCTGGCGTTCATGGCGCTGTTTCTCGTCGTGCCGCTCGTCTTCATTTTCACCGGGGGATTGCGGCAGGGCCTCGGCTTCTATTTTCAAACGCTGCGCGACCCGCTGACGTTGAGCGCGATCAAACTTACGTTCATCGCCGCCGGGATTTCCGTCCCGCTCAACTGCATTTTCGGAGTTGCGGCGGCTTGGGCGATTGCCAAGTTCGATTTTCGCGGCAAAAACATTCTGCTCACGCTGATTGATCTGCCGTTCTCGATCTCGCCGGTGATTTCAGGTTTGATTTACGTTTTGGTTTTCGGCGCGCAAGGCTGGTTCGGCTCGTGGTTTTCCGACAATATGAAAATCATTTTCGCCGTGCCGGGAATTGTCCTGGCGACGATTTTTGTCACGTTTCCATTCGTCGCGCGCGAATTGATCCCGCTCATGCAGGCGCAAGGCCGCACGGAAGAAGAAGCCGCGCGCGTTTTGGGCGCGAGCGGCTGGCAGACTTTTTGGTGCGTGACGATTCCGAACATCAAATGGGGACTGATTTACGGCGTGATTTTGTGCAACGCGCGCGCGATGGGCGAGTTCGGCGCGGTCTCCGTCGTCAGCGGACACATCCAGGGCCAGACGGACACGATTCCGCTGCACGTCCAGATTTTGTATGAAGGAAATAATTTCGCCGGCGCGTTTGCCGTGGCGTCGCTGCTGACGTTCCTTGCGCTCGTGACGCTCGTTCTGAAAACGTGGATTGAATATAAAAACGACGCGCTGCGCGGAACGGCCTTTACGCCCGTGCCGGTTGAAAAAAAACAATGAATCCGCAGGTTTCGGGAATTCCGCAGAAAAAATCTGCGTGAATCTGTGAAATCTGCGGAAAAAATTTTGAATGAGTGTTGAAGTTAAAAACATCACGAAAAAATTCGGCGGGTTCACCGCGCTCGACAACGTCAGCCTCAAAGTCGAGTCTGGTGAACTTGTCGCGCTGCTCGGCCCGTCCGGTTCGGGCAAGACCACACTACTGCGCACGATTGCCGGCCTGGAATTTCCCGATCCCGGCGACGCGCAGGTTTTATTTTATGGCGAGGACGTGACGCAGATTCCCGCGAGCGAGCGCAAGGCCGGTTTCGCGTTCCAGCATTATGCGTTGTTCCGGCACATGACCGTTTTTGAAAACATCGCGTTCGGCCTGCGTGTCCGGCCAAAAACGACGCGCCCGCCCGAAGAAAAAATTCAAGCGCGCGTCGGCGAACTTTTGAAATTGATCCAGCTTGAGCCGCTCGCCAAAAGATTTCCGTCACAACTTTCCGGCGGCCAGCGGCAACGCGTCGCGCTCGCCCGTGCGCTCGCGGTCGAGCCGAAAGTTTTGCTGCTGGACGAACCGTTTGGCGCGCTCGACGCGAAGGTGCGGAAGGAACTGCGCCGCTGGTTGCGCAACCTTCACGACGAAATCCACATCACGACCTTGTTTGTGACGCACGACCAGGAAGAAGCGCTTGAAGTGGCCGACCGCGTCGCCATTTTGCGCGACGGACGCATCGAGCAGATCGGGACGCCGGAGGAGATTTACGACCATCCCGCGTCGCCGTTCGTCTATGATTTTCTCGGCAACGTGAATTTGTTCAGCGGCCGCATCCATGAAGGCTCCGTGACGATTGGCGACTCGAAATTTGACGTTCCAGAAACCGCAGGCGAGTCGGACGCCACCACCGTCGCATTTGTCCGTCCGCATGACATCCGCATCACGCGCGGGCCGGGCGAGAAAACTTTTCCGGCGCGCATCCTCCGCAGCAACGCCGCCGGGCCGGTGGCGAACCTGGAACTGGAGCGGCTCGACGGCGGGGGACAATTCACCGCGCAACTGGGCAAGGAAGAATTCCAGCGGTTGCAATTGAAGGCGGGCGAGAATGTTTTCGTGGAATTGAAGAACGTGAAAATCTTCGCCGACGACTTTTCGATTTAGTTTTGCGCCGGGCTGCCTTATTTTCCGGCATGGCCGAAAAACATTATCGCAGTCTCGTCAAAGCCGTATCGTGGCGTCTCACGGGCAGCATTGACACGCTGATCATTTCATTTCTCATTACAAGACAATTGAAGTGGGCGTTCACCATCAGCGGCGTGGAACTGTTCACGAAAATTTTCCTGTATTACGTCCACGAACGCATCTGGCACAAAATCACCTGGGGCAAAATTGAGAAGCGGCCAAACTACGAAATCTGAATTTCCCCCACAACTCTGTCAGAAGCGTCACATTTCCGGCAGGAATTGCCCCGTTTCCAGCCGGAATCACCTCCATTCCGACTGGAATTGCCACGTTGCAGGAAGGAATTATTGTGCTTCCGGCAGGAATTGTCTCAATTCCGACTGGAATCGCCTCCATTCGGTAGGAATTGCATCCGTTCCAACAGGAATGGTCATCTTTCCAGCAGGAATTGCCTCCATTCCGGCCGGAAAAACGGCCTTTCCCGCTGGAAAAGCCATGATTCCAGCCGGAAAATATCGCAATCAGTTCAAAATCAGCAGTTTGCTATTTTGATGGGAAGGCGTAATTGACAATATGCAATTTTCCTCCACGGCAGTTCCCGAACCGAGCGAGTTTGCCGTGGGCGCACTTGGCGCATGGCTTCTCGCCTTCCACCGCTGGCGAAAATCTTCATAATTTTCCGTGTGTGTTTGCGTCCGCGTCCGTATCTTCACAGCTCAATTTATGGCCACACTGAAACCTTTTGCCGCGCTGCGACCGAAACCTGAACTCGCCTCGCAAATCTGCGAACTGCCCTACGACGTGATGTCGTCGGACGAGGCGCGCGAAATCGCCGCTGGAAATCCGTTGAGCTTCCTGCACGTCAGCAAGCCGGAGATTGACCTGCCGACTGGCACGGATGTTCACGCGCCGGAAGTTTATGCGAAGGGCGCGGAGAATTTTCAGAAATTGATTTCGCAAGGCGCGCTGAAGCGGGATTCGCAGCCGAATTTTTATTTGTATCGGCAAATCATGGGCAACCATTCGCAGGTTGGTTTGGTCGCAGCGGCGAGTTGCGAAGAATACCTCGCGCAACGTCATCAAAAAGCACGAACTCACGCGCGTGGACAAGGAAGATGACCGCGTGCGGCACATTGAGACTTTGAATTCGCAGACCGGCCCGGTCTTTTTGACCTACAAAGCCGTGGGCGCGCTGGATGAATTTGTTGCGAAGAAAATTTCCGAGACGCCTGCGATTGATTTTACGGCCAAAGACGGCGTGCGCCATTCGTCCTGGAACATTTCCTATCCGCGGACATTTTAAATTCATCGAAACGCAGTTCGCGCAGATTCCGTTTCTGTATATCGCCGACGGGCATCATCGCAGCGCGGCGGCGGCGCGGGTTTTTCAATCGCGCAAGGGCGCGGGCGAAAGCGGACGATTTCTCGCCGTGATTTTTCCGCACAACCAGATGCAGATTCTGCCCTACAACCGCGTGCTGAAAGATTTGAACGGCCTGACGCCCGCCGAGCTGCTGAAAAAATTGGAGGAAGTTTTCAACATCATCCGCATGGGCTTGCCAACGCCGACACGCAAACACGAGATGGGACTTTTCATGAACCGCCGCTGGCACACGCTTACGTTCAAGCGAAGCCTGACCGCCAGCAGCGACCCGATAGAAAAGCTCGACGTGACGCTGCTGCAAAAAAATGTGCTCGCGCCGTTGTTCGGCATTGAGGATCCGCGCACGAGCACAAAAATAAATTTCGTCGGCGGCATACGCGGCACGGCGGAACTGGAAAAGCTCGTGAACGGCGGCGAATATGCCTGCGCGTTTTCGATGTTCCCGACGGGCATCGAGGATTTGATGGCGATTGCCGACGCGGGCGGAATCATGCCGCCCAAAAGCACATGGTTCGAGCCAAAGCTGCGCGACGCGATGTTCTGCCACATGATTTAATCCTCCTCGTCGTCGTCCTCATCCTCGTAATCGAAAACAAAATCGAGGACGAGGAGGAAAATGAGGACAAGGACGAAATATATTTCTTTCGTGTCATTTTGTGCGTTTCGTGGTTAATAATTCCCCGTGCCGGACAATCGCCTTCAACGCGGACTGCGCGCGACCTTTTTGGGGATCGCGGTCAACGTCGTTTTGGGCGCGATAAAATTCGCCGCCGGAATTTTCGGCCATTCGCACGCGCTCATCGCGGACGCCACGGAATCGTTCGCGGACATTTTCAATTCACTGGTCGTCTGGCGCGGCATCGTCGTCGCCGCCGCGCCGCCGGATGAAAATCATCCTTATGGCCACAGCAAGGCCGAGCCGCTCGCGGGGGCGTTCGGCGCGGTGATGCTTTTTGCGGCTGCGATTTGGATTGCGGTCAAGGCGTTCATCCAAATCACAGAACCGCATCCGTCGCCAAAGTGGTTCACGCTTGTGGCGCTGGTCGTGGTGATTGTCGTCAAGGAGGGATTGTTCCGTTTTGTGATTGGCGAAGGCGAGGCGACGGACAATTCCGCCGTGAAGACCGACGCATGGCATCATCGCAGCGACGCGATCACGTCGGCGGGCGCGTTCATCGGCATCGGCATCGCGTTGATCGGCGGCGGGAAATTTTCATGGGCGGACGACGCGGCGGCAATTTTTTGCGCGGTCATCATCGGCATCAACGGCTGGCTTTTGCTGCGCCCGCCGTTGGGCGAATTGATGGACGAGGTTCCCGATTTGAAAATCGTGGAGCGCATCCGGCAAATCGCGGCGGGCACAAATGGCGTGGAGCGCGTGGAAAAATGCTTCGTCCGCAAGGCCGGCCATCTTTACTTCGTGGAAATGCACGTCGAGGTGAACCCGCAGATGACCGTGCTGCGCTCGCATGAAATCGCGCACGCCGTGAAAAACAAAATCCGCGAAACAATGCCCGAAGTGAGCGACGTGCTGGTGCATATCGAGCCGATGACAATCGCTGCGCGGGAAAAATAAAATGGTAGGGCGGCGTTGCTGCGCCGCCCCAATCAAAAACCGGGCAAAGCGGCAGCTTTGCCCTACCGTAAATTTTCAAAAATTTCTGTTCCCTTTTTCCATCCGGCGGACATTTATAGGTGAATGGTGGAAACCGACGACATCGCGCTGCTGAAGCAATTCGCTGAAACGGATTCCGAACCGGCGTTTGCCGGAATCGTGTCGCGCCATCTGAACCTCGTCTATTCGACGGCGCTGCGCGCGACCGGCAACGCGCACGCGGCGCAGGAAATTGCACAGGCCGTTTTCATCATCCTCGCGCGCAAGGCGAAATTGCTGGGCGCGAAAACAATTCTCTCCGGCTGGCTGCACCAGACGGCGCGGCTGACGGCGGCGAATCATCTGCGCGGCGAAATCCGCCGGCAAAAACGCGAACAGGAGACATTCATGCAATCCACCTTGAACGAACCGGATTCGGAAGCCTGGCGGCAGATCGCGCCGATTTTGGACGACGCGATTTCCAGGCTCGGCGCAAAGGATCGCGATGCGATTGTGCTGCGGTTTTTCGAGAACAAAAGCCTGGGCGAAGTCGGCGCGGCGATGGGCGCGAGCGAGGATGCGGCGAAAATGCGCGTGAACCGCGCGCTGGAAAAATTGCGGAAAATTTTTGCGAAGCGCGGCGTAAGTTTGACGACGGCAATTATCGCCGGGGCGGTTTCGGCAAATTCGGTTCAGGCCGCGCCGGTTGGGTTGGCGAAGACTATTTCCGCCGTGGCGATTGCCAAAGGCGCGGCGGCGGGCGGTTCAACATTGGCTTTGGTAAAAGGAGCATTGAAAATTATGGCATGGACAAAAATGAAAACAACGGTCGTTGCGGGTGCTGCCGTGCTGCTTGCGGCAAGCGTAACTCCCTACATCTGGTATTATCACTTGGCTCCTGATTCGTGGCGACATCGCCTTGATGCCGCCTATCGTTTGAAGCATGGCGAAGTCCTCCGTTATATTCCTCCGCCCTTTATTCCAGAGAGGTTAAAATATTATCAGACCGAAGATCCGATGCAGGCCAAAGCCATTCCCGCCGGGCCAGACGCCCTCGTGTTTTTTCAGGACAAACAAGGCAAGCTTAATTCCGGCGGATATACATTCGGATCAAAGCAATTCACGCTCTCGATGCAGCTTCGAACTGAATTGGGATTTCAGCCTTATGAATTTGAAGGCCCTGCGAATCTGCTGAACCTCACCGTCAATGGCGACTGGACCATCCGTCAGGGCGTTTCTCAAGACGATTTGGTGAAGGCAATGGAACCGATTTTGTGGAAGGCCACCAAGCATCACATTGTCTTCCAAAATAAAACGGTTGAGCGGGACGTTATTGTCGTAACCGGAAATCATTTTGATGTTCAATGGGGGACACACATCCAGCTTTACGCCGAGAATTCGCGTGATCGTGGATATGAGGGATATGGCGATTTAAAGACATTCTTTCAAAATGTCGGATCCCAGATGGAAACCCGTTTAATTGATGAAACGGAAATTAATACGAACTCCCCAGCCTATGAGACGACAGCGAATCTCACCTGGACATATCATCGTGATTCCGACGCTAGAACCATGAAGAACCGTCGAACCGAGCTTACGGACAAGGTGCTGAAAAATCTCACTGATCAAACGGGGCTGACTTTTACCCGCGAGCAGCGGCCTGTTGATGTCTGGTTTGTGTCTGAACAAAAATCGGGCAACTAAAATCCTCGTGGTCGAAAAGGCAAAATAGTTTGTCCAGTTTTGCGGTTTGCGGACTTCGCAAGGAGACGACTCATTCCGCGAACGCAATGTTGCTCGGCGACACGTCCACCATGTAAATGTCCAGTTCCTCCAACGCGGCCAGCACTCGTTGAACCGTCGGCCAGCGGACATCGAACTGTTCGCTCTTTTCTGATTCCCATTCTGCCCAGATCGCATCCGGGAAATCCGGCATCTGATCCAGATATGCACCGGCAAAATCCAGCACAAACGGTCGCATGACAATCGTCATCTCAATTACGCAGAGTTCATCATCGGCGCGGATGAGTTGCGGGACATTGAAACCGAGAATTTCGATGACGCCCGCTGCCCGCAGACGTTCGTAAGCCGCACGCTCGCGCAAATACGGTTCGCGCTCGCGATGCGCTTTGACGGCAGTTTTCCCGCCGCGAGACTTGTTTTCGGCCACGTGGATGATACCGTGAATCCCGAAGCCGAGCCGCTCGGCCAGTTGCAGACGATGCCGCGCGGCGTAGGCCACGGCATTTTGCATGAACGCATCTTCACTCATCACGTCAGCGGGTCGTGGCGGACATTCCGCCTGCGTGACCATGCGCCTGCTGGTCAATGGCTTTTCGTTGCCGGTTCTGCAAATGGGCGGGGATTTTCTGCTCGTGGATCAACCGGTGAACCATCCGCCGGTGATCGCCAGCCTGGTGCTGCGCGTGGATGAAACCGAGCGCCAATGGCCGGTTCGCCTGCCCGCAGGACTCTCCGCGCAATCGAATCGCGTGGTCATCGAAACGGTCTTGTGATGTAGGCGGCTGCCGGATTTTAGTCGCGTTTTCCATGGGCGGAACTTGCCGAGAATAAGGAAAATCATGCGTTGCGACAACCTCACAAACATTTCTGATTTTTCTTTGTCCAGTTTTGCGGTTTGCGGACATCATTGGTTGGATGACCGGACTGGATGACCATGAATTGCTCGCGGAATACGCCCGCAGCGAATCCGAGGCGGCGTTTGACGCGCTCGCCGCCCGGTATGTGAACCTCGTCCATTCCGCCGCGCTGCGGTTCACCGGCAATCCGCATCACGCGCAGGAAATCACGCAGGCGGTCTTCATCATTCTGGCGCGCAAGGCGAAAAACTTTTCGAGCCAGCATAGTTTTGTCCGGCTGGCTGTATCAAACCGCGCGGCTCACGGCGGCCAATTTTGTGAAAGGCGAAATCCGCCGCCAGCAGCGCGAACAGGAGGCTTATATGCAATCCACTTTGAACGAAACCGGCTTGTCGTCCGGGCAGGAAATGGAGGCGTGGCAGCAGATCGCGCCGTTGCTGGACGAGGCGATGGGACGGCTGGGCGAGACCGACCGCAACGCCGTCGTGCTGCGGTTCTTTGAAAACAAGACCGCGCAGGAAGTCGGCGCGAAGCTGAAAATGAACGAGGCGGCGGCGCACAAGCGCGTGGAGCGCGCGCTGGAAAAGCTGCGGAAATTTTTCACGAAACGCGGCGTGACGCTTTCCGCCGCGCTGATTGCCGGGGCGGTTTCGGCCAATTCGGTTCAGGCCGCGCCGGTTGGTTTGGCGAAGACAATTTCAGCCGTGGCGATCACCAAAGGCGCGACGGCGGGCGGTTCAACCCTGGCTTTGGTAAAAGGAGCATTGAAAATTATGGCTTGGACAAAAATGAAAACAGCGATTGTTGCCGGCGTGGTTGTATTGTTTGCGGGTGGATTAACGTGGATTGCTCCGCAATGGATACGGGAATGGCGCGAATCAAGAATCAATTTACAAGTGGAAGGAACACTGGATTTTTCCATCAACGGAAAGCCGGGAACACATTATAATTTTACTGCTTTCGTTAAATCAGATAAATGGCTGATACATTTTCCCATTCAAACCAACGGAATTGATTATCAAGAAGACGCCTTTGATGGGGTCAATGTTTACAGGTATATGCAATTTCAAAACGGCACGGGAAGTTCATCTGATGGTATTGTTGAAGCGAATGACATTCCAGATTTGGGAGGCAGCACAGACCAAACAACCCCAGTTTGGCTTGCTTATGGTTCAGCACGCTATTTTGAAAGAATTAGCGGGAACAAAATGAAATCATTCTTCTTCGTGAACCGCCCGGCCCGAATTGCAACAAGGCCAATACATGGAAGCCGAATGGAAACATTCCGCAAATCCACCGTTCGCCCCGACTTATATTTATTTTCAGAAATTGAATTATCGGTATCAAGTGCTGCAATTCACAAATTTTGACGGATTGTCCGTGCCGAGTGAATTTTTACAGGAATATTTTGGCATAGGTCGTGGAATAACGAACGAGCCAGTCATTTCCATGCATGGCTTTCTAACCAAAATTTCAAAACTCAACGCAGATCAGAATTTCAGACCGCAATTAAACGGCCGCACCTACATTGAAGACTGGCGGTTTCCAGAATCGGTGAAAACTCAAGCAGCAACTTATTGGGATACCAGCGGGAATTGGTTTTCGACAAATAGTCCGCAGTGGCAAGCATTGTTAAAATTGTGGAATCCGAAAGATGGGAACATCGTCTGGCCTCGCAATGATCCCAAAATCAGCGGCGTCATACGCTGAATTATCAAGATGTTCGTCGTGGAAAAAGCAAATTAAGCTGGACAAATCCCGGTTTTCAGCGCGTCATTGGACTGTTGACACTGAAGTTTTCCGGCAGGAGCGCTGAAAGTCATGGCTTTGGACAAAAACAAAAACGGCGGTGGTTGCGGGAGTGGTTTTGATTCTGGCAGCCGGAACAACGACGGCGGTGATTGTAAAAATCACCGCGACTCACGATTTAACGAACCGGCAACCACCTCCACCACGCGCACGGCGCTGATGCCGTTCATGCAACGAAAATCAATCGGGCATTCGCGCAGAAAACACGGCGAACATGGCGCGTCGGATTTTAACATCTGATTTTTTGAGTCGCCTGGCAAACCCGGCCCGGTCAGTTCCGGCGACGTGCTGCCGAACGGCACGACCACCGGCGTTCCCAGCGCGGCGGCGACGTGCATCGGGCCGGAATCGTTTGTCAACAGCACGCGGCAAAGTTTCAGCAGCGCCATCAATTCGCGCAAAGAAGTCTGGCCGGACAAATTTAGAAGTTGGAAGTTGGAAGTTGGAAGCTGGGAAACGATCTGGCCGGTAATTGCCGCGTCGCCTTTGCCGCCGAACAAAATCCAGACGCAGCCGGTTCGCTGTTGAATTTCTTTTGCCGCCAGAATAAATCTTTCCACTGGCCAGCGTTTCGCCGGGCCGTATTCCGCACCGGGATTCAAACCGAAAACCGGGTTTGAAATTTTGTCCAGGCCGAATTTTTTCCTAGCCGTTTCAATTTCTTCTGGCGTGACAAACAATTGTGGCGGCAGCGGTTCGGCATTCACGCCCAGCGCGGCGGCCAGATGCAAATACTCGTGGATTTGATGTGCTGATTTTGAAATTTCCGGCTTCTGGCTTCCGGCTTCTGAATTCTCCGAAATGAGCCTGCGAATTTCGGATTCAGAACGCTTCCGCATTTTCACGGCATCGGAACGCGGTGCAACGGCTTGCGTCAGGAAAATGTTCCGCCACGGGCGCGCGTAGCCGATGCGTTTTGGGATTCCGGCCAGAAAAACTTCCAACGCCGAGCGCGGCGAATTTGGCAGAACGAGCGCGACATCAAACTTCTCCGCGCGAAGCCTTTTGCCGATGGTAAAAACACTTTCACCGGGCGCGAAGGAAATGGTTTCGTCCGCCGCCGGATGATTCAACCAAAGTTCGCGCAGTTTTTCCGCCGCGAGGATTGCAATGTGCGCGCCGGGAAATTTTTCGCGCAACCGCAGCAGCGCGGGCGTGCTCATCACGGCGTCGCCGAGCCAGTTGGTGCTGCGGACCAAAATTTTCATCGGAAGCAGATTTTGCGGACGCAATCCTGGAAGTCGTTCGCGCCGGCGACGATCTTGATTTCCACGCGCATGAAATAAACCGGCAGGTCGCGCCGGTCAATTTTCGGGAAGCGCACGGCGTCCTTTTGCGTGGTGATGATGACGCCGGCCGCGCGCTTTTTGCTGCGGTTGATGACGTTCAAGACCTCCTGCTGCGTGAAGCGGTGATGGTCGGCGAATCGCTTGGAATAGACCAGTTCCGCGCCGAGCTTCACGAGCATCTGCTCAAATCCTTCCGGCTGCGCGATGCCGCTCAACGACGCGGTCTTTTTGCCCGCGAGAAAATCAAGCCCCTGGCGTTCGCCGCTGAACACGTCCTCGAAATACAGCGGATGATGCACGCACTCGATGACGGCGGCGGCGGAATTCAACTTTGAAATCCGTTCGCGCAATTCGGAAGTGTTGCCGTCGCTCTTGGTGATGAAAATCGTGTGGGCGCGCGCAAGGTGCGACTGCGGCTCGCGCAACGTGCCGCGCGGAAAGAGTTGTTCGTTGCCGAACGGCTGCTGGCGGTCAACGAGCACGATGTCGTGCCGCCGCCCGCGCAGTTTCCAATACTGGAAGCCGTCGTCGAGCAGTAGCGTGTCGCAGCCGAATTTTTCAATCGCGTAACGCCCGCTCTTCACGCGGTCCTTGTCCACCAGCACGACGACGTCGCGCAAATTGGAGGCGAGCATATATGGCTCGTCACCGGCCATTTCGGAATCGAGCAGAAGCGATTTGCCGTCGGAGACGACTCTCGGCGGCGTCTGGTCGGCGCGGAGAAGCATCCGGTTGGCCAGCCTTTGGTGCAGCGGCGCGGGCTTGGAACGGTAGCCGCGCGAGAGAATGGCGACCTTGCGACCGGCGTTCTGAAGTTCGCGCGCGAATTTTTCCACGACCGGCGTCTTGCCCGTGCCGCCGAGCGTGAGGTTGCCGATGGCGATGATCTGGACGCCGAGCGTCTTGTCGCGGAGGATGCGGACGTTGTAAAGCCAGCGGCGCAGCTTGACGATGACCTGGAAAACTTTCGAGATGCCAAACAGGTTCGCGCGCGTCAGATTGGCCTTCCAATCGCGGCGTTCCTCGGAGACGACTTCGATGAAGAACGTTTCAGCCGTTTCAATCCAAGCCCGGAATTTTTCGCGCATCGCGGCTTAATGTGCCAAGCGCGCGGAGTTGCGGCAAGACGAAGCATCAGAGCAATCCTCCTCGTCCTCGTAATCGAAAGGCAAAATCGAGGACGAGGACGAGGACGAAAAAATCAATAGCCCAGCTTGGCGACTTCCTGCTGCAACGCGATTTGAAAATCCTGCACGTCGGCTTGCGAAGGTTTGTAGCCGGGTTGTTTGGGCACGAAGGCAAGCCGGCCCGTTTGATCCAAATACCAATCCGCGATTTGGCCGTCACTAAGAGTCACCTTGCCGCTGACAACCGCGCCGGGCCGCGCGATTTGATCCACGCTCACGGAAACGCCGGAAGCCGGCAGCGTTCCCTCCGGCGCGGGAATTTTTTCAGCCGTGAGTTTGGCCGGAGCGGCGGCGGGCGGCGCAACAACCTTTGGCGGTTCCGGGTCGCGCGGCGTCAGTTTCAAATCGTCCACGAGGAAGCGCACTTCCATGTAGGTGAACTTCAAATTAAATTCCGACAGCAGCCGGTTTTGGATTTCCGAAAGTTTCGAGCCTTCCAAAATCCATGCGCTCACGCGCTGACGTTGTTCTTCGGTCAAATTCATCCGTTGAATTTAAGAGGCCGGGCCGGGAGCCGCAAGGCTAGTTCTGCGATTCGTAAAGAATTATTCTTAAGTTCGGACAGGCTTCCGGCAAATTCGGATTGGCTGGCGGATTTTTAATCGTGCCCGCGACTGTCTCGCCGACGGCGCGGCGATGCCGATGCGATGGATGAGCGAGGTGGGCATGATTATTTTTGGAAATAAATTTTGCCACAGATTGAACACAGATGAAACACGGATGAAAAGCGCCATAGGCGCGGAATATTTGTAGAACGGCAATCCATAAAATAAAAAGCCCCGTCAGGGGCGGCAGATTGGGAAGATGTCGCTCCTGACGGAGCTTGAAATTCTTGGCGCTGGGTTTCTACAAAGATGTCGCGCCGACGGCGCTACAAAAATCTAACTCACTTTTTTCCCAGTGTAACAGAAAGTCCCAGTTCGGTAAAAACGTCATTTGGAACAAGGCTCAAGTGAAGTTCCCATTTATGAACGTCTCCTTCGGTTTTCATATCAAGCTCGCCCGGATGGAAGAACATTCTAAAACCCGCGTCAGGTTTGCGAACCTCTTCGGTTAGCCGACCATAAAATTCCGCAGCGGGAAATAATTCAGGGAAAAAGGTTTTTGCAACGTATCCTGCGTAATGGTGCATCATCCTAGAATGAAACTCGTCTAGCAATAAAACCAAATCTAACTTTCCGTGATTGACGGTTAAATTTGAACGCTGCCAATCTCTATTCTCCGCGACAAGTTTAGCTGCGTCATGGGTGATTGTTACGATTACCGACGTCGCGTTAACTTCGCGATGAAACTCACCAATTCCTAGACCGCAATGCTGCACATGATTGCGAAAATCAAGAAAGAAAGCAAAAGGCCAAGAGACCTTGCATAGTCCATCAATAAAATCGGCGCGTTCCTTTTGCTTCGCGTCGTCACTTCGGAATCGTCTTTGAAATGAAGCCTTGAAGTGTTCTTGAATTGTGTAGGCACAGGTCAGGTAATTCAAAAGCAACCGATCAAGCTCCAGCATTTCATTTCCTGTATTGTTTGTCGTCGCATTCAAAAGAGAATTCACATACGACTTCCATTCGGAATAATTCTGCGCAAGGATGCGAAACAGATTAAACCGATTTGTGGCTTCTGCGATAATGGGAGTGTATTTTTGGTGTTCTGCAATTTCATTTTCTTCAAGCTTGCGAAAGACATGAAAATTACCTCTCGA
The DNA here is from genome assembly GCA_963755455.1 of uncultured Verrucomicrobiae bacterium. Lineage (GTDB taxonomy): Bacteria > Verrucomicrobiota > Verrucomicrobiia > Limisphaerales > UBA11358 > UBA11358. The sequence continues at coordinate 629,900 of CAVWJH010000002.1, forward strand.
TTTATTGAGGCCAACTAATTGCAAAACAGTTTGCACAAATTATTATCCTATTTTTTATGCACCTTCGCCGCGACTTTCAGGCGCAGCGCGTTGAGCCGGATGAAGCCGGTGGCGTCGTCCTGGTTGTAGGCCTTGGTCGGGTCGGCTTCCATCGTGGCGATGTGTGGGTTGTAGAGGCTCACCGGGGATTTGCGGCCGCTGACCATGATGTTGCCTTTGTAGAGTTTCACGCGCACCGTGCCGGTGACGTTCTTCTGGCTCTCGGTCACATAAGCCTGCAACGCGAGGCGTTCGGGCGCATACCAGAAGCCGTTATAGACGAGCTCGGCGTATTTTGGGATGAGCGCGTCGCGCTGGTGCATGACTTCGCGGTCCATCGTGAGCGATTCCATCTGGCGATGCGCGAAATGCAAAATCGCGCCGCCGGGCGTCTCATACACGCCGCGCGATTTCATGCCGACGAACCGGTTCTCCACCATGTCCACGCGGCCGACGCCGTGTTTGCCGCCGAGTTTGTTCAACGCCTTCATCACGCCGAGCGGGGAAAGTTTTTTTCCGTTCACGGCGGTGCAATTGCCTTTCACGAAATCGAGCGTGACGAATTCGGGTTTGTCCGGCGCGTCTTCTGGAAAAACTGAAAGCGTCGTGAAATAATTTTTATTCTTCTGGTCGAACGAATCAAACCACGGGTCTTCGAGAATGCCGGCTTCGTAGGAAATGTGCAGGAGGTTCCGGTCCATCGAGAACGGTTTCTTCGCGCTGGCCTGCACGGGAATCTTGTGCGCGGCGCAATAATCAATCATTTCCTGCCGTCCGGGAAATTCGCTGCGATAGCGTTCGTCGCGCCACGGGGCGATGACCTGCAAATCCGGTGCGAGCGCGGCGGCGGTGAGTTCGAAGCGGACTTGGTCGTTGCCTTTGCCAGTAGCGCCGTGCGCGATGGCGTCGGCTTTTTCCTTCTTGGCAATTTCCACCATGCGCTTGGCGATGAGCGGACGCGCAATGTGAAGTGCCGAGAAAATATTGACCCTCGTAAATCGCGCCGGCGCGGAGCATCGGATAAATGAAGTCGCGCGCAAATTCCTCCTGCAAATCGTCAATGTAGATTTTCGACGCGCCGGTTTTCTTGGCCTTGGCTTCGAGGCCGGTCAGTTCGTCTTCCTGCCCGATGTTCGCGCAGAACGCGATCATCTCGGCGTCGTATTTTTCCTTGATCCAAGAAAGCAGCACCGAGGTGTCGAGGCCGCCCGAATAAGCTAAAACAATTTTCATGCGCGGTAATTAAATCGCCAAGCCGCTAAAAACGCAAAGAGGAAATGAAACGAAACCAGCGCGCGGGCCGGTTCAAGGTGGCGTTATGGGCATCCGGCTTTGCAGCGGAATTTCGCCGCGCAACATTTTGCCGGCTTCGTTCGCTAGCCGCAGATACCAGTCGCTGGGCAGATTCACACCGTCAACGTCCAGCGGCACGAACATTCCCTGCGCAGGCAGTTGTGCGGGCGTCGGCGCAAGCTTGAACATCGCCGTGCCTTCGTCCACTTCGTCGAACATCGCGCCGTAAATCATCGTGCAACCGGCGGCGGTGGCGTTGAACACCTGATGCCAGTAAAAATCTCCGCCGCGCCGGGGAATTTGATTCAACGGGCCGCCGTTCAGGTTGTGCCAGGAAAAGCCTGGAAAAACGACCGGCATATATTCACGCCCGGCTTTGGTTGCCTCGGCCAGATCGGGCGCGATGACATTTTGCCGGAAGGCATCCGCGCCCGCGTCGTCGCCGTAGCGACCTACCGACCACGGACTGATGACATCGAACGAGCGGAAGATTTCCGCCCAGGCGGAGTTGGTTTGCGCGTCGTGGTTCAACGTGCGCCAGTTTGCCGGCACTCCGCCCACCACGATGCAGCCGGCGGATTTGAAATAATGGATGACCTGTCGCGCCTGATCCGGCGTGTCTTTGCGGCCGGCAAAACCAAAGCCCCAGATTGCCACGACCGGTTTGCCATTGTGCCGCAAATAACGCGGGCTGTCCGTGACGCGCATCGTGTGAATGAGATAATTCCAGTCGTTCGTCAGCGTGCGGACGAGATTGTTCGTCGGCTGGCCGGAAATGTCATACATGATGGCGAAGACGCGGCCGTATTTTTCTGCGCCGGCCCGCACGTTGGCCGTCACCCGGTTGCGCAGCGCAAAGAACGCAGGGTCGGACAGCTCGGACGTGAAGCGCTGGAGAAAAACGCCGTCAAGCTGGTTGTCTCGCATCCACTGGAAATGCCGCAACACGGTTTTTTGATTGAAGGCGGAATACAGTTTCGCTGGCGAGCCGTCCGGCAGCGTCATCCGCGTTGTGAAGAGTTCGTCAGCGTCCATCTCGGAAATGTCCGGCCAGAAATCCACTGTGACATTGGTCGCGACCGGATTATTTCCCCGGAACCAATGCACCCAGCGGTCGGGCTCCGAGCCGTCGCCGGGACACGCGAACCAGCCTTGATAACCCATCAGCAACTTGTGGGTCATCGTGCCGGCGTTCACTTCGGCGGCGGACGGGTTCAAATTTGTCTGTGCGTGCGCGGCGATTGCAAGTCCCATGACCAGCAGTTCAAGCAGCAGGAATCGTGTGCTATTGAAAATGAAATTCAAGGGAATTGAATCCAGTTTGTCATGGTCGTGTAGGCGAAAGTCATCTCGCCGGTGACGTAACCTTTATACCATTTTGAGTGGCCATCGGCGAACAGGATGTTCTGGCCTTTGCCGTGGATTTGCCAGAATTCGGTCATATCCCGTTCGGCTGCCCCGCCGACGCAGTTCTGTGTATAATCATCCTTGTCCGCGTCCAGCGGATCGAACTGCAAGCCTGCGCCGTTGTTTTTGGTGCCCGCCGTGTCTCCGCTCAAAACGAAGGCCGATGGGAATAAAATCGCGGAGTCTTTGACCGCCGCAAAACTGTGAACCGTCATATAGGCGGCGTTGCAGCCGTTGAAATAATTGAACGGCCCGCGCAATGAGACGGGCAACTGCACATTGCCCGGACAATTATACACGTTCGTATTGGCGGTGTAGGGAAAAATCTGCTGCGACCAACTGGGTTTGCCGGTGCCCGGATCGCTGGCATCCCAGTAAATATTCCCGCCGGATTCGGGATAAAGCCCGCTGTTGTCATCCGCAAACATCCTCATGCCCAGCCCGATCTGATGCAGGTTGGAATTGCAACTGGTCGTCCACGCCTTCTGCTTGGCCGCGCTCAACGCCGGCAGCAGCATCGCCGCCAGAATCGCAATGATGGCGATGACGACGAGCAGTTCAATCAAGGTGAAAGCTCGAACAGCAGAGGAAGGCTTCTGCGGTTTCATTTGTCATTGTCCGTTCGGACTGTCCGGGTAGCACCACAATTCGTTGGGACCATCTTCATCTACTTTGTCCGTCCATTCCGTGATCCGCATCAATCTGGCCGAACCGTCAAACACACCCACCGGGGTGACTTTACCATGCCGTCCACTGGTGTTCTCATCCGGTCTGCTCGCGCCATCGTTGAAAAGCTGCTCGTTGTCATCCTCCGTGGCGTCGTCACATTCCCAAAACGACACGCCTTCGGGAATCAATTGCGACAGCTTCACCGAATTGGTCAACGCGCCATAACCGCAGACCGCGCCATTGATCACATAGCTGGAACTCTGCTGGGGCCGCAGTTTGAAAAGCGCGCTGTTGGTGTTGTCGCTCGGGCAGAAATACATTTTTGGACTTGCCAGCGTCGGCCAGAAACTGCCGGTCTGAACCTTGAATTGCGCCGGGTCGCTGGCGGCGAGGTCTCGCGTATAAAGCCAGCCTTGGGGAGTCGGGCTGCTATCTTCACCGGAAAGCCAGTTCGCCCAGGGCATGACATCGTTGTTATCCGATGCGAAAAGATGCGTCGCAATTCCGAATTGTTTGAGATTGTTCAAATCCACGGCCTTGAAGCTGCTTTGCTTCGCCCTGGACAACGCGGGCAGCAGCATCGCGGCGAGGATCGCGATGATGGCGATGACCACGAGCAGTTCAATCAAGGTGAAAGCGCGCCTCGTCTTCATCCATAATATGACACCGCCGCAGCCAATTCGTTTCAAAGGATTTGAGTTTGAAGGGAATCTTATGATGTCCATAACAATAACGACGCGCCAGCCGTGGTTTTTTGTCCAGTGCCAATTCAGGCGGCAAGCCAGTTGAAACGTCCCGTTCAACATCCACCATTTATAAATGTCCGCCCAAGGCAAAAAGGGGACAAACTATTTTCAATTATTTTGCCGGTTGAACCAAAAGCCCCCGCTGTTTTTCCGTCGCCGCAAAATTGTCGTCCGGTGGACTTATCAATTCGTCGTGTCCGTCGGCAAAAGCATAAACCTTGGTGAACTTGCCGTCGGGAGACGGCCTAGCTTCTTTTTCCCGAAGCAAAATCGTTTTGGACACATTGGTAAAGCTATGCAGGTTGCCGCCAGACACAATCTCCCAATTTGAAGATGAAAGGCCGCTGGCATAGCTTTTCAACAGCTCAAAATTTTGCGGCAGTTGGCGGAGTTCCTGGCGAGTTTGCGACCCGTTCCGCAGCCTTGTTCTCCAAATCTTGCGAAATTTTTCCGCAAGAATTGTCCGTTTTCGCACCGTCCGGCGGAGGCTGACAGGCTGCAGACACCAGAATAAAAAGTCACACAAAATACATTTGACATACTTTTATGCTTCAGTTTAACTTAATCGCATGATTGCGACTTTGAAAATGGACATCGTGAGTTTCGGCAGCAAGGGCCAGGTGGTCATCCCCCGCCGCCTGCGCCGGGAATTCGAGATTGAGGACGGCACCAAGGCCACCGTCGTCTCCACGCCGGAAGGCATTTTGCTGAAACCCATCACCCGCTCCTACATCCGCAGCCTGCGCGGCTCGCTCAAGGGCACCAAGGCGATGGAAACCTTCATGGCCGAGCGGACGCGCGAAAGGGAACTTTAATGGCCACCAAGGTGCTGGACAGTTGGGCGCTCATGGCGCTGTTCAACAATGAACCCGCCGCCGACGCGGTGGAGAAGATTCTGGAGCAGGCCGCCGCCGAGCGGCACAAGCTGCTGATGAGCGTGGTGAACTGGGGCGAGATTTATTATTCCGTCATGCGCGGCGCCTCGCCCGCCATGGCCGGGCAAAAGGTTCGGGAGATTGCCGCCATGCCCATTGAACTGGTTCACGCCGATCTGCACCAGGCCCATCAGGCCGCCATTTACAAGGCCGACTGCAAAATGTCCTACGCCGACTGCTTTGGCGCGGCTCTGGCCAAAATCAAAAACGCCGAGTTCGTGACCGGCGACCCGGAATTCAAGGAAGTCGAAAAAGAAATCAAAATCAACTGGCTGAAATAATTTCCTTCGCCCATCGGATGGGAGGTGGCCGCAGGCCGGATGAGGTGAACCGCGAACCACGCCAGTCACGCGAGTTGCCGCTGGTATTCATAATTTTCTCCTTTCTTCAACAGGCTTGCCAACATATGCGGCAACGTCACATTGCTGGCTGCCCGGCATTTTGCGCCGCGCTTCGGGACTTGATTTCCCGATTTCAATGTTCTCTGCAAAAATTTGCCTTTTTCCGCCGCCGCCGGCCCCGTTTTGGCCGCCGCCCTCGCGCATTGCGAAAACTCTTTCAATCACATCCAGCAGTTGCGATGAGTCCAGCGGCTTCTCCAGCAAGGCCACTGCGCCCTGGCGGACACATTCGGCCTCGACATCGGGACTCCCAAACGCGGTCAAAACGATGACCGGCAGATCGGGCATAATTTTATGGATGGCATAGACGACCGTCAGGCCGGTCACAAAAGGCATCCGCAGATCCGTGATGACCAGATCAAAACATTTTTGCCGTTCGATCAAAATGTCCATGGCATCGCCCGCCCACTGCGCGCGGGTGACAGCCGCGCCCTCGCCGGTCAGCACCTTGTCGAGGGCGCGCAACATTCCGCTGTCGTCGTCAACAATCAAAACCGATTTGTCGTGAAGTTTTTTCATCGTAAGTTTGTCATTGCACAAACAATGCCAAACGGCGGATGAATTTGAACTGCCAGTATTTGGCGTCCGGACGGAAACGCGCATTTTGTTTTCGTCCTCGTTCTCGTGCCCCTCCTCGTCCTCGAAAATAAAGGGAAAATCGAGGACGGGAATGAGGTCGAGGACGAGAAGGATTGGATTTCAGTTGTTTCCGGCCAGACATTATTTATCGGGAAAATGAAAGCGGGCGCCCCCGCGGAAACTGTTCCAATGCCAGAATGACAGCGTGACCGCTGCCATTTTGGCCGAAACAAAATCCGATCATCTTCATCCTCGTCCTCAAAACCAAAAAAATTCGAGGACGAGAATGAGGATGAGAATGAAAAAAATTGCTGGCGACTTAATTTTCCGGGTTGGAAAAATGCCGATACATCGTGCGCGGGGCGATGCCGAGCAGCCGGGCGGCTTTGAGCTTGTTGCCGTCGCAACGCTCAATGGTCGCCTGCACCAGCCGTTTCGTCGCTTCGTCCATCGTCGTGCCGATGGGAATGGAAACATTCGCGCCGTCGGAGACTGTCGCCGCGGTCATCGCGCCGGAAGCGGCGGGCGCGAAGGCAAAGCTCGTGATCGTGTCGCCGTCCGCCAGCGCCACGGCGCGCTGAATGACGTGGTTCAGTTCGCGAACATTGCCGGGCCAGTTGTGCGCCAGCAATTGATCGAGCGCCGACGGCGCGATGGCGCGGACGTCCTTGCCCATTTCCGCCGCAAACGTCTGGAGAAAATGTCCCGCCAGCAGCGGAATGTCCTCGCGCCGTTCGCGCAGCGGCGGCAGCACGATCTGCACGGTGTTGATGCGGTAATACAAATCCTGCCGGAATTTTCCATCGGCAATCGCCGTGGGAATGTCGGCGTGCGTGGCGCAGAGCAGGCGCACGTCGCCCCGGATTTCCTTCGTGCCGCCGAGCCGCTGAAAGGTTCCGTCCTGCAACACGCGCAGCAGTTTGGCCTGCAACTGCGGCGTCATTTCCGCGATTTCGTCCAGCAGCAGCGTTCCGCCGTCGGCCAGCTCAAACTTGCCGGGCCGCGCGGCGGCGGCGCCGGTGAACGCGCCGCGTTCGTGCCCGAACAATTCGCTTTCCAGCAGCGTTTCGGGAATCGCCGCGCAACTGATTTTCACCAGCGGCCTGTCGCGGCGGGCGCTCAAATGGTGCAGCGCGTCGGCGGCGATTTCCTTGCCCGTGCCGCTCTCGCCTTGGATGAGCACGTTGACATCGGTGGGCGCAATCTGGCGGATGAGTTGTTTGACCGCCTGCATGGCCGGGCTGTCGCCGATGAGCGCCTCGACGCCCCGCCGTTGCTGCAAGCTGGCGGCGCAACCGCCGGTTCTCGCTCGCAAGCCGCTGTTTTTCCAGCGCCTTGGCCACGGTCTTCAGCAGCGCGGCACTGTCCAGCGGCTTTTCGATGAAATCATACGCGCCCAGCCGCATCGCCTCGACCGCCTTCTCAATGCTGCCGTGGCCGGTGATCATCACCACTTCGACTTCGGGCCGGAGTTCGCGCGCCTGTTTCAGCAGCGCAATGCCGTCCAAGTCCGGCAGGCGCAGATCGCTGACCACCAGCGCGACGGTTCGACTTCCTTCAAGTTTTCCAGCGCCTCGCGGCCGGAGGCGGCACTGACCACGCGATAACCGCCGGCGGCGAGCACCTTGCCGGCGGCGGTGCGCAACCGTTCGTCGTCGTCCACCAGCAGGATGGATGGCGTGTTGTTCATGTCAGGATTTTTCCGTCAATGGCAGAAAGATGGTGAACGTGCTGCCCTTGCCGGCGGCGCTCTCACATTCGACGTGGCCGCCGTGTTCGGTGACGATTTGCTGGACGAGCGCCAGGCCGAGGCCCGTGCCTTCTTTTTTGGTGGTGAAAAAGGGCACGAACAATTGCTTGAGCTGATCTTCCGTCATGCCCTTGCCGTTGTCGGTGATGCGCAACAGCGCCCGGCCGCCGTCGCGCCAGGTGCCGATGGTCAGTTCGCCGCCGTCGGGCATCGCCTGGCGGCTGTTGCGGATGAGGTTCAACATGGCCTGCCACAATTGTTCGGCATCGGCGTTGATCGTCGGCAGCGCCGGATCGAAATGCGTGCGCAGCTTCACATTTTCCCGTTCCAGTTCGCTGCCATAAAACGCCAGTTTCTGTTCGAGGAACGCGTTCAAAGCCACCGGCTGCCGTTGCAGTTTCGGCAGCCGGGCGAATTGCAGATAATCCTCGATGACGCGCTGGATGCGCCGGACTTCCGCGCGCATCTCGTGGGCGAGCGTGCGCGCTTCGTCCGGCGGAATGTCCGCCGGCCCTGGCCAGCTGGTCAATTTCGCGGCGGATCAGGTCGAGATTGAACGTGATGGAACCGAGCGGATTGCGGATCTCGTGGGCGACCTGCGCGGCCATCGTGCCCACCATCGCGAGCCGTTCCGCCTGGATCTTGGCCGCTTCGAGCTTTTTGCGTTCCTGGATTTCCGCCTGCCAACGCCGCCGTCCGCCGCTGCACGGTTTCTTCCAGATGATAGTGCGCCGTCTGAAACGCCGAGATCAGATAAACCACGAACAGGAACAGGATCAAAAACATCAGCGCGTTCCAATACGGGGTCACGAGATGCTGATAAACGTAGCCCGACAGGAAATCGGAGACAAACCACGTCACCGTGCTGGCCGATGGCCAGCAAAATTCCCGCGTTCCGGCCAGCCACCCAGGCCGCCCAGCAAATCGGCAGCAAATAATAGGGCGACACGGCAAAATCACGGCCCGTGAGGTAATCCAGGGAGCCGATCAAAAACATCAACGCCAAAGCCAGAACCACAACCACCGGCTTGGGCGGGGACAATAAGTGTTGAACCAGTCGTTTCATTGAATTGTGTGTTGGTAACGTATCTGACAAACGGAATCATCGTTCGTTCGAGATTGGTTTTGGCGGAGGAATCTCCTGATTAAATTTTAACGCCCCGGCAAAAATTCTCCTTGACATCCGCCGCCAACTGTCATAGTGTCCTATGTCAGTAAGTTTATATGCTCCTGCAAATTGATTTCAAGTCCGGCAAGCCGGTCTATCTGCAACTGGTGGACCAGATCCGCTACGCCGCCGCGTCGGGCGGGCTGCGCACGGGCGAGCCGCTGCCCTCCATCCGCCCGCTCGCCGAGGAACTGCGCGTCAACCGCAACACCGTCGCCAAAGCCTACGCCGAGCTGGAAAGCCAGGGCGTCATCGAGACGATTCCCGGCAAGGGCTGTTTTCTCAAGGAGAGCAATTCGCCGTTCACCAAATCCGCGCGCCTGAAAATCTTGACCAAGGAAATTGACGAGGCGGTCGTCGCCGCGCACCACCTGCAGGTGGACCGCGACGCGTTTCTCTCGCTCGTCAAGGAACGGCTCGACAGCTTCGAGCGCAAGGTGAAGGAGGCAAAATGAAGGCAATATCAAAACATTCAACATTCAACATTCAACGCCGAACATCGAAATTGAAGCCAGCGTGGCGTTGCTTTGGAAATTGGGCGTTGAATGTTGAATGTTGAATGTTCCCCAGAGATGACTTTTATGAACACTGACCCGCCCATCATCGAAATCCAAAACCTCTCGCGGCGCTACGGCAAGCTGGACGCCGTGAACGGCCTATCGCTTAACGTGCGCGCCGGAAAATGCTACGGCTTCTTCGGACGCAACGGCGCGGGCAAAACCACGACCATCAAGTGCCTGCTGAATCTGCTCCGGCCCGATTCCGGCACCGTGCGCGTGTTCGGCCTCGACCCACGCAAGAATGAAGTCGCAGTGAAATCGCGGCTCGCCTATGTGCCGGACATGGTAGCGTTTTATCCGTGGATGACCGTGCGCGACACGCTGGAATACTTGGCATCGTTCCGCAAACATTGGAACCGTGGCATCGAGAGTGATTTGCTCAAACGCTTTCAACTCGACCCGAAACAGAAGGCCAGCAATCTCTCCAAAGGCCAGCGCACGCAACTCGCGCTCATCGGCGCGATTTGTCCCGGAGCCGGAACTGCTCGTGCTCGACGAGCCGACCAGCGGTCTCGACCCGATTGTCCGCCGCGAATTCATCGAGACCGTCATCGGCGCATATCAATCCGGCGATCCCGGCCGCCGCACGGTGTTCGTCTCCACGCACCTGATTTCCGAATTCGAGGGCTTGATTGACGAATTCACCATCATCGAACAGGGCCGCGAACTGCTGACGATGGAAGCCGACGCCGCGCGCGACCGGTTCCGCAAAATCCGCGCGCGGTTTTCCGACACGCCCAAGCTTGATTTGCCTGGCGCTTTGAGCGTGAAGCAAAGCGGACGCGAAGTGGAAATCCTCGCCAACGGCAACAGCGAACAAATTTTGGAAAAATTAAAATCGCTCTCGCCGGAAGAATTGAAATGCGAATCACTGTCGCTCGAGGAAATTTTTGTGGCATCGGACATTTTGAAAAAGGCGAAAACATGAACGCGCTCGTCAAAAAGGAAATCCGCCTGCTGTTGCCGAGTCTTTTGATCGGCATTGCGCTGGCATTTGCCAACTGTTTTTTGACGGAAGACCGGTATGGAATTTATGGATTTGGAGGATATGCCCTTTTCATTTCTTTCGCTGTTTGTCCGGCGATTGCCATTTTCATGGCGCTGAATTCCTTCGGCACAGAATTCAGCGCGGGAACTTTTTCAATGCTGCTTGCGCAGCCGGTTTCGCGCAGCCGGATTTGGCGGACGAAGGTGCTGGCGCTTGGGATGGTGCTGCTCATCGGCGGACTTTTTTGGTGTGCCATTTTGTATTTGCGCGTCGAGACGTTCGGACAACCGAACAGGTTCCACGGTTTCGGGGATTTGTTTATCGGTGTCTGGCTGTTTCTGCTGGCGGTCTATTCGGGCGCGCTGTGGACGGTGCTGCTTTTGCGGCAGGTGGCGGCGGCGTTTTGGTTCACAATGCTCGTGCCGGGTGCGATCCTAGTGGTCATAAATGGCTTGCTGGGAGAAAATCACCCCGAATTGCTTGAACCTGTGGCGATGGTTTCAATGCTGATTTACAGCATCGCGGGATTTTTGTTTGCCCGCCGGCTTTTCCTGCGGGCGCAGGACGTGGCATGGACTGGCGGCACGATTGCCATGCCCGAAATGCGCGGGCTTCCGGCCTGGTTTTCAAGATCGGCGGCACGGCGCATTTTCCGTCCGCGCGCCGCGCTGTGGTGGAAGGAAATCCAGTTGCATCAGTCGCAATTCATCATGGCGGGCGTGCTGGCGTTACTGCATCTCGGCGTCATCGCCGAGAGGAAGTTTGGCCACTACCAGAAAAATTCCTCAACCGAATTCGTCCTGGAGATTTTCTGGGGCCTGTGGCTGGTGATGCCGATGCTTGTGGGCGCGGCGGCTGTCGCCGAGGAACGCAAGCTGGGAACTTTGGCCGGCCAGTTTTGCCTGCCGGTCAAAACGGCGCACGCAGTTCGCGGTGAAATTTTCCGTTGTCTTGATTTTGTCAGTCCTGTTCGGCGTCTTGATGCCGTTGCTGCTGGAAGGCGCGAGGATTCTGCCGGATTTCCGCTTCCAGTTGTTCCAAGTTTTCGCTGATAATAGAGCTTCGTATGGCTGGCAATGGCAGATGTCCACGGCGCAAACTTTCATTTGGATTTGCGTCGGGGAAATCAATGGATGTCTGCCACTTCTCACGCTGGCGGGGATGGCCGCAGCCATCGGCGCAATTTGCTTGTTACGCCTCCACGCTGACGCGCAACACGCTGCAGGCGCTCGCTCCGTCGGTGTTGGGATTCTTGCTGACGTATTTTCTGCTTATTGTCACCAGCCAGCCGGGTGCCTTTGGTTTTCATCTGCCCTGGAACGGCCTGCTGATTGATTTAATCGGTGTCCCGGTTTTCTTCATCGTGCTGGTGGCGACGTCATTTGGAAATTTCAAGAGTGTCAACATCGGCGTGAAAACCTTTCTGCGAAACGCGCTCGCGTTTGCGGCGGCGCTGGCGTTTGTTTTAGTCGCGACGACGGCGATTTACCATCGCGCGTGGGAAAAGCTGACGCCGTTCGAGCCGCTGCACGGCGCGGCGCGGCTGACGCTGTCGAATCCGGCGACCTTGAGCGATCAGTGGAACACTTTGTCCGTGCGCCTGCCGGACGGAAAAATTTGGACTGGCAATTATACATTGAACACGATGAATCTTGGCGCACCGAATCCGCTGGCGCTGTTCCTGGGCAAAATCCGGTTGACGATGAGCGGCGGTCATTTTCTCGAAGGATCCAATTGGGCAAGTGTTGTCCGGGGCATTGACGATGAACGGGTCGGCATCAAAACCGATGGAACTTTGTGGGTTTCAGAAAACCCGGCGCATCGTGAACGGCTGGCAAGCGGACGGTGGACAGTGACCAAGGCAGGCGACCTCGTGCAAATCGGGAACGAAACCAACTGGAGCAGCGTTGCGCCAAGCGGTTTTTCAATGCTGCTGGTCAAAAACGACGGGACATTGTGGCGATGGGGGACGACGAACTGGAATTGGAAGAATGAATGGCCGGGCTTGCAGTCGTTCACACCGCAGCGTTGGGGGACGGATACGAACTGGTCGAGAGTGTTTCCGGCCGCCAATCAGCTTTGGCTCCAAAAAACCGACGGCACTGTCTGGGCACAACCAAATTACAGAGCGCAGATGACCAAAAGCCTTGAGCGTGGACGCTGGCTTGCTTTTGTTGAAACAAGTCAACCGGAAAGCTTTCAATTGGGTGTTTGTGCGGATGGAACTTTTCGCATCTGGGCGGAACAACGGTTTGTTAATAACCATGGCAGTTTTGACTGGCAAGCAACGGATATACAAATGGGCAATCAGAAGACATGGCTGGGCGTGGCCGGGCGTGGCGAAAAGATTGTCACGCTGAAAGACGATGGTTCGTTGTGGTTATGGAATTTTTACCATGACTACCGGCGCGGTTGGTATATCGAGCGCGATGAACACGAATTGCTGGCCGTAAAACCCGTCCGCCTCGGAACGCATTCGGACTGGATTGCGATTGCAACTGCCGACGGCGGCATCATCAGTCTCGCCGCCGACGGCAGCCTCTGGTATTGGCCGCTGGAAAGCGCCAATTATTTTATGCCCGAGATTGACGGCGACAACGGCGGCCATTTCGAGCCGTTGCTGGACATTTCCCGCAAACCACAATTCCTCGGCAACATCTTCGGCAAGGCGGATTGACCTTGTAGGAGTCGAGGTGACGAGACTCAATCTGAATTTCATTTTCATTCGATTTTTTAGTCAGAGACTCCTTACGTCGTCTCCTACAAAACCTTTGTGTCTTTGCGTCTTCGTGGTAGTTTTTGCCGCGTGGAAACCGTCACCAAACTCACGAACGAACTCGTCGCGTCCTATGCGCGGCTGGGCGGCATCAATCATCTGGACGGAAAAAACCTGCCGTCCAAGCGCGCCGTCACGGCCATCACCTGCGATCTGCTGCGGTTGCTGTTCCCCGGATTATTTTGACGAGAAGCTGATCCATTCGTCGGAAATAAAAACGGAGACGGCGGCGCTGCTGGACTCCGTTCTCGGAAGTCTGGAGGACGAAATCCGCAAGAGCCTCGAATATCATCCGCCGGAAAATCTGCCAAAAAAAGAAATCACGACGGACGGCGCACGATTTGACGGTGGAATTTCTCGGCAAGCTGCCGGACATCCGCGAAGTTCTGAAAACGGACGTGGAAGCCGCGTTCGACGGCGACCCGGCGGCGTTGAGCAAGGAAGAAGTTCTGGTTTCCTATCCGTTTGTCGAGGCGATTGCCGTTCAGCGGCTGGCGCATGAATTGTATTTGAAAAATGTCCCGCTCATCCCGCGCATCATGACGGAATGGGCGCACTGGCGTTCGGGCATGGAGATTCATCCGGGCGCGAAGATCGGCTCGCATTTTTTTGTGGATCATTGCACCGGCACGGTCGTCGGCGAGACGTCCGTCATCGGCAATCATGTGAAGATGTATCACGGCGTGACGCTCGGCGCGAAATCCACGGCGGGCGGACAGGCGTTGCGCGGCAAGAAACGGCATCCGACGATTGAAGACCGCGTGACGATTTATCCGGGCGCGACGATTCTGGGCGGCGACACGGTCATCGGCGCGGGCAGCACGATTGGCGGTAACGTGTTCATCATGGACAGCGTCAAGCCGAACTCGCTGGTCATTTACGACGGCTTGGATATGCGCGTGTTGAGCAAGGCGGACAAAAAGACGGCGGTGGATTTTCAGATTTGAAAAGACGGCGCGACAAACAGCTTCAATCTTTGATTTCCTTTTTCAGAAAGACACAGCACTCGGCCATCAAAACGAAAAAGACAGCATCGGCCACTCCGAACAGCGCACCGAAAGCGATATGCGGCAATTGGCCTTGATACCAGTAATAGAAAGCTGTTCCCGAATAGGCCAGTTTGTAAAGCGTGCCGACGAGGATCAAATCCTTGTTGCGGCGCAGATCACCTCGCGCAATTAAAAAATAGGCGATGCCGATGACCAGCACGAACGCGCCCAGCAGTGTCAGATAACCGCGAATAGCCGGCAGCTTGTCGCTGATGCCCAATGCGGCAAACGCGCGTTCAGCAAAAAACATGAACGTGACACCGAGCAAAAAGTCATAAATTGCAGAAACGGCGAACAGGCTCCGATAATACTTTTCTTTGACCGGACTCATGCCGTAAGTTTGCAGCAACGAACTTCAAACAATCAAATGAAATTTGATCCGAATCTATTTCTCGGCTGGCTCTGGATTCTGCTTGGCTTCATCACCGGCATGGTGCTTGGAATGTTCTTCCACGGTGAAGAATGGCTCGGCGGCTATGGCAGCTTCAAACGCCGGATGTATCGGCTCGGCCACATTTCATTCTTCGGTCTCGGCGCGGTGAATTTGCTGTTCTGCCTGACCGTGCATAACTTTCCATTGGCTGGATCGCTCATTCATTTCGCGTCGTCGGCTTTCATCATAGGCGCGATCTCAATGCCGGTTTGTTGCGTGGTCATGGCGCATTTCCCCAAGGCGCACATGATTTTCGCCGTGCCAGTCGTGAGTCTCATCACCGGCGGAGTTTTAATTTTGCTGGAAATCGTAAAATCATGAACACGAAAAAGCGCATCGGCTTCATCGCCATGAGCGGCGTCCGCGCGCACAATGCAGAACTCACCAAGCTCGGCCTTACGCTGCCCGGCTTCGTGGACCGCAACAAAATCATCGCCTCGTTGCCGAGCCTCGGACTGCTCACGCTCGCCGGTTTGACACCGGAAAAATTTGAAATCAGCTATCACGAAATTGCTGATCTGAAAACTTTACCGGAGCTGTCGGCAGATTTCGACCTCGTCGCCATCAGCACGTTCACCGCGCAATTTTACGAGGCGTGTGGCGTCGCGGATTTTTACCGCGCGAAAAACATCCCCGTCGTCATGGGCGGCATCACCGTTTCCTCGCTGCGCGGGCAGGCGAAGGAACATTGCACCAGCGTCGTCATCGGCGAAGGCGAATTGCTCTGGCCGGAAGTCCTGAATGATTTTGAGCGTGGCTCGTTGAAACCATTTTACACGTCGGCGCAGGAATTTGATCTGGCCGATGCGCCGATGCCGCGATTCGATATGCTTGACCCGGAAAAATACAACCGCCTTACCGTCCAAACCAGCCGCGGCTGCCCGCACAAATGCGAGTTCTGCGCGAGTTCCATTTTGCTGACGCCTCGTTACAAGGTGAAACCGGTGGAAAAAGTCATCGCCGAAATCCGTGCGATCAAAAAAATCTGGCCGCGTCCGTTCATTGAGTTCGCTGACGACAACAGCTTTGCCCGCCGCGAGCATTACAAAAAGCTCTTGCGCGAGCTGGCAAAGGAAAAAGTCCGCTGGTTCACCGAGGCTGATGTGCGCGTGGCCGAGGACGAAGAATTGCTCGGATTGATACGCGACTCCGGCTGCCAGCAAGTCCTCATCGGCCTCGAAAGCCCTGGCCGCAGGAGCCTCGATGGCGTCGAATTGAAATCAAATTGGAAACTGCGTCAGCAGGATTTTTACAAGGAAGCCATCGCCAAAATCCAATCTTACGGCATGACGGTGAACGGCTGTTTTATCCTCGGCTTGGACGGCGACACGCAAGACGTATTTGACAGCGTGCTCAATTTCGTGCGCGACTCAAAACTTTACGAGGTGCAGGTGACGTTTATGACCGCGTTTCCCGGCACGCCGCTTTACGCGCGCCTCAAGGCTGAAGGCCGCATCATCCGCGACCGCGCATGGGAACTTTGCACGTTGTTCGACATTAACTTTCATCCTAAAAACATGACTGCCGCCAAACTGCAACAAGGATTTCTAGATCTAGTTAGACTACTTTATTCTTCCGACGAAACTCGCAAACGTCGCGCGAAATTCAAACGGATGTTGAAAACATCGCCGCATTTTGGACGGCACAAATAATTCAAACACGAATCCTGTCATTCGTCCCGCTTGTCTTTATTTTGCCGGAACCGCGCCGCTTGAATTTGCGCCATGTTCCCTGACGCCGGGATGCGCCTGTTCAAACAAATAAATGTGAAGATTGGTTTTGGCGACATTGTTGTTCGGATCAAATTTCAGCGCGTGTTCCATCAAGGTCTGGGTATTTTGCCAATACGCGAGCTGCCGGCGTGTCAGGATTGCGCAGGCCAGCAAAATCGCAGCCGCTCCGGCAGTCGCCAGCGCGCGGCAGATTTTTTCGGAAAACAAGACGGCAAGCAAATCCGCGATTCCCCAAACCGCGATGATGTAAAAACCGATGCTTGGCAGATAAGTGTAGCGATCCGCGATGGACAATCGGCCAAGCTGGAGCAGGCCGCTCACCGGCAGCAGCATCGCCAAAAACCACAGCCAGCCGACTGCAAACCAGGGACGGCGGCGCAATTGAACGGCGGCGACGGCGGAAATTCCGGCCAGGACAAACGCGGCGAGGAAAAATTGCGCGACGGAAATTTTATCCGAACGCAGGTAAAGAAATGAAAGGTTCTCCGGCCAGAGCAGTTTTTCAACGTAGTTCCAATAGCCGATGACGACGTTTCCGATGCGCGGAAAAAAATGCGGGTTTGACGAAACCCAGCCGCCTCCCGCGCGCTGCGCGAAAAGCGTGATGACGCCGGCGATGATAGACAGCGCGAAGAAAGGGACTTTCTCCCGAATCAGCGGAGAAATCGCAAATCGTAAATCGCAAATCGTAAATCTCTTGAGCGGCCAGAAATCCAGCAGCAGCAGGACAATCGGGACGGTCACAATCATCGGCTTGGACAAAAGCCCCAAAACAAAACAAAGCAACGACAGCAAATAAAGTGGCGAGTGGCGAGTGAGGGGTGACGGGTTTGTGCTTTTGCCGGTCACTTGCCACTTGTCACTTGTCACCGCTTTTGTGTAGCAAAGTAGCGTGAGCATGAAAAAAAATCCGCTCAACACGTCCTTGCGTTCTGAAATCCACGCGACGGATTCCACGCGCAACGGATGCAGCGCGAAGATCGCCGCCACAAACGCGCTCCGCCAGAACGCATTCGTCATCGAGTTCAAAAGCAGCAGCAGCAGCACGGCGTTGGCGCAGTGAATGAGGACGTTTTCCAGGTGCATCGCGCCCGGATTGACCCCGAAAAACTGGCAGTCGGCCATGTGCGAAAGCCAGGTGAGCGGATGCCAGTTGCAGTCGTGCTGATCCACGAACGCCCACACGAATCCCGGCCAGGTCAGTCCGGCGCGCACGACCGGATTCTCGAAAACGTAATCGTCATCGTCGTAGTCAACAAAACCGTAATGGCGCACGGGCCAGTAAATCGCGAATGTGGCGAAGGCCAGAAGCAGGCAGGCAAACCACGTCCGGCATTTGGATGTAAGTCCGGTCACGGTTCAATTCTGGAATATGCCGGGCGGTTTCCAAGATATTTCCGGTGATGTTCTGATCCGGCGGTGTGGCGGCTGCGGCACATCCGCCATTTGAAACCGGGATGCGTCAAAAAAAGAGCGGGCCGGATTTGTCCGGCGCGCCCTGATTTTGAATCTGCTGCATCGCCTTTTTCACTGGCACTTGCCGCCTCCGGCCACGCAAACCATTGCAAACACTGCCTTTTGAAGTGGTGGCTGGGGGCGGAATCGGCCATTTATCCCCGCGTTTGCAATTCAAATATAGCTGATTTCATTGGCTATTCAAGCTAATTCAGCTTAACCCAACCATATCGTTTTCAACTCGTTTGGTGTCCGTTTTGGTGTCCGCTCTGCATCCACTGTTTTCCTTCCTCCGTGGTCTGGTAACGCTGCAACCGACTTTGGGGCTTGTCTGGAATTGTCATTGCCAGCCAGCCTTTGGCCATGAGCGGCTTGAGGTAATTATCTTGGAATGTTTCACGGTGCTTCACGCCAATTAACAATTGGATTTCATTCGCCTTGCGAGCCTGTTCGCAGAATTGGAGAACCTTTGCCGCGACCTGTCCAGTCACTTGTCCGGCGACTTGTCCGGCGACTTGTCCGGTCGCTAGAAGCTTCCGTTCCCTAGCCTCTTTGATAAATTCAGGATGAAGTGGCAGTCGCACCAGAAAAAAAGTCCGGTCATCATCAGACTCAAACACGGGCTTTGGAGAACCATTGGCCCGCAGCGCCTCCAACATTTTGGGTATGCCAGTGCCTCGACCTTCGGTGAGGCTGAGTTCTTTCAGAAATTCGCCAATGCGCCGGTTACGATACCGCCGCGTTGCAAAGCGCCCGGTTTGCAGTTCCTTGATATTGATTGAGTGATCCAGACCAGGATAGCTGGCCACGGTGATTTCATGCGGCAGAACACGGACTTCAATCGGCTCCCGGATTTCGTAGCTGCGGTGATAAACTGCATTTACGACGGCCTCCTCCAGCGCGGCATACGGCACATTGAAAAAGCGGTCGGCTTCCGGTCGGTCGCCGTGTTTCACCACCCGTTCCTCGATCACCGCGTTTTTCAAAAATGTTAGCGCGTCTTTGAGGATCACGTCCAACGGGCCGGCGAATGTTTTCTCCGTAAATGTGTCGCCGCCGGGACCATCAGGAAACTGCACCACATCAATCTGTGTTTGAGGGAAAAACTTTTGTGGTGCCGGGTTGAAAAACATCAGGCCGACATTCAACGGGTGCATCGCTTCGGCGGGACCGTCGGCAATTCGCATTTGGCGGCACAATTGAGCAAAATCCATCGTGCTGGAATCGGCCAACAGGTCACTGCCCACTTCGCGTAGAAAATTCTGAATCAGCGAAAGCTTGAGGTCGTTCAAAGAGGCGCGGTGATGAATGCGGTCGTCGAAAGGAACCGTGGCTGCCAGGCTGACCAACTCGACTTCCTCTTCATGTTTGGCTCTGACGGTGGCCGAACCTTTGCGAATGTAGTAGGCGAATTCGCGGTTGTCTCTTGCCAGTGACACGGGCGCTTTGTAGGGCCGCGTCTGCCCGCCGGGACACCACAACACGAGAATGTGTTTTTGCTGGACGACGTAAGGCGCAATCACCGGATGATAGTGAGGCTGTATCCTATGCCCAATTTCCAGAATCTCTTTTTGAATGGCGTCCAGTTTGCTGGCAAGCAATCCCGCCGGTGGCAAAATTGGCTGTCCCTGATTCTCCGCCACGCCGATTAGAATGTAGCCGCCGCCCAGGTTGTGAAAATCATTGGCGAAGGCGCACATCGTGTGCAGGACGGCTTCCGGGTTCCAGCCCTGCTTAAATTCCAAACGCTCCCACTCCACGGTTTGTCCGTGCAGAACGTCATCAATGTTAATCGGCAAGTGCATCGCACGCCGAGCATAAGTCAAAACCGTCGCCGAGAAAACCAGATAGTTTTCTGTCTCAAGCAACATCCTGTTATTGTTTGGAATTGCCGATGAGTATTGAAACCAGATATGCAGACTCCGAGCGTGTTTCCTAAGCGCAATCTTTTTTGGCGAAGGGAGCGCAGTCAATGTGGAGGCGACGGGCGGCAGGGCGCACTACATTGACGGCGCGAGCGAGCCATATAATTGAAGCGCGAGGCACGCTCGGTATGTGGATGCAAAATTCAAAACGCTTTTTATTCCAAATTGCTACGTCGTGGTTGGCCATTTCACTTCACCTGTAATTTTTGGGATTGCTAAATAGGTATTGATTCAGTCGGTGGTAATGGATAAGGTGTTGGGATGAACTGCCCCCACTGTCACACTGCGAACAGCGTCAAAAATGGAACCTCCCGCCACGGCCACCAACGCTGGCGCTGTCCCTCTTGCCAAAAGACCTTCGGCGAAAAAGACCGTCGCCTGGTGCCGCCTGAAACCAAGGCTGCGGCGTTGGCGCAATACTTTGAAGGCGTCGGGCAGCGCGCCACTGAACGGTTGCTGGGCGTCAGCCACAACTCGATCACCAACTGGGTGAAACAGGCGGTCTTCGGTCAGGCTCTGAAACCGACGCCAGCCGAAAAAGTGGAGTGGGTTGAAGCGGATGAATTATGGACCTACATCGCCAAAAAAAAGATGATTGCTGGCTCTGGTGGGCTATTGATCGTGCTTCCAAATCCGTCCTGGGCTGGACGCTGGGGGATCGTGGAACCCAAACGGCCCAGCGGCTGGCTGCGCAACTGCCTCACGCCGCCCACCTCAAGCATGCCAGCGACTTCTGGCATCCCTACGCGAAAATCTTCGGCGACCAAAACCACGTCCAGGGCAAAGCGCACACGTTCACGATCGAAAGCCTGAACAACCGCATCCGCTGCTATCTGGCCCGCCTCAAACGCAAGACGCACAGTTACAGCAAATCCAAGGCAAATCTACCCGCCAGCATCCTCCTGTTCATTGTCCGCAAATGCGGCGGTGAACTCGCCGCTCAATCATAAACAATACCTATTTAGCAATCCCTAATTTTTCTTGAATTGCTCCAGTTGGCTCCGGCGAGAGGCTGTGTGAAAACGCTGACATTGTTGAAACCTTTACGCCGGTGGATGGTCTTAATCAAGCATGAAACATCGCGCCGGCCTGGATCGCTCTCAAACACTGCTCTTCCCGGAACGGCTTGAGGATTACATCGGGCCTGAAAATCCCGTGCGCTTCCTCGACGCCTTCGTCGGGTCGCTGGATATGCACGCGCTGGGTTTTGACAAGGCCCGTTGCGCGGACACCGGGCGTCCGCCTTATGATCCGGGGGCGCTGCTCAAACTTTATCTCTACGGGTATCTGCATCGCGTCCGCTCGTCCCGGTCACTGGAAGCCGAGTGCCACCGCAACGTGGAGGTGATCTGGCTCACCGGCAAACAGACGCCCGACTTCAAGACCATTGCCGACTTCCGCAAAGACAATCTCCAGCCGCTCAAGGCCGTGGCGCGGCAGTTCACCTTGTTGTGCCGCAAGCTGGAACTTTTTGGCGGGGAGCTGCTGGCCGTTGACGGCAGCAAGTTCGCGGCGGTCAATGCGCGCGACCAGAACTTCAATGCGGACAAGCTTCAGGATTTGATTGCCCGCGCCGATGCCCGGCTGTCCGGGTATTTGAAAGAACTGGACACGGCGGACGCGGCGGAACCGGGCGGCGTGGCCCCCAGCAAAGGTGATCTGACTGCCAAGATTGCCGCGCTCCAAGACCGGCAGGACTGGCACAAGGAACTGCTGGCGCAACTGGATGCGGAGCACAAGCAGATCAGCGTGACCGACCCGGACACGCGCAAGATGCCCGCGGCGCACGGGACAATCGTGGGCTACAACGCGCAGATGGCCGTGGATGCCAAACACAAGCTCATCGCGGCGGCGGACGTGACCAACGAGGGGACGGACTGCCAGCAACTGGCCAATGTCGCTTTGGAGGCCAAGGCCAATCTGGAACTGGCCAAAATGGAAGTGGTGGCGGATGCGGGTTATTACAACACGGCGGAAGTGGGCCGGTGCGTGGAACAGGGAATCACGCCTTACCTTCCGAAAGCGGACACCAGCGCGAACACGGCGTGCGGCCTGTATGGCAAAAGCCGGTTCCAGTATGACGCCACCAAGGATGTCTATGTCTGTCCGGCGGGCGACACACTAACCTATCGTTTTCCCACCTTTGAAAAAGGCCGGGAGATCAGATACTACCGCACCAATGCCTGCAACACCTGCGCGTTGAAAAGCCGCTGCACCCGGAACAAAGGCAGCCGGACGATCACGCGGGAGGAGAACGAACATTTGATGGAAGCGATGGCCGCACGGATGAAACAACAGCCGGGGAAGTTCAAATTGCGCAAGACGCTGGCCGAACATCCTTTTGGGACGATCAAGCGGTGGTTTGGCTACACCCACTTCCTGCTCAAGGGACTGGAGAAGGTGCGGTGCGAATGGAGCCTGACCACGCTGGCCTACAACCTCAAACGCGTGCTGAACCTCGTGAGGTTCGAGACATTGATGGCGGCGGTGGCTTAAAAAGCCCGGCGGAGACGCCTGCCCTCGAAAAAAGCGGCCCGTTCCATCCCATACACCGGATCATTCACCTTATTGCCCGATGCCCGCCTTCAACCCGCCGGGTTAAATAACCCCACTTTCCAACCTGCCAACTTACTTCACAACTCCGGCCCAATAGTTTTAACACAGCCTCGCGACTTGTTAGGCGGCTTGGGCGTCATTTTGTCCGAAGCCCAAGTGCTTGCAGGAACTCTGGAACGCGCGTGTTGAACACATCGGGTTGCTCCATCCAGGTGAAGTGGCCGCACTGCTCGATCACGAGGAGCTTGGAGTTGCGAAGCGCCAGGTGAAAACGGGTGGCGTCATCCAGCGGACAGACGAAGTCGGTGTCGCCGGAGACAATCAGCACGGGCGCGGTGAGATTCTTGTAATCCGCCGCCGTGATGTCGGAGAGATCGCCACGGTGTGAAGCTTCTTTGCCTTGCATCGCGGTAGCGGGAGATGTTGTTTTGGCGGGAGATGTTTTACTGCCGCCGGAAGAATCGTAATTGGTCATCTTTGACGGGTCATACCAATACAACACGAGCGTGGCTTTGAGGAACTTGTTCAACTCCGGGCCGTTCGTTGGCATCTCCTCCGTCTCTTTTTCCATCTTCAGGGCCTCGGCGAATCTCGGATCGCCCTCGTGCGAGGCAATGATGGCGTCTCCATCGCGTCCGAGGTTTTTGCCGGTGATTCCGCCGACGCTCAACAGCACCGCACCGTTGATCCTATTCGGATGCTTGCAGGCGTAATGAAGCACCTCCATCGCGCCTTCGGAGTGGCCCATCACCCAGACTTTCTTTTGTCCGAGATGGGCGCGCAGCGCATCGAGGTCGGCATCGAGGTCGGCCCAAGTGTATTGCGTGAGCGAAGGCGCGGGATCGGACCGGCCGCAGGCGCGCGAGTCGAGGTAGACCATCGTAAAGATTTTCTCCATCGGCTTGAGCGTCTTGATATACATGTCCGAGCTGATGCCCCACGCAGGTGAGGGCATGAGACAGACCGGGCCGGTGCCCGAAACCTTATACCACATTTTAATGCCATTGATTTGGGCTGTGAACTCACCATTTTGTAGGCGATTACTCCGCGCTTCCCCCGCAGGCGAAGTGGAAGACGACTGATGGGTTGCGCAACTAGCGGAAGCAAGCGCGAATGCGGACGCCAAACACAGGCCAAGCATTTGTTTTTTCATAATGATGATTTGTAGTGTGGTATTCGCTGCCGCCTAACGTAGAAAGCTGAGCCACCGCCGACTCGCGGCGTGAACCGCGATAGCGGAACTGCCAGCGCCAACGGCGGTTGGCTCTGGCGACTTGTTAGGCACGTCCCTCATGGCCATTGAAAGGCCCTGTAAAACCGTGCCCGGTCCCCCGATGAACTGGTATCATACAGGAATGTTGGATTTCCGATAAGCACGATGTTCGTCAGGGGAATCCAATTGGTGGCTGGTAATGCGGTAACATATTCGACACGATTGCTGGAACCAATAGGCCCAAAGATAGAAATGCCCGGCTTGCCGGTGGAATATTCGATTCCCAAAGAGAGGGCTGCGGAGCTCACCGTGACCGAGAACGCACCAGAGTTGTCATCATATGCGTCAGGCGTATCCTCGTAGGAATCTCCGTCAACAAAACCTAGATATAGCTTGGACGCCCCAACAGGCACGCTAATCACCTGCGCCGTGTTGGTCGCGGTCAATCCATCTCCGATATAAAAAAGCTGCCGAAGTTGAGGCGCCAGAGTGGCATAATTGGTCCCAATTAAAGCGAAATCCAAAGGAGAAGGGGCCGGGTTGGCTGGTTCGGTTCCACTGGTGAACACTCCCATTAACGAGCGCGCCGGAAAGTTCGTGATGCCAGAAATGCCGTTGTAGCTAGGAGCGGCAGCAATAAAGTCAGCACCATCTGGACCGTTGGCACCGCAACCCGGACAGTAAGATACACTGCCGGTGGCAGAGAATTGCAGCGTGGGTGCGTTACCCAAGGAACTCAGGG
This sequence comes from uncultured Verrucomicrobiae bacterium, assembly GCA_963755455.1. Taxonomy (GTDB): domain Bacteria; phylum Verrucomicrobiota; class Verrucomicrobiia; order Limisphaerales; family UBA11358; genus UBA11358. Next base: position 654,317 of record CAVWJH010000002.1, read on the forward strand.
GAATCAGTATCGGCGCAATTCCTCCCCCGTTAGAACCTACCGTCGGCGCATCATTGGGAGGGGGATGCCCTGCTCCGTAAATATTGCAGTGCGCATCCACACTCACATCAATCGTAGGTGCTGCATGGGCACACGCTATAGTCAGGACGATTATTAAGATTTTTGCAGAGGTTGTTTTCATATGAGCTAGGGTTTGCTGTAAAACCAATGTGCCTAACGAAAAAAGCTGAGCCACCGCCGACTCGTGACGTGAACCGCGATAGCGGAACTGCAAGCGCCAACGGCGGTTGGCTCCGGCGACTTGTTAGGCTGCGTCATAGCTCTCACTTCTGTTTTGGTCGTTTAATGACAATCTTGGCCATCTTCTCTTTCTGACCACCTCCCAAATCTCGCTCGCTTACTGAAACAGAATCAACACTCCATCCCTGCTGCTCGTATATGCTCAACTGCTGCTTCCAAGGAAAAGCATACACATACCGATAAGAGTCGTCATTCAAACCTGGATAATCAAGTCTCTGGATGGTTTTGTATTCCCAAGCCGATGAATGCGTGGCGCATCCCGAACCGAAAATCAATATGGCAGCAAGCAGCGTAACCGGAACGAATCGTGTATTTGTGATGTTCATACGCTCAAGCAGCCTAACGTAGAAAGCTGAGCCACCGCCGACTCGCGACGTGAACCGCGATAGCGGAACTGACCGCGCCAACGGCGGTTGGCTCCGGCGACTTGTTAGGCGCATTCATGGCTTGTAGTTGAAATAAAACATCATGTTGTCGGTCTTGCGAACAAAAACCAGTGTAGCCATTGTCGGCTCAACGCTGCCACAGCAACCATAAAAGTCCATCGGATAAACATGGACATCCGAACTTCTCAACTCTGCATCAGTCGGAAACCAAGGAAACTCATTATGCCATCCGGTCACTAACCTCACTGCGGCATCCAGCACTGGCGGAAGCTGATCACCACGAAACCAATGCTCGTTTGGAGCATCTGCCTTCGGATTAAAATCTGCCTCATCAACGTGGGAAATCTTAATAGCAAAAGCATCAATGTAACCTCCATTAAGAAATCCACGAGAACCAATGTGGCTGTGAACGACCTGCTCGATCTGCTTGCTGGAAAAATGACATCCGTCGAGAACATAACGAACATCATGCGATGACGCCGTGTCAACCTTGTCTTGGGTTGACACACGAAGCCAACACACGAAGTAAATGCCTAGAGCAATGGTGGCAACAAAGGAAAAGCCACCCCAAATCAGGAGAAACCACTTAACGTATTTAAGGATGCGTGATCTCATGCGCCTAACGTAGAAAGCTGAGCCACCGCCGACTCGTGACGTGAACCGCGATAGCGGAACTGCAAGCGCCAACGGCGGTTGGCTCCGGCGACTTGTTAGGCATCGTCATTGTTGCAATGGTTTCAAATAAATCTTGAACAGATTTGTCATGGTAGGCAAAGGCCAAAACATCGTCTGACCGGTGAAACCAAAGCTCAACCGATAAGGCTCATAGCCGTTATATTTGACAAGACAATGGCATTCTACGTCGCCATCATTCGGAACCCAATTCGGTGTAAGCTCCCACCGCCACCCTTGTTGCGGTGGTATAGTGAACGTGCCGTCGGGCGTGCTCTCGGTGCTAACGGTCGCAAGCTCAAAACTGGTCGGCCTTCCCTGAAACAAGTATGCCGACTCCAATGTGACGTTTGCACCTCCTATCGGCTGACCAGTGTGTGCATCTACAAGAGAACCGCCAACACCGGGACGGACAACAGCGTGATATGGAATTGGAATACAGCCTGAACACGCCGCTACAACGACGAGAAAACAAAGCAAATGTTGTGCGTATTTCATGGCGTGAACGATGCCTAACGTAGAAAGCTGAGCCACCGCCGACTCGCGGCGCGAACCGCGACAGCGGAACTGCAAGCGCCAACGGCGGTTGGCTCCGGCGACTTGTTAGGCATCATGGCGTGACTCCATATCTCTAATCTTCCGCTTCAAAGACGACCGCCAAAACCAGCAAACGCTGGCAAGACAAAGCGGAAAAAACAATAACGGCCACAACTGCCGAAAGATAGTAAATACAGGCCGTGAATCTGCATCCCGAAAAATCAAAACCAATCCGGCTGGAATCCACGAAAAAGCGAGAACGGCGAAACCAAGCATGAGCAACTCGACGCGCCAACTCCTGCGTCGTAGCCTGCTCAAGTCTGTGGTGTCTGAAATCATCGTGGTGTAATGATGCCTAACGTAGAAAGCTGAGCCACCGCCGACTCGTGACGTGAACCGCGATAGCGGAACTGCAAGCGACAACGGCGGTTGGCTCCGGCGACTTGTTAGGCGTCTTCATATCGAACGTTTCGCTCTAGTAACGAGAAATAATATCCGAAAACCAAACACGACGACGCCAACAATGCCAACGAAAAGCAATCCGAGCGACCAATCAAGTGCGCTGCCAGTCCGAACGTCGGGGAATATCCAACTCACAGAAACTCGCATCCCGCCAATCACAACGAGACAATAAGCCAGCATCGGCAACCACTCCGACTTTGGCGTCCAGAATCCAAAACGGAGAATCAGATAAAGAACTCCCCAAGCAATCGCCGCGAGAATGAACGCAGTGGAAAGAGGCGACAACCAACAGCCGACCGAGGCAGCGGCCAACGATGCTAGGAAAAGAATGATGCTTCGTTTTTTCATACGCGCAAAGACGCCTAACGTAGAAAGCTGAGCCACGTGGGAACGGTGACGCGGCGAAGCAGAACGCTCAAGCGCAAAACGGATGCGCCCAACCACGTTGGCTCCGGCGACTTGTTAGACCACATCAACAACATAACTGTGTCATATTCCAATCTTCAGGTTCTTCGGGGAAATAATCTCCAGCGGCTCAAAACTCATCCAAATGATTTGATAAGTCTTGAATCTAGGGTCCGGGTCGCCTGGCGGCCCATTCCCGTCATAACTGTGCAAATACTGAATCCTGCCAAACTCATAACGAAAAAAGCTGAGCCACCGCCGACTCGCGACGTGAACCGCGACAGCGGAACGGACAGCGCCAACGGCGGTTGGCTCCGGCGAGAGGCTGTGTGAAAACGCTGACATTGTTGAAACCTTTACGCCGGTGGATGGTCTTAATCAAGCATGAAACATCGCGCCGGCCTGGATCGCTCTCAAACACTGCTCTTCCCGGAACGGCTTGAGGATTACATCGGGCCTGAAAATCCCGTGCGCTTCCTCGACGCCTTCGTCGGGTCGCTGGATATGCACGCGCTGGGTTTTGACAAGGCCCGTTGCGCGGACACCGGGCGTCCGCCTTATGATCCGGGGGCGCTGCTCAAACTTTATCTCTACGGGTATCTGCATCGCGTCCGCTCGTCCCGGTCACTGGAAGCCGAGTGCCACCGCAACGTGGAGGTGATCTGGCTCACCGGCAAACAGACGCCCGACTTCAAGACCATTGCCGACTTCCGCAAAGACAATCTCCAGCCGCTCAAGGCCGTGGCGCGGCAGTTCACCTTGTTGTGCCGCAAGCTGGAACTTTTTGGCGGGGAGCTGCTGGCCGTTGACGGCAGCAAGTTCGCGGCGGTCAATGCGCGCGACCAGAACTTCAATGCGGACAAGCTTCAGGATTTGATTGCCCGCGCCGATGCCCGGCTGTCCGGGTATTTGAAAGAACTGGACACGGCGGACGCGGCGGAACCGGGCGGCGTGGCCCCCAGCAAAGGTGATCTGACTGCCAAGATTGCCGCGCTCCAAGACCGGCAGGACTGGCACAAGGAACTGCTGGCGCAACTGGATGCGGAGCACAAGCAGATCAGCGTGACCGACCCGGACACGCGCAAGATGCCCGCGGCGCACGGGACAATCGTGGGCTACAACGCGCAGATGGCCGTGGATGCCAAACACAAGCTCATCGCGGCGGCGGACGTGACCAACGAGGGGACGGACTGCCAGCAACTGGCCAATGTCGCTTTGGAGGCCAAGGCCAATCTGGAACTGGCCAAAATGGAAGTGGTGGCGGATGCGGGTTATTACAACACGGCGGAAGTGGGCCGGTGCGTGGAACAGGGAATCACGCCTTACCTTCCGAAAGCGGACACCAGCGCGAACACGGCGTGCGGCCTGTATGGCAAAAGCCGGTTCCAGTATGACGCCACCAAGGATGTCTATGTCTGTCCGGCGGGCGACACACTAACCTATCGTTTTCCCACCTTTGAAAAAGGCCGGGAGATCAGATACTACCGCACCAATGCCTGCAACACCTGCGCGTTGAAAAGCCGCTGCACCCGGAACAAAGGCAGCCGGACGATCACGCGGGAGGAGAACGAACATTTGATGGAAGCGATGGCCGCACGGATGAAACAACAGCCGGGGAAGTTCAAATTGCGCAAGACGCTGGCCGAACATCCTTTTGGGACGATCAAGCGGTGGTTTGGCTACACCCACTTCCTGCTCAAGGGACTGGAGAAGGTGCGGTGCGAATGGAGCCTGACCACGCTGGCCTACAACCTCAAACGCGTGCTGAACCTCGTGAGGTTCGAGACATTGATGGCGGCGGTGGCTTAAAAAGCCCGGCGGAGACGCCTGCCCTCGAAAAAAGCGGCCCGTTCCATCCCATACACCGGATCATTCACCTTATTGCCCGATGCCCGCCTTCAACCCGCCGGGTTAAATAACCCCACTTTCCAACCTGCCAACTTACTTCACAACTCCGGCCCAATAGTTTTAACACAGCCTCGCGACTTGTTAGGCGGCTGGTTTGTCATCATCGTCCAGAATTAAGAATGTGGTAAATCCCATGAACGCCTGCATAAATCAAGAGCATAACCACTCCTCCGTAAATCAATATCGAAACCCAAAACAAAACAGGCTCCGCGTCTCGGTAGTAATAACGTGGGTAAAACTTGGAACAAAGCCAAACCCTTCGACTTTTCAAGCAATGCAAAATGTAATAAAACAAAATACCGCTAACAGCCAAAACAGCGAACACAACCCAAAGCCCACTAAAATCTATGTGGGCTGCGTCAGCTAAAATGACGGGCAATGTTCTCATGCGCTCGAAGCCGCCTAACGAAAAAAGCTGAGCCACCGCCGACTCGCGACGTAAACCGCGACAGCGGAACTGACAGCGCCAACGGCGGTTGGCTCCGGCGACTTGTTAGGCATCACGGCTTCCTCCTCAACTCTAAAATGAACTAAATCAAAACTCCGAAACATCCCAAACCACCGCCAAGCAAAACGCCGACGGTCGCTCCGCCGAAAGTAGCAAAACCAACCGGCTCGACATCCTGCCACGGAATGATGTGCCTGAAAAAGTCCGGCGTCATCTTACCAGCGGCAAAACCAAACACGCCGCCCAGGAACAAACCAACAAGAGCGGCGACTGTAACTGTGATAAATGTCTTGCGAATAGTCATAATGCGTAGTGATGCCTAACGAAAAAAGCTGAGCCACCGCCGACTCGCGACGTGAACCGCGACAGCGGAACTGCAAGCGCCAACGGCGGTTGGCTCCGGCGAGAGGCTGTGTGAAAACGCTGACATTGTTGAAACCTTTACGCCGGTGGATGGTCTTAATCAAGCATGAAACATCGCGCCGGCCTGGATCGCTCTCAAACACTGCTCTTCCCGGAACGGCTTGAGGATTACATCGGGCCTGAAAATCCCGTGCGCTTCCTCGACGCCTTCGTCGGGTCGCTGGATATGCACGCGCTGGGTTTTGACAAGGCCCGTTGCGCGGACACCGGGCGTCCGCCTTATGATCCGGGGGCGCTGCTCAAACTTTATCTCTACGGGTATCTGCATCGCGTCCGCTCGTCCCGGTCACTGGAAGCCGAGTGCCACCGCAACGTGGAGGTGATCTGGCTCACCGGCAAACAGACGCCCGACTTCAAGACCATTGCCGACTTCCGCAAAGACAATCTCCAGCCGCTCAAGGCCGTGGCGCGGCAGTTCACCTTGTTGTGCCGCAAGCTGGAACTTTTTGGCGGGGAGCTGCTGGCCGTTGACGGCAGCAAGTTCGCGGCGGTCAATGCGCGCGACCAGAACTTCAATGCGGACAAGCTTCAGGATTTGATTGCCCGCGCCGATGCCCGGCTGTCCGGGTATTTGAAAGAACTGGACACGGCGGACGCGGCGGAACCGGGCGGCGTGGCCCCCAGCAAAGGTGATCTGACTGCCAAGATTGCCGCGCTCCAAGACCGGCAGGACTGGCACAAGGAACTGCTGGCGCAACTGGATGCGGAGCACAAGCAGATCAGCGTGACCGACCCGGACACGCGCAAGATGCCCGCGGCGCACGGGACAATCGTGGGCTACAACGCGCAGATGGCCGTGGATGCCAAACACAAGCTCATCGCGGCGGCGGACGTGACCAACGAGGGGACGGACTGCCAGCAACTGGCCAATGTCGCTTTGGAGGCCAAGGCCAATCTGGAACTGGCCAAAATGGAAGTGGTGGCGGATGCGGGTTATTACAACACGGCGGAAGTGGGCCGGTGCGTGGAACAGGGAATCACGCCTTACCTTCCGAAAGCGGACACCAGCGCGAACACGGCGTGCGGCCTGTATGGCAAAAGCCGGTTCCAGTATGACGCCACCAAGGATGTCTATGTCTGTCCGGCGGGCGACACACTAACCTATCGTTTTCCCACCTTTGAAAAAGGCCGGGAGATCAGATACTACCGCACCAATGCCTGCAACACCTGCGCGTTGAAAAGCCGCTGCACCCGGAACAAAGGCAGCCGGACGATCACGCGGGAGGAGAACGAACATTTGATGGAAGCGATGGCCGCACGGATGAAACAACAGCCGGGGAAGTTCAAATTGCGCAAGACGCTGGCCGAACATCCTTTTGGGACGATCAAGCGGTGGTTTGGCTACACCCACTTCCTGCTCAAGGGACTGGAGAAGGTGCGGTGCGAATGGAGCCTGACCACGCTGGCCTACAACCTCAAACGCGTGCTGAACCTCGTGAGGTTCGAGACATTGATGGCGGCGGTGGCTTAAAAAGCCCGGCGGAGACGCCTGCCCTCGAAAAAAGCGGCCCGTTCCATCCCATACACCGGATCATTCACCTTATTGCCCGATGCCCGCCTTCAACCCGCCGGGTTAAATAACCCCACTTTCCAACCTGCCAACTTACTTCACAACTCCGGCCCAATAGTTTTAACACAGCCTCACGACTTGTTAGGCCACGTCCTCATGCGATTTTCTCCTCTGGCGAAATGAAACAACCAACGTGCTTGCTGAAAGAAGTGCAAGCGTAAAACAGTAGTATAGCCATTGCTCCCAGTTGCCTACATCTGGAATCCATGTTTTGACTACATTAATGCCCCCCACGAGCCAGACAACGACCACCAAATTCAAAGACTCAGATGGGTGATGTAGGCAGTAAATGTGTGTGACGAGCGCGAGCGCAGCAAACATGAGCGAAGCCACAACGGATGCAATAGTGGGGTGCGCATGGAATAAACAAACCACGAATCCGACAAACGTCCCTACGAATAACACTCCCGAAAACAGGAGCCTCGGATTTCGATTGTCATGTGTATCTTGGCTACTCATATTCTACGATGTAGTGGCCTAACGTAGAAAGCTGAGCCACCGCCGACTCGCGGCGTGAACCGCGATAGCGGAACTGACAGCGCCAACGGCGGTTGGCTCCGGCGACTTGTTAGGCGGCAACTCTACGACGAAAAGCATAACCAGCAATGAATGACCAAAGTATCGCGCAAAACAGAAGACTGCAAATAAACAATCCTCCCGTGCCCCACGAACCTAGCTTCCCAAATAAATCCGCCAATAGCAAAGCAGGTGAGTTGATAATCACTGCTGGCATGACGAACAATCCGCCGGGATGGAAGTGACCAATTATAAGCTCCATGACATCAACTGCCGCGATAATGGTGAATACTCGAACTCCTAGTTTGGTGTTGTATGTTTTCATAAGTGTGTGTCTTGCCGCCTAACGAAAAAAGCTGAGCCACCGCCGACTCGCGACGTGAACCGCGACAGCGGAACGGCAAGCGCCAACGGCGGTTGGCTCCGGCGACTTGTTAGGTCTCATTTGGTATCTCCATAATAAGAAACAACTCGAACAGCTCGGTCTGGAAATGCTGATTGGAGTGCGGCTGTCAGTGCTTCCGATAACTGCTTAAAATCTTGGGTCGGATAATTGGTGTCATTTGGTGCCATCTTAACCTGACCTGTCAGCGGAGCCAGCATCTCGTGACCGTCTTTTGTGATGCGGCTGGCGTTGGTAGGCCAAAAATGATCAGTCTGAAGTGCAAAACCAGCAGCCGCTTGCTCAGCGATAGCCTGTCCTAATGTGACTCGCGGAAACCTCTCTTGAAATGCAACTAGGTCTGCCGTCTCTGCGCTATACTCGTAAACCGCCACATGGTCGCTGGTGGCAGTAAATACTCCTGGCCCTGAGTATGTGGTGTAATGCTTCGTGGGTCGGTGGATGCCGTGCTGGTTCGCAAAGCGCCAGAAGTTAGTATGAAATAATCCTATCTCGTTCGTTTCCAGCCCGACATAGACGCAACAGAATGACGCTCCTTGTGGAATTGGGCAATCGCCATAATCGTCTCGTCTCTCCTTATCGGACAACGGATGCCGATTATCGCAGCCTGTCACCGCAAGCAAAAGCATCAATGCTGGAATAAGCGCACGCATGAGACCTAACGTAGAAAGCTGAGCCACCGCCGACTCGCGGCGTGAACCGCGATAGCGGAACTGCAAGCGCCAACGGCGGTTGGCTCCGGCGACTTGTTAGGCCACCAGTCTGTCTGCTCAAGTATCATAATCTCCACTGTCCCACGGCTCAAAAAATGCCATGTAGTTTCCGGGCTGCATCTCCACCGCCCAAACATCATCTTCGTCTTCGGGTGGTCTTGGCACGAGGCCAAACTTTGTCCCGAAACGCTCAATCTCGAATGGCTGCACCTCGATGCGACCAAACTCAAACTCACCAAGCTCTGCGAGCCGGCCCTCATAAATACTGCTGGCACGCTTCTGGTCTAACTCTGCTCGCGTGCCTAAATCGTCAACGCGAGCTTCGAGAAACTTCCCGTCCTCGTCGAACAAGAATAACGCCACAAACTCTCTGCCAGCACTGCCGCCGATGGCTGGGATAAATGGCGTCGTGAGAAAAAACTGACTGCCATCTGATAACTTGCCAATGTGTTTGGCGTGATGTTCGTCGTGCTCAATCGCGATAAGGTCTGGCTTGCTCATAAAAGTGTGCTAGGTGGCCTAACGAAAAAAGCTGAGCCACCGCCGACTCGCGACGTGAACCGCGATAGCGGAACTGACCGCGCCAACGGCGGTTGGCTCCGGCGACTTGTTAGGCTGCATGGTCGTCATTTCGTCTCTGCAATCTTTTCTTGGACATTGCAGGATAGATAATAAATATCTCCGCTCTTCCCGTATGGAAACTGCGCGGTGTTTCCCTTTGGTAAGGCATCAACAACAACCCAGCCTATGACGTCTGGCACGCTCGGACGGTAACGCACGCCATTCGCCTCAATGGTCGCCTTATAATCGGCTGGAAATGGAGCCAACCTCACGGCAGTCCACTCGTGCTTGACCAACTCACCAATCCCCTGACTCGTCTGTGACTTAAAGTCGTCGGAAACGCCCTGCCAGTAAAACATGCCGATTATACCATTTACATCTTTTGCCTTCAGAGCCGACTCAAACTCGCCACGCAACTGCTCGGCGGAAGTCGGGGATGTGTATGGATGCTTGGCATTACCGGCGAATAGCCAAATCAGCAATGCGGCGGTCATCAGTAATGCCAGTAATGTGGTAACAATCAGTGGTGTTCTATTTTTCATAAAATGTAATGCAGCCTAACGAAAAAAGCTGAGCCACCGCCGACCTGCGACGCGAACCGCGACAGCGGAACTGACAGCGCCAACGGCGGTTGGCTCCGGCGACTTGTTAGGCATCATAGTATTACCACTGTCATATTCACTTCCTAATTGATGGTCGTAGGTGGCACGGCATTTGTCACGGCTACCGTCTTCCACACTCGCTTTTGCGAATCCCATCTGTAAACGAACACTTGGTTGTCTTTTATCAAAACTGGCTCTCGAATGGTCATCGTGTGATTTGTGGTCGAATATGATGTGGACTCCGGAGTCTGTGCTCTGCGATTTGTGGTGCATCCAAATAAAGAAATAACAACGCCAATAGTTAGAATTGTAAAAGTTGTCTTCATGTGATGCGCGCCTTGATGCCTAACGAAAAAAGCTGAGCCACCGCCGACTGGTGGCGTGAACCGCGACAGCGGAACGGCAAGCGCCAACGGCGGTTGGCTCCGGCGACTTGTTAGGCGTCATGGCTTCGATTCCTGATTCTGATGCTCAACTATCGCATCTGTCAAATCTTGCCAACTGCCATCTGGCAATCGGCGATAAAATCTGCCGCCATCAACATAGGCTCCGCTACCTCCCGAAAGGCTGACCTTGCCGAACGGCAACTCGGTGCGTAAACCAAAGCAAACTCGTAAAAATGGAAATGGCAGCGACAAATCTTCGGAATAATAAACTCTTGGTGGCTTCGACTTCATATCTACCTCGCCCCACTTCGCGGTGCAGACACGAAACGCAATCTCGTAGCCGAGAATAGCTACCAGACAAACAACCGAAATGATGTAAATACGACGACGCATAAAATGACGCCTAACGTAGAAAGCTGAGCCACCGCCGACTCGCGGCGTGAACCGCGACAGCGGAACGGCCAGCGCCAACGGCGGTTGGCTCCGGCGACTTGTTAGGCATCGGCTCAATCATTGTAGCTGTGATCTTGTGCTCTCCTGAATGTTCTCAACCTTTCCCGACAATGAAAATATCACACCGATCACCTTTGTGGTAATTATGTTTCGCGTGCCTTCGGTGGCCGTCTTTGCTGATGCAGGAATAGAATAAACCACAATCACCTCCTCCTTGCCATCGGGCAGCGCCAAAATCTTTATATCACTAAACTTCAGGTCGGATGAACTCAAATCTGGATGCTTCGCGATAATAGATGACAGCGCGGTAGCCTTGAGATCACCTTCTACGGCTCCAATCTCCTCACCGACTTGTGGCTTATGGCAACCTGTCAAAAATGGCAGCAGGCAAACTCCGATTAGTAATGATGTGATTTTCATAATGTCTAACGATGCCTAACGTAGAAAGCTGAGCCACCGCCGACTCGTGGCTTCCGAAAAACAAAAGCAGGGAGCAACGGCGGTTGGCTCCGGCGACTTGTTAGGCGTCATGGCTTCGGTCTCCGACATAAACATCCAATAGCTACCGCATTCGCAAGGCAAACGGTGACACCAAGCCGCGACAAAAATAAATAATAACCGCCGCCATCTGCAATCGTGACCAGTCGCTTCTCAACGTCATAATCTGGCCGCTCGACTAAAACGTGCTGCTCCTGCAACTCACGATAAGTGCTGAAAGCGTGAGTGCGATGCGCCGCCACCGCCATGCCGCCAAGAACATACAAGGCAACCGCTGCTACCACATTGGCGATAATGAGTGTCAATTTCACAAGCAGCGTAATGACGCCTAACGAAAAAAGCTGAGCCACCGCCGACTTGCGACGTGAACCGCGACAGCGGAACTGACAGCGCCAACGGCGGTTGGCTCCGGCGAGAGGCTGTGTGAAAACGCTGACATTGTTGAAACCTTTACGCCGGTGGATGGTCTTAATCAAGCATGAAACATCGCGCCGGCCTGGATCGCTCTCAAACACTGCTCTTCCCGGAACGGCTTGAGGATTACATCGGGCCTGAAAATCCCGTGCGCTTCCTCGACGCCTTCGTCGGGTCGCTGGATATGCACGCGCTGGGTTTTGACAAGGCCCGTTGCGCGGACACCGGGCGTCCGCCTTATGATCCGGGGGCGCTGCTCAAACTTTATCTCTACGGGTATCTGCATCGCGTCCGCTCGTCCCGGTCACTGGAAGCCGAGTGCCACCGCAACGTGGAGGTGATCTGGCTCACCGGCAAACAGACGCCCGACTTCAAGACCATTGCCGACTTCCGCAAAGACAATCTCCAGCCGCTCAAGGCCGTGGCGCGGCAGTTCACCTTGTTGTGCCGCAAGCTGGAACTTTTTGGCGGGGAGCTGCTGGCCGTTGACGGCAGCAAGTTCGCGGCGGTCAATGCGCGCGACCAGAACTTCAATGCGGACAAGCTTCAGGATTTGATTGCCCGCGCCGATGCCCGGCTGTCCGGGTATTTGAAAGAACTGGACACGGCGGACGCGGCGGAACCGGGCGGCGTGGCCCCCAGCAAAGGTGATCTGACTGCCAAGATTGCCGCGCTCCAAGACCGGCAGGACTGGCACAAGGAACTGCTGGCGCAACTGGATGCGGAGCACAAGCAGATCAGCGTGACCGACCCGGACACGCGCAAGATGCCCGCGGCGCACGGGACAATCGTGGGCTACAACGCGCAGATGGCCGTGGATGCCAAACACAAGCTCATCGCGGCGGCGGACGTGACCAACGAGGGGACGGACTGCCAGCAACTGGCCAATGTCGCTTTGGAGGCCAAGGCCAATCTGGAACTGGCCAAAATGGAAGTGGTGGCGGATGCGGGTTATTACAACACGGCGGAAGTGGGCCGGTGCGTGGAACAGGGAATCACGCCTTACCTTCCGAAAGCGGACACCAGCGCGAACACGGCGTGCGGCCTGTATGGCAAAAGCCGGTTCCAGTATGACGCCACCAAGGATGTCTATGTCTGTCCGGCGGGCGACACACTAACCTATCGTTTTCCCACCTTTGAAAAAGGCCGGGAGATCAGATACTACCGCACCAATGCCTGCAACACCTGCGCGTTGAAAAGCCGCTGCACCCGGAACAAAGGCAGCCGGACGATCACGCGGGAGGAGAACGAACATTTGATGGAAGCGATGGCCGCACGGATGAAACAACAGCCGGGGAAGTTCAAATTGCGCAAGACGCTGGCCGAACATCCTTTTGGGACGATCAAGCGGTGGTTTGGCTACACCCACTTCCTGCTCAAGGGACTGGAGAAGGTGCGGTGCGAATGGAGCCTGACCACGCTGGCCTACAACCTCAAACGCGTGCTGAACCTCGTGAGGTTCGAGACATTGATGGCGGCGGTGGCTTAAAAAGCCCGGCGGAGACGCCTGCCCTCGAAAAAAGCGGCCCGTTCCATCCCATACACCGGATCATTCACCTTATTGCCCGATGCCCGCCTTCAACCCGCCGGGTTAAATAACCCCACTTTCCAACCTGCCAACTTACTTCACAACTCCGGCCCAATAGTTTTAACACAGCCTCGCGACTGGTTAGGCGGCGTCATAAAATCAAGATATAGTGATTACCACTGGAATCTCAAGCTCGGTAAATAACCTCAAACAGTGATGGCCAATCTCAAAACGTGGAATGGGTTCAAGCACGCTAAGCACAACATAGACTTTGAACTTCCGCTTAAGTTTATGTAAGTATCCCATATGCGGACGGACTACGCCATCAAGCGCCATGATGTGCTCGTCCAGTGGTCGCTCCTCCATAACCGGTGCATAATAATCCCACGCATCGAAATCGCACAGTGTCTGCGCGTGTCCATATCGCTTGCCTTTCTCGCTGGTGTAGGTCGGAGCAACACCTAGCATCCGAGAGATTTCATCCAAATTAAGGCCATCTCCCTTGATGTGGAGTGCTGCCAAAAAACGTGGGCGTGGATTGCTCATATGCTCAATGCCGCCTAACGTAGAAAGCTGAGCCACCGCCGACTCGCGGCGTGAACCGCGATAGCGGAACTGAAAGCGCCAACGGCGGTTGGCTCCAGCGACTTGTTAGGCGGCATCATTGTGAGTCATTTCAGCTTCAGATTTGAGACAAATTCTAACGGCACAATCTGCCTGCTGCCGTCGGCAAGATGAATGATAATGAGCCGGTCATAAACATCCACTCTCGCATCCTGTGGAATGTTCGAGCCAGAGTTGGAAGTCGCGGTGAGCGGATGCTCCCATACTGTGCCGCTAATCGCCGTGCCTATAGCAAGTGGCTGCGAAGGTGATGGCTGTGGCGGCTGCGAGCAACCAGCGGTCAAAAGTGAAATCGTAAGTGCTGAAATATAGAACGCGATTTTCATAAAAGTGTCATGCCGCCTAACGAAAAAAGCTGAACCACCGCGTAACTGCGACTCGGCAAACCCGAATCTTATGAAACAAACTGAAACGTCCAATAGCGGTTGGCTCCGGCGACTTGTTAGGCCACTGGCAACTATTTACAAAACATGAACACTGAAACATATCAACCTATCGAAATATCGGGCGTGAAATACATCCCGACCGACATCATCACAATACAGGGGTGTAAAAAGCAAAACGATAAAATGAAACAAGCGTGTAAAGAACTTGGCGCAATCCACCAGCGCGTAAAAGAAATCAATCGCGGCGGATTCTTCTCGAATGCCTTCATAGTCAGCACCGTCTTGGTGCCAGAATCAAATGTCAAAAAGCTCAACGACATAATCAACGACGAAGTGGCCTAACGAAAAAAGCTGAGCCACCGCCGACTAACGACGTGAACCGCGACAGCGGAACTGCAAGCGCCAACGGCGGTTGGCTCCGGCGACTTGTTAGGCATCAAAATATCCATGACTCAATAAAACCTGTGAACCGCAAACCTATCGGCTGCATCTTGCTCGCCGCTCGAAACCGGCGCGAGCTTCTTTTCAAAGCTAGAAACTTCCGGCTACCGACTCAAACCTAAAACTCTCTCCGCGAAATTTCGCCGCGTCTTCTCCAGCTTCCGAACCACCAAAATCTATCTCAAATCAATCACCAACAAATCGGTGTGTGCTTGATGCCTAACGAAAAAAGCTGAGCCACGCCGTAATAACGATGTGAGCCGCGACAGCGGAACTGACAGCGATAATAGGCGTTGGCTCCGGCGACTTGTTAGGCATCATGTGATGAATCATCTTTTGCACAATCCGAGCGATAATCTCTAAAAGCCAGCAATAAGCAAGGCACAACGACTACAACAATAAACCACCTCGAAAAATGTGTATGCGAAATGTCTGTAATTCCTGCTGGGTCAGTTAAGAGAAAATACAAAAGCACCGCAACGATAAT
Source organism: uncultured Verrucomicrobiae bacterium (assembly GCA_963755455.1). Taxonomy (GTDB): domain Bacteria; phylum Verrucomicrobiota; class Verrucomicrobiia; order Limisphaerales; family UBA11358; genus UBA11358. The sequence continues at coordinate 669,440 of CAVWJH010000002.1, forward strand.
AAAAAGGCGGAGATATGAAATAAGACTAAGCCGACGGAATCGGAAACCAAAAAGAGAAACGCACAACAAAGCTATCCCGAATGCAGGCAATGGAGGTGAGTCCGTCAGCAGCATAGCACTGGCTATAATCAAAAGCCCAATGTGAACCATCAGCTTTACGGTGGGTTTCATGCGCGTAATGATGCCTAACGTAGAAAGCTGAGCCACCGCCGACTCGCGGCGTCAACCGCGACAGCGGAACTGACAGCGCCAACGGCGGTTGGCTCCGGCGACTTGTTAGGCGGCGTCAAATTCATAATCACTTCCTTAACTCAATCGGATAGTCTTTGTATGGTATAGTCGTTTCCGAATAGTTGCTACTGTCAGTGATGACTCTCACTTTCGGAAAATGAAGGTCAATAATCACAGAGCTATCGCTCGTGCCGTTTGTGGTCACGCCAGGCGTGACAGTCCCCGTGTCCGCCAGCAGCGTCTGATTCTGTCCACCAGATCTCATACCACTTATCACAATCCCCTCAAGCGAAGAGCCGTCGCGCTTCTGGATGTGTAAAACAGAACCATCTCGCCATGTGATGTCCTTGCCAGCCTCGACAAGGTCAATCGCTGGCTTCTTGGAACAACCACAAAGAAGCAAGCCCGATAATATAATGGTGAGCGTGTTTTTCATAAATGTGTAGCCGCCTAACGAAAAAAGCTGAGCCACCGCCGACTCGCGGCGTGAACCGCGACAGCGGAACTGACCGCGCCAACGGCGGTTGGCTCCGGCGACTTGTTAGGCCACTGGCTATCTTTCAATCCAAACCTCATAAAATCAAACGCCGAAATGACGGCTCCGCATTTGCTCGCTGCGCGAAACGGGCGCGAGCTGAAACCATCCGAACTATCCGCGACTTACTCATCGAAATGCTTCTGTCTGCAATCATCGCCAGCCAAATCAGCTCGGTCAAAATCAAAAACGCGGAAGTGGCCTAACGTAGAAAGCTGAGCCACGGGCGACTAAAGATATGGAACCACTGAAACCTTCTCGAATAACTGCAAGCGCCAACGCCCGTTGGCTCCGGCGACTTGTTAGGCCACATCAACGTGTCTATCCCAGACAAACATTGGCGAATCATAACGCTCATAAATCCACAAGCTCCGCACTTGCTCGCCGCACGAAACCAGCGCGAGCTAAACTCAAACTCACTGCCGAAATCTCACTCATTTCAAGTCTGCGAACTAACTCTGACTCCGCAACGAAACCAGCTCAATAAAAATCCAAAAGCTCGATGTGGCCTAACGTAGAAAGCTGAGCCACCGCCGATTCGCGACGTGAACCGCGACAGCGGAACTGACCGCGCCAACGGCGGTTGGCTCCGGCGACTTGTTAGACCTCGTCATTGATGGTTGCCTCTATACGATAGCCGTCGGGATCGAAAACAAAAGCAGCATAATAGTTACTGCCGTATTCGGGATGCAATCCTGACCCTCCGTTGTCTTTCCCGCCGTGCTCCAGTGCTGCCTTGTAAAAACTTGCTACGGCTTTGCGCGATGGCGCAGCGAAAGCGACGTGGAAATCTTCGCCGGGCACGACCACTCCACCTGACCGGAGCTTGATTGCGAACTTGTCACCGCCACCGGGCAAACCATAGCCGACGGCTGTTTTGTGAGTCCAGACGCGAACATATCCAAGCTCGGAAAGAGCGGCGTCGTAAAATGCGGCAGAACGCGCAAGGTCGGCTACGGCGAATGAAAGGTGGTGCAGCATATTCGTGTCGCGGCGAGGTCTAACGTAGAAAGCTGAGCCACCGCCGACTCGCGACGTGAACCGCGACAGCGGAACTGACAGCGCCAACGGCGGTTGGCTCCGGCGACTTGTTAGGCCACGGCTCAATGAATACCAACATAAAAACAATAAATGGCAAAAGGTGCGAGTCCGAATCCGACACCAAGCGCAAGTGCAAGACGATGGCGTCTGCGTTCGCGAAAAAATGCCACCGCCACCATCCCAGCTAAAAACAGACATCCAAGCGTCCCGCAAAAAGCTACGGCACCACACCAAACACCAAGCTCAATCCTAACTCGCTCTGCCAGCAAACAAGCTACACCACTGAGCAAACAGGTAGCTATGGTGATAGCGGCCAACGACCGAACTCCTAAAAAACTGTCATGTCTTGTCTGTGGCGCGCTCATAGTGGCCTAACGTAGAAAGCTGAGCCACCGCCGACTCGCGACGTGAACCGCGACAGCGGAACTGCAAGCGCCAACGGCGGTTGGCTCCGGCGACTTGTTAGGCAGCGTGCTCATGTCAAACTAATCATAAACCGAAAAAAATAACATCGGCAATCTTCTCGCAAGTCTTGGCGCTCGTAAAAATCCCAAGACAAATCAAAACCAAACCAGCGACAGCTAAAATAACTAAACCAACCGATAGATGGTGTGCTTGCTTGATGAACCAATAAATCGCACCACCAAGCAAAAATACGCCAAAGCCACTAACGATGAGACGATAAAACAAAACCCAACCTCCGCTCGGCTGTTTGTCTAGGCTTGGTGTGTCCATAAACTCTCGCTGCCTAACGTAGAAAGCTGAGCCACGGCGGACTCGTGGCTTCCGACAAACAAAAGCAGGGAACAGCCGCCGTTGGCTCCAGCGACTTGTTAGGCCACATCAACGTCCTAACCTCAAATAAAGTCCGGCCAATCAAGACGCTCATAAGTCAAAACGCTCCGCACGGTCAGTTCGCACCGCCAAGCGCGAGCTAAACCTGAACTGACTGCTGAAGCTTGCACATCTCAAGTCTGCGAACCAATTAAAACTCCGCAACGAAATACGCCTCGGCAAAATCTAAAAGCTCGATGTGGCCTAACGGACAAAAGCTGAGCCACGGCGCGAATAACAGCAAGCGTGAATTTGCTGCAAACCTCCAAATGCAGGAGCAGCCGCCGTTGGCTCCAGCGCGGTGTTAGGCTCATGCGTCATACTCAATGCGTAAATTGCAAAGCCAATAAAATCAAAGCGCATACGAGTAAAATCGGTGCCCAATAAAGCACAGGAATAAAAAACAACGTGTGCCTCCTGCCTATGGTGAACTCTTTTCCCGTTTGCTTATCAACGACAACTCGCCCCGGACGCTTGCCAAGATACTGGGCATAAAGCCAACACAGCGCAGCGGAAACTATCAACGAAACCGCAAATGGCCACTTGTGGTGGTCGTAATACCCCTGGCCGACTTCCGCATTAAAAATGAGATTCGCAACTAATGAGCATCCGAAGACAATCACGAAGACCATAAATCCGAAGCCTTGCCAAATAATCATATATGTTTGAGTTGTGGTTGATGTGTTGTTGTGTAAATGAGCCTAACGTAGAAAGCTGAGCCACCGGCAAGCTGTGACTTGGCGAGCCGACGATGCTTGCGAGTAACCGGCAAGGGCGATGCCGGTTGGCTCCGGCGACTGGTTAGGCGGCGAAAGGTTCATAACACAATAGAATCAGGAATCAACTGAGGCTCGACCAACCGAAAAGCGCCGCCCTTGCTCGCCGTAAGAAACCGGCGCGAGCTAAACTCAACTGAACTGTCTGTGACGCACTCATCGAAATGCGAACCAACTCAAACTTCCGCCAGCCAAACCAACTCAATAAAAAATCCGAACGTCTCAAGCCGCCTAACGTAGAAAGCTGAGCCACCGCCGACCTGCGACGTGAACCGCGATAGCGGAACGGCCAGCGCCAACGGCGGTTGGCTCCGGCGAGAGGCTGTGTGAAAACGCTGACATTGTTGAAACCTTTACGCCGGTGGATGGTCTTAATCAAGCATGAAACATCGCGCCGGCCTGGATCGCTCTCAAACACTGCTCTTCCCGGAACGGCTTGAGGATTACATCGGGCCTGAAAATCCCGTGCGCTTCCTCGACGCCTTCGTCGGGTCGCTGGATATGCACGCGCTGGGTTTTGACAAGGCCCGTTGCGCGGACACCGGGCGTCCGCCTTATGATCCGGGGGCGCTGCTCAAACTTTATCTCTACGGGTATCTGCATCGCGTCCGCTCGTCCCGGTCACTGGAAGCCGAGTGCCACCGCAACGTGGAGGTGATCTGGCTCACCGGCAAACAGACGCCCGACTTCAAGACCATTGCCGACTTCCGCAAAGACAATCTCCAGCCGCTCAAGGCCGTGGCGCGGCAGTTCACCTTGTTGTGCCGCAAGCTGGAACTTTTTGGCGGGGAGCTGCTGGCCGTTGACGGCAGCAAGTTCGCGGCGGTCAATGCGCGCGACCAGAACTTCAATGCGGACAAGCTTCAGGATTTGATTGCCCGCGCCGATGCCCGGCTGTCCGGGTATTTGAAAGAACTGGACACGGCGGACGCGGCGGAACCGGGCGGCGTGGCCCCCAGCAAAGGTGATCTGACTGCCAAGATTGCCGCGCTCCAAGACCGGCAGGACTGGCACAAGGAACTGCTGGCGCAACTGGATGCGGAGCACAAGCAGATCAGCGTGACCGACCCGGACACGCGCAAGATGCCCGCGGCGCACGGGACAATCGTGGGCTACAACGCGCAGATGGCCGTGGATGCCAAACACAAGCTCATCGCGGCGGCGGACGTGACCAACGAGGGGACGGACTGCCAGCAACTGGCCAATGTCGCTTTGGAGGCCAAGGCCAATCTGGAACTGGCCAAAATGGAAGTGGTGGCGGATGCGGGTTATTACAACACGGCGGAAGTGGGCCGGTGCGTGGAACAGGGAATCACGCCTTACCTTCCGAAAGCGGACACCAGCGCGAACACGGCGTGCGGCCTGTATGGCAAAAGCCGGTTCCAGTATGACGCCACCAAGGATGTCTATGTCTGTCCGGCGGGCGACACACTAACCTATCGTTTTCCCACCTTTGAAAAAGGCCGGGAGATCAGATACTACCGCACCAATGCCTGCAACACCTGCGCGTTGAAAAGCCGCTGCACCCGGAACAAAGGCAGCCGGACGATCACGCGGGAGGAGAACGAACATTTGATGGAAGCGATGGCCGCACGGATGAAACAACAGCCGGGGAAGTTCAAATTGCGCAAGACGCTGGCCGAACATCCTTTTGGGACGATCAAGCGGTGGTTTGGCTACACCCACTTCCTGCTCAAGGGACTGGAGAAGGTGCGGTGCGAATGGAGCCTGACCACGCTGGCCTACAACCTCAAACGCGTGCTGAACCTCGTGAGGTTCGAGACATTGATGGCGGCGGTGGCTTAAAAAGCCCGGCGGAGACGCCTGCCCTCGAAAAAAGCGGCCCGTTCCATCCCATACACCGGATCATTCACCTTATTGCCCGATGCCCGCCTTCAACCCGCCGGGTTAAATAACCCCACTTTCCAACCTGCCAACTTACTTCACAACTCCGGCCCAATAGTTTTAACACAGCCTCGCGACTGGTTAGGCAGCATTGGTCTCACTCCAAATAATATCTGGCTCATCTTTGTATCCGCCACCAAGCCAATCCCCAAACCGCAACCAGCCAGAACGCTCGCGGCCTGAATCGTCTCGAACTGTAACATAAAATACTGTCTGCTTCTGCGAAGTCGTCCACCACGGAAAAGGCCCGCAGAAAAAACACCGCTTGGACTGCAAAATCTCAAACCGCTTGGCGAATGCCCACCGCTGCAAAGCTGAACGACCACGCCGAATGTGCCAACGATAGATGACGAAGCCGAATATAATCGCGGCCACCGGAATCAGCCAAAACCAAAATGGTGGTTCGGAGTTGCTCATGCTGCCTAACGTAGAAAGCTGAGCCACCGCCGACTAACGACGTGAACCGCGATAGCGGAACTGACAGCGCCAACGGCGGTTGGCTCCGGCGACTTGTTAGGCATCGTGGTCATCTGGCATCCTCATCTTTATCTAACCTGCGACGTGCCTTCAATGGGTCAAAAGGTGAAAGCGGTGAATGTGCAAACTCTCGAACGCCGCAATCATCTGGGCCAATCGGCTCAACCTTAATCAAAGAAACGTCGTCACGCTTATGGTCTATAAAATACAACGCCGCCTCATCTTTTGAGTCGGGTGGCAACTCATCATAATACATCTTGCCGTCATGCTTCCAGTGCATACCAAAAATGAATCTTTGCCACATAAACGCGAACGATGCCTAACGAAAAAAGCTGAGCCACCGCCGATTCGTGACGTGAACCGCGATAGCGGAACTGACAGCGCCAACGGCGGTTGGCTCCGGCGACTGGTTAGGCCACATGGTCAATCTTCTGTTTACGCTGACTAAATCCGGCAACCAACCCGCCCGCCAGCATGAGCAGGGCTGGAGCAAAAACAACTCTGTGCCTGTCCTTCAAATCCAAACTCAAATCTCGCATCGCGGCAGCCGCATCGGTGCGCTTGATGGTGTCACCTGCCGGCAAATGCTGCGTCTGCCAAATACAGCGAACATACTGATACTCGGTAAAACCCGCTGCCACGTCGTAGGCAATCCAGAGAAAACCGACGACCAGTAATGTGATGCCCAAATATCTCATGGTGCGAATGTGGCCTAACGAAAAAAGCTGAGCCACCGCCGACTCGCGGCGTGAACCGCGACAGCGGAACTGACCGCGCCAACGGCGGTTGGCTCCGGCGACTTGTTAGGCCACATGGTCATCATAAACCTTCGTGAAAAATCACCGCGATAAACCAAAATGTAAAGAAGAACAGCAACGCCGCACTCACTGGAATGTAAATCAGCAACCATAGCGAACGCTGACGCCAGCTAATCGGCAGCGTCGCAATAAACGCTGCGCCGATAAAAACGGAAACAGCTAAACCAGCATAGTCACTGAATGTCGTGAACCGATATGACGGCCAACGACTGAAAATGAGATAGACCGATGACGAGACAAATGGTGCCAAAACTGCGACAACCAATCGCCATCCGAAACCTCTCGTCTTTCTCTCAATCTGCTCCATGCGCGTAATGTGGCCTAACGTAGAAAGCTGAGCCACCGCCGACTCGCGGCGTGGATTGCAACCGCAGCGCCAACGGCGGTTGGCTCCGGCGACTGGTTAGGCGGCATGGTCATAACCTCGAAAGAATGACGATGATGAGAATAGTCGCCGCAACTGTGCCGACCAAAGCAAGCCGAACTATCCTCTGCTTTGTATCCTTGTCATCCCAATCAATCCCAATCTTATGCCCCTGACTCGCTGCTCGGCAAATAAACGCGGCTGGCACAATCAATCCGCCAACCATAATCAACCACAACTGCCCATAAAACGCAGCCATGCCAGAGATGAAACACGCGATCACGGCCACGATGCCGGCGAATTTGTAATCAGCCGGCGTCAAACTCGGCTTCGGTGGTTTTTCGGTAATCATATGTTTAACGTGTAATGCCGCCTAACGTAGAAAGCTGAGCCACCGCCGACCTGAAACCTCTGCCCGCGAATGCGGAACTGAAGGCGTAACGGCGGTTGGCTCCGGCGACTTGTTAGGCCACAGTCTCGACTTCACAATAATAAACAGCTCAAGGATAAATGCCCAAAACAATCCCGACACAATCCACAAAGGAAACCACAATAACGGCTGGTCTCCGTGTGAATGAGATATAAGTGTCGCTACGACAATCGGCCATGAACCTACCAAACAAACGAAAGTGCTCACTTTCTGAAACAGCGTCTCATGTGGATATGGCGGAAGGTCACTATCTGGAAATGAACATACCAAGACAAACAAACCAATGAGTGCAAGCGTCACACAGCCAGCAACCATGATAAATCTTCTGACTCTCAATGATAATAGCGTGCTCATGTGGCCTAACGAAAATAGCTGAGCCACCGTGGACTAAAATCTATGAATAACCTAAATCTTCTCGGACAACTGACAGCGCCAACCACGGTTGGCTCCGGCGACTTGTTAGGTGTCATTTCGTGAGTCTCCATACAATCACGGCTGAAATGATGCCGGCGAGCCAGCCGACAAACAACCCCGTGCCAGACTTGATGCGGCCCCAAGGGCTCTTCTTGTCTAAAATATCCTGCTGTTCTTCAGCAAATAAACGGCCTGCCAAAGTCGGGCCGGTGGATACCACTTTAATAATAACTCCGCTCAATAAGTCTCTATCAACATTCCCTCCCATATAACCCGCAGCTTGCAAATCTTCTATGGCACCACCTTCCAAAACAATCCGGTCAGGATCAGAGTCCGACCAAGGCTTCGGCTCTTCAGTGAGCAAGCGAATATACAAACGCCTCCATGCATCGTGCTGGTTGTTGTATATCACCTTATGGGTGGTATTGACATTCATGCTTTATTTGGCTGTTATAATTTACAAACACGCATCGCAATGACACCTAACGTAGAAAGCTGAGCCACCGCCGACCTGCGACGTGAACCGCGATAGCGGAACGGCCAGCGCCAACGGCGGTTGGCTCCGGCGACTTGTTAGGCAGCATTGGTCTCACTCCAAATAATATCTGGCTCATCTTTGTATCCGCCACCAAGCCAATCCCCAAACCGCAACCAGCCAGAACGCTCGCGGCCTGAATCGTCTCGAACTGTAACATAAAATACTGTCTGCTTCTGCGAAGTCGTCCACCACGGAAAAGGCCCGCAGAAAAAACACCGCTTGGACTGCAAAATCTCAAACCGCTTGGCGAATGCCCACCGCTGCAAAGCTGAACGACCACGCCGAATGTGCCAACGATAGATGACGAAGCCGAATATAATCGCGGCCACCGGAATCAGCCAAAACCAAAATGGTGGTTCGGAGTTGCTCATGCTGCCTAACGTAGAAAGCTGAGCCACCGCCGACTCGCGGCGTGAACCGCGATAGCGGAACGGCAAGCGCCAACGGCGGTTGGCTCCGGCGACTTGTTAGGCCACGTCAAGGCAATCCAGAACTTGTCCATAAACGAAAATATCTTTGGTTCCAAAACGTAAATCTAGCCTGCCCAGACGGTGACACACACTTCAAATAACAAACATTCGTCACAACCTGAGCCTGTCCTTTGATCCTAACAGTCTGCCCTAAAATGTCTCCGTCGGCAACATCGGTCGCTTGCGAATTGGTGTAGCTCTGAACCGAACAATCAAAATGATGCTGTTCCATAATCTCTCGCACAGTCACAAGAGAAGCTTGGTCTTGAACCCACTGCTGAATCTGATGGCTCATCTGTGAAGCCGGATTCGGCGTCTCTGAACGGCTACAACCGATTAGCGCAACCAGTAAAATAAGCGGTGATAGTTTCATAAACGTGTGCAAGTGGCCTAACGAAAAAAGCTGAGCCACGCCGTATCTGCGACGTGAACCGCGACAGCGGAACTGCGATGGCCAATAGGCGTTGGCTCCGGCGACTTGTTAGGCATCACTTCCTCAACTTCTGTATCTCGCCTTTGACTCCTCGCTCTTGCAGAACCGCTGCAAACTCGGCCATCCGCTGACCAAATACCAACCAACGCTTCGGCTGATGCTTTCTACCGTCACGGTCTCGAATCCACAAATAATCTCCTTCTGGACCGATGGTGTATCGCCACTCAGCCATATCTTCCCACCGCAGCCTCAACTCGGAAACCAATAACTTCTGCCAAAGCCCCTCGTCGGACAAAACCAGCTTGGTCGGAATAAGAGTAAGCGCATACGCGACCATGAAGGCAGCAACACCTGCCAGAATCCACTGAACTACTAGCGGCCAACCCAGCGCCGGCACCAATGGAATAAGTGCAAGCGGCGCAATAGCACCGGCGAGAAGCAATGCCGGTATCCAAGGAGCACACTTGAAAATCATCGGGCGCATGGTGATGCCTAACGAAAAAAGCTGAGCCACCGCCGACTCGCGACGTGAACCGCGACAGCGGAACGGATCGCGCCATCGGCGGTTGGCTCCGGCGACTTGTTAGGCATCGTGGTCATTTACTATCTGGCTTGGAGCAACACTTCTCCGCAGCTAACCAAAGCATCGGTCCAACAAAGAATGCCTTGCCGGTAAAATACAAGCCGAGGCCAACCGATAAAACATTTTCATTGCCTGTGGCGTGGCAAAGAAACCAAACCCCGGCGCTGAAACAGAATAGAAAAGCTAGAACTGCTGCGACTCGTGATAATATCTTCATAGTTTTGTGTTGTTTGTTGTGTGGTGCGAACGATGCCTAACGTAGAAAGCTGAGCCACCGCCGACTCGCGACGTGAACCGCGACAGCGGAACGGACAGCGCCAACGGCGGTTGGCTCCGGCGACTTGTTAGGCCACAGCTCCATGCAATGAATCCTCCAATGTGTTAATAAGCTCAATGAGCATCCGAAGCTCATCCTCGGTCAAATCAGCCCGACACAAACCTTTCACGTCTCGCAATGCCTCAAGCAACTGATGCTTCTGGTCTGTGTGAACCAGCGGCCCAGGATAAACCCGAAGCAACTGCTGAAGCGGACGAATGGCACGACGCTCGCACCAGCGGTCAATCAGCGTGTCCAATGTCTGCGTGAAATTCATAAGTGCGCTCACTGTGGCCTAACGTAGAAAGCTGAGCCACCGCCGACTCGCGGCGTGAACCGCGATAGCGGAACTGACAGCGCCAACGGCGGTTGGCTCCGGCGACTTGTTAGGTGTCAGGTTAAAATAAATCAGGCCAATGAACATAAATAAAATGATGCTGCTCTGGGGTCAAAGCTTCCGGCTTGATCTTTTTGGCCTCCAACAAGTCACGGAGCACATACATCCGGTCAACATAAATCCACTCCTTGAGAATCTTATATGAAAATGGAATCAATAATAGCGGAAAGCAAATCAGTAACAAAACAATCATTACAATATGCAATGTGGTCTGTGCCGCTGTCGTGTGTGGCAGAAATGATGCTACCCAATGTGCCAAAGCTCCTGGTATCGTTTGCATGTGCCGCTCTAGTAATAGGAATGTCTCAGTTCCGGCTGCACCTGCAAACCCGGTTAGATACAAAATCCATAGTAACTTGGCTGCTCCGGGAAATGATTTTTTCATGTCGTGAAAAGTGGCGCGTGGCTCTGACACCTAACGAAAAAAGCTGAGCCACCGCCGACTCTTGGCGTGAACCGCGATAGCGGAACTGCAAGCGCCAACGGCGGTTGGCTCCGGCGACTTGTTAGGCATCAAAGTCATATAACTCAATAAAATCCGAGGAACGAGAATCATCGGCTGACAATCTTGCTCGCCACTCGAAACCGGCGCGAGCTATTTTTTATGGCTCGAAACTTCTGGCTACCAACTCAAACCAAAACCAATCAAACCTATCGCGGCATCATCGGCGACTTACTAACTTCCGAAATCTCCGCTCAAATCCACCGCCAAAAAAAACGGCGTGGCTTGATGCCTAACGTAGAAAGCTGAGCCACCGCCGACCTGCGACGTGAACCGCGATAGCGGAACTGACCGCGCCAACGGCGGTTGGCTCCGGCGACTTGTTAGGCTCATTCGGTTTCATCTCGACATCTAATTTGGTCTATAGTCACCAACCAGTATATCGTCGCATAGCATCGCTTCTCCAATAAATCTGGCAGGCCCGGCCCACTCGACAGCAAAAATTCCGGTGCATCCAGTTTTCGGGCGAATTACGAGTTTGGAATACGTGCAAGTGCCTGGGGCTTCGCTCCACACTGAAGTATAATCACCAACGAATCTTGAAGCTGACCGATCATTTTGGTCTTCCGCCTCGCCAGTCCGATTCGCAGCTTCGGTAGCGCACCGAATACAGGATGGATGGCTGTTTGACCACTCGCCTAGGAGATTACCGTTGGTGGTTAGTTTGAAATAGAATCTTCCGATGAATTTGGGCATAAATTTTAATGAGCCTAACGTAGAAAGCTGAGCCACCGCCGACTCGCGGCGTGAACCGCGACAGCGGAACTGCAAGCGCCAACGGCGGTTGGCTCCAGCGACTTGTTAGGCATCATTTTTTAACCTTTCGTGCAAATGAATCAATATCAATACCGTCCCACCTAACAACCAAATCTTGCTCGTTCAAGAGGAGAATGCGCCCATGCAAACCTTGCAGCATCAATGACGCATTTGTCCGGCTATCGTTTGTGACCGTGACAATCAAGTCTCCGGCTTTAGCCAGTAATGTGCCCTCTTCCTTAACAATAATGCCATTCGTGCCGGCAATCTGAAACTCGAAGCTGCCAGAAGGGCTCAAAACTCTAGTGCTTTTGAAATAATCACGTGTCTCATCCCGGGTCCCCGTCAATTCATCCCAGGTCCCCGTCAATTGCTGCTGAATCATTGCATCGGATTGCTGCTGAACCTTTGCATTGTTGCGACCGCAACCAGTCAGCAGCAACCCCAACAGAATAAATGTAATCGTGAATTTCATAAGCGCGCAATGATGCCTAACGAAAAAAGCTGAGCCACGCCGGATTCATGGCGTTATCCGCGAAGCGGAACTGCCAGCGCCAACCGGCGTTGGCTCCGGCGACTTGTTAGCCAGCTCGTTTGTAATACTGACTCGATAAAAAGCAAACCGCCTCGTATCGGAACGCCAAGGACACGATGCTTCAAAACTGCCGGAGGACAATGTGGCTGACAATAACCGGCGACTGCTCGTTATGACCATCTTGAACAAAGAAAAGCTTGTCCCCTTCCAGATGCCATCTTCCTGTCCATTTGGGCGGCGTCTGTCCCGACCAATAATACAGACTTTCTGTAAACTGGTCGCGATAGGCAGAACCATAATCAAAAACCCAATATGTGCCATCCGGTGAAAAACGGATCAAGAAATCCTCTTCGGTAATGTGGCCATCCCAGTTACGTAAGCCCATCGGCTTCGCCCAGTCACCGACTATGTCTTTCGACGATGGACTACAGCCACAAATGGCAACAAGTGCGATGAGTATGAATATGCGCATAAGCTGGCTAACGTAGAAAGCTGAGCCACCGCCGACCTGCGACGTGAACCGCGACAGCGGAACGGACAGCGACAACGGCGGTTGGCTCCGGCGACTTGTTAGGCGGCGTCATATTTTCTTATCCAACTTTTCAACTATCTGCGTCAATAAACTGTTTGTTTGCTTCTGCACAGCCAACAGCTCTCTCTCAACTTGGAGACGCTCTTTGGCCACATCAATGCTCTCCTTCATTATCTTCTTCGACCTGCGCTGAATGAGCGAAAGAAAAATAAAAAAGAACGCCAAAAATATGGCGGCGAAAACAGATGTCCCAAACCAATCACTCATAAAATAGTTCCCTCTTGAATCTTCTAAATGACCATTAGTAATCAGCTCTGGTGAAATGGCAATGTAATTCTGAGTGTAGATGAACCCGGCAATAGCAACAAGCAAAACAACCATAAGCCAGAACGCAGAGTGTGGCTTTTTGGGCGTCTGCGAATGTTGGCTAATGGACAAAATCGGAGGGATGGCCGGTGCTGGTTCTGATCTCTCCATTCGTGGTTGCTCGTCATTTTTCATCGTGCGATCCGGTTCACGCTTGTGAGTGCATAGATGCCGCCTAACGTAGAAAGCTGAGCCACCGCCGACTCGCGACGTGAACCGCGACAGCGGAACGGCCAGCGCCAACGGCGGTTGGCTCCGGCGACTTGTTAGGCCACGGTTGATAATCCAAAATCATGCTCGGCAAATCAATCATGCTGGCTTGTCCTTTTTGCCTTCCGAACGTGCCAAAATCTCTTGCGCTGACGGATGACGACAATAACGGCTGGAGCCAAAGGTAAGCATGTGCGGACAAAAACTAGCCCAAAAACTCAAGCAATCAAAGTAACCATCGAGATGAGCTGGCTGGACGCGGCAAGTCGCCAAGTCAGGAAAAACCTCTGGCGGAGGTGGCACCGACCGGCTGCCATCTGGACTGGTTTGGTTCGTGTCGCTCATGTGCGAGGTGGCCTAACGTAGAAAGCTGAGCCACCGCCGACTCGCGGCGCGAACCGCGACAGCGGAACTGCAAGCGCCAACGGCGGTTGGCTCCGGCGACTTGTTAGGCATCATGGCGTGACTCCATATCTCTAATCTTCCGCTTCAAAGACGACCGCCAAAACCAGCAAACGCTGGCAAGACAAAGCGGAAAAAACAATAACGGCCACAACTGCCGAAAGATAGTAAATACAGGCCGTGAATCTGCATCCCGAAAAATCAAAACCAATCCGGCTGGAATCCACGAAAAAGCGAGAACGGCGAAACCAAGCATGAGCAACTCGACGCGCCAACTCCTGCGTCGTAGCCTGCTCAAGTCTGTGGTGTCTGAAATCATCGTGGTGTAATGATGCCTAACGTAGAAAGCTGAGCCACCGCCGACTCGCGACGTGAACCGCGACAGCGGAACTGACAGCGCCAACGGCGGTTGGCTCCGGCGACTTGTTAGGCATCATGGTCATCATCTGTTTGTGACTCGATCATAAATCCACTCAATCACCGGGTTCGTGATCCGTGGAATATATCTATCTACGATCCGAACGGAAACAATAACCCACAAAGCAACGACTGGAATCTTAACCCAAAGTGGCGCGCTAGAATAAGTGCAGAATAAAACAGGAATGCCGACAATCCAAAGCAACCCAATAAATCCGTTGACCACGGCATAGCAGTTGGTCGGCGGAATGGATTTTCTGGTGCTCGGTTTCATGTGGCGCGAATGATGCCTAACGTAGAAAGCTGAGCCACCGCCGACTCGTGACGTGAACCGCGACAGCGGAACTGCCATGACCAACGGCGGTTGGCTCCGGCGACTTGTTAGGCCACAACATCGTCATGTCTCAAAATCAATGCTTCATCTTTGCGCAACCCCAGCGAAGCGCGCCAACAGCCAGCATCAAAGTGCCGGCAACAAAGCAAAGAATCGGAATGATGCCGAGACTTACGGTGAGCGATAAAGAAACGCGAGGCAGGATAATTTCGATGAGCATCAAAACTACTCCGACGAGCATCAGGTGTTTGGGTTTCATATTTTTGTGTCTTGTTTGTTGTGTGGTGGTCTTGTGGCCTAACGTAGAAAGCTGAGCCACCGCCGACTTGCGACGTGAACCGCGACAGCGGAACTGACAGCGCCAACGGCGGTTGGCTCCGGCGAGAGGCTGTGTGAAAACGCTGACATTGTTGAAACCTTTACGCCGGTGGATGGTCTTAATCAAGCATGAAACATCGCGCCGGCCTGGATCGCTCTCAAACACTGCTCTTCCCGGAACGGCTTGAGGATTACATCGGGCCTGAAAATCCCGTGCGCTTCCTCGACGCCTTCGTCGGGTCGCTGGATATGCACGCGCTGGGTTTTGACAAGGCCCGTTGCGCGGACACCGGGCGTCCGCCTTATGATCCGGGGGCGCTGCTCAAACTTTATCTCTACGGGTATCTGCATCGCGTCCGCTCGTCCCGGTCACTGGAAGCCGAGTGCCACCGCAACGTGGAGGTGATCTGGCTCACCGGCAAACAGACGCCCGACTTCAAGACCATTGCCGACTTCCGCAAAGACAATCTCCAGCCGCTCAAGGCCGTGGCGCGGCAGTTCACCTTGTTGTGCCGCAAGCTGGAACTTTTTGGCGGGGAGCTGCTGGCCGTTGACGGCAGCAAGTTCGCGGCGGTCAATGCGCGCGACCAGAACTTCAATGCGGACAAGCTTCAGGATTTGATTGCCCGCGCCGATGCCCGGCTGTCCGGGTATTTGAAAGAACTGGACACGGCGGACGCGGCGGAACCGGGCGGCGTGGCCCCCAGCAAAGGTGATCTGACTGCCAAGATTGCCGCGCTCCAAGACCGGCAGGACTGGCACAAGGAACTGCTGGCGCAACTGGATGCGGAGCACAAGCAGATCAGCGTGACCGACCCGGACACGCGCAAGATGCCCGCGGCGCACGGGACAATCGTGGGCTACAACGCGCAGATGGCCGTGGATGCCCAAACACAAGCTCATCGCGGCGGCGGACGTGACCAACGAGGGGACGGACTGCCAGCAACTGGCCAATGTCGCTTTGGAGGCCAAGGCCAATCTGGAACTGGCCAAAATGGAAGTGGTGGCGGATGCGGGTTATTACAACACGGCGGAAGTGGGCCGGTGCGTGGAACAGGGAATCACGCCTTACCTTCCGAAAGCGGACACCAGCGCGAACACGGCGTGCGGCCTGTATGGCAAAAGCCGGTTCCAGTATGACGCCACCAAGGATGTCTATGTCTGTCCGGCGGGCGACACACTAACCTATCGTTTTCCCACCTTTGAAAAAGGCCGGGAGATCAGATACTACCGCACCAATGCCTGCAACACCTGCGCGTTGAAAAGCCGCTGCACCCGGAACAAAGGCAGCCGGACGATCACGCGGGAGGAGAACGAACATTTGATGGAAGCGATGGCCGCACGGATGAAACAACAGCCGGGGAAGTTCAAATTGCGCAAGACGCTGGCCGAACATCCTTTTGGGACGATCAAGCGGTGGTTTGGCTACACCCACTTCCTGCTCAAGGGACTGGAGAAGGTGCGGTGCGAATGGAGCCTGACCACGCTGGCCTACAACCTCAAACGCGTGCTGAACCTCGTGAGGTTCGAGACATTGATGGCGGCGGTGGCTTAAAAAGCCCGGCGGAGACGCCTGCCCTCGAAAAAAGCGGCCCGTTCCATCCCATACACCGGATCATTCACCTTATTGCCCGATGCCCGCCTTCAACCCGCCGGGTTAAATAACCCCACTTTCCAACCTGCCAACTTACTTCACAACTCCGGCCCAATAGTTTTAACACAGCCTCGCGACTTGTTAGGCATCATGGGTGTGTCTCCTCATAATAAATCTGCACATAAAACCAACCAGCAATCCGAAGATGATGCAGCAAACCAGAAACAATGGATACTCAATAGCTAAAGCTGCCTCGCGACTCTGAAACAGTAGCATCCCAATGCTTACAGCAATCCCGTGAATGCTATCTCGAATAAAGGTCGGAACCTGCTCAACTGGAACGATACCAAACCACACCGCAGGAATACCGGCGGCTAACACGCCAACCCAAACTGGTAGTCTCTTTCTCATGGTGCGCGAATGATGCCTAACGAAAAAAGCTGAGCCACCGCCGACCTGCGACGCGAACCGCGATAGCGGAACTGACAGCGCCAACGGCGGTTGGCTCCGGCGACTTGTTAGGCCACGTCGTAATCATACCTGAATCCTCTCTCTCAAAGCTGCTAAATGCTCGGCAACTCGCTGAGTCTTGTCAGCGGATAGCTGCTCTGGACGATAACCGTCTGCATAAACTCCAGCGATAGAAATCAGTGCCGCCGCGCAATGGTAACGAACCAAATAATCTGCCGTGGACTCCAAAATGCTGAAAAGCAACGAACCAGCCTCGGCTAATGTCGCCCGTGCGCCAAGTGAATACCAAATCGAGTAATAGCTACCAAAACGGCCAGCGCGAATATCTGCCAGCAACTCGGACACTGGGCGAGCATCATATCTCTCGCGCTCTTTGCCAGCTTCCAACTCAAAATGCTCTTGATACTCGGCGTAACTCATGGCAGTGGCCTAACGTAGAAAGCTGAGCCACCGCCGACTCGCGGCGTGAACCGCGACAGCGGAACGGCAAGCGCCAACGGCGGTTGGCTCCGGCGACTTGTTAGGCTGCGGCTTCATTTCTCACTGTCCGAACGAACCAAATAATAAATACCTGCCGCCAGAAAGAGGGCGGCGAAAAACCACGGTGCAATGCCGACATAACCCAAACACCGTGCAAAGTCTTCTGCACTCCATAGCTCGACGGTGAAACCACGATACAACGCGGCGATGAGATAGCGCGACAGAAACAACACAACCGCCAACGCGCAGAATGATATACCAACAGTTCGTTTTGTCATAAAGTGTGTAGCAGCCTAACGTAGAAAGCTGAGCCACCGCCGACCTGCGACGCGAACCGCGATAGCGGAACTGACAGCGCCAACGGCGGTTGGCTCCGGCGACTTGTTAGGCATCGTGGTCATACTTTCTCAATCGAAATAACAGCCAAGCTCCAGATAGGCAAATCAAAACTCCAACCGCCGCAACTGAAAAGACCCATCGCGCCATCGCGCCTGGATTCGTGAAAAGATAACCGCCATCAGGCTGATATACGACGTTCTGCTTGCCAACAATCGTCTCGATACCAACCAGCCTCTCCAATCCCGGAAACACAATCTTCTCGCTGAAAACAACGACCACCAATCCGACTAAAACCAGCAACCATCCGACTAATCTTTTGAGTGTGGCTTTTTTCATAACGCGAACGATGCCTAACGTAGAAAGCTGAGCCGCCGCCGACTCGCGACGTGAACCGCGACAGCGGAACGGCCAGCGCCATCGGCGGTTGGCTCCGGCGACTTGTTAGGCATCAAAGACGTGAAATCCATAATAAAATCAGGCAAATCAAAACGCTCACCAACTGGCAAGCGCCGCACTTGCTCGCCGCATCAAACCGGCGCGAGCTGAATCCTGGCTAACTGCTGATAACTTACTCATCTCAACTCGAACTAAACTCTATCTTCGCTAGACCAACCAACTCTATAAATCCTCAAACCGATCTTGATGCCTAACGTAGAAAGCTGAGCCACCGCCGACTCGCGACGTGAACCGCGATAGCGGAACGGCAAGCGCTAACGGCGGTTGGCTCCGGCGACTTGTTAGGCAGCAACATCGTGACTCTTACAATTGGTGCAAATAGCTCGCTGAAATAAAAACGTCAATCCTGCAAAGGCCGCAAAGATGACAGCATAAAAACCAAAATGATAAACCAGCGAAGTGACCGGCGCAGGTCTCACCGTCATCGTCTGGATTGGTGGTAATGTGGGCAAACCAACCTGCTGAAGCTTGGCGGCCAACTCGTCGTGTGACAATGTAGTAATCACGGTGACAGAGTTTGGCGGATACAGGCTGGCGTGTGCTTGTCTGGCAAAATGCGAATAAGTCGCTGTGCCGCCTGCAACGATGATGTATGCAAGAATATATGGGATGAGTTTTTTCATGGCATGGTATTTTGTGTTGTGTTCATTCTTTCTCTAAATAGACACCGCGCAATCCAAATTTGTATAATTTTTCTGTGACGCTCGCTTGCTGCCTAACGTAGAAAGCTGAGCCACCGCCGACTCGCGACGTGAACCGCGATAGCGGAACTGACAGCGCCAACGGCGGTTGGCTCCGGCGACTTGTTAGGCATCGTCGTCATAATGACAAACCAAAAACAGAAAAGAGTAAAGCTATCAACGAAATAAACGTCCCAACCGTGACAAGTCGGCTGCGACCGCAAAGCCAGAGAATCAAGAAACTGGTCGCAACGCCGAGCAAAGCCGCCAGAGAACCGAATCCGGCAACTGCATCGAGATGATGCTGAATGAGCCGGTCGAACGAATAGAATGAGTGGAGAAAGATGCCATCACGCTGCGCCTGATAAATGCCGCACAGAATCAGCCCAAGACTTCCGAAAACAACTGGAAGAAAAGTCACCAGCCCGCTTGCTGTGCTGTTTCTCTGGGCGAACATACGATGCCTAACGTAGAAAGCTGAGCCACCGGCAAGCTATGATATGGCGAGCCGACGATGCTTGCGAGAAAAAGGCAAGGGCGATGCCGGTTGGCTCCGGCGAGAGGCTGTGTGAAAACGCTGACATTGTTGAAACCTTTACGCCGGTGGATGGTCTTAATCAAGCATGAAACATCGCGCCGGCCTGGATCGCTCTCAAACACTGCTCTTCCCGGAACGGCTTGAGGATTACATCGGGCCTGAAAATCCCGTGCGCTTCCTCGACGCCTTCGTCGGGTCGCTGGATATGCACGCGCTGGGTTTTGACAAGGCCCGTTGCGCGGACACCGGGCGTCCGCCTTATGATCCGGGGGCGCTGCTCAAACTTTATCTCTACGGGTATCTGCATCGCGTCCGCTCGTCCCGGTCACTGGAAGCCGAGTGCCACCGCAACGTGGAGGTGATCTGGCTCACCGGCAAACAGACGCCCGACTTCAAGACCATTGCCGACTTCCGCAAAGACAATCTCCAGCCGCTCAAGGCCGTGGCGCGGCAGTTCACCTTGTTGTGCCGCAAGCTGGAACTTTTTGGCGGGGAGCTGCTGGCCGTTGACGGCAGCAAGTTCGCGGCGGTCAATGCGCGCGACCAGAACTTCAATGCGGACAAGCTTCAGGATTTGATTGCCCGCGCCGATGCCCGGCTGTCCGGGTATTTGAAAGAACTGGACACGGCGGACGCGGCGGAACCGGGCGGCGTGGCCCCCAGCAAAGGTGATCTGACTGCCAAGATTGCCGCGCTCCAAGACCGGCAGGACTGGCACAAGGAACTGCTGGCGCAACTGGATGCGGAGCACAAGCAGATCAGCGTGACCGACCCGGACACGCGCAAGATGCCCGCGGCGCACGGGACAATCGTGGGCTACAACGCGCAGATGGCCGTGGATGCCAAACACAAGCTCATCGCGGCGGCGGACGTGACCAACGAGGGGACGGACTGCCAGCAACTGGCCAATGTCGCTTTGGAGGCCAAGGCCAATCTGGAACTGGCCAAAATGGAAGTGGTGGCGGATGCGGGTTATTACAACACGGCGGAAGTGGGCCGGTGCGTGGAACAGGGAATCACGCCTTACCTTCCGAAAGCGGACACCAGCGCGAACACGGCGTGCGGCCTGTATGGCAAAAGCCGGTTCCAGTATGACGCCACCAAGGATGTCTATGTCTGTCCGGCGGGCGACACACTAACCTATCGTTTTCCCACCTTTGAAAAAGGCCGGGAGATCAGATACTACCGCACCAATGCCTGCAACACCTGCGCGTTGAAAAGCCGCTGCACCCGGAACAAAGGCAGCCGGACGATCACGCGGGAGGAGAACGAACATTTGATGGAAGCGATGGCCGCACGGATGAAACAACAGCCGGGGAAGTTCAAATTGCGCAAGACGCTGGCCGAACATCCTTTTGGGACGATCAAGCGGTGGTTTGGCTACACCCACTTCCTGCTCAAGGGACTGGAGAAGGTGCGGTGCGAATGGAGCCTGACCACGCTGGCCTACAACCTCAAACGCGTGCTGAACCTCGTGAGGTTCGAGACATTGATGGCGGCGGTGGCTTAAAAAGCCCGGCGGAGACGCCTGCCCTCGAAAAAAGCGGCCCGTTCCATCCCATACACCGGATCATTCACCTTATTGCCCGATGCCCGCCTTCAACCCGCCGGGTTAAATAACCCCACTTTCCAACCTGCCAACTTACTTCACAACTCCGGCCCAATAGTTTTAACACAGCCTCGCGACTGGTTAGGCGGCGAAAGGTTCATAAGACAATAGAATCAGGCATCAACTGAGGCTCGACCGACCGAAAAGCGCCGCCCTTGCTCGCCGTAAGAAACCGGCGCGAGCTAAACCCAACCGAACTGTCTGTGACGCACTCATCGAAATGCGAACCAACTCAAACTTCCGCCAGCCAAACCAACTCAATAAAAAATCCGAACGTCTCAAGCCGCCTAACGTAGAAAGCTGAGCCACCGCCGACTCGCGACGTGAACCGCGACAGCGGAACTGACAGCGCCAACGGCGGTTGGCTCCGGCGACTTGTTAGGCGGCATGGTCGTCATGTCTAAAATCAATCATTCTTTTGGAAGTCACGCACTACGGTCGCATCCCTAACGCTTAACGGAGGTGGCGACCAATTGGGTGGCACTAAACGCTCCGCGACTGCTTCCTCAATAGCAATGTATCCTAATGAAATAATTTCAACAAATTTTCCCCACCACTGTTCACCATGTCCGCCTCCATGTGAACCAGTCAAGCCACCGACAACACGCCATGCATATTTGTTGTTAGCGCGGATAAACCCAAGAGCTTTCGGCGGCTTGGTTTTTGGATGCACAAACCAATATATGACTCGCGGTTTTATTATGGGGTCATGGTGTATGCGACGTCTATTCCAGTCGGCCTCCGCCTCGGCCTTCTCTGCTAAATAAACTTTATAGTCGTCATCATTCTTAATTTCGAGTGGCTTCATTGTGTGAAATGGTAGTGCCGCCTAACGTAGAAAGCTGAACCACCGCCGACTCGCGACGTGAACCGCGACAGCGGAACTGCAAGCGCCAACGGCGGTTGGCTCCGGCGACTTGTTAGGCCGACGGCTATCCTCACAACGTGAAACTCTTTGCGAGAACTCGTCCGACCGCGAGAAGCGCGCGGAAACTGCGCGACTCTCGCGGTGGGACTTGAACCCACAACCAGCCCTTAGTAAGAGGGCCGCTCTTTTCAATTGAGCTACGCGTTCAATAAGATACCCAGCACTCGGCTGGGCATCTGTGAATTGTCAAAAATCATCTTTGGTCTCGCGTTCATGTCAGGTGTGCGAGTCGGCCTAACGAAAAAAGCTGAGCCACCGCCGACTCGCGACGTGAACCGCGACAGCGGAACTGACAGCGCCAACGGCGGTTGGCTCCGGCGACTTGTTAGGCGGCATCATCGTCAATCAACTCTTATGGCTAAATTCCGTAATCACCTGCGTCGCTTCGTCATAATCCTCGTCCCGCAAAATCCAAAGCTCTGGCGCAAACTGTGTCCCAATCATCACTTGTGATACGGCTTCGTTTCGCACCTCGCAAGGAATATCGGCAGAGTCTAAAATACTCTGCATCAAACCAACCTGGGAGCTATCTGGTGATGTAAATACAAGCTTCATAAATAACAACGCGCTCAATGCCGCCTAACGAAAAAAGCTGAGCCACCGCCGACTCGCGTCGTGAACCGCGATAGCGGAACGGCCAGCGCCAACGGCGGTTGGCTCCGGCGAGAGGCTGTGTGAAAACGCTGACATTGTTGAAACCTTTACGCCGGTGGATGGTCTTAATCAAGCATGAAACATCGCGCCGGCCTGGATCGCTCTCAAACACTGCTCTTCCCGGAACGGCTTGAGGATTACATCGGGCCTGAAAATCCCGTGCGCTTCCTCGACGCCTTCGTCGGGTCGCTGGATATGCACGCGCTGGGTTTTGACAAGGCCCGTTGCGCGGACACCGGGCGTCCGCCTTATGATCCGGGGGCGCTGCTCAAACTTTATCTCTACGGGTATCTGCATCGCGTCCGCTCGTCCCGGTCACTGGAAGCCGAGTGCCACCGCAACGTGGAGGTGATCTGGCTCACCGGCAAACAGACGCCCGACTTCAAGACCATTGCCGACTTCCGCAAAGACAATCTCCAGCCGCTCAAGGCCGTGGCGCGGCAGTTCACCTTGTTGTGCCGCAAGCTGGAACTTTTTGGCGGGGAGCTGCTGGCCGTTGACGGCAGCAAGTTCGCGGCGGTCAATGCGCGCGACCAGAACTTCAATGCGGACAAGCTTCAGGATTTGATTGCCCGCGCCGATGCCCGGCTGTCCGGGTATTTGAAAGAACTGGACACGGCGGACGCGGCGGAACCGGGCGGCGTGGCCCCCAGCAAAGGTGATCTGACTGCCAAGATTGCCGCGCTCCAAGACCGGCAGGACTGGCACAAGGAACTGCTGGCGCAACTGGATGCGGAGCACAAGCAGATCAGCGTGACCGACCCGGACACGCGCAAGATGCCCGCGGCGCACGGGACAATCGTGGGCTACAACGCGCAGATGGCCGTGGATGCCAAACACAAGCTCATCGCGGCGGCGGACGTGACCAACGAGGGGACGGACTGCCAGCAACTGGCCAATGTCGCTTTGGAGGCCAAGGCCAATCTGGAACTGGCCAAAATGGAAGTGGTGGCGGATGCGGGTTATTACAACACGGCGGAAGTGGGCCGGTGCGTGGAACAGGGAATCACGCCTTACCTTCCGAAAGCGGACACCAGCGCGAACACGGCGTGCGGCCTGTATGGCAAAAGCCGGTTCCAGTATGACGCCACCAAGGATGTCTATGTCTGTCCGGCGGGCGACACACTAACCTATCGTTTTCCCACCTTTGAAAAAGGCCGGGAGATCAGATACTACCGCACCAATGCCTGCAACACCTGCGCGTTGAAAAGCCGCTGCACCCGGAACAAAGGCAGCCGGACGATCACGCGGGAGGAGAACGAACATTTGATGGAAGCGATGGCCGCACGGATGAAACAACAGCCGGGGAAGTTCAAATTGCGCAAGACGCTGGCCGAACATCCTTTTGGGACGATCAAGCGGTGGTTTGGCTACACCCACTTCCTGCTCAAGGGACTGGAGAAGGTGCGGTGCGAATGGAGCCTGACCACGCTGGCCTACAACCTCAAACGCGTGCTGAACCTCGTGAGGTTCGAGACATTGATGGCGGCGGTGGCTTAAAAAGCCCGGCGGAGACGCCTGCCCTCGAAAAAAGCGGCCCGTTCCATCCCATACACCGGATCATTCACCTTATTGCCCGATGCCCGCCTTCAACCCGCCGGGTTAAATAACCCCACTTTCCAACCTGCCAACTTACTTCACAACTCCGGCCCAATAGTTTTAACACAGCCTCTCGCGGTGTTAGGCCACTGGTTATCTGTTTTAAGCACGAAAATCATAACCATAGTCCTCCAGCCGCTTACGAGCTGCATCAAGCACATCGGCATCAAACAAATCTTGCCACTCCTCTTGCAACACAAGTGCCTCGGCAGTGAGTCCAAGATGACCAGTCTGACAAAGCCCAATATAACCGTCTGGAACCTTTGAACTACAAATCAACTGTCTGGCTGCTTCGGGGCCACCAACCTCACCAACTAACTGCCTAAAACGTGGCGCATCATAACCAGCCTCTTTATGCGCTCGACGATTGATGTCAAGCATGGCCTCCGTGAATCGTTTTTCTTTGTGTGTCATATTTTGCATGGCGTGTGAAGTGGCCTAACGAAAAAAGCTGAGCCACCGCCGACCGGCGACGTGAACCGCGATAGCGAAACTGACAGCGCCAACGGCGGTTGGCTCCGGCGACTTGTTAGGCATCGGTTTTATGGTCAATCTCATGTCTAGTCAAATAATTCCGAGTCGTCTTCCAAATCATCGTGAGCGAGATCGCAAGAATGGCGGCTCCAAATCCAACGGCGACAATGGTAGCAACTAAACCGCCGCCTGTGCTTTGGAAGCCCATCGCCATAATAACTAAACCACCCAATGCCATCATGCCAAAAATGAACCACACTCCTAACACCGTGATCAATCTTCGTGGGCGGCCTGCTGCCTGACGGTAAATAAATCCTTCGGCAAATAATCGCTCAAATGGAGCAATCATCGAAAACGAACTCAGCGGTGCTCCACACTTGATACAAAAATCAGCGGTCGGCTCATTCGGAGCAGCGCAACTGGTGCATAACTGCTCCTCGTGCGGCTCCGATGAATCCTGATGTGCTTCGGTGGACATGGCTCGATGCCTAACGTAGAAAGCTGAGCCACCGCCGACTCGCGGCGTGAACCGCGACAGCGGAACGGCCAGCGCCAACGGCGGTTGGCTCCGGCGACTTGTTAGGCATCGGCTCAATCATTGTAGCTGTGATCTTGTGCTCTCCTGAATGTTCTCAACCTTTCCCGACAATGAGAATATCACACCGATCACCTTTGTGGTAATTATGTTTCGCGTGCCTTCGGTGGCCGTCTTTGCTGATGCAGGAATAGAATAAACCACAATCACCTCCTCCTTGCCATCGGGCAGCGCCAAAATCTTTATATCACTAAACTTCAGGTCGGATGAACTCAAATCTGGATGCTTCGCGATAATAGATGACAGCGCGGTAGCCTTGAGATCACCTTCTACGGCTCCAATCTCCTCACCGACTTGTGGCTTATGGCAACCTGTCAAAAATGGCAGCAGGCAAACTCCGATTAGTAATGATGTGATTTTCATAATGTCTAACGATGCCTAACGAAAAAAGCTGAGCCACCGCCGACTCGCAGCGTGAACCGCGACAGCGGAACGGCCAGCGCCAACGGCGGTTGGCTCCGGCGACTTGTTAGGCAGCATAAATCTCTCAATCATTTTTTGGCGGCCTTCAGAAAAATACCAATGCCACCAATCACACACAAAAATAACATGATGCCGAGCTGAACAAAATCAAATGTCTGCCAACCATGCCTAAAACCAAGCCAAATCCATACGGCTAAAATGACCGGCCACAAAATAAAAAACTGAAGCCTGGGATTTCTTCTCGTAAAAAATAAAAGAACACCAAACACCAGATATGGTGTCAAAACAATCAAAGCAATCTTGGCGTAATCACTCATAGCGCGTCATGCTGCCTAACGAAAAAAGCTGAGCCACCGCCGACTCGCGACGTGAACCGCGATAGCGGAACGGCAAGCGCCAACGGCGGTTGGCTCCGGCGACTTGTTAGGCGTTTCTCTCACTCTAGGTTCTTAATGGTTAGCGTGAAACTGGGCAATCCCAACTCTCGCTGCTTCTGTGCAAACTCAGCCTCCGTAAGCGGACCCACCACACTATTCGTAGGTTCCGCATACTTGCTATCCTTGGTCATGTCCAAATAACAAAAAACCGTGACGCTTCGGTTTCCTCCCGGATGCTGCTTGGCAATGATGTAACGTTTGTTCCAACCAACCGAAAAGACAACCGGCTCAATGCGCCCGATGCTGCCCTCGTCTCCGAGGTCGTAATAAACGCTCATCTGCTGCTCGACATCTATGGCGGCCAGACTATATGGGCCGACAAGATGTTTGTCGTAAACATCACCGCATCCCGCCATAAAGAATGTGCCTGATGCAGCTAGAACAAAGATGGACATCCGTTTCGCCATAAAACTGGAAACGCCTAACGTAGAAAGCTGAGCCACCGCCGACTCGCGGCGTGGATTGTAACCGCAGCGCCCACGGCGGTTGGCTCCGGCGACTTGTTAGGCGACATCGTGTCTCTGTCTTCGGCGCTCAACATAAAATAAAATGCCAAATAGAACTGCCAATGCTCCGATTTGCCACATCGGCAGAAAAAGTAAAATCAAAACGCTCAAGGCTTCCTGATGGACAACCAACCCTTCGTAATAGCCAACTCCCCCAAAGCCAAAAAACAACGCTGCACCGACCAAAAGAACATAACGGCTCGCTGACGACTTGAGGAAATGCGACAAGACCCACCAAACCACGATTGGCGAAAGTGCGGCGGCTCCTAAAAATGCCAGAAAGATAGCGGCCCCAATGTCTCTCGTGGATGACTCAATGAACTCATAGCCAAGAAAGAACAAAACGGACGCTGCTGCCGCCGCTGACAATATGCACTGAATGATGCGTTGAATTATCATGGCGCTCAATGTCGCCTAACGTAGAAAGCTGAGCCACCGCCGACTCGCGACGTGAACCGCGATAGCGGAACTGCAAGCGCCAACGGCGGTTGGCTCCGGCGACTTGTTAGGCCACGTCGTCATAATCTAACATCAAGCTCCAAAAGTCTGTGAGCAACTGGCCGCAATAACTCCGCCGACTCGCACGGCATCCCAATGTCGTCACGCTCAAGCCGGAAAAGACACTCGATAAGCTCCTGCTCCGACCGGCTACCAGACAAAATCCGATAAACCGGCGCAATGTAACTGTCATACTCGTCTCCGGGCAACTCAATCTCGCCATCACAGCCAATCGGATTCCAGTCACGATGAAGTATCTGACGAATGGAATCCTGAATCTCTGCTGCTCGCTTCGCTCTCGTGTCTGTCATAAGCGTGGTCAAGTGGCCTAACGAAAAAAGCTGAGCCACCGCCGACTCGCGACGTGAACCGCGATAGCGGAACTGCAAGCGCCAACGGCGGTTGGCTCCGGCGACTTGTTAGGCCACAGATGCTTCATTGGTCACTTTGTCACATTCTTGATTGGTAGGGCGTCGTTGTATGTCACCGACACTCGCTTGTCGTCAAGATGAGTAATCGCAATACCCGCACGATCTAGCAATATCTTTTCCAAATACCTCGTCGCATCAATGGGCCTATACATAGCAGAATATGCCTGCGAAATATCAATAGGCGTGTGAACCTTTGCTGCACGAGAATCAACTACAAGCTCAAGCTTCGAGAATGCTTTGTAAAGCTGTAAAGCATCCTGCACATCCGTCTTGATAGAGGCATCAGAATTGATGCTCGGCTGATTAGTGCTGCCCGCCATAAGTGAATATGACGAAATCAGCACAATCATCCAAAGAATCGAAAGCAGACCTATCCATCTTTTCAAGTATGTAAAACTCATAAGCGTGGTCATGTGGCCTAACGAAAAAAGCTGAGCCACCGCCGACTCGCGACGTGAACCGCGACAGCGGAACGGCAAGCGCCAACGGCGGTTGGCTCCGGCGACTTGTTAGGCCTTGCGTTTCGATTTCTCATACTTTGCAAACTTCTTGAGTCCCTTTCGATAATGGTCGGCGGAATCAAAAACCAGATAATGATTAACCTGATCCCAAGCAACGGCGCGCACCGCGCCCTCGCTCCAATCTCCGTTTGTGACGCCTTCTGGCACTCTGCCAGCGACGAACCACCTGCCGCCTTGCAGCTCAAAGCGTGGATGATCCATCGTAAGTGTGTGGTCTTCACCAATAACGCTCAACGAAAGAAACTTGTCGGTGAAGTCTGGAAACATTTGTTTTTTCATAGTGTGATGTAGCGAGGCCTAACGTAGAAAGCTGAGCCACCGCCGACTCGCGGCGTGAACCGCGACAGCGGAACTGACAGCGCCAACGGCGGTTGGCTCCGGCGACTTGTTAGGCATCACGGCTTCCTCCTCAACTCTAAAATAAACTGAATCAAAACTCCGAAACAACCCAAGCCACCGCCAAGCAAAACACCGACAGTAGAACCAGCGAAAGTAGCGAAGCCAACCGGCTCGACATCCTGCCACGGAATGATGTGCCGGAAAAAGTCCGGCGTCATCTTACCGGCTGCAAAACCAAACACGCCACCCAAGAACAAACCGACAAGAGCGGCGACTGTAACTGTGATGAATGTCTTGCGAATAGTCATAGCGCGTAGTGATGCCTAACGTAAAAAGCTGAACCACGCCGCAGCAACGGCGTGAACCGCGCCAGCGGAACGGAAAGCGCCAATAGGCGTTGGCTCCGGCGACTTGTTAGGCCATGGATAAAGAACTAAATCTATGAAAAAAGAAAAATGCACAAGCTGGATAGTAGATGTGGAATACACGGTGACGCGAGAAGTCATCTGCGATAACTGCACCGAAGAAGAAGCCAGAGCAAACCCATTCAGCCACTCTGTCCAAGAGCGCGATACCGGAATGCCTGACTTCAATGTAAAATCCATAAAACCAAACGTCTAGTGGCCTAACGTAGAAAGCTGAGCCACCGCCGACCTGCGACGTGAACCGCGATAGCGGAACTGACAGCGCCAACGGCGGTTGGCTCCGGCGACTTGTTAGACACACGGCTCATTTTTGTGTATCAACTAACTCCAAATGACGAAATCGGTGATCCATCATAGCATCGAGAACCACCACAACTATAAAAGCCACTCCAAATACAAGCCAACTCTTAAAAAACAAACCCAACCCAGCGGATACTCCACCGAAAGCCATCGAAGCAATAACGAGCGGCACGGACTTCTTGACGCGGGAAATCGCATCACAACTCGGACAGCGATATGTGCCGCGCCCGCCTTTGAGCCACATCTTTCCGAATGGAATCGAATCTTTCTGGCAGCTTGGACATTTCATACGCGGAGTGTGCCTAACGTAGAAAGCTGAGCCACCGCCGACTCGTGACGTGAACCGCGACAGCGGAACTGACAGCGCCAACGGCGGTTGGCTCCGGCGACTTGTTAGGCAGCATGGCTCCTCCTTCTGAAAACAAAATAAATCCCGGCAGCGAATCCGAGAAAAACGCCGATAGCCGAACCGATGAACGGGCCGATCAAAAGTGTGGCTGCGACAAAATATCTGCTCACCTGCTGCAACCAATCTGGAAACGTGAACTTCTGCGCCAACCAAGCTGGAGCAACGCCAGCCAAAATCACGATGACGTTGATGATGACAAAACCAATCAATGTGCCAACTGCGCCGCCGATGAAGTAACCACTCGCTCGCCGAAAACGCGGAACAAAGCGAGCTACCACCGCCACGCCAATCAAGCCAATCAAAAGCGCAACGTAAGCCGGTAGGATGAAAAAATATGGCATAGCGCGTAATGCTGCCTAACGTAGAAAGCTGAGCCACGGGCGACTAAAGATATGGAACCACTGAAACCTTCTCGAATAACTGCAAGCGCCAACGCCCGTTGGCTCCGGCGACTTGTTAGGCCACATCAACGTGTCTATCCCAGACAAACATTGGCGAATCATAACGCTCATAAATCCACAAGCTCCGCACTTGCTCGCCGCACGAAACCAGCGCGAGCTAAACTCAAACTCACTGCCGAAATCTCACTCATTTCAAGTCTGCGAACTAACTCTGACTCCGCAACGAAACCAGCTCAATAAAAATCCAAAAGCTCGATGTGGCCTAACGAAAAAAGCTGAGCCACGCCGTAATAACGATGTGAGCCGCGACAGCGGAACTGACAGCGATAATAGGCGTTGGCTCCGGCGACTTGTTAGGCATCATGTGATGAATCATCTTTTGCACAATCCGAGCGATAATCTCTAAAAGCCAGCAATAAGCAAGGCACAACGACTACAACAATAAACCACCTCGAAAAATGTGTATGCGAAATGTCTGTAATTCCTGCTGGGTCAGTTAAGAGAAAATACAAAAGCACCGCAACGATAATAAAAAGGCGGAGATATGAAATAAGACTAAGCCGACGGAATCGGAAACCAAAAAGAGAAACGCACAACAAAGCTATCCCGAATGCAGGCAATGGAGGTGAGTCCGTCAGCAGCATAGCACTGGCTATAATCAAAAGCCCAATGTGAACCATCAGCTTTACGGTGGGTTTCATGCGCGTAATGATGCCTAACGAAAAAAGCTGAGCCACCGCCGACTCGCGGCGTGAACCGCGACAGCGGAACTGACCGCGCCAACGGCGGTTGGCTCCGGCGACTTGTTAGGCCACTGGCTATCTTTCAATCCAAACCTCATAAAATCAAACGCCGAAATGACGGCTCCGCATTTGCTCGCTGCGCGAAACGGGCGCGAGCTGAAACCATCCGAACTATCCGCGACTTACTCATCGAAATGCTTCTGTCTGCAATCATCGCCAGCCAAATCAGCTCGGTCAAAATCAAAAACGCGGAAGTGGCCTAACGAAAAAAGCTGAGCCACCGCCGACTCGCGGCGTGAACCGCGACAGCGGAACTGACAGCGCCAACGGCGGTTGGCTCCGGCGACTTGTTAGGCGTCTGGGTCGTCATTCAAAAAATCGGTGGATCACCATCATAAACACGAGACGAGCTATCTGGACAAGCATAGACTGTCTTGAGTGCGCCGTTTGTGGAGTAAAAGTCAAATCTCCATGAACCTGGCGCACACTGCTCCCCACGAATCTGGCAGCGGTGCAATGAAACTCATTCGTGGCTGAACCAAGCGCAATAGTCGCTATCCGATAGGCATCTGGCAAGCCAATCGGCGGAGCTTGCTTCTGGTCAATCATCCAACGCGCTGCAAAAGCAATGCTACACGCGACGGTCAAGATGCTGAAAATAATGATGGAACGTTTCATAATGATAAAGACGCCTAACGAAAAAAGCTGAGCCACCGCCGACTCGCGACGTGAACCGCGACAGCGGAACTGACAGCGCCAACGGCGGTTGGCTCCGGCGACTTGTTAGGCAGCATGGTCATATCTCAAACTTTCGTGTGAAAGACTCGCTGAAATAAGAGCGTCAATCCTGCAAAGGCCGCGAAGATGACAGCGTAAAACCCAAAATGATAAACCAGCGAGACCAAAGACAAAGAATCATATCTGACCGTCATCGTCTGCAAATGCTCTGCTTCAGGCAAACCAACCTGCTGTAGCTTGGCAGCCAACTCGTCGTGTGACAACGTCGTAATCACGGTGACAGAATTGGGTGGATACAGGCTGGCGTGTGAATGACTGGCAAAGTGCGAGTATGCCGATGTGCCAATCGCAACGATGAGGTAAGCAAGAATATATGGGATTAGTTTTTTCATAAAAGTGTAATGC
This sequence comes from uncultured Verrucomicrobiae bacterium, assembly GCA_963755455.1. Taxonomy (GTDB): domain Bacteria; phylum Verrucomicrobiota; class Verrucomicrobiia; order Limisphaerales; family UBA11358; genus UBA11358. The sequence continues at coordinate 701,367 of CAVWJH010000002.1, forward strand.
TGCCTAACGTAGAAAGCTGAGCCACCGCCGACTCGCGACGTGAACCGCGACAGCGGAACGGCCAGCGCCAACGGCGGTTGGCTCCGGCGACTTGTTAGGCCACTGGATCAATGTCTGAATACAAACCATAAAATAACTCCGGCTGCTGCAACTCCAAAATACAGTAACGAGCCGGGAAATCCAAGTGGATGAATCAGTGAAACCAGCCGGTAATGAAAATCACACCAGCAACTCGTAAATGGAACTGCTCCTGGAAAATGGCGAGTATGACCCGGACGCTTGCAAACCCGACAAAAGCCGCAATAACCTCGCGGCACGCCGAGCGACTCGAAGTGTGCTGGATTCTTGTCCCATATCCCGCAATAACATCCTCGTTTATTCATGGCGTGGCCAAGTGGCCTAACGAAAAAAGCTGAGCCACCGCCGACTCGCGACGTGAACCGCGATAGCGGAACTGCCAGCGCCAACGGCGGTTGGCTCCGGCGACTTGTTAGGCGTATCGGCTCGTAATCTCATAATGGTGTAATGGTCACGGCTCCGTCTTTGTGAGTGATGCGATAGCTACCACGAAGCCCAGAATCACGCAAGGCTGTAGCGGCGGCACGAATCCGTGCAGGAAAACGCGACCAATCATCTGGGTCTGAACTCGTCCAATCAGTGCCGAACTCTGGGCCATCAACTATATCCACGACGACATTGCCGGAATAACCTCCCGATGCTGGAAGGCCACAAGAAATGGACGTGCCGACTGGAAGTGGGCGGACGGCTGGAAGGCAATCACGAACTACCGGATAGAAATCCGATGTATCTTGGCGAGTGAGATGTGGTATGTGCATAGTGAACGATGGTAGATACGCCTAACGATCCAAAGCTGAGCCACGGCGCGAAATACCGCAAGCGTGAATTTGCTCAAAACCGTAAAATGAAGGAGCAGCCGCCGTTGGCTCCAGCGCGGTGTTAGGCTGCGGCTTTAATCTCATCCTGATGTCCTTCAATGAAGCGCCTGTAATAAGGGCGCATAAAAACTCGAAAAAAGTGCGCGCCAACTTTTGCGCCAACTATAGCTCCTACAATGCCGCCGCCAATGGAAACGACTGAATTCCCGATAAGAAAAAATGAGAACAAACTGCTCACGGCAAAAAAACCAAAGATAGCTCCCAAACCAGGCAAACCTGCCAATACAGATGCCGCTGGCTGTGCCTCTCGCAAAAGCTGAAACGCTCCGCGAACGACAAGACGCCGCTGCAACTGGTTGAGTGTGGCGAGTTCTGGAACCTGAATGTTCATAGCAGCCTAACGTAGAAAGCTGAGCCACCGCCGACCTGCGACGTGAACCGCGATAGCGGAACTGACAGCGCCAACGGCGGTTGGCTCCGGCGACTTGTTAGGCATCATGGGGTAATCTTTTGCCATACCTGCTCAACAGAATTCGGCCATCGCAGGACAAACTCGCCCGCGTCCGAGCGAATAATCCGTGCGTCGCCTGTATGCGGCGTCACTTCGGCTGAGTTGCTGCTACTGCTTACAGTCTCAGTCAAACGTCCATCTTTGACAAGCCATGTGCCGGTGGCTCGGTATGTGTTGGTGCGGTCAGGATGGCTGAACCATGACAGCTCTATAAAACTGCCATCTGCTGCGACGGTGTTCGTGCATCGCATACCAGCCTCCTGCCTCAACCAAACTCCCGCTAACTGTTGGCGAAACTCGTTGTCAAATCTGGCAACACTCTCGACGTGCTGCCGATGCAGCAATAGGCACACGGCGACAATGACAACTAACAATCCAATTATCGTGATCTTTTTCATGGTGCGTAATGATGCCTAACGAAAAAAGCTGAGCCACCGCCGACTCGCGACGTGAACCGCGATAGCGGAACTGCAAGCGCCAACGGCGGTTGGCTCCGGCGACTTGTTAGGCGACATGGTCATATTAAAACCAACCGTGCGGGAAAATATAAGCTGTCAGTGCCGCAGACAATGTGAAACCTGAAAATCCAACCACCAACTCAATATCAATGATGCGCTGCCGATACTCCCAAATGACTCGTCTGCCCAATCGGTATAGGCAAAACAAAACCAGACACGAAATGATCGCTGCTGAAATCCAATATCCAACCGACGGCGGTGTCACGCGACATGAATGAAGAATCTGAAACGGCAAAGCGCAAACAAACGCTGGCGCAATGAGCAACCCAAGATAGGAAACTGGCAAAAGCAACCAGCGCGCAACGCGAGCGGCGGCAAAGTCTCTGGCAAACTTGGAATGGATGGTATATGCCATGCGCGTAATGTCGCCTAACGTAGAAAGCTGAGCCACCGCCGACTCGCGGCGTGAACCGCGATAGCGGAACTGACAGCGCCAACGGCGGTTGGCTCCGGCGACTTGTTAGGCCACATCGTGTTATATAATTGCAACTCCATTTCGATTAAGCGATTCGGGTTTATAGTCACACTCTATCAAACCTGACATATGAATATCAAATCTGGGAATCCCATTGCCTGTTTTGTGACGTCTCGGCACTATCTCGATCTTCACGCCTGTCGCCTTTTTCCGGGCAGTCTTGTCGAGCAGGATCACCTTCTTGGCCTTTTGTGCCAGTGGGAGTATCTTGCTGTTGAGGGCATAATCATCTCCGATTCCTGTGCGCATCGTCCGTAAAAACGAACGCTTTGATTTCTGATAACTTGGAGCGTTAATGACGAGTGTGTGCATATGTGGCCTAACGAAAAAAGCTGAGCCACCGCCGACTCACGACGTGAACCGCGACAGCGGAACTGACAGCGCCAACGGCGGTTGGCTCCGGCGACTTGTTAGGCATCAGGTTTATCATCTTTCTTTTGACCAGCCTTCCATCGAACTATCTGCATCAAAATAATACCTGCAAGCACAAAACCGGTGGCGACACTCTGCCCAAGTGTGCCGTCATGGCCGTAGAAAAAGCAAAGAGATGTCCAGATGCCCATAGCGACTCCAGCAAGCAGTCCGGCAATGGTGAATCCAAAATCAAGTGGTGTCCAAGGTTTCATAAGCGTGTGATGATGCCTAACGTAGAAAGCTGAGCCACCGCCGACCTGCGGCGTGAACCGCGATAGCGGAACGGCAAGCGCCAACGGCGGTTGGCTCCGGCGACTTGTTAGGCCACGAATCGTTCATATCTCAAAAATCAAATGACAAAAAATGATGCCAAACAAAAGGCAATCAATAATGGTCCCAGCCAGCGCAAGTGTCGCTTGAAACTCGGATTCCACTGCAAACCGCCAACCAGTCGGTCGCCAACTAAACCATAACTATAAGCCGTAGCCCAAATGCCAACGATTAGAAATATAATCGAAGTGCTCAACTCAAAAATATGGTCAAAAGCACTCATGCGTCTCGTGGCCTAACGTAGAAAGCTGAGCCACCGCCGGCTCGCGACGTGAACCGCGACAGCGGAACTGACAGCGCCAACGGCGGTTGGCTCCGGCGACTTGTTAGGCCGCTGGGAAATCATCTGGATGCTTCCTAACATAATCTGCCAAAAGTGAAAATACTCGGTCGCTCTGTGCAATGATGCGGTCGCCAAACTCGCACATCTCGCCTTTGTAATCGGTGCAATGCTTGGCAAGATACAGCTTCCGCGCTTCCAAATCCAAATGTGGCGCAGGAAATGAAAACAAAGCAACGGCGGAATCAAGATAACCCGCGACATCGTCGGCTCCAATCTCACGATAAGCGTCTGAATAAACCGAATAATCCGGCATATCGGGAAAATCGCTGCCGAAAAAATAGGGCAAGCTGCCGTTGTCAATAATCGGCTGCCCAACATAAATCCTGACGAAAACCTGCCGAGCCGGGGACAAATGTGTGATAGGCGCATCGCGATAAACGTCCGCAAAGACAATGTCGGCCATCTTTGTGAGCAACTCGTCATCTTGTGGTGCTAATTTTGTCATGCGTGCGAAGCGGCCTAACGTAGAAAGCTGAGCCACCGCCGACTCGCGGCGTGAACCGCGATAGCGGAACTGACAGCGCCAACGGCGGTTGGCTCCGGCGACTTGTTAGGCCACATCGTGTTATATAATTGCAACTCCATTTCGATTAAGCGATTCGGGTTTATAGTCACACTCTATCAAACCTGACATATGAATATCAAATCTGGGAATCCCATTGCCTGTTTTGTGACGTCTCGGCACTATCTCGATCTTCACGCCTGTCGCCTTTTTCCGGGCAGTCTTGTCGAGCAGGATCACCTTCTTGGCCTTTTGTGCCAGTGGGAGTATCTTGCTGTTGAGGGCATAATCATCTCCGATTCCTGTGCGCATCGTCCGTAAAAACGAACGCTTTGATTTCTGATAACTTGGAGCGTTAATGACGAGTGTGTGCATATGTGGCCTAACGAAAAAAACTGAGCCACGACCACCGTGAGCCAGCGCAACCAAAGAAAGAAAACATGAAAACTGAATCAAACATACCAAATGCAAAGGGCGGTGGTCGTTGGCTCCGGCGACTTGTTAGGCGGATTTTGGGAACGATGGCTGCGTTTCCTCATCTTCGAGGGTCAAAAAAACTAAGCGAGATGGAAACTGATAATCTCCGCGTTTGCGTAAAACAATCTCTAGCAGTGGAGCGAGGCTGCTTGCGCTACATAACCAACAGCCTGCTCCAAACGGCTGGACTGCACCGCTCCATTCGGAGCTATCTACAGTCTTTTGTATCGCGCCAATGTATGCGAGCCATGATTCTATGTGGTGAGGATGATCCAGTCGCTTGCCCTGAATCGCGTAGTCTATTGAAACGAGTGCTTTCATTTTTTTGTTTTTGTTTTGTGTCCACTAAACCAAAGAGCGCGGCAAATCCGCCTAACGAAAAAAGCTGAGCCACCGCCGACTCGCGGCGGGGATTGCAATCGCAGCGCCAACGGCGGTTGGCTCCGGCGACTTGTTAGGCCACATGGTCATCTGCTGGTGAATTGATAATCCAAATGATATTCGGGATGTAAATGACTGCAACTGCTGCGAAATAAAAGAATGAAACAACTCCACTCATAAAGGATAAGCCGACAATCGTCCAAATCACGATATGGCTCACATATACGAACAGCATCCGGGTTCTCATCTGGCGTGTCAACTGGCTCTGCATCGCTCTGTGCATCTCCCGAATCTTGAATGATGGAATCAACGCGACAAGCAAAACGATGAAACCGCCGCCAAACTCAATCCATGTGTGTGTAGTCATAAGTGTATAATGTGGCCTAACGTAGAAAGCTGAGCCACCGCCGACCTGCGACGTGAACCGCGATAGCGGAACTGCAAGCGCCAACGGCGGTTGGCTCCGGCGACTTGTTAGGCTGCTCGTAAATCTTCATACTCAAACTCTGTCTCAACGCCGGAATGAATCTCCCAGCAATGCCGCTCACCGCGAGCCTCGCCACGCTCAACAATCGAACGCGAAATACCGCCTGACTGAGTAGCTCGCTGGTGAATGAAGCCGCTAACGCTGCCGGCGGGACAAATAAACTGACGGTAAAATCTGCCACGCAACTCGAAACGCCCACCAACCTGATACTCCAACCAATCCGGCACTCGCTTGTAAATGCTGACAATCAGCTCCGTCAGAAAAGCTCGAAACTGCTCCTCGGTCTCATCGGCTGGACTCTCAATAAACATAACAACGCTCAAGCAGCCTAACGAAAAAAGCTGAGCCACCGCCGACTCGCGGCGTGAACCGCGATAGCGGAACTGACAGCGCCAACGGCGGTTGGCTCCGGCGACTTGTTAGGCGCGACCACGGCTCACTCTCCTCCAGCGGATAATCCGCCAAACATAAAAAATGATGGCGGTGCAGGCTACCCACGGCAGCACATACAACACCGAAATCATAGTCAACAACTCCAAGCGATGACCGCTGGCAAACAAAACGCCCGGAAACAAGAGCGCAAAACCAAGTGCCGCTGGTCCGGGCAAAGCAAAAAGAAAAAAGTCACCGATGAGACTCGGCGTGACCAAGAATGCCAGCAAACCAGAACGAACCAACGCCTGCCGAAATGTGCAACCAAAACAATCCTGACGCCGCCGCCACAAATGCCGGATAGCAAACACGACTGTCCAAAGGTATAAACCAATCATCAATAGTTCGGTGAGCTTCCAAAATGTGGCTTGCGTGTCCATAAGCGCCTAACGTAGAAAGCTGAGCCACCGCCGACTCGCGGCGTGAACCGCGACAGCGGAACTGACAGCGCCAACGGCGGTTGGCTCCGGCGACTTGTTAGGCGTTTCGGATGATCGTCTCTCGCTCATTTTGGAAGCTGCCGATAACTCTGAAACCAGCGTTCGAGAAAAGCAAGCTCTCTGTCTGCGCCTCTGTCTTTGTAGAGCCGACCACACCAACGAGGCTCGGCATACTGAATAAAACGAAAACCATCATCAGTCAGGTCAGAATTCCGAAGCTCGGTGGTCGTGGTGACATCAGCCAGCGATGCAGCAATCGTGCGAACTGTAAAGCCGCGACTCTGGATAAAATCGAGAAACTGAAAAAAACGCCGATAAACCAAGCTGTCAGGAATGTGATCGAAGCCAGCTCTGGTATGATTCTGCACGATTTCTAAGTCCCACTTGATGCTACAAATGGTCAAGTCTTTCGCGGGTCGTGGTGGTAATGGCTTCGATTTCACGATACGGGTAGAAACGCCTAACGTAGAAAGCTGAGCCACCGCCGACTCGCGACGTGAACCGCGACAGCGGAACTGCAAGCGCCAACGGCGGTTGGCTCCGGCGACTTGTTAGGCCGCGTTGTCATCAGTGGACTCACACTTAGTAATTCTTTCTGGGGTGTCAACAACCTCCGCGTGTATAACTCGTATCTCAATCCGATCTCCTGGAACGATCTCACAATCGGGCCAGCATGTCGTTGTCGGCGGTTCTTCTACAATCCCTGACGTATTGAACAATAAGGAATAATCTGTCGAATCAAGATGATGCAGCAAAGTGAGCGATGTAGTAAGCGCCAGAAAGTCATCACCGCCTGCGGTGAACTTCTTTTTTCCGTTGACGAATATCTCAAATGCAATCATGGCGTGTAGCGGCCTAACGTAGAAAGCTGAGCCACCGCCGACCTGAAACTGTCGTCCGCGAAAGCGGAACTGAAGGCGTAACGGCGGTTGGCTCCGGCGACTTGTTAGGCGTCATGCGGTGGCCTCTCGACCACGGATATGTAAAAGTGCAAAACATCAGCACCGCAATAACGGCGTGTCCAATATGCGTGAACCACCACGGCATCCCAAACAAAAACTTCGCCATGATGTAACCAAATGCCGCCGCTCCGGTCGCAGCCATAAACAAAACTCGGCCAACCATGCCGCTCTTGAGTCTCACCTGCTCATCTCTAACCCTGCCGCGCAAAGTCGCCAAACAGAGAATGGTCACACCTAAAAAACGCCAAGCAAACAGTAATGCAAACTCTGCCGACAGAAAATATCCCCACGCCGTCGCGCTCTCGGCGAAAAGCTCTCGCAGACAAAGGCCGGTGTAATAAATGCCATACGACGCGGCGAAAACTGTAAGTGCGCCGAAGAAAATAACCGGGATGCGTTTGCGTGTGGTGCTCATGACGCCTAACGAAAAAAGCTGAGCCACCGCCGACCTGCGACGTGAACCGCGACAGCGGAACTGACCGCGCCAACGGCGGTTGGCTCCGGCGACTTGTTAGGCCAACACGTCATACCTCAAAACTACTTCCGCAAAAACTGAAGCAACTCATCCTTGATCTCGCGAAACTTCCTCTCGAAATCGGGCAACTCCGCTGGCTGCGCTTCGCGCACCTCCAACTTCTTGTCGCCATGTTTTGCAACCAAGTGATTGACGATAATATCACACAAACATCTCGTGTCGGTGCCAATGAGCTTCACACTACAATCGCCTTCGTGAAGATGAATCACGATCTCATTTTGTGGCGTCAATGATAAAAAGGCGCGAGCAACATCTGCTCCGCCTACCGATATGTTATAGATGGCAGTCATAAATTGTGTGTGGCAGTGTCGGCCTAACGTAGAAAGCTGAGCCACCGCCGACTCACGACGTGAACCGCGATAGCGGAACTGACAGCGCCAACGGCGGTTGGCTCCGGCGACTTGTTAGGCGGCATTTTCATACAAATCAAGTGTCAGCAAGTTAGGAGAAATGGTGGGCAAACATAAATCCAAACCCTCCAAAACAAGCGCAAGAAAGCGAAAACCCTTTCGGGCCAGTAAAACCCAACACCAAAGCGACAAGCAGCAGAATAACCGAGCACGGATATAAACCCGCAATGAGAAAATACTCGGCATAACCGAAGCCTAAATGTTGAGGTCTAGGAAACTGGACGGAAATCAAGAACAGCAGAGGCGCAATAACGACGTATGCCTTAAATGGAAAAAATGCAAAGCGCAACCAATCCTGACGACTCTTTGGTAAAAATTGCATGATGCGTAATGCCGCCTAACGTAGAAAGCTGAGCCACCGCCGACTGGCGACGTGAACCGCGACAGCGGAACTGACAGCGGCAACGGCGGTTGGCTCCGGCGACTTGTTAGGCCACAAAGATATGATAACCATAATAAAACATAGAACTGCCGGTGATGCACTACTGGCAGCACTTGGAAACCTCAAGACGTGCCCAAATGCAATCGTCAAAATAATAGACCCGGCTCAATCCGGTCGTGCAGTTGTGGAACGAAAAGAGTTCCCAACTAAAATGTCTGCCAAAAGATTCATGCGTGACCAAGCAAAAATAGACCACTGGAACCGTTACGAACTTTGTGGCCTAACGAAAAAAGCTGAGCCACCGCCGACTCGCGACGTGAACCGCGACAGCGGAACTGCAAGCGCCAACGGCGGTTGGCTCCGGCGACTTGTTAGGCGTATGCTTCGACATATCTCCACTCACTCGGCTTTATCTTTTGTGGGCTTGTGCCTGAGTGTCTGCACCGACCATACCGTTGCGCGGACAACAATCAGCAAGACGTAGCAAGCCAAGCTGAATGTAACGAAACCAATGGCGCGAACATCAATGCCGATCCACTGTAAAACGATAGTGCCGACGGTGACTGCAACCAATACTGTGACGATGAAAATCAACCACTCTTTAGCGATACGTTTTGTGTTCATAGATTTCATTGGTGCTCAATACGCCTAACGTAGAAAGCTGAGCCACCGCCGACTCGCGACGTGAACCGCGACAGCGGAACTGACAGCGTCAACGGCGGTTGGCTCCGGCGACTTGTTAGGCCGATGGTAAATCACTTCCATCTCAAATCGCTCCAATTCGGATGCTCTGGCTGGTGCCGATGGACATAGCGGAGAATAGCCACAATCAAGCTGCCGAGGCACCAAATCAAAGACAAGACACTAAAAAACAACCCAACCAAAATGACAACTCCCAAGATAATCAATGGCCCCATTCCGTTGTAATTGCCTTCGGGAACATGAAAAAGATGCATCAGCGGCGTGACCAACCGTGTGCCGACATAACCCAACACTGCGATGCCAACTGAAACGAGCAGCGCAACAAAACATGGTCGCTTCAAATTCATATCATCGCGAATCGGCCTAACGAAAAAAGCTGAGCCACCGCCGACTCGCGACGTGAACCGCGACAGCGGAACTGACAGCGCCAACGGCGGTTGGCTCCGGCGACTTGTTAGGCAGCGTGGTCATGGCGATGCTTCCGGTGCCAAATAAATCCAAAACAGGCCAACGCCCAAAATATAACTGCGGCGATAAGTGGCCACCAAAAATATCTGCTGTCAAACTGCAATGCGACGCCTGGAAGTGCTGCCATGATGCTCACAGCTTGATACTGTCCATAAACGACGAAAGCAGCACAGAGGCTGCCGATAACTGCCGCGATGATTGATGCGATTTTTGTTTTCATATTTTTGTGATGTGTGCGAACGCTGCCTAACGAAAAAAGCTGAGCCACCGCCGACTCGCGACGTGAACCGCGACAGCGGAACTGACCGCGCCAACGGCGGTTGGCTCCGGCGACTTGTTAGGCGGCTGGCTCATCTCATCTCATCTTCAATCTTTTGCATGAATGGGGTGATGACCAGCGTCTTGAGTGCATCGTCTTCGGCACGATACTGGTAGCCACCGGCCATAAACAACTCGCTGCAAATATCAACCTCTCCCAAAGAATTAGTGCCGCGATAAAAACTCGTCATAAAAGAGAATTTGGCTCGATAATGTCCCGCGTCTCGATGAGCTGACGCTATAGCCCTAACAATCTCACTAACCTTCTCACCAGTGATGGTGATGCTCTCTCGACCATCAGACACAACAACGCGGTCAGCGCTGGCTATCCGACTCGAAAACCGCTCATAGCTAACTGCTCGCCACATCCAATGCGCCAGAAAGCCAGCCACACAAATGCCTATGACGGCTAATACGACCCGCTCATATACTTTGTAGCTCATACGCGTAAGCCGCCTAACGAAAAAAGCTGAGCCACCGCCGACTCGCGGCGTGAACCGCGATAGCGGAACTGACAGCGCCAACGGCGGTTGGCTCCGGCGACTTGTTAGGCGCGACCACGGCTCACTCTCCTCCAGCGGATAATCCGCCAAACATAAAAAATGATGGCGGTGCAGGCTACCCACGGCAGCACATACAACACCGAAATCATAGTCAACAACTCCAAGCGATGACCGCTGGCAAACAAAACGCCCGGAAACAAGAGCGCAAAACCAAGTGCCGCTGGTCCGGGCAAAGCAAAAAGAAAAAAGTCACCGATGAGACTCGGCGTGACCAAGAATGCCAGCAAACCAGAACGAACCAACGCCTGCCGAAATGTGCAACCAAAACAATCCTGACGCCGCCGCCACAAATGCCGGATAGCAAACACGACTGTCCAAAGGTATAAACCAATCATCAATAGTTCGGTGAGCTTCCAAAATGTGGCTTGCGTGTCCATAAGCGCCTAACGTAGAAAGCTGAGCCACCGCCGACCTGCGGCGTGAACCGCGATAGCGGAACGGCAAGCGCCAACGGCGGTTGGCTCCGGCGACTTGTTAGGCCACGAATCGTTCATATCTCAAAAATCAAATGACAAAAAATGATGCCAAACAAAAGGCAATCAATAATGGTCCCAGCCAGCGCAAGTGTCGCTTGAAACTCGGATTCCACTGCAAACCGCCAACCAGTCGGTCGCCAACTAAACCATAACTATAAGCCGTAGCCCAAATGCCAACGATTAGAAATATAATCGAAGTGCTCAACTCAAAAATATGGTCAAAAGCACTCATGCGTCTCGTGGCCTAACGTAGAAAGCTGAGCCACCGCCGGCTCGCGACGTGAACCGCGACAGCGGAACTGACAGCGCCAACGGCGGTTGGCTCCGGCGACTTGTTAGGCCGCTGGGAAATCATCTGGATGCTTCCTAACATAATCTGCCAAAAGTGAAAATACTCGGTCGCTCTGTGCAATGATGCGGTCGCCAAACTCGCACATCTCGCCTTTGTAATCGGTGCAATGCTTGGCAAGATACAGCTTCCGCGCTTCCAAATCCAAATGTGGCGCAGGAAATGAAAACAAAGCAACGGCGGAATCAAGATAACCCGCGACATCGTCGGCTCCAATCTCACGATAAGCGTCTGAATAAACCGAATAATCCGGCATATCGGGAAAATCGCTGCCGAAAAAATAGGGCAAGCTGCCGTTGTCAATAATCGGCTGCCCAACATAAATCCTGACGAAAACCTGCCGAGCCGGGGACAAATGTGTGATAGGCGCATCGCGATAAACGTCCGCAAAGACAATGTCGGCCATCTTTGTGAGCAACTCGTCATCTTGTGGTGCTAATTTTGTCATGCGTGCGAAGCGGCCTAACGAAAAAAGCTGAGCCACCGCCGACTCGCGGCGTGAACCGCGACAGCGGAACTGACAGCGCCAACGGCGGTTGGCTCCGGCGACTTGTTAGGCAGCAATTTCGTCATAACTAAAATCTCGTCTGAAACCAATGGCTGCTTTGTCTTTTCGCAGCTACCAGCGCAATCGAACGGCGTGAGCCGAGCTAAATCCAACGCGCGAAACTTCAAAATCGCGCCGCAACCTTGAACCATCCAAACTGACAAACCAAATCGAATCACCAAAACCACCGCCGCGCAAGCTAACTCGGAAAAGTCTCCGGCTCTCATGCTGCCTAACGAAAAAAGCTGAGCCACCGCCGACTCGCGACGTGAACCGCGATAGCGGAACTGACAGCGCCAACGGCGGTTGGCTCCGGCGACTGGTTAGGCCACATGGTCAATCTTCTGTTTACGCTGACTAAATCCGGCAACCAACCCGCCCGCCAGCATGAGCAGGGCTGGAGCAAAAACAACTCTGTGCCTGTCCTTCAAATCCAAACTCAAATCTCGCATCGCGGCAGCCGCATCGGTGCGCTTGATGGTGTCACCTGCCGGCAAATGCTGCGTCTGCCAAATACAGCGAACATACTGATACTCGGTAAAACCCGCTGCCACGTCGTAGGCAATCCAGAGAAAACCGACGACCAGTAATGTGATGCCCAAATATCTCATGGTGCGAATGTGGCCTAACGTAGAAAGCTGAGCCACCGCCGACTCGCGGCGTGAACCGCGACAGCGGAACTGAAAGCGCCAACGGCGGTTGGCTCCGGCGACTTGTTAGGCTTCGGCGTCACAATCTCACTCATAAAAGTATGAAAAGGAGTGGCACAACCAATAACAACCAACCGGCGACACAAACAAAGATACTCGGAGATGGTGCCGTAATCCAAATGCTGCCTGACAATCCGGTAAAACCACCCATCGGCTCCGCAAACCAAATGCAAGCCAACGGCAGAATAACAAATCCAAAAACCTTCAAACCGACTTCGCCGCCGACGGTCACAAATGCTCCGATGACATAGCCAACGGCTAACAAGCCTGACAATATGCGATTCCAGCTAAGCGTCATAAGAAGCCTAACGAAAAAAGCTGAGCCACCGCCGACTCGCGACGTGAACCGCGATAGCGGAACTGCAAGCGCCAACGGCGGTTGGCTCCGGCGACTTGTTAGGCCACGACCGTAAAACTCTCGACAGGTGAATAAATGTGATACCTATAGCCCAAAAATAAAATGGAACAAAACCAGCCATAAATCCAAACCAGAAAATGAATGCAAGCCAAGGCAAGCTGATGGCAAGCAATGCTGCCAAACGCGGCAATCTGAAAAACACGGTGAAGCTCGCAAGCCACGCACCAATCAAAACTACCCGAATGAAAATCTCATACGGCGTAAAGCCGTCGTCTATCGGCGGGCCGCGAAACAAAGGCATAAAAAAGGCCATCTGTGGTGTGGCAATAAATACGCGACAACCCCAAAACGGCTGTAAGTAATCTCGATAATGCTCGCCCATCGTTGGCACAAGATGAGAACCACCCGGCGGCATGATAAAAGAAAGCACAAACAACGTAATTCCGATGTTCCGAATTACGCTCGGTCTGACTGAAAATCTTCGCTGTTCAATATCGCTCATGTGTAAGTGGCCTAACGAAAAAAGCTGAGCCACCGCCGACTTGCGACGTGAACCGCGATAGCGGAACTGCCAGCGCCAACGGCGGTTGGCTCCGGCGACTTGTTAGGCCACTGGCTGTCGTTCAATCCAAACCTCATAAAATCAAACGCCGAAATGACGGCTCCGCACTTGCTCGCCGCGCGAAACCGGCGCGAGCTAAAACCATCCGAACTATCGGCAACTTACTCATCGAAATGCTTCTACTTCCAATCATCGCCAGCCAAACCAGCTCGGTCAAAATCAAAAATGCGGAAGTGGCCTAACGAAGAAAGCTGAGCCACCGCCGACTCGCGGCGTGAACCGCGACAGCGGAACTGACAGCGCCAACGGCGGTTGGCTCCGGCGACTTGTTAGGCCACTGGTTTATCATTTGTATCAACTAACTCCTGCACTCGTTTCCAGTCAATCACCTGGTCAGTAACCGGCCAAGAGCGGCGACTAACCTGATAATAGCCGATGTCTCGAATAAATGCTCCAATACAAATACCAAAAAATGCCCAGCCCACGGCAGGCGAAATGGGAACAGCGACGAAATATGACCAAACGCTCATCACTCCCAAAAACAGCCACGACTTCCAACCGCTCCGCAATAGCTGGCTGACACCATAGCCTGAAGAATGGTAACGTAACCAAACCCGCAGAACCTTCAATTGAAATCTCGTAAGTTTCATAGCGTGTGAAGTGGCCTAACGAAAAAAGCTGAGCCACCGCCGACTCGCGACGTGAACCGCGACAGCGGAACTGACAGCGCCAACGGCGGTTGGCTCCGGCGACTTGTTAGGCAGCAACCTCGTCATAACTCAATGCCCGCCGAATAATGAAAGCAGAGTCGGGATGGCTGCGCAAAACCAAACGAATGCCAGCAGACAAAATGCCGGAGTCAGCGAACCGCGACGACTACGAAAATAGTGTGAGTGCAAACAAAAAGAAATGGTCAATAAAGCTGCCGCGCTGAAACCTATAACCGATGCGCGATGCGATGAAATGAAGATGACAAAGAATGCCAAAACAGACATCGCCAGGATGGCCGTCTTTGCCTGTTCTGCAAGCTGCGTGTCGTTTGTTTTCATAAGCGTGTCTTGCTGCCTAACGAAAAAAGCTGAGCCACCGCCGACTCGCGGCGTGAACCGCGATAGCGGAACTGCAAGCGCCAACGGCGGTTGGCTCCGGCGACTTGTTAGGCCACATGGTCTCAAGACAAGTCATCGCTCTTAAATCGCAACTCAAAAAAACGCTCCAAACGGCCAGCAAACCACGACCGCGCATCAGTCTCATGCTCCCAACGATAAACGTCAAACTTGTGAATCTGGCCATCCGCGTGAATGGCAAATGCAAACTGGTCGCCGCCGCCATCATCGCCAAAAAATAGCAAATGGTCGAATGGCATATAAAGCTCACGAAACGACTCCATCGTCCTGAACTCCTGATTGCTCTTGAGAATGTCGCTAACTGACCAAATGACACCAGCGCCATAATCAGCGATGACGCCGTCTGACTCTAGCAAAAGCTCTCGCAATGTGTCAGGCAACTGAAGACCAAGCTCGCGTTCCGCTGCCGCAAGCTGACTCTCCGTGGCTGGTGGTGCGAACTTCGCATCATCGGCATGAGTCTGCGCAAGCTGCTTCCAAGATGGTGCGTTGAATGGTGGCATGGTGTGAATGTGGCCTAACGTAGAAAGCTGAGCCACCGCCGACTCGCGGCGTGAACCGCGATAGCGGAACTGCAAGCGCCAACGGCGGTTGGCTCCGGCGACTTGTTAGGCGGCATGGTCGTCTCTCTATCCATAATATCACTAATCCGGTTTGGCGTAGTCTCTCTGCAACGGTGATGCAGAAGGTAATGGCGACGAATTTACCACCACCACACTTGATGCCGTGACACACTCATTTGTCTTGCTTGGTCTAACCGGGCCTCCTGTTTGGCTGAACAAATCCCAAATATAGACTGGCCCACATGGGCCATAAGCGACACAACCGGTGAGTCCGACGAGAGCGCAGCAGAACACCGCAACTGCGGAAATACGAATCAGCACTTTATGTTTCACGATGCGCATACAATGACGCCTAACGTAGAAAGCTGAGCCACCGCCGACTCATGGCGTGAACCGCGACAGCGGAACGGCAAGCGCTAACGGCGGTTGGCTCCGGCGACTTGTTAGGCGTCATGGCTCTCATCTTCTGGTTCTGGCACAAAATCCATAGCCTCCTGATATGTCGCCTGCAAATGCTGGATAAGCTCTGGAACATCATCGCGGTGTAAAATCACGATGCTCTCGTCCATAGCTGTGACCTGCTTAATACAGACGTGTCCTTTGGCTCCAACATATACTTCTGCTCCATCTCTCGGTTCTATTTTGCGTGTCTCCATAAATCAGATAACTATGCGAATGACGCCTAACGTAGAAAGCTGAGCCACCGCCGACTCGCGACGTGAACCGCGACAGCGGAACGGACAGCGCCAACGGCGGTTGGCTCCGGCGACTTGTTAGGCGTCATGGTCATCTACTGAATACCCGCTCAAATCATGCGTCAAGCCACAAAACACGCGCTCCGAGCGGCAAGTCATGCACGAAAAGCCGCAAATCATGTCTGCAAAGCCATAAATCATGCGTGCAACGTGGCAAATCATGTCTGGAAAGCGGCAAAGCATACACGCAAAGCCACGAATCATGCGTGGAAAGCCACAAGTCATGTATGCAAAATGGCAAATCATGCGTGCAAAGCGATAAATCATGTATGCAAAGCCACAAGTCAGACATGAAAAACGACGAATCATGTCTGCCAAGCCACCAATCATGTATGCAAAATGACGAATCATGTGTGCAAAGCGGCCAAACTCACCTGCAAACCGGCAAATCCTGTCGCCAAACTCAAGCGGCGCGAATGACGCCTAACGTAGAAAGCTGAGCCACCGCCGACCTGCGACGTGAACCGCGATAGCGGAACTGCCAGCGCCATCGGCGGTTGGCTCCGGCGACTTGTTAGGCCACAACTCGTGACTACTCAAAAATCTCTGAATCATAAATCACTCGCTTCCGAAAAGCTTCCTCCAACGACGAAAGCCATGCTCTCCAATCAAAACCAAAATCACAAATACTCCGAGAAAACCTCCGAGCGACTTGGCTGACCAGCCGAACACGCAAAACACCACCACGCTCGGAGCTATGATAAATAGCAACCAGTATGAAACCCGTGCCCAAAAACATCGTGCTGATTCCATAAGCGTGTGATGTGGCCTAACGAAAAAAGCTGAGCCACCGCCGACTCGCGACGTGAACCGCGACAGCGGAACTGCAAGCGCCAACGGCGGTTGGCTCCGGCGAGAGGCTGTGTGAAAACGCTGACATTGTTGAAACCTTTACGCCGGTGGATGGTCTTAATCAAGCATGAAACATCGCGCCGGCCTGGATCGCTCTCAAACACTGCTCTTCCCGGAACGGCTTGAGGATTACATCGGGCCTGAAAATCCCGTGCGCTTCCTCGACGCCTTCGTCGGGTCGCTGGATATGCACGCGCTGGGTTTTGACAAGGCCCGTTGCGCGGACACCGGGCGTCCGCCTTATGATCCGGGGGCGCTGCTCAAACTTTATCTCTACGGGTATCTGCATCGCGTCCGCTCGTCCCGGTCACTGGAAGCCGAGTGCCACCGCAACGTGGAGGTGATCTGGCTCACCGGCAAACAGACGCCCGACTTCAAGACCATTGCCGACTTCCGCAAAGACAATCTCCAGCCGCTCAAGGCCGTGGCGCGGCAGTTCACCTTGTTGTGCCGCAAGCTGGAACTTTTTGGCGGGGAGCTGCTGGCCGTTGACGGCAGCAAGTTCGCGGCGGTCAATGCGCGCGACCAGAACTTCAATGCGGACAAGCTTCAGGATTTGATTGCCCGCGCCGATGCCCGGCTGTCCGGGTATTTGAAAGAACTGGACACGGCGGACGCGGCGGAACCGGGCGGCGTGGCCCCCAGCAAAGGTGATCTGACTGCCAAGATTGCCGCGCTCCAAGACCGGCAGGACTGGCACAAGGAACTGCTGGCGCAACTGGATGCGGAGCACAAGCAGATCAGCGTGACCGACCCGGACACGCGCAAGATGCCCGCGGCGCACGGGACAATCGTGGGCTACAACGCGCAGATGGCCGTGGATGCCAAACACAAGCTCATCGCGGCGGCGGACGTGACCAACGAGGGGACGGACTGCCAGCAACTGGCCAATGTCGCTTTGGAGGCCAAGGCCAATCTGGAACTGGCCAAAATGGAAGTGGTGGCGGATGCGGGTTATTACAACACGGCGGAAGTGGGCCGGTGCGTGGAACAGGGAATCACGCCTTACCTTCCGAAAGCGGACACCAGCGCGAACACGGCGTGCGGCCTGTATGGCAAAAGCCGGTTCCAGTATGACGCCACCAAGGATGTCTATGTCTGTCCGGCGGGCGACACACTAACCTATCGTTTTCCCACCTTTGAAAAAGGCCGGGAGATCAGATACTACCGCACCAATGCCTGCAACACCTGCGCGTTGAAAAGCCGCTGCACCCGGAACAAAGGCAGCCGGACGATCACGCGGGAGGAGAACGAACATTTGATGGAAGCGATGGCCGCACGGATGAAACAACAGCCGGGGAAGTTCAAATTGCGCAAGACGCTGGCCGAACATCCTTTTGGGACGATCAAGCGGTGGTTTGGCTACACCCACTTCCTGCTCAAGGGACTGGAGAAGGTGCGGTGCGAATGGAGCCTGACCACGCTGGCCTACAACCTCAAACGCGTGCTGAACCTCGTGAGGTTCGAGACATTGATGGCGGCGGTGGCTTAAAAAGCCCGGCGGAGACGCCTGCCCTCGAAAAAAGCGGCCCGTTCCATCCCATACACCGGATCATTCACCTTATTGCCCGATGCCCGCCTTCAACCCGCCGGGTTAAATAACCCCACTTTCCAACCTGCCAACTTACTTCACAACTCCGGCCCAATAGTTTTAACACAGCCTCGCGACTTGTTAGGCGGAATTTTCATGCTAAAACACTCAAAAACAGCTCTCCGGGAACCTTCCGGACGGTTCCGGGAACGCTCCGGATGGCTCTGGAATCGTTCCAGACGGCTCTGGAAACGCTCCGGACGACTCTGGAAACGTCCCGGATAGCTCTGGAATCGCTCCAGACGGCTCTGGAAATGCTCCAGATGCCTTTGGAAACGTCCCGGATGGCTCTGGGAACGCTCCAGACGGCTTCGGGAACGTCCCGGATGAGATAGCAAATCCTGCAAAATGTCATAAACGCGCTCATGCCGCCTAACGTAGAAAGCTGAGCCACCGCCGACTCGCGGCGTGAACCGCGATAGCGGAACTGACAGCGCCAACGGCGGTTGGCTCCGGCGACTTGTTAGGCATCAAAGACGTGAAATCCATAATAAAATCAGGCAAATCAAAACGCTCGCCAACTGGCAAGCGCCGCACTTGCTCGCCGCATCAAACCGGCGCGAGCTAAACCCAAACTAACTGCCGATAACTTGCTCATCTAAATCTAACTGCTCAAATCTTCGCCAGCCAAACCGACCAACTCAAGCCTCAAACCGATCTTGATGCCTAACGAAAAAAGCTGAGCCACCGCCGACTCGCGACGTGAACCGCGACAGCGGAACTGACAGCGCCAACGGCGGTTGGCTCCGGCGACTTGTTAGGCGACTGGTCTCTCATGGTGATGCCGATGCCAACACGACGGCTCCTTTTCGGCCATCGGGCAATGTAATGGTGGCTGCATAACGACTGGCACGAACTCTCAACCCATCTGCATACTCAACGCTGAATACTGGTGGAAGGTCTGTCGCAACGCCCAAGCTGTAATAATCCTGAATCTTTGAGTGCTCAATAATCCCCACGGCCATGTGCATCTGATTGGTGACTATCGGACTCGCCGACTGACTTCGCTCAATCTTAATGCTGGCAATCTCTCCAAGCGAACTGAGTGGCTTGCCGTAGTAATTCGTCAACCAACTCTGCCCGGTCTTCTCGGCGTAAGTCACGCGTGGCGATTGCGCGTGTGCCTGATTCAAAAGAAAAACCAGTGCCAGCCCGAAATATATGCGGATAGTTTTCATAGGTGCGAAGTCGCCTAACGAAAAAAGCTGAGCCACCGCCGACTAACGGCGTGAACCGCGACAGCGGAACTGCAAGCGCCAACGGCGGTTGGCTCCGGCGACTTGTTAGGCATCAAAGACGTGAAATCCATAATAAATCCGGCCAATCCAAACGCTCACCAACGCAAGCTCGGCTTTTGCTGCCGAAAGCTCCGCTCCGGTCAATTCGCACCGCCAAGTGCGAGCCAACCCAAAACTAACTGCCGATAACTTACTCATCTCAACTCGAACTACCGCCTATCTTCGCCAGACCAACTAACTCTATAAACCTCAAACCGATCTTGATGCCTAACGAAAAAAGCTGAGCCACCGCCGACTCTCGGCGTGAACCGCGATAGCGGAACTGACAGCGCCAACGGCGGTTGGCTCCGGCGACTTGTTAGGCCACTGGTCTATCATAACTCAAAGTCTCGGCAGTAAAACCCAAACCATAAACAGCAAGCAAGACAAAAAACCGACGATGGCTAACCGCCGGCTCAACCGCCAAACAAAAAACGACGCGACAAAAACGACTGGTGTGAGAACTAACCCTTGGTTCGGAAATATCCCAAGCCAAAACCCGATAACTCCAAACGCCGCCGTAAATAACACGTCACAAATCCAGCAAGCCGCCGTGAACGCAGCAAAATAACAAATCAGCGTGATAAGTGCGACTCTGACGACTCGATGTGATGTCAATGTCACGGTGCGCGAAGTGGCCTAACGTAGCAAGCTGAGCCACCGCCGACTTGCGACGTGAACCGCGACAGCGGAACGGACCGCGCCAACGGCGGTTGGCTCCGGCGACTTGTTAGGCCACATCAACGTGTCTATCCCAAACAAACATTGGCGAATCATAACGCTCATAAATCCACAAGCTCCGCACTTGCTCGCCGCACGAAACCAGCGCGAGCTAAAAGCAAACTCACTGCCGAAATCTCACTCATCTCAAGTCTGCGAACCAACTATCGCTCCGCAACGAAACCGACTCAATAAAAATCCAGAAGCTCGATGTGGCCTAACGAAAAAAGCTGAGCCAACCCCAACCCACGATGTTAAACAACCTGAATCTTAACGGACAACCCGCAGCGGTAATGGGGGTTGGCTCCGGCGTCTTGTTAGGCGTCTGGTCAATCGTAATCATCGGTATCCTCATCTGCTGCCCAGCGATAATAAAACTCGGGTGTTTGAGGTGGCGGAATGCGCCCGGTGCGTTTCATCTCTACTACCTCATACTCAATGCGCAACTCTTCCAAATGAGAGTCGCCCGCGTGTGCCGCCTCGCTCTGCGCCGCCTCAATCTGGCGGCGAAGCTGCTCATGCTCGACGTAAAGTTTGGTTTTCTTATCTTCTTGGTTCGGTGTGAGATTTTCGCTCATAAAATTAAAGTGCGTGCGAAGACGCCTAACGTAGAAAGCTGAGCCACCGCCGACTCGCGGCGTGAACCGCGACAGCGGAACGGCAAGGCGTAACGGCGGTTGGCTCCGGCGACTTGTTAGGACCACATGGTCATATCTCAAACTACTGCTTCGGTGAATCAAGTGCTTCCAACTTCTGCGCCAATACAATCAATGCCTCGCCAATCTCTCTGGCTTCTTCTGCACCAAGCTCCACCGGATCACCTTTCGATGTCGCCTTGAGCATGATGGATGAATCCTGCTCCAGCCAGAAATAAACGTCCCCGCCGGCAAACTCCTGAAGCTGCTTCTCGGTGCTCATGTCAAAATAAAATCTGGATGGTAATGTGGCCTAACGTAGAAAGCTGAGCCACCGCCGACTCGCGACGTGAACCGCGATAGCGGAACGGACAGCGCCAACGGCGGTTGGCTCCGGCGACTTGTTAGGCATAGCGATTAACGATATGAAAACTGAAATCGAAAAACTCAAAGCGGAACTACTAGCCAGTGATGCGTGCCATATGGATGCACTCCGCGAACTCGAATCTGTCAAAGCAGCTTTCGAGAACGTGGAAAATAAGCTCCGAAAGCGGCTCCGCAAATATAAGCTGAACCGGCAGCGAGCAACCTCACTGCACAACAAGGCGAGATTTGGTTGCAAATACCGCGCCACAATGGAATGTCTCCGCGATTTAGAATATGAGCGCATGGCCGCGATGCCTAACGTAGAAAGCTGAGCCACCGCCGACTCGTGACGTGAGCCGCGACAGCGGAACTGACAGCGCCAACGGCGGTTGGCTCCGGCGACTTGTTAGGCTGCGGTCTTGGAATCAAAGTCATAAATAAAAATGAATAGGAAGCTCTTAACAATGCTGATGCTGGCTGGTGTATTCGGCGGACTGCCACCGATGCCAGAGCCGCCGATGAAACGAAAATGTCTGCTGCCAGGATGCGATAACCTGACGGCTCACAATGGCGGCTACTGCTGCGCTGAACATTGTAGGAATCATAAAAAACTCAAGCAGCCTAACGTAGAAAGCTGAGCCACGCCGTATTAACGACGTAAGCCGCGATAGCGGAACTGAGAGCGATAATAGGCGTTGGCTCCGGCGACTTGTTAGGCCACAAAGATGTCATAACTCAAATATCTCTTCGCGAATCAATCGGCTCCGTCTTCTGCCGCAACGATCAAAGCTCACGAACGGCGTGAGCCGTGAAAAACCGGACGCTCGAACTCTAAAACCCGTGTCGCAGCTTGAAGCATCCAAAGCTGCAACCAAATCCAATAACCTAAATCATCGCCACGCAGGCTAACTCGGAAAATGCTCTGACTTACTTGGGGCCTAACGTAGAAAGCTGAGCCACGGGCGAATAACGATGTGAAGCAACCCACGACTTCTCGGATAACAGCAAGCGCCAACGCCCGTTGGCTCCGGCGACTTGTTAGGCGGCGGCATAATCTGCTATGAGTGCGATCCAGCGCATGAGTTAGTGCTTGCTGGAATACTTTTCCAAAGCGTCTGCTATCCGGTCAAGCTCACGGTGTTCGAGTCCGCGCATAAGCTTGGCGTCGTAGGCGTGCATCCAGAAGCGATAAAGAAATAGCGGTAAGAAGACGGCGATTTCGAGCAGCACTATAAATGTGAGCCAAAAGCAGAAGCGGATAAACGACTCATCGAAGTTGAATGGTTGCATAGTATGTTTTTGATGTGTAGCCGCCTAACGTAGAAAGCTGAGCCACGCCGTAATAACGACATGAACCGCGATAGCGGAACTGAGAGCGATAATAGGCGTTGGCTCCGGCGACTTGTTAGGCCACAAAGATGTCATAACTCAAATATCTCTCCGCGAATCATTCGGCGCCGTCTTCTGCCGCAACGATCAAAGCTCACGAACGGCGTGAGCCGTGATAAACCGAACTCTCGAAACCTCAAATCCGTGTCGCAGCTTGAAGCATCCAAAACTGCAATCATATCGAACCATCTAAATCATCGCCACGCAGGCTAACTCGGAAAATGCTCTGACTTACTTGTGGCCTAACGAAAAAAGCTGAGCCACCGCCGACTCGCGACGTGAACCGCGATAGCGGAACTGACCGCGCCAATAGGCGTTGGCTCCGGCGACTGGTTAGGCAGCATCATATCGTCATCCGTCCAATCAAAGCTCCAAGAGCCGTGGAAATGTAGTAAGCAACGGCAAAGCCAAGCAAACTCAAAAACGCACGAACGCCGCGAGTCTGAAAAAGGTAAGCCGGAGCAAAAATCGGCCAGATGAAAAAAACAAGAGCCGGAAATCCAAAGCTCAAAGTCCGCTGCCGCCGCTTCGCATCGGCCATAACCCACGCCGCGACCAGAATCGCAAAAACAAAGCTGAACGCAAATCTGAACTGCCACGCAACATGACCAGTGGTGTAAAATCGGCCAAACGCAAAACCGACGCACAAAAACAAGGCCCAAAAGAACCAAGTCTCACGAGCAATCTTGATGAGTGAATGTGCCATACGCTCAATGCTGCCTAACGAAAAAAGCTGAGCCACCGCCGACTCGCGACGTGAACCGCGACAGCGGAACTGACAGCGCCAACGGCGGTTGGCTCCGGCGACTTGTTAGGCGCGGTCATTCAAACCTCCATGAAATAATATGGCGAATGGCGGTGGCATGACTCGGAGCGGTCTCCAATGAACTCGCCTCGACGATAACTGACTGGCTGGTAAACTGCCGCTCAAAATCACGCTCCTCTTCTTTCGACTTAAAGTAGGCGTAAATATCCTGCTCGCCCTCGCCGGGAACATCACCGCGACCTTTGATATAAAGATGACCTCCATCTGCTCCATTGCGCAGAATCTTGACTGCTGAAAGATGGACGGTCATAAAGCGCCTAACGTAGAAAGCTGAGCCACGCCGTATCTACGACGTGAGCCGCGATAGCGGAACTGACAGCGATAATAGGCGTTGGCTCCGGCGACTTGTTAGGCATCATGGCTATCATCCTCCATTTGTGAAAGTCTCTTCAAACGCGCAGACCGTGCAATAAAGCTACCAGCAATCACAAAAGCGAAGCCGCAAACCCTGACTAATGGCGACAAAACAATCTGCGAATCCGAAAACTTGATATAGGCAATCGTGAACATAATTCCCAATCCGATGCCGAGAATAGTGCCGCCGAAAATCTCGCCGGTGAATCCGAAATGCACAGATGGTGGTTTTTGTTTCATGGCGTGTGAATGATGCCTAACGAAAAAAGCTGAGCCACCGCCGACTCGCGATGTGAACCGCGACAGCGGAACTTCAAGCGCCAACGGCGGTTGGCTCCGGCGACTTGTTAGGCCACAAAAACGTCATATCTAAAATTTACTCCGCAAACCAATCGGCTCCGATTGCTGCTCGCAGCTACCAGCGCGAACGAACGGCGTGAGCCGTGAAAAACCGAACGCTCGAAATCTCAAATCCGCGTCGCTAACTTGAACCATCCAAACCGGCAACCAAATCGAACTACCAAAAATATCGCAACGCAAACTAACTCGGCAAAATCTCCGGCTCACTTGTGGCCTAACGTAGAAAGCTGAGCCACCGCCGACTCGTGACGTGAACCGCGACAGCGGAACGGCAAGCGCCAACGGCGGTTGGCTCCGGCGACTTGTTAGGCATCAAAGACGTGAAATCCATAATAAAACCGGGCAAATCAAAACGCTCACCAACTGGCAAGCTGCCGCACTTGCTCGCCGCATCAAACCGGCGCGAGCTGAAACCTGGCTAACTCGCCGAAATCTTCTCATCTGAATCTAACTGCTCAAATCTTCGCCAGCCAAACCGACTAACTCAAGCCTCAAACCGATCTTGATGCCTAACGAAAAAAGCTGAGCCACCGCCGACTCGTGACGTGAACCGCGATAGCGGAACGGACAGCGCCAACGGCGGTTGGCTCCGGCGACTTGTTAGGCCACTGGCTGTCTTTCAATCCAAGCATCATAAAATCAAACCGCCGAAATGACGGCTCCGCACTTGCTCGCCGCATAAAACCGGCGCGAGCTAAAACCATCCGAACTATCAGCGACTTACTCATCGAAATTCTTCTGCTTCCAATCATCGCCAGCCAAACCAGCTTTGACAAAATCAAAAAACGCGGAAGTGGCCTAACGTAGAAAGCTGAGCCACCGCCGACTTGCGACGTGAACCGCGATAGCGGAACTGACAGCGCCAACGGCGGTTGGCTCCGGCGACTTGTTAGGCATCAAAGACGTGAAATCCATAATAAAACCGGGCAAATCAAAACGCTTACCAATCGCAAGCGCCGCACTTGCTCGCCGCATCAAACTGGCGCGAGCTGAATCCTGGCTAACTGCCGGTAACTTGATCATCTCAATCCGAACTGCTCAAATCTTCGCCAGCCAAACCGACCAACTCAAGCCTCAAACCGATCTTGATGCCTAACGTAGAAAGCTGAGCCACCGCCGACTGGCGACGTGAACCGCGACAGCGGAACTGACAGCGGCAACGGCGGTTGGCTCCGGCGACTTGTTAGGCCACAAAGATATGATAACCATAATAAAACATAGAACTGCCGGTGATGCACTACTGGCAGCACTTGGAAACCTCAAGACGTGCCCAAATGCAATCGTCAAAATAATAGACCCGGCTCAATCCGGTCGTGCAGTTGTGGAACGAAAAGAGTTCCCAACTAAAATGTCTGCCAAAAGATTCATGCGTGACCAAGCAAAAATAGACCACTGGAACCGTTACGAACTTTGTGGCCTAACGAAGAAAGCTGAGCCACCGCCGACTCGCGACGTGAACCGCGATAGCGGAACGGCCAGCGCCAACGGCGGTTGGCTCCGGCGACTTGTTAGGCAGCAGACAATTTACAGTCAAACAAAACATAAAACATGAAACCGAAAACATACATAGTCAGCTTCAACAGACTCCGCCTCGGCGATCCCGACGTTGATGTTCGTGTTCAAGCAAACACCAAAATAGAAGCCGCTGGTCTGGCGTGGCAATCAAAGGCCGCGCAAGAACGTCTCAAGGGCAACTGGCCGCAAAGCTGCCGCGTCCTCGAAATCGAATCACTTCCCGCCGCGTGACTCTTGAATCGCGGCGGCAATAACTGAACCAGCATAAGCAGTCATCGCAGATGATATGAATGACGCCAAAAAATCTGGATGCTTCTTGGCATATCCCTTGCCAAGCTCGGCATCAATCCAGGTTGGCGCGTGTTGCAATGAATCGCGTGTCAGTTTGATGGCCTCTTGCCATATCAAGTCATGTGCTTCGTCGAACTTTTTCATAATGTGTGATGCGTTGCTGCCTAACAGTATTATTCACCCAAACCCAGTTTGTGCGATTGGATGGTCAAAGGTGATTTCATGGGGCGATTTTAAGGCCAGTCTTAAGACGGGTCAACATTTTATTTGCAACCGGTTGCTTCAATTCCGGCCCGGTGTTTTCCCGATTTTTGAGTTGCCATATTGGTTTTGGAAAGACAAAGTGGGGCTGCAAATCAAAATCTGTGACATGAATCCTCATTCTTCTTCTGATGGCGTCTGGTTCCCGAACTGGGCGGTGGTGCTGGCCAGGGTCCGGCTCAAGGACTTGGAGCGGCGGGCGTATCGGCTGGCGATTGTGGGGTATCTGTCGTTTTGCAAGCGGTCGCGGCAGCGGGCGACGGTGGCTTCGGCGCGTTTGTTCATGGCGGAGGTGGAGGCGCGGCGGCGGTTGAGCCGGTCGCAACTGGCGCTTTGGAAGGCGGCGTTGAACTGGTTTTTCACGACGGCACAGGGCAAAAATCCCAAGGCTGAAATGTTGCCGGCAGAAAACAGAGAGGGGGAACACAGAACATTCAACATTCAACGTCAAACATCGAACATCCATCGTCCAATTCCCCAAGCCCAACAGCCGACAGCCAATTCGGGCGGGTGGCGCGGGGCAAGGAACCGCCGTTGGCGGCGACGGATCTGGGCGGGCCGGAGTGGGAGCGGGATTTGATCCGGGTGTTGCGGGAACGGCATTATGAGTGGCGGACGGAGCAGGCTTACCGGATGTGGGCGCGGCGTTTTGCGGGCTGGCTGGAGGGCCGGGGCGTCCCGGTGCCGGCGGCCGGGGAACTGGAGTTGCGCGGATTTTCTGTCGGATCTGGCGGTGCGGCAGCGGGTGGCGGTGGCGACGCAGCGGCAGGCGTTGAATGCGATGGCGTTTCTGATGCGGGAGGCGCTGGGCAAGCCGCTGGCGGATTTCAGCGAGTTTGAACGGGCGCGGCCGCGGCAAGCGGCTGCCGGTGGTGTTGAGCAAGGCGGAATGCCAGCGGTTGCTGGAGGCGCTGGAGGCGACGCCGCGGTTGATGGCGGAGTTGATGTATGGCAGCGGGGTGCGGCTGATGGAGCTGCTGCGGCTGCGGGTCAAGGATGTGGACATGGAGCGGCGGCAGTTGATCGTCCGCGCGGGCAAGGGCGGCAAGGACCGGGTGACGGTGCTGCCCAAGGTTTTGCTGGAGCGGTTGCAGCAGCATCGGGAGCGGCTGCGGCTGTTGCATGCGGAGGATCAGGCGGCGGGGTCGCCGGGCGTGTGGCTGCCGGAGGGGTTGGACCGGAAATATCCGCACGCGGGCAAGGACTGGGAATGGCAGTGGTTTTTTCCTTCGCGGGAGCGTTCCATTGATCCGCAAACGGGCCTGCGCCGGCGGCATCATGTGTCGGATGCGGCGTTTCAAAATGCCATCCGCAAGGCGGCGCGCCGGGCCCGACTGAACAAGAAGGTGACGCCCCATGTGCTGCGGCACAGTTTTGCGACGCACTTGATGGAAAACGGCACGGACATCCGCACGGTGCAGGATTTGCTGGGGCACAAGGACGTGGCGACGACGCAGATTTACACGCATGTGATGCAAAAGCCGGGGCTGGGGGTGAACAGTCCCTTGGACCAGCTTTGAAAAGGGATTAGTTTCCCGGGTTGCCGTCGGTGATCTGGTTTATCAGCATCCCCTGACGCAGGATTTTACGCGCTTCCTTGAGGCCCACGCGAGCCACCAGATCTTTCCAGACCGGAAGATCGCGGATGCCTTTCTCGATGTCCACGGCCAAGTCATCCTGATCCGGTTCATCAACGTCCACCACTTCTTCAGGCAACGGATCCACCATCAAATCCTCCTCGCTGAGCCAGTCGGGCAGGGTTTCGTCCAGGGAAATGGAGTCTTCAATTATTTGGTGTTTCCGTTTCATAGAATTTTCGCCTGGCTGGAAACCATGCGATGGAATGAACGACGGAACGTCCCAATGGAAGAAATTGCGACGAGGTGGGAGTGTTGCGGGGAAGGCTTCGCCCCGGTCAATTCGCCCCGGTCGGCGCGAATCTCCAACTCCCAGCCCAATTTGTGCCACCCAGCGACCACAGTCAAAATCCTTGCAACCCAGCTTCCAAAGCGCCCGGCAAAGCATGGGACTGCTTCAGCACCCGGTTTGTGAGCCGCGCCGGCCGCTTGAAAGCATGGAGCATTTTTACTCCTGTCTATTTGCCGTGTCCACACTTATTACCGGGGGCTTTTTTTCAGGCGGTGTTTCGAGCGGCCTTGGGCTGCGGCTGAATTGATGTTCCACAGCATCACCATACGCGAAGGCGGCATCGGCTAATTCACAACCTGCCGTTCTTTGCGCTTGTGATCGTCATAACCTCTTTCACTATTCGCATCCAGCATCCTGATGAGGGAGAAGGGCGAGGAAAGCGCCGAACGGCGACAAACAATTGAATTCTGGATCGCACGCGGTTGGCTGGCGCGGCTGCGCTCCTGAAAACGAGAGGATGATGTTGGCATCGCTCGGAAATGTTGCGACAAACTATTTTGCCGGGTCGTTGGTGGCTTGCGCCTGATTATCGCCGTCCGGCAGCAAGTGCCGGATTTGTTTTTCCGGGACACTGCTGCGAAAGAAAATGCAGCCGTCGTTTTGTCCGTTGACCTGGCGCAGATCAGCGGCGTAAGCGCCTTCCATCACCAGCACAAAACCTGGCGGACTGTCGAAGCCGTCATTTTGCGTCGGCAGCACTTTGATGGGAATTTGGGCAACCGCCAGTTTTTGAAACGCCGCCTGATTGAATTTCATCACCTGCGCCATGTCGGCGATTTGTGCCGCCATTTTATGGTCGTAGCGGGTGGTAAACTCCAAACAGATCAGGCAGGCGATGATGATGGCCGACCCGATGCTCCAAAACAAACTGGTGGTCCAGGCGGTCTTCCAAATCCGTTTTGTCCATTCGGACTTGGCTTCATCGGCGGCATCCTGAATTTTTTCCAGCGTCGGCATGACCTTCCAAGCCAGATCGTTGGTGTGCTGCACGAATGGCGCGATGATTTTCTGGTTGATGCCGGATTGAATTGAGTCTTGAACGCCCTGCACGATGGCCTTGGTGTCCACCTGTGCGCCAAGATTTTTCACGGTCAATTCAATGGCCGCAATGGTTTCATTGCATTTTTCCTGGGTGGCGCGGCAAAGCTCGTCGGTCTTTTCGGCGTGATCCGTGATGTTGGCATCGCGGGTTTCAATCGTTTTGGCGAGCAAACTAACTTCCTCGCGCAGTTCCTGAAGGGTCGCCAGCGAATCGGCATTGGCCGAAATCATCCGGGCGGGGATGCGCTCGGCGTAATGGGCATACACGTCCAGCACGAGAAAAAGCTGGCTGAAAAACTGCGTGCTGTCGCCGTCGGCGAAGCGATAATAAACTGCCCGCGCCAGTTCCCGCTTTTCAGCGGGATAGGCGGCGAGCATTTCTTCAAATAAATCGGATTCGAGCATAATGACTCCTTTTTAGTTGCGTGAGGTTCACTTTTGCGCCACGCTTGGCGGACAAACGGTTCGCCGATGGGCGGCGCGGTTTTGGGTTTGATGGTGGCCGCTTCAACGGCGGGCAACAGCTTGGCGGCAATCTGGTCGTATTGATTGAACATGGTGGCGAGCCAGTCCTGCAACACGCCCCGCGCCATGATGTCGAGGCCGAGCGAGTCGTTGCCGATGGCCTCATTGAACGGGATGCCGCGCTGCTGGTCGGCTTCCAGCTTGGCCAGCCGGAGCTTCACAAATTCCGACAGCACCGGCACGGTGATGGTGACTGCACCGCAGTCGAGCAATTCTTTTTCGAGCGGGCTGTTGTCAAACATTCTGGTTTTGGATGCGCGTGCCGGATTGCGGACGATGACATAATCCACCTGCCTGCCGCAGAACTGGCAGACGGCGGCAAGGTTGGTCATCACGTCCAAGTCATCAAATGGAAATACCATGAGCGTGATGCCGATGTTCTGCGTGGCGGCGATGTCAAAGAAATGCGTGGCCGATAAAGCCTTCATCAGTTGCGCGTCCAGATGCGCCCGTGGGTCAATCAGGGTGACAGGTTGGGCGGTCGTCTTTCGCAGAATCAAAATGAGTTCGTCCAAGTCTTCGGCCTGCCCGTTTAACGGCATGAGTTTGACCTGGCCGGGAAATAATCGGGACAAGGTGCGGTTGTCACCGTCCAGATCAAATCCCTGCCACGGGATGCCACGTTGGTTAAGCCAGCACGCGCGGGCGGCGGCTTCGATGCTTTTGCCCATGTTTCCTTTGGCCTGCATGGGCAGAATCAGGCGATGTTTTATAGTTTTCATATAGTGAGGTTGTTGAACTGATATGGATTATCTATTTTGGTTGTTGTTGTTGCTGCCTGCGCCGGCGTTGGTGCCGATGCAGATGGATTCACCGTGGCCGGCTGTGCCGTTGCCGCTTCGCTTTCCCAATGAGACCGCGCCTGACGTTTCAGGTAGCGCCGGTAAAACTGGTGCAAGCCTTGAAACGTGATGACGCAATCCTTTTCGGTGCGAAGCCGGGCGGCGATTTCCTGCCATGTCTTGCGCTGCTGGCGTTGCTCGCGGATAAACTCCGCAAACAATTCGAGGCGGCTGCGATGCGCGCGTCCGCCGCCGTGCCGTCCATTTTCGGTTTTCAAATCCATTCGCTGACAGTTTAAGCCAGCCGATTCGAATGCCGTTAGCGAGTAGCGGGAGAGTTAAGCCGAATTGTGGGAGAGTTAAACGCGATAGCCTTTTTGACAGTTGAAAGGCGTTGAATCGCCGGGTTGAAACCTGTTGAACGGTGTTGAACCGTGATGTTGAACGGTGTTGAATCGCGTTGAATTCATCAACGCTTTTCAACGCTATTTTTCATGCTAACCGGCGCATAGCCGAAAACCTACGATTTGTCGTAGGGGTGGGGCGTCCACACTTCCAAGCGTCCAATTAGGATGCTAACGCATTGACTAAAAACCGTGCGATTAGCGTTGAATCGGAATGTTGCAAATGGATTACCACCATGATGAATTACAGTCGGATGCAACTGAACTGGATGGTTTTTGAATCACGTTTGGAAGGATTGAACCGGCATACGTTTCAAACCGATGGTGATTTCTGAACGGGAATTGGCGATGAAAATCCAACCTGCAACCGGCATTGATTACCGTCAGCACTGAATGGACGTTTCGGAAACCGGAGCGGAACGGAACGGATGAGCAGTTGAGCGCGGTTTTTGAAACGGCCATTGAGTGCGTCACCGGATAGGTTTGAATGAGGCGGCGTTTAGTCTGTCCGGTTTCCAAGGCCGCCGGAAAGCCGGACAGTCTAAACGTCGTTGCCATATTTTGAACCTTGAAAGCATTTCCCCTCGGCAGTCAATCTGATCATGGCGTTGCCTTCGGCTGGACCAAT
The DNA here is from genome assembly GCA_963755455.1 of uncultured Verrucomicrobiae bacterium. GTDB lineage: Bacteria > Verrucomicrobiota > Verrucomicrobiia > Limisphaerales > UBA11358 > UBA11358. The sequence continues at coordinate 733,106 of CAVWJH010000002.1, forward strand.
GAAATGCCATTCGCTGTCACAAAATTCGTAAAGGTTGTTTCATCGTCCAAAATGCTGCTTGGGGGCAAATGCAGAATTTTTGTTCGCTGTGCCGCCACGTTGTTTAGATAGTCCTGCCAGAGCGGGATGATTTTTTCAACGGACATTTCCATCGCCGCTTCAAAATAAGTCGGGTAGCCCGCCTTGTCGTGCGCGGCAATCAAATTCAAAAACCGTTTGAACCGTCCTTGCTGCCACAAAAACACCGAAACCATGCGCCAACTGGATTCGGTGCGCTCCACTGAACTGGATGCCTCGGTTTCTTTCGCGTCGGCGATGACTCGCTTCAAATCCAGTTCTGTCAGGCTGCTACCAAGCTGCTGGATGCGCCACGGATTTTGGTAGCCCCAATACGCCATCAATTCACCGCCCTGCCAGCAGCCGTAAAATTTTTCAAAGAAAGTCGGAATGCCCTCCATCGCCCACTGTGGACGGTCTTTCAGATTCCGTTCCACCAGCGGATGCAAAATTTCATGGGCGAACGTCCCCAACCCGGAATCTTCGTAGGTGGCGAAAAATTTGTAGCGATAAACATAGACGCCAAAATTCGGCGGGTCGGCGATATGCAACTGCTGGATGAGAAATTGTTTGAACTGCTCCCGGTCTACAAACACCATCACGCGGATGGGATAATCGAAATCGGCCTTGAAGAAATCGCGGTTCACAAGCCGCACGAATCCATCGGCAAAACGGGTGATTTCGGGAATCCTGGGCGACTCGCGCAGATAATAAAAATCAAAATACTCCGTCTGCTTGTGATAGGGAAACTGGCCGGTGAAATCCTGGGAAAAGACGATTGCGGGCAGCAACAGCAAACAGCCAAGCAGGATTCGTTTCATGGGCAAAGGCTATTGATAACTTGAAAGGATAAAAAGAAAAAGCCTCGTCGCATTTTTTGCAAGGTTTGCAACTTCATCGCTCTGTCTTCTGCCAAAATGATTGCCCTGATTCATCATTTGAGAATAGTTTCCGATGAGAAAAAACAAAATTGGTTTTGTTCAGAAAATGAACAAAGTCGTTTTGAAAAAATGCGATAATGCCGCCATGAAAAAAATCCGGGCAAGAATTGTCCTGGGCGTCGCATTCGAGAAATTCATCTCTCGCGCCTTTCTGCGTGGGACGGCTTCGGCATCTGCGGCCATGCCCTATGACGGCAGAAAAAACCGAAATTTATTTTCCGCAAGAATGTCAGCAAAAAATAAATCATCGTGACGCATGAAAAGTAAATCCAGAGAATTGACGGCAAACTTGCCGACGGGTTGCGGGAAAGGATGGGGCGAGCGGTCGTTGAATTCCGCCGGGAATCCAGACCGAAAAACTTTTCACTTTGTTCGGAAAACGAACAAAGCGGCTTCGCCAATCCGAGAAGATGCTATCAATGACGGACATGAAAAATGACAGCCAAAAAAATCATTATGGCAAAAGCGGTGGCTTCATCTTGTGTGTTTCCCGCGCAAGGCCGCCTCAAAATTTTGCCAGAGTGGCAGCCGTTGAGGACATTCATTTTGTGTAATGATTACACAAAGGCAGCTTTTTTTTCTGCAATAATGTCCGATGAAAACATGAATAAACCATAGGTGACGTATGAATGATGCAGCGCCAAACAACCTTGGTGGCCGGATAGAAAAAGAGATTCGCGCCAGGCCGGAGAAAAAAACCGACACCGATAAACACGCCAGCGCGCTTTATGTGCTGAACAACGATCTCAAGGCGATTTTGAATCTGACCCGGCCTGCCCGCGCGGTTGAACGCCGCGCTAACTGCCGCCTGTCTCGGTTTCAAGCCGCATGACATTCCGGTGCTGGCCGCGCGTGGATTCCTCAAGCCGTTGGGCAAACCGATGTCCAACAGCGATAAATACTATGCGCGGTCAAAGGTATCTGGAACGGGCGGACGATGAGGAATGGCTGTCGCTGGCCACGGAGGCTCTGAGCCAGCATTGGGAGGATAAAAACGCCCGCAAAGCCAAAAAGCGGAATGGCCGCGCCCAGCCGGCGCGGAATTGAACTATTCGGCTTAACCCCAACCAACTCGCCCACTACCCGCTAACGCGGGCAATGCGTTTTGATTTAGGCTGGCGGCAATGCTGGCACCGAAAGCCCAATACAATCCGGTTGACGCCAAAAAGTATTTCAAGGAACACCTGGCGGTCGGCGATTATTATGCCGAGGGGCAGACCGTCCCCGGCCAATGGATCGGCAAGGGCGCGGCGGATTTGGGCTTGTCCGGCGTGACCACCGCCGATGAATTTGTCCGGCTCTGCGACAATCTTCATCCGCAAACCGGCGAACGGCTGACGCTCCGGCAAAAAACCACACGGATTGAAAAAGGGATTGATGGCGAAGAACGGCAGGCCGCCAATCGCCGGGTGTTTTACGATTTCACCTTTTCCCCGCCCAAATCGGTTTCCATTGCCGCGCTGGTCGGCAACGACGCGCGGATTGTCGAGGCGCATGAGCAGGCCGTGACGCTGGCCATGCACCAGTTGCAAACCTTCGCGGCAACGCGGGTGCGGAAAAATGATGAATGCACCGACCGGCCTACGGGCAATCTTGTGGCCGCGATGTTCCGGCATGACACGTCCCGCGCCTTAGACCCGCATCTGCATTCGCATTGCATCGTGTTCAACGCCACGTTTGATTCAGTCGAAAAGCAATGGAAGGCATTGCAGAACCATGAAATGTTCGCCGCGCAAAAGTTTGTCGAGAATGTCTATTACCATGAACTCACGCGCGAACTGGTGAAGTGCGGTTATCAGATTGAAAACAAACCGCGCGGCGATTTTGAAATCAAGGGCGTCACGCCGGAACTGATTGACAAGTTTTCCAAGCGGCACCGGGAGATTGACCGGAAAACCAAGGAACTGCTGGCGCGTGAACCGGAAAAGGCGGGTGACAACATTGCCGCGATCCGGGAGAACATCGCGCACAAGGACCGGCCACGGAAAATCCGGGACATCGGTTTGGAAAAACTGCAAACGCTGTGGGACGGCCAGATGACGGCGGGCGAAAAGGCTTCGCTGGACGGGCTGACGGCGAAGCCGTCCGTTGCGCCCGTTTCCGGCGAGAAGATTTGCGAGCAGGCCGTGACGTGGGCGGAGCAGCATTTGTTTGAACGCCGTTCCATCGTCCATGAGCATGAACTGTGGCGGCACGCGCTGGAACGCGCCAGAGGGCAGGACGTTTCACTGGCGGACATTCAGGCCGTCACGCAAAAGCGCGGCTACCTGCGTTTTGACGATCATCCCGGCAAGGTTTCCACGCGGGAGCATCTCGAACGCGAAATGGAAATTGTCCAGACGGCCAAAGAGGGGATTGGCGAATGTCATCCGCTGGTCTGGCAACCGAAGCCGTTCAATCCAAAACTGGATGAGGAGCAGCGCGAAGCATTGAACAAACTGGTTTCCAATCGTAACCGGGTTTCGGTCTTTCGCGGTGGCGCTGGCACGGGCAAAAGTTTCGTGCTGCGCGAGCTGGTCGGGCAAATCCGCGACGGCGGGCGCGGCGTGGTCGTCCTCGCGCCGCAACGCCAGCAAGTGCTGGACATGGAGCGGGACGGTTTTCCGTCGCCAGCTGACGGTCGCCAGCTTTCTGCAAAAGAAAGAACTCAACGCGGGAACGGTGGTCATTGTGGATGAGGCCGGGCAGATTGGGGGCAAGCCGATGTTGGAACTGCTCCGGCTGGTTTCCGAACGCAACGCCCGGCTGATTTTGTCGGGGGACACGCGCCAGCATGGAGCGGTTGAGGCGGGGGACGCGCTGCGGGCGATTGAAAAACATTCGGGCATCCGGCCAGTGGAATTGACGAACATCCGCCGCCAGAATCCGGCGCTGGCAAAGTCCATCGAGGAGCGCAGGCATATCAAGGAATACCGGCAGGCGGTCGAGGAAGCGCGTGACGGCAAGTTCACGGAATCGTTTGAACGGCTGGACAAATTGAAAACGATTGAGTCCTGCACACTGGCCGACAAGCATGAAAAGCTGACGGCGCGTTATCTGGAACTGGTGAAAGATCATCAATCCACCGTGGTCGTCTCGCAAAGCTGGAATGAGATTCACCAGGTCAACGATGCGATTCGCGTCGCGCTCAAGCGTGACAAATTGATTAGTGAAGCGGAAACCACGGTCACGGCCTTTCAGCCGGTGGATTTGACGGACGCGCAAAAGCGCGATGCCCGTTCTTATGATGCCAACACCGTGCTGGTGTTCAATCGTGACGTGCGCGGGTTCAAGGCCGGTGAATCGGCCAAGCTGAAAGAAATTTCAGACACGCATTTGCTGGTGGAAACGGACACGCGCATCGTCCCCATTGCCTTCAAGCAACTGGACAAGCTGACGGCCTGCCAGCGCAAGGAACTGGCTTTGGCCGCTGGCGACAAGCTGCAACTCAAGGCCAATGGCCGCAGCGTGGAAAACCGCAAGCTGGTCAACGGCGAACTGGTCACGGTCAAGGCCGTCGAGCCGGACGGCCGCATTGCGCTGGCGGATGGCCGGGTCTTGGATAAAAACTTCCGCCAGTTCGTCCGGGGCTACGCCATCACGTCCTACGCGTCGCAAGGCAAGTCGGTGGATCATGTTATATTTTCGGATTCGGCGGCGAAGGCCGCGACGAACCAGCAGCAATGGTATGTCACCATTTCGCGCGGCAAAAAAGGGATTCACATTTTCACCACGGACAAGGAGCAGTTGCGGGAGAACATCACGCGCAGCGGGGATCGTCCCTCGGTGGTGGATGCGCTGATGGCGCATTACCGGAAACATGATTCGTTCTTCCGCCTGATTGAACAGCGTTGGGGAACGCGGGCGGCGCTCACCATGACCAACAGCAAACGCGCCAGAGAATTCCGCGCGCTGCGCCAGCGGCAAAACCAAAGTCAGGCGCAAGCGCAAACTGAAACGGTAAGTGACGGTTGAATCCAATGAGATGCGCCAGCAACCCGTCCAAAAGACCGGCGCAACCACCAGCCGGGGAAACGGCGGAGCCAAAAATCAAGCCCCACCTGATTCTCCCGGAAGCTCCGAAGAAGGAATCGCGCGGCATCAGGATGTGAATGGCTAACAACGCTGGCTCCAGCGCGGTGAACGACAACTGCTCACGTCCGCGCTGGAGCCTTCGACTTTGCTACTTTGATAGAGGATTATTTTCTCTGCCGACGCACGATGGCTGGCCGGTTGTGCTCGGCCAGTTATGCGTTCAAGACTTCCGCCGCCGGAATTTTCAGCAATGGCACGATTTTCCGTTCGTATTCCTCCAATGGCGGCAGAATCACCTGTGCTTTCTTCGCATACGAACGATGCACCGCCTTGCTGTTGTGACCGAGCGCCTCCTGCGCGAACCGTTCTGGATAGCCAGCGCACTTCGCTCGTTCCGCCCAAGCGTAGCGGTAGCTGTGCAAAGACACGCCGCTGATTCCTGTCCGGCGGCAGTCCAGTTGAAACAAACTTGCCCGGTGTTTCTCGTCCATTGCGGCAAGACGTGGAAACAATGAGCCGCTCTTGGGCAATTCCCTCAAAATCTCCGCGAACGCCTCGCCAAAACGGATAATCTGCGCGCTGCCGGTTTTTGAACGGAAAAAACTCACCACTTGATTTTGCCAGTCAATATCTTCCGCCTTCAGATGCGCCACGTCACTTTGTGAACCGCCCAGATGCCAGCAGCACCAAAGGAACGCCCGCATATCGGCATTGGCTTCACGCCGGACGATTGTTTCGTGTTCCTCTCGCGTGATCGCCCGCTTTTCCTTGTAACGTAAAACCGGCCAGCGACGCTTGGGTAATACCGGCCACGGCAGCCAGCCCATGTCCACGGCGAAATTGTGAAACCTCCGCAAGTAATTGTTCGTCGAAACTTTATTTGATTCGAGAACCCGCAGAAAATGATCCGCACGCGTCTCAATCAATTGCCGGTCACGAATCGAATCAAACGCCTTGTCCATGATGGCGCGTTCGGAACGAGTCCGGTTGCTGCCGGTTTTGGTTTTGACAAATTCTGCCATCACCTCGCGCCAAGTGCGTTTGACAAAACCCGAATCCGTCGCCGCTAGATATGCCTTGGCGATTTGCAGATTTATTTCCGGCTGACGCTCGGCCAGATTTTTGGCTTCTACAATCTGCCGTGCCTTGTCTTCGTCCACCGTGTGCAAACTGGCGCGTTTGCGGGCAACGGTGTCCACGCAATAAAACATTCCACCACGGCTGCCGCGATAAGTTAAGCGATAACGTGTTTTCATAATGGTCACGCAATCGCAAGGATAACTGAACCGGATTCCGCAGAGTTAGTGAGTAGTCGGCAGGTTAGCGCCGGTTACGCTGGATTCTAACGGAGTAGGAAAAATGGTGTCCATTTTGGTGTCCGTTTGGACTCCTCAACCACTCAATTCTTTGCTGCACACACAGTTAGAGATGGTGGCTGGGGGCGGAATCGAACCGCCGACACAAGGATTTTCAGTCCTCTGCTCTACCGACTGAGCTACCCAGCCAACATGGTCAGATATTAAACCGACCATTCAACTCACTGGCAAGGTTTTTTGCTGCCGCCAGCGTGCTGGTTTGTCAGACATCCCGAAGCATGAACGTCACCGCCGCCTCGCTCACGATTTCGCCGCCAACTTTGCAGACCCCATTCGCCTTGCCGACTTTGCCCCGCGTTTTTGTCAGTTCCACCTCGATCAGCAGCGTGTCTCCGGGCATGACCGGCATGCGCCATTTCACGTCCTCGGCGGACATGAAATACGCGACCTGGTTCACCGCCTCGATTTGTTTCAACAGCAGAATGCCCGCGACCTGCGCCATCGCCTCAAGCTGCAAGACGCCCGGCATGATCGGATGTTCCGGAAAATGTCCGCGAAAATAATCTTCGTTGATCGTGACGTTTTTCAAGCCAGTGATCTTGTCGCCGTCCACTTTCAAAATCCGGTCCACCATCAAAAACGGCGGGCGATGCGGGATGTATTTCATCACCTCTTCCAGGCTCATCGCGCCGTTTTCGGAAACAACCGGCTCCGGCGCGGCGCTCTTTCTCGGCGGCGGCGCGAACGTCTGCGCCGCGCGCAGCGGCCGGTTCATCTGCGCCGCGATCTGCCGGACAAACTCGCAGTTCGCCGCGTGGCTCGGCTTGACCGCGATCAAATGCCCGCGAACCGGTTTTCCCAGCAGCGACAAATCACCCACGATGTCCAGCATCTTGTGCCGGACAAATTCTTCGGGATAACGCATCGGCTCCGTCGTCAGCACCGCGTCGTCGCGGATGACAATCGCGTTCTCCAGGCTGCCGCCCTTGATGAGATTGTTTTTGATGAGATGCTCGATCTCCTCGTAAAAACAAAAAGTCCGCGCGTGCGCCAGTTCCTTCTCCCACGTTTTCGGCGTGATTTCCGTGCTGTAAAATTGGGTGAACCGTCCCTTCTTGTCCGCGCTAGTGCAGGTGATCTTGAAACCGTCGCCGGGAAACAGCGTCATCAAGGTCTCGCCCGATTGCAGTTCAATCGGCTCGCTCGGCGTGAACGTCTCGCGCTTTTCCGCCAGCGGTGCGATGCCAGCGGCCTGGATGATTTTGCAAAATTCGCGCGAACTGCCGTCTGCAATCGGCGGCTCGTTCGCGTCCAGTTCGATGATCGCATTGTCAATTTCAAGTCCGGCGAGCGCGGCGAGGACGTGTTCGACCGTGTGGACTTTCACATTGCCCCTAGCCAGCGTCATCGAGCGGTTTGTCTCCGAGACATTTTCCACGCGCGCCTCGATTTCCGGTTTGCCTTCGAGGTCAATGCGGCGGAACCGCACGCCGCTGTTGGCGGGAGCAGGCAGGATGGTCATGCCGACCCGGTTGCCGCTGTGGAGGCCGATGCCGGAAAAACTGGCGGCGCGATTGAGCGTCTGCTGATTGAGCACGGACGGATTAGACAAAACGCGGGCACAATTGGCAAGCGAACTTCAATTGTCTGGCGAACCGGGCAACGCGCGTGTTTGAAGATTCCATGTTTTTGACTTAGCCGGAAACATCATGTCATGGAAAAAATGATTTCAGAAAATTAATCCAAATTGGGCACGATCGTTTTTACTTGTAATGTAATGCGATGACAAACTTTTTGCTTTGAATCCGCAGATTTCACGGATGAACGCAGATGTTCTAAAGTTCAAAACTCTCAATTTTAGTCCGTATAATCAATGCAATCTGCGGATAAAAATAATAGCCCTGTTAATGGATTGCATAAGTCATTTTACTCCAACATTTTACTTGAATCGTTCCTCTATGCAATGTATATTTCTAAAGCAGCCCGCCCGATCATGCGAGATGTAAAGCCCGCTTTGACCCACCGGCCTGAATCAGAAATGACGTGATTTTGTGAACAGTAAAACAATTCTCTTGGTCAGTATAATTGCGGTGATGGTGAACGCTCTGTTTGCCATTGCCGCCAAGGCGCAATTGCCGGCGAATTTCCCCGGCTTCACCGTAACGACATACAACAGCAACGCCGTCGCGCCCGGTTCCATTTTTCTGTCGGTCACCGATCCGGGAACGAACGGAGCCTTTTACATGATGATCTTGACCAATAACAACGGCAGCCCGGTGTGGTATCAGGCGGCAACGAATCAAATCTGGGATTTCAAGCCGCTGCCCGACGGAGAACTTCACTACGGCGAGTTGTTTCATACCTATTCCTATACCGGCGGCGGTGATGTGTTCCACCAATTGCTCGACGAAAACCAGAACCCGGCGGGAAGCATCGCGGCTGGCAATGGTTACTTGGCCGATTGCCACGAATTCCAGCGGCTGCCGAACGGCCACATCCTCCTGATCGGCTACTACAAGACGCCGATGAATTTAAGCCAGCTTGTTCCCGGCGCGTATCCCAACGCGCAGGTCGCGGGCGCGGTCATTCAGGAACTCGACGGCAACCAGAACGTAGTCTGGCAATGGCGCACTTGGGACCATTTTACCATCAACAGCTACTACGGACCTTATGGCTATGCCACCAACCCGATCGCGCTGAATCCGGTGATTGACGGTTTTCATCTGAACTCGGTTGTCCTGGACACCGATGGAAACCTGCTCGTGTCCAACTTCGGCATGGACGTTTGGAAGATCAACCGGCAGACCGGCCAGATCATGTGGCGACTCGGCGGTTTGGCCAACCAGTTTCGTTTTGTCGGGGTGAATACAAATCAGGCTTTGACGGAGTTTTCCGACCATACGGTGACGCGGCTGGCTAATGGCGACATCCTGGTTTTCTGCAACGCCAATCAACAGGCCACTTACTCCTCCGCAGTTTACGAATACAAGCTCGATGAAACCAGCAAAATCGCCACGCTCGTCTGGTCCTACAAGCCTGCGACCAATATTTATTCCTGGCATTACGGCAGCGCCCAGCGGCTGCCCAATGGCAACACGTTCATCGGCTGGGGCAGCGCCCAAATCGTCCCCGGCGTCGGCGGCACCACCAACCAATACGTTCCCGCCTGCACGGAAGTCACACCCTCCGGCCAGGTGGTTTTCGAGATGCGTTTTAATGATCCGATCACGGACAGCTACCGCGCGTTCCGGTATGTTTATCCGCCGCAATCGCAGGCCATCACGGCCACCCAATACGGTCTGGCCGACTACGACACCTATAATTTCCCAAACACGGGCGTTTCGCTGACCGTCAACGACGGCGATGGCGGTTACAATTCCATGTCCGTGACAACCGAACCTTATGCCCCGGTGAACCCGCAGTTCAACGAGACTGCTCCATGCATATTGCCACTTCGAATCAGCCTCTCGGAAGTTGCCATCCCCAACCTCAATGCCGATTTCTCCTTCAGCACCGCCAGTCTCGGCTATGCCAACCCCGGCAACCTCACCGTCTATTACCGTTCTCAAACCGGGTCGGGCGTCTTTGCAGCCCAGCCGACGTCCTACAACCCTGTTCTCGGCCAACTGACCACGACCTTGTCGCTCACCGGTCAGGGCGGTGATTTCGGCGAGGTGGCTTTCGGTTATTCCGACGTGTCGCAAGTGGCGTATCCGCCGATTCTGAACACCGTCGAAACCTACCCGGGCGTTCAAGCGAATGAGGTCATTGCTCCCGCGATGGCTGCCACCAATGTGACCGTTGCGGTCAACCAGCAACAGCCCGTCTATCTGTCCTGGTCGCCCGTGGGTTTCGCGGGCTGGTATTACCTCCAGATCGCCACCACCCCGGATTTTGCCAGTCCGTTGGTGGACATCCCCTATCAGACGGACGCGTTTTACGTCTGGAACGGAGCCGCCCCCAACACCACCTACTATTGGCGCGTCAACACCTCCAATGACGGCGGCACAAGCGACTGGGCAACCAACTCTTTTGCAACCGTTCCTCCCATGCTCCAAATGACCTCGCCCAACGGCGGCGAGGCATGGTTGCGGGGCACTTCCCATTTCATCCAGTGGAACGGCAACCCCCCGGAGAACGTGGCGGTCAAATTATACAAGGGCGGCACGCTGATTCAAACCTTCACCACCAATACTCCCGACACGGGTGCCTATAAGTGGTCCGTCGGCTTTAATCTCGTTCCGGGCAGCGATTATTCCGTCCTAGTCAGCAGCACGACCAATAGTGTCATGTTCGCCGCAAGCGCCACCAACTTCAGCATCATTGATCAACCCGTGCTCAACCCGGGCGCCGTCACCCGGTTGCCGGATGGAACAATTCAGATTGGGATGACGGTGCCCGGCGCGGCCCAGGCCACTCTGATGGGTTCCACCAACCTCACCACCTGGCAGGCGCTGCAAACCGTTTCATTGACCAATGGCAGCGCGGTGTTCACGGACGCAGCGGTCACCAATTTATCCGCCCGCTTTTACCGCTTGCAGGTGCCGTGATTCAGTTATGCTTACGATCATTTCATTCAGCCAATCATCAAAGTTAAAAACAAAAACAAGAATACAAGAGTCTCTATGAACACCAAAAACATCATTCGGTTTTGCCTGACGTTGGCCGCGCTGCTCGGCCTGGCCGGCCCCAATGCGAAAGCTCAATTGCCGGCGGATTTCCCCCAGTTGGTTATTGCCAGCAACGGCCCGGTGGCTCCGGGTGATTTCATCGGGACAATGGGTTGGAAAGGAACGGCGACCAATACCTACGAGGTTGTCCTTGATAATTCTGGCAGCCCTTTGTTCGTCAACGAGACGAATATCCTATGGCGGGCTGTGACACCCAGTGGCCTCACCGCCGAAAAAGGCAACAAGAATAATTGGAATCTCAAAGACGAATCGTTCAAAGTGGTGGGCAGCTTCGCGCCAGGAAACGGTTATAGTTTGGACGGCCACGACTTTAAGCTCCTCCCCAACGGTGACGCCCTCATCTTGGAATCGGAAAACTGGCCGTTGGATATGAGCCAGTATGTTGCCGGCGGGAGACCGGATGCCGTGCTCACCAGCGTGGTCTTTCAGGAAATAGCTCCCAACGGCCAGGTTCTCTTTGAGTGGCACGCCCGGTTCCATCTGCCCATCACCAACTCGCTCGATTTTAACACCTTGGCGAGCGTGGACTGGACACATGCCAACTCGCTGACCATTGACCCGCTGGATAACAATTATTTGCTCTCGCTACGCGGCTTTTGCCAAATCCTAAAAATCAGCCGAACCACGGGAGCCGTCATCTGGTGCCTCGGCGGCATCGGAAACGACTTCACGTTCATTGGCGAGCATCCGGAAAACGCCCCTTATTATTTCATCGGCCAGCACAATGTTCACCGGCTGGCCAACGGCGACATCATCTTCTTCGACAACGGCAGTCTTCAGGGTCAGGGGTCGCTGCCAGGCCGCACTTACTCGCGGGCGGTCGAATACCATCTGGACGAAACCAACATGACCGCTACGCTGGTGTGGGAATACCGTCACAATCCCGACGTGCTCACTCCAGCGGAAGGCATAGTCAAGAGGTTTCCCAACGGCGACACCTTCGTCGGCTGGGTCAACGCGGTCCTACAGACCGCTGCGCCGACTTTTACGGAGGTTAATGCCTCAAATCAGGTGATGTTCGAACTCTCCATTCCCGGCTACCAGGGGCCTTCGATCTTAACCAAGCAGGTCTGGAACTCGCCGGACTTGGTTCATTCAGACACCAATCCGGCCATTGTCGCGGGCCAGACCTACAACGACACCAACTCGGGCGTAACGGTCACAATGAACAGCGTGAGCGGGGCGGCGAACAATGAACTGATCGTCAGCCTCCATGACGATGCCGTGCGGTTTCCACAGTTTACCGGCAAAGCGCCACAGGTCCTGGTTCAGCGTGTCACGCTCGCCGGCACCAACCTGGATACGCTGAACGCCAACCTCAGTTTCAACCTGCCCTCAAATAACTACTGCTTCGACACGCCGTTGTATCCGAGTCCAACCAACCTAACCATTTATTGCCGCACTAACATTGGCCAGGGCGTGTTTGTGCCGTTGACGACCGTGTATGACCCGGTTGCCAACACATTGGAGGCAACCACCACGAACTTGGGCGAGTTCATATTCACCTATCCTGACCTGCCCGAAGTTCCCATCGCTCCCATTTTATTCGGCCAGGCAACGCAGGGGCAGGTGGATCAGGAACAGCCGGTCGTGTTCCAGTGGGCACCCAATGGCTTTGCCCGTTCGTTTCATTTTCAAGTGGCGACGGATTCCGGATTCAGCAATATACTGGTGGATCAGCCGAATCTGACTAATTTTTCCTACGCGCTGTCCAGCGTCCTCCCCGGCACAAATTATTATTGGCGCGTCAACGTCGCCAACTACGGCGGCACCAGCGACTGGTCCACCGCCTCGTTCTCCGCCGTGCCGCCCATGATCCAAGTCACCAGCCCCGCCGGCGGGGAAGCCTGGCAGCGCGGTCTGCCATATTTCATCAAGTGGACCAACAACCTCGCGGAAAACGTCACGATTAAGCTGCTCAAAGGCGGCTCGTTGCTCAACACCATTGCCGCCAATGTGCCGAACCTCGGCGCTTACTATTGGTCAATCAACTATACCAATGTTCCCGCCAGCGATTACACGATCAAGATTTTGAGCGCGACCAATGCCGCCGTATTTGGTGTGAGCGCCCAACCGTTCAGCATCGTTGACGCCCCGAGCTTTAATCCGGGTTCGGTCACCGTGCTTCCGAATGGCAGCGTGCAATTTGGATTGACGGCACCCGGAGCGGCCACCGCCACCGTGCTGGTTTCCACCAACCTCACCACCTGGCAGGTGCTCCAATCGGTGCCTGTGGTTAATGGCAGCGCAGTGGTCACGGACAACACGGCCACCAATTCCACAGCTCGATTCTACCGTCTGTCATTGCCATAGAGCGTCCCGCCGCCGCGCGTTGGGTCGCATATTTGCGCGATCACAAAAAATGTTATGGTAAGACTAATCAGAAAATTCGTGGTGGCGGGGTTGGTCTTGGTCGCGGTTGTAGCCCGTGCCCAGTCCGGCGGCACGGGCTATCGCAGTTTGGGTTATCTTTACCTTTCTCCGATGCCCGGCGCGCAATACTGTTCGCCCCAGACGAGTTTTGTGCTGGTGCGGTTTGCCACGGTGCCGCCCACCGCCGTGACCAATCTGGCGCAGTTCATACAGGTGAACGGCACCAGCAGCGGACCGCACTTGGGCACAACTAAAATTGCCAGCGACAACCGGACGGTGATTTTTTACATGACGGCGGGTTTTATCCCGAACGAAGTCGTCACAGTAAGCCTGACTCCCCATGTGAACCTCACAACGAACACCGCGATCCCGCCCTACCAATACCAGTTCATGGTCTCCGGTGCTTTTCCGGCACCGGGCACGATCACGGCTCGCGGTGACAACCTGCCCAATGCCACCAAGGCGATGGCTTTTGACAACAACCCAAACACCGAGTGGCAGGATTTGATCGTGCCCAACGGCAGCGCCAATTTCAGTTGGATTCAGTATGTCTATCCGGGAACCGCCATTCATGTCGTGAATAGTTATTCCATCACGTCGGCCAATGACAATCCGGCGGACGATCCCAGCAACTGGCAGCTTTACGGCGTGGACGTGAACACCAACTTGATTTTGCTGGACACCCAAACGGGCCAGAGCTTCAGCAACCGGCTCCAGACGCAGACATACACAATCACCAACACGACCGCTTACCGCGGCTACCGTTTGCAAGTCACACGGGTGAATAATCCCGCCACTGCCACTTCGGTGCAGTTGGCCGAACTGGCGTTCAACAACGCCACCGGATCGGTGTTGTGGGAATACTGGCTGAACATTCCAGGCACCGCCGTCAGTGATCTGACGAACAATGTCAACTATCCCAACAATCCCAGCGGCAGCGCCCTGCTGCCCAGTTTCGTGGGGCCGGTCAATTGGGCGGACAATTATGGCACGCGAGTTCGAGGATTCATCACCGCGCCGCTGACCGGCAGCTATGTTTTCTGGATTGCCAGCGACGACAACAGCGCGCTGTGGTTGAGCACCAATGCCGATCCGGCCAACGCGAGCCTCATTGCCTCGGTGCCCGGTTGGACCAATCCTGATATCTGGAATGTCTATAGCTCGCAACAATCGTCCCCGGTCAATTTGGTCGCCGGGCAAAGGTATTACATCGAAGCACTGCAGAAGGAAGGCGGCGGCGGCGACAACTTGTCCGTAGGTTGGGCCATGCCTGGACAAGCTACTACAGCCCCGTCGGAAGTTATTCCGGGAGAGGTTCTCTCTCCTTGGACCAGTGGAACATCGGCGGTGTCAGCAACGTTTGCTATCCCTTCTAATGTGGCCGCCACCCAAATCCAAGCCAGTTCAAGCCAACTTTCATCAGTTGCTACGACAACAAAAACCATCTCCGGTGCGACCATATCTTCTCAGCAGAGTTCAGTGCCAGCGTTGACTTCAAAGGCCAAAGCAGCAGGCACACCGGCAGCCAAGCCTTTGGCCACGCCATTGGGCATCCCTTCAGGAGTTGTCCCGGGGCAGGACGGAATCATGCCCAATGGCGTCTCGGTTCCCACGGACTTTCCTTACATCAACATCACCACGAGCAACAACCCCGACTCCGAATATATCTTCATTGACAACCGCGGCGGCAACGGCGATCCTTGGAACGTCATTTTTGACAACTCGGGCCAGCCGGTGTGGTATTCAAAGTATCCCGACGAGCGGCGCGACATGAAGGTCCAGCACAACGGCGTCATGACCATGCTGGCACGCGACGAAGGCGGCAACCATTTCAACGGCTTCAACACGAACTACCAGAAAATCGCCGAATACTGGACGACCAATGGTTATAGCGGAGATGAGCATGAACTCCAGGTGCTGGCTGACGGAACGTATTTTACAATCGGCCTCGACACGGAAACCGTGGACATGAGCCAATACATCGCCGGCGGCAGCAACAGCGCCTCGGTGACCGGAGACGCGATCCAGGAGTTCACGGCGGCGGGAGACTTGATCTTCCAATGGCGCGCATGGGATCATCTCAATATTGTCGATGAGCAAGCGTTCATTGACCTCACTTCCAGCGGCTTTGATTTTCCCCACATGAACTCGATTGACGTGGACACCGACGGAAACATCCTGCTGTCCAGCCGCAACACCAGTGAATGCACCAAGATTGACCGGAACACCGGCGACATCATCTGGCGGCTGGGCGGGGCGAGCAGCACCTTAACCTTCCCGAATGATCCGCTGAATGGACCGCGCAACCAGCACGCATGGCGAGTGGTGACCACCAACGATTATACACTGTTCGATGATGGTAACTTGCACAGCCCATCCGTGTCGCGCGGGGTGGAATATATCGTGAATACCAACAACATGACCGCCACCCTGGTCTGGCAATATCCGCCCGCGCCGAACACTTCCATTTACTCGTATTACATGGGCAACGCCCAGAGGTTGACCAACGGAAATACCTTGATTGACTGGGCCGTTGGAGGTCTGCCCAAGCTCACCGAGGTTCGCCCTGACGGAACGAAGGCATTCGAGATGAACTGGATGAACCAGTATGAGGCTTATCGGACCTGGCGCTGTTCATGGTCTGGCGTCGCACTTCAACCTTACTTGCTTCTGGAGTCCTATCCAGACAACGTAACTCTCATCTTCAATCAATTCGGAGATGCTAATGTGGCTTACTACCGCATTTACGGCGGACCCACTTCGCAATCCACCAACTTTCTCGCCACTTCGGCCACGACCCTGGCGCGGTTGACGTATCTGCAAAACGGCGTCACATATTATTTCCGCGTTACTGCCGTGCATCGTGATGGCACGGAAGGCCTGCCTTCAAACGAGCAAAGCGTCACGGTCAACCTGATACAGCCGGGCCAGAACATGGTTACCGACGCGAATTATTCCCTGGGCACGAATGGTTGGACACTGTTGCTGGCCAACAGCGGGTCGGCAACCTGGGCCGTCGCCAATCAGGTCGCTACTTTTACGATTGCCAACGGCGGCACCTACGCGACGGACATTCAGTTGCAACAGACCGGCTTCCGCATGATTCAGGGGTTCCAATACATCCTTTCGTTTGACGCCTGGGCGAGCCGGCCGCGCTACATTCAAGCCGAGGTCGGTCAGGCCGCCTCGCCCTATTTGAACTACAGCAGTCTTGTCGCCACGTCGCTCACCCCGGTCCGCACCCACTACCAATACGTCTTCACCATGACGCAGCCGTCGGATTTCAACGCCAACTTGATGTTCAATCTTGGCACTTCCACCGCCAGTGTCTCGCTGACCAATATTTCTTTGTCCATCGCGCCGCCCATGACGGCGACTCAATTGAAATGGGTGCAACCGCCCGCGAACGCCGTCGCGGGCAACCCGATTTTGCCCGAGATACAAGTTGGAGCCTATAACGTAACCTATCCGGTGGCCGGCCTTCCCGTCACGCTGTTTA
This sequence comes from uncultured Verrucomicrobiae bacterium, assembly GCA_963755455.1. Classification (GTDB taxonomy): domain Bacteria; phylum Verrucomicrobiota; class Verrucomicrobiia; order Limisphaerales; family UBA11358; genus UBA11358. Next base: position 749,997 of record CAVWJH010000002.1, read on the forward strand.
TCACCAACGGCATCGGCGTTCTGGCCGGGATCCAGACTACTAACACCGATACCAACGGCATCGCCCACTTCCCTAATTTGAGCTTCAGCCAGGCCGGGCTTAAGCAACTAGCCGCCGTCAATTCGTCGCTGGTCATTACGAGCGCGGTCTTCACCATCACGGCACCGCCGGTCACGGCCACTGCGTTGAGTTGGGTGCAGCAGCCATCCAGCGCCACGGCCGGCACGGTCATCGCGCCGGAAATTCAGGTCGCGGCCTGGACCAATGCCGTTCCGGTTGCGAATATCCTGCTCACCCTTTCTCTCGCCAACGGCACGGGATCGCTCGCCGGGATACGAGCTACAAACACGGACGCCAACGGCATCGCGCACTTCCCAAATCTGAGCATCAATTTTGCCGGACTCAAACAACTTGCCGTCGGCGATGCCACCACGACTCTGTTCACCAACAGTGCCGGCTTTACGATCAATGCTGCGGCGGCGAACAAGCTGGTCATCGCGCAACAGCCTCCAGCCAATGTCACGGCTGGAGTAGCCATAACGCCGCCGCCCGTGGTTCAAGTAACCGACTTATACGGAAACGTGATTTCCAATGCCTCGGATACCATCAGCGCCGTTCAAACCAGCGGCACGGGCGGCAATTTGAACGCCACGACCGCAGCCCAGACGATAGCCGCCAGCAGTGGCACGGCCGTCTTCTCCGGCCTCTTTGTCACGAACGCGTCCGCCAATGTCTCGCTCACTTTCAACGACGCCAGCCTGCCGAATCCCACCGCCATTTCAAGCGCGATCAACGTCAGTCGCGAACGCGGCCGCCCAGATGCGAATGAGCCAGCAGCCTTCCAGCATCGCCACGGCGGGTATGCCCTTCGCGCAGCAACCTGGCGTGACGATCTCCGACGCTTACGGCAACACCGTTGCCAGTTACACAAACTCTGTTTTGGCGGTTGAGGCCGCCGGCGGCAATTTAACGCCACCCCTGTCGCGGTGGCGGTGACTCCCATCAATGGTGTTGCCAGTTTCACCGGCTTGTTTGTGACCAACGCCGCTCCCGCCGTCACCTTGAATTTCACCTCCGGCAGCTTGCCGCCGGTCAACTCCGCCACCATCAACGTGAGCGCGGGACAGGCATCCCAGTTGATCTGGACTACCCAGCCTGGTAATGCCATCAGCGGGCTTCCGTTTGGCATCCAGCCTGTCCTGCAAACGGCGGACTTCTTCGCCAATCCCTCGACCATCGGACTGGCTGCGACCCAAAACGTGCAGGTGCTCCTGAGCGCGGGCACCGGTCCATTGCTCGGCACGACGAATTACAACCTTGGCACCGCAGGCAGCAACGGCGTGGTGACCTTCAACAATCTCCGCCTCGACGTGCCCGGAACCGGCTGCATTCTGACCGCCACCAACGTCACGCCGAATCCTCCCGTCCCGCCCCAGCAAAACCAGTTGGGCTTGTGGCTGGACGCTTCGGCTTTGAACAGTCTGACCCTCAACGGGAACAACGTCACCGCGTGGAATGACCTGAGCGGACATGGGCGCAATGCCAGTGGAGGAGTCTCACCGGTCTTCGCGACCAATTCAACATTGGCCGCTGGCGCGTCGGGAATGGGCCGGGTCGTGCGTTTCAACGGTTCGAGCACCTATTTGGTCGTGGACCTTTCTTTCCTGAACCAAACGCCCTATACGATTGCCGTCGTGGAAGTGGCCTCGAACAAGGGCGGTTCGACCAGCTACTTCATGGGTGACACGGGCAGCGGAGGCAACACCACCGACAATGGTCTGCACACCGGCTATCGCAGTTCGGGCGACTTTACTTTTGCCCACTACGGTGATGATTTGGATTACGTTCCCGGCAGCTTTACCTATCCTGCGGCGCGGATTTGGATGGACACGATTGATGCCGGCAAAAACAAGACGATTTACCTGAACGGCGGCGTCGTGGCCACGGGAACCGCGTCCGGTCTCCTGAATTCAGCCGGCAGTCAGGGGCACATCGGTTCCGGTTTTGACACGAGCAGCACTATTTTCCAGGGCGATGTCGCGGAGATTCTGGTCTACACCAACGCCCAAAACGCCAACGCCGCCAGCATCACAAGCTACTTGAGCAACAAGTGGCTCTGCGCCAGTTGCGCCGAGCCGGTGCTGGCCAGCGCGGTGAGCGCGCCGTTCACAGTCCATGCCGCTACCCCGCCTCCGCAAAAGATACTTGGGGTCGCGGTCGTTGGACGGCGGTTCAGTCGTCATCACCTGCTCCACGACTGCCGGATTCCAATATCACCTTCAGTCCAGCACCAATCTGGCGTCGGGTTCGTGGACCACCCTGCCGGCCAGTGTCACCAACGCGGCGGGATCCGTCGTGGTGTTCACCGACACCAACACACCCGGCGGCACCCAGCGGTTCTATCGCATTGTTTCGCCATAAACGTAAATCCCGCCGTGCCGACAAAAATAATCCCGTCAATGAGCAGCCGCGAATAAATATCCCAACTCCGCTCGCCGTGCCCGGTCTGCTCCACAATGATCGGAACGAAATAATTTTGCATGGCTGAATGAATGCTCCATTTGCAATGAAACGTAAAGGCGGAAAGTTTTTTGCCACAGATGGGCACAGATAAACACAGATGGGAAAAAATCATTTTCGCGCCGTTGCATTTTATCTGTGTGCGTCTGTGTTAATCTGTGGCAAAAAGTAATTTGAATTTTCGCGGAATTGTTTTTGTGCAAATTCATCTGCGTGAATCTGCGAAATCTGAGGATGCTTTCCGTGTTCAATCCGCCGTGCTCGCGCCCGTCACGGCAAGTCCGTGGCTGAAAGACTTTTCTCGACTTTTCGAAATGGCCAGAGCAGTCTTGTTTTCACGAAGCAAGATAGGCTGAACAACCAGCCCTCTATTATCTGTTAGGCCACGGATGCGCATGAGAAAGCCTGAGACAAAGATCGAACAGCTCAAAAGAGCGTATCACAATTTATTGTTGGCCGTTTTTTTGACCATCGCATATGTCGCGGTGTTTTGCTGGTTTGCTTTGCCAACTCTGTCTTCGACTGTGGCGCAGTTCTTTGTTCTCGTTGTGCCGCCTCTGATTGTTATTGGATTTTGGGCGAAAAAGCAGTGTAGAGCGCTAGAGCGTGCTGAAATTTCAGGCTTCGAGTGGCAGAAGTTTATTTGGAGCCAGCCACTCATGAGGCTAGTTAGCGTAGCTTTTCCGATTTACGTGCTATTGAAGATATTACACCTTGTAAATTGATGCCGTGGCCTAACAATTAGATAGGCTGCAAAATACATCACTCCTTAAATTCCAATCTGTTTCTGAATCGCCCCGCAAATTTTTTTTGACCAGCTTTCCAAAACTTTCGCGTCGCGGCCTTCGAGCAGCAAGCGCGCCTTCGGTTCCGTGCCGGAATAGCGCAGCAGCACGCGCCCGCCGGCGGATTTCAATTCCTTTTCCGCGCCAGCCACGAGTTTCACCACGCCGTCGAGCTGCTCGAACGGTTTTTTCTCGCGCACTTTCACGTTGGTCACAAGCTGCGGAAAACGCGTCCAGCATTTGGCCAGTTTTGAAAGCGGCTGTCCTTTCGCCTTCATGATCCGCAAAACTTGCAGCGCGGCGACCAGGCCGTCGCCCGTCGTGCTGAAATCGCGGAAGATCAAATGCCCGCTCTGCTCGCCGCCAAAGTTGAAGCCGTGCTTGAGCATCTCGTCAATCACGTTCTTGTCGCCGACGGCGGTGCGGATCATTTTTCCGCCGGCGGATTTGATCGCGGTTTCCAGACCGGCATTGCTCATCACGGTCGCCACCAAAGTTTTTTCGGCCAGGGTTTTTTGCGCGAGCATTTCGAGCGCGGCGATGGCCATGATGTCGTCGCCATCAATCAGTTTTCCGTTTTCGTCGCAGAGCAAAACGCGGTCGGCGTCGCCGTCGTGCGCGATGCCGATGTGCGCCTGATGTTCGGCGACGTTGTGGCACATTTGCGCCGGGTGCATGGAGCCGCAATTCTTGTTGATGTTCGTTCCGTCGGGACGATGTCCATAGACGATGACTTCCGCGCCGAGTTCATGAAGCACGGACGGCGTGGATTTGTAGGCCGCGCCGTGTCCGCAATCCACAACGACGCGCAATCCTTCGAGCGTCATGCCGCGCGGAAAACTGGACTTGGCAAATTCGATGTAACGGCCCAGCGCGTCGTCAATGCGGACGGCCTTGCCGATTTCACCGGCGGTCGGGCGGACTTTTTCAATCTCGCCGCTGAAAACGAGACCTTCAATTTCGTTTTCAATCTTGTCGTCGAGCTTGTAGCCGTCCGCGCCGAAAAATTTGATGCCGTTGTCCTCGTAAGGATTATGCGAGGCGGTGATGACGATTCCCGCGTCCGTGCGCAAACTGCGCGTGACGTAGGCGACGCCCGGAGTCGGCAGCGGCCCGATGAACAGAACGTCCACGCCCATCGAAAGGATGCCGGAGCGATGGCGTTCTCGAGCATATAGCCGGAAAGCCGCGTGTCCTTGCCGATGACAATCTTGTGTTTGCCGCGGCCGCGCGACTGTGATTCGAGATTTTTGAAGACGTGCGCGGCGGCGCGGCCGAGTTTGAGCGCGGTTTCGGCGGTGACGGGTTCGGCGTTCGCCGTTCCGCGCACGCCGTCGGTTCCGAAGATTTTTTTTGGGTTGCTCATTCTTGTCATTTTGCAGCTGCCGGCGGAACAATCATGCCGACTTTCGGCGGGTCAACGCTGACGAGCGTCACGCGCGGCGGCGTTGAGACATCCACTTTCCGTTGCAAATCTTTGCCCGGCGTCGATGCCCGTCAGGTCAACTGACGCGCGGACTTCGATCCGCCTGCAAGGTGGACATCACGTCCGGGCGGGCCGCTGACGGTCACGGAAACCGTGGCAGGCGCGACGCGGAAATCATGCACGTCCGCCGACGCCGGAAACGACCAGCACCGGCAGATTGCCGTAAGTCGTTTTCGCGCGCCTGCGTGGTCTCCGCGCCCGGCTCTCGATAAATGTTATGGACAGTCAGCCAGATGACCACCGCCAGGACGACGCGAGAAAAATTTCCAGCCGAAATCTTTTATGAACCAGTCGCGCATCGTGAAAATCAGTTTGGGTTGACGAAACGTTTCACGCCCGGGCGCGGATCGCTTTTGGTGATGACCGCCGCGCCAGGCTTGTTGCGTCTCGTCAAAATGCCTGCGAAGCCATTCGACGGCGCCGCGCGATTGCGCCGGCCTGCACCAGCACCGAGGTCAGGAACGAGCGCAATTCCTCCAGCGTCACGCCGCGCACAAGCTGGCCCTTGTAGGCGTGCGAAACCATGCCGGTCTCCTCGGACACGACGACGATGACCGCATCCGTCTCCTCGCTCAAGCCGATCGCCGCGCGATGGCGCGTGCCGAGCGACTTGTTCAAATCCTGCCGCGTCGTCAGCGGAAAAATGCACGCGGCATAGGCGATGCGGTCGCCCTTCAAAATCACGCCGCCATCATGGATCGCGTTGTTCGGAAAAAAAATCGTCTCGAGCATTTCCGGCGTCGCCGTCACAATCCACCGGCACGCCGGACTCGACAGCCTCGTGCAAGTTGGATGGACTGCTCGATGGCGATGAGCGCGCCGATTTTCACGTCGGCCAGCCGCTCGCAGGTCTGGATGATGACCTCGATGCTTTCGCGCTGTTCGTGCGCGGTGGCAAACAGCGGCAGGTTGCCCAGCTCGGCAAGCATCCGGCGAAGTTCCGGCTGGAAAATCACAATCGCGCCGACCACGATGAACCAGGACGCGCTGTCGAGCAGCCAGCGCAACACCTGCAAATTCAACAGCGTCGTGACCAGTTCCAGCGTCAGCAGCACGACGACAAAGCCGATGACGACCGGCCAGCCGCGCGTGCCGCGCAGAAAGCGCGACGTGTAATAAATCACGCACCGCGAGGATTAAAATCTCCAGCGCGGGACGCCAGGCATCTTGAATGTAAGTCCAAATCATTTTCTTTTTCGGGCAGGACACGGCCTCCGTCATGCGGACGGCTTGAACCGTTTCCGCCACGTCGTGCGCGCGGATGATCTGCACGCCGTCGGCCACCGCCAGACTCGCGCACGCGAGCGAGGCTGGCAAGCGTTCATTCACTTCCGCGCCGAGCAGTTTTCCGATGAACGACTTGCGCGAAACGCCAAGCAGCAACGGCCGCTTCAACTTTGTAAAACTTCGCAGTCCCGCGAGCAACTGCAAATTTTGCTCCAAAGTTTTTCCAAAGCCGATTCCCGGATCAAACACAACCTGCTCCGGCGAAATTCCGGCATGCCTTCAGCATTTTTCCAAACGCTCCTGAAAAAATTCCCCGACTTCGCGGACGATGTTTTTTTCGACTCTTCTGCATAATTTGTGAAAAGCAGGCGTGCGCGTGCATGCAAATATAGCCCGCGCGAAATTCCGAAACAATCTTCCACATTTCATCTGTCGCCGCGATTTGCCGCGACATCGTTGACGATGCTCGCGCCCGCTTCAAGCGCGGCGCGGGCGACGGCGGGCTTCATCGTGTCAATCGAAAGCGGAATTTTGATTTTCGCCGCAAGTTTTTCAATGACCGGAATCACGCGGCGCAATTCTTCTTTTTCTGCAAACCGGCTTTGCGCCCGGCCGCGTGGATTCGCCGCCGATGTCGAGAATTTCCGCGCCTTGCTCAACCAGTTTCAGCGCATGGGCGACCGCTTTGCGCGGATTCAAAAATTTTCCGCCGTCGGAAAATGAATCGGGCGTGACGTTGACGATGCCCATGACGAGCGCCGGGCGCGGGAAAACAAATTCAAATTGTCGGGCGCGGAAAATCATTCGTAGCAGCGGATGTGAATCCGCTCATTTATTTGGCAGCAAACTAGAGCCGACTCATCGTCGGCTGCCACATTAAATTTTCGTTCTGAAATATGCAATCGTATCAGTCAGGCCGTCGGCGAGTTTCACTTCCGGTTCCCACTTCAGGATTTTTTTTGCCTTGGTGATGTCCGGCTTGCGCTGTTTCGGATCGTCCTGCGGCAGCGGCTTGAAGACGATTTTGCTTTTGGATTTGGTCGCGCGGATGATTTCGTCGGCGAATTGCAGCATCGTCATTTCGGTCGGATTGCCGATGTTCACCGGCAAATCGTAGTCGCTCATCATCAGGCGGTAGATGCCTTCGATCAAATCCGAGACGTAGCAAAAGCTGCGCGTCTGCGTGCCTTTGCCGAAGACGGTGATGGGTTTGTTTTTCAGCGCCTGGCTGATGAACGCGGGCACGACGCGGCCGTCGTTCAATCGCATGCGCGGGCCGTAGGTGTTGAAGATGCGGACGATGCGCGTCTCGACCTTGTGTTCGCGGTGATAGGCCATCGTCAGCGCCTCGGCGAAACGCTTGGCCTCGTCGTAGCAGCCGCGCGGGCCGATGGTGTTGACGTTGCCCCAGTATTCCTCCGGCTGCGGATGGACGAGCGGGTCGCCGTAAATTTCGGAAGTCGAGGCGACGAGGAAGCGCGCGCTTTTTATTTTTGGCGAGGCCGAGCGCCTTGTGCGTGCCGAGCGAGCCGACCTTCATGGTCTGGATCGGGATTTGCAGATAATCAATCGGGCTGGCGGGCGAGGCGAAATGCCAGACGTAATCCACCGGGCAGTCGAGGAAAATAAATTCGGTCACGTCCTGCTGGATGAATTTGAAATTCGGGTTGCCGCCGAGGTGCGAAATGTTGTCCACCGAGCCGGTGACAAAATTGTCGAGGCCGATGACCTTGTGGCCGCGCGACAGGAGCAGGTCGGTCAAATGCGAGCCGAGAAATCCGGCGGCACCGGTGACGACGGAAGTGGGTTGTTTGTTTTTCAAGGCGTCGAATCGTTGAATGGTTGAATCGTTACATCGTCCACGCAGGCAGGTTAGTGAAACGGTTCAACGATTCAACGATTAAACGATCTGCATTTGAAAATTTCATTTCGCCCCCGTGCCGCGCAGGACGACGGGGATGGTGAGAAACAAAATTTTGAGGTCGAGCGAGAGCGACCAGTTGTCAATGTATTCAAGGTCGAGCCGCACCCAGTCCTTGAAGTCGGAGATCTGGTTGCGCCCGCTGATCTGCCAGAGGCAGGTGAGGCCGGGCTTGACGCTCAAGCGGCGGCGGTGGGCGAGGTCGTCGAAGCGCTTGACCTCGTCCACGGGCAGCGGGCGCGGGCCGACGAGGCTCATCTCGCCGCGCAGGACGTTGAAAAGCTGCGGCAGTTCGTCGAGGCTGTATTTGCGGAGGAATTTTCCGAGCGGCGTGACGCGCGGATCGTTGGTGACCTTGAAGACGGGGCCGGTCATTTCATTCATCGCCGCGAGTTCGTGCTTGAACTGCTCGGCGTTGGTGACCATGGTGCGGAATTTGTAGAGCGTGAAGGGCGCGCCGTTCAGGCCGGAGCGCTGCTGCCGGAAAAGCACCGGGCCGGGCGAAGTCAATTTGATGGCCAGCGCAATCAGCGGGAATCACCGGGATCACGATCAGCAGCAACAGCAGCAGAACGCACCCGTAAAATCCATGACCTGTTTGACGAGGCTCCGCCACGAGAGTTCCGGAGCGGTGCGGAAAATGAGCAGCGGATGGCCGAGCAATTTCGTCCAAGCGTCGTGCGGGAAATCTGCGTGCTGAAAAAATCGGCGACGAGCCAGACCTCGATGCCCTCGAGTTCGCAGGCCTTGATGACGTTTTCGACCTGCTCGAAATAGGTGTGGCGCGCGTTCAGGATCACGCCGAAGGCCGAATGGTCGTGGAGCATCTGGATGAGTTCGGCCAGCGGGTTCACGGTGAGATCGAACTGGGCGACGATGGCGACGCCTTCGTCCTTGCGCGCATCCAGTTCCGGGTGCATCCGGGCGATTTCTTTTTTCGAGCCGACGAGGATGAACCGGCGCTCCAGTTGGGATTGCGCCAGCCTGCTCCGCAAAGCCAGCCGCAGCAGTTCCTCCTTCAGCCAGACCAGCAAAAAGCTGATGCAGCAGAAAAACGCAATCATCATGCGCGGCACGATCGCGGTGATGTGAAAAACGAAAGTCGCCACCACCATGCCGGAGGTCGTGAGCAGGCAGCCTTTGAAAAGCCGCCAGAGAAAGTCGCGGCGCGGACAGAGCGGCGCGCGGTTGTAAAATTTCTGCGATTCGAGGACGAGGGGCGAGCCGATGACCACCGCGATGTAAAGCCACGCCAGGTTTTCAAACGTGGCCTGCGCTGGTATCGGTTCCAGCTTGAACAAGGCGTTGACCTGAGGGCTGGCGCGCAGCATGAAAGCCGCCGAGAAACTCAAGGCAAAAAGCAGCGCATCCCCCAACTGGTGGATTTGCGCCCGAATCTGGCGGTCACGGCGTAACATGATTTTTCAGAAGCAGAACAACGGCGTGCAGAATAAATGATCGCCGTCCGAATTCAATCCTTTTAACCGTTCACTGCCGGGCGCAACTTGACACTGCCGCCGTATTTTGGCGTAGCGCAGGTTTGCAACCTGCCGTATCGCCGATTTGCAATCGGCAGCGAAACAAAATGCTTGTGATCATCGAACCAATCACGCCCTGCGGATTGCAAATCCGCAATACAGCCGACTGCAAGTCGGGCGCTACGGCGGCGGTGTCAAATTGCACCTGTTCACTGCTTGTGCGGCGGCAGTTGAAATTCCGGCACGGAGGCTGAAATCAATTTTTCCATGCGCGCAAACGTCGCGTCCTCCTGCCCCGGCGCGCAAACCGAAAAATAGGAAACGTAGGCCCAGCGCTGCAACACGCCCGTGCGAAAGAGGTCGCGAGCGAGCCATTTCATAAATTGAAAATGATCTGGCGTTTCCTCTTGATCTGCCACGAACCAAAAAACATAAATGCCATGAAGCTCAACTTTTTGACCGTCCGACTGTTGAAAAACACCGCTGACATTCCATCTGGCCACCGGCAAAGAATAGGGCTGCGCGCCAGCAATGGGAATGTGCTCGACAAATTTTTCCTTGCCGGTGAAGCCCTGTCCGCTCAAACAATAATCCGCGTTGTGAATGCTCGTGCGGTCGGCTCCCATCAAGACAATCGTGGCCTGAACCCAGAAACCGTCGGGCGCGGTGTAAATGCGTTCGGCGTAGCTCGTATCCGACGGCAGATAGCCCAAAACAATTTCCGGCTCCGGCACGTTCGTGGAAGTGAAGCCGGCGGCGTTCTCCGGCAGCGCGATTTTCATTTCGACCTTGCCGGCAATTGGCGTCGCAAGGATTCCCGGCTTGCCGAGCTTTTGATTGGCGCGCAGCCAGACTAGCGCGGCCGCCGTTCCCGCGATCAAAACCAGCGCAACCGAAAGGGCGATCCATTTTTGATTTTTCACGCGCGTTCCTTTCCGGCGGATTTGTTGCTGGCCTCACGATTTTCCAGCCAGCGTCCGGCCCAGAGCAGGCCGATGATTCCCGGAATGTAAGGCAGCAAACTGATGATTCCAAACGGCCCGCCTTCGTGAACGTAATTGCCCCATTTCTGCCCGCCCATTTCCGCCGCGATGATGATGGCCAGCAGGCGCAGCATATTTCCCAGCACCGCGAACGGCAGCGCCAGCGCCATCAGAAAAACCCGTCTGCCCGGCGAGCGGAGCAGGCCGAAGGCGACCACCGTCGCCAGCAGAAAAATGGCGATCAGGCTCCTCATGCCGCCGCACGCCGCCGCCACTTCGTATTGAAACGTGCCCGACGGGTCAATCAACTGCGTGCCCTGCCGGATGATTTCTATCCCGAAAAGGTGCGCCACCATTTCCACCAGCCAGCATACGAGCATCCGCAGCGGAAACAGGATGAAATTCATGTATGCCGCCAGCGGGATTGAAAACACAAAAAGGAAAAACGGATACGAACTGTGCCGCAGCCATTCGCGCCCCCAGGCCAGCCCCATCAACGCATAAATCCCCGCCAGCAGCGCGACCACCGAGACCAGCGGCTGTTGCACGATATGTCCCAGAATGTGCAACGCCAGCGCCGCCGCAAGCAGCGCCAGCCCCGGCCACCAGAGTTCCAGCCGCAGCGCGAGCAGCTCCTTGCGCTTCCACCAGAAAATCCCGGCGACCAGGAACGGAATGATGTTGCAGTAGCTGTTGTCGTTTTCATCGCCGCCCAGGTTGTAGAGATTGAAAAGCCACTCGAACAGCGACGACGTATGGACGTAGCCCAGGATCGAATTTCCAAGAAACTGGAACAGCAAGGCCCACGCCGCAAGCAGCGTGAAAAAAAGGGACTTGTTCGGCAGCCGCCGCCAGCATTCCGCCGTGTCCGCCCGCCAGTCCGCCGGCACTGGTTTGCTTTGGTTTCCATTCATGCGTGCGTTGTTCCAGCCTTCAGATAGCAAAAAGGCGAAATCTGCTCAAACAAATTCGCGTGAAACGCCAGCACCAACTTGTCCGGCTGCGCATCAACCCGGCTTGTTGAACCGGTCGGTTTCATCTCCGGCCCAGCAAACCGTCCCGTAACAGGTAATATAAAAATAGCAGGTTGTATTCGACATAGCGAGGCCCCAGCCGGCGCGGTTCCGAGCAAAGCCGGAACAGCCAGGTCAGCCCGGCGCGCTGCATCCAGCCCGGCGCATCCGGCTTCATGCCCGCATTGACATCAAAGGCGAAACCTACTGCCAGCAAAATTCCCCGGTTGATCTGGCTTTTGTGTTTTTGGACCCACGCCTGCTGCTTGGGCGTGCCCAGTCCCAGCCAGATGAAGTCGGGCGAAAGCCGGTTGATTTCCTCCACGATTTGCCGCTCTTCATCCGGTTTGAAATAGCCGTTGCGGCTGCCGATGATTTGCACGGCCGGATTTTGCGAGAGGAAAAATTGCTTTAATTTCCCGACACATTCATCCGATCCGCCGAGAAAATAATGCGTGAACGGCACCGGACTCTCCAGAACGCATTTCCGCATGAAGGTTGGGCCATAAACGCGGTCGTGCAGTTTCGCGCCCCGCCGGTTCAAACACCAGATCAGCGGCATCCCGTCGGGAATAAAAAAATCGAAGCCAGCGGTCATTTCCCGGAACGGCGCGTCATGCCGCCGCAGCGTGACGATGTGGGTGTTTGAAAAATCCACCGCGACGACCGGAGTTTGCCGGGCCAACTGCTGCAATTGGGCGGTCAAGCCTGCGTAATTGGTCACGCACAGCGGCGTGCCCAAAACGGAAACGGATGCTAAATTCATTCGCCGGATACTTATAGCAAAAAGCGGCGGCGGCGGGGAGAAAAAAACCGGGCGCAAAATCTTTCCTTCGCCGTGTGTTTCGCCCAAACTCTGATTTGCAACCGAAATTAATGCCGTGAGTCCGCCGTGTGAAACCAAAACTGCTGATCGTTGAATTGTGGGGCATGGGCGACCTCGCCATCGCCACGCCGTTTCTGCACGCGGCAGCGGAGCGGTTTGAAGTCACGCTGCTGGCCAAGCCGTTCGCCGCAGAAATGCAACCGCGTTTCTGGCCGGGCGTCCAAGTGAAAACATTCATCGCGCCCTGGACGGCGTTCCGGGGAAAATATCAACTGCACCGCTGGCCGTGGAAGGAATTGTTCGCCTTGCGCGAAGAATTGCGCCGGGAAAATTTCGACGTCGGTTTGTCGGCGCGCTGGGATCCGCGCGACCACCTGCTGCTGGGATTTTTTGGCGCGGAAAAACGGCTGGGCTTTCCGCGAACCGGCAGCGGCGTTTTTTTGACAGATTCGCTAACCATGCCGGAGTTGACGGCGCACCGCTATGAATTCTGGCGGCTGGCCGCCAAGTCATTGGATGTTGAATTGCCCCCGCGCGACCAAATTGCACTTCCAATTCGTCCTCCAAGCCGACAAGTGCTCGTGCATACCGGCGCGGGACAACCTGTCCGGGTCTGGCCGCTGGAAAATTTTCAACGAATGGTCCGGCGTTTGCGCGCCGATGGCCGCGCGGTGCAAGTCGTTTGCGATCCCGATCAACGCGAACGGTGGCTGCAACTGGGCGAATCGCAAGTGGCCACGCCAAAAACCATCACCGAACTGATGGCGCTGCTGGATCAAGCCTGCATCTTCATCGGCAACGATTCCGGCCCCGGCCATCTCGCAGCCATGAGCAATATGCCCACGTTCACTTTTTTTGGCTCACAATTGTCCGAACGGTTTGCGCCGCTGCATCCGCAAGCCGAATGGATTGACGGCCTCGCGTGCCCCTTCAAACCGTGTCAGGATGACTGCCGATTTCCGACGCCGCGCTGCCTGTGGGACATTACCGAGGAAAGCGTGTGGCCGCGCGTCAACGCTTTTGTGCAGGCTCACCTCGACGGCAAAACGCAAATCCAGCGGCACGGCGCAAAATCAAGTGCCGGCAATGCCGTATCGGAATCCCGGATCATAAATTAAACGCCGCAAATCATAAATGAAATTGCTTGTTTTCGCCCACACGCCGCCGCCGCATCACGGCCAGAGCTACATGGTGCAGCTCATGCTCGCAGGTTTTGGCGGCGACGCGCGCCGACGGAATTCAGATTCCACGCCCGCGCTCGGCATCGAATGTTACCACGTCAACGCGCGTTTTTCCCGCAGCCTCCGAAGACGTGGGCGAATTTCAGGGCGCAAAAATCGTGCTCATCTTCTGGTTTTGTCTGATGGCGATCTGGCTGCGGTTCCGCCACGGCGTGAAGAATTTTTATTACGTCCCCGCGCCCGGCAAACGCGTCGCGCTCTACCGGGACTGGATGGTGATGCTGCTCTGCCGCCCATTTTTCAAAAACGTCATTCTGCACTGGCATGCCGCCGGCTTGGCCAAGTGGCTGGAAACGTCCGTCCAGATCCGTTCGCGCGCCATCACCTACCGGCTGTTCCAGCCGGTGGACTTGAGCATCGTCCTTTCGCGCTACAATTTTGCCGACGCGGAAAAGCTTTTGTCCCACCGCATCTGCGTGGTCAACAACGGCATTCCCGATCCGTGCCCCGATTTTGAAAAAACCATTCTGCCGCGCCGGCTGGGGAATTTAGCCGCCCGGAAAAAGATTTTTGCCGGTGAAACTCCCGCCGCGCCGGTGACGGTGACCGTTTTGTTCCTCGCGCATTGCACGCGCGAAAAGGGAATTTTCGCCGCCGCCGAGGCTGTGCTGCGCGCCAACCGCGAACTGGCCGCGCGCCGGTGGCCGATGAATTTGCATCTCGTCATCGCTGGCAATTTTGTCACCGATCACGAAAATTCCGAGTTTGAGCGGCTGCGGCAAAAACCCGAATTTGCCGCCACGGTCGAGCATCTTGGTTTCGTCAGCGGCGAACGGAAAACCCAGTTGCTGCGCGACGCCGACCTGTTTCTTTTTCCCACGCGCTACCTCGGCGAAAACCAGCCGGTAAATCTCATCGAGGCGATGGCGTTCGGCCTGCCCGCCGTCACCACGCGCTGGCGTTCGCTGCCCGAAATGCTGCCGCCCGATTATCCCGGCCTCGTCAACGGCCAGAACCCGGACGAGATCGCCGCCACGATTTTGAAAGTTCTAGCCATGAACAGCGGCGAGCGCGTCCGCCGTCATTTTCGCGAACACTACACGCTCGAACGCCACCTTGCCGACCTGGCCGCCGCCATCCACAGCGTTGAAAACAAGCCGGAAAGCGTGTTGCCGCGCGTCAACGCTTTTGCGCAGGCCCACCTCGACGGCAAAACGCAAATCCAGCGGCGGTCGAAAATCGCCGAGGCGGACTTGTGCTATTCGATTGCCGATCAAAATGTCGCGACGACCAAATCCATCGGAATTTACAACTTTTCAGTTCAATTGGCGCGAACTCTCTCGGAGCGCGCTGAATTTCGGAACCTGACCGTTTTGAGCAACCGCACGATTTCTTCCGGTTTGCATTTGTCGCCCGGCGTTCGCCTGGAAAATCATGACTCGGCCATCCGCGGCAAAATCGGACGGATATTGTGGGATCAGCGGGGTGTCTATCAGAAGGCGCGGGCGACCCGGCTACCGTGGCTTTTTTTGCCGAAAGGGTTTTGCTCATTTTCCGTCCGCCCACCCGTCCATGTGGCCGCGTATGTGCATGATGTCATGGGAGATTTTTACCACCGGCGTTATCCGGGGTTCTGGCCAAAATGGGAATCGCTTTATTTTGGCCGGAGCCTGGCGGCGACGTTTCGCCATGCGCGCGTCATTTTTACGAACACCGAATTTTCCAAAAGTGAAATGACCGCCGTCGCCGCGCGAATGGGATTGTCGCCGCGAAAAATCGTCGTGGCCGGCTACGGTTTTGACGCGCGAACGGCGGGTCCCGTGAACAAGGAAAATCGCGTGGTGCTGTTCGCCAGCCAGTGGCCGCACAAACGCACGGACATCGCCCTGCGTTTTCTGAACTGCTGGCTCCGGGAATCCCATTACGATGGAATCATTGATTGCATCGGGATTTTCCCGCCGGAAATGGAAAAACCCGCCGGGCCAAACTGGAACTGGATTGGCCGGGTGCCGCCCGCGCAAGGACGCGAAATGATGCGCCGCGCCCGTGCCATCGTCTATGTTTCGGAATACGAAGGTTTCGGAATGCCGCCGATGGAAGCCATTTTGGAGGGCACCTGTCCGGTTTTTTCGGACATTCCGGCGTTGCGGGAAGTGATGAATGGCGCGGGACATTCGTTTTCAAACGACTCGGAAGAATCGTTCGCGCGCGCGATGCAGGCGGCGTTGTCCACGCCGCCGCAAACCATCCGCGCCTGGTCGGAGCAGTTGTTTCAACGTCACAACTGGCATCGGGTGGTTGATAAAATCCTGCCGGAACTTTCTGAAATTTAATTTTCAATTTACGCGGGATTATGTTTGACTGTCGGTTCACAGATTTAGACCCCGCGTGAAAAAACAAAAAGTGCTGATAACGGGTGGCGCCGGATTCATTGGGGCCAACGCCGCGCGCCGCTTCCTGGCGGAAGACTGGGAAGTCGTGGTGCTGGACAATTTGTCCCGGCGGTCGGCGGCCATCAATCTCGAATGGTTGCGGGCGTTTCGCCCGTTTGAATTTGTCCAAATGGACCTTCGCGACGCACAGGCCGTGGCCGGTCATTGCAAACAATCGCGTTACGATTTGGTTCTTCATTGCGCCGGACAGGTTGCCGTCACCACTTCCGTCACCAATCCGCGCGACGATTTGGAGAACAACATTCTTGGCACTTTCAATCTGCTGGAAGCCGTCCGGCAATTCTGCCCGGAGGCATTGTTTATTTATGCTTCGACGAACAAGGTTTATGGCGGCATGGAAGGAACGGAGATTGTCGAGCGCAACGGCCGTTACGAATACGCCGCGCTTCCCGACGGGGTTTCCGAAAAACAGCCGCTGGATTTTCACTCGCCTTACGGTTGCTCCAAGGGCGCGGCCGATCAATACGTCCACGATTATTCCAGAATCTATGGGCTGGCCACTATCTGCTTCCGGCAGTCCTGCATTTACGGCTACCGGCAGTTCGGCGTGGAAGACCAGGGCTGGGTGGCATGGTTCAGCATCGCCCACGCGCTGAAGCGGCCCATCACGATTTTTGGCGACGGCAAACAAATGCGCGATGTTCTGTTCATTGACGATTTGATTGATTCCTATTGTCTCGCCTGGAAGCGGCGCGAAAAAATCGCCGGCCAGGTCTATAACATCGGCGGCGGCCCGCAAAACCAGTTCTCGCTCAAACAACTCGTGCAACTGCTCGAACAAGAAAGCGGCCGCCCCGTGGCTCTCAACTTCAGCCAGCCGCGTCCGGGCGATCAAAAAGTGTTCGTGGCGGATATTCGCAAGGCGTATGCCGATTTCGGCTGGCGTCCCGCTTGTCCGGTCGAAGACGGCGTTCGGAAGCTCAACCGCTGGGTGAATGAAAACATCCAGTTGCTCGACAAACTTTTTTGTTAGCCGGCTTTGATTGTGTTGCGAAACGGCTCCGGCAAATTATCCTTGCTCCGTTGAAAATCGGCCTGCTCCAACTCAATTCGACCGTCGGCGATTTCGCGGCCAACCGCCGGAAACTTCTGGCTGGCTATGAAAAGGCCATGGCGCTTGGCGCGGAATTTGTCCTCGCGCCCGAATTATTTCTTTGCGGCTATACGCCGCGCGATTTGCTTCTGCGCGCCGATTTCATTGACGCCAATCTTGCCGCGCTGGATGAAACCGCGAAGGGTGTCGGCGCGGTTCCATTGTGCGTCGGGTTCGTTGACCGCAATTCCGAGAAGCCCGGCCGTGCGCTGCGAAATGCCGCCGCTGTTTTGCAAAATGGAAAAATCATCTGGCGAACGCACAAAAGCCTGCTGCCGACTTACGACGTTTTCGACGAAGACCGTTATTTCGAGCCGGCGAAAATAGTCGGGCCGTTTGTTTTAGTGGAACAGGCTTCCAGCCTGTCAAGCGGGCAGGATGCCCGCTCCACTAAAATCGGCATCACGATTTGCGAGGACATCTGGAATGACGAAGATTTCTGGCCGGAACAGTTGTATCGCCGCGACCCGGTCAAGGAATTGATTTCGCAGGGCGCGGAAATGATTTTGAACATTTCCGCGTCGCCCTGGCACGACGGCAAGGAGCGCACGCGGCTGGAAATGCTCCGGCGCGTGGCGCGCGACGAAAAAATCCCGCTGGCGCAGGTCAACATGGTCGGCGCGAACGACGAATTGATTTTCGACGGCCACAGCGTCGCGCTGAATTCCAGCGGTGAAATCGTTGCGCTTGGAAAAGGTTTTGCCGAGGAAGTTTTCGTGGCGGAACTCAATTCCTGTAGGAGTCGAGGTCACGAGACTCAAAATAAATTCGGCAATCGTCAATCGGCAACCGGCAATCAGTCAGAGCCTCCTCACGTCGTCTCCTGCGATTTTCCTTCGCGCGAGGCGCAGGTTTTTTCCGCGCTGTCGCTGGGCATCCGCGATTACGTCCGCAAATGCGGCTTCAAATCGGTGATCATCGGCTTGTCCGGCGGCATTGATTCGGCGCTCGTGGCGGTGCTGGCCGCCGACGCGCTTGGCGCGGAAAATGTCCTGGGTGTGGCGATGCCCGCGCGCTATTCGAGCAGCGGCAGTTTGACGGACGCCGAACTGCTCGCGAAAAATCTCGGCATCCGTTACGAGGTTTTTCCGATTGAACCGGTTTTTCAATCAGTTGAAAAACAATTGGAGAAGGCGTTCGCGAATTTCAAGCCGAACGAGGCCGAGGAAAACGTCCAGTCGCGGCTGCGCGGCATGACGCTGATGGCACTCTCGAACAAGTTCGGCGCGCTGGTGCTGACGACCGGCAACAAGTCGGAAATGGCCGTCGGCTATTGCACGCTTTACGGCGACATGGACGGCGCGCTTGCGCCCATCGCGGACGTTTTCAAGACGGACATCTACAAAATTGCGCGCTGGGTGAACCGCGAGCGCGAAATCATCCCGAAAAATTCCATTTCAAAACCGCCGAGCGCCGAGCTGCGCCCAAATCAAAAAGACCAGGATTCATTGCCGCCTTACGGGACGCTCGACGCGATTCTCGATTTGTATGTGGTTAAAAATTTTGGCAAATCGGAGATTGTCGCGCGCGGTTTTGACGCGGCGGTGGTCAACGACGTGGTGGACAAAATCAATTTCAGCGAATACAAACGGAGGCAGGCCGCGCCGGCGTTGAAGATTTCGCCGCGCGCCTTCGGCATGGGCCGGCGAATTCCGATTGTGCAGCGGTTTCGGTTGTGATGATTGAGGCAAAGTTAAAGTTGAGACATTACCCTACAGCATTTTTTATTGCCCCCCAATTTTGAAACCTGTTACCATAAAACCTTATGTTGTTCGGAAGGTGTAAATCAAAAAAATTTCTTTCAAATCACCTGTCGTGTCTTCACGACCATTTTGAGACCGGTTAAACCATTATGACAAAGGTATTCTGGCTTTTTGGACGTTCAGGCGCGGGCAAAACCACCCTGGCCAGACGTCTGCACCTTGCTTTGCAAGATCGAAAAATTCCAGTTTTTTATCTGGACGGCGATGATATGCGCGCCGGCCTCTGCTCGGATCTGGCCTTCACACCCGAGTCCCGGCTGGAAAATCATCGCCGGATCGCGGAGGTTGCCAAACTCGCCGCCGACCAGAACCTGAACGTCGTGGTTTCCACGATGGCGCCCCAGCACGGCCAGCGGGACATTGTCGCGCGGGTGCTGGAAAACCGGCTGGTCTGGATTTACGTTCATGCACCGCTGGATGTCTGCATCAAACGCGATCCGAAGGGACTTTACCATCGCGAGCGAGAGGGAAAACTGGGCAATCTGTTGAATTTTCCATTTGACACGCCCCGCCCGCCCGAACGGGAACACTACATTGACACCGTCGCCCAGAACGAGGAAGGTGCCGCGCAGTCCGTTCTCGAACTGGTCCAGGTTCATTTGAGCGACTTTGCCATTTGAGCCGTGTTCAAGCCATGCGTCATGCAAGCTATGAGTAGATTATTGGCAAAGGAAAGACGGACCAGAAAATCAAATTGATACGTCCCGTCGTCATGCCAGGTGACCAAAAGAAATGACCGATACTTTTAAAAAACTTGCTAACAAGGCGTTCAAAATTGTCTGTCCGGTGACGGAAAGACTGCTTGCCGCAGCTTACCGCAGCCGGGTCGCCGCGACTTCCATTCACAAGCCAATCGTGGTCATCGGGCCGGATCGGTCAGGCACCAGCCTGGTTTATGCGTTTCTGGCCAATCATCCGGACGTTTATGTCCTGACCACGGCGGCCGACCGTTTCCCGGAGCATCCGTTTTCGGAGTCCATGATCCGCAGAATCCTGTCCATTGGGGCGGATGAAGATTATCAAGCCGTGCCAAATACCATCGGCGGCATCAGGGGTGGACGGTTCACCGTAACTGAGGCGATTCGATACTGGGGCAGGCATTTGGGAAGCCATGATGGCGGCTGGCGGGAGGCATCTGACGATTTGTTTACAGAAAAGGATCTGGATGAGGCCACCCGTCAGTCGCTGCCTCTCGATCTCAAAAGGCGAATCGCGGTTTTTGGGAAAAAACGGCTGGCGGTAAAACAACCCGGGTTTTCACTGAAGATCGGGTATCTCAATGCGCTTTTCCCGGACGCGATTTTCGTGCATTGCCTGCGCAATCCTTTGGACAACTTTCATTCACTGATGACCCGGAAAATTGACAGCGAAAATCCCAACTGGGGGGTGCGCATTCCCGGATGGCAGCAGCTTTCGCATCTCTCGATCGAAGCCCAGACCGCCCATCAGCTGGCCGGCACCTACGAAATCATTCAACAGAGCATCGGGCGGCTTGCCAATCCCGCGAGCCGCTATGTGCCGGTCCGGTATGAGGCGTTTGAAACTGCCTTCGCGGCCGAGGTGCAAAGACTGTTTCGCGGGTGTGAACTGGAGGCGCCCGCCGCCATCCTGCAAAATCCAGAAAAATATGTGCGCCCCGGCGAAAGCCGGAAAAAACGGCAGGAACCGCCGGACGATCCCGACGCCCGCGAAATTCTGGAAAAATTGAGCGGCCGCATGGAATACGAAATGCCCCAGTCATTGCACGGCTAAACCGGAGGTTTCACATCCGAGATGCGCCGCGTCTTCGCGTCCCTGCAATTTGCAAAGACTTTGCCAACCATCCGGCGCTCTGCTACAAAATGCGCGGTGAAATTTTCCGTCATCACACCCAGCTTCCGCAATTCCGGCTGGCTCAAGCTCTGCATCGCCTCCGTGGCCGACCAGCAGGGCGTCGAGTTCGAACACATCGTGCAGGATTCCTGCTCCGACGACGGCACGCAGGACTGGCTGCCGCAGGATAAACGGGTCAAGGCGTTCATCGAAAAGGACGGCGGGATGTATGACGCCGTCAATCGCGGCTACCGCCGCGCCACCGGCGACATCCTCGCCTACCTGAACTGCGACGAACAATACCTGCCCGGCGCGTTGAAATCCGTTCACGATTTTTTTGAAGACCATCCGAAAATTGAAGTCGCGCTCGCACACAGCATTGTTACGGATGGCGACGGCAAATACATATGTCATCGGCATCAAATGGTGCCGCATGAACAAGGCGTCTGGTTTCGTTTTCCGATTTTGACTTGCGCCATTTTTATCCGCCGCCGGCTGATTTTTGAGCGCGGCATTTTTTTCGACACAAAATGGCGTGACCTCGGCGATTTTCACTGGGTGCGGACGCTGATGAAAAATCATGTGCCGATGAAAGTGTGTGATTCGTTCACTTCCGTTTTTGCGGACACTGGTGAGAACATGAATCTCAAGCCGAACGCCATCCGCGAAAAAACCGAAACCAGGGCGATGGTGCCATGCTGGGCGCGGTGGTTGAAACCCATATGGATCGTTCATCACCGCCTGCGCCGCCTGGCCGCCGGGCATTTTTCATTGAAACCGACGAGCTATTCCATTTACACGATGCAAAGCCCCGAAAGGCGCGTGACGTTTGACGTTCCAAAACCGACGGCGGTCTGGTGGAACCGCTTGTGAGGCGGTGAAAATTGAATTGCGTTTGCCCCGCTCGCAGGGCAGCTTCCACACGCTCGTGCCGGAGAAAATTTCAGCGCGCAAATGCGCGGAAGATTTACGCGAAGATCGCGCTGCCCGGCAAAAAACTCCATGAAACCAGAATCCGCGCCGCCCGCCAACGCCGTGCCGTTGAAATTGTTCAGCGTGGTGATTCCCGCGCGGGACGAGGAGGGCTCGCTGCCGGCAACCCTCGAGCATCTGCACCTGGAATTTTCGCTGAACAGCGTGCCGCACGAAATCGTGGTGGTGGACGACGGCAGCAAGGACCGGACGTGGGAGGTCTTGCAGCAGTTGCGGGCGAAAATTCCCGCGCTGCGCCCGCTTCAAAACACCGGCGACCACGGCTTTGGCCGCGCCGTCACCTTCGGCCTGCGGAACTGCGCCGGCGACGCCGTGGTGATCATGATGGCCGACGAATCCGACGACGCGCGCGACGCGGTGCGCTACTGGAAACTGCTGAACGAAGGCTGGGACTGCGTCTTCGGCAGCCGCTTCATCAAGGGCGGCGGCGTGATTGATTATCCGAAAATAAAACTGTTCGTGAACCGGCTGGCGAATTTTTTTGTCCGCCTCGTCTTCAACATTCCGCTCAATGACACCACCAACGCATTCAAGGCCTACCGGCGCACGGTCATCCAGGGCTGCGAACCGCTCATCGCGCCGCATTTCAACCTGACCGTGGAGCTGCCGCTCAAGGCGGTCGTGCGCGGCTACTCCTGGACGGTCATCCCCATCACCTGGCGCAACCGCCGCCATGGCGGGGCCAAGTTGAAAATCAAGGAGATGGGCAGCCGCTATTTTTTCATCTGCGCCTACGTCTGGCTGGAAAAATATTTCAGCCGGGGCGATTACAAACGACGATGAACAGCAATCCCGCAAAGCAAAATCACCCGCGTCTCTGGCTGCCGCCGGGTTGCTGCTGCTGCCCTTGATGCTGACCAACGACAGCATCTGGATTGATGAAGGGGACAAGCGATGTATGCAGCCCATCCCAAACTTGCAGTTCAAAACATCATTACCCAGAACCATTATGGAAAGGCTGCCGTTTTGAAATCATTCATCATCTGGACGAACGACAGCGGACTCAGGTGACATTCAGTTTGAGGGGGAGAAATTTTTGCACGCGCGCGAAAACTGCTCCTTCACCCATGTTCCACAAGCAAGTCGGTTTCGGAAACCGGCAATAAGGAATTGGGCGGCTGCGATTGGCACCGGCGGCATCAGGATGAATTTTGAGCGTTTCCTGATTTCGGATGTGAATGGTTTCATGGCACATTTGAATCGTGCCTGTTTCAACCGGCGCTGTCTCCCTTCCCATCAGGATGGCTTCCGTTACAACCGGAGCGGGGATGTTGCCTGGCAAAATGGCCGGGTTTCCCGCCGGAAAAATCATTTTTCCGACGTGCCGCGCCATTTTTCCGGGAGGAATTGCCGCGTTTCCGGCGGGAATTGCCGCCATTCCAACCGGAATGGTCACGATGCCGGAAGGAATTATCCGGTTTCCGCCCGGAAGCACGTTTTGCCACCCCGCACAGCCTCTGCAACAACCGGAATTGACCCTGCGCAAGCCGGAATTGACCCTATTTTCTGGAGAATCGGCGCGGTTGCCGGAGACAGAAACATGGCCATTGCCGGAAAAATGACAATTCCCGCCGGAAAAATCATTTTTCCGGCGGGATGGATTCCTAATCTATTCAGTGCAAGATTGTTATGGTTTTGCCGTGGGCGGAGGTGTTGGCGGATTGGCAGCGTTATGACGGCGCACCTTGCTGCGGATGGCCTGCAGCTTTTTGGCTTCCGTCGTGTTTTTTCCCAGCAGTCCCATCATGGCGTCAATCGTGCCGCTGGCATCGGCATAGGTGTCGTAGGCGGCGGTTTGCACCGCAGCGGTCTGTTTTTGCTTCTGCACGTCCAGATTTTTCTGCAGGATGGACTGGTCGCCGAAGGTTTTGATTTTGCCATCCAGCCGGGCGATGTGCGGGGCCGTGTCGAAGTTTTTCGCCGTGAGCGCCGTTTGATTGTCAGGATTCTTCATATAAGAAATGACTTCGTTGACGATCCCGATTTTTTCAGTGATTGTGTTCATAATTTATTGTGGTTCAGACTACGCTTTAACTTTGCAGGAAGATGAAACGGCCGCTACGAGCCGATTGCCAAAGACGCAACATTTTTTGTCATCGGTTTTCATCCTAAAATCCGCAGTTGGATTCACAACCAGGCAACAAATCCGAGCAAGGCTTGCAGGGACAGGCCCTGCCCTCGATCCATTCCGACGCCGGATGCAGCGGCGCGAACCATTCGGGCATCTGCGGAAATCTGTGCAATCTGCGGACAAACCAACTGCGAAATTTAAGTTTATCGCTGAAAACCCGCTTGCAGGCGCGGTCGAGAAAATGCGGGTGCGGCGGTTTCGACCGGCTCCGTCGCGGGACGGCATACGCCGCCGTTCAAACTGACGCTCAATCCGATGATTGCTGCAAAAAACAGCATATCAGAGTCAAGCGCGCCAAATATGATAAGGAACATCAGTGTTTTGCCGACAAACGTCGCCAGCAGCAGGGTGTTGATGTTTCGCAGGGCCGGGTCGCCGTATCGGTAATTGGCATACAACGCACGGATGGCTGCGATCAAGAACCACGAGAATGCAATGACGCCCCAGATGCCGAATGACAACACCACCGAAAGGGGGCCGCTGTGATAATCACCCGCCAGCGCAGCATCCCAATCCGCCGCCGAAGTTGGGCGAAATGCGCTGTCTTTTCCCATTGTTTCAAAATCCAGTTGGGACAGGATATAGCCTTTGCCCAAAAACAAATGTTCCGGCACCTGCGGCAGGACGGCCATCCACATTTCAACCCGCCAGTTTGACGATCCTTCTGCATCTGCCCGGGCGACAGGACTAATGTTCAGCGGTAAAAAGGCCAGCGACCGCTGGACAACATAGGGCAGCTTGTCGGTGAAAGGCACGGCCAGCGCACAGACCAGCAGCCCGGCAAATACAAACTTTGGCATCAACCTTGAGCGGTGCAGTCCCTCAAGAAAAAATTGGATCGCAAAAATCATGACGCAAAAGATGAACCTGGATCGGAATCCGCCGAAAAGCACCAAAACCAATAAGAGGCCAAGCATAAAGATACGCCACGGTTTGCCCGCCATAAAAATGCCGCGAACCCCATACTTTGCCAGCATAAACATAAAAATGCCAATACACATCATGGCCAGACCGCCAAAGCGATAGTCGCCCGTGCCCATTTCTTCATCATTAAGAATATAACTATTGGGCGGAAAAAACCAATACAGGAAGTTGAACCCCGACGGAAGCAATGCAACCAAATCGCCAATGACGTTCGAACACTGGGACAAAAAGAACAGGGCGACATAAAGCCCGGCCCGTTCAGGCGGAATCCGTCTCGCCGTCAGGGCGAAGTAGGCCAGTATCCCGCCGATGAGGAAAAAATATTTCTTGCCGCCGATTTCATCGCTCCCAAAGGATTTCAACCCGATGCCGCCGGTGAACCTGGCCGTGACCAGCGCCACCGCCACCATGCAGATCAACGGCAGCGCTATCCGTGGCACGGAGATGAATCTCATGTCCTTGTTCAAGGCCCGCTGCAACACGGAGATGCCCAGGCTTAATGCAACCATCGGCATCCACACCTGCGGCTTGCCCGGCAGGAAAAAAATCGTCATGCTGAAATTGATGCAGAACACCAGCAGGACGTAATGCCAGCGCAACAGCAGCGGCAGGCACAGGAGCAGCGCGAAAATGGCGGCCTCAATGTATGTCGATTCTGTGAAATCCTCCAGGGAAGTCAGCATCCAGCCGAGCCAGATGGCAAGCGGCACGCAGATCGCATAAATGGCCAGCGATCTGAAAATGGCGGAGGCATTATTCATTCAAATTCAAAACCACGCCCGCAACCGGCGGTCGTCAACAGGCTACTAGTTTAATCAAACCCGGAAAACTTCGGCAACCGAATTATTTGGGGTGCGCCGCCACGTCTGCGCATTGCTGTTGCGAGACATATCTCGCCCTGGAAAAAAGCGGTGTCGTGCCACCGCTCTCCAAAATCCCCGAATAGAAGATACGAGGCTAATGCAATAAACGTTGGACGAGGTCTCACGTCACTTGACGATGGCCGGATTGCCTGCGGCGATGCTGTTGGCGGGGACATTTTTTGTCACCACCGCCCC
This sequence comes from uncultured Verrucomicrobiae bacterium, assembly GCA_963755455.1. Classification (GTDB taxonomy): domain Bacteria; phylum Verrucomicrobiota; class Verrucomicrobiia; order Limisphaerales; family UBA11358; genus UBA11358. Next base: position 775,644 of record CAVWJH010000002.1, read on the forward strand.
GGCCCCGATGATGGCCCGGTCGCCAATGGTCACCCCTTTCAAGATGATCGCCCTGGTTCCGATAAAAACCCCGCGCCCAATCCGGATGGGACGGGAATTCGTCTGGTATTCCACGGTCCACTCCCATTCCCCGAATGGGGCGTGAAAGTCATTGTCCATGATTAATGCGCCGGCCCCGATGATGGTTCCCTCCCCGATGACTATGGAATTGCCGGCTACAATCACGGCGGCGCTTAATCCCACCTTGGACTGAAGTTCCAGTCGGGCGGCGGGGGACATGGTTCTTAAGACGGAAGGTTGAAAGCATCCCAGGGGATTCGACCGGAGTGCGCTGTTAATCCTAACGCCGGTGGAGAAAATCATTTGCGATCCCGGCGCGCGGCTGATCAGCGGGCGCCCGATAAACCGGACATCACCCGCACAGTCCACCCCTTTCAACTTTGCTTCGGCGTGCCAGAGCACGGAAGGCAGGGCGCGCAGACCGGCCAAAGCGGAACCAATGAACTGGGCAAATGACATAACGATATAACTAGACCACCGTGAGATGGAAAGGACAGCCTAAACTTTGTGAAAATTGCAATGCTGGCGAATTATCCACTCCTGACTGGCCGAAAACTAGCCAAGGCTTCCTCCCCTCCGGACTCCTGCCCGGCTAGGCTTCGCTGATAGTTTTATATGCGATGACCAGTTCCCGCCAAATCCGAAGGCGGTTAAAATGCGGGCGGATTTGAGCGGGGATCAGGGCGCGATGATCGGGACTTTTCCATGCCTCGTTGGCGATTGTCCGGCGCAGGGTTTCCAATAAGGAGGCCGGGTTCAGGTCTTCAGCTAGGCTGCCAAATTTGAATTTTCGTATGTAGTGACCCGGCCCGCTGTTGTCATAGCAGACCGGCCAAAGCCCCATTGCCATGGCCTCTTTCAGGGCGGTCGGACCGGTGTCGATTTTCGTCGGCAGGAGGAAGACGCTGGAAGCTTGCATAACGGATATGATTTCAGCCGGGTTTAACTGTGGATAATGCCGGATTCGCACCGGACTTTCCTGCGCCATGAGGGTTTTCAATCTGGCCTTGGCCTTCGCCTCACCGCTGCCGATGATGGCCAGTTTCCAATCTTGCGGGACACCCTGGCGAAAAGCCTCGATCGCTTCCCAAATGCCTTTGCGTTCATGAATATTACCCAGGAACACAATTTGTCTGCCTTCCCCGCTGCCGGGCGGGGCTTCCAAAAATGCCGACCGGATAGGGTGTTCAATGGCGTAAACCGATTTCGTCCGTAGCATGGTTTGGGCGGAGGCAAGCGAATACTCGTTCTCCGCGAAGAGCATCCCGGGCCCGCGCGAGGGCGATTCGTTCGCTCCATGCGGTCAGAACGGTCAGCCAGGGCATCTGCACCCGTTGGCGGTAGGCATTGAGGTTGCCTTGGATTTGAATCACATGCCGCTCCGGTGCCAGTTTGAGGGCGACCTGCGCAAAGGCATCTTCGGTTCCCCAGCCGTGGATGACATCGGGATTGATCCGTGACGCCAGATCACGGTAGTAAAGCCAGTCAAATTGAAACAGCGTAAAAATTCTGGCCCTGACACTGACCGGAACCAGATGAAACTGGGCACCACGGTAGGAAAATGATTTGGGTTCGGCATGACAGTGATGGCCGCAGGCGATGTGCAGTTCGATGCCCTCCGGTGGCGGCAGATGCCCCAGAATCCAGGCCCATTCCGCATAGGCACCATGATAATTACCATTGAATAAATCGCGCTCCACCTGACGCGGAAGGCCGCAAATCCAAAGCACTTTCACTTGAAAACTCCTCTCAAAAACCGGGTATGTCGCTCGGGGTGATTCATCATGGCCATGTTCAGTTTTACAGAAAGATTGACCTAGCGGACGCCATTTAGCCCGAAGCCCACGATTTTTGCAATGAGCAATCCCAGCCCTGATCCTTGCTCGCGGTTGTCGGTGGTGAGGATGGCTATTTTCATCTTATCAATCGCCTTTGATATTCCGCCAGCAGCCGGTCGCCGTAATCCTGCCAGGTGTTCTTAACAGCGCCTTTTTTATGCGCCGCCTCGCCCATGCGCCGGCACAGTTCCGGGTCGCGCGCCACGCGGAGCATGGCCTCGGCGATGTGCTGCGGATCTCGTCCGCGCACGATGAAACCCTCCACGCCGTCTTCAACCAAGGTCGTCGCCCCACTTTCATAGCTTGCCAGAATCGGCAGGCCTGCGCCCATGGCTTCCGAAATCACCCGGGCAAAACCTTCTTCCTGCGAGGGAAAAACAAAGGCCGTGCAAGTCGGCAATAATTGCGCAAGTTCGGTGTGCGACAGGTTCGGAAAATGGGTGAACGTGCCGTCCCATTTTGGCTGCTCGCGGCGGAAATCAATTTTGTAATCGCCCACGACGACCAGTTCGGCATCGGGAATTTGTTTTTTGACGATTTCAAACGCGCGGAATAAATACTGAAATCCTTTGCGCACGCAGATGGTTCCGATGACTACAAATTTTGGCCGGGCGGGAAGGGAATTTCTCGGCTTGAAAACGTCGGTGTTGACGCCAAACGGGTTGACAAAACATTTTTCCGCCCGGATGCCGTTGGCCACCATGGAATCGCGCACAAAAATGGAAGGGCAAAGGATGACGTCCGCCCGTTCCAGTTCCCTGTTCATCCTGGCAAACATCCACTGCGGAATCGGCACTTTTTCACCGGGACACCACAGGTCGCACTCGCGCTGCCAGAACCCGTAGTAAGAAGTGGGGTGACTGTTTGGACAATCCACCACCTTCAGTGCGCCGTTTTTTTCCGCCCGGTCGAACGGTTCAGTGGCAAAGCCCATGATCGCCTGCACGACATTGCATTCTGGAAAACTCTGCGACGAAAGCCATTGTTTCCAGACGGGGAAAAGCGCGTAGAAAACCTTTTCCGTCCAGATTTGCGGCGCGAGATGATAAAACGGTTTCATCGCCAGATGAAACGGCCAGCAGCGCCGGTATTTGCCCGCTGAAATTTTGGTGCTGTTCTTGTCGGAAATCCAAAGTCCCGCCAGCGCGCTCCGCGTTTCAAAGGCTTTGGCGGGATGAGGCAGCCACCACCGCCGCAAGCGGCGAGGAGAACACGAATGGAGTCGGCGTTCATGGCGCTTTCAAACAATGTTTGCCTTTGAAAACAGTTGGGTAAGGCTCCGGGCGGTTCCTTCAATGCCATAAAGTGCCGCCACTTTATGGGCTTTTTCCGGGCGTGACAACTCTTCGTAATGTTGCACCGCCCATCCAACCGCTTCCGCCAGTGCTTCGGGCGTCTCCGCATCGTAATAAATGCAGGCATCACCGCACACCACTGGCACGTCGCTCGCCCGGCTGCTCAAGACGAGCAAACCGGCGGACAAATAGCTGAAAATTTTCGAGGGAAAGGTCACGTCCGAGATTGGGTCGGACCGCCGCTGGCAATTCAGCCCGACGTGGCAGCGTCCAATGAGTGCAGAGTATTCGGCCTGCGGCAGGGTGCCATGAAATGTCACCCGTCCCAGCCAGCGCGGTTCCGCCGCCAGTGCGGCGGCTTCTTTTTTCAACGGGCCGGCTCCGGTAAGATGCAGGTGCCAGCCGGCTTCCGGCAGCAGCGGCAGAGCCGCCAGCAAGAGATCAACGCCGCGCGTTCGATCCAGTGAACCGGAATAGAGCAGTTGCACATCACCATTGGCCGGCGACCGTCCCGACGGTGGATTCGCGCGCACCACAAATCCGGGCACAAGCATTGTCGGCACGTTCGAGGGCAGCCGGCGGCCCAGCGCGGGATGGGCCAGGATTGCCGCCCGGACCAGCCGCCGTCCCATTTTTTCCGCCAATCCGCTTAATCCGGCGTGCCACGATGTATCAATGGCGTGTTTGCCGTCCTCGTATTCCAGGATGAAATCCACCCGCCGGAACAGCCGCACAGCATGGGCCGCCACCACATAAATGAATTCATAGTTGTCAATCAGCACCAGGTCACCGGACCGGATGCGGCGCACCGCCTGCACCGCATAGAAAAGCCAGCCTAGTGGAATCCGCACTTTGGGGGCATCCCAGTTGGCGCAGAAGAACTGCCGGTGGGTGGAAAACGTGGTGGTGACGGAGGGCAGCCAGCGGGGCGTGCGACGATCCATGCTCTTGGGCGGTGAGGACAGCACGACGACCTCGCGGCCGGTGGCCAGTTCCAGGCAGCGGAACAGGTCGCGCCGCTTGGGTGAGCTGAGACAGGGTGCAATCTTCTCCCCACGCAACTCCAAATAGTGCCGGTCAAAAACATTGCTGAGGCAGACGACTTTGTTTTGCATGATGGCTCAAGCCGCAAGGTTCACCAACATCGTGTTTCGCAGGGTTGTGACAGCAGCATAATAAAGCTTACTGGTTTATGGTTGAATGTCACATATAAAAGTCCTAGTGTGTCTGGCAATAAAATTTTAGCCGATGCCTCCGACCAACCTCGTTTTAAGAAAGATTCATCGCGCGGCCAGTGCCGTGCCTCCGTTGCTCAATTGTTATCGCAAAGTCCGCGACGTTTCCAAATCGGATCCGCTGGCCACCGCCCTCTATCGCAAGCTGTTTGACCGCGGCCGGCTCCGGCTGCCGGTGATCGAGGCGGAAACCCTTGCGCCGGAATCCGGGGAGATAAAATTTCCTGTGTCTTATCCGTTGCTGGCGGGCGAGGATGCTCCGCTGCTGGATATGCTGTTTCTGCTGAACCTGGCCAAAGGCCGGCAGGTCAAACGGATTCTTGAAGTCGGCACCTACCGGGCGCGCACCACCGCAGCATTCCATCTGAACTGTCCGGAGGCGGTCATTGTCAGCTACGACATCCAGGTGCTGGACTCGCCCTACCGGCGGGTGCTGCAAAACCAGATGAACATCCAGTTGCGTCATGCTTCGTTTGCTGACTCCGCCGAAGCGTTGCGAAAGGAACCGCCGTTTGACCTGATATTTGTGGACGGTTCCCACCGGGTGGAATATGTCATCGCCGATTCCCGGCTGGCCCTGGAAACAATCGCCCCCGGCGGCATCATTATCTGGCACGATTACCGGCCCAACGATTATCGCACCCGGGAATTACGTGTGCCAGAGGGTTTGGAAGTCATCCGGCAAACGGTTCCGGTGTTTGCCGTGAAGCACACCACCTGCGCCGTTTATGTTAATGCCAAAGGAAACAAGGAAAATCATGAGTGAAAATTATAAACATCTGAATGAAGATCAATGGCTCTTGCGCCACGCAGAAAATACCTGGTCGCAGTCGGGGGAAGACGGAATATTTAGTAAATTATTTGAGGTGATTTCTACGGCCAACCGCTGGTGTGTCGAGTTCGGAGCATGGGACGGCAAGAAATACAGCAACACGCATCATTTAATGCAGCAGGACTGGTCCGGGGTGTTTGTGGAGGCGGATTCCGCCCGTTTTCAGGATTTGACAAAAACCTATCAAGGGAATCCCAAAGCCCATTGCCTGAATTGTTTTGTCACTTTTGACGGTGAAAACTCCCTGGAGAATCTGCTCAAACGCACCGGCATTCCCAAGGATTTTGATCTGCTTTCCATTGATATTGACGGGAACGACTATCATGTTTGGGAGTCCTTCCGCGAATACCAGCCCCGGGTGGTTGTCATCGAATTCAATCCCACGATTCCCAGCGATGTCGAATTCATTCAACCGCGCGACATGGGCATTCAGCAGGGCAGCGCGCCGCTTTCCCTGATCAAGCTGGGAAAAGCGAAAGGCTACGAACTGGTTTGCATGACCGAATTGAACGCGATTTTTGTCACCGCCAGTCTTTTTGCCTCATTTCATATCAGCAATAATGACATCACCCGGCTCCGTCCGCAGCAACCGGAATTCCGGCTGTTTCAGCTCTATGATGGAACTTTCGTGGTCACTGGTATCACCCATGTGCAGTGGCACGGACTGCCAATCCGGCAGGAGAAATTTCAAATCCTGCCAAAAATGTTCCGGGTTTTTCCTCCAGAATCCCTCGCGTTCGGCAAACGAATCCTGCGAAGGATATGGCTTTTTTTTTACCTCCGCTAGAGTCATATATTGCCATTCATCGGTCAAACCGCTCATAATGGAGAATCAACGTCCGGTTCATTTCAAGCCCGCACCAAACCATGTCTGACAGCCACAGAATTGCCCTCATCAGCAGCCTCGGCCTGGGCGGGGCCACCACCTTCCTCTCCAATCTCGGCGGCGAGCTGGCACGCCGGAAAATCCCGGTCCTGGTCGTCAGCCCGGAGATTGAAAACCCCTTGGCGTCCGACTTTCAGGCCGCCGATGTGCCGGTGATGTTGCAAAACCAGCACCGGATGATTTTTGAGGATCGGCTGGAGGCCATGCTGCGGAAACTCGCGGAGTTCCGTCCCACGGCGGTCGTTGCGTGCCTCGGAGCCGCCACCTACGAGGTGTTGCGCTACGTTCCTCTGGGTGTCCGCCGCGTCGCCGTCATCCAAGCCGACTACCCGATGTTTTACGACGTGGTCAAGCCCTATGCGGGCTGCATGGATGATGTCGTCGGCGTCTCCGCAACCATCACCGAGCGGCTGGGAAAAATGGAGGCTTTTCGCACCGTGACCAAACATTACCTGCCGCATGGCGTGCCGATGCATCAGTCGTTTCAGCCACGCCAGGCCACCAGCCATCCCTTGCGGATTCTCTACCTCGGTCGGATCATCCACCCGCAAAAGCGAGTCCGGCTTTTTCCGGAAATACTGGCGGGACTGCAACAGGCCGGCATTCCCTTCCGGTGGACGATTGCCGGGGACGGCGACGAGCGGGACAACCTCAAGCTGCTGATGCCATCCGTCCGCGCCGACCAGCAGGTGATTTTTCCCGGGGCGTTGCCCAATGCCGGGGTGCCGGCGCTGCTCTTGGATCATGATGTGTTCCTGCTGGCGTCGAACGCGGAGGGCCTGCCCGTCAGTTTGCTCGAGGCCATGGCGCACGGGGTCGTGCCGGTGGTGAGCAACCTCGAAAGCGGCATCCGCGACGTGGTGGATGAAACCACCGGAATTCTCGTGGACGTGGACGACGTGGCCGGTTACGCGAAAGCCGTCATTCATCTGCATCAGCACCGCGACGAACTCGCCGCCAAATCCGTTGCCGCACGCGCGCGGGTGAAAACGGAATTTTCCGTGGAAGCGATGACCGACCGCTGGCTTGCTATCTTTCCCAAAACAATTCCGGCGATTGGCGGATGGCCATCGCGCTGGAACATCAAAGCGCCGCTGCCCGCGCGTCATCCGGTTTATTTTTCGCCGCCGATGCGCGCGGCACGCAGGCTGATGATAAAGTTACGAAAGCATCGAACGGACGCTTGATTCCAATCCGACGATTTTGGGTTGCAGCGCGCAACAATTTGTTCATTGAATTTGTATTTTCTTGAAAAATACAATTTTCAATCTATTTTCCCCGAGCGTGTCGAGCATTCTCCCGAAAAAAGTGGCCGAAAGCCGGTGGATGTGGTTCTTAAAAGGCCTGCCTGTTTTGCCCCGCGCCGCCGCCATGTTTCGCTCCAGACGATATACCATGACCACCCCGGTCCGGTGCCGCCGGCTTTGGGATTCCTGCAAACAGGTGCTTGAGCAAAATGTGCCGGGCAGTTTTGTGGAGTGCGGCGTGTGGAAGGGCGGCTCCAGCGCGATCATGGCACTGGCCATCAAAAGCTCCGGTCAGGAAAGACATTTGCACCTGTTCGATTCGTATGAAGGCCTTCCGGAACCGACTGAAAAAGATGGAGAAGATGCCGCAGATTACAGTGGCGGACGAAATCAGGGGAAACTGGCCACCTTAAATCAGTGTCAAGCCGGGCTTGATGAAGTGCGCCATTTGATTCTGGATGAAATCAAGATGCCGCAGGAACTTGCCCACTTCCACGCTGGCTGGTTTCAAAACACAGTGCCCGTTGATAGCGTGAAACTCGGGCCAATCGCCTTGTTGCGCTTGGATGGAGACTGGTATGACTCGACAAAGATTTGTCTTGAACATCTTTACCCGCTGTTGTCATCCGGCGGCATCATCATCATGGATGATTACTGGGCGTGGGAAGGGTGTCATAAGGCAACTGATGAATATCGTGACAAATTCAACATCAATTCTTTAATCCAACCGATTGACGGAATTGCCGGTTTTTGGATCAAAGCATAGCGGGAATGTCGCGTTCTTAACCTTAAATTTTCTGTAGATAAGCGTAGATGCTGTTGCCCCAACGCGGGGCAATAAACTTCATTCCCGTTTTCCGATAGACCAACGACGCAAGACTCGGCCACGAGCCTGCCGTGGTGTGCGGACGATTACCCAGCGCGGAAGCCAGCCGGCGACGCATGAGCAGGGTATGTTTAATGGCCGATCCCACTAAAATGTCACCGCCCGACCCCGCCAGGCGGAGACCGGTCTGTTTTGACAAGATTTTGAAATCGTGGAGACACCAGCGGCTGATATGGTGCGGCGGCCATTGGTGGGGATCCCATGGCATGAAACGATAGATGCCGGATTTGGAAGGCACGGCGATGGATATATATCCCCCCGGCTTCAGGCGGGCGGAAGCCTGTTTGAGGATGTCCACCGGATCCGGAACATGTTCCAGCACCTGGAACAGGGTGATGAGATCGAATCCACCCGGACAGGCATCCGCCGGCACCTCGGGCAGCAACCGGTCGAAAATCTCATGCCCCTTCGCACGCGCCTTCTCTGCGGCGGTGGGATTTAATTCCAGACCGAATGTCCGCAGTCCCGCCGACCGGGCCATGTCAAGAAAGGCACCCGCGCCGCATCCCACATCCAGAACATTGGACAGCCTGGCCTTGACCGACATCTGCACCGTGCGCCGGAACTCCGGCCGGGGGTATAGTATTCTCCGGATTCCAGACATTGATAGAACAGGCTGTTGCCCGCAAGGGTGGGACTAAAAAACTCAAAACCACACTCCTCACACCGCCATAAAATGACGTTGGAATTTTCATCAATGCCAGCCAGGGCTTCCGGCGGAAACTCCTTGCCCAACTCGCGCCAGAGTGAGCGGATTTCCCGGCCAGTCAACTGGTCGGACTTTCCCAACCGTTTGCCGGAGCAAAGCAGGCAGATCAAAGAGTTGGCTATGGCGGGCATATTCAAATGAGTCACAATTTGGTTCAAGTCGGTTTTCGGAAAAGCGGATGTATGGCCAACAAGTTTAATCGTGTTGCCTGCCAAATGACAGGTTGAATTTTAATGCTCAAAATCATTGCGCGTTCATTGGCTTCCGGGCGACAAACGTCCAGCCGAGTGTGTGAATATCATGTTTTAGATTCAAATCACACCAGAGAAAAAACCGGTTGACGAGCCAGTTGACCGGTTTGGCGGCGATGGGTTGTGTCTGCTGGATGACCTGGCCGATGAAGGCGTAGGAGCGGCCGCGGTTGAACAATTGCACCAGTTCAAACCCGCTTTCCTTGACCAGATGAAGCAGGCCGTCGTAGGGATACCGGAAATAATCATAAGGCACTTCATGGCGCGGCCAATACATCGGTGTGCTCAAGATCAGATGTCCACCGGGCTTCAACACGCGATACATCTCCTGCAGCGCTTTCAATGGATCGGAGATATGTTCCAAGACCTCGGTGCTGACCACGGTATCAAAGCTCGCATCGCCCATCGGAATGTCCGTGGCGGAACCGACTACGTCCGGCGTGGAACGGTCGGTGAGATAATCCATGCCGACATATTTATCCGCCCCGGCAAAAAAAGTTTTTTCGTAAGGCTTGCGTCCGCAGCCGACGTCCAGCGTGACGCCTTTGACATAACCTTCACATTGCTTAAGAGAACTCTCAACCATCAACATGGTGAGAAAAATTCGGTGGCTGGCCGGCAGGGAACATTTGAAATCCTTGGAGAGGTTCTCCAGCGGATGTTTGGCGAGAGGATGAGCAGGAATGCGTGGCATAAAAATCAACTGGCAGGCTGGAGAAAAAACCGTTTAAGCCAAAAGGCCGCCCAGGAAGGGACGCGCCGCAACAGTTCGTTTTGAAATGATTCGGGAATGCCGAAACGAAGAAACAAACTGGCACCAAGTGAACCGGCCAGCAACGCATGGCTTGCCAGCCGTGTCAAATCGGACGCCGACGCCAGCAACCACCACGTCAGCGCGGCGACCGGCAGGTAAAACAGCAGGACTTTGAACATGGGCCGCAACCAGTCCAGCGCGACCTCACGGAAAGAAATCTCAAAAAAGCGGCTGATGCGCCAGACGCCATACGAACCACTGAAGATGATGGAGCAAAGGGTTGAGCAGCCAATGATGGCGGACAGGCCGCCCCAGCGTGCCACCAAAACGGACAAGATGACAAAGACTGAACCTTCTACAAAAAAAACGTAACGCATGGCGCGGATTTGCTTGGTCATCAGGATAAAGCCGTTGTGGCAGTGAACCCCGGACAAAAGAATCATCCAGACGGCCAGCAGGCAGTCGTTCACCACCGGCCAGTGGGTTTTGCCATGCGTCAAGATGGGAATAAAGAGACTGTTGCACAGCGCAAAGGAAACCGCCGCCCAGCCGGCCAGCGAAAAGGTCAGGATGGCCATGCTGCGGTAGCGGTCCCGCAACCGGGCGAGTTCACCCCGGGCGAGCATTTCCGCAAACGCCGCCATGGACATATCCGAAACCCGCCAGATGATCTGGCTCAACAGGCTGAACACCTTCAGTCCCACACCCCATATCGCCACGGCATCCGGCCCCAACATCCGGGTGATGACAAAGACCTGGCTGGTCATGATCAATTGCGAACCGACGCCCACTAAAAACACATCCTTGCCGAAGTTGAAAATTTCACAGAAATGGAACCATGAGACCCGGCCCCACTGGCCGGCCTCCGGAAACAATTTCAGGGCAAAGCCGGCCAGCGCCTGAAGCATCACCGTGCATACGGCGGCAACGAGTGATCCCAGCGCCAGGCTTAAAACCCCAAAGTTAAAATGGAAAAAAATCCATTGCGCCGCAAAGTTCAGCAGGAGCCCGACCACGCCGATATAATTGGCCAGGTCCATCCGCTGATGCGCGTTCAGAACCAGGCCCAACATGCGCGTGGAAAAAATCAGGGCCACAACACCGCACTGCCAGTTGACCAGCTGGATGAATTCCGGCTGCAACGCCTTGTCAGCAGCAGGCAGCAGGCGGGCAAACGTCCCGGCCAGGGACAATCCGATGATAAAGATGATGGCTCCTTGCAGGATGGAAACGAGCCAGCCCGTCTGGATGAAGCTGCCGTATTTCCCCCCTTCCCGGTAATCCTTGTGGTCAATCAACAGCCTCGCCACCGCATTGGTCATCCCGGCGTCAATGAGATTCAAATAACCGACCAGCGTGCCCATGACAATCCAGAGTCCGAACCGCTTCAGGTCCAGGTAATGCAACGCCACCGGCACGGACGCCAGGGAATAAAAGGCCGTGGCCGCCAGCAGAACATAGCTGGAAACCACCCCGTGAACGGCTCGACGAAAGCGGGACATCAATGGCTGGATTCTATCGCAAGGAAATCGGACAACTCAATTCAATTGTCAATTCGGATGAGACAAACAAGGGGGCGGGCGGAAACAAAAGCGGAAAGTGAAATCCACGCCGCCGGGCCAATGTCATGACAATATATGCAAAGGATTCGCCAATTCCGTGCGCAGCCAGAATCCACCTGTTGATGATGCAGAGCATGACGTTTGAAACATTCAACCAATAAAACAAGTGCTCCAAAACATTTCACAAATGACCGAGCAACACCTCGTGGTGAATTGTCCGCAGGCATTCTTCCGTCGGTTGATCCGGTTCCAGTTCAATCCATTCCGGGTCAAGCTGGCGGCGGAACCACGTCTGTTGCCGCCTGGCCAAAGGCGCGGCGGGCGCGGCGGTGAAATTCATTGGTTTATTTTTCAGTTTCAAGTTTTCGCTCTCCGTCCCTGGCCTCCCGTCCGGCGCGCAGGCGCAGGGAAAGGGTCTCGGCGGCCTCCAGCCATTCGAGCTTTTCACGGAAGGTGAGCATCCGGTCCGTCAGCCGGTCAAATTCGCGGCTGCCTTCGGGCGTGCCCCAGCGCCAGTCGGGTTCAAGCTGGAAAGGCGGTTTCATCGGGCGCGTTGCAGTTCCTTGATGTCCTCCAAATCCTGGGCCGGCCGGCGGCGCGCTTCATCCGCAGCAGCGTGTCCAGCGCCACCACCGGGGCCTGGACCCCGGGACAGACTTCCAGCCGCTCCGCCCGCAGCCACTCGGCGGCGAAGTCAAACGGCTCATAAATAAAAACATCAACGGGGGTGCGCCGGTGCCCGTCGCTCCAGAGCTTGAGCACGATCATGTTTTTTTCCGTCCGCCAGCGTTCACGCGTGGCGGCATCGGCAAAGGCCGACGGTTTTTCGGGAATCGCCAGTTGCCAGCCGGCCCGCAGCAGCGCGTTCAAGCCGCGCTCCGCATTGGCTGGCTCCAGTCCCAGCACCAAATCCACATCGCGGGTGAGACGGACAAAACCATGCGCGTTCACGGCCAGCCCGCCGACGATGAGATACTGCACGTCGTCCGCGTTCAGGGCTTTGACGATGATTTCAATGCTGTGCAGTTCCATGGCCGTTTCCAGTTTCAGCTTTCTTTTCAGATGATGTCCGCGAATTTTTTCTCGGTGGAGCGGCAGTATTTGACGCCGGAGAAGAGCAGCAGCACGGTGACGGCGAGCGAGACGAGCAGGTTGTTCCAAAGATAGGCGTCGGCCTGGCTGCCCACCGCCCATTGGAACCCGTCAATGACGCCCACCATGGGGTTGAGGCAGTGAGGCGCGGAAAATAGATCTTGGAGATCATGTTGGAATTGGTGATGGGGCTGTTGCCGGCCTCCGTGAGCGACTGGGAGAAGAACTGCCACGGCAGCATGGCGGCAAAAACAAGCACCGGATACGGCAGGCCGACAGCTCGCGATACCGCCACAGGTCGGCCCAGTAATGGCGTCCGGTCTTTCCGGCTTGGATGTCCAGTTCGGTCATTATTGAAGCGCACTTTGCCAGCGGACAGACGGAAACAAAAGCGGAAAGTGAAATCCACGCCGCCGGGCCAATGTCATGACAAAATTTGCAAAGGATTCGCCAATTCCGTGCGCAGCCAGAATCCACCTGTTGATGATGCAGAGCACGACGTTTGAAACATTCGCCAATAAAACAACCATGCTCCAAAACATTTCACAAATGACCGGGCAACATTTCGCGCTGAATTTTTCGCAAGCCATTTTCCGGCGGTTCATCCGGTTCCAGTTCAATCCATTCCAGGTCAAGCTGGCGGCGGAACCACGTCAGTTGCCGCTTGGCAAATTGCCGCGTGCGGCTTTTCACCAGATCAATCGTTTCCGCCAGACTGCGTTCGCCGCGCAAATGTTCCGCCACCTGCCGGTAGCCGATGGCCTGCATCGCCGTTTTGTTTTGCTCCAAGGCCGTGCTTGAGCAGTTCGCGCGTCTCGTCCACCAGCCCGCGCGCAAACATCGCGTCCACGCGAGCATTGATGCGCGCGTGCAAATCTTCGGACGAACGCGTGAAACAAAAGAAATTTGTTTTGGCAGGGACGGCGCGCTGCGCCGTCCGGTCATCGCAGCGCGATGACCCTGCCTTCCACTCGGCGCGTTGTTCGGAAAACATTTTGCCCGTCAGCCGGATCACTTCCACGGCGCGGATGACGCGGCGCGGATTTTGTTTGTCAATTTTTTCATAAGCCGCCGGGTCGCGTTCGCGCAATTCGCGCAGCAGCGATTCAAACGGCGCGGCTTCCAGTTCGGCGCGCAATTCGGAATTGGTGCCGGGCGCTTCGCCGAGTCCGCTCGAAGAATGCCTTGAAATAAAGTCCGGTGCCGCCGCAGAAAATCGGGATTTTATTGCGCGACTGGATTTCTTCAACCGCCTTTTGCGCGAGCCGGATGAATTGCGCGGCGTCGAAATTTTCGGTCAAATCGCAAATGTCAATCAAGTGATGCGGAATTTGTTTCGCGTTCTGCCGCGTTTGGTTTGGCCGTGCCGATGTCGAGTCCGCGATACACCTGCATGGAATCGGCGGAAATGATTTCGCCGCCGGTTTTTTCCGCGAGAAGAAGCGCGATTTCAGATTTTCCAACCGCAGTCGGCCCGGCGAGAAAGATGGGGCAAAGATGGAAGATGGAAGATGGAAGAGGAATTTCGGATTCGTTAGCCATCATCAATTTTCCATTTTCATCCCCGTTTTGTTTCATTGCGGCGCGACAGGATCGCCGCGAGCGCAAGGCCGGTGACGAAGATCGGCACGCTGATCCATTGCGCGGGCGTGAGGCCGAGGTGGTAATGCAGATTGGTGTAATCGCCGCGAAAATATTCCACGAACGAGCGCGTGACGGCGTAGCAGAGCAGGTAGGTCGCGAAAATCTGGCCGTCGAATTTTTTGCGCCGGAACAGCCACGCGAGAAAAAGATAGACGCCGAAATTCAGCAGCGCGTCGTAGATTTCCGTCGGATGAACCGGATAGGTCGGGGGGTTGAGCGGATTGTCCGCCGGAAAACTGATCGCCCACGGCAGGCTGCACGCGCGACCGTAGCAGCAGCCGTTGAGCAGGCAGCCGATGCGGCCAAAGACGTTTCCGAGCGCGCATGCTCGGCGCGAGCACGTCGGCGGTTTTCCACAACGGCAGTTTTTTCCAGCGGATGTAAATCATGCCCGCGATCATCGCGCCGATGAGTCCGCCGTAATAAACGAGGCCGCCGTGCTGGATCATGAAAATTTCCGAGAGCGGCTGGTCCGCAAATTCCTCCTGCCAGTAGGTCGCCACATAAACGATTCGCGCGCCGAGAATCCCGCCGACCATGAGCCAGAGCGTGACGTCGGCGATGGTTTCGCCGGAAATTTTTTCGCGGCGTGCGCGCAGCGTGGCCGTCCAAAGCCCGGCGAGAAACGCCAGCGCGATCATCACGCCATAGGAATGGATCGGGAACGAGCCGAGATGAAACAAAATCGGATGCACAATTGTAAATTAAGACGCGGCGGCGGAAATTGAAATTGAAATCCGCATCTTCAATTGCGGTTCGTGGCCACGGCGGAAGCGGGTTCGCCTGGTATCGGCACCACAAAACCGGCGGGCAGCGGCGGCCATTGCGGCACATTGACGACGAGGTCGCGCCATGCCTTGCGTTCGGCGGGCGTCATTTCCGACCAGCGCTCGGCGTTTTTCAAAAACTCCGCCTGTTCCGCCGCATCCATGCTGGCGAATTTTGCGAACGCATTGACGCACTCGGCGCGCTGCGACGCCGGCATTTTGTCGAAAGCTTGCAGGGTTTTTTCCATCTGCTGCCGCTCGGCGTCGGACAGGGTGTTGAGCGTTTCCTGTTTTTCTTCCGGCGTCAGTTCAAAAAACTGCTTGAACCCGGCGGTGATCTGGCTGCGCTCGGCCTCCGAAAGCGAGTTCCAACGCGCGCGGTCGGCGTCGCCCGGCACGCGCCCGGAATTTTCAGCGGGATTGTTGCTCACGTCCATCTGCGTGAAATAGGCCAGCGTGCGCTCGTTGTCCAGAAATTCCTGCTGCAACGTCGGCGGCAGAATCGTCCATTGCTCAAGGCGGTTCTGCACCAGGTCGCGGAGGTCGTCCGGCACCTGCGCCAGCAGCGCGGTGCGGTTTGTCGGCGCGTCGCGCAGCAGCGGCATCAGATACCAGCGCAACTCCGTCGCGCGCAGCCGCAGTTCGCGCGTCGTCCGGGTCGAGAGCCTCGTATTCGGCGACCTTGGCGAGGATTCGTGCGCGGATTTCCGGCGTGCGGTTGGTCAGAAAATTTTCGCGCTCGTCCGGCGACATCGCGAGCATCCGGCGGAACAGTTCCACCGGCGAACGCGCCTGCGTCACGGCGCTCGTCGTAGCGGAAATTAATTTCAGCGGGGCCGGGACGTTTGCGGAATTTCCGGCAAAAAGCGGCGAGACCGCCACTTGCCATGCCGCGCAAAGGGCGGAACACCAACGCGCCTGTCGCAGGCAGTTCATTTCATGAGCGCCAGCAATTCGTCGTCCGGGCGCGCGGGCTGGCTCATGCGCCGGATCGCGTCAAAATTTTTCAGCGCGTCCACGCTCGGCATCGGCGTCTCGGCGACGAGAACGGCGTTTTTTGCGAGCGCGGCGCGATGCGCGTTGAGTTCGTGATGTTGAAGCGTCAAGCCCGCGAAAAGAATCGCAGCCGTCGCGACGGCGGCACGCGGCAGAAATGCGCGCCAGTTGAAAATGAAATTCCATTTTCGCGAGCGGCGCGATTCCTCCAAATCCACCGCCTGCAAGACGCGCGCGGTGAAATTCGACGCGACGGGCGCGTCGGGCAGGCGCGACAGCAGTTCGCGCAATTCGTTCTGGAGCGGATCATTTTTCATTGTCTGCTTTAATTGAAAACCGCCGTCCAGACAAAGTTGCGTGAAAATTGCACGGGAAATCACGCTCGCCGTCGCCGGATTTTCAGCGTATTCTGCCGGAGAAATATGACAGCCGTTTCCGCCGACCAATCCAAGTCCGCAGCGCCAGCGCTGACAAACCGCTGGCGTTTTCTCGCCGCCTGCCGCTGCCAGCCGGTGGACCGCCCGCCGGTCTGGTTGATGCGCCAGGCGGGACGCGCGCTGCCGGAATATCGCAAGCTCAAGGAGAAGCACACTTTCCTGCAACTCGTCCAGACGCCCGAACTCGCCGCCGAAGTCACGTTGCAGCCGGTCCGCCGGTTTGGTTTTGACGCCGCGATTTTGTTCAGCGACATCCTCGTGATTCCCGAGGCGATGGGCCAGCCGTATCGCTTCCGCGAAACCGGCGGCATCGAGATGGATTTCAAAATCCGGTCCGCCGCCGACATCGAAAAACTTTCCGTTGAACACGTCTGTGAAAAATTAGGCTACGTCGCCGCCGCGCTGAAAATTTTGCGCGCGGAACTCGGCGACCAGACCGCGCTCATCGGATTCAGCGGCTCGCCGTGGACGCTCGCGACGTTCATGATGGAAGGCGGCAGCGCGGAAAAATTCACGCGGGCAAAGGCGTTGTTCGACTCCGACAGGAAAACATTTTTTGCGCTGATGGAAAAACTGGCCGCCGCCGTCACCGTGTATTTGCAGATGCAAATTGCCGCCGGTGCGGACACGCTCCAGATTTTCGACAGCCACGGCGGACATTTGCCGGCGGCGGACTTTCAAGAAGCGAGCGGGCGCTGGATGCGTGAAATCATTGCCAGTCTGCGCTCGCAAGTTCCCGTGACGGTGTTTTCGCTCGGCACGCATGGCAACTGGAACGACCTGGCCGCCACCGGCGCGAACGTGCTGGGCATTGACTGGCAATTTTCGCTGGCCGAGGCGCGGAAAATTTTACCGCAAAACATCGGCATCCAGGGCAATCTCGATCCCGCGCTGCTCGCCGGGGCGACGCCGGAAAAAGTCGCCGCCGAAACGAATCGTCTGCTGGTGGAAATGCGCGGACGCAACGGTTATATTTTCAACCTCGGCCACGGCGTGCCGCCGGCGGCAAAACTGGAAAACATCGCCGCGCTGGTGGAGACTGTGAAAGGTTTCAAATGAAGAATTCAACGCAAAGACACAAAGACGCAAAGACGCCAGGCGGAAACAAGAATCCCGGTTTTGCTTTGCGCCTTTGCCTCTTTGCGCCTTTGCGTTAATGCTTTTGCCCATGAAAACTTTGAAC
Source organism: uncultured Verrucomicrobiae bacterium (assembly GCA_963755455.1). Lineage (GTDB taxonomy): Bacteria > Verrucomicrobiota > Verrucomicrobiia > Limisphaerales > UBA11358 > UBA11358. The sequence goes on from CAVWJH010000002.1 coordinate 793,318, forward strand.
GTAGATCTCGATCTGGTGAAAAAATACAACGTGGCCGGGCCGCGTTACACGAGCTATCCGCCCGCGACAAAGTTCACCGACGCCGTGACGTGGCAGCAGCTTTCCGAGAAAATTTCGGACAACAACCGCGCGCCGCGCGATTTGTCGGTTTATTTTCACATCCCGTTCTGCGAAACGCTATGCTGGTTCTGCGGCTGCACCACCGTCATCACGCTCAACCATTCGCAAGGCATGGCTTACGTCGAGGCGTTGGGCCGCGAAGTGGCGCGGATGGCACCGTTGCTGAACAAAAATCGCAAGGCCGTTCAACTCCATTTTGGCGGAGGGTCGCCGACGTTTTTGCGTCCCGACGAAATCCGGCGACTCGGCGAAATCATCCACAAGCATTTCACGTTCTCGCCGGACATCGAGGCGAGCGTGGAGGTTGATCCGCGCCGGCTCACGCGCGAGCACATGGTCGCGCTGCGCGAAATCGGCTTCAACCGCGCCTCGATGGGCGTGCAGGATTTTAATCCGAAAGTTCAGGAAGCAATTCACCGCATCCAGCCGCGCGAAATGACGCAGCAGGCGATGGACTGGATGCGCGAACTCGGCTTCGGCTCGATCAATCTTGATTTGATTTACGGCCTGCCGTTCCAGACTCCGGAGACGTTCAACGAAACGCTCGACACGGTTTTGGAAATGAAGCCCGACCGGCTCGCCGTGTTCAGTTACGCCCATGTGCCGTGGATCAAGCCGTCGCAAAAAATTCTGGAGCAAAAAGTTTTGCCCACGCCGGAAACCAAGCTGGAAGTGCTCAAGCTGGTCATCGAAAAACTCACGGCGGACGGCCAATACGTTTATATCGGCATGGATCATTTTGCGAAGCCGGACGACGAACTCGCCGTGGCGCAGCGCAACAAGCAGCTTCAACGGAATTTTCAGGGTTACAGCACGCGTGCCGGCTCGGACATTTACGCGTTCGGCATGAGCGGCGTTTCGCAAATCCCCGAAGCCTACTGGCAAAACGAGAAGGAGCTGCCGAAATGGCAGGCCGCCGTGGACGCCGAAAACGTGCCGTTGCACAAGGCATATTTCGTGAGCGACGAGGACAAAATCCGCCGCGAAACCATCATGCGGACGATGTGCGACCTCTCGCTCGACTTCGCCGCGATGAGCGCAAAACTCGGCATCAACTTCGAGCAGCATTTTGAAAAGGAACTCGCCTCGCTCGCGCCGTTTGCCGCCGACGGCCTCGTGAAGCTCAAGCCCGGCGGTCTTGAAGTGACCGACGCCGGACGTCTGTTCATCCGCAACATCGCGATGTGTTTCGACAACACGCTCGGCGCGGCGAATGAGCGGAGACATTCCAAGACGATCTGAGTGGATCAAACGGTCAAGGCGTGCCGGACGCCGACTCGATCATTGATTGAGGGCGTGGAGCGGCAGGCGTTCCTGAAACAGTTGCGGCACGGCGAAATCAAATCCCTGCGCCGCGCTGCGGGTCGGCACGCTGGCGAAATCGCGGTAAAGCGTGATGGCGACGTGTTCGTTGCGGCGGATGCAATCCTTGATGGCTTCGTAATCTTTCTCGCAATGGATCAGGGTTTTCCACGAATAGATGTGCTTCGGCTTGTGGAAATCGCTGTTGGCGATGAACGGCAGCCGCTTGAGGCCGATGTCGTTGAAAATTTCAATTTGCTCCAAACGCCTTTAATAAATCTTCAAGCCAGGGCGCGTGAGGGGCAAGAAAATGAACAATAATAGGTGACATCGGGGCAATCAGAGCGCTAAAAAAGCGTCTCAAGGTGAGTCGGTCAAAAGGCCAGACGGTCATGTCGGATGCCCGTTCAATCAGAGAAGCAAGGGCAACATGACCTTGCAACGTTGTCGGATGAAATGAACGTTTAGCCAGTAGTTCTTCATCCTGCTTTCCGATTAAATGGAATGTGCGTTCGGCATTTTCCAGATACGAATGCTTCGCCTCGATCATGGCAGACCTAAGGGGTAGTAACGGCAGGACAAATAGCAATGGTCCCAAGCTCAAATAGGCGATACATAGAACCCAAAAATAACTTTCCAACGGATAATGATTAAAGTGGCTATCAACGAAAAGAGCGGCAAGACCCAAACCAGATACAAATACTGCGCCTGACATGAATAATGCAGTTTGTCCAACCGGGAGCAGGCCGCCGGTTTGATCCGGGTGTGTAGGCAGGATATGAAGCTTGAGCGCTTTATCATTTGCAAGCATGTCCGAAATGCAGGCAAAAACAACATACAACCTGACAAGCAAGAGTATCAAATACCCTCCAACCGAACTCGCAATACAAAGATGCCATATTCCGGCCCAATTGGGTTGCAATGCTCCACAATTGGCAAAATAAAAAAAGGATCCATTGGTTGCGGGGTCTGCGCACCATGCAATAATTCCATCATGCAGTTTGAACCATTCGCTAAGCCAGGAATTTAATAACACCAAAATTACGATCCATAGTATGCTGTTTTTTTTGTTCAAACTGACAATCGGTTCTATGAATCGGAGGATTCGATTGCTCGGATTCAGTTGCCATTTCTTTGACCCACTGGTGGAAATGACCTGCGTTTTTTCGAGTTTGAGTAACAAAGCTCCGCAAAGACGCCTTCCCAGCAGGATAAGAACAAGATAGCAGGCCCAGGCAAAATACATGCCGCCTAGGCCAAAGCCAATCAATCCACCTAGGCCATTCTTGTCTCCATGAATGCGGTTGAAACCGTGGAACGGCTGCAATATGGCAAATAAAATTGTTGGCAGCGTCAGCAAACAAAACAAAACAAGCGTGCGCCATGTGCAAGTTTTCCATTTTCCTGCTTTGAGTGCCTGTCTTTTCGGAATGGGATCAATTAATTTTAGCAAGGGCTCTTCTTCAAACGGGTCATATTTGTTGAGCGCTTCTTGTGAACCGCCTCGCAGTTCATAATAAATGGAATCACTCATGGTTTCACGCCCGTTGCTACATCGGCGGCAGATTGGTCGTGGCCGTGCGGAAGAAAAGCGAGCGGTTGGTGGAAGAATAAATAAACTGGTTCGGCACGGCGCCGGGCCAAGCGTTGGTGGGAGAAATGAAAGTGACGGGGCTGCAATTCGTCCACGCCGCCAAATCCGCCGAGCTTTGCAGGACAAAACCACGGCCCGAATCTCCGCCGTTCACCGTCACCGTGGCGTTCGTGCCGTCCTGATTCAGGGCGGGAACCAGCGGCGTTTCAGGAACAATGTTTCCATCTCCGTTGAATATCTGAAAGACGTTTGAGGTGACATACGGATTCAGGCTAAGACTTATGGCGTCAACAAGACTTGTCTTGATCCATAGATTGCCTCCGAAAGATGATGAATTGGTGATGTAACCTGTCGGCAGATACAAATAGCCATCAGAAGACACCAAACTGCTTCCAGCCTTGTATAGATTATCATCTATTTCAAATGGAGACGAACAACCATTGGATCCGATTTCCACTCGCGCCCATTGAAGGTTGGGAACATAGAATGGAATTGAATCTTCGAGTTGAGTAGAAAATCCTGACAAATTTGGAACTGACCAAGATCCATCAGAATTCTTTACCAATTGAATTGTATTATAATACCAAAGCAAATCTTGACTCAGACCAAGTGAAAAAGTATTGATATCACATACAACATCTACGATAACCCCTTTACTCTTGTCCCAAACAGGATTTGTGTTGGTACAAAAGTTGTTTATGACAGAATTTAATTCTGGCATAATAAACTGTTGATCCAACTGTACTTTACTTGTCATAATATTGGTTCCTATATACCCATCTGCGCCGCCATAATAAACTTCTTGACTATTCGTCTTGTATGCCCACAAGTAAACAAATACATCAGTCGTAGCTTTTGCTGCATAATTCTCCACATTACTCACTGTCCCAATCGCTGGGAAGACGTAATTTGTTTGTGCACCATCCACCTCCTCGCATGACGCAAGAAGGATAATAACAAAAGCCATCATGGCTCCCATTAATTCTGACACTAGATGAATCGTTGTTTTCATAACGACCCCTCCTTTCTTTGTTGCGCCATGTTCGTCTGAACGAGGCGGGCCAAACCCAATTGCCGCCACCATACAACCGGCTTGGAAGAACTTGATTGGCAGCGCGAATTTCATCCGATTTTCCCCACAGCTTTTGCTCCTTTCCCGCTCCGTTGGCAAGTCTTTTCCACTGCGGATAGTTTCACATTCAACCTCAACCCGGCCATCACCCATCTGCCTTCACTCCCAACTCCGTCTCGGCGAGGATTTTTCCCAGCGTGTTTTGCAGGCGCGTAAAGCCGCCGAGCTGTTTCTCGACGAAAGGATTTTCCAGCATCGAATAAATTCCGCCCCAAAGTTTCGGCGCATAGGCGACCATGCCGAGGTAAGTTTTGCGGGCGAGCGTGTTGAACGCGCCATAGCTGTCGGCGAAGAGGTCGAGAATTTCGGCGCGCGCGTCCTCGTCGAGCAATTCAATCGCGTCGCGCAAACTGCGTGCGGCGGCGTTGTGCCCGTCGCCAAATCCAGCGGTCAATATGAGGATTTTCTTCACGAACACTGGCAGGTTAATTCAAGCGCGTTACGCCCATGTGACGAACAGGTGAACTTTTATCCACATTTTCTTCACGGATTTTGCCCAAAGAAACCGGGGCTTCGCCAGTTGGCGGATTTCCCGGTGATTGCCTTTGGCATCGAACGATGGTTTGTCAACCCTTGAAATTGTTTCTCTGACGCCAGCGTCCGGGGCTGGTGCCAAAACGCCGGGTGAACATGAGGTTGAACAGGCTCAAGGATTTGTAGCCGCTCTCCAGCGCGACTTCCACCACTTTGGAATTGCTGGTGGCCAGCAGTTCGCGCGCCCGCGCCATCCGGGTTTCCGCGCGCTGGTCGCTGAACGACCTGCCGACCTCTTCTTGAAAAATCCGGCTCAAATGCCGGGGCGTGCAATTGGTCCTCCGGGCCAGTTCGCTGAAACTCATCTCCACCAGCTCGTCCGGCGGCGCGATCCGCAAGAGCGCCCGCAGCCGTTCCTTGGCGTCGGGAATTTCCTGCACGGGAGCGGCTGCCGGTTCCAGTTCACCGCCAAGCGCCTCGACAAACAATTGAAGCAGCCTGATCCGAAACATCAATCCAGCCTGCCGTTGGGCCGCGCAAAATTCCTTCATCATCAAGGCGGACGGACTTTGCGGCGGCAGAATCCTGATCGCGCCCTCTTTCGTGACGGATTGCGACTTGAGAAAATTCTGCTCGCCCAAAGTAATCAATCCCGTCAGGCGACCGGGCATCACACAGAAAGTGTGCAGCGACATTTCCCCCAACTGGCTGGCGCGGATCACTGTCCTTGCCTGACCTGCGGCAACCAGAACTGCGCCGGTTTCCAATTCCACGCTTCCTTGCGCCTGCAAACAGTAGCCGCTTCCGTTGGAGACTTGCGCCAGTGACCAGCCGGAAAATGGCGGCTGCCATTCTCCGCCAGGCGGGACGGACAAATTCCTGATGGTGAGTTGAGGCTCAAACGAGCGCTGTTTTTTTTTCATGCGGCCAACCATTTCCAAAAATTCTTACGTCACTTGAAACTGCCAATGGTTCAAGATGCCGGCCAAAGCCACCAAAGCCGGACGTCAACTTACAGTGAAGATGGTTACGGACTTGTGTCGGCCTTGAAAAAGAATGGAAACTATTTTCAGACGGCTTTGGCCGGATTTCATTTGCAATCGGATTGCAGGGCGCGCAGCCTGCCAGACAACGACGGTCATTGTCACCGCATTGTCACCATTTCGACGGCAGTTTGTAATAAAAGTTCCCCAGCATTTGCCCGTGCAAATTTTCAAGCAGGCATCTTTTCTGAACCAGCCATGGACGGCCTCGTGTTGTTGAATCGCCGGGTTCAGATTTGGATAACACAAACAATCGTGGAGAAATGATGTCCATGCGGCCTTTTGCCATGACTTTGATGATTTTATCCGCCAACGACTCCTTCCGCAAACTGCGGGGCAAAATGCGCCTGGATGACTTGCGCGCTGGCTGGATTTTTGCCCGCCGGCGGCTGGCGGTTTTGTTGCTGCTGGTTTGCTGGATGCCAGTGGCCGCCCGGCAACTGGCGGCGGCGGAGCCGGAGGCCATTGCCGCCACGCCCGCCTCCGATGAAATGCAAGCGGATCCGCGCTTCGATGTCCGCAGTTATGTCGTCAGCGGAACCGTGCAGCTAGGCGCTGACGCCCTCGATTCAATTTTTTCAGGACACACCGGCACGAACGTGGACTTGAGGGAAATTGTGCGGGTGGCGGCGGATCTGCAATTGGAAAACCGTCGCCAGGGTTATCCGGAAATAAGCGTCGCCATCATGCCGGGGCAAATCACGGGCGGCATCGTCAAGTTGAATGTTTTTCAAGCGGCATATCCGCAGATCGTGGTGGCCGGCAGGCGTTATCTTGCATCGGGCGAGTTGGCGATAGCGGTCACAAATGCGCCGTCCGCCGCGACGACTGCAACAGCCAGCACCAATGCAACTCCCATCGCGCCGGTCGTCCGCAAGCCGCTGCCGCCGGCCAGCCCGGAAGAAATTGCAAAAGCCCGGGCTGACTTGCAGCGCGAGATGGCCGACCTGGCGGCCAGGGAAAAGGACACGCGCATCCATGTTGTTTCAACGAACGCCGGGCCGCGCTTTGATGTCGAGAAATACCAAGTCATGGGCAACTCCGTGCTGACGCCGAAACAAATCGGCATGACCTTGACCAACATAGACGGTGCGTTTGGGACGAATGTGAGTTTTGACGGCGTGAGCACCGTGCGGGACGAACTTCAAAGTGCCTATCTGAAACGCGGCTATGTGACGGTTTCCGTGGCCGTGCCAAGACAGATAATCACCAACAACACGGTCAAGGTGCAGGTCACTGAAGGCCGTCTGGCGGACATCATCGTCAAGGGCAACCATTATTTCAGTTCCAACAACGTCATGCGCGCGCTTCCGAGCCTGCACACGAACATGCTTTTGAACGGCCCCGTGTTCAATGCCGAATTGAGCCGGGCCAATGCGAATCAAGACCGGCAAATTTACCCTGTCATCGAACCCGGCCTAGACCCCGGCACCAGCGAACTTGTCCTCGGCGTCAAGGATCGCCTGCCTCTTCATGCCAAACTGGAACTGAACAACGAAAGCTCGCCCGGCACGCCCGACCTGCGGATCAATTCATCCGCCGTCTATGACAATCTATGGCAGATGGAACATTCGCTCGGCGTGCAATACGGCTTTTCCCCGCAAGGCTACAAGCAGGGTGACGCATGGAATTATTACGACCGTCCGTTCGTGGCCAACTACAGCGCGTTCTATCGTCTGCCGCTGGGCAATCCGCAGCCGATTGGAGACATGATGGCGGACAACCCCGGCAGCTTTGGCTACAGTGAAGCGACGCATAAGTTCAGCCTGCCGCCGATTTCCAGCCAGGCTGAACTGACGATTTACGCCAACCGTTCGACCATTGATCCCGGCGTGCAAAACCTCTCTACTTCACAGATTCCTACTGACAATCCATTATATCAAATCAACGAATCGGATGTTCAACAGGACATCACGATCAATGAGGTGATGGGGTTTCGATTGAACAAATCTTTGCCGGAAATTGATGATGTTTTCTCCACCGTTTCAGGCGGGATGGATTTCAAGATATATTCAACAGCCAGTTATAAAACCAACATTTTCAATTTTTATCAAGTTCTGCCTCCACAAAATGGCCAGCCCGTCCCGCCTCTTGTTTATTCGCAGAATTCAATCGTGCCCGTGACTTTAGGATATGTCCAGTATCTGCCTTTGGCGCTGCATTATGACGGAACACTGCGCGGAATGTTCGGGGTCGCCACCCTGGGACTCGATGTCAGCGGCAATGCGTGGCATTCAGGCTCTTTAAGCAATCTGCAAACCTTCATCACCCATTCCACAATCTCCAGCGGCCATTGGGTGACGCTTGACCCCAGCCTGACCTGGGTGATGATCCCACGCACAAACTGGGTGCTGACAATCCGCGCGAACGGCCAGTGGGCCAGCGAACCGTTGATCAGCAGCGAACAATTTGGCGCGGGCGGCGTCAACAGCGTCCGGGGTTATCACGAAGGCGAAGTGTTCGGCGACAACGGCTGGCATTTTTCCATCGAGCAGCAAACGCCGCCGCACACCGTGGGAATGGTCTATGGAAATGTGCCCCTCACGGTTCGCGGCTCAATTTACATGGACTATGCGAGAACATTTTTGATAGACCCGCAGGGACGCCCGGGCAGCACGGCCTTGTGGGGAACGGGATTTGGCGCGACGGCTTCCATCGGTTCGCATTGGGATGCAAGATTTCTGTTTTCGCTCCCCGTGTTGAGCGCAGGCACAACCTCGGCGTGGCAGCCGTATTTTAATTTCGGCCTGACCGCGCAGTTTTGAATTGTTGCAAAAATGTCACTTAAAAAAACTGCATATAAACGGGCGGCGTGTTATTCTTACAATTGAGGCGCATGATGAATTATCTTTCAGCCTGTTCAGTTCGGAACGCGTCCGCCGCCGCATTGTCACTGCTGGTCTGGCTGTCGTGCCAGCATTTTGCCTGCGCCAATCCCGCTGGCGGCACGGTTGCCCAAGGCGCGGCCAGCTTCAGCACGGCGGGTTCTCAATTCACGATCAACCAGACTTCCGGCAGCGCCTTCATCAACTGGCAAAGCTTTAACATCGGCGCGGGCGAAACCACGACATTTGTCCAGCCCTCGTCCTCTTCCGTGGTTTGGAACCAGATCAATGATGTCAACCCGTCGCAAATTCTCGGCAATCTCAACGCCAACGGATATGTGATTTTGCAAAATCCAAACGGCTTTTACGTCGGCGGCATGGCTGCAATCACCGCACATGGCTTGATCATGACCACGGCTTCCACCCCTGCCTTCAATTTTTCAGGCGGCGGCCCGTGGGAATTTGACGCGCCGCCGCCGTCGGCCAAAATCGTCAACTACGGCAGGATCAACATCACCGGCGGCGGTTCGGCGTTCCTGATAGCGAGCGACATTGAAAATTTGAATGATGGCATTCATCCCGATTCCGGCACGATTTCCGCGCCCGGCGGAAAAATCGGCCTTTATGCCGGAGAAAAAGTTCTGGTTTCCACGTCGCCCGACGGTCGCGGTTTGAGCGCCGTGGCCACCGTGCCGCAAGGCTTGATCAACAACCAAGGACAACTGGTTGCCGACGCCGGCAACATCACACTGAATGCACAGACCGTCAATCAAGGCGGATTGATTCAGGCTGATTCCGTCCAGAACATCAACGGGACGATTGAATTGGTTGCGAGCGACAGTTTGAATCTGAAAGCCGGTTCCACCACATCGGCCAAAGGCGATTCAACTGCGACCGTTTCCAGTCCCGGCGGATTTGTGGTTTTGAATTCGAGCGGCACATTTGCCGACACAGCCACATCAACGATCAATGTTGCCGGTGCGGCGGGAGGCCCGGACGGTTTCGTGGAGATTTTTGGAAACAATGCCGCGGATGTCACGTCGGTTCAGTCCTACATTGACGGCGCATCCGCCACTGCGTTCTCGACGGAAAACCACCTGTTCATCAATCCCTACGACCTCACGATTTCAGAGAATCCCACCGGCCCGGCTTTCGCGAATTTCAACATTGATGATCTCGGCAACTACTCGCAGATTGATATTCAAGCGCTGGACAACATCGAATTGATTCAGGAATGGGATTTGGCCGATGCAAGCGCACCAGCCGCGTTGAAATTGACTGCCGGAAACGATGTCATTCTGGACGATGGCGCTGCGATTGTTGGCGGCAATAACTGGGGCGTCAACCTGACTGCCGGCACGTCGCTTCCATCAGGTTCTCTTCCAACTTCGGGGAACGACGGTATTTATTTGAACGGCAGCGCCTATGTTCAAACCAAGGACGGAGACATTAATCTTTATGCAGCCAATGAAGTTATCGTCAACAGCGGAGCCGTCAGAACCATCAGCGGCGGCGGTATTGATGTGACAGCAGAATACGGCGATGTCAACACCGGAACCAGCACGTCAGGATTTAACTATATCTCGGAGGCTCCTTATTTCTCCCCGTTTCAACCGACCGGCTTTGGCAACTCCTTATCCTTCGGCAACAATTCTTCGCTAGGCGGCATCAGCACTGCTGCCGGCGGTGATGTGACTATCAATGCCGGCGGTAGTGTCATCAGTTATCTTCCGTCCGGCACGGAATCGGGCGATGGCGCGGTTTCGGGCGATGCCGGCACCGGAGCTTTTGGCTCGCAGGCCGGCAATGTGACGATTAACGCCGGGGGCAGTGTCTATGGACATTATGTGGTGGTGAATGGAACGGGCACCATCAACACGGGACAGGACATCGGGAACGCGGTCAACAATGTAGCTTTGAGTCTCGTAACAGGCAGTTGGAGTTTGAATGCGGGCTGGGATCCGGCAACACAAATGGTGGATGACGGCATTGGAAATATCTTCTTGCAGGAGGTAAGGAATCCGAACGGAGTTTTCAACAATATAGACTCGACCACGAGTTCCTATCATTATTTCGACTACGATCCATCGGCTTCAGTGAATCTGGTGGCCGGCATCGGAGTGTATTTGGGGCCAACAGCAGCCGGGAATAATGGACCGACGGCGGCACCAAATGAACTTCCGCGAACCAGCGAAACTTATATTCAAGGAAAAACCAGCACGTTGCCCATCATTTTGCCGCCGACGTTGAACATCTCCGCCGGTTCCGGAGGAATCACTTTGGAGGACAACGTGATCCTGTTTCCGTCCAGCGATGGAGACCTTGATATCAGCACCACGAGTGAAGGAGACTTCAGCAATGGAAACCCTAGCGGCACTTCTTACGAACTGCTCATGTCCGACAGTTCCCAGACGCATTGGATAGATGGCTCTACTTTCAACGGCACCAACCACGGCAGCGTGCCGGTTGAATTGAATAACTACGACCCGGTGCTCGTCAATATCTCCGGCAGCATGAGCGGCATTACTCTGCAAACTACAAAGGCAACCCAGATAACCGTGGCTGGTGACATGACCGGATGCAGTTTTTACGGACAAAATTTGCATGCCAGCGATGTCACTTCAATTGATGTAACTGGGCAAATTTTCAATCCAGGCTCATTTAATTATGTCACGTTGAATCAAGGCATCCAAAATGTGCCGTTGACAGACCTGCCGCTGAATTTGCTCAACAACTGGCAGACGGCTTTGACGCTGGCGGTGGATCCTGCCAGAATCGCCGCACAATCAATTCCTGCCGGAGTTTCTCCGTCACAATATGCCACTTATATCAATCAAGACCTGCTGTTCGGCACTTCCCTCCAGGCGAGCTTCGCCTACGATCCGACGACCCAACGGCTCACGTTCATCGGTTCCATGTCCCAAACCATTTTGAATGCCCTGACCCAGCCGTTGACCGTGTTGCGCTATGGACCCAATGGCTATCCGCTGCTGGACTCAAACGGCCATTTTGTAACCGACACCATCAACTGGGTTGTTCCGACCGCAATCCAAACCCTTTTTGCGGAAAGCCAGGGAGCGCCATCGCTGGAAAATTCTGGCGGCGGTTATGTGGTAGGCGGCACTGGAGAGTTTGACATTAACGCCGATTCGATTTCACTCGGCAATTCCTACGGCATTCTTTCGTTGGGCAATGGCAAATTGTTGGGCACGGACTACTCCTATTTGACTTCCCTTCTCCAGACGCAGCCCGGAGCCACGATCAATGTCAAAGTGGGCAGCGATGTCACCGTAAATGGTGTGACCACCTCAAGTTTGGAAATGCCCAGTTCCACCATCGCCGCCCTTGGTGACGGGGATGTCAATGTCACCAGCACCGGCGGGTCAATGGATTTGGGTTCCCAATATCTGGTTGATTTCGAGTCCGCCATCATGAGCCGGGACAACCTCGGCCTGGGTATCTACACTTCCGGCGGCGGCGATGTGAACGTGACCGCCCAAGGCACCATCAATATTGACAGTTCCCGAATTGCGACCTTCAACGGCGGCAATGTCAACGTCGAGTCATATGCCGGCGATGTCAACGCCGGCAGTGGCGGCAATGTGTATGTTCCAATCAATGTATTTTCTTCCACGGTCAAAGTTCCCAACGAACCATTTGAAGACGTTTTCGCCAACGGCATTGTGGCTGAAACCCTGGTGGACAACTTATATCAGGTTCCTCCTCCGGGAAGCGCCACGGTTCCGGGCAACATCACAGTGACAACTCCCCAGGGAAGCATTTACAGCAGTCTGGGAGGCATTTTACAAGTGGCGCTCAATGGCAACATTTCCGCCGGTCCCACCGTCACCCTTACGGCCGGTTCACCGGGTTACATCGGCGACATTGATGTGTCGGGTTCCGGCGTGATTGGTGGAACGGTAAATCTCACGGCCAACGGTAATATCACAGGATTGGTGATCTCACGGCAGAGTTCCAGTGTCCAGGCCGCCCAAAGCTTCAGCGGCACGGTTCTCTCCGGCGGAACCGCCAATCTTTCCGCTGGCGGCACGGTTTCCGGCACCATCATCGGAGCTGCGGGTGTGAACGCCTCCGGTGGCGGTGGCGTGTCGGCAACCATCCTCACACAGAATGCATCCGTCAACGGCGGCGCGACCAAGTCCACCTTGGGAACCACCGCCAACACCACTTCCGCCACCCAGAGCGCCGCCGTAACCGCCAACAGCGATGCCAAGCAACAGATGGCCACTGACAATACTGAGGAAAATCCAGACAAGAAAAAGCACCCGACGCTGCAACGCATGAAACGCGTCACCGTCATCCTGCCCAAAGCGAGTTGAGCAAGTTCCGCTTTTATCCAGCGAACCATTTCGAAGGTAGTGCAAATACACAAAACGAAACATCGCATTTCATATTTATCGTCTCTACGAAAGATTCGCCGAGACGTTTTGTGGCAATGTGTCCGTGCCAAATTAAACTTGAACTGCAAAAACAGGGGATGTCCAGCCGGACTTCGCCGCACAATTGCAAATTAAAAATCAACCGTCGGCATCATGGCGATGCCAGAATGAAGAAGGCGGCCTTGTTTGTCGCCGTCGAATTGGTGTAGCCATAACTCCCGTCTGAAGCAAACACATTTGTCAAAACCGGCGTCCAGTTCGTCAGCGGCAATGCCACGTTCGTTGAGAACAATATCCGATATTGCTGACCCACAGGCCCGTTTGTCCCGCCCAAAATCAAACTGCCTTCCGACAATATCGGCTGACCCAACATCGGCCTGGGTTTCACCACGATGTAATTCATATTCGTGTTCGATCCACCAGCCCCCCTTACAATCAGGCTCACCGTGTAAGTTCCCGCCATCGCATACATATTGGTCACATTGACGCTGGAAGTGTTGGTCACGCTGTTGCCATCGCCGAAATTCCACACCCAGTTGGTGATGCTGCCCGTTGAGGTGTTCATGAATACCACCGACTGCGCTGCAAAGACGTTCGTCGGCGCACCGCTGAACCCGGCCACCGGCAGCGCATTCGTCACGACTATGTAACTGGCTAGTGTTTTTGTATTCGAACCACCCGCTCCGGTCACAGTCAGGCTCACTGTGAAATTTCCAGCCGCGTAGGTATGGTTCACACTGGCATTCGAACTGTTGGTCACGCTGTTGCCATCTCCAAAGTTCCACACCCAGTTGGTGATGCTCCCGGTTGAGCTGTCGGTGAAGGCAACCGGCAAGGGTGCCGCGCCGCTGGTCGGCGTGCCGCCAAACCCGGCCATCGGTGCTGCCGCACCCGTTGAAGCGCGCGTAAATATCATGGTGCCATTGGGGTTCAATGTGAAATAGCCCACATAATAGGCGTTGCCGGTTGTCATTCCGCTGTTGGGATCATTATAACCACCAGTGACTGACTGGTAGAGATCCGAAACAACCGCCGAGGTGAAGGTGGCTGGCGTGGTGTTTTCAACCGGTGACGGCAGATTGCCGTCAAAATCCCCAATGTTTGCATAGAAAGGGTCTTCCATGAATGTGCTCAAAGAATTAGGTCCACCCGCCGGTTCCCTGACTACATATGCATTATTGTTCGTCGCATTGAGTGCCGCACTAGAAGACACGGTGAAAGCACCGGATCCAATTGACGCTATTGCGGATTGAATACCCGACTGGTCTCCATAGCGCGTAGGTGGCGTGGTTTGTGTTCCGAAACTTGAGCGCGGCAAAGTATACCAAACTGTGTCCAAAGCGTATCCCGACCAGTAGCTGTTCGGGGCGTTGTTATTGCCATTATCCCCTGAAAACACCAACCATTCAAGGTTGCCAAAGCTGCTGAAAGAATTTGATAGCTGGAATGCTGCATAATTGGTGATTGAAATGGTGTTCCCCGCCGGTATGGCCAGAAAATTGGTAATGTTGCCAAGGTATGACACCATTTCATAACTGCCGCTTGGATTGGTCTTGCGAAAGCCGGCCATGAGATCGCCGTTGCCGACGCTAAAATACTGCTGGGCATTGACCAATTCCGGCAAAACCAGAAGGGTGAACAGGGCCAATTTCCAACAGCGCTTGCCAAGAAATAATTTAATCATAAATAGAACGGAGAAGGTAACTCAAACAATCAACCCGGTCATCCTTTTTAAGGACACCAGCTTCAAATAAAAGGACATTGTTAAATGCTCTTTAGTCGCTTGTAATTATTGTTTTATGCAAAACCGAAGAATGCGCGCAAATCCATCACACGATTGTAACAATCCGTTGGAAATCGCCACTTGATTGGCCGGACGGTGCCAAATAAATTGGAGCAAATGACGCTGATCGCTGGCCGGTTTTTTAACTCATCAATATTGCGGAAGTCATCAGTGCTTCTGGTCATGGTTGTTGCAGGTTGCGCCCACGCGCCGCACCCTGAATTACAAGCCGTCCGATTGGCTGCGGCAAAGAGAGACGCCCGCGCAGAATATGATCTCGCCGGATATTTTGCACGCGGGGAAGGCGTTTCACAGGATTATTCCAAGGCTGCGGAATACCTTCGCAAGTCGGCGGAACAAGGTTATGCCTGTGCGGAAACGGATCTCGGTTCCTATTACGCGCGCGGTTTGGGTGTATCCAAAGACCTTTCAGTAGCACTTGACTGGTATCGGAAAGCTGCGGCACAGGGAGACCCGCTGGCTGAATACTGCATCGGTTATGCCTATGCCCATGGCGATGGAGTGCCAAAAGATTTCAATGAGGCCGTCCAGTGGTGGCAAAAATCCGCCGACCACGGGCAGGTTGATGCTCAAAATGCGCTGGGGCAATTTTATTTTCATGGTGAATTTCAGGGTGACACGAACCATGTCAATTATGCGGAGGCCGCCAGATGGCTGTTCATGGCTGCGGAACAGGGCGACGTGGCTTCCATGAACAACCTGGCTTTTCTTTACCAAAATGGCATGGGCGTGAAGAAGGATTTGTCCGCCGCATTCAAGTGGTATCGCACGGCGGCACTGAAAGGCGACGCCATGGCCCAGGCCAACCTGGGGCTGATGTATCAGGACGGCACCGGGGTTCCCCCCGACATGGTGCAGGCTTACGAATGGTTTGCGTTAAGCACCGAACAGGGAAATGCGGTGGGCAAACATTCTTTTGACGACTACAACGAGCATCAACGGCTTGCGCCTGCGCAGCTGGCGGAAGCGAAAAGTTTCATTGCCAAATTCCACGCTCAAAACCATGCGGACTCTTCTCCATGACTTTGCGTAATTGGATCGCAGCGCAAAATTATTTTTCCGCTGAAAACAAGTCGGGATTAATGGTCAGAGGCTTGCCTGCCGCATTCGCCGCCTGAACTTGCGGCTCATACCACGCATAATACTGTTGTTGTTCGTAGGCCATATAGCCGTCAAAGCCAAGCAAATTGCGCAGTGCGTCGTCGGCATTGCTTTGAGCCGTCTGCCAGTTCGCAAGGTAGGCCGGATCGTCAGGATTCTGGTTCGGGCCGCCAATGTCATTTATGAATTGCTGCTGCACCTGCTGAATGGCTGTTTTCTGATCGGCGGTCAAGCCCAGCGCATCCAGATTCACTTTTTGAAACACCAGCGGATATGACGGGCTGTAGGTTGTCGCCAATTGCGGCGGTTGCTTTACGTTTTGAGCGTGGGACGGAGCACCAGATGGCTGCTCTGCGCTTTGCGTGTCTGTTTGCGTTTTGGCAACTTGAGTTCCGCTGTCCGGCTGCGTCTGGATTGCGGAATTGTGTGCAGTGGTGGCGGCTTCAGCAATCGAAACCTGTTTTCCGAGCAGTTCGACCACTGTTTGGGCTTCTTGCAAACGGGACCACTTGCCGGTGCCGGATCCGTCCAAACCCAATTGGCTGCGCTCGAAGGAAAAGCCACGCTCGGCATCGCCACTGACAATATCCCGGATGGTCGGTTCCGGACAGCCGATTGCGCGCAGGTTGGTCACATAAATCCTGTAATCATTTGTTGATTCAAGCTGGCTCCAACGAAATGGCTTGGATGTTTCTTTTGCGATGGTTACGGAAGCCGGGGTTTCCAACGTCTGTGCTGGCGGCTGGGTTTCAGCCCTGATGGACGGGCTGCGTGCGGGTTTTGCTTTCTGCTGATTCATCAGGACAAAAATCAAACCAGCCAGCAGACCCACATTCAAGCACATTGAAATTCTTAACATCGTTTTCATGACTCAATCACGATACTGATACATTCAACAAATATAACAAGCCACAATGAAATGGCTGTGATGCCAAGCAAAAAGCCAGCGCGAACCCCGTTGGTTCGCGCTGGCCGTGCAATCTAAATGCAATCAGTTAAATCCAGCGCTGCGGACGGGATAGGCCACGTCACTGGCCTTGTCGCAATGCATATAAGCAAGGTTGATCGCAGGGTCATGATTTGCAGCCACGCTGCCCAATGTGCCAAGGGATGTCTTGATCCCATTGTAAATGACTTGGGCGTCGGTGTCTTGATAACCGCTGATGCCGTTTCTGCCATACAGATGTTCATGGCCCCAGAAGTAATACTGGCCTTCTTCGATGGCTTCATTGCTTTCCATCACGCCGTCCAAGGTGAGCCAGTTGGGGCTGACTGCCAGACCGTGCGCGACTGCGTCGCTGCAGCCGAGGTAACCAACGGCGAACCATCCCGATTTGCCGAAGAAGGGATCGGTCTGCTGGCAACTGCCGGCAATGCCAAGAGCCGTCGCCACTCCGCCGCCGCTTTCATAACCATTGTTGTTTTCATTGGTAAGGATAAGCGAGGCAACTGCAGATTCTTCAACGCCATATCCAATTGAAAACTGCACGACCGATTTGGTGGTGGGTCCGTAGTTGTGGTCAACCAGCGTGTTGGCGCGCGTGCCGGAACCTTTGTTGCGGCCGACGAGATAAACATACCTGTTCGTCTCCGTGTTGTTGCCGGTGAACAAAGCAGGATATTCGTAACCTCTGCCAAGCAGAACGTCAACTTGCGGCAAGGTCATATTTACGAGGTCAGTCCAATCCGACGTGGGGCTGGTGTTGACGTTTTTGGCCCAGGTGAATGTGACAACGCCTTCCACGCCATAGTCCTTCAAATCCGTGCTGGTGCCGACCACACGGGGAGTCAGGGAAACGGCCTGCGACGTGTCCGCCTGCGCTATATCCGCGATGTGGCTGCTGGCTTCCAACTGACCGGCGGTTGGAGCGCCCCCCTGCAATCCAGTCATCGGGATCGAACCATCGGCCAGCAACCAGGTTTCAGGTGAACCGGCCAGATTGATCTGGTTGCCATTCCTGTCCACGTTTTTCAAAGTGGCGCCGCAAGCCGAAGCAATGCCGGCCTCGGAACCGCTCCAAGCGCAGTCAATGTAGGTGGGAGTTCCGCCGATCGTGCCGTGGAACAGCATATAGTTGGCTCCGCTTACGGAGGAGCCAAATTCCGCCTCGGTGATGGTGTTGGTGGAGTCGAACACGTCTCCAACCGTATGCAATGCGTTGTAAACCGTGGAACGGAATGCCGTTGAACCGGTCAGATAAACGACGTTATCGGCGCTGGCCTGGGCGACTACGCCCAGTGCTAACAGGGCCATGGTGATTTTTGCGTTGATTTTCATGGTATTATTTTTCTTTGTTTTCTGGTTTTCTGTTTTTGGTTTTGATTGCTGGTATTATTATTTTGCCATCAAGCATTCTTACGAACCAACCGCCCGCGAAGACCCCAGAGCAAAAGCGCGCCGACGGCCAATACGGAAACTGTGCCAGGCTCAGGAACGTCCAGTGACGTGAAGGTCAGACTTGGGCTGGCACCGGTTGTGTCCAGCGTGAAATAGCCGAGATAAGAAAAGGCATTATCACCGGTTGCACTATAAAGATCCTCGGTGAGAATGCCGGATGTGGTATCAATGGGTGAATTCGGGTTAATGCCGGTATCTCCATAGACAGTTCCCGGTTGCAGCGTGGGGGCGACATAGGTCGTCCATGATTTGGACGAATCTTGAACCCCATTACCGGCTGTTGGCCATGCGGTAATACCATTCATGTCATTTACCGCCTGATTAATCACAGAACTGCCGGGAGCTTCGTTCAAGCTCGATCCTGCCACCGCTGGATTTCCGGTTCCACCGGCGCGAAACTGGGTCATGTAGAGGTCGTAGGTGCTCGGAAATGAGCCTATGCCGCCAACCACGCCCATGCTGACTGGGTTTGGGCTTGTGATTGAAGGAAAGATTGTATTGAACGTGCTCAACGAGAAGTCACTGCTCAAATTGACCACTGAAGATTGTCCAATAATGCTGCTGGCGTGGCCGAGATCCAGAAGATAATCACCACCTGACCCGCTTGCCTGGGTCAAACCAAGATAAAGATCGTTCGCCGTGAACTGTGCCTGGGCGGCTTGCGAAACCAGTGCCGCGCCGATTGCAAATATCCCCGCTTTTGTTAATCGTTTCATATGATTTTATTTTTTGTTTATGTCTTTGTTAAAACTTTTGCAGACGATTCAACCCACTCATGCCCGCAGGATGAATCTGACCGCAAATTGACTCCACAGGACAAATCTATCAGGAACTACGGCGAACGGCTTCAAGTCAGAGGACATCTTAGGCCTGCTTTATGACTTGGAGTAAATAATTTTAAATTGCTTGCCTTTAATTAGTTAAACGTAATATGCAAGCGCGCGTGAGACGTTCAGTGAGCTTTGTCGCAAGAACGTAACTTTCTATTTGGTCATTTAGAAATCCGGACGGTCAATATTTTGCCTGGGTGTGCAGACAGGACACGGGCTGAGGCAAATCAGTTTCCGGCTGTGTCTTCAAGACCACGGCCGGATGCAGTCATTTGGTTGTAACAAATTTGTAACAGGGCAGACACTGCTCCGTCACTTGAAATCCACAGACTGCCCCATGCAATTTTTTAACCTGATGCGTCGCGGAACATGGTTGATGGGGATAAGCGCGGCACTGGCCATATTCGCGACAATCAAAGTCAAAGGAGCGGATACGGAGCCATCAGACCCGATTTTGGATTTGTTTGTCCAAAAAGGGTTTGTCACGCAGCAGGAGGCGGACAAGGTCAGAGCCGAAGCGGAGGCGTTGCGCACCAATGAAATGCAGATGCCGCAAATGCCGGAGTCCAAGTGGAACATCGGCAAGGGCTTCAAGAACGTGGAGCTTTATGGCGATGTCCGCCTGCGTTACGAAGACCGCAAGGCGTCAGACACCGCTGACAACGGTCTTGAACTCCAGCGTTGGCGATATGCGGTGCGATTCGGCCTGCGCGGTGATTTGTTCGACGAATTTTACTACGGTTTCCGGCTGGATACGTCTTCCAACCCGCGTTCTTCTTTTGTCACGTTCGGGACGGCGAGCACAACCGGGCCATTTGGAAAATCTGGTGCGGGCGTCAACATCGGGCAGGTTTACTTGGGCTGGCGACCCGAAAGCTGGGTGGATCTCACGCTCGGCAAGATGCCCATGCCGCTTTACACCACGCCGATGGTCTGGAATTCAAACATCAGCCCGGAAGGCGCTGCGGAGCGCTTTAATTACACGGTGGGCGAGGCGAATTTCTTTGCGAACTTCGGACAATTTCTTTATGCGGATTACGAGCCGGCTGCCGAATCCGGTGGCTTTGGTATCGGAAATCCAATTGCCGGGGACGACGTCTTTCAACTGGCCTGGCAGGGAGGCCTGAAATACAATTTTACCACCAATGTTAATGCAAAAATTGCGGCCACGTTATATGAATACATTGGTTTGCACCCAAGTTCGAATACATTGGGAGCCAATATTAATCCCTATGTTAGTAATTTGTCACCATACTATGGTGATCCGTATGTGGGTGAAGGCGCAGCTTTATTATATCCCGGCAACGCCGCTGGTTACAATTCTGGCACCCCGCCAAACAGTGTAAGTGGTGGTTATAACAGCGCGGGTCCTGCTCCATTCAACCAGGTTGGCCTTAATCATCTTCTGGTTTTGGAAATACCGTTTGAATTTAACTTCAAGGTTAAAAAGCTGCATGCGCGGGTTTTTGGTGATTTCGCCTACAATCTTGAGGGTGCGCTGCGCGCCCAGGACGCTGCCAACGCCTACTCTCTGCTCCTGTCCCAAGCGCCTACTGCCCAAATAAAGTCCTCACCGTTTCAACCTCAAACCAGTGATGTCAAGGCCTATCAAATAGGTTTTGCCATCGGCAGTTCCGGAAGTCTTGGCATGGTTTCAGGATCTAATGTGCGGAGGCATGGCTGGGAATTCAGAACCTACTGGCAACATATCGAGCAATACTCGCTGGATCCAAACATACTTGACACGGACTTCTTCAACGGCCTGGAGAACATGGAGGGTTACTACACCGCGCTGTCTTACGGACTCACCGACAATTTGATCGGCACTGTCCGCTACGGCCATGCCTCCCGCATCAACCCGCTGCTCGGCACCGGCGGAAACAGCCCGGACATCAGTCAAATCAATCCCGTCAACAAGTATGACATCATACAAGTGGATTTGACTCTGAAATTTTAGAGAGAAAGCGGACGGCTTCGTCAGCTTGACAAGAAATCACTCGGTGGCAAGCCCCACTTTTGTGATGTCCAACTGGCGGAGAATATCCAGCACGCTGACCATTTTCTGGTAGTCCACGCTGTCGTCGCCCTTGACGACGACGCTCAAGTTGGTGGTTTGTTCATACTTGAGCTGCTGCAAATCATCCTTGAGAACCGGCAGCGTGACGGGCTGGTCATTCAAAAAAGCCTGGCCTTGCGCGTCCACGCTGATCTGGTTGATTTTTGGTTTTTCCTTTGGCGGCGGCTGCTTCTTGCCGGAGGGCAGGTTCATCTCCAGATTGTTCATCATCTGCGGCGTGGTGATGATGAAAATGACCAGCAGCACAAACACAAGGTCGAGCAGCGGCGTGATGTTCAGCTCGTTCATCGTGCCGTGGCTGCGCTTGGATGTTTTTTTCAGGCTCATTGTAAAACGGATTCCGCGTCTTCCAGTTGCACGTCGAACCGGATGGTGACGGTTGGTGGAAAATTTGTCGGCGGCGGGCGGTCGAAGGTTTTCACCACGTTGAATACCTGTTTCACCGAATCATCCCATTTGGCATTACCGGAACCTTTCTCCCAGACGGGCGCTCCCAGCCGTCCGTCCTTGTCCACGGTCACGCCCACCTCGGCGACGTAATGGTCGTCGTCCATGTCGTCCGGCTTGTTCCATTTCAGGCGCAGGGTGCGTTCCATGAAATCTTTATAGACCTGCACGGGGCCGCCGCTGATGACTTCCTTGCCGCCGGGAACATCAAAAGACGGCAGTTCCACCGCCGGCGGCGCAACGGTCGGAGGTGCAACGGTCGGTGGCGCGGTCTCGACCGCTTTCGGCGGTTCCACGATTTTCGGCGGCTCGATTTTCGGCGGCTCCGGCGGCTTGGGCGGTTCCGGCGGTTTCACCGGCGGCTTTTCCTTGATGATCGTCGCGCTGATCGTTTCCATTTTTTTTCCCAGCAATCCTTCGCGCGCGGCAAAATACAACAGCGCCAGCACCAGCACCGCGTGGAAGACGAACGAGATGATCAGGTTCACCTTCGACGAATTCTTCGTCTTGCGCGGTTGTGTCTGCGGCAGCATTTATGAAAATTTTAGTGTTTAATTTTTAGCTTTTAATTCGGAAAATTTGACAACTGGTTGCTCAACTCAAAATTCAAAACTTAAAATTATTTCAGCGGCTCCGTCGCCAAATCCACTTTCGGCACGTTGGCCTGCTGGCACACGTCCAGCACGTCGCGAATCTGTTTGTATTTCGTCTTGCCGTCGCCGCGCACGATGACGTTCAAATCCTGATCCATGGTGCGCCGTCCAATGAGCGTGTTCAACATTTCCGAAGCGTCGGCCATTTTGGTCTTGTCCAAAAACAGCGTGCCATCGGACAGCACGGAGATATAAACGGCCTTGGGCGGCGGGTCTTTCATCTGCCGGACGGCGCTCGGCAGTTTCAAATCCTCTTCCGCCACCGGCGGAATCGTCGTGATGATGAAGATCACCAGCAGCACGAACGCCAGGTCCAGCAGTGGCGTGATGTTCAACTCCGTCAGCGAATGGTGCGCCGTGTGCGAACACTTTTTCATTGCTCAAAGCACCGGGATTTCGCCCTTCATCGCGCTCGTGATGCGCGCGGCCAGGACTTCATTCGCGTCGCGGATTTCCTCGGCGAGCGGGCGATGGTCCACATAGATATGCTCGATCTGGTTCGCGTAACGGCTGGCGAAGCCGTCCAGTTCCTGCGTGATGGCGCGGATGGTGGTGACCATGAAGTTGTAGGCGAACATCGCCGGGATCGCCACGAGCAAACCCGTGACCGTCGCGACCAGCGCAGCCGCCACGCCCGGTGCCATCGCCGTCAGGCTGGCGGAATTTTTTTCCGCGATGCCCGCGAACGTGGACATGACGCCCCAGACCGTTCCGAGCAGCCCGATGAACGGCCCGCCCGCGACGGCGGTGGACAGGACGATCATTCCTTTTTCCAGCGCCATCGCCTGCGCGCCCGCCGCCTCTTCTAAAATGACCTTGACGGCTTCAAACGATGGTATGCTGATTTTCGTCTGCTTGGAACGCGCGAAATGATCCGTGTTGCCCTCGCCGGTTGAATTGAAATTCGGGACGGACACGGTTTGAACGGGATTGTTTTTCAACTGATACGCCAGCTCGTCCGCGCCCCGGATGTAGAGATGATACGCCGGCGCGCCGTCAAACTCCTCGCCCTTGCGCTGGATGTCCAGCGGATCGCGCGTGGAATTGTAGGCGTCGAAAAACTTCCTGGTCGCCTTGCGCGCGATGACCAACTGCCGGAACTTCGTGATGATAATCGTCCAACTGAACAGCGACAGGACGAGCAAAACGATGACGGTGATCTTGCCCTCCACCGTCGCATTCTTGATCGCAAACACCGCAGCGTTGGCAAATATCGGATGAATAATCATGGCTTTATTTGTTGATTTGACTGAATTTCATTTCACTTGTTTGATTTTTGACGGATCAATTCACAAACTGGCGGCTTAACCCGCACAATGGAATCTGTCTGTATTCGCGCCTGCATACAGGCACTCGGTCAAGTATATGCCAGCACGCCGCCAGCCAAGGTTACAAATCGGTGAATTCTCTCCGCCGCCACAATCCGGGTTTTCCATGCTGTGACACGCAACGGTAACATTGTGGCGTCAGCGTCAAAACCCATGGCAAGTTGAACCTCCATTCATCATGCGGAATTTTATGCGCGCCACGACGCGCACGGAAAAACTTTCCGCCCATTTCATTGTTCAATAATTGAAGGCTGATTTTCTTTCAGTTCGTCTTTTTTCATTTGCAGGCATTCCGGGCACATGCCGTGGGAGGTTTTAGTCGCGAATTTGGAATTGAAATAAGTTTCCATCGGCATCCATTCGCCGTCGTGTTCCACCTTGCGGCACCAGCCGCAGATGCGCAGATATTCCTCAAGATGATGCAATCGTTTGAGCAGCCGGCGCGTCAGCAGATGAACCCACGCCCAGATCGCCAGCAATACGACGGTGCGCAACATCGCGCGCCGCCAGTCCGGCGCGAACGGTTCGCCGAAAAGATAATGCGGGATGCGCAACGCTTCCGTCAGCCACGAAAGCGCGATGATCAATGTGAAGCCAACGGCCTCAATCCAAAGAATTGCGTTCTCCCGTCGTTTTGTTCGTTTCACGGATTTAACTTTGCTTGTGATAGGAATCCTTGTCCAGAATCAGTTTCACGGAATCGCGAGGCGGTTGGTGGCCAGGCCGGTTTGATGGAGCAGGTTAGTGAGTCCTGAAATGGTGACTTGCTGAACCGAGCCGTCGGAAAGGCCGATGTTGCCGGCGAATTTGTGTCGCGCGGACGTCCAGGCAATTGGAGCGTTCGATGAAAATATCGAAACGCCTGAATTTACCGGAACGCCGGCGACTTCAAAATTGTCGTCGCCGGAAAGAAACACTTGCGAAAAATTTGTGCCGGCATCCAAGCCAGCGAAGTAGCTCATGTTTTGATTGTTGAATCCTTCTGAAAAATTTTGGGCCGCGAATCCATTCGTGTCTGCCTGACAATGCAAAATTTTTGGCGTGCTCAACTCGTTGGACATGACAAGGTAATTTAGAAATACGAGGTTTTGAAACTGGCTCCCGCCACTGAAAAGTTCCCTTGTGCCACCATTTGTTACCGAAATTTCCATAGGAAATTTACCTTGGTGGTCTTCTGACCAAAGATAATATGCGAGGCCGATTTGTTTCAGATTATTGACACAGTTTATCCGCGGAGCTTTGACCGGTCCATCATAGAAAGCAGGCAAGAGAAACAATGCAAGAACAGCCAGCACAACAATGACCACCAGCAGTTCCGTGAGCGTCAGCGCACGGCTTGTTTGATTTGAAATGCGCGGTTTCATGGGCGGCTGCAACAAATATGGCCGTGCAAAAAATCATTTCCAGTAAAATCTCAAGACCCGGATGTCCGTGCCGGTGGTGCGAAGGAGGATGGCGACGAACTGGCGGCTGGAGTCGCCGATGTGCGCGGTGATGTCCACTTCAAACGTGGAGCTGCGCAAGGTGCAGTAGTTGTTCAACTGCGCGATGACCTGCGGGCTGACCCCGGCGGCGGTGATCTGGCCGACGGTGCGGTAGGGCGTGTCGTCGTCCGTGCCGTCCACGCCGTCGGGGCCGGCGCGCTGCTCGATGATGGCGGCGGCGGCGTTGGTGTCCACGCCGGGAATCATCTGGAGGACGTTGACATCGGCGGTGTTGATGTTGATTTTCCCGGAGGAAACGGGCGTGAAAACGTCCGCCAGCCCGAACGGATAATCCGGCGCCTCGCCGGGCGACGTGCCAAATCCGAGTTTGGGATGCTGAAAGTTGGCGGGCGAGTGGTTCGTCGCGCTGGTTCCCCAATACATTTCCGGCGTGACGCCCTTGACAAGGAGCAGTTCGGACAAGTCGTCAATCGGAGCATTCTTGGCGTAATACGGCGGACTCAAGCTCTGGTAATAGTCATTTTCCGCGCCGGCGATGCGCGGCGGGGCGGGACGGTTGCGCCAGTCCTGGATGGAATCGGACACGACGGAAATGCTGTCGGCGTCCACGCCCATGACCGTGAGCGTCTGCTGCAACATCAGGGCGCTGGCGGTGTTGATGTTGGCCTTGCGTTCGAGGTCGGTGATTTTGATGGAGACGGTTCCGTCGCCAACGGGAAAATTGTCCATGGAAATTCCGGCGAGCGGGCTGTTGGTCTCGCCCGGCCCGCCGGGGCCGCCCGCCCAGATCTGGTTCAGCGAATCGTAAGGCTCGCTTGGAATGGACATGGACTGCGACAAAATCCAGCGTGCGTATTCCACGCCGGAGCGTCCGAGCCAGAGCAACTGCTGCTCGTTGTCGGCCCTTTGTGCGAGCCGGGTCTCGACCTTCATCGAAAATGCGAATCCCGCCGCCAGCATCGAGAACACGACAATGGCAATCATCACGACGATGAGCGCGATGCCGGAGCGGGAATTTTGTTTGCGAGCGGGAAAAATCATTTTTGAGGTGTTGGCAGCGGCAGATTGCCCACACCATTTATGCCGCTAGCAGGGATGTTGTTGCCCGGCCTGCCCAATTGCGCCTCGACGGGCATGGTTTCGGACGGCATGGCGATTTCGCGCGTGATGGTCAGAGCAGGCGATGACGGGTCGCCGGCCGTTGAGGGTGAGCGTGATGCGCACCATCGGCGGGATGGCATTGGTATACTCCCATTCGTCGTCCCAGGACAGCGTTCTTGTGTCCCAGCATGAGGTGTCGAAACTCTTCACGTCGTGCGCGAGCACGAGCGGCGTGGTTTGCTCGTCCTGATCCATGTCCATCAATATCGGGTTCTGGCGCAGCACGAGGTCTTTTCACCTGGTTCGCGTCCGGCTCGACGGAGAAGGTGAGCCGCCGCACATTGAAGTCGCCGAACTTTCCGTTGCGCGGAAAAACGTCCGGCACGCGCGCCACGAAGCTCAACGACGGCTGGTCGCCGTTGGTGACGCTGAAAGAATAATACTGCATCGAGGCTTGCAACGACTGGATGCAGGTGAGCGAATCCTCGATGGTGCGGACGGCGATGCGCTGGCGCTGCACGCGCGCGGCGGCGGCTCCTGCCCGACCTGCGATGATTTCAAAATGACGGTCCACGTCGAATAAACCGCCGCACGATGAGCGCGAAAATCATGATGGCGACCATGATTTCAATCAGCGTGAAGGCGCGTCGGCGCGGCTCCCGGCTCTTGGTCAAAAGTTTTCATCTTCCGGCAATCCCCCCGTCCAGGTGCCCGCATTGGATTGCGGGCGGAAAAACAGAACGCTCATCTTTTCGGGACGTGAATTGCCGGTCGGGCTGCACGGTGTAGTCCACTTGAAACAGCTTGTTTGACAAAACTTCCGTGGTGGTCGCCGTCCAGGTGCTGCCGGGATACACGTCGCCGAAGTCGCCGGATTCAGTGCCTTCGACCAGCTTGTTGGTCAGCGACAGTTCCGACGCCAGCATTCCCGCGTCCACCATCGGCCGCTGCAAATAGCCGCGCGTTTTGGAGCGAACTGCGAGACGAGCGCCAGGATCGCGCCCACGGCGATGAAAAAAGTGGCGATGGCGATCATCACTCCAAAAGTGTAAATGCCTCGCCGCTTGCTGAATCTGCATTTCCATTTTCATTTGTTCACGTCGCTGACGGTTGTGAGCGAGGTGGAAAATTCCAGCGTGATTTTGCGCCAGTCGGCGGCGGAATGGAGCACGAGCGTCATCTCGTCGCAGGTGCCGTTCGGGAAAAACCGCACGCGCGCCACGTCCGACTGGCTGAAATCCATCAGGTTGATGTCGAGCATCGCAAAGTCCACGCCGTCGGGCAGCGTTTCCGGATTTTCCGACGGACGATCGCAAACGTCTTGTCCGCCGGATGAAACGTCACGTCGGCGGTTTGTCCGTGACAGGATGGCGTGCGCCCGCGCGTCGCCGCAGACATCCGACCAGGTCGTTCACGGCCTTGCGCATTCCTTCCTTGTGCAACATCTGGAGGATTGAAGGAACGCCCATCGCCGCCATGAGGCCGATGATGCCCACGACAATCATGATTTCGATCAGCGTGAACGCCCGTCGGCGGGGATTTTTTCTGGCAGCCGGCCGTTTGCATCGCAAGGCTCAATGAATGGACGAAATCAGCCGGAACAGCGGCAGGAAAATGCTCAACAGCAGGAAACCCACGACGACGCCCATGACGACGATCAGCACCGGCTCGATGAGCTGCGTCATCAGGCGCAGGGCGATTTGCAGTTCGCCCTCGTAAGTGTCGGCGAGATTGTTCAACGCGCCCGGCACGTCGCCCGTTTCCTCGCCGATGCGCACCAGGTCCATCATCAGTTGCGGGAAAAGTTTGCTCTGCGCCATCGGCTGCGCGAGCGTCTTGCCGTCCGTGACCGCCTCGCGCGTTTTGGCAACGGCCTCCTTGATGAGGCGGTTGGGCATGACCTGCTCGGTGATTTTCAGCGCGGTCAAAACCGGCACGCCGTTTTGCAGCAGCGTGCCGAGCGTCCGCGCGAACTGCCCGAACAGATTTAATTTGACGACCTTGCCGAACGCCGGGCGCTTTCATTTTCCATTCGTCCAGTCATCCGTCCGCCGGCTTCGCTGGCCTTGAAGCGGAAAAATAAAATGACCGCGACGATGACGACCAATCCCGAGCAGCCACCAGAAATGCGATGAGAAACGTGCTGAACGCCGATCAGCATCCGCGTCGGCAGCGGCAACTCGACGCCGAACCCGTTGAAGATGTTGGTGAACTCCGGCATCATGAAGAACATGAAAAACGCGACCAGCGCAATGCCCACGCAAATCACCAGCGCCGGATAAATCAGCGCGGAAGTGAACTTCGCCTGCACCTCGGCGAACTGCTGGAAATGGATGCGCCATGCGCCGCAGCACCTCCACGAGCGAACCGCTCGATTCGCCAGCGCGCACCATGTTGACATACAAATCCGAAAAAATGCGCGGCTGCTTCGCCATCGCGTCCGACAAACCCCTGCCCTCGGTCACTTCCTGCTTCAGATCGCGGGTTATCTCGGCGGGAATTCCCTTCGACTCCAGATGCGTCATGCTGTTGAGCGCGACCGTCAGCGGCATTCCCGATTGCAGCAGGTTCGCCAGTTGCTGCGTGAACGTCGCCAGCTCCTGCAAGCTTCGGTTTGCGCTTCTGCTCAATTGCGCGCGCAACGCCGGCGGCAGGAAGCGAGAGCAAATCCACTTTCTGCCCGTCGCGCTTGCCGTTGGCCGCCGCGCCCGCCTTCGCCGTATCCACCGCGATGGGAAAAAGCCCGAGCCGCTGGATTTGCGCCAGCGCCGCCGGACGGTCGGCCACGTCGAGGACGCCCTCGACCAGTTCGCCGCGTGCGCCGTCGCGCCTTGTAGGAAAATTCCGCCATAAATGGTAATAATCTAAAACCGCCGGAGGCCGAAAGTTTCAAAAGCGCAGCGTCAATTTTCTTTCACTCAACCTTCAATTCGTGTTTCATCTTCCCGTTTCGATTTATGCCCAAGCGCACCGACATCCACAGCGTCCTCATCATCGGCGCCGGCCCGATCATCATCGGCCAGGCGTGCGAGTTCGATTATTCCGGCACGCAGGCCTGCAAAGCCCTGCGCGAGGAAGGCTACCGCGTCGTCCTCATCAACTCCAACCCGGCCACCATCATGACCGACCCGGAGTTTGCCGACCGCACCTACATCGAACCCATCACTCCCGAATGCGTGGAGAAAATCATCATCCGCGAACTGGAAGAAATGAAAAAGATGGGCGTGCCCGTTGAAATGGGGAGCGCGCCCGCCCCGGGCGCACCCGAACGCGCCTCGCGTTCGGGGAAAGTCGAAGCCGGGGCGGCTTCGACAACGCGCGAGGCGCGCGGGCTCCCCGGAATTGCAGATAAACTCGTCCTTCTCCCGACACTCGGCGGCCAAACCGCCTTGAACACCGCAATGGCCTTGCACAAATCCGGCGTCTTGGACAAATACGGCATTGAAATGATCGGCGCGAAACCCGAAGCCATCCACAAAGGCGAAGACCGTTTTGCGTTCAAGGAATTGATGCTCCAGATCGGCCTCGACGTTCCCATCTCCGGCGTCGCGCACAATCTGGACGAAGCCCGCGATGTCGCGAAAAAGATCGGCAAGTTCCCGCTCATCATCCGGCCGGCGTTCACGCTCGGCGGCACAGGCGGCGGCATCGGTTACAATCAGGAAGAGTTTGAAGCCATCGCCAAGAACGGCATCGAGCTTTCGCCCGTGAACGAAATTCTCATCGAAGAATCCCTCCTCGGCTGGAAGGAATACGAGATGGAAGTCATGCGCGACAAGGCCGACAACTGCGTCATCATCTGCTCCATCGAGAACTTCGATCCCATGGGCGTCCACACCGGCGACAGCATCACCGTCGCGCCCATCCAGACGCTGACCGACAAGGAATTTCAGATCATGCGCGACCAGAGCTTTGCCGTGATCCGCGCCGTGGGCGTTGAGACCGGCGGCTCGAACATCCAGTTCGGCGTCAGCCCGGAGAACGGCCGCATGGTCATCATCGAGATGAACCCGCGCGTCAGCCGCAGCTCCGCTCTGGCATCAAAAGCCACGGGCTTCCCGATTGCCAAGATTGCCGCGAAGCTCGCCGTCGGCTACCTGCTCGACGAACTCAAGAACGACATCACGCGCGAAACCCCCGCGAGCTTCGAGCCGAGCATTGATTACGTCGTCACCAAAATTCCGCGCTTTGCCTTCGAGAAATTCCCGCAGGCCGACCCCACGCTCACCACGCAGATGAAAAGCGTGGGCGAAGCCATGGCCATCGGCCGCACGTTCAAGGAAAGTCTGCAAAAATGTCTGCGCTCACTGGAGATTGGCCGCAGTGGCTTGGGCGGCGACGGCAAACCCTGGCGCATCAGCACGGAAGTCTATGGCGACCGCGACATCCTGCCGCGCGACGTCATCAGCCGCAAGCTGAGCGTGCCCAACGCCGAACGCATCTTCTTCATCCGCCACGCCCTGCGCGCCGGCTTCACCATCGAAGAGATTTTCAACCTCACGAAAATTGATCGCTGGTTTCTCGTGCAGATCAAAGAGATCGTGGATTTTGAAGAAGAGCTGGCGGGGGCGAAGAATTAACAATTAAATTATGCGACACATCCATCCATTTGAAGCCGTCCTGTCAGTGCAGACCGAGGACATCGAAGGCGTTTTGTCGTTGGAGACGCCGATTGACTGGTTGGATTTCTGGCTAAATCCTCGCCGATTGCGCGGTAGCGATTTTTTGATGCGTTGGTCGCAAGGCGTCTGGAGCGAGCAGCGACTAGAGGAAGCGGTAAATGCTACTGGGGAGTGGTTCGCTATTGCTTATGGTCCGAGCGGTGTAGCCCCAACGAATGATGTCCGTGCTTATGAACTTTATTTTGAGCGGCTTGAAAATGCAGGGCTTGGCAAAATTAAACGACCAGACCTACTTGTATTTCCTATCAGACAAAAAGCATTCGTCTCCGAAATTCTGGAAAGTCTTGGCGGAAAAACCGAACTCCCATTTACGCAAGAAAATGATGAGCGAGTAGTCAAATTGCTTCAAGCCGCTGTGCTGGCAGTCGAATGTGAGAATAGCTTGTGGCGGGCAACTCGAATGCCGGCATACGGTAGCGAGATGACTCCGCAAAGACGCCTTGGTGGAAAACTGGGCTTGAAGAAGACAGCCATTCTTCCAACGGTCATCATCAAGGAAGAAGATCGCGTGCCGTTAAAAAGCTGGCAGGACAAACACGGCGTTCCGATTCATGTATGGCACGTTTTTTACGATCTTGCTTTTGGTTTGTCATTTGACCGTGCCGAGGAACTTGTGCGTGACGGATTGATTCTTCCCAGCGAGCAAACCTTCCAAGCTCCAGGTGGTGCGACAACGAAGAAAATAATTTACAAATACTATTACAACTACGCCTACAAACTGGCAATTGGCGAAGGCGACCCAAAGCTTTTGCCAGCAGTCATCGAAGACAAGAACGGCCACATCCTGCCTTACGTTACTTTTTCAGGCGGGAAGTTCAATCTGCACGAGGACGCAATCAAAGTTTTGCACGAAACTGCTGTTAAGTTTGGGCGAGCATGAAAACTCTGCCAGCCAACGGGCCGATCCGAGAAGCCTTGCGGGAGAAAGGACAATTCTGGACGCCGGATTGGGTTGCCGACGCGATGGTTTCATACGTTTTAGGCGGTGGTGCTAAATCTCTTTTTGATCCAGCAGTTGGAGCAGGAGCTTTCTTTTCGGCAGCGCGGCGAATGAAGAAGGGACTTCAACTAACCGATCTGCATGGTTCAGAACTCCATGAAACGGCACTGATAGAAGCTCGGCAAAATGGACTCACCGAAAACGATTTGGTGGATGTTGTTCTCGGTGACTTTCTCGAACGCCGATTCGGTCGCAAGTTTCCCGCGATTGTGGCCAACCCACCTTACATTCGCCATCATCGTCTTTCATTGGAGTTGAAGGAACGTCTACGCCACTACGCCATTAAACGAATCGGTTTTACCCTCGATGGCCGGGCGGGACTGCACATTTATTTTCTGCTTCGAGCATTGGAGCTTCTTGAAATTGGAGGCAGGCTTGCATTCATTGTGCCTGCGGATATT
Source organism: uncultured Verrucomicrobiae bacterium (assembly GCA_963755455.1). GTDB lineage: Bacteria > Verrucomicrobiota > Verrucomicrobiia > Limisphaerales > UBA11358 > UBA11358. The sequence continues at coordinate 825,475 of CAVWJH010000002.1, forward strand.
TGCGAAGGCATATTCGCCCGCCCTCTTTGGAATTGGATCATTGCCCACTACCGTTTGGACGCCGCAATCAACTTTGCGTCGGAAGCCACACCTTTTCCGGGCGTGGATACCAATCCACTAATTCTTTGCTTAAGTCACAACCCGCCGCAAATGCACTTCACATGGGCGCGTGTGCTGAAGTCGGCGCCTGACGAGTTTATCAAGTGGTTTGCAAATGGCTTCCCACAATCTGCTCCCGACAATGTCGCCTGTATCCGCCGAGAAGTTTCTGAAGCTGTTGCCACAGGTCTTTCACGGCCTCCATTTTCCACCCAAGCCGAGGGATGCCGCTTGGGCGATTTTGCCCGTGTCATGCGCGGGATTGCGACCGGTGACAACGACTTTTTTCTTTTTACAAATGAACGGCGCAAAGAACTCGGCTTGGAAAAGCAATGGTTTGTCAGAGTTGTTGGCCGCACGAGGGACTGCCCAAGCAGTATTCTTGACAAGAGAGTTTTGGAAGAACTTGATGATAAGAGTCGGCCAACATGGCTTCTCAATCTCGATGCGACACCGATGAATTCTTTACCCGTCACACTTCGTGGCTATTTGAAAAAAGGTGAGCAGATCGGATTGCCAGCGCGCCCACTCATCAGCACTCGGAAACCTTGGTTCAAGACCGAGCAGCGAGAAGTTCCGCCAATTCTTTTTTCCTATCTCGGTCGCCGCAACTCACGTTTCATTCTTAACACTGCCGGCATTCTGCCGTTGACTGGCTTTCTCTGTGTTTATCCACATTCACAGCGCCTTCGGGATGCAGAATTACTTTGGAGAGCATTGAACCATCCGGCCACACTCGAACATCTGCGCTTTGTCGGAAAATCCTATGGCGATGACGCAATCAAGGTCGAACCTCGAAGCCTTGAAGACTTAATTATTCCGAATCTGGTGCTAGGCGAATTCAACATAGAGAAGCCTGAAACTCACAAACAACTTGCGCTGCTTGAGAAGGCTAAAGCCACCAAAAACGGCCACACGCAAAACAGCGAACCAGTTAGTTATCGGCGGCATAAGAAGCGGCATTGATCCGAGCGCGGAATGGGCGGCTGGGAGCGAGTCAGGAGTGGCTGGCAGAGAAATGTCCACGGGGCAGAGCGTCCGCTCCCCGGCTGGAGTGAAAATGTCCCCGGACATTTTGCCCCGCTCCCGGGGTCGGACGATTCGCGCCGGGGCGGCGAGCGCCGGCTCCCGGGATATTTTGCTCCCAGCCACGGCTGGTTCCGAGCCAGCCGGCCATTTTTCTTTCCCATCCGAATTATTTTCTCCACCAGTCGGCCAAACTTCCAGCGATGGCCATCGGGCGCACGTTCAAGGAAGGCCTGCAAAAATGCCTGCGCTCGCTGGAGATTGGCCGCGCAGAGTTTAACGCAAAGGCGCAAAGGCGCAGAGACGCAAAGCGGGAATTGTTTTCTTTGCGACTTCGCGCCTTTGCGTTGAATTCGGATTGCCGCAACTCCGCCTGGAGCGAAATCTTTGCAACCACCAGCGCCAACTCATTCACCCGCTCCAAGCCTTGCAAAAATCATTCCCGAACCGCCGCGCCGAGGCTTTGCTTGAACGCCTCCACGATTTTTGCGTGAGCGGCGTTCGCCTCGGCATCCGTCAAGGTTTTCTCCGGCGAGCGGTAAATGAAGGCGTAAGCCATGCTCTTCTGTCCTTCCGGCACGTTCTTGCCGCGAAACACGTCGAACAACTCCACCGTTTCGAGACTTGCAGGCCTGATTTTTTTGACCGTTTGCAAAACCGCCTCGTGCGTGACGTTCTCCGCAACGAGCATCGCCACATCGCGGCGAATGGATGGGAATTGCGGCAGCGGCTTGAACGATTTGGCCGGATTCCGCCGCGCGAGCAGTTGGTCAAGATTCAACTCCGCCAGAAAAACGGCGTCGCGCAAATCGTATTTCTTGGCGAGTGTCGGCGACAACTGGCCGAGTTCGCCGAGCGGCAATTTTCCGCCGAGCGTCGCGGCGGCGGATTCGAGAAACAACGGCGTGCTTTCGGCGCGTCGCACGAAAGCAATTCCCCGCATGCCGAAGTGTTCGAGAAATTCCTCGACCAAACCTTTCAAATCAAAAACGTCAAACTTGGCGTCGCGCCCGGTGCCGCTCCAGAATTGTTGCGCACACTGGCCGGTCAAGGCAATCGCCACCCGGCGTTCTTCATTCGCCGCACCGTTTTGCGAATTGAAAACGCGGCCGATTTCAAACAGCGCCACGTCGTAATTTTTCCGGGAGACATTGTGCCGCAACGAATGAATCAGTCCCGGCAACAGGCTCGGTCGCAGCACGTCCATGTCGCTGCTCAACGGGTTGGAGAGCATCACGGATTCAGCACTCCGAATTCCGAACTCCGCACTTGAAATCAAGGTTTGCCCCTGCGCCTCGTTCAAGCCCAGCCCGGTCAGAATTCTTCGCGCCTCCGCTATTTGATCGTAAATCAAATCAAATGCATTGGTTCCGATTGCGTTGCGCGGCGGAGCGTCCGGAATTTTTTCGATGCCGTAAAGCCGCCCGATTTCCTCGATCAAATCCACCTCGCGCTTCAAATCCACCCGCCATGACGGAATGGAAAACGTGCATTCGCCCGGCTCCTGTCGTGTGATGGTCAATCCCAGCTTGGTCAGAAACGATATTTGTTCCGCGTGCGAAATCCCGACGCCCAGCAAATCCTTCGTCTTTGAAAAATGCAGGGTGATTTGCTTTGGTTCGGCGGGCTTGGGATAAAAATCCACAACGCCTTCGGCCAACTGGCCACCGGCGGTTTCCAAAATCAATTGCGCCGCGCGCTGGCTGGCCCAGTCGCAGACGCCAATGTCCGCCCCGCGTTCAAAACGATAGCTCGACTCGCTGCGCAGGGTGAGTTGCCTGCTCGTGCGACGGATATTCACCGGCGAGAAATAAGCGCTCTCAATCAAAATGTCTGTCGTGCGGTCGTTGATTTCCGTGTTCTGTCCGCCCATGACGCCGGCCAAGGCTATTCCCTTTTGCTCATCAGCAATCAAAAGCATTTCGTTCGTCAGCGTGCGTTCCTGGTTGTCGAGCGTCTTGAATTTTTCTTTGTCGCCAGCACGGCGAATTACAATCATCGGCTTGCCATCTTTGCCTTTGGCGATGAGGTGATAATCAAACGCGTGCAGCGGCTGGCCGGTTTCCAGCATGACGTAATTCGTCACGTCCACGACATTATTGATGCTGCGGATGCCGACTTTTTCCAGCGTCGAGCGCAACCAATCTGGGCTGGGGCCAATCTTCACGCCTTTGACGACGCGCGCCGTGTAGCGCGGACAAAGCTCCGCGTCTTCGATGCGGACGGCAACGCAATCTTGGACGTCGAATGTTGAATGTTGAATGTTGAATGTTGGAATCCGCAGCTCATTCCCCGTCACCGCCGCGATTTCGCGCGCGATGCCGATGACGCTGTTCAAGTCCGGCCGATTCGGCGTGACTTCCAAATCGTAAACCACGTCTCTGCCGCTGCGGCCGAGATATTCGCCGAACGGTTTTCCGACGGGCGCGTCAGCGGGAAGAATGAGCAGCCCGTCCACTTGATCCGGCAGGCCGAGTTCCTGTGGCGAACACATCATGCCCTGGCTTGTGATGCCGAAAACTTTTCGTTCCTTGATGACGAACGGTTCTTTGTCGCCGGGCTTCAGCGGCAACGCGAAGTTCGGCAGGATGAGCGGGACCTTGTCGCCGGGCTTGTGGTTTTGCGCGCCGCAAATAATGGTGCGCTCGCCCTGGCCGTCGTTGACTTTGCAGACGGAAAGCTTGTCCGAGCCGGGCACGGGGTCGCGGGTGAGGATTTGGGCGACGACGATGCCCTCGAAGGCGCCGGAGATTTTCTGCACGCCCTCGACTTCGAGGCCGAGCATGGTGAGCCGCCCGGTCAATTCCTCCGGCGACCAGTTGAAATCAACGTATTGCTTGAGCCAGTTAAGGGTGACTTTCATGATGGAACTTCCAAAAAACTTTCAAGTCGCTTGCATTTCTAAAAGGATCAAGACTGGTTAAGCGGGTTAAACTTGCGGTCAATGGTTTGCCCGCTTTGGCAAAAACTTTTTAGCAAGTTCAATGAAAGCAGTTTGATTTTGCATAATTAAATCGGTTCACCCGAAACTTTCGTCAGGGCGCGGTAATCGGCCACGAGCCTGTGCGTGAGCGCGCCCGGCTTGCCGCCGCCGATGACGCGGCCGTCAATCTTCACCACCGGAATCAGTTCCGCGCCCGTGCCGGTCAGAAAACATTCATCCGCGTTGAACAAATCGTAGCGCGTCAGGTTCGGCTCGGAAACTTTCAGGCCGGCGGCCTGCGCCAGTTCGATCACCGTCTGCCGCGTGACGCCGTAAAGCGCGCCCGCCGAAAGCGGCGGCGTGAACACTTCGCCGTGCTTGATGATGAACAGATTGTCCGCCGTGCATTCGGCCACGAAACCTTCCGCGTTTAACATCACCGCCTCCTCCACGCCCGCGTTATTCGCCTCGATCTTGGCGAGAATGTTGTTGAGATAATTCAGCGACTTGATGGCCGGATTCAGCGCGCTGTGCAGATTGCGCACGGTCGGCACGGTCACGATGTCCATGCCCTTGGCATAAAGTTCCGCCGGATAAACCTGAATTTTTCCGGCGATGATGATGACCGACGGTTTTTTACAACTGCGCGGATTCAGTCCGAGATTTCCCACACCGCGCGTCACGATGAGACGCACATAGCAGTCGCGCAATTTGTTTACACGGATGGTGGCAACGGTGGCCTTCATCAATTCCGCATGGCTCATCGGAATTTCCAGCAGGATGGCCTTGGCGGAATAAAACAGCCGGTCAATGTGTTCCTTCAATTTGAACACGCGGCCGTTGTAGGCGCGGATGCCCTCAAAAATCCCGTCGCCGTAAAGCAGTCCGTGATCGAACACGGAGATTTTTGCGTCGCGCTCGTTGACATATTTGCCATCAATGAAAATTTTCATGCGAAATCGGGTGCCAAAGTATTTCAAAAATCGGGTCGAGGCAAACGTGAATTTGAACCGTGGCATCGGCTGTGCGCCGATTGAGCCGCAAACTTTATGGCTGATCTCGATGAAATTTACGTGACAGCGCGTCGTGAACGATTATATTGGCGCGCTTTTTGTGACCCTATGGTCTAGCGGTTAGGACACCACCCTTTCACGGTGGTAGCCCGGGTTCGATTCCCGGTAGGGTCGCCATTTTTCTTTTGGGTTCCCCGCTGTTTTCGGTGGAATCAGAATTGGGGCAGGCGGAGCTTGCCAGCGGTGAAGTAAAGCATGGTGAACATCACCTTGAACATCAGCTTGCGGCAACACCTTGAAGGTTTGAACCAGCGCAAGGATCGGCTCGAAGAAGCTTTCATCGAGGAGACTGGGCGCGAAAGACGCCGCGCCGGGCGCAAGGGGCGCAACTTGCCAGCGTTGCGACATTCGGGGCGTTCCGGCGCAAGGAACACTCGCGGGTGGGATTATGCACAAAGCATAAGTGAATAGTTGCAAATGGTTGATGGCAGCGGGTTACGCGATTAACACGATTTCAGGCGGGTTTTGACGGACTTCTTGCGGCTGGTGGGCAGGCGATTGTAAGCGCAACGGCGCAAGGCAGGAAAGGCCGCTTGTGCTTTTCGATTTCTCCATCATCCGCCGTCAACTGGCCGGCGCAGTTTTCTTGGCTGCGGTGTCGTTGGCCGCGGTTTTGCCTTTGCGCGTGAGGCCGCTCTTCTTTTCGCTCTTGCGGATGTAGCCGCACGCCTCATACAGGTCGCTGTTGTCGCCGTAATTCACGTCGCCCACGATGCCCTTGATGGCGGCGGCGTTGGCGGTGACGGTGTTCACGTCCGCGTCGTCGCGTTTGTCCGCCCACGATTTGATTTCGGTTTCACGGGTGCTGATCTGGCCGCGCGCATCAAGCGAGGGCTGCACTTTGGCCGTGTATTGCGCCAATGTCATGCCGCCAAAGGTCGCTGCGGGCGCAAGCGCGCCCCACGCTTTGAGGATGGCATTGGTGTCGGCTTCCACTTTTCCAGGATTTACTGTCATAACTATATTATCTCCCGGCGGTCGTTTGAAAACCCGGCGGCGGCGACCGTCCCAGTCCGTCGCGGGCGGATGCGAATGGCATCCAAAAATGGATATTATCACGGATTTGGAGGCAAAATGACGATTTCAGTTTGCCAAATGATGCGCATTACTAAAAAAGGAGCGCGGACGGGCAAATCATAAGGAATCAACCGTGGCGGAAGAGCCATTGTGCGAAGATGTGCCATGCTCATTTGCGGATTCACCACGTCAATCCGCACATTTGCCATATCAATCTGCGGATTGGCCAGGCCAATCTGGAGATTTGCTGTCTAAATCCAGACATTTGAAGCTGTCATCTGCGGATGAGCGGCTTGAGTTTGCAAATGACAGTTCGCCTATGAAGCCGCAAAATCCACGTTCGGCACTTCTTTGACCGACGGCGGCACGCTGAAAAAATCCCCCTCGGATTTGAAGCCGAACATATTCGCCACGAGATTGCTCGGAAAGGTTTCACATTTGTTGCGATAGTCGCGCACGTTGCCGTTGTAAAACCGCCGCGCGGCCTGGATGCGGTCTTCCGTGTTGACCAGTTCCTTTTGCAGCGCGAGAAAATTCTGGTCGGCCTTGAGCTGCGGATAATTTTCCACGACCACGAGCAATTGCTTGAGCGCGTCCACGAGCTGGACTTCATCGCGCGATTGGTCGGCCACCGGGCCGTTGTTGGCGGCGCAGCGATTGCGCAATTCCGTCACGCGCTCCAGCGTTTCGCGTTCGTGCGCGGCGTAGCCTTTCACCGTCGAAACGAGATTGGGAATCAAATCGTAACGACGTTTCAATTCCACGTCCACGTCGCTCCACGATTCGCGGACGTAATTTTTCAGCGAGACGAGGGCGTTGTATTGCGCGAGCAGATAAACCAGCGGCAGCCCGACGACGACGGCGATGGCGATGAGAATGGCGATCATGTGGTTTGGGTGAACAAATAATCCGGCATCAATGAACGGATTTGCGCGAGACGGTTCAAATTCGATTCAATCTGGTCGAAGGACAGACAGGAATTGAACAGGAGCGAGACGGCCTGGTTTTCGATTTCAACGCTCAAATCGCGGTTGGCAAGGAGGTATTCCATCATCTTGGCATTGCAAACGTCGTAGGCGAATTTCTTGTCCGGACACCGGACGCAAAATGTTTTTGAAAACTCCGCCGACTCGAACTTGATGTCCTGATAGCCGAAAACTTCGGCGACTTTCAGGAAAAAACTCTCGTGCCGGATGGTCAGGTCGGGAAAACCCACCGGCATTTGCAGAATGAAAACGGAAAAGCGGTAATGCGTCGTGTGGCTGCCGTTCTTGTCGTGCGTGGTGACCTGATAATGATAATCGAACGCCAGCACGTCGTCGTTTTGATAAGTGCCGGAGAGGACGTTGAAGGCGTAGCGGTTGTCGCCCTGCGCGAGTTTTTTCAGAAATTCAAAACGTTCCGCCAGCCCGTAATCGGGATCGGGGGCGAAATTCAGGTTCAGCCGCTGCGCCAGTTCGAAAAGCCCCTCGCGCCGCTTGCGCGCGGCGATGCCGCTGTAAATCGCCCCGAAGATGACGACGACAATCACGGCGGCGATGAAAATGAGTTGCACCGGAAAAACTGACTGGCTGTGAAAAGTCACACAGTCTTTCTAAACCAAAGCCGCGTTTGAGGCCATTACAATTTTGCGCGATTTTTCGGGGTTGTGTATTTTGCAAACTTCATCCGCAGATTTCACAGATTGACGCAGGTTTTTATTTTTATCTGCGAAAATCTGCCTGTGTATCATTCCACGATTTGTGTCATCAAGGAGTGCAAACAGCTAGATGGCACAAAATCTGCAAAAGAATTGCATATTATGGAAACGCGCAAGAATTCATTTCCGTTTTCCGCGCAATTTGCATTTCGCATTGCAATTTTCACTGCGCTCACCTGGCTTGCGGGCGGTTGCGCGGGTTTTACATTGACCAATCCACCGCGCTCGGCCACGGAACAACTTCTGTTGAGCACTTCCGCCGACCGGGCGCTGGCCAACGCCGATCTCCAATTTTTTGCCGGGGAAAAAGTTTTTTTGGACACGACTTATTTTGACAGTTACGACTCGAAATACGCCGTCGGCGAAATCCGCGACGCCATGAGCCGCGCGGGCGCGTTGCTGATGCCCGATGCAAAAAGCGCAGACATCATCATGGAAGCGCGTTCGGGGGCGCTTTCAGACGACAACGCGGCCTCCTTGATTGGCGTGCCGAGCACCGGCTTGCCGATCCCGCTGGCGGGCGCGATTTCGATCCCGGAAATCGCGTTCTACAAATCGGACAAACAATTTGCCTACGCGAAAATTGCCCTGCTTGCCTACGCGAACGACTCGCGCACGCACATTTATTCCAGCGGCCCGCTCGTGGGCAAGTCTTACAACAATTACCGCAAGATTTTGTTCATCGCATGGGTTTGCACGGACATTCCCGAAAAGCAAAAGAAACCGGCGGACGCGGAAAAAGATCAAACGTGGTTTCCGCAATACGATTTGGCGAATATGCCGCCGCCGGGCGCGGTCACAAATACGCCTTCGACCAACGCGCCGCCGTCGCCGGCAACTAATTTGCCTTCCACAAACGTTTTTCCGACCAATGCTCCGGCGACAACGAACACCATGTTCCATCCAAGTTTGTAATCGCGCCGGTCTGGAATCAGTTGAAATTTTCTTTCACCTTCTTCCGTTCGCCTTCATGCTGACGGCGTGATATTATCCGCCGCCGAAATTCGCAATGCCGTCCGCGCCGCGCTCGCCGAAGACATCGGCGGCGGCGACGCGACGACGCTGGCGACGGTCCCAAAACAATCGGAATCAGTCGCCGTCATGCGCGCGCGAGAAAAGCTCATTGTCGCTGGAATTCAATTTGCCGAAGCTGCTTTTCACGAATTGTCGCCGAAAATCAAAATTGAAAAATTGGTTCGCGATGGACAAAGAATTGCCGCCGGGAAAATGTTGCTGAAAATTTCCGGCCCGACGCGCGCGATTTTGAGCGCCGAGCGCGTCGCGCTGAATTTTGTCCAGCGGCTTTCCGGCGTCGCCACTTTGACTGCGCAATTCGTCGAGGCAGTCAAAGGAACTCGCGCGCAAATTCTCGACACGCGCAAAACGACGCCCGGCTGGCGGCGCTTTGAAAAATACGCCGTCGCCTGCGGCGGCGGAAAAAATCATCGCCTCGGACTTGTTCGACATGATTTTGATCAAGGACAACCATCTGGCCGCGCTGCAAAACGAAAAGCCGAACGCCATTGCCGCCGCCGTTTCCCGCGCGCGGGAAAAATTTCCGAAGCTGAAAATTGAAGTTGAAGCCGACACTCTCGAGCAAGTCGCGCAAGCCGCCGACGCCGGCGCAGACATCATTTTGCTCGACAACATGAATTTGAAACAGATTGCGGGCGGCGGTGAAAATCGTCAATGGCCGCGCGAAGACCGAAGCCAGCGGCGGCGTGAATTTGAAAACCGTCCGCGCGATTGCCGAGACCGGCGTGGATTTTATTTCCGTCGGCGCGCTCACGCATTCCGCCCGCGCGGTGGACATTGGATTGGATTTTCAAACATGATTATATCCTCGCTCGTTCTCGATCCTCGTCCTCGAAATTCAATCCGATTACGAGAACGAGGACGACGATGAGGACGAAATGCAAATGACAACTGACGCAAAAATTCTTTCCGCGTTGCGCGAAAATCCCGACGGCGTGTCGGGCGCGCAACTTGCGGAGCAATTGAAAATCAGCCGCGCGGCGGTCTGGGCGCGCATCGAGGAATTGCGCCAGGTCGGTTTTGACATCGAGGCCGGCCCGCATTTTGGTTACCGGCTGGTCGGCGAGCCGGACGCGCTGCTCGCGGATGATTTGCTCGCGCGCCTGGGCAAAACCAAAAGTCATCGGGCGCGACATCCATGTTTTTGAGCAGACGACTTCCACGAACGACGTGATTGAAAAACTGGCGCGCGACGGCGTGAAGGAAGGCGTCGTGGTTTTTGCCGAATCGCAGACCAAGGGCCGCGGGCGGCTCGGACGAAAATGGATTTCGCCGGCGCGCAAGGGACTTTGGTTTTCCATTTTGCTGCGGCCGGATTTGCGTCCGCAGGAAACGACGCAATTGACCGTCGCCTCGGCCACGGCCTTGCGCCGCGCGATCAAATCCGAAACCGGCTTGAAGCCGGAAATCAAATGGCCGAACGACATTTTGATCGGCGGAAAAAAAGTCGCCGGCATTCTGACCGAATTGAGCGCGGAACTGGACAGAGTGCGTCACGTCATCCTCGGCATCGGCGTGGACGTGAACCAGGACGCGGGCGAATTTCCGGCGGAATTGCGAAAAATCGCGACGTCGCTGAAAATTGAAACGGGCGAAACGATTTCGCGCGCGGAACTGGCCGTGGCGATTTTGCGCGAACTGGATTTTGATTATGCGCGGATTTGCGGCGGAAAATTTCGCCGCCGTCGCCGACGAATGGGAAGACCACTGCGCGACCATCGGCAAAAATGTGACGGTGCAAATCGGCGACCGGAAAATTCGCGGCCGCGCCGAATCGCTGGACGACGACGGCGCGCTGCTGGTGCGCACCGAACACGGCCATCTGGAACGCATCATCGGCGGCGACGTCACTTTGGAAAATGAAAATGATTTTGCTTTTCGACATCGGCAACACGCACACGCACATCGGCCTGGCGGACGACCGGCGCGTGCTGAAACAAACCAACATCCCGACGCTGCGACTGGTTTGGCGGCGGCGCGGCGGCGCGCGTGAAAAAATTTGCCGGCGCAAAATAAAATCACCGGCGCGGTTTTGTGCAGCGTCGTGCCGCGCGCGACGCCGCTCGTCCGCAAAACCGTCCGCGCACTTTGGAAACTGGACGCGCTGGAACTGAACGCCAAAAACCGTGCGCGGCGTGGGCATTGATTATCCGAAGCCAGATTCGATCGGCCCGGACCGGCTGGCGAACGCGGTGGCGCGCCAAATTTCATTTTGGCGCGCCGGTGGTGGTCGTGGATTTCGGCACGGCGGTCACGTTTGACGTGGTGAACTGCAAGGGCAATTACGTCGGCGGCATCATCGCGCCGGGCCTGGCGGCGATGACGGATTATCTGCACGAAAAAACGGCGCTGCTGCCGAAAATAAAAATTCGCGAAATCAAAACACGTCGTCGGCAAAAGCACGGAACAGGCGATGCTGGTCGGCGCGGTGCATGGTTATCGCGGATTGGTGCGCGGGTTGATCGCCGAATTGAAACGCGAATTGCGCGCGAAAAAATTGCCGGTCGTGGCGACGGGCGGTTACGCGAAATTGATCGCGGCGAAACTGCCGGAAATTTCCGCCGTCGAGCCGGATTTGACGCTCGAAGGTTTGCGGCTGGTTTTTAAGTCCAAAGTCTGATGTCCAACGTCCAAAGTCGTTCAATTTCGCGTGAGTTTGGACTTTAGACTTTGGGCTTTGGACTTTAGACTTCTTTTTCTATGTCGAGCAGCCGCAGACAATATCCGTTTCATCTGATCGAACCCAAATGGCAGAAAATTTGGGACGAACAGCAGGCTTTCCGCGCGTTCAATCCCGGCGACGAAATTCCGGCGAACCATCCGTTCGGCGCCCGTCACAAACTTTCCGGCAAAGTTGCCGCCGCGCAGCTGCCCGCCGAAGTTTTACATCCTCGACATGTTTCCGTATCCGAGCGGCGCGGGCTTGCACGTCGGGCATCCCGAAGGCTACACGGCCACGGACATTCTCGCCCGCTACAAACGCGCGCAAGGTTTCAACGTGCTGCATCCGATGGGCTGGGACGCGTTCGGTTTGCCCGCCGAGCAATACGCCGTCAAGACCGGCCAGCATCCGCGCAAGACGACCGAGGAAAACATCGCCACGTTCAAGCGCCAGATTCAATCGCTCGGCTTCAGCTACGACTGGTCGCGCGAACTCGCCACGACCGACCCCGATTATTTCAAGTGGACGCAATGGATTTTTCTCAAGCTCTACAACTCGTGGTTCAATCCGAAAACGAACAAGGCTGAACCGATTGAAACTTTGGAATATCCGACAGAATTGCAATCGAACATTTCAACATTGCATGCAAACGGAACTTGAAACTCGTCGAAACAATCGCGCGAGCTTATCGCGATTCACAAACGTCTTGCCTATGTCAGCGAACAACCGGTTTGGTGGTGCGAACAACTCGGAACAGTTTTGGCAAACGAAGAAGTTGTGGATGGCAAAAGCGAAGTCGGCGGATTTCCGGTCGTCCGCAAACCAATGCGTCAATGGATGCTCCGCATCACGGCTTATGCCGAAAAGCTTGTTGACCGATTTGGACACGATTGACTGGAGCGATTCGCTCAAGGAAATGCAACGGAATTGGATTGGCCGAAGCGAAGGAGCGGAAGTCGAATTCAGTATTTCCGACACTGTTTCAGAAAATTTGCCAATTGACAGTTTTCACAACGCGTCCAGAACACTTATTTGGCGCAACTTATATGGTGCTTTCGCCAGAACATCCAGTTTGTAGATCAAATTACAACGCCGGAACAACGAGCAAGCCGTTCAAAGATTATAAAACTGAAGTCGCCAAAAAATCTGACTTGGAACGAACGGAATTGGCAAAAGAAAAAACCGGCGTGTTCACTGGTGCTTCGCCATCAATCCAGTCAATGGCGAAAAAATTCCGATCTGGATTGCCGATTACGTTTTGGCGAGCTACGGCACGGGCGCAATCATGGCCGTGCCGGCGCATGACGAACGCGATTTTGAATTTGCAAAGAAATTTAAACTTCTGATAACGCCAGTTATTGGTCTTAGCCTGTTCAGTAAAGTGTATAGCTTTGACACAAAAGTTGGCTCTGATACGGCTGGCAGAAGGAAAGAGCAATTGTTGATAAAAGGAGAGGAGCAGCAAGTTGAGGTCTTCTATGATTGCTGCATCACAGAAGAAGGGTTTGCCGTAAATTCAACAAACTCTGAAATCTCATTGAATGGTTTGCCCACGCCGAAGCCAAAACGAAAATCACCGCTTGGCTCGAAGAAAAAAATCTCGGCAAGAAAACCATCAATTACAAATTGCGCGACTGGCTGTTCAGCCGTCAGCGTTACTGGGGCGAGCCGTTCCCGATTGTTTGGAAAAATGGCCCGGACGGCAAATCCTATCACGAAGCGTTGCCGGAAAGTGCGTTGCCCGTTTTGCCGCCAACGCTCGAAGATTACAAACCCACCGCCACCGGCGAACCGCCGCTCGCCCGCGCCAAAGATTGGGTGAATCTGCCCGACGGCTCCGTGCGCGAAACGAACACGATGCCGCAATGGGCCGGTTCGTGCTGGTATTATCTGCGTTACTCGATGCAAAAAATTCCGCCGCCTTTGTTGGCAGTGAAGCCGAAAATTATTGGATGGGCGGTGTCAAGTTTCAAGATTCAAGTGTTCAAGCAGCCAACTTGAAACTTGAAACTGAAAACTGAAACTCAAATCCGCTCCCGGCGTTGATTTATACGTCGGCGGCACGGAACACGCCGTGTTGCATCTGCTTTACGCGCGGTTCTGGCACAAGGTTTTGTTCGATCTCGGCTACGTTTCCACGCCCGAACCGTTTTTCAAACTCGTCAATCAAGGGCTGATTCTCGGCGAGGACGGACAGAAGATGTCGAAGTCGCGCGGCAACGTGGTGAATCCCGACGACGTGCTTGGCGAATACGGCTCGGACGCGTTCCGCCTTTACGAAATGTTCATGGGCCCGCTTGAAATGGTGAAGCCGTGGAACACCAAAGGCGTCGAAGGCGTTTATCGTTTTCTCGGCCGCGTCTGGCGCTTGTTCGTGGATGAAAAATCGGAAACGGCATTTGAACAGGCCGAAACCTTGGCCACAGAGGCACAGAGACACGGAGAATTGCTGGATTTGATTATGCTCGACGGCGCGCATTGCCGACATCGCCGCGACACCCGCGCAACTCAAGACGCTGCACGCGTGCATCAAGAAAGTCACGGAAGATTTGGACGGGATGCGCTTCAACACGGCGATTTCCGCGATGATGGTTTTCGTGAACGAGGCGATGACGTGGCAGACCAAGCCGGTGTCCGTGATGAAAGTATTTCTGCAATCTGCTCGCACCGTTCGCGCCGCATCTGGCGGAAGAATTTGGGCGCGGCTGCATTCCACATTCGGCCAGATCGCGCCGTCGCTGGCTTACGCGCCGTGGCCGAAATTTGATCCGGCGCTGCTCGTCGAAAGCGAGATTGAAATTCCCGTGCAGGTGAACGGCAAGTTGCGCGACGTCATCAAGGTGCCGGTGGACGCAGACAACGCGGCGATTGAAGCCGCTGCAAAATCTTCGGAGAAAGTTCAACCATTCATCGCTGGCAAAACGATCAAGAAAGTCATCATCGTGCCGAAGAAGATGGTGAACTTGATTGTTGGTTGAAATCTTGGCGGGCGAGGCTGCTGACGAGCCGTTCGATCAATTTGTTTTTGGCTCGCGAGGACGCTCGCCCCACCAATCCAATTTTTGTCGCGCGAAATAATGTTATTTGATCAACTCCGCCAAGCGGTTTCGCATATGAACGCATTCGACGCCGTGCTTTTCCAGTTGGCTGATGAAGTCTTGGCTGCTGTCATCGCCAATCACCGTCCGCATGGACCGCGCGCCTTTGGGTCCGCTTAATGCCGCTGGGAAATGAACGTGGATTTCCGGTGTTTTGATTCCGTCCGAAGCTGAAGGCTGAACATGAATAAAGGCAATCTGTTCGACAAAGATCACCGTTCCGTTTTTGAGTGCAATAGTTTTCATAGTAGTCTTAGTTTTGCCTGACAATTTTTGTGCCAGCCAATTTTTTTAGGCCGGTCTGCCAACCCAATCATTGAAGACAAACTTGAAAAATGTATCAAGCCAAACGTAAATCATTTTTTCGCGCCCGCCAGAATGGTCTGGAAATGCGGCGGCTGTTCCTCGGCGGCGACGATGCTGATTTCGATTTTCTTGAAACCGGCATTTTCCAGCCAGCGGTGCAGATCGCTTTCGGCAAAACCCAGCCAGCGGTCGCCGTAAAGTTCGCGCGCCTTCTCGAAATTGTGCTTGAGCAAATCGAGAATCAAAATCTGTCCGCCCGGTTTCAACATTTTGTGCGCGCTGCGGCAGCGCGGCCGCCGGAATTTCCGCGTGATGCAACGCCTGGCTCAAAATCACGAGATCAACGCTGTTCGCTTCAATCGGCGGGTTCTGCAAATCGCCCTGGCGGAATTCCAAATTTTTCAGGTCGATTCTTTTTCGCCTTGGCCGCGCCGAACGCGACGATTTTTTCCGAATTGTCCACGGCGATGACTTTTTTGCAGCGGCGCGCGAGCAGTTCGCTCAACAAGCCTTCGCCCGCGCCCAAATCGGCGACGACTAGCGGCGGCAAAATTCTCAACAGCAAATGTCCGAACGCCTGCCACGAGCGGCCCGGCCCATAGACACGGTCAAAGCGTCCGGCGACCTGGTTGAAAAAAACCTGCGCCTGTTCTTTGCGGCGGGCGAGCACGCGCTTCAAATTGATCTGGTCGCCGCGCGTGTTCGGGCAGTTCCTTCGCGCCGCGGATGGCGAGCTGGATGAATTCGCTGGCGACGGAATCGGCCTGCGGATTGAGTTTGTAAAACGTGCGCTTGCCCTCGCGCCGCGATTTCACGAGCGCGCAATCGGCGAGCAGGCCGAGGTGCGTGGAGATGCGCGACTGGCCGAGCCGCGTGATTTCCTGAAGCTCGTTGACGGACAGTTCGTCCTTTTCCAGCAGCGCGACGATGCGCAGCCGCGTCGGGTCGGACAGGGCGCGCAGAGATTTCAGGGTGGAGGTCATGTTCGCCAAATTATTTTCCAAAACCATTTGACGCCGTTGAAAACTGTTATATCATCAAATCTTGATACGTCAATATGTTGTTGGCGAGAAACTATAACTGAATTCCATGAGCAAAAACTTCATCTTTTCCTCGGAGTCCGTCGGCGAAGGCCATCCGGACAAAGTGTGCGACACCATTTCCGACGCCGTGCTGGACGCCTGCCTCGCGCAGGACAAGTTCAGCCGCGTCGCCTGCGAAACTTACTGCAAGTCCAACCTCGTCGTCGTCGGCGGCGAAATCACGACCAAGGCGAAACTGGATTTCAACCAGATCGCCCGCGACGCCATCCGCGAAATCGGCTACACGCACGATGACGACGTGTTTCATGCCGACAAGGTTTTGATCATGAACGCCATCACGTCGCAGTCGCCGGACATCGCGCAAGGCGTGGACGCGAAGGCCGCCGAAGGCAAGGACACCGCCGAGCAGGGCGCCGGCGACCAGGGTTTGATGTTCGGTTACGCGTGCAACGAGACGCCGGAGCTGATGCCCGCGCCGATCATGTTCGCGCACCAGCTTGGGCGCGGAACTCACGCGCATCCGCAAGACCGGCAAGGTCGCGTGGCTGCGGCCCGACGCGAAGATCGCAGGTCTCCGTGCAATACGTCAACGACCAGCCGGTGGCGATCACGAACGTCGTCATTTCCACGCAGCACGCGCACGACGTGAAGCACAAGACGATCAAGGAATTTTGCATCGAGAACATCGTCAAAAAAGTTTTGCCGAAGCATCTGCTCACGAAGAAGACGCAGTTTCTCATCAACCCCACCGGCCGTTTCGTCGTCGGCGGGCCGCAGGGCGACACCGGTTTGACCGGCCGCAAGATCATCGTGGACAGCTACGGCGGCATGGGCCGTCACGGCGGCGGCGCGTTCTCCGGCAAGGATCCGAGCAAGGTGGACCGCAGCGCGGCCTACATGGGCCGTTACGTCGCGAAGAACATCGTCGCGGCGGGCATCGCCACGAGCGCGGAAATCCAGTTCGCCTACGCCATCGGCTATCCCGAACCCGTCAGCGTGTGCATCAACACGTTCGGCACGGCGGTCAACGGCATCACCGACGAGCAGATTGAAAACGCCGTGCGCGAAGTGTTCAGCTTCAAGCCGGCGAACATCATCAAGCAACTGAACCTGCTCCGCCCGATTTATTCCAAGACGACCAACTACGGTCATTTCGGCAAGACCGATCCGGCCATCACTTGGGAAAAGACGGACAAGGTCAAGGAACTCAAGCGCGCTTTGAAATTGAATTAACTCTCAACACTCAACTTTTAACTCTCGACTAATTATGCCAGCAATAAAACTTTCTCCGTCGCGCCGAACGGTTTTGAAAACCGACGGCAACGGCACGGCCAAACAGGACTTCGCCGTCCGCGACCTTTCGCTCGCCGAATGGGGCCGCAAGACCATTCAGGTGTCCGAGCACGAAATGCCCGGCCTGATGTCCATCCGCAAAAAATACGGCGCAAGCAAGCCGCTCAAGGGCGTGCGCATCACCGGCTCGCTGCACATGACCATCGAGACGGCGATTCTCATCGAGACGCTCGTGGAACTCGGCGCGTCCGTGCGCTGGGCGAGCTGCAACATTTTCTCGACGCAGGATCACGCCGCCGCCGCGATTGCCGCCGGCCGGCATTCCGGTGTTCGCGCACAAGGGCGAAACGCTCGAAGAATATTGGGATTTCACGCTCCGCGCGCTCACGCATCCCGGCAACAAAGGCCCGCAGCTCATCGTGGACGACGGCGGCGACGCGACGCTTTTGATTCACAAAGGCTACGAACTCGAAAACGGCGAGCGACTGGGTCAACACGCCCAGCGACAACCACGAAGTCGCCGTCATCAAAAATCTTTTGAAGCGCGTCGCGAAGGAACGTCCCGGTTTCTGGCACGAAGTCGTGAAGGATTGGAAAGGTGTTTCCGAAGAAACCACCACCGGCGTTCATCGTTTGTATCAAATGCTCGAAGCAGGGAAAACTTTTCGTTCCCGCCATCAACGTCAACGACTCCGTCACCAAGTCCAAGTTCGACAACCTTTACGGCTGCCGCGAATCGCTCGCGGACGGCATCAAGCGCGCGACCGACGTGATGGTCGCCGGCAAGGTCGCCTGCGTCTGCGGTTACGGCGACGTCGGCAAAGGCTGCGCGCATTCGCTGCGCGGATTCGGCGCGCGCGTCATCGTCACGGAAATTGATCCGATCAACGCCTTGCAGGCCGCGATGGAAGGTTTTGAAGTCACGACCATCGAGGACACGCTCGGCACCGCCGACCTTTACGTCACCACGACCGGCAACTGCGACATCATCACGCTCGAACACATGGCGAAGATGAAAGACCAGGCCATCGTCTGCAACATCGGCCACTTCGACAACGAGATCCAGGTGGACCGCCTGAACAACGCCAAGGGCGTGAAGAAACTCACCATCAAACCGCAGGTGGACAAATACACCTTTGCCGAGCGGCAACAGCATTTACATGCTCGCCGAAGGCCGCCTCGTGAATCTCGGCTGCGCCACCGGCCATCCGAGCTTCGTGATGAGCAACAGCTTCACGAATCAAGTGCTCGCGCAACTGGATTTGTGGAAGAACAAGGACACCGCGAAAATCGGCGTCTATCGTCTGCCCAAGAAACTGGACGAAGAAGTCGCCCGCCTGCACCTGGAAAAAATCGGCGTGAAGCTGACCAAGCTCACCAAGGCGCAGGCCGATTACCTCGGCGTGCCGGTCGAAGGCCCTTACAAGCCGGAGCACTATCGCTACTAAAAAATTTCAAATCTCAAATTCGAGGTTTCAAAGCGCGAAAGGCGAACGGGGAAATCCGTTCGCCTTTTTCATTTCTTCCGCCTGGCGAATAGGTGAATTTCGCAGTTGTAGTTTTGGCAAATGGTGCTAATTATTTTTCATGCGCAAGAACAATTCGTCAAAGGTCGGGCGCGGAGTTACGCGCCGTCAGTTCATCCAAACTTCCACCGCGTTGGCTGGCACCGCGTTGCTTTCGCCGTGGATGCTGACGGGAGCGCGCGCGACGACAGACACGGCGACGGTGCGCACGGCGACGGACCAGGTGACGCTCGGCAAGACCGGCCTCAAATTGAGCCGGCTTGGGTTCGGCACCGGCAGCAACAACGGGCATGTCCAACTCGCGGACGGCAAGGCCGCGTTTGTGGATCTCATTCATTACGCCTACGACCACGGCATCACCTTTATTGACACCGCCGAGGCTTATTCAACTTTCACCGTCATTGCCGACGCCATCAAAGGTCTCCCGCGGGAGAAGCTGTTCATCCAATCCAAGGTGGACGGCCGGCCGGAGGATGTGCTGGCCGTGATTGACCATCATCGCAAGACGTTCGACACGGATTATGTGGACAGCCTGATCGTTCATTGCATGACGCGCGGCCAGTGGACGGATGAATGGAAGCGGGTGATGGACGCATTTGATCAGGCAAAGGAAAAGAAATGGATCCGCGCCAAGGGCGTCACCTGCCACACCCTGCCCGCGTTGCGTGCCGCTGTCGCCTCGGATTGGACCGAGGTGCATCAGGTGCGCGTGAATCCGCAGGGTGCCTTCACCGACCGCGAACAGGACGGCTGGGGCCGCGGCGGCGACATCGCCCCCGTGCTGGAGCAAATCAAGGCCATGGACGCGAAGGGGCGCGGCATCATCGGCATGAAAATCTGCGGCAATGGCACGTTCACCAACCCGGCCGACCGCGAGAAATCCATCCGCTTTGCCATGAGCCAGAAGGAAATTGACGCCGTGGTCATCGGGTTCAAGAACCGGCAGGAGATTGACGAGGCCATTGAACGCATCAACCGCGCGTTGAAGGAAGCTTGACCGCGTATGCCAGGGCATTGGCGGTATTGAACGAATTCAAATTTGAAACGCGACAGGCGAACGGGAATCCCGCTCGCCTTTCGCGTTTCAGAGGTTTGGAATTTTATTCATTCCGGCCTTTAATCAACCCGGCACTGAGTCAAACCTCCTAAACCTCCTCCGCGTATGAAATCTTTTGGCGAACTGAAGGCGTGAACCGAACAACTTGACCCCAATGGGCGGCAAACTTTGGATGTAAGGTTGGACGGCCAAGAATGGCGGAATGAAATCCGAAGCCTTTTGAAAAATCTGTGTTTCATCTGTGAAAATCTGTGGCTAAAATATCCGAGCAATGGAATACGAAGCCGTCATCGGGCTGGAAACCCACGTCCAGCTCAAAACCAAATCGAAGATGTGGTGCGGTTGCGCGAACCAATACGGTTCCGGGCCGAACACCAACGTCTGCCCGGTTTGTTTGGGAATGCCCGGCGTGCTGCCCGTGCCGAATGACGAGGCGCTGCGCCTGACGGTGCTTACCGGCTGCCTTTTGAACTGCAAAATCCCGCGACTTTGCCAAGTTCGACCGCAAAAGTTATTTCTATCCCGACGCGCCCAAGAATTACCAGCTCACGCAATACGACAAGCCTTCAACGGCCAACGGCTTCGTGGAATTTGAATTCACCGGCGCAGGTTCCGTGAACGGCATGGGCCGCGTCCGCATCACCCGCGCGCACCTCGAAGAAGACGTCGGCAAAAGTTTTCATTTCGATCGCAACAGCGGCGTGGATTTCAACCGCGCCGGCGTGCCGCTCATGGAAATCGTTTCCGAGCCGGACCTCACCGGCGCGGACATGGCCTACGAATATCTCAACGCGCTCAAGGACATTTTGATCCATGGCGGCGTGAGCGATTGCGACATGGAAAAAGGCATGGTGCGCTGCGACGTGAACATTTCCGTCCGTCCCGTCGGTTCAAAGGAACTCGGTGCGAAGATCGAGATCAAAAACATGAACAGTTTTTCCGGCGTGCGCCGCGCGGCGGAATATGAGATTGCGCGCCAGATCGCCGCCGTGAAACGCGGCGAAAAACTCATCCAGTCCACGCGCCGCTGGGACGATGAGGCCGGCGTGACCGACGAAATGCGGACGAAGGAATTCGCGCACGACTACCGCTATTTTCCCGATCCCGACCTGATGCCGCTCGCGCCGACGGACGAATGGCTCGCCGAAGTAAAATCGCGCGTCGTCGAATTGCCGCTCGCACACAAGCAGCGTTTCATGCGCGATTACCAACTGCCCGCCGGCGACGCCGAAGTGTTCAAGAGCAACGTCGAGGCAGGAAATTATTTTGAATCTGTTTTGAGTTCGGAGAAAGATAAGAAGCGCTTTGGAAAAGCCGTCGCGAATTGGCTCATCAATAATTTGCGGGCGAAAATGTCAACATCCAACGAATGGATTTCAGACCCGTTACTCTGGCAAGAAACCGATGCCGCTTATAAAAAATTTCATTCCAACGAAGAATCGTTGCTGGTCGCCAATGAAAAGTGGACTCCTGAGCAACAACCCGTCTCCAATGAACGTATTCTTGGAAAAGAATCAGTGAAGTTTTCAAATTTGAAATTCAAACCGGAAGCGATTTTAGAACTGGTCAATTTGGTTGACGCCAAAACCATCAGCAGTTCCGCCGCGCAGCAGGTGTTCGCTGAAATGTTTGAGACTGGCAAATCGCCCGCCACGATTGTTCAAGAAAAAGGTCTCGCGCAGGTCAGTGACACTGACGCGATTGAAAAATTCTGCGACGAAGCCATTGCCGCCAATCCAAATTCAGTCGCCGATTACAAATCCGGCAAAACCGCCGCGCTGAACTTTCTCAAAGGCCAGGTGATGAAATTGAGCAAGGGCAAAGCAAATCCAAATCTCATCGGGCAGATATTGGAACAGAAACTGAAGATATGATTCTTACCATTGCAAGACGCGATAAAAGCGCTGGGAGTGGTTGGCTGTCGGATCAGTCAAGGTGAGCATTCCGCCGTTCCCGGCAGCCAACGGCAAGGCTGACCAATTACTATCTGTCAGCGAATCCTTGTATTCCAAAGCATAGACCCTGCCGCTCTGTGAAGGAACGGAAAGTTGGAAACCGCTGGCGGTCCATGCGCTATTTGAGTTTGCCACCTGAAGAGTTGGCGGACCATTACCAATCAGCGCGATGTTGTGAAACCCTTTTGCAGCCAGTGACGTAACATTTGTCAACCCGATGGGCGTGTTCACCTCGCCATATTGGTTCAAACCCCATGAGATTATGGTGCCGTCTGCCTCCAAAGCGGTGCTATGTCCATATCCTGTCGCGATTGCGACAACATTTGAAAGCCCTGACGGAATATTGTCCTCTCCAGAATTGTTGGCTCCCCAGCCTACGAGCGAACCGTCGGCTTTCAAAACCAAATCATCAACATCGCCGCTTGCTATTTGGATTACGTTCGTGACATTTTGCGGCACGTTGCTGATGGATCCCCAGGCAAACACCGTGCCATCCGCTTCCAATGCCATGCAATTGTATTGCCCGGCGGCGATGGCTACGACGTTTGTCAAGTTGGCGGGCACATTCGTCTGACCGTAACTATTATCTCCCCATGCGACCACCGTGCCATCAGACTTCAAGGCCAAGTTATGAAAATGTCCGGCAGCGATGGCAACGGCGTTGGTTAAGCATACTGGCACATTAGTCTCGCCATAGAGATTGTAGCCCCATGCGACCACTGTGCCGTCACTGAGCAAGGCCAGACTGTCAGCATTGGCGGCAATTGCGATGATATTTGAGATGCCGGGCGGAGCAGCCGCTTGACCGTCGAAATTGTTTCCCCAACCAATCAACGTGCCATCAGCCTCCAATGCAAGCCCATAAGACTCTCCAGCGGCCAGGGCAATTACATTTGTCAGGTTGGCGGGCAAACTCTGTTGTCCCATGTCACCCCAAGCCGCCACCGGCACCACGGCCAGGCTGGAATTGTTTGTCACGGTTTCATAAAAATCGGAAAATTTGAGGGTGTAAGTTCCGTCTTGACCGTAGTTCGCATTGGTGAGCGTTAACGAACTGTTCGTTGCGCCATCCATGTTTACGCCGTTAAACTGCCATTGGTAGGTTACGGGAATGATTGCCTGCAATCCGAGGCTGAACGTGGCTGTTCCTCCAAGGAACGCGATTTGATTTTGCGGCAGGTTGGTGATGATGGTCGGGGCCACGGCCAGCGAAACATTATTGGTCACGACGCCAAAACTGTTGCTCGCCAAAATGGAATAAATGCCCGCGTCGGACAATTGGGCGTTTGTCAACGCGAGAACCAAATTGGTCGCAGAAAGCAGGTTCGTTCCATTAAGCTGCCATTGATAGGTGAACGGCCCCTGGCCGATTGTGCTGGCAGTGAAAGTCACATTCTGGTTGACCACGGCAGACGAGGTTGTGGCCTGAATGTAAGCTTCGGAAGGCGTCACATTGAGCGTCATCGCGCCGTTCGTGGCCACGCCCAACGCGTTGCTGGCCGTTAGCGTATAATAATTTCCCGCAAAGCTTGGTTGAACGTTGGTGAGCGCCAAAAACGTGTTGGTTGCTCCCTGAACATTTGTTCCATTACAGAGCCATTGGTAACTTATTGGCATCGTGCCTGCCGCCAGCGCGCGAAAATAAGCGCGCGAACCGGCGGCCACCGTCCGGTTGACGGGCAATCCCGGAAAAACCGGCGGCCCATTGCCAACAACGGCAAAAGCATTGTAGCTCCCGGCGGCAATCGCGGTGATGTTGTTCGTCGGATAAACTGGCACACTCCTGGAATATTCAATCAAGGTTCCGTTTCGCCGAAGGGCGAGAACATCGCAGGGTCCATTTAAATTCAATGGGCAGACCAAATCTATGACATTCGTAAAGCCGGACGGCGGGAAGGCAGGAGGGATGTTAGCACTTCCCCAAACCAACACCGTCCCATCAGCGCGCAATCCGGCATTGCCAAACCAGCCGGTTGCAATCGCGACGATATTAGTAGCACTGGCTGGCACCGTAATACCTTGTCCCCAAGTGACCACTTTGCCATCCGAACGCAAAGCCAGACCAGAGTAGGAGCCGGAGGCCACGGCGACTATATCCCGTGCCATCAGAGGAATGTTGGTTAAGCCGTTATAGTTGTTGCCCCAGTCCAGCACGGTTCCATCACCTTTCAAAACCAAAGCGTGTGTTGCGCCCGCACCTAATGCCAAGGCAACAATGTTGGTGGCTGCCGGAGGCACGGTGATATTGACACCGCTGGCGTAAATTTGTCCCCACGCTGCCAATGTGCCGTCGCTCCTTAATGCCAGACTGTGAGTGCTGCCGGCGGCAATGCTCACCACATTGCTCAAACCGGAGGGAACATTGGTTGCGCCGGCATTGTTTTCGTTCCCGCCCCAGGCCACCACAGTGCCATCCGATTTCAAGGCGACACAATGAGCATCACCAGCGGCCATAGCGATGACGTTCGTTGCGCTCGGCGGCACATTGGTCAAGCTGGGGCTGCTATAGACAAAATTTCCCCAGACAACAATTCCCACGACCACCAGATTCGCGTTCGAACTGGCAACTGTCCCAAAAGCATTACTGACAATGACTGAATACAATCCCGACTGGCCGGGCTGCACATTGGTAAGCACGAGCGTGCCGTTCGTTTCCCCAGTTATGTTGACATTCTGGAATTGCCACTGATACGAAAACGGCCCCTGCCCGGAAGCCGTCACGCTGAATAAAACATTCGAAGTCCAGCCTGCCGTTTGGCTCTGCGGCTGGCTGGTGATTATCAAAGGGAGCACGTTCAAAACCGCGCTGCTGTTGGTGGCCGCTCCAATTTGGTTGTTGACCACGACAGAATAAAATCCAGCCTGACCCGGTTGAATGTTGGTCAAGGTCAATGTGCTATTGGTCGCCGAGTCAATATTGGTTCCGCCGTAAAGCCACTGGTAAGACATTGGCAAGTCTCCGGTAGCTGTTGCAGAGAACGTCGCAGAAGAACCGCCGGGAACTGTTTGATTGGTAGGGCTGACACTGATGATTGGAGCGGAATCAATCACCGTCAGGATTATGTTGGAACTGGTGACGGCACCAGAGGAATTTGAAACGACGACATGATAACTTCCGGCGTTGAATGACTGGATGTTCGTCAGATTTAGTGACGCACCAGTTGCCCCATCAATATTGGTTCCATTGAACTGCCATTGGTAAGTAAACGGTTCGCCCAAAGCCGCCACCGTGAAAGTGTTTGTCGTCCCGCTATAATTCGTTTGGTTGGAAGACAGCGATGTGATCACCGGTGGACTGGAAACGATTGCCAAAAAGTGATTTTTCCCAGCCGCAATGGCTACAATATTAGTCAAGCCGCCGGGAATGTTTGTTTGTCCATAACTGTCATCACCCCAGGCAAACAACGATCCATCGTTCATAAGTGTCAAACTTGCCGCTACACTTGCCGCAGCCGCAACTACATTTGACAAACTACCGGGTGTTGCTGGCGGGGATCCCCAACTGACAACCGTTCCATCACTTTTTACGGCGATGCCATAACTAGGATCAGGATAAGTAAACACTGTTGCGGCAATGGCGATAGCATTCGTCAAATCCGCTGGCGGAGCAGTTCCAAATGAATCTCCCCAGTAAATCACCGTGCCGTTGCTTGTAAGTGCAGTGCAGGAATAAACATCAGGACCAGCGGCAATTGCCGTCGCATTAGTAAGCCCCGGGGGTGGGGATGGTAGCGGTGCTCCCCATTGCATTACGGTGCCGTTCTCCATGAGAGCAAAACTTTGAAATTGCCCTCCACAAACCGCCACAACATTGCTCAACCCTGCCGGAACACCTGTCACACCATCAGTATCATCGCCCCATGCGACCACGGTGCCATCGCTTTTAATTGCTAAACTATGATTTAGACCTGCGCCAATTCCGACCACACCAGCCAAATCCAATGGCACGTCTGTCTGGCCATAAGTATCATCGCCCCATGCGACCACGGTGCCGTCGGATTTTAGTGCCAAATTGTGATTTGCACCCGCCGCCACCGCTACCACGTTGTTCAATCCTGCTGGCACATTGGTCTGGTCGCCCCAGACAACCACCCGACCTGCCGCACGGCTGGACGAGGGGAGGCAAATCAAACTCGCAAGAATTAGGAGCAAAAATGCCGATGAAAGGATTGGGCGCATTTTTTCCAAAAAAAGGCTTTGAACTTTATACCACGGAGTTATACCACGGAATCATGGCGGGTCAAGGTTATTTGAAATTCAAATTAAAAGTAAAATACAACTGTGCTTCAAAAACCTTTGTGTCTTTGTGTCTTGGTGGTTTAATTTGGGCAAATGTTTTCATCGCAAATCAAATCAGTCCATTTCACCGGCATCGGCGGCACAGGCATGGCCGCCGCCGCCGCCGCGATGCTGGACAAGGGCTTTCACGTCACCGGCTCGGACCAGAATGTTTATGAGCCGATGGCTTCGTTTCTCGCCGGGAAAAAAATCGCGGTGAAGAACGGCTACGCGGAACAAAATCTTTCGCACAAACCGGATTTAGTCGTGATCGGCAACGCCATTTCGCGCGGCAATCCCGAGGCAGAATTTTGTCTCGACCACAAATTGCGTTATTGTTCGCTGCCGGAATTGCTCAAGGAATTTTTCATTCGCGGCAAGCGCTCTATCGTCGTCGCCGGCACTCACGGAAAAACGACGACGACTTCGCTGCTCGCGTGGGTTTTTGAACACAGCGGATTGAACCCGAGCTTTTTCATCGGCGGCATCCCGAACAATTTTTCGCAGGGCGCGCGGTTCACGGACAGCGAATGGTTCATCATCGAGGGCGACGAATACGACACCGCGTTTTTCGACAAGCGCAGCAAGTTCATCCATTACCAGCCGGAAATCGCCATCGTCAACAATCTGGAATTCGACCACGCGGACATTTTTGAAAACCTCGACGCGATCAAAAAATCCTTCTCGCATTTCATCCGGCTGATTCCGCGAAACGGCCTGTTGCTCGGCAACGGCGACGACGCAAATCTCGCGCCGTTGCTCAACGTCACGCATTGCCCGGTGAAAAAATTCGGCCTCGGCGGCGACTAATGCCGTTCACGCCTTCAATATCCGCTTCGGCCCGACGGCGACGGAGTTTGAAATTCCGAGCTTCAAGTTTCACCTGAACCTGGTCGGCGAATTGAACGTGCGCAACGCGCTCGCCGTCATCGCGCGCGGCGAAACATTGCGGCCTGTCGAACAAGCAGATCCAGTCCGCGTTCGACACGTTCAAGGGAATCAAGCGCCGGATGGAAGTGCGCGGCATCGCGGGCGGCGTGACGGTGATTGACGATTTCGGCCATCATCCGACGGCCATCCGCGAGACGCTCCGGGCGCTGCGCATCAAATATCCGCGCGAAAAAATCTGGGCGATTTTCGAGCCGCGCACGCAACACGACGCGGCGGAATGTTTTTCAGACGGAACTGGCGGAATCTTTTGCCGACGCGGATGCCGTCGTCGTTTCGGAAGTCGCGCGGCTCGAACAGATCGCTGCCGGAAGAAAGATTGAACCCGGAAAAGTTGATGCAGGATTTGAAGGCGTCCGGCAAAAATGCCGCGTATCTGCCGGACGTGGATTCCATTGTCGCGCACATTGTCAAAAATGTTCAGGGCGGCGACATCGTGTGCGTTTTCAGCAACGGCGGCTTTGGCGGGATTCACGGAAAATTGCTGGAGCGGCTTGGCCGACGATAAATAAGATTTTTTTTGGGCTTTCCCGCTTGACGACTGCGCGCAACTGGTCGTTAATTGTGCGGTTGCGTTGGATAACGCAAACTGAATCAGAACTCTTTTTATGAAAACCGCTTTCAACGTCGTTTTATTTTCCGCGATCACCATTGTTGCGCTCATCGGTTCAGGCTGCACGACAGCTTCGTCAGGGTCGTCTCCGATGCCGGTGGCGCTGACAAGTTCTGTCGCTCCGGAGCCGCAACCGGCACCGGCCGCCGGCCCGGTCACGCAATCAGCGCCGGCAACCGCCACGACAAACAAAATCGCGCTCAAATTCGTCAAGGCGGACAGCGAGGAAACTGCGAGTGAAGACGGCAAGGGGGCCAACGCCGTTGACGGTGACACGAACACTTTCTGGCACACGCAATGGCACGGACAATACCCCGCCTTGCCCGCACGAGATCGTCATCGAATGGTTCCGCCCACAACCATCAAGGGTTTCACTTATCTGCCGCGCCAGGACGACAGCGAGAACGGCACAATAAAAGATTATGAATTTTACGTCAGCGACGATGGGGTTGATTTCGGCCAGCCGGTCAGCAAGGGGACTTTTGAGGACAGCAAGGATTTGAAAACCGTGGCCTTCGACCCGAAGAAATGCCGTTTCATCAAGCTCAAGGCGCTTTCCGAAGTCAACGACGCGGCCTGGACTTCGGCGGCGGAAATCGGAGTCGTTCCGGCCAATTGATTGGCTCGCTGGAAACTCCGGCGGGATTCACCGCTGATTTTCGGATGCGGGTTTGAAAAATGGAATTTGCGAACCCCCGCTGGTGAACTCAACCTGCTCGAAGCCGGCCTCGTGCAGGAACATCGCCAGCTCCAACTTCGCGCGCTCGTTCGCATCGCTCAAAATGCCGTTCTCCTGCGCCGCGCGGCGGATGTCGGCCACGGCATTTTGCCGCGTCTCCTGCTCCAGATTCTTGTCCAGCGAGCGCAGGAAGCCCGTCGTGCGCTCGATGACTTTTGTCTGCGAATCGTCCAGATACGCGTCGGTGATCTGCGGCAGGGGCAGCCGGATGGAAATTTTCTTGCCGGAAACCGCCACGTCCTCCGGCTTCAGTTTTTTCAAGTCAATGCCCGCCTTGACGACGCCTTGCGCGAGCATCAGCACGCGGCTGTCGCCCTGCACGAATTTTCCGAGCGTGCTGTCCGGCGGCGAATCCACGATCTCGACCTTTTGCATGACATATTTGACCGTGACCAGGTCCGAAAGCGTCTGCACCTGCTGCACGACCGCCGTGGTGTTTTCCACCCGCAAACCGGAGCCGCGCCAGCGCGCGACGGTGACGCCGAGATAAATCCCAAACAGCAGGAAGGCCAGCGTCACCATCATCCATTGAACTTTCTTCAACCACTGCATGGCTGGAATGTAGCCGCTTTTTACGCGAAGCAAAGCGGGAACATTGTTAACCACGGATGGACGCGGATTCACTGGCGCAACTGCAAGCGGCCATACTGTTCTTGACCTTTTCATTTCATAATGCAGACTGTCCGGCTCGGTTTAATAATTTATGCAGCACATTAGAAACATCGCCATCATCGCGCACGTTGACCACGGCAAGACCACGCTCGTGGACTGCCTGCTCAAGCAGTCGGGCACCTTCCGCGCCAACCAGCATGAGTCGCAGGAAGAGCGCCTGATGGATTCGATGGATTTGGAAAAGGAAAAGGGCATCACCATCCGCGCCAAGAACGCCGCGTTCAAATACAAGGATTTTCACATCAACATCGTGGACACGCCCGGCCACGCGGATTTCGGCGGCGAGGTGGAGCGCATCATGAACATGATTGACGGCGTGCTGCTCGTGGTGGATTCCGCCGAAGGCCCGCAGGCGCAAACGCGGTTTGTTTTGCGAAAGGCACTTGAAGCGGGCGCCAAGCCGATTGTGGTCATCAACAAAATTGACCGCGAGAACGCGAATCCGAAAAAGGTTTTGGATCAGGTTTTTGAATTGTTCATGTCGCTCAACGCGACGGACGAGCAACTGGATTTTCCGTTCATCTACGCTTCCGCCAAGCAAGGTTATGCGAAAACGGATCTCGCCCATGTCACCGGCACGATGGAGCCGCTGTTCGAGGCGATCACGAAGCACATTCCGCCGCCTCGCGCGAAGGCCGGCGACGGCTTTCAATTGCTCGTGGCGAACCTGGATTACAGCGATTATCTCGGCCGCATCGCGTTCGGGAAAATTTACGAAGGCAAGGTCAAGCTTGGCGACGCGGCGATCTGCCGTCACGGTCACGGAAAAATTTCCAAAAACAAAATCACCGCGATTTTTCATTTCGAGGGAATGAAACGAATCGAGGTTCAGGAAGCGCACGCGGGCGACATCGTTGGACTCACAGGCTTCGAGGACGTTTTCATCGGAGAAACGATTTGCGATTCCGAGGTCCGCACGGCGCTGCCTTACATCCCGATTGACCCTCCGACGATCCAGATGGAATTTGCCGTCAACGACAGTCCGCTTGCCGGTCAGGATGGAAAACTTGTCACCGCGCGACACATTTGGGACCGGCTCGTGAAAGAAATCCGCACGAACGTCGCGCTGCGAATTGCACAAACTTCCGACCCGAAAATTTTTGCGGTCAGCGGTCGTGGCGAAATGCAGATCGCCATTCTCGTCGAGCAGATGCGCCGCGAAGGCTACGAAGTTTTGGTGTCGCGCCCCGAAGTGCTTTGGAAAAAAGACCCAAAGACGGGCAATCCGCTGGAGCCGATTGAAAAACTGTTCGTCGAAGTTCCAAGTGAAAACCTTGGCACGATCATGGAAAATCTTTCCGGCCGCAAGGCGCAGATCACGAACATGAACCATGTCGGCAACCAGGTTTCCGTCGAGGCACTCGTGCCGATGCGCGGGCTGATCGGTTTTGAAACGGACTTGGTCAATTCGACCAAGGGCATGGGCGTGATGAGCCATTTGTTCCACGAATACGGCGAAGACCGCGGCGAAATCGCGGCGCGCAAAAACGGTTCGCTCGTTTCGATGGACTCCGGCGAGGCGACCAGCTATGCGCTGAACATGGTGCAGGAGCGCGGACGGCTGATGATCGAGCCGGGCGACAATGTTTACATCGGCATGATTGTCGGCGAGAACGCGCGCGAGAATGACATTCCCGTGAATCCGGTGAAGGAAAAGCGCCTGACGAACATGAGGTCGCAGGGCGACGGCAAGGGCATCCAATTAAATTCGCCGCTGAAATTGAGCCTGGAACGCGCGCTGGAATACATTGACGTGGATGAATATGTGGAGGCGACGCCGAAAAATCTGCGGTTGCGGAAAAAAATCCTAGATGAGAACCAGCGCAAGCGCTCCGAGAAATCTCGCGTGATAAAATTCATCGCGGAGTAAGATGCGCTACGGATTTTTCTCCGCCGGTTTGCCGGCGAATTCCACACCGACGAGGCATACGTCGTCCTCGAATTCGTGGTCAACGGAAAAGGTGCGGACGGCTTCGAGCAAATCGTCGAAAAGCTGCCCGGCGGGTTTTTCAATCAGGTTTTCCACGTCCACCATCAGGCGTTGCTGCGAATATAATTCCTCGTTCGCGCCTTGGACCTCGTAGAGACCGTCGGTAAAAAGCATCACGCAATCGCCGGGCGCGAGCAGGACTTCGGTGGTTTCGTAAGGCGGCTCTTCAAACAGGCCGAGTGCGGGCTGGCTGTGGCCGCAGGCGTTGACGAGGGTTTCAACATTATTTTCCGAGCGGCGCAGCAACAGCGGCTTGGGATGTCCCGCGTTGGCGAACCGCATGACGCCGGTCTGGGAATTGGCAACGAGATAAAACGCTGTGGTGAGCATCGGCGAGCCGGTGCTTTTGAGGATGCTGCACAAATCGGAATTGAGCTTGCGCAGGAAAATTCCGGGGTCGCGGGCAAAAGGTTTTAATTCCTCGGCCAGAGCGCGGATCATGGCGGTGACGAGCGCCGCACGGACACCGTGTCCGGCCACGTCGCAGATGAAAACGGCGGCCTCGCTGTCCGACAGTGCCGAGATGCCAAAAAAGTCGCCGCTGACGGTTTCGGACGGATGGTAGCGGTGGACGAACTTGAACGCGCCCTGGCCGGCGGGGGCGTCCGGCGGGAAGACCGGATATTGCTGCGGCAGCATGGCGAGCTGGATTTCGCCCGCCGTGCGCAGGCTTTCCTCCATCAACGCATTTTTTGCGCGCAGTTCTTCGCGGCTGCGTCCCAGTTCCAGTGTCGTGCGGCGGATTTGCTCCTCGGCGCGGATTTTTTCGGTGATGTCCCAGAAAATTCCCTGCAGGCCGATGATTTTCCCATCCGCGCCGTAGAGCGGCGTTTTGACGACCTGCGTGGTTCTCTTTTCCTGCCCCAACGGATGATGTTCCTCGATAATTTCGTAAGTCTGGCCGGTTTCCATCACGCGCCGATCGTCTCCCGTGTATTGCTCGGCCAGTTCCTTCGGGAAGAAATCGAAATCCGTTTTGCCAAGAATGTCTTCAAGCTTGCAGTTGTAATGGTTGCAGTATTGTTGATTGGCGAAAGTGAACCGCCCTTGCAGGTCTTTGCGGAAAACGTTTTGCGGCATTGTTTCAACCAGTGAATGATAGAGCGACTCCGATTTCTTCACGGCTTCCTCGGCCTGCCGCCGCCGCGTGATGTTCACCACCGTGCCTTCATAATAAAGCAGTTTGCCCTGCGCGTCGCGCACGGCACGGCAATTTTCCGAAATCCAGATGATGTCGCCGTCTTTGCGGAAAATGTTCGACTCGAAACCGCCCAGCGTGTCGTGCTCCTGCATCAGGCGGACAAATTCTTCGCGCCGCCCCGGCTCGACATAAAGCCCGTGCGCGATGTCCGTGATGCGCGCCATCAATTCCGTCGGCGTGTCGTAGCCGTAAATTTTCGCCAGCGCGACGTTCGCCAGCAGATAATGACCGTCGTTTGTCGTGCGGAAAATGCCTTCAACCAGATGGTCGAAAATGCCGTAGTAATTGTCCTTTTCCTGGATCAACGCGACGCGCTCGGACTGCCGCTCGATGGCGCAGCGGATGACGCGCTCCAGTTTTTGCGCCGTGAATTCCTCCTTGGCCAGAAAATCCTGCGCGCCGGCGGCGATCACTTCCACGGCGAACGCTTCGTCGTCGGCCGATCCCAGGACAATGACCGGCACGCCCGGCGCTTGCACGGCAAGCGACGTAATTTGAAACAAGGCGGCGGCGTTCACGCTGGCAGGCTCGAACAGGACGGCGTGAAATGGATTTATTTTGAGCGTGGAGATGGCGGCATCGAATGGGACGGCTTCGATTGTCCACCCGGTTTCGCCCAGCACGCCGGCAACGTCGCGCGCAAAACGCCCGTCACTGCCGACCAATAAGACTTTCAGCGGTTCAGATTCCATAGTGCGACCCGGCTTCGCCTTGAGGCGCAGACCAAATCACTTTGACGCCCGGCACAGACTAGCATACAAAATTTCCGCGCGCCCGCAAGCGGAGTTGCTTCGCACAAATTGGATTCGGCTTTTCAACACCGCGCTTGCGGCATATCTTGTCTTCCTGAAAAAATGCCCAGCGTTTTCATAAAAACCTACGGATGCCAGATGAACGAGCGCGACAGCGAAGCCGTCGCCGCGCAGCTCGTCGCCAAGGGCTATTCGCTCGCGAAATCGGAAAATGCCGCCGACGTGATTCTGTTGAACACCTGCAGCGTGCGCGATTTCGCGGAACAAAAGGCGATTGGCAAGATGCAGAACCTTGCAGCGGACGTTCGTAAAAACCGCCCGGAGGTCGTGCTCGGCTTCATGGGCTGCATGGCGCAGAGCAGGGGACAGGACTTGATTGACAAGCTGCCCGACGTGGATTTGGTCATCGGCACACAGAAATTTCATCGCACGGCCGATTACCTCGATGAAATCATTTCCGGCGCACGCGAAAAAATCGTGGACGTGGCTGAAGAAATAAACAGCGAGGCGACTATCCGCGAACACCTGCTCAACGGCAATTCGCAAAAAACCGTCAGCGCATTCGTCAGCATCATGCAAGGCTGCAACCAGTATTGCACCTTTTGCATCGTGCCCTACACGCGCGGCGAGGAGCGCAGTCGGACGATTCCCGACATTGTCGCCGAATGTCGCGAACTCGTTGCGCGCGGCGTGAAGGAAATCACGTTGCTCGGCCAGATTGTTACGAGCTTTGGCAAGCGCGACTCGTCACTCGTCACTCGTCACTCATCACTTTCTCCATTCGTCCAACTGCTCGAAGCCGTCCACGAAATCGAGGGACTCGAACGCATCCGTTTCACCTCGCCGCATCCGAAAGGCTACGGCGACGATTTGATTGACGCATACGCGCGCCTGCCGAAATTGTGCGAGAGCGCGCATCTGCCAGTCCAAAGCGGCAGCGACCGTGTTTTGAAACTCATGCACCGCGGCTACACGCGCGAAAAATTTCTCGGCATCATCAAAAAATTGCGCGCCGCAAAACCGGAAATAGGCATCACCACCGACATCATCGTCGGTTTTCCCGGCGAGACGGAAAAGGATTTTGAAGAAACGCTCTCGCTCGCGCGCGAAGTGGAATTCGACAACGCCTATATTTTCAAATACTCGCCGCGCCGCGACACGCCCGCCGCCGAAATGCCCGACCAGGTGCCGCAAAAAATCCGCGAGGAACGGAATCAAGTTCTTCTGCAAACCATCAACGAAATCGGCGCGTGTAAATACAAAAATTTCATCGGGCGGCAGGCGCAGATTCTCGTGGAAGGGCCGAGCAAAAAAAACGCGGCGCGGATGTTCGGCCGCACGCGCTGCAACAAGATTGTCTTGTTCGACGGCACGGAACGTCATCGCGGCCAGATCATGGATTTGAAAATCACGCGCGCCGGTTCCTTCACGCTTTACGGCGATCCGGCCATCGTGAATTTGTAGTAGCGAGCGGCAGACTGTCGAAAATTCAATTCAAAAATTAAAACAATTCTTGACCCCCGCCGTCATTTTTAGAAAGCTTCTGCTCGCACTCCATGAGCATCCGGGAAACAGTCGGAAGCCTTGTTGAAAGCCACCGTGCGAAAGGCTCGCACCCTGACCGGAGAAATTTTATACCCCAAACCGACCGGCTTCCGTCCGTAGCGCATTTTCCGCTTCCCCAATTACGAAGCACCGTCCCCAATTCGCCAACGTCCGTCCCCAATTTCCAGACAACCATCCCCATTTTCCAGACGACGTTCCCCAATGCAAAAGCTACCGTCCCCATTTTTCGGAAGGCCGTCCCCAACGAATCGGCGTATGTCCCCAATTTTTCTGCGATTTTCCCCATTGCATCGGCGATTTTCCCCAATTTCCCGGCCACGTTCCCCAATTTTTCTCCGGTCAACCTCATTTCCAAACGACTTTTCCCCAGCCATTTACGGAGTTATTGTCGCGCGAAGACCGCGAAGGATGCGAAGGAGGCAATCTTTTCCCGGTGGGGCGAGCGCTGTGGCCGTCTGCCATGACCGCGAGCCGTTTTCCTTCGCCGCCTTCGCGACCTTCGCGCGACCTGCTTTCGACTCAAAACTAAAAATTAAACACTCAAAACTGACCAAATTATGCCCCACAAACCCCACTGCCCCGTCCCCGTCATCATCTACAATGGCAACCTCATCGTCGCCGCCGCGCAAAAATATCCCGCCGTCGTCGCGCGATTGCCGGATGGCTATCTCACCGAGACGACGACGGCCATCGGCAAACTGCCTGCGGACGTGACCGGCCAGAAAATTGCCCGGGGTGAAACCGGCAACCTCACCGCCGCGCAACAGGCGAACCTCGACAAGCTGCTGCATGGCATGGGCCAGGCGCGCAAGACCGCCAAGCTGGCCTTTCCCGGCCAGACGGTGAAACTGCATCAGGAATTTCAAATCGGCATCCACGATTCGCACGAGCTGAATGCCGTGCTGGAACGCGCCGACATCATTCTGGCCTCCGTGCAAACCACGGCGAATTTGCCCGCGCTGAAACTCAAAGGCTGGACGGATGCCGACACCGCGACCTTTACGACCGTGCGCGGCACATTTCCCGCCAGCACCGCCACGCAGCAATCCGGCCAGAGCGACGCCAAAAAGGCGACCGGCGTGAAAGCCACTGACGCCTCCGACGCCTACGAACACATTTTGACCATCCAAAACGCCGCCGATTTGGAATTGCCCGCCACCGACCCGGCCAACGCCCCCGCCCGCGCCGAATTCAAACTGGGCATCTTCCCGCCAGATCATCACGCCCCGCCCGCAAGCCCGACGCCACCAGCGCCGCCAGCCACATGAAGCGAAGTCGGGATTGTCAGAAGTCGAAAACCGAAATCATTTAACCAAACCCAAAATGAAAAACATGAAATTCCTGCCGGTCGTGACAGTTATTGTTCTGCTCGCCGCCAATGTTACGGCGGCCACGCTGTTCGTGGACTTGAATTGCACCAATCCCGTTTCGCCCTACACCAATTGGGTCACCGCCGCCACGAACATTCAAGATGCCATTGATGCAACGAGCGACGGAGACACGGTGGTGGTCACCAACGGTGTTTATCAAACAGGGGGTAGAATCATGGCTGCGAATCTGACCAACCGCGTGGCGTTATACAAAGCCGTGACGGTGCAAAGTGTCAACGGCCCGTGGGTCACCACCATCCAAGGCTCGCACACGGGTAATGGCAATTCAGCCGTGCGGTGCGCATGGCTGACCAACAATGCGACGTTGTCCGGCTTCACGCTCAAATGGGGGGCGACCGGAACCAGCGGAGACACGAGCGGCGGCGGCGTGTGGTGCGCTTCTTCCAATGTTGTTGTCGCCAATTGCATAATCGTATCCAACACAGCTTCCTTATATGGCGGCGGGGCCTATCAAGGAACTCTGATCAACTGTCTGATTTCTTCCAATAGCACATCTGGGGCAGGCGGTAGCGGAGCGTGCAATGCAGTTTTGAACAATTGCACCGTGATCAGCAATGCCAATTACGGAATTTATCAGACACTGCCCAACCTAGTCCGCGCCATGAATTGCATCATCTTTTTTAACGGGCAAAACAATTACGGCGGTCTTACGGCGACATTTAATCATTGTTGCACCACGCCGCTCGTGGCCGGCAGCGGCAATTTTGCAACCGATCCCGGGCTTTTTGTGGACGGCGTTCATCTCACCAGCACTTCGCCGTGCATTGGCACCGGAACAAACGTGGCCGTCGGCACGGATATTTTTGGAAACGCCTGGGCCAATCCGCCGTCCATCGGCTGTGCCGAATGGGAGCCGGAGCCGGCAGTTACGTCGCCAAAAATTCAACTGACGGGTGATCCAGTTGGTTTCACCATCGGCGGCGCAGTTGCCGTCGGCCAGCCTCCGTTCACTTTTTCGTGGGTCAAAGATGGCGTGCCGTTGCAGGACAATGGGCATTTCACTTCCACGCAGACCAGCAATTTGGTCGTTGCCGGCGTGAGCTTTGCCGATGCGGGTAATTACCAGTTGGTCGTCAGCAATTCCTTTGGCGTCGTCACCAGCGCGGTGGCGCAATTGGTGATTCACTACGTGGATATCAATGGCATCAATCCGGTCGCCCCATACTCGACATGGGCTACGGCGGCGACGAACATTCAAGACGCCATCACGGCAGCGGCGGCAGGCGACGCGGTTTTTGTGACCAACGGACTTTATGCCAGCGGCGGCAAATCCATGGACGGCGTGATTACCAACCGCGTTTTGGTGGACAAGGCCATTTTGGTGCAAAGCGTCAACGGTTACAAAAACACAATCATTCAAGGTACATGGGATCCGGCAACCACCAACGGACCTGACGCCGTGCGCTGCGCCTATGTGGCAGATGGTGCCGTTTTGAACGGATTCACATTGCAAAATGGAGCCACGCTCGCAACTGGCGACGGCTACTCTGGGGGGCCGCTGGAAAGTGGTGGCGGTGTCTGGTGCAATTCCCCCAATGGAGTTGTGTCCGATTGTCTGCTCACCAACAATTCGGCCATATACGGCGGCAGCATGGCTTACGGAACTTTAAATAACTCGCTTGTGATCGGCAATTACGCGACTTATGGCGGCGGCGCGTATTATTCGACTTTGAACAACTGCACTGTGGTGAATAATTACAATCCAACTTCTGTCCTGCACCGAGGTGCGGGAACTTATGCAGGAAGCGTGGCCAACAGCATTGTTCTCGGCAATTACGATTTAGGTTCAATTTTGATCTCCGCCGAGGACGACTATGCGGGTGTTGGTCAAATCATGTATTCTTACTCTTGCACATCTTTGCCCAATGGACCGCCATTAACCGGCACGGGCAATATTTTCAACGCAAACCCGGAATTTCTTGATGCGTTTCATATTTCATCACTATCCCCTGCCGCGGCACCGGCAGCGCCGCCTACGCCAGCGGCTATGATTTGGATGACGAACCATGGAACAACCCGCCTTCGATGGGCTGCGACGAAGTGGTGGTTTCAAATCTGGTCGGGCCGTTGTCTGTCAATTTACTCAGTTCTCAAACCAACTTGCTGGTCAGCGCGCCAGCCTATATCCCCTATCCACCACGCTACGATTTCTTTCAAGGCAGCTTCAATGGCCGTGCGGCATACATTGTCTGGTCGTTTGGTGATGGACCAGCCATTACCAACTATGGCGAAAGCACCTCTCATTTTTGGACCAATACGGGTGATTACACCGTCAGCTTCACCGCTTACAACAACGACAACCCCGCTGGCGTTTCCACGAACACCGTCGTTCACGTTGTGCCGCTGGAAACTCCGCAGTTGCTCTCGCCCGTGTTGCTGACCAATAAATTTTATTTTCAATTTGCCGGGCAATTGAGCGCCAATTATTTCATTCAATACACCACCAGTCTCGACCCACCCATCGCCTGGGCTGCACTGCAAACAATCTTTAACAACACTGACAGCGTGATTCAAATCAATGACGCTTCGCCAACGAACGAAACAAGATTTTATCGCGTGCTGGTGCGGTAGGCGGGCCAACTCTGATTTTTTACGACCTAACAGGCGGTCGCCAGCACCGGACAGGCCGGCACCACCAGTTACACGGACACCACGGCCACCAATGCCGGCCCGTATTTCTATCGCGTCGGCGTGCAATAAAGTGCAATAAAGAATCATTCTTGCGAATAATTGCGCCAGATTTCATTCTTCATTCAGAATTCCGCCTTCGCCTCAGGGCACGGACGGTTCATCCAAGATTTTCTGGCCGACCGTTTCGCTGTTTTTTTCCCTGGCCTCGATGGTGCCGAATATCTGAATCTGGCCGGAAATTTTTATCCGCAGCAATTTACTTTTGAATTTTTCATGTCCTTTCGTGTCAATTCGTGGTTAGCTTTCTGAATATGAGTCTGTCGCTTTTAACGATTTTGCTCGGCGTGGGCATGGGTTTGCCGCAGGTCTATGGCCTGGTGCAACCGGCGCGGCTCGCGGCCGCCGCGCGCAAATTTCCGCGCAGCCTGCCCGCCGGCATCTTCCTCATGCTGCTCGGCACGGCGTGGTTTTTGTGGAACGTCAACAACGAACCCATCGCCGACTTTTCCGTCTTCAAGCCTTACATGATGGCCGCGTTCGCCGCCGTCGGGATTTTGTCGTGCTTCTTCGTGCAAGATTTTCTGGCCGTGCGCGGTCTCGCCGTCGTCTTTTTGCTGCTGGCGAAACTGATGCTCGACACGGGCCGTCCGCACTTGGGCGAATCAAACTGGGTTTTGGTGATTCAAACGTGGGCGTATGTTTTCATCATCCTTGGAATGTGGTTCACGGTGACGCCGTGGAAATTGCGCGACTTCATAGATTGGGCGACGGCAAGCGCGGGTCGCGTAAGAATTCTCTGCCTGATTCGCCTGGGATTCGCTGCCTTGATCGTTGACATCGGGCTGACCGCGTTTCGCGCAAACGGCTTTTGAGCGGCGCGCGATGGGAGATAAACCAATGCGCCGCGCTTGAAGAAATTCTGAAAACACAAAACGCCTCGCCAAAGTCGCGTTGACTAAATGCGTTCCTTGATGAAGAATGTTTTCATGAAGACAGCTTCAACCGGGATTACCTTGAGCCGCTGGCCTTATGGCTTGGAATTGGAAACCTCCGCTAAAGGCCTGTTGCTCCATGCGCGCCGCAAAGCCCGTGCAAATTGGACGAAAGCTTTCCGCCGTCCGCGCGTCGCACGGGATGACCTTGCCGCCACGCGACAATTGGCCAACGAGTTTGACGCCAAGGAATGGGAATGGTAATTGAGCGATTCGATATTTTTCTCGTCCGGCTTGATCCCGTGGCCGGTTCGGAGACCGCCAAGACCCGGCCTTGCGTGGTCGTTTCGCCCAACGAAATCAACGCGCCATTGCCACCGTCATCAGTGCGCCGATGACCACCACGCAACGCGGCTGGCCGACGCGGGATGAAATTAATTTTCAAGACAAGACCGGCGAGATTGCGCTGGATCAAATTCGCACCGTGGACAAAATCCGGCTTGTCAAGCGGCTGGGCAAACTGGATTCCGAAACGGCGGATGCGGTTCTCGACACGCTTGGCGAATTATTTGCGCCGTGATTTTGTGCCAACACCGGCGCTTGAAGTAATTCTAAAAACACAAAACGCCTTGTGGGAAACTGCGGGGCGTTTTTTTGTGCAAAAATTATTTAATGGAAATATGAAGGCGTTGCCATGGGCACAAAAACATCAATTCTTCAGGTGAAAGTTTGCAATCCCAAAGCTCGCCAGCGGAAATCGTTTTTGTGAGTAAACGTTGGCCTGTGGTGCTGTAAAGGCCAACGAAATATAATCCAGTCGTCGCTCTGCTATCCGTGAGAAAAAGTAATAGGTCATGGCCATGAATCTGAAAGTGTCCAACCTGCAATTCGTGCATATAAAAGGCAGATGGAAGGCGTTCCTCAAATAAGAGATGACCTGTGCGCTCAACATTGAGGTGCTGCTTGTAAAATGAAATCTGAAACTTTCCAATTGAATTATTTGTATCTTGGTCAACAAGAATATGCTCTGGGAATTTATCAAGCATTTTTTCAAAAGTCTGCTGGACATCGAGAACATTAGTTGCCTCGTAGGTTAGCGTGACCGAAGCATCC
The DNA here is from genome assembly GCA_963755455.1 of uncultured Verrucomicrobiae bacterium. GTDB lineage: Bacteria > Verrucomicrobiota > Verrucomicrobiia > Limisphaerales > UBA11358 > UBA11358. Next base: position 866,113 of record CAVWJH010000002.1, read on the forward strand.
TGGTATCCTTGGTAATTCTTAGCCGCGTTGCGCACCCAGATTGGATCGAATCCTGCGCCAGCATCGCCGCCTCCGATTTTGTCGCAGGAAATGCAGGCTAATCCAAACGTAAATAAAAGAAGAAATAATTTTATCGCTGTGAAATATTTCACAATTTTCCCTTCGTGCTCGGCAACTGGCCGGCGATGCGCGGGTCGTGCCGGCGCGCGGCGTCCACCGCGCGCGCGAACGCCTTGAACAGCGCCTCGACGATGTGATGCGGCTCGTCGCCGTAAAGCAGTTCAAGATGCAGATTGCAGCGCGCTTCGTTCGCGAAGCCTTGAAAAAATTCGCGCGCAAGCCCGAACCGGAACGCGCTGGAAGCGTCCTGATTTTTTTCAGACGTCGGAAATTTTCTTCTGCGAAAATTTGTCCAGCCCGCGCCAGACAAGATGCGGCCGTCCGCCAAAATCCACGACGCAGCGCGCGAGACATTCGTCCATCGGCACATAGGCTTCGCCGGTGAACGGATTTTTCGGATGAAAACCAGAACCGTAGCGGCGAATTCCTTTTTTGTCGCCGAGCGCGGTGGCAAAAGCCTGTCCGAGCGCGATGCCGCAATCTTCGACGGTGTGATGCGCGTCCACTTCCAGATCGCCGTCGCATTTCAATTGCAAATCCATCGACGGCGTGTTTGGCGAACAGCGTGAGCATGTGGTCGAAAAATGGGATGCCGGTTTTGACGGAGGATTTGCCCTTGCCGTCGAGATTGAGGCTGACGGAAATTTTGGTTTCGTTCGTGTTGCGCGTGATTTTTGCCTGCCGGGCTTTCATCGCGGCAATTAAAACAAACCGCGACGCGGAAAACAAACCGCAATCTCAACTCGTGGAGTCAGTCGGGTCATAAATTGCTTGTCGGTCAGCGGCTCGGAATTTGCGGCGTCCGCCAATTTTCGCTTGAGTTCGTCAATGTGCTTTTGGATGTCGTCCGGCGTCGGGGGAGGCGAGCTTGGCCTGTTCCCAGTCGAGCGATGGCGGCGTCCAAGTTGCCGGCTTTTTCTTCGAGCTGCGCGAGGCTTGTCTGGAGCTGCTCGAACATGAACCGGTTGTCGAAATTCGCGTTGGTCAATTTGAGGCGTTCCGATTGCGGGACGCCCGGCTTCTGCCGCGCCCAGCTTCGCAAAGCGGCTTCCCAGATATTCCGCGCCGCGCGATGTTGTGATAATTTTCAAAATAAATCCGGCCCAGTTCAAACAGGAGTGCGCGTTGTCGGGATTGTTTCGCAGTCCTTCGCGCAAAACCTGTTCGGCTTCACGCAACCTTGCTTCAGCCGCGTCAGCCAGAACGCGGTGACGATGTAGGTTCGGACGTTTTCGGGATCGAGTTCGGCGGAAAGTTTCAGCCACGGCAAAATTTCCCGGACTTCGGAGCTGCTGCTCAAGTCGTCCGTCGGGCCGCCCTTCGTCCAGATGCGTGTGGCGGTTGGGGATGAAATGGCGGCCAAAGGCGTCAATCCAGTCGCGCGGCGGCCCCATGAAATCGGTTTCCTCGCCTTGATTGTGGCTGGCGACAGCGCCGGTGTCCTCGGCCATGTGCGGCGTCTGGAAGGCGGAATTGTTGTCGAAAATCGTCGGGTAATATCCGCTGTGATAATAGGCGTCGGCCTCGACAAAGGCGCTGTTCGCAAAAATGCGGCTGCTGTCGCCGAGCAGCAGGCTGAAGAAATTGTCCGACTGGTGCCGGCTGTTTTCAAACGATTGAAACCGCGGCTGCAAATTGGCGGCCAGGCCAAAACAAAAAATCAGCAGCGCGATGCAGCAGCAAAAAAAATGTCCGCGCGCGAATTCATTTTTCAATTGACGGCTTTGCGGCGGAAAACCAGGCAGGCGGCGACGAGAAAAACCGCCGCGTAAGCCAGCAAATAAAGCGCGTCGAGGCCGACAAAATTCCAGCCGATGAGCGGCCAGTCGTGGACGATCAAATTCCGCATTTCAAACGGCAATTCCAAGATGCGGAATGGCAAAATAAATCGCATAAGACAACGGAACGAAGCGGCTCGGCCAGTGTTAAGCGCAACGTCGTCGAGGTATCTGCCGACGCATAAAATCGTCGTGACGATGACGAAGCAAATCGTGGAGTTGGACGACGGCGCGGCGAAAACGAGCGAGCCGAGCAGCGTCATCGCAATCACCACGCCGAGCATCATCCAGTGCAAAAACGCGGCCTGAAAATAATTCAGCAGCGGCCAGGCGTGTTCGCGGGTCGCGGCGAGCGCGCCGAAGAAGGCGTAAAAGCAGACCAGCACCAGGCCGCAGGCGATCCAGCAGCCGAGGAATTTTCCGAAAATCAATTGCGTCCGCGTCAGCGGCTTGGCCAGCAGCGGAAGCAGGGTGCGCTGTTCGCGTTCCGCCGGAATCTGCCGCGCGGTCGTGGTGATGGCGATGACGAGCGACGAAATCCAGATCAGCAGCAGGCAGAGCTCCTTGAGGTAACGGATGATTTCGTTGTCGTTGAAAATGTTGACCGACGCCATGACGACGCAGATGACGATGGTCAAGATGAACAGGACGTAAAAATCCTTGCGGCGGTACAGTTCCTTGATGACGACGCCGGCCAGGGCGAAAATAGTTCTCATGCGGGTTGCGGTTTGTAGCCGATGACTTCCAGAAACGCTTTTTCCAGGCTCGGATGTTGCGCGACGATTTCACTGACGCGGCCAATCGCTTTCAGTTCGCCTTCGGTGATGATGGCGACGCGGTCGCAGACGGTTTCGACTTCGCCGAGTTCGTGCGACGAGAAGAAAACGGTTTTGCCCTCGTTCTTCAACCGCTGGATGATTTCGCGGACTTTCATGCGGCCGACGGGATCGAGGCCGCTGGTCGGTTCGTCGAGAATCAGCAAATCGGGATTGTTGATGAGCGCCTGCGCGAGGCCGACGCGCTGCTGCATTCCCTTGGAATAGGTTTTGATCTGGCGTTTGCTCGCGTGTTCGAGTTCGACGAGCTTGAGCAAATTGTCAATGCGCTTGTCCGTTTCGCCGCGCGACAGCCCGAAAATTTTTGCGTAAAAGCGGAGCAATTCCTCGGCGGAAAGAAATTTGTAGTAATAGGTCATTTCCGGCAGATAGCCGATGCGCTGGCGCGCGATGGGCTGGCGCACATCAATGCCAAACAGCGACGCCGCGCCGCTCGGTGGGCTGGACGAAGCCGAGCAGGACGTTGATGGTGGTGGTCTTGCCCGCGCCGTTCGGGCCGAGGAAGCCGAAGACTTCGCCGGCGTTGACTTCCAGGTCAAGTCCGCGCAGGGCGACTTTCGGCGCCTGCCGGAATTCGCGGCTCTTGAATTCGACGCGCAATTTTTCCGTTTTCAGAATGACGCTCATGTCCGGATGAAACGGTTGTTAAGCACTGCGATTTGTTTTAATTCAAATGATTGTCAAAGTCAATTGCCTCGTTTTGAAGCAAAAAGACCCGAAGCCATTACGCTTCGGGCCTTTGTAGAACCGAATGTCCCTTATGGCAGGAAGTGTCCCGGCGTCAGGGTGCGCAGAGGCTGCAGTTGATCTGCTTCGCGTCGCCGACGTTGCCGTAGGTGTAGGTGCCGCCCGCCGGGCAGCTCGGAATGCTGCTGGCCGAGTTCAGCTTGATGTAGCCGGAGATGACTGTCGCATTGACAGTCGCGCCGGTGGATTTGCCGGCTTCCAGCGCCCATTCATTGATGGCGGCATCAATCTGGCGCAGGTTGTTGATGCAGGCGTTGGCCTGCGCGGTGGCGCGGGCTTTGATGAAGTTGGGAATCGCGATGGCCGCCAGCAGGCCGATGATGGCCACGACGATCATGATTTCCACCAGCGTGAAGCCCGACTTGCGGGACGTTTTGTTCGTTTTCATTTTTGATTTTTCTTTCTTGATTGCGGCGTGAACGAAACAACAGGCGGGTTTATAATTATTGCAATTTCCGTTCACTGATTGCCTGTTGCAACCACAACTAGGACATACTCTAGCACTGCTCGTGCCAATATGCGAGAGAAATGCAAGATTAAACCCTACGCATAAATTCGGGAAGTTATTGCGGGTTGCCGCCACCGGAAGGATTCGTTAACAAGCCGGAAAATATTCGTCATTATTGATTATTGAAATGCAAAAAAACCCGGAGTCATTGCACTCCGGGTCTCTGTATAAACCGAATGTCCCTTACGGCAGGAAGTGTCCCGGCGTCAGGGTGGAGAGGCTGCAACTGATCTGCTCTGTGTCGCCGACGTTGCCGTAGGTGTAAGTGCCGCCCGCCGGACAGCCGGGAATGCTGCTGGCCGAGTTGAGCTTGAGGTAGCCGGAGATGACTGCCGCATTGACTGCCGCTCCGGTGGTCTGTCCCTGTTCCAGCGCCCATTCATTGATGGCGGCGTCAATCTGGCGCAGGTTGTTGATGCAGGCGTTGGCCTGCGCCGTGGCGCGGGCTTTGATGAAGTTGGGAATCGCGATGGCAGCCAGCAGGCCGATGATGGCCACGACGATCATGATTTCCACCAGCGTGAAGCCCGACTTGCGGGCCGTTTTGTTCGTTTTCATTTTTGTTTCTTTCGTTTTGATTGCGGCGTGAACGAAACAACAGGCGGGTTTATAATTATTACAATTTCCGTTCACTGATTGCCTGTTGCAACCGCAATATAACTGCTTAAGAACAAGCAATCCTGCTGCCAAGATGGCATCAGTGCCCGACAAAATCTGTAGAGCATGGCCTTGATTAAATGCAGGCAAAACCCATCAATTATTTGGGCTGCTGGATTTCATTCCAGCGGATGGCTTCATGCAGCAGTTGCGTGGCGTTGTCGAGATCGAGCTTTTCCTTGATGCGTGCGGAATAGGTCTGGACGGTTTTGAAGCCGATGTGCAGTTGATCGGCGATTTGCCGGGTATTGCGTCCGTTGCCCAGCAACTGGAAAATTTCCAGTTCGCGGTCGCTCAACTGATCCGCAGGTGAGCCGGCGGACGCCGGACGGCCTTCGGCAAATTTTTCAGCCATCGCGACGGAAATTTTTTCGCTGACGTAGAGTTTCCCGTCGAGCACGGCATGGATGGCCTGGAGGATTTTTTTTGTGGCCTCGCGCTTCATGATGTAGCCCCGCGCGCCCGCGCGCAGGGCGCGCTCTGCGTAAAGCGATTCGTCGTGCATGGAAAGGACGATCATGGCCACGCCGGGATGGCTGGCCTTGACGTTTTTGATCAGTTCGATTCCCGAACCGCCTTCTAGCGAGATGTCCACGATGGCGATGTCGGGGCTGGCGGTGCCGATGAGTTCAAAGGCCTGGGGCGCATTGCTCGCCTCGCCGCAGACGAGCAGGTCGGGCTGTTCATTGATCAGGTTGGCGAGCCATTCGCGCACCAGCGGATGGTCGTCCACCAGCAGAATTTTACTTTTTTGCGCCATCGGTTGCGGCTGAAGTTACAGCGGCGGCGGGCAGTGTGCAAGTGACGCGCGTGCCGTGATGCGGCAGGGACTCGATCTCAAAAGTCCCGCCAATCATGCTGGCGCGATAAGCCATGATGCGCAGCCCCATGCCGTTTGCGGGGTGCGCGTCTTTAAGCAGGCCGGTGCCGTCGTCGGTGACGGTCAGCACGGTTTCGCCGTCCGCAGAATCAAGACCGATGTTGATGCGCCTGGCTTTGCCATGCCTGACCGCGTTGGAAATCGCCTCCTGTGCGATGCGATACAAATGGGTGATGGTGCTTGCGTCGTGCAGCAGGATTGTCTGGGGACATTCAAACTTGCAGGAAATGTTGAATCGTTCGCTGGTGCCGGCCGCCAGTTCCTGAAAATTGTCCACGAAACTCTCGGCCTGCATTTCAGAGGGATGCAGGCCGCGCGCGAGCGTGCGGGTCAGGTCAATGGCTTCCTCGACAAGCTCCACCAGCCTGTTTGCCGCCGCCGCTTCCGGCAGGGACTTGTCCTTCAACCTTTGTCCCAGAACCTGGCCTGCCAGCGCCGTGCCAGTCAGATGCTGGCACAAACTGTCGTGCAAATCGTGGCCGATGCGCCGTTGTTCGCGCTCGCCGGCTTCAATCAGTTCCTTTTCCAATCGGCGGCGTTCCTGCATTTCCTGTGTCAATGCGGCGGTCCGCTGGCGCACATGTTTTTCCAGCTCGCGGTGCTGGACAGAAATGCGCACCACCACCAGATAGAACGTGCACATCATCATTGAGTTCCAGACCGGAACAAACCAGTGGGAGAAACGCAAGCCGGCGGCAAGGTTGGCGCCGAGCCAGGTTATTACGCTCAACACCGAGATTGCGGCCGCAAAAGAAGTGCCAACGCGCCACACAGCCAGAAGTATCGGAATCAGGTAAAGCAGGAAAAAGGAGATTTCATAGCCGGTGATGTAATCCATGAAGCCGATTACGGCCACAAGTCCGATACAGGCCGCCGCCGCAAACGTCCCCGGCCACATTTCAAGTTTTTTGAAGCGCGTTGCCATGTAATTCAAAATTGGAACCCGGCGTCCGCACCGGACATTCCGTGCTGATGATTCCACCGCAATGCCGGAGAATTCCGCCGGCTTGATCTTGCGTGTGAAAATTTAATTTCAATCACTGCAGCGCGTGCGCCGGTGTCAGGGTGGAGAGGGAACATTCCACTTGAGGCAGCGAACCCACGCTGGTCACGCTGTAAGTGCCGCCCGCCGGACAGGAGGGAATGCTGCTGGCGGAGTTCAGCCTGATATAGGCCGAAACAGTGCTGATGTCAGGAATGGAAGCGCCGGTGGTTTTGCCGGTTTCCAGCGCCCATTCATTGATGGCGGCATCAATCTGGCGCAGGTTGCTGATGCAGGCATTGGCCTGCGCGGTGGCGCGGGCTTTGACAAAATTGGGAATCGCGATGGCAGCCAGCAGCCCGATGATGGCCACCACTATCATAATCTCCACCAGCGTGAAGCCTGGTTCACGTCTTTTGGGAGTCTTCATAAACATTTTTTTTCAAACCATGCCGGGCGGGTTCCAATCATTGCAAATAAACCCCGCCCATTGCCTGTTACAATCACAACATGGTCAAGCTAACATCCGCCGACGTTAAAGTCCAAGTAAAAAGCCTCTGGATTCCAGCGTTTGTCGCAGCGTCATTTTGGGCGCGGGTTCTTGGCGGATCAGGATTTCCTCGTCCGGGTTCAAAGTAAAACTTCAGTTTTCTTCGCAAGGATTTTGGAGTATCCTGCCATCCGTGAATTTGAACGGAACAAATGACGCAACTGGCGAAACAGGCCAAGGCCGCGTCGCGCGAACTCGCCAAGCTGACCACGGCGGAGAAAAATGCCTGCCTGCTCGCGATGGCCGCCGCGCTGGAACAAAATGCCGCCGCCATCAAGGAAGCCAACGCGCTCGACATGGAAGTCGGCGCGAAACACGATTTGTCCGCCGCGATGCTCGACCGGCTCAAGCTCGACGACAAACGAATTGCCGCGATGGCCAAAGGCTTGCGCGAAGTCGCGGCGCTGCCCGATCCGGTCGGAAAAATTCTGGACGAGCGCGTCCGGCCGAACGGACTCAAGCTGCAAAAAATTTCCACGCCCATCGGCGTCGTCGTCATCATTTACGAATCGCGCCCGAACGTGACGGCGGACGCGGCGAGCCTGTGCTTCAAATCCGGCAACGCCACGATTCTGCGCGGCGGCAAGGAGGCGTTGAACTCCAACCAGATCATCGCGCAGACGATGATTGACGCGGGCAAAAAAGCGCTCGCGAATTTTCCCGAACACGCGATTCAAGTCGTGCCGACGCCCGACCGCGAGGCGATTCCGATTTTGCTTTCGCTCACGCAATACGTTGATTTGTGCATGCCGCGCGGCGGCGAAAGTCTTGATCCGCGCCGTGGCCGACTGCTCGCAAAGTGCCCGTCATCAAACATTACAAGGGCGTCTGCCACGTCTTCGTGGACGCCGACGCCGATTTGAAAATGGCGGAGGAAATTGTGATGAACGCCAAAGTCCAGCGTCCCGGCGTCTGCAATGCGATGGAAACTTTGCTCGTGGACAAAACGGTCGCGGAAAAATTTCTTCCGGCGATTGGCGCAAAAGCTTTTTGAAAAGCACGTTGAATTGCGCGGCGATGACGACCGTCGCTGCAATTTGAAATCTGCAATTGAAAATCTCAAATCGGCAAGACTCAAGCGCCGTCACCGAGCAGGATTATTTCACCGAATACAACGATTACATTTTGAACGTCCGCGTGGTGGACGGCGTGCAGAGCGGCGATTGACCACATCAATTTTTACGGCTCGGCGCACTCGGACAGCATCGTGACGAAGAACGAGGCGCACGCGAAACAGTTTCTCGCCGAAGTGGATTCGGCGGCGGTTTATTGGAACGCCAGCACGCGCTTCACCGACGGCGGCGAGTTCGGCATGGGCGCGGAAATCGGCATCAGCACCGACAAAATCGGCGCGCGCGGCCCGATGGGTCTGGACGAACTGACCAGCTACAAATGGCTCGGCATCGGCAACGGGCAAATCCGCAGCTAATCCAAAGTGAATTCGCCCGCCGAACAAGCCAAATTCATCCGCGATTCAATTCCCGCCGGCGGACTTTTTGCCGGGCTGGAATGGAAGATTTCGCCCGACGCCGTTTCCGCTGGGCGAAAATCTGGCGAAGGAAATCGAATCGCTCGGGCGCGTGCTGCTGCAATTTTATCGCGCGGTCAATCTGCTTTACCGCAAGAGCGTCGAGGGCAAACAGCCGGAATGGGTCGCGCGCTGGCTCGACCTCGGCAAGCCGCGCGAATTGATCGAGCTTCAGCGTTCGGCGGCTTTCAAAAATGAAATGCCGCGCGTCATCCGCCCGGACATTTTGCTGACGGAAAATGGTTTCAGCATCACGGAACTGGATTCGGTGCCCGGCGGCATCGGGCTGACGGCGTGGCTGAATCAAACTTATTCCGAAGTCCAAAGTCCAAAGTCCAAAGTCCAAATGTCTTGGCGGCGCGGACGGGATGATTCGCGGGTTTGAATCCATTTTTGGCGACGCGAAACAGGTTCACATCGTTGTTTCGGAAGAAGCGGCAACTTACCGGCCGGAAATGGAATGGCTTGCCAGCCAGCTCGGCAATTCAAAATTCAAAATTCAAAATTCAAAATTTGAAGGACTTCGCCGAAGGCGACGCGGTTTATCGCTTTTTTGAGTTGTTCGATCTGCCGAATGTGCCGAACGCGAAAAAGATTTTTGAACTCGCGGCGGAAAAGAAAATCCGCCTGACGCCGCCGCCGAAGCCGATGTTCGAGGAAAAGATGCTGTTCGCGCTTTTGTGGAACCGGAACCTGCAAAATTTCTGGCGGCAGGAACTGGGCGAAGGTTTTCTGGCGCGGCTGAAAAAAATGATTCCCTACACCTGGCTCGTTGACCCGACGCCGCTGCCGCCGCACGCGGCGATTCCTGAATTGAATCTGACGGACTGGCAGCAGTTGAAAACGCTGTCGCAAAAGGAGCGCGATTTGATTTTGAAGGTGTCCGGCTTTTCGGAAAATGCCTGGGGCGCGCGCGGCGTTTTTCTCGGCAGCGATTTGTCGCAGGCGGACTGGAGCGCGGCGGTGGACGCGGCGTTGCAAGAATTTCGAAACGTCGCCGAGCGTTTTGCAGCGTTTTCAAAAGCCGACACTGGTCGAGGCAAGCTGGTTTGATTTTGCAAAGAACGAAATCGTGCCGATGAAAGGCCGCGCGCGGCTGTGCCCGTATTATTTTGTCAGCGGCGAAGGCGACGCGGCGCGTCCGCAACTCGGCGGCGTGCTGGCGACGATTGTTCCCGCCGACAAAAAAATCGTCCACGGCATGACGGACGCGATTCTCGCGCCGTGCGCGGCTTGAGTCTCATCTGCGGACTGCCGCTAAAATTTACGCCGGCTGCTGCTGCGTGAGGCAGTGCAGCGAGCCGAAGCCCCAGACCAAATCCACGGCGTGAATGCCGACGACGGGACGGTCGCGGAACAGTTCGCCCAAAATGCCGAGCGCCACGCGGTCGTTCGGGTCGTTGAAGGTCGGGACGATGACGGCGGCGTTGCAGATGTAAAAATTCGCGTAGCTCGCCGGCAGCCGCACGCCGTCAAAATACAGCGGCGACGGCATCGGCAACTCCACGACTTCCGGCTTGCCGCCGTCTTCGAGCCGCAAATCCTTGATGCGCTCCCAATTTTCCGCGAGCGGTTTGTAATTTTCGTCGCGCGGATTTTTTTCGCGCACGAGCACGAGCGTCTTCGCGTTCACGAAACGGCAGATGTCGTCAATGTGGCCGTGCGTGTCGTCGCCTTTCGGCCCTTTGGCGAGCCAGAAAATATTTTTGACGCCGAGATAATTTTTCAGCGTCGCCTCAATTTCCTTTTTGCCGAGGCCGGGATTGCGCACCTGGATTTTCGGATGCAGATAACATTCCTCGGTGGAAATCAGCGTGCCGCGCCCGTTCAATTCAATGCCGCCGCCTTCGATGACGAACGGCTTGCCGTTGCATTCGGCGTGAAACAGTTTTTTGCCGAGAAGGCGCGCGGCGGTTTCGGGAACTTTGGTGTCCTTGCGCCAGTTGTCATATTTCGCCCAGCCGTTGAAATGGAAATGGACAATGGCGGTTTCCGATTTCCGATTTCCGATTTCCGATTTGACAAAGATCGGCCCGGTGTCGCGCGTCCAGCCGCGATTCGTCGGATGCGTGACAAATTTGATTTTTCGCAAGTCCACGCCGACGTGTTTGAAAACGCGGCGCGCAAAGTTTTCGTCGGCTTTGTGCCGGACGAGCAGGAAGATTTTTTCGCCGGCGGAAATTTTCCGCACCATCTCGCCATAAACCCACGGAATGATTTCAAATTTGCCCGGCCAGTCGCTGGCGTTGTGCGGCCAGCCGAGCCACGTCGCCTCGTGCCTTTCCCATTCGGCGGGCATGGAATAGCCGAGTTCGGCGGGCGTGGCGGCGTTTGAATCATTTTTGGGCGGCATAAAGTTCGTGCGAGAAGCATAGTGGCTTCTGAATTTTTTGGAAATCTGAAACAAAAAGTTTCAAAATTGAATTTGTCACGACGGCATTCTGAAAAAAATTCAAAAAAATGAAAAAACATTTGAATTTTTTTTGAGATGGGCGAAATTACCATGCGGATTTTTCAGTTGTTGGATTCCGCAGTTTAAAAATGATTTACAGGCAGTTTCTCGAATTTTATCGTCAGTTCACCAAGGCGTGCTGGCAGAGGCGAAGAAAAAATCTTTCATTCGCATGGCTGTTGATTTTTCCGGCAACGGCGTTTGCAGCGTTACAAACGCCCTCGGCCCATCCGGTCGTGACATTGAAATCCGGCGTGACGGCCGTGGAAATCCAGCAGCGCGCTGGACAATTTGCCGGACGGCGGCGGCGAGGTGGTTTTGCCGCCGGGAAAAATCATGATTCGACGAGCCGATCGTTTTGGAGCGGGACGATCAGACATTGCGCGGCGCGGGCGGCGCGACAATTTTATGGCTGGCGGATAATGCGAATTGTCCGGCGATCATCATGGGCGAGCCGGTCAATCATCCCAGACAGCGTGAAGCATTTGTGTGTCAGCGGCATTTTCATTGATGGAAACCGCACGCATCAGCAGCGCGAACTCTGGCAGCTTCAAGGCGAAGGCTCGGAAATCCGCAACAATGGAATCACGGTGCAAAACGTCAGCGATTCAATCGTGGAAGACGTGACGTGTGCGCATTGCCGTTCCGGCGGACTGGTGACGACGCTCGACATGCGGCGGCTGACCGTGCACGATTTGATTCGTTCGACAACAATTTGACGGCCTCGCGTGTTTTGACACGGACGACTGTCATTTCACGGAATTGAATCTGCATGACAATCCCGGCGCGGGCATTTCGCTCGATGGAAATTTCAACCACAACGTCATCTGACAATGCGGTGCTGGCCGCGAAATGACCTCGGCATTTTCATGCGCTGCGAGCCACGACAACCAGTTCCGCGACATTTTCATCCGTAACAGCCGCCATTTCGGCGTGTTCATGGCGCAAAACATAGACTCGACCTTCGCCGGCAAGGCTCAACCGGATTGCACGAACAATTCCTTCACCAAATCACCGCCGGACAATGCGGCGGCGCAGCGTTCCGCGTGAACGACGCGAGCTGCACTAATAATTTCGTCAGCGATGCGAAATTCAGCGGCGACATCCATGCGCAATTGTCGCTGGCGATGCCGGGATTGCTGCTGGTAAAATGATTTCCACGCAGAACCGCGCGGAAAAAATTTCCTTCAATTTTCTCCGCAACTCTGCGACTCTGCGGCCAGAATTTATGGCCAAGAAAACACAAATGAAGATTTCCGGCGGACCGGTTTCCCAATTCATCCAGCATCATTATCGCCACTTCAACGCCGCGTCGCTCGTGGACGCCGCGCAGCGGCTACGTCGCGCATCTCGACAACGGCGGCAAAATGATGATCACGCTCGGCGGCGCGATGAGCACGGCGGAACTCGGCCTCTCGCTCGCCGAAATGATCCGCCAGCGACAAGGTGCATCTCATCACCTGCACCGGCGCGAATCTGGAGGAGGACGTTTTCAATCTCGTCGCGCACGATTATTACGAACGCGTGCCGCATTACCGCATGTTGACGCGCCGAGGACGAACAGAAATTGCTCAATCGCCACATGAATCGCGTGACCGACACCTGCATTCCCGAAGGCGAAGCCATGCGCCGCATGGAAAAGGCCATGCTCGAAGTCTGGACCGATGCCGACAAAAAGCGGCGAACGCTTTTTTCCGCACGAATTTTTCTACAAGGTTTTGCTCAGCGGCAAATACGAGAAGTATTACCAGATTGACCCGAAAGATTCCTGGATGCTCGCCGCCGCCAAAAAAAATCTGCCCATCGTCGTGCCCGGCTGGGAAGACGCGACGCTCGGCAATATGTATGCCGCCGCCGTCATCCGCGGCGACGTGAAGAACGTCCACACCGTCCGCACCGGCATCGAATACATGACGTGGCTCGCGGAGTTTTACACGAAGACGGCGACGAAGAAGAGCACGCATCGGCATGTTCCAGATCGGCGGCGGCATTTCCGGCGACTTCCCGATCTGCGTCGTGCCGATGCTGCATCAGGATTTGCTGCGCACCAGCGTGCCGCTCTGGGGCTACTTCTGCCAGATCAGCGATTCGACCACGAGCTACGGCAGCTATTCCGGCGCGGTGCCGAACGAAAAAATCACCTGGGGCAAGCTCGGCGTGAAGACGCCGAAATTCATCATCGAATCCGACGCCACCATCGTCGCGCCGCTGATTTTTGCGCACGTTCTCGGTTGGTAATTTTATGAAGCCCAATGATTTTTCCGACGCGCGCGTGCTGGTCACCGGCGGCGCGGGCTTCATTGGCAGCGCGCTCGTCTGGGCGCTGAACCGGCGCGGTTGCGACAACATTGTCGTGTGCGACATCCTCGGCACGGACGAAAAATGGCGCAATCTCACGCCGTTGCGGTTTGCCGATTACGTCGAGGCCGCGGATTTGCAATCGCGTTTGCAAAGCGGTGCGCTGGGAAAATTTGATTTGGTTTTGCACATGGGCGCGTGTTCGGCCACGACGGAAAAGGACGCGACGTATCTCATCAAAAATAATTACGAATTCACAAAAGATTTGTGCGCGTGGTCACTCGCAAAGAAGACGCGTTTTGTTTATGCGTCATCCGCCGCGACTTATGGCGACGGCTCGGCGGGCATGGAAGACAACGATTCGCAACTGGACAATTTGCGCCCGCTGAATATGTATGGCTACTCGAAGCATCTGTTTGACCTGCACGCCAAGCGCTGCTGGATTTCTGAACAAAATTGTCGGCTTGAAATATTTCAACGTCTTCGGGCCGAACGAAGATCACAAGGCCGATATGCGCTCGCTCGTGCATAAAAGTTTCGCGCAGGTGCAGAGTCAAGGGCGTCATTCAATTATTCAAAAGTTACCGCAAAGATTTCAAGGACGGCGAACAGAAGCGCGATTTTCTTTATGTCAAAGACGCCGTGGCGATGACATTGCATCTGGCGGCAAATAAAAAGGCAGGCGGACTTTTCAACATCGGCAGCGGCGCGGCGCGAACGTGGATTGCGCTGGCAAATTCAGTTTTCGTCGCGCTCGATAAAAAACCGAAAATCCAATTCATCGAAATGCCAGAAACGATCCGCGACAAGTATCAGTATTTCACGCAGGCGGACATCGCGCGTTTACGGGCCGCCGGTTACAAGGAAAAAGTCACTTCGCTCGAAAATGCCGTGGCCGATTACGTCCGCAATTATCTGGTGCATGACAGGCGGCTTGACCCGGAAGTTCCTTGATTCGCCTGTGATTTTGACTGGCAAATCCATTGAGTTCGGGCAGGGGTATGCTGCTGCCGAGTTTGCTACCCGCCCTGATTGAAAGTGAATGGACAAACGAAAAGAGCCGGATTTCTCCGGCTCTTTTTGCTTCCTAAATTTTCTCGAAATGTAATCAGTGCTTGCGGCGGATCGCGGCCAGACCAGATGCGCCGCCCAATGTCAGCAAAGCGATGCTTGAAGGCTCTGGAACAACATCGGCAAATGTTCCGCTAATGACAAGATTGTCCACCGTTTCTGATGGAGCAGAAGCAGCCGTTCCCTGGCGTAAATTAACTTCAGCATAAGAGTTGGCTTCCGCAGCGGTGCCGTTCCACGTAAAGTTTAAATATGTAGCATTATTTCCAGCCACAGATAAATCAGTCGGATTTACATACAATTCAAACGTGTCGTTCAATGCGCCAGCAACAAAATCCTGCTCGGAAACAATTTGGTAGCTTTGTCCAAGGGTCAAAACAGTTGTTCCCCAAACTACTGGGTCGCTGCCCGCTTCGTCCAAGCCGAGTTGGAATCCGGCTCCTGAAGACCTTGCCTCAAGTTTATCATAAAAGCCAGAGGTGGCACCGACTGTTGCGGTCGTATGTAGAAAATAATCCCCCGTGGACTGCGCGGCAGTCACATCCAAAGTCATTCCAATAAATAAGCTTCCGCCACCGGCCGTGTTCACGGCAGAACTGAAAGCATCGTAAACATCCTGTCCGGTGTTTCCAATCGTGACCACGCCGCCATTAACCTGAACAGGAGAGGTTGCAGTTGTGCTTGTTTGCAGCCAAGTTCCTTGTCCGACAAGATTGCCGTTGGTATAGCTGTTAAAATTGTCCGTAAGAACTGGTGCGGCAATAATATTCTTGCTCGAAAGCACCAGGACAGAGGCCATTACAGTAATTGCAATATTTTTTTTCATGGGTTTTCCTTAAGTCAGTTCGCATTTTTGTTTTGTGTTTTTACCATCAATTCCTTTTTGGAATTGCGCAAGCATTATTAGCAGAACAAAAAGAAGTGTAAATTATAAATGTTAGAATTTTACATAGGTTTGCTTATCAAAACCATGCAGTTAATTTATGAAAGCCTTCATTTGCCGGATCAGGATTTGCAAATGCCCCTTTAACCATCGCCATTGTCTCTTGTTTCAACAGTTCGATTCTGATTTCAATGCAGTCGCAACTGCTCGGGAGAATCCGCGCCCTTTACAAGGAATCTTCCCGGATAATGATTCATAACTTGCACACCATTTACGGATAGCTGATGTCCCGGTTGGGATTCCACCAAATGTCGGAATTCAATTTTTCCGCGCGGTCATCCGAGGCATTGGGATCCGAACCGTAGACATAATCGTATTTGAAATGCTGGGAATGTCCGTCCATAAAAACCAGGTTGCCCCCGTTGTTGTGGCGCTTGACGAAATAAGTCCACCGGCAGGCGGGGAAACAGCCCGTTTGAGGCTGGGAGGAGCCGGTCCAATTTTCCAGCGTGGGGCTGAAACAAAATTCAGTCAGCAAAATTTGCGCCGAGGGGAGGCGTATCGAGGACAGCTTGGGCATATTGGGATAATCAAAGCTGTTGTTGACGACACCATGGTCAATAGATGATTTCAGCTTCAAATCAAGATCCATGACATAGCTGAAAAAGCCATATTGTCCTCCTGAAAGAAACAGATTATTATCCGCTCCGACGGTTTGGATGGAAGGACACGTCCATATTTTGCCCAGCCCGTTACCCGGAAAAGGCATATTTTGTTGATATTTAGTAGCGCTCGTGCCGCGAGCGGCTTGTGCGTTGGCATAATAATATGACAGCGGGTGATCCGCAACGGTCGGCGGCAAAACATTAAACCATGCGTAGGGATCAGTTGGCGTGCCGGCTGGAGCGTCCGAAGGAACTCCATAAGATGCATATGTTCCGCCAGCGTCCGTCCCATCCCTTGGCAGGAGATCGGCTGCGTCTCCGGCATAAATTCCAAGCGCGATCCCCCATTGACGCATATTTGAAAGACATTGGATGGCTTGCGCTTTCTGTTTGGCCTTGGCCAAGGCCGGAAGCAACATTGCCGCCAAAATTGCGATGATGGCAATGACCACCAGCAGTTCAATGAGCGTAAACGCACCCGTCTTGCGGCGGAGTGCATTTACGTTGCACAGATTTTTACGACTCATGGAAATTACGGGCTGCTGACACGATAGAAGGCTGCTGCCGCGCCATTGGTGTCCGTGTAGGCACCAACGCTTGGATAATAGCCGAGACCAAATGTTTGAGACCACGGCCCAAGAATGTTGGTGGCGCTATAGACACTGTAAGTGGAACCGACCACAGCGGGCCAGGCAAGTTGTGAAGCCCCGTTCGTAATCGCAATGCTGACCGGTAAAGATGCCGGCAGGCTGGTGACGAAATCCTGATAGCGTGACGGATAAAACCGTTCGCCATTGACTGCGGCGGAATAGACCCCGTTAATCCCGGTTATTTCCTGGCAAAAACCGGGGATGGGCTTGCCCCAATAATTGGTGTTCGACTGGTTCACAACATTCGTATAGGTATAAACATACATGAGGATGTATGGTTGCCCTGCCGAATAGGGCTGCTGGAAGGCATAGAAATGAGTGCTGCTGTTGGTCGGGAAATTGCCAGTGATGGCTGCACCAGTCGCCGACGAATAAAGATAGACATTAGTCATGGTGGCGAGAGAATCTCCAGTAGTCCAGCCATAGGAGCCGAGCGTTGCCGGGTCATTGGTGGCCATCTGTGCCATGTTCAGCGGTATCGGTGCCGGCACGGGATTGTTGGTGCTAAGAATATAGACGCCGTTGGTGGCAGCCCCTGAAGTTGGATCCATCTCGACTGCGCCGTAATATGACTGCGCCGGGCTGATGACCTGAACCAATGTGCCAACGGGAGGCGTATTGCTGGAGTTAAACCCACCGCGGTAGACCAGGCACGCACCCGTCCCGTCTTGAATATAGAATTCCGAAGTGCCGCCGGAAAGAACGTCCCCAACGGTTGTGACCAAGCCCTCAACATTAAAAATTTGGCCGCCGTTGATGTTTACGCTGGAATTGTTGTCAACAATGTAGCTTTTCAAAGTGGCAATGCTGATTAACGGCGGTGGTATGACCAGCACATTTACAGTTGCGCTGTCATAGCTGCCGTCACCACCAGTGGCGGTGACATAATAAGAACCAGAGTTGGGATAACCGGCGGTGAAGGTCAAATTCGTGCCGGTCTGGCCCGTCAATATGCTGAAGGTATTGCCGCCCGCCGGTTCAAAATACCATTGGTAAGTAATCGGCCCGGTGCCATCGGCCAAGGCCGTCAAAGTTACTGGAGACAAAAGCGAATTTGTCTGACCCTGCGGCTGGATTGTAAAGAACGGCGGGGTGGGCGTGCTGTTGATCGAAACCACCGCCACCGAACTGGTGACACTGCCGGCGAGAGTGGTGGCTACAACGCTGTAATTGGCCGAGTTTTGCAGGTTGGTCAAATCGAGTATGTTGCTTGCGGAACCGACGACCGTCACACCGTCATCCGACATCGGCACATTGTTGGAAAGCCATTGATACGTCACATCCATGCCCGAAGCCGCCGTGTAAAGAGTCAGGTTGTTGCCTGAATAATTGGTCACGCCCTGTGGTTCGACGCCGATGACCGGCAGTTGAACCACATTCGTCATGACATCGCTGAAATTATTGCCGACCATCACATTGCCAATCGCCGCCACGCCCTGGTTGGCGTATTGGCTGAAACCGATTTGTGAAACCGGCTCCGTCTCCATATAGGTGTTATTGGTGGTATCATTGCCATAAACGTATTGATCTCCTGCAGAAGATGGATTTACCCAAAGCGTCGCACCGTATCCATTCACCTCATCCCAACTGAAAACCACTTGATAGGTGATGCCGGTGGCCAGATCCATCGGAAAATTGGTGGCGCCAGCCGTGTTGATGTATGACGCAAAATTGGCAACTCCCAGCCGATACGTTCCAGGCACGACGGTGTTCGTGGCATCAATAAAAATATGACTGACGGTATTGGTGCCATCGCTGAAAACACTAAAGTAACCGCCACTGCTCGTTGGCAATTTGCTGACGTTGATGGTGAAACTGGCATAAACCACGCTGGGGGCGGCGCTGTTGGTGAACGGTGCGGCCACCGAATCATAATTGTCCTGATTCAAAATCAAGAGATCGTTCGTCACAAAGGCGTCTAAATGCGGTGTCGCCGGCGAATAACAAAACCAAAGACCGTCCGTTTCAATTAATCCGTCAGGATAATTTAAGTTGTCGGAAAAGAAAAGTTGGGCGCGGGCCGTAACGACGGTTAGAAGAACAAGCATTGCGAGGCAGATTTTTTTCATAAAAAACAGAGTAGATGACTTGGGTTAACGAACGTTGATCAAATTTTTAATCTCAAACACGGACATTCTAGCAGCTTTCAAATTGGTGCGTGTTACATCTGTGTAAAAAAGTTTCATTGCAAATTTTTCCCGGCTTCGGATTTCTTGTCCACGGACTGGACAAAAAATGTCCGGTCATGAAGTCGCGACGATTTCAACCGCGCAAAATCACAACACATCACAGTCATCGGGTTTGTTTTCACAGTTAATCCTTGTTTAACCGGCACTAGAATTTCACAGTTACGGAATGCGGACAATATTTTTTCAGGAGAAGTTATCCACAGGATTCACCGCCATTCACAAAAAACGAAATTTTCTTGTCTGCAAAATATTCAAACCTTTTCGACATCCAGGCTTGTCACAGCCATGTAACTTGCCGCTGATTCCGCCGTTATGCTTATCCCGTTGACTCCCGTAGTATTTGGCGCGAGTTTGGTTGATGGACAAGCTGAAGTTTCCAACAACTTTGAAAGAGTTTCGTGAGCAATTTTCAGAGGAAGCGGCTTGTTTTGAATATCTGGGGCAAAGTCGTTGGCCCGCTGGCTTTGCTTGTCCACGATGCTCCGGCAGGAAGTATTGGGTCAAAGCTCGGCGGTATGTTTACGAATGCTCCGAATGTGGTCAGCAAACTTCCGTTACGGCCGGAACCCTCCTTCACGGCACACACTTTTCGCTCCGCGAGTGGTTTTGGGCCGCTTACTTGGTAGCCACACATACCCCAGGCATGAGCGGCACCCAACTACAACGGCAGATGGGCTGCAGCTATAAGACTGCTTGGTATTTGCTCCACCGGCTGCGACGCAGCATGGTGAATGAAAAGCGGGCGCTACTCAGCGGGCGTGTGGAAGCTGATGAGGTCATTATTGGCGGGCCTGTCAGCGGCAAGACCGGCCGTGGCGTTACCAAGGATGAAAAGAGCACGCTGGTCTTTGGCGCAGTAGAAGTGGTGGCGTTTACCGACAAGCGGGGAGGCCGTTTGGAGAAAGCTGGGCGGCTGCGGCTGGCGGTGACGCAACGGGCAGACGCCCTTTCGATTCGCCATTTTCTTACGACCCATGTGGAGCCGGGCAGTGAAATTTATACGGATGGTTGGAAAGGCTATTCCAAAACCGCTTTGGCCGACTACCGCCACGCATTGCAGCCGATCGCGACTCATGCGCTGCATATTCACCGCGCTTTCGGCAATCTCAAGACGTGGCTCAACGGCACGCACCATGGAGTTGACCCGAAGTATTTACAAAACTATCTCGATGAATTTGTCTTTCGCTTCAACCGCCGCAAGACCCCAATGGCAGCATTCCAAACGTTATTGGGCTTGGCTGCTCACAAAGCCCCGGTCGGTTTCGAGAAAATGATTGGACGGGAGCCAACGGGATAAGCACATCCGCCGTTTTGTAATAATAATGCGTGTGATCAAATTGAGACTTTTCATCCGGGATTTTGGGTTTTGCGCTTTTGCCGGGCTTGTTTTTTCCGCCGGTTCGCTCCGCGCGAATGATTTTGACGCCACGACGGCCACTGTCGGCCCGGCCACGAACGGCCTGGAAACGCCGGTCAACCAGCTCGTCACACCCGCAGGAACACAAGTCGGGCTGGCGGGCATCCGGCCAAACGCGCTGGCGTTGAGTCCCGATGGGAAAATTCTCGTCACCGCCGGGCTGACGCATGAATTGATCGTTGTTGACCGGCAACGGGGCATCGCCAAACTGCCGCTGGACAAGGAAGGCCATGATGATTGATTTCCAGTTAAAAGAATTTTCCAAAACTTCGTTGACAAAAAGACGTTTCCGGGCAATTATATCCGCAACTGATATATCTGCAAAAATGGCAAAGCCCAAACCCGATTCCGAAAGGCGGCTGCCGCTCACGCCGGCGGTGTTTCATGTGCTGCTCGCGCTGGCGGGCGGCGAACGTCACGGCTACGCCATCATGCAGGAGGTGGCCGGGGACACGAACGGCCAGATTAAAATGGGGCCGGGAACTTTGTATGGCACGGTGAAACGCCTGCTGGAAGCGCAGTTGATCGAAGAATCTGACGAACGCCCTGATCCGCATCTGGACGACGAGCGCCGCCGGTATTACCGACTGACCGGAGTTGGCGAACAGGTGGTAAAAGCCGAGGCGCGGCGTTATGCGGAAATTGTTGAGATCGCGCGCGGAAAGAAATTGATCCGCAAACCCGCTTGAGCCATGTCAGAAAATCTCAACAACCGGACACTGGCAGTTTCTCAAAAAATATACGAGCGGCTGCTTCGGGCGTATCCGAAGTCACATCGCGAAGAATACGGCCCGGCGATGGCGCAACTTTTCCGCGACCAGTGCCGCGACGCTTGGGCCGAATCGCAAAACCGGGGCGTGATGAAACTCTGGCTGCACGTCCTGCCGGATTTGGTGAAGACTTCATTCATTGAACGGCTTGCCGCATTAAACGAAAGGAAATCTATGTCTGACAAAATGACCACGCTAATCCAGCCGCGCACGATTTTTCTCAAAGTGTTCGTGGCGGTGTTTTTGATAATTCTTTGCACGACGGTAGTGGTCACGTTTCTTTTGCCGGAAACGTATGCCAGTGTTTCGCAGATAAAAGTTGAATCTGACAAGCAAGATGGTAATGCATCGTCTTACGATCCTTATTTCATCCGGACGACGTTTGAAATTATTCAATCTCAAGCTGTGCTCGATCAAGTCATAGACAAATTGCATCTGAACACGGTCTGGGGCAAAGAATATAACGGCGGCGAACCGCTTGAGACGACGAACACGCTGAAAATGCTCAAAGAGCGAATCAGCCTCACCCCCGTGCGCAATACCAAACTCATAAACATTACTGTTTATAGCCCAGACAAAAATGAAGCCGCACAAATTGCCAATGCCATTGTCAAATCTTATCAGGACTATCGCGTGAAACACCGCTCGGCACTAATCACACAAGATATGGGCAAATTGCAGACACAATTTGAGCAAGGAGAAGAACAAATCACGGCTTTGCAAACAAGTTTGGATTGGCTCCGCCGGGAACTGAAAATAAACGACCAAGACCCGCAAGCACTCTCCTCAAGTTCACCTATGTTGCCGCAAGAACAGCCTTATTGGGACAAGAAACGAGACTTGGCAAAATTAATTGAGTTCCACAAACTACTCCAAGACAAAATTGTGTCTGAGAAACTTGACATACAAATCCCGGCTCCTTCAATGGCTCAAATCGTTGACTCGGCCAAACCGGGTCTTGACCCAGTAAGGCCGAACAAAACACTTAACATCGTTTTGGGAACGCTCTCGGGAATTCTTTTGGCTTCGGCTATCGGAGGAATCGCGGCGCTCACCGCATTTCTCATCAGAAAGCGAATCAGCAAAATTATTCCGGCGGCCTGATTTTTCTCAATCTTCCGCAAACAAATACTCCAAATCCACCGACGTGAGGCTGCGGGCGAAACCTTCCTCGCCGAGAACGTCGGCAATCGTCTGCGCCTTGCTCTGTTGCAGTTCCCAGATTTTTTCCTCGACCGTGCCGGGCGCGATCAAGCGATAGGCGTTCACCGTTTGTGTCTGTCCAATGCGATGCGAGCGGTCAATGGCCTGCGCCTCGACCGCCGGATTCCACCACGGATCGTAAAGCACGACATAGCTGGCGTTCGTCAGGTTCAATCCCGTTCCCGCCGCGCGCAAACTTAAAAGAAAAACGCCCGCGCCGGTGTCGCCTTGAAATGCGTTGACGACCGACTGCCGGTCTTTGGTCTGGCCGGTGAGAATGTGCGTGTGGATGTTTCGCGCGGCGCAATCTTTTTCGAGGATTTGCAGCATCTGGACAAATTGCGAGAACACAAGAACCTTCTGGCCGTCGGCGATGAGCGGGTCGAGCAGTTCAAACAGCGTGTCGGTCTTGCCGCTGGCGGTGTCGCTGCCGACAAGCGACGGATGGCAGCAGACCTGCCGCAACCGCGTGAGCGCGGCGAGGACGTGCATCTTCGATTTGTTCAAGCCCTGCGTCTCGACGGCCTTCATCACCTGGTCGCGGCTGCGCCGCAATTCGGCGAGATACAATTTGCGCTGTTCGTCGCCGAGCGGACAATCGCGGCGCTCCTCGATGCGGTCCGGCAAATCTTTGGCGACGTGTTTCTTCAAGCGTCGCAGCAGCAGCGGACGCAATTTGGCGCGACAAGCGGCGTCGCGCCAATGCGCTGTTCGCTTTCGGCGTTCGCTGCCGCTGCGGCTCGTAAGTTTCCAGAAATTGTTCCTGATTGCCGAGATAGCCGGGCTGGATGAAATCCACGATGCTCCACAAATCGAGCAGCCGGTTTTCCAGCGGCGTGCCGGTGAGCGCGATTTTGTTTTCGCACTTCAACTGCTTGACCGACTGCGTGACCTGCGCGCCGGGATTTTTGATGAACTGCGCCTCGTCCAAAATCACGGCGCGGAAGGAAAATTTATGGAATTCCTCCAAGTCGCGCCGGAGCAGGGCGTAATTGGTCACGATCAAATCGTGCTGCGGAATCTGTTTGCGCAGATTGTGCCGCGCCGCGCCGCTTTCGAGCACGAGCACCTTCAAATCCGGCGTGAATTTTTCCGCCTCGCGCCGCCAGTTGTGCAGCACGGACGCGGGACAGATCACGAGCGACGGCTTGTGATTTTTTTTGTTCTGCTCCCGCAGCCACGCAAGCCACGTCAGCGTTTGCAGCGTTTTGCCGAGGCCCATGTCGTCGGCGAGAATGCCGCCAAGTTTGATCTGGACGAGATGCGCGAGAAAATCGAAGCCGTCCTTTTGATACGGACGCAATTCGGCCTGCAAATTTTTCGGCAAAGCGGCGGACGGAACGCCCTTGAATTCGGAAACGCGCCGGCGCAATTCATTGGCCTCGGGCGAATCGGCAAATCGTGAAAACTCGTTGTCGTCCAGATGCGCGACATTTTCCAGCCCGACTCTTTGCGGCACGGCGATCAGACCTTCCACGCCCATGTCGGCCATCGCCTCGTGCGCGCCTTGAACGGCGGCGGTGTCGAGTTCGACCCAGCCGGAGTTCGGCAGTTTCACAAAACGTCCCGTCGCGCTCGCGAGCCGTTCCAAATCCGCCTTGCTCAATTTCAAACCTTCCTGCTCCCACTCGGCGGAAACAGAAAGCCAGTCAATGCCGCTGCCTTTGACGATGAGTTTCGGTTTGAGCTGGCGCGGCGCGAGGAAGAGGCGGTGAAACGAGCCGTTGCCGAGAAATTCCGAATCCGCCGGGCGCGACGCCCACGCCTCGGCGAGCGAGCCGAGAAAGTTTTCGTTCGCGTCGCCGATCCACAAGCCGGGTTCGGGCGTGAACCAGTCCAGTTTGCGGAGCCAGTGCGTCGCCGGATCGAGCCGCGGGTCGTCGAGGATTTCCGGCTTGCCTTTTAAGTCCAAAGTCCCATGTCCAAAGTCCAATGTCGTTTCCCGCGCCTCAACTTTGGACTTTGGGCTTTGGACTTTGGACTCTTTTTGCCATTCGTTGCCGTTCCAGAACCAGACGCTCTGGTCGCGTTCGCTTTTGGCGAGCAGCCGCAAACGAACCGTGTCATCGAGCAATTCAAAGACAAACTGCGGCGCGGCCGGATGGGCGATGCAAAGGCTTTCCCAGTCCACGCCGTGGTTCGATTGCGTCTTGCGAAGGTGCAGAAGCAAACGGTGGCTCAATTTGCGGACGGGCACGGACGGCTTGTGCGCGAGATATTTCAGGACGCGCGACGGCGGCGCGTTTCGCAAAAGGAAAAAGGTGTTGCCGACGAGCGCGAGCGGCGGCTGATGGTTGAAAAATTTCGCGTCGGCCACGGAATGATTTTCGCCGCCGGGCAGATTGAAGCGATGCGTGAACGACAATTCCTTGTCGCCGTTTTCCAGGTGCGGCGCGAGCGAGATGATCTGACCGAGAAATTGCAGAGGCCGGCGGTTGTCCGCGAATTCCAGATGGTTCGTGCCGCCCCAGCGCGCGAGCCATTGCAGCAGTTCCGCGTCGGACAAGATCAAGGTGTCCGCGCCATCCTGCCGGTTGCGGTGCGTGTCGGCGATCCACTGGATGAATTCCCAGTCGTGCGGCGGAAAAAGCTCCTGCTCGTGCGTCGCGCGGACGACGAGGTCAATCATCTCGCGCAACGTGCGCGCCTTTTCGCCCGTGCGCGGTCGCGACAAGAGAAACTGGACGGTGAGGCGATGGCGCGACGGTTCCAAATCGTCCGGCTGCGCGCGGCAGACGACGCGCAACGTGGCGCGCGGCGTGTCGAGCAGCGGCATCGTGGGCGGCGAGAGCCAGTTCTCCAGTTCCTGGACGAGCTTGACTTCCTGCTCGGCTTCCTCCGCCCTGGCGAAACGTTCGAGGCTCGCGTGCGGCTGCAGTTCCGGCGGCACGGAACGCTTTGCGCGCAGAAAAAGAAATGCGAGTTCTTCGAGACGGGTTTTGCCGGTCGCGTTCAGCAATTTCGGCCACCAGTTTGTGTCGGGGAAATCCTTGCGCGAGAGCAGGAGTTTTTCGAAATAATCTTCGAGCAGCAGCCACGAACGCTGCGAATCCGGGCAGGCCGCGAAATTTTTCAGGATTTCCTCGCGTCCGCCGACGGTTTCCTTGGAGTCGGAAAGTTCGCGGCGCAGATCCGCGAACGCGCCGTAGGTTTGCGACAGCACCTTGTGGTGCGCGTCGTATTTCGTCCCGCCCGACCTCGGGCCGTTTGGATTTCTGATTGCTGCTTTCGGCATCTCAAAAGATAGGCTTATCATTTCGTCATACGCCGCGCCTCCGGTCAATCTGAAAGTGGAAATTTTTTGGTCGGGATGAATTGAGGTTCAAACGGGCGGAGGCGGTTTCAGCGCGTGCAGGTCTTCTTCCGGCGCTTTTGTGCGGATTTGGATTGGCACGCGCGAGAAATACAATAAATTCAGAGGCGCGCCATGCCGTTGCTCGAAGTCAAAAATCTAAAGGTGCATTTTCCCGTGAAGCACGGGATGTTCAGCCGCGTCCGCGAATCCGTGAAGGCGGTGGACGACGTGAGCTTCAGCATCGCGCCGGGCGAAACGCTCGGACTGGTCGGCGAGAGCGGCTGCGGCAAGACGACGCTCGGTCGCGCCATCGTCCGGCTGGTCGAGCCGACGGCGGGAGAAATCTCGCTCGACGGCGAAGACATCTTGAAAATGAGCGGCGCGAAACTGCGCGTCCGGCGGCGGAAATTCCAGATGATTTTCCAGGACCCCTACGGCTCGCTCAATCCGCGCATGACGGTCGAGCAGATCGTCGGCGAGGCGCTGGACATCCACAAACTGACCGACAGCAAATCCGCTCGGCAGAAACGGATTTTTGAACTGCTCAAGGATGTCGGCCTAGATCCGGTTTATGCGCAGCGTTATCCGCACGAATTTTCCGGCGGCCAGCGCCAGCGAATCGGTATCGCGCGCGCGCTCGCCGTCGAACCGGAATTAATTATTTGCGACGAGCCGGTGAGCGCCTTGGACGTTTCGGTGCAGGCGCAGATAATAAATTTGCTCCGCGATTTGCAGCAACAGCGCGGCATCGCGTATCTTTTCATCGCGCACGATCTGGCGGTGGTGGAGCACATCAGCCATCGCGTGCTGGTGATGTATTTGGGAAAAATTGTCGAGGCCGCCGAAGCAAAATTTTTAATCCGCGACCCGCAGCATCCTTACACGCAGGCGCTGATTTCCGCCGTGCCGGAGGTTGATCCTGAATACAAAGCGCCAACGGATCGTTCTGCCGGGCGACGTGCCGTCGCCGATTCATCCGCCGGGCGGCTGCCCGTTTCATCCGCGCTGTCCGATTGCGCAGTTACCCAAATGCAAGGAGGAATTCCCGGAATCGCGCGAAGTCCAGAAGAATCACTGGGCCTCGTGCCATTTCGCCGGAACAAAGATTGACGCGCCGCGTAACTTGGCTGGAGCCAAAGTCGTCTAAATTGAAAAATGATTACGGGTTTGTGGCCGCGCTGGCCGGCAGGGCGCCAAGTTGGAAATCGTGCTGTCCCTTGACTTTTCCGGCGGTGATGAAAAGGCGATACACGACGCCGGACTGCAGCGGTTCGGGCTGCGCGCCGCTGACGGCGGGATCCATGCCCCGGATATTTTCGCCGTAAAAAAATTGGCTCACGTCATCGGAGCCTTCATCCGAGACCAGATGCCAGAGGGGCTGGGCGAGCTTGTTGGTTTGGAGCGCGGCGAGCGGGACGACCTTGACCTCGGTGAGCGAATAGTCGCCGGCGAGGCCGAAAAAGACCAGATTGTTTGCCGTGCCGGTTTGCCCGCCAGGGCGCGAGCGGCTGGTGTGTGAAATTTGAATTGTCTTTGGCCGGAACCAGTCGGTAAAGTGAATGACATAGAACCCGGCGAGAACCAGCACGATGGCGATGAGGAAGTAATTTTTTTTGTTCATAAAATAAAGTGAACGCAATGGGCGGTTTGCCCGTCAAACCACTGATTCAGACGCACACTGGATTCAATGGTCATGAAAATAACAAGACGGTGCCGGTTGGCCAATGCGGAAATGACTGTTGCGTTGATTGAATTGCTGGCGGTCAAATCGTCAGTCGCAAACAAAAATCATAAATTTTCTGTCCCCTTTTGCCATCCGGCGGACATATAACATTGGGAAGCTGAACAAATTGAGACCTCCGGCGTGTCCATCTTGAAAACGCCAGGAAGAGATGCTGGTTACAATTTTTCATTTATTTTGTAACAGAATTGGGTTTGCGTTGTTTATACAATTGGGAAACTAATGAAGCCGGACGAACACGACCGTTCACGAGGCCAAATGCTTTTCAGCATGGAAAAGCGGCGTGGTTTCACCCTCATTGAACTGCTGGTGGTTATCGCCATCATTGCGATTCTGGCGGCGATGCTGCTGCCTGCGGTGTCACGCGCGAAGGAGGCGGGACGGCGCATCGCCTGCCTGAACAACCTCAGACAATTGAGCCTCTCCGCGCAAATGTATGTCAACGACAACAACGGCCGTTATCCGCTGCGCAGCGGCACCGACCGTTGGCCGGACAAGCTTTATGACAATTACGGAAGAAATCCAAAAATGCTGCTTTGCCCAAGCGAACCTGCCACCGCCACACCTGCCACCGAACTCGACGCGACCGTGGCTGACAGCGCGCCGCGCAGTTACATTATCAACGGTTTTAACGATTATTTCGACGCCCATTTCAATCATCCCGATTGGAACACCCTCGAAACGGATATGGCTACCATAGCCTTCAGCGAAAACGCCATTCTCCATACATCCGACACTGTTATCCTCGGTGAAAAAACCGACGTGAACGGGGATTTCTACATGGATCTACTTGAAGGGACGGCGGGCAACGATTTCGGCGGCATTCTCAATCAAAGCCGCCATGATTCCACTTCGCAAGCCAGCGTGGCGGGCTGGGGTGCCGGCGGCTCGAACAACGCCATGGCGGACGGGAGCGCCCGCTACATCAAGTTTCCGCAAGCGGTATATCCTCTGAATTTGTGGGCCATAACCGATGCGGGCCGGACCAACTTCGTCATTACTTACTAGGTTTACTAGGGAATTTGAAATCCGCAGATTAACCACAGACGTAACCGTGTCCGCTTGGGCGGCGTCTAATGCCGTTGTTGGTCAATCGCCGGCTACGGGCGGTGCGCCCGGTCTGGCGGTGGGTTTGAAATCAAGCTCGCCTTTGGCCGAACCGGCCGTGACCAGGAGACGATATTTGACGCCGGGCTGAAGCGGTCGCGCCCGTGCGCCAGCCACTGCGAGTTTCATGCCGGGAACCTGACCGCCATAAATGAATGGTCCGCTGATCGGGACGGAGTTGGTGTTGGCGACCAGATGCCAGAGCGGCAGGCATTGGTTATTGGTCTGCCATTCGGCCAGTTCGACGACTCTGATGTCCTTGAATTTATATGGCCGCTCGAATTTGAAGGCGATTGGAACCGTGGCCGAATCGGCGGTGGGAACGGCGGGGTTGACAAGATTGCCAAACCTGCCACGAAAGCGCGGATTGACGGCGCGGAACATCCGGCCCGCGCGACCGTTGGCACGGGCGTTGGCACGGGCGTTCACCCGAACATTGATGGCGGCGATGTGAATGATCTTTGGCTTGAACCAGTCGGTGAAGTGAACGACATAAAAAACGGCAAGCCCAATCGCGACGAAAAAGAGAAACCAGTTTCTTTTAGTCATAAAATCCTTTGTATGTGGCGGCGCATAACCGATTGCATCACATATCAAGACGCGCGCACGGAGTGAATGGTTATGAAAATAGCAAACCGCAAAATTTTGGCCGGCCTTGAAACCGCGGCTTTCACACTGATCGAGCTGCTGGTCGTCATTGCGATCATCGCGATCTTGGCCGCGATGCTGCTGCCTGCGGTGGGCCGTGCCAAGGAGACGGCCCGGCGCATCGGCTGCCTGAGCAACATGAGGCAGTTGAGCCTGGCCGCGCATATGTATGTGGACGATTTCCAGGGCTGCTATCCGTCCCGCGATGAATACAACAGTTGGCCGAACAAGCTCTATCAGTATTACGGGAACAACCTGAAAATCCTGACTTGTTTGAGTGAAACCAGCGCCAATCCGGCCAGCTACGGACAGACGCTGCATAGCGACGTGCCTGACGAAGCGTCGCGCAGCTACATCATCAACGGCTGGGATGATTATTTTCAGAATCAGAATCCACCTGGAGATACTCGAGGCATGGACAAAGGAGACAGCATGAAGGAAACGGCCATCATTTATTCCAGCGACACAATCATCATCGGCGAAAAGAACACCACCAATGTTGATTTCTACATGGATTTGAACGAAGGCACCTTCGGCAACGACTTCGGCGGCATTTTGGAAGAAAGCCGCCACGACAGCCGCGGACCGGAAACGGAATCCGGCGGGTCAAATTATGCCTTTGCGGACGGCAGCGCGCGATTTATGAAAGTTCACACGTCTTTGTCTCCGCTGAACCTTTGGTGCATCACCGACAGCAACCGGTTGTATTTTTCCCACGAAATAAGTTATTAGGCGTGGGCGAACACGGCCGCCGTCATTTCAAATTCGCCGGGTTCAACGGCTTCAAATCCTTCGGCAGAAAAATCCCGTCCTTGCGGATCAATTCGCCGTCGAACCAGACCTCGCCGCCGCCCCATTCCTTGCGCTGGATCAAAACCATGTCCCAGTGGATCGCGCTCTTGTTGCCGTTGCCGCAATCCTCATACGCCTGCCCCGGCGTGAAATGCAGCGACCCGGCGATTTTTTCATCGAACAAAATGTCGCACATCGGATTCAAAATATACGGATTGAAGCCGAGCGAAAATTCGCCGATGTAACGCGCGCCGGCGTCGGTGTCCAGAATTTCATTCAGCCGCTTCGTGTTGTTCGCCGTGGCTTCGACAATTTTCCCGTCTTTCAAAACGAGCCGCACGTTTTCAAATTTCGTTCCCGAATATAGCGTCGGCGTGTTGAACTGGATCGACGCCGTTCACGGAATTTTTCACCGGGCAGGAAAAAACTTCGCCGTCGGGAATGTTGCGCGTGCCTTCGCATTTTTTCGCGCCGATGCCTTTGATGCTGAAACTCAAATCCGTGCCGGGCGCTTTCAAATGCACGCGATCCGTTTTCTTCATCAATTTTTCCAGCGGTGCCATCGCCCGCGCCATCTTCGCGTAATCCATCGTGCAAACGTCGAAATATAAATTCTCAAACGCCTCGGTGCTCATGCCCGCCGCCTGCGCCATGCTCGGCGTGGGCCAGCGCAACACGCACCAGCGCGTCTTGTTCACGCGATAATCCTGCACCGGCCGGATGACTTTGGAATAAAGCTGCACGCGCTCGCTCGGCACGTCGGAATTCTCGTTCATGTTGTCCGCGCCGCGGATGGCGATGTAAGCCTGCATTTTTTTCATGCGGAACATTTCGATGTCGCGCACGTCGGCGGCCTGTTTTTCGTCAATGCCCAGCAAGCTGCTCGCGCCCGACGCGCGTGTGGCGCGTCTCGACAAACGGCGTGCCGCCCGCCGCGCGCACGGCGCGGATGAGTTCGACGGTGAATTCGTCCGGCACGTCAATCATGTCGAGCAGGATGCGGTCGCCTTTTTTGAGCGCGGTGGAATAGTTCACAAGCAAGTCAGCCAGTTTTTTGTAACGCGGATCGGTCATAAATTCCTTGATTAAAAATTCAATTGCCGGTGTTCTTCGAGTTAATCCTTTTGCGCTGGAGTTATCAAATTGACCTTTGGAAAATACGCGGCAACGCGATCGGGATCGCGCGTCACGAGCGTCATCCGTTCAGCGTGCGCATGAGCGCCGATCAGAAAATCCGGCAACGGCGTGCGTCCGCCCGCTTTTTTTCCCGCCGTTTTGAGCCGGTTCAGATAAATCGAAAACGCTCTGGCCGCCGGAATTGCCGCTGAAATGGGCAACGGAGTGAGAGTCATTCCAAAATCCAGCAACATTTGAGGCACGGCGTCAGGATTTTTGGCGCACACACTGGCCTCGCTGATGACCACCGTGTTGACAACGGCGCCTTCACCGCCAACCGCTTTCGAAATCTCTTCTTCAGCCCACTCGTGCCACGGATTATCGGCGTCGCGCGCGTCAATGATGACGCTGGAATCAAAGAGAATCACCGCGTCTCCCTTTTGATTTCGTCCCAGGATTTCGTAAATTTGAGCGGGCTGCGTCGAATCGCTTCGAGCGCCTCGGCTTGTGTCATTTTCCGGCGGGGCGGAACGACTTTGCGCAGGACGACATCCTCTTCGCCATGAAATTCCGGCTCGTAATAATCGCCGGGACGCAGCGTCGGCAGCCGGACGCGGCGGGCATCATCCACTTTGACAGCATTCACGTTGGGAATTTCCCACTGACGACGGCCAAAAGCAAGGTCAAAAGCCTGATAACGCCTTAAATCTTGTTAAACGCAAACTATTTATTGTTTTTCGATAAATAAGACTTGACTAACGGAATTGATTGGTTTATTCTTTGCGCCATGAATGCGAATGAAAATTCTCCAAAAGCCGATGCGCGGTTGCAAC
Source organism: uncultured Verrucomicrobiae bacterium (assembly GCA_963755455.1). GTDB lineage: Bacteria > Verrucomicrobiota > Verrucomicrobiia > Limisphaerales > UBA11358 > UBA11358. Next base: position 897,829 of record CAVWJH010000002.1, read on the forward strand.
GAATCAAAGTTGTCGGTCGAATTATTCGAATTCCAATATTCGTCATGTTTATTTATTTTGTTTATGTGGCGATAATTCAATTCGCGCAAACGAGTTCAATGCTATTTCAACTTTTGGCCAGCCTTTCGGTTCATGTTCCAATCTACATCCATCCTTGGGATTTATTTAATTATCTGATTCAAAACATCGGAGTGACAGTCATTTTGGCCATTTGGTATTGGAAATTAGCAAGATTATTTCGTTTATACGAACGAGGTTTTATCTTTGCCTCGGAAAACGTGCGTTGCATAAAAATTTTGGGATTGTTGTGGATAGCGCAATGGACATTAAAAACTATTCATCAATTTGTGTTTAATTATTATTCATTGCCTTCATTACGCTCATCGTTGCCTACGAAAGTTGCGAGCAAGTTGAAAGAGGAAATGTTTTCTGGCAACGTAAATTTATTTCCATTTCCTTTTTGGAACATAAATTTTGGCCCATTGTTGGCTGGAATTGTAATTATTTTAATCGCTTGGATCATGGACGAAGGCCGGAAAATTCAAGAGGAGCAGGAATTGACGGTTTAACAAACCAACTTTTCAAATTTATGAATGCGAATGAAATTTCTCCAATAGCTAATCCTTGGCTGAATCGAATTCAAAAAAGCAGTGTTTATTTAAGAAATATTTTTTTGACCTCGACGGTGGTTTTTGGTGCCATCGGCCTAGCCTGCCTCGTAATTACAGTGGGGAATTTATATTCATCACTTTCATATTCAATGAGTTTTTTCTCATTCGGCGACGCCTTGGAATGTTGGTTTGCTTACAAATTATTCTCTCATTATGTCAACGGTGATTGGTTCGCTCCCAAAGCCGTTCGTTGGATGCGATGGATTGGAATCTTGAGCCTGTTGAGAGGCGGCTTAAATTTTTGGAATGACCTTCATGTTCGTCTGCTTGACGGATATTTTTATCACGTTCAGGCTGCTCCATTCGTCGTGCAAATGATTCTTTGCCTTCAATTGTTTTTCTCCCAATTGGTTCACAATTTGGTTTTTGGTTGTGTAATTATTTTAATCGCCTGGATCATGGACGAAGGCCGGAAAATTGAAGAAGAACAGGAATTGACGGTTTAAGTTTATGCCCATCATCGTCAATCTCGACGTGGTTCTCGCGCAGCGGAAAATGCGGCTGAACGATCTGGCCGCCGCCGTGGACATCACGCCGCAAAACCTGTCCATCCTCAAAACCGGCAAGGCCAAGGCCATCCGCTTCTCCACGCTCGAAGCCATTTGCGAAACGCTCGACTGCCAGCCGGGGGAAATTCTGGAATTCCGCCCCGAAACGGCGAAAAAGAAAAAGATTTCAGCCACAGATTAGCACAGATGAAACACAGATAAGAATTTCAATCAGCGCCGGCTTTGTCTTTATCTGTGTTTCATCTGTGTCCATCTGTGGCTGTTTTTTGCGGCTTTACTCACGGGCAAGAGCAGTTCATTTTGGCGGACTAAAATGAACCGTGAAGCATTGGACAAATTTTTCGAACGCGGAATTCTTGCGCTCGTCCTTGCCATTTTGGTTTTCGGCCCGCTGGCGATGGGCGCGGTGGACGCGTGGGCGTTTCTCGTCGTGCAGGGTTTGACGATGGGCGTGATGCTTTTGTGGGCGGCGCGGATGTGGTTCAGCCGCAAACCTCAATTGCTCTGGCCGCCGATCTGCTGGGTGGTGCTGGCGTTTGCGATTTACGCCGTGGCGCGTTATTTGACAGCGGACATCGAATACGTCGCGCGGCTGGAAATGATCCAGGTGCTGATGTATGCGTTTCTGTTTTTCGCCATCGTCAACAATCTTTACCGGCAGGAATTTTCGCAGGTCATCAGCTTCACGCTGGTTTTTCTGGCGGCGGGAGTCTCGTGCTTCGCGGTTTATCAATTTTTGAGGCACTCAAACCGGGTTTGGGAATTCGTCTCGCCTTATCCGGGGCGCGCTTCGGGCACCTACATTTCGCCGAACAATTTCGCGGGCTTTCTGGAAATGATCCTGCCGCTGGCGGTCTCCTACATTCTGGCCGGGCGCATGAAGCCGGTGACGCGGATTTTGCTGGGCTACGCGGCGCTGGCGATTGCGGCGGGAATGGTGGTGACGTTTTCGCGCGGCGGCTGGGCGGCGGGCGCGGCGGCGGTGCTGGTGCTGCTGGTGATTTTGATTTTTCACCGCAACCATCGGATTCCCGCCCTGCTGCTGCTGGTCGTCATGGTCGGCGGCGGCACGGTTTTTGTAAAAAATTATCTGTCGAAATCGGTGACTTACATGAACCGCGTCGAGCAGCCGCTGGAAAGCGGGCATGACGCGCTCGATTACCGGCGCGATATGTGGGGCGCGGCGGAACAGATGTGGCGGGACAATTTCTGGTGGGGCGTCGGTCCAGCGCATTACGATTATCGCTTCCGGCAATACCGCACCGAGCGCGTCCAGAGGGATCCCGACCGGGCGCACAACGATTATCTTAACCTGCTGGCCGACTGGGGAACTGTCGGCGGAATCATCGTGCTGGCGGGCATGGCGATTTTCTGCGCCGGCCTGTGGCAGACTCGAAATCACGTCCGCCGCGCGGAAAAGGATTTTGGCAGCGGCAAGAGCAACCGGCTCGCTTTTTATCTCGGTGCGTCCACGGGATTGCTCGCTCTGGCGATCCATTCCGTCGTGGATTTCAACCTGCACGTCCCGGCGAACGCGATGCTGGGCGTGACGCTGCTCGCGCTCTTGAGCAGCAATCTGCGGTTCGCCACGGAAGGCTACTGGATGAATATCCGGCTGCCGCTGAAAATTGTTGCGACCGCCATGCTCGCAGCCGGCATCGCTTATCTGGGAAGGCAGGGGTGGCGTCGCGGCCACGAACAATACTGGCTGGCGCGCGCGGAACAATCGCAGATTTCGCCCTCCGATTACATAAAAGCCATGGAAAAAGCATTTGACGCCGAGCCGATGAATTTTGAAACGTCATACAAAATCGGCGAGGAATATCGGAATGAAAGCTTTGACGGCTGGAGCGATAACGAGCATTTGGCACTAACGGCGATGGACTGGTATTCGCGCGGCATGAAGCTGGACCGTTATGACGGCTATAATTATCTGCGCTACGGGATGTGTCTCGACTGGCTCGGCGAGCAAAACAAATCCGGGGAAAAATTCAGCGTGGCCGAGGCGCTCGATCCCAACGGCTATTATACTGTCGCATACATCGGCTGGCATTACTTTCAAACGGGCGATTATGCGGCGGCCCAAGCATGGTTTGAGCGTTCTCTGCGGCTTAATGGCTGGAAAGAAAATGTCATCGCCCATTCCTATCTCAATATCGTCCGGCAAAAACTGGTGGAAAAGGCCTCCGGCAAGGGACTTTTGCCCGCCGGATTTTAGGCAAAATTTTCGGTTGACAACGGTTTGCCAGCCGTTATACTTCCACCAGTAAGAGTAAAACTTAAACAAACTCATTATGAAACACATGAAATATTTTGTATCCATTGGCGTTGCGGTTCTGGCGTTTGCCACCATCGCGTCCGCCCAATCCGCCACACAAGGCATCGCCACCGTGGTTCGCATTCAAGGCACGGCGAGATATTCCACCGGCGACAATGTGTGGCACACGTTGACAACCGGCACAACTCTTGGCGAGAACGACGTGGTCCAGACCGCAGCCAATTCGACTGTGGACTTGGTTTTGGGAGACAAGGCCGTGCGAGTGAATGCGGGAGCGGGTGACGGTTCGCTCATTGGTGGAGATGTCAAGATCGCCGGTCTCCCGATCACGCCCATCAGTGCCGGAGGAAATGCCGCACCACAGCAAAACATCGTCCGGTTGCTTCCCGACACGGAACTGGCCATTGACAAGTTCACCTATTCACAGACCGGAGCGGACACTGTCACTGACACGGAGTTGAATTTGAAAGCCGGAAAAATTTTCGGGAACGTCAAGAAAATTTCCGCCGCATCCCAATTTGTCGTCAAGACGCCGACCGGCGTGGCTGGCATCCGCGGCACAAGCGTTTATTTCGGAGCAGACGGTAGTGCCACTGTGGTTGACGGTTCCGCCGTGATTTCTGAAGTTATCAATGGCACGACCGTGACGGTCACTTTGACTGAAGGTCAGTCATTTGATCCGGCGACTTATGATTCAAGCAAGCCCGCGCAAGACCAAGTCACCACTCTTGGTGCCAGTGCCTTGGAAGACGCCAAAAATGACGCGGAATACATTGTTGCCACGGATGATGCAGCCTGTAATGTCCAAGTGTCGGTTACAGCTATAATTAATACGGTGGGTGATACGACCACTATTCATATATCGCCGGAGACAGGCTTGACAGTGACTACAAAGTGACGGCGAATTTCCAGCCTTCGGGCTGATTTCAAAACCAGTGCAGCCTTGAGTTGCGCTGGTTTTTCGTTTAATTCAATGGCGTGAAACTCAAGCCGCTCAAACGCGCGCCGGTCATTCTGGCCGTCGCCGTCCTCGCGTTCGTTTGCGGCGTGCGCCTGTTGCATCTGGATTTTTTTGAGCGGCTGGAGCGGATGACCTACGATCTGCGCGCTAAAACCGCTCTCCATTTCTCCGCGCCGGTTGCGACCAATCTCGCCTTCGTCGCCATTGGGGATTCCAGCATTGCCGCCGTGCAAAACGGGTCGCTCGGCTTTCATTTCGGGCTTTACTGGCCGCGCCAGGTCTATGGCCGGCTCGTCGAGGAACTTTCGGCGGAGGGCGCGAAGGCCGTCGCGTTCGACGTGCTGTTCGGCGAATTGCGCCCCGACCATCCGCCCGTGCAAATGGCCGACGGCAGCCTCGTTGAATCCGACGATTTTTTCGCGCTGCAAATGCGCCGCGCCGGCAATGTCATTCTCGCCACGACCCCCGACGCGCCGTTGCCGGATTTGTTTGCGACCAACGCGCTCGCGCTCGGCGACATTTCGACCGAGAAAGATTCCGACGGCGTTCTGCGCCGCGTCAAAGCCTTCCGCATTTACCGCCAATGGCATCCGCTCTTCAAAAAAGCGGCGGACGAATTACGGTGTGGATTTGGCGAACGCAAAATTCGCGCCCGGAAAAATCATTCTGCCGCAAACCGGCACGACCAACACGATTGAAGTTCCCGTGGACGCGGAAAATAATTTTGAACTCGCCGATTTCGTCGGCAACAAACTTCCGCCCGGTGTCGCGCCCACGGCCAAAGCCTTCACCGACGAGCGCGTCTGGCACATGGGCATCGTCCTCGCCGCGCAGGAATTGAAACTCGATTTGCAGAACGCCGAAGTTGATCTGCCGCACGGAAAAATTATTTTGCGCGGCGCGAACGGCATTGAGCGGACGATTCCCGTGGACGCCGACGGCTATTTTTACATTGACTGGCGGCTGAAGCCGAACGACCCGCATTTGCTGCGACGCGCCGATTGAAAATTTGCTCTGGCAGGACAAACAGCGATTGCCCGGCGAGACCAATGGTTTGAGCGATGCATTTCGCGGCAAGCTCGTCGTCGTCGGTTCGACGGCGCAGGGAAACGATTTGACCGACCGCGGCGCGACGCCGCTGGAAAAGCGACACGCTTCCTCGTCAGCACAACATCTGGAACGTCGCCAACTCCATCATCACCGGCCAGTTCATCCGCCGCGCGTCGCTGCCGCTGGAACTCGCGCTCATCATTTTTCTCGGCGCGCTCACGGCGTTTCTGACCTGGCAATTGCGCGCGTTCGCGGCGACAGGTGCGCACGTTTGCTGCTGATGGTGGCTTACATTGCCGTCGCGTTTTTTGCGTTCGTCAAATTTCGTTTCTGGCTGCCGCTCGTTTTTCCGGTTGGCGGCGCGATGCTGATGGAGCATTTGACGCTCGTCACTTATCGCGTCGTGTTTGAGGAACGCGAACAGCGCCGCGTCAAATCCGTTTTCTCCAAAATCGTTTCGCCGGACATCGTCAACGAACTGCTTCAGTGCGGAAAAACTTTCGCTCGGCGGCGCGCGGCAGCGAAGTCACGGTGTTTTTTGCCGACGTGCGCGGCTTCACCACGTTCACGGACGAGAGCCAGGCAACGGGTGCTGGAATTCGTCCGCGAACACAACCTTGATCCGGCGCGGCGGCCGAAGCTGCTATCGACGAATCCGCGCGCGAAACGCTCGACACCGTGAACCTTTACCTCGGCGCGGTCGCCGACGCCGTGAAGCAGCACGGCGGCACGCTCGACAAATACATCGGCGACTGCGTCATGGCGTTCTGGAACGCGCCGATGCCGAACGAAAAACACGCGCTCGCCTGCGTGCGCGCGGCGATTGACGCGCAGCGGGCGATTCTACGAATTGAACCAAAAGCGCGCTGGCGGAAAACCCGAAGCGCGAAATTGAAAACCGCGCGCGGCTGCCGCCGGCCTGCCGCCCAAGCCGCCGCTGCCGTCGCTGCAGCTCGGCACGCGGCATCAACACCGGCATGGTCACCGTCGGCCTGATGGGTTCGGACGAGCATCATTTTGAATTACACCGTGTTTGGCCGCGAAGTGAACCTCGCCAGCCGGCTGGAAGGCGTTTCCGGCAGCGGCCGCATCATCATCAGCGACGCGACCTACAATCATTTGCTGCGCGACGATCCGGCGCTGGCGGCGACGTGCATCGAGCTGCCTCCGGTGACGGTCAAGGGCATCGTCGCCGAAATGCGGATTTACGAAGTGCCGTGGCGACCGCACAGCGCATCGCCGTTTGACGAGGAGCTTTTTCATCGTCAAGCCCGGCGAAGGCACGACGTTCACCGGAATCATCCAGCGCGAGAGCAACTGACAAACAGCTTGAAACCTGAAACCTGAAACCTGAAACTCTGAAAATGCGCACGGCGATTTATCCCGGCAGTTTCGACCCGCTGACCAACGGCCATCTGGACGTGGTTCAGCGCGCGGCCAAATTGTTTGACCGCGTCATCGTGGCCGTGGCCAAAAACGAGGGCAAAAATCCGCTGTTCACGTTGCAACGAACGGCTGGCGCTGGTGAAACAGGCCGTGAAACACCTGCCGAATGTCGAGGCGGATGCGTTCGACGGCCTGCTCGTGGAATACGTCGTGAGCCGGAAGGCGCAGGCGATTGTGCGCGGGCTGCGCGCCGTCTCGGATTTTGAATTTGAATTCCAGCTCGCGCTGATGAACCGCAAGCTGAACGAAAACATCGAGACGATTTTCATGATGCCCAAGGACACCTACACTTTTTTGAGTTCGCGCATCGTGAAGGAAATCGCGCGGCTCGGCGGCGATGTCAGCGCGTTCGTGCCGCCGCACGTCCAGGCTGCGTTGATAAAAAAACTCAAGCCGCGAAAACAAAATTAGCCAAGAGGCACAGAGATGCTGAGACAAATCGGCTCTGTGAGCGCTGTGGCTTAAACAAATTATGTCACTGACCGTCAATCTTCGCCATCTGGAAACGCACGAAATTCATTTGAACGGCGAATTGCCCTGGCCGAACTGGATTTGGACGTGCGCGACGAGATGATTCGCGCTCGAACAGCCGTTGCGATACGATCTGGAGGTTGAAAAGCTGCACGACGCGCTTTTGGTTCAAGGTCGAACTGCCGTTGACGCTTGATTGCGAGTGCGTCCGCTGCCTGAAAAAGTTCAAGCGCAACGCTGGATTTGGAACATTGGACGCTGCATCTGCCGCTGGAAGGCGAGGAGCGGTGTCCGTCAACAACGATTGCGTGGACTTGACTCCGTTCGTGCGGGAAGATATTCTGCTTGGGTTTCCGCAGCATCCGTTGTGCAAGCCGGATTGCGGCGGATTGAAGCCGAAAACCGGCAAGTCCAAAAAAATCGCCGGCGACGAAGAATCGAAACCGTCCGCGTGGGCTGAATTGAACAAACTGAAACTGTAATTTGAAAATTTATGGGCGTCCCAAAACGTAAACCATCGACGAGCCGGCAGCGCATGCGCCGCGCTTACAACAGCGTGCTGAAACTGCCGCAGATCGAGCAAATGTCCGCAATGCGCCGAGCCTTATGTGCCGCACCGGGTCTGCCCGGCGTGCGGATTATTACAAGGGCCGCCAGGTCTTGACGCGTCAACGGCGGGGCTGAATTTTCAGTGTCCGGGCGCGGAATGGAGTTCCGCGCTCTTTTCATTTCATCTATGCGAATCGCAGTGGATGTCATGGGTGGCGACCACGGTTGCGGGGTCGTCATCGCCGGCGCAAAGCTGGCGCTGGAGGCCAACAAAAAAATCTCCGCGCCTTTACCTGGTCGGCAACCAGGCCGCCATCCACGCCGCGCTGCCGCGAACGCGGTTTTCGCGACCATCGCGTCCGAGTCATCCACGCCAGCGAAGTCGTGGAGATGGACGACAAGCCGGTCATCGCGCTCCGCAAAAAAAAGGATTCCTCCATCGCCCGCGCCGCCGAACTGGTTCACGACGGCAAGGCCGACGCGCTGGTTTCGCTCGGCAACACCGGCGGCATTTTCGCGGCGGCGACTTTCAAGGTCGGGCGCATTGCCGGCGTGGATCGCGGCTGCATCGCGACGGTCATTCCGCGCCAGAGCAATGAATTTGTGCTGCTCGACGCCGGCGCGAACATCGAATGCAAGCCGCTGCATCTCGCGCAATTTGCCGTGATGGGCAGCGTTTATTCGCGCGAAGTTTTGAGACGGAAAAATCCGCGCGTCGGCATTTTGAGCATCGGCACGGAGGATTCCAAGGGCAACGAACTCACGCTCGAAGCCTTCAAGCTCTGCAAAAAACTGGATTTGAATTTCATCGGCAACGTCGAGGGGCACGATTTGTTCAAGGATCACGTGGACGTGGTCGTGTGCGACGGTTTCGTCGGCAACATCGTTTTGAAGACGTGCGAGAGCCTCGCCGTCGGCGATGTTTTCGATGCTCAAGCGCGAATTGATGCAGCAACACCAAACGGCAGATCGGCGCATTTCTGGCGAAGGACGCCTTTCAAGCCATCCGCCGCCGCATGGATCCGGAAGTTTATGGCGGCGCGCCGCTGCTCGGTTTCAACGGCATGGTGTTCAAGGCGCACGCTTCCGCGCGCGAACGCGCCATCGCCAGCGCCCTGCGCGTGACCGCCGAGGCCTTGCAGCATCAGGTCAACCAGATCATCGCCCGCGAAATCGCCCGCGCGAACAAGGCGCTGGCCGCAGTGGAAAATCCCGGTTCCGGCTCACGCATGAAAACCAAATTCAAAAACCCGCGCGCCAAGCATAATTTTCAGGGCCGCACCTGTTCCATCACCGGCGTCGGCTCGTATGTGCCGGAAAAAATCCTGACCAACGCCGACCTCGAAAAAATGGTCGAGACTTCGGACGAATGGATCACCTCGCGCACCGGCATCAAGGAACGCCGCATCGCCGCCGCGAATGAATTCACCTCCGACCTCGCCGCGAAAGCCGCCGAACGCGCGATGAAAATGGCCGGCGTCACCGCCGAGCAGATTGATCTCATCATCGTCGCGACGCTCACGCCGGACATGCCGTTTCCTTCGACCGCGTGCCTGGTTCAGCGCAAGCTCGGCGCGAAGCGCGCGGCGGCATTTGACATCGAAGCCGCGTGTTCCGGTTTCATTTACGCGCTGGAAATCGGCCAGCAGTTCATCTTGTCGCGCACCTACGAAACCGTGCTGGTCATCGGCGCGGAAAAACTTTCGTCCATCGTCAACTGGAAGGACCGCAACACCTGCGTGCTGTTCGGCGACGGCGCGGGCGCGGCGATTTTGCAGAATCGCGAAAATTCCCACGGCCTGCTCACCGCCGTCATGGGCGCGGACGGCAGCAAGGCGGATTTGCTTTCCATGCCCGGCGGCGGCAGCGCGTGTCCGGCCACGCCGGAATCGGTCGCGGACGGCCTGCATTTTCTGCGCATGGACGGCAAGGAAACTTTCAAAAACGCGGTGCAGGCGATGGTTTCCGCCGCGAACGAGGCGATGCGCCGCTGCGAAATTGACATCACCAAAATCAAATGCGTCATTCCGCATCAGGCCAACCGGCGCATCATTGACGCCGTGGGCGACCGCCTCAAAGCCACGCCGGAACAATTTTTCGTCAATCTCCACAAATACGGCAACACCTCCGCCGCGTCCGTGGCGATCGCGCTGGACGAAGCCGTCGCCGCCGGGAAAGTTTCGCGCGGCGACTTGATTTTGCTGGTCGTTTTCGGCGCCGGCCTGACCTGGGGCGCGGCGGTGATTGAATGGTGAACTAATTCATAGAATGGCATCTGCTAATTTGACGATTGGCCGGAGCGTGCTAATTTGATGTTAATTATGAGCGCAAAAAAATTCGAAGCAGTTGAATTCCCCGAAACAACAGGTGACGGTTGAAGGGCGGCAGTCCCGGCTGGAACTTTCCGCCGACACCGTTTCCGTCCACAAAAGCGGCATTGAATTTCGCAGCCCGACGCCGTTCAATGAATGGACGGAAATGACCGTCGCGCTGCAATCGCCGCGCGACGGCAGCAAGCTTCAGTGCAGCGGCGTCGTCGTCGCCTGCTCCGGCAGCAAGCACGCCGGCTACCACGTTTCCATGGTCTTCACCGCATGTCTCCGAACAGGCGCAGATGCGGTTGGATTCGATGGCGCGCTCCGATCTTGGGCGCGGGTTGAGTGCAGAATTTTCAAAGCTGATTTGCAACCCCGAACAAATGTTCGGGGGTCATTTTTTGACTCGTGGCGGCCGTATTTTTTAAGCTTGCGTTCATGAAAATTCTTGCTGACCACCACTTCGTTTCAGGACACGCCCGGCGCGCATCACGATTTGCTCAAGCAAACCGGCTGGGAAATCATCACCGCGCGCGGCCCGCTGAACGAGGCGGACACGCTCGCGCTCGTCGGCGATGTGGACGGCTACATCTGCGGCGACGACGCCATCACGCGCAAGGTTCTGGAAAAGGCGCGTCCGAAACTGAAGGTCTTGAGCAAATACGGCATCGGCGTGGACAAGATTGACGTGAAGTCCTGCACCGAATTCGGCATTCCGCTGCTCTTCACGCCCGGCGTGAATCACACGACCGTGGCCGAACACAATTTCATGCTGCTGCTCGCGCTGGAGAAAAATTTCCTGTTCCACACCGACTCCACGCGCAGCGGCGAGCCAAGAGAATTGGAAACGCAAGACCGGCCACGAACTGCTGGACAAAACCATCGGCATCATCGGGCTTGGCCGAATCGGCAAGGAAGTGGCGATTCGCGCACGCGCGTTCGGCATGAACGTGATCGGCTTTGACGTTTATTGGGACGAAAAATTTGCCAAAGACCACAACGTGAAACGCGCCGCGTCGCTCGACGAAATTTATGCCGCGAGCGATTACATTTCGCTGCACACAAATCTCACGCCGGAAACGCGCGACATGATTTCCGCCAAATCGTTTGCGAAGATGAAAAAGGGCGTTTTGATTTTGAACTGCGCGCGCGGCGAAGTGGTGAACACGAATGACATGGTGGCCGCGCTGAAATCCGGGCAGGTGGGCGGTTACGGCACGGACGTTTTGGATCACGAGCCGCCGGCGGCGGATCATCCGCTGCTCAAGCTGCCGAACGTCGTCTGCACGCCGCACGTCGCGTCGCGCACTTACGAGAGCGTGGTGCGGCAGGCCACCTGCGCCGTGAAAAATCTCATCCTCGCGATGAACGGCGAAAAACCCATCGCGCAGGTGAATCCCGAAGTGCCGGTGAAGAAAGTGGTTTAATGCAAGAAACTCCAAAAGTTACAAGCGCTGATGTTGAACAAATGGTTCGCCGTGATTTTCCGACTGAACAATTTGAAAGCGTGATGTCGCTTTTGGAGCAAATCAAAAAAGAACCTGAAGAAGTGCGAATTAACTTTCAGATTAACATTCTCAAACTGTCCTTCGGCAAAATAGAACATCTGCGTCATTTAATGCCGACACATCCTGAAACTTCGAGTAACGACAGCAAGTTCGTAAATCAGCAAGTTCCAAAAGTCACCCGCAAACTGTTCGAGCGAATTGCGCGTCGAGATTTTCCTGCCGAAAAATTTTCAGAAGTTATGGCCGCTTTGGATGAATATGGAAAAGAAAATTATGAGCGCGAAATTGACCGTGTGCAGCTTGATATTTTGAAATTAGCAAACGGAAAAATGGACGGGCTTCAGCAAGCAATTAAAAGCGCGAAGTCAGATTATCGCGATGTAATTTCCATGGCGGAATATCCAAGCTCTCGCTGGGATACATTCAAATTGCCCGCTGACGAAAAGAAACAAATTTATTCAAAAGATTGGGAGCAGTATTTAGCTTGGGCGAACGCCAAATAATTTAATTCCATTTCCAAAAACTTTTATGCCCGAAACCTACTACATCATTCCCAAAGAAAAACACGATTCACTCGTCACGAAGGCGTATCTCAAGCGCGGTTACGATGCCGCCGAGGCCGCCGCCGGCGCGCGGTTTTGCGCCAGCGCCGCGTATTACGGCATCCGCACGCACAACGCCATCAAGGCGCTGCACCTCGACGAATTGTTCGGCAGCAAGGTCGGCCGCTGGACGCCCGGCGCGAAGATCGAGAAGCTGCCGTCGCGCTTCGCCGCCGCCGAAATCTGGAACGGCCACAACAAGCTCGGCCAGGCCGTCGCCTACGAGGCGATGGACACCTGCATGAAGCTCGCCGACAAATTCGGCGTGGGCATGGTGAGCGTGGACAACGCGACGCATTATCTCTGGGGCGGCGGCTACGTCATGGACGCCGCGCTCAAGGGCTATCTCGCCTACACGAACTGCACCTCGGCCACGTCCGAAGTCGTGCCGTTCGGCGGCAAGACGCCGACGATGGGCACGAACCCGCATTCGTGGGCGTTCCCGACGCAGGACGCGATCGGTTTTCCCATCGTGATTGACTGGGCGACCTCGACCATCGCGATGGGCCGCGTGCAAGTGATGAAACGCGAAGGCAAACAACTTCCGCCCGGCGCCGCCGTGGATGCCGAGGGCAATCCGACGACCGATCCGAACAAAGCCGTCGCGTTGCTGCCGTTCGGCGCGCACAAAGGCTACGGCCTCGGTTTGATTGACGAACTTTACGCGGGCTACATCGGCGGTTCGCTGCCGCAAATTCGCGGAACAAAGCTTGGCGGCGAAGGCGAGAAGCGCGGCTCGACGTTTTATTTTCAAGTCATCCATCCCGACGCGATGAACGGAAACGATTATGTCAAAGGCCGCTCGCAAATGCAAAACGTGAAAGCGATCATCGAAGACATTCTTGGTCACGGAAATGAGAAGTGCATGTTGCCCGGCCAGCCGGAGGCGAACAGCGGCAAACTTTCAAAACAGCACGGCGGCCTGCTGTTCACGAAAGCGGAAATCGAGGAATTGAATCATCTCGCGCACGAAGTCGGCGAACCGGCGTGGAATCTGGCTGATTTCAAACTCGTGCAGGTTTAAAAAATCGTTTCAGCCGTTAAATTTGGCTGGCGCGCGGAAAGTTTTTCACGAGCGTCCATTCCGCGATTTTCGCCGAACGTTTGTCTGTGCCGAATCCCGCCTTCGCTGCTTGCTTCGATGTGGCAAACTGTGGCTTAATCAATCCCCGTGAAAGTCGTTGGCATCATTCCCGCGCGCTTTGCTTCGACGCGGTTTCCCGGCAAGCCGCTCGCGCTCATCGCGGGCAAGCCGCTCATCCAGCACGTCGTCGAGCAATGCCAGAAGGCAAAATCGCTTTCGGAAGTCATCGTGGCCACGGACGACACGCGCATCTGGGAAGTGGCGCAAAATTTCTGCCGCGTGGAAATGACGCGCCCGGAACATCCGAGCGGCTCGGACCGCATTGCGGAAGTTGCCGAAAGAATTTCCTGCGACGCGGTCGTGAACATCCAGGGCGACGAACCGTTGATTGATCCGGCGGTGATTGACGCGGTGGCGGACGCGCTGGCGCAAAACGAAATGTCCACCGCCGCGACGCCGCATCAAGAATCCCGCCGAACTGGACAATCCGAACGTCGTGAAAGTCGTTGTCAACGCCGCCGGTCGCGCGTTATATTTTTCCCGGCGCACGATTCCGTATTTGCGCGAGGCCGCCAGTGGTTCGGTGAGCGAACAGTTGGCGGCGTTTCCTTTTTTGAAGCATCTGGGCATTTACGGTTACCGGCGCGAAACGCTGTTGCGGCTGGTGAAATTCCCGGTGTCGCCGCTGGAAAACGCGGAGAAGCTGGAGCAGTTGCGCGCGCTGGAAAACGGCATTCAGATCGCGGTCGTGAAAGTGGATTACGACAGCATGGGCGTGGATGTGCCGGAAGATGTGGCGAGAGTGGAAGCAATTTTGAGAAAACTTTAGCCACAGATTAAACACAGATGAACACAGATATTCAGAAATGCGGCTGCGTTGGTCTTTTTGAAATCTGTGTTTCATCTGTGTTAATCTGTGGCTAAGAAATAATTTGAAATGAAATTCATATTTGTAACCGGCGGTGTGGTGAGTTCGCTCGGCAAAGGCCTGACGGCCGCCGCGCTCGGCACGCTGCTCGAAAATCGCGGCCTCAAGGTCGCGCTGCAAAAGTTCGACCCGTATCTCAACGTGGATCCCGGCACGATGTCGCCGTATCAGCACGGCGAGGTTTATGTGCTCGACGACGGCGCGGAGACCGACCTCGACCTCGGCCATTACGAGCGGTTCACCAACGTCAAGCTGACGCGCATGAACAATCTCACCAGCGGCCAGGTTTATCAGACCGTGCTCAACAACGAGCGCGAGGGAAAATATCTCGGCAAAACGGTGCAGGTCATTCCGCACGTCACGGACGAAATCAAAAACCGCATCCACGTGCTCGCCGAAAAAACCAAGGCCGACGTCATCATCACCGAAATCGGCGGCACGACCGGCGACATCGAAGGCCTGCCGTTTCTCGAAGCCATCCGCGAATTCGCGCTGGAAGTCGGCTACAACAACGCCATTTTCATGCACGTCACTTACGTGCCGTTCATCAAGGCCGCCGGCGAATTGAAGACCAAGCCGACGCAGCAATCGGTCGCCAAGCTGCGCGAAATCGGCATCACGCCGCACGTCCTGGTCTGCCGCTGCGAACGTCCGCTCGACAAGGAATTGCGCCAGAAAATTTCCATGTTCTGCAACGTGCCGCTCGAAGCCGTCATCGAGGAAAAGGACGTGGACCATTCCATTTACGAAGTGCCGCTGATGCTCCAGCGCGAGCGCATGGACGACCTGGTCTGCCGCCTGCTGCATCTCACCACGCCCGCGCCGAACATGGCGCACTGGCAGGAAATCATCCGCAAACTCATCGCGCCGCAGCATCGCGTGCGCGTCGGCGTCGTCGGCAAATACATCGGCTTGCAGGACGCCTACAAATCGGTCTATGAGGCGATCATCCACGGCGGCATCGCGCAACGATTGCGGCGTGGAAATCGTGCAGGTGGACGCCGAGGAAATCGAAAAGGACGGCGCGGAAAAAATGTTGAAAGGCCTCGGCGGCATTCTGGTGCCCGGCGGCTTTGGCGAACGCGGCATGGAAGGAAAAATTCTGGCCGCGCAATACGCGCGCGAAAATAACATTCCTTATCTCGGCCTGTGCCTGGGCATGCAGATCGCGACGATTGAATTTGCGCGCAATGTTTTGAAGCTGGCGAAGGCGCACTCGACCGAATTCGATCCGAACACGCCGCATCCGGTCATCGCCATGCTGGACGAGCAGCGCAAGGTGACGAAAAAAGGCGGCACGATGCGGCTGGGCGCGCAGCCGTGCCAGTTGACGCGTCGGCACCAAGGCGGCGGACAGCTTTACGGCTCGTTCGTCATCAACGAACGCCACCGCCACCGCTACGAATTCAACAACGCCTACCGCGAAAAATTCGAGAAGGCCGGCTTTGTTTTCAGCGGCAATTCGCCCGACGGCAAACTCGTCGAGGTCATCGAACTGAAAGACCATCCGTTTTTCATCGCGAGCCAGTTTCATCCGGAATTCCAGAGCAAGCCGCACCAGCCGCATCCGCTGTTCAAGGGCTTCATCGCCGCCGCGCACCAGAACATCCACCACAAGCCGCTGTGAAGATTCCAACGGCAAATTCACCAGTCAGCCGAAGATAGCCAGCTGTTGGTCAATGTGCTTAAAAGCGACGATGGTGTTCGGATACACGCTTTGTCCTCGATAACCGTCCAAAGTAGGAATTTGGATTTGTTGGTTGTCATCCAGCCAACGAATGCCAATGTGTCTTGTGTCTCCTGCGAATCCCCAAGCCTGAAACGAAAATATGATGCGTCGGCATTTTTACCTTCACCTCTCGCTGCTGCCAATGCGCCAGTTTCTTTGAACAAGGCGAGGTAATTTATTAAATCGGTCAACTGAAAAATTTGCCGCCCGGCGGATAACCCAGAAACAAATGGTTTGCGAGTTTCAATTCCCCGAATTTGCAACTCTTGTTAAATTTGTGTCGGCCTGAAGCATATCTCGCAATTGTTCAAAACGCGGCTCGATGTTCGTTGAAATTCTGAATCAATTTGGCTTCTTTGGGCGGACGCGGAGCAGCAAAATAAATACATCCCGCCAAATGCCAAGACAACAAACAAAAAAATGACTGCCAAAAACTTAATGATTTTGCTTCACGAATTTTACTTTGCTTGCATTGAAATTAGGAGTCGAGAAGAAAGTGGCAAAGGTTTTGAAGATTTGTGACGCTATCAGCGCGTGAATTATTCCGAAGCCATCCAATTTCTTTACGGCCTGCGATTGTTCGGCGCGAAGTTCGGGCTGGAAAACACGTTCAAGCTCGCCGCGCTCGCCGGCAATCCGCAGGAAAAACTCCGCTTCATCCACGTCGCCGGCACGAACGGCAAAGGCTCGACCTGCGCGATGCTGGAAAGCATTTATCGCGCGGCCGGATTGCGCGTCGGGCTGTTCACTTCGCCGCATCTCGTTTCGTTTCGCGAACGGATTCAAGTCAACCGCCAGTTGATTCCTGAAAACGAAGTCGTCCGGCTGGTCGAAGAAATTCAGCCGCTGCTCGAACAATTTCCAGCCGACAATCACCCGACGTTGTTTGAAGTCGTCACCGTGATGGCGCTGAAATTTTTCGCGGAACAAAAATGCGACCTGGTGATTTGGGAAACCGGCCTCGGCGGACGGCTGGATGCGACGAACATCGTCACGCCGCTCGCCAGCGTCATCACCAACATCGCGTTCGACCACCAGCAATGGCTCGGCGACACGCTGGAAAAAATCGCGGCGGAAAAAGCCGGCATCATCAAGCCCGGCATGCCGGTCGTGACGGCGACGGAAACTGAACCGGAGGCGCTGGCGGTCATTGAAAAAATGGCGCAGCGAGAAAAATGCGCCGCTGACCAAGGCTGGTGCAAGCTTCAACTTGCAGACCTTCAGACTTGCAACCGTCGCTCATTGGGCGAACATCAAAAACTAAACGCCGCGCTTGCGCTGGCGACGGTGGAAGTTTTGCAGAAGCAAATTCCCGTTCGCCGAAGAAAAAATCCGCGCCGGACTGGCCGCTGTGAACTGGCCGGGACGGCTGCAATTGATTGAAAAACCGGGCGGGCAAAAAATTCTGCTCGACGGCGCGCACAACGTCGCCGGCGCGGAAACGTTGCGCGCGACGCTGGAAAAAGATTTTGCGGGCGCACAGCCGGTTCTCATTTTTGGCGCGCTGGCGGACAAAAACTGGCCGGACATCTGCCGGATACTGGCGCCGCTGGCGGCGAAAATTTTCACCGTGCCGGTCGCCAGCGAGCGCACGGCGGACGCGCACGAACTGGCGGAAACCTTTCGTTCCGCGAATCCGGCGGCGGCAGCCGCCGCCTGCGAAAATTTGAGCGAATGCGCTGAACGCCTGCAAAGACGAGCCTTTTATCGTCATCACCGGTTCGCTGTATCTCGTCGGCGAGGCGCTGGAACGGCTCGGCTTTTCGCCGGCGGGCGCGCGGCGAGCGCGGCTTGAACGAGTGGGCGGCGCCGAGATTCGCGATAAGGTTCCGGCAAGTTAAAGTCGAAGTCGGCACTTATACTTTTCCGACGCGCTCCGCGCGTTGACGTTGGGCTGGTATAGTAACTAAAGTGAACACCATTATGCCTTACGCTGATACTCTGCCGAAGCAACGCGGCTTCGGCGAAACGACCCGTCCCGATGCCTGGTGGCTTCAGCCGCTGGCGGTCTTTCTCGGCTTCTCCGCTTTCATCGTCTATTCCACTTGGGCCGCGTTTCATCCGGCTGTTCAACGGCACACTGCACCTATTGGTATGGCGGTTTGCATGGTGAAAACAGCGGCGCAAATTATCTCTCGCCGTTTTACTCGCCGGAAATTTTGCGGCTATTCGCCGCACGCCATTTTCGGCACGTTGCCGGCGTGGTGGCCGGCTTGGCTGACCGTTCTCGCCGGCGTTTCTTGATTTTGTGGGCGCCGGCCGGTTTTCGCTTCACCTGCTATTATTATCGCGGCGCGTATTACAAGGCGTTCTGGGCCGACCCGATCAACTGCGCCGTCGGCGAGCCGCGCAAAAGCTACCTCGGCGAAAGATATTTTCCGCTCATCATTCAAAATGTTCACCGCTATTTCATGTATCTCGCGGTGGTTTTCATTTTGATTCTCTCGTATGACGCATGGCTGGCCATGTGGTTCACAGATGCGGCCGGCAAGGAACATTTCGGCATCGGCGTGGGAACGGTCGTGCTGACGCTGAACGCGGTTTTGCTGGGGCTTTACACTTTTGGCTGCCACTCGTTGCGGCATTTGATTGGCGGATTTCTGGATTCCAAATCCAAAGCGCCGACTTGCGCCAAGGCTTACAATTGCGTGAGTTGCCTCAACACGCGGCACATGATGTGGGCGTGGATCAGTTTGTTCTGGGTCGGATTTACGGATGTTTATGTCCGGCTGTGTGCGACGGGACATCTGCACGACATCGTTTTCTTCAAATTCTAAACTCCGAACCGAATTTTTATTGTGGCTACCAATTACGAAACTCACGAATACGACGTGCTGGTCATCGGTGCGGGCGGCGCGGGCTTGCGCGCGGCGATTGAAGCGTCCGCAGCCGGCGTCAAAGTCGGTTTGATTTGCAAATCTCTTCTCGGCAAGGCGCACACCGTCATGGCCGAAGGCGGCATGGCGGCGGCGATGGGCAACGTGGACGACCGCGACAACTGGAAAGTTCATTTCGCCGACACGATGCGCGGCGGCCAATACGTCAACAACTGGCGCATGGCCGAACTGCACGCCAAGGAAGCGCCGGCTCGCGTTCACGAACTCGAAGCCTGGGGCGCGGTGTTTGATCGCACGAAGGAAGGCAAGATTTCGCAGCGCAATTTCGGCGGCCATCGTTATCCGCGCCTCGCGCACGTTGGCGACCGCACCGGCTTGGAACTCATCCGCACGTTCCAAGATCACGGCATTCATCAGGGCATCACAGTGTTCATGGAATACACCATCGTCTCGCTGTTGAAAGATGGCGACCGCGTGGTCGGTGCGTTTGGCTATGACCGCGAGCGCGGGCGTTTCCGTATTTTCAAGGCGAAGGCCGTGGTGGTTTGCACCGGCGGTCTTGGCCGCGCGTATCGCGTGACGAGCAATTCCTGGGAAGGCACCGGCGACGGCGTTTCCCTCGCGTATCACGCGGGCGCGGAACTGCTCGACATGGAATTTATTCAATTTCATCCGACCGGCATGATCTGGCCGCCGAGCGTCATGGGCATTCTCGTGACCGAAAGCGTGCGCGGCGAAGGCGGCGTGTTGCGCAACAAGGACGGCAAGCGCTTCATGTATGACGACATTCCGGACAATTACAAGTCGCAGACCTCGATGGATCCCGAAGAAGGCTGGCGCTACACGCAGAACGACAAGAACGCCAAGCGTCCGCCGGAGCTGCTCACGCGCGATCACGTCGCCCGCTGCATCAATCGCGAAGTGAAGGCCGGTCGCGGCAGTCCGCACGGCGGCGTGTTTCTCGACATCTCGTGGATCAAGGAAAAAATCCCGAACTCCGCCGAGCACATCAAGCGTAAGCTGCCCTCGATGTATCATCAATTCATGCAGCTCGCGAATCTCGACATCACGAAAGAGCCGATGGAGATTGGCCCGACCACGCATTATGCGATGGGCGGCATCCGCGTGAACGGCGACACGCAGGCGACGAACATTCCCGGCTTGTTCGCGGCTGGCGAATGCGCCGCCGGTCTGCACGGCGCGAATCGTCTCGGTGGCAATTCACTTTCCGATCTCATCGTCTTCGGCAAACGCGCGGGCGAATATGCCGCGAAATACGCCAAGGAAAATCCCGCCGGCAACATCAGCGACGCGCAAATCGAAGCGGCCTACCGCGAAGCGATGGAACCGTTCGAACGTCCCGCCGGCACCGGCAGCGAAGGCCCCTATCATGTGCAAGCGGATTTGCAGAACATGATGCAGGCCAATGTCGGCATCGTGCGGTTGCAGAAGGAAATGGAATTTGCGCTCGACGGCATCCACAAACTCAAGGCGCGCGCGGCGAAAGTCGCCGTCCAAGGCCATCTGGAATACAACCCCGGCTGGCACACGTCCATTGACTTGAAGCATCTGCTCACGGTTTCCGAAGCCATCACCCAATGCGCGCTTGATCGCAAGGAAAGTCGCGGCGGACATTTCCGCGAGGATTTTCCGGATAAAGATCCCGAAGCCGCAAAATACAACGCCGTCATTTCCAAAGCCGCCGACGGCTCCATGAAATTGCGCCGCGAACCCATTCCGCCCCTGCCGGCGGAATTGAAACAAGTCATCGAGGAGATGAAAAACTAACCCATTCACGCGATGAACAAGCAAGTCACTTTCAGAGTCTGGCGCACCGACGACAAGGGCGGCGGCAAATTGGTGGACTACACCACCGAGATCACGGAGGGCCTCGTCGTGCTCGACGTCATCCACAAAATCCAGAAGGAGCAGGCCAACGACCTCGCCGTCCGCTGGAATTGCAAGGCGGGCAAATGCGGTTCCTGCTCCGCCGAAGTCAACGGCATGCCCAAGCTCATGTGCATGACGCGCATGGACACACTCGACATCACCAAGCCCATCACCATCGAACCGATGCGCGCGTTTCCGAGCATCCGCGATTTGGCGACGGATGTATCGTGGAACTTTCGGGTAAAAACCAAGATCAAGAAATTCAATCCGCGCCAGCCCGACGCCGAGGACGGCACTTGGCGGATGTATCAGGAAGACGTGGATCGCGTGCAGGAATTCCGTAAGTGCATCGAATGTTTTCTCTGCCAGGATGTCTGCCACGTCTTGCGCGACCATCACAAGCATGACGAATTCATTGGCCCGCGCTTTCTCGTCTATACCGCCGCGCTGGAGATGCACCCGCTCGACACCGAAGATCGCATTCCCGAACTCAAGCAGGCGCAGGGCATCGGCTTTTGCAACATCACCAAATGTTGCACGAAAGTCTGCCCCGAGCATATTACCATCACCGACAACGCGATCATTCCGCTGAAGGAGCGCGTGGTGGATGAGTTCTACGATCCATTTGGTTGGCTGTGGAAAAAGATCCGCCCGAAGGCTTGAGAAAAAATGGTGCGCGATGGAGGGTTTGAACCTCAAAAACACAGTTTTCAGTGTTGCCTGTTAGGGATGTCTCGTTGCTATTCATTGCCCAAAGAGTATCAAACAATCCCTTTTGTTTGCAAGTGTTTTATGGCAAATAGTGGCATCTTTGAGCTAAAAAGCCTGTGCAATTTTCGTGCAAAAATCGGCCTTGTGCAAATTCTGTGCAAACTCAATGTCACTCCAAAATCTGTGCAAAATCTGTGCAAACTTTTTGCGGCGGAATCCGCGCCGGGCGATTAACGCAAAACCTTCAGCAAACGCTTTGGGTGAACCGGATGAACCGGCGAAAGATCAGCCTCATTGAAAGCCATCAACAAGGCGTCTTCGTCAATGTCCAGCAGATGTTTGTCGGAAGTCACCAGCATGGGGATTCCTGCCAAGGATGTTTGCGCCAGAATTTTACCGTCGTTCTGTTCGGTTTCGGGAATGAGCGCGGAATCCATCAACCGCGCGGCGAACCGCGTGGCGATGGCTAGTTGGGTGGACGACAAAGTAAAGGGCTGACATTTCCAGACGCCAATTTTTTCGAGGGCGACGCAGGCGATTTCCCGCTGCGGTGCGTCTTCCAGCGAGGCGAAAAACGCCAGTTCTGCAACCACCGTTGGCGGCACAAACAGGGAATAGTTGCGGCGAGAAAATTCCTCCTTGAACTCGTGGGCGAAATCCTTCCCCCCGGCGAGATCGAGCAAAAGATTAGTGTCCAGCGCCAGTGATTTTTTTGGGCTGGCTGCCATAAATCATTGCCATACCGCGCCGGAAATGCTCCGCTTCCTCCTCTGGCGTGAGTTTGCTCGCCAGCTTGCGGGCTTTTGCGGCAAGACGGCTGCCGGGGGTTTCTTCCGGGTAGTCGAGCTTCTTTTGCGCGGCGCGTTGTGGCTGTCTCATAACCAGTTCAATTTCCCGTTTCTTGGTAGTGTTGTCAATAGCTGGCGCGGATTTTTCCAGCGTGGCGTTGTTCAAAACTGTCCGCCGCGCTGGTGACGCAGCAACGCGGCCTCGACTGACGGCCAATGAAACAGGATGCGCCGCCCGCCAAGCCGCACAAAGGGGATTTTGCCGGACGTGCGCCAGTTGAACAACGTGCGGCGACTGATCGGCAATTTCGCCAGCATTTGTTTTTCGTCAATGAATCCAACCTCGGCGGTCTGTTGCGCGCCCGGATAAAGAATAAAACGCTGTTCCATACATCACCTTTCATTTTGCAAGCAATGTAAATCAGTCCGTTGTCGAAGCGTTAATTAGTAGCTCACTGTTCACGCATGGTAATCGGACTGTATGCGCTAGTTCTTCGGGACTGAATCGCCCAACGCCGTTAGCTTTGCCCACAGCCACCAAAATCAGAACGTCATGTTTGGACAAAATCAGTTCCGCGTGAATCGCCGTTCGATTGTATGGCGCGCTGCGCGTCGTCAAGCTGCCAATTTGCGGCGCGGAGAGCGTAAAGGCCGTCAAGCATCCAGTTCAAAACGCCGGATGCCTCGTTTTGCAAAATATGTTTATCGAGATCGGGAATGACATTGGCGGGCTTCGGTTTTTCGTATCGGATGATTTTCAGGCGGCGTTGCCACGCGGCAACGTCGCCTTCAAGGTGAACCACCAGCCGCGAATTGCTCGTGACGATGATATTAAATTCACAAGTGAGCGACGGCGCGGCCATGCTGCTTTTGAGTTCAACCGTTATCGGGTCGCCGCCGGTCAAACTTTTCAGGATGGATGCGTTTTCCGTGCTTAAAAAATTGGCGGGAACATCCGCACCATAAAGCAACGTGCGGTCAATCAATCGGCCAATTTCAAAACGCTGGTTTAATTGCTCCGTTCGCAAGCTGCCGATGTTCGCTTCGCCGATGATGCCTTTCAGGACGCGGACAAACGTGCCTTTGCCCGCGCCTGCCGTGCCGCTCAAAATCAGCATCGCCTGTGAAATGTTCCTGCCGACAAGCGCAAGGCCGCACCAGCGTTGCAAAAGGCCGATGTCGTCAAAATCGAGCGAATTGCCCAAAAGCACATTTTCAAACGTCGGACATTTTGCGCCGGGAATAAAATTCACTGCCAGCTTGTTTCGGAAATGGTATTTCGGCGAGAACGGAAGCAAGGCGCGGTCACTGACGCGCAAAACACCATTGCCAACGGGCAAAAAATCTTCCATGCCGCCGGAGAAGAAATCATCCGGCGCGACGTTAAGAGATTTTGCCCGCTTCACCGCGCCTGCCAGCGCGGATGAATCGCGCAAGCCAAATTCCAGCGCGTCAACGTCGCAATGTTCTTTGCAGGCACGGGCGCACGAAAGCAGCAACGCCGAAAGCCGCGCGGAAATATCTTCTTCACTTGCCAGCGTGTAAATTCCGCGTCCGGGCGCGAAGGTGTAAAAGCGGTTTTCGCCACGCAAATAAACCGTTGGCTCGCCGGGGTTCGCCGGTTCGCCCAAAGTCGCGGCCATGAAACTTTCGTTAAGATCGCTGGCTTTGGTTCGATTGCCTTTGGACTGCAAAGAAACGGGTTCGCCATGTATTTCCGCCAAACCGGGAAACTTTTTCTTAAACCAATCGTTCGGGGTCACTTTTTCGGCGGCGTTGGTGAGCGGTTCAAATTCCTTCGCGGCCTCGGCAATCTCGCGGAGATGGTCGGCTGTGCCGCCTGCCTCGAAAAAATCGTGCGCGTCCTTTACCGTGCGGCCTGCCACGTCGGGCAATTCAACCACCTTCACCGATTGCGCCCTGGCTCTGACATTTTCGGCGACGGCGACGGCGTGCTTGCGGCCTGGCGCGTCACGGTCGGCGATGATGCGGACGGACTTTGCGCCGTCAAACCATGCGGCATAATCATCCCGCCATTTGCCCGCGCCTGCCGCGTTGCAAGTGACCGTGAATCCGTTTGCCACCAGCGCGGCAACGTCCTTTTCCCCTTCGGCGATAAACACTGTCTCGCCCGCCTTCACTGCCGTTAAGAGTTCTGGCAGGCGATACGGGACAAGTTCAACGCCTTTCAAATTCCAAATCCACTTGCCCGGTGCGGCGGGGTCTGGCCTGCGCTGCCGAAAACCTTTCGGCTCAAGCCGGCAAACTTCATATCTCAATTTTCCTTCGGCGTCGCGGTAGGGATAATTTGCAACGATGTTAAATTTTCCGGTTTTCGCGGGTTTGCCGTTTTTCGCCGCGCCGGGTGCGTGGAATAGTTCGGCGGGTTTGACGCCAAGCGCGGCGATGACGGCCTCAAATGTGCATCCGGCGTGACACTTCAAAAGCAAACCGTCGCGGCCTTCGCTGATTGACAGGCTCGCAATTTGGTCGTCATGCGCCGGACAACGGCAAACAAATCCTTTGCCGGATGTTTTCGGCTCGTAGCCCGTGTTGGCGGCGATCAAATTTTTAAGTTCGGTGATGTTCACGGCTGAAATGCGGAAAAATGATCTCTGCGGGTTGTTTCACGGGAAAATGACGCGCTAGAACCGGCTCTGGCGCGTTTTGTTTGGGCGTCCTCTGGCCTGACACTAGGATTTTTCCACCATGCCGGGACGTTATAGAAAAACAAACGGCACACGCAGAGGTGCATTTGCGCGTGCCGTGTCTCCGCCCGTCGCTACACTCGCCAACGGACAACGAAAATTGTTTGTTGCACCTCGTCATGGAAAAAATCAGCCGCCGAAAATCGTTTCCAAAAATCCTTTTGGTTTTTCTGCGATGTTAAGTTTTGGGCGATACTCGGCGATCATGGCGTTCTGCAAATCAATGGCGCGAGCGGCGGGACAACGAACCACGGCCACCTCTACTTTTGACACCGAGAATGTCGGTCCCGCCGTCTTGCCACTCCATTTTTGAAAATGGCGAAGCAATGTTGAGTAAAGACGGTTTGTGTGACTCTCACCAAGATACAGCACCTCACCAAAGAAGCCCGGCTCGCGTATAACATACACACCACTTTTGCCTTTCAATTCGCTAACCCATGCGGCAACGGCGCGGCCATTTTTGACGGGTCTGTATTCCAAGCTCATTGTCCGCCCCCGCGTTGCATCCGAAGTAACGCCGCTTCGACAGACGGCCAGTGGAATAAAATTCGCCGTCCGCCAAGTCGCACGGAAGGAATCTTGCCGGTCGTTCGCCAACTGAACAGCGTGCGACGTGAAACGGGGAGACGCTTCAACAGTTCTTTTTCATCAATAAAGCCCGCCTCGCCCGACGGTGCTTTTTCTAGCGATGTATTATTCATCGCTGCCACTTTGCACGCTCGTTTTATTTACAGCAAAGCGTCATTAGTTTTTGAAATTAAAAACGCGCCTAGCACGGAATCGTTCCTTAAGAATTGGGCGATTCTTCAAGATTTTCCTCATCATCTTCAAGATCGCAGTCTGGATTCTTAATGCCTCTTTGCCATTTGGTTAAAGCACGGTTGTATTTCGCAAAGTATTCTTCCGCCTTTCGCTGCGCTACGCTTAATGTGTGACGCTGACTGGCATTAAATTTTCCGATGCCGTTTTGTTTGCGGTCTAAAATTTCAATTGTCTTCCATGACACGCCACGATGCTTTTTTCCTTTGAGGGGATGCTTGCGGCGGACTTTTTGTATTTTACGCAATAACCTGATTTCCCCAATGAATTCCCTTTTCAAGAGATTATCGGCCACCCGTAAATTCCACTGCCGATGCTCGGTTTCATAAAACGGCGTCCAGCCTTTTTCATTATATTGTTCGCGCCGAATTGCTTCTCTGCGAACTGCCTGTCCCCAATTTACCCAAAGCCTGCTGACAATGGTTTTTCCCTCGCGGCACAATTCCAAATAAGTTTGGGTGAATTTCTTTCCCTGTGAAGAGCGGCGCATGAGTTCGTAATTGCGAGCGGATTCTTCCACTAGAGGCCAGTCAACGCCCCTCACCCCGTCACGGCGAATTTCCTTCCGTTTCCACCACCAGTTTTTTCTAATCTCCTTAAGAGATAATTTATCTTTCATCCGTTCGTGATTTTGTTTGGTGCAACCTTAAACCATTTTCCTGCCTCGGCTTTTGTCGCCAGTCCTTTGTAATGCGCGTGAATCATCGCGGGCGAGTTGCCCGCCTGTTGCGCTGTCAGATTTTCGTTGGCGTGCAACGCGAAATGAAACGAGCAAAAACTGTGTCGCAATCCGTTGGTTTTACGGGTGACTTCCGCCGTTTTGCAGAGTTCGCTAAAATGTTCCTGAAATGCTGTTTGTTCCCCCGGCCAAAATTTTCCTATTTTGTGAGTGCGGTAAGGTTCAAGCCAAACCTGTAATGTCTTGCACATTTCTACAAGGCGACGCTGGCGCGTCTTGGCTTTGCCCGCCGTTATTTCAATATGTCGCGGCACGCGCCAAATGTCCGCCCAATCCAAGCGCAGCATTTCCGCCGTGCGGAGTCCGGCCAGTCCGCCAACGGCAATCAGCGGGCGCAAGTTTTCACCGGCATTTGAAAGCAGCGCAGCCAATTCACGCGGCGTGTAAAAACTAATTTCGGCAGTGTTCGCGTGTTCGGGGCGCAATCCATCGGCTTCGCCCAAACGATGCGTGACGGGCAAATAATCCTTGCGAGCCGCCCAGCGCAGAAATTGCCCGACGGCGGCACGATAATGGTTGCGTGTTTTGGGGGCGAATGCGGCAAGGGCGTCGCGGGATTGCATAGCGTTAAGGGCGACGGCTTGCGAGCCGTCTGCCAGATCGCGCACGATCCGTGCGGCGGCGGCTTTGGCGGCGGAATAATTGGCGAAGGTTTGCATCCGCCGTTTGCCCGCCGTGGTGTAGGCGAGCCGGTAATAAGCGAATTTCCCGCCCGGCGCGTAAATTTTCGCCGTGCTGTTGCGATGTCGTATGGTGACGGGAAACCTCACGCGACGGTCAGCGGTTTTGGCGACATTTTGTGCAAAATCTGTGCAAACTTTTTGAGAATCGCCTGATTTCTCAATAAAAAGTGGTGCGCGATGGAGGGTTTGAACCTCCGACCCCTACAGTGTCAATGTAGTGCTCTACCACTGAGCTAACCGCGCAACCCAAGAGGATTTTCATTCTAAATTTTCACCGCGCTTTTGCAAGCGCGAACTGTCGCGTGCCAGGAAGATTTCAATTTCAACTTTGAAGTTGCCGCGCGAAGTTGCTACGCTGCGGCCATGTCACGCAAGACGACAGATTCGCATCATGGTTTCAACGACGTCGTCGGTGTCGCGCTGCTGGCCGCCGCGCTGCTGCTGCTCGTGGCGCAATGCTCGTTCGACCGCTACGACCTGTCGTTCGTCAGCACCAGCGCGCCGCACAATCATACGCATAATTGGATCGGATCGCTTGGCGCGGACGTGGCCTACGCTTTTTTTTTCATCTTCGGAATCGCCGCCTACATTTTTCCGTTCTTGCTCGCGGCGTTCGGCGTCGGCCACATCTGCAACTTTCTTTCCTACTTGCGCGAACGCCGTCTTTGGTTCGGCCTGTGGTCAACGGTTTTTATTTTCTCGCTGTCCGGATTGCTGGACATGATGAACGGGTTGTTCAGGCCGTTGCGTGAAAACATTGACGTGTCCAGCGCGGGCGGCCTGCTCGGTGAAACCCTTTTTGATTTCAAATTGTTTGGCTACGATTGGGGATTCTGGGTGTTGGGTTCAATTGGCGCGTCCATTGTTTATCTCGCGCTTTGTTTCATCAGCCTGCTGTTCCTGACGAATTTCAAGCTCGGCGGATGGATTCGGAGTCTGATTGACTGGAAACCGGAAGTGGCCAAAGACAAAACGTCCGAAGAAATGGCGCTCGAACGCCGCGCGCAAGAACTGGAAAAGCAGGCGAAGAAATTCCAGGAACAAGTCGCCCGCTCCGGCCTCGGCGCGGACGGACTGCCCGTGCCCGAACCGACCGTGCGCGACTTGAGCGTGCCGCAGGCCAAGCAGTGACCGGCGGGCGATTCCGCAAAACCACTTTGCCCGAAGCCAAAATCCCGCCGGACCGGTTGCGCCAGCCGGATGAAGGCGAAGTGATTCCCGCCAAAGAAATCGCCGCCGCGACGACCGAGGAAATTCTCGGAAAGAAATCCGAAGATAAAGTCTGAAGAATCAAAGACTGAAGAATCCCGCTGCCGAAAAAGTTGATTCTGAAAAACCGCCTGAAGAAAAAGCCGAGCCGGAAATCAAAATCACC
This sequence comes from uncultured Verrucomicrobiae bacterium, assembly GCA_963755455.1. Taxonomy (GTDB): domain Bacteria; phylum Verrucomicrobiota; class Verrucomicrobiia; order Limisphaerales; family UBA11358; genus UBA11358. Next base: position 926,480 of record CAVWJH010000002.1, read on the forward strand.
GGAATCGCGCCGGCCAAACCGAAATCAAAAAAGCCCAGGCCCATCGCCGTCGCGCAGACGCCGATGATCGGAAATTACAAGTTGCCGCCGATGGAATTTCTCCAGCACGCGGACATGACCGTCAAGCCGACCGAGTCGAAGGAGGAACTCATGGCCAACGCGCGGCTCATGCAGCAGACGCTCGCGCAGTTCGACATCGAAGTTTCCCTCGGCGACATCACCAAAGGCCCGACCATCACGCGCTACGAACTGCATCCCGCGCCGGGCGTGAAGCTGGAAAAAATCGCCGCGCTCTCCAACAACATCGCCGCCGCGCTCAAGGCCGAACGCATCCACATTCTCGCGCCCGTGCCTGGAAAAAGCTCCGTCGGCGTCGAGGTGCCGAACCTCATCAAGACCAAAGTCATCATGCGCGATTTGTTCGAGTCGGACGAATGGCGCAACACCAAGGCGCGCATTCCCATCGCGCTCGGCAAGGACGTTTACGGCCATCCCATCGTCGCCGACCTCGCGGAAATGCCGCACTGCCTCATCGCCGGCAGCACCGGCTCCGGCAAATCCGTCTGCATCAACGCCATCATCGCGTCGCTGCTCTACCGTTTTTCGCCGGATCAACTGCGCTTCGTGATGATTGACCCGAAGGTCGTCGAGCTTCAGCAATACAACGCCCTGCCGCACCTCGTCGTGCCGGTCGTGACCGATCCGAAAAAAGTTCTGCTCGCGCTGCGCTGGGTCGTCAACGAAATGGAAAAACGCTACCAGATTTTTGCGCGCGTCAACGTCCGCAACATCAAATCCTTCAACGACCGACCGAAAGACAAGCTCGCGCCGCCGCAGGAACCCGAACTGCCGCTCGTCGCCAAAAAGGAAAAAGTCGAGCCGGGCGCGGACGGTTTCGCCGTCGAAGTGGACGAACAAATCGTCGTGCCGCGCGACGAGGACATCGTCATTCCCGAAAAACTTTCCTACATCGTCGTCATCATTGACGAACTCGCCGACTTGATGCTCGTCGCGCCGGCAGACGTGGAAATGGCCATCGCGCGCATCACGCAAATGGCGCGCGCGGCGGGAATCCATTGCATCGTCGCCACGCAGCGGCCGAGCGTGGACGTCATCACCGGCGTCATCAAGGCGAACATCCCCGCGCGCATCGCGTTTCAAGTTGCGGCCAAGGTGGATTCGCGCACGATTCTCGACGCGATGGGCGCGGACAAACTGCTCGGCAAGGGCGACATGCTTTATCTCCCGCCCGGCTCCGGCAAATTGATCCGCGCGCAGGGCGCTCTCATCACCGACAAGGAATTGCAGGACATCGTGGACTTCATCGCCAAACAGGGCAAGCCGAGTTACGAGGCGGAAATCCACAAGCAGCTTTCCAAGCCCGTCGCCGAATTCGGAAACGAAAGCGGCATTGACGAGGACGAGGAAATCATCCAGCAGTGCATCGAGGTCATCCGCAGCGAGCAGAAGGCCAGCGTCTCGCTCATGCAACGCCGCCTGCGCCTCGGCTACACCCGCGCCGCGCGCATCATGGACGAACTGGAAAATCGCGGCATCGTCGGCCCCAGCAAAGGCGCGGAACCGCGCGACATCCTGATTGACCTCGACGGCGGCGGCGCGGACGGTGGAGATCAGCAGGCAGTCTGACCATCGAGAAGTGCGAACGCCTGCAATTTCAGGTCAAACTTTGATTGGACGTCGCCGGACATTGTCTCCAATCGCCATCGTCAGCCAATCAATCCATTTCGACAGTCAAGCAATCGGCATTTACAGGAAAATTAACGACGCTGACAATAGAATTATGAAGTATAACAATTAAATTATTTATGCTTACAATAAAATAATAGATGTGAAAAATATGTTTATCTATGTAAAAAATAAAATCATCACTTAAAATAGGAAATACATTAATGCTAACAATAAAAATATGACTGTTGACAATCCTATTAGTTATATTTACAATAATTTTATTTATTCTGACAATAAATCTATTTCCGCTGTCGGCCTGATTATTGTCACAAAAGCCTGATAAATGCCATGAATACGCAAGAAAATCCACAAAAACCAGTGTCCGTTCAACCGGTGCCAAGCCTTGACCTGCTTGCGCTGGCACTCGCTCATCCTGCGCGCTGGAAGATTCTCAAGGAATTGAGCCTGGGCGAACCGCGCATGGTGCGCGAGCTGGCCAAGGTTGCCGGATGCAGCCCGGACATGACCTCCAAGCACCTTGCAAAATTGCGCAAGGCCGGCGCGGTGGTGCAGGGACGCGGCCGGCTCTACCAGATACCGCCGCAACACCTCACCGCGCCCGGCGAACGCATCGTGGACTACGGCCACTGTCTGCTTCGGCTGGATGTGGCGGGATGAAATTCTCCCTCTCCGCGTCAAATGGGAGAAATGCTGCAATAAAAATTATTCGTCGAGAATTTCCGGCGGGAGATTTTGCCGCGACCACAATTCTTCCAGAACGGAACGTGCGTTCATTTCATCGCCAGCGCGACCGATCAGGAAATTCCACAAATCATCACTCAATTTTTTCAAGTCGGCTTCGTATGCACCGACTGCCTCTTTGATAAGTTTAAGATTTTGTGGCAATCGAATTTGCCGTTCGCCACGCCTGTGGGCATATAGAAGATAACGAGACTCCGCTTCGCTGCCGACATTTTCGACTACGTGCTTGCCTGAAAGGATTTCAAATTGCGTGAACATTTGGTGGACGGACAGATTGCCGTCGGGCAAAAGCACGTCGCGGCCGGCAACGAATTTGGCGTTTGAAAGATAATGCTCTGGAAAACTTCTGATTCCTTGACCCAAAAGTTCCCGCTCGGCGCCCTCAATCAATTGTTCACGGTCGCGCTCGGCGGAAGCGGCTTCTTGAGCTGGACGCATTTTTGCCAATTCAAGACGTTCGCGAACCAGTTTGCAAAGACCGTCATAAATTTCATCAACGAGTTTTTCGTCCAGCCCAAGCGCCTTGAAAATTATTTTGTCAAATTGAACTCGGCTTTTGTCCTTTGACTCTTCAAAAATGGATTGTATGTCTCGCTTCGCAAAACCGTCGAAATGCTTTTCAAGTTTTTCGGACGTTTTTTTCAAAAGCTCCGGTGATGGAATTAAAATTTCCTCGTTCTCATATACCTGGACCTTCAAAGCGCCTTCTCCCAAGTTAACCCGCCCTGCCAATTCAAATCCCAATGCAAAAATTGAAGTGTTAAGGGCGAATATCAACGGGTCAACATTTTTTCGTTCGTTTGCACGAATGGAAAAAAGATTGCAGTCAACCAGCACATCGGCCGGGGCTTTTCTGACAAAAAACCGGTCGTTGTTGACGTAAGTAATGATTCCATCAGCCTGTCCTTGATCACCGACAAAATACCAAAGTTTCCTCGCTTGTGCTGTTGGCACTTCAGACCACCTTATGCCTTCCTTTGTCTTTTGTTTTTCGCCCCAAAGAATATAGCGAAGTGCGCCATTTTTCCCTGAAGCCTTTAGTTTTTCTTTCGTTTGGTTGCATACGAAGATTTTTGTATGCAAAGTTTCCGCATCCACTGTAATCGCCGGTGATTCCTTCGGGCTTTTGATTACTGGTTTCAGAAATTCTTCTTCGATGCCATGCGCTTCTATTTGTTTCTCTGTCAGATAAAAAAATGAATTGATGCCGGTTGTGAAACCTCGTTGCACTGTTGCAACTTCCTTTAACTGCACAAGTTTGTTTTTGGCTGCATTGAGAATTTCAAAATAAACATCCGGCGCGCGCAGGAGCGAACCCCATTTGACAGTTTGCGTGGCGGATTCAACATCGGAACGTAAATCGCCTTGTTGTTTAATCCGAATCCGAAAACGGTCGTCTTCAAAATCCGTGTGTTTGTCCGGCTGTTTCTCGCGGACAGCTTCAATGTCTTCAACCAAATGGAGAAGGTTGCCCCAGCGCGTCGAATCGTCCGCCACATCCTGCGGAATCAATTCGGCAAGCTTCTTTTTCACCTTGATGAAACGGACTGGATTTTCGTCTCGTTGTCTTTTATCGGAGCATCGTTCGACAATGATGATGACGGTATTGATGGACGCATCCACGAACCACGGTTCGCAACGGCTTTCAATCAGTGCGACAATCTTAAAGTGGTTTAGGAAAAATTTCTGAAGCTCATGTCCGTAGCCGACATCGAGCCACGCATTTGAAGTTACAAATCCGAGACGTCCGCTTTCCTTCAAAAGCGAACCTGCATGGATAAAAAAACTGGCGTAAATATCGGCCTGACCGGAAAGCGAGTGGAGGAGAGACCTTTGATGCCAGGTTCGCAACTCGCCATTTCTAGTCCGCAATTTGATGAACCAATCAAATCAGTCAGCCACTTGCTGACTTCATTGGCGAATTCGCGTTCGTTGGTTTTGATTTGTTCAGGCACAAATTTATTTGCTTGCTCGGAGTTTGCGCTTGAAATTTATCAGCGTCAATCTGCGTTAGCTTGTTTCAACTCCACACCCCGGCCCTCATCCGATGGGAGAGGAAGTGGGGAATTACAAAGAGGATGCTCAATTATCATTGGGATCGGCTCCAGCGACACCGGCTCGTCGTGAGCCGGATGATTTTCGCAGACATGGAAAAAATCCGTCGTCGTCACGCGGCGGATTTCGTGCCGTCGGAGTTTTCAGCCCAGCCACTGCGGATGCTGGACGGTGCCGTCAAAACCCGTTGTTGTTTTGAAAATCTCGTATTTGCCATCCGCTGCGGCGTCGGCGGTGCGGGCGAGCAGGGTTGTAACCTGCTCCGGCGTCATCGGTCTGAATGTGCTGGCGGCTTCAAGCGCCTGTTCGAGAATTTCCATCCGTTCCATTCCGGTGATGACAGTGGACGTCGGCAGGTTCATTGCGTATTGCAGGCATTCGGTGGCCGTGACGGTATTGCTTCGCAAAATCGCGCCGAAGCCCAGCGTTTTCATGGCCAGGACGCCGATGCCGTTCTTCACCAGCACCGGCAACACCTGTTTCTCGAAGCTGTGGAAATGCGCGTCCATCACGCTCAACGGCATTTGCACCGCGTCAAAGTGAAATTTGTTTTCATCGGCGACCTGCAACATTTTGAGGTGGATTGCGGGATCCTTGTGTCCGGTGAAACCGATGTAGCGCACCTTGCCAGCCTTTTTCGCCGCCAGCATCGCTTCCATGGCCGCGCCCGGGCCAAATACTTTTTCCGGATCCTCCATGCGGATGATTTCATGGAATTGCATCAAATCCACGCGGTCGGTTTGCAACCGCTTGAGGGAATCGTCAATCTGCTTCATGGCGGCCTCCTTGGTGCGCCCGTCAATCTTGCTCATCAGGAAAACCTTGTCGCGATAACCATCGCGCAGCGCCTTGCCCATGCGGACTTCGCTTTCGCCGGCGTTGTAATCCCAGCAGTTGTCCATGAAATTGATGCCGCGATCCACCGCCGTCCGGATGAGGGTGATGCTTTCGGCCTCGTCCGATTGCAATCCGGTATGGTATCCGCCCAGGCCGATGAGCGAAACTTTCTCGCCGGTGCTGCCCAAAGTGCGATACGGCATCTCGTTTTTGACTTCCTTGGCTTCCTTTGCGCACCCCGGCGCAACGCCCATCACCACGCCCGCAGCGACGGATAATTTCACAAATTCACGCCGGGTCAAAACGCGCCGGCTCGTGTCTTCAAATAATTTGCTCATAATGATTGATGATTTGAAACGCTGTTCAACCGGGTTTACTCCAATCGCCGCCGTAAAGCAAATAACATTATTGCGACGGATCACGAACCCTCAAAACGCCGAAGGCAATTCCAAAGCCGTCTCCGAAATGGAAACCGGCTCAAGCGTCATCGGCTCGTCATGAGCCAGATAATTCTCGCAGACGCGGAAGAAATCCGCCGTCGTCGCCACGCGGCGGATTTCGTGCAGGAATTTTTCGCCCACGCCTTCCCCGATGAAGTTCATGAATTTTTTCATCCGCATAACCTGCGACGATTCCTTCACGCCCGGAGTAATTTCGTTTTCCCACAATTCACGGATGTAAGCCAGCATGTCGCGTCCGGCCGGCAATCTGATTGCCTCGCCGCGAAATTGCGCGCGAATCTGGTCGAACAGCCATGGATTGCGGATTGCGCCGCGTCCAATCATCAAACCGCGCACGCCGGTTTCCGCAACGAGCGCCTGCGCCTGCGCCGCACTGTGGACATTGCCGTTCGCGAATACCGGACATTTCAATTCCCGCGCCGCCTGCGCGATCAAATCGTAGCGCACGCCGGGGCGATACATTTGCTTGACCGTGCGCGCGTGAACGGTGAGCAGGTCAATCGGATGTTTCGCAAAAACCGTCAGCAGCGCGTCAAATTCCTCTGGCGATTCAAAACCGAGCCGGGTTTTCACGGTGAACGGAATCGTCACCGCGTCGCGCAGCGCGCCGAGGATGGCGTCAATCTTTTGCGGCTCGCGCAACAGTCCGCCGCCCGCGCATTTGCGATAAACAATCGGCGCGGGACAGCCGAGGTTCAGGTCAATCGCGGCGACCGGATATTGCTGCAACTCTTTTGCCGCGCGCACGAGCGACGGGATGTCGTTGCCGATGAGTTGCGCGACGACGGGCCGTCCCGTGGGATTTTCCGTGATGGATTTGAGAATCCACTTTTCCAGATGCGAGACGGCGTGGACGCGGAAGTATTCCGTCCAATAAACATCCGGCCCGCCGTAGCGCGCAATGACGCGCATGAATTCGCAGCGTCGTCACGTCCTGCATCGGCGCGAGCGAAAGCACCGGAGCGGACGCGCGGAGCAATTGCAAAAATGTTTCGGACGGAGTCACGCGGAACGAGTTTGGGTGAAGATGAAATGAAAACAAGGGTCGAAATCCTGTTTCCAACGCCCGGCCAGCCCCGCACGAATTGCGGCCAGCCGGTCAATCTGAAATCCCGCGCGCCCAAACCGGCGGCCAACGGGCAGTTTTATATTCAGGCTTGGCCTCGGCGCGCAAATGGTTTCAAATCCGCCGTGACTTCAAACGCCCGCTACCAGCTTGTCCGCCTGAACAACGGCATTTGTTCAGTCCGCTCGCTCGCGGATGACGAGACGTTTCATCCTGTCATCGGTCCGGTTGCGGAGGCGGAGGCGCTTTACGTCCGCCAGCTCCGGCTTCGCGAGCGGCTTCAAAATCATACTGGCGAGTTTGTGGTCTGGGACGTCGGCCTCGGCGCGGCGGCCAACGCGCTCACCGTCCTGCGCGCCACGCGGGACATCTCATGCCAGATTCGACTCGTGAGTTTCGACCGCACGCTTGAGCCACTGGAATTCGCGCTGCAACACGCCGCCGAACTTGGCTACTTCGGCGGCTACGAAAATCATCTGGAAGAATTTCTCCACAAACATCGCGTTGCGTTTCAAGACGGCAAACAGTCCGTGGATTGGGAATTGCGCCTCGCCGACTTCCCGGCCTTTCTTTCCAACTCAAAATTAAAGACTCAAGACTCAAAACCCGTCCCCGCGCCTCACGCCATTTTGTTCGACGCCTTTTCGCCCGCGAAAAATCCGGCGATGTGGACACTGCCTCTTTTCACAAATCTGTTTCAACTGCTCGACCCGCAGCGTCCCTGCGCGCTGCCGACGTATTCGCGCAGCACGATTTTGCGGGTCACGCTGCTTCTCGCCGGATTTTTTGTCGGCGTCGGCCACGCCACCGGCGAAAAAGAGGAAACGACAATTGCCGCCAACACCTTGAATTTGATCGCCGAACCGCTTGACCGCCGCTGGCTCGACCGCGCCCGCCGTTCACACAGCGCCGAGCCGATGATTGAAGCGATTTACAAAATTGCGCCGTTGTCGCCGGAAAGCTGGAAACGATTGCAGGCGCGCCCGCAGTTTCAACTTTGAAAGACCGCCCGTTTTTTTTATGCTGCGCACATGAATGTCTTTGTCACCGGCGGCGCGGGTTACATCGGTTCGGTTTGCACGGAAGAACTTCTCAACGCCGGCCACGCGGTCACGGTTTATGACAATCTCACCGAAGGCCACCGCTCGGCGGTGGACCCGCGCGCAAAATTTATTGAGGGTTGCCTGCGCGATTCCGCGCTCGTGAAACAGTCGCTGCGCGACGCGAAGGCCGACGCCATCATGCACTTCGCCGCCAGCGCGCTTGTCGGCGAATCCATGACGAATCCAAAAAAGTATTTTCACAACAACATGGTCAACGCGCTCAAGCTGGCCGACGCCGCCGTGGAATGTGGCGTGAAGAAATTTGTTTTCAGCTCCACCTGTGCCACTTACGGCCCGCCGGACAAAATTCCGATGACGGAAGATTTGCCGCAGCGCCCGATCAATCCCTACGGCGAGGCGAAGCTGATGTTCGAGAAGGTGCTGATCTGGTATTCCCAGATTTACAAGCTGGAATTCATCGCGTTCCGTTATTTCAACGCCGCCGGCGCGAGCGAAAAATTCGGCGAACATCATCGCATCGAGACGCATTTGATTCCGAACGTGCTGTTCGTCGCGCAAGGCCGGAAGCCGCAGTGCGAAATTTTCGGGACGGATTATCCGACGCCCGACGGCACCTGCATCCGCGATTACATCCACATCAGGGATTTGGCGCAGGCGCATATCCTCGGCTTGCAGCCCGGCAAAAACGGCTTTTACAACCTGGGCAACGGCGACGGCTATTCCGTGAAACAAGTCATTGAGATGTGTGAAAAAATCACCGGCAAAGAAATCCCGGCGATTGAAAAACCGCGCCGCCCAGGCGATCCGCCCCGGCTCGTCGCCTCCGCCGAAAAAGCCATGCGCGAACTTGGCTGGAAGCCGCAATTCCCGAAGCTCGAAGACATCGTTGCGACCGCCTGGGCCTGGCATAAAAAGAATCCGGACGGTTATCCGGATTAAAGCAAAGCCGAAAGAGGGTGAAGCGCAGATTACGGGATGGCGCGGATTCCATTAAAAGTCCCGCAAGGGCGGACGAGAATAGCCCACGGCAAGTCGCGCCGTAACGAAGTGAAGGCGGATACAGCCGTGGGAAAACGTCCCACAAATAAATTCCCTCTCCGTTCCCGGAGGGGAAGGGAGAGGGTCAGGGTGAGGTAAGGGCGATTCTTGAAATGCAGGCTGGATGAGGTGAGGTTTTTTAACAGCAGATTTGCTTGAAAAGATTTCAAACCTGCCGACAATCACTGCCGACGAATTACCGAAGTGAATTCCAAAGAAATTTTATCGGAACTGCGGCGGCTGGTTGACCACCTCGAAATCGAGGTGACACCGTTGCTTCCCGATTCCGGTTTCAAATCCACCTTCGACCCGATTAACACTTATCTGGATCATCTCCAAAAGGAGACCAAGCCGGAAACCGCCGCCGAGGGACTGTTCCGTCCGCTGGCGGAAATTTTTTTCAACGCGCCGGTCGTTCCGCAGGTCGGCATTGGTTCGGGCTTCGTGGATTTCAAACTCGACGCCAAGGAGGAATCCTCCATCGTCATTGAACTCAAACCATTGTTTCATTCCAGCAGCGCGGAATTGCTGAAAAGTTTCCCGCTCAAGCCTGCCGATCATCACGATCAAATTCAGAAATATCTCCGGCATTCCGAGTATCTCGTCCTCACCGACCTGCGCGACGCCTACCTTTACAGCGCCCGCGATGTCTGGCAGGTGTTGAAGCCGTTCAAAAAAATTCCATTTGCCGACCTGCTCGAAAGCGCGTTGGAACGCCGCAGCCTGCTTGATGTCATCCGCGACGCGGAAGACGGCGAAGTTCGCCCCGACCTTGACCGCGATTTTTTCGATCAATTGCAGGATTGGTTTCGCGCCTTTGCGCCCGTCCGCTTCAAGGACGAAAGCAAGCACGACGAACTCGTCATCCAGTTGCTGAACCAGCTTATCTTCGCCAAGACGATGGAAGATTACAGCCTGGTTCGTTACCGGCAGTTGCAGGATGACTGGGAACGTGCCAAGGAAAAATGGTCGGCCAAAGGCTCGCATCGCATCGTCTGGCAATTTCTCAAAGACTTCGGCGAGTTTTTCGAGGACTACTACGACACCGAACTGTTTGAGCGTCCCATCTGGGACGAGCTTGATCCCAATGACTTCAAAAATCTCGAACGTTTCGCGCGCCTCCTTGAAGCCGTCCTCGGCGTGGATCAATGGAGCAAAACTTTCCAGCGCGGCATCGTCCATTACAACTACCGCCTCATTGACGAGGACATTTTCGGCAAGTCCTACGAAATGTTCCTCGCCGCCAACCGCAAGGACGAGGGCATTTTTTACACGCCCGCCGGTATCACCGCGCCGATGGCCGACAGTTTGGTGGACGGATTGTTTAATCCGCTCACAACAAAAATCTGCGAAGCCATCGGCGCGAAAAATCCCGACTTTCCCGCCGCCGACAAGCTCATGGCGCAATTGACCCAAATCACCATTTGCGACACCGCATCCGGAAGCGGCGGTTTTCTCATCAAGGTTCTGCGCGCTGTCTGGCGGCATTATCTGCGGATTGATGAAGCCTGCCGCTGGGTGAAAAACTGGCAGAACGGCGGCGACCTTCTCGACATGCCGCCCAGCATCCAGCACGCGCTCGAATTCCGCAAACGCTGGAATTTTGACAATCGTCGTGTTCTTGTCGCCGAAGTTGTGGAACGGCATCTTCGTTGCCAAATCAGTGACCCAACTGCGCGAATGATTATGACTTTGCGTTTATGCCGTGAAATTATTCCATTCTGCGGCGCGGCACTTGATTTTCGCAACTTGATTGGAACAACACGCGCCTTCCCAGATTTCGGGAAAGTGTTTAGTGATTCAATGTCTGTTCAACTGTTTGTCAGCCGCAGACGGCATCAACCCATTCGGTCTTGCCAAAAACAGGGGACGCCAAAAATTTCCGATGCAGCGACAAAGTGTTTTGCAAAACAACTTGAGTCCTCACAACCGCACGCGATAATTCGTTGACGTGAAAACCTTCACAGCAGAAATCAAACACGGCGATTGCTTGGATGTCTTGGCTGACTATTCTGACAACACTTTTGACTTAATAGTTACCTCGCCACCGTATGCCGACAAGCGCAAGAACACTTACGGGGGGGTTGCGCCTGACAAATATGTGGACTGGTTTATCCCGCGCAGCAAACAGTTTTTACGCGTCCTCAAACCGACAGGCACTTTCATACTGAACATCAAAGAAAAAGCCGAAAACGGCGAACGACACACGTTTGTTCTGGAATTGATTTTAGCGCTGCGCAAGCAAGGCTGGCTTTGGACGGAAGAATTTATCTGGCACAAAAAAAATTGTTACCCCGGCAAATGGCCGAATCGTTTCCGGGACGCATGGGAGCGTTGTTTGCAGTTCAATAAAACCCGCCATTTTAAGATGAATCAGGAAGCTGTCATGGTTCCGATGGGAGACTGGGCAGATAATTTGTTACCGCGCAGAAAAAGAAGCTGGCCGATGCCGCCGCGAAGCTGTTGAAAAATCCGCGCGACGTGAAGGAACGCGGCTTCTGGAAATTTTCATCGCCCGCGAGCTTTACGATTTGTCATTGGACGACTGGAAACATCTCACCGGCACCTTCACGTTCGGCAGCGATTCTGAAACCAAAGCCGAACTGGACGAAATCATCCGCCAATCCCTCGCGCATTGGGCAAGGTAGCAGGCTGCCAGTTCCCAGATTTGATCGCGCTTCTCCACAACTATTATAGGCGGCAAATCCGTTCATTTCGCTGGCGTTGTGGCGGGCGCGGGTGGTGCCGGTGTCGGTGCGGCGGTTCCATTGCGCGGGGGAAATTCGTCCAACAAAAACCGCGCGCGGGCCTCGGCCACACCGGCCACCGTGCCAACTTGGGTGACGGGATACGCCAGACGCGCGGCGTTCTGTTCGGTGAGGCACATTTTGTAGAGGCTGCTCGCGGCGGAATTGCGGGAACTTGTGATGCGTTTCTTCGCGTCGCCCGCCGTGTCGCGCACGGAGGGATCGCCTTCCAGCGTGGTGATGGCGGCGGACAATGCCGTGGTGTCGTCCGCCGTCCAGCCTTCTGCGGCCAGTTGTGCGGAGTAAGTGCCACAGCCCTTGAGGATGGTGCTGGCGAACTGCAGTTCATGGTCCAGGTCGTGCGACTGGTCCTGCACGCCGACGCTGAATTCGAGGTGCAGGCGCGGGTCGCCCTTGGCAAAGGCGAGCGTGGCGGAATGGCGGGCGTCGCCCATCAGCCGTTCCATTTCGGTGTAGGCTTCGGCCTGCGCCTGTGTGAGTTGAACCATCGCGCCGCCGGCGGTGCTCTTGTCGGTGCCGCCTTTTTGCACGGTGGCAATCTGGGCCTCCAGCGTGGCGTCGTAGCCGGTCGCAAGGCGCTTCTGGACGGCAGGCCCGACGGTGGCATCGCGCAAGGCTCCGAGCAGACGACCGGCCTGGCCGATGAGGAGGGCGACGGGGAAATCAAACGTGCGTTGATGTGACATAGGGAGTTTTCTTTCTTTGATGTTTTTTTTGTTTTTTGGATGGACGAGGACGGTTTGGACTCAAATTGAACTAATGTCAACAGGCAAATAATAATAAAATACTTATCATAATAAACGCCGGTAATGCGAAACATTCGGGAAAGTTTCCGTGAGTTTGCCGCATATCGGGGCGGACAAAAGGCCGGAACACGCCCGCCGACGCCCGTCTTACAGTCATTGTCATAAGTGGTTCATTTTAAGGCGGAAGCAAAGTCGGATGTTTTGGCCACCAGATGGAATGCCGTGGCCGCCAACGGGAATGGTCTGGCCGCTGCCGGGAATGCTCTGGCCGCCAAGTCGGACGGCTTGGCCGCCGGCGGGAATGCTTTGGCCACTGACTGGTCTGGCCTGGCCGCCAACCCGGATGCGATGGCCGGTGCCGTGTTTTGGTTCACCGCTGGTTGGGGTGTCGTGGCCGCCGCTGGATTTGTCATGGCCGCTCGTTCGATTGGCCCGGCCGCTGGCGGGAATGTCATGGCCGGAGCAGCGGAAAAAACGTCCGCGCCCTTTTTTCTTGCCAAAGTCGCCGGTCAGCGGGCATTTTCCGACATGGCAGCGTTGCGCAATTCCTCATTCGACGATTCGTTCTACCAGCCGGCGGAACAATTTTTTCCCGCGAACAATCATCTCGGCCTGACGTTTGACGACATCACGCTGGCCACGTTGTATTCCGAAATTTTGCCGCGCGACACTCATTTGGAAACGGCGCTCGCGGAAAATTTGCATCTGCACATCCCGGTCATTTCGTCGGACATGGACACCGTGACCGAATCGCGCATGGCCATTGCGATGGCGCTCAACGGCGGGCTAGGCCTCATCCATTACAATATGCCGGAGCGGCAGCAGTTGTCCGAAGTCAGCCGCGTGAAGAACCACGTCCACGGTTTGATCCAGGAGCCAATCCAGGTTTCGCCGGAGCAATTCATCGGCGACGTGCTGGCGATGATCGAGCAGAAAAAATTCGCGTTCGGGACTTTTCCCGTCGTGGATGAAAAGGGAAAACTTGTCGGGCTTTTGTCCGGCCACGTCGTCAAGCCGCGCTACGCAAAAATGAAAGTCGCGGATGCGCTGACGCCGCGTTCGCAAGTCCAAACCATTTTGAAAAAGGAACTGGGCAAAGACCCGATTGCGCGCGCCGACAAATTTTTCACCGAGCATCTCGGCATCCACAAGCTGCTCGTCGTGGATGAAAAGGATAATTTGTGCGGGCTGATCACGTTGAGCGACGTGGAGCGCATCACGCTCGAACGCGCGGCGCAGTTCAAGCCCGCGCGCGACGCGAATTTTCATCTTGTCTGCGGCGCGGCGGTTTCGGCCACGCGAAATGCTTTTGGCGAACTCGACAAAAAACGCATTCTCGAACACGTCGGCGGACTTGTCGAACGCGGCGTGGACACAATTGCCGTCTCCACCGCGCACGGGCACACGAAAGGCGTCGGCGACACGGTGCGCGTTTTGCGCGACGCATTTCCGAAACTGCCGCTCATCGCCGGAAACGTGACGAGCGCGGCAGGCGTGGAATTTCTGGCGGATTGCGGCGCGGATGCGAATCAAAGTCGGGCAAGGGCCGGGTTCGATTTGCACAACGCGCATGGTTGCCGGAGTTGGAATTCCGCAAATGACGGCGCTTTACGTTTGCTCGCGCGCGGCGGCAAAGAAAAAAGTTTCAATTCTCGCCGACGGCGGCATCACGAAATCCGGCGACATTGTGAAGGCGCTGACGTTGAGCGGCGCGGTGATTTGCGGCGGGATTTTTGCCGGTTGCAACGAAGCGCCCGGCGACGTCGTGGAAATCAGCGGCAAACTTTACAAGCAATATCGCGGCATGGGCAGTTTTGCGGCGATGAAGGCCGGCAGCGCGGCGCGTTACGGCCACGAAAAAAATCCGGCGCAGAAAGTTGCGCCCGAAGGTGTCGAGGCGCTCAAGGAAGCGTGCGGCTCGGTGGACCGCGTGCTGGCGCAACTCATCGGCGGCATCCAATCGGGCATGGGTTATCTCGGCGCAAAAAACTTGGAACAGCTTCGGGCAAAGGCGCGTTACATCCGCGTCAGCCCCGCCGGAATGCGCGAGGCCGCGCCGCACGACGTGGTGGAATTGAAGACGGGGAATTAAAACACAATCGGCTCGTTCAGCTTGCCGCATTGCGAACAACGCGAGCGGTCCACGTCCGGATCGTCGGTATAGACGGAGCCGCATTTTGTGCAGCGAAAAATCCGGTCGTCCGTGTGCGCCGGGCCGAAACGGTGCCGCCGCATTTCCGAATGAATCCACAGCCCGATCAGCGCGCCCAGCAGCACGGCCACATAAACGACGATGAGCACGGCGGCGGGCATTTATGGTGACGCGGCGGGCGCGTTGGTGGCCGGGATCGGAACGGTGCGCCAGTTGAAAATCAGTCTGCCAAGCGTTTGTTGCGACGACGGCGCAAAGCGCAGCTTCAGGGCGATTTGCAGCGCGGTCGTGTCGCCAATGGCCGCGCGTCCGGCGGCTTCCATGCTGTTTTCTGACGGCAGCAAAACGGCGGAAACGACGTTGCCCGCCTCGTCCACAAGCGCCTGCACGATGCTTGGCGCAATCACATCGTTATATTGCAGAGACGGCAGATTGATTTTGTCGAGCAAGCGCCGTTGCGCAAGTGCGCCGATGATTTGCAGCGTGGAATTTTGCGCGAACACGGGTTCAACCGGCGGTGGCACGCTCAATTTCGGCTGCGGTTTGAAGTCCAGCGGACGGCCGGCAAGAAAATTTGTCCGCATGAACTGGCTGTATGTCGCGCCAAGACTTTCGGCGGACAACGACAGCCAGCGCGGCGGCTCGGTCCAGTCTTGGCGGCTAAACTGGCCAAGCTGCTGGTTGCGCAGCGCCGGCCCGGCGAAACCTTCAAGATGCGGCAGGGCGAAAAGCGTCGGGTCGTCCAGCGCGAGCATTTCGCTTGAATTGTCCGCCAGTTTCAACATGGGAACATTTGTGACGGCGCGCGGGACAACGTGTTTTTTTTCGCCAAGCGCAAAAATGATTGCGACGTGCGCGGCGAAAATGATGGCAACGACCGCCATCCATTTTTTTTGCGACCAGCCTTCGCCATCCGGTTTCGGCCCGGCAAGCCCCGGCGCAGGTGTATTTGCCGCCGCGTCGTTCATGGCTGGCCGGGGGCGTTGATGACGCGCGGCAGCGTGGCGAGCAGCACGTTGTTGATGCCCGCGTCGCGCGCGAGCATCGTCAGGCGGACAAGCTGTCCGTAAGTCACGACTTTGTCGGCCTGGATGACGAGCGTGAGCGGTTCGCGGGAATTTTTCACGGCGTCTCTCAAGCTGGCATTCAATTGCGCCTCGTTGACGATCTGGTTCGCAAAATAAAGCCGGTTGCTGGAATCAACGGCCACGGCCACACTGGGCTTGTCCGTGCCCGGCAAATCGTCCGCCTGCGGCAATTGCAGCGGCAGTCCGGGCGTGGGCAGTAGCCCGGTGAGCATCACGAAAATCACCAGCAGAAAAAAAACGGCGGCGAACGGCGCGATGTCAAACGGGCTGCGCAGCAACCGGGTGTTGCGCGGAAATTTCATGGGGATTTGCCGTTGCCGCTTTCGGTGACGATGTTGACGATTTCGCCGGAGACGCGTTCCATGTCGAGGACGATTTTGTTGACGCGGCTGAAAAGATAATTGTATCCGGCGTGGGAAAAAATCGCCACGGCGATGCCCGCCGCCGCGCAAATCAGCGCGTGCCAGATGCCTGCCGACAAGCAATTCCATGTTCGCATACAAACCCTTCTTTCTCGATGGCCTTGAAAACATCCATGAACCCGACAATCGTGCCGAGCAGGCCGAGCAGCGGCGCGATTTGCGCGATGGTCGCGAGCAGGTTCAATTTTTCCTCAAGCAGCGGCACTTCCAGACTGCCCGCCTCCTCGACGGCCTCGCGCACGCGCTCGCGGCCTTTGTCGCGGTTGAGGATCGCGGTTTTCACCAGCCGGGCGACCGGGCCGGGCGTGGCGTCGCAGATGGAAACGGCCTCGACGACATTGTCGCGCTTGAGCACGTTGCGCACGCCGTTGAGAAATTCCGCGGAATTGATCTGCGCGCGGTGGCAGTGCAGCGCGCGTTCGATGAACACGGCGATGGCGATGGCGGCGGCGATCAGGATCAGCCAGATCACCGGCCCGCCGTTGGCTAGAAGCGTTGGCATGGCATTTTTATAGGCGTTTGCGCGCGAAGTTCAAAGCGGAAAATGAGGAGTTAGAAGTCAGAATTCAGAAGCTGGCGGTTTGCGGACGAAAATTCCGGTTTCTAAATTCTGGCTTCTGGCTTCCAGCTTCTGTATTCTCAACTGATTATGGCTGTCACAGATGAAAATGTTCTCGTTTTTCCCCGCTCGCTTTTTGAGCAGCTTGGCGTTTTTCAAGGTTTCAACACCGATGTTGACCGCTATCTGCCGACGATCCTCGACAAGAAGAACAACAGCTTTCAGCCGCGCGCCCAGGCAGAAACCAATCCAGATTTCAAACAGATCATTCCATATGTCGTGGTCACTGACGGGAAAAGCATTCTTCATTATGTTCGTGGCAAGAAGGCTGGCGAACAGCGTCTGGTCGCCAAAGGTTCAATTGGCATTGGCGGCCACATCAATGACGAAGATCATTCGCTCTTTGCAGTCGGCTTGCAGGCATTTCAAGAAGCAGTTGAACGCGAAGTGCGCGAGGAACTTTCCGTCGAAGGTTCGTTCGATGCAAAACCCGTTGGCCTGATCAACGACGATTCCACCGAGGTCGGTCGGGTTCATTTGGCGTCGTGCATTTGTTGTTTCGCACGCCGGACAAAGTGAAGAAAAACGAACAGGTCATCACGCAGGTTGAATTTGTCCCCGTTGAAGAACTAAAGGCGAAACGCGAGCAGATGGAATCCTGGTCGCAACTTTGCCTTGATAATATTGATGCGTTGTTGAAATAAATCGAAGCGTTTGAACCCGTGAGCGCGAAACTTAAAACTCAAAGTCCAAGACTCAAAATTTCTGGGAACTGGCGCAAGGAAGTCGAGCGCGTTCTGATCACGGAAGACCAAATCGCCCGGCGGATCAAAATTCTGGCGCGCGAAATCGAGCGCGATTTTCGCGGGCGCGAAATGGTCGTCGTCTCGCTCTTGAGCGGCACGGTGATGTTTCTCGCCGATTTGATCCGGCATTTGAATCTGCCGTTGCGCCTGGATTTCATCGGCGTTTCCAGCTACGGCCTGGGCACGGAATCCGGCGACCTGGTTTTCACGAAGGAACTGCGCCTCGACGTGCGCGGACGCGACGTGCTGCTCGTGGACGACATTCTGGACACCGGCAAAACCATGAGCCGCGTGCTGCCCAAAATCCGCGCGCTCAAACCGCGCCGCATCAAAACTCTGCGTGCTGCTCGACAAGCCGGCGCGCCGCGTGGAAAAAATCCAGGCGGATTACGTCGGCTTCAGCGATTCCGGATTTTTTTGTCGTCGGTTACGGGCTTGATTTCGCCGAGCGCTACCGCAACCTGCCGTTCGTCGGCGTGCTGCATCCGCACATTTACAAGGAAGCCTGCAAAACCGTCTGCAAAAAATAAATGGAACTCCACCTCGTCAGCCTGCTCGGTCTGGTCGTGATGGTCGCGACGGCGTGGGCAATTTCCGAAAACCGGAAATTATTTCCGTGGCGCACGGTGCTTTGGGGAATCGGCCTGCAATTCACGTTCGCCCTGCTGATTTTGGACACGAGCGCTGGGCCGGACAATTTTTGACTTCACCGGGCGTGCCGTCAACCGGCTCATCATGTTTTCCAACGAAGGCTGCAAGTTCGTTTTCGGCCCGCTGGCGGACAGCGATTTGCTCGCCAAACAATTCGGCGCGGAAAACAATTTGATCTTCGCCATCCTCGTCGTCGGCACCATCATCATCGTCGCGTCGCTGTCGTCGCTGTTTTATCACTGGGGCATTTTGCAAAAGGTCGTCCACGCCGTCGCATGGGTGATGCGCAAGGCGATGCGCACGAGCGGGAGCGAAACGCTTTCCGCCGCCGCGAACATTTTCATGGGCCAGACCGAGGCGCCGCTGCTCATCAGGCCATACATCCCGCGCATGACGCGCAGCGAACTGCTTTGCATGATGACCGGCGGCATGGCGACCATCGCCGGCGGCGTTGCGGCGGTTTATGCGAAGCTCGGTCATGGACGCCGGGCATACCGACATGCCGGGACATCTGCTCACCGCGTCGGTTTTGAGCGCGCCCGCCGCGTTGCTGATTGCAAAAGTCATGCTGCCGGAAACGGAAACCAGCGAAACTGCCGGCACCGCCACGTCCACCGTCCCGCGCACGACGGCCAATTCCATTGACGCGATCTGCCGCGGCGCGGGCGACGGCATGATGCTTTCCATCAACGTCATCGCCATGCTCATCGCGTTCATCGCCATCGTGGCGATGGCGAATTTTCTGATCAGCTACGCACTCGGCGGAATCGGCGTTCACACGGACAAACCGTTGCAAATCATTTTCGGCTGGGTCAACGCGCCGTTCGCCTGGCTCATGGGCGTGCCCGCGCATGATTGCCTCGCCGTCGGCCAGATTCTCGGCGACCGCATCGTGCTCAACGAATTCATCGGCTACCTCGACCTCACCAACCCGGCGACGCATTTGGACAATCGCAGTTTTATGATTGCCACTTATGCGCTGTGCGGCTTCGCAAATTTTTCGAGCATCGCCATTCAAGTTGGCGGCATCGGCTCGCTCGCGCCGGAACGTCGCGGCGACATGGCCAAACTCGGCATCCGCGCGATGATCGGCGGCGTGCTCGCCAGTTACATGACCGCGACAATTGCGGGAATCTTGCTTTGATTCGTCGTTTGCGATAGCCTTCCCATTTCGGATTTTGAAATCATATGGCATTTCTCAACGACAATTTTTTGAAACTCAAAGCCGGCTACCTTTTTCCCGAAATCGGCCGGCGCGTGAAAGTTTTTTGCGACGCAAATCCCGAAGCCGCGAAAAAACTGATCCGCTGCGGCATCGGCGACGTGACCGAGCCGTTGCCGCCCGCCGTCATCGCCGCGATGCACAAGGCCGTGGACGAAATGGCGTCGCGCGAAACGTTCAAAGGCTACGGCCCGGAGCAGGGCTACGAATGGCTGCGCGCCGCCATCGCCAAAAATGATTTTCGCGACCGCGGAATCGAAATGGCCGACGACGAAATTTTTGTCAGCGACGGCTCGAAGTGCGATTGCGGCGCGATTCTCGACATCCTCGGCGCGAAAAATAAAATCGCCATCAGCGATCCGGTTTATCCGGTTTATGTGGACACGAACGTCATGGCCGGCCACACCGGCGAGGCCAACGAAGCGGGCGCTTACGCAAAGCTGGTTTATCTGCCGTGCAAGCCGTCGAACGGTTTTATTCCCGAACCGCCGAAGAAGCACGTGGACGTGATTTATCTTTGCTCGCCGAACAATCCGACCGGCGCGGCGGCGAACGCGTCGAGCAACTCGAAGCGTGGGTGAAATACGCGCTCGAAAATAAGTCCGTGATTTTGTTCGACGCGGCTTACGAGGCTTACATCACCGAGCGCGGGTCTGCCGCATTCGATTTACGAAATTCCCGGCGCGCGCGAGTGTGCGATTGAATTCCGCAGCTTCTCGAAAAACGGCGGCTTCACCGGCACGCGCTGCGCGTTCACGGTCGTTCCGAAATCGCTCAACGCGCAGACGAAATCCGGCGAGTTCAAACCGCTGCATCCGCTGTGGAATCGGCGCATGACGACGAAATTCAACGGCGTGAGCTACGTCGTCCAGCGCGCGGCGGAAGCGCTGTATTCGCCGGAAGGAAAACAGCAGGTGGCCGAACTCATCAAACATTATCTCGGCAACGCGGAAGTTTTGCGCAAAGGCGCGAAGAAAGCCGGACTGAAAGTTTTCGGCGGCGTGAACGCGCCTTACATCTGGGTGCGCACGCCCAAAGGCGTCACGAGCTGGCAGGCGTTCGACAAAATTTTGAACGAGGCGAACGTCGTCATCACGCCCGGCAGCGGATTTGGCTCGAAGGGCGAAGGCTATTTCCGCATCAGCGCGTTCAACAGCCGCGCCAACGCCGAGGAAGTCGCGCGCCGTTTGCAGGAATTGAAGTGGTGAATGAAAAGCGCACAACTGACAGGCATTCGATAGCGCGGGTTTTAATTATTGTCGCGCTAATTAGCATTGCTATATCCACCTTCGTTTTTCTGCTCGAAGCCCATCTGGAGTCAAAGCGAGATCAAATTGAAATTCAAAAAAGACTTGATGCCATTCATGCCGCCGGTCAGCCGGTGACAGCACAAGACCTTGCCAAATTGTATCCCGATCCGCCGCCGGAGCATGATGCCGCCTTGATTTTGAAGCCCGTATTTGACGGGCTGAAGATTTCCGACAATCTGACAAACCTCCCTTTCTTTGAAGAAGTTGAATTACCTAAACGACAAGCGCCGCTCTCAACGGCCATGAAAACCGACATGGAGAGTTTTCTTCGTGAGAACGCGGTCGCATTAGCGGCGTTTCCAAAAAATGGTTTGTCGAACGCGTGGATTGGTTGCGGGTTCAGTGGTGGTTTTACAAATTTCGGCGAATTTCCCATAAGTTCGGTGGCACACGTCGCCAAGGCTTATTGCATCGAAGCTGTTTATGAAGCCGATTTGGGAGAAGCCGGCAAATCGGCGCAAGCTTTGTGCCGATGTCTGGCATTGCTACAGGCTTTGAGCGATGGAATTATGATTCATCATGTGGCACGCCTTGGCTTGACAGATCTGGCCTGTGACTCTCTGGAGCGGGCAATGAATCAATTGCAATTTTC
Organism: uncultured Verrucomicrobiae bacterium; assembly: GCA_963755455.1. Taxonomy (GTDB): domain Bacteria; phylum Verrucomicrobiota; class Verrucomicrobiia; order Limisphaerales; family UBA11358; genus UBA11358. The sequence goes on from CAVWJH010000002.1 coordinate 947,768, forward strand.
AGAAACATATTTAGCGGCACTAGACAAATCATTTACCGGCGAGAATCCGGATGGATTGCGACAGGCATTGATCAGCGAGCGATGTTTCCAAATATGGGAAATGGAGACGATTCGCAAAAATCCAAGTGAGTCCATACCGCATGATTTATCTGACCCAATTTGGAAACGCAAAGCCGTTTCATGGTATGCGATTATGTCGGGAAAGGCATATCGGGATTCAGATTTTGAACTGATGCTGGACCGAATTGGGAAACGTATTGAAGCCATGCAGTTGCCAATGAAGCAACGTTTGATTGAATTGAAACGGCTGAAATCGGAATTGAATAGAGGCAGGCAAAACACTTCAATCGCATTAATGCTTGTTGATAGTGCGAATCCATATCCAGATTTAGCAAGCGGGGATGCTGCCCACATTGCGCATTTACGAACTGCCCAGGTAGCACTTACTTTGGAACGCTGGCGGCTCGCGCACAACGACAACCTACCTGATTCGCTGGCCGAGCTAGCGCCGGATTTTCATCCGGCAGTTCCAACCGACCCGTTTGATGACCAGCCGTTGCGCTACAAAAAACTAGCGCACGGTTATGTCGTTTACAGTATTGGCCCGGATTTCACGGATGACGGCGGCAAGGAAAAACCCTCCGACGCCAAAGACACCGATCATTACGACATCACCTTCACCGTGGAGCGATGACGTATATTGCGCCGTTTGCAGGGATTGAAGTGGTGAGCGGAAGTGAATTAAAACGGCAATCCGAATGAATCCTTTCCCCGCGTTTGTCCGAGTTTATTCGTCTGCTTTCACGCGCAATTCCGCCAATTTCTCGCGCCATGCGTCGAGCCGGTTCGCGACTCCGATTTTGACAAGATAATCCTCATTCAAGCTGAAATTTTCTCCGGCAGCTTCATGTTCGAGGGCATTGGCGACGTGAACGGCCGTCAGAATGCCAAACTGCGGGTTGGTGCTTTTTTCGGGCGTGTGATGAAAAGCCACGGCTTCGACAATCGGGGCGGGCAATCCCCAAAGTCCCAGTAAATACGCGGCAAGTCCGGCATGGTTTGCTCCGAAAACTTCCGTTTCAACCTCGTGCAACGGGACGTTGCGTTCGGCGGTGAGCGAAAGGGCGTCTTGGAATTTTTCCGGCAGGCTGTCAGCAAGCATGAGCTTGCCGATGTCATGCAACATTCCGGCGGTGAAGGCATCTTCCATGTCGGCATCGTCGGCGTGTTCGGCGTGCATGATGGCGCGGGCGCCATGGGCGCAATTCATGAGGTGCGTCCACAGCGCATCCGCCGAGAAATTTTTCAATTTTGACAATGCGAAACTCTCAAACACATGGGCGGAGAGCGCCAGCGAACGGACGGTGTTCATGCCGAGTTGCTGGACGGCGGCAACCGGATCGTGGATTCTTTCCGATGAGCCAAAGGCCGCAGAATTGGCCACCTGCAAAATTTTTGCCGTGATGCCCGGATCTTTTACAATAACATCGGCGATGATTTGCAACGGAGATTGCGGCGATTCAATCGCCTGCATGATTTCGAGGTAAAGCGAAGGAAAACTGGGCAACACCCGAAGCCGGCCGGCGAGCGTCTTGAGTTTTTCATCCTCGAGATAGGCGTCCAAACCATCAATGCGCACCAGAGTCGCCAGGAGCGTTTTGGTTTCAATCGGCTTGGGAATAAATTGGTGGACGGAACCGAGCGCGTTGGCGGCTTCGGCCTGGTTGCTAATCCCGGAAATGACGATGCGCGAGCTTTTTGGATATAGTCTGCGGACTTCATTCAGCAGTTCGATGCCGCTCATGCCGGGCATCCGCATATCGGACGCGACGACATCAAAGGAGATTTGTTTCATCAATTCCAACGCGGCACGTCCGTCCGGCGCGGATTTGACCTCCCAATCGTCCCGGTTGCCTGAAAGGATCAGTTCATACAGCTTGCGCAGAAGTTCCGCGTCTTCAACAAATAGGATGCGTTTCATCTGGTTTCCACTCCAAAGGAGTTTTGAATACGGCAAGCGGGATAAAAAGTCACGCAATTTCTCCGTTGCAGGATGAATCAGGTCTGTTATGCTGCCCATCCGCTTTTTGTTTGGGCGGCCTAACATTTAACCAAAAATAATTTATGTCACAGCATCGCAGTCTCCGCGCGGCGTCCACCTTGGGCGGCAAGCGCAATGTCCTCAAGCGTTTCGAGCGCACGGCGCTCCTCGAAAAGCGCGGCCAGCGCAAGGCCGGCGACCGCATCACGGGTCTGCGCAAGACGAAACCGGAGGCCTGACCAATGCGGAATTCGGATTGCGGAGTGCGGAATGAAAAACCGTGCAATGTCTGATTCCGCATTTCGCATTACGCACTCCGCACTTTGAATGTTCGTTTGCAAAAATTTCTGGCCGACGCGGGCATCGCTTCGCGGCGCGCGGCGGAGCAGATCATTCTGGACGGCAAGGTCCGCGTCAACGGCCACTTCGTCCGGCTGCTCGGAACGAAAATTGATCCCGACCGCGACGAGGTGATTCTGGACGGCAAAATCATCCGCGCCCGGAAAAAACTTTACATCGCGCTGAACAAGCCGCCGGGCTGCGTCTGTTCGCACAAGGATGAACTGAACCGCCCGACGATTTACCAATTGTTGCCAAAGGAATGGCAAATTGTGAATTCCGTGGGCCGTCTGGATTTCAACAGCGAAGGATTGATTTTTCTGACGAATGATGGACAATTCGCCTTGCGCCTGACGCATCCGCGCTACGGCGTCCGCAAAAAATACATCGCGACGGTGGAAGGCAAGGTTGAGCCGGCGATGCTGGCGGAGTTCACGCGCGGCATTTTTCACGGCGGCGAGAAGCTGAAGGCGGAAAAGGCGTTTTTGATTTCCGCGAGCAAATCGCAGAGCGTGGTGGAACTGGAATTGAGCCGAGGGCAAAAACCGCGAGGTGCGGCGGTTGTTTGAATCGCAGAATTTCTCGGTGAAACGGCTGCAGCGGGTGCAGATCGGGAAAATCAAACTGGGCGAGTTGAAAATCGGGCAAATGGCGGACATTGACAGAACCGGAAATAAAAACTTTACTGTTGGAATCATGAAAACGAATTGCTGGCTGATTTTAGGAATGATGGTTGCGACGGGTGCAATCGCGCAGGACAACACTAACGTGCCGACACCAGACGTGTTGCCGCCGATTCCCGCGCCGGTGACTTCGCCGGCGGCGGAGGTCGCGCCCGCGCCCGCTGATACGGGCGTTCCCGAAGCCAGACACGCCAGACACGTTCGCACCGTCACGCCGAAAAAACTTGTAGAGCCGACGGTCACGCTGGTTCCCGGCGCGGCGGAAGTCGCCGTCACCAATCTGAACGTGCGCGGCCAGGCCGGATTGAAAGGCGAAGTTCTCACGCATCTGAACCCGGCGATTCCGTGACGGTTCTGGGCGAGATCACCTTGGACAAGCACAAGCCTGATGAACCGGCGCAGTGGGCGAAAATCGCGCTGCCCGCCGGCGTGAAAGCCTGGGTCAGCGCGCAGTTCATTGACGCGACGAACAACACGGTTCTGCCGAAGAAATTAAATCTGCGCGCCGGGCCGGGCGAAAATTACAGCGTCCTCGGCGTCATTGAACGCGGCGCGCCCGTTTCCGCGATCACCACGAAGGACGGCTGGATGCAGATTGATCCGCCGACGAACGCCTATGCTTTCGTCGCCGCGATGTATTTGAAACAGGAGGCGTCAGGGACAATGCCGACGAACCTCGCAGCCTCGACGGAAACCGAACCGCCGATGACGACCAACACGCGTTGCCGAGCCGCAGCCCATCGTGACCGAACAGCCGACGAACACCGCGCCGGACAACGGATACAAATGTCGCTCAGACAGCAATTGAAACCAATACCGCGCCGGCGGTTGACACAAACGCCATTTCCACGGTCGTGGCAGCCGTTGACAACACGCCGCTCTCAGCCCCGCGCATTGTTTCGCACGAAGGCGTCGTGGCATACACCATCAGCCCGAATGCGCCGACGAATTTCAAGTTATACGACCCGGCCACGTATCCAGATCGTTGATTATCTTTACACGACTGCGACGAACCTTGATCTGAGCCGCTACGTCAACATGAGGATCATCGTCACCGGCGAGGAAGGTCTTGACGAGCGCTGGCCAAACACGCCCGTCATCACCATCCAGCACATCGAGGTGCTTGATACCAATGCCGTCCCAACCACCCCCATCAAGCACAACGTCATTGACGGACGCGCCATTGCCGCGCAAATCCTGCGCGAACTTTCCGCGCGCGTCGGCGAACTGAAAAAACGCGGCGTGCAGCCCGGCCTCGCGTTCGTGCGCGTCGGCGAGGACGCGGCCTCAAAAGTCTATGTCGGGCGCAAGGAAAAGGCCTGCGCCGAACTCGGCATTTTTTCCGAAACGCACGTTTTGCCGGAAACGACAGGCGAAACAGAACTGCTCGCGCTGATTGCGAAATTGAATTCCGATTCGCGCCTGCACGGAATTCTGGTCCAGGCGCCGCTGCCGAAACAAATTTCGGAATCGAAAATTTTTTCCGCCGTCTCGCCCGAAAAGGACGTGGACGGTTTTCATCCGGTCAACGTCGGCAAATTGATGCTCGGCGACGCGACGGGTTTCCGGCCTTGCACGCCGGCGGGAATTGTCGAATTGCTCGCGCGCTCCAGCGTGAAAACCGGCGGCGCGGAAGTCGTGATTCTCGGACGCGGCAACATCGTCGGCAAACCGATGGCCGCGATGCTTTGCCAGAAAGGGAAAAATGCGAACGCGACGGTGACGATTTGCCATTCCGCCACGCGCGACATCAAATCGCATTGCCTGCGCGCGGACATTTTGATCGCGGCGATGGGCGTCGCCAATTTTGTGAAGGCCGACATGGTCAAGCCCGGCGCGGTGGTGATTGATGTCGGCGTCAACCGCGTGGACGGAAAAATCGTCGGCGACGTGGATTTCGCCGCCGTTTCAAAAATCGCCGGAAAAATCACGCCGAATCCCGGCGGCGTCGGCCCGATGACGATTGCGATGCTGATGCAAAACACCGTCCGCGCCGCTGAATTGTCTCTCAACTCTCAACTCTCAACCAAAAACTGATTTATATGCAACCCACCCGAATTCTCCCCGACCTGCAAGCCTCGCTGTTGTGCGAGGAAGTGCGCCAGGAAGCCAACGGCAATTTTTTCCTCATCGGCGTCATCAACTTCATCCGCGTGCCGCAACTGCCCATCGTCGCCGCGCGGCTCTGCGTCTTCAACCGCTGGACGGCGGGCATCGGCCAGTTCATCGAAAGCATCAGATTCATCGCGCCCGACCAGACGACCGTGCTGCGCAAGGGCGAGATGAAATTTGAACTGCGCGACGCCGCGATGCACTCCACCAACGTGATGGTCTTCGGTCAGCTTGAATTCAAGACCGCCGGGACTTATTTCATCGAGGTGACTGGTGGATGACGTGATGAAGCTGCGCTATCCCGTCCCCGTCATCCTCGCGCCGCCGCAGAACCAGAATCCACAGCCGCCGCCTGCGGACAAGAAAGATTGATCTGGCCACGGATAAAACGCAGATTGAACACTGATGCGGAGAAGATTTTTTATCTGTGTTTCATCTGTGACAATCTGTGGCTGAATGAAGCGTGTCCGCGTCAACATTTACCGAGCCGTTCACGCCGCGCGGCGTGGCGGCGTTCGCCCACGCGAAATTCAGCCGTCTTCTGCTCGTGCAATTTATCTTCGCGCTGCTCGCCGCCGCGTCCGTCGTCTGGTTTCTCGACAACAATTGCTTTCCGACGATCCGCGCGGCCATTCATAAACCTGCCCGACGCGGGGGAAATTTCCTCCGGCAAACTGGACTGGCGCGGCACCGCTTCGCAAATGCTCGCGGAAGGAAATGTTCTGGCATTCGACGTTGACCTGAATCACAGCGGCCAAATCCATTCAACCGCCGATTTTCAGATCGAGTTCGGCAAGAGAAACCGTCCGCGTCTTTTCGCTGCTCGGCTATGTGGAATTTTTTTATCCGCCGGATCCGGATCGTTTCGCGCCGTTCAACCGCACGGAACTCGAACCGCTCTGGGGCGCGTGGGCGGCGGAAATTCTGTTCATCGCCGCCGCCGCGACCGTCATCGGCCTGCTGTCAAGCTGGTGGATTCTCTCGACGATTTATTTTCTGCCGGTCTGGATTCTCGGATTTTTCGCGAACCGCGACTTGAACTTCCGCGCAAGCTGGAAACTGTCCGGCGCGGCGCTGCATGCCCGGCGCGCTGCTGATGGCGGCGGGAATTTTCCTTTACGGTTTTGGATTTCTGAATCTGGTTTCGTTCGTGTTCGTTTTTGCGGCGCATTTTGTCCTCGGCTGGATTTACCTGTTCGTCAGCCTGCTGTTTCTGCCGGGCATTTCCGGGGCGAAGCCCAAGGCGAATCCGTTCAAGCCGCGCAATTGAAATTGCCGCAAACACGCGCCGACATTAACCTTGCCGCCCATGTCGAAACTGCCGTTTGAACTGCTCCTGGCGCTGCGTTATCTGCGGCCCAAACGGACATTTGTCTCCATCATCACGCTCATTTCCATCCTCGGCGTCGCGCTCGGCGTCGCGGTGTTGATCATCGTCATCAGCGTGATGAGCGGATTTGACCATGATCTGCGCGCTAAAATCCTCGGCTTCAACGCGCACCTGAAAGTCTTCGCGCTCGACAAGTCGGGGATGTCCGCAACGATGGAAAATTACCCGCAGGTGATGAAACTGGTCGCGTCGAACAAAAATGTCCGCGGTGTTGCGCCGTTCGTCCTCGGCCAGGTGCTTGTGGAAACGGAGCCGGCGGGCACAAATACGCAGGCCGCGCTCACCGCCGCGCCGTGGCTGCGCGGCGTGGATGTGAACACGGAAAATTCCGTGAGCGTCCTGCCCAAAAGCATCATTGCCGGTGAAACAAATTTGACCGCCGCTTTGAGCGGGCAAAGCGTGATTGTCGGCAGCGATTTCGCCGACAGCATGAAATTGTCCGTCGGCGACCGCCTTTCAATTTCTTCGCCAAGTGATTTGAAAAAAATGCGGGACAATTATGGCAAGCCGGGCGCGGAAGTGATTTTGCCCGATGATTACACCGTCACCGGGATTTTTGACGTCGGTTATTTTGAATACGACGCAAACGTCATCGTCACCTCGCTCGAAAACGCGCAGGATCTTTACAACCTGGGCGACAGTGTTCACGGCCTGATGGTGATGCTCAACGATCCGTATCAAGCCGACAAAGTGCGAAGCGAACTGCTGACAAACGCTCGGCCCAGATTTCAACATCACGACTTGGATGGAGGAAAATTCCGCGATTCTCGGCGCGCTTGTCGTGGAAAAAAACGTCATGTTTTACCTGCTGTTTTTCATCGTGCTCGTCGCGGCGCTCTGCATCTTGAGCGCGCAAATCACGTTCGTCGTCCAGAAAACGCGCGAGATCGGGATGCTCAAGGCGCTGGGCGCGACACGAGCTGCAAATCTCCGGAATTTTTCTTTTCCAGAGCGCCATCATCGGCGTCATCGGCGTGCTGTCTGGCTTGGGGCTGGGAATTCTCGCGGTGACTATCGCAACGAGTTTCTTGAATTCATGCGCCGGACAACCGGCTGGCAGCTTTTCCCGGAATCCATCTACCAGTTCAGCCAATTGCCGGCAATCATTGACGCCGCACGATGTCGCGATCATTTGCGGCTGTTCGTTTGTGATCTGCATTTTTGGCGGCGTGCTGCCTGCGATCCGCGCCGGACGATTAAAACCCGTGGAGGCGCTGCGTTATGAATAAATTGGAAAACATCGAACATTCAACATCGAACATTCAACATCCAACGAATGACCGTCGCGCATGGCGTTCGATGTTCGACGTTCGATGTTCGGCGTTTGATGTTCCCAATTCTTCAATTGGAGGCTTACCGTGAACGAACCGTTTCTTTCCGCGCGCGGCCTCTCGAAAACCTACGCGATGGGCAAACGCACGCTCGAAGTCTTGCGCGGCGTGAACCTCGAAGTGGCGCGCGGCGAATTTCTCGCGTTGCGCGGCGCGTCCGGCGCGGGCAAAAGCACGCTGCTCCATTTGATCGGCGGACTCGATTCGCCGAACGCCGGGGAAATTTTTTTCAACGGCCAGAATCTCGCAAAATTTTCCGAAGGCGAACTGACGCAATTTCGCAACCGCCGCGTCGGGTTTGTTTTTCAGGCGTATCATCTGCTGCCGGAACTCACCGCGCTGGAAAACGTCTGCCTGCCCGCGCGCGTCGCGAGAATTTCTGCCGGTCGATGCCGAAAAACGCGGGCGCGAATTGCTCGCGCGCGTCGGCCTTGCGGAGCGCACGGAACACAAGCCGTCCGAACTTTCCGGCGGCGAGCAGCAGCGCGTCGCCATCGCCCGCGCGCTCGTCAACGAGCCGGAACTTTTGCTGGCCGACGAGCCGACCGGCAACCTGGATTCGCAGACCGGCGGCGAAATTATTGAACTGCTGAAAAGTTTGCGTGTCGAAAAACAGATGACATTGATCATAGCCACGCACGACGCAAAGGTCGCCGCGCACGCGCAGCGCGTGATTGAACTGGCCGACGGCCGCATTGCTTGAAAAATCGGCCCGCCACGCTTAACTTCACCCGCCATGCTTGAAGACCGCGACTATATGCGCCAGCCGGCTTATCACGAGCCGCGCTTCTCCTTCACCGTCGCGCTGGTAATCATCAACGCGATTTGCTTTGTCATTCAACTCATCTCGACGAATTTTCCGCACGGCCAGGAAATCCAAGACAGATATTTTGCTTTGAGCCTCGTCGGTTTGGAACAGGGTTATTTCTGGCAGTTGCTAACCTTTCAGTTCATGCACGTAGGCTGGCTGCACCTGATTTTCAACTGCCTCGCCATCTTTTTTTTCGGGCGCTCGGTCGAAACGGTTCTTGGACGAAGCCGGTTTCTGGCACTTTATCTTTCCAGCGGCATCATCGGCGGCGTGGTGCAAATGCTCTTTGCACATTGGCTTCCGAATATTTTGGCGGAGCGGTCGTCGGCGCTTCGGCGGGCGCATACGGTTTGGTCGCCGCGTTTGCCGTTTTGAATTGGGAAGAAAGATTCACGCTGCTGATTTATTTCTTCCCGGTCGCGATGCGGGGAAAAACGCTGCTGTGGGGCAGCATCGCCGTTATGCTGATAATGATGCTGTCTTCTCTGGGCATCTGGCGTCGCCAATGCCGCGCATCTGGGCGGCATTTTGACGGGATTTCTTTATGTGCGCCAGATTTTCCAGGGTCGCTGGCATTTGCCGCAATGGAAACTTCCCGCGCGCCGACGCAGCCCGCCGCGCGAATTTGTCGCCACGGGTGCAGGCAAAAAACCGTTCTGGCGTCCGGCGGCGGACAAGCCGGACGAAGATTTGTCCGCCGACGAATTTCTGCAACGGGAAGTGGATCCGATCCTCGACAAGATTTCCGCGCACGGCATCCAAAGCCTGACCGCGCGCGAACGCGACATCCTCGAAAAGGCGCGGGCGAAAATGGCGAAACGGTGATTTGTTTTTTGTTGAACGCTTGAATCGTTAAATTGTTAAATCGGCTGGAAAGCCGGCATTTTTCCGGTTCAACGATTTAACATTTCAACGATTTAACGATTTGATTATCCTCATCCCATGATTATGCGCTATTCGCGCCCCGAAATGCGGGCGATCTGGACGGACGAAAACAAGCTCCAGCATCTGGCTGCAAATCGAACTGCTCGCCAGCGAGGCGCTGGTGAAGGAGAAAATCGTCCCGGCAAAAGATTTCGCCAAGATCAAGGCCGGCTGCGAAAAATGGTTCGCCGATCTGCCCGGCCTTGTCGCCCGCCAGCGCGAACTGGAAAAAATCCTCAACCACGATGTCATCGGCTTCACCACCGCCGTCGCCGAGAAAATCAACGACGACGCGAGCCGCTGGTTTCATTTCGGCCTGACGAGCAGCGACGTGGGCGACACCTGCTTCGCCGTGCAAATGGTGCAGTCGGCGGACATTTTGATCGCCGACGTGAAAAAACTGCTGCCGATCATCGCCCGCCGCGCGAAGGAATATCAAGTTCACGCCGTGCATCGGCCGCAGCCACGGCATCCACGCCGAGCCGACGACGTTCGGCTTGAAGCTGGCGCTGATGCACGATGAATTTGGCCGCGCGCTTGCGCCGTTTGGAAACGTGCCCGCAAAGTCGTGGCCGTCGGAAAACTTTCCGGCGCGGTCGGCACCAGCGCGCATCTTTCGCCGCGCGTCGAGGAATTTGTCTGCAAAAAACTCGGCCTGCGGCCCGCGCCGATTGCCACGCAGGTGGTCCAGCGCGACATCCACGCGGAATTTCATGACCACGCTGGCGCTCGTCGGCGCGAGCATCGAACGCTGGGCGGTGGAGTTCCGGCATTTGCAGCGCACGGAAGTTCTGGAAGCCGAGGAGCCGTTCACCAAGGGCCAAAAAGGTTCCAGCGCCATGCCGCACAAGCGCAATCCGATCACCTGGGAACGCTTGACCGGCCTCGCGCGCGTGCTGCGCGGCAATGCCGTCGCCGCGCTGGAAAACGTCGCGCTGTGGCACGAGCGCGACATTTCACATTCGTCGGTCGAGCGGATTATTTTTCCCGATTCCTGCACGCTGCTGGATTATATGTTCGGCCTGCTCACGCGGCTGATGGACGGCCTCGTCGTTTATCCGGCGAACATGAAGAAAAATCTCGGCCTTTCGCTTGGGCATGTGGAATTCGCAGACCGTTTTGCTCGCGCTCATCAAAAAAGGCCTGACGCGCGAAGCCGCTTACAAACTGGTTCAGGACGCCGCGATGAAAACGTGGGAAGTCAAACACGCCGGCCGCGACGACGCGGATTTTGTGGAGCAATTGAAAGCCGACTCCCGAAGTCGCGAAACATTTTGCCAAAGGCGAACTGGAAAAACTCTGCTCGCTCGATTTCCATTTCAAGGAAGTGAACAACCGGTTCAAGAAACTGGGGCTTTGAGAATTGGAAGCCGCAGTTGGACTATCGAAACCTGGACGGCTACGCTGGCGTCTCGTTAAATGATGATTGGGCGCTCAAAACAACTTATCTGGATATTGCCGCTGGCGCTCGCCGGCTTGGTTGCGTTGCTGGGCTGGTGGGGCAACGGTCGTCTGCGCGACACGATTGACGGCCAGTTGAAGGCGCAATTGTCCGCCACGCTGAACGCCAACGTGACGGCCCTCGAAATCTGGACGACGAGCCAGACTCGGTTGGCCAAGTTGCTGGCGGAAGACCCGGCGTTGCGGACGCTCGCAAGCAAGATTTTGCAGTCTCCGCCGGTCACCGGACGAAACATCGCGCCGTCGCCGGAATTGGAACAGTTCGACAATGATTTGAGGCTGCGCCTGCCTCAATTGGGCTACGAAAACGCCCAGTTGGTGAACACGAATTTTCAAGTGGTGGCCGTTTCGCGGGTTGTGCCGGGCGGCGGTAGAAGACCGTCCGGCACAAATTTTCCGGGTTTCAATTTTCAGGGGATGACTAATTTCCCGCGTCCGCAATTTTCAGGAATGATGGGCAATATGCTGGTTTCCGACGCGCACACGAACAAGTTCGCCGAACTGTTCGCGTCGGGCGAACCGGTCATCATCACGCCATTCAAGCCGGATATGCCGACATGGGGACGCGGCAGACGCGGCGGGTTTGGTCCGCCGCGCACGAACGGTCTGCGCGGGATTTTTAATCGTCCACCGCCGTCTTTCGCGGGCCAGCCCCGGCGCGGAGACAGAACATTGATGCAGGTGGCGGCTCCGGTGCGTGACAACACGAATGTCATCGTCGGCGCGCTGGCTTTAATCATCAATCCGGACAATGAATTTTCACGCATCCTTTCGGTGCAGAAGGTGGGAAACTCCGGCGAGACGTATGCGTTCGACCAGACCGGACTGATGATTTCGCACAGCCGGTTTGACGAACAGCTCAAGGAACTCGGACTGCTGGAAAGGACGAACGCCAATTCGACGAATGTTAGTTCGGCGCTGAATCTCCGCCTGCACGATCCCGGCGGCGATTTGACCAAGGGTTTCCGGCCAAACAGTGAAACTCCGACCAACGTCCTGATCAGCCTCGTCGCCAGCGCGGTGGACGGCGAGGACACGGTTCAACTGGAACCGTCGCGCGACTATCGCGGCGTTCCCGTGGTGGGCGCATCGGTCTGGCTGCCGCAATTCGGCTTCGGCGTGGCGACGCAGATGGACGCGGACGAGGCGTATCGTCCATTGCGCATTTTGCAAGGGGTCTTCATGGTGCTGATTTTGTTCCTGCTGCTGTGCGCGACGGGACTGTTCGTTTTTTCCAACCTCACATGGCGGCGGCGTTTGAGCGAGGCGGAATTGAAGTTGAAGCAGCTTGGCCAATACACGCTGGAGGAAAAAATCGGCGAAGGCGGCATGGGCGTTGTTTATCGCGCACGCCACGCGCTGTTGCGCCGCGACACCGCCGTCAAGCTGCTGCTGCCTGACCGCGCCGACCCGGCGTCCGTCGCGCGGTTTGAAAAGGAAGTGCAGTTGACCTGCCAGCTCACGCATCCGAACACGATTCAAGTTTATGACTACGGCCACACGCCCGAAGGCATATTTTATTACGCGATGGAATTTTTGCGCGGACTGAACCTGCACGAACTGGTCGCGCGCCACGGCCCGCAGCCCGAAGGCCGCGTCGTCCACATCCTCGCGCAGGTCTGTGATTCGCTGGCCGAGGCGCACGCAGTGGGATTGATCCATCGCGACATCAAGCCGGCCAACGTCTTCCTGTGCATCCGTGGCGGCGTGCCGGACTGCGTGAAAGTGCTCGATTTCGGCCTCGTGCGGGAATTTCGCGCCGACGATCCGCAACGGAAGTCTTTCACCAAGGACGATGTGATCGAGGGCACGCCGTGGTTCACGCCGCCCGAAGCCATCAATGGTTCGGGACAGATTGATCCGCGCAGCGATTTGTATGCGGTGGGCGCGCTCGGTTATTTCCTGCTGACCGGGCAATATATTTTTGACGCGGAAACGGTTTCTGAAATCCACGACAAGCAACTCGCCTCCGCCCCGATTCCTCCATGCCAGCGCACCTCAAACCCAATCAGCCGGGAAATGGAACAGATCATTTTGCGCTGCCTGGAAAAGGACGCCGCCGCCCGCCCGCAATCTGCCGGTGAATTGAAGACGCTGCTGCTGAACAGTCCGGCGGCGGGGGAATGGACGCCGGAAATGCGCGTTGCCTGGTGGAAATCTTACGGGCTTCAGCCGGCAGCGGTCGCGGATGAAGCCAGCACGCCTTCCACGCCCATGAACACCGTGCGGATTGAACTAGCCAGCCGTTGAAGCAGCCATCCAGTGGCATGGGCACCAGTTCAGGACACTTCAATCCCGACCGGACAATGGTCGCTGCCCAAAACTTCGGGCGGATGAAGGCTTTTTTCAAGCGCGGGCGCAGCGATTTTGAGATGAGAAAATAATCAATGCGCCAGCCGACGTTCCGCGAACGCGCGCCGCTGAAAACGACTCCACCAAGTGTAATGTCCCCCGCCCTTTTCAAATTCGCGGAAAGTGTCAACAAAGCCGGCGTTCACAAACGCGGAAAACCCGTTGCGCTCCTCAATGGTGAAGCCGTGGTTGCGGACGTTGGCCTTTGGATTTGCCAGATCAATTTCCGTGTGCGCCACGTTGAGGTCGCCGCAAAAAATCACGGGCTTTTTCTTCTCCAGATTTTTCAAGTAGCGCAGAAAATCCGCGTCCCATTTCTGCCGGTAAGGCAGCCGCGACAGATCGCGCTTGGAATTCGGCACATAGACGTTCACCAGAAAAAAATCCTCGTATTCGGCGGCCAGCACGCGGCCTTCGCTGGTCGTGTTCGCTGATGCCAATGTGCGGCGATGACTTTGAGCGGACGTGTCTTTCGTGAAAATCGCCGTGCCGGAATAGCCTTTCTTTTCCGCGCAGTTCCAATAAGTCGTGTAATCGCGCGGCCAGAGCTGTTCGACCTGGTCGGGCGTGCATTTGGTTTCCTGCAAACACAGCACGTCCGGCTTTTCGGCGTCGAGAAATTCCAGAAAATTTTTCTTCAGCACGGCGCGCAGGCCGTTGACGTTCCAGGAAATCAGTTTCACGAGGGCAATTAAAAATGAAAAATGCAAAATTAAAAATGAAAAACGGCGCAAATCGTCCACCGCTCTTTTCATTTTTCATTTTGAATTGATGCCTCGCGTTGACGCTGACGAGCAAAGACGGCTACCTTGCGAGTTGAAGATGATTGCCAACATTGCCAAACCAAAGCCGCCCCGCCGAATTTTCGCGTCGGCGACGAGCGGCTCGTCAAACTCACGCCAAGCGCGGCGCAGAAAGTTTCCACGCTGCTGACGAAGCAGGGCCGGCCGAACGGCGTTTTGCGCGTGGCGGTCGTCGGCGGCGGCTGCTCCGGCCTGCAATACAAGATGGATTTGCAGGACGGTCCGGCGAACCGCGACATTCTCGTCGAAGCGGCGGCGTGCGCGTGGTCGTTGATCCCAAGAGCGCGCTTTACGTCACCGGCAGCGAGCTGGATTACATCGGCGCGCTGGACGGCGGCTTCAAGGTGAAAAATCCCAACGCCGCCACGAGCTGTTCCTGCGGCGAAAGTTTCAGCGCGTGAATGAATTAAAAATTCAAAATGAGAAATTAAAAAAACAGCCGGGTTTCTGCCGCTCATTTTGAATTTTGCATTTTTGATTTCTAATTATGTCCGACTATTTCGCCCTGCTCAACGAACCGCGCCGTCCGTGGCTTGAAGCCGATCCGCTCAAGCAAAAATTTCTCGTGCTTTCCGCAAGCATTCATCCCGACAAAATTCATTCCGCAGGCGAATCTGAAAAGTCCGCCACCGCAAAACAATTCGCGGAATTGAACGCCGCCTACAATTGCCTCGCTCGAACCGAAATCGCGCCTGCTTCACTTGCTGGAACTTGAACTCGGCGCGAAGCCGAAGGACATCCAGCAGATTCCGGCTGCGCTTGCCGATTTGTTTGCCGAAGTCGCGAACACCTGCAAAAATGCGGACATTTTTCTTGCCGGGAAAGGCAAGGTCACGTCGCCGCTGCTGCAAGTGCAGTTATTCGAGCGGGCGCAGGAATGGATTGAAAAGCTGAATTTGCTCCAGAAAAAACTCAACGGGCTGCGCGGGCAATTGACGGACGAATTAAAATCGCTGGACGAAAAATGGATGGAAGATAATCTGGAAACGCGCGGCGTCCTGCTGGAAAAAATGGAAGAGCTTTACAGATTGTTCGGCTACTTCAACCGCTGGAACAACCAGATTCAGGAACGCGCCGTCCAATTGTCATTATGAAAATCGTGCGAAGTTTCATCCTGATTGCAATGCTGGCGACGAGCGCGCTTGCCGGTGAAAGCTGGCAAAGTGCGTTGAGCAAGATGCCGCTTGGAACCAACGTCACCGAACTGGACCGCTCGAACTGCGTTCCGCTGATGTTGAACGCATTCCAGTCGAACGGCGTCGTGAAGGCGCTCATTTTCATGCCGGGTGCGACGGACGAATTTTATTTTTTTCGGCGTGCGCACGCGGCACTCGCCAATTCAAATCCTTCGCTGCTGGACGCTGTGATGGCGCTGACAAACCAGACTTACATCGAAGCGACGTTCCAGCCGCCGCTTCTGCTGCTGCACACGACGGAGGACGCGCTGGACGGATTTGCCACCGTCAAAGATGAATCCACCGCCGTGAAATTGCGCGGGCGGCTGGTGCCGGACCGCCTGGTTTTCAACGACGCGGACTGGGGGAATTTGAGATCGGTTCTGGAAAAAAAAATGAGCGTCTGGCTGCGGCCCGACCCTGACGCGCCGGAGACATGGCATTTTTACCGGCACAGTTTTGCGGCCTGCGGCGTGACCCAATGGGAAATGCTCGAATCCATCGCGCTCGCCGGCAAGACGACTTTCACCCTGCACTGGCTTACGGTGAAATTTGAGCCGGATCCGCGTGCGGGCGTCGTGCCCAAAGTGAATAAGTTTCCGATGCCCTGAAATGGCAGGCGAAGGCTGGTGCACCCAATAGGAGTTGAACCTATAACCTGCTGATCCGTAGTCAGCCGCTCTATCCAATTGAGCTATGGGTGCGACCAAAGGGCGGAGAATCTACGCGCCAAAATCCGTTCCGGCAATCCTTTTCCGCGCGCAACGGCGGCGCGAAGTCAGCGGAACTTCAGATTCAACACCGCCAGCACCGCGACCGTTGCCGCCAAGATCAGGCCGCTCGGCATGAATTTCTTCGTCTTGGCGAGTCGCACTGTGAACACCAGCAAAAGCACGACCAGAATTACGTTCGCTAGTCCGAGCGCGAATCCCGGTTGGAACACGCTACGCAGCGTCGTCAAAATCAGGGTTGCAGCGAACACCGCCGACGTGATGAGCGACACCTTGCTCTTCGCCTTGAAGAAACCGATGAGGCCGCCGACGAGCAGCAGGATGATGTAAGCCCACAAAACTTTGATCATGAAATCGTTCATGCGCGCAAATTGCCTCAATTCCCCGACACGTCCAAGCTTAGAATTTCGCCCGGCTCGCATGTCACCGTCACCTCGAACGGGCGGCAGCACACCTCGCAATCCGTTGTGAACCGCTGGCTCGGCACGCTCGTGTCAATGGCCACCTCGGACGCCTGCCCGCAAAACGGACAGGAAATAGATTCGCAAACTTCCACGCGCAAAATCTAACCGCGTTTCAACAAAGCGCAATTCGGCTCTGGACAAATTTCTAAAAAGGGGAAATTTTTTCTAAAATTTTGAAAAGTGACCACCAACGAACAAATTTGGTAGTGAGTCAGTTTGAAATCAACTGTCAGGCAATGTGGCCTTTTGATTTCAGAATTTCAACGTAAGCCTCAACAGAAATGTTGCATTTCCTAAATTCCCTGCATTCTTTTTGGGATATTTTCATTTCCTTTGGAATATATCCATGTCCCAGCTCTCCCGAACCCCTACGGATGCCAAATTGAATTGCAAGGACTCCGTTATGCCAAAACTTAATTAAAATGTGCCTTCTCGCGCTGTTGTCAATTTCAGCTTTGAGTTTTTCCTGAATCGCCCATGCGTCAGATTGGACTAGCTGTTTCAAGGTGACTTCTTGATAAATGTTTTAATAACGGCAAGTTGGCGTGTCGGTTCTATGCCAAGTTTTTCAGCGGGTTCTTTGGATAAAGAATCAAAATAATCGAGCATCAAACTTTTCAAGTTACTGACGGCCTCCTCTTCATTTTCCCCCGTTGTGTGAATGTTGGCGTCATACCAGCCGGCCTCAAATTCATCTTCAACGGCTTGGACGGAAACGAGAATCGGCTTCAAAACCTCATAAAGCTCTGGGGCAAAAGTAGCGATTGGAACGATCCTCGTTTTAGCAGCAGCCAGCGCATTAAGTTGTGACTTTAGTTCGCTCATTGCGCTTTCCATGAGTGAAAAGCGTAGTTCCATTTTCTTCTTTTCTACAACTTCCGAAACAAGTTTTGCAATCAGGCTTGGCACTGCATTTGCCCAATCAGGAGAAAAAACATTTTCCGATTGAACGCTGGCTTCTCCTCTTGAAAAAAATGGATTCTTAAATCCGATTGGAATCCTATCACATTCCATCAAATCCCATTTCATCCCGCCTAAATGGGGCGACCACGCTTCAAACTGTGGGTTTCTTTGGCTCATTTGATGTTTTGCCTAATATAAAGACGTTGAGCGCATTTTCAAGAGTGTTTAATGCGTCGGTTAAATAATTTTCAGCAATTGTAGTTTTGAAGTTTTCGGCTTCGATTGTAACGCCGATATGCTTCCCGTCACTCAATGCCATCCAATTGATTTCAGTTGCAGGCGATCCCTTTATGGAAAGTTGTGCGCCCTGCAATTTAATTTCCACCGAGCCAAGCTGGGTTTTGAAAAGCAGCGATTTAATGATTCCATTTTCGGGCAACGCATCAATTTCGACCTCAAACATACCAGTTAGGTCAACTTCTATTTTTTTCCCAATCAGTTTTGAAAATTTATGCTGAATTTCATCAACCGATAAGGTTGCTGCGGCAAGTGATTTTTTATCAACAAATTCTCGCTTGGTGATGTCGAGATGAAAATGTTTTCCGGTGCGATCGCCCAGGCCGACAGTGATAATAGATTCTTTGAAATCGGCAGCACCGTCTTTTTCCGACTTTAACCATTTTATTAGCGGCTTGTCTTCGGTTTTTATTTCACCGCAGGCCACAAGCCTTACGCAACGGGAACTTTTAATGTCTGGCAACGTAATTGGCATAACAGATTTAATCAGGTTAAAGCCAAACCACTCCCCTTTCAACACCAAAAAAAACCTTTCGCGCGGCAAAATTCAAGAGTCCAAGTTCAATTGTGTTTTGGAATTTGCCAACCCTGCAAAATTAAGAGATAGTGTCCGTCCGTTTTTACGGCATTTATGAAACCCCAAGTCGAAATCTATGACACGACCTTGCGCGACGGTTCGCAGGGCGAAGGCATCAATTTCTCGGTCGCGGACAAACTCCGCATCGCCGAGAAGCTCGATTCTTTCGGGGTTCATTACATTGAAGGCGGCTGGCCGGGCAGCAATCCCAAGGACATCGAATTTTTCGCGCAGGCCAAAAAGCGCAAATTCAAAAACGCGAAGCTCGCGGCGTTCGGCTCGACGCGCAAAAAAAACACGCCGGTCGAACAGGACGACCAAGTGCGCCTGCTGCATCGAAGCGGAAACGCCCGTCGTCACGATTTACGGCAAAACTTCGATGCTGCACGTGAAGGAAGTTTTGCGCTGCACGCCGGAAGAAAATCTCGCGATGATCGGCGACACGGTGAATTTTCTGAAAGACCACGGCAAATTCGTCATCTACGACGCCGAGCACGCGTTCGACGGATTCAAATTGGATTCCGATTACGCGCTCGCGACGTGGCAGGCGGCGGAAAAAGCGGGCGCGGATTTTGTCGTGCTGTGCGACACGAACGGCGGTTGTCTGCCGAACGAAATCGCCGCCATCACGAAAACTGCGCTCGGCAAATTGAATTGCAAAATCGGCATCCACACGCACGACGACATCGGCCTCGGCGTCGCGAACGCGCTGGCCGCGCTCGAAACCGGCGCGGTTCATGTGCAAGGCACGATCAACGGTTACGGCGAGCGCACGGGCAATTGCAATCTGACGAGCGTGATCCCGTGCGTCGCGTTGAAGCTGAAAAAAACTTGCGTGCCGGTGAAATCGCTGGCGAAGCTCAAGGAACTTTCCGGGTTCGTGGATGAAGTCGCGAACATGCGCCACAACCCGCGATTGCCGTGGGTCGGCGCGGCGGCGTTCGCGCACAAGGGCGGCGCGCACGTCAACGCCGTGCAGAAACTCGCGTCGAGTTACGAGCACATTAACCCGTCGCTCGTCGGCAACGCGCGCAACGTCCTCATCAGCGACCTCGCGGGCCGCAGCAACATCGTCATGAAGGCGCAGGAACTCGGCTTCAAGCTCACGAACGACACGCCGGAGTTGAAGGCGATTCTTGAATCGCGTCAAGGAACTGGAAAATCAGGGCTACGAATACGAAGCCGCCGAAGGTTCGCTGGCGTTGCTCATCGGCAAGGCGCTGCAAACATCGCGAACCGCCGTTCCGCGTGGACGCGTATCACGTTTCAATGCGGCGCGACGCGAAGGAATCCGTTTGCGAGGCGACGGTGAAAGTCCGCGTCGGCAGACAAGCGCGCGCAGACCGTGGCCGAAGGCGACGGCCCGGTGAACGCGCTCGACGGCGCGTTGCGGCTGGCGCTGGCGAAATTTTTTCCGAAACTGAAACACGTCACGCTGACGGATTACAAAGTGCGCATCCTCGAACGGCGACCGGCACCGGCGCAAAAACGCGCGTGCTCATCCAATCCACCGACGGCAAGCGCGAATGGGGCACGGTCGGCGTGAGCGAAAACATCATCGAAGCCAGCTTGCAGGCGCTGGTGGACTCGATGGAATTTGCGTTGTTGAAGAAATGATTTTTTCAACAGACACAGAGGCGCAGAGTAAGCACAAGTCGTTTTCGAAAATCTGTGTTTCTCTGTGACTCTTGGCGTACTTTGTGTTACAAAATCAATGACTGAAATTTCCAAAGCTTACGAACCGCAGTCCGTCGAGGACAAATGGTATCAATTCTGGCTGGACGGAAAGTTTTTCGTCGCCGAACGAACATTCCGCCAAGCCGGCGTATTCCATCGTCATTCCGCCGCCGAACGTCACCGGCGTGCTCACGCTGGGCCATGTGCTCAACAACACCATTCAGGACATCCTCGCCCGCAAGGCGCGCATGGACGGCAAGGAAGTTCTCTGGCTGCCCGGCACCGACCACGCCGGCATCGCCACGCAGACCGTCGTCGAGCGCACGTTGAAAAAAGCCGGCGAGATCAAGCACCGCGACGATCTGGGCCGCGAGAAATTTCTGGAACGCGTCTGGGAATGGAAGGAAAAGCACGGCGGCATCATCATCCAGCAGCTTGAAGAAGCTCGGCGCGTCGTGCGACTGGACGCGCGAACGCTTCACGATGGACCCGGAGTATTCGCGCTGCGTGCAACGCGTGTTCGTGGAGCTTTACAAAAAGGGCCTCATCTATCGCGGCAAGCGCATGGTGAACTGGTGTCCCGCGTCGCTCACGGCGTTGTCCGACGAAGAAGTGGTGATGAAGGAGCAAAAAGGTTTCCTGTATTATTTCAAAGTTGAAGTGGCCGAAGCGCCGGGAACTTTTTTGACGATTGCCACGACGCGGCCGGAAACGATTCCCGGCGACACCGCCGTGGCCGTGAATCCGAAAGACCCGCGTTACGCGAAACTCATCGGCAAGCACGTCGTGCGTCCGCTGCCGGCTGAATTGCCGCGCGAACAGAAACTCATTCCCGATCATCGGCGACGAGCATGTGGATTTTGAATTCGGCACCGGCGTTTTGAAAGTGACGCCCGCGCACGACAAGGCGGACTTTGAAATCGGCGAGCGTCACAAACTGCGCGCAGATTGAAGTCATTGACGCCGAACGGTCACATGAACGACGCTGGCGGGCGCGGCCTTGCGCGGCCTCGACCGTTTCAAGGCGCGCAAAGTGGCCGTGGAAAAACTCACCGAACTCGGCGCGCTGGAAAAGGAAGAGCCTTACACGAACAACGTCGGTTACAGCGAACGCGCCGATGTGCCGATTGAGCCGCGCTTGAGCGAGCAATGGTTTTTGAAATATCCGAGCGTGGAGAAAGCGCGCGATGCGTGGAGCAGGAATCGGTCGCGAGCGTCTCGCGAGTCCCAATTCGGACGCCAGACGGCTCGCAGAGCTCCCTCCCAAAATGAGTTTCATCCCGACCGCTGGGCGAAGGTTTACGACCACTGGATGGGCGGCATTGCAGGATTGGTGCATCAGCCGCCAGCTTTGGTGGGGACATCGGATTCCGGTGTGGCGCGAGCAATGACAAATGCTGGCTCACAATCTGACCATGATTGACAGTCTGAATTATCTTCATAAAAAAGCTGACAAGGAGAAAGTCGACGTTCAGATTGCAAAATCGCGACGATGTGACTTGATCCGATGTGTCGGAATCAAATTGACTGGCGACAAGTCGAATACATCGAGGCGCTTGAAGTCTGCGTTGCATGCCATAGCGATGGACGATTTAATTGCAGAATTGGAACAATGCGACTTTGACCCAAGACCCCGACGTGCTCGACACCTGGTTCAGTTCGTGGCTGTGGCCGTTTGCGACGATGGGCTGGCCGGAGCAGACCGACACGTTGAAGAAATTTTATCCGACCACCGACCTCGTCACCGGGCCGGACATCATTTTCTTCTGGGTCGCGCGCATGATCATGGCCGGCTACGAATTCATGGGCGAGCTGCCGTTCCGGAATGTCTATTTCACCGGCATCATCCGCGACAAGCAGGGGCGCAAGATGTCCAAGAGCCTCGGCAATTCGCCCGACCCGCTCGACCTCATCGCGAAGTACGGCGCGGATGCGTTGCGCTTCGGCGTGATGCGCAGCCGCGCCGCTCGGCCAGGACATTTTGTTCGACGAACAGAACGTCGAGCTGGGCCGCAATTTCTGCAACAAGCTCTGGAACGCCTGCCGTTTCCGCCAGATGCAGGGCGGCGAAGTGCAGGGCGAAATCGAACCGACGCTGCTTTCGAGCGATGACAAATGGATTTTGCTCAAGCTGGACGCGGCCATCCGCGAAGTGACCATCGCGCTTGAACGAATACAAATTCAGCGACGCGACGGCGGCGCTCTACCGTTTTTTCTGGAGCGAGTATTGCGACTGGTATGTCGAGGCGAGCAAGGCGGTGTTCTTCGGCAGCGATGCGGCGCGCAAGGCGAACACGCTGGCGGTGATTGATTTTGTGCTGTCGCACACGCTGCGGCTGTTTCATCCGTTCCTGCCGTTCATCACGGAGGAATTGTGGCACGGCATGGGTTACGCGACCGACATGCCGGAAAATCAGGGCGGCAAGACCATCATGTTCGCGCCGTGGCCGAAGCCGTTGGACGACGATTTCAAAAGTCACATTACGGCTTGAGCGAGCGCGACTGAAAAATTGATCGAGGCGCGAAACGAATTGGTCACACAAGGCCGCAATTTGCGTCGCGAGGGAAATATCGCAGTCGAATAAAAAGGTGAAATTCATTTTCAAACCGGCTGGAAACTTTCCGCCGAACGACGATTGAAGTCCTGAAAATGCTGCTCAACGCCGAGGCGTGGAAGTGAATGCAAATTATCAGCCGGCCAAAGGAACTGCCGACCGCGCGCACCGAACTGGGCGAATTGTTTCTGCCGCTCGAAGGTTTGATTGACGTGGCCGCGGAAAAGATCGCGGCTCACAAAGGAATTGGAGAAAATTCAAAGTCCGAAATTTCCAAAGTCGAACAAAAACTTGCCAATCCGACTTTCACGCAAAAAGTTCCGGCGACAGTTTTGGAGGAACATCAGCAGCGCCTCGCCGAGTGGCAAGACAAATTGTCGCACGCAAAAGCTGCGCTGGACGCGCTGCAAGGCTAGATTATCTGGAGATGAAAAAAATTTCGCTGAACAAAGCCCTGGCCGCCGCCGTCAAAGCCGCGCGCGCCGCCGGAAAAATCATGCGCGACAACTGGCATCTGCCCAAGCGCGTCAATTCCGCCGAGGCCCACGACATCAAGCTCGAACTCGACGTGCGCTGCCAGAAACTCATTGAAAAAATTCTGCGCGCCGCGTTTCCTGAAATTCCGCTGCTCGGCGAAGAAGGCGATTCCGGCGACGTGGACGCCGAATATCGCTGGGTCGTGGATCCGATTGACGGCACGGTGAATTATTTTTACGGGATGCCGCACGCCGCCGTTTCAATCGCGCTCGCAACATCAAAAAAAATCCATCGTCGCCGTGATTTACGACCCGTTCACCGACGAAATCTGGACGACAACCAAAGACGGGCCGACGCGCCTGAACGGGAAAATCGTGCGCGTGAGCAGCCGTTCAAATGTCGGTGAAGCCGTCGTCGCGATGGGATTTTCCAAGGACAGGGAAAATTTGCGAAAAAGCCTGCCGCATCTCATCCGCATTTCGCGGCGCGCGAAAAAAATCCGCATCATGGGTTCCGCCGCGCTGGAACTGGCCTACGTCGCCAGCGGCCGGCTCGATGCCTACATCGAACGCACGATCAATCTTTGGGATGTCGCGGCGGGCGGTTTGCTGGTGGAAAATGCGGGCGGCGAATTTTACTCGCTGCCCGCGCCGGGCGGAAAATTGCGGATGTGCGCCGACAACGGCCTGCTGCGCCGCAAACTTCAGATCGGCAGTCTGCTGAAATGAATTCGCGCAATGAGCGAAACCAGCACAAAATTTAATTGTTAATCTTATGCGCGGCTTTCGGACAGTTTGCATTTTGGTCGTGCTGGCTTTCATGCTTGCGCCCGCCCGCGCCGGCACGCTCGTGCAATTCCGCACGACGTTCGGCGACATCGAGGTGGAGCTTTACGACCAGGACAAGCCGGCGACGGTGCAAAATTTTTTGAATTACGTCAAAAGCGGCCGTTATCAAAATGAATTCAGCCACCGGCTGGTTCCGGGTTTTGTGCTGCAAGGCGGCGGATTTGCTTTGACCAACAACACGATCAGCGCAATTCCAACTTTCGCGCCCGTCACCAACGAATTTGGCGTTGGCCGGCAATTCAGCAATGTCCATGGCACGATTGCAATGGCGAAGCTCGGCGGCGACACCAATTCCGCGACCTCGCAATGGTTTTTCAATCTGGCGGACAACACATCTCTTGATGCGCCGGACACAAATGATTTTTTCGTGGTTTTTGGCCGCGTCATCGCGGGAACAAATGTGTTGAATACTTTCAACGGCTTCAAATATTGGACGGGCAATCCAGCACCGTCGCCGACAAACCTGGTTTTGTATGATTATTACAGCGCGCCTTTGGATACGCTGCCTGTCTTGTCGTCCAATTTCCCACCCGCCGCCACCAACTTTGTTTTTGTGGATATTTCACTTTTGCAGGTGGCGATAACAAATGAAAACGGCAGCGCACAAATTTCATGGAACAGCGCAACCAAGCTGACCAACATCGTGGAGTTCACGACAAATCTTCCGCCGGTCTGGAACACGTTGATCACCACCAACGGGGATGGCACGCAAATGACCGTCGTGGACAAGGCAAACGCGCCCAGCAGGTTTTACCGGGTGCGCGTCGCCGATTGACGATTCAATTTTTCCAGCGCCTTTGCGCGATGGCTCAATTTGTTCTTCACCTCGTCGCCCAGTTCCGCGAACGTCTGCGTGAAACCGTCCGGCACGAACAGCGGGTCGTAGCCGAAGCCGTTCCGCCCGCGCGGTTCAAAAAAGATTTTTCCTTCGCAGGCACCCTCGGACAGTTGAGTTTTCAATTCCAATTCGTCGGCATAGCAAACCGGCGATGCGGCTTCGATTTTTCCATGCGGCACCGGCGCGAGTGCAATCGCGCAGCGAAAGCGCGCCGAGCGTTTTTCCAGCGGAACGTCTTTGAGCAGGCGCAGCAACTTCGCGTTGTTGTCCGCATCGGATGAGTTTTCATTTTTATTCAAAGCAGCGAAACGCGCGGAATGGACGCCGGGTTTTCCGTCGAGCGCGTCCACTTCCAGGCCGGAATCGTCGGCAAGGACGAAATCTGGTTTTGAATTTTTAATTTTTAATTTTGAGTTGTCCGCCGCCAGCCATTGCGCCAGTTCCACGGCCTTCTTCGTCGCGTTGCCTGCGAAAGTGTCCGCGTCCTCGACGATTTTTGGCGCGCCCGGAAAATCGTTCAGCGTGAGAAATTGAAACTGCGCGCCGAGGATGGCGCGGATTTCACCGACCTTGTGGGCGTTGCGGGTGGCGATGAGCAGCGTCGTCATGCACACAGATTAGCGGGGATTTTTTCACAGGCGAGCTTGACGCGAAATTTTTTTGGCGGCAGAATCGCCGCATGAAATCACGACTGTTGCTTTTGCTTGCGTTTTGCCTCGCCCTGAACCTTCGCGCCGACGACTCCAACGCGGCTTACATCCTCACGCCACCCGCGCCGCACACGCCGCGAATCAACGGCCCGGACGTTTTTGGCGTGCGGCCCGGCTCGCCGTTTCTTTATACGATTCCGGCCACGGGCGACCGGCCGATGACGTTTTCCGTGAAAGGTCTGCCACGCGGATTAAAGCTGGATTCACAGACCGGACGCATCACCGGGTCGCTGAAAAAAAAGAATGTGTTCTTCTTTTTCAAATCGTCAAAGGGTTCGGATGATTATGAAGTCACGTTGCGCGCAAAAAATTCCCTCGGCACTTCAGACAAGAAATTCAAAATCGTGGTCGGCGACCAGATTGCGCTCACACCGCCGATGGGCTGGAACAGTTGGAATTGTTTTGCCGGCGCGGTTTCGGAGGACCGGGTCAAGAGCGCGGCGGACGCGATGGTCAAGAGCGGCCTCATCAACCACGGCTGGACCTACATCAACGTGGACGATTTCTGGCAGAACAATCACAATTCGCGCGACCAGACCTTGCGCGGATCGTTCCGCGACGCGAAGGGGAACATTGTGCCGAACTCGCGTTTTCCCGACATGAAGGGCATGGCGGATTATATTCATTCACTCGGTTTGAAGGCGGGACTTTATTCGTCGCCGGGGCCGTGGACGTGCGGCGGTTGCGCCGGCAGTTTTGGTTACGAATTGCAGGATGCCGAAACCTACGCGAAGTGGGGCTTTGATTATCTGAAATACGACTGGTGCTCCTACGATCCCCGAATGGAAAGCCTGCGCGGCACGACAAATTATCCGTTATCCGCCCGAAATGTTGTTTATGCGCCGCGCAACACCGGGCTGACAAACCTCATGAGGCCTTACGCACTCATGGGCAAACTCCTCCGGAACCAGAAGCGGGACATCGTCTTCAGCCTTTGCCAATACGGCCAGGGCGACGTCTGGAAATGGGGCGGCTCGGTGGACGGCAACACCTGGCGCATCACCGGCGACATCAGTGACAACTGGCGCAGCATGAGCGGCAACGGTTTCAACAAGGACAAAACCGCGCCGTATTCAAAGCCGGGCAATTGGAACGACCCGGATATGCTCGTCGTGGGACAGGTCGGCTGGGGAAATTTGCATCCGTCCCACCTGACACCGGACGAGCAATACACGCACATCAGCCTGTGGTGCCTGCTTTCCGCGCCGCTGCTCATCGGCTGCGACATGACCAAGTTCGACGACTTCACGCTGAACCTTTTGGAAAACGACGAAGTGCTGGCGATTGACCAGGACGCGCTCGGCAAACAGGCGACGTGCGTCGTCACCAACGGCAACGTGCGCGTTTATGAAAAGGAACTGGAAGACGGCGGACGCGCGCTCGGCTTTTTCAACCTCGGTGCCACGCCGTTGAACCTGCAATTCAACCAGCTTGCGAAACTCGGCTTCACCGGCACACAGCACGTCCGCGATTTATGGCGGCAAAAGGACGTGGCCGACGTGAACGCGGCGGACGGCGTTTTGCCGCTGACGATTCCCGCGCACGGCGTGCTGCTCTACAAGCTGACGGCGGTGAAATGAACGCTTCACTTTTTTCGCAAAAATTTTCAAACCTATCAGCATATTCTTGCCAAATTGCGGCATGAGCGCCGACGTGCCGCTTGACCCGGAAGACAAAAGACGATTTCCTATTGGTGAACAATTATGAGTTCACCTCAATCTCCGCTCGACGGTTTGCGGATTGAACGCAAAGCCGAACAGCCGTCTCAACCCAAAACGTGGCTGATGGCCGCGGTCGCGGTCGTTTTAATTCTGATTGTTGGGGCGGTTTGGTGGCGTTCGCACGCCGCCGCCGTCGAAGTGCAAACGGCGGTCGCGCGCGACGCCATGAGCGGCGGCGACCGCACGGTGTTGAACGCTTCCGGCTATGTGACGGCGCGGCGGGAAGCAACGGTTTCCGCCAAAATCACCGGCAAAGTCACCGAGGTGCTCATCGAGGAAGGCATGAAGGTCACCAACGGCCAGGTGCTGGCGCGGCTGGATGATTCCAACGTCAAGGCCAGCCTTGACGTGGCGCAGGCGCAGTTGGCGTCGGCCAAGGCCGCGCTCGCGGAAACCGAGGCGCAATTGACAAACGCGGATTTGGACTTTCAGCGCACGACCGAGCTGGCCAAGCGCCACATCGCGTCGCAATCCGACCTGGACTTGGCCGAGTCAACCGCCAGGGCACTGGAGGCGCATTTGGCGCAGCAGAAACTCGACATCGTCACCGCGGACCGTCAGGTGGCGTCGTGGCAGCAGCAGATGGACGACATGATTATCCGCGCGCCGTTCGACGGCGTGATCACCACCAAGGACGCGCAGCCGGGCGAGATGATTTCGCCGATCTCGGCCGGCGGCGGTTTCACGCGCACCGGCATCGGGACGATTGTAGACATGACGTCGCTGGAAATTGAAATTGACGTGAATGAAAGTTACATCGAGCGGGTCACGCCGGGCCAGGAAGTTGTGGCCACGCTGGACGCCTATCCCGACTGGAAAATTCCCTGCAAAGTCATCGCCATCATCCCGACCGCCGACCGCGACAAATCCACCGTGAAAGTGCGCGTGGGTTTTGACAAATTGGACCCGCGCATTTTGCCGGACATGTCGGTGAAGGTGGCCTTTCGCAACAGCAATCCAACGACGCCAGGCCACTTGGTCGTCGTGCCAAAAAACGCCGTCCTTAGCCGCGACAATCGGGACGTGGTGTTCGTGGTCAGCAACGGCCATGCAGAACGGCGCGCGGTCACCGTCACCGACACGCAAGGCGATGACTCCGTGTTGAGCGCGGGCGTTTCCACCGGCGAACAAGTGATCATGAACGCGCCGGCCAGTTTGCAGGACGGCATGGCTGTGAAAGTGAAATCGTTATGAGTGAAACCAAATCAACCGATGGCGCGCTGGTGCGGGTCGAAAACGCGGAAAAGATTTTTCATCGCGGTTCGGAGGACATCCACGTGCTGTCAAACTTGAGCGTGCAGGTGCCCGCCGGCGAGTTTCTCGCGCTGATGGGTCCGTCCGGTTCCGGCAAGACCACACTCCTGAACTTGATCGGCGGCCTCGACCAGCCGACCAAGGGCACGGTCACCGTTGCCGGCGAGCGCATTGATCAATTGTCCGGCCCCGCGCTGGCGGCCTGGCGGGCGCGGCACATCGGATTTGTCTTCCAGCTCTACAACCTGATGCCGGTGCTGACGGCCGAGCGGAACGTGGAACTGCCGCTGCTGCTGACGCATCTCTCCAAGGCCGAGCGGAGGAAGCACGTGGAAACCGCGCTGGCGGTCGTCGGCCTGTCGCACCGCGCGAAGCACTACCCGCGCACGCTTTCCGGCGGCGAACAGCAGCGCGTCGGCATCGCGCGCGGCATCGTCACCGACCCGACGCTGCTGCTTTGCGACGAGCCGACCGGCGACCTCGACCGCAAGGCCGGAGACGGAATCCTCGATTTGCTCCAGGCGCTGAACCGCGAGCACGGCAAGACCATCATCATGGTCACGCACGACCCGCACGCCTCGGCCCGCGCGGCCCGGACGTTGCATCTGGACAAAGGTCAATTGAGCGACGGAGAAATGAAATGAACTCAATTTATCGCCCTCGTTCTCGCCCCTCGTGCTTGATTTGGTCATTTTCGACTACGAGGACGAGAACGACGACGAGGAGGAGCAGCCAGCCATGAAATTTTTCCACCTCATCTGGTGCAATTTACGCCGGAAAAAACTCCGCACGTCGCTGACGCTGCTTTCGATTGTCGTGGCGTTTCTTCTTTTCGGATTCCTCGCGGCCATCCAGGAGGCGCTGGTCGGCGGCGTGGCGCTGGCTGGCGCGGACCGGCTGATCGTCCGCGAAAAGGTTTCCATCATCAATCTCCTGCCGTTCAGCTACGAAGCGCGGATTGACCGGATTCCGGGCGTGGACTTTTCGACGCATCAAACCTGGTTCGGCGGCATTTACCAGGACCCGAAAAATTTCTTCATGCAAACACCCGTCGAGCCGGAGAAATTCATGAAGATGTATCCGGAATACATTTTGCCGCCGGACGAGATGAAGGCCTGGCTGGCCACGCGAACCGGAGCGATTGTCGGACGCCGGACGGCGGAACGGTTCGGCTGGAAAATCGGCGACAAAGTGCCGATTCGATCCACCATCTGGCAGCGGCCGGATGGCAGCTACACTTGGACGTTTGACATCGTGGGCATTTTTGACGGCGCGAAAAAGGGCACCGACACGACGCCGCTGTTTTTCCGCTACGACTATTTCGACGAAGCGCGGCAGGAAGGCAGCCAGAATTTTGGCAAGGGCGAAGTCGGCTGGTATATCATCCGCATAAAGGATCCGTCGCAGGCGGCGGAAGTGGCCAGGCGGGTGGACACGGAATTTGAGAATTCGCCGGCGGAAACCAAAACCGAACCGGAAGGCGCGTTCGTTCAAGGCTTCGCCCAGCAACTTGGCAACATCGTCTTCATCGTGGCCGCGATTTTGAGCGCGGTGTTTTTCACCATCCTGCTCGTGACCGGCAACACCATGGCGCAGGCGGTGCGCGAGCGGACGGGCGAACTGGGCGTGCTCAAGGCCATTGGCTTCACCAACGGACGAATTGTCGCGCTCGTGCTCGCCGAGTCGTGCCTGCTCACGGTCATCGGCGGCGGCGTGGGATTGGGGCTGGCCAGCGTGGTCATACCGGCCATGGCCGGACAATTGGCCGGCTTGCTGCCGATGTTTTTTTTGCCCGCGCGCGATTTGGTCACCGGGTGTGGCCTTGCCGTCGCGCTGGGAATCGTCACCGGAATTTTTCCCGCTCTCCAGGCCATGCGCCTGCGGGTGGCGGATGCGTTGAGGAGAATGTAAGAATGAAAGAGAAACGCGAACATTCAACATTCAACATTCAAGGCCGAACGCTCAACCGACGGCGTCTGCGCGCATGCTTGGATGTTGAATGTTGGGCGTTGAATGTTGAATGTTTTTCTGCCGTAGAGCTTTTCAAAACGCGAGTTCTTTTCCGAAAATTCCCATCCTGATTATGTCCGGCCCCATCAACTGGCTTTCGCAAATCGGCTCAATCACCAAGTTCGGGCTGTTGAGCCTCCCGCAACGGCGCGGCGCGGTCGCGGCCACGATCGTCGGCATCGCCGGCGTCGTCGCCGTGCTCGTCGGCGTGTTGTCCATCGCGGCGGGCTTCCGGCAGGCCATGAAAGTTTCCGGCTCGCCCGACGGCGCGATTGTCCTCCGCAGCGGCGCGGACAGCGAGATGGTCAGCGGTTTGAGCCATGATGCAACGCGCCTCATCGCCGATGCGCCGGGCGTGGCGCGCGACGACCAAAGCCCGCTCGCGTCCGCAGAATTGTTTGTCATCATTGATTTGCCCAAGCGCACGACCGGCACGGACGCCAACGTGCCGTTGCGCGGCGTGGAATCGGCGGCGTTCCGGGTGCGCGACAACCTTAAAATCATCGAAGGCCGCAAATTTGACTGGGGCAAGGACGAGGTCATCGTCGGACGCGGCGCGGCGCAGGAATTTGCCGGGCTTGAGATCGGTTCCAAAATCAAGGTGGGCCGTTACGAATGGCCGGTGGCCGGCATTTTTTCGGCGAACGGCGGCGTGGCGGAATCGGAAATCTGGACCGACGCGAAGGTGTTGCAGGACGCCTACAACCGCGGCGACTCGTTCCAATCCGTCTCCGTAAAGCTGAATTCGCCCGGCGCGTTCCAGCAGTTCAAGGATTCGCTCACCTCCAATCCGCAGCTCAACGTGCAGGTGTTGCGCCTGTCCGATTATTACGCCCAACAATCCGAAACGCTGACATTGCTGATCACGACGCTTGGATTCAGCATCGCTTTTTTGATGGCGCTCGGCGCGGTGTTTGGCGCGCTGAACACGATGTATAGCGCGGTCGCGGCGCGGTCGCGCGAAATCGCCACGCTGCGCGCGCTCGGTTTTGGCGGCGGCGCGGTGGTGGTTGCCTTGATGTTTGAATCGCTGATCCTGGCGCTGGCCGGCGGCATCATCGGCGGCGGGCTGGCTTATTTTGCCTTCAACAATTTTCACACTTCGACGATGAACTTCCAAAGCTTCAGCCAGATCACCTTCGCCTTCAAAGTCACGCCGCAACTGCTCACACGCGGCATTGTCTGGGCGGCGTTGATTGGACTGGTTGGCGGGCTGTTTCCGGCCATTCGCGCCGCGCGGCTGCCGATAGCGGCGGCGCTGCGGGAATTGTGAAAAAATCTGACGGTCGGAAAAATAAAACTTCAAATTCCAATCAACGCCGCGCCGATGACGCCGGCGGAATCGCCAAGCTTGTTTTTGACGATGGGCGTTTCCAAAGTGTCGTTGAAAACGAATTCGGCAACTTGCGCGACGCCTTCCGTGTAAAGCGCGTCAAAATTTGAAACGCCGCCGCCAATCACAACTACGTCCGGGTCAAGCACGTCAATCAGGTTTGCCACCGAGCGGCCGAAATTGCGGAAGAATGTCTTCATAAACGCGACGGCTTTCGGTTCGCCCGCGTAAAAATCCTTTTCGATTTCGTGAAAGGATTTTTTTGCGCCGAATTTTTCCGCATATCGCTTTTCCGCGCCGCCGCCGCTGATGTAAGTCTCCACGCAACCGTGCTGGCCGCAGTAGCACAGCGGCCCGTCGGGATTGATGCTCATGTGTCCCCATTCTCCGGCGACGGCCTGCGGGCCGGTGATGACCTCGCCTTTGTGGACGATGCCGCCGCCGCAGCCCGTGCCCATGATGACGCCGAAAACCAGTTTCTTTCCACTCCCCGCGCCGTGCAACGCCTCGGCCATAGCAAAACAATTCGCATCGTTCTGGATTTCGATTTTCCGGCCCAGGATTTTTTCCAGGTCTGATTTCACCGGCTGGCCGTTCATGCAGACCGTGTTGGAATTTTTCAACAGGCCGGAGCGCTGCGAGACCGCGCCTGGCGTGCCGATGCCAAACGTGTGCGGCTGATGTTTGATTTGCGCCGCCAGTTCAGCGTAAAGCTCCTTGATGCGGTTCAGAATGTGGTCATAGCCGTTTTCCTGCTGCGTCTCGATGCGTTTTCGGAAAAGTTCCTTCCCTTGTGCGTCCAGAACGATGCCTTCAATCTTCGTGCCGCCGAGGTCCATGCCGATGCGAAACATTTTCAAATCTTCCGCGATGGCTGTGGATTTTTCAAGTTGCAACGACGGTCAAACCCGCCTGACGCCATAATGCGCTTGCTGGTTTTATCGGTCTCTTTTAACGTCGGCGCATGAATTTTCCAACGTTCTGGGCCAAAGGAGAACGCCATGGATTCATTTGCTGGCGCTGGTCGGAGCGCAGCCTTGACGAAGCCAAGTCGCTCGCCGTTCAAGCCGCGCAAAAGCTCGCCGACCGTTTTGCGGCGGGCGATGTGCCGCCGAAACACGGCGGCTATTATCCGGATCGTCCGCTGCGTGAACAGGTGTTGAGCGAAATCAAAAACGCTTCGGGCGGTCGCGCCGCCGTCGTCACGCGCAATTCCTACGGCTGCCATGTGCTCAACACCGCGCGCGTGATGTTCGTGGACGTGGATTTGCCGGAGCCGAAACCGGCGGGCTTGTTCAAAAGACTGTTTGGCGGAGCCGCCGCGCCTGTTGTGACGCAAGACGAAGTCGTTGCGAAAGTTGAAAACTGGACGCGGGACAATCCCGGCGCGGGCTGGCGGATTTACCGCACGCGCGCCGGGCTGCGGCTGCTGGCAACGCACGATGTGTTCGATCCGGAAACCGCCGCATCCGACAGCGTGTTTGACGCGCTCGGAGCCGATCCGCTTTACCGCCGGCTTTGCAAGACGCAAAAATGTTACCGCGCGCGGCTGACGCCCAAGCCGTGGCGCTGCGGCCTGCGCCGCAAACCGGAACGCTGGCCGTGGCCGGACGCCCGCGCCGAAAAAAGCTTCCAGCGATGGGAAGCCCAATATCAATCCTGCTCGTTCAACTGGGCGACGTGCGAACTGGTTCAGACAGTCGGAACCCGTGAAATCCACCCGGAAGTTCAACTCATCCTTGGCCTCCACGACCAGAAAACGCGGGTGGACTCAAAACTGGCGCTGGCGTGAGTCTCACACTGTGAATGGCGAACTACAAGATGTCGCGTCTGCGGCGCTAAAAATTTGTTCTCGACAAAAGTGGCTGGCGCGAAATAGCGTCTGGCTTGTGGTGGGAAATTAGGATGCAGTTTTGCATGAAAATAAAATGAAGCTAAAAGCGATTATCTTTTTTGCGATTGTCGTAATTGTTTTGATTGGCTTCCTCTATCTCAATTGGACAATGTTTGGTAACCGTTCTTCTTTCCAAACTGGACTGGCAAGTTATCAGGGCATTCCAAAAACAGCTTCGGACATTACGATTTACAAAAATCGAAACATCAGCGGAACTTTTCTCGCCGATTTCAAAATTTCAGAGTCTGATTTTGTCGCTTTTGCTTCCACTAATTCTTGGTCAATTCATCCAATCGCGAATACTGAATATATTTTTCTAGCTGCAGCATTTAACGAAAAGCGTCCGAATGACAAAAAAGAGATAACTGACGGACTTTATTATTCCAAACGAGCGGCAAACGGCGGCGGGATTACTGTCGTCTATGATCGAAAAACTGGCCGTGGATACATTGAAAGCAGTTCCCGATAAAATACTTCACTTTAATGGGTGCATCTGGACACTGTTCTTGCGGCCAGCAGAGGTAGCGCAGATTTGAAATCTGCCGTATCGCCGAATTGCATTCGGCAGCGCGCCGCCAAGCCCAAGCCCATTGAACCGCCGACGCCTTGCGGATTGAAAATCCGCGATACAGCAGATTGCAAATCTGCGCTACTGGTTCAGAAGTAAGAATGTCCAGATGCACCCCACTTTAATTGCTGTCTCATTTTCCACTTGCCATTCTCCGCATTTCCCATATTTTCCATTCTGCCTGAACGCCGCGTGTGCGGATGTTCATTAAGGCTGAGAAAAAATGGTCAACAAACAACCTAACCCTTAACCTCCGTTGCCGGTCGCAGCGTCGGTAGTTAGGCAATGGAGTCTTCAAGTTCCCATTGGAACGAAAAGCCTCCCGCAGTTCAACACAGTAAAAGTATGCTCACAATGGAAGAAGCCATGAAGCAAAGCGCCACGCGCTTTGTCCAGGGCGAAATCGTCAAAGGCAAAGTCATCGAAGTCCGTCCCAAGGAAGTCCTGGTGGACATCGGCTACAAAAGCGAAGGCGTCATCCCGCTCAATGAATTTCTGGAACCCGAAACCGTCCAGGTCGGCGGCGAGGTGGACGTGCTGATCGAGAAGCTCGAAAACAAGGAAGGCACGGTCGTCCTCTCGCATCAAAAGGCGGAGTTCAAGAAGAACTGGGACAACATCCTCGCGATCTGCAACGAGGGCGGCATCATCAAGGGCAAGGTCACGTCCATCGTCAAGGGCGGGCTGGTCGTCAACGTGGGCGTCGAGGCGTTTTTGCCGGCGTCGCAGATTGACGTCACCACGCCGAAGAATCTCGCGGGTTTCGTCGGCAACACTTACGAGTTCAAGGTCGTCAAAATCAACCAGGAGCGCCAGAACATCGTGCTGTCGCGCCGCGAATTGATCGAGTCCGAGCGCAACGAGAAGCGCGGCAAATTGCTCGCCGACATGACGCCCGGCGACATCCGCAAGGGCACGGTCAAGAACATCACGGATTTCGGCGCGTTCATTGACTTGAACGGCATTGACGGTTTGCTCCACATCACGGACATGAGCTGGGGCCGCATCGGGCATCCGTCGGAACTTTTGAAGGTCGGCCAGGAAATTGACGTGGTCGTTCTCGACGTGAACAAGGAAAAGGAACGCGTCAGCCTCGGCCTCAAGCAGAAGCTCGCGAATCCGTGGGACAGCATCGAAACGAAATTTCCCGTCGGCGCGAAGGTCAAGGGCAAGGTCGTCAGCCTCGTGCCTTACGGCGCGTTTGTGCAGCTCGAACCCGGCGTCGAGGGTCTCATCCACGTCACGGAACTTTCCTGGACGAAGCGCATCGCCAAACCAAGCGACGTTTTGAAACAGGATCAGGAAGTCGAAGCGGTCGTTCTGGGCATTAACCGCGAGGAGCAGAAAATTTCCCTCGGCATCCGCCAGCTCGAATCCAATCCGTGGGACGGCGCTGCGGCGAAATACACCGTCGGCACGCAAGGTCAAGGGCCAGGTTCGCAACCTCACCAGCTACGGCGCGTTCGTCGAACTGGAAGAAGGCATTGACGGCATGATCCACGTTTCCGACATGTCCTGGACGCGCAAGATCAATCATCCGAGCGAAGTCATGAAGAAGGGCGACGACGTCGAGGCCACCGTGCTCGAAGTGGATCGTCCGAACCAGCGCATCGCGCTTGGCATGAAACAGCTCGGCACCGACCCGTGGGAAAACATCGAGACGCTTTACAAAGTCGGCGATTTGGTCACCGGCAAGGTCACCAAGCTCGCGAGCTTCGGCGCGTTTGTCGGCCTGCAGCACGAGATTGACGGCCTCGTCCACATCTCGCAAATCAGCGAGGAGCGACGTGGAAAAAATCAAGAACGTGCTCAAGGTCGGGCAGGACGTATCCGCGCGCGTCGTCAAGATTGACAAGGGCGAACGCCGCATCGGCCTGTCCATCAAGGCCGCCAGCTACAGCGACGAACAACTGAAGGAAGAGCAGAAAATCCTGGATCAGCTCAAGCCCGGCGAAGACCTCGTGGCGTTGCAGCACGCCTTCGATGCCGCCGACGAAGCGGTCAGGTAGGAACCAACGTTCCGAACGAAATCAATTACTCGAAAAGGCGGACTGGCAACAGTCCGCTTTTTTTGTTTTGGTTTGAAATTGGAGGCAATGTCACTGCCGCCCGTTCGTGAAACTTTCCAGCAACTGGCAATCCGTGTTCCAGAACCACGCGCGAAATAACAGCACGTCGCCTTGTTGCCATGCCAGAGACAACCTGGTCGCTGGAAGCGTCGCTGACATCCAATGCCCGAAATGAATCCGGGAACAGTTTTCGTGTCAATTTCGTAGTCTTCCCCGGATTTTCCTTGCGCAAGGCAATATACGGAGCGCTGAACGCCGAGTAAGCCAGGTAGTGATGTTCGGGAATCAGAAGAATGTCCGGACGCTGTTCCGCCAGACGGCGCAGTTGCCATGCCTCGTCAGGCCGCCAAATCCCGTCGTTTGAATCCACATAGAAAATCGTGGCGCCCCAGCGCGCACGGGCATAGTCAATTTTCTCAAGCAGAGTCCGCTTGGTGTCAAAAACCCGCGCTTGCCGGGGTTGGCCGTTGTCATCAAAAACCAATTGCTGCGGGCGCACCGTCAGCCCGACCTTGAACCCCTCGTTTCGGAGTCGTTGGAAAAATTCATCCGCCACCGCCGCCATTTCCGGTGCCAGACGGTTCAACAAACGAGGATCGCCAATGAACGACGTCTTGTGCGGAAATTCTTCTCCCTCCAAATCCCAGACAATCACGCCCTGCGCTCCCGTCCGTTTCAGGATGGCGATGCTGCGGTCGGTGTAATCGAGCAGCGCTTTTCGGAAGTTTGCAATGCCATTCGTTCCGGTGAAATCCAAAGCCGGATCATTGAACCAGCCGCGCGGATTTGTCGGAGAGGAATGAAAATGCGACGCGAGCATCAAGACGCCAATTGGGCGACGGTCCGGCCAGTGAATGGTCTGCGGCAGAACGATCCACACCCATGCCACGACAGCGACGGCCAGCAGGATCAACGCGACCGCCATGAGCTTGCGCCTTGCGCTCCACCTGTGTGCGGGCTTTGCGCGGGCGGCGGGGATTTGCGGATCTACTATCAAATGCTTGCAATGAGGACACCGGACCTTTTTGCCGCGATGCCTTTCGTCGCACCGGAGCAACTGGCCGCAGTGCGGGCAGATGATTTTGGTTTCAGCCATGAGATGCGCTTTGCTCAACCGCCGGATACGTCCGCAGCCGTCAAGCTGCGATGCCGGTAGTGCATAATCTTGAACTCCGGCGTTTCTTTGATTTCCCCGGCCAGTTCAAACTTGTCTTCAAATGGCGGGAAAAAGGCGTCGCCATTTTCCACCTCGCGTTTGACAAGCGTCAGATATATGTCCGAACACTGCGGCAGGCTTTGCGCATAAATTTCCGCGCCGCCGCAGATGAAAATGTCGTTCGGAAATTCCTCCGGTTCGAGCCGGTCCAGCGAATTGAAGATGAAAATTTCGGTCTCAACTTTTTCACCCAGCTTTGTGAAATGAAACTGGTAGGCGCTCTTGAGAAATTTTCCCCCGCGCCATTCGTGATATTGGCCAAAAATTTCCGGGTGCTGTTTGATGAGCCGTTGAGGATGTTTTGTCAGCACGAGATTTTTCCGGTTCGGCAGCGGCCGGCCGAGGCTCTCAAACGTCTTCCGTCCCATCACCACGACGTTGCCCATCGTCATTTTTTTGAACCACTTGAAATCCTCCGGCAGATGCCACGGGATTTTGCCGCCCGCGCCGATCACGCGGTTCAGCGACATTGCGGCGATGGCTTTGAAGTGTTTCATTTTTTCCGCAGCACAATGAACAAATTATCCGCAAGATTCAAACGGCTTAATATATTCTCGGTGAGATGGTAAATTATTTTCACCGGCTTCAAAACGGGATTCTGTTTGTAAGCCGTCGTGCGTTTGAGCAACGCGGCGCGCTGTTCGTCTGGAACAAATTCGCCTTTGCGGCGGAAGTCTTGCCAGATGACAATTGGGTTGAAGTGCATCGAACCGCTCGCGACAATTTCGAAATCCTCCGTCAAAACAAATCTTTTCAATGTTTTGGCGGTGAAGTAATTCAAATGTTGCGGGAAAATATAGCGGTATTTTGCGCCGAGCAGCCGCACGGCGAGCGATTTCATGTTTGGAACCAGGATGAAACAATGGCCGCCGGATTTCAAAAGCATCGCCGCCTTCCTTAAAAACTTTTCCGGTTCCAAAAGATGTTCGATGACGGCCCAAAATGTGATTGCGTCGAAACGCATTTCGCCAAAGTTGTGGCCGGGAAATGAATTGCCAATGATTTCGAGATCGCGGCTGCGCGCGTAATCAAGCGCCGGCTTTGAAATGTCCGTGCCGATGACCTGATAATTTCCGCGTGATTTTAATTGAAACAAGAATGCGCCGGTTGAACAGCCGACATCGAGAATCATTCCTTGCGGACAAAATCTCTGGAACAACCGCAACTCGCGTTCAAAGCGGACGCTGGCGTAATCGCTTTCGAGTTTTTCTGGTGAAAGATAAAATGGCGTGGCCAGATTATTGTAAAACTCTCCGCCCATTTCCGCCGGAACGGGATTGGCAAACACCATTCCGCAGTTTTTGCAGCGGACGAGCGCCAGTTCTCTTTTTTGCAGAAATGAAGAGGCGTCAACTTTTCCACAAAGCGGACATTTGCGTTGAATCATTGCATTCATTTAAACCGCAATCGGCGCCTTGATTCCCGGATGCGGGTCGTAGCCGAACAGTTCAAAATCCTCGAACTTGAAATCGTCAATTTTGTTCACCGCCGGATTTAATTTCATCTGCGGCAGCGGACGCGGCTCGCGCGAGAGTTGCAGCTTCGCCTGTTCAACGTGATTCGCGTAAAGATGCAAATCGCCGAACGTGTGGACAAATTCGCCCGGCTTCAGCCCGCAAACCTGCGCGACCATCAACGTGAGCAGCGCATAGCTGGCGATGTTGAACGGCACGCCAAGAAAAATATCCGCGCTGCGTTGGTAAAGCTGGCAGCTTAACTCGCCGTCGCTGACGTAAAACTGGAACAACGCATGACAAGGCGGCAACGCCATCGTCCCCAGCTCGCCCGGATTCCACGCGCTGACGATGTGCCGCCGGCTGTCGGGATTTTTTTTGATCTGCGCGA
The DNA here is from genome assembly GCA_963755455.1 of uncultured Verrucomicrobiae bacterium. Taxonomy (GTDB): domain Bacteria; phylum Verrucomicrobiota; class Verrucomicrobiia; order Limisphaerales; family UBA11358; genus UBA11358. The sequence goes on from CAVWJH010000002.1 coordinate 987,177, forward strand.
TCACGTCGTCAATCTGGTTGAGCGAGCGGCCGTCGGCGGTGCGCCAGTCCGTCCATTGCGCGCCATAAACGCGGCCCAGGTTTCCGTCCGCGTCCGCCCATTCATCCCAGATCGTCACGCCGTGGTCGTTGAGCCATTTGACGTTCGTGTCGCCGCGCAAAAACCAGAGCAGCTCGTAAATGATGGACTTCGTATGAACTTTTTTCGTGGTGAGCAGCGGAAACGAATCGCGCAGCGGACAGCGGATTTGCGCGCCGAAGACGGAAAATGTGCCCGTGCCGGTGCGGTCGGCCTTGAACTTGCCGTGTTCAAGGACGTGCCGCAGCAAATCAAGGTATTGAATCATCGCGGGAAAAATTTAACCACGAAACTCGCGCTGGAAAAAGAAATTTAGCTGGGCAATTTGTCTCCGCGAGACAGTAGGCAAACATTTACTTATTATTTTGGAACCCAACAAAGATTGCTTCTGACAAAAGTTCTTGAGCTTTCGCTGTTGGTGCCAGAAATGTGCAGAAAATCCCATTGACCATCACCATTAGTGTCAAAGTATAAGTAGTTTGTTTGCATCGAATCATCGTTGTATGTGGCAAAAGAACGCTTCAAAGTTTGCCCCTTATAATCGTATGTTGTTGTCAATTGGCCGCGAAAATCTTTTTCACAGAGAGTTACTTCAACTGTGTTTGATTTGCTGTCTGTAAAAATTAACGGTTCATTTCCCTGAAGTATGAAATAATCAGGATGATTGTTTGTTGAAGCGGTCTCGGTATAAATGTAAAGGTGAAGTGGTTTATATTCGGCGACAAGCTTAAGGGATCCCCGCATAATATATTTCTGACCTTCAACATTCGCCGGCAAAGGCCTCTTGCATCCTGCTAAAAAAATTATTCCGCTTGCAGCAATTGCAGCCGCCGCAAATATCCGATATTTGATTTTCACGCTCGCAACTTTATTTAGCCATCCAGATTCTGGCAAGCCTTCTTCGCTCCGAAGGAGCATCCGAAAATAGCCCGCAGTTTCAACTGCGGGTCAACGCCACCAAAAAATAAAGCCCCGCAGCGGCGACAGACAAAACCGTTGCGGAAAATTCTGCCGCCCCGCGACTGCGCCGCAAAGCCCAAGTTTGTCATCGCGCGCGGCTTTCACCACCTGATCGTATCCGGCACGATGGCCCGCGCTTTCTATTTCACGCGCGCGGGTTTTCCGATGCAACAATTTAACAATTCACGATTTGACGAACCGCGCTTTACGTTTCACTGCAAATGGAGTATTTATCCATCCATGCAAAATTATTTCGTTCCGATTATTGTGGAGCAGACCGGCCGCGGCGAGCGGAGCTGGGACATTTATTCGCGGCTGCTCGTTGACAGGATTATTTTTGTCGGCACGGCGGTGGACGACAACGTGGCGAACATCCTCATCGCCCAGCTTTTGTTCCTTCAGATGAGCGATCCGAAAAAGGACATCCATCTCTACATCAATTCGCCCGGCGGCAGCGTCACGGCGGGCCTGGCGATTTATGACACGATGCAATATCTCACCTGCGACGTGAACACCTACTGCGTCGGTCAGGCGGCGAGCATGGGCGCGGTGCTGCTGGCGGCGGGCGCGAAGGGCAAGCGTTACGCGCTGCCGAACGCGAACGTCATGATCCATCAGGTGCTGGGCGGCGCGGAAGGCGCGGCGAGCGACGTGGAAATCCGCGTGAAGTATATGCTGAAATTGAAGCAGCGCCTGAACGCGATTTTGTCGAAGCACACCGGCAAATCCGCAGAACAGGTGGAACGCGACTGCGACCGCGACAATTTCATGTCCGCCGACGAGGCGAAGGCTTACGGCATCGTGGATCACGTCGTGCAATCGCGGAAGGAAATTCCCGGCGGAATGGAAAAAGCGGCGGTGATTGTATGAGTAATCAAACTGTTTTCTGGGGAGCACACGCGCCTCGCGTGTATTTCGCGACGCTTCGTCGCGAAAATTGTTCGACGCGAGACGCGTCGAACCGCAGCCGGGGCGGCAGCACTCCCCAATCGCAAATCATAAATCCAAAATCGTAAATCAAAAATGGCGCGCCCGACCAACCTCACGATGTGCAGTTTCTGCGGCAAGTCGCACGCAGAAGTCCGCAAGCTCATCTCCGGGCCGGGCGTTTATATCTGCGACAACTGCATCATCCTTTGCAAAAACGTCCTCGACCGCGAATTGCAGGTTCAGGCCGAGAAAAAACAGCCGAAGTTCACCGTGCCCAAACCGGCGGAAATCAAACGCCAGCTTGATCTTTATTGCATCGGGCAGGAATCGGCGAAAAGAACTCTGGCCGTCGCCGTTCACAATCATTACAAGCGCATCAAACCGGAACGCACGGCGGAAAGCGAAGAAGCCGCAAAGTCCGCTCCCGTCCGATCCGCACGCCGGAGTTGAAATCGAGAAGAGCAACATTTTGATGATCGGGCCGACGGGTTCTGGCAAAACGTTGCTCGCGCGCACGCTCGCGAAAATTCTCGACGTGCCGTTTGCGATTGCCGACGCGACGACGTTGACCGAAGCCGGTTACGTCGGCGAGGACGTGGAAAATATCATTTTGCGCCTACTGCAAAATTCCGATTACGACGTGAAGCGCGCGCAACGCGGCATCGTTTACATTGACGAGATTGACAAGATCGCGCGCCGGTCGGAAAGCGCATCCATCACGCGCGACGTGAGCGGCGAAGGCGTGCAGCAGGCGTTGCTGAAAATTCTCGAAGGCACGGTCTGCAACGTCCCGCCGCAGGGCGGACGCAAACATCCGCAGCAGGAATACATCCGCGTGGACACGACGGACATTTTGTTCATCTGCGGCGGCGCGTTCACCGGATTGGAAAAGATCATTCAACGGCGGCTCGGCCGGCATACGATGGGATTTTCGGCGCGATTGGCGAAACGCACAAAATTTCCTCGCACGCCGCGCGCGACGAAATGTTGTCGCACGTCGAGCCGGAAGATTTGCTGAACGCCGGATTCATTCCCGAATTCGTCGGGCGATTGCCGATCGTCACGACGCTCGCAGAATTGACCGAAGACCAGATGGTTTCCATTTTGACCGAACCGAAGAACGCGCTGACGAAACAATTCGCCAAGCTCATGGCGATGGAAGGCGTGGAACTGGAATTCACGCCAGACGCGCGGCGCGAACTGGCGGCGCAGGCGCTGAAAAAAGGCACGGGCGCGCGGGCGTTGCGCGGGCTGATCGAGAAGCTGATGCTCGACGTGATGTTCGACGCGCCGGACAACGGCGACATCGCCCACGTCAAAATCACGGCGGCGGTCGTGCGCGGCGAAAGCCAGCCGATTGTAAGACGGAAGCAGGACGCGGAGGCGGCGTGAATTTAAGCGGCAACCAAGCTGCGCGCGTGCGCAATTTCACCCGACTGGACGGAACGAACTTGCTCCGGCATCAAAGTAACGACGGCAATGGTGTCGCCGTCGAGCGATAGAAATTCAACTTCGTATCCCTTGTGTTCGCGATGCACGAGCACAACCGTGCCGATGTCGCCCGCGCTCAAACCCTCTTCGGGCAGGTCGCAGGTGAGAACGATGGCGTCAAGCTCGTTGATCATATTCGCTTTTTTTGGCGCAGCGGGTAAGCCGTCACAAAACGTGGAATCCGCTCGCCACATTCAATAAACCACACCGAACGAATTACCGCAACTGTTTCGTCGGGCATGGACATCAAGCCTTCGATGACGAAACGGACGCCGAGCGGTGAATTTATTTGACGAGAAACTTCATGTTCAAGCGCGTGTCGCCGTAGTGCGTCGGCCAATTCTTCCCATTGCACTGTTGAGAATCCACGCACGAAGAAAAAATTGGCTTTGCTTTTGCCATCGCGATGATTCGGATTCAAAAGATAAAGCACGATTTTGGCTTCGGGCACTTTGGCTTCCGTTGCCGATGGCAATTGCATTTTATTTTCAGTTGAAAAATTTTATACGCGAACATCTTCATTCCAAAGTTCCGGCGTGGCTTTGATAAAATTGCGCTTGAGCCGTGATGCTCGCCGCCTCAAATCTCCACGACCTGCTTGTATTGCGGCACGATGACTTGCGCTTTCGGTTTCATGGCGCGCAGGGTTTCGGCATGGGCGAGGCATTGCGTTTCCTCGCCGTGGATGCAGACGATTTTTTTGATGTCGCCGGAAAGTTTTTGGACGTAGTTCTTCAATTCATTTTTATCCGCGTGGCCAGAATAGGTGTCGAGTGAAACCACTTTCGCGCGGACGTTGTAGGGTTCGCCGAAAATGTTCACGGGATTTTTGCCCGCCGTGATCATGTTGCCGAGCGTGCCATCGGCGCAGTAGCCGATGAACAGAATCAAATTGTTCGCAAACCCGATGTTGTTCTTCAGATGATGCCGGATACGCCCGCCTTCGCACATGCCGGATGCGCTGATGATGATCATCGCCTCCTTGCGCTCGTTCAATTGTTTGGAGTCCTCGACGTTGCTGATGTAGGTGAGATTTCCCATGCCGAACGGATTTTCATTGTTGCACATCTTGTCGTTGATCGTAGGACGCAGGCTTTCGGGATGTTTTTTATAAATGTCCGTCGCGTTCACGCTCAACGGGCTGTCCACGAAAATCGGGACGCGCGGCAGTTTCCCCGCGCAAGTCAGCTCGTGCAGCACATAAACAATCTGCTGCGTGCGCCCGACGGAAAATGCGGGGATGATGATTTTGCCGCGCTGTTTGAGCACCTCGCCAACGAGCTTGCCGACCAGTTCGTCGGCATCCGGGCGCTGCTCGTGCAGGCGCGCCGCGTAGGTGGATTCGATCTGGAGATAATCCACGTTCTCGACGGGAACCGGGTCGCGCAACAGTTCGTCGCCGCCGCGCCCGATGTCGCCGGTGAACAGCCAGCGGAATTTTTTCCCGTTCTCGGAAATATCCAAAATCACCTGCGCGGAACCGAGAATGTGCCCGGCGTCGCGGAACGTGACGGTCACGCCCGCAACCGGTGAAAAAGATTTTTCGTAATCATGGGCGACGAGCTGCGACACGCATTTCTGGGCGTCGGGCGTGGTGTAAAGCGGTTCGACCGGCGGCTGATGTTTCCGCGCGCGGACTTTGGAAACGAACATGGCATCCTGTTCCTGGATGTGCGCCGAGTCGAGCAGCATGATGCCGCACAAATCTTTGGTCGCCGACGTGCAATGGATCGGGCCGTCGTAATTTTTGCACAGGCTCGGCAGCTTGCCCGCGTGATCGAGGTGCGAATGGCTCAGGACGACGGCGTCCACCTGCCGCGTGTCGAACGGCAGGATTTTATTTAATTCTTCGGACTCCTGGCGATGGCCTTGGAACAGCCCGCATTCGAGCAACAGCTTCCTGCCGTTGACCTCGATGAGATACATGGAGCCGGTGGTGGTGCGCGCCGCGCCGAAGAAGTGGATTTTCATTGCGGCAATTAAGCCAAGCCTGCCGTCCCGAAGCAAGCAGCGAAGGCGGCCGGACCGGATTTTGCGTGTAAAAACAGGTTGGACATCCGCCGCAGTTCCGCTAAATTTTGCGAATCGTTATGAAATGTGAAACGACAAACTGTATCTTGACATTCGTGCTGGGCGCGCTGGTGCTGCTCGGCGTGCTTTTCGCGCTGCAAACCATTTTCCTCACGCGCGAATTGCGCCAGTTGGGAGTCAGGGCCGCCGCCAACAACAACGCCCTTGCGCAAATGCAGGGTCCCGCGCAGGCGCTCTTCAACGACGTGACCGCCTACAACAAAAAAAATCCCAGCCCGGAACTCACGAAGCTGCTGGAACCGCCGGCCAAACCCGCCGCCAAATGACGCCATGAACGATTTCCAACCCCCATTGAATTCGCAGGCCGACCTTTCGGATCAGGTCGCCGCGCTGCAACGCCAGATGTTCACGCTGCTGCTCGCGCTCGTTGTCGTCAGCGCCACGCTCACGGGCTATTTATATTTGCAGGCCAGGCACGCGCGCCGGGACATCGCGCAGACGACGCAGATCCTCCAGGCGCTCGACAAAAACCGCGCGGGCATCCAGAACTTTGTCCGTGAACTCGCCGACTACGGTCAGAAAAACCCCGACTTCCAGCAGCAGGTTTTGAAGAAATACGGAATCTCAATCACAAACTTTCCGGCGAAGAAATAGCCTGCTCCACCTTCACGCCGCAGTTCGGGCAAAAGTTCGACTGCGGCGGAATTTTTTGCCCGCAACCCGCGCAATCCGTGTGCGCCTCCTTGTGTCTGTGATGGATGACGAGATTGCGGATATACGGAATCCATGTGAACGCGTAAGCAAAGATGATGACATGATGCTTGTCGTAAAAAATCGCATACAGCAGCAGCAGCAGCGAACCGGCGAGGCTCAACCACCAGAACAAGACCGGCACGACGACACGCCGCTTTTTTTCCGTCGCATACCACTGCACAAGAAACCGCGAGAAAAAAATTGCGTTGCCCAGCCAGCCGACGACAGTCCAAAAGACGACCCAGTTCATAATTTTGCCGCAGCTTAATTCAAAGCCGGCCGGATTTGGAGACGGAATTTCATTTTTTCCCAACTTCTAACTTTAATCTTCCAACTTCCACTTTCACCCGCCCGCGACGATTTTCACGATCTCCAGTTTGTCGCCCGCGCTTAATTGCCGCCGCGAAAATTCCGACGGCGCGACGGCCTCGCCGTTGTGCTCCACCACGACGCTGCGCGGCAACAGTTTTTGCACGACCAGAAACTCCTCAATCGAGCAGGGCAGTTTCGCCGGAACCGGTTTTCCGTTGGCGGTGACGTGATTCATGGTGCCGCCATTTCGTCGCCCGGTTTCAACGTCAGCTTTTCAGGCGAGTCGTTGATTTGCACCACCACGTTTTCATCCTGAATTTTCAGGCAGCGAACCGTCACATTTCCGCCCTTCAGCTTGATGCTTTTCTGGTCGCCCGCCGCTAACGACACGCCGTTGATGACCGCCTCGGTGTCCTTGCCAATGGCCATCAGCCCGTTGAATTTCAATTTATCCGGCAACGGCGGCGGCGCGGTGGAAAACGAAACTGCCGGCGCTGGCGGGACAATCGGCGCTAGGTTCGCGTCCGCGTCAAAGGTTTCCGTCGTGCCATTTTTCACCCAGTCCAAAACATAATCCGTTCCGGCTTCGCGCTCGACGGCGACGAGCGTCTTGATTTTTCCGTTCGTGTAGGGATTTTCAAGGATGCGCTTCTGCATCTTCGGCAGCTTTTTTGCCTCCATCAATTTGTAAGCCGTCAATTCGCAGATCGCCTCAATCGTGTCCTGGTCAATGACGCGGCCGGCGGGGCGGTTTTCGTTGATCCACAGATGCGTGTATTCGTGCGCCGCCACGCCCATCATTTCCTCGCGCGTCCGGCCGCTCAACATCACGACCTCGTGCGTGCAGGCGCCGTCCGCCGTCTTGCGCGTGCTGGCGAAACCGAATTTATGCAGGCCGTTCGCGCCGTTCTTTTCCGACCAGTAATCCACGTCGAACAAATTCACCGTCACGTCCGGGTATTTCAACGCGAAGCGCGGGCCGTAAATGTCCACGACCTCATCGCGCACATGGTCAAACATATCCTTCGCCTGGTCCAAAGTCAGCACGACGTTCGTCTTGTCAAAGCGGCAGATGAGGCGTCCGTCGGGCGTTTTGATGTGGCCGTCGCCATCCTTGACGGGCAGGCCGCAGATCGAGCAGTGATCCGGCAGATGATAACAGTCGTCGCAGACCGGCCCCCATTTGGAAATCCAGATTTGGCCGGTCAACGGTCCCTTGCCGCAGACGACGCAGTAATAATTCGTGTCGCCCGCGCAAAATGCGGCAAGCACCGCGAATAAAAACAAGATGGACACCAGCCGACGCATGAAAACTTTTTACCACAAAGACACGAAGATACCAAGAGTTCAAAAAAAATCCGCAGGCCGAATCATTCTCAAAGTCTCGGCATACGCGAAAGACTTTCACGCCAGCTTCGGCGTCAGTTCGCCGGCGGGTTTCGGATGCGAGCCGTGGTCGTGCTTGTCGGTGACGATTTCGGGATGGAAATGTTCCAGTTCCTCGCCCTTGCGCACGAGCCGCGCACTGTTGAAGATGACGACGAGCGTGCCGGTGACGTGCAGAATCGCGGCGACAATCGGGCCGACGTAGCCGGTCGTGGTCAACGTCCAGCCGGCAAGGATGAACACCACGCCGAACACAAAATTCTGGTTGATGACGGCGCGGGTGCTGCGCGAGAGCTTCACCAAAAACGGCAGACGGCGCAGGTCATTGTTCATCAGCGCAATCGTCGCGCTGTGAATGGCGACTTCGCTGCCCGCCGCGCCCATCGCGATGCCGATGTCGCCCGCCGCGAGCGCGGGCGCGTCGTTCACGCCGTCGCCGATGACCGCGACCTTGTAGCCTTTCGCCTTCACGGCGCGGACAAATTCCACCTTGTTCTGCGGCAGACAATCGCCCTTCGCTTCTTCGCAGCCGATTTCATTTGCAACGCGTGTGGCAACGACTTGCCGGTCGCCGGAAATCATCGCGATGCGGCGAACGCCGGCTTCTTTCAATTCCGCCAGTGCTTCCTTCGCCTCCGCGCGCGTTTGATCTTGCATGCCGACCCAGCCGACGCATTTGCCGTTTTGCGCGACGAAAATCAGGCTCCAGCCTTCGGTCTCGTTCAAGTCCATGTGCTTCTCAAAACTACCGTCAATGCCGTTGTCTTTCAGCCATTGCGCGCGGCCAACCAGAATTTTTGCGCCGTTGATTTCGGCCTTCACACCGCGACCGGCGGTTTCGGCAAAATCTTTCGGTTCGGCGAGCGGCACTCCCGCTTCGCCCGCGAGCGTGGCGAGCGCCTTGGCGGTCGGATGATTGCTGTATTTTTCGGCGGATGCGGCGAGCAGCAGCAGTTCGGCGGGCTTCGTTTCGCCAATTGGCGCGAGGCGGCTGACAGCAAGCTGGCCGGTCGTGAGCGTGCCGGTTTTGTCGAAAACGAAGGCGTTGATTTTCGCGGCGAGTTCGATGTCGGCGACGTTCTTGATCAAAATTCCCAGACGCGCGGCGGCAGAAAGCGCGGCGACCATCGCCGTCGGCGTCGCAAGAATGAACGCGCACGGGCACGAGACGACAAACACGGCGATGACGCGGCTGTAATCGTAGGTGAACGCCCAGACGAGCGCGCCGATGACCAGCACGAGCGGCGTGTAAAAACCCATGTATTGATCCACGATTTTCTGGATCGGCAGCTTGGTTTTTTCCGCCGCGATGATGAGTTCGCGCACGCGGCCCAGCGTCGTGTCCGTTCCGGCGCGGCTGACTTTGATTTCCAAAACGCCGGTCAAATTCTGCGTGCCGGCAAAAACTTCGTCGCCGATATTTTTTTCGGCGGGCAACGATTCGCCGGTGATGGTGGCCTGGTTGAACGAGCCTTGTCCGTTCAAAATGATTCCGTCAGCCGCGACATTGTCGCCTGGGCGGATTCTGATCGTGTCGCCGACGGAAAGTTCGCTCGCGGCGATTTCTTCTTCATTTCCGTCTTTCAAAATGCGCCGCGCTTTCGTCGGCGTCAGTTTGATCAGCGACTCGATGGAATCGCGTGCCCCCTCGGCCGTCCGCGTTTCGATGATTTCGCCGGTGAGCATGAAGAACGCGACGACGCCCGCCGTGGTGTAATTGCCGGACGCGAACGCGAACAGCACGGCGATGGCGACGAGTTCGTTGATGCTCAACTTGCCGCGCCGCAAATCCTTGATGGCGGTGACGACGATGGGATAAATCAGGATGACCGCGCCGATGAACGCGCTGGCGCTGGCGAGCGTCGCGCCGGATTGAAACAGCCAGTTGACGAGGAAGGCGTTGAGGACGAAGACGACGCCCAGGACGGCCTGCCAGAGATGCACGGTGGAATGTTCGTGGTCGTGGCCGCAGCCGCAATTGTCGCCGTGCTCATGTTCGCTCAAAAGGGATGTGACTTGCATGGAAATTTATGATTGATGATTTGTGATTTGCGATTTCAAAATACTTTTTTGCCTAGAACTGGAATATGGTTCAGCCAGTTTGTGAACTTAACATAAAGCCAGCCGAAGCAAATGCTCCAAATGGGAATGGAAAGAAAAATTATTGATAATTGTAATAACGACGGAACGAAGATAATTGACGAATTGAAAAATTTTCCAATCAGCCAGACTTGCGGTTGCAGAACGCAATAAAAACCCGTTAACGCGTTCCATAAATCAAAACGGTTTAGAAACGCAGGAAAGAAAAAAGTAGCTAAAATAATTGTGGTAAAAGCAAAATGTGCAATTGCCACTTTCCACATTCTTCGTTTTTGCATCGCGTCCATTTTCATTTTACGGATTCGCCGCCGGTTTCGGCTCCGGGAGCACACGATTCAACATTAGCCTGTTTTCAATTTTTGTTCCACCACCTGCTGCAGGCTCAAGCCATAGATCCTGCACGTTCGTCAGAGCCTCGCCCATGACCGGCAAGAGCGTCGTCTCCACAAACAAATCCCGGTTGCTTTCGTATTCCGGCAGCAGGTCGCTGAAGCGCTTGGCGTCGGCGATGACGGACGAGACGTAGTTTGTGCGGGCGGATTCGGCCTCGTTGACAATGGCGTTGGCCTGCGCGCCGGCCTGCTGCAAAATATTGTTGGTGTCGGTCTGCGCCAGGATGACGGTCTTGTGGCTGTCTTCGCGCGAGGTTGTGACCTGTGTAAAAACGTCCGCCAACTGCCTCGGCGGGATGTTCTGTATCGCGCAATTGTCAATCGCGATGCCGAGCTGCGCCTGGTCGGCCAGATCGCCGGCGCGCTGCTGCACGGCTCCTTGAAACCCGTCCTGGTCGTTGTAAAGCGCGTCGTCCACCTTGAAATGCGCGGCGGTGTAGAGCACGGACTCGTCCAATATGTTCTGGACGGTCTGCGCAGCGTTCGTAAATCCGAAGACGTAACGGATCGGGTCTTCGATGTGGTAGAAAAGCGTCGCGCGGGTGTGGATGATGTTGCGGTCGGCGGTGATGACGTAGCCGTCAATCGCCGGATTGAGCGACGGCCCGGCGGGAATTTCCTCGCCGCTCAATTCCTGTTCCGGCGTGGTGAAATACCAGCCGTTGTCGGACGTGACTTTCTGGATTTCCGTGATGGGAATTTTCACCACTTCGTCAATCGGATAGGGAAACGACCAGTGCAGGCCGGAGTTCAACAGCGCCTTCTGGCCAGCGCCGACGGGCTTGCCAAAACGCAGGATGATCGCCTTTTCCGACGGGCCGACCTGGAAAAAGCCGGAGCAGAAAAACGCGACTACCATCAACGCCATGACGATTTTGACTATCGCAAAGCTGCTGCGCAACGCCTCGGCCAGCGCCTGCGAGCCGGCGTCCTGCGTTTCCGGCGCGGGCGGATGTCCGTGGTCGTGATGGTGATGTTCGTGGTCGTCGCTCATGGATTGGTGCCGGGTGAGTTGGTCGGCAGATGGCTGAACAAATCAAACGGCGGCGTGCGCTCGTCCAAAATCAAAGTCGTTTTCTGGTTGAGCGATTGTTGCAGCGCGGCGATGCGCAAAAGAAACTTCGCCAGCTCGGGATTTTCCTGGAAAATGGGCAGCGTCTTGGCGGCCTCGGCCTCGCCCTCGGCGGTGATTTGCGTGGCTTCAGCCCTCGCATGGGCGATGGTCTCGGCGGCCTGGCGTTCGGCGGTGGAGCGGATATTTTGCGCCTCGGCGTCGCCTTGGGACTGGTAGCCCTTGATTATTTCCTCACGCTCGGTCTTCATCCGGTCAAAGACGTTTTGCGTGACGTTTTCGCGGCAGTTCGATTTTTTTGAAGCCGAGAAATTCAATGCTGATGCCCCATTCGTTCGTGCTCAACTGGTTCGTCACGGTCTGTTCAATCTCATTTTCAATCTTGTCAAACTTCAACTGTTTCGGATCCGCGTTCACGAAGGCGGAAAGGGCATTGCTGCCGACCGCAGCGATGTTGGCGCTGCGCAATATGCTTTCGAGCTTCTCCTGCGCGCTGGGAATGGAGACATCCGGGTCGCCGGGAAATTTTCGCAAAAACTCCCCCGCGTCGGAAATTTTCCAGCCGACATAAACGGTCGTGATCAAATCGTTCTGGTCCGCCGTGAGCGTTTCCGCTGAACTTGTCCTGAAAATTCTGGACGCGACCGTCGTATTTATAGACCTTCTGGATCGGCCACGGCCATTTGAAATACGCGCCCGGCTCAGCGATGTCGCGCACCGGGTTGCCGAAGGTCGTGACCACGGCGGTCTCGGACTGGCGCACCTGGAAGACAAACAGCAGCAGCACAAAAATCACGACGAGCACTGCGCCGACGATGAGGGTTAAAATGTTTCTTTTCATGGCGATTTATTCATTGGGCACGTTCACGTTCAAAAGGTCTTCGCGGATTTTGTCTTCGAGGTCAAATTGAAAGACGTCGTAATTGTTCGTGGTGAGCAGGATGTATTTGCGCGCGTTTTTCGTCGCGTCGGCGAACATCTGGAACTAGGCCCGCTGTTCATAAACCGACGGCGCGGCCTCAAACGCCGGAATCTGGTTCGTGAACAGCGCCGCCCGCGCCCAAGCCGACGTCTGCAACTTTATGCGGTCGGCCTCGGCGACGTTTGTGGACGCAAAGGCCGTCGCGCCCGCCATCGTGTTCGTGCGGATGGCATCGGCCACAGCGTTGTTCGTCTCGGCGATCATCTGCTGCTGCGCGCCGACCACATTTTCAAAGTCACTGGCAACGGCGACCGGCGGATGAATGTCCTGCAGGCCGACGAAAAGAATTTTCGCGCCCAGCCCGCGCGCGTTGGCATCGGCTTGAATCTGCCGCTGCAACTCCTGCGCCGCTTCCAGCCGCGTGTGCGACATCACGTCGAGAAAATCCACGCCCGCCAGAAAATGCACCACGTCGCGCGTCGCCAAATCCTCCAGCAGATTCGACTGGCCGGCATTTTTGTAAGCCCAGTCCATGACGTTCGTGATCTGGAACTGCACCGGAATGCTGACGGAAATCAGGCTCACCGGCGGCGTCTTTGAAAATTCGTTCGTCGCGGCGTTTTCATTTTGAACCGTCGCCAACTGGCGGTTGCCGACCAGAAAATTGACCTCCTTGGCGTGGGCAACGGTCCACAAAATCGTCTTTTCCTGTCTGGTTTGCGCGTCTTGGCATGTAACCGACCTCGAACGTCTGGATTTCGTCGGTGCGATAGCGGTAAGCCGATGTCCACCGGCCACGGCCATTTCCAGTGCGCGCCTGAATTCAAAACCGCCACCGGCCTGCCAAAATGCTCCAGCACGGCCTGTTCGCCCGGATCAACGAAAACGACGCTGGTGGACAAAAACAAAACCGCCAGTTGCGCCAGGATGCAAAATGGCGATGTTCTTTTCGAGCAACTGGAAAAACCACGTTTCGGAAACCTTGAAGCCGAACTGATAGTCCAGCGTCTGCGCCGCCGTCGTCAGCAGGCTTTCCGGCTGCGCGAGCAGCCCGACGACGCGGCTTTCGTAAAGCGGCCGCGCAATTTTTCCCCTGACGCGCGGGCGGTAAATTTCCAGCAGCAGCGTCAAAAGCATTTCCACCGCCATCAGGCCGAGCAGGACGCACAGCGCACGCGCCGCCCATAAATCCGCCTTCGGAAATCCGGTTTTGATTCCCGCAATCCCAAGCGCCGTGAACGCGCAGACGTAGGCGCCCGCCAGCAGGAAGCTGGAACCGGGCCGCAGCAGCCGGAAATCGCCGAGCCGCGCAATCGTCACCGAAAAACGCCCGATCAAAAACAGCAGCAGCGCGAAAATCGCGAAGACGGCGAGCGCCGGCATCGCCTTTTCCGGTGCAATGGCACGCCGTCGTTTTTCCGCTCCAGCGCCAGAGCAAATACGCGCCGCCGGCCTGAAGCAGGAAAAGCAGGACGGCAAAACCGGGAACGAAAAATTTCTCAAACTGCTCGCGCGAACGCCGCGCCGGGAAAACTTCCGATTCTTTCGCGTCGAACAGGGCGGATTCGCCCTTCGAGCGGGCGAGTTCGTCCATTTCCAGCTTTTCGAGCCGCTCATTTTCCTCGAGCCGCATCTGGAACCAGCTTGCAAAGGCGACGAGCGCGCCGAGGCCAAGAAAAACTGAAGCCGCTTGTCCGCCGAGAGAATTGACGAAAACGGCCACGACAAATGCGGCGATGAAAATCATCACCGCCGCCATCAGGTTCACCAGGCCGTTTTTTTGCGTGTTGCGTTCCATTTCAATTCATTCGTCATTCTCATCCTTGATTTATGACGATGAGCGATGATTTTTCAGCTCAATTCCCGTTCCTCAAACAGCGCCGTGCCGACGGCCAGCGCCGCGCCGGCATAACAGGCCGCGTAGGCGAGCGCCTTGCCGACGTAAGCCCATTGAAAGGTGTTTTTGCCGGTGTCAATGGCGTCGGCGAGCCAGAAAAGCTGCCAGTTCGGGATGATGCTGTAAAGCGTTGAAGCCCACCATTCGCCGGCCTGCGCCCGCGTGCCGAAGAAATAATCCGACATCAGCCCGATCAGAAAAATCGCCGAGCAGATGGCCAGCGTCGGAATCGTGTCAAACCGCGTCGAACACGCCAGCGCGACCGCCGCCAGAATCCAGAGCGCGAGCAAAATCAAAATTCCCGCCGGCAACAGGTTCCAATTGACCGTCGCCGCTGTTCCGAGGCTCTCCATTTGCGTGGTGAATTGAAAAACCAGAAACGCCGCGAGCGTCGTGAAAACCAGCATCGCAAAAACCGCGTCGCTCACAAACGGGCGGCGCAGGAAAAAATTGCTGAAGCCCGCCAGCGCGTAGGCCAGCGCGATGCCCGCCGCGAAAATCCCGATTGCGGGCACATCCGTTTTGCCATAGGCGTCGAACGCCATTCGGCTGGCCAGCAGCACGCCGACCATGTTGACATAGGTCAAAACCGTGAGCGCGCTGGCAAGCCCGGCGAATTTTGCCAGCAGAAATTGCGCGCGTCCGACCGGCTTGGACAGCACCGCCAGCGCCGTGCCGCTGCGGATTTCCCGCGCGAGCGACGACGACGCGCTCAATACCGCGCCAAACAGTCCGGAGAGCAGCATCACCGCCAGCGTGGAATTGTTCACCAGCTTCGGCTCGTCGCCAAACGCGAAGTAATAGGGAACGGCCAGGAAAATTTCAAACAGGACGGAGCCGGTCATCAGCAGCAGAAAAATCGGCTGCCGGACCAGTTCCATGAAGGCATTCGCCGCGATGGTGATAAATTGTCGCATTAAAAAGTCTGACCAGATTATGTGTTGGAGGCAAAAATGCCAGCCGTTATTCCGCGCAAAGTGTAAATCATAAACGAAGTGTCAATAAATGGAGCGTCAAAAGGGCGGTTTCGTTCAAAATCGAACGGAAAATTTACGGCGACAGCTTTTCGCGGTGCGGCAGATGGTCGCGGTTCCAGCGCACCAAGGCCGCGTCGCTGGTGTCTTCAAACAGAAATTTCAGCGTCGGCGATTCGACGTGGCCGTCGCAAAAGACCACGTTGGCTTTGCCTTGATGACGGGAATGGGTGTCTTCAGCATCATATGCCACATGACGATACGAAGTGTTGAATGGCAAGCGGCGCAAGGACCCACTGCCATTCATACTATCACCGATTGCCATCATATCATTTGGACTGGTTACGTCTGACTCACGAACTGCGACATAGGCGTTCAATTTTGAATCGTAGCGATTATTAAGACCCAACGGATTGGCGTCATTGTCTGCTACAATGACGCCGGAAACATTGTAACCGTAATCAGACGGTATTACGTCTGAAGGGAAATTCCAGTGAACCGACGGACATTTCCAAATGCCTTTATTCCAAAAATTTGATTCAGACGTGGAAATGCCAAGTCCATCCCTTTCCAGTTGATCTTGCCAAAATGCAAGGTCAAAACTGGTCGTGCCTTCGTGAGGAGTCGGATAAGTATTACGATCTGTAAGAAAGATGTGCAGAGCAATTCCCAGTTGATGCAAATTACCGGCACATTGAATTCTTTGCGCTTTTCCTTTGGCTTGAGAAACTGCCGTCAACAAGAGCGCGGCGAGAATTGCTATGATGGCAATGACCACCAAAAGTTCTATCAGCGTGAACGCCGCGTTTGCTCTTGGTCGTTGAAATTTCATTTTACATCATCGCGCGGGCGATGCTGTTCCACCACGCGTCGTGCAATTCGGTGAGCGGGGCGGAGAATTCGCCGCCGGCGGTTTTCACCGTCAGCTTGTCGCCGCCGACTTTGCCGATCTGCATCGCCGGCACGCCCATGAGCTTGGCGCGTTCGACGACTTTCACGGCGTCGAGCGCTTTGCAACTGATGACGATGCGCGATTGCGTTTCGCCGAAGAGCAAGGCGTCAAGACGGGGAGTTTCAAGTTTCAAGTCGGCAGTTTCAAGTCGGGGCGCGGTCGCTTGACCACTTGAAACTTGAATCTTGAAACTGCTCAAATCAATCGTCGCGCCAATCAAGCGCGGCGTTTCGCGGGCGATGAGCTGGCTGAATGCAGCTTTCCGCGAGCGCGACGGCGAGGCCGCCTTCGCTGCAATCGTGCGCGCTTTTCACCAGGCCGGATTGGATCAGGCCGATGAGCGTGGTGTGCAGCGTCTTCGCGACTTCCAGATCGCAACGCGGCGGTGAACCGTTCTTCTTGCCGTGGACGACTTGCAGATACGCGCTGCCGCCGAGGCCGAAAATCGGGTCGGCTTGGTCCACCGCGTCGCCGAGCAGGATGATGGCGTCGCCTTCGTCCTTGAACCATTGCGTGGTGACGTGCTCCGGCTTCTCGATGAGGCCGACGACGGAAATCGTGGGCGTCGGATCAATCGGGCCGGCGGGGCTTTGATTGTAGAGCGAGCAATTGCCGCCGGTGACGGGCGCGTTGAAGGCTTTGCAACCTTCGGCCAGGCCGCGCACGGATTCCTTGATCTGCCAGAACAACTCGGGCTTGAGCGGGCTGGGCATGTTGAGATTGTCCGTCGCGCCGAGCGGCAATGCGCCGGAGCAGGCGAGATTGCGGCACGCTTCGGCCACGGCGATTTTCGCGCCTTCGTAGGGATCGAGATAAACGTAACCGCCGTTGCAATCCACGGTCATGGCGATGAATTTTTCGGAAACTGTCGGGTCGCCGACTTTGGCGGCGAGTTCCGCGCTCATCACGGGCAACGAATCCGTCTTGATGCGGATGACCGCCGCGTCGCTGCCGGGCAGAACGACCGAGCCGTCGCGCACTTGATGATCGTATTGGCGATACACCCAGTTCTTCGACGCGATGCTCGGCCACGCGAGCAGCTTCTTCAAATCTTCAGCGGGCGTCGTGGTGTCGGCAATTCCATCCAGACGGAACGCGCGAACTTCTTTCAAATACGCAGGCTCAACGGCTTCGCGCTGATACACCGGCGATTCGTCGGCGATTTTCTTCGCGGGAATGTCCACGACGAGTTTGCCGCCGTGGCGCACCTTCATGTGGCCGGTGTCGGTGATGATGCCGATCTCGGACCACGGCAAATCCCACTTGTCGAAAATGCGTTTCACTTCCTCTTCGCGGCCCTTGTGGACGACGATGAGCATGCGCTCCTGCGATTCCGAAAGCATGATCTCGTAGCTGCTCATGTTCGGCGCGCGTTGCGGAACTTTGTCGAGTTCGATCTCGATGCCCGTGCCGGCGCGCGCGGCCATTTCGCAGGTGGAACAGGTCAAACCCGCCGCGCCCATGTCCTGCATGCCCGCGACGCAACCGGTGGCGAGCAATTCGAGGCACGCTTCGCACACGAGTTTTT
The DNA here is from genome assembly GCA_963755455.1 of uncultured Verrucomicrobiae bacterium. GTDB lineage: Bacteria > Verrucomicrobiota > Verrucomicrobiia > Limisphaerales > UBA11358 > UBA11358. Next base: position 1,004,955 of record CAVWJH010000002.1, read on the forward strand.
CCATGAACGGATCGCCGACCTGCACCGCGCCGCGCTGTTGCTCGGCGGATTCCTCGGTCAAATCCTGCGACGCAAACGCCGCGCCCGCGAGACCGTCGCGACCCGTCGCCGGGCCGACGTAAAACACGGGATTGCCCACGCCCTTGGCCGCGCCGCGCGTGATCTGTTCATGGCGCAGCACGCCGAGGCAGAACGCGTTCACGAGCGGATTGCCTTGATACGTCTTGTCGAAATACACCTCGCCCGCGACGGTCGGGATGCCGAAGCAATTCCCGTAATGCGCGATGCCGCTGACGACGCCGGCGAACAAGCGGCGATTGTTGGCAATTTCAACTGTTCGCGTCGCGCTTCTCCATTCGTAGCAGTCGACGTGACGATCGGCTCTGATCTTTCGGAATTCGATGTTGAGACGGCCTCACGTCCGTCTCCTCATCCGCGTGATCGGCCCGAAGCGCAGCGAGTTCACCGCGCAGACGGGCCGCGCGCCCATCGTGAAGATGTCGCGCACGATGCCGCCGACGCCGGTGGTCGCGCCCTGAAACGGCTCGACCGCGCTCGGATGGTTGTGCGACTCGATCTTGAACGCGATGGCGATGCCGTCGCCGATGTCAATGATGCCGGCGTTTTCCTCGCCCGCGCCGACGAGGATTTTCGGCGACTTGGTGGGGAAGGTCTTGAGCAGCGGCTTGGTGTTTTTGTAGCTGCAATGCTCGCTCCACATCACGGAAAAGATGCCGAGCTCGGTGTAGCTCGGCGTGCGGCCGAGGATTTCCACGGCGTGGGCGTATTCTTCCGGCGTGAGGTTGTGTTTGGCAACCAACTCTGGGGTGATGGCGGGTTCGGTCATGTCGAAAAATAAATTATTGTTTAGAGCCTTTCCTGCGAGCATCCATGATTGAATCAGGCTTTGTTAAAACACAAAATTCTTGAGCGCCATATTTCATGGCGATTGCCGTCACTCCGGCTGCCAGACAAGGCAAACCAATTTTCCATTCATGAAATGTCTGAGTCACCGAAGTCGCAAAATACGCGACACTGTAAACAGCGGGAACTTTTTGAGACCAAAGCTTGTAAAGAGGACTCTTTGAATCGCATAAAGTTTTCCAACCAACCCGTTTCAAAACCGCGAAGACAAGCTTGCCAACATGTGATTCTTGGTTTGCCTGTCCGGGCGCTGGAAGGAGTTTGCGGTCTGGTGCTGACAATTGGAGAAGGGCATCCGTTCTTACATCTTCAAGCAATTTAATTGAACCGTAAGGCAATGACCGCGCTAACAATTCAAAAAGTTCACTCTCTGATTTTTGAACAAGCTTTACTGCCTCGTCGTGAATTTGCTCTGGCTTCAACGAACCATCCTCAACGCCAATTAGTGTAGTCAGGACAGACTCTTGTTCAATTCGCTCTATGATTCTTTTTTGGAGTAATCGTCTCGTTTCTGGAGACGAAATCTCGTTGAGCTTTGCGAAAACAATCCGAAATTTCGTCTTCGCTTCAATGATTTTCTTTTGCCGCAGGTAACAAAGTCCAAGAAAAAACAAAGCTTCAACAGACAATCGCGTTCCATCACGCGCCCTAGTTACAATGCCTTGAAATCCAGATTCAGCATTCGAAATATGGTTGGCGTCGAACTGGCTTTCAAAATACCATAAACGGCACTCAAGTAATCGGTGATGGTTGCTTCCGTATGGCGTAAGAAGCACTTGAATCGCCTTCATCGCGGCTTCGGCAGCTTGCGGTTCTTGCAATTTGACAGCTTGCTTCAACTCCGCTTCAAGCGGTCGAAGTTGCTTCAAATGTTCTGACCGAATCGCTTTGTTCATTCACTTTCTCTTCCCATGCAATTTCGCAACGACTTTCAGGCGTAGGCCGCGACGGTTTTGTTTTTGAGCGCGGCGAAGAGGCTTTCGAAAATCCATTTGCCGTCGTCGCTGCCGAGCAGCGGTTCGCAGGCGCGTTCGGGATGCGGCATAGGCTGGAGAACTTGTTTCACGCCGCCACTTCCACTTCACGGATTTCGCTCGGCTGCGGAATCGGTTCGCCGCGTTCGCGCATGTCTTCAATGTGCATTTCCAAGGCTTCCTTCATCAGCGCGAGGGTTTTCTTTTCCGTGTCCGCCGCCGCGACGCAGCCGGGGAAATCCGGCGCGTAGGCGCTGAAATTTTCCGGCCCGTGTTCGATGATGATCATGTAGCGCATAGTCATTTGAGTCCTGCCTGCCGCAAGATACTGTTTAATGTTTTCGGATGCAAATCCTGTCCAGGATGCCCGGCAATCGTCACCGTGCCGGGTTTCGTCGCATGATGATACTGGCGATGGCTGCCGCGCGTGCGCACTTGAAACCAGCCGTCGCCTTCAATCTGCCGGATGATTTCCCGGATTTTCATGCGAGAAAAATTTTACGCCGCTTGCGCGCCGGTTTTGTTTTTGAGCGCGGCGAAGATGCTTTCGAAAATCCATTTGCCGTCATCGCTGCCGAGCAGCGGTTCGCAAATGCATTCGATGGTGATGGTGCGGCGCATGGTCGTTTGATTTTGCCGGGTGATAATATGATTTTGCATCCCCGGGTGCAAACCCTGTCCGAAATTTTCTGTGGAGGGGAGCACGCCCGCCTCGGGCGTAGCCGGATGCGCCCTCGCATCCGGCAGTTGCGCGTGACGCTGACCTGAACGCTTGAAACTTTTCTGTGCGTCCGGGTTTTCCGCGAGGGCGCGGAAACCAGCGCCCAGGGCGGGCGCGCTCCCGATCCGATTTCGGAATTCGGGTTCAAATCTCCAATGTCATTTTTGCTCTGCCGCATCGAGCCGCAGCAGGCAATGGCCGAAATCCACCACCGGCTGGCCCGGCGCGGGCAGATATTGGCGCACAAGCTGGTAAACGCCGCCGCGCCCTTGCTCCACCAGTCCGGCTTTCCGCAAAACTCCCAGATGTTTGACGCCGCTTTCGTAGCTGCAACCGCCCACCGCCGCCAGTTCGGCAATCGTCCGCGCCTCGCCGCAGGTCAATTCCTTGAGCATCTTCCAGCGTGACAAATGGGCGATGGCTTGAAGCGCCCGTTTGAGGTCGGGCAACGGCCTGACAACGGTGTTTTTCTGCGTTGCGAGTTCTGGATTCATGCAAAACACCTTAAAAAATGGGAAAATCAATGTCAACACCGGATTGATTCGTCTGTCGGCAGGATGGCTTCTTCTTCTTGCATGATGGAATTATCAGTTGGCGGGATCGCTTCTTTAGTCTGCGGTGTGGAATTGTCATCCGGCGAGATTGCTAATTAAGTCGGCGGGATTGAATCATTTTCCGGCAGTATGGCTTGATCTGTCGGTGGGATGGATTGGCTTATCGGCGGGAAGTATTTGTCTGTTGGCCGGATGGAATATTATTCCGGCAGGCAGGATTTTCGTTCCGGCGGATTCGCCTTTCGTCGCGGCACGAGTTCCTTTGCTCATGCCCTTCATGCTCTAGGCCGCTTGCGCAACGGCTTTGCTTTTGAGTGCGGCGAATATGCTTTCGAAAATCCATTTGCCGTCATCGCTGCCGGGCAGCAGCGCCTGCTCCCCACCAAAATGGAGCTTGGAAGAGAGCAGCATCGGCTGCTGCGGGTTCAAAATGACATTTTAAGAGGACAGCAACGCTTGCTCTTCCCGGAAATGAATTTTAAGCATCAGCGACATGCGACATTGACAGCGCGGATTGATTTTGCGGAAATGGCGGAATCATTTACGACCCGCTATGAGCAACAAAACCATTTCCACCGAATCGCTGCAACAAGAAGGCCGCACGTTCCCGCCGTCGCCGGAAGTTGTGAAACACGCGCTGCTGAACGCCGAACAATTCAATGCGCTATATGAGCGTTCCCTCCGCGAGCCGGAAAAATTCTGGCTGGAGCAGGCGCGCACGCTTGAATGGTTCAAGCCGCCAACCGTCGCGCGGAAATTCATCTGGGACACCGACGCGCGGAAAATCCAGCACACTTGGTTCGAGGACGGCGAGCTGAACTTGAGCGTCAACTGCCTCGACCGCCATCTGAAAACGCGCGGCAACCAGACCGCCATCATCTGGCAGGGCGAGCCGGAGGAGGAAGTGAAGAAACTGACCTACGCGGAACTGCACCGCGAGACCTGCAAGTTCGCCAACGCGCTCAAATCGCTCGGCGTCAAGAAGGGCGACCGCGTGGCGATTTACCTGCCGATGATCGCCGAGGCCGCCGCCGTGATGCTCGCCTGCACGCGCATCGGCGCCATCCATTCCATCGTGTTCGGCGGGTTCAGCGCGGATTCACTTTCGGATCGCATCAACGATTCCTCCTGCAAACTGCTCATCACGGCGAACGTCTCGTTGCGCGGCGGAAAAACCATTCCGCTCAAGGCCATCGCCGACGAGGCGTTGAAAAAAACTCCGAGCATCGAACACGTCGTCGTCATCAAACGCAACGACGAGCCGTGCAACATCGTTGCCGGGCGCGACGTCTGGTATCACGACTTGATGGTGGAGGCGTCGCCGGATTGCCCGCCGGAGAAGATGAACGCCGAGGATTTCCTGTTCATCCTTTACACGTCCGGCTCGACCGGCAAGCCCAAGGGCGTCGTCCACAGCACCGCCGGGTTATCTGCTCTGGAGCGCGCTCACGCACAAATACGTTTTCGACATCCACGACGGCGACGTTTATTTCTGCACCGCCGACATCGGCTGGGTCACCGGCCACAGCTACGTCGTTTACGGCCCGCTCTGCAACGGCGCGACGAGCCTGATGTTTGAAGGCATCCCGACGTTTCCCGACGCCGGGCGCTTCTGGAAAATCGTCGAGAAATTCAAGGTCAATTCATTTTACACCGCGCCCACGGCTATCCGCGCGCTCATCCGCCTCGGCGATGAATGGCCGGCGAAACACGATTTGAGTTCACTCCGCGTGCTCGGCACCGTCGGCGAACCCATCAATCCCGAGGCGTGGATGTGGTATCACACGCACATCGGCCAAGGCCGCTGCCCGATTGTTGACACTTGGTGGCAGACCGAGACAGGCGGACATCTCATCACTCCGCTGCCCGGCGTGAACACGTTGAAACCCGGCAGCGCCAGCAAACCTTTTTTCGGCGTCGAACCGGTGGTGCTGCGCGACGACGGCACTGAATGCGCGCCAAATGAAGGCGGCAAACTCTGCATCAAAAAACCGTGGCCGGGAATCATGCGCACGACGTGGGGCGACCACGACCGGTTCGTCAACACTTATTTTTCCACGTTCAAGAATATGTATTTCACCGGCGACGGCTGCCGCGTGGATGCCGACGGCGATTACTGGCTGCTCGGCCGCGTGGACGACGTCGTGAATGTCTCCGGCCATCGCATCGGCACGGCGGAAGTCGAGAGCGCGCTCGTGAGCCACGCGAAAGTCGCCGAAGCCGCCGTCGCGCCCATGCCGCACGACATCAAAGGCCAGGCGCTCTACGCCTTCGTCACGTTGAAAGACGGAATCGCCGAGAGCGAGGAATTGAAAAAGGAACTTGCCGCGCACGTCCGCAAGGAAATCGGCGCGATTGCCGTGCCGGACAAAATTCAGTTCGCGCCCGGCCTGCCCAAGACGCGCTCGCGGAAAAATCATGCGCCGCATCCTGCGCAAGATCGCCGAGAACCAGACCGACCAGATCGGCGACACAACCACGCTGGCCGACCCGGCGGTGGTTGAATCGCTGGTCAAGGGGAAGCAGTAATCCGCAATACGTTTCTTGCGCGTCGCCACAAAAACATTACAATCGCCCGCAATGAAATTTGCACTGGCAATTTTTACTTATCTGATGATGTCCCTGATTTTGGGCGCGGGAATCCTTCTGACCGTCGCGGGCAATCCGTTGCTGCTCATCATCGCGGTCATCGCATTCGTCGTCGCGTTCGGCAGGCTCGGCTGCATGACGCACTGACTCCGGCTGTTTGGAGATGGAAGGTGGAAGATGGAACAATCGCAATGGGTGGAAAAGCTCTTTGGCAGTTTCAAAACCCCGTCTTTAAAATCCAAACTCCTGTCTTCCATCTCGCATCTTCGGTCTTCTATTTCGTCGGCACCGGAAACTTCGCCAGCATCTTTGCGATGATCTGCGCCGCGCTCACGGCATTTGCGGCCTGTGTCCCGGCGAACACGCCTGACGCATTGGCGGTGGCTGTGGATGTGCCTTGAACCGCATAAACCTGGCCGCCGTAATTGACGAAGCTGGTGCCGGGCAGCGCCAGATTGTCGCCGGACCAATAATTGGCGTAGTCGGCGAGTTTTCCAGGCCCTCCCAGTGCCGTCACATCGTTGACGCCCTGAATCGCCCCCGGATAGGTCGGCGTCCCGACGGGCGTGTTGCCCGCCGCGCCAAACATCACAATGTTGTCGGCCATCGCCTGTTTGATTACGGCGTCCAGAACGGAGCTGTCGCCGTCGCTGCCAAGGCTCATGTTCAAGACGTTTGCGCCGCTGTCAACGGCGGCCTGAATACCCAGCGCGACATTCCATGAGGTTGTCGTTGCGCTCCCGCCATAAACGTCCACCGGCTGGATTTGCGCGGAGGTGCCGCCGCCGGACACCTGCGCAATCGCCTCGAGAATCGTGATGGCCATGGCCGTTCCGTGCGTGATGTCGGAACTGTCAGGGGCGTTGTCGGCAACGGAAATCTGCGGCAGAATAAATTTGTCGAGCTGCGCGCCGAGCGATTGCACGTTCATATCAATCAATCCGACGACGACCTTGCCGGACGCGCCCGGCGGATTGAGTTGAAGCGACAACGGCGCGCCGGCACCGGGCGGAAGATCGGCGGGCGAAACGGCCTGGGCCGACGGCGGAGGATCCAGGATGTAATTGTAATCCACGGCGGAAACGTCGGTGTTGTCCTTCAATTGCGCGAGCGCGGCGTCGGTCGCCGCCGCATCGGCGAATTGCAGGCGGTAAAGGCCGAGTTTGTCAATGCGTCCGGTGATTTTTGCGCCGAGCGATTTTGCGAGCGCGTCAATGTCCGTGCCGGGCTTGACACGGATGAGCAGTTCGTTGGCGACGCGGCGCGGAGCTGCCTTGGCGACGCTCACCGGCTTCGTCGCGTTCTGCATCGTCGTGCGGAAAACGTAGAGGCGCGCGGACGCATTGGTCTGCGGCACGAGCGCGAAATTCAGGTCGCCGAGCAGCATTCTCAAAGCCTCGCCGGAAGGCAGTTCTTTGAACTTGGTGGAGGCGTTCCGCTCCACGTCCGGCTCGACAAAAATGTGCCAGCCCGTCTGCCGCCCGATGTCTTCGAGCAGCGGCAGGAGCGGTTCGGCGTGCATATCGGCGCTGACCCGGCCAGTAGCCGCGTGCCAGACGAGCGAATTCGTGTCCGCCGCCTTCGCCTTCAAAGAAAGTGCAAACAGCAGGCAAAATAAAATTGAACGGACTTTGGACATTGGCTTGACTGACGATTTGAAAGCGGGAACGGTCAAACCGTTCACTTATTTTCCACCGTCACCGTTTTCACCCACGTTTGATTGTCGAGATACCAGCGGATCGTCTCGCGGATGCCGTCTTCAAATCTGTGCGCCGGCGTCCAACCAAGCTCACGCTGAATCTTCGTCGCGTCAATGGCATAACGGCGGTCGTGCCCAAGCCGGTCCTTGACAAACGAAATCAGCTTGCGCGAATGGCCGCCGAGCTGCGGCGCGAATTCGTCAATCGTGTCGCAAATCAATTCCACAATGCGAATGTTCGCCCATTCGTTGTGGCCGCCGATGTTGTAAGTCTCGCCGGGCTTTCCCTTTTGCAAAACCGTCCACAACGCCTCCGCGTGGTCGCGGACGTAAAGCCAGTCGCGCACGTTCATGCCGTCGCCATAAACCGGAACATTTTTGCGCGCCAGCACGCTTTGGATGACGACGGGAATCAATTTTTCTGGAAATTGAAACGGGCCGTAGTTGTTCGAGCAGTTCGTGATGACCGTCGGCAAACCGTAAGTGTGGTGATACGCGCGCACGAGAAAATCGGACGACGCCTTGCTTGCGGAATACGGCGAATTCGGCGCGTATGGCGTCATCTCGGAAAACAAGCCTGTCGCGCCGAGCGAACCATAAACTTCATCGGTCGAGACGTGATGAAACTTTGGACTTTGGACTTTGGACTTTGGACTCAACCAACATTCGCGGCAGGCTTCAAGCAGATTGAACGTGCCGGTGATGTTCGTTGAAATGAAATCGCCAGGACCGGAGATCGAACGATCCACGTGCGATTCCGCCGCGAGGTGCATGACGTGCGAAATTTCATGTTGCTGAATGACGCGAAATGTTCCGGCCTTGTCGCGCAAATCCACCTTCTCGAAAATGTATTTCGGATGGCGCGCGACTTTCGCCAAATTTTCCAGCCGCCCAGCATAAGTCAGGCAGTCGAGATTGACAAGCTTGGTGATGTGCGCGTCGTCAATGACGTGGTGGATCAAATTGGAGCCGATAAAGCCCGCGCCGCCTGTAATTAGTAAATTCATTTTCTTTAGCCACAGATTGCCACAGATGAAACACAGATAAAGGCGAAGCGTGTCTGAAGTCTGTCAAAATCTGTGTCCATCGGTGGCTTAATTTTCGGGTTTCCAGTTTTGCAACGAATCTTCCAGCGCTTCCTCGACGCCGCGAGTTTTCACGCCCGCCGCCAGCAACTTGGAAACATCCATCACGCAGTTCGAGCGCGGCGTCTTGGCGGCAATTTTGTAAAATTCCGCATCGCTCGCCCAAAATTCAAATTTCCTCGCCGGCTTAAGATGTTTTTCAATCAGTTCCACGACGTGCCGCGTCGTCACATAGCCGGGGTTTGTCACATTGTAAATGCCGAACGGCGCGCGGCGTTGCCACAAGTCGAGGCACGCCTTTACAAAATCGGCGCGGTGCGAAATGGAGTTCACGTTGTCATAAACCTTTGCGTAGCGCTGCACCTTGCTCAAATAATTCCGCGCGCTGTCAAATTCGTCGAACGGAATCCGCAGCCGCCAGATGTAGCTTTGACCAATGTTTGAAATGGCCTCTTCGCCCAGCGCTTTCGTGCCGCTGTAAAAACTGCACGGGCCGTCGCGGAACGTGAAATTCGGCGTGTCCGTTTCCGTGAAACCGAGGATCGCCGGCGATTTTTTCTCAGCCAGCGCGTGCAATTCCGGTTTTGTCATGTCCTTTTCGACGCGCACGGTTCCGCTTTCAGAAATTTTCGCGCCGCTGAAAATGCAGCCGCTGGAAACGTGTCCCCACGGAATGTTCGCAGCGGCGCAGGCGTGCGCGATGGTTTGCGGGAGCAGGGTGTTCCCGGCCAGCGTGCCGGCCTTGTCCATCTCGCAGGCGTCCACATTTGGCTTGCCAGTATAACCGGCGGCGTTGATGACGAACGCCGGCTGCGCCTGCCTGAGATGATTCAGCAGCAAGTCGAATCTTGTGAAATCAATCTCCTTCCGCGAAAGCGGCTGGAACGGCCATCCGCGCCGCCGCAATTCAGTTGCGAACGCCTCGCCGATGTAGCCGGATGCGCCAAGCAGTATAATCATGTTTTTAGCCACAGATTGTCACAGATGCCGATTTTCTTCCGCAGATTGCGCAGATTAAATCTGCGTTAGTCAGTGAAATCTGCGGACTCATGTTATCTGTGTTCAATCTGTGTTTCATCTGTGGCTTATCTTTGCAATCGTTTCGCCTCGGCCACGACCTCGTTGACCAGATACTCGCGGTATTCGCAGTTCGGCATCGTGCCGACAATTTGTTCCAACTGCGCCAGCGAAACAAAACCCTGCCGGAACGCCGCTTCTTCGGGACAGCCGATCTTGATGCCCGCGCGCTTTTCAATTGTCTGCACATAGGCGCTCGCCTCGTGCAGGCTGCTGCTCGTGCCGGCGTCCAGCCACGCGAAGCCGCGCGCCAGCCGTTGCACGCGCAACGCCCCGCGCCGCAAATATTCCACGTTCACTGCCGTGATTTCCAGTTCGCCGCGCGCCGACGGTTTCAGATTTTTTGCGATGTCAACCACTTGATTGTCGCAAATGTAAAGGCCCGGCACGGCGTAATTGCTCTTCGGCGACTTCGGCTTCTCCTCAATGGAAACCGCCTTGCCTTGCGCGTCAAACTCCACCACGCCGTAGCGTTCCGGGTCGTGAACGTGATAACCGTAAATCGTCTCGCCGTTTTTGAATTCCGCGAACGCACGGTAAAACGAATCGCCGCCGTAGAAAATGTTGTCGCCGAGAATCAGCGTGACGGCGTCCTTGCCGATGAAACTCTCCGCGATGAGAAATGCCTGCGCGATGCCCGCCGGTTTCGCCTGTTCTCGATAATCAATCGTCACGCCGAACCGCGAGCCGTCGCCGAGCAACTGCCGGAAGCGCGGCAAATCGTGCGGCGTGGAAATCAAGCAAAGCTCGCGGATGCCGCCCTCGATGAGCGTCGTGAGCGGATAATAAACCATCGGCTTGTCATAGACCGGCTGGAGCTGCTTGCTCGCGACGAGCGTGAGCGGATACAGCCGCGAACCTGCGCCGCCAGCGAGAATGATGCCCTTCATTTTTGATTGATGATTGATGATTGATGATTTGCAACCGGCTGCCATTTCAATGCAACCGTAAATCGCAAATCATAAATCGTAAAATGGCCGATGCCCTTCATTTGCCGACAGCGTAAAGATTCCGCGCGGAAATGGAAATGCGAAACTCAACTTAACGCGAACGCAAAACCGGCTTGCAAAAAATAATTGTCCGGCCTAATTTTTCCTTTATGAGCGTGGTTGAAATTGCTGTAAGAAAAGTCAAAAGACTGTCTGCACGTCAGGCCAATGAATTATTAGGCTGGCTGGATTCACGGCAGCCGGATGGAACTGCCTTGAAACATTCAAAGCGAACCGCGCGCCGCAAAACCTCTGTCCGCCGTTCCATGCAAAAACTCAAGACGTGGCATGACTCGGTTCGCGGCACAACCGATTGGATGCCGCCACGGATGCCTGATGATCTGGTCAAACCGATCCGGCTGTGAACTTCATTCTGGACACGAACACCGTCAGTGAGACTAGAAAACCCCGTCCCAATCCCGGATTGCTCGACTGGTTATACGCCCAAGACCCGGCTCATCTTTTCATCACCACCGTCACGCTGGCCGAAGTGTGGCACGGCTTTCACCGTTTGCCGCCAAGCCACGCAGACTACGACAGCATTAAAATATTCGCCACCAACCTGCCGCGAAAATATCGCGTGTTGAACTTCGACACCCGCGCGGCGTCGGTTTGGGGAGAATTGACAGCGCTGGCGGACGGCCCGCTGCCGCTGCGCGATTCGCTCATCGCCGCCATCGTCCGTTCGCGCGGCCAGCGGATTGTCACGCGCGACACCGCGCCCTTCGAGCGCATGGGCTGCAAAGTGGTTGATCCGTGGAAATGATTCCGCGTAGAAATGGAAATGCGAAACTGATTTGCAGGTTCAATGCTTTGGCTGCGCAGGGATTCCATTGTTGGCGAACGGCAATTCGTCATCTGAATGGATGCGGTTTCCCGCCGGGTCAACCAAGTTCACGGTGATGAAAACCAGCAGCTCCTTGTCTTCAACATCTCGTTTCGCAGACACTTTGTCTTCAACACTTTCTTGTTTCGCATCCACTTTTTTTCCACCAACAGTAACCTCACCGCGCAATATTCCAAAAACCAGCGTCTGGCCGTCCCATAAATTCACGTTCGCGCTGGCCTGTCGAACGTCAAATCTGGGCAAAACCACCGGCACGTTTGTTCTTTCACCAGCCACGTTGAAATCAGCAGTCGAATTGGTTGTTGTGTCATAACCCAAAAATTCCGTCAGTGAAGGTATGGCTGTCAGGTTGATCGTATAGTCGTCGGACAAGACATAAGGAATCACATCCAAAACCGGGCCGATTTCTACTGGCTCGGATTGCGGACTGATTCTTGAATTGGTTGCGGTTACTTGCAACGTGAAGTTTGTAATAACATTTATGATTTTTGTCGCCCGCATTTGCATTTGTCTTCCGCTGGTCGTGGTTCCTTCCGACTCGCCCAAAGTTTCAGAACCGCTCCGCTGCTGCAATGCGTGAAGGACGACGCGGAAATTGCTGTCTGTCAAAATTCCAGTGAGCGATGCCATCGCCGGGGCAGAATTTTGCAGGCCACCGGTGCTGGAAGTTGTGTTGCCGGGAAAACCACCAAGTGGATTGGCCGCCGAAACCGGCACGGCGGGCGACGGAGAACCGCCGCCTTTGCCAGCCACATTATTGCTCGCATTAAATTGTCCCAGATACCAGTCAAAGCCGAGTGACTCGCTGTTGTTCTGCGTCACTTCCACAAACCGAGCCTTGATGTGGATTTGCGGCGTGACAACTTGGTTGATCACTTGGATAATGCGCTCAATCGCGTCCAAATCCTCTTTCGTTGCTGTCACGACCAACGTGCCGGACTGGTCGTTATAGACAATAGATTTGCCCGGAGGCTGCTGCCAATTTAATCCCAACCCTGCAAAAAACTCTCTGGCAATTTCGGTGGGTGAAAGCGTTGAGATATTGGTGGCGGTGGGCATTTGGCTACCAAAATGTGACGAAAGAACACCTTCCAAACCGGCACGGAGCGTTGCGAGATCAACCTTGAACGTTCGCGTCAAAAGGTTTGTCGCTGCCGAATCTTCGAATCCAATTGTGCTAATCCGTTGGTCGAATTGTTTGTCATTTGCGTCAATTTTTTTGATTGGGATTGGGCTGACATCCCAATTCGTAAGGATCATCAACGGCGGCTGTTTTGGTGCGAGACGCGCCTTGTCAACCAGGTCAAGATAGTAGTAGGCCGCTTCATTGCTCGAATCCAGAGCGAGTATCATTTTCAACTTGGCTTCCGCCTCGTCCAGCTTGCCCATTTCGTAATCCAGCTTGGCATCCTGCACCATCCGGTCAGGTTCCAGTTTGTTTTCGGCAGAGTTGAGCATTTCAATGGCGCGTTCAATGGTATCCAAGTCCGGTGCTGTCGCTCTTGCAAAAAGTAAACCCAGCCTGTCATTGAAGATAACCGACTTGCCAGTGGGTGAATCCAAATCCACCCCCAATTTGCTGAAAAAACTTCTGGCCATCGTCGAAACATTCGTGGTTTGCAAGCCGGTGGCTTTTTGAAGGGCTGGAATGAATGCTGTTTTGTCCACTTTGAACGTCCGTTCAAAAAGTGCTGGAGATTGATCCTTCAATGAGAAAACGATGCCGTAATCCATGATGGAGTATTTTATGCGCTCATCGGGATGATTGGGATCATTGGCGACACTGCAAATTGCATCCAGCACATCGGCAACTCGAACATCTTTCAAATTAAGTTTGATAAGATACGATCCGATGTCTGTTGGCTCACCGCCGCCTCCACCAGGATTGCCTGCCAAGGGGTTTGGATCAATCGTCGTCGCGCCGCCGAGCGGGCTGTTGTTGATGTTAATATTCATCGGCTTTTTTGTCGGATCCATGGCCTGAATTTTCTGGCGCAAATCGCGGATGACTTCGCGCAGCGGAACGGCCGGATTGTATGAAACCGAGAGACGATAGCTGTTGAGCTTGTTCATGATTTCAGCCCGTCCCGAGCCGGTGTAAATCAAACGGGCCTGTCGAATCAGGTTCTTATAATAAAACGCGGACTCACTGTCCGGATCCAGTTTCAACGCCTCGTCCAGCTTGGCCTGCGCCTCCTCCAGCTTGCCCATTTCGTAAAGCAGTTTGCCGTCTTGAACCAACTGTTCAGTTTTGTCTTGGGAAATTTCCCTGGAAAAATTTGTCGGGTCAATTTGCACGCCGACCAGCACCACCAAATTGCTTTCGGCGATCTCATCCGCACTTTTTGCGCGAATCACGAAGCCGCCGCGATTTTCCAAAGTCGAGTTGGCGTCAAATTGTTCCCGAATTGAACCTTCATTCACCGTGCCGTGAATCGCCAAATGGACAAAATCATTTGTTATTGTCGGAGTGCAAGTGATATAAATGCCGTTTGTTCCCTTGCTTACGGAAACAGTGGCGGTTTCGTGATTGAGGGTCACCACACGCGGCGCGGCAAATTCGGAAAGAGTGGACGAACGCAAGCTGTCTGCAACCTGATTGAATTTTTGCGGCGAAACCTTCCATATTAAATCGTTCGCCGAAAAAATTAATTTCAATTCTGGCATTATTTTTTCCGCACGGCCACTGCTCACCCAATAAAAATGTGAAGTAATCAAAACCTGCTTTATCGGCGTTTTTTTCGGTGCTGGTGAAATTTTCGGCGAAGGCAAATCAGATTGGTCATCCGTTGAACTTGGCCCTGCGCCCATCGGCAAAGCAACCGCACTGAAAAGAAAAATTCCGCATAGCGATAAAAACGTGAGTCCCGCTTTTCGCGGCGCGGAAAAATTTATCAATCGTTCAATCCGCTGCCGCAGCGCGTGGCGCGATTCCAAAATTCCCACCAGGCCGAGGCCCGCCAGCGGACGGTTCAACGCGAGCTTCGCCACTTCCAGCAGCGTCGGCGCGTAAGATTCCGCCTCGTCGCGCAGCGCCAGCATCACGGCGTCGTCCACGGCTTCCTCGCGCACGCGGCGGATGCGCGCGTTCGCCAGCCAGACCAGCGGATGCCACCAGTAAAAAATCTGGAGCAACGCCTGCAAAAAATTCATCCACACGTCGCGCCGCCGCAAATGGATCAGTTCGTGCAACAGCACGGCGCGCAATTGTTCGTCCGAAAAATTTTCCACGAGCGATTGCGGAATCAAAATCGTCGGGCAAATCAATCCGCAAACGGCGGGAGACATCGAGTTCGTGGTCAGTTTCACGGACACTTTCATTTTCAAACCGAGAAATCCCTGCGCTTCGTTGCCAATGGCAGTCAAGCGCGAGGAAGTTTCCGCGCGGCGAACCTGCCGCGCAATCTGCCTCCAGCGCGCCAGCAGCCAGAACAGCAAAACATTGCTAACTGAAGCGGAAAGCATCAACAACCACGCGGCCAAAGTCATCGCCGGTTTTGGCGGAGTAAAAACCGGCGGCGGAATTTGCGGAATTTGCGGCAACGGTGTGTCGTCATAAGTCACGGTGAAGCGGGCTTCGGATTTGACGACGGCTGGCGGCGGAATTTTGCGCAGCCACCAAGCCGGACTCGTCGGCAAAGCCAGCGTCGGCGGGAGGCATAGTTTCACGAGAACGACCAGCCAGAGCGCGTAGCGAATGGAAGCCCGCAATTTGCGCCGGAGCAGGAAATCTAACGCAAATAATACCGCGATGAGCAGGCTCGATTGCCAGAGCGCCGGCCATGCAAAGCTCAAAAAATTTCCGCCCCACTGGTTCAGAGTTTCGATGAAGGAATTCATGTCGCGCCTTTCTGAATTATTTCTTTACGATTTTTTTCTTCGCCTTGATGAGCGATTCCAGTTCGGCCAGTTCCGCCGCGTTCAAATCCCTGCTTTCCAAAAGGCATTGCACCATCGGCGTGAGCGCGCCGTTGAAGGCGTGTTTGAGCGCGTAAAACAATTCGCCGTGCTGCGCCTGCGCGCGGGTGACGGCGGACTGGTAAATGGTGAGCTTGCCCTCCTTCTTCGCCTTGAGCACGCCCTTGGCGACCATGCGGTCCATCAACGTGCGGACGGTCGAGTAATGCCAGCCGGTAGGCTTGAGCAGTTTTTCGCGGATGGCGGGCGCGGTGCAGGGTTCGGTTTCCCAAACGGCCTTGATGACGGACCATTCGGCCTCGGTGAGTTCAACGTCGGGTTTGGACATGACGCGACTATCTCTACAATTGTGGAGAATGTCAAGCTGATAATTTACAGGTGTAAATTATTGCCAAAAACGGGTTGTTCTTAACCCGGCGACGCAACGCTCAAGGCTTCCAGATCATGTCCGCCACGGTTTTGCCGGCGGGAATGAACGGAATGACGTGCGTGCTGTATGGCGTGATGACGTCGAGGACGTAAGGCTCGTCGGCGTCGAGCATCCGCTGGATGGCGGCGCGCAAATCCTTTTTGAACATCACGCGCTCGCATTTCACGTTGAAGGAATTGCAGACGCGGACGTAGTCGGGATAAATCTGCGGGCGATGTTCCGGGTCGCCGAGATAGGTGTGGCCGCGGTTGCCGCCGTAGAAATTATCCTCCCACTGCACCACCATGCCGAGATGCTGGTTGTTCAGGATGATGGCCTTGGCCGCAATCTTTTCGATGTGCGCGGTGGCGAGTTCCTGGATGTTCATCAGGAACGAGCCGTCGCCGTCAATGTCAATGACCTGCTTGTCCGGCAGCGCCACTTTGATGCCGAGCGCGGCGGGATAGCCGAAGCCCATCGAGCCGAGGCCGCCGCTGGTGATGAACTGGCGCGGATATTTGTATTTATACCATTGGCCGGCCCACATCTGGTGCTGGCCGACGCCGGTGGTGATGTAAGCCTCGCCCTTCGTCAGTTCGTAAAGCGCCTCGATGACCATCTGCTGCAGAATGACTTCGTTCTCCTTGCCCTGCATATGGTCCACCATGTGATCGCTGTTGGCGATTTCCGGCGTGATGCGGTAGGCGAACGGCGCTTTTTTCTGCCACTCGGCGATTTGCGCGAGCCACGCGGTGTGCTTCTTTTGAATCGGACGTTTCGCGACAAGTTTGTTCAAGCGCGTCAAGCGCGTCCTTGATGTCGCCGACCACGGGCAAGTTCGCCTTGCGATTCTTGTTCAACTCGGACGCGTCAATGTCAATGTGGACAATCGTGCCGTTCTTGCAAAATTCCTCGAACTTGCCGGTCACGCGGTCGTCGAAACGCACGCCGAACGCGAGCAGCAAATCCGCGCCGTCCTTCATTTTCACCATCGGGTCGTTGAAAGATTTGCGAAGTTCGTATTCGCCGTTCACCGCCCAGTTCGCGGAAGCCGAGCCGTGCATGCCGAGCCAGCGCAACGACAGCGGATGCGTTTCCGGGAAAACCGCCGATGCCCATGAGCGTCGTCGTCACGGGAATGTTCGTCGCCTCGGCGAATTTTTTCAATTCCGCCGCCGCGCCGCTCGAAATGATTCCGCCGCCGCAGTAAAGCACCGGACGTTCGGCCTTTTCGATGAGGCCGATGATTTCGTTCAGCGCGATGTCGTCTGCGCTTCAAATCCGGCTGCGTGTAGCCGGGCAGGCCTTTTTTGATTTCTTCAAGCGTCGGCCAGACCGGCTGCGTTTTCTGCCTGCTGGATGTTTTTCGGAAAATCAATCACCACCGGGCCGGGCCGGCCGGTTTGCGCGATGTAAAACGCCTCTTTCACGATGCGCGGAATGTCGTTGATGTCCGTGATCAAGATAAGACTGTGCTTCACGATCGGCAGCGTCACGCCGATGATGTCCGTCTCCTGAAACGCGCCGCGGCCGATCATCGCCTGCGTCACCTGGCCGGTGATGGCGATGAGCGGGCAGGAATCCATGTAGGCGTCGGCGATGGCCGTGACGAGATTCGTCGCGCCCGGGCCGCTGGTGCCCATGCACACGCCGGCCTTGCCGGTCGCGCGCGCGTAACCTTCGGCGGCGAAACTGCCGCCCTGCTCGTGGCGCGGGAGGATGGTGCGAATTTTCGAGTGCGTGAGCGACTGGTGGATTTCCATGCTCGCGCCGCCGGGATAGGCGAAAATGACTTCGCACGCCTTCGCGTTCAAGCGCCTCGACAAAAATGTCGCGGCCAAACATCGCCGGGCCGACTTCGGCGCGCGGTTTGGTTTTCGCGGTTGCGGGTTTCGATTTTGCGATTTCAGTTGTCTTGCTCATGTGTCTTTCGGTTGTGGCTGGCGTCGCGGATTAAAACAAAAACCCACGACTGTTGCCAGCCGTGGGTTCTTGTTAAATTCATTCCATTCAACAAGCGCCAACGGCGTCGCTTACTACGGCGACGACCAGAATGACAACTTGTGAATTGTTTTTCAACATTTGAGTCAAAATAGCAAAATTCACGGCACGGTCAAGCCTTCCTTTTCCTCGATGTATTTTTTTGTCGCCGACGGCAGATCATGCCAGATTTTTAGCGCCAAGAGCAGCCCGACGACGGCAAACGGAATGATAAAAATCGGCCACCAGTGCCAGTCCGATCCGCGCGTGATGATGAAGCCGAGGCTGAATGACTGGAGCACTGCTGCCGATGTAGGCAAAGCCGTCCACCACGCCCGCGCAGGTCGCCGTCGCCTTGCGCCCGCCAAAATCCGTCGCCGCCGTGCCGGACATCAGCGACGTGATGCCGATGGACGCCATGACGATCAGCACCGCCGACCAGCCGACGATTAGCGGCGCGGAAAACAGAAACACGGCCATGACGATTGCGAGAATCAAAACCAAGCCGCACAGCATCGCGGCCGGCGGGCCGCGACGCGAGTGAAATAATTTGTCGGAAATGATTCCGCCGGCAAATCCGCCGACAATTCCGAAAATGCAGATGAACCAGCCCCAGTGCTGCGCGAAAAATTCCGCGCCCGTGCTGGTTCACCTCGGTGGCAAAACTGCGGATACCACGTCAGGATGCTGTAGCGAAAAATGCCGGAGGTCAGTTCGACACCCGCAATCATCAGCATCAGCGGGCTGGCGAAAATCTTTTTCAGCAAATCCAGCACGGAAAATTCGACGTGCATCTGGCCGGACGAGGCGTCGCAGGTGTCGAAATGCGGAAAGCCCGCGTCTTCCGGCGCGTCCTTGATCAGCCACGCAGTCGAGCACCGCCCAGAAAATCGAGAATGCACGGCGGGGATGAAAAACACCGCCCAGGTCGCGTCCACGGTCGCATCGGCGGACGCAAAAATGCATTTCAGCCAGTTGCCGCCGGCGTTCGCCTTCGTCATGGCCACAATCGTCGCCGCCCCAGTCGAACGCGAAATACACGCCGACGGAAATCAGCGTGCCGAAAATCGCGCCGAAGACGCCGCGCTCGCGCACATGAAACCAGTAGGCCTTGACCTTGATGATGGACATCGCGCCGTAGCTTTGAAAATACATGTTGACGGCGTAAAGCAGCGAAAACGCGACGACGAGGTTCACCTTCCAATGTTTCACGACGATGAGCCAGGTCAGAACCCCAGCGCGATGTTGGCCAGCGACGCGCCGAGCGCGGCGATGATGATGCCGTTTTTGCCGCCGAGCTTCTTGTCAATGAGCGGGCCGTTGACGAGAAACGACAGCGCATAGGTCCAGGTGCCGACGCCGAAAATGATCCCCAAATCCTCCTTGGACATCAGCGTGCCGAGCGCGCCCTTGGCGACGATCATGTTGTAGCGGCCCATGCACAGAAAGGCGTAGGTCATGCCCAGCGGAAACCAGTTGATGAAGCGGCGCAGCATGAACCAGCCGCCATGCCGCAGCGGATTGTTAACGAAATACGCCGCAATGACCGCCGCAAGGCAAAGCGCAACCGTCGCCGGATAAAAATAATCTGGAACCATTCCTGTTGCCGCGAAGCAAAACAGAGCGGCGCGCCGCGGTCAAAGGATTTTATGAAACAAAAAAGCCGCGGAAATTTTCCGTGGCTTTCTGAAAATTATTCTGGCCGGAATTATTCAGCCTTGGCCTTCTTTTCAGCCTTCGTGCAGCTTTCGCCGGTTTTTCGGCTTTGGCAGCTTTGGGCTTTTCTTCCCGGCGGCTTCGGCCTTTTCAACTTTTTCGTCCTCGACGCGCTTGCCGCGTTTTTCCGTCTTGCGCTTCTGCAGGCGCCGCTTCGACGGCAGGCGCGGTGACCGGCGTCAGGCTTTCCACGCGCACTTTCGAGCGTGCTTTTGACTTCGGCGTGCAGATGCAATTCCACTTCGTGTTCGCCGAGCGTCTTGATCGCGTGTTCGAGATGGATTTTCTTCTTGTCGAGCGTGATGTCGAACTGGTGCTTCAATTCGTCGGCAATCATGCCCGCCGTCACCGAGCCGAACATCTTGCCGTCTTCGCCCGCCTTGACTTTGACGACGCAAATCAGTTTGGAAACGCCCTTGGCAAGTTCGCTCATGGTGTTGAACTCGTGCGCCTCGCGCTCGGCGCGGCTTCTGTTTCAGCGCCTCGATGTGCTGTTTGTTGGCGCCGGTCAGCGGAACCGCAAACCGTTGCGGAAACAAATAAGTTGCGCGCGTAGCCGGCGGCGACCTTGACCTGGTCGGATTCACCGCCGAGGCCGACGATGTTGTGGGTGAGGATGACTTCAGTTTTTGCCATGTGAAAATTAGTTGATGGTTGAGAGTTGAGAGTTGAGAGAAAATTTCCCCCGAAAAATCAGAATGGAACGTCGTCGCTTTCGGGCGGCGCGTCGCCTTCAACGGGTTCGGATGCGGGCGCGCTTGGCCGCCGCCGGACGCGGCGGCGCGCGGAGCTGCCGGTGCGCCGCCTTCGCCAGCAGCTGGGCGCGCTGCCGAGAAATTGAACCGTTTCTGCGACGACGCCAAGTTTGCTGCGTTTTGGCCAGTGTGTCTTGTCGTCCCATTGATCGAGCTTCAAGACGGCCTTCAACCAAAATCGGACGGCCTTTGCGCATATATTGGCCGACATTTTCGGCCGTGCGGCCAAAAACATCCACGTCCACGAAAGTAACTTCTTCCTTTTTTTCGCCGGCTTCATTTGTCCAGACGCGGTTGACCGCCAGACCGATCTTGGCAATGGCCGTGCCTTTGGGCGTGTAGCGCAATTCGGGATCGCGCGTCAGATTGCCCATCAGGATGACTTTGTTGAAGCTGGCCATAAAATTCCTTTGATTTTATTTCGCCGGCTTCGGCTCCGGCGATTCGGTGAACAGCACGCGGAAAACGTCGTCGTTCAGCGCGAACTTGGAATTCAACTGCGCGATGATCGACGGCGTGCCGTTGAAAATGACGTTCGCGTAAAAACCGGACGTGTGCTTTTTGTCGGCGACGCGGGCAAAATTTTTCCGCTCCATTTTCTGCACGGTTTCGACCTTGCCGCCCGCCGCGACAATTTCCGCCGAGATTTTGTCGAGCGCGTCTTTGACGCCTTCTTCTTTTCCTGCTGTGTTCAGGATGAACAGACCTTCGTATCGTTTCACTATTTTTTCTTTTCTTCGTTTTTGGAGTCCACGACTCCGTTAAACTGGCTCATCGCCTTTTCAATTCCGGCTTCCAGCCAGGTTTCAATCTGGTCTGAAGCCCGTTCCAAAACTTTTTCCAGCAATTCGTTCTCGGCCGGATCAAATTTTCCGAGAACGTAATTCGTAATTTCCCGCGAGCCGTCTTTGCGCCCGATGCCAATCCGCAACCTCGCAAATTCGCGCGACGCCAGATGCTGCTCGATGGACTCCAATCCATGATGTCCGCCGCTGCTGCCGCTTGCGCGCAGCCGGATTTCGCCCAACGGCAAATCCGCGTCGTCCACCGCCACCAAAATCTGCTTCAACGGCAACTGATAAAAATCTTTCAACGCGCCGACCGTCTCGCCGCTCAAATTCATGAACGTCTGCGGCTCGCACAGCAAAACCCGTTTGCCGTCGCGTTCGGCCTTTGCGATTCGCGCGTCGAACTTCCGTTCGTTCGCCCAGTCGCATTTCCACTTCGCCGCCAGTTTTTCGACCAGCAAAAATCCGGCGTTGTGGCGCGTCTTCGCGTATTCCGCGCCCGGATTTCCCAAGCCCACGATGAGAAAAACATTTTCCATGCGCGGGGAAAGCGGCTCGCGCCGCAAAAATTATTTCTTCTTCTCGGCCTTGGCTTCCGGTTTGGCCTCGGCTTTTTTGTCGCCGGCGGCGGCGGCTTTCGCGTCGCCCTTGGCCGGGGCTTTTTCGCCAGCTTTCGCGGGCGCAGCGCCTTCCGCGCCTTCTTCCTTCTTTTCCTTGGTCATCTCGACATCGCCCGCAGCCGGAGCCGCAGCGTCGGTCGCGACCACTTCTTCCTCGGCGCGCGGCGCGGCGACGGCGACGACGGTGATGTGCTTGTCGCCCAAAATTTCCACGCCTTCGGGCGCTTTGATGTCGCCCAGATGGATGGACTTGCCGATTTCAAGCGCGGTCACGTCAATGACGATTTGTTCCGGCAAATTTTTCGGCAGGCAGCGGACTTTGAGCTTGAACAAAACGTGTTCCAGCACGCCGCCGCCGGTTTTCACGCCTGCGGCTTCGCCGGTCGTTTCCACCGGCACCTGCACGGTGACTTTTTCATTTTCGGCGACTTCGTGAAAATCAACGTGCAACACTTTCCCGTCGAGCGGATGATGCTGGATTTCCTGCACGAGCGCGAGGCGCTTGGAACGCGCGTCGTTTTCGACGGACAAATCCACGAGCAGGTTTTCCGAGACGGCATGGTGCAGCAGGTCGGCAAATTCCTTGGAATTGACCTCCAGATTTTGCGGCTTGGCCTGACGGCCGTAAATGGTGGCGGGCACGCGGCCGGCGCGCGGAGTTTCTTGACTTCGGCGCGCTGCACTTGCGTACGCGGATAAGCTTTCAATGCAACTGATTTCATTTTCTTAAAATTAAATTGTTTTGCGGACGCTAACTGGTGCGCCCGCCTTTGAATTCAAAGAGCGAGTTCACCGACGAATTGCTGTGAATCCGTTTGATGGCTTCGCCCAAAAGCCCCGCCACCGACAGCGTGGTGATCTTCACACCGTCAATTGCAGGGCGTTGGACTGTATCAGTTGTTATCAACTCGTCAATAGCCGATTTGCGCAATCTTTCGATGCCCGTTTCGCCCAGAATCGCGTGGGAAACGCAGGCGATGATTTTTTTCGCACCTTTTTCCTTCAACAACGCCGCCGCCGTCGTCAGCGTTCCCGCCGTCTCCGTCAAATCATCCACCAGCAAAACGTTTTTGCCTTCGATTTCGCCGATGACCGCCATGGCTCTCGACTTCCGTCGCGCTTTTGCGGCGTTTGGCCACAATCGCCAGTTCCGCCTCCAGCGTTTGCGAATACGCGTGCGCCATTTTGATGCCGCCGGCATCCGGGCTGACCACCACGAGGTTCGTCAGGTTTTTTTTCTTCAAATACTCATACATCACCGGCGCGGCGTAGAGATGATCCACGGGAATGTCGAAAAATCCCTGGATCTGCTGCGCGTGCAAATCCATCGCCAGAATCCGGTTCGCGCCCGCCGCCACGAGCAGGTTCGCGACGAGCTTGGCCGTGATCGGCACGCGCGGCTGGTCTTTGCGGTCCTGGCGCGCGTAACCGTAAAACGGCATCACCGCCGTGATGCGCTTGGCGCTCGCGCGCCGCAGCGCGTCCATCATGATGAACAATTCCATCAGGTTATGGTTCGTCGGCGGCGACGTGGGCTGGACGACGAACACTTCTTCGCCGCGCACGTTCTCCTCGATTTTTACGAACGTCTCGCCGTCGGGAAACGGCTTGATGGTGCATTTGCCGAGTTCCACGCCGATGGATTTGCAGATGGCGTTTGCCAGGGGTTCGTTTGCCGTGCCGCTAAAAATTTTCACGAGTTAAAATAATTCAGGTTAAAAAAAGAAAACCGCCGCAGCCGGCGGATGAAATTGCGGCATGAATTTAGCAACGAACAGGCTTGGCGCAAGCGGATTTATTCCCTAGACTCCCGTCATGCGTTATCGAACTCTCGGAAAAACTAATTTGCGCGTCTCCGTCATCGGCATCGGGACGTGGCAGTTCGGCGGCGAATGGGCCAAGGATTTTACACAGGCCGAAGCCGACGCCATCCTCGACGCCGCCGCCGAGTGCGGCATCAACCTGATTGACACGGCGGAATGTTACGGGCCGGAACACCTGTCCGAAAAGCTCATCGGCGATTATCTGTCGCGCCGCGACCGCTCGCGCTGGATCGTCGCCACCAAGTTCGGCCATCACTACAAAAGTTTCATGAAACGCGACGACGATTTTTCCATCGCCGGCGTGCAGGCCCAGCTCGACGGCTCGCTCAAGGCGCTGGGCGTCGAGACGATTGACCTCTACCAGTTTCATTCCGGATCGGACAAAATTTTTCAGAACCAGGAACTCTGGGATTTTCTCGCGGAGCAAAAGCGCGCGGGCAAAATCCGGCACCTCGGCGCCTCCATTTTGCAGTCGGGCAGCGAACTTCAGGCGCGCGAAGCCGCGAAGTTCGGCGTCGAAACGCTGCAGGTTTTTTACAACCGCCTCGACTCCCGCGCCGAGAAGATTTATTTTCCCCATGCGCAGAAGGACAACCTCGGCATCCTCGCCCGCGTGCCGCTGGCCAGCGGCCTGTTGAGCGGCAAATACAAGTCCGGCGTGAGCTTCGACACCAACGACGTGCGCGTCACGTTCGAGCACACGAAATTGATACACGACATCGCCGAAGTCGAACGCCTTGAAAAAGAGGAAGTGCCGCCCGGCGTGCCGATGGCGAAATGGGCGATGGCCTGGTGCCTGAAAAATCCCGCAGTGACCGCGCTCATTCCCGGCTGCAAAAATCCGGAGCAGGTGAAGTCAAACGCCAGCGCGGCGGAACTGGTGGCGGAATAGAATCCGGCAAATTCAGATGCATGGCCGGTTCCGTCTTCGCTGAAGACAAAGACCCGCGTTCCAATCTTGCCGGACCGGCCATGCCGTGATTCCGGTTTGCCTTAGCCGCCTTTGTGCGTCAGATTGTCCGTTCGACAAATGAACAAACGGTTTTACATCACCACGGCGATTGACTATGTGAACGGCCAGCCGCACCTCGGCCACGCCTACGAAAAAATCATTGCCGACGTCATCACCCGGTCGCGGCGCAGTTTGGGGCAGGAGGTTTTTTTCCTGACCGGCCTCGACGAGCACGGCCAGAAAGTCCAGCAGGCCGCGCAGGCCGAGAAAAAAGACCCGCAAATTTATTGCGACGCGCTCGCGGCAGACTGGCAGGCGTTCGCCAGGAAGCTGGAACTCACCAACGACGATTTTGTCCGCACCACGCAGCCGCGCCACAAGGAATTTGTCCAGGCGATTTTGTCGAAGCTGAACGACGCCGGGCATTTTTACAAAAAAACTTACAGCGGATTTTATTCGACGAAGGAGGAAACTTTCCTGACGGAAAAGGATCGGAATCCGGACGGCACATTTGATCCAAGTTACGGCGAAGTCGTAGAATTGAAGGAGGAAAATTATTATTTCAAGCTCGGCGCACACCAGCAATGGCTGATCGAATTCATCGAAGCGAACCCGACATTCATCCAGCCAAATTATCGCCGCAACGAAGTTCTCGGTTTTCTCAAAAGCCAGACGCTTGAAGATTTGTGCATCTCGCGTCCGGCGTCGCGGCTGAACTGGGGCATCCCGATCCCGTTCGACAAAAATTTTGTCACCTACGTCTGGTTCGACGCACTGGTGAATTACATTTCAATCCCCGCCGCGCAAGGCGACAAAACTGTTTTAGCTGCGTCGGCGGCAAAATCGGAAATCGGAAATCGGAAATCGGAAATTGAATTGTGGCCCGCCGACATTCACGTCATCGGCAAAGACATTTTAAAATTTCATGCGGTCTATTGGCCGATCATGCTCAAGGCGATGGAACTGCCGCTGCCGAAACAAATTCTCGTCCACGGCTGGTGGCAGAAGGACGGCGCGAAAATCAGCAAAAGCACCGGCAACATCGTTGATCCGGTTGCGGTGATTGACGAATGGGGCCTGGATGCCTTTCGTTTTTACGTTTTGCGCGAACTCGACATCGGCCCGGATGGAAACTGGACGGACGCAGGATTTCGCTCGCGTTATCAAGCCGAACTGGCCAACGGCCTCGGCAATCTTGTCAACCGCTCGCTCTCGATGCTCAAGCGCTATCGCGACGGAATTGTCCCGGATCGTTCGGAAGAATTAGCAAAAAAAACGAATGAAGATGTCTCGAAAATTATTGATGCCTTAAAAGAAAATTATTTGCAGGAAGCGCTTGAATTTATTTGGAAGATAATTACTCGCGCCAACCAATACGTTGATCAAACGGTGCCGTTCAAACTGGCCAAAGACCCGGCGCAGTCGCAGCGGCTGGACGAAGTTTTGTATAATCTGGCCGAAACGTGCCGCGTGCTGGCGGTTTTGCTCTGGCCGTTTCTACCGGGAACAGCGGTGAAAATTTACGCGCAGCTTGGCTTGAACGAATCGCCCGAAAAGTTTTCCGAAGCTGCCTGGGGCAAATTAAATCCCGGCCACAAGATCGGCGAACCTGCGCCGCTGTTCCCGCGCAAGGATGTTTAATCACCTGCACCGCCGTTAAGTTAATAAGGAAAGCATGAAATCAGGAAAAATCTTTTCCTTGCCCTGTATAACGAAAGAAGGCCGGTTATCTCAGTTTCCAATGGCGGGTGTGTTTGCACTCAATTAGTCTTGCAGAAAACTTCATTTGAGGTTTATTGATCCTATGACTCATAATAATTCCGATTCATCAAACTCCGCCTCCCCGCTGACGCGCCGCCAGGCACTCAAGCTCATTGGTTCAGGAGCCTTGTTGGTCGCGGCGGGGCCATTTTCGACGGGGTGCGCTCACATTTCAACGCAAGCCGCAGCAAAGTCCGCGAACAAATTGCCCAAAGGCGTTCCCGTGATGGACGCTTTCCCGTTGACCAATGTGCGCGTGCTCGAAGGTCCTTTCCTAGAGGCACAACAACGCGATGAAGACTATCTCCTGAAACTCGAAGCCGACCGGATGTTGCACAACTTCCGGGTCAATGCGGGTCTTCAGCCCAAAGCGCCGGTTTATGGCGGCTGGGAATCGGTGCAGCCATGGGTTGACATCCGCTGCCAGGGACACACCCTCGGACATTACTTGAGCGCCGCCTCGATGATGTATGCCTCAACCGGCCACGATGAAATAAAACAGCGCGTGGATTACATCGTTGGCGAACTCAAGGAATGTCAGGACGCCGGCAAAACCGGTTTGGTTTGTGCATTCCCGGACAACTCGACACAAATTGACAACATGGTCGCCGGTCGGCGCTCGGTCGGCGTTCCCTGGTATACGATGCACAAGATTTTGGCCGGATTGCGCGACGCCTATTTTTTCTGCGGCAATCAGGACTCGCGCGGGGTGCTGGTGAAGCTCACCGACTGGGCGGGGGGTGTCACCAAGGACATGACCGACGAACAGTTTCAGCGGATGCTCGGCGCCGAACACGGAGGCATGAACGAGGTGCTGGCGGATGTTTATTCGATCACCAACAGCCGGAGCATCTCGCGCTGGCGGAACGTTTCTGCCATCAGGCGATTCTCATACCCATGTCCGAAGGCCGGGATATTTTGAACGGGCTGCATTCCAACACGCAGATTCCAAAAATCATCGGCTTCGAGCGGCTTTATCAATTGACCGGCAAACCGCAATATCACGCCGCTGCTGAATTTTTCTGGACGACTGTCACCAGCACGCGGTCCTTTGCCACTGGCGGAAATGGCGACAACGAACATTTTTTTCCAATCACCGATTTCGCACGCCATCTCTCCTCGGCGAAGACCATGGAGACGTGTTGCAGCCACAATATGCTCCGGCTCACCCGGCTGCTTTTCGCCGGCAACCCGACCGCCGCTTACGCCGATTATTACGAACGGACGCTGTGCAACGCCATTCTCGGATCGCAGGATCCAAACACCGGCATGATGACATATTTCCAGTCCACCAAGCCCGGCTACATCAAACTCTTTTGCACGCCCTTTGACTCGTTCTGGTGCTGCACCGGCACTGGCATCGAGAACCACGCCAAGTATGGCGATTCAATTTATTTCTGCGGAAAACCGGATGGATCGCAGCCGGATTCCCTCTATGTGAATCTGTTCATGGCGTCCACATTGAATTGGAAGGAAAAGGGAATCACGCTCACTCAAATCACGTCGTTCCCCGAAGCGGGCAAATCCAGATTGGAAATCAAAGCCGCCTCTCCGCAAAATTTTGCCCTGAACATCCGGCATCCAGGCTGGGCGAAAACAGCCACGGTTCGCGTCAACGGCAGGAGCGCCAAAATATCGACACACGCCAGGTTCGTTCATCGCGCTGAATCGCCGCTGGAAAACCGGCGATGTGATCGAAGTTGAAATGCCGATGGAGTTGCGCATGGAGTTGCTGCCAGGAACCACCGACACGGCCGCCGCAGTTTATGGCCCCATCGTGCTGGTGGGTGCGTTGGGCCACGAGGTCAAGCCCGGGGAAAACTTGCACATCAACGAACGCACCATCGGTTCGGTGCTGAACGTTCCCATTGACGTGCCCGCATTCTCCGGCGACCTGACCGCCATACCCAGGAAAATCAAACTGTCCGACACACCTTTGACTTTCAAGACCAATGCCGTCGGCCAGCCGGAAGACGTGACGCTGGTTCCCTATTACAAAATGGCGCTTCAGCACTACAATATGTATTGGAAAATCCAGAACGCTTGACCCGGCAGTTCTCCCTCTTCGGCTTCCGAGATCAAACCGGTTTGTCGCGAAGCGCGGGCGGCAGACGATGCGGGCGCACGTTGTCGTAACATTGCAGCATTGCAAACCGCCGCATGGACGCCGGGAAGCCGACGGCGGTAAAGCCCGGATGACCCGTCGCGGGAAACGGCCCGCCGTGATTCATGGCCGCAGTCACGGCAACGCCCGTCGGCATCTTGTCATTGAGCAGACGCCCGACCCGCTGGCGAAGCGGCGGCGAAAGTTTTTCATACAATTCGTCATCCGCGCCGTTGGTGTCGGAGTAAATCGAGCCCGACAGATTGCCTTCGAGATGCGAGAGAACTTCCTCTGCCTGCGCCGCGTCGCGCACAACGACGACGAGCGAGGCGTTGCCGAACATTTCCGTCTGCAATTTTTCCGGCGACGACAAAAATTGTTCCCCGCTCACCCGCAACAACGTGTTGGCAAATTTATTTCCCGCCTGCGGCACCCCGCCGGTGATGAGTTCCGCGCCCGCCGCTTGAATTGTCTTCACGCCGACACCCAGATTTTGCGCGACGCCGGAAGAAAGCAGCGTCGCCGCAGCCGTGGCTTCCAATTTCGCCTTCACGCCGGCAATGAATTTTTCCGCGTCCGCGCCGGCAAACAAAATCACCATGCCCCGGACTCGTGCAAAATTGTCCGGACGCCATCAAACAGCTCGCGCCGAATTCCTCGACCAATTTTTCGCCGCGCTCCGCCAGCGCGCCCGGCAAAATCAAAACCGGGTTGATGCTCGACATCTCCAGATAAATTGGCTTGCCCGCCGCATCCGCCGCCGCCTTGAGTTTCATTCCCGCCGCGCGGCTGCCGGTAAAACCCGCCGCCCCGATTCGTTTGTCCGCAACCATCCGCAATCCGTCTGCCGGCGACATTTGGTAAATCAATTGCACCGTCGCGGGCGGCAGGCCGGTTTCGGTGATGGCGGCGAAGGCTTCCTCCGCGAGCAATTGCGTCGTCTGCGGATGACAAGGATGCGCTTTGGCGATGACGGGATTTCCAACTGCAATCGCCGCAGCAAAATCCCCGCCGGCCACGCCGTTGTAGGCGAATGGAAAATTGTTCGGCCCGATCGCCAGCACCGGGTCCGACGGGTGCGAACATGGAGCGGATGTTTAATTTCGTATCAATCGTCGGCAACGCCCACGCACCGTCCAGCGCGGCGGCGGCGGCCTGGCGCAGTTGATTGGCGGTGCGCGGAATTTCAGCGTCGGCGAGGCGAGGCGCTTTCGCAAGCGCGGTTTCCGCGTTGGCGATTTCAGCGAGTTCTATTTTGCGCGCCTCGATTCGTTCGGCGTAGCGCGTCAGAAATTTTGCAATCTGCTCCGGCGGCGCGGTGCGAAGAATTTCCGTCGCCTCCACCGCCGCGTTCAGTGCCGCGTCGCAGTCCGCCCAGGCACTGACGGGAAATGCTTCGGAAAATTTTTCGCCGGTCGCGGGATTTTCGGCGTGAAAACGAGGAGGCTGCGCTGGCAGCGCGCCATTGGCCGCCGACGAGGATGGGTTGTAGTGTCATAAATGAACTTCACTTTACAGCGAGTCGTTTAATCATTTCAAGGACAAGCGGTGTATTTTGGTTCGGTCCGAATTTGCTGCGGGTGGATAAAGCAGTGCTTGCCAGTCACAGTTCAAGGGTTACAATCCTGCTCATACCCTTGATTAGAAAACATTGCACCGGAAATCCGGGATCGTTCAGTCTTGTTTTCTTTCGAGAAAACTGATGGGTGCGATGCATCAATAAATCAGCCGGGTTGACAGCATTATGAAATACTTACTGCAAACAATGGCGGTTTTGTCGCTTGTGCCACAGGCCTTCGCCCTCGACGGCCAGGTGCAAATTCATGACCCGTCCACTGTCGTTCAGTGCGATGACAAGTATTATGTCTATGGCACAGGGCTGCCGTGTTTGACCTCCGACGATGGCTGGAACTGGCGGCAGGGGACATCGCCCGGCGAAGGGCGTGGCGGCGGCCTGGCTCCCGATGTGATTCATATCGGTGACCGGTATTTTTTTTACTACGCCAACGGCGCAGCGCAGCCCAAGGCGGAGGTTCACCTGCTGTCCAATAAAACGCTGGATTCGGATTCACCCGATTACAAATGGGAAGACGGCGGCATCGTCGCTTCCTCCGATGGTTTTGAGGACTGCAATGCGATTGACCCCGGAGCTTTTCTGGATCCGACCGATGGCAGGCTGTGGCTCACCTACGGTTCCTACTTTGGTTATATCCGTCTGGTGGAACTCGATCCGAAAACCGGGAAATGCCTGCATCCCGGCCAGGTGCCCTATAACATTGCGGTCAACTGCGAGGCCTCGGACATGATTTACCACGATGGCTGGTATTATCTGCTGGCCGACCACGGCAGTTGCTGCCAAGGCGCGAATTCCGGCTACAACATCCGCGTCGGGCGCTCCAGAAAAGTGACCGGTCCTTTCCTCGACAACATGGGCATAGACATGATCCAAGGTGGCGGCAAGCTCTTCGTCGGTTCCGAGGGGCGTGTGGTCGGTCCGGGCCACTTTGGACTGATTAACCTCGGCGATGGCGTGCAATTTTTCTCCTGTCACTATGAAGCCGATTTGGATCGGGGCGGTGCCAGTGTGCTGGATATCCGACCGCTCCTCTGGAACGACGGCTGGCCCGTGGCGGGTGAGAACTTCAAGACAGGCACCTACCAGATTGAATCCGTCCGAACCGGAACCGCCCTCGAACTGGCCGTTGAAGGTGTGCCCGTGGGCGGTGGCGGGCGCGGCAGACGCGGAGGAGGAGGAGGCGGCTTCATGGGCGGAGGTTTCGGCGGCCCAGGCCGCACAAACAGACCTGCTCGTGGACCGGGCGGTGGCGGGATGTTTGCCGGCCGGGGCGGGGTGATTCCGCCTCAAGATGCGTCACAGGTTTCCACAAACTGGCCTGATGACAACATCGAAGTCCGCCTGGCCAATTACCTGGACCAAGCCCAGCAGAAGTGGACCATCTCTGCGGTTACCAATGCCGGCGGTTATCTGGGTTCGCCGTATTTCAAAATCACGGTCGCCGAAACCGGCCGCACGCTGGCGGCCACCGACGATGGAGAACTCATCACGCTTCCTGCGTTCGCCGGCGACGCGAAACAGCTCTGGTGCATCGAGCAATTGACCGACGGCACATGGCGCGTCATGCCGAAGTCCGCAACGGGCGCGGACAAATCAGGCAATGGACTCGCCCTTTCGGCCATTGGCAGCAGCAGTGCGACGCTGGAACAATTCAACCCCGAAAGCGACAGACAGCGTTGGTTGTTCAATTCCCCATGACAGTGTCGGCTGAAACCATCAATTTTGAAACTCAAAATTAAACAGAACCCATGACCATGTTTCGCAAATTTCTGAATCTCGCCCTCGTCATTGCCAGTGGCGTCGGCAACTTCGCTTTGGCAGCCGATGCAACTTTTGGGCCGACGCTTGCGTCACCAAAATCCGCCGAAGTCGGACCGAACGCGGAAGGTTTCATCCAGCGCTGGATTTTGCTGGAGCCAATTGAAGTCAACGGACTCACCAACAGCGCCGTTCAAAAAGAGGTTAAAACGGAATACTTTGCCAACCAATTTTCCATCGTGCCACAAGATGGCGAAACGGTTTCCATCGGCGGAGCAAATCACGTCTGGCATACGGTGGACACTTCGGAATACAACGTGAATCTTTATCATTTTGCCCGTTCCCTGGGCAAGCCCACCTCAAACGTGCTTTTCTGGGGCGTTACGGTGGTCAACTGTCCCGAAGAAATGCCGGGCGTCAGGCTGGCCATCGGTTCCAATGCCGCCTCCGTTTGGTGGGTGAACGGCCAGGAAGCCGTCGGTATTTACGGCGACAGGCAGACCGTGATTGATGACGGCGTCTCGAAACGCATCACGCTCAAGAAAGGTCCGAACATCATCCGTTGCGCCGTCGTGAACGGCGGTGGGGCGACGGATTTTTGCGCCCGATTCCTTGATGCCGACGACAAGCCAATCCAAGGTTTCACCGTAAGCGCAGGAAATGCTGACAAGTGAAGTTCTGCCTGTTGACAGTTTTAATTAACTCCTTGCGACTTTGCTGAAGAGCAGAGCCGTGATTTTTTCCGGATCATAAACACATCCAGCCCATGTGCCGCCACTGGCTTGTTGCAGTGCGGCCCAGAGCCTGGTGTCATCGGGCAGCGCGGGATTTGGCGCGAGGTCGCTGCGGGTTGCGCGTTGCGTTAGAATTTTTTCGCCCTCTTCAGGACTGAAAAGGCGTCCATTCGTGCCGACCAGGTCAATGCTTCCTTGAATTTCCTTCCGGTCAATGACGATGCGCACGATGTCGCCGTCCAAAATTTTTCCAATTGGTCCGCCGGCCAGTCCTTCCGGGCCGATGTGGCCGATGCACGCGCCGGTGGAAACGCCGGAGAAACGCGCGTCCGTCAGTAGCGCGACCTGTTTGCCGTGCGGCAGATATTTCAAAGCACCGGTGACTTGATACGTTTCCTCCATGCCCGTGCCCATCGGCCCGACACCCGTGAGCACCAACACATCACCGGATTGGATGCGGCCTTGTTTGATCGCGGCCATCGCATCCTTCTCGTTCACAAAAACGCGCGCCGACCCTTCGTGACGGTAAATTCCGTTCGCGTCAAACAAACCCGGATCAATCGCCGCTGCCTTAACCACGGAACCTTCCGGCGCAAGATTACCTCGCGGAAACACGAGCGTGCCGGTCATTCCGCGCGCACGGGCGGTTTCAGGTGAAAAAATCACTTCGTCCGCATGGACTCCGTCGTGCCGGCGCAACAATTCGCGAAATCTCGAACGCCGTTCTGATTTTTCCCACCAGTCCAGATTTTCGCCGAGAGTTTTTCCGGTGACAGTGAGCAGATCCGTGTTGAGCAAGCCGAGCCGCCGCAAATGCAACATGACTTCCGGCACGCCGCCGGCGAGAAACACGCGCACGGTCGGATGATGAACCGGGCCGTTCGGCAAAACGCTGACCAGACGCGGCACGCGGCGGTTGACCGAAATCCAATCCTCGACGGTCGGTTGTTTCAATCCGGCGGCGTGCGCGATGGCGGGAATGTGCAGGAGCAAATTCGTCGAGCCGCCGAACGCAGCATGAACAACCATCGCATTTTCAATGCTGGCGCAGGTCAAAATTTTCCGCATTGAAATTTGTAACTCCTCCAGGTGCAGCAATGCCCGCGCCGAGCGTTTCGCGATGTCGAGCCAGACCGGCTGGCCGGACGGTGACAGCGCGGAGTGCGGCAAAGAAATGCCGAGCGCTTCGCTCACAACTTGCGACGTCGCCGCCGTCCCAAGAAATTGGCAGCCGCCGCCGGGCGAACCGCACGCGCGGCAGCCCAGGTCCGCAGCTTCCGACAACGTGACCGTGCCATGCGCGAAACGCGTGCCGAGCGTTTGCACCGCCCCGGCATCTTCGCCGTTGGTCGGAGGCAGCGTCACGCCGCCGGGCACGACCACGCACGGCAAATCGTGCAAGCCCGACACCGCCATCATCATCGCGGGAAGACCTTTGTCGCAGGTCGCAATGCCCAGCACGCCGGAGCGACGCGGGAGCGATCGCGCCAGCCGCCGGAAAAGAATCGCGGCGTCGTTGCGATACGGCAGGCTGTCAAACATTCCGGTCGTGCCTTGCGTGCGGCCGTCGCACGGATCGGAGCAATAACCGGCGAATGGAATGGTTTTTAATTTGCGAAATTCTTCCGCCGCCGCCTGGACGAGCAATCCGATTTCCCAATGTCCGGTGTGATAGCCAAGAGCGATGGGTTTGCCGTCCGGCGCGCGCAATCCGCCCTGCGTGCTCAAAATTAAAAATTGTTTGCGCCCGAGTTCGGAAGGATTCCAGCCCATGCCGGCGTTTTGCGTGAGGCCGAACAAATCGCCGCTCGGACTTTTCGATAACATTTCTTCCGTGAGCGGCAGGCTTCCGGCCGGGCCGGCGGCCTTGGTCTGGATTTGAAAAATCTCCGGCGCGGAAAATTCAAACAGATCATCGTTGGAATTCATGCGGACATTCAAGCAGCTAGTCCGTGCAAGAAAAAGGAAAACTGCGATCTGAAATGCCGGTTGAATAATTATTTCACCGCTGCTGAATAAGCTGGCGCTGGAAATGCCTTCGTGTATCAAATGACGCCTCTATGCTTAAACCCATGAATTCCTCGCCAAAAATTTTATCCATTCTGATTTTTCTCGTCTTAACATTGATCGTGGACGATGCGGCATATTCACAACCCGCCAGCAATAGTCCAGCCGCCCAGCAAGCGGGAGGATCAGTTCCGGCAAATCGTTTTGAAAAAAACGTGCTCGCCTACGAGGCTGCCGACAAAACCAACCCGCCGCCGCAAAACGCGATTCTGCTGGCGGGCGATTCCCAATTCTACCGCTGGAAAACCCTCCATGAAGATTTGCCGGATTACACAATCATCAATCGCGGGATTGACTCTTTGGAGACGTCAGACCTCGTCTTTTTCGCCGACCGGCTTGTCCTGCCTTACAAACCGCGAATGATCATCCTGCATATCGGCGGCAACGATGTGCATGACGGCAAAAGCCCCGGCCAGGTGCTCGCGGATTTCCAGGCATTCGTGGCCAAAGTTCGTGCCGTGCAGCCAAACGTGCCGATTGCTTTCTCCAGCATCACACCCGGCCCGGGCCGCTGGGACGAGGCGGAAAAACGCAAACAAACCAACAAGGTTATCCAGGATTACATCGCAACGCAAAAGAACCTCCTGTTCATCAACCTCTGGGATGCGATGCTGACCCCTGACGGCAAACCTCGCGAGGATATATGGGTCGCCGACCGCGTCCATCCCAATCACGCAGGTTATCTGCTCCGGGTGAAAATCATGCGGCCCATTTTGGGCAAGCCGGACAAGAAGGCCAAGTGAAACGGAATGAACACCGGATTGAGCCGCCCGCCCGGAACCGCCCGGATTAAATTTGGCCCGGGCAGGAATTTGGGTTCGACTTCCGTCACGTTTGTTGAAAAATTTGGTTTTCCTAACTTATGACGCAACAACGCTGGCTGCGCATCATCCCCGTCGCGCTGATCATGTATACGATTTCGTATATTGACCGGACCAACATCTCGCTCGCGCTTGATCCGAAAATTTCGTCCATGATGACGGATCTTGCATATGGATGACTGAAATGAAAGGCCGGCTGGGCGGGATTTTTTTTATAGGCTACGTCCTGATGCAAATTCCCGGCGGCTATCTGGCCTCGCGCTGGAGTGCGCGCAAGCTCATCAGCCTGTGCCTCGATTGCATGGGGAATTTTTGCCATCGGTTGCGGAATGTCGCAGACGTTCCGGCAATTCGAAGTGATGCGGTTTTTTCTGGGCGTCGCCGAAAGCGCCGTTTTCCCGGCGACGCTGGTGCTGCTGGCCAACTGGTTCACCAAATCCGAGCGCGCGCGCGCCAATTCCTACTGGTTGCTTTGCCAGCCGCTGGCCGTGGCCGGTTCCGCGCCCGTCACCGGCTGGCTGCTTGGGAAGTTACGGCTGGCAACAGATGCTGATCCTCGAAGGAATGCTGCCGTTCATCTGGCTGCCGATCTGGTGGTTCTTCGTCCGCGACCATCCGCGCGACGCCAAATGGATTTCATCCGCAGAACGAGACCAGCTTGAAGCCGCATTGAAAAAAGAGGCGAACGAGCTGGAGCCGCCGCAAAAAATTTCCTGGCTCCAAAGATTGTCGCATCCGTCGGTGTTCGTCATGGTCGCGCTGTATTTTCTCCACAACTGCGCCGTCTATGGCTGCATGACTTTTTTTACGGACGGGTTGAAAGGCCAGGGCTTTACCGGATTGCAATATGGACTGTTGTTCGCCGTGCCTTATGCAGTGACGGCCATCATCATGGTTTTGGTTTCGCGGCATTCGGACAAAACAAACGAGCGGCGCGGACACGTCGCCGCGATGTATTTCATGAGCGGCACCAGCCTGATTTTGAGCGTGGTGCTGCGCGACCATTTCTGGGTTTCATATGCGTTCATGTGCCTGGCCATTCCCGGACCGTTCGCGGCCATGGCGCCGTTCTGGGCGATTCCCAGCGAAACCCTGCCGCGCAGCGTGATGGCCGTGGTCATGGGGTTGGTCAACGCCTTTGGAAATCTCGGCGGCTTCGCCGGGCCGTATGTCGTTGGCTGGTTGAAAAATGAATACCACAGCACTACGATTGCCTTCAACACGCTCGGCAGCCGGAATGCTGGTCTGCGTCGCGCTGGCGTTTTTGCTGCCGAAAGCCGCGCCGCAAATCCGGCTGGCCGTCCACAAAATAAAATATGAAACTCTGCCGATTCAAAAACAAAGCAAAACAAGATCACGCAATCCGCATTGGCCTGGTCAACGAGGATTCCACGGTCACCGACCTGACCGCCGCCGGCATCGACAAACTCACGCGGTTGCTGGAAGCCGAGGATCCCGTGGCGCTTGTCGGGCATCTCGCCAAGTTGCAACCTGCCTTGCCTGCCGCTGGCGGAATTCAACTGCTCGCGCCGGTGGGCTGGCATGAAGTCTGGGCGGCGGGCGTGACCTATTTGCGCAGCAAAACCGCGCGCATGGAGGAATCCGATTTCAGCGCGTCGGCTTACGACAAGGTTTATGCCGCCGAACGGCCGGAAATTTTCTTCAAGTCGCTTCCGCAAAAAGTCGTTGCGCCCGGGTGAAGCCGTCGGCATCCGGCGCGACGCCAAATGGAGCGTGCCCGAGCCGGAGCTGGCGCTGGTGATGAATTCGCGCGGCAAGATCGTCGGCCACACGATTGGCAACGACATGAGCTCGCGCGACATCGAAGGCGAAAATCTTTTGTATTTGCCGCAGGCCAAAACCTACCACCGCTCCTGCGCGACTCGGCCCGTGGATCGTTTTGGGCACGCCCGAAGCGCAGGCGCGCGAATGGACGATCAAACTCGACATCGAGCGCGACGGTAAAAATGTTTTCACCGGCGAAACCTCCGTGGGACAGATCAAACGGCGTTTCGAGGAACTCGCGGAATATCTTTTCCGCAGCCAGGTTTTCCCGTTTGGCGCAATTTTGCTGACCGGCACCGGCATCGTTCCGCCGGACACGTTCACCTTGAACGAGCGCGACGTGGTGCGGATTGAAATCAGCGGCATCGGCATGTTGCAGAACCCGGTGATGGTGGTTTAGCCGCAGCTTGCCGACCAGTTCCATCACTACCTGCCCATGAAATCCTCAAACTCACAACCGCACACCGCTGGCGAACGGCTCAAGATTTCCGAATACATCGGCTACGCCTTGGGCGACACGGCGTCGAATCTATTTTTCAAAACCTTCACCATCTTTGTCCCGTTCTACTATCTGGACGTCTGGGGCATTCCAGACAAGGCATTGGCGTGGATAACGGTGCTTGTCGGTCTCATCGGCGCCTTTACCGATCCGATCATGGGCTTGATTGCCGACCGCACGAACACCCGTTGGGGTAAATTTCGTCCCTACATCCTCTATGGCGCCATCCCCTACGGCATCTGCGGCTATATCATGTTCGCCGGGCCGGACTTGAGCACGAACGGCAAGATTCTCTACGCGTTCTTCACCTACGCGATGATGCTGACGTGCTACTCGGTCATCAATGTTCCCTACTCGTCGCTGCTGGGCGTGGTCAGCTCGTCATCGCGCACGCGCGCGGTGGCGTCGAGCTTCCGGTTCGTGGGCGCGTTTGCCGGGGGACTGCTCATATCGCTGTTCGTCCGGCCTTTCGTGAATTATCTGGGCGGGGGCGACGAAGTGAAAGGCTTTCATTGGACCATGGCGATCTTCGCGGTTGTATCGGTGATCATGTTCTGGATGACGTTTGCAACGACCAGGGAACGCGTCAAGCCGCCGCCGCAACAGAAAACCAATGTCCGGGAGGAACTGGGCGAGCTGGTTCGCAACCGGCCTTGGGTCGTGCTGCTCATCGCGTCGGTCCTTTCCACGACGTTCATTGCGCTGCAAGCCGGCAGCACCGCCTTCTATTTCAAGTATGTCTTCAAATACGCCGTGGGTGACGACAAGACTGCGGTTTTTTGGGGACTCGACCATTTCACGATCTTCATTTCCACGGGGATGCTGGCGCAGGTGATCGGCACGATGGTGTTGGGTTTCCTGGCCCGGCGGGTGGACAAGAAATACGCCGCAGCCGGCCTGTGCGCCGTCACGGGGTTGTGTTTCATGACGTTCTACTTCCTGCCGAAGGACCGGTTCGATTTGTTCCTCGTGGTGAATGTGATCGGATACCTCTGCATGGGGCCGACCTCGGCGCTCACCTGGGCGCTCTACGGCGACGTGGCCGACTACGGCGAATGGAAATTTGGACGCCGCTCCACCGGCCTGGTTTTCTCCGCCTCGCTGTTCGCGATTAAAACCGGAAACCTTATCGGCGGTTTCCTGCTGCCGTTGTTCCTGGCCTACTTCGGCTATGTGAAAGATGTCCCGCAAACTCCCAAGGCGGTGCTCGGCATCACCCTCGCCTTCTCGCTCGTGCCCGGATTGATCGCGTTGCTCAAAGCCA
This sequence comes from uncultured Verrucomicrobiae bacterium, assembly GCA_963755455.1. Lineage (GTDB taxonomy): Bacteria > Verrucomicrobiota > Verrucomicrobiia > Limisphaerales > UBA11358 > UBA11358. Next base: position 1,043,744 of record CAVWJH010000002.1, read on the forward strand.
CCGCGCTCATGATTTATCCGCTCAACCAAAAGCGCGTCAGCCAAATCGAACTGGAACTGGCCGCCCGCCGCGCCGCCTCACCAACGAAATAAAATCTATGACCATCCGCAATCCCATCCTGCCCGGCTTCAATCCCGACCCGTCCATCCTCCGCGTCGGCGACGATTACTACATCGCCACCTCGACCTTCGAATGGTTTCCCGGCGTGCAGATTCATCATTCGCGCGACCTCGTCCACTGGCGGCTGCTCACGCGCCCGCTGACGCGCGCCAGCCAGCTCAACATGCTGGGCGATCCGGATTCCTGCGGCATCTGGGCGCCGTGCCTCACGCACGCCGACGGCTTGTTCTGGCTGATTTACACCGACGTGAAACGCTACGGCCGCACAACCGTCGGCGGCGCGAGCGGCGCGTCGTTGCGCGATTTTCCAAATTATCTCGTCACCAGCCCGCGCATTGACGGCGAATGGTCCGATCCGATTTATCTCAACAGCAGCGGCTTCGACCCGTCGCTGTTCCACGACGACGACGGGCGAAAATATCTGGTCAACATGCTTTGGGACCATCGGCCCGGAAACAATCGCTTCGCCGGAATCGTCTTGCAGGAATACTCGGTGAAGGAACGCAAACTGATCGGCGAACGCGAATTGATTTTCAAAGGCACGCCGCTCGGCCTCACCGAAGGGCCGCATCTTTACAAGCGCAACGGCTGGTATTATCTGCTCACGGCGGAAGGCGGCACAGGCTGGGGGCATGCCGTCACACTGGCGCGCTCGCGAAAGATCACCGGGCCTTACGAATTGCATCCCGACACGCACATCTTGAGCGCGCGAAACCGGCCGGACTGCGAATTGCAGCGCGCCGGCCACGCCTCGCTGGTTGAGACGCAAAACGGCGAAACCTACATGGTTTATCTCTGCGGCCGGCCGTTGCGCAATCGCGGCCGCTGCACGCTGGGCCGCGAAACGGCGATTCAAAAAATGGTCTGGGGCGACGACGGCTGGCTCCGCACGCTGGACGGACAGGGAATCCCGACAATCGAAACGCCCGCGCCGCAATTGCCGGTTCACAAATTTCCGTCTGCGCCCGCGCGCGAGGATTTCAACGGCCCGCAATTGCCGATTGATTTCCAATGGCTGCGCACGCCGTGGCCGGAGGAACTTTTCAGCCTCACCGCGCGTCCCGGTTTTCTGCGGCTGTTTGGCCGCGAAACGATTGGCAGTTTTTTCCGGCAATCGCTCGTCGCGCGCCGGCAGCAATCGCACTGTTTCAGCGCCGCCACGGTCGTCGAGTTCGAGCCGGAGCATTTCCAGCAGATGGCCGGCCTGGTTTGCTACTACAGCAGCGTGAAGTTCCATTACCTCTACATCTCGCACGACGAAACGCTCGGCAAACATCTGCGCGTGATGTCCTGCGTGCCCGACTCGCCGCAGACCGATGCCTTCACGCCGCCCATCCCGATTTCCGCCGGCAAGCCCGTGCAGTCTGCGCGTGGAAATTGATTTCGAGCGGCTCTACTTCGCCTATCGCGTCGAAGGCGTGGACAAGGATTGGCGCTGGCTGCCGCAACAATTCGACGCGAGCATTCTTTCCGACGAAGCGTGCGCGCCCGGCACGCCGAATTTCACCGGCGCGTTTGTGGGCATGGCGTGCCAGGACATGGCCGGCACGGCGCGAGCCGGCGGACTTCGATTTTTTTGAATATCGGGAACGGAGCTATCGGGAGAATCCGTTTGCTGCCTGAATTTTCAAATCCATTTCCTCATTTCATGCTTTGATATGCGGGGCGACCATGATAGCGTTTGTGCAACAATGAATGTGCTTGAAAGGGCAACTTTATTTTTTCCGCGCATCGAGCGCTGTATGGACTTGCCTAAACGCTTTTTCCGGTCAACATCCATATATAACAACATTTGGCCGGACAACGAACTGGCCGAACGGTGAAAAAACTGGCAACCCAAACCAACTGAACCTCCATGAAAAATCGCATTTCCTCAATCACCTCCGCTTTGACCGCAGCCTTGCTGTCCGTTTTGCTGGCCAGTTGCGTGACCGCGCCGAAACCCAAAGGGCCGCCCACACTCAAGGCCGCCTTACAAACATCATTTCTATGTGGGCGTGGCCATCAACCGCTCGGTTGCGACAGGCGCCGCGAGTTTCAGCGAAAGTCCAACAGGAACAGGTGGACAAAGATATTGCCCTCGTCAAACAGCAGTTCAACCAGATTTCCCCGGAAAACGATTTGAAGTGGGAAATCATCCAGCCCTATGAAGGTTCGAACGGTTACAACTTCGGGCCGGCCGATGCTTATGTGAACTTCGGCATCAAGAACCATATGTATATAGTCGGACACAACTTGGTCTGGCACAGCCAGACTCCTACCTGGGTTTTTGGAGCAAGCAATGCCCCTCCGCCGGCAAATTGGGATCCCAACCAGGCAACTGCCGGCGGCCGGGGCGGATTTGGTGGCGGATTCGGCGGGTTTGGCCGGGGTGGCGGCGGACCGCCTGCGACCCGAGATCAATTGCTCAAGCGGATGCGCGATCACATTTTCACCGTTGTCGGCCGCTACAAAGGCAAGATCAAGGTCTGGGATGTTGTGAACGAGGCGATCTCCGATGGTGGCACGAACATCCTGCGGGATTCGCCTTGGGAGCGAATCATCGGGCCGGACTTCATCGCCAAAGCCTTCCAATACGCCCACGAAGCGGATCCGAACGCGATTCTCCGCTATAACGATTATAGTTTGGAAAATCCGGCAAAACGCCGCAAACTTATTACTTTGATCAAGTCACTCCAGGCGCAAGGCGTCCCGGTTATGGCGATAGGCTCGCAGACACACGTTCACCTTGGTTCTCCAACCTTTGAGCAGGAAGACCAGATGCTGACGGATCTCGATCAACTCGGACTGCCCATCCACATCACCGAACTCGATGTCAACAACTCGCAGGGAGGCCAGCGCAACACCGGGGCGGATGTCGCAAATATATCAACCATGACGAGCGGTGGCCTCGTGAGCAACTCCGATCAACGTCTCGCCGATGAGTATTCCGCGCTGTTCAGGGCGTTCCTCAAACACAAATCCGTGAAGGTCGTGACTTTCTGGGGAGTAAACGATAGCGTAACATGGCTTAGAGGTGCCACCCCACTGTTATTCGACGGCAACGATCAACCCAAGCCGGCTTTCGATGCGGTCATCAATGTCGCCACTGGTAAACAACCGAAGTCGCAATAGTTTTCAACCGGCCAGTTGGAGCCGTCTGTGATTCAAAAGCGTCTTTCCACATGAGAACGGGCAGACAAAATTCTCAGACGAGGAAATTATGAAACGCAGAGATTTTCTTAAAACAGGCGCGGTCGCCGCCGGTCTGGCAGGTTCTCTTGACTTGCTCCCGTCGCTGGCGACAGGCGCAGACGATTCCCAGCCGCCGCCAAGACAAACGGCAGCGCCGCAAGACGACAACCTTTCAGCCGACTATCTTCGTCGCGCGCAGGAGGACAAATTTTTGCCAAAACTGCCGGTGGTCGCGGAATCGTCCCAGCCGGACGCCGCGAAGATTTCGCCGATGCCGCTGGCCGAGCGGGTCAGGCGGAAAATTGTGCCGCAGCGGGGCTTTTGCAGCATCGCGCCCGGCAGCGATGTTTTGCTCTCCGGCAATGGACCGATGAGCATCGAGATGCCATGCGATCCGTTTTCGGAGCAGATCGTTTTCCGTCACGAAAGCCTGTTCCCGCCGCATAAGCCCTCCGCAGCGCCTGACATCGCAGGTATTTTCCCGCAGGTGCGGCAAATGTTGCTGGACGGGAAATACCAGGAAGCCGCGAAATTGGCTCATGACGAATGGCATAAGACCCCCGTCAACGCGACGATGGGCGGGTTCGGCGGCGGCCCGGCATTTTCGATGAGTCTGGATTTTCCGAAAGCCGCGTCGGTCAGGGATTATCTCCGCACGGTTGATTTTGAAAGCACCGAGATCAAGGTTCACTGGACGGACGAGCGCGGCGAGTGGGTTCGCCGGACCTTCGCGTCCCGGCCCGACAACGTCGTGGTTCAATGGCTCACCGCTCCAGCAGGCCAGCCGGTGAATGTCCGAATCGCGCTGCAAAGGTCGGCGGGCGGCGGGCGAGGCCGGAGAGGCGGCCCGCCTGGCGGTGGCGAACAAGGCAATGTCCAGCAGGACTACAACGAGCAGCGGCTGATTTTCAAGGGCATTTTGGATTCCTCGGTCAACAACAGCGGCTACGCTGGCGTGACGCGCGTGGTTCGCAACGGCGGTTCGGCCCGCATGGATGGCGACACGCTGGTGGTCGAGAATGCGACTTCCGTGATGCTGCTCACGCGCATTGAACATTTCTCTGACTACAACGAGGTTCAGGTGGAAGCTCTGAGGCTCGCGGTGGAACAAATCACCCCGGACTATGAGGCATTGTTGGAACGGGCGCGCAAAGTCCAATCAGAAATGCTCAACCGCGTCACCGTGGATTTCGGCGGTGCTTCCAAATATGGATTGTCGTCGGAAGAGCTTTTGTCTGATCAGCGATCCAGCCCGGGCTATTCGGGCGCTTTTCTCGAGACGTTATTCGAAATGTGCCGCTACTGGTTCATCCTCACCAGCGGCAAGTATTGCAGCATCTCGGCCGAGACCAATGCCAATATCAACCTGCAGATTGCGCCGGGTGTGCAGGGCGATCACCGCGAAGGCATGGAGGCCTACTTCAACTGGATGGAGAGCCTGGTTCCGGACTACCGCACGAACGCAAAAAACATTTTTGGAATGCGCGGCGCCCATTATGCCCTCACGCCGACGAAAGATTCGGGCGTGGATACCCATTTCGACTATGCTGCTTCTACTGGCGAGATGTGGCCGCATCCCTACTGGCTTGCCGCCGGACCCTGGTGTGTGCGACCGTTCTGGGACCACTATCTTGTCACGGGCGACCTGGATTTTCTCCGCAACCGCGTGGTGCCGGCTTACAAGGATATGGCGCTGTTTTACGAAGATTTCCTGACGGTCACGGACAAAAATGGAAATTACATCTTTGTCCCATCCTTCTCGCCCGAGAACAATCCCGGCAACCTGGACCCGGGGTGCATGGCGGTGATCAACGCCAGCATGGACATTTCGGTATGCCGGGAAGTCCTGGCCAATTTGGTTGAGTCTTGCGAGTTGCTTGGCATTGAGGCCGATAGCGTGCCGAAATGGAAGGCGATGGTTGCAAAGTTGCCGCCCTACCTGCTCGAACCGGACGGCACCATGAAGGAATGGGCCTTGCCAACGCTGGGAGAGCGTTATGTTCATCGGCATATTTCTCATCTCTATGGAGCCTGGCCGGGTGATGAAATTGATCCGGACCGCACACCGCAACTGGCGCAGGCCGCGCTGATCGCCGACCGGCACCGAATCCCGGAGCGGCTGGCCGCCCATGGCCGATGCCATCGCGCGTTGGTTGGGGCGCGGCTCAAAGACAGCTACCTGGTGGACAGCGAACTGCGGCAACTGATTGAAGAGGGCAACGTCGGGGAGACGCTCCGGTGTTCCCACGACCCCTATGCCTTTCCCATGCCGGATGCACAGGGCGGCATTCCCACCATCATGATGGAAATGCTGGCCTACTCGCGCCCCGGCGTGATCGAAGTGCTTCCGGCCCTTCCGCCGGCACTCCTGAAAGGCTCGATCAATGGAATGCTGCTCCGCACTTTTGCTCGGCTCGACAAACTGTCTTGGGACATGGAAGCGCGGACCGTGGACATGACCGTCACCTCGGTGAAAAAGCAGGACATCACTTTGATTGCCCGGCATGGCATCGAAGAGATTTCCGCCACGTCCGGAGCTTTGGCGGCCAAGCCGCAAACCGACAAGGCCGCGTGCGAACTGCACTTGCCGGAAGGCAAACCGGTGGAAATCCATCTGAAACTCGGCCGGCGCAACCCGCTGGACTGGGTCAATTGGGTCGCTTGAGGAACAGCAAACCACATGAAGAAATTGTGAAACGCAAAAATTTTCCTGGCCAGGACGACGCGGTTGACGGCGAGCGTGGCGATGACGAGGGCGTCGCCGCCACACCAGCTTGATTCAATTTGCGCCGCAACTGTTTCAAAACTGCCAGCAATAAACTCCAAGAACGATATGCAAACCGTGAGACACAATCTGAATCCCACTCCAGGGGCGTCCGTTGCACCTGGCCGCCGGAAGAAACTTCTGTCATTTTGCCTTATCGCAGGCGGACTGACTCTCCAGACTTTTCCAATTTTGGCGCAAACACCCGGCCACGGCCCCGCGAGCCAGCCGAAGACCTTCATTGATTATTTTTTGCCGACGCCCGTCGTTGGCGCGCTGACCACGAACGTCTGGGGCGCGGCAACTGTCGGGCCGCGCGACCCCAAAAACGGCCTTGAAGACGAAACAATGAAACACTGGAATTACTGGGACGGACAAATCATCAAAGCGCCGGACGGCAAGTATCACCTTTTTGCCAGCCGCTGGGATCAGGCGCGTGGACACGGCGGATGGTTTGGCTCGCAAGCCGTCCACGCGGTCAGCGACAACCTCATCGGGCCTTACATGGACAAAGGACTGTGCTGGCCCAATGACGCAGGCGGCCGCGGTCACAATGTCGGCGCGCTCACCCTGCCGGACGGCAGCTACGCCGTCTATGTCAGCGAAACACGTCCCTGCGAAGTCTATACCTCCAAATCGCTCGACGGCCCGTGGGAGCATCTGGGCACCGTCACGGTCGAGGGCGAACCGCGTTGGCACGCCTCCAACGTCAAGATCATGGTCCGGCCTGACGGCAAATTCGAGTTCACCGAGCGCGACGGCCGGATTTTCATCAGCGACAAAGGCATCCTCGGCCCTTACCAGGCGCAGGGCGGCTCGGTTTATCCCAAGGGGATTCCGGACCTCGAAGACCCGTGCATCTGGTATTCCGGAGGCCTCTACCACATCATCGTCAACTCCTGGTCCACTCGCAAAGCGTATCATCTCACATCTGCCGATGGCATTCACGACTGGACCAACTGCGGCGTGGCCTATGATCCGCGCGAGAACATTGTCCGTTACACCAACGGCACGGTGAACCACTGGAACAAGGCTGAACGGTCTTCGGTCTACATTGAAAACGGCCACGTCGCCGCGATGACGCTGGCCGTGATTGATGTCGAAAAAGAACAGGAACACGGCAACGACGGCCACGGCAGCAAAGTCATCGTGATTCCGTTCGACGGCGCGGCGCTGGATCGCGATTTGCATGCAGCCGCGCCAGGGCAAAGGCCGTGACTGCTTGATGCTTTTCAATCTATGCACATTTCCGCGTCGTCCACTGCCAACAACTTCACCCAATCCAATGACCAATATCTTTCCAATGAAAATCATTTCAGGCATTCTTGCCGCAACTTTCGGCATCGCCGCTGCCGCGCAAACGACAGGCGAGACTCCGGCTGCAAATTTCGTCCAGACCGCCACGACAGAACTTGCCTTCTACGCCTTCGCGCCCACGCCGCCGATGGGCTGGAACAGCTACGACGCTTTTGGCGACACCGTTACCGAAGATGAGGTGATGTCCAATGCTGACTACGTCAAAGAGAAACTTCTGCCCCACGGCTGGAACTACATCGTCATTGATTTTCGTTGGTATGATCCTGAACCGCCGGGCAACGATCATCTCCTCAACCAACTGCGCACCGGAGCCAAGCTGCCCGCCGACGCCTTCGGACGTTTGCTCCCGGCGACAAACCGGTTTCCGTCGGCGGTTGACGGCAAAGGTTTCAAACCGCTCGCCGACCAGCTTCATAAAATGGGTCTCAAGTTTGGCATCCACTATATGCGTGGAATTCCGGAGGAGGCGGTTAAAGCCAAGACTCCCATCGCTGATTCCGAATTCACCGCCGCTGATGCCGGCGATCCCAGCCGGCCCGGTGAATGGTGTCCTGATATGTTTGGCGTCCGCAGCAATGCCGCCGGTCAGGCGTGGTATGACTCCTTGTTCAAACAATTTGCCGATTGGGGCGTTGACTTTGTCAAGGTGGACGACATCTGCCCCAACTACCGCACCGGCGAAAGCACAATGATCCGCCGCGCCATTGACAAGTGCGGACGGGCGATCGTCTATTCGATCTCCGCCGGGCCGCCGGCTCCCCGCGACGCCCAGCACGTCGTAACCCATGTCAATATGTGGCGCATCTCCAGCGATTTCTGGGACAGGTGGAGCAGCCTCAACCACCAGTTTGATCTCATGTATCCCTGGCACGATTTCATCGGCCCCGGCCATTATGCCGACGCCGACATGATTCCTTTCGGTCACATTGCCATCCGTTCCAAAGCCGGTGGCAGCGATCGTGTCAGCCGTTTTACCCACGACGAACAGATCATGCTCATGTCTTTCTGGTGCCTCGCGCCCTCGCCGCTGATGCTTGGCGGCAATCTGCCGGATAATACCCAATGGGATTTGAACCTCATTTCCAACGACGAAGTGCTTGCCTTGGATCAGGACCCGTTGGTCAAACCTGCCACCCGCGTCAGCCAGCAAGGCGCACCGAACGCGCGCACCGAAGTTTGGGTTCGCGAGTTAAAGGATGGCAACCGGGCGGCCGGATTGTTCAACCGCAGTGGCAACGCCACAGAAGTGACCCTCAACTGGGATGAAGCCAAACTGTCAGGAAAATGGACCGCCCGCGATCTCTGGCAGCACAAAGACCTGGGAATTTTTGACACGAAGCTCGCGCTGCAAGTTCCCGCGCATGGAGCGGTGCTGTTGAAATTAAGTCCGGCTTCAAAGTGAAAAGAACCAAAAAACGCGCAGAAGACAGCTACATGACAAAATTATGAAACGCAGAGAATTCCTTAAACGAAGCGCGCTTGCCGTCGGTGCGGTCGGTTCGCTGAAAATTTCGCCGATGCTCGCCGCAGCCGAAAGTGATTCTGCAAAAATTGGAGCGCCGTCGTCGGACAATCGTCCGGCGGAATATCTTCACCGCGCGCAAGACGATCCGTTCCTGCCCAAACCGCCGGCAACCGCAAGATCGTATCCAATCTCGCCGATGCCGCTGGCGGAACGGGTGAAGCGAAAGATTGTTCCGCGACGGGGATTTTGCAGCATCGCGCCCGGCGACAAAGTCAGCGAGGCACTCATTTCCGGCAATGGCGCGATGAACATCGAATTGATGGGCGATCCCTACTCGGAGCAAATCCTTTTCCACCACGAAAGCCTGCTCATGCCGTGGAAGCGGCCTTTGGAAGCGCCCAACGTCGCGGACATTTTTCCGCAAGTGCGGCAAATGGCGTTGGCCGGGAGAAGCCGTGAAGCCATCGAGCTTGCCGTCCAGCACATGAATGAAAGTCCGATCAAGCAAGATACTGAGCCGCATCTCACCATCCCGGCGTTCCAGATGCAGCTTGATTTTCCGAAAACCGAGTCGGTCAAGGACTATCTCCGCACCGTCAATTTCGAGAACAGTGAAATTAAAGTTCTTTGGACGGACGAACACGGCGACTGGCTTCGTCAAACGTTCACTTCCCGGCCTGACAACGTTGTAGTTCAGTGGCTCACCGCCCCGGCAGGTAAGACGGTAAATGTCCGAATCACTTTGCAGAAGTCCGCCGGGTGGAGTATGCGCTCCGGGATGGACTGGGGCAGCCACCTGGGAATTGGCGTCACAGATCCCGACCTGGCGGCAATCGCCCAGCTCGCAGCGGACCAAAAAAAACTCGCACCAAAGGGCGTCGAAGCCGGCGACGTTCGGCAGGACTTCAACGAGCAGCGGCTGATTTACAAGTGCATTTTGGATCCCACCGTGGACAACAGCGGCTACGCCGGTGTGACCCGCGTCGTTCGCAACGGCGGCTCGGCGCGCATGGAAGAAGGCACGCTTGTCATTGAGAATGCGTCGTCCGTGATGCTGCTCACCCGCATCGAATATTTTCCTGATTACAGCGAGGACAAAGTCGAATCGCTGCGGCAGGCAGTGGAACAACTCACCCCGGATTATCCGGCATTGCTTGACCGGCACCGCGCCGTCCAATCGGAAATGCTCAACCGTGTCACTGTGGATTTTGGCGGCGACTCGCAATTCGGCATATCTGCCGAAGAGCTTCTGTCCGATCAGCGGTCGCGGCCGGACTTTTCGCCGGCGTTGCTGGAGAAAATATATGAAATGGGCCGCCACTGGTTCATCCTCAACAGCGGCAAGTATCCAAGCATCGCAGCCGAGGTCAATTCCACTATCAACCTGCAAACGGCCGGCGCGGTTCAGGGCAACTTGCGCGAAGGCATGGAAGCCTGGTTCAACTGGATGGAAAGCATGGCTCCGGATTGCCGGATCAACGCCAAAAACATTTTTGGTTTTCGTGGCGCCTCGCATCCACTCTTTCCAGACAAAGGAATCGGCGTCAATTTCTATTACACCAACAACTCTGCGATTGGAATTTGGCCCTACTGGATTTCCGCAGGTGGCCTGGCCTATCGCCCGTTTTGGAACCACTATCTGACGACTGACGACAAGGTTTTTTTGCGCGACCGTATGGTGCCTGCTTACAAAGAACTGGCGCTTTTTTACGAGGATTACCTGACGGCCACGGACAAAAATGGGAACTACATTTTTGCCCCATCCTTCTCGCCGGAGAACACACCCGTCAGCACTGACGCGTCAGGCCCCGTGCTGATCAATGCCACCATGGACATCGCCGTGTGCCGCGAAGTCCTGACCAATTTAATCCAGGCTTGCGAAATTCTCGGCACCGAGACCGGCAGCGTGGCAAAATGGAAGGCGATGCTGGCCAAGATGCCGCCCTACCTGCTAGAACCGGACGGCACCCTGAAGGAATGGGCCTGGCCCACTGTTCAAGAGCATTACGCCCACCGGCATATTTCCCATCTTTACGGCGCCTGGCCCGGCGACGAAATTGATCCGGACCGCACGCCGCAACTCGCGCGCGCCGCGCTGATTGCTGACCGGAGGCGCACGTTCGATGTGATGTCCACCGCCGTCGCGGGTGAAACTCTGGCGGCTTATACCCGCTGCCATCGAGCCTTGGCCGGGGCGCGGCTCAAAGACAACGTCATCGTTGGCATCCAACTGCGGCAATTGATGGAACAGGGCTACGTCAGCACCGCGCTGCGGTGTTCGCGCGAGCCTTACGGCGGACCCATGCCAGATGCGCACGGCGGAATTCCCGCAATCATCATGGAGATGCTGGCCTATTCGCGTCCCGGTATCATCGAGGTGCTTCCGGCTCTTCCGCCATCAGTGGTGAAAGGTTCGATTAACGGGATGTTGCTCCGCACCTTTGCGAGGCTCGACAAGTTGGCCTGGGACATGGACGCACGGACTGTGGACATAACGATTACCTCGGTGAGGAAGCAAGACGTTACGCTGATTGCCAGGCACGGAATCGAAAACATCTCGGCATCCATCGGCGTTTTGACGGCGACGCCCCGATCTGGCACGGCCAATTGCGACTTGCACTTGCCAGAGGGAAAATCAGTGGAAGTGCATCTGAAACTTGGCCGGCGCGAGCCGTTGGATTGGGCTGCCCGGGTGGTTTGATAACTCGAACTGCGCGAACGATGGATCCGCAAACGCGACGGGAAACGCTTGGATCTCGCGAGCTTCCGGTCGCGTCGCGTTTAAACAAACGCAGGGTTGTTTGAAGAAGTTGGTTTTTGCCAGAGGATTGCTTGACGCGGGCAACTGAATTGACAGAATGGCTGGCATATTCACCAGCGGATATAGAAAAGCAACTGACAGACTTTGAGCTTAAGAAGACAGGTCGGCCAATCCGGTGGCGCGAATTATTTATCAAACCATACTCGTTATGAAACCCCAAAATCTGCTCACCAAGAGTCTTTGCTGGCTGCCGGCCTTGATCGCGTTCCAGATCGCCGTCTGTGCTGCCGAACTGATTCCCGCCCCCGGAACCAGACTGGCTCCGGCCACAAACAATATTGTGCTTGCGGCGGCCGACTTTACGGTGGAGAAAGTCGGAACAAATATTCCTGCCTCCGCCATCGGCGAGCCGGTGGGCGGAGTGACGTTGTCGCCGCCGCGATGGTTTGACGCGACGCCCAACTCTGTTGCTTACGCCACAGTGGATGGTTCCATCGCGCCCAAAGATCCAAAGGGAAAGCCGATCAATTTCCGCGTCCTGCTCCCGGCCAGTTGGAGCCGGCGGGCAATCCAAATGGGCGGAGGCGGCATGGATGGCATGGTGCCCATGTTACGCGGCGAGCGTCCCGGCTCGCTGACCGCAACCTTCGCCACTTACGGCAGCGACTCGGGACACCAAATGGGCGGATTTGGATTCGGATTTCCAGGAATGGGCGGCGGCGGAGGCGGCGGGGACGATTGGGCGCTCAACGAGGAAGCCATCCGCAATCTTGGATATATGCAGATGAAGAAAACGCACGACGCGGTGATGGTGATTCTGGAGCGCGTTTATGGCGAACGTCCGCAGTTCAATTATTTCATCGGCACCTCGCAAGGCGGACGCGAAGCGTTGACGGTCGCGCAGCGGTATCCGGCGGATTACGACGGCGTCGTGGCCAATGTTCCGATCATCGGTTTCTCCACCTTGATGCTGGCGCCGGAATTGATTCGCATTCAGGAAAAGCCTCTGACCAACTGGGTCACGCGCGCCAAGGTGAACGCCATTCGCGGGGAATTCATGCGCCAGGCAGACAAGCTCGACGGTTTGGAGGATGGCGTCATCAACAATTACATGGCGGCGCGGGCGCTGTTTGACATATCGGAAGGCGATCCGACCCGCGATCCATGGGCGGACGTGCGCGCGACAAATGGCGTGGACCCGAATCCGGCGGACACTTCCGCCAACGCGCGGCTGACGGACGGCCAGATCAAAACGTTGGAATTCGTTTACAGCCATTACAAGTTCGCAACGCCTCTGGCAAACGGTGTCCAAACCTTCGGCATGTGGCTTCCGAATACCGATCCGGCGGGCAGCGGGCTGATCGCCGACCAGCGTTTTCGCGGACAAGAGGGAGCGGGTCCGAACGCGCCGATGCACTCGCATCTGGGAATTCTCGGTGTGACCGGATTTCTCATGCAAAACCTTTCAGCAAATCCGCTCGACTATGTCGAAGGCGGCCCGCTCAACGCGCGGCGCCAGGAAATCTCGAAATGGCTCGACTCGACCGATCCCGATCTAACGCCCTTTTACAAGCGCGGCGGCAAGCTGATCGTGACCATCGGGACGGACGACACGCTGTCGTCGCCGGGCACGCAACTTGATTATTTCCAATCGGTGCTCGACAAGATGGGGCGCGACACGGTGGATGCGTTCGCCCGGTTTTATGTCATTCCGCAAGTCGGCCACGGATTGAGCGGACGCAGTTACGGCACAACTGGCGATGGCAAAACTGTTCCCACGTTTGCGATTCCAAATCAATATGACCGCACCGCGCTGATTATAGCCTGGGTCGAACGCAACGAACCTCCGAACAAGACTCTCGTCGTCACCGCTGGTGGGCGCAGCCTGCCGCTGTGTTCATATCCGAATTATCCGCGTTACAAAGGCGGACCGCCGGAACTGGCTTCGTCCTACGAAAGCACCGCTCCTTGACCGGTTGCTTGAAAACAAAGCTGAACATTCTCATCATTGGAGCCGGTCCCGCCGGGCTGGCGGCGGCGTTGCATTTGCATCGTCGTGGGTTTGAGGTGACCGTTTTTGAGTCGGTTGCGGAAATGCGGCCGCTTGGCGTCGGCTTGAATCTGCTTCCCCACGCCGTTCGCGAACTGACCATTTTGGGACTCGACCAAGAGATGGCCGCCATTTCCATTCCAACCGCCGAACTTTCCTATCTCAACAAGTTCGGCCAGTTGATCTGGCGTGAGCCGAGGGGATTGAACGCCGGCTACCATTGGCCGCAATACTCGGTGCATCGCGGCCGCCTGCAAATGCTGCTGCTGGAAGCCGCGCAGAAACGATTGGGCAAAGACAGAATCCACACTGGATTCCACCTCGATTCGTTCGATCAAAACGACGAGGGTGTGACCGCGCGTTTTATTGACCGATCAACCGGCCAGCGCGTCGCCGAGGTTCGGGGCGATGTCCTGATTGGCGCGGACGGAATTCATTCCGTCGTTCGGCGCGCCTATTATCCACAGGAAGGCAACCCGCCATTCTCCGGGCGGATGATGTGGCGCGCGGTCACCGAGGCTAATCCATTTCTCACGGGCCGATCCATGATCATGGCCGGACACGTTGACCAGAAATTTGTGGCCTATCCGATTTGTCCCGATGCGGCTGCCCGGGGCGGGTCGCTGATCAACTGGGTCGCGGAACTTCGCGTTGGCGGCGATAAGGCACCCATTCCCCGGGACTGGAACCGGCTTGCGGACAAGGAACAATTTGCCCCGGCGTTCGAGCGCTGGCGGTTCGACTGGCTGGACGTTCCCGCGCTGATCGCTGGCGCGAAAGTGGTATATGAATTTCCCATGGTGGATCGCGATCCCGTGCCGCGCTGGAGCCACGGTCGGGTGACGTTGCTGGGTGACGCGGCACATCCGATGTATCCGGTAGGTTCGAATGGCGCGTCGCAGGGCATTCTCGATGCCGCCGCGCTCGTAGAGGCACTCTCCAACGAGCCAGATCCGATGTCCGCGCTTGCAAGCTACGAAGCGGCTCGGTTGGAGCCGACGGCCCGGTTGGTGCAAACGAATCGCCAGCACGGTCCCGAAATCATCATGCAACTTGCCGAAGAACGGGCCCCGGGAGGCTTTGAGGATGTCGCCGCAGTGTTCGCGCCGGACGAGCTTGAAGAAATTGCCAGCCGATACAAGGCGATCGCCGGATTTGATCGGGCCAGACTCGACGCATTGAGCAACGGATAGGCAGTCATGAAGTGCGAAGTGTTTGTTGACCCTTGATGCAGCTTTGCTAACATGAACCCATCATGCTTGAGCGAGGTCAAATCCAATCGCCGCACGCACCCGCGAAAAGTAAGCGAAGCGGAGGCTGAAAGCTTGATCCTCAACCGAAAAATTATATCAAACCAAACCATTATGAAAATGACCACACCATTGCTCGCCTTGGCGGGCTTGCTCTTGTTTAATGTGAACGCCTTTTCTCAAGACACAAATCTTTGGATATTCCTGTGCTTTGGACAGTCCAACATGGAGGGCTTTCCGGGGGTTCAAGAACAGGACAAGACCAATGTGGATGACCGCTTTCAAGTTTTGGCGGCGGTTGATTTTCCAGGCATGGACAGAAAAAAGGACAATTGGTATACGGCTGTCCCTCCGCTCTGCCGTCCCGGCTGCGGCCTTTGCCCGGCTGATTATTTTGGCCGAACCTTGGTTGCCAATCTTCCGAAAAACATCAAGGTGGGGGTGGTCGTCGTCGCGGTGGCAGGCTGCAAAATTGAACTGTTTGAAAAAACCAATTACGAAGCGTATGCGTCAACGGCGGCCTCATGGATGAAACCTATCATCAAGACATACGGCGGCAATCCCTATCAATATCTCGTTGACATGGGCAAACTGGCCCAGAAAGACGGCGTGATCAAAGGAATTCTGCTGCATCAGGGCGAGTCCAACTCTGGCGACAGGGAATGGCCGAACAAGGTCAAAGGCATTTATGACAATTTGCTCCAAGACCTGAACCTCAAGGCTGCGGATGTGCCCCTGCTCGCCGGCGAGCTGGTGGCCAAGGACCAGGGCGGCGCGTGCGCCGGGATGAACACGATCATTGACGATCTGCCCAAGACCATCTCCACCGCCCACGTCATTTCGGCGACGGGCTGCACCAAGATAAACTCCTTGCATTTCAATCCGGCCGGCTACCGGTTGTTGGGAACGCGCTATGCGGAAACAATGCTGCCGTTGCTGGGCTACCCGGTAAAACTGCCAGCCGACCAGCCGGCAAAATAGCCAATGTCCGCGAGAATTTCTGGTGCCGGAAACACCGGATTCCAATTGATGCAACATCGCAGAAAATTGTCATGAAAATAAAATTGATACTGTTCTCGCTCGCAGCATTCGTTTCATTTGCCACCAATGCTTTGGCTGATCCAGATCCGAATTTCTACATCTATCTCTGTTTTGGCCAGTCGAACATGGAAAGCGGTGGTAAAATGAATGAGCAGGATCAGATCGTTGATCCTCGCTTTCAGGTCATGGCGGATTTCGATTCCGCCAAGCGCGGCTGGAAAAAGGACAACTGGTATGATGCCGTCCCGCCATTGTCCGCCAAAGGCACCGGCATTTGCATGGTTGATTATTTTGGCCGGACGATGGTTGCCAACCTGCCGAAAAACATCCGGGTGGGCGTCATTAAAGTTTCCGTGCCCGGCTGCAAAATTGAGTTGTTCCAAAAGGATATTTACACGAACTACGCTGCAACCGTTCAGCCCTGGATGCAAAATTACATCAGGAGTTACGACGGAAACCCCTATCAATATCTCGTGGATCAGGCAAAGCTGGCGCAGAAGAGCGGCGTGATCAAGGGAATCCTGCTGCATCAGGGCGAGTCAAACCCGAACGACAAGGAATGGCCGGACAAAGTAAAAAGCATTTACGACAATCTGGTCAAGGACTTGAATCTCAATCCGAAGGAAGTGCCTCTACTTTCTGGCGAACTGGTGAATGCCGACCAGCAGGGCGTTTGCGCCGGCTTCAACAAGATCATGGCGGAGCTGCCGAAGACACTTACCAATTCCTATGTTATTTCTTCGGCTGGCTGCACGTGTAACCCGGATCATATGCACTTCAATTCGGCCGGTTCCAGGGAATTTGGAAAGCGATACGGAGAGAAGATGCTTTCATTGATGGGTTACAAGGTCGTCGAAAACAAATAAGCTGAAATTGATTTTTTCAGCGGACGATCAAGGCATCCACGGCCACCGGGCCGGGACCATGATTGACGAGTTTGATGATATGTTTGCCGGGAGTGAGTCCGGTCAATTCACACACCGTCTGCTGGGACAGGCGCGGGCCGCTGGTGGATTCGTCCGCCGTCGCGCGGGTCTGGCCGTCAATTTGAATTTCAATTTTTCCAGCGCCCGCTTCCTTCGGTGCGATGACTGAAACGCTGCTGCCGGTGAACGAACTGCTCCAGACATCGCCGGGCGTTTCGCTGATGGTCAGGTCGTTGTTGAAATCGCCGGTGCCAAGGTTGCATTGGCGAATCCAGCCGGGATATGTAGCACCCGGATCGTCGTCATTGAACCAGCCTTTGTCATGGGTGATGCGCAGGACGCGGCACGCGGACGCGAGCGTTTGATTCGTGATTCCTGCCAGCGGCTGCACTGCTGCACCGGGCGTCACCGTCAAACCCTGATCGTCTTGAACAAATGTCATCGCGACGTCGGAGCCGAGCAGTTCGACTTTGGACACTTTGCCCAAAGTCGCCCCGCCCGCGCGCAAGTCTTTGAGCGTGATCGTGCCGCCATCCCAATTCAAGAGTGTGGCATAGACGTTGCCGTTGTTGCGCGTGTAGCAAATTGCGTTTGCATTTTCCTCGGAGACTTCAAACGGGCGCGAGGCATAGACCGCTTCGCCGTTCACTTTCAGCCAGGCGCCGACATCCTTGCAAATCTGAATCGCCTCCGGATCCAGATTGCCGCGGCCATGCATGCTGATGTTGAGCAGCAGGGTTCCGTTGCGGGAGACGTTCTGCATCAATGTTCGGATGACGCTCCGGGCGTCCATGTATTTCTGCCCGGCGTGGTAGTGCCATTCCCCGCTGGTGACTTCGGTCTGGAACGAGTAAGGCGTGATCTGCGGTTCGATGATGGCTTCAGTGCTTTTGACCAGCGAACGGTCAACGAAGGGCAGCAGCTCGGGGTGGTCCTGGAAACTGTTGTATTGTCCGCCCACGCCTTTGAGGTTGAGCACAGCTTCCATTTTCCCGTGGTTCCACTGCAAAGATTTGTTGTAGTAATTTGCGGCCAGTGTCGGTGCCAGAAATCCCAGTCCCATGTGGACGCCCAAATCCACCTGCGAATCGCCCGCGTGCTCGTCAAAGTAAATGACGTCGGGATGATATTTGGTGATGGCGTCGTCCACCCGCCACATGAATTGATTGGCGAAGGGCGAGAGCAGCGGATCGTTCCCCGGAAGGGAGCGCGGTCCGCGCATCATGGTGTGCGGCGGCCCGTAAAGATCCACCGGATCCATGCCTTTCCACCATTTGTCTTTGCCGTCCATGATGGTTGGCAGCACCGACGGCGACGCGAGCGCGGAGATGTCCCTCGGACTCCATTTGCCATATCCGTCCAGAATCGTTTGCAGCGCATCGTAAGGCACGCCCTTCATCGGCCCCGACTTGTCGCTGGTGTAACGCACCGGCATGAACTGTCCCCAGGTTCGGCCCGGCGTGTCGTGAAAGCCGATGCCGAAATACATTCCATGCGCGCGCGCAATTTTTTCCCAAGTGCCGACAATGTCCATCTTGGGGCCGACGTTCACCGAGTTCCACGGCTGATATTTTGAATCGAAGCAGTCGAAGTTGTCGTGGTGAGCGCCCATCGCCATGAAGTAGCGCGCGCCCATTTCCACATACAAATCCATCAATTGATTTGGATTCCACCGGTCAATCACCCAGTTGTGGGCGATGTCCTTGTAACCATACACCGACGGATAGCCGAAATGTTGGATCTGGTAACGATATTGCGCACTGCCCTCTTGATACATGCCGCGCGCATACCAATCGCCATCCTCAGGCATGGACTGCGGGTCCCAATGCGCCCACGCGCCGAACTTCGCGTCGCGCCACCACTCCGGCGTCTGGTAAAGCTGGCTCATCGCCTTCCAGTCGGCGGAATAGGGACCGTCAGCCACCGGCAACGGCGGCAGATTCCAGATGTCCGGCGGTAATTCCAAATCGCCGTCGCCGACAATGATATCATCCAAGTTCACCGGGACATCGTTAGTCGCCAGGCTGATGGTGACCGTGGCGTCGGCGGGAATCACAATGTCAATGATCGAGTAGAGAACGCAATTGGTGAGCGCGCCCGAGGAATGAATGTTCACCTCGCGCGACGGCTGGCCGTTGACTGCCACACTGATTGTGCCATTCGTTACTGACGCATAGCGAATCGCCAGTTTGCTCGCCGCCGGCAAACCGGTGAAATTCACCGCTTGGCCGGGCTGGGCCAAATTGATCAAATAACCGCTTGTTGCCTCCCCATCGGCCACCTTGGACGCGCCGCCGACCAGCCCGGCGGCTTTCGCGCCGATCAGGTGCGTTTCAGTAGTGGTGCATGAAGTTAAGCCGGCCAAAGCCAGCAATAACCCAAACACAAAAACCCGTTTGTCTCGGACGATTTTGGAGAGCATGAACGATGTTGCGAATCTGTTGGTGGCTTGTCAAAATTTATTTACCCCGCGCAACCTTCGAGGCCATGATTCGGCGAGATCTGTGGCATCGCTTGCTTTATGACGACTTTTTCCGCAACCTGTGGCGGAAGATCAACACCAAGCAGTTATTTCCATGAAAAAGAAAATTATTTTGGCTGCGACGTTTTCAACGCTCATTGCCGGACTCGGCCTCGCGCAGCAACCCGTGCCGGTCAAGCTTGAACAAGGATTGGTGCAAGGCATTTCCCAAGACGGGCTGACGATTTACCGGGGCATTCCGTTTGCCGCGCCCCCGGTCGGCGACCTCCGCTGGCGCGCTCCGCAGCCCGCCGCCAAATGGGACGGCGTGAAGCAGGCCACCCGTTTTGCTCCGATGCCTGTTCAAAACGGAGGAGGTTCCGAAGACTGCCTGTATTTGAATGTCTGGACGCCCGCGAAATCCGCGAAAGATCATATCCCCGTTCTCGTCTGGATTTACGGCGGCGGGTTCATCGCCGGTTCCACCTCCGATCCGAGTTACAATGGCGCAAACCTGGCCAAAAAAGGCGTGGTGTTGGTCAGCATCGCCTATCGCGTCGGGCAACTCGGCTTTCTCGCGCATCCTGAATTAAGCGCTGAAAGCCCGAACCACTTTTCGGGCAACTACGGTTTGCTGGATCAAATCGCCGGTCTTGAGTGGGTGAAGAAAAACATCGCGGCGTTTGGCGGCGACCCAAACAAGGTGACGATTTTCGGCGAATCCGCCGGCGGCATTTCCGTCAGCATATTGTGCGCGTCGCCGCTGGCCAAGGGGCTGTTTGAGGGTGCCATTTCAGAAAGCGGCGGTTCGTTCGGTCCGCCGCGCCCCACCACCTTTCCCGGCGAAAATTTGAAACGTCTCGCTGATGCGGAGCGCGGTGGCGAGGCTTACGCCAAAGCCGCGGGCGTTTCGTCCATCGCGGAACTGCGCAAGCTCGCGCCGGACAAACTTCCGGCCACTCGCGGCGTGGGCGGCTCCTGGCCGATCATTGACGGCTGGGTGATTCCCGACGACCAATACAAACTTTACTCGGCTGGCAAATACAACGACACGCCGATTCTCGTGGGTTACAACTCCGATGAAGGCGCAAGCTTTTCGCCGCCAAGAACCCCGGCTGATTACATCGCCAGCGTCAACGCGCGTTACGCCAAGTTCTCGGACGATCTCATCAAAGCTTATCCTGTCGGCTCGAACTCAGTTCCAAAAACCGCGCGCGACCTGACCCGTGACGCGGCGTTCGGCTGGCAAACTTGGAGTTGGGCGCGGCTTGCGGCGGAAAAGGGAAAATCCAAGGTCTTCTTTTATTATTTCGATCAGCATCCGCAATATCCGGAAGGCTCGCCCCAAGCGGGGCATGGATCGCCGCACGGCTCGGAAGTCGCCTACGTTTTCGAGCATCTTAACCCCAGAAGTCCGCAGACGACGAAGACGGACTTGGAAATCTCGGATGCGATGTCCACTTACTGGGTGAACTTTGCCAAGCACGGCGATCCCAATGGCGAAGGTCTTCCCACATGGCCGGCCTTCACCAACAGAAAATCCCGGTTAATGTATTTCAGCCAGACGCCGCACGTTGGTCCGGTGCCCAGCGCCGATTCGCTCAAAGTTCTTGACGAATATTTCGCTTGGCGGCGGACGCCGGAAGGCGAGGCAGAGGCAAAATAACTTGGTCTCGTTAACAACGGTGCGAACGGCGTTTCCCCGGTGTGTCGGCATTTGCGTCAATCGTCAGCACGGCGAAAGGTTTAATCCAGTCGCACCAACTGGCCGTCCAGTCGTGCGGCATTGCGGGGTGAGACGGACACTTGAATTGTCTTTTCGCCGTAACGCACCGTGCAGGTGCCCCCTTTGCCATTGGCAATCTGCGCCGAGGACAATTTTCCATCCCGCCATTCAATGTTCACCTCATAGCCGCCGCGGGCGCGCAGGCCGGTGACGGAGCCGTCAGTCCAGCTTGGCGGCAGGGCGGGCAACAAAACAATTTCTCCGGCATGGCTTTGAAGCAGAGCCTCGGCTACCGCAGCGGTCAGGCCGAAATTGGCGTCGGACTGGTTGTTCCTGCTGTTTTGCAGGTTGTCGGCCAGGGAATTGGTCAAGAGCATATTGAGCCATTGCTCGACTTTGTCGCCGCGCTCCAGGCGCGCCCAGACGCAGGTGTCGAACGCACCTGTCCAGCCGCCGCGTGGCTCCCGCGTCTCCATCCATTTGTTGATCGCGCCGGCCAGTTTCAGATTGCCGCGCAGAGTAATGGTGTCGCCGGGGAAAAATGGAAAATTGGGCGAGATGTTGTGGTTCTCGCTGCCGGGCGTCCAATCCTCGATCCATTCCTGTAAATATCCGTGACTGTTGATCCGATAGGGTGGAAGCTTCGGCAGTGTTGCGGCGAGCCGGTTTCCAAAAGCCTTGTCTGTGTCCAGAATGTTTTCAGCCTCGATGCAGTGCCCGAACAATTCGCGAATCAGCGCGATGTCCATCGTCGGCCCCGGCGACAAGGAGGCGGTGTTTCCGTCCGCGTCGCGATATGTGTGTTCCGGCGACACGGAGATCGGCGTGACCAGCCAGTGGTGCTTGGGATCCTCAACCAGCAATTCCAGCAGGAATTGAGCGGCACCGCGCATCACCGGATAATTTTCGCGAAGAAATTTTTTATCGCCGCCGAAGGCGTAATGTTCCCAGATGGACTGGCAGAGCCACGCCCCGCCGAGCGGCCACATACCGTATCTCGCGGCGTCCACGGGTGCCGTGCCGCGCCAGAGGTCGGTGTTGTGATGCAGCACCCAGCCATCGCAGTTGTAATAATCCCTGGCGGTCTTCGCGCCGGTTTCAGAGAGGTCCTTGATCAGGCCGAACAAGGGCGGCGTGCATTTGTCCAAATTACAGACCTCGGCGGGCCAGTAGTTCATTTCCAGGTTGATGTTGACCGTGTATTTGCTGCCCCAAGGCGGCAGAAGCGCCTCGTCCCAGATGCCTTGGAGATTGGCCGGCTGGCCGCCAACGCGGCTGCTCGAAGCCAGAAGGTAGCGCCCGAATTGAAAGGCGAGCGCCTCCAGATTTGCATCCGAGCCGCCGGCGCGAACAGCATTGAGGCGTTCGTCCGTTGGTTTTTCGTTCTGCGAAGCATCGCCGATTTGCAAATGCACTCGGTTCATGAGACCACTGAAATCAGCCACATGACGTTGGTAAAGTGCGGCAAAATTTTTGCCGGCGGCGGCGTCCAGCACCTTCTTGCACCGGGCTGCGGGATCGCCGCTGATGTCGTGATAGTTCACAAAGCTGGTGTTGATGGACATGACCAGCGTGACGGCGGTGGCATTGCGAATTTGGAGCGTGGAGTTGGTGGCTTCGGATATGCCGCCTTCGAGACGGGCGGTCAGCGCCGCCTCATATCGCAGACCTTTGCCTGCGGTATGCGCAATCAGGCCGGCCATGCCCGTGGCCGAACCGGGAAACGGACCTTTCCATTGTCCGTCCATGACGAGGTGGTTGCCATCGGCGACACTGCTCTCCAAATACGGACCGCGAAACTGCGCTCCAAAAGATATGCGACCAGGCTTGTCGGAACTGATTCGCAAGACCATCACTTTGTCGGGCCATGAGACGAACGTCTCGCGCGTGATCACCGCGTCGCCCTGGCGGTAGCTGACTTTGGCGACCCCCGTCTTGATGTCCAACTCGCGGCGATAGTCGGTGAAATTCGTGGAATCGAATGAAAGCAGCAGGTCGCCAATCGGCTGGTAGGCTTCCTGCGCCTTGGGAATGCCATAGAAGTGGTCGTTGACCATCCTCTCGGCCTCCTGAAACTTGTCCGCAAAAACCAGATCGCGGATTTTGGGGAAATACTGAAAGGCGTTGGTGTCATCATAGTCGTGCGGTCGTCCGGACCAGAAGGAGGACTCGTTGAGGGCAATTCGTTCTTCGGGAACACCGCCGAAATCCATCGCGCCGATCATGCCATTGCCCATAGGCATGGCTTGGAGCCATTGTTCGGCTGGTTGACGATACCAAAGGACCATGTCGCGCTGATCCGGTTGTTCCGCCGCGCCAAGCCCCGCCGGCCAGGCAAGCGCCCACAACGCGAGCAGCGCGGAGAAAATAAATTTGACGGAGACGTGGAAGTTCCAACGGTTCATGCGACGCTGCGCCGGGTGGTTTTTCATTTTTGGGTTGTGTTTGTCGGTTGAGCCGCCGGGTTTGAGGAAAGCAGTTTGAACAACGCGGGGTCATATTCCTCCAGGCCGGTGATTCCGTGGAGATGGTTCGCGGAAATCCAAGGCAGCCAGAACCGGTGTCCGCCCACGCCGCGCCCGTTCCCGCCCGGCCCCATGCGCCACCCTTCCTGCTGCCAGCCGATGCCGCGCATATCATATTGGCGGCCCGGAAGGGCGACCATGGATTTGGTGTCGTGGAGCAACACGCGCGCCACGTCGAGGTAATGCGGGTCTTTCGTGAGGTTGTAAAGTTTCGCGTAGGAAGGCACGGCCCAATCGAGGTATTCATCCACGCTGCCGGAGTTCATCGCCGTGATGCCTTGAAACCCGATGGCCGGCGCGCTTTTTTTCCAGTGGAGTTGCGCGTCGGTCGCGTCCAACGGCATCGGCACAGTCCAAATCCAAATCCAGCTTTCGGCGTAAGTCGCCGCGGTTTGGGCGCGGTCGAGCCACTTGGGGTATTTGGTGGAGTCGTAAAGGCTCAAGAACGCTTCCAGGCTCAACATCCCGGCCTCTTTGTCGGTGATGTTCGGATTGTCACTCGCGCCGCCGACAAAAAATCCTCGCGACCCAAAATTCGTCCAGATGTATTCAGCCGCGCGAATGGCTGCCTGTTGATATTTTGGATCACCCGTTTCCTCGGTCATCAGGACGAGCAACGGCACGGGACAATAGCTTGCCGTTCCCGTTGGCTCCGCAACTTCGTCGCTGCCGGCCACCCACCGGCGTGGAAATGATCCGTCCGCCCGCTGCTGTTTGATCAGCCAGTCCACGTATTGCTTCACCCAGTTGAACCATTCCGGATGTTCCCGGTTTTGCGCTTTCTCGCGCCGATATGCCTGCATCAACACGCGCATACTTTCAGTGGCGTTGCGCAGCCAGGGAGCGACCCATTCCTGATGGTCGCCGGTCCAGGGTTTTCCGGTGGCGAGGTCAAAGCCTGTGCCCTGAAGCGGCACTGTCGGAAGCGCTTTGATCAAAGTCGAAATGATTGCCAGTCCGGACTGGCGCATTTTTTGACCGCGTTCGGTCTGGTCGCGGTCGCCTTCCAGCAGCAATTGGTTGGCACATTCGATGTCCTTGCCCACAAAACCCATCGCCACCATCGTATAATTCCATTGGACCTGGTTCGTTTCCATTGTGGAGATGACGAAAGGGATCGCCGTGCGCCCGTCAATGGTGTTGGCCTGGGCCTCGATGTGGTCTGTCAGAACGCGGCGCATCTGCTCGACGTCAATGTAGTGGACGGGCGGGTTCAGCGTGTTCCACGCCCAGCGCCAGGAATTCCGCGTCATGTCGCGGAACGACTCATTTTGGCCAAAACGAAAACTCACCTGGTAACTTTGGGAAAATCCCTGCTCAATCGGGTGATAGCGCCGAATCCATCTCGATTTCGCGGGGGCATTGGTGACGAAAGCATAAATGCTCGTCGTGCCGGGAAACACGAAACCAAACTCGATCGGGCCGCCGTTCGTCTGCCAGGTGCCGAGCGCGCCGAATTGCAGCCGGGCATCGGTGATCACGGGTCTGGCAAGCCGGGTTTCCTCCTCGGTTGTGTCGCCGCGCGGCACTGGATCCAGCATGGTCACAGAAGCCCCGTTGCTGAACGAGAGTCCAAACAGGGGTGCCGGAAGTATGTCCTCACGCATGATGAAACGATGGGCTGCATAGTTCAGTGCGCCACCGGCTGAATTGGTGCCGTCGTAAGTGGGGTCGCCATACAACGCGCCCGGAGCCAGGAAGTTCATGTTGGTCCATTTGACAGAAGGAGCGATTGCGAACACGACCGACGAGTCGAATCCGCCCGGCGCGTTCCCGGTGACTTCCACCTTCCGGCTCACCGAAAGCACCGCTCCGGTCAGGCTCCAGTGGTCTTGCACATGAAAGACGGCATTGCCGCTGTATGCGATTTCAGCACGGGCATCCATTCCGTCTTCCGATTTCTGCACCGTCTGGTATCCGGCCGCAAGCTGGCGAATGTCTTGTTCCGAGCGAAAGATTTCCAGCATGGCAGGTTTCGGCTGTTGAATGCGAGGACTGGTTCTCCCAACGATTTCAATTCCCCATTTGCCGCCGGCGTCACGGACGAACGAGACCGTGGCTCCGGTCTGCAACTGCCCAAGGTTCAGGCGGGTATTTTCTTGCGCGAACAATGCCGCTCCGGTCAGACACAACCAGGCAGTTAAAAGATGGTTTTTCATGGTTTGAAATTATTCTGGCGGATGGCCGCCACAAATGCCAGAGCCGTCTTTCTTTGGGGTATTCCCTCCGCCGCCCGCAAAAAAAACGAGTTGACACCGGATTCATACGTTTGTATGAATCATGCAAACGTATGAATACATCGGGCGCAGGAACGGTTGCAAAACTGGAAGTCGCGGAACAAACTTTGGCCGGCCCCCGGTGGGGGATTCCCGGCATGGCGGAACGGCTTTTCGCCGGGCGCGGCCCGGAAACCGCTCGCATCCGGACCATTGCGGCGGCGGCGCGCCTCTTGCTTTTTGCCGCGCTGGGGATCGTAGTCTTCGCGGGCTGCAAGCGGTCTGGCGGCGCAACTCGCTACGAAACGATGCCCGTTTCGCACGGCAAGATCGTTGCCCACGTCACGGCCAGCGGCTCGTTAAGTGCCGTGGTCAGCGTGGACGTTGGCTGTCAGGTTTCGGGCCAGATCAACAAGCTTTATGTGGATTACAATTCAACGGTGACCAACGGACAGTTGCTGGCGCAGATTGATCCCCGCAACTACGAAGCGATGGCCAAACAAGCCGACGCCCAACTGGCCAACAGCAAGGCCAATCTGGAATTGCAGAAAGCCCAAATCGCCCGTGACACCCAGATGTTCACCAACAAGCTGATTTCCGGTTCTGACTATGACACCGCCGTCGCTACGCTGCACGAAGCCGAGGCCGCCGTCGCCATCCAGCAGGGTGCGCTGGACAACGCCCAGGCCAATCTCGGTTACTGCATAATCACCGCGCCAGTGAGCGGCATCGTGATCTCGCGCAAAGTGGACGTGGGTCAGACCGTCAACGCGGCCATGAGCACGCCGGTATTGTTCACGATTGTCCAGGACCTATCCAAGATGAACATCACCGCTGATGTTTCCGAGG
The DNA here is from genome assembly GCA_963755455.1 of uncultured Verrucomicrobiae bacterium. GTDB lineage: Bacteria > Verrucomicrobiota > Verrucomicrobiia > Limisphaerales > UBA11358 > UBA11358. The sequence goes on from CAVWJH010000002.1 coordinate 1,070,389, forward strand.
CGGACATCGGGCAGGTCAGGGTCGGCCAAACGGTGGACTTCACCGTGGACGCTTTTCCGGATGATGTTTTTCACGGCACGGTGACGCAGGTGCGCAGGTCGCCCACGACGACGCAGAATGTGGTCACTTACGAAACCATTATTTCCGTGGACAACCCGGAGCAAAAATTATTTCCCGGCATGACGGCGGACATTTCCATTCTGGTCGCCCAGCGCACCAACGTCCTGCAAATTCCCAATGCCGCCCTCCGTTTCACACCGCCAGCCAGTGCGGTTTTTGACGGAACGCCGCCCGCGAAATTGCAGCCGGACGAGCGGCTCGTCTATATCACCAGCGCCGATGCCAAGAAGCTCAAGCCGGTGATTATCAAGGCCGGCATTACCGACGGCTTGAACACCGAAATTCTCGACGGTTTGAACCAGGGCGAGACAGTCGTCACCGCGACGCTTGGCGCGACAACCGGGAACGGCTTCGGCCCCCCGCCGCCGCAATAAATCCGTCAAGCACTACATGGACAACGCGCCCATCATCCAACTCCGCAGCCTCACCAAGACCTATCACACCGGCGAGGTCGAGTTGAAGGCCGTGTGCGAAGTCAGCCTCGAAATCCAGCGCGGCGACTTCGTGGCCGTCATGGGCGCGAGCGGATCGGGCAAATCCACGCTGATGAATATGCTGGGCTGCCTCGATCAGCCCACCAGCGGAAGTTATTTGCTGGACGGCGCGGCCGTTGCCGGCTTGAACCGCCGTCAACTGGCGCGTCTGCGCAACAAGAAGCTCGGTTTCATTTTCCAAAGTTTCAATTTGCTGGCCCGCACGACCGCCCTCGAAAACGTCGAACTGCCCATGTTTTACAGCAAACCCCTCATTGCTCTGCGCGCCACCCGCCAACGAGCCACGCAAGCTTTGGAAAATGTCGGCCTCAGCGACCGGCGGCATCATCATCCGAACCAGCTTTCCGGCGGCCAACAGCAGCGCATCGCCATCGCCCGCGCCCTGGTGAACTCGCCCGAACTGTTGCTGGCCGATGAGCCGACCGGGAATCTGGACACGCGCACCAGCATCGAAATCATGGGCATCTTCCAGAAATTGAATGACGCGGGCATCACCATACTGATGGTGACGCACGAACTGGACATTGCCGCCTATTGCAAGCGCATCATTGTCATGCGCGACGGCCAGGTGATCAGCGACACCCGGAACGAAAACCGCCGCCTCGCCCAGGAGCAACGCGCCGCGCTGGATCAGGCCGAACATAAAGCCAAACTCGCTTGACCCATGAATCCCCTGGAATTCCTCCGAACACTTTTGCGTCAGTTCCTGCTGACGGCGATGATCGCGTTGCGCGCGCTGCGCCGCAACAAACTCCGCTCCAGCCTCACCGCGCTGGGCATCATCATCGGCGTTGCCTCGGTCGTGGCAATGGTCGCCTTGGGCAACGGCGCGCAGGCGCGCATCGAATCCCAGATTTCCGCCCTCGGCCAGAATTTGCTGACCATCTTTGCCGGCAGCCGGCGCGCCGGCGGCGTGAACTCCGGTCTCGGCAGCGCCAGCGCGCTGACGCTGGAGGATGCCGACGCCATTCGCCGGGAAGTGCCGGACGTCGTGGCCGTCAGCCCGGAAGACACCACCTCCGCGCAAGCCATCGCCAACGGACGCAACTGGTCCACGACCATCGCGGGCGAAGCGCCCGAATACCTTGAAATCACCGATTGGAAACTCGCCGACGGCTCGATGTTCACCGCGCGCGATGTCCGCAGCGCGGCCAAAGTCGCCGTCATCGGCTCCGAAACCGCGCATGAGCTTTTCGGCCCGCTCAACCCCGTCGGCCAGACCGTGCGCGTCAAGAACATGCCCTTTGTTATTATCGGCCTGCTCGAAAGCAAGGGCACGGGCATGGGCGGCATGAACCAGGACGACCGCATCATTGTTCCCTTCACTACGGCCATGCGCCTTCTCACCGGCGACAAATTTTTGCGTTCCGTCAGTGTCCAGATTTCCGGCGCCAACCGGATGGACGCGGCGGAGCAGCAAATCACCAGCTTGCTGCGGCAACGTCATCGCCTGTCGGCCGGCCGGGACAATGACTTCAGCATTTTCAATCAAAAGCAAATCGCCGACACCGTGAGTTCCGTAACTACCATCATCACATTGCTGCTGGGTGCCATCGGCGGAATCTCGCTGCTGGTCGGCGGCATCGGAATCATGAACATCATGCTGGTAAGCGTGACCGAGAGGACGCGGGAAATCGGCATCCGCATCGCCGTCGGCGCGCAGCCGGCGGACATTTTGCTGCAATTTCTCATCGAGGCCATTACGTTGAGCGTGCTGGGCGGCACTATTGGAGTGCTGCTGGGCGTGGGCGCTTCCGATCTCGTGGGCCGTCTCACCAGTTTCATTCCCATCGTTTCCACCGGCTCCATCCTCCTGGCTTTTGGCGTGAGCTGCGCCGTCGGCGTGTTCTTCGGTTTTTATCCCGCGCGCAAAGCGGCACTGCTCAATCCCATTGACGCCCTGCGATACGAATGAAGACGAACCGCAGACAGAATCGTTTTGCGAAAACGGCTGCGATGCCGGAAAACGCCGAGCACACTCTCGCCGTCACCGAAGAGAAAATTCTCGACACGGCGGAACGGCTGTTCGCCGGGCGCGGCCTGGAAGCCACTTCCATCCGGGACATCATCGTGGCGGCGGAAGTGAATCTGGGGGCCATCAATTATCATTTCGGCACGAAGCAAAAATTGATTGAAGCGGTTTTCAACCGGCGCATTGAGCCGTTGAATCGGCGGAGGCTGGCAATGCTGGACGAGGCGGAACGCAAGTCCGGCAACAAACCGCCAACGGTTGAAATTCTGCTGGAGGCGATGATTCGCCCGACGGTCGAAGCGAGTTTTGCCGCCGGGAAAAGGAACACGACATTCATGCGGCTCATGGCCCGATGCCACAGCGAGCCGAACCCGGAGATTGAGCAACTGATCCGGGCACAATTCCAGGCGTTGATGGCTCGTTTCGCGGCGGCCTTCGCGCTCTCTCTCCCGGAACTGCCGCGCGGGGAATTGTTCTGGCGTCTGAATTTCACGTTCGGCGCATTGATCCATACTTTGCTTATCTCCAGCAAGGAAGATTCGCTGCCCGGCCATCTGCGGAAGAAATTGGATGCGGATGGACTCATCCAACGGCTCGTTGCGTATGCCGCAGCAGGAATGAAGTCCCCCGCTTGACAAAATTTCAAACAACTTTACTTCATGATTCGCGTTCAAAATCTGACCAAGACCTTCGGAGATTTCACTGCGGTCAACGACGTCTCGTTTGAAATCCAGCAAGGCGAGATGGTGGCGTTCCTGGGACCAAACGGCGCGGGCAAGACGACCACGATCAAGATGCTCACGACGCTGCTCAGGCCGACCAGCGGCACGATCGAATTGAACGGGTTGAATCCCGAACGCCAGCCGAACGAAGTCCGCAAGCTGTTTGGAATCGTCTTTCAAGACCCGAGCCTGGACGACGAGCTGACTGCGTGGGAAAACATGGAAATGCACGGCGCGCTTTATAAAGTTCCCCGGCGGGTTTGCGCCGAGCGCACCGAGAAACTGCTCAACCTCTTTGAACTGTGGGACCGCCGGAAGGAACCGGTGAAACGATTTTCCGGCGGCATGAAGCGCCGGCTGGAAATCGCCCGCGGGCTGCTGCACACGCCAAAGATTCTTTTTTTGGACGAACCCACGCTCGGCCTGGATCCGCAAACCCGCAACCAGCTCTGGAATCAGGTCAGGAAACTCAACGCCGAAGAGCGCGTCACCGTGTTTCTGACGACGCATTACATGGAGGAAGCCGAGCGCGTGGCGCATCGAGTTGCCATCATTGACCACGGGCGCATCATCGCCCAAGGCACCTCGCAAGAATTGAAACAGCAAACCGGCACGGAATCGCTGGAGCAGGCGTTCCTGAAATTAACCGGCTCGACCATCCGTGAAGAGGAAGCCGGCCCCGCCGACCGGATGCGCCAGATGGCCAGAGCCTGGGGACGGAGATAATTTATGAGCGTGATTTACATTCTTTGGCTGCGGCAATTGAAGCGATACGTTCGCGCCCGCGCGCGAATCGTTTCCTCGCTGGCGCAGCCGTTGATTTATCTGCTCGTCATGGGCTACGGCCTCAGCCCGGTTTTCAAACAGGCCGGCATGGGCAACTATATTCAATTTGTCACGCCCGGATTGATCGGCATGACCATTTTGTTCACGTCCGTTTTTTCCGGCATCGAACTGCTCATGGACCGGCAGTTCGGTTTTTTGAAGGAAACGCTTGTCGCGCCGGTGCCGCGCGTGTGGATCATTTTGGGCCGGATTTTGGGAAGCGCAACGGTTGCGATGATTCAAGGCGCGCTGTTTCTGGGGGTCTGTTTTCTTGGTGGGTTCCGTCTGGAGAACTGGAGCGCGCTGCCCGCAGTGTTCCTGTTCATGGCGCTCACGGCCATTTTGTTCACGGCGCTGGGCTCGGCGATTGGCGCGTCGTTGCAGGACATGCAAGCCTTTCAATTCGTGGTCAGCTTTTTGATCATGCCGTTGTTCCTGTTGTCGGGCGCGATGTTTCCGCTGACGAACCTGCCGAAAGCGCTGGTGATCGCCACCAGCCTCAATCCGCTGACCTACGGCGTGGACGGCCTGCGGCAATCGCTCATCGGTGCCGGCCACTTCGGATTGGTGACGGATTTTGCCGTGCTTGCTGGCTTCGCCGTGTTGCTGGTTGCCTTTGGCAGTTACCGGTTTTCCAAGATTCAGCTTTGAGCCATTTCGTCGTCTGCTAGGGCTGGCGCAGCAGGTAGAATCGCTGCGCGTCGCCGGCGTTTATCGGATTGGTGACGCTAAAGTTGCCATTGCCATCAAAGTGGCCGCTGCCGACTTGGTCCCAACTGGTTGGCGGAGTTGCCATGTTCGTTGAGGACCAAATCGTAAAGGAGCCGCCGGGCAAACCGTTTGTGCCGCTGAATACCAGATTGCCGCCGGCTATCGAAGCATTCCCAATGTGCGGCGTCGGAACAGAGAAGAGATAGCCATAAAACTGCAACTCGGCCACGTTGCCCCAACTGCTGTTAGGCGCAAGGTAGCGGACATACCGAAACGCCGACGAGTTGTTGATGCTGGCGGAGGTGAATATGCCCGTGGCCGGCTGCGTTGTCACCGTGGCCAGCGTGACCGCGTCGCTGAAATCCGCCCGGTTCGCGCCCTGGAAAACGCCGCCTACCATGCGCGATTCAAAGCCGGAGCGGGGGCAGTAGTTGATTTGGGTAATGACATTGCTCACGCCCGCGCCAAAATCCAGCCCGACCCAATCGCCATTGCCAGGATCCGGCGCGTCGAAGAACGTGGTCAGGTCGCCGTCGAAAACTTTGGCGATGGTGTTACCGGAATTGTTATACGAACCCGCTGTGCCGATGATGCCGCCGGTCAGTTTGGAAAATTGCACCGCCGCTTCTGAACTATTCGGGGTTTCCGCACCGCCGGAGAACGCGCTGACCACATAATAGCTTCCGGCCCGGACGGATGCGACGGTGTCGGTGCAGTTGGTGACTGCGAGGCCGGTGACGATGGTCGTGTAAGGACCGCCGCTGACGGCCGACCGCTTCACATTGTAGCTGGTCGCGTTGGTGAAGGCGTTCCAGACCAGGGCAACCTGCGTGCCGGACACGGCCGTGGCCGACAATCCCGTGGGCGCGAAAGTTTGCGCCGCAATGCCGGCCTGGGCGGAGTTCGCACTTTCACCCGCCACATTCACGGCTGAAACGACGTAGTAATAACTTGTGTTGTTGGCCGCCGTCGCGTCGGCGTAGTCCGTCGTTGTCACGTTGGCGATGACGGTGTAAGGCCCGCCGTAAGTGACCGCGCGCTTCACGTTGTAGCAGGTGGCGGCACCGAAGACGGACCAAGTCAAATTGACGTTCCAGTTTGTCACGGTCGCGGCCAGACTGGCCGGAGCCGCCGGCAGAATCGGATTCGCCCAACCGGGTCCGTTGACGTTGTCAAACGTGGCCGTGCAGAGGCTGGAGTTATTATGTGCAGTGACCGCCAGACCGACATACGCTGTGGATGCCATGGTGAACGTCTGCGAAGTCCCTTGCTGCGTCCAAGTCACGCCGTCCGGCGAGCGGTAGCCGGTAAATGTATTTCCACTTCGCACCAGCTTGACCCAGTAAGGCGCGATCAGGCCGCTAGTGGCGGAATTGACGGTGCTGCTGCCGGTGCTCGAACGAGATTGCCAGGTAATGCCGTTGCCCGGCGTCACGGCGATAAAGGCGTTTGCTGCGTTGGCGTTCAGGCTTTCGCGGATCATCACGCCGGCCTTCGACCACGGATCAACATTTTGCACCGAAGTGACGCGCGCGATCATGGTGCAATTTCCACTCACAGGCACATAAAAAAATCTGAACGCGTCGGCGGCATTCCAGATGTCATCCCCGGACCCGGTTGCCGTGAACACGCCGTTGCAGTAACCCGCGCCGCCCGCGACTCCCACCGAACCGATGTCCTGCGTATTCCACGGATAAGGCAGGCAGGTCGCTTCCCAACTGTTCGGACTTTCCGAACCGCCGGCGACGGCGCTGACCACATAGTAATATCTCATGCCGGCGGGAACAGTGTCGGTGTAGTTTGCGGCAATCACGCCGGTGGCAACGGTAGTGTAAGGCCCGCCGCTGGTCGCAGAGCGTTTGACGTTGTAACTGGTCGCGCCAGTGACCGCGTTCCAAGTGAGACGGACTTGAGTGCTGGAAACCGCCGTGGCGCTCAAGCCCGCAGGGAACACCGGCGCACCCGGAGATGCAATCGCCCACAATTGATTGGCACCGTTCGAATAGACCTGCTGGTCAATCGTATTTGGGTTGGCAGCGGAGGTTTCCAATGGCTCACCATTGGAGACGGGCAAAATGGCATAGAAACCGCCGCTGACCGGCGTGACAATGAAGCACTGTCCTCCGCCGGTGCCCCATCCGGAGGTGAAACCGAGCGACCCGTTGTTTAGATTCCAACTCCAGCCGTTCGCGGCGGCGGTAATTTTGTATTGGCCGCCGCCGATGTGCTGGAGATTCCACTGCTGATAGGTCGAGCCGGAATCATTGGTGGCGGTGACGGTGCCGCTGCCGGTCACGCCGTTAAACGCGAGGGTATTGGCTGCGTTCAGGAGAGTATAAGTGCCGCTGGGAACAAGGCCGGTTGACGCCGGGGTCAGTTGCAGCCAGTTCAAATTAAATCCGCCGTTCAAAATGTTGAGCCGCATTCTCTGTGTGCCCGGTGCCAGAAGCACCTGCTGGGTTGCGGTCATCCATGTCGCGGAAGACCCCGTGCCTGGCAGGCTCCAAATACCCGTTTCATTATCGCTCAAGCCTATTTCGTCCTGGCGGCTGCCGGTCACTTGCACGGCGCAGCCATTGCCGGGAGCGGCATAGCGCAGCGAGAGATTGTAATAGCCCGGCACTTGAATCCGAAGGGTGTATTCGAGCCATTCACCAGCCGCCGTGCCGGTGACATCATATCCACCGCCGGTGTCCGTTGTGGCTTCAATGGGCACCGTCTCGCCAGTCCGATATATCGCCGAATTCACCGTGTTCGTGAAGTGGTAGGCAACACCTTCGCCGCCTGTGTCAAAATTTTCCGCCTGAATGGTCAGGGGTGTGCCGGTCAGGAAATTGTTGACATAACTTGCCGGAATTGTCCAAGGCTCTCCGCCGTTGCCATACACCCCTCGCACCGATGGGAAATTTCCGTAATCGGGACTCCAGGAAAGGCCGGCGTTGACGACAATGTTTGAATAAATTTTTGGCTGCGTTATGTCCGTTGACACGCCGGTGGGCGGGATATATTGGAAGGTCGTCCAGGAGACGCCAAGACGTTCCAATTCCCACATGAGTTCGGCATCGAGGGTGGTCAAACCAGTTCCCCAAGGCGTCCCGTATTCCTCGGTCATGACGCAGGGATAGCCTGCATTGATCAGCCCTGAAGCGGCCGTTATGGTGTTCTGCCATCCCGCGTAGCCGTGGAACGCCACGGCCTCGTTGGTCCAAACCTGGTTCGCGTTGCCGAAGACCACTGTGTTGAAGGCGTGAATATCCGTCAAAGCCGCGGACGTTCCGCCAGTGCCACCGAACACCGCATAAGTGAACAGCAACACCGGCGTGTTTGGCGCGTATTGCCGGATGACGTTGTAAGCAGCCTCCTCCATGTTGAGCGCGCCGGGCGGAGTGGCATTGGCGGATGAATACGGCGGCCCCCAGGCGACCGGTTCGTTTTGGATTTCATAAAGCACATGCGTCTCATTGGCATAGCGTGGCGCATAGAATTTCCAGAAATTGGTGATGTAGGCCGCATTGTAATTTCCGTTATAGGCGCCGTTGCCGATGGTGATGATCAAGTAAAGCCCGTTGGTTCGCGTCTCCGCAACAATCGCGTCCACGTTCGCCGCCGAGTAGCCCGGCGCAGTGCCGGACGCTGGATAATTAGTGTTGAAATCCTCCGCGTAAAGATGCACGGCATTGAAGCCGAGACTTTTCATGCTGGCGATCTCGCTGGCCGGCACGGGACCAGTCCACTCGGTCGAAGTGAACGGGCCGCGCAGAAGCTGGCCGTTGTCGGCTACGAACGTGGTCCGTGCGGCGTTCAAATGCGGTCGTCCGCGCGGAACCGTCAACGGTGCTCCGGGATCAACGGGACCGGTTTGGTCAAGGCCCAGAAACGGAATGACGTATTGCGCATCAAGGTTTGCGTCCGTGCCGTGCGGTCCGTTTATCTCCGACCAGGCGTCGAGAACCGTCGAGCCGTTCGTGTTCTGCCAGATTTGATGCGTCCATTGGTTCGTGATATTGGGAATTACCACCGTGGTGGTTGAGGCCGGGTTGGTGCTTAAACCCAGGACATTGCCCCATTGCATGATGGATTCCACCTGGTTGCTGTAATTGATGATGCCATCCGCCGTGCCATGCCAAAGCTGGATGCGGGGGCGGGGTCCAGAATATCCCGGGTAACAGGCGCGAACGATGTCTCCCCATTCCTGTGCGGTATGCGTCACCGGAGTCCACGCTCCGCCAACCGCCTGGCCCGAGAACGAGACGCCGGCTTTGAAAATATCGGGATACACCGCGAGCAACGCCTCGGTCATCTCGCCGCCGCAGGAGGTTCCGGTCACATAAACACGATTCGAGTTCGCCCCGTATGTGCTTATCGCATACTTCACCATCTCGACGATCCCTTGAGTCTGGCCGCCGCCGTCATGCGTGAGGGTTGCCGTCGAACTCACGTCCCAACAGTCCGGGTTTTGCGGGACGACCATGATGAAGCCATACTGGTCCGCCGCCGCCACAATGCCGCCGTTTTGCGCTTCGGCGAAAACGCCGGCGGCTCCACCGCCCCAATAGTGCAGGAGAACCAGGATTGGCGGGTTCGCGGCCAATTTGTCCGGCACATAGATATACATGCTGAGATTGGTCGGCACGCCGCTGGCGCCCCAGTCGGGAACCAACTGTAGCGAAGCCGCCTTCGCCGGCAATGCCGTAAAAAGTCCGAGACAAGCGGCGAGCAGGGAACAGACGCGCGTGAGTTTTTTGTTCATGCGAAATTTCTCTTATGTTTGGCTGTGGCAACGAGCGCGAAAAATCCGGAGGCGCAGGCCAAAGTGACAACGGCTGTCGTGAACATGGCTGCTTTGGATGTCATAGATGAATTTTTGCTTTACACCAGAACGCGGCGGGGCACGCACCATGCAACGCTGTAATTTTAACAATATGCTCCATTCAGCGTCTCAAAGCAACAAGCAACCATTCTCGGCGGTCACCCAAATTAGGCGTGAACTTCACGCGATATGCGTGAACTTCACGCAACTTTTGGAATTTATAAATGTGAATTTCCTTCATTTTCAATGGAAAAATAAGTTGGCATTAAAAGTGCCTGCAAATTTATTAACATTGTGAAAACTTTTGTCTTATTGCTCATTACATCGTTTTCGATGGCCATAGTATCGGCGCAGACCTTGACAATGCTTGCCAGCTTCAGCGAGTTCAGAACCAATGGCGCTCTTCCTACCTGCACGCTGATTCAAGCGAGCGATGGCAATTTTTACGGAACAACGAGCATGAATGGCAATGGTCAAGTGGGTGGAACCATTTTTAAAATGACGCCTAATGGCACATTGACAACACTGGTCAACCTCGGTAGTGCTAGTGGTTTCACCAATGGCTATTACCCTTACGCCGGGTTGTTGCAAGTCAATGGCGGCAGTTTTTACGGGACGACTTTTTACGGGACGACTATTGGTCCCGCTGATGGAACCATTTTCAAAATGACAGCCGATGGCTTGCTGACAAGGTTGGATTATTTCGTTGGCACCAATGGCGCTTATCCTTATGCCAATCTGATACAAGCCAATGATGGCAATTTTTATGGAACGACGGAATCCGGTGGTGATCTTTCAACTAATAGCGATTACAACTATGGAACCATTTTCAAAATGACACCCGCTGGTGTATTAACCACCTTGGTCAATTTTAACTACACCAATGGCGCTGCTCCTTACGCGAGTCTGATACAAGCCAGCGACGGCAATTTTTATGGAACAACCGCATCCGGTGGCACAAACAATTCAGGAACCATTTTCAAAATGTCGCCCGCTGGTGCATTAACCACCTTGGTCAATTTTAATTCCACCAATGGCGCTGCGCCTCACGCGAGTCTGATACAAGCCAGTGACGGCAATTTTTATGGAACAACGGAATCCGGCGGCACAAACAATTCGGGAACCATTTTCAAAATGTCGCCGGATGGAACCCTAGCCACGTTGGTCATCTTTGATAACACCAATGGCGCTTATCCTTACGCGAGTCTGATACAAGCCAGCGATGGCAATTTTTATGGGACAACCGTATCCGGTGGCCCCAATGGCGCGGGAACGATTTTCAAAATGTCGCCGATTGGCTCATTAACCACATTGGTCTATTTGAATTTCGGTAATGCTTATCATCCTCAAGGCAGTTTAATGCAAGCCAATGACGGCAATCTTTATGGAACAACAGAATTCGGTGACGCCAGTGGAACCATTTTCAAAATCACGGGCTTGAATTTATTGCCATCGTTTCAATCCATCACATTGACCAATGGAAACGTTAATCTGGCGTGGAATTCCGTCTCCAACTGGACGTATCGCGTGCAATACAAAATCAATTTAACCGACACCTATTGGGCAGATTTGCCCGAAGATGTTTTAGCCACCAATGTCATTTCGAGTAAAACGGATATAGCCGTTCCCACGCAGCGTTTCTATCGCTTGCTCTTGTTGCGGTAGTCCTGTCGGCTTAAAGTAAAGGGGTCAGTCCTGCTCTTGACACGAGACAAGCGGATTGTTAGACCGAAGCCATGCCCCGGCAATTGAGGATTGAATATGCTGGAGCGATTTATCATGTGATGAATCGCGGCGACCGGCGCGAGCCGATCTTTCACGATGACTTTGACCGCAAACGGTTCGTGACCACTTTAAGCGAGGCCTGTGCCAAGACGAAGTGGCAGGTTCATGCGTATTGCCTGATGAACAACCATTTTCATCTCGTCGTCGAAACGCCCGACGCCACTCTTGTGGCGGGCATGAGATGGTTTTTGAGCACCTACACCGCGCGGTTTAACCGGCGGCATAAGCAGTTCGGGCATTTGTTCAGCGGACGCTACAAGTGGAGAACTATCTGGAAGTGCGCCGGGCGCAGGAGGACGGCGGGGAATTAAATAACATCCGGCGCGGCTGGTGTCTGGGCGGTGAAACCTTCCGGCAGGAATTATTGGAACAGGCGCACAAGCGGACGGGAGACAGCCGTGTGGCAAAAGTGAAAGTTGAACCAGAGGAACAAAATGAATTTAATCTGGAATGCAGTCAGGACTGACCCCTTTCTGAAATTTTTTTTTGTCATTCATGAAATAAGAATAAACCAAAAGTGTTTGGAAGCTATGGGGTGTTCACCCCATCTTTGATTTTTGTATCCAATTTTTGACGCACGGTTTGCGCGAGTTTTTGAGCCTGAAACGGCTTGGTGAGGAAGTTGACGCCTTCTTGCAACGGAAAATCTTTGCCCGCGACTTCCGCGCTGTAACCGCTGGCGTAAATCACGTTCAATTTTGGGTTCTCCTTCAAAATCCGTTCACCCAGTTCCTTTCCGTTGATCCCGCCGGGCATGACCAGATCGGTCAGTAACAAATCAATTTCATTGTTGTGTTGTTTCCAGACCTCCAAGGCTTCGACGCCGTTGACGGCTTCGAGCACGCGATAACCGAGTTGCAAAAGTGTTTTACGAACGGAAGCGCGCAGAAAGGCATCGTCTTCAACAAGCAGGATTGTTTCATCGCCGCCGCGCATGGGAGCGGACACGGGCTTTTCAATTTTTTGTTCGGACATTTTATTCAATCGCGGGAGGTAAATACGGAATGTCGTCCCATGACCAACTTCGCTATACACATTGACCCAACCCTGATGTTGTTGAACGATGCCAAAAACGGTTGCCAATCCGAGGCCGGTTCCTCTGCCAACATCCTTGGTGGTGAAGAACGGCTCGAAAATCCGCGTCAAGTTTTCAGTGGGAATGCCACAACCCGTATCGCTCACACTTAAACAGACGAAGGAGCCGGACCGGATTTGAGCGGAGTGCAAAGCGGCGGATTCGTCGAATTCCACGCCAGAGGTTTCAATGACAAGGCGTCCGCCCTTGGGCATGGCATCGCGGGAATTGACCGCGAGATTCATCAGCACTTGATCCAACATGCCCGCGTCGGCGTGGATGAAGAGCGATTGCATGGCGAATTTGAATTCCATGTTGACCTCTTCGCCGAGTGTGCGCCGCAGCATTTTGGTCATGTTGTTGATGGATTCGTTCAAGTCCAAATCGCGCAGTTGCAGGATTTCCTTCTTGCTGAACAAAAGCAATTGTCGCGTGAGCGTGGCGGCGCGCTGGGTGGCCGCGCCGATCTCGTCGGCAAAGTCCAGTTGTGCGGGGGAAGAATTGCCGTCGGCCTTCACCAAGTCGGCCTGCAATTGGATCACGGCCAGAATATTGTTGAAATCATGCGCGACGCCGCCCGCCAACTGGCCTATGGCTTCCATTTTTTGTGATTGGCGGAATTGTGTCTCAAGTTTCTTACGCTCGGTCAGATCGAGCACGAAGCACACGCCCTCGTCCAGGTTGTCTTCAAAAGCCGCTGCACCAAGAAGTATCGGCACGCGCGAACCATCCTTGCAGATAAATTCTTTTTCATACGGCGCGCAAACTCCGGTGGCGGCGATTGTCTCAAGGGCGCGGCGGTCAAGGTCGGCATATTCCGGTGGCGTCAATGCAACCCAACTAATACGCCCTGCTTCCAAGTCTTCGCGGGTGTGATGCACGAGTTTCAGGAAGGCATCGTTTGCATCATTAATTTCACCCTTCATGTTCCAAAAAATCACGCCTTGCGCATTGGAATCTACCAGCCGCCGGAAGCGCGCCTCGTTCTTTTTGGATTCCGTCATGTCGCGGATGTTGCATTGGATGAGCCGCTTCGTGTTCACAAAATAGGCGTTGCTGATGAACTCGACCTCGACGCGCAATCCGTCCTTCGTCTCCAATGGCAGCCCTTCATAACGGATGCGATCTGTGTGCTGTAATTTGGCAAAAGTGATTTTGGAGGCAGCCATGCCTTTGAACGGGCCGACTTCCCACAGTTTCTTTCCCAGAAATTCTTCCTGCGAATAACCGAGCAGATGTTTCATGAAGGGGTTGGCATCCACAACCTGCCCGGTGTCCGCGTCGAGAATAAGGATGCCGTCCTGTGCCGTTTCAAACAACCGGCGATAAGCGAGTTCGGAGGCGTGTATAGCCTGCTCGCTGCGCGCCTCGGCCTGTTCCGAGCGAGTCTCGGCCTGCTCTATCCGTGTCTTGGCCTGTTCGGTGCGCGTCTCTGCTCGTTCAGTCCTGACTTCCGCTTGTTCCGTCCGCGTCTTGGCTTGTTCTGTGCGAGCTTCCGCCTGCTCCGCCCTCGATTCCGCCCATTCAATCTGCGTGTCGTGGCCGGGCTTGTGTTTGTCTTGATGATTGCTGCCCATATTTTTCCTTCCCATTTAATTTCAAAACAAAGTTTGGCTCACAAGAGTCAAAAGATTTTTGAAAGTCATGGTATGATATTAGGCATAAAAATGCGCGCGTGATATGGGGTGTTCACCCCATATGAAACTGTCTGGTATTCAGCCCCGACGCAGCGAACCGGAATTATACAATGGTCAACTGCACGCTGCTTTCGATGATGCCTGCGCTGATGGCGTAACGCGTGAGTCCGGCGGTGTCGTGGATGTCGAGCTTCTCCATGAGATGCTCGCGGTGCTTTTCGACGGTCTTGATGCCGATGCCGAGTTCGGATGCGGTTTCCTTGTTGGCCTTGCCTTCGGCGATGAGTTGCAGCACTTCCATTTCGCGCGAGGTCAGTTCAACGGCTTTCTTTTTAAGCGCTCCCGCACGATTAAGCGATTGTGGATTGAGACGGTCGCGGCGTTTGGAAATGGAATGGCTGAAAAATGTTTTTCCTTTGTGGACTTCACGGATCGCGCGGCACACGTCGTGTGCGGAAGTTTGTTTGAGCAGAAATCCCATCGCGCCGGAATCGGCCGCATTTTTTACATACGCATCGTCGCTGTGCGCGGAGAGCATCAGCACTTTGGTCGTTGGGATGGCTTTGAGAACCTGCCGGGCGGCTTCAAGGCCGTTGAGCAGCGGCATCGCGATGTCCATCAGCACCACTTCGGGGCGGAATTTTTTGGCCAGCGCAACCGCCGCGCGTCCGTCCTGCGCTTCGCCGACGATTTCAAAATCGTCTTCGAGTTCGAGCATCTTGCGCAAACCCTCGCGCACGATCATGTGGTCTTCGGCAAGCAGGACGGTGATTCGTTTCATGGGCATATCAGTGGGTGTTGCCGGATTTTTTCAGCACGCCATTGCGGGCATGGGCAAATGGAATCTCCACGCGGACGGTCGTGCCTTTGCCGGGCGCGGACTCAATGCAAAAAGCGCCGCCGACCATTTCGACGCGTTCCCTCATGCCGAGCAGTCCGAGACGATTGTTCCCCCTCGCGTTCAACGTGCGTTCGACATGAAAAGATTTTCCGTCGTCCTTGATTTCCATCCGGGCAACGCCGTTGACTTTCTGGAAATCCACCTCAACGCCGCGCGCGTGCGCGTGGCGGGCGACGTTGGTGAGCGCTTCCTGCGCCACGCGGAAAAACACTGTCCGCTTGGCGATGTCCAATTCTTCAATTCCCGCAAAAGCCTTCAAGTGAACGTGTAGGCGCGTCCGCTTGGAAAAGATTTTCACGAACGAATGCAGCGCGGGAATCAATCCAAGGTCGTCCAGCACCGCCGGGCGCAATTCGCGGGCGAAGTCATGCACGATGTTCACGGATTTTTCCACGAGCCGCTGCGTGCGGGCGATGTTGCGGTCAAGATGCCTGGTGTTGAGCGCGGCTTCTTTTTTCAACGCCGCCAGCCGGATGTTGATGCCCGTCAAAGTCTGGGCGATGACATCGTGCAGTTCGCGGCTGATGCGTTTCCGCTCTTCTTCCTGCGCGGAGAGAATCTGGCGGGACAATTGCCGCAACTGTTCCTGCAACAGTTCGGATCTCGACAGCAATTCCGAATAATGATTCTCGCTTTTTTTGAGCGCGGCCTCCACCGCCTTGCGCTGGGCGATTTCCTGTTTCAACTCCAGGTTCGATGCGGCCAGCTCCACGGTGCGCTGGCTCAACGTCACGACGATGTTGTTCAGGTGGATGGAGGCCTCCCGCACGCCGGGGGTCATTTTCTCGATTGGATAGATCGCCTCGGTGAAGAAAGTTCCAGCCTGCTTGATCAGCGCGGCGCGTTTGTTCGCAGAACTGCCCGGCAACACTTTGCTGATGAGGATTTGTTCATGGAGCTTGGCCACGTCCAGCGTCTGCATGCCGGCATCCAGCGCCTGCTGGTCCATTCCACGCGCCGTTTGCAACCGCGCGATTTTCGGACGCTGCTTCAGATAAGCCAGCAACGCCGCCTGATAACGTATTGAAAAATTTTGTTTCATAAGCTGCCGAATTCACGAGCGACGCGGCGGACGGACTTCGCCGATTTTACAACCAATCGCTGCGTGCTGGCGATTTGATTCTTGAGACCCTTTGTATTAAGCCGCGCCTCGCGTTTCAACGAAAGCAGCCGGACATTGATGCCCAGCAAAGTTTGCGCGATTTCATCCTGAAGTTCGTGGCTAATGCTCTTGCGATCATTTTCCTGCGCCACCAGAACCCGGTGTGTCAGCAGCCGCAGGCGTTTCTGCAACTGGAGCGATTCTTCCAGACATTTGTTGTGATGCTTCCCGATTTTATCGAAGGAATCCTCCATGACCTTGCGCCGGACGACGCCGCGTCGCAACTCGCGTTTGGAGGCGGCCAGTTCTCCCGTGCGCTGATCCAGCGTCTCCTTCATCCGGCTCAAATGACCATTGCTCCGGCGCGCGGCGCGATGATTTTGTTCAATCGGTGTGTTGGCCTCGGTAAAAAAAATTCCGGCAAGTTTGGTGAAGCCATTTTTAATCTTGGATAATTCCAGCGTGGCGAGCGCCTGCTCGTGAATCCGGGCCAGTTCCAAAGTTTCCAGCCCAAGCGTGACCGCGCGGCGTCCCAATCCCAACGCCGGCTGCAGGCTTGCCTGCGGGCCTTGCTTCAGGTGTTTTTTCAACGCAGCCACATATTGTTGTGACAACCCGGTTAATTTATTTTTCATGTCGGTATGGCGGATTTAGCGCAATGCCCGGTCTTCCGATGGCGACTGTGATTCGTGCCAATATCCGCCGGGTTCGTTTTTTTGTATATGGGGTGAAACCCTACCTCGACCCGTTGAAATTTGCGCGGATATTTCAAGGCGTGGTGATGAACGCCCGGTAGAAGCGTTGCGTCACGGTTGTCGGCGCGTTTGTGTCGGTGAAGGTCCAGACGTTGGTGGCCGGGTTGTTCGTGGCGATGGTCGTCCAGTTCGGCAGGGACAAGTGCGGGCTGGATTGCAGCGTCACGAGAAAATAGGGCGAGGTGTTGAGGACGACGGTGGCGTTGGTGCGCGTTCTGGAGATGGCGGTGAATATGGGAGCCGCCGGCATCGGCAAATCACCGCCACTACCGTTGAATGTAACGGCTCCATTTTGTGCCAGCGCCCTGCCATCCGTGGTTGAGCCGATCATCATCGTGATGGATGAAGAGGCCATGACGGTTCCCGCAAAGACGGAATAGGCTCCGAGGGTCGCCGAACTGCCGACCTGCCAAAAAATGTTTCTGGCCTGCGCACCGCCGGTCAGGATGACGCGGCTGGCGGGATCACCGGCCCCACCGTCTGCCGTGATCAGCGTGGATCCCATCTGGAATATCCAGACGGCATTCGGGTCGCCGCCGGCGTCGAGTGTGACATCGCCTGTTATCTGAACCGAACTCGCGGACCAATAAAGGCCGGGCGCGAGCGTTTGCCCGCCAATGTTTTCTCCGTCCGTCAACGTGATCCGATTTAGAGACCGGACTGCGGCGTCGTTGTATGCGGCGGTCAAGTCGAGTTGGGCCTGTTGGGCGATTGAACCGCCGTCGTATATTGTTCCGTTGATCTGATTCGTGGGGATTCCCTGCGAACCAACCGGATATAAACCGACATCGCCATTGATGATGCCGCCGCCGGTTGTCGTGGTCGTGGAAGTGGCGAGAACTGCGAAATGGGCGGCTGATTCCAAGTCAACTGGCGCTGGTCCCGCCGCCAATATCCGGTGCGGAGCCATAAAGGTCACCGCAAGGACAAGTCCCAAAAAAATCTGTTTCGTTCCGCATATTTTAAGTGCGCGTGATGTGAAGCTAGTGCGTTTCATCGGGCTACTTTAGTTGACTGAACTTCTCTTTTACATGGGGTATAACCCGACTATGGAGTGGTTATGAACGCGCGGTAAAAGCACCGGGTCACGGTTGCCGTAGCATTGGTGTCGGTGAACGTCCAAGGGCTTGTGACGGGTGTGTTCGTGGCGATGGTCGTCCAATTCGCGAGTGACAGGCTTGGGCTGGATTGCAGCGTCACGAAAAAATAGGGCGAGGTGTCGAGGACGACGGTGGCGTTGGTGCGCGTTTTGGAGATGCCGGCAAAGACGGGAGATGCCGGTGTTGACAGGGTTCCGTTATCGCCGTTGTAAGTAACCGCCGCAGTGGAAGCCAACGCCCTGCCATTCATCGTGCTGCCGGTATTCATCGCGATGGCTGTATAAGCCAGTATGTTTCCCATGAACACGGCGGTCGTGCCAATCACCGCTGAAGTGCCTACTTGCCAGAAAATGTTCCTGGATTGTGCGCCGCCAGCCAACTTGACCTGAATCCCATTGCCCACTTGAAGATCGGCTCCAATCTGAAAAATCCAGACATCATCTGGACCGCCCGTGAGCGTCAGATCCAATCCTGTTATCGAAGCCGTGCCGTCAAATTTATAGAGGCCGGGCCCAAGATTCATCCCGCCGATGTTCCCGGCTCCGGGATTCAGAAACGCACCCGTTGGCACAGGTGTTCGATCTCTGGCATCGTCGTATGCCGTGGTCAAGTCGTTCATGGCTGCGGTTAACAGGGCAGGATCAGTCACCGCACCGGCAGGCCCCGTGGCATCAACCTCATAGATTGTTCCGTTCACTTGAGCTGCGGGTATGCCTATGCCAGCCCCGGTGCCCGGACTCAACCCGACATTCCCATTGATGACGCCGCCGCCCGTGGTAGTAATCGTTGTTGCGGCGAGAATCGTGAAAGGGGCGGCCGACCCCAAGTCAACTGGCGCCGGTCCTGCCGCCAGCGTCCGGTGCGCGGTCATAAAGGCCATCGCAAGGACAAGGATCAATCTCCGGGCATTTACAGTTTCGTTCTTATTTGTGTTTTTCATAAAATTTCTTTCAAATTGAAAGCCCGGTGAACACCGGAGGAAAAGTGTTCACTAGGCAATGCCGGTCCAAACAAATTTTGTTTCGTCCGAGCTGTGCAAAATGTTTCAACTCCACCCGCGCACGCAATCAAATCATTTCCCGCGATACTTCAAAGGGTTGCAAATCCGGTCGAGGCGTTCGGCTTCATTTTTATCCAGGATAGTCTGCCGCTGCCGCTGCTTGACAGCATCCGCGATGGTTTTTGGAATCAAGCAAACCTGCCTGACCAGTTGGATGAAGGTCAGGCAAATAAATTTTAATGTGTTCATGGTGTTTTCCCGCAAATGGCCGGCTGGCGTGCCGGCTTCCGGTAAATTGTTTTGATGAATGAGTCGGCGCGGAAACCGGTCGGCCCTTCCCATAATTCAAACCCATGTCGCCCGTCCTTGACAAAGTCGCCATGGCGCACGAACTCGTTCCATTTCAAACGTCGGAGCCTATTGGGAACAGCGACGACGGCAGATGGATCGGTTTCGTGCATCAGACGCTTTTGGGTTTTACGATCAGCAACACGATTCCGCCGACAAGCATGAGTGCTCCGGCTGCGGGCGGAATAAAATGACTGTCCGTGGTTGCGATGTGCATACCCAGAAAATCAATGTCTTTTCCCGGAGTCGTGAAGCTCAAGCCCGAATAGGCAAGCACGACAATTCCCAAGACGACCAAACTGACTGCAATGATGGTTTTCATGTTCATGTTGAATTTGAAGTTTAATTTTTGACGGTTTCTCAAAGCACGGGTTTCCGGCCGGAAATGACCCGGAGCAAAACCGCTATGATGGCGAGGACGAGGAGGATGTGGATCAAGCCGCCCGCAGTGCCGGTGATGAGTCCCAACACCCAAAGGATGATCAGGATTATTGCAAGTGTGTATAACATAAAATTTTCTTTTGGTTGTTTTGCCGGCTGGCGCGCTGTTGCGCCAGCCGGCGATAAGTTGATTGTTTAGTTTAAGGCAACGGGCACGGCGACGGTCACATTGTTGATGACGCTGGTCACGCCGTTGATGTCGGTGGCGAGCTTGGTGACGAGGCTTTTTTCAGCATCGTTTTTGGCGACGCCGGTCAAGGTAACAACGCCGTCCTCCGTGGCGACTTCGGTGTGCAATGCGCTGTCCGTGTCGGCGGCGCGCAGCGGTGCGCTGGTGATTAACATTGTGCTCACGACTGCTGCGAGCGTTAGGGGAACCATGGATTTCATTTTATTTCTTTCAGTTGTTACGTTGTTGGTTTTTTACACTGGAGACACATTGGTGGATGCACCGGCTTCTGACTATGGGGTGTAACCCTACCGTGCATTTTGGTGGCATTCACCCCAAAAAACTGACCAGCCACAGCAAATTGCAAAAATAAAAAATGCCAAATATGTGCAAGGCGAATTTCATCAAAATCAGACATCTGTAAGTAAACTCGTCAGACAACCAGTTTTCAAAAAAAGGCTTCATGGTGTAACGTGACTCAAATTAAATTTCAATCAGAGACTCCTCACGTCGTCCCCTACGGGATTTGGATTTCCGTCCTCGCCCAGCCTCGTGCGTGAGCCACGCCACAGGGCCACTATTGGTTTCACGACCTCCCTCATCCCGGCCTTCTCCCCAAGGAGAAGGGGTGCATCTGGACATTGTTCTTACTTCTAAACCAGTAGCGCAGATTTGCAATCTGCTGTATCGCGGATTTTCAATCCGCAAGGCGTCGGCGGTTCAATGGGCTTGGGCTTGGCGGCGCGCTGCCGAATGCAATTCGGCGATACGGCAGATTTCAAATCTGCGCTACCTCTGCTGGCCGCAAGAACAGTGTCCAGATGCACCCAAGGAGAAGGAGAATCGTTCGCCGCCGCCTTGAAAATTCGCGCGACTGGATTTGCCGGACAGTCATCCGCCAAACCAAAACGCCCGGCAGCTATTTCCTCTCCTGGGGGGAGAGGATAAAAGGCGAGGGCGGGCGTCAAAACCAAATTCATTCCGGCAATCGTCCATCCCAAAATGAATACCGGAATAGAGCCGTTCAAGTGCTGAATGGGGAGTGCGGTTGTATTGGCAATCATCTCGTCCCAAAGCGCCAGAGGGCTGGCGCACTCCAAGACGCTTCGCGTTCGCCGGGCCGCTCAAAATTTCCGCCAGGTTTTGGACTGCGGCAGCCCTCCACCGCTTTTCTCCGGCACCATCACGCCATCCGTGTTCATCCGCGTCCATCCGTGGTTAAAAATTGAAACGCCCATTAAATCAAAAACCCGGCGCAGCTTGTTCCTCGCAACGCCGGGCTGATGGATGAAATCCCTTTGGGATTTTTTTGGTAAGGGGTCAGTCCTGCTCTTGACACGAGACAAGCGGATTGTTAGACCGAAGCCAGGCGCACAAGCGGACGGGAGACAGCCGTGTGGCAAAATTGAAAGTTGAACCAGAGGAACAAAATGAATTTAATCTGGAATGCAGTCAGGACTGACCCCTTTCCTGAAGACTATCCCGTATGGACCAACAGTGCTGCAAATTTTAGAAATTAATTTAAGATCAGACATCTAAACAAAAAAGGATTTATGAAAAACATCACCTCGGTTCTTATAATGCTTTTCTTAACTAGTATTTTTGCAATTGAATTAGG
Organism: uncultured Verrucomicrobiae bacterium; assembly: GCA_963755455.1. Taxonomy (GTDB): domain Bacteria; phylum Verrucomicrobiota; class Verrucomicrobiia; order Limisphaerales; family UBA11358; genus UBA11358. The sequence goes on from CAVWJH010000002.1 coordinate 1,091,974, forward strand.
TTGTTCGCAGTCTGCTTCAAATTGGGGGGAGAGTTCGTGCGATGCTCAATTGTCAATTGGCTTATATAATAATTCAAACAATATAGTGAGTGTCAACTCAACAGTATGGTTTGTTGTTAAGCTGAAAAACTCGTCTCCGGGAGTTATTAGAATCAATCCAAGACCATTGGATTTGTATTTGACGAATAGTTTTGGGAAAAGTTATCAAGTGAAACAGGTTGCAGCGATTGATTTCAATATACCGGTGGAAACAGAGATAGCTTCCGGAGAAATTGGAATAATATGTTCTGAATTATTGAAAATTAACAAAGACATTGAGCCTGGGGATTATGTGTTTAGTCCAATAACACGAGATATTACAACTACAGACAATAAGGTTTGCACGTTAAAATCGAATTCATTAAAAGTAAAAGTTGTGAAAAGTAAATAAATTGAACGAGTGAACTCGACACGCCAACCAAAGCACGCGAGATGCCAATGAAAATCAAACGCCGGAACAGGTTGGCTTCCCAAGCCCGCCACAAGTTAGTTGCCCATCGGAGCCGTTCGCTTCGCGAATTGTGGTTTCGGCTACGAACGCAACACAAGGAAGCAAAGCTCGCCTACGTCAGACTGAACATCCACGCCATGCCCGCCACGGAGCGCTGTCCCGGTCAACCCGTGGATGTTGTTGGGAATTTCTTTCAACTCTCAACATCCGGTTCGCCTTCGGTCATGGATGCGACCACCCGGGCTTTGTGATTTCATGTTGAAGCAATTCCATTTTCCGTCAAGTGCATCACCCAATACTTGTCCACCAATTCGAGGCAAGGCCAGTTGCAAATCCCCTGTGGACTTTGAAAATCGAATCAAGTAAAATCACTTCTCATGCGCTTCACAGCAGCCCACAATTTCGGGACATAAAGCAACGAAAGGTCTTCAGACGGCCACCACTTGCGGACGGCCATCCCATTTTCTGCCGTCCCTCCTGGACTTTTATATTTGGTGGACGCATTTCCCGGCATTAAACCGGGCTATTGTCATCACGTCGCTCCGCGACGATCCAACGCCCATTAAATCAAAAACCCGGCGCAGCTTGTTCCTCGCAACGCCGGGCTGATGGATGAAATCCCTTTGGGATTTTTTTGTAGATTCCCTTTTACCCGCCCACGATGAGGCTGACGAGCTTGCTCCAGACGCCCACTTGGGCGTCGTTCACGCGGTAGATGGCGCGGTAGGTCCATTTGACGGGCGTGGCGGGAATCGGCGCGGTGTCGGTGTAGCCGGGCGTGGTGTCAAAGGCCAGCGGCACAAAGCCCTTGCCGTCGCCGCGATCCACCTGGATTTCGCACATATCCAAATAATTGGCGTAGCCGCCCCAGCCCCAGTCCACATTCACGTTCGCGCCGTTGATATAGGCGTCAATCACCGGCTGGATGGTGGTCAAATCCGGCGGCGTCTGTTGCGCGCCTTCAATGCCCAGCGCCTGTCCCATGGCGGTGTTGTAGGCGGGATTGGCCTTGATGAGTTTGACGAGCGCGCGAAAACGCGCCTCGATGCCGGGCGACACCGCCGGCACCGGCGCGGGCAACGCCGGAGCCACGGGCGCGCCGGTGGGCGGCGGCGTGCCGCCATCGCGCGTGATGTCCTTCCAGTATGTGGCCTGTGTGGCGGCATTTTGAAGGATACCCTGGCACTTGAGGCAATAATCAAAATAATCCGCGTCCGCCACCTGTCCGCTCACCTGGTCGGCGGTGAGCTTGAGGACGCTCACGTAGGCGGGAATTTCTTCCTTGAAGATGTTGAGTTGCGCCGAAAAGGCGTTGTCATTTGCTTGAACGTAATTACTTTTCATGGTGCTTATTGTGTTTCAGGGGTTGCGGTTGGAACGGCAAAACACACAGTTTTGGCCGTTTTTGGCCTGTTTTTGCGCCAAAGTGATGCCGCCGGATGATTTTCCGACGTATAAAAATGATTTCTCCGCGCGGTGAAATGAAGTTTCGATGTGTTGAATCAAAGTTTCCGCGCGGTGAGAACCTTCGACGGTGTGGTTAGGAAATGTTTCGATGCCGTGACCGACGGCTTCGGTGTGTAAAGTTGCAGTTGCCACACCGCGACCGACAGTTTCGGCGCGGTGCAGGGATTGGACGGTGTGGTGAGGGAAAATTTCCGCGCGTAAAAAGTGTGTCGCGGTGTGTGAACTGGATGGCGCGACGCGGTGACAGGAAGTTGCGGTGTGTAATCTGGAAGCGACCGCGCCGTCAAAGCATCCGACGGTGCCATCGGGGTCGCGCGAGGTGTATGCCAGGTGTTTCATGGTGTGCAAAATTGAATCTGCGACGACCCTAGCAGGATGAGCGGCGCGGACGAGAAGTGATTTTCAACTTAAAGTTGAACGGGGCGGACGGATGGAGCACCGCTCAATGTCGTGCAGTTAATCCGGGAGCGCGCCCGCCCCGGGTGCCATGGGTCGCGCCTCGCGAGCCATTCGGGCGGCGTGAATATCCCAACCATGTTGAGTCGCAGGCTGTCCGTGTTCGGCGCGGGGCGCGCCGAACCGCAGCCGGGGCGGCTGCGCTCCCGCCAAAAATGAACCGCCTTGTTTCGTTCAATGCCGTGGAGATTTTTTCAGCAGGCAATGGCTCCGCGTGCATTTGGCGGCCATGAGGCAGAACAGCCGGCAGGGTGGCAGGCCGGTGTATTGGGCGAGAGCCTCGATGTTTTTGCCGGTGGGAAAACGCCGGCCCATCTCCCATAAGTTCACCGTGTTGGCCGAGACGCCAAGGTCGGCGGCGATTTGTTTCAACAGGAGGCTGTTCCGCTGCCGCCACGTTTTGAAGACGATGGCAAAGTTCTTGCGAATATCACACCCAAACCCTGATTTCCCGGCCACGCGAAAATTTCAGCACAATGGCGGCGTCAAGGAAAGCGTGAAAACAACCGGGACGGGACAACGGGTGCATCTGGACACTGTTCTTGCGGCCAGCAGAGGTAGCGCAGATTTGCAATCTGCCGTATCGCCGAATTGCATTCGGCAGCGCGCCGCCAAGCCCAAGCCCATTGAACCGCCGACGCCTTGCGGATTGAAAATCCGCGATACAGCAGATTGCAAATCTGCGCTACTGGTTCAGAAATAAGAACAATGTCCAGATGCACCCCGGGACAACCGCATCCGCCTCGCTTCAAAGATTGCCACGAGACTCGTAAATCGTATATCAAAAATCGCAAATGACTAGACTTGGGAGGCCAGTTCCTCTTCCTCGCGCAATTTGGCGCTTTGATAACGCGCGGCGAAATAAGAGCCGACGACAAGAACCAGCGCAATCGCCTGCGCCGCCAGCGTCTGCACCGTCGGGAAAATGGAGAACCACACGCCCGCCCATGCCGGAATCTTGTCCGCGAGCCAGCCGATCTGCGTCGTGCGAATCCATCCCGCCTGCTGCATTTCAAACGCCTGCTCGCCCACCATCACCAGTAAAACAATTCCAAGCAAAACGCCGGTGAACACCAGCATTTTGCGATACGGCAGCCGCTTGTGCGCCACAAACGTCAGCAGCGCCACGATGCCCGTGAAGAAAAGTCCGAGCAGCGAGCCGACCAAAACAATTTTCCCGCCCATTTGCAGGTAATACGTTTGCAGGAACAGCACCACCTCAAAACCTTCGCGGTAAAGCGACGCGAAACCGAGCAGAACCAGTCCCCACTTCAAACGCCGTTTTGAAATTTCCGATTCGTTCGCGCGGTTCAGCAGATTTTTTTTGTTGCGGTTGTGCATCGCAATCCAGCCGCCCCAATAAACCTTGTGAAAAAACCAGTTCATCACCACGAGCAGAACGACGACCGCGAGCAAACCCGTCGCCGCCTGCAAATTCAGCGCCGAAACGCTCTGGCCCAGGCTGCTGACAATTCCGACGGCAACGAACCAGGTGATCAGGGTTGCGATGAACGCGAGGAAGCTGCCCAGGACAATCGGTTTGCGATGCGACTGCTTCTCGCCCGTCATGCTCGCGATGATTGCGGCGAGGACGAGGATGGATTCCAAGCCTTCGCGGAAGACGAGGATTCCGATGTCCATCGCCGCCGATGCCGGACTCATGTTCGGCGTCGGATTCGGATTACCGCTGGCGGTGAGTCCCTGCCAGATCAAAACGCCGGCGACAAGAACTGCGGCGGAAATCAAAAAGATGCGAAACGCCAGACGCAACGGTTTCGTCGCCGAATTTTTAGTGGAGCGGGCATCCTGCCTGTCTGGTTCCCGCAGGCCGGATGCCTGCGCCACTAAATTTTTCAACTGCCGGACGGGCAGTGCGAGCGGAGCGACAAAAATCGCCTCGGCCAGTTCCGCGTTCAAATCCAGTTTCGCGTCGCAGACTTCGCAGACGAAATTCGCGTCGCGGCTCAAGAGCTTCATTTCCTGCTCCTCGCAGATGCCGAGCGAGCGCAGTTGCGCGCGGACTTCCGGCGACGCCGCGAACGACTTGATGCAGACCGTCGAGCCGACCGGCACGCGGCTCAACGGGCAGACATCCGCGCCCGCGCAGCCGCCTTTGGCGATTTCAGGTGAATTGACCGGCTTCTTCACAGACAAACAGAATAGGCCGCCGCCAGCGCCGGGGCAAGTTGGTTTTTGGAAAAGCGCCGGAAACATTCGTCGGTTCTTCGAGCCGCGATTTACCCGCGCGAAACAGGTTTGATTCTTCATTCACAATTCATCATGCTTCCTTTGCTTGAACATTCCCGGACAAAACCATGAGCGCCGAAAAAACTCTCGATAAAATTTTGCGTGGAGATTCGGACACAAACATTCGCTTTGAAGAGCTTTGTCATTTGTTGTAGGCGAAAGGATTTCGAATGCGCGTGAACGGCAGCCATCACATTTTCACGCAAACCGGCGTGATGGAGCGCATCAATCTTCAGCGTGAAGGCTCGAAGGCCAAGCCATATCAGGTTCGACAAGTGCGGAAAATTCTGGCAAACTACAAATTGTTATGAAGGCGAACAGCTACGAAATGATCATCTGGTGGAGCGCGGAAGACGACGCCTACGTCGTGGACGTGCCGGAACTTCCCGGCTGCATGGCGCACGGCGCGACGCGGCAGGAAGCGATTGAAAACGCCGAAGCCGCCATTAAGTTTTGGATCAAGACCGCGAAAGACGACGGTCAGGAAATTCCGCAGCCGCGCGGGCGATTGGTTTATGCGTAAGAATTAGAAATGTGACAAAAGTTTTTCCAAAATGGCTTTTGTGGGTTTGGGCGCTGGTTGCTGCTCCAGGATTAAACGCAGCCTTTGTGTGGTTTTGTTATTGGCATATGTCGCTCGAAAAAGAACTGAAACCGCCATTCGATCTATTTCCTGCTCGATTGTATCCAATTGTATTTTTTCTTCTTTTGATTGGCGGACTTGCAGCCATTCTTAATTTGCTAAAGCCTAAAATCTGGATTCGCTTAGTTGTTGGAATAATTTATTTTTTCATAATGGGCGCTTTGATGTTTTTCTTGGGCGCTGCAATTGGATGTGCGTGGGGCGATTGCATTTAATTTACCACGCGAAACGAGTTTGATTCTTCCTTCCTAATTCTGCATTCTTCCTTCGCTTGAACATTCCCGAACATCGCCAGGCGATTGACAAGCTGGACGCGCACATCGTCCGGCTGCTCAACGAGCGCACGCGCCACGTGCTCGCCATCGGCGACATCAAGCTCGAGGCGGGCGAGGAAATTTACGCGCCGCATCGCGAACGCGCCGTGTTCGAGCGCGTCTGCGAATCCAACGCCGGGCCGATGACCGACGAGCAGTTGCGCGCGATTTACCGCGAAATCATGTCCAGCGCGCTCGCGCTCGAAAAGACCATGACCATCGCGTATCTCGGCCCGGAGGCGACGTTCACGCATCAGGCGGCGATCCGGCGGTTCGGCTCGAGCCTGCGCTACGCGTCGCAAAAAACCATCGCGGACGTTTTCACCGAGGTCGCCAAGAACCGCGCGGATTACGGCGTCGTGCCGGTGGAAAATTCCACCGAAGGCGTCGTCACGCACACGCTCGACATGTTCGTGGACAGCGATTTGAAAATCGTTTCGCAAATTGTTTTGCCGATGCAGCAATGTTTGATGAGCAATTCGCCGCGCGCGAAAATCAAAAAGCTTTACGTCCATCCGCAGTCGCTGGCGCAATGCCGCGGCTGGATTCAAAACAATCTGCCGCGCGTGGAAATCGTCGAAACCTCGTCCAACGCGCGCTCGGCGGAACTGGCGGCGAAGGAGAAAAATCGCGGCGGCGATCGCCGGCATTCTCGCGGCGGAAAAATACGGCCTGCAAATTCTGGAGCAGGACATCCAGGACAACGCCGCGAACGCCACGCGCTTCCTCGTGCTTGGCCGCCAATGCAGTCCGCCCACGGGCGACGACCGCACGAGCTTGATGGTCAGCGTGGCCGACAAGGTCGGCGCGCTGCACGAAGCCATCGCCGCGTTCCGCAGATTCAAAATCAACATGACGAAGATTGAATCGCGCCCGAGCAAGCGCAAGGCGTGGGAATATTTCTTCTTCATTGATTGCGACGGCCATGCGCAGGACAGAAAAGTCGCCAGGGCGCAATCAAGCTTCTCGGCAGGCACTGCAATTTTGTAAAAATGCTCGGCTCTTATCCGAACACGGAATAGCTTTAATCCGGCAGTTGTTATGTCAGCCGAAGCGACCGCCAACGAGTTATTTCATCTGGGGAGTTGACGTTGCCCCCTACGGCCCGGTGGAATTGTCCACGCTCGTCGAGTGGATCAAGGACGAGCGCGTGCTGGCGGAGACGTGGGTTTTTGCGCAGCACGCCGGCAGCTGGCTGCGCGCGGCGGAAATTCCGGAGCTTCTCAAACTCAAGGTTTTTCTTGAGCCGATATCGGCGACGGAATTCGCCACGGCCGTTTCGTCCGCAGGCATCAAGCCCGGCTCGTTGCGGCGCATAAAAATCCTGGCGGACCTGAACGACGCGCAGCTCGCGCACCTGGCGCGAGTTCATGGAATTGCACGCGTGCCGCAATGGGCGGTGGTCGTCAAGCAGGGCGATCCCGGCGACGCGATGTATCTCATCATTGACGGCGAACTGCGCGCGCGGACCATGAGTCGGCGGCAAGGAAACGATTCTGGCCACGTTCGGCCCCGGCGATTTTTTCGGCGACATGGCGCTGTTCGACCACGGGCCGCGCTCGGCGGACGTGGTCGCCAACATGGACAGCACGTGCTGAAAATTTCCGACGTTTTCGTTTGACCGGCTCATGCGGGAGGCGCCCGACCTGGCCGCGCCGTTCCTGCAGGCCACCGTCGCGCACACTTTCCGCACGCATCCGCGCCGACAACAAGCGTCTCGACCGCATCACGCAGCAATTCACCGCCAGCAGATGAAGCTGCGCGGAGAATTTTCTTCGCGGTTGAAACCATCTCGAAATTACCGGCAAGCTCTGCAGCTTGTGAATCATCTCGCCAAAGCCCGCGAAGTGTTCGACATCGAACTCGCCGCGCTCAAAGCCGTGCGCGCGCAGCTCGACGAATCGTTTGACGGCGCGGTGGAAACCATCGTCGAGGCGCTGAAGCGGCGCGGAAAAATCGTCATCGTCGGCATCGGCAAATCCGGCAACGTCGGCCACAAAATCGCCGCGACGCTCACCAGCACCGGCTCCACCGCCGTCGTGCTCAACAGCGTGGACGCGCTGCACGGCGACGTGGGCATCGTCAATGACGGCGACGTGATTCTCGCGTTGAGCTATTCCGGCGAGTCGGAGGAATTGCTGAATCTGCTGCCCGCGCTCAAACGGTTTTCCGTCAAAATCATTTCGCTCACCGGCAATTTGAAATCGTCGCTCGCCAGGCACAGCGACGTTTCGCTGAACGTCAAAGTGCCGAAGGAAGCCTGTCCGTTCAACCTCGCGCCGACGAGCAGCACGACGGCGATGCTCGTGATGGGCGACGCGCTGGCGATGGCGGTGTTGCAGGCGCGCGGCTTCAAGCAGAAGGATTTTGCGCAAGTATCATCCGAGCGGCGCGATTGGCCGCGCGATGCTGCTGCGCGTCGGCGACATCATGCGCAGCGGCGAAATCGCAACGCGATTGCGGACGAAAATCTTTCGGTCAAGGAAGCGCTGCTCGTGATGACGCACGCCAAGTCCGGCAGCTTGAGCGTCGTGAACGCGCGCGGCAAACTCGCCGGCGTTTTCACCGACGGCGATTTCCGCCGGCACATGGCGACGGACGAAAATCTGCTGTCGCAGCCGCTGAAAAAAGTGATGACGCGCAATCCGATTTGCATTTCGCGAAAATGCGCTGGCCGTCGAGGCGCTGAAAATTTTCAACGAGCGGAACATTGACGATTTGATCGTCGTGAACGCGAAGCGCGAGCCGGTCGGCCTGGTGGATTCGCAGGATTTGCCGAAGCTGAAAATCGTGTAGCAGCGGATGTCAATCCGCTTATCTTTTGGTTCGGAGCCGATTTACACCGGCTGCCTTGCTGCAAACTTCAGATAAATCACTTTCAAATACTCCGCCTCCTTGAACGCGGCCGGATGATCCGGCGGATGCCGCAAGGTTTTCAATTCCGTGAATTTTCTTCCGGACTTCACCGCCGCGCGCCGCACGGCGTCAAAAAATTCCGCCGCCGAAACGTGCGCGGAACACGAGCCGGCCACCAGAATTCCGTCGCGCGCAAGCTTGGCGATGCCGAGCGAATTCAACCGTTCGTAGGCGCGAATCGCGCCTTCGCGTTCCGCCGCGCGCTTGGCGAGCGACGGCGGATCAAGCACGATCAAATCAAATTTCTCCGCAGCTATTTTCCAGCCAGTCAAAGCAGTCGGCCTGCACGATTTCGTGGCGGCAGTTTGCGACACGCCGGGAAAATTTTTGTTCAGCGCAAAATTCCGTTTCGCCGATTCCAGCGCGTGCGCGCTGATGTCGAGGTCGGTCACGGATTTTGCGCCGCCGCGCGCGGCATAAACCGAGAAGCCGCCGGAAAAACTGAACGCGTTCAGAACTTTTTTGCCGTGCGAAAGTTTTTCGACTTCGCGCGCGGTTTTCGCGCTGGTCGAGAAAAAATCCGGTTTTCTGCCCGCGCAAAACGTCGGCTTCAAAACGGATTCCGTTCTCGGAAAAAATCACCGGCGCGTTTGGCGTTGAGCCGAAAAGCACTTGCCCGTCGCGCCGTTGAAATTGTTTTTCCGCGATGCGGCTGGATGTTCCGGCTCAAGCGAAGGACGATTCTTTCGCACGGAATTTTTTCTTTGAACAGCGCAAGAATTTCATCCAGTCGCGGCAGCCACGCGGCGGTGTAAATTTTCAGCACGAGCGTGGAGTCGTATTTGTCCAGCACCAGTCCCGGCCAGCCGTCGCTTTCGCCGTGAATCAGACGATAGCCGGTGGTTTGCGCATCAAACAAATTCTGCGCGACGCGCGAGCGCATTTTCCAACCGCGCTTGCCACCACGCAGAATCAATCGTCTGCGGTTTGCCCGCGTGCAAAATGCGGACGCGGATCGGCGAATCGGGATCGAACAAACCGACGGCGAGAAATTTGTCTTTGCGGTCGTAAATGACGGCGAGTTCGCCGGGCTGTCCGGCGCGGTTCATTTCGTGGATGCTGTCGGCAAAAAGCCACGGATGGCCGGAGCGCACGATGGTTTCCGCCGCCGCCGTGATGCGCAGACGCAAGCGGGTTGCCGCAGTCGGATTTGCGGCGGACGGGTTCATTCCAGCCCGCAGTTTTTCCGGGCGCGCTTCAAAACCGTTTGCGCCAGCGAGCGCGCTTTCGTCGCGCCGTCGGACAAGGACTTTGTTGACATAATCCAGATTCGCCGCGAGTTCGGCGCGTTTCTTCCGCGCGTCGGCAAAATAATTCCAATAATTCTCAAACAGCGCCTTTTTCAAATCGCCGTAGCCGAGGCCGCCGGCGCGCAGTTTGTCTTCAAATTCTTTTCCGACGTTTGCCGGCGCGACGAGTTTCAAAAGTTGAATCGGCAAGGTTTTTTTCCGCGTCCGGCTTGGGTTCGGCTGGCGTGCGCGAATCCATCGTGATGCCCATGATTTTTTTGCGGATGGCTTTCTCGTCGCCGAAAATTTCAATCGTGTTGCCGTAGCTCTTGCTCATTTTCTGGCCGTCGGTGCCGGGCACGACGCGCGACTTCATCGCGGATTTGCGGTTCGGGAATCACGAAGGTCTGGCCGTATTGCTCGTTGAATTTGATGGCGATGTCGCGCGTCATTTCGACGTGCTGTTTCTGGTCGCGTCCGACCGGGAACAAGGTTTGAATCGTAAATCAAAATGTCCGCCGCCATCAAAACCGGATACGCGAACAGGCCGTGGCTCGGCGAAATTCCCTTCGCCACTTTGTCTTTGTAACTGTGCGCGCGTTCGAGCAAGCCCATCGGCGTCACCGTCGAAAGCAGCCACGCAAGTTCCGTGACTTCCGGCACGTCGGACTGCTTGAAGAAAACGGATTTTTTCGGGTCAAGGCCGCACGCGAGAAAATCCAGCGCCACGTCCAAAGTGTTTTTGCGCCGCTCCGTCCGCGTCGAACAGCGAGGTCATCGAATGATAATCGGCGATGAAATAAAACGCCTCGCCTTTTTCCTGAAGCTCGATGGCCGGGCGCATCATCCCGAAATAATTTCCGAGATGCAGCGCGCCGCTGGGCTGGATGCCTGACAAAATTCGCATGGGGAAATGTTACCAGCGAACGGGGAAAACTGAAAGGCAGATAGTATTTAAACAATTTTGCCACTGCATGAAAATCTGCACGCAAAATTTTCGTCACCACCAGAACACGGGAGGCGCTCCAGTTGGATCGGTTCGAGGAAGCATAAATTGGAATTTTCGCCACTCAACATGACCGTCCAACATTCCTAAATTGCCGCCGGTAGGGAAATTTTTTTGATTCAGATGGCTGGTTTTATGGCCAGGCCATCCTGGCGGGGCATATCCGCCCGGGATTTTAATCCATTGATATGTGCTCTCTTGAGAAACAGCGCTTTGACCGGGCAAAGAAAGGCAAACATCTGCCAGCAAAACGCGGTCTGAAGTTGAAACTGTTCCAAGTGTCTTGATGCCCTGCCCAAGCATATTCGGATTTTGATTTGTGGGGTCAACGCTTGCAGCGCCCGGATATGTGAAGGCATATCCAGCGACTCGAATGGCAGTAGTAAAGTTCCAAAGGCCATCCACGTTTTGCGACGGATTTGCCGGACAATAAAAAGTGTTGCGAGTGGCCCCACTAGACAGCATCGAAGCAGCGACATTGAGTGGAACATCCCAAGCCCAAGCACCCGCAGTCATTTGGGGTAATTTGCTGTTGAAATCATTGGAATATATTGTAGTCGTAAGCGCCATTTCCTTTACATTGTTCAAGCATTGAATGCGAACAGCCTTTACTTTGGCCGCCGCCAGCGCCGGCAGCAGCATGGCCGCAAGAATGGCGATGATGGCGATGACGACCAGAAGTTCAATCAGCGTGAACGCGCCGTGACGTGCTTGAGTTTGCCGCCCGAAGCGGGTGGGAATATTTGACAATGGCTTTTTCATAATTTTGATCAGGACGCAATTTTTCAACCTTGCTGTTCAAGGCATAATTCAAATGCTATAAATACAACCTACGCAGATTAAAGAAAATGTCCAGCCCCAAAAAAAATACGGGACTTGCGTTTGGCAAACGCGGCGTTATCAGACCGCCATTTTCATGGCAGGATGAAAAGCGTGTTGTTGGCTGAAACGTGAATCTCGTGGCGAAAAAACTCGCCGAGTCCGCCCGCACAATTCATTTTCTCCGCGTGCATCTGTCCCATTTGCGACTCCGTGACTTCCGCAACTACGCGCGGTTGGACGCGGATTTCGCGCCCGGATTTCACCTGCTGCTCGGCGACAACGCGCAGGGCAAGACGAACATCCTCGAAGCGGTTTATCTCATGGCCACGCTGCGGTCGTTTCGCGGTGTCGGCGGCGCGCAGATGATCCGGCACGGAGCGAAGGGCTATTTCGTCGGCGGAAAAGTCGTCGGCCAGGGCGAGCGCGAAATCAAAATGTTCTGGTCCGCACGCGAGCGAAACCTGTCGCTCGACGGCCAGCCGGTGAAAAAACTCGCGGATTATTTTGGCGCGCTGCGGACGGTGGTTTTTTGCACGGAAGATTTGCAGCTCGTCAAGGGCGCGGCGCGCGCGCGGCGGCGTTTTCTGGATTTGCTGCTTGCGCAAACGCAGCCGGGTTATCTGCCGCTGCTCCAGCGTTACATGCACAGCGTCCGCGCGCGAAACGCCTTGCTCAAGCAACGCTCCAGCGATGAAGTCGCGCTGGAAAGTTTTTCAGTCGAACTGGTGAAGCTTGGAAATGAAATCATCCGCGCGCGGCGCGGAATGGTTCCGAAATTTTCCCCGCTCGCGCGGCTGGCCTACCGGCGCATTTCCAACGAAGCGGAGGAATTGCGCATCGAGTATCAGCCGGGCGTGAAAAATGATTTTGCCGTGGAACTCGCGCAGTCGCGGGCGCGGGAGCGGACGTTTCGCGCCACGCTCGTCGGGCCGCACCGCGACGACGTGCAGCTTTTGCTCAACGAAAAATCCGCCGCCCAGTTCGGCAGCGAAGGACAGAAACGCACGCTGGCGATTGCCTTGAAAATGGCGCAGGCGGAATTTCTCGCGGGCATCCACGGCTCGCCGCCGGTTTTGCTGATTGACGACGTGATGGGCGAACTGGATGTGAAGCGCCGCAGCGGATTTTTGCCGCTGCTGGAACACGCGCGCAAAACCAGCGGCCAGGTTTTTATGACGGCAACGGAGGAAAACTGGCCGCGCGAACTGGGAAAAGATTTGCAGCGGTGGGACGTGAAAACAGGAACGCTGGAAAAGATTTAACCGCCAGGCCGCCATGACCGCCGGGATTTTCTTCTTGTTCCTGCCGGATGTTATTCTTTGCGGCAATTTTTTCAGGCGGCCAATTTTTTTTGTTGCCAAGTCGCGCTCATTGGAGTATTTTATTGGTGTCCATTGATACAAACGTCGCTTCACATCAGCAGCAGATTATTTTATGAAGAAAATTTCGCCTCAAAACCAGCCGTCACGAAAAGGTTTCACGTTGATTGAACTTCTGGTCGTCATCGCCATCATTGCCATTTTGGCGGCGATGTTGTTGCCGGCATTGGCCAGGGCCAAGGCTAAAGCCCAAAGCATCCGATGCGTCAGCAACCTGAAACAGTTGGGGATCGCCAACCGAATGTATGCGGACGACGCCAATGACAGTCTGGCTTATCCGAATTGGGACAGCGGCAACACGGCTTCAGCGCCACAAGGCTGGCTTTACAGCATGAATCCCAGCCAAGGTTTGCCAGCCGGCGCCCCCGCCGGACAAGTTCCAAATCCCTACGACCCCGGGTTTTTTAAGGGTCAATTCAATCTGGCCAGCGGAACGGGACTATGGTTCAAATATACGGCCAATCCGAGCGTCTATCTCTGCCCGGTGGATATCTCAAGCAAAACATTTAAAACGCCCACGTCATCAGGTGGACGAAACAACAAACTTTCCACCTATGTCATGGACGGTGCCGTTGTGGGCTTTCCTGGGAATCCTGGTGGCGGCAAGCCCATTAAGATCACTGCCGTTTGGAGTCCGATGTGCTATTTGATTTGGGAGCCAAATGAAAACAACTTGGGTCCGGGCAACCCCGGAGCCTTTGAATACAATGACGGGGGCAATTTCCCAAACACTTCAGAGGGCATTGGGTTGTTGCACAGCAAACATGGTGGCAACGCCCTGGCCTTGGACGGCCATGTTGATTTTGTAACAATAGAGCAATTTAAAAAATATTCGACCGTCGGTTCCGGGCCGGGAACCGGCGGGAAAACCTATCTTTGGTGGGATAACGTGAATGCCAATGGGGATTGACGCTGATTGAAATGTCGTCCTTTTCGGAATCGAACTTGGAATCATGATTTGAAATTGAGCCTAAACTTGAGGTTCTATAAAAACTAGGATTCGTTGGGGATTGTTTCTGGCTTGTTTGAAAGGAAAGGTATGCGTGGCATCGGTCTTTCATGGCTGACTTGACGACGATTTTCCACCATTTGCAACACCCGCTTTTTCCAACGCTCGCGGCCGAACCCGACCCGTGATCTTGATCACTTTGGATCAGTAGTTCTCTTATATGATGCTCGTCATATTCCTAGCCAGTTCACATTTCTGTAGATTTTGTCTCAATCAGCCAAGTTCAGCAGATTAAAATTATTGCCTGACCGAATATGTGTCCGGATTCTGCAACTTCAGGAAGATTGTATTGGTCAATCCGCAGACAAAAGTTCTGCAGTTCAGGGCGTATATGTTCGCAACAACTTTTTTGGAACAGGCAGGATCAAGTTTATGCTTGACGAATTTTTTCACCCAACGATTCGCTTGCGGGTGCGTCGCAAAAAAACTGCATTCCTTTTGGCAGATGAAGTCCTCGCAGATTTTCTTTGCTGCTTCCTCCGACACACGCCAGACGGCGCCGGGGGCATATCATTGAGACATGAGAACTAAATTAATCGTTACCTTCGCGTTGATTGCAGGCAATTTTTTTTGCCTTGGCCAAACCAGTCCATCTTCCACGCCCGATCAGTCTGGCAGCGACGCCAAGCCGGCTTCTTCAAACGTGCCGGGAATGCAATTCCCCAAGATTGACTCCGAACGGCGCGCTTACTTTCGCATCACGGCACCTGACGCGAAAAGTGTTTCCGTCGGGCTGCCCGGCGGCCGTAATATGACGAAAGGAGCCGATGGCGTCTGGACTGTGACCACAGATCCGCTCGCGCCTGGATTCCATTATTATACGATCACGATTGATGGCGTCTCGGTGGCCGACCCGGCAAGCGAAAGTTACTTCGGCACGGACAAGAGGAGCAGCGGCATCGAAGTGCCGTCGCCTGATGAGGATTTTTACCTGCCAAAAGATGTGCCGCACGGCGACATCCGGGAGCATTATTTTTTCTCCAAGACCACCGGCAAAATCCGGCGATGTTTTGTTTATACGCCGCCGGGTTACGACCAGCACCGGTTCACTCATTATCCGGTGCTTTACTTGCAGCACGGGATGGGGGAAGACGCCACCGGCTGGCCCACGCAGGGCCGCGTGAATTTCATCATGGACAACCTCATCGCCGAGGGCAAAGCCAAGCCGATGTTGATTGTGATGGCTGACGGTGACATCACCCCGGGCAGGATGGGCGGTCCGGGAAGAGGTGGGCTTGGTGGCAGAGGCGGATTTGGTGGTCGCCGGGGCGGGCCGCCGCAACAAACCAACACACCGGCGGCAAACACAAACAATCCGGCTGGAGCCGCCGGTTTTGGAGGACCTCGTGGGCGGGGTGGTTTTGGAGGAGGCATGGGCGGCGGATTCGGTGGAGGCGGGGGCGGACAGTTTTGGGACGCTTTCACGCCGATCCTGATTAACGATATCATACCGATGATTGATTCGACCTATCGCACAATTCGCGACCGCAATCACCGGGCAATGGCCGGCCTTTCGCTGGGCGGCACCCAGACATGGGAAATCACGCAGGCGCACCTCGACCTGTTCGCTTACATCGGCTCTTTCAGCGCGCCGTTTGGATATCCGCAGGTTCCGGGCGGGTATAATGGATTGTTGGGCGACCCGGCGGCTTTCGCCAAGAAAGTCAAGGTGCTCTTCGTCAGCTACGGCACCGCCGGAGACCTGGCCGCCGGCGGCAGCCAGGCGTTCCACCGGGCGCTGGAGCAGGCGGGCATCAAGCACGTTTATTACGAATCGCCAGGCACGGCACACGAATGGCTGACTTGGCGACGAAGCTTGCACGAATTTGCGCCATTGCTCTTTCAATCCAAGTAAACCAGCAACTGATAAATGCAAATACGAAGAACAACCATGAAGACCTTAACAATCATTGCAATCGCTCTGGCTGCGGGCAGTCTCGCTGCCTTTGCCCAAACCAATTCAACTTTCACCGCCCAGCCGCTGGATGATTTTAAGCCTTCGACCTTGAACCAACCCGGCCAGAAATATCCGCAAGTCAACTCCCAAGGCTACGCGCGATTTCACATCATGGCACCGGATGCCCAAAGTGTCAGCGTGAGTCTGGGCTTGGGTGGAAGCGGGGGCACCAAACTCACAAAGGCTGATGACGGGTCTTGGGTGGGCACCACGGCGGGACCGATGGATGAAGGTTTTCACTACTACCATCTCTCGGTTGACGGAGGGATATTCAACGATCCCGGCACCGGGAACTACTATGGTTCCACGCGTTGGGAAAGCGGCATTGAAATTCCCGCTCATGACCAGGACTTTTACGCTCTCAAGGACGTTCCCCACGGCCGGGTGGATCAGGTGATCTTTCCCTCGACCAACAGCGCGGTGCATCGCGCCTTTGTCTATACGCCGCCGGGTTACGACAAGCACCGGTTCACGCATTATCCGGTGCTTTACCTTCAGCACGGCTGGGGCGAGGATGAAACGGCCTGGTTCAATCAAGGCCGCGCCAATCTGATCATGGACAACCTGATCGCCGAAGGAAAAACAAAGCCTTTCATCATCGTGACGACCTACGGTTTGACCAATGAAGGACCCGGACCGGGGGGCGCACGCGGCGGCGGTGGTCGCGGAGGATTTGGAGGATTCGGCGGCGCTGCATCAGCCGGCGGAACGAACGGCGAGGCACGCGGTCCCGGAGGATTTGGAGGCTTCGGTGGCGGTGGCGGTGCTAATCCCTTTGCGGGATCTTCCACTGCATTCGATCATGTTCTCATTCACGATCTGATCCCCTACATTGATGCTCATTTCCGCACTATTGCCGATCAGCGGCATCGCGCCATGGCTGGACTGTCCATGGGCGGAATGGAAACTCACAGCATCACAATGGCCCACCTTGACACCTTTGCCTATATCGGCCTGTTCAGCGGCGGCAACATCAGCACTAACGGCGACATCGCCAAAATGGTCCGCAGCGGCACCATGAGCACCAACTATCCGGCCAACTTGGCCTATTTTAAGAAGAAGGTTAAACTGGTCTTCGTCAGTTCTGGCAGTCGCGAACTGGCCTCCGGCAATGGTCGGGGCGGCGGCGGTCGTGGAGGCTTCGGCGTTGGCCGTGGGGGCGGTGGCGGGCGTGGAGGCTTCGGAGGTTTTGGTGGCGACCCCAAGGCTTCCACCGATGGGCTCAAAGCGGCTGGCATCAACGCTGTTTTCTACGTCTCGCCGAATACGGCTCACGAGTTCCTGAGCTGGCGGCGCAGCCTGTATAATTTCGCACCTTTGCTCTTTCAAAATCCTTGAATGTTTTCCAGTTATCCGCCATCTTCAAAACAATTAACCAATAAATCGAGAATCCAATGATGAATATTCAATTCAAAAACGGAACGTTCAACCGTTCAGAAACGCCCGCGACTCGCCGCAACCCAGAATCCGCCCAGCGCAAACCGTCAGGCCGGCGAATCCTTGCAACGCATATTGCGGCCATCTGCCTGATGACTTTGGGGAGTCTGTGGTTTTCTGCGTCGGCCGCATTTGCGGCGGACGAAACCTGCTCCTCCTGCGGCCCGGATGTGCGCGTCAACGGGGATTTCGTGCATCGCAAGGACAACGCCCCTGTGGTCATTCAAGGTGCTCCTGCTGGTAATGAGGCGGCGTTTCACGAAGAAATCAACGGGAAGAATTTCAATATCACCATCGCGCATTTACCGGCGGGCAAATATACGATCTCCATAGGCGAAGTGGAAACACTGGCAAGCGCAGCCGGTGAAAGAGTTTTTGATGTGACTGCCGGCGACGTCACGCTGGCGAAGAATTTCGACATCTTTGCCACCGCCGGCGGCGCTGGAAACGTGACCACCATCACCGGCACGGTCGAGCATCAAGACGACGAAATCCGGGGGCCGATAAACCTGGTTTTTTCATCGAGCCAAGGTGCCGCGAAATTCAACACGGTCGAGATCAAAGACGCGGCGGGCGCTTCGGTCATCGCTTTCAACGCATCGGAATTGGCGGACAATTTTTCCGCCGATGCCAAGCGCGTTCCGGAAATCACCGAGCCGCCGATCTGGCGCGATCCGTCGCATCCGTTGAAAGAACGGATCAATGACTTGATCCGCCGCATGTCGCTGGCCGAAAAAGTGGCGCAGTTACAGGGTGGGCAGACTCCCGCCCCCGCCATCCCGCGCCTCGGCCTGCCTTCGTATGCTTATTGGAATGAAGCGTTGCACGGTGTCGCCAACGACGGCATCGCGACTGTTTTTCCCGAACCGGTCGGCGGCTCCTGCTCATGGGATCCGGGGCTGTTTCACCAGGAAGGACATATTATTGGCATCGAAGGCCGCGCGAAGTTCAATGATTACGCCTCGAAAAATGATGGCAACTCCGCATGGTGGAAAGGCCTCACGTTCTGGACGCCGAATATCAACATTTTTCGCGATCCTCGTTGGGGCCGCGGCCAGGAATGCTACGGAGAAGATCCGTTTCTCACGGGAACCATCGCTGTGGACTTTATCAAAGGGATTCAAGGAGACGACCCCAACATCATGCTGGCGATGGCGTGCGCCAAGCATTACGCGGTGCATGACGGGCCGGAAGCATTGCGGCACCAATTCGATGCCGAACCTTCAGCGCGCGATTTGTATGAGACCTATCTGCCACAGTTTGAGATGGCGGTGCGCCAAGGCCACGTTGGCGGCGTCATGGGCGCCTACAGCGCGCTTTATGGCATTCCCGATTGCGCGAGTTCTTTTCTGCTTACCGATCTTTTGCGCAAGCAATGGGGATTTGAGGGTTACGTAGTTTCGGATTGCGGTGCCATCGGCGATATTTCAAGGTCGCATCATTATGTGAACACGACTGAAGAGGCTGCTGCCGCTGCGGTCAAAGCCGGCTGCAATCTGACTTGCGGCACCGAGTATAACTCCCTGGTGCGGGCGGTTCAACAAAAGCTGCTTACCGAGCAGGACATTGACCAGGCTTTGTATTACACCTTGTGGACGCGTTTCAAACTTGGCTTGTTCGATCCGCCGGACAAGAACCCTTATTCCAATATCGGCTTGGACCAGAACGACACGCCGGAACACCGCGCGCTGGCGCTCAAACTTGCCGAAGAATCTGTTGTGCTGCTGAAGAACGACGGAATCCTCCCGCTCAACCGCGCCAAAATCAAGCGCATCGCCGTCATCGGTCCCAATGCCAATGCAACCGACGTGTTGCACGGCAATTACAACGGCACGGCGTCGCACCCGGTGACGGTTTTGGACGGCATCCGCCAGTTGGCCGGATCCAGCATCGAAGTAACCTACGCCGAAGGATGTCAGATCACCACCAACACCGGCCGCGGCTTCGGCTTTGGCCGGCGCGGTCGCGGTGCCGCCCCGTCACGCCCAGCGGCGGAACTTCAGGCGGAAGCCATCAGCAACGCGGTGAATGCCGACCTCGTCATCTATGTCGGCGGCATCAACCCTTCGCAGGAAGGCGAACAACATGACCGCGACAGCATCGAGCTGCCGGGAGTGCAGGAAGGTCTCGTGCAAGCGCTTTATGCGACGCACAAGCCGGTGGTCATGGTCAATTGCAGCGGTTCGGACGTCGCGTTCCCGTGGGAAGCCGAACACCTGCCCGCGATTCTTCAGGCCTGGTATCCGGGCGAGTCCGGCGGTCAAGCCGTAGGCGAAATCCTCTTCGGCGACGTGAACCCCTCCGGCCATTTGACGGTGACGTTTTACCGGGCCACGACGGATTTGCCAGCCTTCACCAACTATTCGATGGCCGACCGCACCTACCGCTACTACGACAGCAAGCCGCTCTACGCTTTCGGTCACGGTATGAGCTACACCAAATTCGATTTCAAGAGCGGCAAGCTGGAGTCGAAAAAAATCCAGGCCGACGGCACGGCAAAAGTGACGTTCACCGTCAAGAACTCCGGCAAGGTGGACGGCGACGAGGTGGCGCAGGTTTATTTCCGCCACGTCAACTCCGCTGTTCCGCAACCGAAGCTTGCGCTGTGCGGATTCACCCGCGTGTCGTTGAAACATGGCGAGTCCGAGAAAGTCACGGTGGATGTTCCCGCCGAGCGCCTGCGTTACTGGGACACGGAGAAAAAACAATACGTGGTGGAACCTGGCAAATATGAAATTCTCATCGGTGCGGCATCAGACGACATCCGGCTAAAATTACCCATGACAATCACCGCCCAATGAGGCAAAATAACAACGTCTAACAAACAACAACTAAAACTATGCGAAACATTCTTATTCAAACCCTGACAGTCTGTGCTACCGCTTGCGTTTTGACATTCGTGACCGGCTGCGAAACCACCGATAACAGCTCCGCGTCAACCGCCGCGCAACCCGCGCCGGCCGTGACAACTACTCCCGCAGAAACGGCTCCGGCAGCAACGCCTCCCGAAGCAGCGGCTCCGGCAACAGCCACGGCTGCGCCCGCGCTGAAAGCGGGGCCGGACGGCATATATCGCGTCAAAGCCGGTTCGACGGATCCCTTCACTGATTCCGCCGGCCATGTCTGGCAGGCTGAAGTGGGTTTTAGCGGTGGCGACGTGATTGATCGCGACGCCGGCTTGGCGATCACCAATACCGCAGACCCCGGACTCTTCCGGTCCGAACATTACAGCATGGATTCCTTCTCATGCAGTGTTCCCAACGGCAGCTACACCGCCAAACTTTACTTCGCTGAAACTTACGAGGGCATCACAGGACCCGGTATGCGTGTTTTTTCCTTCAATGTGCAAGGCACAGACTTCAAGGATTTTGATGTTTGGGTTAAGGCCGGCGGACCGGATACCGCTTACGTCCTGCCCGTGCCGGTAAAAGTCACCGACGGAAAATTCACCATCACCTTCACCCCCAACGTCGAAAATCCAGAAATCAACGCGATTGAGCTTGATCCGCAACATTGATTGCGCCTGGTCATCAAGATTAAAAAATTAACCGGGCTGGGAACAATGTCGCCAGGCATATTTTGGCGGCGTGTTCCCAGTTTTTTTTTGCAGGAATGAAGTTCACAATTGGAGTTTCATCGGCTGGGCAAAATCTCCCGCAGACTGACCTATGATAAAGCATACAACATTGATGTTCGGTTTGGTTGCATTGGCATCTCAACTTGACGCCGCACCGACGTTCACCATAGATGCCGGCCATCCGTCCGGCAAAGTGAGTCCGATGCTTTACGGGCTGATGACCGAGGAAATCAACCACGCTTACGACGGCGGGATCTATGCCGAACTGATTCAAAACCGTGCGTTCATGGACGACACGAATTCACCGGTCCATTGGTCGGTGGTGAACGGACCTGAAAGCGGGGCGACTATCGCGCTTGATCCGGCGAATCCTTTGAATGACAAACTTACCACGAGTTTGCGGGTGAACATTTCCAACGCCGCCAAAGGCAGCCCGGCCGGTGTGGCGAACGAAGGCTACTGGGGCATTCCCGTCAAGCCCAAGACAACTTATCACGCCACCATCTGGGCCAAGGCGGCGGCGAGTGGAATGGGTCCGATGACTGTTTCAATCGTCAGTGACGACGGCGACACTGTTTACGCCTCCGGCAAGATTTCGCAAATTGGCACCAGTTGGAACCGCTATGAAGTGACCCTTAAAACCGGCAACGTTGCGCCAACCGACAGTGCAAAATTCGCGCTCACGCTGGATCAGCCGGGAACCGTCTGGCTCGGTTTTGTGTCGCTGTTTCCGCCGACCTGGAACAACCGACCCAACGGCCTGCGCAAGGATCTGATGCAGATGCTCGTGGATTTGAACCCAAAATTTTTGCGAATGCCCGGCGGCAATTATCTCGAAGGCGACACCGTTGACACACGGTTCGACTGGAAAAAAACCATCGGCCCGATTGAACAACGTCACGGTCATCAAGGACCGTGGGGTTATCGCTCGACGGACGGCCTCGGCTTTTTGGAATTTCTCGAATGGTGTGAAGACATGAAAGCCGAACCCGTGTTTGCGGTTTATTCCGGGTATTCGTTGAAAGGGGCGCACATCAATGCCGGCCCCGACCTTGCGCCGTTCGTTCAAGATGCGTTGGATGAAATTGAATATGTGACGGGCGACACGAACACCAAATGGGGCGCGGAACGCGCAAAAGACGGCCATCCCGCGCCGTTTCCGCTGCATTATGTTGAAATCGGAAATGAAGACTGGTTCGACAAATCCGGCAGTTATGACGCGCGCTTCGCGCAATTTTACGACGCCATCAAGGCGAAATATCCGCAATTGAAAACGATTTCAACCATTGGCAACGACCAGCCGGAGAATATCCGAGTTCACAGCCGCAAGCCCGACATGACGGACGAGCATTATTACCGCTCCGTGGAGTCGTTTCTGCAAATGTCGCCGGACTACGCAAAAAATTACGACCGCAGCGGCCCGGAGATTTTTGTCGGCGAATGGGGAGCGTATGAAACTTCGTTCCCGCCATGGGACAGCCGCTCCACGAACGAACCGCCAACACCGCATTTCGATTCCGCGCTCGGCGACGCCGTGTTCATGGCGGCGATGGAGCGCAATTCCGACCTCATCAAAATGCAGAGTTACGCGCCGCTGCTGGTCAATGTGAACCCCGGCGCGCGGCAATGGCGTCCGGATTTGATCGGCTACAATGCCATTTCGTCCTACGGCTCGCCCAGCTATTACACGATCCAGATGTTCAGCCGCAACGTCGGCGATGAAATTCTTCCGGTCAGTCCGGCGGACACGGAAATACAAGGTTGTGCCACCCGCGACAGCAAGACGGGCGAAATTTTCATCAAGCTCGTGAATCCGGGCGTCACCAACGCCGTCGTGAAAATTGAAATCAAAGGCGTTGCCTCGCTCGCATCCAAAGGCACTGCGACCACAATTCAGGGAAGTCCCGAAGATACAAATTCGATCAACCATCCACGAAACGTCGTTCCTGTCGTGACGACCTTGCGCGATGTGAAGGCGGAATTCCCTTACACAATGCAGCCGCAAAGCATCGTTTTGCTGAAATTGAAATCCCGGTAATTACGAAATTTTTGGGACTAAATCACTGCGGCTTGAGTTCGATGACACAGCCGCCGCTGGGCCGCAAAGACAATTTTACCCGATCCTTGCGCGTGACGACCTTTTCCTCTCGCTGCCAGGCATCGGTGCGATCCGGCGCATCGCCGAGTTGAGTCATCTGAAATTTGCCGCGACCGAGAAAATCCAGCGGGAAGTCCAGCGCCGTGGCATCGCCGCCGTTGATGACGCCGACAAACCACGTCGTTCCCTTGCGCCGGGCGAAGGCCGCGCATTTGCCGATTTCGCTGCCCGGCAGGACAATGGTTTCGTCCCAAGTCGAGGGAATCGCCTTCAGCACGTCCAGCGCCGGATTGTTCAGATAATTTGTCGGATGATCGGCATAGCACAGAAACGGCGAGGTGAACACAATGGCCTGGGCGAGTTCGCGCGCCCAGGTGTAGCCGCGCAATTCCTTCGGATTGAAAACCGTCGGCGTGTAATCGGCCGGTCCGATCACGAACCGCGTGAAGGGCAGAATGGTGTCATGCTGCGGCGGCAGCGTGCGGTGGTAACGGAGGATTTGATATTCGTGGCCACGGATGGATTCGCGGGTGATTTCATTCGGCCAGGTGCGTTCGAGGCCGACCGGCTTGTCCGCGCCGTGAAAATCAATCATCAAATGTCTGGCGGCGGCGTCCCGCAGCGTTTCTTCATACCAGTTGACCCAGCGCACGTTGGCCTCGGGTTGAAAATCAATCTTCACCCCGACCACGCCAGCGGCAAGCGCGTGGTCAAGAAAGTTCGTGCGCCGCGCGGCGTCGGGAACCTCATTGCTGTTGACCCAGCACCAAACTTTCACGCCTTGCGTTTTTGCATAATCGCAGACCTCGCGCAGGCAGTCCCATCCGTTCCTGCCGTTGTCCCTCCATCTCTCCCATCCTTCGTCAACGAGGTAATACTCAAAGCCAAGGTCTTTCGTCCAGTCCACCCATTGATGCTGTTCGGAATAAACCGGATCGCCGCTCGACCACCATTGCCACGAGGAACGGCCGGGCTGAATCCATTTTGCTTTCGCCAGTTCCGGCGGCGCGGCCGGACACAGGTTGCGGACAATGTCGCTGTTGACCAGCGCGTTGAGGTCGCGCGCCAGCAGCGTGACACGCCACGGTTGAACCACAGCATCGCCGGTCGTCCAGCCGTTTGCATCCGGTCGGGCGTGAAAAATTCCGTGCAACGAATGATCCGCCGTGACCTGCACGGCAAGGTCGCTGTAATTCAAAAGATTCGCCTCCGTGATGAGCGCGTAGCCGCCGCCAGGAAGGGTGAATGTGATCGGGAATGGAATTCTCCCGCCGACGGACAAATCATTCAACGGGCTGCCTTGGAAAAGTCCCTCGTAATTGACGGGATCGGTCTGAAACCAAGCCATCGGATTGCCCGGCAGCTTCCATTCGGTGGACTCGCCGTTGATTTTCCGGCCCGCCTTTGCCGCCAGCCGCGAGCGCAGCGCCACGCCGTCGTTGTAGGCGCGCACGTCGAGTTCGTAGTTTTCACCGCCGGACGTGCGGACAGAAACCGTGGTTTCGCGGCAATTATTTTTTGCCTCCGAATGGCCGCCGAACATGGCATAGGACTCGTTGATCTTGTGTGAGGAAGTTTTGCCCAGCTTGACATCCGCGCCGAGATCCACGCCGTCCGCGATGATGCCGAAACGCGACTTGGCCACCACTTCACGGCCATCAAAAGTGACGGCGTAATTTAACCCGCCGGAATCCGTCACGGTGATGACGGCTTTGCCGTCCGGCGAACTGACCTTTACTTCGGCAGCCTGGATGGCTGCACAAACAGAAAGGCAAATGGCAAGGACTGGAAGATGCTTTTTCATGCGGGAAGAATGCATCATTTAAGACGTGATGAAAAGCTTTGCAAAAACTTTTTTTGCGCGGACACGCCGATAGCCACTGTCTCAACCCGGCAGAGCATCCAGATTAGTGTTGCGAAGACAGGATTTTTTGCGCTTCGCCGTCAGTGCCAACTTCAGTTCGATGGAAAAGTCCATACGTCGTGACGAACTCCATTTGTCCGCCGACGGGGAGTTTTTCCAACGGCCCCAGCATCTCAAGCTCAAAATAGCTCGATCCGGCGGTATAGACTTCCGTGCTGCTGTTGCCATCCGGATATGTGGCATCCGGAATCCTTGGTGCGTCCACCCGCAACGACAGGCTCGGCCCGACGAGCACGAGCGTGCCGCCGTCAAATCCAATCTTGTGATTTCTTGAGTCCGGCTTGAAGGAGATCAACCCGTTTGTGTCGGCAAAGCCTGCCGGAAGCGCGGTTGTGAACTGGGCGCTTCCGTTGGTGGTGAAGCCGCTGGGAAAAATGGAGGGTGACGGCACCGGCACATAACATCGGGAATCACTGGTGACAGCGGCCTGGCAGTCAATCCACACGCCAAGACTCTTGTTGGTCATGTCCGTTGGCGCAGTCCGCTCAAAGATCGTCCGTATCCGCATCACCGGTTTGTTGGAAAGCAGTTCGATGATTCTCGTGGTGCGGATGTTGTAAGTGGAGTCCACCGGAGTGACCAGGGTGACGACGCCATTTGTGAATGTCACCGTGTCAATGTTTCCATCAAACCCTTTTGGAGGCGGCCAGCCCCAGTCAGATTGAGGCGATGGCCAGGCCTTGTCTCCCCCGAAATTCGGGTAGAAACCGGAACGGCTCTTCCCCCACAGCGCAGGGTTTTCCCAAAGGACGCCGTTGGTGTCGCCCAGAAAACGAAACTGCTGCACACGCCCGTCAGTGGGAACAACGACTGCCTCAACCACCCCGTTGTTGATGGATACAGCATTGGTCCATCCGTGATAGTTCGTGAACACCGCCGTGTTCGGCGCGTTGACAGTCTGACCTTGGACGTGTGCCACGACAAGCGCAAGGAGTAACGCGAACCAGATTGGGCTAGTCCCGAAATTGTGGGCTGCTGCGGAACTCATGAGAAATGATTTTAGTTGATTTGATTTTCAAAGTCCACAGGAGATTTCTCACTTGAATAGCGTTGAATTTTTTTGCGATTGTGAACATAAATTATTCAGTTGAAACCACCTGGCTTCGGCCAGCAATTGGCTCGGTTTGCGGGAGGTCAGCGTCGAACCCATCGTCCTGATGAATCACATCCTTAAAAATCCCAATTTTGCACTCCATAATTAAATGCCGTTGCTCCCCAAAGCGGCAAAATCAGAAATTGAACGAGGGTCAAAAGACAACCGTTGTGAATGCAGATAATCGCCCAATGCGCGCCACGTCATATTGCGAAGATTGCCCGTCACCAACGCTACGTCCATTTCACTTTGAAACGATGCGTCTTGGCAAAAAAACGGGAGCGGGTATGCTGGTAGAAGTTTGCGCTCCCGTAGCTCAAATGGATTAGAGCGGCCGTTTCCTAAATGGCAAATTCCGGTTCGATTCCGGGCGGGAGCACCATTTTTCTCCGTTGGTTTCCATCAAATTCCGAGCCTCAAATCTGATTACAAAAGGTCAGCTTTGAAAACTGCCGACAGAAATGAAAATGAGTCAATAGAATCAACGAGAAAATACGAAAATCAATCAAAACAAAAATTCGAAAAAAATGCTTGCGCTGAATTTGATCTGTTGGAGCGCAAATTCAGGCAGGATGCCCGCCGCCGCTCTTTTGCCAAGCTGCATCGCGGCAAAAATGGGCGCGCGGCTTTCGTGAAACGCCGTGTTTAATAGGGCAGCGGAAATTTCGCGGTCAGCTCGCGCACGCGGGCGCGAACTTTGTGCGCGGCCTCGACGTTTTTGATGTCCATCAGCACCTCGGAAATCATGTCGGCAATCGCCGCCATTTCCGCTTCCTTCATGCCGCGCGTGGTGCAGGCGGGCGAGCCGAGCCGGATGCCGCTGGCCTGGAACGGCGAGCGCGTCTCGAACGGAATCGTGTTTTTGTTCACCGTGATGCCGGCCTCGTCGAGCGCGATCTGCGAATCCTTGCCGGTGATGCCTTTCGCGCCGACGTCCACGAGCATCAGATGATTGTCCGTGCCGCCGCTGACGAGCCGGTAGCCGTTGCGTTTCATGCCGTCGGCGAGCGCGGCGGCGTTCTTCACGATTTGCTGCTGATAATGTTTTGAAACTCGGCTGCAACGCTTCGTGAAAACAAACGGCCTTGCCGGCGATGACGTGTTCGAGCGGGCCGCCTTGAATGCCGGGGAAAACAATGCGAGTCAATTTCCTTCGCGTATTTTTCGCGGCACAAAATCAAGCCGCCGCGCGGGCCGCGCAACGTTTTGTGCGTCGTGGTCGTCACGAAATCCGCGTGCTCCATCGGGCTGGGATGAATGCCCGCCGCGACCAGGCCGGCGATGTGCGCGATGTCCGCGAGCAAATACGCGCCGACTTCGCGCGCGATTTCGCCCATGCGCTTGAAATCAATGATGCGCGGATACGCGCTCGCGCCGATCGGTGATCATTTTCGGGCTGATGTTCGCGCGCCATCGCGGCGATCTGGTCGTAATCAATCCGCTCGGTTTCCTTGTTCACGCCGTAGTGGACGATCTCAAAAAACTTGCCGGAGAAATTCGCCTTGTTGCCGTGCGTCAAATGTCCGCCGTGGCTCAAATCCATCGTCAGCATTTTGTCGCCGGGTTTCAAGAACGCAAAATACACCGCCATGTTCGCTCCGGAGCCGGAATGCGGCTGGACGTTCGCGTGTTCCGCGCCGAACAATTTTTTCGCGCGGTCAATCGCCAGTTGCTCGACCACGTCAATGTTTTCGCAGCCGCCATACCAGCGTTTTTTGGGATAGCCCTCGGCGTATTTGTTCGTCAGCACCGAGCCTTGCGCTTCCAAGACGGCCGGGCTGACAAAATTTTCGCTGGCAATCAGCTCGATGTTTTCCTGCTGGCGCAGTTTTTCGTGGTCAATGGCTTCGGCGATTTGCGGATCAACATTTCGCAGGCGCAAATTTGCCGGGGCAAACTTCGCGTCCATTTTCAGCACGCGGCGTTCGTGGCGTCCGCCCTCAAATTTTGCGGCGATGAACGCATCGAGAATTTTCTTCGCCATTTCAATGGAAGTTTTATGGCCGCTCAAGCAAAGGACGTTCGCGTCGTTGTGCCGGCGCATCAAGCTGGCGTCCTCTTCGTTCTCGGCCTGGCCGGCGCGGACGCCGGAAATTTTGTTGGCGACGATGCAAATGCCGACGCCGCTGGTGCAACAAAGCACGCCAAGCTCGGCGCGGCCATCGGCGACGGCCTGCGCCGCCGGTTGCGCGAAATCGGGATAATCATCCGCCGGGTCTTTCGTCTTCGCGCCAAAATCCGCGACGGTCAGGCCGCGCTGCTTGCAGATATTGTTTGAGCGCCTCTTTCATTTCAAAGCCGCCGTGATCCGCGCCGAGCGCGAAGTTGGCGACCGCCGCCGTCTGTGTTTCCGGTTTGCCGGCTAGGAAGTTGTGTTGTTCCATAAATTTCAAAAGCGTTGCGATGCCCTGCTCGATCTGGTCGCGGCAATCCACATAAACTTCATACGGACTGCCGATCGGATCGGCGATGTCCTTTTCATAAGGCTCGAGCGTCTCGTCAAATTCGCGCAGCAAAAAAGTTTTTTCCGCCGCCGGCGGATACAACAGCGCAATCGTGTCCACATGGCCGTGCGTCATGCCCAGAATCAAATCCGCCGAGCGCACCAGGTCGGCGGTGAGCATCCGGCTGCGCTGTGCGGAAATGTCCATGCCCAGTTCGCGCATCGCCATGACCGAATGTTGCGTGGGCGGCTGGCCGTCCATCGCGCCAAGGCCCGCCGACAGCACGCGGAATTCCCCGCGTCCCCGGACGGCGTGGCGGAACAGCGCCTCGGCCATCGGGCTGCGGCAGACATTGCCGGTGCAAATAAAAAGAATCGTTTTCATCCCGCGCAAAGGTTCAAGGTGATTTGTGAAAGGCCGGTCGTCAATCTGAAATCAAAGGCGCGATTGCCGGATGATCGCCAGACCCTTGATCAAATCCACCGCCCGCGCCAGAACCGGGTCGCGGATGAAGGGCTTTGGCGGCCCGGCCGGTCGCGGCGGCGCAGAATTTTCGTCCTGGTCGCCGTCCTTTATTTTTTCGCGCACCAGGTCCGCCTCGATCGTGTGGTCAACAAAAGAGGGGAAGCTGTTCGTTGACGCCGCCGCATTGGTTTCGTCCTGCGCCAGCGTTCCGAAAGGGTTTTCAAGGAACAATTTTTCATCCGCCGCCTTCACCATCACGGCGATGTCCGGTTTTATTTCCGTGGAATTGCCAAAAATCAAGCCATCGTGCGCCTCGCGCAAATTCTCCGCGAGTTTTAACGCCGCGCCGCGTGTCTCGTTGTCCACGAGAATCGCCAGCGGCAGTTTTTTTGAACGCAAACAAATCAGCCGTCGCCTTCACCGAATCCGGATCGTCGCCGTCCGCAAGGCGCAAATCCAGAATTATCCCGGCGATTTTGTTCGTCGCCGACAGGGCGCTTTGCGCCGAGCGGATTTCTTCCGGCAGATTTTTTTCAACCCCGGCGACGCGCAAATAGAGCGCGTCATGTTCCAAAACGGCGCACTTGGCCAGCGCCGCGTTTGTTCCGTCTGCGCGCAGCGCGCCGCCCGGCGCCAGCAAAAATGCCAGGGACAAGACAAGCAGATTCAAAAAATGTCGCGTCATGCTGCGCTTAAAATGAGCCACGAAGCGCGCGAAGTAAAGCCGAAGCGTTTCAACCGGGCTTGAAATTGTTGCTGTAGCAGTCATGCAAGCCGTCTGCGAAATTCCGCGCAGGCTTTGGCAATGTCCGGTGCGTTGAGAATGGCCGAGACGACGCAGACGCGCATTGCGCCCGCCGCCAGAACGTCGCCGAGATTATCCAGGTTGATGCCGCCAATGGCAAACCACGGCACGGTCACGTTCGCCGCTGCCCAGCGGACGTAGTCGAGCGTCACGGGTTTGGCCGTCGGCTTGGTGCCGGTCGCAAAAACCGGGCCAACGGCAATATAATCTACCCCGGCTTTCATCGCGTCTTTGGCCTGTTCAGGCGAATGTGTCGAAAGGCCGATTCTGACTTCTGAATTCTGACTTCTGACTTCTCGAATAATCTTCCTGACCCAAATGACAAAATTCCGCGCCGAGATCGCGTGCGATTTCCAGATAATCGTTGATGACGAGGCCGATGTTCGCGCGTTTGGTGATTGGAATGATTTTTTCAGCCATCGCGCGAATTTCTTCCGGCGAAGATTTCTTGGCGCGCAACTGAATCAAATCGCTGCCGCCGTCACAGAGTTGTTGCGCGACAAGTTCCGGCGCGCGCCCGCGCAAATAGGCCGTGTCAATGAACGTGTAAAGTTTGCAATCGGCGAGCGGTTTCATCGGGTTTTGGCGAACATCATTTTCCAAAATGTATCTGACTGAAAGAGGAATTTGCCGAACGGCGTTTGCGCTAGCGGCGAAAACATCAACCATTGCAGCCAATTCGCCCAGCGCAATCGTCGCGAAAAATTTTTGTCGAGCGCGCGCGCGATTTTTTGACGCGCCTCGTTCCAGGAAATTTTGCCATGACTGAAAGCAGTCAGCGGTTCGGCGGCAAGCTGCGCCGATTCAAATGCAAGCGACATTCCATTTCCCGTGACCGGTGGAATCATCGTCAATGCGTCGCCGATGCAAATTTCGGATTTATCGGAAGCGGATTGCGGTTTCAGCGACAGGCCTGCGACAGAACAAAAAGAATTTTCATCGAATTCCGCGTGCGCAAGGCGTTCGTGCAAAATCGTTCCCGGATTTCCACGCAATAAATCGAAACCATTCCTTGGCAAATCATTTTCATCATTGCGGCGGAACAATCCGCAAATGTTGACTTCGCCGCCGGATAATTTGCAGATGCCAATGTAGCCGTTTTTGAAAACGTGCATTTCCAAATCGGCTGCAAGCGGAACATTTTTCGCGTGCGCTTTCAGCCCAAACCAGCGCCAGCCATTTTCCTTTGGCTGCAATTTCCGTCCGCTCGCGCGAACAATCCCACCGGGAAAATCATTTTGCCGGCGCGTGCCGATTCGTAAATCGCCGCCGAGCTTTTGAAATTCGTCCGCGAGCAATTTATCCATGATAAAACGCGAAAGGCAAAGCGCAGGAATCGGCAATTGGCGAACCGGCGAGTTGGATTTGCCGATGAAAAATGCCGCGCTTTCGGCGTGAACCGCACCTGCGCCCAGAAATTTTTGTTTCAAGCCAAGCGCGTCGAGAACTTCAAGTCCGCGTCCGCTGATGAATTCGCCGCAGACGCGATGGCGCGGATAATTTCCAGATTCGAAAATGGCGACGGGAATTTCCTTTTTCCGCAGTGCGATTCCCAGCGTCAATCCGGCGAGTCCGCCGCCAACGATTTGAATGGGTTTTGGCGCGGGCATTTTACGAAATTTTCTTTGCGATGAACAAATGGCTGAAAACATTGGCGCGGCGCTCGGTCAATCGCCAATTTCTTTTGTCCGGCCACAAATCGGAAATTTCATCGCGGACAAATCCGGCGCGGATGCTCGCTTCCGCGTCGTGCCGCGTGATTTTGCCGCAACCGATGAGCCGGAGGAATTGCGCGCACGGAAACGCAAATCGAAACCGATGAGGTTCAACGGCGACGAAAAATGTTGTGCGTTTGAGAAATGATGCGGAGCAATTCCGTCAGGCGCATGTCCTTAAAATGATGAAGAAACAGATTGGTGACGATGATGTCTGAATCGCGCGCCCAGTCGAAGGCGTCGGCGACCACGGCTTCCGCGCGCCAACCAAGATTGGGAAATGCCGCAAGCGTTTCTACGGAAACAATTTTTTGTTGGTCGAGCAAGGTTGCGTTGACGTTTTGCCAATTTAATTTTCGCGCTACTTGCAGTAAGAAATTGCCGTCGCCGGCGCCAAGTTCGGTGATTTGCGTAGCGGCTCTCGGCAGAAAGCCGGATGATTTTGTTTCTTGAATGGCGGCGGTCTGCCGACCGCCGCTATGCCAATTTTCCTTCAGCGCACTTGCCATGATTGCATGATTGCCCATCCAGAAATTGACGCGGCGCAAATCGCGGCGGGAACGGATCGCGCGCCGATCGCTCGGTGGCAGCGTGTCGAGAAATTCCGGTTCAACGATGCGTTTCATTTCCGACCTCCAATAAAGCGCCGTGGCAACTGAAGCCGGCGCCGAACGAACTCATCCACCACAAACCGTCCGGCACGGTGTCGTGCATCGCGCGTTCTAGCACAAAGAAAACCGTCGGACTGCTGATGTTTCCGAAATCGCGCAGCACGGAAGCGCTGTGGCGCACATCGGCTTCGCTCAATTTTAGTTTATCGCGCAATGATAAAATCACGTCGCGCCCGCCGGTGTGCAAAATCCAGCCGGAAATTTCTTTGCGTTCAATTTTGGCGTCGGCAAGCGACGCGGAAAGTAATTTTGCAGCTTCATCGCCGGCGATTTGTGGAACTTGCGGCAATAAAATATTACGTAGCATTCCATTTTTGTGTTTGAACCGCAGTGTCTCACGTTTTGCGGGCAGAAGATTTGACGAGCCGAATTTCCATTCGACGCGACGATTTTTTTTGGATGGTTTATTTGTCAAAACGGTTGCGCCCGCGCCGTCGCCGAATAAACACGCGCTGATGAGAACGCCCGGATCGTCGTCGAGAAAAAATGCCGCGCTGCAAACCTCGACGCAGACGGACAAAACTTTTCCCGCGCGACCGGCGGCGAGAATCGCTTCGGCTGTCCGCAAATTCGGCAGTGCCGCACCGCAACCCTGGCCGACCAAATCGAGCGTAAAAACATTTGGGCGCAGATGCAGTTTTTCGCTGACGTAGCTCGT
This sequence comes from uncultured Verrucomicrobiae bacterium, assembly GCA_963755455.1. GTDB lineage: Bacteria > Verrucomicrobiota > Verrucomicrobiia > Limisphaerales > UBA11358 > UBA11358. Next base: position 1,124,796 of record CAVWJH010000002.1, read on the forward strand.
CAATCCGGGACACAAATAGCCGGTGCAAGTGCTGATGAGAATGGCGTCAATCTCATTTGGTTTGCAGCCGGCATCTTTCAGCGCGCGTTTTGCGGCTTGCGTGGCGAGCGCGGGCGCATTTTTTGCGAAACGGGCTTGAAGCGCGTCGGGCGTTGTTTCAAAAACTTCAGCAATCGGTTCGAGCGCGAGATGGCGGGAAGTAATTCCATTTTCGCCGCAAAGAATTTTTTTAAGAATTGCGTGCGAGCGCGGTTTGAGTTTTTGAAATTGGGGCGAATGTTGCAGCGCGTCCCAACATTCGCGCTGCGTGAAGCGTTGCGGCGGCGCGGCGGTTCCCAATCCGGCGATAAACATGAGTGAATCTAGCGCGCGATTGAATTGCGCGCCACTTCAATGAGACGCCCGGCAACGAAATTTGTTCCGCGAATTATTTCAATCCGACGAGATAGCCGAAGCGGGCGCGGAACAATTCAGGCGTCATGTTGACGACGGCGGCAAGCCTGGCGAGGTGTCTCGCGTCCTCGAAATCCTCGCGCTCCAGCCGGATCATGTAGGCGCAGGCACATTCGTAGGCTTCGCCGTCCACGTTGACCTTGCGGTTTTGCATCCGGCCGGTCTTCGGATCAAGCATATCATCAAACGGCAGGGGATTCATCTTGCCGTCCACGAAGCTGATGATGGCGCCGAATTTTTCGGCGGCTGGCGACAGCAGAAATTTCACGGCGGCGTAGCCGAGGTCGCGCGTGTATTCCGCGTCGAACGGAATCGGGTCGGCGCAGCGCAGTTCGTAGCCGAGGTCCTTGTCAATGAAAGTCATCTTGATGCCGAGCTTTTCAAGGCGCGTGCGTCAAAAGCTCCTTCATCAGCCGGCCAAATTCAATTTCGCCGAGGCGCAGATGGCCGTGGTCGTCGCGGATGATTTTTCCGAAACGCTCAAGCTGGCCTTCGGGCATCGCGGCGAGCAATCCTTTTTCGCCGAGCGATTCAATCAATCCTTCCGCGAGGACGACGAGGCCGTATTGCGAGCCGTCGGCCTTCCGCTTGATGATGGAACCGATGATGATGTCGCAGACTTCGTCCACCGTGACCTGACGTCCGTGAAATTCCTCGGAGATGATCGAAAGCGTGGCGGCGGCGGCCTTGCCGATGCCGAGCGCGAGATGCCCCGCCGCGCGGCCCATGCTGACGATGAGATACCAGCGCGAAGTGGTGCGCGCGTCTTCCATCAAATTGCGGACGATCTGCACGCCGTAGTGCCGCGCGGTTTCGTAACCAAACGTCGGCGCGGTTCCGGGCAGCGGCAAGTCGTTGTCAATCGTCTTGGGAACATGCGCGACCTTGATTTCGCCATTGCTGCGCTTGCGGACGACGCTGGCGGAAAAAGCCGTGTCATCGCCGCCAATGGTTACGAGCGCGCTGATGCCGAGCTTGTGAAACACGGTGAAAAGATTTTTCATGTGCTCCTCGGATTTCGTCGGATTCGTGCGCGCGGTGCCGAGAATGGAGCCGCCTTTCAAATGAATGTCGCGCACGTCGCGGATGGCCAGCGGCTTGATTTGCGTGGTGTCGCCCGCGGCCAGATGTTTGAAGCCGTCGCGGAAGCCGATGACTTCGTAGCCTTGATTGATGCCTTCAATTGTGGCCGCCGCGATGACGCCGTTGAGTCCGGGCGCAGGCCCGCCGCCGACCAAAATTCCCAATCTGCCTTTGCTCATGTATAAGTCCGTTTGGTTGCTGGTTGAAAACGAGAACGACGCAGGATGCTCCGCCCCGGAAAAAAATTCAATTCCATTCTTGCCAAAAACCAACCACAATTTGCCGGAATGAACCGGGCTGTTTTTCTTGACCGCGACGGGACGATGATTGCCGAAAAGAATTATCTGCGCCGTCCCGAAGACGTTGACATTTTTCCGGCGACGCAGACCGGCGTTGAAAAAACTTTGCGACGCCGGCTTCAAGCTGTTCATCGTCTCGAACCAGTCCGGCGTCGGGCGCGGTTATTTCACGCTTGCCGACGTTGAACGCGTGAACGAGCATTTGCGCGGCGAACTTGCGCGCGGCGGAATTCATCTTGGCAAAAATCTACGTCGCGCCCGAAGCGCCGGACCAGCCGAGCCGTGGCCGCAAGCCGTCGCCGCAGTTTTTGTTCGACGCGCGGGACGAATTTGATTTGAACCTCGCGGAAAGTTTCATGGTCGGCGACAAGTTGAGTGACCTGGAATGCGGCTGGAACGCCGGCGTGAAAAAAAGTATTCTGGTCCGCACCGGCTACGGCGCGGAAGTCGAGCGCGACTTCGGCGAACAAATTTGCCAGCGTCGCAATTGTGGATGATTTGAACGGCGCGGCGGAGTGGATTTTGGAATCCAATTCAAAATTAAAAATTAAAAACTGCTAATTCATCATGTGCGGCATCATTGGATACGTCGGGAAAAAAGCGGCCTCGCCCATCCTGCTCGAAGGCTTGCGGCGGCTGGAATATCGCGGCTACGACAGCGCCGGCGTGGCGGTGCTGGACGGCGGCGACCTGCTCGTTGCGCAAGAAAAAGGGCCGGATTGACGAAGGCATCGCGCGCGTCCTGAAAGCCGAACCCGCCGCCGGCAGCCTCGGCATCGCCCACACGCGCTGGGCCACGCACGGCGTTCCGTCGGACCTCAACTGCCATCCGCACCTCGACCAATCCGGCAAAATCGCCGTCGTCCACAACGGCGTCATCGAAAATTACGACGCGCTCAAGCAACGCCTGCTCCGCGCCGGGCACAAATTCAAATCCGACACCGACACCGAAGTGCTCGCGCATTTGATCGGTGAACATTACCAGAAGCACCAGATTGGAAATCGGAAATCGGAAATCGGAAATGAATTGACCCAGGCCGTCTGCGATGCGCTGCGCGAGGTCATCGGCACCTACGGACTCGCCGTCATCTGCACGGATTTTCCGAACACTGATCGTCGGCGCGCGGCGCGGCTCGCCGCTCATCATCGGCATCGGCAAGGACGAAAATTTTCTCGCCAGCGACGCCAACGCCATCGTCGCCCACACGAAAAAGGTCGTCTATCTCAACGACTACGACGTCGCCACCATCACGCCGGAACGCTTCGACGTTTTGAATCTCGGCACGGACACCGCCAACGTCCAGATCAGCAACCTGGAGTTTTCGCAGGAGGACGCGGCGCGCGGCAAACACGCGCATTTCATGCTCAAGGAAATTTACGAGCAGCCGCAGACGGTCTTGAACGCGCTGCGCGGACGGCTGGATTTTGAGGGCGCGACCGCGAAGTTCGGCGGCCTGAACATGACGGCGGCGGAGTTGCGCGGCATTGACCGCATCGTCATCGCCGCCAGCGGCACGAGCTGGCACGCGGCGCTGGTCGGCGAATATCTGATCGAGGAACTGGCGCAGATTCCGGTCGAGGTGGAGTTCGCGCACGAATTTTGCTACCGCAACTGTCCGCTGGAAAAAAACACCGTGCTGCTCGTGCTCTCGCAATCCGGCGAAACCGCCGACACGCTCGCCGCGCTGCGCGAAGCCAAGCGGCGCGGCCACAAGGCGCTTGCCATCGTCAACGTCGTCGGCAGCACCATTGCGCGCGAATCCGACGGCGGCATCTATATGCACGCCGGCCCGGAAATCGGCGTGGCCTCGACCAAGGCGTTTGTTTCGACGATCACGGTTTTGACGCTGCTGGCGATTCATCTGGGCCGGATGCGCCAATTGTCGGCGAACCGCGCGAAGGAAATTTTCCACGCGCTGGAAGCGTTGCCGAAGCAGATCGAAAAAATCCTCGTCGCAAAACGATGCGCTGAAAAAAGTCGCGAAGAAATACGCCAAGGCGGACGATTTCTTTTTCCTCGGGCGCGGCTACACGTTTCCAATTGCGCTGGAAGGCGCGCTCAAGCTCAAGGAAATTTCCTACATCCACGCCGAGGGTTATTCGGCGGCGGAGATGAAGCACGGGCCGATTGCGCTGATTGACGAAAAGACGCCGACGGTTTTTCTCGTGCCGCAGGACGCGATGTATGAAAAGACGATGGCGAACCTCGCCATGATCCGCGCCCGCAAAGGCCCGATCATCGCGCTGGCGACCGAAGGCGACAAGGGCATCAAGAAAGTGGCGGACGACGTGATTTACCTGCCGAAAACGCTGGACCTGCTGAACCCAATTCTGGCGAGCGTGCCGCTGCAACTCTTCGCGTATCACATCGCCGTCGCGCGCGGCTGCGACGTGGACAAGCCGCGAAACCTGGCCAAGAGCGTGACGGTGGAATAATTTTTGAGGCAAAGGACTGAATACTGATAAAAAAGCGGCCGTGCCAGCCTGCGGCCCGTGATGGAATGGCCGCTTCATTTATGAAACAACACGAAATTCATGGACACATCAAGTTCATAGCCGGCAACGGCGGCTTGGTCAAAACCATTGTCACGACAAAATTCAGCACGGCGGAAATATATTTGCACGGCGCGCACGTCACGCATTTTCAAAAAAACGGCGAACCGCCGCTGATTTTTATGAGCCGAAAAAGCCATTTCGCTCCCGGCAAGGCGATTCGCGGCGGCGTGCCGATTTGTTTTCCGTGGTTCGGCAACCGCGACGGGGAACCGTCACACGGCTTTGCGCGCATCACGGAATGGCAACTGGTTAAAACTTCAGTGGCTGCCGACGGCGCGGTGACGCTGCAATTCGCCCTGCCGGGAAAACCGGGTCATTCGGCTTGGAATTCCCTGCACACGGATTTCGCGGTCACAGTTTCCGACACTTTGACGATGGAATTGGCCACGACCAACGAATCGTGCGACGAAACATTTGAGTTTGAAAATTGCCTGCACACTTATTTTCACGTCGGCGACATCAACGCCGTTTTCATTTCCGGTCTGGAGAAATCGCCGTTTGACGATTTCGCATTCGGCGCAAACGGCGTGCGCAGACCTTCGGAAGATTCCACGTTGCGGATCGCCAGGGAAACAAACCGCGTTTATTTTGATTCGCCGCAAACGGTTGAAGTCCACGACAAAAAATTGAAGCGGACGATTCGCGTTGAAAAATTCAATTCCAACTCCACCGTCGTCTGGAATCCGTGGACGACGCAGAAATTGCCGGACGATTTCGATCCGGCGGAACACGAACACATGGTCTGCGTGGAATCCGGCAACGTGAAGCAGAACAAAATTTCCCTCGCGCCGGGAAAAACTTCGGCGTTGAAAGTCGTCTTGAGCAGCCGGCTGCTTTGAAATTATTTCCGCTCCTTCGGCTCGCTGCGGAACGCGACGCTCATGCGATTCCAAAGATTGATCATGCCAATGGCGGCGGTCAAATCCACGAGTTCCTTTTCGGGAAAATGTTTTTTTACCTCGGCGTAAAGTTCGTCCGGTGCGTGCGTTTCCGCGATATGCGTCAAGGATTCCGCCCATGCGAGCGCCGCGCGTTCGCGTTCGGTGAAAAACGGCGCTTCACGCCACGCGGCCACGCAATCAAGCCGTTGCTGCGTTTCGCCCAGATGCCGCGCCTCCGTCGTGTGCATATCGAGACAATAGGCGCAGCAGTTGATTTGTGAGACGCGAATCTCAATCAGCGCGCGCAGTTTGGCGTCGGGAAAGACCCGGGCGAGATGCTGATGAACGCCCAGCAACGCCTTGTAGGTGTCCACGGCGACTTTTCGATATGCAATTCTTTCAGCCATGGAAAAGAAAATAGCGCGAGTTGCGGGATTCTGCAAAACTGGAATTTCAAAATGATTTCTGTGATTGAAAATGCATCAATGGGTGAACCGATTTGACTTGGTGAAACAAGTCGAGGAAATATTTTCGCCAAGTGGAATTCTTTCCAAGGCAAGCAATTTTGAATTTCGCCCGCAGCAGCAGGAAATGGCCGTGGCCGTGGCGCGGGCGTTGCAAAACCGCGAGCATCTCGCGGTCGAGGCCGGAACGGGCGTCGGCAAATCGCTCGCGTATTTGATTCCGGCAATTCTTTTCGCCGTGGCGCGGAAGAAAAAAGCCGTCGTTTCCACGCACACCATCAATTTGCAGGAGCAGCTTGTCGAAAAAGATTTGCCGATGCTCGCGCAAATTCTGCCGGTGAAATTTCAGTTCACGATGCTCAAGGGCCGCGGCAATTATCTTTGCACCCGCCGGCTGCAAAAGGCGATGCAGCAGGGCGGCAGCCTCTTCACGTCGTCGGAAGGCGCGGAACTCCGGCGCATTTACGAATGGTCGAAAACCACCCGCGACGGCAGCCTTTCCGATTTCGACGTGGAACCGGACCCGAAGGTGTGGGCGGAAGTCTGCTCCGAAAAAGGCGCGTGTTCCGCGAAGAAATGCGGGCTTCCCGTCCGATTTCGCCAAGGACAATCCCGTGTGTTTTTTCCAACGCGCGCGGGACAAGGTGCTGTCGTCCGACGTTCTGGTGCTGAACCACACGCTGTTTTTCACGCTGCTCGGCACGGTGGACGAGGAGGAGGATTCGGGCGGCATTCTGTTCAAAAACGATTTCGTCATCTTTGACGAGGCGCACACGATGGAAAGCGTCGCGTCGAAGCACATCGGCTTGAGCGTGTCGCAGCGGGCAGATGGCCTACACGTTGAACCGGCTGTGGAATCCGAAGACGCAGAAGGGCGTGCTCGCGGCGTTCGCCAGCCGAGGCAAGGCCGTCAACCTCGTCGTGGAATCGCTTCAGGAATCGGACGAATTTTTTGCCGACGTCGAGCAGGCGTGCGACGACGATTCAAAAGGCCGCGAAGCAGCGGAGTTTCGGCGCGGGCGAAACGAAGCGCGGCTGGACGTGAATTGCGCATCCGCCGCGCCGGAACTGGCGAAGGACAGGCTCTCGCTGCCGCTCCAGCGCCTGCGCGAATCCATCAGCGAGATGATCAAAACGAGCGACGACAAGGAATGTGGCGAGGAATTGATTGAGTGCAATCGCCGGCTGGCCGAGTTGCGCGAGGAAGTGAAGTGATTTCTCGACCAGAGCGCGGACGAGCACGTCTATTGGGTCGAACGCGGCGGCAAGGCGCACAAAAATCTTTCGCTCAACGCCGCGCCGATTGACGTCGCGGAATTTTTGCGCCGCCGACTTGTTCGAGAGTGACACGTCAATCGTGATGACGAGCGCGACGCTCGCGACAGAATTCCAAATCGCAGACCGGGCTTAAATTATTTTTCCAAACGCGTCGGCTGCGAATCCGCGCACGAAACTGCAAGTCGGCACGCCGTTCGATTACGCGCGGCAGATGAAATTGTTCGCCGTCAAAAAAATGCCCGACCCGCGCGAGGCCGGTTATCGCGACGCGTTGATCCATTGGATCGGGCATTTCGTGACGCAGACGCACGGCAAGGCGTTCGTGCTGTTCACGAATTACAAGCTCATGCAGGAAGTCGCCGAGCTGATGCAGCCGTTTTTCGACAAGCTCGGCGTCGCGTGTTTTGTGCAGGGCACCGGCACGCCGCGCTCGACGATGCTGGAGAAGTTCAAGGACGACGTGGACTCGGTGCTCTTCGGCACGGACAGTTTCTGGCAGGGCGTGGACGTGCCGGGCGAGGCGTTGAGCAACGTCATCATCACGCGGCTGCCGTTCGCCGTGCCCGACCATCCGCTCATCGAGGCGCGCATCGAGGCGATTGAGGCGCGCGGCGGAAATTCCTTCGGCGAATTTTCCCTGCCCGAGGCGATCCTGAAATTCCGGCAGGGCGTCGGGCGTTTGATCCGCACGAAGACCGACACCGGCATCATCGTGGTTTTGGACAACCGGATTTTGACGAAGCAATACGGCCAATCGTTTCTCGACGCGCTGCCGAAATGTCCGGTGGAGATTGTTTGAATCAAAATGGCGCGAGCAACGGAATGACGCTTCTGCCTTTGCGCCGATAAACCAAAAAATCCTTGTCCGTCGTGAAAATCTGGCAATTGTCGTTCAATTCCGCCATGCGAACGAGACACGCATCGGCCAGACTCATCGGCTGGTCGGCATATTTGCGGAGAAGATTCGAAAATATCCGCGCGATTTTCTTCCACGGAAAAATCCAGCTTAACCGCTCCACGTTCCAGTAATTGTAGAAAATGTTCGACGTTCAGATCGGCGGAGCGCAGCAAAAATAGGACTTCCGAAATCACGGCTTCGCAAGTGTAAATCGGCTCGTAAAAAGAGCTGAAAGTGCCGAACGCCCAGCGATGATGCCCGTCGCTCTCGACGATATAAGCGACGAGCGGCCCGGTATCCGCCAGGATTTTAGTCGCGGCCATAACCGGTCAAGGGCCGCGTGGACAAATCCTTTGGCCCGCTCACGCTGCCGCAGAGATCCTTGGTCAAATCATACAATGATGGGCGTTTTTTACTGCCCAGATGCTGGTCAATCAAATCGCGCACGACCGCCGCTTGGGAACGGCCAAGCGCCTTCGCCTGTCCTTTCAGGAGGGCGATATGTTTGCGATCCATTTTAAATGTGACTGTTTCCATGCGGCAAAAGTATTTCTTTTGTGGCAGCAAGTCAACACCGGCATCATCGTGGTTTTGGACAACCGGATTTTGACGAAGCGATATGGCCGGTTCTTTCTCGACGCGCTGCCGAAATGTCCGGTGGAGATTGTTTGAAAGAATTTACTCCTGACCGCCGTGCTGACGAAGAAAATCAACCATGTTTATGTGGTGTATTGGCAGGCGTGATATTGCTACGTCCAAAGGCGTATCGCCGTGGTTATTCTTGGCGTTAACGTCAGCATGATTTGCCACCAATAACTCCGTCACATCTTTATGGCCAGTGAAAACTGCGATGTGCAAAGGTGTATCGCCATTATTGTCCTTGGCATTAACATCGGCCTTGTTAGCAAGCAGGAAGGCCGTCATGTTTGTCATGTAAATATCCACAGCCAAATGTAGAGGTGTCTGCCCGTTTCCATCTTTGGCATTAACATCGGCCTTATTTGCTAAAAGCAATTCTGCTACGTCTTGGTAAGTGTTTTGCACTGCTGCATGTAGGGGTGTTCGACCATAACCAGTTCCTATATTTACATCAGCGTTGCTGGCTATAAGCAATGCCACCATTTCTTTATCGTCCTCTAAAGCCGCTCTAAACAACGGCGAGCCACCTGCGTTGTCTTTAGTATTAACGTTCGCCTTGTGTGCAAGTAATATTTTCGCCATTTCTTCACGGCGACTAAATGCTGCCTCTTCCAAAGGAGTCCAGCCATCGCCATCTTTGGCCTCGATATTTGCTTTGTGCGTCAACAGGGATTCTGCCGCATCTTTATTGTTTTGGATTACTGCCCAACGTAAAGGTGTGTAGCCATTACTATCAGTCGCTTCAATGTCAGCCTTGTTCACAATCAAAAGCTCGACCATGTCTTTATTCGTTGTCTCAAATAATGGCGTCTGACCATATAAAGCATCTGACTTGCTGTTGACTAAAGTCGGATCGTCTTTGAGTAGCACTCTTACTTTTTCCAAGTTTCCATTTTTGACTGCATCTTGAATTTCTCCACAGAAGGCCAGACTGCTCCAAGCAAACACGAGCATCGTGACGATGGCGCGGCGAAGGAATTGAATTTTATAAATTTTGGTCACAAGAATTATTTAATTAAGCGCCTACAAAAATCTTGTGTCGAGAAGAAAGTGGCCAAGAGCTTTTGCCTGTGAAATCGTGTGGCGATGAACGGACACGACATCCTCAAACTCGCGGGCGGCGTGATGGCGCTCGCCTTGTTCGTGCCGATGATTGTGGAAATCGTGCGGACGCGCGGCGCAGGCCAGAGCTTTGCGACATGGGGACTCTGGGCGGTGCTGGATTCGATGCTGACGATCACGCTCTGGCAGCAGCACGGAAATTATCTGCTGTCGCTCGGCTTCGCGGTGGGCGGCGTGTTTTTGTCGGTGGTGCTGCTGGCGCAGGGCGGCTTCGCGTGGGGAAAATTTGAATCGGTCATCGCGCTGATGGTGCTGGCGAGCCTCGCGGTCTGGAAATTCAGCGGGCCGCGCAACGCTACCATCGCGGTGACGGCGGCCATCTGCATCGCGGGCATTCCGGGGATCGTGGAGATGGCGCGAAGACCGCAGCGTTCGGCGGCCAAAGTCTGGGCGGGCTACACGGTCGCCAACGGCCTTTCGCTTTTCGGCGGCTTGGCGTGGTCGGTGGAAGAACGGCTGGTGCCAGCGGCGTTCGTGGCGTTGTCCGTCGCAATGCTCGCGGCTTGCTGGTGGCCGCAGAAAAAATTGCGCTGAAGCCATGACGCGCACGGAAAAACTTCCGTCCGGGTGTCAACGCTGTTTTTGGCGTTTCGTGACGGAGCAGCGAATCAATTCGGGGCAATGACGTGGAAGGTGTTTGATTTCACCTCCACGTCCAAACCGGCATAGATGCTGTCGGCGGAAATCACCCCGGCTGGATGCCGCTTTAAGTTCTGGATTTGAGCCTGTAGTTCCCAAGGATCGTTGAATTTTCGTTCCACGACAACCCGCTCGGCCACGTCTATGCGAAAACGATTTTCCAGCAGGGCGTAGTTTTTATTCGCCAGATTCAGATTGGACTGGGTCAGGGCGATTTGACCCGTGAGCGTGGCCACCTGGTTGGTCAAATCCATGACGCGCCCGATTAAAGCCTGGTTTTCCAAGGACGAGTCCGCAATCTGCCGGTTCAGGTTGGTGATTTGTTCCGTGTCGAGGGCGATGGTGGATTTGGCATCGGCCAGTTGGTTGGAAAACTCCATCACCGCCGACCGGCATTCTACGAGGCTGTTGGAAGTCGCGTCGAGGCTGTTGGAAACCGTGAGCAGCGTTCCCACATAAGTGCCGATTTGTATCTGCGCGGAGTCCAGCCGGTTCGAGAAATCGGTGATGGAGCCGGCGTCAGTGTCATGCTGCGCATTATCGAAGTGTTTCACGACGATAAGAGCGATGACCAACATGGCGCACACCAGTGTGAGGATTGTGGATAAATATTCTTTCATGCCAGGACAGACATTTGCCTGTTAAAAATCCCCAACCGGGTGAAAAAATGCAACGGGATTATTGAAACAATTGGGTGACAACCGCCCGCCGCAAATCCTTGTGCGATGCCAGATTATCGGGCAAAGGGATTGCCGGGAATGGCCTTGCCGCAATAAAGGCAATACATTCGCCCGGCTGAATTGGGCCGATGGCAACCGGGGCAGATCTGCGGCGGACTTTTTACGGCGAGGCCGTCCACGATGGTTTTCTTCTGGTTAATCTCTTCAATCAATTTGATCAGAACATCGTCGGCGTAACCGTTCTGCTGCTTCATCAGCGTCCACAGGGCCTCTGAAATCAGCAGCAACCGGTCAACGTCATGGGCGAGCAGTTCGACTCGAGTCTGGGCTTCACGCGCGGTGCTTTGCGCCGCCGATGCTTCAATGGAAGCGTAGCCGCTGGCGATGCCGCCTCCGAGCAACATGGGATAGAACATAATTTGGGAATGGGTTGTGGTTGATGTTTGTTTGAAACCGGCTTCAGCAACCGGATTCTTCCGGTTGCAGACATTAGCAAACAAGGCGAATTTTTACAAGCGCGCCGCCATTTTGCAACCGAATCATCCTGTTCGCAATTGTCTTTGGATCCAGCCTTCGGGGTCACTCATTGCAAGCCGCTGGCGCGACAATTTTGCCTTCAAGCGCTGCGAAGATGCTTTCAAAAACAAATCTGCCGTCGGCGCTGCCAAGAATTTCCTCGCTCGCGCGGTCGGGATGCGGCATGAGTCCGGCGACGTTGCGCCGCTCGTTGCAAATGCCGGCGATGTTCAGCAACGAACCGTTCGGATTTGCGGTGTCGGTCAGGTTTCCGCCCGCGTCGCAGTATTGCCAGAGCACCTGGCGGTGTGCCACCAGGCGGTCAAGCGTTTCTTTGTCCGCGTAGTAGCAGCCTTCGCCGTGCGCGATGGGGATTTTCAGGATTTTGTCGTGCGGGATTTTGTTTGTGAACGGCGTTTCAAAATTTCCGGTCTTCAAAAAAACCTGTTCGCAATGGAATTGCAAATCGCGATTGCGGATGAGCGCGCCGGGCAGCATTCCGGCTTCGCACAAAATCTGGAAACCGTTGCAAACGCCGAGCACGAGTCCGCCGTTGTCGGCAAATTTCTGGACGGCCTGCATGACGGGACTGAACCGCGCAATCGCGCCGGTGCGCAAATAATCGCCGTAGCTGAATCCGCCGGGAATGATCACCGCGTCGGCGTTGCCCAGCGACGTTTCCTTGTGCCAGAGCAGATTGGCCGAATGGCCGAGCACGCGGACGGCGTGGACGCAATCCTGGTCGCAGTTGCTGGCGGGAAATTGGAGGACGGCGAAGTTCATTTTTTATTTACCGCAGAGGCGCGGAGACGCAGAGAAAACATTTATTCATCCGCAGATTGCACAGATTTTCGCAGAAAGCATTTTTTGAAATCTGCGTAATCTGCGGAAAAGAACCCTGTGCCTCGGCGTCTCTGCGGTTCAAATTCATTCGATTTCCAATCTGTAATCTTCAATCACCGGGTTGCTCAAAAATTTGTGCGCGGCCTCGTCTAGCGATTTGCGCGCGGCTTCCTTGTCGGCGGCATCGAGTTCGATCTCCAGATATTTGCCGACGTGGACGGCTTTGATGCCTTGTGCCCCATTTGTTCGAGCGCGCCCTGGACGGTTTTGCCTTGCGGGTCAACGACGGCTTTTTTTGGTGTGATGATGATTTTTGCTTTCATGCTCGCGCCCGCACAGTTTCAGGTTTCAAGCTTCAAGTTTCAAGTTTTGAATTTTTGAAATCGTCCTCGTTCTCCTCGTCATCCTCGCCGATTTCCGAAAGCGGGAATGACGATGAGGATGAGCAGGATTGCAGCATTGAAATTCTTCGCGCGTTGCGCCATTGTTCACGCATGAGCGTTATGCAACCAACTGAAGAATCTCCGGTCTGCAACATCAGTGAAGTCCGCAAGACCGTCGAGCCTTGCACCATCGTCATTTTCGGCGCGAGCGGCGACCTCACGGCGCGCAAGCTCATTCCCGCGCTGTATCATCTCGCCAAGGACAAACAAATGCCGCCGACGTTCCGCATCATCGGTTTCGCGCGGCGCGACAAGACGGATGAATCGTGGCGCGCGGAATTGCGCGCGGCGCTCGACCAGTTTTCCCGCACCAAGCCCGTGGACGAACAGGTCTGGAGAGATTTTTCCGCGAACATTTTTTATTGCGTCGGCGATCTGACCGACGCGGCGGCGTATCAAAAATTGGAGCAGAAACTGGCTTCGTTCGGCAGTGCGCCGTTGCGGAAAAACCTGCTGTTTTATCTCGCCACGCAGCCCAGCCAGTTCGGCCAGGTCATCGAGCAATTGCACGAAGCGAAACTGCTGCATCGCGAAAAGGACAGCGCAACACGGCTGGCAGCGCATCGTCATTGAAAAACCGTTCGGCCACGACCTCGCGTCCGCGCAGGCGCTGAACGCCGAGCTGACGCGCTACGCGCACGAATCGCAGGTCTGCCGCATTGACCATTATCTCGGCAAGGAAACCGTGCAGAACATTTTGATGTTCCGCTTTTCCAATTCCATTTTCGAGCGGCTTTGGAATCGCAAATCCGTTGACCACGTCCAGATCACCGTCAGCGAAAAACTTGGCGTCGGCGACCGCGGCGGTTATTACGAGGAAGCCGGCGCGCTGCGCGACATGGTGCAGAACCATATGCTGCAAGTCCTTTCGCTCGTCGACGATGGAACCGCCCGTGTCGCTCGAAGCCGAATCCGTCCGCGACGAAAAGGTGAAGCTGCTCAAATCCATCCGCCATCTGTCGCCTGAAGACGTCGCGAAACAAGTCGTGCGCGGCCAATACTTCGCCGGATTCGTCGACGGCCAATTGCGCCCCGGCTACCGGCAGGAGCAGAAAGTGAAGACCGGATTCCAATGTCGAAACCTTCGTCGCGTTGAAACTGCTCATTGACAACTGGCGTTGGTCCGGCGTGCCGTTTTATTTGCGCACCGGGAAAATATCTGCCGCAAAGTGCGAGCGAAGTGCGGATTCAATTCCGTCCCACGCCCAATGTTTTGTTCGCCGCTCAATGCGGAAACAAATTGGACGCCAACGCGATCACGCTGCGATTGCAGCCAAACGAGGGAATTTCCCTACGTTTCAACGGCAAGGTTCCCGGCATGAGCTTCGGCGTGCGCCCGGTGCGGATGCACTTCAGCTCCGATGCCGAATTTGGCGCCTACACGCCCGAAGCCTACGAACGTCTGCTGCTCGACGCCATCGCCGGCGACGCGACGCTTTTCATCCGCCGCGACGAAGTGGAGACCGCGTGGCAGATCGTGGATTCCATCCGCAAAGGCTGGGAAGGCAAGGCGCTGACGAACCGCGAATTTTACGCCGCCGGCACGTGGGGACCGATCGCCGCCGACGATCTGCTCGCGCAAAGCGGCCACGAATGGCACGAGCCGCAGGTGATAAAATAAATGCAAGTATGACAAGCGAAGAGAAAAAATATGATCCGAAAGAAATTGAGCGCCTTTTCTTTCAAATGGACAACCTTTTACACGCGCGTGTAAATCATTTGCTTCTAGCCGAGACAATTTTCTTTGTTGCAGGCGTAACAGTTTGGAAAGATTTCCCGCTAGTTTTTTCTCTTTGCATTATAAGTATTGCTGTGACGATTCTTTTTACTATTGCAAATTTGAAGTTATATTGGCGGGTTATTTGGCTTATCGAACAAATGAAATCGCATAGTGATTTCTACACAGACTACATTGCCATAGTCGGAATTAAACATACAAAGCACCGTTGGGGACCGGTAACTTTATGGCTAATGAATTTCGTAGCGCCTGATTCGCCCCACAAAAAGCAACCACGATGGCTTGATACTGGTTGGCTATATACTTGGGGACTTGGTTTAATTTTTATTTTGAGTTGGATTACGCTGACAATTTTGAGCGCTCATTTTGGAAATTATTGTGCAAAACTTTGAACTGATTTCCTTCGCCAACGCCGACGAATTGGCCGCGCGTGCCGCCAGCGCATGGCTGCATTGCGCTTGCCGCATTTTGCGTTTGAGGCTATTTTCACGTTGAAGTTATGAGCGTCGCCGAAGCCGTCATGGAAAAATTGAACGCGCTCCCGCCCCAAAAGCAGGAGCAGGTGCTGCATTATGTCGAAACGCTGAATCGCCCGGCCAAGGCCAGTCCTCCAAAGTCCGGGCAGGATGACCCTTACAAGTGGCTTAAGATTGCCGCCAGCATGAATCTCAACGGCCCGCCGGATATGTCCGAACATCTCGACGATTACCTTTACCGCAATGGCGGCGACTCCAAACACTGAAGTCTTCCTTGATTCCGCCTACGTCATTGCTCTCGCGCAATCCACGGACGCGCATCATTCACCGGCAGTTGAAATGTCACGGCAGCTTGCCGAGCGCCGCGTGTTGATTGCGACTACGGGTGCGGTGTTGCTGGAGATTGGCAACGCGCTAGCCAAGGTGAAATCACGCGAGGCTGCGGTTCGCTTCATCACTCACTTGCAAAATTCGCAGGCGGTTGAAATCGTCCCGCTGACAAACGATTTGCTGGCGGCGGGCTGGCAATTGTTCTGCCAGCGCCCGGACAAGGACTGGAGTTGGACTGATTGCATTTCGTTTGTCGTCATGCGTGAGCGCGGACTCAAGCAAGCACTGACTTCAGACGGACATTTTGAACAGGCCGGTTTTGTCGCGCTGCTCCGCCAATAACTTGCCATGCAAAACTTTGAACTGATTTCCTTCGCCAACGCCGACGAACTGTCCGCGCGTGCCGCCAGCGCATGGCTGGACGAAATCGCGGCGGCCAATCACGCGGCCAGACCGCATTGCATCGCGCTTTCCGGCGGACGCATCGCGCTGAAATTTTTCACGTCCGTCGTCACGCAGACCAAGGTGCGCGAAATCTCGCTCGGCCTCGTTCATTTTTTCTGGGCGGACGAACGCTGCGTCCCGCCGGACGACGTGGAAAGTAATTTCAAAACCGCGCACGAATTATTGTTCGCCCCGCTGGAACTCGCCGACGCCCAAATCCATCGAATTCACGGCGAAGATTCGCCGGAACTCGCCGCGCAAAAAGCCACGATGGACATTTCCCATGTCGCGCCGCTTAATTCCGACGGGCAGCCGGTTCTGGATTTGATTTTTCTTGGCATGGGCGAAGACGGCCACGTCGCGTCGCTTTTCCTGAATCAAATCGAAGGCGCATTTCCGAAGGCGATTTTTTGTCCGATCAGAAATTCGCCCAAGCCGCCGCCTGACCGCATCAGCTTGAGTTACGAAACAATTGCTGCGGCGCGCGAAGTCTGGGTGCTGGCCTCGGGCGCGGGCAAACAAGCGGCCTTGCGCGAATCGCTTGCGCCGGACGGCAAAACCCCGCTTGCAAAAGTGATTCAATCGCGTCCGCAGACAAAGATTTTTACCGATTTTCCGTTGGGTTGAATTTGTAACCAGACGGTTAATTATGGATTTCATCCCAATTTCAGCGGAAAAATCGGTAGGATTTTGCCGGACAAAAAATAAATGAAATTATTTTGAACTTTTTTGAGAGTCGCGCCGTCTCATATAGCGAACGTAATGTTTTCGCTGTTCGTTTAGGGTTGGCAGAGAGGTTTTGCTCGCGGCGAGGCTCGGACAGCGACCCCAAGTTGGCCCGCCGCCCTTCTGAGCGCCTGGGTGAAGGCGTATAAACCTCGTCACCAAGAGAGGCCGGACGCAAGTCCGGCCTTTCGTTTTTTACGGTAAGAAGCCGTTCACAAATCCGCATTGATTCAGCGCTAAAAACCATTAGACTCCCCGACGCATGAAACATCAGCTTGATTTCGAAAAGCCGATCACTGAATTGCAGAACAAGCTCGACGAACTCCGCCAGCATCCGGAGAAACATTCGCTCGGCATCAGTTTCGAGGAGGAAATCCAGATCATCGAACGCAAGCTGGAGGAGACCCGGCGGCAGATTTTCCTGAACCTCACCGCATGGCAGCGCGTGCAGCTTGCCCGCCATCCCAAACGTCCATACACGCTCGATTATATCCAGAACGCGTTCACGGATTTCCACGAGCTTCACGGCGACCGCCTGTTCGCCGAAGACCGCGCGATGGTCGGCGGTTTTGCCAGATTGGGCGGGCATCGCGTCGTCGTCATCGGCACGCAAAAAGGCCGTGACACGAAAGAAAACATTCTGCGCAACTTTGGCTCCGCGCATCCCGAAGGCTACCGCAAAGCGCTGCGTTTGATGCGGCTCGCGGATAAATTTGGCCTGCCGATCATCACGCTCATTGACACGGCGGGCGCGTATCCCGGCGTTGCCGCCGAGGAACGGCACATCGCCGAGGCCATCGCCGTCAATCTCCGCGAAATGACCTTGCTCGAAGTGCCCATCATCGCCGCTGTCATCGGCGAAGGCGGTTCCGGCGGTGCGCTCGGAATTGGCGTCGCGGACAGAGTTTTGATTTTGGAGAACGCTTACTATTCCGTCATCAGCCCCGAAGGTTGTGCGGCGATTTTGTGGAAAGACCGCGCCAATGCCGCCAAGGCCGCCGCCGCGCTCAAAATCACCGCGAACAACCTGCTCGAATTCAAGCTTGTTGACGAAATCGTGCCCGAACCGCTTGGAGGAGCGCACACGGACACGGCGTTGACGGCGGCGAATCTCAAAACGCACCTCCTCAAACACCTCGAAGAAATTCTCGCGCTGCCGGTCGCCGAACGGCTGAAACTGCGTTACGAAAAATTCCGCGCGCACGGACATTTCCACGAAAAGGCCGATCCGGTTGAAAATGGCGTTCCGCAAGCCGCCGCATGAAACGATTTGAACTCAAGCTGTTGCGCGAAGGACGCAAAGAAACGCGAAGGAATTCAAGGCGGAAAACAAATTCCATTGAATTTTTCCTTCGCAAACTTCGCAGCCTTCGCGCGAAATGAATTATTGCCGTGCTCTACCCGCTCACTTTCCATCCGATTTTCAAGGAACGCATCTGGGGCGGACGCGAACTCGCAAAAAATTACGGCAAAAAACTTCCGGCGGGCAAACGCATCGGCGAATCGTGGGAAATATCCGACAGGCCTGGCGACGAAAGCATCATCTCCAACGGAAAATTCGCCGGAAAAAGCCTGCATTGGCTCATGGAAAATTATTCGTGCGAAGTTTTGGGCGACGCCAAACCTGCAACGGAAAATCGCTTTCCGATTCTCTGCAAAATTCTGGATGCGCGCGAAAAACTTTCGCTGCAAGTCCATCCGCCCGCGCACAAGGCCACCAAACTCAACGGCGAACCGAAAACGGAAATGTGGTTCATCGCCGACGCCTTGCCCGGCGCGGAATTGTTCGTCGGCCTCAAGCGCGACGTGACGCGCGCGAAGTTTGAAGAAAAAATTTCCGACGGCAGCGTGGCCGAATGTTTTCATCGCGTGCCGGTGCGCGCCGGTGACGCGATGTTTCTGCCGAGCGGCCGCGTCCACGCCATTGGCGCGGGGCTGGTCATTTTTGAAATCCAGCAAAACTCCGACACGACCTATCGTGTGTTCGACTGGAACCGCACCGGCCTTGATGGCAAGCCGCGCGAACTGCATGTCCCACAATCGCTGGTGAGCATTGATTTCAATGACTTTGAGCCGAAGCTGGCTGAAGAAAAATTTTCAGGCGACGACAAAATCAATTCAAGATCTCTCGTCCGCGACAAACTTTTCAGCGCCGGGCATTTGGAATTGAAATCCGGCGCGGCGGTAAAATTGAAGAATCGGAAATTGCATATTGTCGCGGCGTTAAAAGGTCAAATTGAAATCAGAGGCGGTTCTGAAACCGTGAATTTGTCCGCCGGACAGTTTTGTCTGATTCCGGCAAGTCTGGAACGGACGGAAATTCTGACGAAGTCTGACGCGGCAATGCTTCAAGTTGAAGCCGGTTGATTTCACCACAAAGTTCCCGGCGACGGTTTGTGATTTTGTTGACGCGAAAAATCTTGCGTCATTTGCTTCTGTATTTGCGCTTTTTGAGCCGGACTCGCGTCGGCAAGTTCTTTGGCGTATTTCTCCTGGATCGTTTCAATTGAAACGGCCTTTTTGCCGCGCAAAAAACGGCGGTGTCCATCAGCGACAAATCCATTTTTCATAATTCAATTCAGCGACAAGTCATCCGGCATTTGCGAGAGCAGTTTGTTTTTCCATCCGCCCTTGGATTTCAAAATCTTCTGCCATAGCTGGTCGGGTGGCGTTTCAAAGACCAGTTCGAGTGACGCCGGATAGGTCAGCCACGATTTGCGTTTCATTTCATTTTCCAACTGGCCGGGCGACCAGCCGGTGTATCCGGCGAACATCTTGACCTTTTTCGAGGCCGAAAACGATTCGCCGACTTCCACGAGTTCGTCGAGCGAATGGCCGAGGTTGAGATTCGGGAAAACATTTCCGTCAACATCCGAAATGGAAATGTTCGCGGCGGGCAGGAACGTGTCCGCGTGCAAAAAGCTCAACGCGGTCGGCTGCACCGGCCCGCCGAGAAACAGCGGTGCGCTTTTGAGGGAGTCGGGCAGATCGGCGACGATGAGTTCGCCGACCTTGCTGCCGCTGGATCGGTTCAGCACGAGTCCGAACGCGCCCTCGGCGTTGTGCTCGCAGATGAGGACCACGGTGCGGTGAAAAAACGACCCGGTCAGATCGCCGCCGTCCAGCAGCAATTTTCCTTTGAGAATTTTTTCCGTTCCGCTCATTGCCATAATCAATCTGCATCACATTTCAGCGGCTGGCAACAGGCGCGAATCAAATTATGCGGCGGCTTTCGCGGCGGCCAGGTCGGCCTTGCGTTCGTTGAGGCTCTTGAAAAATTCGTAGCCTTCGCGGCAGCGGCGCACCAGAATGTCCTTGTCCTCCAGCATCGTCTTGATGATGCGCAGAATCGGTTTCGGGCGCAGATAATAGGTGCGGTAGAAACGGTCCACTTCCTCGAAAATCTTCGTCCTTGACGCAGGCCGGGATATTCGAGCGTGCTTTGCTGCAGGCCGTCGGCTTCGACCAGGTCGGTCTTGTCCTTTTTCACAAACCAGCCGTTGTGCTTGGCCATGTTCGTAAAGTTCCGTGCCCGGATACGGCGCGGCGAGCGAAACTTGCAACGACTGAACACGTCCAGTTCCTTCGCAAAATTGATTGTGTTCTCAATCGTTTGCTGCGTTTCCACCGGCAATCCGAGAATGAACGTGCCGTGAATCACCACGCCGGCGCTGATGGCAGGCCTTGGTGAAGCGGCGCATTTCGTCCATCGTCACGCCTTTTTTGATGCGCGTGAGAATGTCGTCGTTGCCGCTTTCGTAGCCGACGAGGAACAGGCGCAGGCCGTTGTCCTTGAAAGATTTTATCGTGTCGTAATCCAGATTCGCGCGGCTGTTGCAGCTCCAGTGAACGCCGAGCGGCGCCGAGTTTTTTGGCGATTTCGCGCGCGCGCGGCAGATTCGCCGTGAACGTGTCGTCGTCGAAGAAAAATTCGCGCACCTGCGGGAAAATTTTCTTCATGTAGGCCATTTCGTCGGCGACATTTTGCGGCGAGCGGACGCGATATTTGTGTCCGCCGATGGTCTGCGGCCAGAGGCAGAAACGTGCATTGCGCCGGACAGCCGCGACCCGTATACATCGAAATATACGGATGCAGCAGATAGCCGATGAAATATTTTTCAATCTGCAAATCGCGCTTATAGACATCCGCCACCCACGGCAGCGTGTCCATGTCCTGAATCATTTCGCGCTCGGGATTGTGCTTGATTTTGCCGTCTTTGTCTTTGTAGGACAAACCGGCGATGGTCGAAAGCTCGCGGTCTTCGGCGACTTCCTTGCAGGTGAAATCAAATTCCTTGCGGCCGACCCAGTCAATCGCCGGCGACGCCTTCAACGTTTCCGTCGGCAACACCATCGTGTGCGCGCCGACGAAACCGATTTTCGTGTCGGGCTTCTGCGCCTTGATCGCTTCGGCCACTTTGCAATCGTTTTTCAGCGACGGCGTGGAGGTGTTGATGATGACGTGATCGAAATCCTTCGCGATGGCGAGGCATTTGTCCAGGTCAATGTCGTGCGGCGGACAGTCGAGCAGTTTGGAATTCGGCGTGAGCGCGGCGGGTTGCGCGAGCCACGTCGGATACCAATAGCTGGTGACTTCGCGCCGCGCCTGATAACGCGCGCCCGCGCCGCCGTCAAAACCGTCAAACGACGGCGGTGAAAGATAAAGTGTTTTGCTCATTTCAATTTTGAATTTATTCGGGCACTCGCTTCAGTTTTTTTCGCGTCTTTGATTTTCGCCAGCAACTCATCGCGCTCGCTGGTGTCAGTCGTGCCGCAGGAACTGCCGACGTGCGCTTCGTGATGAACTTCGTTCGAGAACGCGCCGCGCGCACCGGCGGCGGGTGAATTGATCGCCGCCTTCGCCTCGGCCAGATGGCCTTTGCCGATGGTCACGCCGTTGTAGGCGCGTTTTGCCAGTTCCGGCGACGCCGGATACGGCTTCGGTTTCGCGCCGAAGTTGTATTTGAAATTTTTCCAGTTGTCGCCGGATTGATAATTCGTGCCGAGCGCGCCGCTCGGATCGTAGCCGCAATGCACCATGCAATGTTCGCAGCGCGGGTCGCGCGCGACGCCGTTGACGACGCCGTATTTTTCCCACTGCACTTCGCGAGCATTTCCTGATAGCCGCCGTAATGGCCGTCGGTCATCAAATAGCACGGCGCTTTCCAGCCCTTGACGTTGAACGTCGGAATCGCCCACGCGGTGCAGGTCAGCTCGCGTTTGCCGGCGAGAAATTCCTGATAAACCGGCGTGCCGAAAATGGTGAACGCCTTGCCCCAGTCCTGAATCTTCGCAAATTTCTGCCGCGTCATGTCGCGCGTGAGGAAAAATTGTTTCGGATCCTTGCCGAGGCGCGAGACCATGTCTTTCTTCGCCGCGTCGTAATCGTAGCCGGGCGAAATCGTGTGGCCGTCCACTTCGAGCGAACTCAAATACTTGAACATGTCCTCGATTTCCGCCACGTCGGTTTCCTGATAAACCGTCGTGTTCGTCGCGACTTGATAGCCGCAAATTTTCGCCATCTTGATCGCCTCGACGCATTCCTTGAAAACGCCTTCGCGTTCGACAATCAAATCGTGCGTGAATTCCAAACCGTCCACATGGACGTTCCAATACATCCATTTGCGTCGGGCGGATGACACTTTCTTTCTTCGCCGCGTCGTCGGATTTGCGGATGACTTCGGCTTCTTTTTCGGAAATCAATTTTCCGATCGAGCAATTTTTTCAGCTTCGGCTCAATTTCGGGCGAATAAATCGCCGCGAGATAATCGCGCATTTTTTTCCGCATGAACATGCCGTTCGTGCAGATGTAAAGCACGCGGCCCTGTTCGAGCAAGCCGTTGATGAGTTCCTCAATCTTCGGATAAATCAGCGGTTCGCCGCCGCAAATGGAAACCATCGGCGCGTCGCATTCCACGGCGGCCTGCAGGCATTGTTCCAGCGGCACCATGTCCTTGAGCGACGTGGAGTATTCGCGGATGCGCCCGCAGCCGGTGCAGGTGAGGTTGCAGGTGTGCAGCGGTTCGAGCTGCAAGACCATCGCAAACTTCGGCGTCTTGCGAAGCTTGTGTTTGATGATGTGGCTGGCGATTTTTTTCGTCAGCGCAAATGGGAATCGCATAGTTTTTTAACGAATCGGGACAAGGTCGGTGGAATTTTCCGTCAGCAAATCCGGCGCGTTGGTTTGCGGCGGGTCGGCCCTGAGCAGTCCCGGCAAAAAGAAACTCGCCGGCGAAACGCTCTGGCTGGTGTTGATGCCGCCGCAACCGGCGCACGGACAAGCGCCGTCGCCGCCAGCAGCGCGAATAACGCGAAATTCCAATTTAATCTCACTTGCCTAGTATAAATCACCCCGACACGATGGCAACTTTTAATTCCCAAGCCCGGCGTGCCATGAAATGCGGACTGGCCGCCGCGATTTTTTCTCCTCGCCGCCGGAATTGTTTTTGCGGATGAAGCGCAAAATAAAATCTTCGCCGCCCGCGCGGAGGCGGAATTCCATCGCGCGCAAATCCAATTCCAGATCGGACACGAACAATTCCACCAATGTCTGGCAGTTCGCCCGCGCCTGCTTCGATTTCGCCGACTTCGCGACGAACGACACCGAGCGCGCCGCGATTGCGGAGCAGGGCATCGCCGCCTGCCGCCAGTCGCTCGCGCGCGAACCCGAATTCCGCCCCGGCTCATTATTATCTGGCGATGAACCTCGGCCAGCTCGCGCGCACCGAATTCCTCGGCGCGCTCAAGCTGGTCAGGGAAATGGAGCGCGAATTCAAGACGGCGGCGGAACTGGACGCGCAGTTTGATTTTGCCGGGCCGGAGCGGAGCCTCGGCCTGCTTTACCGCGACGCGCCCGGCTGGCCGGTCAGCATCGGCAGCAAGCGCAAGGCGCGAGAATTATCTGGAACAGGCCGCAAAACTCGCGCCCGATTATCCCGAAAACCGTCTGAACCTCGCCGAATCTTATCTGCAATGGCACGAACGCGCCGACGCGAAACAGGAATTGGACGCGCTCGACGCGCTCTGGCCAACGGCGCAAAAAAAATTCACCGGCGAAGCCTGGGAGCAAAGCTGGGACGACTGGACAACGCGCCGCGCCGCCGCGCGCAAAAAACTTGAAGAAATTTCCGCGCCGGTGAAACCGCCTAAAAACAGCCAGTGACGCCAAAACAAAAGTTTTGCGGCGGTCCGCGCGCCGGGAT
Source organism: uncultured Verrucomicrobiae bacterium (assembly GCA_963755455.1). Classification (GTDB taxonomy): domain Bacteria; phylum Verrucomicrobiota; class Verrucomicrobiia; order Limisphaerales; family UBA11358; genus UBA11358. The sequence goes on from CAVWJH010000002.1 coordinate 1,148,506, forward strand.
TATCCTCCGGCCAGTAAATCTTGGTCGGGCAGCCAAACATTTCATGGCCAAAAATCTCATTGCCGCGTTGAGCGACTCGACGGTTTTCCTGCGCGAATGGCTCGCCAACCCGAAGCGCACCGGCTCGGTCGCGCCCAGTTCGCCGCAACTCGCCGCTGCCATGGCGCGCTGGCTGCCGGCCAATCCTGAAAGTTTCGTGCTCGAACTCGGCCCCGGCACCGGCGCTGTCACCGATGCGCTGCATCAAACGCGGCCTGCGCGAGGAAAGACTCGTCGCCATCGAACACAATCCAAAAATGGCGCGGCTTGCTGCGCGAAAAATTTCCGCGCGCCCAGATCATCACCGGCGACGCCTGGCAACTGGATGAATTGCTGCGCGGTCTGCGCGAACCGGTTGAAAGCGTCGGCGCGGTGATTTCCAGCCTGCCGCTGCTGAATTTTTCCGAGGAGCAGGCCGAGGCGCTCGCGCAAAAAATCCGCTCCGTGCTTGAACCGGACGGCAACTGGGTGCAATACAGCTACCGCATCCACAAACTGCGCCCGCGCGGCGCGTCCACATTCCGGCTGCGCGCCTCAAAAATCGTCTGGCTCAACCTGCCGCCCGCGCGCGTCAGCGTTTTTCAGAAATAAGTTTCAGGCCATGTCGCCGCCATTTCAAAATTGAAACGCGCAAATTAAGAGATGCAATCACAAGATCTTTTGCTAGGCTGACTTTATGAGCGACAAACAACTCGTCGTTGAATTGCTGAAGCGGCTTCCCGAAGACGCGAAGCTGCAGGACATCGGCAAGGAGATTGAATTTCTCGCGGCCATCCGCGAAGGCGAGGAGCAGGCGGATCGCGGTGAAGTTGTCCCGCACGAACAGGTCAAAAGGGAGTTTGCGTCGTGGATTTCAAAATAGTCTGGACGCTCCGCTCCCGCGAGGACTTGCGCGACATCGCCGCGTTCATTGCCAAAGACAATCCACCGGCGGCGCTCAAACTGGGCGACCTGTTTTTTACCCGCGTGGACACGTTGGAAAAATTCCCGGAACTGGGGCGCGTTGTTCCCGAACGCAACCAGCCGAACATCCGCGAGATTCCGGTGAAAAATTACCGGATTGTTTATCGCGTCCATCCAAAGGAAAAGTTTCTGGAAATCCTGCGCGTCTGGCACGGCGCACGGGGCGAGCCGGAAATTTAAGTCGGTGATGAATGCGAATTTGAAGTTGTGAAGCCCCGTCAGGGGCGGAATCTTTGTAGAACCGGGCAGCCTGTCTTAAAAAGCTCCGTAGGAGCGACATCTTGTTGGCAGCAAATATGCCGCTCCTACGGAGCTTGCGATTGTTTGGATTTTGTTCTACAAAGATTCCGCTCCTAACGGAGCTGAACACCATGTTCGTGAACGGCATCCATGTTGAAGAATACGCCAGGCTGGAATACGGACGGCTGCTCTGGCGCGTGCCCGCCTGCCGCGAACGGCTGATGCGCCACTGGCACGACCCGCGCCATCCGCACGCCGGGCGTTTTGCCGAATATGAAACCGAAGTGACGCGCATTTTGGAAACTTCAAAAGATTCCGACGCCGCGCTGGATTCCGAATTGCGCGGACGCAATTCCAGCCTGCGCGCCGTCGTCAAAGAAATCCCGTCCGTGTTCGGCTCGTTTTTTTAATTTGGGCAAAGGCAGCATAGAAAGGATAAATCATATGGCCGATCCAAAAAGTTCAGAGGGAAGACTTTGAGCGTTAGCCGAACAAATTGCCAATCTCAATTTGGAGCTACTAATCCATCCTGCGCAGGCTGGCACTTACGATTTTGAATCTCTTCGTCCTCTAATCAAATTTATCTTTAGTTTCAATGCTGATATTGCCTCTACAGATTTGGGGCATATCCCGGATGCTGTGCTTGATACGATGTTTAACAATTCAAGCGAAATGTTAAGATGGCTAAACGGCATGAAAGATTTCAATTATAGACATGGAGATCCAAATCAAGCCACCAATCAACACATACAAAATATAAAAAATTCGTGGCGTGATGTGTATAATTACGCTGCACCTCATATCGCTTTGGCAAAAGTCTCTTCGCCGGTGATTGCAAACGAATTCAAAGCGATTCAAGCTAAAGTCGGTGAGATGCAGTCTGATTGGAATAAAGCTTCGGAAGAATACAAAGCTCAAAAAATAACTGCTGACAAGCATCTGACAGAACGCATCTCTGAATTTGAAAAAGTGATTGCAGCAGCCCGTGAAGCATCTGGCAAAGCAGCCGTTTCGCGTCAAGCTCTTGAATTTGAAACAGAGGCACACAAATGTTTGATTGCTTCCAGATGGTGGTTTGGTGCGACAATTTGTGTAATCGTGGCAAGCTTGGTGACGGTTTATATGATGTTCCTTAAAGACCTTCACAAACCATTGACCACTGCAATCACGCAGTCCGTAACAACAAGCACAAATCAATTACAAGTTATGGCAACACACGCAGCAAACGCCGATGAAGCCACAACTTTGAACCATGCTATTACCATAGAAGCACTGCAACAAACTGTAGCGCGTATTTTAATTATTACTCTGCTTTACAGCGTGGTCGTTTGGGTTGCTCGAAATTATTTTGCAAATCGTCATAATTATACAGTGAATCGCCATCGTCGAAACGCGATGCAAACTTTCAGAGCATTTGTTGAAGGCACAGAAGACAAAGTTACCCAAGATTTTATTTTGCGCCAAGCTGCGGCTTGTGCATTTGCTCCGCAGCAAACTGGTTATCTCAAAGATGAGTCGCTTCCAACGCCAGCGCCGTCGTCACCAATCATTGACATTATTAGACCAGCAGGCAGTTGAGTTTTATTCTCATGCCTGACGACACGTTCAAAGAATTTGTGCTCGACCAGTTGGGCGCGTTGCCGGAGTTGCGCGCGCGGGCGATGTTCGGTGCGCATGGACTTTATGCCGGCGACCATTTCTTCGGGATTCTGGACGAGGGGCGGTTGTTCTTCAAAACGGACGCGGCGAGCGCGGCGGATTACACGGCGCGCGGCATGGAACCGTTCACTTACGAGTCGAAGGGCAGGGTGCTGACGATGAGCTATCACGAAGTGCCGCCGGACGTTTTGGAACAACCACACGAACTGGTGGAATGGGCGCGCAAGGCCATCGCAATCGCCGCCAGTTCCAAAAGGCCGGCCAGTCGGCCAAAACGAGATTGAGCCGTTGGCGCGACACTTTACAATATGCCTGTGAACGACAAAACATCCGGCGCGGCATCACCGTCAAGGCGGCGGGCGCGGCGTCTGCGGATCGCCGGCATCATCGTGCTGGCGCTGGGAATTGCCGGCGCAAGCGTGGTCTGCTGGCTGGGAACGCGCGACGCGGATTTGTCGGGTGACCTTTCGATGGTGGGATTTAACAGGTCCGAAGAGCGGCAGATGGCAATTCTTTACGGCAAGTCCGGCGAGCTGATCGAGGACTGGTCGAATGATTTGAAACAACCCGGCACGCAGGCCGTCATCATCGCAGCTTTTTCAGTCATCATCGCCTCCGGCTGTTTTTACTTCGCCCGGCTGTCGGACGATGACGACGCGACGCGCTGACAATCCCGACGCGCGCGGGCGAACACGGTTTATTCGCCGCGATAAACCGCCTGCGCCGTGCAGGTTTCCGCCACGACCACTTCCGTGAGCAGCGGCAATTTCGGTTTCAACCTTTTCCAAATCCAGACCGCGACAATTTCGCTGGTCGGATTTTCAAGGCCGGGGATTTTGTTCAGATAGTTGTGATCCAGCTTTTCCCAGAGCGGCTTGAACGCCGCCGAGATGTCCGCGTAATCCATCAGCCAGCCGAGCTTTTCATCGCACCCGCCCGCCACGGCGATTTCCACTTTGAAACTGTGGCCGTGCAGCCGCCGGCATTTGTGCGATTTCGGCAAATGCGGCAGCAGATGCGCCGCCTCGAACTGAAACGATTTTCGTAATTCAATCTTCATATTTTTTGAGCCACGGATGAAACACAGATTGAACACAGATAATTTCCGCGAGTATTCATCCTTAAAAATCTGTGTTTCATCTGTGTTAATCTGTGGCTGGATTTCATTGTTCAAAGTCAGTCCAGACAATCAAATCGCCGAGCGCCGGCCTTCCGTCATGCCGCCAGGTCAGCGGCGGATTTTGCATCCGGCCGAGCGGGCAGACGCGGGTCGCGCCCCAGCGCGCCAGTTGCGTTGCGATTTCCTGAATTGTTTCCTCCGGCGCGGCGATTCCGACCGTCGAAACTTTTCCGCGAATGCCGTCGGCGCTTTCCAGTGCCGCTTTCAAATCCGCGACGCCCTTGACGTAAATGAAACGGTTCAGGCACGAAAGTTGAAAGCGCGCGTCCGCTTCATAAACCACCGTCCACGCCGTTGAATCCTTGCTGCACCAGTGCCGCGTGCTTTCCGGCGAATGTGCCGCGCGGATTTCATAAATCGCCCGGCGCGACGCAATCGCCGCCGCGTGTTCCGCCGGCAGTTCGCCGCGCGGCTCAATTTGTTCGCGCTTTTCCAGTTCCTCCGCGAGCAGTTGCGCGAAATGTTCCGGCGCAACTTCGCCGCCAAGCTGGACGTAAATGACGTGCGGCGAAAGACAGCCGAGCTGGTTCCAAGCCACCACGTCGTCCGCCGCCGCCGCGACGATTTTTTTCGCGCGCGAACCGTATAAAACTTCGCCCGCGACGAAACCAAAACTGACGCGATGGCCGTAGCCGAGAAATCTTGTCTTGAGCGGCAAGATGTTTGCGGATTTTGTCGAGCGTTTCATCGCCGCCCGTCGCCGTCACGCAATCGGCTTCGGCAAACAGCGCGGATTCCAAGGCGTCATTTCCGCCGCGCCATTCGGCGATTTCCAGGCACGCGCCGAGTTTGCCGTCCGCTTCGTAAATCGAATGGGCGAACAGGCGCGGCAAAAATGCCGAGCCGCCCGCGCATTTCACAAATTGCGCCGAGCGCGTGAGCAGGCCGAAAACGATGCTCGTCAGCGCCGGATTCGGAATGTTGCCCGCCGCGATGTGGACTTGAAATTCCGGCGCGTTGACAATCGCGGCGCGGTTTTGTTTCTGCTCGGCGGCTGTCGCGGCCAGAACGTCGGGCCGTTTCGCGTCGCCGAATTCCTGGACGAGCAGCGCGTGAAAGTTTTCGCGCGTGAGTTGCCCGAAAAAATTGTCGAGGCCGCGCTGCAAAGTCGCGCGCGAAAAGCCGGTTTTCTCCGCATTTTCCAAAACGAATTTGCGGAAGGGGAATTCCGGCTCCAGCCAGCTTTCCGCCACGATCGCTTAAAATGTTCACGAGGCTTTGCGTGGAACGGTTTGCCAGATACTGCTCGCGGTTGCGCTTCAACGTCTGGCACGCCTCGGCGATCATGGCCGGCGAAAGCGTCGCTTCCGGCGGCAGGTCGGCGAGAAAATAGTTTGGCAGGTTCACAAAATTTGCGGTTGCGGTTTTAGATTTGCGGTTTCACGCCGTCAGCAGGGAACAACCGCGCGGCTCGGCCAGTTGCGCGCGGCCAATCAGTTCAAATCCGTCACCACGGCGGACTCCCAAATCTTCCGTTTGAATGGCGGCCACGGAAAATACATTGGCCAGATCAAAAATGCGGATCAAACCAGTTTCACCTTCGCCAACTTCGCGCCCCGTTTCCGGCGAAATGATTTGCACGCGCGCCCACGGAGGGAATTGAAAGTGATGAGTGATATGTGATGAGTGATGAGTTGAACCGTTGCCGCTTATCACTCGCCACTCGCCACTCGTCACTGCATACGCCTGCGAACTCAATTCGCTCATGCCGTATTCGCAGATGATGTTTTCCGGCGCAATCCCCAGCCGTTCCGTGATGAGCGCGTGCAATTCGGATTTCGGCAGGCTCCGCGACCGGTTTTTGTAGCCGCCGGTTTCCATGACGCGCGAATTTTCCGGCAGGCGGAATTGCAGATTGTTCTCCGCCAGAAAATCCAGCAGATGAACAAAGGAAAACGCCGTGCCGAGAATCAATTGCGGAGTGCGGAACGCGGAGTGCGGAGTATCCAACGCCGCAAGCACCGCGTCAAAATCCAAACTCCAACGATCCGTCAGTGGAAATTTTGCCGGTAAATGCTGATTCCGCCACGCCCATTTTTTGCCGGACGATTTCAAACATATGGACGAGCGAAGAATGTGGCGCTTGCGCGGGCGGCGGGGTCAAAACGATCAAATTTGAATTTTGAAATTTGAATTATTGAATCGGCAAAAATGTTTTGCTCAAACCAGGTCCAAAGCGACGCTTCATAAACCGCCAGCGATTCGGCGTTGTGAAAATGGCGGCTGGGCTTTTGTCCCGTCGTGCCGCTGGAATAAAAAACAGATGTGCGTTCGTCCGGCGCGAGGCTTGTCAATTCCAGTTCCTGGAACGCGCTGGCCGGCACGGCGGGAATTTGCGTCCAATGTCCGACGTTTCTGGGCGTCCAGTCCGCGCGCCTCACAAATTTTTCGATACGCGGCATTGTGCCTGAATTGAAGCGCAAACAGTTCAAGCGCGAGCGAATTGAATTTATCCTCGCAGGAGTCGGCGTGAGGAGGCTCTTTTCCTGTTTTGTTAGTTGAAGGGAGATTCCTTGCGTCGTCTCCTGCAAAAAAGCTTCGCGCAATCGCGCGGCGAAGCTGGAAAGTTCTTTGTTCATGCGGTGTTTGTTCATGGCTGGTTTTCCGCGACAGCCGGATGGCATGATAGCAGCCGAACGCCCGGTGGCAACAAGGGATTATTTCGTTCGCCGACGGCGAAGACAGTTGTTATTCTTATTTCATGGCGAATCCAGCCGCAGCCCGCGTCACCAGCCTTTACGTCCACGTCCCGTTCTGCGCGCAGAAATGCGCGTATTGCGCCTTCTATTCCGAGGCGTCGTCCGGCGAATTGATCAACCGCTACACCACCGCGCTCGTCCGCGAATTGGAAATCGTTGCGGACGATTTGAAACCCAAAACCATTTTCTTCGGCGGCGGCACGCCGTCGCTTTTGAACCTGCGCCAGTGGGAACAAATCCTGCGCGCGATGGAAAAATTAAATTTATTATCGGCTCGCGGGGACGCTCGCCCCGCCGAATTTGAATTCACCGTCGAGTGCAATCCCGCCACCGTTTCGGCGGACAAGGCGAAACTGTTTCGCGACTTCGGCATCAACCGCATTTCGATGGGCGTGCAGTCGCTCGACGAAAAATTATTGGACCGGCTGGGCCGGATTCATTCGCGCGAAATGGTTTTCAAATCGTTCGACATTTTGCGCGCCGCCGGTTTTGAAAATCTCAATCTCGATTTGATGTTCGCCATCCCAACGCAGACGATGGAAATCTGGCGCGACACTTTGCGCGAGGCGATGGCAATGCAAAGCGAACATCTTTCCAGCTACGAAGTGATTTACGAGGACGACACGCCGCTCTTTGAACAACTGAAGGCCGGTGAATTTTCCGTGGACGAAAACCTCGCGTGCGAAATGTATGAGGAATTGATTTCTTCCGCGACGCACAACGGTTTTCAACAATACGAAATTGCCAACTTCGCGCGCAATAAAACTCTCAACTCTCAACCCTCAACTCTCAACATTCCCAGCCACGCCTGCCAGCACAACGTCAATTACTGGCGCGGCGGAGATTTTTACGGGCTTGGCCCAAGCGCGACCGGCTATGTTCGTGGAGTGCGGACGAAGAACTGGTCGAACACTCAACTTTGCTGCGAGCAATTGGAAAAGGGAAAACGCGCGATTGAGTCCAGCGAGGAATTGCCGCCGCTGCGCCGCGCCGGCGAAATCGCCGCGTTCGGTTTGCGGATGAACGCCGGCTGGCCCTTCACAGAATTCAAACGCACGACGGATTTTGATTTACGAAACGAATGGGATTCCGAAATGAATCAATTGACCGAACGCGGCTGGGCTTCGCGCGACGCGGAAAAATTTCAACTCACACATCAAGGACTGCGATTCGCGGATTCAGCGGCGGAATTGTTTCTGCGTTGATTTTTTGGGGATCGCACGCGCTCGCGTGCAGTATTCGGCGTCCCGCCAAACACATTCAGTTCGGCGGGACGCCGACCTGTGCAGCCGGGACGGCTGCGCTCCCGTTTTCAAATCGGCAATCGCACCGTAAAAGTCGTCCCGGCATTTTCCTCGCTCGCCACTTCAATCGTCCCGCCGTGCGCCTCGACAATCGCCTTGGCAATGGCAAGACCGAGGCCGTTGCCGCCGGTGGATCGCGATTTGTCCGCGCGATAAAACCGCTCGAACACGCGCGGCAAGTCCTCGGAAGAAATTCCCGCGCCGGTGTCGCTCACGGTGAGAACGGCGAGGCCGTTTTCCGATTCCAATTTCACGCGCACTTCGCCGTCCGGCAGGTTGTATTGAATCGCGTTGGTCAAAAGATTGGTGACGACTTGCGCGAAATGCTCGGAATCGCCGGTGATTTCGAGCGCCGACAATTCGGAAATCATTTTCACGCCGCGTTCCCCGGCCATCGGCTTCAAAAGTTCAACGCAATCGGAAACTGTTTTTGAGAAATCAAATGGCAGCCGCTTCAAGACTTCCTGCCCGGCGTCGAGGCGGGCGAGCGCGAGCAGCGATTCGATCAGCCTCCGCATCCGTTGCGCGGCCCGCTGGCAGGCCGCGACGGTCTCGCGATATTCCGGCGCGGTGCGCTCGCGGTTCAGCGCGGTCTGCGCCTGCGTGAGCATCACGGAAACGGGCGTGCGCAGTTCGTGCGCGGCGTCGGACGTGAACTGCCGCTGCTGCGCGAACGCGGCTTCGAGGCGCGCGAAGGTGGAATTCAAAACGGCGGCGAGCTGGCCGAGTTCGCTTTGCGCCTCGGCGACGTTGATGCGCTGCGATAAATCACCGGCGGAAATTTTCACGGCTGCGGCGCTGATGGATTCAATTGGCCTCAATGCGCGCGAGACAATCCACCAGCCGACTGTGAGTCCAATCAACAAAATCAAACTGCCAACGCCAATTAAAAACAAAGCCGCGCGATGAAGCGCTTCCAATTCCGGCGTGATGGAACAGCCTACCACAATTCCTTCTCCGGATGGTAACTGCTCCATAATTTCCCGATAATTTCTGAAATTAAAAGACATAGGCGGCTTCCCGATTTTTAGCGCAGCATTTACATGGTTTAGGAAATTGTCTTCTTTAATTACATCGAAATCCGGCACATTGGCAGAACGGGCTATTTCTGTTTCTGCTCGTTGAATATAGAAATAGAAATTATTCGCGTAATTGGTTCCGAACCATTCAGCGTCATGTGGTGGCAGACTGAATTTTACGTTTGGCCGGGAATTTTGATCCGGCGAAAAGTCGTCAGAACGGTGGTCGCGTGGCGGGTTATCAAATTCTTGTTCCGGCCCGCGCGGCGGAGGACGATGAAGTGCGCCAGCAAGTATTTGCACGCGCCGATGCAATTCATCATCTATCCGACCCAACTGCCGTCCGCGTTCAAGCTGGTATGCCGTGAAACCAAATCCCGCCAGCACGAACACAAGAATCAGACCATACCAGATTTGCAGCCGCCATTTGATGGAGTTGAAAATTTTCATTCGATGCAATAGCCGTGGCCGCGCCGCGTGACGATGAATTCCGCTCCCAGCTTTTTGCGGACGTTGGAGACGTGAACGTCGAGCAGGTTGGAAAGCGAACTTTCGTTTTCGTCAAACAGATGCTCGTAAAGCTGCGTGCGCGTGACGACTTCGCCGCGATGCAACGCGAGAAATTCCACGAGCACATATTCGCGCGCGGTGAGTTCGACAGGTTTTTCTTTCAGCGAAACATTTCGCAGCGCGGTGTCAATTTTAATTTCCCCGATTTCAACAACGTTCGTCGTCTTGTTTTTGCTGCGGCGGATCAGCGCCCGCAGCCGCGCGAACAATTCCGCCAAATCAAACGGCTTGACGACGTAATCGTCCGCGCCGGTGTCCAAACCTTTTACGCGGTCGCGCGACTGGTCGCGCGCGGTGAGCATCAGCACGGGCGTCTTTTTGATTTTGCGCAGGCGCGCGAGAATCTGCCAGCCGTCCATTTTCGGCAGCATCACGTCGAGCACGATGGCGTCGTAATCGTAATTTTCGGCTTTGTAAAATCCGTCCTCGCCGTCGTCGGCGCTGTCCACGGCATAGCCTTCCTCGCGCAACGCCTGCGCAAGGCTGCGAAGCAGATCAGGTTCGTCTTCGACAATCAGGATTCTCATTTCGGGCTGGCGGAGTTTTATCAGAAAAAACTTTTTGCGCCAGATCGCGGAAATGGTCGCACAGGCAACCTTAAGCGGAGATGAAGAAAAATTTTCTGCAAAATTTTCTGCAAATTGACGCCGCCAGTGTTCCGGCGCACACTTCCGCTCACGGCGAAAAAGGCTTCTGCTGTCAAAGGCAGGGCTGGCAGTCCTCTGCCAGCCGACGGCGCGCGCGGAGTGACGCGCCCTTTTTGAATGTATTTGAGACTTCACCACGAAGATATTGGCATTGATATTTCGTCCACGGCCTGCGGCGTCATGCCAACGTCTGCGTGACGTTTGCGGCCTGCCGGAAAGCGAATGCTCTGGCGCGCCGGACGCGGCTTCGCCGTCCGCGAAATTCTGAATGAGGAGATTGGAAGGAGGCTGGCATAAGAAAATCAATCACGCCCGCGCGCCGGATTTTTTTCCAATGACCGGTATTCATTCCACACCAGCGCAACAATGAGGGCATCCAAAACCGTGAACGTGACCAGGCCGAGGGAAAAATGCCCGCAGAGGCGATAAACCTGAAAACCGATGAACCCTAACAGCACCACGATGGCCACAGGAAAAACCCAGCGTTTCTCACGCAATAATCCCACCACAATCAACAGTTTGATGGCACCATGGCCGAGGAGATAAATCGCCACGAAAATTTTGCCGCCGGTGGACATTTCATCGAACGAATGCCGGAGCGAGTGGGCGATGAGATTATCCGGGTCCCATTGCAAGAGAGGGCGCGTGTTGCGGTCCACGAAATCGGACATGGCATCCCGGCTGAAGAATACGAAAAGGCAGCCGCCAATCAATTCCATCAGACCATCCAAGCCCTTGAACGCAATGCCAATTCTGAACATCCAGTGCAGGATGACTTTACGAAATCGGTTGGCGGTCATGGCGCGCCAATATAAATCCAGTCCGGCAGAATCCAAATGCGAAAACGAAACTTATATTTTTCGTGCCATCCGTTTGATAAACCCCTCTGGGACTTTTCCACAGTGCCATCGGCGCGGCATCATTGTAAGAACCACAAACCCAAACCCAATTCAAGCCCCGTCGGGGCGGCATCTTCTTTGATAATAGCCCAGCCTTTCAAGGCTGGGATTCATCGCGCGCAAACATCAAAGTCCCGTCAGGGACGGCAGACAATTTCTTTCGTCCCTCGCGGGACTTGCCAATTGGCCGGACAATTACCCAGCCATAAATAGCTGGGCTATTTTCACGTCGTAGGAGTCGAGGTGACGAGACTCATTTCAAATTCCGTTCTCGGATTTTCAATTAGAGACTCCTAACGTCGTCTCCTACATTTTTTCGCTCCTGCGGAGCTTGGGATTTTTTAATTTCGATTTTCTACAAATATGCCGGCCCTGACGGACTTTCACTGACGGCTCGCGGGGACGCGCTCGCCCCGCCAAAAAATTGAATCCACGCGCTACAAAGATTTCGCACGGCGCTGGCGGAATTGATTTGCACGTCCTCCCTCATCCCGGCCTAATCTCATTCCCTCATCCGGTCTTCGACCTCCCTCGGATTGAACGCGCGACACAGTTGAAGCCATGCACGGATAATCTTGTTGGCCGCACGGATGATTTGCAGGCGTTCATGGATAATCTTAAACGCTGCAAGGCAGTCTTTTTGGCCGCACGGGATGATGTTTTTTGCGCTTCACGTTCCCTTAAGGTGGCTTCGCGTAGATTGACGCCATGAAGATTCAAACACAGCGGAACTTCACCAGTCGCGACCGGAAATTTTGCATCGGATGATGCAGGCGGCGGCGGCTGAAATGAAAATGAAAAAGGAACAACATGAAAAGTAAAATTGCAATCGCACTGGCGGTGCTCGCGCTCGGCGCGTCGGCACTCGTCGCCGGCGCACAGGACAACAACACTCCGCCGAATGGCGGCCGGGACTGGCAGGGCGAACCGGGCGGGCCGGGTGGCAGGATGGGGCATCGCCCGCCGCCCTCGCCTTTGATGGAGGCGCTGGACGTGAACCATGATGGCGTGATTGACGCGGATGAAATCGCCAACGCAAGCGCCGAACTCAAGACGCTGGACAAAAACGGCGACGGGAAACTGACGCAGGATGAACTGCGTCCGCCGCGTCCGCCGATGGATGGCGGCCCGGATTTCGGCAATGACCGTCCGCCCGGCCCGCCGCCCGGCGTTCAAGGCGACAATGCCGCGCCGAGCGGCCCGCCTCCGCAGCAGTAAGATTCTGTTTGCAAAAACAGCGAGCGGCGGGTTGGCAACAATCCGCCGCTAATTTTTTGCCCCGACTGATGGCGGAGAACTTTTCCCGCAGAGAAATTTCCAGGCGAAGAATGAAGTCAACAGCGCGATGCCGCCGCAAATCAGATACGGCAGCGACGGATGCACAAAGAACAGCGTGCTGGCGAAAATCGGACCGAGAATCCGCGCGAGCGCGCCGAAACTTTGGGTGACGCCGAGGTTCGCGCCTTGTTCATGCGGCGAGGAAGCCAGCGAAATCATTCCGAAGACCGGCGGGCGGTTCAAACCGGAGCCGATGGCCAGCAGGGCGAGGACGATCAGAATTTCGGGCATGGATTTTGCGAACGGCAGCCCGGCGAGGCCGGCGGCGAAAACGATCAGGCTGAAGAAAATCAGGTTCGGTTCGCCGAATTTTTTCACCAGTTTACCGATGAAGCCTTGGACAGCCGCAGCCCAAAGACCTGCGTATGTGAATAAATAGCCAACGTGGCGGAGATATTTATCTCCGCTGAAAAAGGGCATAAACTTTGCAAAAGTATTTTTTGCAAGCAAAGGAAACGTGGATTCAAAACAGGTGAAGCAAAATGTCGCCAGAAAGAAAACGCCGATGAGCAGGCCGAGTTTTGGCTGCGCGAGCGTGTGTGACCACTGGTTCAGTTTTGGCCGCGCGACGACGTGCTCGGAGTTCGGCTTGCGGCTTTCACCGAGGATGAACCAGCCGAGGATGAAATTCGCCGCGCAAAAACACGCGGCCACCCAGCCTGCGGCCTCGTTGCTCTTGAAAATTTCAATGCTGAACGCGCCAATGGCCGGGCCGAAAATGAATCCGAGGCCGAACGCCATGCCGATCAAGCCCATGCGCGCGGAGCGTTTTTCCGGCGGCGAAATGTCCGCGATGTAGGCGGAGGCGACGGACAGGTTCGCGCCGCAAATTCCCGCAAACATCCGCGAAATCAAAATCCAGATCAAACCAGCCGTGCCGCTCATGCCGCATGCGACGGCGAACAGCGCGTAGGAGCCGGACGCGCCGAGGTTGCTGATGAGCATGACGGGCCGACGGCCGATGCGGTCGGACAATTTCCCCCACGCGGGCGCAAAGAAAAATTGCATCGCCGAAAATGACGCGATGATCCCGCCGATGATGAGACCCCGCGCGCTGAAGGCGGAATGAAAGTCGTCCTCGGCGAACCCCGGCAGCAGCGGAAGCACGATGCCGAAGCCGATCAGGTCAATGAAGACCGACAGAAAAATGACGAGCAGTGACGGTTTGCGTTTCATTTGCAAGTTGAAGTTAAATTGTTGCGGACACAATTGACAGAATTTTCACGGGATTAAAATCTGCCTTGCCAAAGCGCGTTCCGATGGAAATTGTCAAAAACTTTGTGCATAAGTCCGCCAAAATAATTATTAACATTTTGCAGAATCCTAACGAATCGTAAAAACTGCTTGTGAATAGATGTGAAGAATATGTCACCAAGATTTAATAACTCCAGTTTGCATCGGAGAGAAATATCCAGAAAACTGTTCGTGCAGGCCGAGTTGTTTTCGGCATCGGCAAGTTGATTGAATTCCAAACTCAATCACGCTGTCGAGCAACCGATGCTAAAGACATAAAAACTGCGGCTTCCAAAACCGCTCTCGGCCTGCACGTCACTACTCTTGCAGCCACTTTTTTCCAACGCAACCGAAACATATTAACAATTTTTTGATTCAAGAAATTATTTTCACTGTGAAGAACCTGTCACCAAGATTTAATAAGTCCACTTTGCTTCGGTAGAAAAATTTTCGTTTCATTGTTCCATGATTGATTCCGTTTCCGACATTGCCGGTGCCTCCGCAGATTTGAAAAAGGCGCGGCGGCAAAAATCTGCCCGCGCCGACGCGCGTCCCAATGTTGACCGGCTGCCGCCGCATTCGCCGGAGGCGGAATGCGGCGTGCTGGGTTGCGTGCTGCTTTCGCCGAACGAGTGCATGGGCGAGTGCATGGAAAAACTCAAGGACGGCGATGGAGGTTTTTTACGACCTGCGTCATCAGACGATTTTTGAAACGCTCGTGGCGATGTTCGACACGCGGGCGGCGATTGATGTCATCACGTTGCAGCAGCGGCTCAAGGACAAGCAGCTTCTGGAACAGGTCGGCGGCATCGCGTATCTGGCGCAGTTGCAGGATGCGGTGCCAAGCGCGGCGAACCTTTCCTATTACCTCGAAATCGTCCGCGAAAAATTTTTGCTGCGGAAAATGATTTCCGTCTGCACGGAAGTCGTCGGGCGCGTTTATGATTACGAGGGCGAGGTGGACGCGCTGCATGGATGAGGTCGAGCGGGACGTTTTGCGGATTTCCGAATCGCGCGCGCAAGGCGGCGTGGTGACGACGAAGGAACTGGTCGGCAAGGCCATCGGGACGATTGAAAATTATTTCAGCCGCAAGGGCGTGTTGAACGGACTCGGCACGGGCTTCCCGGATTTGGACCGGATGACGGACGGTTTGCACGGCAGCGAAATGATCGTCATCGCGGCGCGGCCTTCGATGGGCAAAACATCGCTGGCGATGAACATCGTCGAGCACGTCGTGCTGGAGCAGAAACTGCCGGCGGCGGTTTTCAGCCTGGAAATGAGCGCGGAGTCGCTGGTGCTGCGCATGATGTGCTCGATTGCGCGCGTGAACCTGCGCACGATCCGCGAAGGGTTCATGAGCGAGTCGGATTTTCCGAAACTGACGAGCGCGGCGGGCAGGCTGGCGAACGCGCCGCTGTTCATTGACGATTCGGCGGGGCTTTCGATTTTGCAGTTGCGGGCGCGGGCGCGGCGGCTGCACCAGCAGCACGGCGTGAAGCTTTTCGTGGTTGACTATTTGCAACTGCTCCATTCTACTGCGCGGCGTTCGCAAGAAAACCGCCAGCAGGAAATCGCCGACATTTCCAGCGGCCTCAAGGCGTTGGCGAAGGAATTGAAGGTGCCGGTGCTGGTGTTGAGCCAGTTGAACCGCGAACTGGAGAAGGACAAAAGCCGCAAGCCGCGCCTGTCGGACTTGCGCGAATCGGGCGCGATTGAACAGGATGCCGACGTGGTGGGTCTGTTATACAAACCGAACGCGGGCGACGACGAAGACGGCGCGCCGACCGAGGAAGCGGACGGCCTGCCGGTGAATCTGTTGATCGCCAAGCAGCGCAACGGCCCGACGGGCGACATCAATTTAACGTTCTTGAAAAATTACACGCGATTTGAAAGCGCAGCCAAAGTCAGCGACGAAGACATACCGGAAGGCCGATAGACGATGAAATTATTTTTTCGCCTTTTCGGAATCTGGCTGTTGCTCGGCTGCGCGCAGGTCGCGTGGTCGCAGGACGGCCGGCCAGAAAATTGACAGCGTGGACATCAAGTATGTCGGCCCGGAGTCCATCAGCGAACAATTCATCCGCTCCAACATCCGCGCTCAAGGCCGGGGACATTTACCGTCTCGAACTTCCACCGCAGGACGACATCCATTCGCTCTACGCCACGGGAAAATTTTACAACATCCGCGTCGAGGCGGATCAGGCCGACGACGGCGGGGTGAACCTGACTTTCATCGTGCAGGCGCGCCCGAGCATCACCGCAATCAAGATGGAGGGCAACAAAAAAGTGAGCGACTCGAAGCTGAAGAAAAAAATCACGGTGAAGGTGGGCGATCCGCTGGACGAGGTGAAATTGTTCAAGGACGTTCAGGAGATGAAAAAGCTGTATGAAAAATACGGCTACCCGGACACGCAGGTGAAATACTATGCTGGAACGATGGACGAGGCGGCGGGCCGCGCATCCGTCACCTTTCAAATCGTCGAAGGCCGGAAAATCAAGATTGAGCAGGTTGATTTCATCGGCGCGTCGGCGTTTCCGCTAAAGGAATTGCGCAAGCAGATCAAGACGAAGCGGCACTGGATGTTTTCGTGGCTCACGGGCAGCGGCGTGTTCAAGCAGGAGGATTTGACGACGACAAGGACGCGCTGACGGAATTTTACCGCAGCCGGGGTTATCTGGATTTTGCGATCAAGGACGTGAAGCTCGACTATCCGACGCCGGACACGATGGAAATCCAATACTATGTTTCCGAGGGGCGGCAATACAAGGTCGGCGCGGTCACGTTCACCGGCGCGAAACTGCTGGACACGAACGCGGTGAGCACCAGCTACAAGCCTGGGCCGCAGCCGAAAAGCGGGCCGGAGCTGGCGAACTGGATTGCGCTCCGTAATTTGAACAGGGATTTCACCATGAAGACGGGCAGCACCTTCACGTCCGACGGCATGGACAAGGACACGACGGCCATCGAGGATTTTTACGGCAGCAAGGGTTACATTGACGTGGCCCAAGGCCAGGGACTGCGCGTCGTCCGCATCCCGAACGTGGACACGGGCACGATGGACTTGGAATTCCAGATTGACGAAGGGCAGAAATACTACGTCGAAAAAATTGACATCCGCGGCAACTTGAAAACCAAGGACAAGGTCATCCGCCGCGAACTGGCGATTTCGCCCGGCGAAGTTTTTGACATGGTGCGCGTGAAGATCAGCAAGCAGCGCCTCGAAGGCTTGCAATACTTTCGACAAGGTGGATTTGGAGCCGGAGCCGACTGACCCGCCGATTGCCGGCCGCAAAAATCTGGTCGTGAACGTCGAGGAACAGAACACCGGCAACTTCACCCTCGGCGCGGGCTTCAGCTCGGTGGAACAGCTGACGGCGTTCGCGGAAATCACGCAGGGCAATTTTGATTTGTTCCATCCGCCCAATTTCACCGGCGGCGGGCAAAAATTGCGCCTGTTCGTCCAGCTCGGCACGGAGGAGCAGGACTACGAACTGGAATTCACCGAGCCGTGGTTTTTGAACCGGAAGCTGGCTCTGGGCGTGGATCTTTACCGCCAGCAGTTGAATTTTGAAAGTCCCAACAACATCTTCGACGAAACCCGCACCGGGATGCGCGTGGGCCTGACGCGCGCGTTGTGGAGCGATTTTTTCATCGGCGGCGTCAGTTACACGATTGAAAACGTGGGCATTACCTTGAACCCATCCAATGCCGTCCCAATCCCGAACGCCATTTTGAATGAAGTCGGCAACCATGTGTTCAACCGCTTCGGCGCGTTGCTCGCCTACGACACGCGCAACAGCACGCAGACTGCCCAACCACGGCCAGCGGACGGAGTTCGATCCCGAACTGGACGTCGGCGACCAGACGACTTATTACAAGCTGGAGCTCAAGTCGTCGTGGTATTTCCCCGGCCTGTTCAAAGGCCATGTGATCGAGTTTGACGGACGCGCCGGCGTCGCGCAAAGCGTCGGTTCTGGCGACGTGCCGTTTTACGACCGCTATTATCTCGGCGGCGTTTACGACCTGCGCGGATTCAAATATCGCAACATCAGCCCGCGCGAATCCGGACTCGCCCGAACCCATCGGCGGCGACAGCTACTGGTTTGGCTCGCTGGAATACAGCATTCCGATCCTTGAAAAGGAAACGGCGTCCCAGCCTGCGCTTCGCGTTGTTCATGACGCCGGCGCGGTCGGCGCGCGGCCTTATTCCTTTTCCGGAAATTTCGACGACGACTGGGGTCTTGGATTCCGCCTGAACATTCCGCATCTCGGACCGTTGCGGCTGGACTACGGCATCCCGATCACGCACGACTCCAACAACGGCTCCTCCGGCCAGTTCCAGTTCACCGTCGGCTACACGCGCCAATTTTAATTTTTTCAAGCTGGCAGCAGCCGCCGGAATTCTGCTTAACTTTTCCTTCCATGAAAAATATTTTACGGACAATTTTGCCGGCGGTTTTGCTGATGACATTTTTAAGCGGCTCCGCGCTGGCGCAGACGAAAATCGCCACCGTGGACTTGCGAAAGCTTTTTGACGGTTACTGGAAGACCAAGCAGGCGCAGGCCGACATCCAGGAACAGCAACACGCAGAACGACAAGGATGACAAGGCTATGAGCGACGACTTCAAAAAGGCCAGCGACGAATATCAGCAGCTTGTGGTGCAGGCGAACGATCAGGCCATTTCCGCCGACGAGCGCGCCCGCCGGCAGCAGGCCGCCGCCGACAAATTGAAGCAGTTGCAGGATCGCAAGGCTCAAATTGACCTCGTATGCAACGCACGGCGCAAAGCCAACTTGCACGACCAGCTCCAGCGGATGCGCGACAAAGTTTTGGTCGACATTCAAGAGCATATCAGTGCCGCTGCCAAGGCCGGCGGTTATTCCCTGGTGCTTGACACGGATGCGAAAAGTGCCACCGGCCACGGACATCGTGCTCTACCACAGCCGCGAAGATGACCTGACCGACGCCGTCCTCGAAACAACTCAACGCCGGCGCGCCGATTGACACCACCGCTCCTGCCGTGACGACGCCCGCGCCGTCATTGCTGGACACCAACAGTCCGTAGCCGCAAACCGCAAGAACTCCGGCCGCGTTCTGCACAAAACAAATCTAAAATGCACTTGCACAGCCGCCGTTGTCTGCGTATAGTGCGCGCCCTTTTGCAATTGAAATTAATTTATTATGCGACGACCCAAAGGCATCAAAACAAAGAAGTCCGTGGCCAAGCGGTTCAAGATCACCGGCACCGGCAAGGTCATGCGCTCGACACGCCGGCCACCGCCATCTTGCTGCAAGGCAAAAACTCCAAGCACCGCCGTCGCCTCGGCAAGAGTGCTGTCGTGGATGCCACCGACACTTATCGCATCCTG
This sequence comes from uncultured Verrucomicrobiae bacterium, assembly GCA_963755455.1. GTDB lineage: Bacteria > Verrucomicrobiota > Verrucomicrobiia > Limisphaerales > UBA11358 > UBA11358. The sequence goes on from CAVWJH010000002.1 coordinate 1,167,669, forward strand.
CAAAATTTGCCGTTCAGCCACTGAACGATTTACGATCTAACAATTCGACAGCTAAAAATTATGCGAGTTACAAATTCACCAGCCTCCCGCAAACGTCGCGGAAGAATGTTAACAGCCGCCAAGGGCTTCCGCCTCAAGCGCTCCAAACTTTACCGCTACGCCATCCGACGCCGTGGACCACGGTCGGCAATACGCCTATCGCGACCGCCGCGTCAAGAAGCGCACCTTCCGCTATCTCTGGCAGATCCGCATCAACGCCGCGACACGCGCCGCCGGTCTGACTTACAGCCGTTTTATGGAAGGTTTGAAAGCCGCGCAATGTTCGCTCGACCGGAAAGTTCTGGCAGACATCGCCGCGCAGGACGCCGCTGCGTTCACCGAACTGGTCAATATTGCGAAAGCCGCGCTCAAGGCCAAGCCCGGCGCGACATTGGCAAAAGCTTAAACCTCAAATTTGAAATTTGACAGACGGGCGGCCCAAAAAGGTTCGCCCGTTGTGGTTTTTGGGATAGAATTATCCCGATTATTTCAGACAGGAGCCTGTTGTCACTGTTCACGTCCCCGCCAGAAAAGCTGGCGGCACCTTGTTGACGGCTGGAAATTTGAAAAGCTCCGGGTGGCGTATTCATTTCACCTCGATAGACCTTGGGGCGCAGCCATCATTATGGCCTTATAAAGATATGGCAAAAAGGTGGCGGAAGGGGTGGTTTCTGAACCCCTTTTGCCATCTGGTGATCGAGAGCATAAGGGTGGATTCGCACCCTCTACCGGACAATGGCAAAGAGAATACTTGCTAAGAAGCTCGGTGTGAGTTTGGGCACTCTTAAAAATTGGGAGTTTGGACGGACTTATCCGAACCGAAAATCATGGCCGGGCATTCGCGCCTTTTTTGGGACTTAACAGTGGATTCGAACCCTCCAGAAATCACCTTAAGCCGAAACTAGTTCAATCTTAATCTTGCGTCCCAAGGCATTCGTTACTTTTTTTTGAAAATGTTCAATGTCTCTTCTGAACATATTTATTTTGCAATTTCCGCATTCAATCTGGCATTTTCATGCACATCAGTCAGGCATAAGAAGCGCAGTCTGTAAACATAAACATATTCTTAACTCTAGATATGAACTGGCATTACATTGAACAAGGAAACGCAATCGGCCCTGTAAGTGACGAACAGTTTGAAGAACTGGCTCGCTCGGGGAAAATCAACACGGACACGTTGGTGTGGCATGATGGCATGGCAAACTGGATGCCATATCGCGAAGCCAAAGCCGGATCAATTCCGGCCAATCCCGGCCCCGCAGCCGGGATCAGCCCGCCAATTGGGCAAAAATCCGAGGCGGTTTGCACCGAATGCGGGAAAATTTTCCAGGTTGATGAAATGATCAGTCACGGGAATGCCCGCATCTGCGCCAACTGCAAACCGGTTTTCATGCAGAAATTGTCCGAAGGAGCGCAGATTAACACGGGTGACTTGAACTATGCGCGAATCCTCACGCGATTTGCCGCTGTAGTTTTGGATGGGTTAATCCTGGGCGCAGTTAACATCGTCATCGGGCTGATCGCCGGTTTGAGCGTTGCACAGGCGGCGGGTGTTCAGCCCAAAGAGGCCGGCGCGGTCGCGTTGCAATTCATCCTTTTTGCGATCCAGATGAGCATCGGCATCGGCTACGAAACCATCATGATTGGAAAATACGGCGCGACCCTTGGAAAGATGGCCTGCAAAATAAAAGTGGTGACGGCCGACGGCGGACGGGTTTCCTACGTGCGCGCATTGGGAAGATATTTTGCGAAATTGTTGAGCGCGTTCACCTGCTTGATCGGATACATCATCGCTTTGTTCGACAAGCCGCAACGACGCGCGCTGCACGATCGCATCTGCAACACCCGCGTGGTGAATAAATAACCGATGAACCCGCCGGTTCAATGCCCCAAATGCCGTGCGTGGCTGTTGGAAGGAATTTTTAACCTGCCGGAATTGTCGCCGTGCCCCGCGTGCGGCGTGCCGTTGCAGGTAGAGATTTTTCCCGCCCTGTTCCGCAAGATCAATCCCGGGCAAGGCGGCGAGGCTGTGATGGTCGAGGGTGAATCAAGCTGCTTTTATCATCCGCAAAAAAAAGCCGTGCTGCCCTGCGACGGTTGCGGGCGGTTCATATGCGCGTTGTGCGACTGCCAGCTCAACGGCCAGCATTTCTGCCCCGTCTGCCTCGAGACCGGCAAAACCAAGGGCAAGATCAAAAGCCTAGACAACCAGCGGACGCTCTACGACAGCATCGCCCTGTCGCTGGCAATTTTTCCGCTGCTGATTTTTTACTTCACACTGATTACCGCGCCGATGGCCTTGTTTATCGCGATCCGCTACTGGAAGTCGCCGCCCAGCCTGGTGCACCGGAACAAAGTCCGTTTTGTGGTCGCCATCATCTTTGCGGTGTTGCAGATTGCCGGCTGGGTGATTTTATTCGTCGCCCTCGCGACGCGGCACAGTTCCTGACCTTATGGCCAAAACCAAATATAAACGCCTGACGCGCGTCCGCTCCAGCGGGGCATTCGTGGTCGCCGTCAGGTCGCGCACGAGCCTATGGCTGGGTGCAGACCATCTGCTCTTTGTTAACTCCAGCGGCTACACGGAAACTTACAAACGGTTTTATTTTCGGGACATCCAGACATTTGTCGTGCAGAAAACGCAGGGAGCCACTGTCGTGAACATCGTGCTCACAATCCTTCTCGTTCTGTTCCTCTCGCCTGCGTTGGTTGTTCAGGGCATCGGCTGGAAAATTTTTCTCTTCCTGATCTCCGGCATTTTCGGCCTATTCCTGTTTGTCAATCTGCTGCAAGGCCAGACTTGCCGGTGCTTTCTGCGCACGGCTGTTCAGACCGAGCAACTGCCGCCGCTCAACCGCATACGCCGGACGCAAAAGATTCTCGCTCTCCTCCGTCCGCTCATCGCCGCAGCGCAAGGCGGCGAACTATCGCTGGAAACGATTTCCGAAATGATGCGGCAGCAACCCCGGCCGTCCGCCGCCGGTTTAACCGGCGCGCACAATCCTGAAATTCCGCCAGTGATTGATTCCTGAAACTCGCGCCGGCCATGCCAACCCTCGTCCATCAGCGTTGTTTCAATCATGCCGGTCGCGAGGCCGTCGCCCGCTGCCCGGAGTGCATGCAATGCTTCTGCCGCGAGTGCGTCACCGAACACGACGACCGCGTCCTTTGCGCCGCCTGCCTGAAAAAACTGACCCGCCGGCCACTCGCGCGGCGCTTCGCCTTCGCCAAAATTTTCCGCCTCGCGCAATTCGCGTTCGGAATTTTGATCGCATGGTTTTTCTTTTTTTTGATCGGCGCAGCCTTGCTGAAAATTCCCGCCTCGTTCCATGAAGGGACGCTCTGGCAGGTTCACTGGATTGACCAGGAATGAAAAACAAACAACGCCAGCGGCAAGGCAGGGGCGCATTTGACCTCGTCGAGGAAGCCACGCATCTGCTGCGCACCGCGCCCGCCGCGACGCTGGCGGTTTATTATCTGGGCGCAATTCCGTTTGTGCTCGGCCTGCTTTATTTCTGGGCCGACATGAGCCGCAGCCCGTTTGCCAGCCAGCATTTCGCCGAAGCTTCGCTGGGCGTCGGCGCGCTTTTTCTTTGGATGAAATTCTGGCAGGCCGTTTTCGCCCGCCACATGCGCGCACAGGTCGCCGGTGAAACGCCGCCGCCGCTGAATTTCCACCGCGCGCTGAAAATTTTTGTGACGCAGACCATTCTCCAGCCGCCGGGTCTGTTCTTGATTCCGCTGGCGCTGGTTCCGATCATCCCGTTCGTCTGGGTGTTCGCCTTTTTTCAAAATGTCACCGTGCTGGCCGATGGCGACGACGGCGGCGCGCTCAAACTTTTCAAGAAATCCTGCAAGCAGGCGGCGCTGTGGCCGCTGCAAAATTTTTTGGGACTGGCCATCCTGACCACCTTCGGCCTTTACGTCTTTTTGAACTGGGCGGCGGTTTGTTTTTTGCTGCCGCATCTGGTCAAAATGCTGTTCGGCGTCGAATCTGCCTTCACTCGTGGCGATTTGCTTGTCCAGTTGAGGGAAACTCTGTTTAACACTACTTTTTTGGCGATTATGGCCGGACTGACCTACCTTTGCGTTGACCCGATTTTGAAGACGATTTACGCGCTGCGCTGCTTTTACGGCGAGTCGCTGAAATCGGGCGAGGATTTGAAGGCGGAACTGAAGCCATTCGCCGCTGCCCCGCAGGCGCTCGCCGCCGCGCTGGTGATTTTGATTTCACTCTTGGCCGCGCCACCGGCAAAAGCATCGGACACAAACATGATTGCAACCGCCGTTGCGCCGGTGATTTCAAAACAAGTTGTTTCTCCGCCGGCCTTGGATCGCGCCATCAACCAGACCATCCACGAACGCAAATACACATGGCGGATGCCGCGCGAAAAAATCGTCGGGACGGATTCCCAGGAAGGCATCTTCGCGCGATTTTTCGACAGCGCCGGCCAAATGCTGCGGAAATGGGCGCGCGCCACATTGAGATGGCTGGAAGATTTATTGGACAAACTTTTCAGGCACCGGCGGACGGCTTCCGCGCCGGAAAATTCCGGCTACGGCTGGATCATGTCCCTGCAAGTGTTGCTCTACGGGCTGCTCGCCGTGGTGGCGGCGGTGGCGGCGGTTTTTATTTACCGCGTCTGGCGCAACCGCCGCCGGTCGCCAACGCCGGTCGCCAGCGAGCCGATCCAGCCGGCACCGGACATCACGGATGAAAATGTGCGCGCCGACCAGTTGCCGGAGGACGGCTGGACAAAACTGGCGCGCGAGCTTCTCGAACGCGGCGAATTCCGGCTAGCCATGCGCGCCTTTTACCTCGCCAGCCTGTCGCATCTGGCGGCGCGCAATCTGATCAGCATCGCGCGCTTCAAGTCCAACCGCGATTACGAGCGCGAACTTCGGCGGCGCGGACATTCGTTCCCGGATTTGCTTTCCGTTTTCGGCGACAACATCTTCTGCTTTGAGCGAATCTGGTATGGAATGCACGAAGTCAACCTTGACCTCGTGAACCAGTTCGCGTCGAACGTGGAAAAAATAAAATCCGCCGGATGAAAAAATATTTCCCCATCTGCGTCCTGCTCGGCTGCGCGGCGGTTTTCGCGTTTGGCATCGCGCAACTGTTTGAACTGCGTTTCGAGAGCGGCGACGTTTATCCGGCCTATTCGTCGCTGCGCACCGACCCGCTCGGCACGATGGCGCTTTACGAAAGCCTCAAAAAAATTCCCGGCATTTCCGCGCGCCGCGACTTTAGCGACACGGATCGTCTTCCCGTGGAACCGCAGACGGTTTATTTGCATCTCGCCGGCTCGCCTTACGAATGGAACCCGGTGCCAAACGATTTGTTTCACGAAATTCAAAATTTCCTCGCGCGTGGCAACCGGCTCGTAATCACTTTTCTCCCGCAAACGGACTCGTATGATTTTTACCACCGTGAAGAGGACGAAACCAATTCCGTTAAATCGGCGAAATCGAAGGATGAAAAAATGACGCCGGAGAAACCGGCCAAAAAAAAGAAAAAACTGACAGACGATGATTCGGACATCTTTTTGGAAGACGAGTGGAATTTTCATCCGGGATTTGAAAAACTCGCGCAGGACGGCGACACTTACGCGCCGGTGGCCGTCATAAATAAAACAGATTTGCCGCTGCCGCAAAAATTGGACTGGCACAGCGGGATGATTTTCACGAACTGCGACAGCGCGTGGCGGACGATTTACGCGCGCGGCACAAACGCCGTTGTCATCGAGAGAAAATTTGGCAAAGGCTCGGTCGTTCTCGCCACAGATTCTTATTTCATCAGCAACGAGGCGATGGCAGATGACCGGCACGCGGATTTTCTAGCGTGGCTGGTCGGCGCGAACAAAAAAATTGTCTTTGACGAGGCGCATTTTGGCATCGTCGAGACTTCCGGCGTGGCGGCGCTGATGCGAAAATACCGCCTGCACGGACTGGCGGCGGGTTTGATTCTGCTCGCCAGTCTTTTCATCTGGAAAAATTCCATGAGCCTCGTCCCGCCGCACGCGGAGGAAAAGAAGGGCGATTTCGTCGCCGGAAAGGATGCGGCGTCAGGATTTGTGAACCTGCTCCGACGCAGTATCGCGCCACGCGATTTGCTGGCGACGTGTTTTGCCGAGTGGAAAAAATCCGCCGCGCCCTCCGGAAAATTTTCCACCGCCCGGCTTCAGCAGGCCGAGGCCATTTTCCAGTCTGAAAATTCTTTGTCGCCCAAAGACCGGAATCCAATCGCCGCCGGTAAAAAAATTTCCGAGGCTCTCGGCAACCAAAACCAAAAATTATGAACACTGAACGACTCAAGGAAGTCCTCACGCAAGCGCGGCAAGAAACCGGCAAGGTCATCATCGGCCAGCACGATGTCATCGAAAAGGCGCTCATTGCCATCTTCACCGGCAGCCACGCGCTCATCGAAGGCGTGCCGGGCGTCGCCAAGACGCTGCTTGTGCGCACGCTCGCGCACGTCCTCGGCGCGGATTTCGCGCGCATCCAGTTCACGCCCGACCTCATGCCCGCCGACATCACCGGGACAAATGTTTTCAATCTGCAACGAAATGAATTCTCGCTCATCAAAGGCCCGGTCTTCACTTCATTTTTGCTCGCCGATGAAATAAACCGTGCGCCGGCCAAGACGCAATCCGCCTTGTTGCAAGCGATGCAGGAACGCTGCGTGACAATTGACCGCGACACCCATGTGTTGCCGCCGAACTTCACCGTGTTCGCCACGCAAAATCCGATTGAATACGAAGGCACTTATCCGCTGCCCGAGGCGCAGAAGGATCGTTTCATGCTCAAGATCACGATGAAAGCGCCGGATCGCGTCGAGGAACTCGCGCTCGCGCAGCGGACGATGACGAAGGACGCGCCGGAAAAATTGCTGGCGCAGGGTGTCGTGCAGCCGGTCATCAAGGCGGAGGATTTGACGGCGCTGCGCGACTCACTTGCGGCCATCACCGTGCGCGAGGAATTGACCGGCTATCTCGTGGACATCGTCCGCGCGACGCGTTCGCACGAAAGTGTTCTGGTCGGCGCCGGCCCGCGCGCGACGCAGTCGCTCATCATGGCCGCGCGCGCTTATTCGGCGATGTCCGGTCGCGATTTTGTGACGCCGGATGACATCAAACTAATGGCATTGCCGGTGCTGGAACACCGCCTGATCCTGCGCCCGGAATTTGAGATTGAAGGTTTGACCGTCGCCGAAGTCGTCCAGCAAATCCTCCAGCAGATTGCCGTGCCGCGATGATTGTCCCGCGTTCCAGATTATTGTTTTGGGTGGCGGCGATTGTTTTGCCGTTCGCTTTGATTGGCGCGGTTGCGCCCGCGACGGCGGCGGTCTCGTTAATTTTCATCGCCGCGCTTTTTTTGGTTGCGGCTGCCGACGCGATTGGCGCGCGAAAAAGCCTGGCCGGAATCGGAATTGAATTGTCCGCCGTGGCGCGAATGTCCAAAGACCGCGAGGCAAAACTGGAACTGCGGATCCGCAACGGACGGCAGCAGAAAAAAAATTTGCGCGTCGCGCTGGCGTTCCCGCGTGAAATCCAAACCGAGAACGAGGAGATTGACGCGGTTCTGCCCGCACAAAGCGAATGGTCGCGGCTGACGTGGACTTGCACGCCACTCAAGCGCGGCAACTTCAAACTGGAATCGGCTTTTATCGAGAGCAGTTCGCCGCTCGGATTTTGGTTCGTGCGCAAAACAATTCCGGTTCAGTCAGAAATCCGCGTTTATCCGAACCTGCTCAACGAACGCAAAAATCTCGCGGCATTGTTCTTGAATCGCGGCGCGTTCGGCGTCCACGCGCAGCGACAGGTGGGCAAAGGCCACGATTTTGAAAAACTGCGCGAATACGTTCCGGGCGACGGCTATGATGAAATCCACTGGAAGGCGACGGCGCGGCGCGGCAAACCTATTACGAAAGTTTTTCAGATTGAACGGACGCAGGAAGTTTATGTCATCGTGGACGCCTCGCGGTTGAGCGCGCGGACGCCGGGACAAGATACCACGCTTGGCACCTCGACGCTGGAGCGTTTCGTGACCGCCGCGCTCGTGCTGGGGCTGGCGGCGGAAGAGCAGGGCGATTTATTCGGCCTGCTCACGTTCACTGACAAGGTGGAAAAATTTGTGCGGGCCAAAAACGGGCGGGAGCATTACAGCGCGTGCCGCGACGCGCTCTACACCTTGCAGCCGAAAATCGTCACGCCGGATTTCGACGAGCTTTGCACGTTCATCCGGCTGCGGCTGCGCCGCCGCGCGCTGCTGGTTTTTCTGACGGCGCTGGACGACCCGGCGCTCGCGGAAAGTTTTGCCCGCAATATGGATTCACTCCGGTGGCAGCATCTGGTGCTCGTGAACATGGTGCAACCGCCGGGCGTGAATCCGCTGTTCACCAGCCCGGACATCGCCGGCCTCGACGATCTTTATCAGCAGCTTGGCGGGCATCTGCGCTGGCAGAATTTGCGCGAGCTGCAAAAAGTTTTGCAGCGGCGCGGCGTCCAGTTCTCGCTGCTCAACAACGAACGCTTGAGCGCGGAACTGGTCTCGCAATACTTGGGCGTGAAACAAAGGCAGCTATTGTGATCGTTGATTTGCAAAAATTTATCGCGACCGGGCGGCCTTTCTGGACCGAACTCGAAGCGATGCTGGCGCGGCTTGAAGCCGAGCCGGATTTGCGGATGCCGCTCGGACAACTGCAATTGTTCCATCAACTTTACGAACGCACCGCCGCCGATCTGGCGAAACTCACGACGTTCTCTTCCGAACCGGAAACGCGGCGTTATCTGGAAAATCTCGTCGCGCGCGCCTACGGCGAAATCCATGAGACGCGCGAGAAACAGCGGCGGATTTTTCCGCTGCAATGGTTTTTTCAGACATGGCCGCAGACATTTCGCCGTCACATCCGCGCGTTTTATCTTTCGCTGGCGATCACGATTGCCGGCTGCATTTTTGGCGGCGCGGCAATTGCCTTTGACCCGGACGCCAAGCCGGTGCTGATGCCGTTTCCGCATTTGCTGCAAGACCCGCGCAAGCGCGTGGCCGAGGAAGAAAAAGCGACGCATGACCGGCTCGTCGGTTTCAAGACGACTTTTTCCGCCGAATTGATGACGCACAACACGAAAGTTTCCATCTTCACGTTTGCGCTGGGAATGACGTGGGGCTTCGGAACCATTCTGATGTTATTTTACAACGGCGTGATTCTCGGCGCGGTGGCCGTGGATTACATCCGCGCGGGCGAAACGCCGTTTTTGCTCGGCTGGCTGATGCCGCACGGTGTGATTGAAATTCCGGCGATTCTCATTGCCGGACAAGCCGGATTGCTTCTCGCGCTGGCCATCATCGGGCGCGGAAATCGCGCGCCGTTGCGAACACGGCTGCGCGAAATTGCCGGCGATTTGGTCACGCTGATTTTCGGCGTCGCGCTGATGCTGGTCTGGGCGGGCTTTGTCGAGGCGTTTCTCTCGCAATATCATGAGCCGGTGGTTCCGTATGCTGCGAAAATTGCCTTTGGCTGTGTCGAACTCATTTTGCTCTGCCTGTTTCTTTCAAAATCCGGCGCGAAGAAAAAATCCGAAGAATGAAAACCGGCACGTTAAAAATACGCACGCCGGAGGGAATTGTGTTTTCGCAATTACTGGCCGGTCCGGTGGCGCGGTTTTGCGCCTGGTTCATTGACCAGCTTTGCATCCAGGTCCTGCTGAACGTTTTGGGAATCGTAATCAACCTGCTCGAAGTCATCAGTTTTGAATTTGCGCTGGCGTTTTATTTCATCGGCTGGTTTGTCATCGGCATCGGCTACGGCATTTTTTTCGAATGGACGTGGCGCGGGCAGACCGTCGGCAAAAAACTTTTCCGGCTGCGCGTGATGGACGTGGACGGAATGCGGCTACAATTCAATCAAATCGTCGTGCGCAACCTGCTGCGGTTCGTGGACGAATTGCCGCTGTTTTATTTCGTCGGCGGCCTGACCTGCTGGCTGAATTCAAAGTGCCAACGGCTCGGTGACATCGCGGCCAACACGATTGTCATCCGCGCGCCAAAAATTTCCGAGCCGGATTTGGATCAACTGCTCGCTGGAAAATTCAATTCGCTCCGGCAATTTCCGCATCTGGCCGCGCGGTTGCGGCAAAATGTTTCGCCGGCGGAGGCGGAGGTGGCGTTGCAGGCTTTGCTCCGGCGCGATGAATTTGACCCGGTTGCGCGCGTGGAATTATTTGGCGAACTGGCCGCGCATTATCACGCGAAGGTTGAATTTCCCGCCGAGGCGACGGACGGCGTGGCCGACGAACAATTTCTCCGCAACGTCGTTGACGTGATTTACCGGACGCGTGCGGAAAACGCGGCGTGAAAAGCTCCTGCTACGGTTGTTGAAGCATGGCCAGCCGGTGTCTGATGAATTTTTTGGTGCGTTCGTCTGTCACGGCGGCGGAATTCAAGTATTTGTATTGCTTCAAGGCTTCCGTGAAATCCCTTTTTTGACAGGATGCCTCCGCTGCGGAAATTTCCCTGCCCTGCGGCCCGGTGCGCGCGGCGACTTCCAGAGTCCAGAGCGTCGGATCCAGCCCCCATCGGGCCAGAATTTCCGGCTGCGGCGTCCAGTTCAACGCCTCCAACTGCGTCCGCGCCACGTCCTATTTTCCGGCGTAGCAGGCGATGACTGCGTAAGAAGTGCGCCAGCCGTTTTGCTGCCGGGCCTGCGAAGGCTCCGCGATGTAGCCCTGATAAATTGTCTCCAATTGCGGCCAGATGTCACTTCGCCCGAAAATATGGCTGCCTGCCGGGACGCCTTCCTCGGATTACACGTCATAAACGCAATCAATGAATTTTCGCGGAACGTTGGTGTCAAAGCGCCCGGTGTTGACGGCGGTTTTGCCGAGCGCGAGCATGGCTTCTTCATTGCCATACCAGCGCGGGCGGAGTGCCCCGTAAAGAAGCTACGCCAGTCTGGATCCGCAGTTTTCCAATCGCAAAGCGCTTGTGATGTCGGTAACTTCTGCTAGGATCAAAACGTCCAGTTGGACTGGCATAACCATCGAATATTCCATGAACTTTATGAATAAATTAAAATCCATAATCGTCGTTGCAGCTACTGTCATCAGCGCCTTGCCCCTGATGGCTCAGGAACGACATATCAGCCCGCACGAAACCATCAGCTCGGTCATTGATGGCAACCGTGTCACCATTACCTATGGCCGGCCATACACCACCAAGCCCGGCGCGACCGAAGCCCGTAAAATCTGGGGCGGTCTGGTGCCTTACGGCCAGCCTTGGCGCATGGGTGCAGACGAGGCGACAACCCTCATCACGCAAAAGGCGATTGAGATAGGCGGCAAAACCATTCCAGCGGGCGTCTACACCCTTTACATGATGCCGGTGGAAAACGGCGCGTCCCAATTGGTCTTTAGCACGGGACTTGGCGGATGGGGAATTCCCGTGGACACGAAGCATGATTTGGCGCAGGTGGAGTTGACGAAGACGGCACTGGACAAGCCAGTGGACCAGTTCACGATGGGCCTCGCTAAAAATCCGGATGGCGGCGGCGTGTTGAAGCTGATGTGGGAAAGCACTCAATTCTCCGCATCATTCACCGTCGCGAAATAACGAACACAGCATCTCAATCGTTTGATTTCAAAAACGGGCGGCGGCGCGCATGAGAATAAAAATATCGTTTCTCAAATCCGGACACCGGGCGCATTGTTTTTTTCGCTTCATAGTTGCAGGCGTATGTCTGCTGACTGCCTTTGCCGGGTTCAGCCAAGTCGCCATGCCGCCATCGTCATCTGTCATTTTACAGGACTTGCGAAGTTTCCGCGAAATGGGCAGCGTGCTTTACGTCGCGGCGCATCCTGACGATGAAAACAACCAGTTGCTCGCCTATCTCGCGCGCGGCCGCGATTATCGCACGGCCTATCTTTCGCTTACGCGCGGCGACGGCGGCCAGAACGTGCTCGGCCCGGAATTCGGCGAGGAACTTGGCGTCATCCGCACCGAGGAACTGCTCGCGGCGCGGCGCGTGGACGGCGGACGGCAGTATTTTTCTCGTGCGTTCGATTTCGGTTTTTCCAAGGATTACCGTGAGACCTTGAGAATCTGGGACCGGCAGGAGGTGTTGGCCGACATCGTGCGAGTCATCCGCGAATTCCGGCCGGACGTGGTCATCACCCGGTTTTCCCCGGTGCCCGGCGGCACGCACGGACATCACACGGCCTCGACCGTCTTGGCAATTGAAGCCTTCAAACTGGCCGGCGATCCCAAGTCCTTTCCCGACCAGCTTCGCGAAGGGCTGACGCCGTGGCAACCCAGGCGCATCCTCTGGAACATGGGTGGATTCCAACGCGGCGGCGGCGAAACCAATGTCGTCCGGATTGACGACGGCGGCAAAGATCCGGTAACCGGCGAACCGTTCACTGACATTGCCGGACGCAGCCGGTCCATGCACAAAACCCAGGGACTTCGGGAATTACACTGGCGGCGGCGGCAGTGGTCCGAGGTCCGAATCCTTCGCGCTGCTCGCGGGCGAACCGGCAACGAATGACATCCTCGACGGCGTGGACGACTCTTGGAACCGCGTGTCCGGCGGCGCGGCAATTGGGAAGCTGGCTGATGACGTCATTGCAAAATTCAATCCACAAGACCCTGCCGCCAGCGTGCCCGCGCTGCTACAAATAAAAAAACTTCTGGCTCCGCTTGCCACCGACGATCCGGTGGTTGATGAAAAACGTCAAAACCTTGATCACATCATCCAGGAATGCCTCGGCTTGACCGTGGAGACGACAATTCCGAACGCCGAAGCCGTGCCCGGCGAGCCGCTCAAAATGCATCTGGCCGCGACGGTCCGGTCGGATGTTGTTCCGGTCCGCTGGGTGGCGGCGCGGTTTCCGGCGATCAAAACAAAATTGTCCATCGGCGCCGAGATGACCGCCATGCAATCCGTCAGCCACGACGCTGTGGAATCGCTGCCCGCCGATGCGCCAGTGAGCCAGCCGTATTGGCTGCGCGAGGAGCACACTGCGGGAATGTTCGTCGTGGACGATCCGAATCTCATCGGGCGGCCTGAAAATCCTCCGGTCTTTCCGATGGAACAGGTTTTTGAAGTGGGCGGCCAGACTGTGATTGTTCCAGACCAGCCGGTGCAAATCACAGCCGACCGGTCAAAAGAGCAAACCCGTGACCTCACGGTGATTTCGCCGGTCTCGCTCAAACTGGGTTCGGAGGTTGGATTGTTCGCTCCGGGTGCAACACGGCCGGTGGCGGTCGAGGTCACTGCCGCCCGGCCAGACACCGCAGGAACTTTGCGCCTGAATGCACCGGCGGGCTGGAAAGTCTCGCCCGCGACGCAATCGTTCCATTTGGGCAATGCTGGAGAACAGGCGAACTTGACATTCACCGTCACCGCGCCCGCGCAACCAACTACCGCTGGCATTACCGCCGAGGCGAAGGTTGGCGGCAGGCTTTACGACAACGAACGCGTGGTCATCAATTATCCGCACATCCCGCTGCTGTTGCTCCAGCCGTCCGCCCGGCTCAAGGCCGTGTGCCTTAATCTGGCCATCCGCGGCCAGAACATCGGTTACCTTCCCGGCGCCGGCGACAGCGTTGCCGAGTGTCTGGAAGACATGGGTTACAAGGTCACTCTCCTTGCTGGCGCTGACCTCACGCCAGATCAGTTGCAAAAGTTTGACGCCGTGGTCATCGGCGTCCGCGCGTTCAATGTCCGCACGGACCTCGTCTCGCAACTGCCAGCGCTTTTTGCCTACGTCGAAAACGGCGGCAACAATCATCGCCCAATACAATCGTCCCGACGGCCTGAAAACCAGCAAACTCGCGCCATACGATTTGCATCTGTCAGGCGACCGCGTCACGGATGAAACCGCGACGATGACTTTTCTCGCGCCGGATAATCCGGTGTTGAACACGCCGAACAAAATCACCGCCGCCGATTTTGACGGCTGGATTCAGGAGCGCGGAATTTATTTTCCGAATCAATGGGACGAACATTTCACGCCGATTCTCGCGTGCCACGATCCCGGCGAATCGCCGCTCAAAGGCAGTCTGCTCGTCGCGCAATATGGCAAAGGTTATTACGTCTACACCGGCCTCGACTTTTTCCGCGAACTTCCCGCCGGCGTTCCCGGCGCTTACCGGCTGTTTGCCAATTTGATTTCACTCGGCAAATGAAAAACTCCAACGCCACGGAACCATCCGCGCGTGAAACTGAAGAAACCGGCCTGCCGTGGCCGCGAACGTGGAAGGGCGTTTATCTTTTCGTGATCGGCAGCTTCATTCTTTGGGTCGCGTTGCTTGTCGCCTTGACGGATTTCTTTTCATGAACGCGCTGGATTTCGTCGTGCTCATCGGTTCCATGCTCGGCATCGCCGCCTACGGCATCTGGCGCACGCGCGGTCGGCGCAACTTGAACGCCTACTTGCGCGGCGACGGCCAAACACCCTGGTTTGCCATCGGTCTTTCCGTCATGGCCACACAGGCGAGCGCGATCACTTTTCTTTCGACGCCCGGACAAGGCTATCTAGGCGGACTCGGATTTTTGCAAATTTATTTTGGCGTGCCGATTGCCCTGATTATCATCGCAGTTTTCTTTCTGCCAATTTTTAGAAGGCTCAATGTCTATACCGCCTACGAATTTTTGGGAAAACGTTTCGATGGAAAAACTCGCTTGCTCGGCGCATCCCTGTTTTTGGTTCAACGCGGACTCGGCGCGGGCTTGACGATTTATGCGCCCGCAATTGTTCTCACCACCGTTTTTGGCTGGCCGCTGAATTTGACAATTATCAGCAGCGGGCTGCTCGTAATCATTTACACCGTGATGGGCGGCAGCGACGCCGTGACCGTCACGCAAAAATACCAGATCACAATCATCTTCGCGGGCATGATCACCGCGTTCGTTTCTGCTGATAATGAAACTGCCCGCCGGACTCACTTTCACGGACACTTTTGCGCTGGCCGGCGGATTTCAAAAACTCAACGCCGTGAATTTTTCAACCGATGTTCACGAGCGCTACACGTTTTGGTCGGGATTGCTCGGCGGAACATTTCTGATGCTGTCATATTTCGGCACCGACCAGTCGCAGGTGCAACGCTACATTTCCGGCTCGTCGCTGCGCGAAGGCCGCCTCGGCCTCATGTTCAACGCCGTCTGCAAAATCCCGATGCAATTCTGCATTCTTCTGCTCGGCGTTTTGATTTTTGTCTTCTATCAATTTGAACCACCGCCATTGTTTTTCAACGCAGCCTCCCGTCAATACCTCTCCGAACACAGCGCCGACCCAAAATTGCAGCGCATACGAAACGGATTTTAACTCAATGCACGGACAAACGCGCGAGCAATTGGAAAATTG
The DNA here is from genome assembly GCA_963755455.1 of uncultured Verrucomicrobiae bacterium. Taxonomy (GTDB): domain Bacteria; phylum Verrucomicrobiota; class Verrucomicrobiia; order Limisphaerales; family UBA11358; genus UBA11358. The sequence goes on from CAVWJH010000002.1 coordinate 1,183,073, forward strand.
GTTGACCGCGCGGCACAATGGAAATTTGTCCGCCGCGAAAACCGCTTTTGCCGCCGCTTCAAACACGGAGCAACAAGGCGAAAAAATTCGCATTGAAGCGGCCAAAGAATTATCCACAACAAACTCCGGCACCACGGCCAATGACGCCGATTATGTGTTCATCACTTTTATTCTTCGTTATTTGCCGCACGGCGTCATCGGTCTGCTCGTCGCGGCATTTTTTGCCGCCGCGTTGTCGTCAAAATCCGCCGAGTTGAACGCGCTCGGCTCCAGCACGACCATTGACATTTATCGTCATCTCGTCCGGCGCGACGCGACGGATGCCCGCTGTGTTCTCGCTTCAAAATGGTTCACGGCATTTTGGGGGATCGTCGCAATCGCCTTCGCGCTCTACGCGCATCTCGTGGAAAATTTGATTCAGGCCGTGAACATTCTCGGCTCGATTTTTTATGGCGTGATGCTTGGCTTGTTTGTCGTGGCATTTTTTGTTCGTCGCGTCGGCGGCACGGCAGTTTTTTGGGCGGCGCTCGCGGCGCAAACCTTGGTTTTCATTCTCTATTTCAAACTCACAATTTCCTACCTTTGGTATCCGCTCATCGGCTGCGCGGCGTGCGTCCTGTTCGCGCTTTTGTTGCAATGCGTTCTGCCGCGTGCCGAAACTCAAATCAAACCCGCATGAAAACTCCGGTGATTTGTTTCGGCCAGCAGCCATGCGGATTTTTTCCGAAGCGATTTCTCGTCGCCAAAATTTTGACGGCGCGACGACTGCAAAGTGAAATCGGTGGTGAAATCGTTTTTTTCTTCCACGACAGCGATCACGACCCGCGCGAAACGCAGACAGTTTTGCGCCATCGTAAAACAAACGAACCGGCGCAGCTCAATTTTACCTTTGCCAATAAAATCCAGCGAAAATTCTCGCCGCTTTATCTAAAAAAAATTGCCGCCGGCTGGCAGGAAAAAACGATTTTGCAATTGCCCAATTACGTCGAACGCCAGATGATTGAAATTTTCAAAAAAACTTCCGCTGACAACGTCGCAGACTTTTGCCTTGAAATGTATCGCCAGATGGCGTTGCTCAACGGCATTTGCGTCGTGCGTTCGAGCGATCCAGAATTTCGCCGCGCCGCCTGCGACATTTCGGATTTTTTCGTGGACGTTCCGCACGCAGGCGAAATTGTCCGCGCGCGTTTTGCCGGAGGAACTTTGAAATTGCACGAAGGCGGCGGCCAATTTGTGACTTTGCCGCCCGCGCAATTTTCAAAAGAACAGATCAGTCCGGCGCGCGACAGCCGGCTGCGCTGGATGCAATCCGTCGTGCATTGCACTCATTACATTGCAGGCGCGGGCGAACAAGATTATCTTCGCAAGGAAGATGCCCCTGAAATAAAATTTTTAACCCGTGACACCATTGACCGATCCGATGAAGCCTACGCCGAACTCCTCTGAACTCGCGCCGCTGCTGGCCTTTGGCGCACATCCCGACGACATCGAATTCGGTTGCGGCGGCGTCATCGCGCGCGAAACTCGCGCCGGTCGCAAAGCGCATTTTGTCGTTTGTTCGCGCGGTGAAGCTGGAACTTACGGCACGCCAAAATTGCGAACTGCCGAAGCAAAAAAAGCCGCCGCGTTGCTTGGCGCGACAATTGAATTTGCCGAACTCGACGGCGACGCGCATCTGGAAATCCGTGTTGCCCACGCCATCAAACTGGCAAAAATTATTCGGTGCATTCGACCGGGAATTGTCCTCGCGCCGAGCACTGTTGAAAATCAACATCCCGATCATTGGCGATTGGGAAAACTGGTGCGCGACACCGTTCGCCTCGCGCGTTACGGCGGTTTGAAGGAATTGCGCGGGCAAAAATCTCACGCAATCGGGCAATTATTTTTTTACGCGCTCACGTCCGAGGCTGAACCGACAGACATCACACCCGTGCTGATTGATATTTCCGCGCCGGAAATTATCGCCGCTTGGATTGCTTCCATGAAAGCGCACGCGTCGCAAACTTCCGCGCGCAATTACATCGAACTGCAAATCACCCGCGCGCAACTGCTCGGCGTTCGCGCCGGAATCACTCATGCGCAGGCGCTTTTTCCAAACAATCCGCTCGTGTTTGATTCGCTGGCTCAAATCAGCCGAGGCGCGCGAAAATTTTAATATGACTTCCGACCGCGCGCTGAAAATTGGAATCACTTGTTATCCGTCCGTTGGCGGCAGCGGAATTCTGGCGTCCGCGCTTGGCGAAGAACTGGCGCGGCGCGGACATGAAATTCATTTCATCAGTTACGAACGCCCGTTTCGGATGCCGGCAAATGCGCCGCGACTATTTTTTCATCCGGTGATCATCAACGATTACGGGCTGTTCAAATATCCTGATTACACTCTGCCGCTTTCGGTGAAAATGGCCGAAGTCAGCCGCGATTTTCATCTCGATATTTTGCACGTTCATTACGCCGTGCCGCACGCGACCGCCGCGATTCTCGCGCGCTCAATGCTGCCGCCGGAACAACAGCCGCGCGTCGTCACCACGCTGCATGGCACGGACACAACGCTGCTTGGCGCTGACCCGGGTTATGGACCGGCAATTCATCACGCGCTGACTCATTCGGATGCGGTCACGACCGTTTCCAATTTTTTGAAACAAGAAACGCAACGAGTGCTCGGCTTCGACGGACCAATGGAAGTCATCCACAATTTTTTTGAACCGCGCGAGCCACGACGTTCGCGCGAAGAAGTCCGCCTCGAACTGGGTTTGCGGGATGAAGTGATGATTTTACATTCCTCAAATCTTCGTCCGGTGAAACGGATTGATTTGCTTGCTCGAAACCGTGGCGCGCATCCGCCCGCGCGAATCGTTCAAACTCGTGATTCTTGCGGGCGGAAGTTTTGCCCCTTTTGTTGAAGCCGTACGCCGGCTGGGACTTGAAGACCGCGTGATTGTGCGGGAAAATGTCACGGAGATTGAAGATTATTTGCAAGCTGCGGACATGGGATTGTTCACATCCGAAACCGAAAGCTTTTGTTTGAGCATCCTCGAAGCGATGTGTTTTGCCTGCCCGAGCGTCGCGACAAACGTTGGCGGAATTCCTGAAGTTGTTCAGGATAAAATTACCGGACTGCTCGTGCCATTTGACAACCCCAATGCAATGGCTCGTGCCACCGAAAATTTTATTCGGAATGCAACTCTGCGAACGACGTTCGGTCACGCCGCTCAAGTGCGTGCCCGTGAAGAGTTTTCCGCGAAAATTATCGTGCCACGTTACGAAACACTTTATCGCCGTGTTTGTAGTTGCGCGAACACACATACATCAACCGATTTATAGTTTGAGTGTTTGGCAACTTAATAAAATTCAGCGCATGATCGCAATTTTGGACTATCGGCGAATAATCTAATTATTAGAATTAGATAAACTGGCGGAAGGGGTGGGATTCGAACGACTTTTGGAAGTTTTTTCAATTTCCATTACTCCGCGACCACCACCTCACTACCAGAGGCGAACAGCCTCATAACTAACGAACGCCAGTAGAGTCGGGCATTTTTTCCTGCGTGTCAAGTCACCAACATAACACAGAAAAAACCAATCAACTACTCACCAAATACTCATTTATTACCCGTTCACTGGCACTTTCACTGGCACTTTTTTTGATCGTTTTTTTGTTCGTATTTCGCGGTGGTGGGGTGGGTTCTCAACCACCGGCTTGAACCGCATTGGGCGTTGGCAAAAAGCGTTTTTAGTATGGCGGAGCTAGGCGTCTGAAACCATGAACCAGAACAGTGAAAATAAAAACAACATTTCGCAACACGATTCCAGGCCAAAAGCAACCGATGGAGCCAGCCGGTTTTTCAAAAGAGTTTTTTTCGGCCAGTCTTGCAGCAATTTTTTGCATATACGAAACCGACCTTGGCCATTCCCAGATTCCATCAACCCATTCAATTGGGATTCCGTTTTTCCCAACAACAGCGCCCGACAGCGCCCCAAGGATCGCTCCAACAGTGTCCGTATCCCCACCGCAATCCAGAGCAGCGGCGAGCGCGGTGCGAAATTCGTCGGGATGACGCAGCCATGCGTATAGCGCCACGGGAACGACGTGCAAAGAATAACCGGTCACACCGCGCTTCAAATTCAAACTTCGGACAAAATCCGACACGGAATGAGCTTCCGCCAAGGAGGTTTTCATCTTGAAAATGATGCTTTGCCATTCCGATTCCTCCGAAAGCACGGCAAGGGCATCAAACACCTTTGAGGCATCTCCATGCTGGTTGGTCATTGCCAAGGCAGCGGATTCGGCGACGGCCAAGGCAGCGGTTTCCGCCTTCCAACTTCGGTGGGTCAATCGAGTTGATGCCAACACGAATGCTTTCCTTTGTTCTGGCTTCGAGACGAAATATGCTCCGATGATGGCGCTACGCATTGGCGGGCCGCTGCCAGCCGAGACAACCGCACATTTTTCTGGAGCAAATCCCATCCACAATTTGATGCAGGATTTGGCCGTAGCCAAGCCAACGCCCCCAGGCAACCCAGCGAACCACCAACGGAATTTCCAAGCAAGAGCACGTTGAAATTCGGTCGCGTTGTCTGGGTGTTCAAGCAAAGCCTGTGCAACCATTAAAGTGTGTTCGGTATCATCGCTGACCATTCCTTTGCCGAAAATGAAACGCATTTTCCATTTACCATTCCAGCGTTTGTGAATTTTCTCAGCCGAAAGATTTTCTGCGGGCAACCCAAGTGCATCCCCCACAGCCGTGCCAAGCAACAGCCCGGCAAAGCGGTCTTCTAAATCAATCCTCGGCGCGGGTGTGGGCATAATAATTTACTTTTTCACCCTGTTTTCTTCGCAAACGTCAGCGAACTCATAGAACAAGCAATCCACGTCGCCTTTGCGCGCAAGTTGGCGAATCCAGTCAGCAGGAATGGATTTTATTCCATAGGCAACTCCTGCCAAGCCACCGGCAACACAACCCGTGGTGTCAGTGTCTCCGCCGAGGTTGACGGCCTTTAGAACACAGTCATGAAAATTCTGAGTCGTCAGCAAACACCACAGGCTCGCGTGAAGCGTATGGAGAACGTAACCTGTGGAAACGATTTCGCCTTCTGGCAAAGAGACCAGATCATCTTCCAATATGTGGCGAAATGCGGAAAATTCCGCCGACCGCTCATACCAGCCAGTAAATTCAGCCCGCGCTGAATCCAGAGCGGGTTGAGGCTGCCAGCCCAACAGAAGATGGCGCACCATCAACCCGTAAAACACACAGGCCATTCTTGACCGGGCATGACCATGGGTAATTGCCGATACTTTCTCCAAACGGCCGGAAAACATTTCAAGTGGTTCACCCGCGAAGCTCAGCACCGCCGGCAAAATTCGCATCAACGAACCGTTCCCATTGCTGTCCTCATGAAGTCCTCCGGCCTGTTCTGCGGGCATACCCTTCGCAATCCGCATCAGGGCCGTGCATGTGGTTCCGCCCATATCGAAGACATCGCCATGCGCCGTCCAGAGGCCTTCGTTCATCCAGCGGACAAACCGTTCTCCCATGTCATCGAGACTGAACTCATGATTCAGCAAGCTATCCGCTGTGCAAAGAAGCATGGAGCTGTCGTCCGACCAGGTGCCGCGCGGTTGCCGATGCGTTCCGAATTCACGCATATCCCTCACCGGATCAAGCTGCACTGTGGCTCGGTCTTTGAACTCTACGGGCACACCCAAGGCATCACCGACCAGAGAACCCCATAGGCCGCCGAGAATCCGGTCTTTTTCTGAAATGACTGGCGATGCACTCATTTAGTTTGGCTGATGAAAAACAGACCTGCGTAAATCTTGGGGTCAATCAGAACTCCGGTTTTGGCTTTCGTCGCCAGCCAGTTCACGATCTCCGCCAGTTGTATTTCATGAACTTCTATATTCTCATTTGCCACACCGCCACCTTTACCAACGCGCCGCAAACCCAAAGCACGAAACAACGTCACCCGTTCGGATGTAATTCCACTACAGGAAGGGCCGGTCGTTACTGCCTCAATGTGCTCGGCAGTGTAGCCGGTTTCCTCAAGCAGTTCGCGGCGGGCAGCTTCGGCTATTGATTCGTCGGTGCTGCCCGGTTCATCTCCGATAATTCCGGCAGGAAGTTCAATCGTGCGGGCGTGAACTGGAGTCCGGTATTGCTCGACCAGCAAAACTTTCTGTTCCGTCGTCACAGCGATAATGATGGCTGCGCCGGTTGCGTTGACCCGATCAGCGAATTCCCAATGGCCTTCTTTCACCAGAGCCAGAAATTTGCCGGTGTGCAGGGTTGTTCGGGTGGTTTGGTTCATTTGCTTTTCAAAATATCAACGCTTTGCACGGTGGTAATCCCGGCACGGTTCATTTCCGCAACGGCATTCTTAACATCATTGGGTTGGAGATTTACTCCCCGGCTGGCGTCTTCGATGAAATGTGTTTTGAACCCCAACTCTGCGGCATCCAGAGCCGTGAACTTCACACAATAATCCGTGGCGAGGCCGCACACGAAAACCTCCGTGACACCTTTTGCCTTGAGCCATTCGCCAAGCCCCGTGCTTTTGCGATGACCGTTGTCGAACAGACCGCTGTAGCTGTCTATGCCGGCGTCGGTGCCTTTGGGAAAGATTTTGGCGATACGCTCCCGCTGCAATTCCGGCGCGAGTTCAGCTCCCGGTGTCCCTTGCACGCAATGCACCGGCCAAAGAGTCTGCGGCAGGCCATTTAGGTCAATTTGTTCAAAAACATTTTTACCGGGATGATTCGCTGCAAAACTGCCGTGGTTTGCCGGATGCCAATCCTGCGTGGCGACGACCAGCGGAAACACGGCTTGAAGTCGGTTTGCAATGGGAATAATGACATCGCCGTTTGGCACCGCGAGCGCGCCGCCGAGGCAGGAAGTCGGTTTGAATATCAACTAGGATGAGTGCTTTCATAAATATTTTATAGCTTGGTTAAAATGACTGTCACATCATCGGGCAGCCCGCCGGATGGGTATCTCACCAATTCAATCAATCGTTGGGCAGCCACTTCAGCGGGATGTTCGCGACATGTCCCGATGATACGTTCTGCCGATGAGTATTTGAGCAACCCATCTGTAGCGAGCAGAAGGCTGCCGGGTTGAGTCAGATGGTGAAATGGAACTGGCCAGGCATCGCCAGAACCAATGAAAGGTTTGCGCTGCTGGGCGTGGGTCAGGTTCAGATGATTTCCATTTTCAGGAATCCACCAGACCCCGGAATCCCCTACGCTTGCGCCGAAAATATCTTCCGGCGTTACAATGGCGAGAGCACAAGTTGTTTCACCAGCAACGGAGTCCTTGGCAATCGCTTTGTCCATCTTACGCAAGGCTTCTACGCACGAATCGCCGTTGCCCAAGAGAAAGGCATTCTCACGAATCAGCTTTACGGCCATGCTTGCCGCTTCTGCACCGCCGCTACGTCCTCCAGCACCATCAGCAACGCAGAGGATGATTCGCGGACCATCATGTTGGATGAGTCCGCGATCCTGATTTTCAGGATTGCCTGCGACCGTTTGGATAATCGCGTTCATAAGACCTGAATCCTTTCTCTCGCTTGCAGCCATTCGCTTGGAATGCCCGCCCGGCCTGCACTCAAAGCGACGATTCCGCCTACGATGGCCGCATTTGTGTCGCAGTCGCCGCCCACGCTGATGGTTTTGCCTATGGCCTCGACGAAATGGCGTGGATGATGTGCCGCCATCCAGATGCAGAATGGGACTGTGTCAGGGGCAGTCACCAGCGAACCATTGCCCAATGACTTGGCAATATCTTGAAGCGGAACTTCAATCGGCGTCTGGCTGGCCAGCAAAATTCCACGACGCACTTTGCTTTCAGGTGTGAGCCGGAGAATTTCAGCAAAGAATTTCTGCGCATAATCAATTTGCGGCACGTCACGCAGTTGCCACGCCATCGCGGCAGCCACGGCAACAGCAATTGCGCCCGCCACCCCTTCGGGATGAGTATGCGTGACCAGGGCCGAGTCGCGGGCAGCGTCAACGCAGCGGGCGAGGTCATCTGCGAAATAAGCGCCGAGCGGAGCGACTCGCATCGCGCCGCCGTTGCCCATCGAGCCTTGACCGCTAAACGCATTGGCTGCCGTTTCCCGCCATTTAGCCCCGGCGTTGATTTCCCGAAGCTGGATTCGGGTCATGCTGCCGTAACCGCGATCTGGATCACGCTCGAAGCGCCGGGCAAAACGTCGTGCCAGCGCGTCCTGGTTTAGTTCCCCATGTGATTTGAGAACTGCGACGATGGAAATTGCCATCTCGGTGTCATCCGTATGAAACCAAGGACCGGCTGGGAGATCATTCTCTGCCAGTCGCCGTGGCGCATTCGCTGATTGATAACTAAGCATTTCGCCAAGTGCATCGCCAAGTCCAAGCCCGTCCAGAGACAACTGCATTCGCTCGACTCTTTCACCGTGGTTGGCTTGCAAGTTTGCTTTCCAAGTATTTCCGTATTCCGTCAACAGTTCCCGGGTTCGCCGCAACCATGTCGTCTGAATCCAGTCGGTTCCGAGTGGTCCAACCCGATCCACCATCCAGCCAGCGAACCGCAATTCATTGTGCATGGAATAGACGCGGTCAACGTTCGATGAATGAATCAACACCGGACACACAGGCATGAAATCGCAAAGATATTTGGTGACATCCAAGCCTGTGCCGGGGTCGGTTGTGGCACCGGGTTGCGGATTCAAATCGTGATCCAGGCAAATCAACGCGGCGCTTGGAAAAAACTCCGCGCACTCGGCAATCATCGAATGAGCGTCGCGCCAGATTTTCAGTTCAAAGCCGCCGTTTAGTTCGGCAACGGCTTTTTGAAAGCCGGCGATACGCTCGTCGTTGTCTTCGAGGATGAGGATGGTTTTCATTCGACCAGCACACCTTTCTTTTCCGCAATGCCGATGACGGCTTGCGTCCCGGAATTAAATTCCAAAAAGTCATTCTCAATCCCGTCGCTGAAAATCACGCCGTTCTCTGCCATCTGGGATTCCAAAATCAGCGGCGTCTCATTTGTGACGCGACCAAACACCAATGATGCGCTGGTCGTCCGCGTCGGGAACGGTTCCCGCACGGTGAAATACAGATAATCTGATTCCCATTTGAAACCAGTTACGGCTCGTTCATAGCAACCTGGCTGTGGTTGTTCTTTTTTGCCGCGATTGCCGGAGGCATTGGCGATGGCACCTGCACCGGTGAGCAAACTTTTCAGCCAACCCGTTGCCCCCATGCCGGTGGAGACAATCACACCGCTCGAAGAATGAGCTTCGCCCGCTTTGCCGCACCGGATGAAATATCTGGCCGACGTGTGCGTTTTCGGCCCGATAAACAAGTCATTTACGGCATACAACGTCTGGCCATTGTTTAATGCCGCTTTGGCCATGGTGACTGAACGGGTGCTGCGTTTGCGTAGGATAACTTCGGGCATCAGTTTCGCAAGATCACGAACTCGAAACGGCAGCAGGCGACCGTCCCAACGTTCCGGGTCGGGATTCACGCCGACTACCGGTTGGCCATCCAGATACTTCAAGGTGTTGGCGACCAATCCATCCTGACCGAGCGTGACCACCGTGTCTTCCGGTGCGAAAACAAAGTTCGGCAGGAAGCTGCGATCCACGGTCTGGACACGGCCCATTTGACCGAGAACTTCTTCGGCGTCCGTCAACGCCCGGTGATACGTCTCGTCCTCCCGCAGATAATCCGAGAAGTCCGCGCCCTGGTGCTCGACATAAAAACGGGCCTGGCTGACGGTGTTGAACCGGATCACCAGTTCAGCCAGGCGCGTCGGTCGCGTCACGAGGACGATTTTGTTGTCAGTCAAACGGTTCATTTTCTCGCGGGTTGCGGTCCCATCAATTCGCGGAGCAAGTCCGGCGTAATGTTGAGCTGCCCGATCTTCTCGGCTTTGCCAGCCAGTTCCTGAAACGCGAAGGCAATCAATTGCTCCGGCTTCATGCTGGTGCTGGCCAACGCTTGCAGAATCTTCGGGTCGGCGGTGCCGAGCGCCTTCATGGTTGTCTCGACGCCGTAAGCGCGGGCGTCGGCTTCGGCCCGTGCGTTTTCTGCGGCAAGCGCAACCAGCTTTTTCCGCTCACCTTCCATGCCGATGTCGGCGGCGAGTGCTTCCTTCTCGACCAGATGCTTCTTTTCCTGCACCGCCCGTTCCGCATCCATCTGCGTCTCGCGAATCTGGCGTTTCTTGTTCTCCACGGCAATCTCGGTGTTCAATTCGTTTTCCTTGATTGCACGCTCTTGTTCCACAGCCGAATTGCGACGGGCATAAATCGCCTCATCCGCTTCGCGGAACATTTTTTCGCGGGTTTCAGCCTCCAGCGCCCGGACGGTTTCCGGTGTTGGCTTAATGGCCAAGATCGAGAGTCCGAGAACTTCGAGACCAAGCGAAGTGATTTCTTCCGCCGCCGTCAGCCGGGTTTTCACGGCGTTGACCAGTTCATCCGAGGCACGGACGGCCGCGCGGAGTTGAAGCTTTTGCAGTTCGCCTCGCGCAAGGACATTGACTACATGAATGACCCGCTCCGGCAGCTTCTTCGGGTCTTCTGCCGCATACGTCTGTCCGTTCGGAGCCAGCGTGTAATTCAGCAGGGCGGCCAATCGCTTTGGGTCGCCCACGCGATACGTCACCTGGCCCTGAATCGTCACGGTTTGGAAATCCGCCGTCGTTTCCTGAAAAATGAACGGCACGTCGGCGCTGCCCACCGGCACGGCCACCAACGAAGTGGTCGGCGCATAGTAAAAGAAAGATAATCCCAGACCTTCGCGGACGACTTTGCCGCCGCGATATTGCAACAGGTAGGTGGTGGGCTGGACTTTGATGAATTTGATGCCGAACATAATGTGCCTTTCGTTTAATGGTTTTCTCTGTCAGTCAAAATTGTTTCACAGTTCGAAATTGAATCCGCGTTTCTTGAGTTTCTCGTATTTGTCCGCATCGAAGCGGAACAACTGCGCCGGGCGATGGCGTCCGGCCATCTGGGTTTCCTTGAGTGGCACGAGCAATCCGAAGCCCAGCACTTTCTTGCGAAAATTCCGCTTGTCCAATTCGGCTTCAAGAATTGCTTCGTAAAGATGCTGGAGTTCGGACAATGTGAATTTGGGCGGCAGCAACTCGAATCCAATTGGCTGATAGCGCACCTTGCCCTGCAACCGTGCCAGCGCCGCCGCCACGATGTCGGCATGGTCGAATGCCAGCTTGGGCAGCTTGGAAATGGGAAACCATTGGGCATTGGCCGCGTCAGTCGCCGCCTTTGCCTTGTGGTCGGTAAGCTTGACCAGGGCGTAATACGCCACGCTGACCACGCGTTCGCGCGGATCGCGGTTCACCGTTCCAAATGTGTAGAGCTGTTCGAGGAAGACATTCTTCAAGGCCGGTTTCCTCGGCCAATTCGCGGCGGGCGGCATCATCCAGCGTTTCGTCCACGTGGACGAAGCCGCCCGGCAAGGCCCATTTCCCTTTGAAGGGGTCAAGGGCGCGCTGGATCAACAGCACTTTGAGTTCGCTTTCGTCAAAACCGAAGACCACGCAGTCCACGGTCAAGGCCGCGCGAGGATATTGATAGTTGTATGCCATATTTTTATTCGTGTTCTCTTTACACGTTCTATTGTTAGTGTATAATCAACACCATGTCAAGCGTAAATCTGAAAAACATGGAGTCGGATGGTGCATCTGATAGCTTTTCCGGTGTGAACTCAACACCGGTGGCAGTCTCCGACCCGACGACGGACCCAATTCCGCAGCCGAGTTTGCGATGGCTTGGCCTGCGGCCGGTTGAGGTCTGGAGCATGGCGGGAGCATCCCTCCTGATTTTGCTGCTGTCCTATCGGGGTTGGTGGTCCATCAGCGTCACCGAGGCTTGGGGCTTCGTCACCGGCGGCATCTGCGTCTGGCTGGTCGTGCGGGAGCATCTGTGGAATTGGCCCATAGGAATTGCAAACAATATCGTTTTCTTCTTTTTGTTTCTGCATGGACGGCTGTTCGCCGACATGAGCCTGCAAATAGTCTACCTTGGCCTGGGCGTCTATGGCTGGCTCAACTGGCTTTTTGGCGGTGAGAAGCGAACGATGCTCAAGATCAGCAAAACCACACGGGTTGAATGGCTGATGATGGCAGCGTTGATTCCGCTCGGCACCTGGGGATTCCGGGAGATTCTGCTGGTGGTGAACGGGGCGGCGCCTTTTTGGGATTCACTCACCACCGTGCTGAGTCTGGCTGCGCAATACCTCCTCTGCCGGAAGCGTTTTGAAAACTGGTTCCTCTGGATTGCCGCCGACGTGATATACGTCCCGCTTTACCTGAGCCGGCATTTGCCGCTGACCGCCGTGCTCTACGCCGTGTTTCTCGCGATGTGCCTCATTGGCTTGCGGGAATGGAATCGCAGCATGAGGAAAGGGCAAGCTGCGCCATGAAATTCGGGCTGGGCCTTGTCATCGGAAAGTTTTATCCGCCCCATCGCGGCCACAAGCTGCTGATTGACGAGGCTGTCACGCAGTCCAAGCGGGCGGTGGTCATCGTCTGCGCCAAACCCACCGACACGATTCCCGGGGAACTTCGAGGCCGCTGGTTGCAGGAAATCCATCCCACCGCCCAAGTCATGGTGATCGATGACCGCTACGACGAAAATGACTCGCAGGTCTGGGCGGAAAATACCCTGAGCTGGCTGGGACGCGCGCCGGATGCGGTGTTCACCTCGGAGAATTACGGAGACCGATATTCAGAGCTGATGGGGTCAAAGCATATCGCAGTTGATAAAGCGCGGGGACGGGTTCCAATTTCCGGCACGGCAATCCGAAACGATGCGTATGCCAATTGGGATTTTATCGAGCCACCCGTGCGGAGCTGGTTTGCCAAGCGGGTTTGCGTCGTCGGTGCCGAGTCCACGGGAACAACCACGCTGGCACAGGCGCTGGCAGAGAAATTTCAAACGAATTGGGTTGAAGAATACGGCCGCGAATATTCCGTTGAGAAACTTGTGCGAAATGAAGCGGAATGGAACACGGATGAATTTACCACAATCGCCAAGGAGCAAACGCGCCGCGAAGATGAAGCGGCCCGACAAGCAAACCGGGTGTTGATTTGCGACACCAATGCCTTCGCCACACTGCTCTGGCATCGCCGTTACATGGGTAGCCATAGCGCAGTCGTGGAAGAAATCGCCCGCCACGGCAAGTGCGACCTCTACCTGCTCACCGGCGACGAGATTCCTTTCGTGCAGGATGGTTTGCGTGATGGCGAGCACATCCGCATCGAGATGCATCGCTGGTTTGAGGAGCCCTCGCAGCTCAGTCCGTGCCGTGGAAACTATTACGCGGTTCTGCACGAAGAGCGACTTCGAGAAGCTGTCCTTGCAACAAGGTCATTGTTCAAAACTTCCGCATGGAAGCCAAAGGCATATTCCCCATGAAAATCAGCAAAGTCGTCATTGTCATCAACCGGTCGAAAACGCACGCCACCCAGACGGCCAGCACCCTCAAGGCGGTGCTGGATCGCGAGCGGGTGCAACAGGAATGGGTGGAAACCCTGCCGCCCCAACGCAATCTTTACCGCCGGTTGGGCGATTTGCGAGACAAGCAGGCCGATCTGGTCATCGCCTGTGGTGGTGATGGAACGTTGTTGCAGGCGGCACATCGCTTTCGCGGCACAGGGATTCCGATTCTGGGCATCAACATCGGCTATCTGGGATTCATCACTTCCGTCCGAGGCGACCGCGTTCGGCAGGAGATGCGCCGGGTGCTCAACGCGGAATTCGTCATCAGCCAGCGCACCGCACTTGATCTGGTGATTGAAGATCCGAAGAGGCGCATGTTGGGTTGGGCGCTGAACGATGCACTCATCATCCGGGGTGACAACCCGCATTTGATCAGCATTTCAGCCCGGATTGGCCAGCGGCGATTGACCAATTATCGCTGCGACGGTTTGATTGTTGCGACGCCAACCGGTTCGACGGCTTATTCCCTGGCTGCGGGCGGGCCGATCATCAGTCCCGAATGCAGTGTGCTGACGATCACGCCCATCTGTCCCCAGGCCTTGACCAACCGTTCCGTGGTGGTGAATTCAACCGAGCCGATTGAAATGAAACTGGATGCGACTTCCGGGCCGGGCGTTGTGCAGGTGGACGGCATGACGCTGGCAAAAGCCAAACCGGAGAGCCGTATCATTATGAAAACCTCAAAAGAATCCGTCCCCATCGCGTTTCTACCGGAAATCAATTATTACGACATTTTGGGCGAGAAGCTGAAATGGCGTGGCGACGGCCTTTCAAAACCCAAATACGGATACGCATGAGCTATTTGCTTTTCCCCGGCAGGCATCTGGTCAACACGACGTTTCAGGAACAATACTTGAAGCGTGTCCTGACCGAACCGCCAGCTGCAATTGCCCGGTTTCATCGCTGGCGGCGCTACACTTTCAAAGCCGCCGACGCGAAATTATTTTTGCCATCACTTCGGCCAATCAGGAGAATTCCCGTTTCAATCCGATTCCATTTCATATCCGCGCCGTGGGCGTGGACCGGTTTGCGCGACAGCTTCAAAATCAAACACCTTTCCGTTACCGGGTGCTGGGGATTCCGCATTACGGACACACAAAAAATTTCGCCGCCTTCACCATCAAGGAAATTGCCTACCAGAGCGAGCAGGCCATCCAGCTTACCCCGGAAAATTGCATCGTCCTGTGCTCCACACCGGAAGTCATCCGGCTTTATCAAGAACTCGGTTTCGCGGTTGTTTCCGCTGAATTGAGCGCGACCGCAAACTCATCCGGCCACGCCGATTGAAATCATCCGCGAGATCGGCGGACAAAAGCAAAACTGGCGCGAGGGCAAATTGGCCGGGACGCAACTCGCCGCCAGCCACACCAGCTTGTTTGAAGATTTTCCGGAAGTGCCGCAGCGCATTGCGCGACTGTATCAGGACCCGCTGACCAATCAGGAAGGCAGCCTGACCGCGACCCGAAATTACAGCACCTATGCCCGTGGCATGAACGAGATCATCCGGCTTAAATATCCTCGACATCCAAAAGGCGATCACGCTCCGGGCGCATCGTGGACGAAGGATGCGCCGATGGTGCGTTGCTCGCCGAAATCAGCCGGGACTTTCCAGACTCGGATTTATTTGGCATTGATTTGTCGTCGGAATTTGCCAGCCGGTTCTCGGAACGCCAGCGCGCCGGAGAATTCGGCGGCGCTTACGTCCATTTTTTCCACCGCAATCTGTTTGGATCGGATCTTCGAGCCGGAATCCATTGACACCACCATTTGCAACAGCACGCTGCATGAAATGTGGAGCTATGGCGAACGGGAGAAATCCGTCCGCGCTTATCTTGGCTGAAAAATTGCGCCAACTGCGGCCCGGCGGCAGGCTGGTCATTCGCGATGTGGTCGGCCCGGATGATGGCGAACGAGAAGTCTTGCTGTGGTGTTCGGACACAGATGGTCAAAACCTCATCCGCCGCTGAAATTGCCAGACACAAAGATCGACAGCCCGGAATGGCTGCAACATTATCAACGCGAAGCCGCTTCTTTCTTTTCGCGCGAGATTTTCTGCGGCGGACAAAGTGGTTTTTCCTTCAAGGAGGAATCGCATCACAGATCGTGCTGATGTTTCCGACTGACGCTTCAGCAGGCGGCTGAATTTCTTTCCAAGAAAGATTACACCGACAATTGGTCGTCGCGAGATGAACGAGGAATTTTGCTTTTGGAATTTCTCAAAATGGAAGCAGGTTCTCGCAGAAATTGGTTTCAAGATTTACGAAAATCCAAACAATGTCGGCCGAGGGCTCACGTGTTTATATCAATCCTTGGATTGTGGAGCATCGCCATACCGGACACGCGGAAATCTTGGATTTGGAAGGACAGGAGTTGCCGTGGCCGCCAACGAATATGGTTCTCGTTGCTGAAAAGCCATTGCACTGAACTTCTGGCTTATTTCATTTTGGAGATGAGTGATTTCGCAACTCCGCAAGTTCAACTTCAAATCCGCCCGACAAAATCGGAAACCGGCACCACGTCTTCGGGATCGAGATTCTCGTCGTCGAGATGGAAGGAAGGCGCGTAGCGCTCGCGCTTCCACTGATTACGACACCAGAGCTTGAAAAATCGTTCCACCCAAATGCCAAGTTGTTGCGGCGTGAAATTCGGAAACTGGCCGCGCATCATTTCAAACACTTCAACCGGCGAATTCTTGTCGCGGATGGCGGCGCGTTCAATGGCATCCAGCACTTCGTAAGGCATCAAATCATCCTCGTCGGTCTGGTGGCGGTCGGCGGGACGAAGCTCGGCCGTCGGTGCCTGTTGATTGACTGCCGACCAGAGCGGGAATGGAATGCAATCCAGCCGGGCCTTTGGTTTCCAGCCAGCGTAGCCATTGGCGCAGAAACGCCTTGTCAATGCCGGCAATGGGACTCAATCCGCCACTGGTGTCGCCATCCATCGTCGCATAGCCCACGGCGGCTTCGCTGCGGTTGCTGGTGGAAAGCAGCAGCGCATTGTTCAAGTTGGCAAGCAGCCAGATTCCGGGTGAACGGACACGAGCCTGGATGTTTTGCAGCGCGAGATCATCCCGTCTGCCAGTCCAGCTTGCGACCGAGGCGAACTCTCAATGGCGCGCAGATAACCCTGATGGATTTCTTCCACGTCCAGTTCGAGATGGGTCGCTCCGATGGCTTCGGCGATGGTTCGCGCCGCCGAGCGCGTGACCTCGCCGCTGTTGGCAGTGGCCTGATAAGCGGTCGTCAGCAACGCTCTGGTCAAAGATTTTGGCGTGATCTTTTGCTGGAAGATTTCGGATATGCGCCAGCTTTGTCCGAACGGCATCCGCACCCAGTTCCGCCAATGCCATTTCCAACGAAAGCGAAACCAGACAGGAGACCGCCGCCGAATCTGCTCCACCGCTCAAAGAAACGACAAATCCTTGTGAATGGCTTTTGCGCAGGTAATCAAACAGCGCCAGCGCTTCCGCCCGCAGAAATTCTTCTTCCTTCAAATTTGGACTGGTTTCCCACGCTGAAGCAGGAGCAAGTTGATTTCTGCCTTTTGCTTGGCGGCTTCACCTTCGGCCAGTTGAATGGCGTGCATGACTCGCAACTTGTTGTCGCCGGCCAAATCGGGCTTGAAGCTGGCCGTTCGCGCCTGATTCATCCGGGTGGCATCCACGTCAATCACCGCGCTGGTGATCTTGAAATCCTGCAAAGCTGAATCGCGGGCCGGCGGCAATCAATTTCCCGCCCGATGGCGATCAGCGCGCCGCCGTCATAAATCGCGCGACCGGCTTCATTGCCGAGCAGGTTCGCGTAAACGTAGCTGACGCCGAAACGCCCGCGAACCTTCGAGGACGAATCGTTTGCGCACTTCAAGTTTTCCAAACGCAAAATGGCTGGCGCTCGGATTCAAAATCAAATCAATGCCGTGTAAAGCCAGTGCTGCGCCCGGCCGATTCGCCACCCAGGCATCCTCACAAATTTCAAAACCGATCTGCGACATGTCGCCGATGTCGAAATGGATGTCGCCGATGGGAATCGTCGTCGCCGTCGGGCGCAATAAATTCATCGCGCACACCGGCCGGCCACGCCTTGAACCAGCGCGGCTCATAGTGGATTCCGTCGCCAGCAAGAAACCGTTTGGCGACCAGGCCGACCAATTTGCCGTCCACTGCCAGCGCGGCGCAGTTGAACAAGCCGTTCTGATGGAATACCGGCAATCCAAATGACACGACCATGCCGCGAGTTTCAGGCAATAATTCCTGCAAGCGCTTTCCATGCCCGTTGATGGGTGTTGGCAGCGTGGAATGCGTCTTCGCAGCCATAGCCAGTAAGGCAGAGTTCCGGCAAGCAAAGCACGCTAATGCTCTGCTCCCGTGCCGCTTGAATTGCCCGACGAACATTCGCCGTGTTATGCCGCCAATCGAGCGGCGTTTGGTTCAGCATTGCCGCAGCTACATGGATCAATTTCATGGCGTCATGTCTCTCCGCGCGCGTGCAGGATGAGTTTCATTTTCATTTCATGAAGTCCAAGTTCAAGCCCCACCGGATACTCATGCGGATTCACGAACCGTTTCACGCCCGGAATGGAACATTCCAATCTGGGTCTGGGCGCGCTGCCGAACCTCAACCAAGGCGGGCGCTTGATAAACAAGCTGGCCATTACGGAAAATCGGAACCAGCAAATCTTCAAATGCCGTTTCGGGGGCAAGATGTTTGCGGCGGGTTGAGTCCAAAGGATCAACAATCGTGAACGTCCTGGCGCACGCCCGTCTCAACATCAAAGATTCCATCACCGATGAATTCCTTGTCCGAGCGAAATCGCCGAACTTGCTGGATGCCGGGGTTGGAAACTTTGGCGGCTTGTTCGCTCAATTTCACCTTGTAAGCCCAATTCCCGTCGTCACCGCGAATCGCCCCCAGCTTGTAAACGCCGCCCAGCGCAGGCTGGTCGTAAGCCGTTATCAATTTTGTGCCCACGCCCCACACGTTGATCTGTGCGCCCTGTTCTTTGAGGCTGGCAATGATGTGTTCATCCAGATCGTTGCTTGCGACAATGACCGCTTTGGGAAAACCCGCCTCATCCAGAATTTTTCGGGCCTCGATGCTCAGCCACGCCAGATCGCCGGAATCCAAGCCGAATCCCAACCATCTCGTGACCGCGTTCTCGCAACCACTTTCCGGTTTCCACCGCATGACGAACGCCTTCCAGCGTGTCATAGGTATCCACGAGAAACACGCAGTTGTTTGGCATGGCCTCGGCATAAGCGAGAAATGCTTCACGTTCATCATCAAAGGACATCACCCAACTGTGCGCATGAGTTCCGCGCACAGGAATGCCATAACATTTTTCCGGCCAGAACATTGGAGGTGGCCGCGCAACCGCCGATGTATGCCGCCCGGCTGGCTGCCAGCGCGCCGTCCACACCTTGTGCCCGACGCAGCCCGAATTCCATCACCGGTTCACCGCGAGCGGCCAGACAGACGCGGGCGGCTTTGGTCGCGATCAGGGATTGGAAATTGACCAGGTTCAGCAGGGCTGTTTCGAGCAACTGGCATTGCAGAATCGGCCCTTTGATCCGCAACAGTGGCTCGTGAGGAAAGGCAACCGTTCCCTCTGGAATCGCGTCCACATCGCAAGTAAAGCGGAGCGTTCGCAGATATTCCAGGAAGCCGGCCTCGAACAGGGGCTTGCCGTCGTTTCCTGTCATCATGGACAGAAACTGCAAATCGGCCTCCGTAAAGTGAAATGATTTTAGGAAATCAATGGCCGTGGCCAGTCCGGCGGCAATCGTGAAACCGGATTGAAACGGGGCTTTACGAAAGAACAAATGGAAACACCGCCTCGCGCTCCGCCCGCCCCGACTTCCAATAGCCGTAAGCCATGGTCAGTTGATAGAGGTCGGTCAGGAGCGCCCGCCCGTTCCATGCGTCTTTTTCACTGTCATTTTTCATATAGTGTCAATAATACACTAACAATCTTTCCTTGGCAAGTTTTTACCTTCTTTGAGGCTGCTCGCCGAAGAACCGTTTTCTTGATTGCACGCGCATCAGCAAAGCATCCAATCGGGCGCATGTCACGACTCAAGAGGCAAGTGATACCTCGATAAAATGCTCGCCGGGCATCCGCCGATAAGATTTCCAGTCGTGTTCATCCCGGCTGCACCCGCGCCTCTGGTTGCTCCGCGCAACATCGCGCCGGCGGCCGCAACATTTTTGCGCCCGCCGTCACTCAGTTGCTGATGCTCCGCCGCCCGGCGGCGCGGGCACAGGCGGGTGCGTTTTGTCAGGAGCGGTCCTGCTCTCTCTGGGCGGGTGAAGAGAGCAGTCCCGCTCCTTCAGAACAAAACGCAAAACATGAACACAACTGAAAACCTCATCTCCACTGGATGCCCCGCAACCGCTCCGCAACCCGTCAACCAACTCGTCAAGCCGGTAAAATTCCCGGCTCAACCGCAGGAATGGAAAATCGTTTCATTGAGGGAATGTCCCACTCCCGACACCATGCTACAATGTGAAACGCCTGATCAGGCAGCCGCCTATTGGAAGACGCATATCGCCACTCATCCTTACTTCAATCCTGAATGTGAATGTTTGGTGGTATTCATCCTCAACACCCGCCGACGCATTAAAGGTCACTACCTGGTGTCCATTGGCACGATGGATACAATCCTTTGTCATCCGAGGGAAATTTTTAGATTGGCAATAATGGCAAGTGCTGCCGCAATCATTATCGCGCATTCTCACCCGAGCGGTGATCCAACTCCATCGGAAGCCGATATAAAAATCACCCGCGATCTCATTCGAGCCGGTCAACTTCTCAAAATTGAAGTTCTCGACCACATCGTAATTGGAAACCCAAATCATTCCAGTCTTCGCAGTCTTGGATATTTCTATAGCACTTGATAATGCCGAGCACACAGGGTGATTATTCAAAAAATTGAAGAATCGCCCGTTTTTATTTTTCAACTCGGCATTATTTTTCAAATTTGTCTCGGCCATCTGTCTAATCCTTTATGGACTCAACTTGTGAATTAGACGAAAGCCTTGGTCGCAAGATGCACATGGAACTGATCCCGGACGACGAATATAAAGAATGATGAGTTCAGAATCCCTGCCTTTGGCAGCGGGAACGCTGGCCTTTCCAAATTCAACTTGCAAACATGATGCGGAAGCGTCACAACCATGTTTGACATTAAAATCAGATGAAGACCAAACGCATAATTATCTTCATCGCTCTGGTTCTGGCTTTGGGCGGCGTCATCCTGCTGGTGTTTCCACGCGAACCGCGTTATCAGGGGCGGTCATTAAGCAGTTGGTTGCAGCAATGCTACGACACGCCGCTGAACGAAACTCAACGCCTATCGGAAGCGCAAACGACCGTTCGTGCGATTGGCGCAAAGAAATCCGTGCCGGTGTTATTGAAATTGGTTGAAACAAAGGAAGACCCCGTCAGCACCTGGCTCATCGGGCAGCGCGAAAAGTTGAGAATTGATTTCCTGCATTGGCGTTCGGCTGAAGATTGGCAGCAACTTGGCATCGCCGGCTTCGAAGCCTTGGAAACCAATGCCGCTCCCGCCGTCGCCGAATTGACAAAACTTCTGAATGACAAGCAGCATGCCTTCGTAGCCGTGCGCTGTCTGGTCGCGGTCGGCCCACCCGCCGAGCCATCCGTGTCCCAAGCGTTGACCAACCAGAGCGTTCAGGTTCGCTATTTTGCCACCCAGCAATTCGCGTGGGTGACGGATAGCGACGAAGTATATCTAGCAAAAATGCGGGAATGCCTCCAAGACCCTGATGGTTCGGTCCGATTCGCCGCCGTGCAGGGCATCGGTCTGCAAACTCAGGCACCAGATTTGGCCATACCGCTTTTGCTTGAAGCATTGCGAGACAAACAAGATACAGTTGCCTCGTGGGCTGCCAAGTTTTTGGCAAATTTCGGAACCAACGCCATGCGGGCATTCCCAGATTTGAGCAACGCTGTGGAACATGGAAATCCAAATACGGTTAATCAGGCATTAAAAACCTTGGTGGTCATCGCGCCGGACAAAGCCCTACCCATCGTTTTTGAAAATTTTCGGTCTGCCGATTCCCACCGGCGAAAAATATCCGTAGAATTGCTCAACCAATACCCGGCGACCAATTTGGAGATTCAAACGGCCATGCAACAGTCGGCTTCAGACCCTGATCCGGCTTTAGCTCGCAGGGCTAGAGAATTGATTACCAAACAATACCAGGCCGAGCATCCGATTGAATCACAGTTTTCGGATGACCCCAGCGTTGCAGGCAAAAGCTTGGGAGAATGGCTGAAGTCGCACGATTCCGAAGGCGCATTTTCCGAGGAGGCAAAAAAGGCACTCCAGCAGATGGGAACGAATGCCATACCTGCATTGCTTAAACGAATCGTCTATGTGCAACCACCCTTTGGGTTGCGCGCTCCCGAAGTCAACATTGATGCCGTCAGGGCATTCATCACTTTGGGCGAAAACGCCGCGCCGGCACTCCCGCAATTGCAGGCACTCATGGACGGCACCAATCAGGACACCGCCTTGTTTGCCATGCTTGCAACGGTTGGAATGGGATCAAACGCCATGCCAATTCTGTTCAAGGGATTGACCAACCAGTTTCCGGAAGTTCGCGGTGAAGCCGCCAATAATTTGACGGATGGAATTGGCAAAGATTTTCCCCAATGGCGTCAACAGGCGATTCCTGTTTTTGTAAAATTGTTGAATGACCCCAACGAAGATGTCCGGCTGAGTGCGACAAATCAGCTCAAAGAAATTGATCCCGCAGCCGCCGCCAAAGCTGGAATAAAATGAAAAAGCAAAATTACATTCGGCGTCTGGCGTTTCTCGCTGCGGCATTTCTTCCCGTTGCTTCTGCGAGTGCCAACCCCATCGAGATGCCTGAAAAACCTCTCACGCCGGAAATCACTTTCCTGATCGTCTGCGCCATCTTGTTGGAGGTGGTTTGTATTTTGTTGATGCTTTGGCGTTCAAAAAAGCCACGCTTCTTCATTTTATGGCTCATCGGCATTCATCTGTTCACATATCCAGCGTTTCTGGGATTCCTTTGGCTGGAACAAAATATGCGCCCGGCTTTCGCCGTAGGACTTGGCGAAGGGTTGGTGGTGGTGGTCGAGGGAACCCTGATTTATCTGATTTGCCGGTTTGTCCCATCGGCCAAATCTAACTTGGCATCACCGTCAATTTTCAAATGCCTGCTCGCTTCGTTGATTGGAAATATCCTTTCAGCGTCAGCATTCCCCATTTTACTGGCGATTTACGACCGCATTGCATCCATCTGAATTTACCCGCCACATGCTCATAGTCATTTGTGAGATGTCCGGCACTCGGAAACCGGCCAGACAAATCGCCTCATTTGGTTGCTGAGGAAACGGGGCTTCCTCCTTAGATTTTCAATTTACCTCAACGATTCATTTTGCCTTCTTCTCGGCATCAGTTGTTTCGGTCACCTCAATCTCCAACACCATTGGTTGACCTTCCGTGATGAGTTTCCGCTGATTGCTTGGTAACTTGGCAAGCAGCGCCAATTCCAACCGCTGCATGACCGTTTCAATCCGCCGTAGATGATGTCCGCGAACGGAAATCTCGTGCGTGGTAAAGATGAGCTTGAGGTTTTGCTCATCGCCGCCGCTGTCGAGTTCCGCAAAGATGAAATGATTGTGCGGCAACAACAGTGATCGTTCTGGCGAAACTTCAATGCGTAATCCGCGTGCCTGTGGGTCGCTGGCCCAACATTCGGGTGTTTTTGTGCTCATGTTTTTGTATGGTTTGATGTTTCGGTTGATGTTGTTGAGCCAGATGGAGACGGAAAATTCGTTCGGCGGCTCGACGACCGAAGCGAATAAGATAACCGTGCAGGCGATTCCAAAGCCGATGCCGTCCGCGCGGGACAAAACCGGCCGCAAATTCCATCGCCAGTGGCCGATGACCGGAGCGGGTGATATTCTCACGAAGTTGCTGCTTGTCCGGCGTGAAAATGCGAATGCCGCGCCGCCCGCGCGAAATGGTCACATACCATTGCTGCGCGTTCGTTGCCGGCTTGACCGTCGAATCGGAAAACAGGACGTAATCCACGGTTTTGCCCTGTGAACCGTAGGACGTGACCGCGTAGCCGGGAAGAAATTCACGGAATGATTTGTCCAGGACGCGGCCATCAGTCAGTTCAACTCCGCCATCGGCGCGAACAGATTTCACGGTCACGAGTTCACCGTTGGTGACGCGCCCGCCTGACGCTAGTTTGCGATTGGCCTTGAGATGCAGACGGTCCCCTTGAGCGACAGAAATCTCGCGCGCCTGGCAGACCGTAATACGGTCAAGCAATCGGTTCGAGACCATCACGAATTTCCCGCCGACTTCAACAAGCACGCTCGATTTCAAAATTCCCGCCAGCTTGCCTTTCGCGCCCGGTTGGGCATTGCGGACTTTCTGATTGAAAACAATGACGGCATCTGGCGGATAGAAACGCATATCGCGCTTCTGTGCGTTGGTGAGGTCCATTCTCTCCAGTGCTTGAACAGCCGAGTCAGCCGCGCCAAGCAATCCTTTGCCTTTCAACGCATCACGCACGCGCGAGTTGACGTGATGCACTTCACCCCAAGTTTGCGAGACGACGACCGCCGAAGCGTTTTGCTCCGCGAGCCGGAGATATTCGTCGGCGAGCTTGTCGGCTTGTTCCCCAATGCCACACGCGACAATTGCGCCCATTTTGTCGAGGCGTTCAAATGAATCGCCCAACTTGCCCGCCGCAGCCGCTTCAACTGCTTTTCGATACATCCTGATGCGATTGCGTTCCTCGACATCACGACCGAGCGCCGGGTCTTGGCGGCGAATTTTGTGCAGTTCAACTGGTTTCACACCGGCATGACGTTCGATGGCAAGCAGGGCATCCGAAGCCTCAACCGCACCGTGTTGCCGGGTGTCGCCGGAGAGAACCAGCCGTCCGTGTCGCTCATGGATCAAGCGGACAAGCTCCACCATTTGCCGCCCGCCAATCTGACCCGCTTCGTCCACCACGATAACGGCGCTGTCAGCCAATTCACCTTTGGCTAAAAAACTGGCGACCGTCGTTGGCGTCGGAAACCCGGCCTTGTCCATTTCCACGACTTGCTGACGTTGCGGTGCGAGGACGACCACGCCCCGGCCTGACTGCCGCAGTTGCTCCACCAGTTCGCGCAGGACAAAACTTTTGCCCGTTCCCGCACCGCCGCGAAAAACAGAAACTCCATTTGTCGAACGCAGCAAGGATTCGAGAGCTTGGCGTTGTTCATTGTCGAGTTGCGGATTCACCGGACGGGGATTCGCAACCAGCGGGATACAATCACCGACGCCCTGTTTCGCGGTCTGGACGATTTCCCATTCGCGCAGCAGAACTTCACGCAGGGTCACTTCGCCTGGCCGCGCTTCGTTCCGGATATAGCCACGCCGCTGGGTGAATTCCTTGAGATCGGAAACGGAAAAACCCTCACCACGCGCCCGGCCCAATGCCTCCTGCCACAACTGACATTCCAGCACAACCGAGTTGCGGTCGAACAGATGTTCTTCCGCCCACTGAATAGCCTCACTCACGTTGACAGATTTTTTGTTCCGCTACCTCGATTGTTGGTTGGTTTGGAAGCTGGTGCATGAGCGCACGTTCAGACTCGCTCAATTGCGCATCCCACAACGCCCGAAGTTCATCGCGGCTTAATGTCTTTTGCTTTCGAGTTCGCTCTGATTCTGCAAGCCGTGACCTCAATTCGGCAATGTTGCCAGCTTTGAGTTCTGGTTTTTCGGCCAGCAATTTGTCCAGCGCCGCATCAATTTGTCCACGCCGTTTGGAAAATCGCTCGCACAATTCTTGAGGGATGCCTTCGATTTGAAAATCACCGCGCGCCCGGTTTCGTATCTGGTAGCCGAAAGACCGAAGGTCGCGGGCGAGTTCGTGATAATAGACATTCTCGGCAAATTTGCGGGCGCGAAGAAGCTCGTGATTTTCCAGTGCCTTCCACCGGTTTTCCACCGGGTCAAACGTGGCGTTGAAAACAATGCAGTGGGTATGCAAATGCGGATCAAGTGCGCGTGAAGTGTCGTGGGTGAACAACGCGGCGGCAAAATTGCCCGTCAGCCGTTCACTACGCGCGCCACCGATGCGAACACGGGTTGCCGCGAAGTCCTCGAAGTGCTTTAACGCCACTCGTGCCGCCCGGTCGTGAGCTTTGAAAATCCGCTCGTCATCGCCGAGGAAGCCCGCCAGCGAAACCGATTTCGGCGGGGAAAATGTGAAGTCATAAAATATCCGCCGGTCGGCCACGGTCTGACCATCCTTAATCCGCGTGGTCTTCAATTCCGGGGTCAATTTCTCACCAGTGGCTGGATGCTGATTCTCGCACAACCGCAGAAAATCATCGGCGCGGACTTTTCCGGCCAATCCGAGACGCTCCGCCCCCACGCCAACCCATTCGCCGGCCACGCGCTGCCCTTCGTCGTAGTAATCGCCGACGCAGAGGTGTTCCTCGAAGTATTCCCGCGCGTTCTTCAGGTTGTATTGTGTCTTTGCCGTAACCACACCCGGACATTACACGGACTGTGCGCGGTCATTGTGTGCCTGACACACCATTGCTCCCCCGGATTATGATGAACTGCCTCCATGAGCACGACCGCGACTCTGAAGCCGGGCAACCAACTGTGGGGCATTTACCACACCGACCGGGAATATGCCCGCATGATGGGTGATCCACTTCGCACCTTGGTTGAAGCTCCCACAAAGCTCGCAGCCGAGGAAGGAGCCGCCCGACTCGGATTCAGTGAACCGTGGGCACATCCGGTCGCGGCAACTGAATTGAGACGGGCACAGTGGCTTTCCAAACGCCGACCAGGACACCGACAGGAACTGGCTCGCAATCCAAATACATCACGCGGCATTCATATCTGATTATGCAAACACCATCCACAGCCCAAATTCGCACTGCCATCGAGGTGCTCAAAAAATTTGGCGAACACATCAATCACAACGCCGTCAACACGATGATCGAATTGTCCGACTCACAGCTTCACGACCAGCAACCTGGCCGCATTGAAGCCCGGACGATTGAACAAACTACACGCATCGAAACTGTCGCCGCGCAATTGGAATCCTGGCGTAATGAATTGCTGCAACAAGGGAGGCAATGTGTTTCTCATCATGTTTAAGACAGGGCACGCCTTACTCCTGCCGGGAGGCAGGTTTTTGAGTCCGCGAAGTGGTCGCGGTTTGGACGCGGAATGTCCGCGTAATAGCCCGGCCAGCCGGCCGTGGCCGTGGCCAGTCCGCGACCGCGTCCAGTCCGAAACCAGTCCGCATCCACTCCACGACCATGGCCGTGTCCAGTCCGTAACCGTGTCCTGGCCATGCCCGCAGCCGCGTCCGCAGTCAGTCCCTGTCCGCGTCCCTGTCCGGGCCGAAGCCGTCCGTGACCAGTCCACGTCCGCAAACTATCCGTGTCCGCGTCCAGTCCGCAGCCGCGCACAGTCCATGACCGTATCCAGTCCGTGTTCGTGGACAGTCCGCGACCGCGCTGAATCCGTCAAATGTCCGGGTCACGGTTGCATCGCGTCCACACTGCGGACAATTCATCTCCATATATTATCCGCGTATGTCCGCATTTGATCCAAACAATGTCCGCAAAGCGGTGTCGGAATTTACGCCGCGTCACCAACAGAAGTTCGAGAACTTGCTGCCGGCCAAAGATGTCATCGTCGAGTTGCGGCAGAGACGGGCTTCGTTTCGTGCCATCGCTGAATTGCTCACGCAACATTGCCTGCCAGCCGGCAAGACGGCCATTGCTGATTTCTGTCACGAAGTGCTGGGCGAAAACATCCGGCCACACCGTCGCACACCCAGGAAACGGCTTCCCGCCGTCGAGCCGCAAGGTGAAACCAAGTTCGTTCTCCCTGCGCCAGCCACCACTGCGCCCGGCGAGCCGCCCAACCCCGAGGCTGCCGCAGATCGTCCACGCGGACCGCGCATAGCCCAAATCCGCAAACTCACCCCGCAAAACAATGAAAAGACTGATTCTCATCCTTAACGGCAAAGGCGGCGTTGGCAAAAGCTTCTTCGCCGTCAACTTCGTCCAGTATCTCAAAGACAAGGGCATTGCCCATGTCGCGATTGACAGCGACAACGAGAACTCGACGTTGAAACGGTTTCATCCCGACACCCGCTTCCTGGACTTGTCCAAACGACGTGCGCTCGACGGCATTTTCGCAGCATTGGAAAAGGCAAATCTCGTCGTCATGGACTGCCGTGCCGCGTCCACCGACCTGTTCATTGAATTCTTCGCCGAAATTGACCTGTTCGCCGTGCTGTCCGCGCTCGGTGCAAAGCTGACGCTCGTCATGCCAGTGAACCACGAGTCGGACAGCGTGGAACAAATCCAGCGGCTTACGGACGAGTTCGGAGACAAGTGCGGCTACGTTGTCGTCCGCAACGCGGCGCACAGCGACAGTTTCACGATCTTTGAAACGTGCGAGGTTCGCGCGCTGCTCAAAGACAAGCTCGGTGCGCGGGAAATCGGCATGAGCCGGATGCAGGACTGGCTGGTTGAGGAGCTTAACGCCGAGAATCTGACCATCACAGCGGCGGCGAAACATCCCGCGTTCAGCCTGCTCGACCGGCAACGACTCCAAACCTGGCAGCGCAAGTTTTACGCTGAAGTCGAATCTGCCGCCAACCTGCTACTGCCTTCAAAGTGATGTCCAAGCCCACCACACAGCCGCCGGACTTCGACGAGGAATTCACCAAGGCCGTTGCCGAGTGGCGCGATAAACATCGGCTGCGAGAAGACGACGCGGTGATATTGCTTGTCGAATTGTTCCGAATCCACCAGCAGCATTGGGATCAGATTCGCCGCCGGGAAATACCGTCCTTTGAGCAGTTCCGCGCCGACATCACGAAACTCATGGGCGCAGCGCAGACATTTCAACAGCAGTCATCGGCTTTACTGGAAGCGCTGCGAAGCCAGTCACCGGCTCACCGTGCCGCGAGAATCACCCGCGCCGCGGCGATCTTCGCCACGCTCGCCGCGTTGCTGGCCGGTTATCTTATTGGGAGGGCATGGAAATGAAACTCAGCCTCGTTCCGTTTGGCCCGATAATGCCTCCACCAGACCTCATGCTCGCGTTGAGGAATTCGCAATACTTCTTGGTAGCTGGCGGAATTCTTCTGGCGTTCATCGCAGTTTGGCTCTTGTTCATTCCTCGAAATCACAAAGGCTGCGTCGCGCGGCTCGGCGGTTTGAAGTGGAAACGTAATCAATTCTGTCGCGGCTGGCTCATCACCGGCGACACTGGCTCTGGCAAGACCAGTTCCGGCATCAACCAACTGGTGCATCAAGTTTTTCAAAACGAGCCGACATGGGGCGGCTTATGCGTTGATGAGAAAGGCGTTTATTGGGAAACGCTGGCTGCGATGGCGCGTCACTACGGCCGCGAACACGATCTGATTCATCTGCAAATCCGCGCAAACGACACCGATGCGCAGTGGACGCCGCCGAATCGCTACAACCTGACCGGCGACCGTAGTATTCCATTCTCCACCTATGCCAAGTTCATCGTGGACACCGCCACGAGTCTTGGCCAGGGCGGAGACAAAGGTTTTTTCAAAAGCCAGGCACAGACCCACATCGCCCACGCGCTTGAAATGCTCTTTGAATTGAACCGTCCCGTGACTTTGCTCGACGCGTATGAATTGTTGTCCAATCGCGACCTGCTCGAAGAAGAAATGGAAAATCTTGAAAATCTCACCGAAACACCACGCCGTGCCGCCGTTTACGCACACTTTTTGGATAGATTTCTCACCCAGCCTGCCGAGCAATTTGGTGGCGTCCGCGAAACCATCGGCAATTACCTGCAATACTTCCTGACACCGGAAGTTGCCGAAGTGTTTTGCACCGGCGAAAGCACTTTCAATTTTTCAGCAATTGACCAAGGGAAAATCATTCTTACGACGATGCCGCAAAAGTTTCAGACCGAACGGCGTTATGTGAACACATTCCTGAAGCTGCTTTACTACAATCACGCCTTGCGCCGGTTCGACAAATCCAAGGCCGACCGTGCGAAAGACAACTTGCTCATCCTCTGGGCCGACGAAGCGCAGCGGTTCATGACGGCCAGCGAGGACGGCACGAGCGATTACAATTGCGTAGATGTCATCCGTGAGGCGGGCGCAACGGTTGTCGCCGCCGCGCAAAGCACGACTTCGCTTGTGCCGCCATTAGGCAATGATAAATCAAAAGTCCTGACGTTGAATCTCCGCAACCGGATGATTTTCCGCTCCGCCGACGAAGCCGATGCCGTTCAAGCCGCCGATTTCATCGGCAAAAAGCGGGTGATAAAACGCTCGTGGGGTTACAGTGCCGGCAAACGCAATGTCAATTACAACGAAACAGAGGAACACAAAATTAAGCCGCACAAGCTCCGCAATCTCCGCGACCACGAATGTGTTCTCGTCCACTGCGAACGCGGCTTTCATCGTGTGACGTTGCCACCTTTGGAATCAAACGGGGCAGTGTCACCGTGGTTTTCGTGGAGGAGGCGGTTTTTTACATGATCCTATCGCCGTTCCAAACGCGCGTCTTTCTTCAATTCAAAGCTGCCATCAGCACCATCCATTTTTCCATCAAGTCTCGTTTTTAGCGAAATTTTAGGACAGAAGACTTTCTTGCTCTAAAGCTTTGCGGGCCTTTTTCAGTGTTCGACAAATGTGGGTGAGTTCGGCGCAGTCATTCAGCGCAGGCAGATACTTTTCATGTTTCAGATAGAGTTCTCGATCCCCACGATCTTCGAGGATTGACTCAAAGTCGAGAGGGATGAGGAGGCGGGCATTTGGACGATACGGCAAAACTTCCGTGGCAAATATTTTCAAACCTGCGAGGTCGTAATCTGGAAAATAGAGCAATTGCCCCTTCCAAGTATCAAGCCATCGCCGCCAAGTTTCGCCCCAATGCCATCGCAGCACGACGGCATAATCAAGCTCCATCAACTCCGGGAAGTATCTGGCTGCCTTCTCAAAGTGCCAAAGACATTCGGCGTTCTCAACGGCGACAAGATGCGAAGATTCAACCCGCAGGTTAGGAAGCTCGCCAAGAGTAATTAAAACAGAAGTGCCCGGAGGGTTTGAGTTCAAAGGTTTGCCAGCGACATAGCAGTTCCCAAACGACCGGATAAAGATACCGTCAAATGGACGGTTTGGCAGTGCTTTCGAGTTCCCTGCCACATCTGCCATCAAGCTGCGGCTGCGATTATCTGGAACAGCCTGCGCATACCGCGCCAAGTCCCGAATCCCCCATTGATGTTCTACAAAATCCGCCAGTTTGCCGGGAACGCCGCGAACAACGTAACTTGATCCGGACTTCTCTAATCTCACGACGCCCGCTTGCTGCAAAGGAAGCAGCAGGCTTTTCGACAGTTGGCTCTTGGGCAGTGATTCGCCCGCATCCAATTTAACCAGCTTTGCCGCTTGAGCGATGGTCAATCGCATTTCAGCACCTTTCGAAGAACGGTCTGTCCGGCAAAGCGTTGGCCGCGTTTGCAAACCCGAACCCAATTCTCGAACCCGACCGTCTGCTGGGAGTGTCCCGCTGTAATCAGGATTATTCCCCTTGTCTTGGCATATTCGAGCACGCTACGAACGTATTTTGGGGCAAGCACGCCGGTTTCATCCAAGACACAGTGGACGGTTGACCCGGCTTTTGAATCAATCGCACGCTCACGATAAACCTCAATGAGGGACAAATAGATTAGCATTTTCACGAGATAGTCAGTCCCGGTTGATCCGATATGATCCAGCGATTTTCTCCAGCCCATATCATGGCCGTTCTCATGCACTCGAATGAGAAAATCAAAATAATCCGCCAGCCGAAGGCGCTTGTCGCTGTAGTTCTCAATTTCACGCACCAAGCGCGAAAATGTATCAATGGCCTTGTCAATTTGCTCCCGGTCCGCGCGCTTTCCGAAAAGGTCACGGTCGGTGTTGAAAGCCAGCCCGCCGAATGTTTCGATTTCAGCCAGAATCTGGGTCAGATTGTTGTCAACCCGCTCGACCTTCAACTCGATGGAATCCAATACATCCACAAAGTTATTTTTTTCAAGATTGGTTTGCACCATTGTTGCTGTCTGTCTGACCTGCCGAATTCCTTCGCGAAAATCAGCATTTTTGGCACAGATGTTCCGAATGAGTTGTTCAAATTCTTGGATTTGAATCTGCTTCATTCCCTGAATGCCACGGTTGTTGACGAATGGTCGCAATTCCGCGCCAACGAAAATATACCAATTAAAATGCTCATGAATGGGGGCGAAGCCCAGAACCTTGCGTTCGAGGGTTTCCGCATCGAAGTGATTCAGAAACGAGCGTGCGCTGGTGTTGCCTCTTCGTTCAATTTCACTGCGGCGCTCGTGAGCTGCCTCTGCCGCATCCGCAAATTCGCGGGCAGCACCCGAACGATAGAACGGAGATGGATCAATGTCATCGCGGTCAAAGAGTCCCCATTCTTGAAGAAAGCGCATATCCTGCCGAAACCGGCGGACCGCCTCCTCATCACACTGAAATTGCGAGCTTTGCTCTGTAAGCTCATCTTGGCGAGTTTTGAAAGCCGCGATTGCCTGTTTATGCCTATCCTCAAGTTGTCCGTGGCGTTTTGTTTCAGCATCCAAAGATTCTTGGATATTCCGGCGCTGGGACTGGTGCGAATCCAGCGGGGCAATGAACTCGTGCTTCATTCGCTGAAATTCAACCACCTCATTCGTGTAGCCTTCAATTTGTGTAATCGCATTTGAAGCAGTTTCGGCGCGTTGCTTGATTTTTTTAATCAAAGCCGCATTCACACCCTGATCTGCCAGTGACTTTTGAAACATTTTTTCAATACGCTCCCGGTCAGCATCGCGGCGGCGGACCGCTTCGTCATCATCTTTGCCAATAGCCGAGAGGCAGTCGTCACGTTCTTTGGTCAATCGCTTCTTGCGATTGTCGAAATCCGCCTTAAACCGGGTCTTGCGGGATTGAAACTGCGCCTCAGATTCGCGTTCTTCCTTGCGAAGTTGCTGCTCCTCTCCTTTTAGCTCTAAATCGCGT
This sequence comes from uncultured Verrucomicrobiae bacterium, assembly GCA_963755455.1. Taxonomy (GTDB): domain Bacteria; phylum Verrucomicrobiota; class Verrucomicrobiia; order Limisphaerales; family UBA11358; genus UBA11358. The sequence continues at coordinate 1,215,685 of CAVWJH010000002.1, forward strand.
TTGTCCAGTTTGCTCCGGCATTCATTCTTGTGCGCCTGAAACTGGCTCTGGAGCGAAATGATCCGATTGTCCAAATGATTTATCTGATCCAACAAAGACCGGCACACTTGGTCACTGCTCTCAATCTGCGATTGCAAGTTGCTGGACGCCTGCGCTGCTTGCTTCTCAAATTCATCAACGGCTGAAATATACCGCTGCTGGGCGGCCACCAATTGATCGTTGTCATGGGCCAGGGACTTTTGCAGTTCCTGAAGCCGTATCTGGAGTGCGTCTCGATCATAACTTGCGGAAGGCATCGGCAATTTATCGGTGGATAATTCCACACCCCACACGGAATCGTCCTTCGACTGCGCAGTTCTTGCCCCCAATTCTGCCGCATTATGAAAAAGCGTTTCTCGCGAAAGCGCCTTAGCCGCCTTGGGCCACGTTTCCGGCGATTCGGCTTGGAAAAAACGGGCTAACGATCCGTCGAACCGTTCCAGTTCTTCAGCCGCGCGATCACGTTGCGCCTTGGTCTGATCAATTTTCACCTGCCATTCAGACTGCTCTGTGTTCGCCTGCCGATCCAATTTCTCACGGGCGTGGCCCCGCTTTTCTTTCTCAAGGACAAGCTCGCCACGCAAACCTTGCAACCGTAATGTTTCATTACGGTGCTTGTTTTGGTTAGCTTCCAAATCCTTCGATGCCTTTTTTAATTCTTCCGGCTCGTTCACTTCTGCAAGAGCCTTAAACTCCTCGTTCAGCTTGGTGCGGCCAAATTCAACTCCGGCCCGCCTTGAACCGAAGGACGCCTTCGCCCGACTTTGCTCCTCCTCCACGACAGCCAAGGCTGCGATGTGCTCGCCATCAAGTTGCTCCAAAGCCTTGCTCAACGCGCGCTCCGCCTCGACCTTGCGCTGCTCAAATTGACGGCTCAATTCAGTCCATCCCTGCTGAATATTTGCGAGCATTTGTTCTTTTCGAGTGCTCTCGTCGTCATATTTTGCCGTAAGTGTTGTGTATTCCGTTTCAGCAAGCCGCTTTTCTTCCCGCAGTTTTGGCAGCGTCTCCAGTTCCGCAGCCTTCCTGTCAATCTCTCGCGCGACATATTCGGCTCGCTTTTCTTCACCTTGCCGAATCTTCTCCTCAATTACCGCAATACTTTTCCCCAATTGCTTGATCACTTCCGCCAGTTTGGCTTCGTCCAATTCGTATTGCTCTTGTTCGGAATTGCGTTCCTTTTCCAGAGCGCCTTGACCTTCCTGAAGCTCGCGCGACCGCTCCGGGAGACGCTTCGCCATTCGCACCAAATCCTCAATGGCACGTTGGCGTTCCCCTTTTGCAACTTCAAATTCTTCCGCCACATCCACCAAGCGAAGGGCATCATCCTCGTGGCGGAGATACGTCTTCACGGCCCGGTTCACCCTGCGAAAATTCTCCAGTTGCCCCTTCAGTGCCAGAAGGTCGAGTTCAGTCGCAAGCGAGTCCTCACGCACACCACAGGTGAGAGCAGCTTTGAATTTATCCGCGTCGAGTTGGCTGACGGTGAAAATCCCGCTGATGATGCGCGGCAAAATTGATACCTGCCCGGAGCTTCTTGGGGCCGGGCGAAAGACCGCGTAGGGGGATGGAGTGATTCCATAAACACGGCGGTGAAATTCTTCATAGGAAGAAACAGAATCGTATTTGCACCGCGCGTCGCGTAGTCGTTGCTCCACTCTTTCAACCGGTTGCACGAAACTCCCGTCCAGATAAAAATCCTTTTGGTAAGGTGCGTCGGTAAAAAAGAACTGAATTCGTCCCGCTGGGCGAGTGACCGCAATGTGATAAGCCGGCTGCCCATCACCTCGCGACACTTCGTATATCAGATACGAGGGCGGGTCACCCAAATAGTGGCTGACAAAATCTGATTTTGTTTCGTGCAAGGCATAGGGGGATTTCTCGTTCGTGCCCAGATAAAAAAATAAAACCGTTCGTAGCAGGGTTGTTTTCCCATGCCCATTCACGCCGATAACCTGGCTGTGCCCGCCGACTGGAAACTCCAAATAGTCGAAGCCCGCCGAGTTGATCAGAATAATACGTTCAAGCTTCTGCATTTGGTTCCTCAGTTTCATTTGCTTCGCCGTGAATTTCGATCCGATCAGCGAACTCGAAAAGATAGTTGACGGCTGAGAGCACACGATATTCCTGCCGGCTGGCATCAAATTCGGAGAGGTAGCCCTGGCGCACCAGCGATTGCAGAATGTTTTCAAGACGGTCTGCATTCGTCGCCCCGCCTTTTCCCGCAAACTGAAGGAAGCGTTCTGCCTTGGGATCGTTGTTGCAGCGCGCTACCAATGCAGAGGCCGAAAAAATCTGTCCCTCGCCAAAGTTTTCAATGTGAGTCGAAAGAAAATCCAGCAGCCTCATCAGGCGGATCATCCGGTCGAGTTTCGTCTCTTGATTGGCCTGCGGCTCATCGTCGGCAGTGAAATAATAGCAGTTGTCACTTTTCTGAAGTCGAAAGCCAAGCGTCTCAAAATAAGTTTGGCATGGTTTCTCGTCGGCTTCGACCCGAGCAAACAAGTCCGCGTCCTCGCTTGATCCGTTGCGTGACAAAAGCAGGTTGTCTCCCCGGCTGAGCCGGGTAAACAAACTGCGCGCGAAAGGTGGCACTTCTATATTCATGTTGTCAATAATGCTGGCGGCTTTACGACCGCGTATTCCCATTCTCCGTCGGTGGCCAAATCAAAATCCCGCCCATCCCAAGCCCCAGCCCAATCCTCGTTGGCAATAATGGCGCAGTAGCCGTCAATTCGCTCCTCCTCCGTCAGCGGACGACCTTCGACTCGTGCTTTGCAAAGAAAAACAAAAAGGTCTTGCTGCTGTTTGGTAAACGCCTCATAGACATTTTGCCAGTCAATGAACGGAGGCACATCATCCAACGGCTCCTGATTGACTTCCACGCGGCGGACTTTGCCGGCGACCTCGCCAATTCCAGCCCTTGCCAGCGCTCTTTGCAAAAGCTCCGGGCGACCATCAATGATGGATGGGGACAGCAACGTGCGAAGCCGGAATTCATGAAACCACGGACCGGTAGCAGTCGCAGCGACCTCCAACAAGTTGGTTGCGGTCAGGTGTTCATGTCGCTCGATCAATCCGCAAAGTCGGATGAGCTTTCGAGCGCGGGCGTAATCGCGTTGGACGCGGTTAAGATAATCTTCGATGCGTTGGTAAACATCAATCAACGCATCGCCAACTTGGCCGCATCGGTGAACCACCTGCCTGCGCAACGACATGAGATCAATCTCTTGATGCACTTGAAAAAACGCATCGTTTCGCAGCAGGTTGTTCAAATCCGCGACGGCATTGCCGTAGCTCCTTGCGCGGGCAAGGTGCCACTCCAGTTTCATGAGTTTGACTTCGTAGTCCGAACCGGCGCGGTAATCATAATCCACGGCGGCTTTAACTTCTTCCAGATGTCGCTGGATGCGGCTCTTGCAGGTGCGAAGCAAACGACAGATGCGACGGATCAGCATCGTCTCCTTTCGCGGAATCTGACAGTTTTTGATAACCTTCAATGGTGCGGCGAATCTCCTCAAGCAACCCAACGAGCCAATCAGCTTGGGCAACCTCCGCCGCTCCCAGCATTTCGTCGAAAAATCGTTCAACTCGCTCGTCAAGACGATACTCGCCCGCCTCAGAATCAAATTCGACAAGCTCCAGCCCGATCAACCTTTCAAGTGTGGCCGGATCAACAAACTCGCTGACAATTTCCGGCGTGACCTTGGCGTGGCGGTTTTCAAAGAACCGCTGCAACGCAATCCGCAGATCAGATTGGAAGATTCTGAAAAAACTGTCTTTTGCGATTTGCATATAACAGGCTGAATTCGCTCGCTAAAACGTCACTTTAGGATTTGGAGTTGCATTTAATTTGGCTGGAATTTAACAAAAGCGGTAGGACAAATACAGTCCAACCCCTAGATTTCGCAGCGAATCCTTTTCCCCGACTCGGCAGCGGTGTAGCCACAAAAAATCTGTCCGCCGTGACCAACGCGCTCTCTTGCTTCACTTCACCGGCTGATGGTCGGCCCTGTCTCCCGTCACGACCACGCCGGTTCTGTTCCGCAAAAAGCGCGCTCGTCACGAGCGGCATTTCTAATGCCGAATGATCGGCGGGCTTTCCGCCTGCGGTTCCGCGACGGTCGTTCCGCTCCGGCTCCGTTCCCGCCGTCTCTCCGCCTCCGCTTCACTTTTCCGTTCGCCGAACCGCAGGCCGAAAGCCTTGGGCTAAATAATTCACCGGCAGGATTTCCCGTTGCGGACAATGATTGCAGACGAACACCACGACCATTTCACCGGCCTCCTCATCCATTTGCGCGACCAGCCGCAATTGATACGACCCGCACGCCAGACATTTCACGTCGAATTTGCGAAACGGACTCTCCGACGGCGTTTGGGGCGGCTGATAATCTTCCCGGCGCATGAAGGCTCGTGCTGAATTCATACCCATAGTTTAAGCAGACCACTCGGACAATGGCTGTCCACGCCAAAACTTTGCCACTGGTGCCCCAAGTTCTCGCGCTCTTGGCAGGGTTGACGCCGGGACAAGTCGAGATCGTCAGTTCTTAATGCTGCCACCTAGCCGCCCCAGCGCCACCGCCGCCGGATTCCTTTTAGATTTCGCATCATTCGCCATGCCCGTCTTTCGTTTCTCACCAGCGTTACTGGATCAAGACCGTCCGGTAAAAGCGATTGGGGATGCTCGGTGAATCCCAATCCACAACCGAGTATGGAGTCCTGGGCAATGTGAAAATACCCAGCGATTCCCAAGGACCAGCCAGCAAGTTTGTCGCGGCTTCCAGACGATAGCTGCTGCCGACAGTTCCATTGATTGTGATTACATAAAAGCCATACCATTGCGCGATGCCCAAAGTGGTTGTATCATGTGGCGGAACCACGGTGATTTGGTTGTCACCGCCAGTGGTTGCGGTTGCGCCAAAGAACAGCGCGGAGCCGTTGAGTATCGTTGTTCCAGTAAAACCGGGAGGTGGAACCAATGTGTAACTCAATGTCCGCGTCAGGCCATCCCAGAAAACGCCCCAGACGATCCGGCCATTGGGAGCGTCCAGGCTACCGTAGCTGCTGACATTCAGCACCGTGAAGTTCGTTGGCACAAATTCTTCCACCAGATAAGCCGGGGTTGCAATCGGCGGAACGACCGTGACCGTCACTAGGAAATTCGTTCCGCTTCGTGTGATTTGCCGCGTGACCACCGACCCACCCAAGGTGTTCACGGTCAGTGTTGCTGGCTGGCTGGTGGAATTGCCGCCGGCATTGGAAACGGTGACGGTGTAATCCGCTGCATCGCTCACCAGCACGGATGAAATGCTGAATGTGGCGGCATTTGCGCCGGAAATTGGAGCGTTGTTTTTATTCCATTGATAGGTGAACGGGCCGGTGCCGGTGGCGGCGACGGCGAAGCTCACACTCGCCCCCAAGCCCACCGTTTGTGATACCGGATGTTGGACGATGACCGGCGGGGACGGCGGCAAAATCACCGTCACCTGTGCCACCAAACTCGTTGCCACCCCAGCGGCGTTGGCAGCGACCAAATAATAATTACCGGCGTTATTTGCCACCAAGTTAGGCAAAGTCAGGACATTGCTTGTGGCTTGAGAGACGGTGCTGTTGTTCCGATACCATTGATAGCTGATTGGCGCAGTGCCGTCCGCCGAAGCGGACAGCGTGATGGTGTCACCGGGCAAAGCCGTGACAGGTTGCGGTTGGCTTGTGAAATGAGGCGCTTGGAGTGCGGGCGTGCCGCGAATGCTCTGAATTAAAACCTGACCGGAGGACGGATTGTCTCGCTGGTCATAAATCCGGGTGAGATTCACCAAGCCCATCGTCCATTCCGTAGTTGTGGGTTCGCCCCAATAATTGGCGGGCGCTACAACCGAAATTCCGCTGTCATTGCGGAATTCAAAGCTGGTGTTTTGATAGATGTCGTTACCGGAGACTGTCAGCACAGGCGGTTGGTTGCCCTGCACCTCAACTCCTACGCCGCCATTGTTGTAAATCGCGTTGCCAGTGATCCCGGAAGCACTCACCCCGCCGCTGCCCCAGTTGTCGCTGTATAGACTGAGATTCATTCCATTCCCGGAGTTCCCGCTGATCGTGTTATTTACCACACCGACCATCGCGTGGTAATAAAGGTTCAACCCGCCACTGCCATTGCTTTGAACCAAATTGTTCCAGACTTCCACCGGGACTGACCCATTGTTACCAGCATATTCATTTAATCCCCAACCGTTGTTGTGTGATAGCGTGCAGCCGTTCATCTGCAAAGCACCGTTCGCATACACCCCGTCGCCATGATTGCCCGTCACCAAGCAACTCGTCAGTGTGCCATTATTGACGGAAACACCAGTGCTGCCATTTTGACTGACCGCGCAGCTCGTCAAGGCCATCGTGCCGCCACTTATCCCGGCACCGGCATTCTGGCTGATGGTCGCTCCGGTCGCCGTCAACGTCCCGTTCATATTGATGCCATTGCCGGTGTTGCCGGTCACTTGTCCCCACATCAGCGTCACCGGCCCGCCATCGCTTTGCAACCCGGTCGAGTTCGTCCACATCTGGAAATTATTCAGCGTCACTGACGCATATTGCCCTCCGGTCACATAAACCCCGCGACTGCTGCACCGTTGCACGGTGACGTTGCCCAGCGCGTAGCTGTTGAACCGCGTGTCGGTGTTCTCAAACCGTATCCCGTCCACCGCATACTCGACCATACAGTTCGTCATCGTCACGTCGCCTTGCACCACGCGGATACCATACCAGTCCGCAGGATGTTTATTCTGTGCGGCTGAAGTGAACACAATTGGATTGCCTGAATCGCCGGTTGCATTGAGGCTGCCGTTGATAATAAGTTCACAGCGCGAGCGATCCGAGCCAGACGCTTGGTTGTCATGCAGGGCGTCAAATAACACTTTTGTTCCCGCTGCAATCGTCAGACCTCCAGACACCGTCACATCACCCACCACGAAAACCGTGCCACTCCATGTCTGTGCCGTGTTGTAAGTTCCAGAAACCACTTGGGTCACACCGCCGGGCACCGTGTAAGCGAAGTTTTGAAGCGGTCCGGGATTCCCCCCGCCAAAAGACCCCGCATACCAGTTTGCAATCACCACTTCTGCCGAGCCTCCGTCAAGAATATCATAAATGCGGCTCAAATTCTTCTGCCCTTGACTCAATTCCGTGCCCGTCGGATTGCCCCAGTAGTTGCCGTTGGCTATGACAACAATCCCACTATCATTGCGGAGTTCAAAGCCAGTGTTTTGGTAGATGTCATTGCCGGAAATCGTCAGCACTGCGGGTTGACTAGACTGCACCTCGACCCCCACGCCGCCATTGTTGTAAATCGCGTTGCCAGTGATCCCGGAAGCACTCACCCCGCCGCTGCCCCAGTTGTCGCTATATAGACTGAGGTTCATTCCATTCCCGGTGTTCCCGCTGATTGTATTGCTTACCACGCCTACCACCGCATGATAATAGAGGTTTAACCCGCCACTGCCATTGCTTTGAACCAAGTTATTCCAGACTTCCACCGGGACTGACCCATTGTTACCGGCGTATTCATTTAACCCCCAGCCGTTGTTGCGTGACAGTGTGCAGCCGTTCATCTGCAAAGCGCCGTTTGCATAAATACCATCACCATGATTATCCGTCACCATGCAGCCAGCGAAGTTACCACCGTTGACGGAAGCACCAGTGCTGCCATTCTGACTAACCACGCAGCTCGTCAAGGCCATCGTGCCGCCACTTATCCCGGCACCGGCATTCTGGCTGATGGTCGCTCCGGTCGCCGTCAACGTCCCGTTCATATTGATGCCGTTGCCGGTGTTTCCCGTCACTAATCCCCCCGTCAACATCACCGCCCCGCCGTCACTTTGCAGCCCGGTCGAGTTTGTCCACATCTGGAAGTTGTTCAGCGTGACCGACGCATACTGCCCGCCGGTCTCATACACGCCGCGATTGCTGCACCGTTGCACCGTCACGTTGCCCAAGGCGTAATTGTTGAACCGTGTGTCGGCATTCTCAAATCGGATGCCGTCAACTGCATACTCCACCACGCAGTTGCTTATCGTCACATCGCCTTGCGCCACCCGGATACCATACCAGTCCGCAGGGTGTTTGTTCTGTGCAGCAGACGTAAATAGAATTGGTGAGCCTGTGGTGCCTACCGCGTTGAGGCTGCCACCGATAATCAGTTCGCAGCGGGAACGATCATTTCCCGATGCCTGGGAATCGTGCAGGGCGTCAAACATCACCGTTGTTCCCGGCATGATGGTCAAACTGCCGGTGATAGTAACATCTCCGACCACCAACACGGTGCCACTCCACGTCTGTGCCGAGTTGTAAGTTCCGCCTGTTACCAGCATAGCTCCTCCACCATAGGAATAATTAAAACTCTGTAACGGCCCCGGATTGCCACCGCTCAAGGGGTTGGCATACCAACTGGTAATCAAAACCTCAGCCGAGCCTCCATCCAAGATGTCGTAAATGCGGCTCAAATTCTTCTGGCCTTGGCTCAATTCTGTGCCGGTCGGGTTGCTCCAGTAGTTGCCGTTGGCTATGACAACAATCCCGCCGTCATTGCGGAGTTCATAGCCGGTATTCTGGTAAATGTCGTTGCCGGAAATCGTCAGCACTGCCGGTTGACTGCTATTGACATCCACGCCTACACCGCCATTGTTGTAAATCGCATTGCCAGTGATCCCGGAAGCACTCACCCCGCCGCTGCCCCAGTTGTCGCTGTATAGACTGAGGTTCATTCCATTCCCGGAGTTCCCGCTGATCGTGTTATTTACCACACCCACCATCGCGTGGTAATAAAGGTTCAACCCGCCACTGCCATTGCTTTGAACCAAATTGTTCCAGACTTCCACCGGGACTGACCCATTGTTACCAGCATATTCATTTAACCCCCAGCCGTTGTTGCGGAACAGCGTGCAGCCGCTCATCTGCATAGCACCGTTCGCATACACCCCGTCGCCATGATTGCCCGTCACCAAGCAACTCGTCAGTGTGCCATTATTGACGGAAACACCAGTGCTGCCGTTTTGACTGACCGCGCAGCTCGTCAAGGCCATTGTTCCGCCGCTTATCCCTGCACCAGCGTTCTGACTTATGAGTGTTCCAGATGCCGTCAATGTCCCATTCATATTGATGCCGTTGCCAGTGTTGCCTGTCACCTGTCCGCCCGTCAGCGTCACCGCCCCGCCGTCACTTTGCAGCCCGGTCGAGTTCGTCCACATCTGGAAATTGTTTAGCGTCACCGACGCATACTGCCCGCCGGTCTCATACACGCCGCGACTGCTGCACCGTTGCACCGTCACGTTGCCCAAGGCGTAATTGTTGAACCGTGTGTCGGTGTCCTCAAACCGTATCCCGTCCACCGCATATTCCACCGTGCAATAACTCATCGTCACGTCGCCTTCAATGATGCGAAGGCCATACCAATTGCCCGGCTGCGGGTTTTGGGCGCTGCTGGTGAATCGAATGGGCGCATCGGCGCTGCCGGTGGCGTCAAGCTTCCCGCCATTCAAAATGATTTCGATGCGATTGTTATCTAAGCCCGAAGTTTGGTCGTCGCCGCCAGAGCAGCGAATCTGTGTTCCCGGCATGATTTTGAGCGATCCGCCACTCGCAATGGTAATATCTCCGGTGATTTGCACCACGCCCGACCAAGAGACATCATTGGTAATGAAGCCTGACAGCGGGCCGGGCGGACGCACTTCGGCAGCATTGGCGCTCAATTGATACGTCTGTGTCTGGCTGTAAGAGCCATTTCCCGCCGGGTAGCCATAAACGCGAACATAATAGTCACCCGCTGCCAATGTCTGTTGGATGGATTCATTCTGCCCCGCCGGTTTGTAGGAACCTGCCACCCAAGCCAAATCCGTCCCGTAGAGTTCCATGTCAAAATCCAAACCGCTCGGCACAACCAAACTCAAATTCAAAAGCCCGTTGGTGACCAGAGTGACCTTGAACCAATCAATGTCCGACGGTGAACAAATATATCCATTGGTCACGACACCGAGGGGCAAAATGGTTGCCTGATAGGAATGGTCGTTTGGCTCCATCGGATCATTGCAGCTTGAGATTTGCGACACGACATTCAACGTGGCCACCCGGCTGGCCGTTGTGCCGTTGGCATCGGAAACAAACACCTGATAGGTGAAGCCATCGTTGGCGGAGGTGACAGGCGATGTTGTGTATGAGGTATTGGTCGCGCCGGCTATGTCCTGCCCGTTTCGCTGCCATTGATATGTCAGCGTGCCGCTGCCGTTCGCAGTCACGGAAAAAGTGGTGGTCTGCCCGTAGGAAATCGCGGCGTCAGCGGGCTGCGAGTTGATGCTTGGCCCAACTGCGGCAGCCGAGACATTAACCTGAAGGATGCCAGTTTCTCGAAATAGAAGAGGTTCTGTCTGTCCCAGCAAGGTGCCTGGCGGCCAAATCTCCTGGACTTTAACATCCCAAGAACGGGCTGTCACACCGAAATCAAAATCCGCAAGAATTTGAGTGGTGGTGAAAGAAGTTGGGGCAATTTCAGTTGTGGTCACACCATTATTCAGCCAAATCATGCAATTTTGGTTGAAGGCGTTGCCGGTCAAGGTGAGGTGCGTGACGCCAGCCCCGGTGGCGACTTGTGACGGAGTGACGGAAGTCAATGCAAAGGCGGGTTGGACAACTGTGAATTGGTTGTCGGAATAATCGTAGCGAACTGTGCTGGTATTCAAGCTGATGATTTTGGCAAAAAGACTTCGATAAAGGCCCGTTGTCAAACCCGCTGTTGAAATTGTCGCGCTGCCATTGACGACCTTGTCGCCCGTTGCATCAAGTGTTTGAACGTAAATTGGAGCGCTGTTGTTGTTAAAAGGATTTGCGTCGCTGTCAAGATACCACTCGATGCGGACACCGCTGTCGCGGTCCTGGTATTTGTAGGTGACGGTAAGATTGTCGCCTTGTGTGAATTTATTGTTTGGATACTCGGGAATATGAATTTGCCCGATGTTCGCCCATTGCGTGCCGCCGGCGCGGCTGGTGACGGCACGTTGAGCGCGACCGCCGAATGCTTGACCGATGGCATAAGAAAATGCAGGCCGGTAGTGCATGAAATTGTTCTCAATCCGCGTAAAAAAGAACCCGCTTTGGTTGCGGGCTGGATTGGGCGTTGAATACCAAGAATCAGGGATGTTTACGCCGCCAACACCGTTCAGGCCATCGTTTATGGGGTAAACGCCCCCTGCGTCAATCGTGCCATGATACCATGAGTGAACATCGCTGTGAGGCATGAACGGGTCCGGAATGAACGGGAACTTTGAATCATCGAGTGAAATATCTTCCGACCCGGCAATTGACTCGCCAGTTGGAGGTTCTGGCGACCGCCAATAATTATCTGCAAACACCACATTGTCGTAAAGAACGACCGCCGGATCCACGGCGGAGCCGGGCAGGATTCCCGGATCCCCAACCACCAATGGGTGCGGATCCAAGGTAGTCAGGTGATCCACCCAGACGCCATTTGCACCGAGCATTCTGGCGGTTTCCGTCATAACCGAAGCTCCGCGACTGTGGCCAATAAGATGAATCGGACGACCCGCCAGTGGCGAACTTATCCCCAAACTCGGATATGCGGCGAGCAGCGTGCCTGAAACCCATGAAGCCACGTAGTCCGCTCTGATATCCGATCCCGAAAGCACATTAAGCTGATCTGAGATGTCCGACCAATCCACCGTCACCACAACCTCGGCCGTATTGTCGGCGGTTGAATCGGATACACGGCTCATGGTTGCAGTATACCCTGAAAAAATGTCGCCATGGACGTAGATGTGATACCAACTTGAGTTCAGCCCCCGCTGATAGGCGGCATTGGTAATCGCTTGCGCCATGCCGTCAACCCAGCCTGGGAAGCCGGGAGTCAAGTTGAAGCCGTGCGTTATGACGGTCACGCCAGCGCCGCGCGAGACTGCCGTTATTATTGCGAAGATAAAACAAGCCGTTAATAGTTGAAAAAACTTTTTCATAAATTTCTCCTTGTCACCGTTGAAGTTTCCCCGTCAGTGTTTCGCCGTTTCCGGTGGTATGCCCATGCTGACAAAGCCATTTTCCGCATTGTCTCATGCTGCCGATTAGCGCCGCTGCTTTGTCTTCAGGCATAACATCTTTAGAATATTTCGCCCCTAAATTGCAAGCCTTAAAAGCTGGACAAATACCAACTACCAGTTGGTAGCTCGGTTTTGTCATTCTGGTTTCATTGAGATTGTGCAACCGGCTTCGCGCAAAATTTATCGCCTTGTGGGGGAATCCATCCGCGCTCGGCGGAGGAAAACACGTTTGAGTCAGGAACAACTGGCGGAAAAAGCCGATTTGACTCGAAATTACATTGGCGACATCGAACGAGCTGAAAAGAAGATCACCCTTGAGGCGCTTGCAAAAATTGCCAAAGCTCTCAAATGCCGCGTGCGAGATCTTACTTGGGACATTTAACATTTTGCGTGGTCTGATGGGTTGATGGCCGATTGTCGCGCCGGCCTCTTTTTCAAGAATGTGTTGAGCAGTATTGAGATTCATAAAATCCATCAATTCTGATTTTCCAAACGCTTCATTGAGCCAAATACACACACCGAGAGGACAATAAAGGCCAGAAGGAAAACACTGCAATAAGCGACAATTTCAGGAGATGGCGGGTTGTGCATGAACTGTAAAAGGGTGGATTTGATGCTTCCGCTTTGAGGTGCGTCAGCCGAAACCGTCGTATTCGCTTGCGGCAAAAGCACATAAATTCTGGTCACTGCGTCACTCGCCCACGGCAACGCGAGCCACGCACTCCAGCCTGACAGCACGAGCGCCAGAAGGAGCAGCCAGACCCGTGCGAGCCGTCGAAAACAAAAAATGGCAAGCACAATAACGGCAAATCCAACCAATGTTGCCATAAACACTTTGTTTGAGGCTAAATGGTGCATTGTAAATCCGGTCCTGGACATGACCGGGACAATTGCACCGCTTGTGAGCAACGGTGATTTTGCATCGGTTTCGTCCGTTCGTAAACTCATTCTTCCATCCTCCAACACACGCACGACGCCAACACGTATTTTTTCTTTCACCACCGTTTGATCGGTAATCGCAAGCACTGCCATTCGTTGCCCGCCGTCTTCAACGATTTGTTTCACATGGCCAGCGGCTTTACCGTCAACGAAAACGATGTCGTCCTTGGCGATTTTTTCATCCGGCTCTAGCGGGGTCTTCAAGACCAGCCCGCGGTTGCATCCCGTCATTAGCAGCAACACCGGGAGGAAAACAAAAAATGCGAGTGAACGTTTCATATTGGTATCGGAATTGGATTCATTACAACAAACACACGTTTAGCACTGACAATGCCATCGCCTTTGCTCCAGCCGCGAATTCGGTGAAACTCGGATTCAATTCGCGTCGCGCGATGCTATGGGAATCTACTGAACGCCTCGTATTTGCAGCGCGTAATTCGTTTTCGCATTTGGTTGGCCGATTGCATTTAGTGAAGCAAAGTTTTGCTATCCGGAAAAAGTAGTGATGCGGCACCTCTTGATCACATGAACGTCAAGTAATACGGCGGGGTTAGTTCTTTCCCTTGAGTTCGATTAAACGATTTTTTAATCGCCCATCAGAGTCACATCGCGATGATGTTTGATGCGCTGCTACCGCATTCAGAGCACGCAATCACAAGCCGCAAGTCTCCTTGGCATGGCCAGTGCTAAACGCTACTGAAACCATGAACCAACCAAACACAAACATGAATACAAACCACATTGCTCTGTATTGGGATTTCGAGAACATCCACGCGTCGTTATTTGAATCCGCCAGAACATTCGGCCGTTACGTTGAGAAGAAGCGGACGCAGCAACCTGAATTGGTAAACATCCAAGCCATCGTTGAATTTGCCAGGTCAATCGGAAATCTGGCCATCAACCGCGCGTATGGCGATTGGGACTATATGGGAAACTATCGTCACTCCCTCAACCTCGCCGGCGTTGACTTAATCCAGTTGTTTTCAAAAGGAGCGAACGGCAAAAATGGTGCGGATATTCGACTCGCTCTGGACGTGATCGAAGACATCTACCGATTCCAACAACTCTCTCATATTATCGTCGTGAGCGGTGATAGCGACTTTTTGAGTTTGGCGCAAAAATCCAAGCAACTTAACCGCCAAATAATCGGAATTGGAGCACGGGAATCCACCAACCAAATTTGGGCCAAGAACTGCAATCAATTCCAATTCTACAACGAGTTGCCGGGCCTCCATCCGAGCGAAAGCAGTCGGGTAGTCGGCAAATGAATGGATGGCAGACGATCGTTTGATGTATCCGACAAGGATTACCACAGGGTAATTTCATCCTCGACAAATTACCTCCGGGTAATTATTGTAATAACAGAATCACTGAATACAAATCATGCAAGTTATTGACTGAAATATATTTAGCTCTGCAAGTTTTGTATTTGTAAAATGTGGCGCACCATTTGCGTAGGGTATCACGATGGAACAATTCTTAGCCAACGGCTTTTGCAATGGCGCGGTCATCGCGCTTGTCGCGTTAGGTTTTGGTTTAATCTACACGACAACTCGGGTGTTCCACATTGCCCACGCAGCCATCTATGTGCTCGGTGCATACGCACTTTATGTTGCGCTTGTTTTGCTGAACTTTCCGCTCCCCATCGCGATTATTTTCGGAATACTTGTCGCCGTCGTCACCGGCACGTTAGTGGACTGGCTGGTTTATCAACCGCTGTCAAAGCGTTCCGCCTCGGCCGCTGTTGTTTTGATCAGCTCGATCGGGGTGCAGATTGTCTTTGAGAATATGATCGCTCTTGGCTTTGGCAATCAGATTCAAATTCTACGTTCGGGTGTCGAAAGAACTTTCTCATTTGGCTCAATTATTCTCACCCAAGTTCAAATCGCGCAAGCAATCGTCGGAATAGTGCTCACAGGATCATTCTGGTTTTTCCTGAAACATTCACGCATCGGCCAACTTTGTCGGGCAGTCTCCGATGACGAAATTCTAGCATCGGTTCTCGGCGTCCGGGTTAATCGCATTCGCTTTCTCGCGTTTGGTCTAGGCTCGGCTTTTGCCGCAATTGGCTCAATGCTCGTCGCGCTTGATGTCGGCACAAACCCGCACGTTGGCTTCCCCGCTGTGCTCGCTGCTGCGGTCGCCTGCATCATCGGCGGACTCCGCAACTTCCTCGCACCGGCTGTGGGTGGAGCGCTGCTGGGGCTGACACAAAGTCTCGTCGTCTGGCACACGTCAGCCAAATGGGAGGAAGCTGTTACTTTTGGGATTCTGATTTTGTTTTTGCTGTTTCGCAGACAAGGATTATTTGGCGTCGTCAGACGTGTGGAGGAAGCAGCATGAACTATCTCTACCATATTTTGACCATGATTTGCCTCTATGTCATCTTGGCGCAGTCGTTGAATCTCGTGGTAGGGTATGGAGGTTTGCTCTCGCTCAGCCATGCTGCCTTCTATGGTCTAGGGGCTTACATCGCGAGCCTGCTCATGATGCAGGCCGGCTGGCCGTTTCTTTTGAGCCTTGCTACTGCCGTGGTGGTCGTGGGAGCGCTCGCGTGGTTGGTCTCCAACCCGGCCATCCGGTTGCACGGTGATTTCTTCATCTTGGCTACGCTCGGATTCCAGATGATTGTCTTCGGCATCCTTTACAATTGGGTGGATGTTACCCATGGTCCTTATGGCATTCCCGGTGTGCCACGGCCATCGGCGTTTGGCTTTTCTGTTACTTCACCGCTTGCCTTCCTCGCATTAACTTTTGTCGCCGCGCTGCTCTGCTGCGGAATCCTTTATCTCCTCATGTCGTCACCCTACGGACGGACCCTTCAAGCGGTTCGTGAGGACGAAATTGCCGCCGCCTCGCTCGGCAAAGATGTCAACGCATACAAACGCTCTGCCTTTGCTTGGGCTGGGGCCATCGCCGCAGTGCCGGGCGTCCTTTTCGCCACCTACTCCAGCTATATTGATCCCACCAGCTTTGGCTTGGAGGAATCCATCTTTATTCTGTGCATCGTCATTATCGGCGGAGCCGGCAACATCCGTGGTCCCATCATAGGGTCTGTTGTGCTTGTGCTTCTACCCGAGTTTTTACGCTTTCTCCATATCCCGGACAGCGTCGCAGCCAACGCCCGCCAGATACTCTACGGTCTGGCTCTTGTCCTTTTGATGCGCCTACGCCCTCAAGGGATTGCTGGAAAATACGCTTTCGACCGATGATCCTCCGCACTCAAAAATTAACCAAGCACTTCGGCGGCATTGTCGCCCTAGATGCTGTGTCGGTGGAGTTCCATCCTGGCAGCATCACGTCGCTTATTGGCTCAAACGGCGCGGGCAAATCCACCCTATTCAACGTCATCGCGGGGCTGCTTACGCCAGACAGTGGCGATGTGTTTCTCGGTAATGGCAACAACATTCGCCTCAACGGGCTGACCACTCATGTCGTCGCTCGTCACGGTATTGGCATGCTTTTCCAAGATGTTCGCGTGTTCCGAAAGCTGACCGCACTTGAAAATGTCGCAGTCGGTGCCAAACATCAAATCGGCGAACATCCGGCAGTGGCGATTTTTCGCCGACGTGCCTGCGCAGCCCGCGAACGTGTGATTTTAGACCAAGCCCACGAATCGCTGGATTTTGTCGGTCTTGCTGACAAGGCGCACCTCTGGGCTGAAAATCTATCTTACGGCGAGCAGAAGCTCATCGCTCTTGCCCGACTTCTTGCCTGCGATGCCCGCGTGCTTCTGCTCGACGAACCGACCGCCGGAGTGCATCCTTCCCGCATTGACCAGTTGCTTGGGCTTATCCAGAGACTGGCTGACGACCACAACCGGACGGTGATCATGATTGAACACAACCGCGATGTCGTGGCGCGAGTCAGTGATCGCGTCTATTGGTTGGAACGCGGGGCGATTGTCGCTTCCGGGCCAGCCGCCCAAGTGCTTTGTGAAAACTCTCAACCCCAATCCGCGCCGAAACTGTGACAAACGCTAATCCCATTTTGGTGCTGGAAGACGTGCATGCCGCCTACATGCAGAAAGAGATTTTACGCAGCGTGTCGCTGACCGTCCGTGCGGGCGAAATCGTCTTATTGCTCGGTGAGAACGGATCGGGCAAATCCACCATTCTTAAAGTAATTGCCGGTCTGTTGAAACCCTCGCGCGGGACGATTCGCTACCGAGGTGAGGAACTCAACGGTCTTGACATCACGCAGCGCCAGCAACTCGGCATCGGCTATTTGATGCAAGGCGGGCGTGTATTTCCAAACATGACCGTGGAGGAAAACTTCTGCCTTGCCACCGCCCAAGCCCGAAAGACCAATACGCCCGCTGCTCTCGGCGACTGGTTTCTTGTTCTGCGCGACCGACGCGCTGACCGCGCTGGTTTACTCTCCGGCGGTCAACGCCAGATGCTTGCCATCGAAATGGTTCTATCCCAGAAACCAGACCTCTTGCTCCTCGACGAACCAACTGCCGCACTGAGCGCCGACCTTCGCTCAGAAATCCTGTCATCCATCCGCCATTGCACAGCTTCTGAGCGAGTTGCAGTTTTGTTGGTGGAACAGAATGCGACCTCTGCGCTGGCAAAATCTGACCGAATCCTTCATCTAACAGCGGGAACATTAAACAACCAGCAACATCACGATTATGAAAACATTCTTCAATAACGCCCCTTCCAACAAATGCGGGTATTTATATCTTTTGCCAGTCCTGCTGGCACTCGCGCCATTTCTTATTTTTTTTAGCGGCTGTTCAAAATCCACAGAGCAAAAACCCGCCATTGGAGCACTTCTCGCGCTAACTGGCCAGAACGCTGAATGGGGTGCAAACGCAAAGCAAGGCATCCTGTTGGCGCTTGACCAAATCAATGCTGAAGGCGGCATAAACGGTATCCCATTGAAAGTGGTATTCGAGGATTCAAAGGGAGAACCGAGTTATGCGGTCACAGCCTTCAAAAAGCTGTGTGACTTGGATCATGTTTCAGTGGTTTTGGGCGATATAATGTCTTCGACCACCCTTGCCGTCGCTCCATCTGCTAACTCTTCGAAGACTCCGATCATAGCCATTGGAGCTTCGGCTCCTGCTGTTACTGATGCGGGTCCTTACGTCTATCGCGTTTGGCCAAGTGACCTCCACGAAGGTCGTGTTGCCGCTAGTTGGGCACACGACGCTGGTTACAAGAAGGCTACCCTCGTCTTTCTCAACAACGACTACGGGTCTGGCCTAATGAACGCGTTTAAGTCCGAGTTTATTAAATGCGGAGGTTCAGTGGTCAGCGAACAGGCTTTTGAAAGCGACCCACAAACATTTCGCGACGTAGCCTCCAAACTCAAGGGCGTTGACTGCGACATTGTTTATGTTGTCGGGTATTATGAAAATACTGCCTTGATGATTAAAGCCTTGCGCCAAGTTGGCGTGACGGCCCAACTACTTGGAACAAGCTCCGCCATGGACCCCAAAGTTGCCGAGTTAGCTGGAGCCGCAGCAGCTGGATTTCTTGTGGCCGTGGTTCATGATATTGATGAAGCGAACCTCACGCCCGTTCAGAAGCGTTTTTTTGATGAATATCAGAAGAGGTTTGGCCGGAAACCTGACTGGGCTGCAATCAAAGGCGCAGATGCCTTCCTAGTCGCGGCGAAATGCCTTCAGGAAGGAGCAAAAACAGGAGAGGATGTTAAGACCAAGCTCGACAGTATTCGCACATTCATGGGAATTAGCAATGAGATCACTTTTGATGAGAATGGCGATGTAAAAGACAAGCCTGTAGTAATTATGCAACTACAAAACGGTAGTTTCATTCTTCATGCAACGCCAAAAAGCGCGCTCTGATCACAAGCACTCGCCACGTAAACGCTATGGATATTCTTGAACAAATCGCGGCGCGCATAGGCAATACTCCGCTCGCCGACATTTCTAACTTGGTGGGCTCCGGCTGCCGCGCCTTCGCCAAATGTGAATTCAAGAACCCAACGGGAAGCCATTATGACCGCGCCTATCTTGCGCTGTTTCGCGATCTCGAATCACGGGGACAAATTATTCGGGGAAAGACACACTTGATCGAGGCTTCCAGCGGCAGTGCCGGGGCATCGTTCGCGTGGTTCTGCAAGCAGTTGGGATACGATGCTACTGTGGTGCTGCCCGGAAGCTTGCCGCCTGGTTTCTATGACCACATCCGCCGACAGAATTCTAACGTGGACATTGTGACATCTGATCACGGTGATTACATCAAGGGTGCTGTCCGCACCTTGCGGGAAATCATGGTCAAAAATCGCCGTTGGGTTTGTCCCGACCATTCGAGAAACGCCGTTACACTCCAGGGGATGGCGCAGATCGCCACAGAGTCCGTTGATCAACTGCAAAAAGTGGGGATAAATTCTTTGGATTTCTTTGTCGCGGCCTGCGGCAACGGCGCGACGGTTGTCGGGCCAGGACCGGTGTTAAAGAGAGCGTGGCCAGCGATGAAAACCGTTTTGTTCGAGACAGCCAATGCACCGTCGGGATTTCGCCGACTCCATCCTGAATACCCCCAAAAGGGCGGTGCCTATCATTCGCTATTTGGCACCGGCGGATGGGACATCTTGCTGCCGTTCGTGACCGATCCCCAATACGGTTTTCAAGGCTTTGCCGATGACGATTTCCTCATCACCGAGCAAGACCTTCATTCCGCCATTGCTGTGGCGCCTTCGCTTCCATTTAGTGTGGGTAACAGTTCTCTTGCCGCTCTTTGGGTAGCCCGCAAAGTGGCCGAGAAACATCCTGGAACCACACTTTTCACAATTTTTTACGATGTGGGGTCAAAATATGGCCGTTGATGATGACAACCCTGAATTCAACCAATGGATCACAAATCAGCACATGACGGTCTCCGAAAGATTCGATACTGGGCCGCTCGTCACACCTGGAAAAGTGACCACGACACAGATGGCCATGACCGCGCTCAAATCGAAAATATTACTGCTGTGCTCGGGGTATGGAGGACAAATCTGTTTGACGAACATCAGGGAGAACTAATTTGTCTTCTGTTGGATGCAAAGGACAATGCAAAGGGAATCTGGCGAACACAGCCGCTGTTGGTCTCGGAAGATAAACATATCCGTGATTGCCTTAGTAAATATTTTTATTTAGTCCAAGCATTTCCGAATACAATACCTGGTGTGCAAGGCTTTTTCTTTCATCGACTGAATTGGCCTCACGGTATTCTTACATTTCAAATTGGTTTGTCATTCGATTCAAAGAAAATTAGCCATGAGGGTGTTATCTCCATAATTGGCCCGGATTCCTTTGAGGAAACGTTGATCACGATGCCAAAAGTTGAGAACTCCGCTTTTTATGACCGCCTCCACGGCTATGATTCTAACGGTTGGGTTAAAGGAACACTGGCGCAGAGTCCACTCAATCAAGCCGTCACTGGTGGCGTTCTTGAAACAAGTGCTGACATCTGTGGCAACATTTGGGGATCTCAAGCTGAATCCTGTAAAAACTTTGTAAAGCGCTTATATTCTGATAAACCTAATGCGAACAGCGAACCATGTCCATCGGACAAAGATATTGAACGAGGAATGTGGGTTCTGGCTAACATGTCGTGGTTCCTGAGCTCTGTTTCTCGGGAAAAGGCAGCCTCCAATTACCATTATTATTTTTTCAGGGCTCTTCCGAATAACAGAGATGATTTTTTTCACACTTCCGGTCAAGGACTCTTAGGTTGGGCGTCTCCAGCCATTGAGGAGACAAAAGAAGCTGCCGGTGTGCGTCAGGCCATTGCTCTTACTGCTTGCCTTACTCTTTCACGCCTTTCGGATGCGGCACTGCCTTTTTATCAAAAGCGTGCCGTCACACAAGAGGCGCAAATTGGCCTCGGTCAGAAAATGCAGTTAATGTGGGCGCTTGATAATTTGGTGCTTCCTGCCATGCTTGGTGCAACAATAAAGCGGCAGCACTTTGACAAGGACATTCAATTTGGTTTTGAAAATCCATTTGGAGTTTGGAGGATAGTTGATCCAGTCCCTCAAGTGTTCAAAGGTTTCGTTGATAGCCTGTGGCCGATAGACCCATGGCGCCCTCAATGCGGTCGTCCGAAGGATCAACTCCATTACCTGCTCGCATTGATCAAACCGCTTGGCGCGGAAGGAGTGCCACACGACATAGTAGATAGTTTCAGTTCAATCGTTCACGATATAAAGAGGATTCCAACGGGCATCTCGAATCAGGAAAAAGAAAAAGACAAGCGCTCTATTATCGTTGCTCAAACACGACTTGCTGCGGCCGGCGCTCTTTTTGTTCCAGCTCAAAAGACGCTTAACAAAGTTCACTCTGCCTTCAAAGACTGGGCCGCGACGACACCTGGAGCGTCTGCGGTGGATTTCACTCGCAAAGCACTGGACGAGAGAATTCGCGAGTTCTCTGAAGAGTTTACACATCTGGGGAAGCTTCGTTCTCTGAACATCCTTATACAGGATTGGAATGATGACGTCGTTCGGGTGGCACCCTGTGGACGATCTTTGGCAGATGATGTATTCCCTGTAAAATCGCTGCCTTTCTACATTACTGACTTGGATCTCGCATATCGCGCGCTCAGGGACAACTGGGAAAAGGGAAAACTTCAAATCTGCGCGGTCGGTCAACCCGCGTCTAAAGCTCGCTTTCATTGTTGTGTGTTACCTAACAACATATTTGTCATCTATTGGAGAGAAGAACCAGGGTGGTGTGCGAATTTCCATTCTTGGTCTGAGAAAATGTGGGAATCAATGGACAAAGAATTCGCCAGTTCTCGCGGGTTGCCTTTCGTTTTGCGATTTGCCGCCCAGAATAGCGCCGCTCACCTCTGGGTCCGAACAAACGATGGCGAAAGGACAAGCATCATCGGCGAGCAGACTGAACTCGAACGCTTGTTGCCTGCTTGTTGCGAGGGCTGCCCAATCAATAGTGCGCCTCAATCCTGTTACGAGGTTGGAATGGTATTCAAAGCCGCGGCATGATGTTTTTCAATGAAACTTTTGTGGATAAACGATGACGGTGTGTCTGAAGAAGCTCGGCAGAGAATGAGCCACGGATATTTCGATGAGGTGGATCCATTGCCGCGTAGCTTATTTGGTGGAAAACAGCAAATTGAGGCAGGGTATAAAGCTGTGCAGGCAAAGCTCGATCAAGGACGGGTGTGTATTCTAACCGATTCACAAATCTTTGCCGACAATGAGGGTGGTTTCAAGCTACTCAAACATTTCCAAAGTCACGCCAACTTTGACCGTGGTGTAGTTATTTCAACCGATCTGCATCCGGCCTTGGGTTCTCCAGACTGGAATTTATCTTGGTCAAAGATTTGGCGCATCCAAGCCGACAGCTCGTCGCCGGACAATGATATTTGCCAGAAGATCCTTAAATATTGTGAATATGGAACGACTTCATTCATAGGCCCGGCCTTCGAGATGCTTTGCAGATTCAAAGCAGCTTTCTCTTTTGTCCAAGAGCTTAAAGCCGATGAATGTGTGCGCTTTGTTGAGCACTGGGGGCATTTGGGAGCATCTCTTAATGCGAGCGATGGTTCTCTCATTCCCTTTTGCCCAAAACAGGCCAAACGCTGGCACTTGTTTCCAACAACGCCTTCAGAACTGGCCGCTCTTGGAATTACAATCTCGCGCAAGCAAAATATGCAGCCGGAATACCAACATCTTACGACCCATTGGGCGAATATCCTATGTCCGTTTGAGTCACTCCGTAGATCTGCCAACTGGTGTCCGGCTACTCCCAAAAGGGAGGCGAATCCTCAACAAGCCGATGCTTACGGAGGTGCATTGAGATTGCTTTGTGAATCAGCGAGAAAAGCAACTAATACGAACGGCACACTTAGACCACCGGATGAACTACTTTTGGAATGTGATTCGGTTCAGAGGGACTGGCTACAGGCACAATATGAGCGGCTACACGCAAAAATTCAAGCTTTTGACCCAAATGATTACCGTGACCTGTTAAAAGCTGCGTTAAAAGAGGTTGATCGGGCTTTGGAAATATTAGCGAAATATAAGGGGGAACTCGTCACATGACTACGATTGTGACTACGATTGAGTTTCAGGCCATGCGTGGTCGCTTAAGCCATGAGTTGCTCAAGAATGAACTTATCCTTCGCTTGCTTGATGAGCAAGGGCAAAAGGCGGTGCGGCAACGTGGTGATATTGAAAGGCGCGCAAAGACTTGTGCTGACATTCTGGCGGCGAACGCAGAACGCGCAGAATCAAAAAGTAACCTGCGTTATGCCTCGACAAAGTGGGTTCAGGCGAATGGAACGCAGAAACTTCTTGAACTGATTGCAGCCGCTAGAAGCTGGGAAAAATACGACATCACAGATGAATTTACAAAACAAAGTGAAGCTATCAAAGCTGAGATGTCACATTTAACTGACTTTTTTTCAAAAATAGATGATTGGGCAATTCGTGATCGTGCCAAAAGAGCGGAAAATGCTTATCCTTTTTGGCGGAGCATGTTGAGAATTCACGACTTTGTTCGCGCCCTAGATGAGCGTGACCAGGACTTTCAACGATTTATGTATTAAAATGCAAACCAAACACCGAATTCTTTTAATTGACGACCAGTGGGGGCGTGCCGACGACCCCATGATACCTGGACGCTATGGCCAACTTTCATCCTTCGAGTGGCGTCTGGAATCAGCCGAAGAATCGCCCGGAGTTTACTCGCCCAAAAAGGCCTTGAAACGTGTTCGAAAAGAACAGCCGGCAGTCGTGTTGCTTGACATAATGTTTGGCGGAGAACAGTCGCGACTCGGCGTTGAAATTCTTGAGAACATTCGCTCCGAGTTCCCGGAGCTTCCCGTGATTATCTTCACATCGTTGGAATCCGAAGAAAATCGTGAACTTGTTGTGCGCTGCATGGAAATCGGTGCAAACGAGTATCTTGAGAAAACTCCCGATGCAACACAAATGGAGGCAGTGCTGAAAGTCTTTACGGATGGAAAATCCGATCACGCGATTTACGGAAACTCACAAGCGATTCGACGACTCCGCGCCGATATAGCGCGCGCTGCATTCAGCGGCAAAACGAGTATTTTGATAAGCGGGGAAAGCGGCACAGGAAAAGAGTTGGTTGCAATGGCGCTTCATCGGCAAGGACCTCGACGAGATGGCCCTATGGAGGCATACAATTGTGCGGATCAAGACTCACAACTTCTCGAAAGCGAACTTTTCGGACACAAGCGTGGCGCGTTCACAGGAGCCACAGAGGATCGTGTTGGTCGTTTGAAATTGGCGGACAGAGGCGTTTTATTTCTGGATGAGGTTGCAAGTATGCCGCTTCGTTTGCAGGGCAAACTTTTGCGCGCTCTGGAAACACGAACCTTTCGCCGGTTGGGTGGCAACGAAAACATTTCCAGCAATTTTCAGCTTGTTTGCGCCATCAATCAACCCGCAAAGCAACTACTAAAAGAAAAAAAGTTACGCGGGGATTTTTATTATCGTATCGCCGCCTTCACGTTGGACGTTCCTTCACTGCAAGACCACAGGGAAGATATTCCGACATTGGCGAAGATGTTTTTGCGCAAGTTCAAGGAAGACAAGGATTATGCTGCCTATCCAGGTGGACATTTTCCCAACGACAGCTTGCAGCAAATGCAGTCCTGCGACTGGCCGGGTAACGTCCGCGAGCTAAAGAATGCGGTCGAGGGTTCTCTGATTCGTTCAACGGAAGAAAGCATCCATTTTACAAACCCTCATGCCGCCGCAAGTCAGTCAGACCAGCCAACCGCCAACAGAGAATCTGACACCTTACCCGTGGACACTTCCACATGGGAGCGAGAACGACTCTTGTTTGAAATCAGGTTTGCGCTTCGAGCAAAGAAGCACGTTCAATCCTACAAAGGAGGGCAATGGAAAGCTGAATTCATGCGGCTCATGTATCCTGAATGCAAAGCAGCCAATGCCAAGGGATTTGATGACTTGATCAAACGGCTCACTCAAGGGCCGTGGGGAAGCCCAGAACTGAAGAAGGAGGTTGAGATCAAACGTCTGCTGGATGAACTGACTACGCGGTAAGCGTAATGAACGCAAAGTTATGCTGCGCTGCCTAATCCTAGCCGAAAATCCCGCGATGGCCGCCGGACTGCGGCAGTATTTGATTTCCAGAGGCAAGGTTAGCGATGAGCATATCGCAGTGCTTGTTGTGGATGAGTCGCCAATTGCCACTGAAATCAGCAACAAGTTTCACGCTTTGTCCGACTGGATTGAAGCAGAGTTGCCCAAGTGTTTGAACCACCAGAATGTGCCAGATGTTATGGTCTTAACCGATCTGGCAGGATATGGCGGTGCAAAATTAGCTCATTTGAATCCAATCAAACAACATGGGTGGGCAACGGTTCTTGGCATGTTGATATTGGGTTTCCCCGAAATTCATTGGGTAATGACTGTTCAATGCACTCCCAAAACATCGCATGGCTGGGTGGATGATAAGAGGGGAGGATTAAAAGCGTGCGATCTCAGGTTCGGGGTCACGCCCGATGACTTGGAAAACGTCCTCGCGTTAAATCGGACAGGATACAGCTCACTATTCGACGCAGCAGCATTGAGAAACAACATCCGGGAGACAATGAGATCGGATTTTGAGGTCCCATTGCCGATCCGTCCGGCACTTGCGGTTGCCGTGGACGACGAAGCTGGATACGCCTACCTTCACGCCTATACCGCCTACCGATTCGGCTTCCGATCCCACGTCATCACGACAATGGGGGGAATGGAGGCATTCTTGAGAACCCCAATTGCAGAAGAGAGCCAAGCAGCAGAGGCACTTGACCTATCCAAAGCATCACAGCCGACACTCGTTTTTGAGGATGTATTTCTAAACTTTCCAGACAGGCATGAGGACAACTTTTCTTACTTGAAAAGGCGAGATGACGAGTTCTCGCTTTTAGCCAATGCTGATTACCGTATTCTCGTCACCAGCGGACATCATCTCGGACAGGATGAAGAAGCCCGCACTGACAATCCCAATTACTTGAGTGATCTACGTGCCAGGGGACAATGGAACAAGGAAATCGGGAAGCCGCTTGGAGGTATCTTTAACCTATGGGCCGATTCCAAGCTTGAGTCGAAGTTGCTTGGGGGAAGCAGGCGCGGTCTCGCGCCAGAATTCGTCTGGCCATTAAAGTTTCCAATTACAACCACGACCGGCGGGCACAGCGCACCGGGACGTCTGTTAACGATTGCGGATCGACTTATTGCCAGATCAGAACGCCTCCTCGCAGATGTTCAATCCGTTCCACAAGCGGTTTATGGAGCGACACTAGCCACGGATGCTGTGGAGTTGCTCGCAGGAAGAACTCCCACAACATCGCTTGAAGCAATGGCGCTAAAGCATCAATTTGAAGTGCTGGCCGAATGCCAATTCGTCGGCACAAGCCAGCACATGGATGTTAATAGGCGCAAGGATGACATTCAACGTGAGGTATTGGCGTTAAGCGATTGGTTTGGCTCTACAAAGCGTCAAAAAAACACGGCCTCTTGGAACGCCGAATTGGCGATTCTCAACAAACTGATTAAGGTCTTTCAGGACAACAATCAATTTGATGAAGAGCAGACATTGATGGTTCGTGCGCGGCAGTTGCACCGCAAGTTGAGGTTTGCGAACTACTGGTTTCCCGTTAGAATGCTGCAAATATTTCCTTGGTATGTCGAAAAGCTCGTCGCCTCATTCCCACTGTTTCTTGCATGTATCGCCATGTGGATACTGTTACTCGGCGGATTGTTTGCTTGGAGGGGTTCAGCCGCTTGGCATCATGGGATCGCAGATGCCTACGCCACATTTCTTAGCATCCAACCACCAGACGATCCAGCAGTGTGGAAGGTTGAGGACGGCTGGAATTGGGGCTTTAGCATAATCGCAGTCACAATTGGACTAGGCTTCCTCCATCTTGGAATCTTAATCTCCCATATTTATTCCTTCATCAGCAGAAAGTGAAATTCGTTATGAACATACAGGATAAAGAAAGACGTGAATTTGTGGATTGGCTAGGACGAAAGGCATTCCGACTTTTGAGGTTCACGGCGGCGGGTGCATTGATATTGATGTTGTTTTGGTCGTTGGTTCCTGGGTTTATGGACAATGCTAAAAAAAATATAGCCGACCTAATTCCGATCACGAAAGCTCACATCGAGACCGTTATGGTTCCACAGCAGTCAGGAACAAATGTCATATCAATCGAACAGGCAACAAATCTGCCAGCCATGAATATTGAACACATGAGGATAACCACCAAGCAGGAGGTTGAATCCTCGACACCGCGTGTTTGGGCCTACGGCCTACAATTGGCCGCATTGACCGCCGTGCTTGGCGCTGCGTTTTGGGCCATTGTCGCGCTGTGCAGATCGGACGTCTAGCTGAGACGCCGCATCTAACACTACGAGCGATTCCGAATCATACCTTGGCGGAATGTGCCATCCTATTCGGGATTACTTCTCCGTATGATCGCTTCGCATTTCTCCACAACTCATAGTGTGTGTTAATTTCTTTTTCCAAAAATCTTTGATTCCTTGTCGGAGTTGTCCCAATCTTGCTTGCCATGTAACTGCCTCATTGCACGCGACATATCCGACTCGCCTCAATTTCTAAATCCGTTCAGCGCCAATAAAACTGCTCGCGTCGTCTCTGCCAAATCAGAATCTGCGGCGGTTGGCATCGCACTTTCTATAAGGGCAAATGTGAATACAACTAACATTCCAATTCGGTGGACAGAAAGTTCATTCAGTGTCGCAGTCCTCTCGCGCGACAAACACGAGAGTAATTACAAACACTGCCGTGTTTTATCACGGAACAGCAAACGACTGTGCGCTAGGTTGGCCGACAATGTTATGACAACTGTCCAATCCAGACTAAATGCTGCGGCCAGCGTCGTGTTACTCATTCTTGTTTTGGCTGCGGCTTCCGTTCGAGGCGCAGACTATGTGCTCGCGACGGACGTGAGTGGTTCGATGATTACGCCAGTGTCGGCGAATGGCGGAAAGAGCCGCGTGGCGATTGTTCAGGAGGCGTTGCGCAATTACATTGCAGCGCTTCCCGAAGGTTCACGGGTGACAATAATTGCATTTAACGACCGATTCGAGGAACGCGAAAGCGTTCTTCACACAGATTCAGACCGCCGCACTTTGAATCAATGGATTGATGGATTTGAAGCCGAAGTAAGACTCAATCACAGCACCAAGCTCTATCAGGCGCTGCGTCGCGCGTTGACCGTAGCACGGGAATATGCCCGGCAGAACCCCAACCAATTTATCGAAGTGCGAGTGCTTACGGACGGTGAAGACGATTCCCGCGTGCCTGCTGAACGCGCCATCCCGGAAATCCTCCGTGATTATCCAGAAGTAGATGCCAAGACGATCAGGGCCAACTTGGTTTTGTGCGGCGATTGGAATTCCAGCATGATTGTCCATTTGGAGGAAAAGCTGCACCCGTTCGGTGTGGATGTCACCGACGCCAGCGATCTTTCGCAGCCGCTCATGCCGCCGGTGATCGTCCAGTCTCCCGATCCAGTGGAGGCGGGCCAGGATGTTCTTTTCGCTGATAACTCGTCCACACCGTTCGTCAACTATGAATGGGAAGTGGACGGGCGTGGAGCCGGGCACGGTAAATCATTCAAGCAACGCTTCGACCGCGAAGGCAACCATCGTGTTGTAGTCGTTGGCACCACGAGCAGCGGCAGGATGCTCCGCACGGACAAACTGGTGCAGATCGTGTCTAGTGGTATCACGGTCAGCTTTACGTTCTTTCCAAGCGTTCCCGAACCAGGTGAGGAAGTGCGCTTCTTTGGTCGCGCAACCGGCAAGCCGGCACATTGGGAATGGGCCATCAACGGTCGGTCCTACGGTGAAGGCCAAGATATGGTTGCGAAATTTCCAAACGCAGGCGTGTATGATGTCAGTGTTCTCGTGGCTGACGCATCGGGTTCCACCGTCACTCTAACCAATCGTATCGAGGTCCGTCTTGGCGCGCTTACCGCAAACATTAAAGGCCCGAAGGAATCGTTAAGCGGTAGTGACGTGCAGTTCGCCAGCGAGGTCGTTGGCAAGATCACGTCGTATCTTTGGAGTTTTGGTGACGGAACTTCATCGGTCGAACGCAATCCGGCTCATCAGTTTCAACTGGCAGAATCCGCTTCATCGCCCAAGACATTCACAGTCCGGCTCAAAGTGACGGGCGTGTCCGGCCAAACTGCCCAAACCGAATATACGGTTAGCATTGTGCCGCCGAAGAAAGAGGTTGCTCCGCGCGCGTCGTTCCAAACACAGGGTGGACTAACCCACAAGGCCGGTGAGGCAATTCAATTCCTCAATGAATCACAAGGGCAGATTGAACGGGTCCTCTGGACGTTCGACAACGAAGGCCGAACAAATTTAATAAATCCCGCTTTTCAGTTCAACAGCTCCGGCACAAAAGTGGTGCGTTTGGAAGTTGTTGGAGCGGGCGGCACGAACGCTGCCGAGGCGAAGCTGGACATTCTACCACGCTACACCGCGCCGACGATCACATCCATTGAAGCTTTGGCCTCGTCCAGAACGGTGCCGCTCTCGCTGACATTGACGGCGCGCACAGCCGGAGATGTTGGAAACGTCGTCTGGAAACTGCCTGGTGGATCGGTCGTTGAAGGCATTTCGATAACGCAGAAAGTCGTTCTTCCTGGGCGAATGACATTCGTCGTCAGTGCGCTGCCTATGGATTCGGAGCATTCGACTGCAACGAGGGAACTTGTCTATCAAGCGAGGGCTTCCATCCCAATGTGGGTATGGGGCATTGCCACCCTCGCCATGCTCGCGTTTGTGGGATTCATCCTGCGCAACCGGATTGCCGACGCGGTGCTTGGCCGTCAAATCTACGGAACTCTGAAATGGACCGAAAACGGTGCGCCAAAGACTCTGCATCTGAAAGGAAGACGTTGCGACATGAACACGGTTCTTTCGGCCACTGCGACGAATGGCAACCGCTATTTTATCGCCAATCGCGGAGGCATCGCCGTTTTCAAAGATTCCGCCCAACTCAAATCCCTGAAACGAGGTGACTCTTTCAAAGTGGGCGACGTCACCATGACCTATCAAACCGATTTACATTAACCCTCAACCCCAAACGATCCATGAACGCGACTCAAAAACTCATCCTCAACATTCTTGCCGGAAGTTTGCCCACCCCGGAAAGGGGCGAGTATTATCCGGTTCTACTCATCGGCCTTGGCGGATTCGGCCAGCGCGCCGTCCGCCATACCAAGCGGTTTCTCGCACGGCACAAGGCCAACCACGTCAAGGTGTGGTGTCTCGACTCCGACACCAACGAGCAGGCCAGGTTTCCTGACCTCCCGGAACTGGCGGACTCCGAGTTGACGTTGCTCGACCCGGAGGTCGCCATCCGCGCCCTGGATAGAGCCGCCGCCGGGAAGGGCGACGAACATGTGCTCGACTTTCTGCCGGACGAATGCGGCGAATTCAGGAACCTGCACCGGGATTTCAAAGCGAAGGTCGCCAGCGGATTTGGTGCGGGGCAATTCCGCCGTGCAGGACATCTTCTGCTCTGCGCGAATCAAATGAATGGTGCTGGAATCAAAAGGAAGCTGGACAGCTTCACCAGGAACTGGTCGGCATGGGGCCGCTGATTCAGCAGGCTCATTCGGATGTTCGCATCACGAATGGTGTGCGGGTCTTCATCGTGACCTCGCTCTGTGGCGGGACAGGTGCAGGCTTTTTGATTGGTTTGCTTGCGTTATTGAGAACGAAATTCACGGGGCCGAACGACCACATTTCGATCATCGGCGCGTTGCCGGGAGCGTTATTGGATCGCGAACTCATCCACGACCCGCGCCGCGAAGCATTGATGACGCGAGCGAATGCGTATGGATTGTTGCAGGAGTTGGAGTCCCTTCAATCTGGATCGCTCACGGATGTCGAGTTCCGCTTGGACGCCCACACGCGCATCCCAGCGCGCGAGGTTTACGCGAACAACATCTTTCTCGTTGATCAGGCCAACTCCAAGGGAACGCCGGTGAACAACTGGATGGATCTTGCACGCGGCCTTGGTTGCTTCCTCTATTCACTCGTTGGCGAAGGCATTGGCGCAAGCATGGCTTCCGGCCAAGTCAACTTCGCTATCGAAGTTTGTCATGCAACCAATGGTCCGCAGCGCGTATTCAGCAGCCTGGGTGTCGGGGCCATCGAGTATCCCACGATTGAACTTCTGACAGGCGCACTCTTTGACAGTCAGGCACAGTGGCTTTCGCAATGGCTCGTTGATGATGTCGGAAAGCATGACGCCAATCTTGTCGCCGCGCAGGAAACCGCCCAGCTCGCTGGACTGAACGAGGTTGCAAGTCTTCGCGCCGAGATTCAGGGAGGCGAGATTGATGAGGCGGCATATCTTGCCGACCCGAACTTGCGCGAGTTGATGGTCAAGTGGCCTGACAGCCGCGACGAGGAGTTCATCTCCAATGGCAACAGCCATCGCGCGGCTTTTGAGCAGCGCGTGAGCACTCATCGGGAAGCCTTCGAACGCAACGCGGAGTCTCGCGCACAAAATGCACGCGTCGTTCTGGCTCGTCGTTTTCTAAGTTGGCTGCCTATGGGTATCGAGGTGACCGCCGAACGGCTTGGGCAGTTCCGCAGGCTCTTGGACGGATTGAAATCCCAAGCTCTTGCCGAGGCGCAGGAGCGTGCCAACAATCTGATTGAGTTGGAAGCAATGCTTGAATCCCTGGCCGGCACGATTCGCTCCAAGAACTTTTTGCCGGACACGAAGGAAAAGCGCCAGTTTGTCGTAAAGACCAATGAGTGGTTACAGCGCAAGCTGGAGTCGGTTTTGGAACCACACATTGCTGTGTGCCTTGAGGCCGCAACTCGTGAACTTGATGCGTTCATGGCACAAACGGACGCACTCCGTGTCCGCGCGGGAGCGGAACTCAAATCAAGCCGCGACGCTCTGGCCAAGATGTCCACTCGCCCTGACACCAAGGGTATTGTGCAGTCGGCGTTTTGGCCCCGAAGAAGTTGTCGGGTGGGCGCGGATCAATCGTCCGCCTCTGGCGATGCCCGGCGAATTCCAAGCTGCTGATTTCGATCAAATACGAATCGAGGTATTGACGCCCGTGATGCAAGCGTATTTGTCGGCGGTGAACTCGCTGGACATTACGCACAACTCGCGGAACGACCAAGCGCTTCTGCGCAAAGTCAAATCCACGCAGATCGCGGCGGTGCCGTTGATGCGAATCGTTCCCACCGGCCCCCAAAGCGAGGACATGGCTCCGAAACGCTTCGTGACCGCCAAGCTTCAAGAGGGCGATGATCCCTATGTGCATCAGCATTTCGACCAGCCCACGACGGCATGCCGCACGAGCAATCCTAACCTGATTGTTTGCGCGCGGACGATCCACGGTTTTGCCGCCGAGGAATGGTCCGGCTACGCCGAAGCGAAGGCGGCTGCCGCCGGACGCGAGTGGATGCACTCAATCCTGCCCGTTTCCGCACCGGAGCCGGCAGGGGCAACGTCACCGGGCAAATGAGCGAAACACTCGCATCATCAGAAAACCCATGCAAATGATCTCCCAACAATTGAGTGAGCTTGGTGCGCTAACACGTCTGCGCTCTGTGCCGCTGGTTGTTTTAACCGACACCAGCGACTTCGGCTCGCAGTGTGAGGAGCAATTACACCGGTTGTGCAATGAGCGTTTTGCTCCCATTACATTCTTTGGGAAGCCGGACGTGGCAACGCAAACGATTATGGGTTTGCGTAAACCAGGTTTGCGCCAGCGTGCGGAGTCAGCGGGATTAGACGTGTGGGAGCAACCGCCGTGGGTTTGCTGGTTTCTCAACGGAAGCGCGACGACTCCAGACACGCTCCGAGCAGGTCTGGACGCCTTGCTGTTCAAAACACCCAGCGCGGCGGATTTACACCTTCAGCATTTCGTGTTTATGTCCCTATCAGCGGAGGAAGCGA
This sequence comes from uncultured Verrucomicrobiae bacterium, assembly GCA_963755455.1. GTDB lineage: Bacteria > Verrucomicrobiota > Verrucomicrobiia > Limisphaerales > UBA11358 > UBA11358. The sequence goes on from CAVWJH010000002.1 coordinate 1,248,700, forward strand.
ATGTGGATACACTCGAATCTTGGCGTCAAGTTGTTCACGGACGGGCGAACATTCGTTTGTTTTGGCTGTTTGAAGACCGGTCAGCCGACATCACAATAGAATCGCTCGCAAGCGGTGCTGTGGCCTACGCTTTTGGAGGCTGGCGTCGGTATGGCGAAACAAACGAGAGCCAGCTTTCAGCGGGCTTGTTTTCAACATCATTTCAAGATGATTCAACTGATGGGAACGACGTCCAGATCAGTCCATCGGTCTGTCGCCCGGATTTGAATTGGCACAGCGAACTCTGGGCACATGGGCTAGAAAGCGAAATACTTTCACTCTGGCTTCGCGAAATACCGGCGCACTCCGAGTTACCGACGATGAGTTTGGAGGAGTTGGTCGCGACACGGGCAAAGGATGGAGTTCTGAATGCCGAGGGCCTAATCACTTATTTGTTACCGGAGCGACGGGGTGATAGCGGCTACTGGCTTTCCTCTCCTGGCACAAAAAGCGAAGCGCACGAGCTTGTCCTTCTGGATAGGCGGTTCTCCTTCAATCATCACGAACCGGCTTTGGCCGTCCATCGCAGGTGGTATTCCCTCGCAAGGGAAAAGCTTGCGCAGGAATTCACCCGAATCAAAAACCGCCACTACGCCCGCCAATTGTTCACCTTGATAAGCGCCGAGAAGTGGATTTCAGGCAGCCAATCCAAGTTGTCCGATTTTCTAGCTGCTCGCCTGCGCCTACGATTGACCATTCCGAACAAGCCGGATGGCCTGCTGGCCGAATTGAAAGAACGGCTCAACCAATTCGACAACTATGCGGTCGGCGTTGAAGCTATCCAGAGCCAACCCGGCAAAAAGCTGGGCACTTTTGAATCCGATGCCAAGGATACTCTCCGCCGTATTTCTGGGATACCAGCAATCACCAGCCCGATTCTGCGGCTTGTGCTTCTGCTCGCCGCCCTTGTCGGCCTCGCGGCTGCATCCGCAGAGGCTCGCGACACGACGATGGTAGAGGTCTTATTTTCTTCGTTCGGAATTGTCATCGCTGTCGCCTTCGCTGGCTTAGCCTCGCTAGTCCTTTTCCATTTTCTCGTCGTCGAGTGGCTGGCCGTGCGTAGTCTGCGCCGCCTGGATTCAAACTCAATTTTGCGACATTGCCATGCAGTCGGCGATGTCATCGCAGGAACTCTGCACGAAGTCGGACGCGGCCTAGGGAAACAGGTCTCGACGTGGGCGATTCAAAGAGATGCATTGCGCCGCGATCTTGCCGGTCGCCAAGCGGAGCAACCTGTTGAGAAAGCAACACAAGCCAATCGCGAACCGTTTTTTTCCGAAAGCGCATCCCGCCGGCTGCTTACAACCAACCGCCGCAAAAAGTTGTTGGAGGAAATCCACGCACGCTGGCTGCTTGCCATTGGTGAACTGCCCTTTCCCGCATTCGACGCAACAGCGTGGTTGAACACGTTGCATCGCGTGGCCCAAGAGGCCAGTTCCGAACACTTGGATCAAATAACCCTGCAAGAATGGCTCGATGCGGAATCTCCTTCTGCTCAAAAAACTGCGGAACGGTTAAAGAATCTCATTCGCGAATCACGAAGCGGAATCCACGCCCCGCCAACTGTCTGCTTCGTGCCGGAGAATTGGGCGCCACATCGCGGTGTGAACGACATGGTGCAAATCTACGATGCCGGTCTCTCGCAATTGCTCGTGGTTTCCCTGCTTCCGCCACCTTAACTGGAGTTTGTATATGCTATTTCTCACTTCATTATTTTATGCGCTCGTTGGCTTCTGGATCGCAGTCTGGGCTGTCACCCCGATACGAATGCACTGGCCTCTGATTCCCTCTGTCATCGTCGTCTTTAGCGTTCATGCCTTCATATACGCGGGCATTGGCATGATTGTGCATGCAACGCTGCGCTTCTGGCGCACCGAAAACGCAGACCAACTACCAAGTCGTGAGCAACTACAAATGTGGCTCGACGTGCGCGGCTGCCGATGGCTAAACATTGCAGGCATTGCGGCTGTCGGCCTGACGAGTCTTTGGCTTTCAACACATGGCGGCTTGTCATGGCAGGGATGGATACTGGTAGCCGCCGTAACACTGGCCCTGCGCGATTTGCTGGTTCGCCCAAAAGCAATTGCGCTTCCAGCGGGATTACCGCCATTACGATGTCAAGAATCTCCGTGCCAACTCGAAGCAGGAAAAGAGTCTTGCTTCCAGTGGCAGAGATGGTCGTCTGTTGCGTCCAGTCCGCCGAGCGAACTCACGGTGTTTCTCTCCGAGGCTCATTTGAACGCCGCGCGGATGGACAGCCACCAAGGACTACCATTTTCACGGTGGGCGAAGGAGCATTTCACCGACAGCATCAGACAGATTGTTCTTTGGTTTCGCGGCGAGAGCCTGCGACATCAATTCGTGACCATACAGGAAGTCGAGAACGTCGTCAGTTTCGTTCGTGCAATCCGTTATGAATCCGATCAGTCGTTGCATGGCGTTAATGATTATTTCAGTTACCCGATTGAAACCTTGTGCGACGCGGCGGGAGATTGTGAAGACCACGCTTTCCTTGCCGCCACAATCCTCCACCATTTGGGTCACGAGGTAGCCCTATTCTATTTGGAAGGGGGAGAATCCGCTCATCTCGCCTTGGGTTACAACCTGACAGGCGATGCGTCCATGATTGATGGCGTGAGTGGCCCATTTTCAGCGAGCGACCAACATGGTCGCGAGTTTTACTACGTCGAAACAGTTCCGACTTCAACCGAGGAGCGAGTTGGTGACATCAGCCGCACGTTTCTTACTGATCTAAAATCGGTTCAGGTTCACGCCGTTGATTAAGCACGCTGGCTGTATCGCTCGTGACCAACGCGCGGTTTGCTGCGTTCCACAGGCTGTCCGTCGTCCCTGTCTCCTCTCGACGACGCCCGCTCCACTCCGCAAACCGCGCGCTCGTCACGAGCGGGCATCCGCAATGTGCCGCCATGAGCGGCGGGCTTCCGTCTGCGGCTCGGCGGCGGGACGTTGCGCTCCGGCTGCGATTCGCTAGGCGCTCCTCTCCGCTCTCCGCTCCACTTTCCCCGCTCGCCGACCACAGACCGAAGCCAGAAAATCCGCATACGCGGGCAAGGTGCTGAATTCGCCAATCAGTGATTGGCCAATTTCAGAATTTCCAATCACTGATTGTAAAATTGTGAGCCATTCGGCTTGTCGCCGGGACAACGCGATGAAACCCCCTTTGATTGTGTGGCGTCGTCGGTCGCGTCAAGGATACTACGGCTCGCTCGCTTAAACGCTCGCGCTTCCGTTCCTCCTTTGACCCGCCCGCCGCCGCCGGGGAGTTTGCTTCTAGGATTTCATCGCGGGAAGTCTGGTCTTCTCGTAAGTAAATTTTGTGTGTCATCTCAATTCTAGGCTGTCATTTTCACGGCCAATTGGCATTAAATGGGTTCATTGCTGAACAAAACGACTGATCGTTGTAGTGAAAAAGATCCATTGAAAAAGCCTTCCATCGGAATGGCCAGCTTCGTGAAGTGGTGCCATTGCGAAACGGTCGCAGGCATGGCGTTGTCCGTGTCTGGCACAAGAACGGTGTGTCTGGCGAACGAAGAACGCTATCAGAATGGCTTGCTGCATGGCGTCTGCCGCCAGTGGAGTGAAGCCGGACGGTTGCTGGGCAAATATCGCATGGTTCACGGCACGGGCGTTCAGCGCACCTGGCACGAGAATGGCCGGTTGCAATTGGAATTTTCCACCGTGAGCGGCGATTTTTCCGGGCGCTATCGCTTGTGGTTGAACGACGGCGAAGTTGATGTCCGAGGAAATTTATCTGCACGGGCGTCCCGTCACTGCCGAGGAATACCGCGCCGCCCGCGCAAAAGACAAATCGCTGCCCAAGCTGACCGGCGAAGGCCGGAAAGCCATTGCCGAACACGGTCGCCACGGAAAAGCACATCCATGAAGTTTTTGTCCGTTCACTTTTGGCGCAGAAGAATCGCGCCGAAGTGCGGAAATGGCTGGAAAGCGGCGGCAAGGCCGTGCGCTCGCTCGGACGATTCAAACGCGAGAGTGATGCCCTGAAATTTGTTGAGGCGCTTTACAAAGCAGGCGCGACCGAGGTGATCGCGCCTGACATCTACGCCGGCAAAGCCGGTGATCAATTTGCCGATTGTCTGTTGGTGAAACTGCCGGGCATTGCCGCCAAGCGGAAAGCCATCCGCAAAGTTTGTGCGCAATTGTCGAAACGCAAACTCGGCGCGTTCCAGCCGGACAAGGACATCGGCGAGACGCACCTGTATCTTTTGCTGGCCTGATTCACAGCACAATCAGGCAGTCGCGCATTTCGTCAAAGGTCAACGCGCCACTGGTTTGACGCTCTTGCAGCAGGCATTCCGACACGGCATCGCCGACCAGCTTTTCCACCGCGTCGCGCATCGGACGCGCGCCCAGCTTCGGATGAAAACCTTTGCGCACGAGAAACGGCAAAACCGTTTTGTCCAATTCCAGCTTGTGTCCGCGCTCCCGCAGGAATTCGATTTCACGCGCAATGAATTTCTCCGCAATTTCCAACTGGTGTTCGTAACCCAAACGACGGAACACGAGTTTTTCATTCACGCGCGCGAAAATTTCCGGGCGCAGGGATTGTTGTGCCCGCGTCAGGACGTGGCGTTCCAGCGTCGCGTCATTGGAATGTTGCAGGCTCATCAATTCCGCCGAGCCGATGTTTGACGTGAGCCAGATATAATAGTTGCTGAAGTCCAGCGTCTGGCCGGTCGCCACCGTGATCCGCGCCGCGTCCAGCAGTTGCAGCAGGATGTCCAGCACGCGCGGATGCGCTTTTTCCGCTTCGTCAAACAGGAGCGAGCCTTCCGCCGCGCGCTCGCGCACTCCGCCCAAATAACCAACTTCGCCAAGCCGTGCGCCGAGCAGCAGGCCGAGCGATTCTTGATTCTGAAACTCCGACATATCGAAGCGGAATAATTGTCCCGGCCCGAAAATTTGATTTGTGGTCACAATCACCGTTTCCGTTTTGCCGACGCCCGTTGGTCCGAGCAGCAGAAAACTGCCGCGCGGACGGCCCGGTTTCGTCAGGCCGAATTCGCCGCGTTGCACCGCCGAGACGATGCGCGGCAGCACTTGGGACTGGCCGCGGATTTCGTGTGGCAGCAGCGTGTTCAGTTTCTGGAGCTTGTTAAGTTTGTTCGTGTCTATGGTTTTATTCATCCCGAACTTCTAGCACGGAATCCCTTTTCAAGTTGTGTCGCCACGCACGCCGATCGAGTTTTTTACTTCTGTCAGAGTGGGCGCGTAATGCAGCGAATGAATCGCTGACCGAAACAAAAAAATAAAACAACGCGTATGAAGATCATCAAACACATCCATCCGAAAATCCGTTCGCGGCTGCCGTCGCTCCTCGTGGCTGCCGCCGTTCTCGCCCTCAACACCCTCCCGGCGCTGCGCGCAGTCCACCACGTTCAGTTCCACCGACCTCAAGACCGGCATCAGCAACAGTCTCGCCGTAATCATGATGTTCGGCTTCGTCCTCGGCATTTCGTGCGTCATCTACGGCGGCTTCGCCATCCGGCGTGGCGACGTGGACCAGGGCAAGATGTCCATCATTGGCGGCGCGATCATCGCGGCTGCTCCGGCGGTCATTTTCGCCTTCTTCAAAATCTTCGGCCTCGATTCCAACAGCGCCGTCGGCGTCGGCACTTTCTGACAAGCGCAGCCTGCACCAATAACCAACCACAACCGCCCACGAGCATGAAATCCGAACTGCGCTTCACCGAAACCAACGCCGCGTCCGATTCCAAAGGCCGCACCTGGGGTCTCGAAGGCGGCTTGTTCTGGTGGCTCGTGGGCGGTGTCGGCGTGGCCATCACGGTGTTCTTCGTCCTGCTCGTGATGATGAATACCTCCTTGCTGACGGCCTTCCTCGCCGCGCTCGTGCCGCTCGGTATCTGCCTCGCCTACATCTTCGGTTTCCGGCAGGGCAAGCCGCCCGGCTACGACCGCGATTGTTTTGAACATTGGTTTTCCGGCGGCGGTTTCGCCCCCGAAGTTCAAACCATCCACTCATCCAAACATCCAATGCTGGAGGCCAGACCATGAATGCCGGCGCACTGAATCATCTTGAATTGCTGCGGCGGACGTTGCTCGGACAGCTTCAAACTGCCGATGTCAATCTGCGCGCCGGGCTGCACCAGCACGGCATGGATGCCATCGTCCGTGCCCATCTGGAACGGGCGCTCGCCCACATCCGCGAAGCCTCCATCGCGGTCAACGAGCAAACCAAAGTCCGCACCGTTCAGGAACTGGCCGACCAGCTTGCGCGCATTGAACAGATGCAGGCCGACCTGCGCGCCCAACAAACGCCCGCTGACGAACCCTCAACCTCAATCCATGTCTGACCTATGTTTGAACGCGCTCCCAACGGTTTTTTTGTCCGCAATTTGATTGTCTTCAATCTGCTCCGGCGTGGTGGTTATGTGGCGAAGGGGTTTGTTTTTGAAGCGCCCGACCTTACCAACAGCCAGGTCGCCGACCTCAACGATTTCCAAGATCAACTCTGTCTCCTGCTTGCCTCGCTTCACGAGAACCAGCGGCTGCAAGTGCAATACTTCTGCGATTCCGATTACAAGGGGGAATTGCTGCGCTACCAACAGGAGACGGAGAAGTTTTCCAATGTCTGGACCATACGCACCCGCAACGAACGCTTTGCGCGCTACTGGCAGGCCATGTCCGAACGCAAACTCCGCCGTCAGCGCGTCATTATCTACATCTCGCGCTCGCTGGAAAACGTGCCGAAATCCTTCCAGTCCGCCGCCGCCCGGCGCGACTACTACCACACGCTGCTCGACCAGCTCGAAACCGAGTTCGACCACGTCCACCGGTTGTTGCTGGAAATCTTCGGCTCTGGCGGCGCGCGCATCCTGCCGATGAATGACCTCGACCATTTCCGGCATTACAAACGGTTTCTCAATCCGTCGCTCAACGACCGTTTCGATTACGACCCGGCGGAAGGTTTTGAACCCGAACTTTCGATTCAGGAAAACTGCTGGCACAGCGAGGGCAACGGCCAGTCCGATTTCGGTTTTTTCCTCGACGGCCATTATCACTCGCTCATTGTCCTGACCCGCTGGCCGCGCACGACATATCCCGGCATCATCCAGCGGCTCACCAATCTGCGGCTGCTCGATTACACCGTCACTGTCAATGTTGATCCGCTCCCGATTTCGCAGGAAATCAACAAGGAGGAAAAGGAGCACGACCGCGTGGCCGGTGACTACGCCAGCGAAAAGAAAATCTCCCTGCTCCCGACGAACGCTGACATTCAAGCAACCGCCATTTGCAATCGAGCAACTGCCGCTGACAATTGAGCAACGGACATTGACGACCAAGCAATCGCCGCCGCCGGTTCAACCATCGCCACTGACGGCCAAACAATCGGCATTTACCTTCAAACAATCGGGAATTACAGCCAAACAATCGCCACCAACATTCAAGCAATGCCTGCAAACATTGGGGAAATGCGCGGTTGCCGCCGCGCAATCTCCACGCGCCGCCTGTCAATGGCCGGAAACAGCGGATTTCCCCACAAATCCGAATAATTCCCAATAAATCCCCTTGACGAATTTCCCGCCAAGTCCAAACTGAAACCCACAAACCTCATGAACTCACGCATACAAAACCAGTTGAACATGGTTGGCGCGTGCATCACCGTCGCCAACAGCACCGATTACAAACTCGTCTGGACCGGCAACCCGCCCGCCGATTTCGGCACGGACATGGCAACCCTGCAAACCAATTACGGCAGCGTCACCGTCCTGGCCGCGCAGGCGGATGCGGCCACCGGCGGCGGCGGCGACGCCAGCTCCGCGGCGGAAACCGCGCTGGAAAATGCCGCATTCATCCTTGCCCGCGCGCTCGCAAACCATTTCAAGAAAAACGGCGACCTCGACAATCTCGGCAAGGTAGATGTGACCAAGACCGACATCGTGCGGTTGCGCAAGCAAGTGCTTTTGGACAAAGCCACGGCCATTCTCAATCTCGCCAGCGCCGCCGTCAGCGACCCCGCCGCCGCCGGACGCGGCGTGACCGCCGCCCGCATTGCCACGCTCACCGCCGCCATCGCCGCCTTCGGCAAAGTGATGAACACGCCGCGCGGACAAATTGTCAACAAGAGCGCCTTGTTGCGCGAAGTGGAAACCGACACCGCCGCCCTCGTGCAACTGGCAACCGACATGGACGACCTCGCCTTGCAATTCGACGGCACCGATGCCGGCAAACGCTTCATTGAAGCCTGGAAACGCGCCCGCATCATCGTGGACACCGGCGGCGGCCACAGCGGCACACCGCCCACGCCGCCGACTCCGCCCGCGACACCGGGCAAATAAAAATCAATTCCCGCAAAAGCAAAGCGGCCTTCGGAAACGAAGGCCGCTTTTTTATGCGCTGAAGGCGCTACGGAAATCCACGGCCTGGAGCAACGCCAGATCATTGACTGCCTGATTCAAATTGTCACAGGTTGCAGCGAAGTTTAGCATACAGCTTGTGCCTCGGAAGAATGTAACAATCGAACGCGCGCAGCACCTTGCTGAAAGCCGATCAGGCAAATGTTTATCAATATCCTGCGAGCGATGCGATGCGATGCTGTTGTGGCAGTGCCACGAAGGCCACCAATGGCAGGCCTCCTTCAATAACATTCAGCGTGGTAAATGGTGCCCATTTTGTCGGGGATTCTACCGCACAATCGAGGATATGCAGTCGCTGGCGAAGCGAAATGGAGGACGATGTGTTTCCAAAGCCTTTGTCACGATGGCGACGAAATTGCGTTGGCGATGCAGTGCCGGCCATGAATGGGACGCGATACCTTTGAGCATCAAGCGTGGCTCGTGGTGTCCAGTTTGCGCGGGGCATATTCCGCTCAACATTCGTGACTTGAAACAAATGGCGGAAGAACGAGGCGGGAAGTGTCTTTCCGAACATTATGTGAACAGTTCGTCCAAGCTGCGGTGGAAATGTGCTAAAGGACATGAATGGGAGGCGGTGGCCGCAAGTGTCAAGGCTGGCACATGGTGTCCAGTTTGCGTTGGGCGCGGAAGAACCATTGATGATATGCGGCAGTTGGCCAGCCTGAAGGGTGGCAGGTGCTTGTCAGCAAGCTTTGCTGGCATGAATGAGAAACTTCAGTGGCAATGTGCGCAAGGTCACATTTGGCAAGCAATACCGAAAACCATTCAAAAAGGACACTGGTGTCGAAGCTGCGCCAACAGCCGACCACGAAAGTATTCACTTGCCGACTTTGAACGCATCGCCCGGCGCAGAGGTGGGCACTGTCTCTCGACAGAATTCAAGAGCGTGTGTAATAAACTACTTTGGGAATGCGCAAATGGACATCGGTGGGAAGCTGTTCCTTTGCCAATTAAGAAGGGCGTGTGGTGTCCATTTTGCGTCGGACGCCACAAGACCGTAGCGGACATGCAGAACTTGGCTAAGAAGCGTGGAGGCAGATGCCTATCGCGTCGTTATTCAGGCAAAGGAAAGAAATTGCTTTGGGAATGTAGCCTTGGCCACCGCTGGAAAGCTGTGCCTGGAAGCATCATTATGGGCACATGGTGTCCAGTTTGCGCTGGCACTCAGAAGCGCACTATCGAGGAGATGCAAACAATGGCAGCGGAACGCGGAGGAAAATGTCTTTCGAAAAAATACGCCAACATAGAAACAAAACTTCTTTGGGAATGTGCAGAAGGCCACCAATGGGAAGCTCAACCGAACAACATCCGTTCCGGCAATTGGTGTCCCCAATGTTCGTCAGCGTTGGCAGAGCGAATCTGTAGAGAATACTTTGAACAGCTCTTCGGAGAGCGTTTTCCAAAGGTAAAACCTCCGTGGCTTCGGTTGGCTAACAAGAGTCGGCTGGAATTGGACGGCTACTGTGTGAAACTTGGTTTGGCTTTTGAACATCAAGGCCCTCATCACTACGGGTTAGACATCTATTCTCCAACAACGAATGAGCGTGCTATCCGGCAGAAGGAACGTGATCGTTTGAAGCGCCTACTCTGCCGTAAGAATGGCGTGATTCTCATTTCTGTGCCGGAGATTCCGACTCGCCTCCCACAAAGCGAGATAAAAGATTTCATTCGTCGCGAGTGTGAAAAACGAAAGATCAAGTTGCCGAAGGATTTCGACAGCAAGAAGGTCAATCTGCGCGACGCATACGCTGTGCCTGAAACAAAACGCCAACTAGACCGGCTGCTGGTTATTGCGAAAGAACGGGGTGGAAGATGTTTGTCGCGGGCGTATAAGGGGCACTATGTGAAGCTGCTTTGGCAATGCCGACATCTGCACCGCTGGAAAGCGCAGCCGGCTGACATCAAAGGAGGCCAGTGGTGTCCCTACTGCTCATTCCAGCGTCTCACAATCCACGATATGCGAGCCACCGCTGAAAAGAAGGGCGGAAAATGTCTTTCTGGAAAATACTCTGGAGGCAAGGTGAAGCTGATTTGGGAATGTGCCAAAGGTCATCGCTGGAAAGCTGTCCCTTCAAGTGTCAGGGCCGGCACTTGGTGTCCCGTTTGTGCTGGCACACAACGCCTCACAATTGAAGACCTACGGAAAATAGCTCAAAAGTGGGACGGAAAATGCCTGTCAAGCAAGTATGTCAACGGCAGAACAAAACTGCGCTGGCGATGTTCCCAGGGGCACGAATGGGAAGCTGTGCCAGACAGCATTCGACAAGGAACTTGGTGCCCTCGATGCGCAGCCAAGGAGCGTGTCAAAAAACGCACTGGCAAGACAGCCTTACTTACCATCGCAAGAATACACCACGCGTCTCGCCACAATAGGCAGTTTTCAAAATGAGCAAGGTGAAATAAAATTCCCTGTGTGAAGACGGTGACGCTTATCAGATTTGGAAAAACGTAATTTTTTATTGCGTTGAGATTCACGCTTGAAATCTCGTGTGCAATCGTTCAACGGTGCGTTGGTCGCCTCGCTTTTTTGTTTTAATGGTGTCGCCATAAATATTCTGCGATACCATAGAACGATTGATGCTCCATTTGCGAATGGAGCAAATGCGATGCGATTTATTCCACCAATCCGCGTAAGGAAACTACTTTAGCGGCCAAGAAATTGGCATTGCAGAAGAATCGAGAAAAGGGAAAAGGGCGTGGAAGTCGTCAACTGCATTCTTTGCTTGACGGTTGCACTCGCTGGAATCCGTCGTCTTCGTAGTCTGCGGCAGCATTTTCAACAACGGTTTAGCCTTGTCAAAGGTGTAGTTGTGCCGCAGTCGCAGCAGTCCAAGCCTTTCCAATCTAGCGCGCCAGTCCACTGGTTTGTGCCCGCGTTCACTCGGCTCCGGGATGTGAGACGGCCGATTTTTGTCCAGCCATTTGTTGAAACTCTTTTTGATTTCTCGGTCGCTGCCCGCGCCCCAATTTATTGTTACCAATAAGGTTTCAATACCATGACTTATGACATGCCGTTCAGTCTCGCGGTGGAATCTGCCCCAAGGGAGACGAGAATCAATGGCTTGGAAAGCGTATTCCTCTGGCGGAATTTTCAACATCAGGGGTGGCCTGCTGCCTTTGTCGAGTGCTTGCCACGGCTTCGGAAACGGAGGACATCTATAAAAGCGATCTGGGTCTGCGTCTGGCCGTTCACAGATTACATCCAGTTGCTCCAAAAGCCTTTTCTGCCCCGCATCAAGAGAATCATGTAACCGCTTTCCATCACGCAACTCTGCCCTTAATTTCGTTACTTCCAGAACGAATTTTGACTCACGGGCGTATTCCCAATAGCAACACGCTACAACCTCATCATCTGGCACTCTGTCCGCGATAAAGTTCCAATCGTGTTCTATGAGCTTCTTCTGCGCTTTCATCTTTTATCTTGCCATGCGGAAAGAATAGCAATCTGCTTGGCGAAGAAAAGCCTCTGTCACTCGCATTGACCGTTACCACATCGTCTCACAATTCAAACAGCGCGAGCGAGTTGTCATCATTGACCCCGCCGGCACCTACTATTTGAGTCCGTTGCTCCAGTTTTCGGAGGCCAAGGATTTGCACGTCCAGCAGGCCGAACTCGCAACGATGGCTTTCCTCGAACGCAATCCCAAGGACTTCGACAATCCCAATTTGCTCAAATTGATGTTCCTCAAACCCGCGTTGGCGAAGGCGCAGGATGAGCGCGTCAAGGAGATGGTCGAATTTCGCGCCAAGCAGTTGCACCAGAAAGCCGAGATTGGCCAGATAGACATTCTGGCCACGCGCGACAACGAGGTGCTCGCCGCCGTCACCGGCCAGATCATCCGCAGCGGCATTTTTCAAGACAAGGCGTTCACCGAGGCGTTTCCATTCACGCTTCGGCTGCGCTTGGTTCGCAACCCCAACATGGCATTGAACGGACGCTTCCCCACCGCCGTGGGCGACTTCAAATATGAAATCAATCGCTAAAATCCTGTCCTTCACCCTATCGGTGTTCACCGCCGCCGTTGCGCTGGCGGATTCACCGGCCATCCAACAGGTCTTGCTCGACGACCGCACCGCCGTGTCTGTGCCGGTGGCCACCAACCGCGTCACCACCATCAGTTTCCCCGGTGCCATCACCGCCATAGACGGCGCGGGCATCACGGTGGACGGAAAAACGCCGGGCCTGTTTCAACTCGCCCACACCCGAGGCTCGGCGTTTCTTTCCGTGCGCGCCCTGTTCCCCAAGGCGTCCGCCAATCTCAACATCCGCTGGAACGACCATACCTACGTTTTTGAACTGACCGAAAGTGGCCAGCCAGTGTTGTCGCTCAACATGGCAGCCATGCCGACGCCGGAGGAGGAAGGCGTCGGCCATGCGCCCGAAGTCAGTCCGATTAAACTTCTGGCGCTGCTCGACAAGGCCAAGGCGTTTCCGTTGCTCAAAGCCCAGCAGCCCGAAAGTGTCGCCAACGTGGACTTCACCACCTACGACGGCAAGCCGCTCGTCAGCGATTTCAACGACTACGAAATCCAGATCGAAGAAACCTTTCGATTCAACGCCGAGGACACACTGGTTTTTCGCCTCGTCATCACCAACAAGATTGACGCGCCCCTGATTTATCAGCCGGACAGTTTCACGTTGCGCGCGGGCAACCGGCTCTATCCCCAGTCCATCAGTGACGCCGACGGCACCGTGCCGCCCAAAGGCCGGAGTATCGTTTATTTCGCCGTCAGCGGCACGCCGGACGGCGGGCGCAACGAATTGTCCCTGCGCAATGCCTTCACGGTTTTGGTCACACGAGTATCACCGACACCGCCGCCCCCCGTTGTCACTGTTACCAATACCCCCAGCGTGAAACCCATCCGTTCACCCAGAGGCCATCTATGAAACCGCGCGATTTTCTCAATTTCTTCAAAACCAAGACCGGCAAGCTCGTTGCCTTTATCGCGCTGTTCGCCGCCGCACTGATCATTTTCAGTGTCATTCGCAAACACAACCCGTCTGCCGAAGATGCAGTCAGTGTCACGGCTCTGGCTACCAACGCCACGGACAAGCCCCAGGTGGTGCAGTCTGTCACGCGGCCAATGCAGGTTTATTATCCGCCGCCGCCCAAGCCGGAGCCAACGGCGCTGCCGTCATCGCCGCAGTCTGCTTTTCCGAAACCCTCTCCGTTGCCGGTGGTTCCCGCGAACCAAACACCAACGCTCTCGCCCATCAGTTTGTTTGCCGACAGTTCGGCGGGAATTCCGCCGGCCAAAAAGTTGAGCGCGGTGTTTGCACCGTTCGGACGGCTGATTCCCTGTGAGACGGTCATCACGGTGGACTCGGCTTCCATCCAGACACCCATCGTCGGCCTCATCACCGAGAACATCTATTATGATGGCAAATTGGTTATCCCGGCAGGCACGGAGATTCATGGGACGGCCCAAACCGACCACCAACGTGAGCGCATCGCCAGCGGCAATAGTTGGACGCTGATCTGGCAGAACGGGATGGAAATGCAAATCAAGGCCATCGCCCTTGACCGCGAGTTTGAAAATGAAACCAACCAGACCGGCTGGGCCATCACCGACGGCAGCGCCGGACTGCGCGGCGAAGTCATCAAGTCTGACAACCTGGCCGACATCAAACTGTTTGCCGCCACGTTTCTGTCCGGCGCGGCTGGCGCGTTGACGGAGAAACAACAAACCGTCTTCGGTCCCGTCAACAGTCCCACGCTTAACAACGCGCCCTTTGCGGGCGCGCAGGCGGTGCTGCAAACCTACGCGCAGCAAATTTTTGATTCGATTCAAAAGAACGGGTTTTACGTCCGCGTGCCGAGCGGAAAACAGTTTTATCTCTACGTCTTGCAAACCATTGACGCCGCCGATGCCTCGCTCGGCGGCACCGCCATTCCCGTCACCCAAGAAAACGACGAACCAACCAAATCAAAACCATGAAAGCGTATTATCTCATTCCACTGTTGTTTCTCTCCGCGTGTTCCACCACGCCGAAATTGACGATGCGTCCACAGCAACCGCCAGGGACGAACGCGGACGGCGTTCGTTATCCCGAAGTCCTCCACACCTATCACGTCGGACGCTACGCCGATCCGAATGACGATTTGATCATGCACGAGCAGCACGTCGTCTATCGCGTCGAGGAAAACACCCGCTGGGATTTTCATCCCGGCCCGGCTGACGGCAATCTGCTCGCATTGCCGTCGCGTGACGCGGCGTTCGCCCCGGTCCCGGTCAACGACGCCATTCTAGCCGAGGTCAATTCACAACACCTCGCCACCACCCAAATCATGATGCAGGCCCGAACCCTGTCGGCGGCTCTGGCACAATTTCAAGCCGCGTTGCAGCAGACCAAAACCAATTTGCAGGAAACGGCGGTGTTGCGCGCCACGGTGAAGGATATGAAACAGCGCCTCGACGCCCTTGAATCCGCCCAGGTGCAATCCCCGGCAACCAATCTTTCCACGACCAATGCAACCGATGACCCATTGAGTCCGTGAATCACTTTGCCGGTTCAGCAAACCGGCAATTCTAAACAAACATAAACCATACAAACTCATTATGAGCACAAAACCAAAAACATCCGCGCCACCGAGCGCCAGCGGCAATGCCGCCCCAGCAGACGAACCCAACTTTCGGACCAACCCGGAAGTGGATGCGAAAATTGATGCCCACATCAAAGAGAACCCGAAGTATTGGAACTACATTCAAGCCATGCCCCGCGACCGGCTCGAACGCACGGTTGTTCTCAACGAAGTGCGTGAACTGGATCGCCAGCATCGGATGCGTGAGGGGATGATGAAACGCATCAATGCCAACCCTGCGCTCAAGAACGCCTACGAAACGCTGGTCAAAGACCTGCCCGAAGACCAGAAGGAAGGCGTCATCGCTCAGATTGCTCGCACGGCGCGGCGGGCTGTCGCCCGCACTCAAGGCCAGCAGCAACAAAGGCCGGAAGGTGTCGGGGTCTGAAACCAGCCACGCCACCGGCCCTTGTCACCGCCAATCACGGAAGCTTGTCGTCGCGACAGGCTTCCGTGCATTTTTTCCAATGAAAACCATTCGTTTGGCAGTTTTACAGAATGTATTCACTTGTTGCTATCTGCATACATTATGTAATAATGACTTCGTGGTCAAAAACCATCAGGAAAAGGTGCTGAAGCTCACGCGCAAGCTGGGAGTGCTGCGCCCGCGTGACCTGAAATCCAGCGGCGTTCCGCGAACCTACCTGAAACAACTGGTGGAGCGCGGCGATCTGCTGAAGACCGGACGGGGGCTTTACGTCCAGACCGATGCGCCGATGACCGAAAACCATTCGCTGGCGGAAGCAGCCAAGCGGTCGCCGAAAGGCGTGATCTGCCTGGTATCCGCCCTCCGCTTTCATGGTCTCACCACCGAGAATCCCGCCGAGGTCTGGATTGCGATTCCACGCGGAACGCGGCCACCGAAATCCGCCACCCCGACGCTACGCGTAGTGACGCTTTCAGGGGAAATGATGACCGAGGGAATTAAACGGCATGTCATCCAGGGCGTGTCCGTGCCCGTCTATGGCGTCGCAAAAACCGTGGCCGATTGTTTCCGTTTTCGCAACCGCATCGGCGTCAACATCGCGGTCGAGGCGCTGCGAGATGCGTGGCGGGACAAAAAAGCCGCGTCCGAGGAACTCTGGCATTACGCCAAGGTCTGCCGGGTGCTCAATGTCATGCGCCCCTATTTCGACAGTCTCGCATGAAAAATCTTGCCGCATCAGTCCATGCCCGGCTGTCAAATCGCCGGACAAGCACAGGTGAAGATTACAACGTGCTGCTGGTGCGGTTCACGCTGGAGCGTTTGCTCTACCGGTTGTCCCGTTCCAGTCATCGTGAACAATTTGTCTTGAAAGGGGCAATGCTCTTCGCGCTCTGGGAACCGGCGCTGCACCGTGTCACGCGGGATTTGGATCTTCTGGGTTTCGGGCATCCGTCACCAGAGCGGTTGGCGGACATCTTCAGGGAGCTGTGCCGTGTGGAGGTCGAAGCCGATGGCGTTGATTTCGATCCGCGCTCGGTCGTGTGCGAGGACATTCGCGCCCAGGATGAATATGCCGGAATCCGGGTGAAGCTGCGGGCCAACCTTGGCAAGGCCGTGGTGCCATTGCAGGTGGATGTCGGGTTCGGGGACGCGCTGCCCGTGGCACCGGAGGAAATCACTTTTCCAGTAATGCTGGGCATGGCGGCGCCCAAGTTGCGGGCCTATTCACGCGAAACCGTCGTGGCCGAAAAGCTGGAGGCCATCGTGAAATTGGGCATGTTGAACTCGCGCTTCAAAGATTATTTCGACCTGCATTATCTCGCGCAAAAATTTCCCTTCGATGGCGCATTGCTGGTCAAGTCCATCGCGGGGACGTTTGCCCGCCGTGCCACCGCGTTTCCCGAAGGGCTGCCGGCTGGCTTGACGCCAATGTTTGGCACCGACCCGGCGAAAATTCGCGGTTGGCAGGCTTTTTTGAGAAAGACCGGGCCAAAGGCCGCAGCCCCGACACTCGAAGCCGTCATCCAATTTTTGGTCGAATTTCTGGAACCTCCGCTGGACGCGGCGGCAAAAGGAAAGCCTTTTCAAGCGACTTGGAAATCAAAGCGCTGGCAGAAGTGAAGCACTCAAAACCGGTGCGCTGATGGCTTGTGCCGGTATTCACCCGCCGCACTTTTCAACCGGCGTTTACACCGGCCACAGGCGTGGTTCGCCGTCAAATTCCGCGCTCACCACTTCGCGGACATCACCCACCAAAGAGGCGGAGTCGCCAGCCTTGATTTTCACCTTCACCGGCATCCATAGAACTTTTGAGACGTGTCCTTTTGTCCCCGGCAGTTCGGCGGCAATTTCCTTGACCATTTTCGCCGTCGCATAAGTGGCCGGCCCGGCATAACCGGACACAACCAGCCACACATTGCCAGCCGCGCGCCGTTGTGCGGCAATGACGCCATACATGGTCCAGACTTTGCCCTTGTCCAGAACACCGTGTGGAACGCCATCAAGGATAAATGCTCCCGCCTGTTTGCGTTTCACGAGTTTTGCAATCGCGGGCAAATCGGATTGCAGTTCACGCCACGTCAGCCCAAAAGCACTGCGAAAATTTCCAGCTTTTTGTGGAAGCCAGCTAAAGAAGAACGGCAGTTGCCGGCCCGCCTTGAACTGCGGTCTGTCAAATGGCTGAACCCCGAACATTCGGGCGAGCATGACCTCGCTGCTCAAGGCGGCCAGCGGCGAACCGATGGAGACCACCGACGCCCGGTCTTCATCCAGAATGTGATGCCAGCGCTCGGATTGGAGCGCCGCCGGTTCAACCGGACTCCGCCAAAGCACGTCTTCAATGTCAAATTCGCGATGCAGGTCGAATTTGGAAGTCTGGGTCAGCAGCTTGGCCAATGAGCGCGTATCCCACCGGCTCATGTCAGTCCGCTCTTTAGGCCGGGCTTTTGCACCAAGCATGAAAACCACACGCGGGGAATCCACCAAAACTTCCAAAACACCACGGGTTTCAAGAATCGGCAACTGTTGCAATCCCACCCCGCGCTTTTTGAAATAGGTGTTCAGCGCGACCAATATGCTATAGGTCAACCCGACTTTATGCGGCATGTTTTTGATTTTAGCCAAAGTCCGGCGATTCAAAAAACACCCTGTTCCAGCTTCCCGGTTGGCTTCGTTGATCAGTTCTGCCAGGCGGTTCAATGTGATCGCACCGGAGGTTTCATTGGCGATCAGTGTGCTCAAACGCAATGCGGGTTTGGTGCTCAT
Organism: uncultured Verrucomicrobiae bacterium; assembly: GCA_963755455.1. GTDB lineage: Bacteria > Verrucomicrobiota > Verrucomicrobiia > Limisphaerales > UBA11358 > UBA11358. The sequence goes on from CAVWJH010000002.1 coordinate 1,266,930, forward strand.
ACCGATGATTTTTAATCCACGCACGTTAAATTGAAAGATCATTCATGGGACAACTTTTGACCGTTTCAGCCAACCGGACAGACGAAGAACCGGCCCTCCACGCTTGACGCCGCAAACCGGATCGTGGCCGCAAACATCCGTTGGCAGCGTCAGCCGGAACCCTATGATTGGACGCGAACCCAAAAACCATTCCAAATATGAAAACCGATGCTCAGTTAAGCGTTTTCAGTCGTGACCACCAATCAGACCTTCTTCGAGCGGCCTGTCGCTTGTTTTGCTTGGACATTCGCATCGTCGCTGCCACACAGGTTTCACCGTCGCCCCCATTTTTTCGATCCTCCCGCACCGCATTTGATTTTGTGTGCCAGGCACGACTGGCGACGGACAAATAATCCTATAAATGAACCAAAACGATTATGCGACGCGACGCGAATCTCATTGGCCGCAATGTTGCCCGGCTTCGTGATCAACAAAGGCTGACCCAAAAAACACTGGTTGCGAAGGTGGAGGTCCTGAACTACTTCGGCATCACCCGCGATGTGCTCAGCAATATCGAGTTGCAGAAGTATGTAGCCACGGACAAACACGCTTACTTTCTTGCAAAGGCGCTGAAAGTGCCAATTGGCGACCTTTTCCCAAAGTGAAATGAAGCGACACAAAAATACCGCAAGATAATCATGGCAACCCGGCGAAACCATGTAGAATTAAACCAGCAGCTAGACCTTTTCTCAACGCGAAGGCCGACCAATGACAACATTGACACAATACGGACGAATGGCGGAGAAACACTGGCGCGAACACCGTCCGAAAATGGTGCGCGACCTGGAACGGAAGGGGCTTCTGCACCAGATGCTTCTCGAAGCGGAGGAAAAGACGAAGGACGAAATGGCCACGCTGCGATTGGAATTGATGAAGCAGGGAAAAACGGCGCAGCAGGCGCAGACGCAGGCGTGGGAAATGGTGCGGGAGAAATACATCCTGCTCCCGCCCGAAGAATAGCCAGACGCCATCAGGAAGAACCGCCGAAGAATCTCAACAGCTACCGCATCACCGAGGCTGACCGCCTGGGCGACGGCGGGCCAAAATTAAAGTTCCAAAAAAACATCGCCGCAATTGAAACACTGCGGCAACTCGATGCCGAGGAACGACCGGCGACCCCGGAGGAAAAAGCCACGCTTGTAAAATACGTCGGCTGGGGCGCGATGCCCCAGGTGTTCGACGTGGACAACACCGACTGGCGCAAGGAGCAGTTCCGGCTCTCGGAAATTCTTTCGGACGATGAACATCGTTCAGCTAGGGCAACCACGCTCAACGCCCATTACACCGCGCCGACCGTCATCGGCGCGATGTATCGCGCCGCCGGGCGGTTCGGATTCAAGGGCGGCCGCGTGCTTGAACCGGCCTGCGGCATCGGCCACTTCGTCGGCCTCATGCCTGAAGAGATGCTCCGTCGCTCGACCGTCACCGGCATTGAGATTGATCCGCTGACGGCGCGCATCGCCAAAGCGCTTTATCCCGACGCGGACATCCGTGCCCAGCCGTTTGAGCAAACCAAAATCGCCGATGGATTTTATGACCTCGCCATTTCCAATGTTCCGTTTGGCGATTACACCGTTCACGACCCGCGTTTCAACAATTACAAATTTTCCATTCATGATTATTTTTTCGCGGCGGCTTTGGAAAAAGTCCGCCCCGGTGGTTTGCTGATGTTCATCACGTCGCGCGGCACGATGGACAAACTCGATTCCACGTTGCGTGAATTGTTGTCCACGCGCACGGAGTTGCTTGGAGCAATTCGTCTGCCGAATGACGCTTTCAAAAAGAACGCCGGCACGGAAGTCACGACCGACATCGTGATGCTTCGCAGACTGCACCCAGGTGAAACGCCCACTTGCCCGGCTTGGAAAGAAACCGCCGAACATACCAACGATGGCGGCGAGGCATTTACCATCAACGAATACTTCGCCACCCGACCGGAAGTGATGCTCGGTCAAATGCGCCTCTCCGGTGGAATGTATGGCGGCAACGAACCGACACTCGAACCGGATGGTCGCGCACTCGCAGATGCACTCGCCCAGGCCGTTGAGAAATTGCCGCAGGGAATTTACGAGGCGCAGTCACACAAGATCGCCGAGCCGACGCTCGAAGAATCCATTCCCGCGCCCGATTTCGTCAAGCCAAATGCCTACTGTTTGCACGATGGCATGGTGTGTATCCGCGAGGAAAATGTTTTGCGCCCGCTCACCGACATGCCCAGCGATATGCGCTCGCGCATCCGTCATTTGATTCCGGTGCGGGATGCGGTGCGGGATTGTCTGCGTTCGCAGATGGACGGCAGCACCGAGGAACGTGTCCTCGAAACGCGGCAACAACTCAACCTGGCTTACGACCGTTTTGTCGGGCGCTTTGGCCCGGTGAATGTTCGCGCCAACCAGCGCGCCTTCGACGGCGACCCCGATTTGCCGTTGCTGCTTTCGCTGGAGAACTACAACGACGAGACGAAGCGCGCGACCAAGGCCACCATTTTCACCGAACGCACGATTCATCACCGGCAGCCGGTTGAATCGGTCGGCACGCCGAAAGAGGCGTTGCTCGTCACCTTGAACGAGCATGGTTGCGTTGACCTCGACCACATGGCCGACTTGCTCAACAAACCGGTGCAGGAATTTTTGCCGGACTTGAAAGGCATCATTTTTCTGAACCCGCAAACAAACCAATGGGAAACCGACGACCAGTATCTCTCCGGCAACGTGCGGGAGAAACTTTCAGTTGCGGATGCAGCGTCAGTGACCGACCCGCGCTTTGCCGAAAACGTCGAGGCATTGAAATCCGTTCAACCGGCAGACCTCGCGGCCACGGAAATTGACGTGCGGCTCGGCGCGGCCTGGCTGCCACCGGAAGACGTGCAGCAGTTCACGAATACGCTGCTAAACATTCCGTCCGGTGTCGAGATTGGCCACATCCACGCGCTGGGCGCGTGGCATATCAGCGCGAATTGGGAGGCGAAAGGCGCGACCGCGAACACGACAGATTGGGGCACCGACCGTTACACGGCGCTCGAATTGATTGAAGACGCGCTCAATCTCAAAACCCCCACAGTCTATGACACGGTGGATAAAAAACCCGTCGTCAACGCGCAGTCCACCGAGGCCGCGCGCGAAAAACAGGAACGCATCAAGGAGCGTTTCAAAGAGTGGGTCTGGTCGGATGATTCGCGGCGGGAACGGCTTTGCCGCCTCTACAACGACACGTTTAATCACACGCGCGTCCGCACGTTCAACGGCGATCATTTAACACTGCCGGGCGCGAGCGGGGCGATTCAACTGCACGCGCACCAAAAGGCCGGAGTCTGGCGCATTTTGCAGACACCGAACACGCTGCTGGCCCATGTCGTTGGCGCGGGCAAAACTTACACGATGGTCGCCGCCGCGATGGAGTCGAGGCGGCTCGGCTTGTCCGGCAAGCCGATGTTTGTCGTCCCCAATCACATGCTCGGCCAGTTCTCCACCGAGTTGCTGACGTTGTATCCGGGCGCAAACATCCTGGCCGCCGGCAAGGAGGATTTCGAGTCGCAGAACCGCAAGAAGCTTTTCAGTCGAATTGCGACCGGCAATTGGGATGCTGTCATTGTCACGCACTCCGGTTTTGAACGCATCCCGCTTTCACGCGAAACCCAGGAACGGTTTTTCAAGGAGCAGTTGCACGAGTTGGAGATGATCAAACGCCAGCACGCGGACAGTTCCAATCGCCGGTTGGTGAAAGAATTGGAGAAAGCAAAAAAGCGGCTTGAAGCCAAACTTCAAACGCTGGCTGCCGAACACAAAAAAGACAACACGTTGACCTTTGAAGAACTCGGCGTGGACCGGCTGCTCGTGGACGAGGCGCACTATTTTAAGAATTTATTCTACGTCACCAAGATGACGCGGGTTGCGGGTCTGCCGCAGACGGCGAGCGAGCGGGCGTTCGATATGTTTTTGAAAGTGCGTCACGTCCAGTCGTTGAACGGTGGAGGAGGCGTGGTGTTTGCCACCGGCACGCCCATCGCCAACAGCATGGCCGAGATGTTCACCATGCAGCGGTATCTCCAACACGACGAGCTGAAGAAACACAACTTGCATCACTTCGATTCTTGGGCGGCAACCTTTGGTGAACCGGTGACGGCAATGGAACTTTCGCCGGATGGTGCGGGCTATCGGCTGAACACGCGCTTTGCCCGTTTCATCAACGTGCCGGAATTGATGCAGATGTTCCGCCAGTCCGCCGACGTGCAGACCGCCGCGATGCTCAATCTGCCGCGCCCGAAACTCGACGGCGAGAAGCCCACCATCCGTAATGCGCCAGCCACCGAGGAACTGAAGGCATTCGTGCAATCGCTCGCCGCGCGGGCCGAGCGATTGAAAAACGGCCGCGTTGATCCCAGCGAAGACAACATGCTGAAAATCACGTCGGAAGGACGAAAGGCGGCTTTGGATCTTCGATTGATGAAACCGGCTGCACCGGACGAACCGCAGGGCAAAGTGAACCTGGCGGTCGAAAAGATTTTCAACATCTGGCAGGAATCCAAGCCGGAGCGTTCCGCCCAACTTGTGTTCTGCGACCTCTCCACGCCAAAAGACAAAGGCTTCTCCGTCTATAATGACATGGCGCAGAAATTGGAACGTCTTGGCATCCCCGGCAACGAAATCGCCTTCATTCAGGAATACGACTCGGACGTTTCCAAGTTGACGCTGTTCCGTGACGTGCGTGCGGGCAAAGTCCGCGTGCTTTTCGGCAGCACCCAGAAGATGGGGTCGGGGACGAACGTGCAGGAGCGATTGATTGCCTTGCATCACCTCGACGCGCCGTGGCGACCGGCAGACGTGGAGCAGCGCGAAGGGCGCATTCTCCGGCAGGGCAACAAAAATGCCGTCGTGCAGGTGTTCCGCTACGTCACCGAGGGCAGCTTTGACGCCTACATGTGGCAGACGTTGGAGACGAAGGCGAAGTTCATCGCGCAGGTGATGAGTGGCGACATGACGATCCGGCGGCTTGAAGATTTGGATTCAGCGGCTCTGACCTACGCCGAGGTGAAAGCCATCGCATCGGGCAACCCGCTGGTGATTGAAAAAGCCCAGGTGGACGCCGAATTGATCCGCCTCACCCGGTTGCGTTCCGCCCACGCCGAGGAACAATACCGCATCCGTTCCAATCTCCGCCGCTCGCACGAGGACGCCGAAATCTTCACCAGTCGCCTTGCCAATTTGCGGCAGGACTTGGGCGTCCGGCAAGACACATCGGGGGACAAATTTCGGATTGAACTCGACGGGCAGGAATCCAACAACCGGGGCATTGCGGGCGAATTGATTTTGCGTCGCGCCGAGAAATTGAAGGCCCGCTTCGGGGAGGATGTCCGTCTGGGAAAATTCGCCGGTTTCGACTTGTTCATGCGTCCGAGCTTCAACAACACCACTGAAATGGTCTTGCGCGGCCAAAACAGTTACGGCGCGCGGGTCACGGACACGGCGCTTGGCACGATCCGTTCGCTGGAGGCAACGGTGCAAGGATTTGAAGAACGCGCGGAGAGGTTGGAATTGGACATCACCGACGCCAACAAGCGCGTTAAAGAGCTTGGTGAAAAGGTCGGGGCGAAGTTTGAGCGCGAGGACCGCTTTCAGGAACTGACCCGGCGCCAGAGTGAGATTGAGGAAAAACTCGACCTCACCAAGAACCAGGCTCCCAGCCAGGCGGAAGCCACCGACGGCGGTAATGAGGAAAAAATTGCTGAAACCCAAAATTCCAAACGGGTCAAGCACCCCAGACACCATGTGGCCGTCACCGTATGAATCCACCCGTTCATAACCTGAGCCAGCGTCTTCGTGTGCTCCGCAAGCAATGGTTCAAATCCCAACAAGCCTACGCAAATCGCTGCCATGAGTTGGGCGTGCCCATCACCCCAACCGTGATCGCCGATTGGGAAAACTCACGGATTGAAATTCCGGCGCGATTGGTCCCTTTCCTGGCCCATACCCTCAATGCCCAAGTTATCGACTTGCTGCCCGGTTTCAACCCGGCGGAAATCTTCACCCTCCCGGCGCTTTTGCCGCCGCCAAAGCCGGACAAACCCATAAAACCGGCAAGTGCGGTCCGAACGGACTTCGCCACGCGCCAGTTGGCGCTGGACACCGTGCTTCGGAATTTCGACCGCAAGCCCTGCCGTTTCGCCCATGTGAGCAGTGAAAGGGACCGCAATAATCCGTTTGAGAACCTCGTGTGGCATGACAACCGCGCCCTGTTGTTGGCCCTGCTTCGCGCCCTGGATCGGAATCATCGCCAGGTCATCCTGTGGTATTATTTCGGCGGACTGACCCGGCGGCAAATCGCCGCCAAACTCAATCGCTCGGTTGATCTCGTCTCGATCCGTTTGCGTGAGGGCCGCGCAACATTGCGCCGGCTCCTGAATTCCAACGCCGGAAGTCATTGGCTGCGGCGTGAATTCCGTGAACAGTTCGCACCTTTGGACAGGGACGCAGGAAAAGACCGGCAAGGACAGGCCGTGGCAAATTGGCCCGGTGAAAACACGTTATGACACGGCGAAAAACAAACTCAAACCCAATTGTCCCGCCACGCTCACGAGGCGGCTATTCAGTTATGAAATCAAAAAAACGGCAACTCATTGGAAGACGCATTTGCAGATTTCGGCATAAGCACAGCGTCAGTCAGGCGGAACTCGCAGCCATGCTGAATCCCTTTCACCCACCGATAACGCGGGATGTGGTCGCAAATTGGGAAACCGGCCGCACTGAAGCACCGGCCTATTGCATCCAGCTTATCGCCTTTTCGCTGGAGGCAAAAGTTGCGGACATTTTGCCCGATCTGACCTTCAAGGAAATCATTGTCGGCCAAATGATGGACCCGTCCGGCAGCCGTCGGCGAAATCGGCAACCGACCTAACCATCAACCACCACAATCGTATGAATGTGACCGCGCAACAAACGGAATTTCTCAGTTGGAAGATCGTTCCCGCCCGGCTCGACGCAACCCAGGCGGCGTGGTTTCTCGGCTTTGAACCGCACGAGATTCCCAGGCTCGTAACAGCAGGCTTGTTGAAACCGCTCGGCCATCCCGCCCGCAACAGCACGAAGTTCTTTGCCACGGAAACGCTGGAACAATTCCGCCGTGACGAGAAATGGCTCGCCCGCGCCAGCGATGCCATCGCCAGCTACTGGCGGGAACGCAACGCCCGCAAGCAAAAGGCTCGCGGGCGGGCTTGAAGCAAACGATTCAACGCATCGGGTGGACGCATCATAAAAGCGTCTTGCCCTTGCTGGGATGAATCCTGACTTCCTCCCGGATGGCAACGCGGACTTTCGCTTCGATGCGTTCAACGAAGCTCATGCCCACCCGGCTGAATTTATTGGCTGGCCGGATCGCGGAGGCAATTTCCAGTGCGGTTTGTTTTACCTTGCTCCGGCAAAGATGCGGAGTTGTGTTGATGCTTTTGAGTGTGTCCGTCATTTCAGTTGTTTCCATATTTTGCTTTCCTGGTTGCGTCGCTGATTCATTCAACGACACCACTATTTTATCAGGCGCGCTTTTGTTGAACTGCGAATTGAGTGACCGAACCCTTGCAAACATTGAACAAGACCGCTGTTGCCGCCGGCACTTGACACAAAAGCACGCTGATTTTACGCGAGGCGACTTGGCTGGTTTTCAGTTTCGACACCGTTTTCATTCAATGTTTGCAAGGTGAAAAAATAGTTTAATTATTTTTATCACTGGCGCAGGCGGCTATGGCGATTCTTGGAAAGCCGGACACTTAACCCGCCGCCGAAAATGAGTGACCATTGCCTTCGGGCTTTGGCAGGGGCGGAAGCAGCGGCACAATGCGGCCTTCCATGTTTTGCTTTTCGTAGCTTTCCAGCGACGGCAGTCTCACCTGGGCTTTGCGCGCGTAGGCGCGATGCACTGCCTTGCTGTTGTGGCCGAGCGCCTCCTGCGCGAATCGCTCTGGATAGCCGCACATTTTCGCCCGCTCCGCCCAAGCATAACGGTAGCAATGCAGAGTGACGCCGAAGATCCCCAAACCGGCGCAGCGGCGTCTGAATTCCTGCCCCCGATACTTTTCCTTCAGCAAAGCGAGCCTCGGGAATAAAAGCCCTTGGGCCGGCAACGAACGGAGGATCGTTTCCAGTGCCGGACCAAAATGAATAAACGCCCGACTGCCGGTTTTTCGGCGGGCATAGGAAATGACGCGGTCATTCCAATCAATGTTCTGCCGCCTCCAGGTTAGCGACGTCCGTTTGTGAACCGCCCAGATGCCAGCACAGTTCATAAAAACTCCGGTTTTCGGGATTCGGTTCCCGTTCGATAATCCTTTGGTGTTCGTCCGCTCTAATGGCCCGTTTGGGCTTGTATTCGATTTTGGGCCAAAGCCGTTTGGGAATGATCGGCCAGGCCAGCCAGTTCATGCCGATGCAGAAGTTGTGCAACTCGCGCAGATGAACATTCGTGCTGACCGTGCCCGCCTTGAGGCAGGCGAACAGTTGCTCCGCCTGCGTCTCGATGATGATCAGCGGAAGAATCAGATCAAATGCCTTCTGTTTGACGGCGCGCTGCCAGCGCTCCTGGGTTGGTCCATGTTTGTTTTCAGTAATGGCGTTGAACGCGTCCTGCCAGGTCCGTTTTGAAACCCCCGAATCGGTTCCGGCGAGATAGGCCTTGGCGATCTGGAGGTTCAGTTGCGGTTGGCGGATGGATTCATTCCGGGCGTTGAGCAGTGACGTGGCCTCGGCGCGATTTCTCGTGCCAGTGCTTTCCTGCTTCCGGGTTTCAGTGTCTTCGATGTAGAACATGCCGCCGCGTTTGCGGCGGTAGAGGATGTAACGACGTTTCATAACTCAGACTTTCTTTGTCCGATGTTATGAAGCCGCACGCGGCTTTTGGTGTGTCAGACACACCAGACGGGCGGCGAATCCCGTCTTCGCGAGTGATTGCCGAGTTTTACCGGAGCAGTTGTTGAGCAGCAGCCCGGTATTGATTTCACTGGCACTTTCACTGGCACTTGCCTCCTCTGGTTTCGCCATCCTGTTGAAAAACAACAAGTTAAAGATGGCGGAAGGGGTGGGATTCGAACCCACGGATGAGTTGCCCCATCTCCTGATTTCGAGTCAGGTGCCTTTAACCACTCAGCCACCCTTCCACTGTGTTGATTTAATTGATTTAAATGCTGGTTTGCGCATTTCTCAATTTGCATGGCAAATCTGGTTCGCCACGTTCAATCAGGCAACTATTATGCGCGAATCCGTGTTCGCGGCAAGCTGATTTGGAAGTCGCTCAAAACCGACCGAATCAGCGTCGCCAAGCTGAGGCTAGGCGATTTCCACAAAGAGGAGCGGCAACGCGCTGCCGCCCAGACGGCGGTTGCGCGGGGAAAAATGACTTTTGCCGACGCTCTGCAAACCTACCGAGAGCGGCTGAATGGCGACCAGTCGCTCAAACAGCGAAGCAAGGCATACCGGGAGGAACGGATTACGGCTTTGCTAAAATCCTGGCCCGGTCTCAATCAGATGGATGTTGCCCAAATCTCCAAAGCCGATGGCTTGGCCTGGGCCGCGCGATTCGGGAAATCCGCCAGTCCGTCGGCTTTCAACAATACCATCGGAACATTCAAGTTGGTTTTGGACATCGCGGTTGAAGCCGGCGCGCGTTATGACAATCCCGCCGTCCACATCAAAAGTAAAAAATCCGGCTGAAGTAATTGCAGCTTCCGAGTCAAAAGCAGTTCGTTGAATTGATAAACACAATCAGGAACGGGATGGTGGCTGGGCGGAACGCTGCGCCGATCTCGTGGAATTTTGGCATACAGCGGATGCCGAAAAGGTGAGGCGGCGCGCGTCAATGGCCGGGACTGTGATTTTGAAAAGATGAAATCTCAGTTTTGAGCGATCCTGCCACCGGCACAAAGAATTGGGAAATTCGCCGTGTCCCCATGATTCCCGATATGCGCCGGCTGTTGCAGCGGCTGCAAACGGGGCGTGGCGAACCGGAATTTTTTAGCAAACCAGTCATGCTCGTTCACGAATGTCAGGGTGCGATTGACACGGCCTGCACGAAGCTGGGTATCGTCCTTATCACGCATCATGATTTGCGACATCTGTTTGCCACGCGTTGCATTGAATCCGGGTTGATATACCGACAGTCAGTCGCTGGCTCGGCCACAAGGATGGCGGCGCTGCGGTTCGGGCGGGATGTTCGTGCAGAGCGAAAAATTCGTGGAATCCCATGGCGGACGCATCGGCGACATTTCCATTTACGGGCAGGAATCCAATTACACCACTTGGCGGCTCAGCTTTTTTCGTTAGGAAGTATCGCGAGCGCGTTATGTGGATATAAATATTGTTTCGGGGTGCGACTATCGAGCCTTGGTTCGATTTGGTGTTGGAATTGCCGTTTTTACTTTAAGCGATTATTTATGCGAATTCTGATATTCATTTTTTTCTTTCTTTCGTCTGGGCGATAAATCCGGTATTTTAATGGTAAGAACAACAGCAAACACATTTCCCCTTGAAGGGAGCGCAACGCACACATGAACAAAAAATCAACCGGCATCAGCCGTCGCCGTTTCATCACCACCGCTGCCGCCGCCATTGCCCTGCCGACCATTGTGCCCAGCTCGATCTTTGGCCAAAACCGCCCGTCCAACCGCATCACGGTGGGAATCATCGGCTGGGGAATGCAGGGGCCGGATAATACCAGGAATTTCTTTGCCGAGGAAGATTGCCGCGTCGTCGCCGCCTGCGATTTGGACAAAAACCATTTGAAGAGCGCGGTGGACGCCATCAATGAGAATTATCAAAATCAGGACTGCAAAAGCTACCACGACTATCGTGAACTGCTCGCGCGGAAGGACATTGATGCCGTCATGATTGCCGTGCCGGATCACTGGCACGCAATTGCCTACACGGAAGCCGCGCGGCAAAAGAAGGACATTTACGGCGAGAAACCGCTGGCCAAAACCATCGCCGAACAGCAGGCCATCGTCCGCGCCGTGGAGGAAAACAAAATCATCTGGCAGACCGGCTCGTGGCGGCGCTCGGTGGCAACCTATCGCCGGGCCGCTGAAATTGTCCGCAACGGCCTCATCGGCAAGATAAAAAGCGTGGAGGTCGGGCTGCTCGACAACTACATTGATTTCATCGCCATGAATGATGGCGTGGAACCGAGTTATGAAGTTTCGAAGCCGCCGCCCGAACTCGACTACGAAACCTGGATTGGGCCGTCCAAAATGCAGCCTTACATTCAAGCCCGTGTCCACACGAACTGGCGCTGGAACTACAACACGGGCGGCGGAATGTTGATGGACTGGGTCGGTCACTTTTGTGACATCGCGCATTGGGGAATGGATTGTGACCGTTCCGGCCCGTCAGAAATTGATGGGCACGGAGATTTTCCCGCCGCTGACGCCGTGTTCAACACCAGCCCGACCTACCGGATCGAATTGAAATATCCTCAAGACATCGCCATGACCATCGCCGGCGGCGATCCCGACATTGAACAGGAAAGCACCAAGTGGATCGGTGCCGATGGCTGGGTCATGGTGAGCGACAATGGATTGCAAAGCTCGAATCCGGAATGGCGGGCAAACAAAGACCTGCCAGATGAACTGCGCAAAGTGAAGCTTTACAAATCCCCCGGCCACGTCCGCAACTTTCTCGACTGCGTCAAATCCCGCCAGCCCACCGTCGCGCCGGTGGAGACCGGGCATCATTCCACCATCCCAGGACACCTCGGCCTGATTTCCATGCTCACAGGCCGAAAAATCCAGTGGGACGTTGCGAAGGAAGAAATTGTCGGCGACGCCGAAGCCGGCAAATTGCTCGCCCGCGCATACCGCGCACCGTGGAAACTGAGTTGATGATCCGCCAATGCAAGCTGGAACCAAAATGATTAAGCACAAAAAATAATTGCACAACACCCTTTTGAAAATATGAAAAGAATGCTCCATTTAATGAGTGTAGCGGGGATGGTTTTCGCGCTTGCCTGCGCGCAATTGCAAACTTTCGCCGCAGACAGCCATTGGGTGACGACGTGGGCCTGCGGCCAGCAATTGACCGAGCCGCGCAATCTTCCGCCCGTGCCGCTGGCCAACAGCACTCTCCGCGAATTTGTGCATAACAGCATCGGCGGTCAAACCATCCGGGTGCGGCTGTCGAATATGTATGGCAACAGTCCGGTCACGATCAACGCCGCGCACTTGGCTTTGGCTGCCGGCCTGGGAAACGGCGAAATTATTCCGGCCAACGACAAGGCGCTCACATTCAACGGCGCGCCGGGAACCGTGATCCCGCCCGGCAAGATGGTGTATTCGGATGAACTGGCGTTCGATTTGCCGGCTCTTACGAATGTTGCCATCAGCATTTTCTACGGTGACATTTCCGCGACGACCATCAACGGCCATCCCGGATCGCGCACCACCTCGTTCATCGTCGCGAGCAACGCGGTGTCCGACGCAAGCCTGCCTGCGGCCAGAAAGACGGAGCATTGGTTCACGGCCACTGGCATCGAGGTGCAGGCAACAAATTCCGCCCGGACGATTGTTGTGCTTGGCGACTCCATCACCGACGGACGCGGCTCGACGACGGACGGCAACAACCGCTGGCCGGATGACCTGGCCGCGCGGCTGATCACCAACGCCCCGACGGCGGACGTGGCGGTGGCCAACATGGGCATCGGCGGCAACGCCATTTTCGGCGGCCTTGGCCCGGCAGGCGTCAGGCGTTTTGATGGCGACGTGCTTGATCAAGACGGTGTGCGTTATCTCATCGTGTTTGAGGGCGTGAATGACATCGGCGGGCGCAGCAGCATGATGACGGCGACCAACATCGTGAACGCCTTCAAGGAGTTTGCCGCCAAGGCGAAGGCGCGGAACATCCGCGTTTATGGCGCGACCATCACGCCGTTTGGCGGGAATGGATATTACTCCGACCTCCACGAAGCCGAACGCCAGTATGTCAACGCATGGGTTCGCACGAACAATGTGTTTGACGGCGTGATTGATTTTGACGCAGCCGTTCGCGATCCGGAGAATTTGACAAAATTCAAGGCGGCGTATCATCCCGGCCTGAACGCAAATGACTGGTTGCACATGAACCCGCTCGGTTACAAGGCAATGGCGGATGCGATTGATTTGAATCTGTTCGCGCCTTGACGGTTCAGGCGGTTTCAACCGTCTGCCAGGTCGGATAATGAATTTTTGTATTTCCGAACAGCCAAAAATGAAAGGCTTCAAAGCATGAAACCAATTGTCGGCATCGTCGGGGGGATGATGTCGTTGAGGCGGCTGGTTTCTCGTCCGGTGAGCCGAATGATTGTTGAATTGAAAAACTAATTTCATGTTTTTTGAACTATGAAGATATCCCGTAGAGAATTTGTGGAGGTAAGCCTGGCAAGTGCTGCCGGGCTCTGCGTAGGAAGTTACGCGATCAGCGGCAATGCTGCCGAAACGCCTCCACCGTTGCTGGATGAGGACGGCTACAAGCTTTGGCTGCGCTACGCGCCGCCCGGTGGTGCTGCTAGGAACTATCGCAAGATCGTGCGGCAAATTCGCGTGGACGGCACTTCCGCCACCAGCGGAGCAATTCGGGATGAATTGCGTTCAGCGGTTTCGGCCATGCTGGGCGGCTCGGTTCCAATGAATGAAAATGATTTGGCCGACGGCGCGGTCATCGTCGGCACACCAGGAAATTCGGCATTGGTCCGCGATTTGCATTGGACCACCGATTTGAGCGCCGTCGGTGACGAAGGCTTCGTCATTCGCTCGACTCGCATCGCAGAACATCCGGTCACGGTGATTGCTTCCAATGGAGAAATCGGCCTTCTGTATGGGGCGTTTTGTTTTCTGCGCCTGATGCAAACCGGCCAGCCGATTGAACGGCTCGACGTTGCCGAGCGGCCTGCGCTTCAGCTTCGGCTGGTGAACCATTGGGACAATCTCAACGGAACAATTGAGCGCGGGTATGCCGGGCGCTCGTTGTGGCTGTGGGACGAATTGCCGGGAAAACTCAGTCCTCGCTACGCCGATTACGCGCGCGCCAATGCTTCGCTTGGCATCAATGGCGCCGTCATCAACAACGTCAACGCCGACCCGCGCATTCTCTCGCCGGAATATCTGCGCAAGGTCGCCGCGCTCGCGGACGTGTGGCGGCCTTACGGCGTGCAAATGTATCTGTGCGCCAACTTCGCCTCGCCAATCCGGCTTGGCGGGTTGAAGACCGCCGATCCGCTTGACAAGGGCGTGGCGGATTGGTGGAAGGCCAAGGCCGATGAAATTTACGATTTCATTCCTGACTTCGGCGGTTTTCTGGTCAAGGCGGATTCCGAAGGACAACCCGGACCCAAAACGTATGGCCGCACTCACGCCGAGGGCGCAAATATGCTGGCTGACGCGCTCGCCCCGCACAAAGGCAACGTCATGTGGCGGGCGTTTGTGTATGACCAGGATGTTGATCCGGATCGCGCCAAGCGCGCCTACATCGAGTTCACGCGGCTCGACGGACAATTCCGTCCCAACGTCGTCGTGCAGGTCAAGAACGGCCCGGTGGATTTTCAGCCGCGCGAGCCGTTTCATCCGCTGTTCGGTGGGATGAAACAGACTTCTGTCATCGCAGAAATTCAGGCCACGCAGGAATACACCGGCCAGGCGAAGCACCTCGTCTATCTCGGCACGATGTGGACGGAGTTTCTGGACTCGGACACATACGCGAAGGGCGGCGGCTCAACTGTTGCCAAAGTCCTGGCGGGGAAAATTTATCCCGGTCGCCTCACGGGAATGGTTTCGGTGACGAATCCCGGATTGGACACCAACTGGTGCGGGAATCATTTCTCGCAGTCGAACTGGTATGCGTTCGGCCGGCTCGCGTGGAATCCGGAGTTGTCCGCCGAAAAAATCGCCGACGAATGGACGCGCATGACTTTCACCAACGACGACAAGACCGTGGCGGTCATCCGCGACATGATGATGGGTTCACGCGAAACCTATGTGAGCTATACGATGCCGCTGGGATTGAATAACCTGATTGGTGGCGATCATTATGCGCCGCAGCCGTGGAATGATCGCGCGCCGGAAGCCGACTGGACGGCGGTTTATTATCATCGCGCTTCAACGGAGGGCATCGGCTTGGATCGAACGAAAAAGGGCGATCGCGCGGTTGAACAATACTTCCCGCCGGTTTGTGATATGTTCGACGACCTCGCGAGTTGCCCGGAGAAATTTCTCCTTTGGTTTCATCGTTGCGCGTGGGATTACAAGACGAAATCCGGGAAGATTTTATGGGACGCGCTGTGCGCGAAATATTACGACGGAGCGCGACAGGCGGCTGCGCTGCAAACGACATGGCAATCACTCGCCGGCAAAATTGATTCGCGCCGGCACAAGGAAGTGGCCGACCGGCTGGCCATCCAAGTCGCGGATTCGGCGAAGTGGCGCGACCAGATTCTGGAATATTTCGGCCAGTTCAGCAAACGTCCGATCCGGCCTTCGACCTGACCAGAAGAGTTGGTTTCAAGAAGATGGAAACCTGTAGATTCAAGCACCGCGCCGCCGCCGAACACGAGCGGTCACTTTGGATTCATCGAGAACATCAGCAACGAATTGGTCTCCTGATAAATCAGTTTCTCACAGAGGGTGTCATTTGAACATTGCCGCCTGTTTTTTGCGGGTCTAAACTCATCAATCATGCTCCGCCCGCATTTATCCGTCAGCGCAGCGAGCCTCCGACTCGTGGCAACGGTCGGAATCTTCTCCGCTTTGATGTTTGTTACAGGCGCGAGGGCGCAATCAGCCGTCCCGTCAGAACAGCTTTCCAGGGTGACGCCATTGGTTACAAACATTTTGCAGTTATCCAAACTGCTTGATGCCTCTTCGCGCGTAATCGCAGACATCCGCTTGGATGTCATTGTTTGCTCGGCAAGCCGGCCGGAGATCGGGGTGGTTGCGGTAAAGGACGAGACGGGAAGCGAGGTTTTGGAATTGGGTCCTCGCAGCGTTGCCATCGCTGCCGGTGATATCATCCACATTGACGAACGACGCTGCCTTTTGCGAAGGCGGGAAATAGGAATCGAGATTACCAAGGCACCGGACCTCGAAAACGACGGTGCCCATCCGCTCGGTGCGGTTACAGCGGAGGTGCATCTCACCGCAGGCCTCCACCCTTTTCAATTGGATTACTTTAATCTTTTTGGCCCATTTAGTTTGGAATTGACTTGTCGTTTGCCGAATGGCTCGGTTCAGACGGCGGATCGTTTTTTGGTGCGACCCGGCGGCAGTGGAGTGTCCAAATCCAACATGGTGGCCGGGGTGAATGCGACTTATTACGATGGCAGTTGGTTAAACGTGCCGGACTTTGCGCTGTTTCAACCGGTCAAAACGGTGGCAACGACCAACTTCGATCCAATCTTAACACCAGAGAATGAACAGTCCGGGATTCGTTTCACAGGGTTTTTCTCGGCTCCCGTGGATGGCGATTATACGTTCAACCTGAAATCGGACGATGGCAGTTTGCTTTTTTTGGATACGCCGGAAATTACATTTACCACGACCGGCCACGAAGCAGTTCCGTCCCCGATCGTCTCATCTTTGCACGAGCCAATGGCCGATTCCGAAGCGCCCGAATGGGTAAGTGTCGAAGGCCGGGTGGATTTCGTTTCCAGATCGGGACGCGGATTGCGGTTTGAGCTTCGCTCCTCGCCGGATTCCATTTGGGTCGCCGTGGCGGATGCCAACGAACTGGATCCTTTGAGCCTCTTGAATTCCCGAATTCGCGTTGCCGGAATCGGCCGGGCCGCAACGACGCCGAACCGGGATTTGATGCTCGGAGAATTATCGGTTGCCACATCGGACAACATAACGGTTCTGAAAGATTCGACAGGGACGATAGTCATTTCAGGAGCGGCACCCGCGCTTGTGGCCATCGGGCAGATTCAGAGCCTGTCCAAGGAAGAGGCGGCCCGCCATTTGCCGGTCAAGATTCAGGGTGTCGTGACGAGCATCGCGCCCTCTTTGTTCGGCTTCATGTCCATTCAGGATGAAACGCGCGGAACCTTTGTTCGCCTGACCCCGTCCATGAAACTGGCCGCCGCCGCAGGGCAGTTTTGCGAGGTGGATGGTTATACTGACGCGGGCGATTTCGCTCCGATGGTGGTCGCCGAAAAAGTCAATGTCATCGGGCGTGGACGGATGCCCACGCCTGCGCGGCCGACTTGGAGAGAATTGATTAACGGAAGCATGGATGCGCAATGGGTGGAGCTGCAAGGTCTGGTTACGGTGGTGCGGAGCAATAACCTGGCGCTCCTGCTTCCGGAAGGGAAACTCAACATCGAAGCCGAGGCTTGTTCCGAGTCGCAACTGAAACCCTTCGAGAAAGCGGTGGTCCGGGTTCGCGGCGTGCTCTTCGCTGTATGGAACACCAACCGCACGGTTCAGGTTGGCAATCTGGTGATGCGCAATGTGGATATAGACGTGGATGTGCCGGCCCCGCGCGATCCGTTTGACGCTCCTTTGAAGACTTGGAGCGAACTCTATCAGTTTGACTCGCGAGGATCGCCGTTCCAGCGGGTCAAAGTGCGTGGAACGGTGAGCTACGCGGATTCAAGACGTGTATTCCTGGTGGATAACGTGCGGGGAATCCGTATTTCACTCGTCGAACCGTCCAACGTGCAGTTTGGTGAAGTAGTTGAGGCCGTTGGTTATCCTGATATCAGCGGCCCGGCCCCGCTCTTGCGGGAGGCCATCCTGCGCAAAACCGGCCAGACCGTTGTTCCCAATCCGCTGATGCTGGATGGAAGTGAAATGATGCTAGACAAACTTGATTCGATGCTGGTGGGGATTTCGGCAACGTTGATGGGTATTCATTCCGAGCCGGATTCCCTTGTTTTGGAAATGAATTCCCTCGGTCATTTGTTTCTCGCCCGTATGCCAGACACGGCAAAACCAGTATCGCTGCGGATTGGAAGTCAGTTGGACCTTACCGGTGTGCTTGTTGGAAAATCCATGACTTGGTCGGAGGGCGACAGACCGAGCGGATTCGAGTTGCTCTTGAGTTCACCCTCACAACTGAAAGTGCTGTCACAGCCCTCCGCGTGGACGCCCCGGCGGCTGCTCGTCATGGTTGGACTTCTGCTAGTTGTTCTTACCGTGGCAGCGGTTTGGATTTCACAATTGCAACGGCGGGTGGAACAGCGCACCCGACTGCTCCAGCAGGAAACCCGCGAGCGCGAAGTTGCCGAACGGGAACGGGTTTTGGAAACCGAACGTTCACGCATCGCCCGGGATCTTCACGACGACCTGGGTTCCAGCCTCACCGAAATCAGCGTGCTGGCCAGCAAGGGGCAGCGACTGCGCACGCAGGGTGAGTTGATGGCTTTGTTCAGTGCCATTGCCTCCAAGTCGCGCGGGTTGGTGACCGCGCTGGATGTGATTGTGTGGGCTATTGATCCCAAGGATAATTCCCTGGAATCCGTCGCGGATTATTTGGGCGACTTTGCCAGCGAATATTTATCTCATTCAGGAATCGCCTGTCGCTTCGACATTCCCGTCGCATTACCGTCAATCGTGTTGGAAGGCCGGTTGCGTCACGGTTTGCTCCTGGCGGTCAAGGAGACGTTGAACAATGTCGAACGCCATGCCCAGGCCACCGAGGTGCAGTTTCGAATGACCTTTGCGGAGGATCAGCTTGAAATCGTCATTTCTGACAATGGAAGAGGCTTCGATACAAAAACAAAGCGTCGAGGCAACGGCTTAAAAAACCTCCCGCTTCGACTCTCCAAACTCGGCGGGCGATATGGCATCGAGTCTTCCTTGGGCAATGGGACGATTGTTACCATCGGATTACGTCTTTCACTACGGACGGAGACGATTCCTGCGAGCGGGCAATCTTGAATGGGAACTTTGCAAGCAATTTTATATGACGTTTTGCATATACGTTCCTGGGGGAAATGAAGTAGAATGACGACTATGACCAAACCAGAGCATGGCTGCTGAACCTTCAACAGATGATTTTGCAACAACGAAGGTGGCTATCGTTGAAGATAACCCGACGTTGCGCCAGTATCTTTCGGAATTGATCAACAACACCCCCGGCTATCGGTGTGTTTGTGTCTGTGACTCTGCCGAGGAGGCTCTTGAAAAAATCCCCGTTCAGCGACCGCATGTGGTGCTGATGGACATTCATTTGCCGGGCGAATCGGGCATTGTATGCACGGCCCGTCTTCGGGAGAAGATGCCGAAGATACAAGTGATCATGCTGACGGTCTACAAGGACATCCAAATGATTTTTCAGGCGCTCAAGGCCGGTGCCTGCGGTTACGTGCTCAAGCGTGCGGATGAAAAGGAAATTTTGGAGGCGATTGCTGAAGTCCGTGCGGGCGGCGCGCCCATGACCAGCCAGGTGGCGCGCATGGTGGTCCGGTCATTCCTGGAAGAGCCGTCTGACCATTCAAAGACAGAACAGCTTTCTCCGCGTGAAATGGAGATATTGGCCCTCGTTGCGCAAGGGTGTGCAAACAAGGAAATCGGAAATCAATTGCATATTAGTTCAGGAACCGTGCGGATACATCTGTCGCATATCTACGAGAAGCTGCATGTCCGTTGCCGGACCGAGGCGGCGGCGAAATACTTTTCGTCCAAGCCCGCTGGCCGGCGCGACATGGCACAACCCGTTTCCTGACTGCAATTTTTTGAGCGGCAACCAGAAGATCGTGTTCGCTAATCCCTCATCTGCCAAATGTCATATTGGGCGCATCGGTTTGAATGCTGTAAATTTGTTTTCATAAATCGCAAAAAGTCTGCTCTGTCCGGGTCGGAGACCTGCTTTTGCAGATGACGCTGGAGGATAAGATTGACAGTGGATTTGTAGATCTCTCCATGTGTCAGTTTAATAATTCGCTTGACGATCAAAAACGCCCAACCTAGATTCACCGGGTGAAATCCAAGACAGAGAATTTCGAGGCGCAGGAGCTGTTTGAAATTGCCCTTGTATCTCGCGCACCTCTGGTTCGCAATTTGACGACCGCCATTGGCGCAATTAACCGAAGCACAAATTAAATATAATCAACCATCATTCCAAGAAAATCTACCATGACAAAAGCAAGAGATAGTTTTGTTGAAGCGAAGCTCGCGAAGATGAGCCTGCTCGAAAAATGCGGCCAGCTTCTCACCTTCACCTGGCGCGGTGCCATCCAGACACCTTCCGGCGTCGAACAGCTCACCAAGCTCCACGCTGGCGGCATTTGCCTGGAGCCGTATGCGCTGGAAACCTGCAAGAATCTTTACTGGGGCCGGTCGCAGGTGGATCCGAATTTCAAAAAGCCGAAGGATTACTTCGACATCGCGCACACTTTTTTTGACGACCACAACTACGGCGTGAGCGTGACGCCGGAGGAGTTGACCGCCGCACTCAACAAAATGCAGGAAATCGCCTTGAACCGGCCATCCGGCATTCCGCTGCATGTGACGATTGACATGGAAGGCGATTTCAAAAACGACTATTCCGCCGGGCGCGTTCTGCAATTCCCGCCGCCCATGGGCATGACCGCCATCGGCGATCTCGACATTGCCTACAAGGTGGCGAACCTTTGCGCGAAACAGTGCGCCGCCATGGGCGTTACGCAGTTTTATCATCCGGTTTGCGACGTGAACATCAATCCGTTGAACCCGGAAATCGGCGTCCGCTCGTTCGGTGATGACCCGAAGGTTTGCGCGAAATTCATCGAAGCGACCGTGCGCGGTTACCAGGACGCGGGCATCGTCGCGACGATCAAACATTTCGCCGGCCGCGGCGATTCGGCGACCGACGCGCACGACACATTGGACGTCTGCCGGGGCGACCTGAAACGGATGAAGGAAGTCGAATTGTTCACTTTCCAGGCCGGTGTCAACATCGGTGCCAAGGCGCTGATGACGGCGCACACGATTTTCCCGGCGTTCGACAAGGAATATCCGGCGACGTTGTCGAAGAAAATTCTGACCGACCTGCTGCGCGGCGAAATGGGATTCAAAGGCGTGGTTGTTTCGGACGCGATCGGCATGGCCGCCATTTTGAAGAAATGGCCGCTGCCGCTGGCATGCGCCATGGCCATCAAGGCCGGCGTGGACACCATCCTGCTCAAGGCGGACGACGAATCCCGCGCACAATGCCTGTTCGGCATCAAGAGCGCCGTCGAACGCGGCGACCTTTCGGAAGAACGCGTGGACGATGCGGTCCGGCGGTTGCTCTGCATGAAATACGACCAGGGCCTGTTCGAAAAAGCCGGCAAAATGGATCCAAAGAAGACCGCGGCGGTGGTCCGTGACCAGAAGAACATGGATTTCTCGGTGGAAGTGGCGCAGAAGGCATTGCTCGTCGTGCGCGACGACAAGAAGTTATTGCCGCTCAAAAAGGACAAGAAGATTCACGTCATCGAGCAGCTCATTCCGTATCCGTTCCTCGGCAAGGATCTTTACAGCCATCCGCACATATTCTGCGAACAGATGTGCAAGCACTCCCTCAACCTCATCCTCGACGATACGGGCTTCCACGCCAGCGACGACGACGTGGAAGAGGCGCTGAAACTGGCCAAAGGGGCGGACATGGTCGTGATGACCAACTATTACGCCCGCATCGAAAAGCGGGGCAACAACGAGCATCTGGTGAAGGCCTTGAAGAAGGCGGGCAAGACAGTGGTCGTCGTGACCAACTTCCCGTATCGCCGGGGCACGACCACGGACGCGGACGCCGTGATCTGCAACTTCTCCGGCTCTCCCGACTCCATCCGCGCTGCGGCAGATTTGCTGTTCGGCGTCATCAAGGCGTGTCCAACCACAAAGATGCCGATTGATTTGAGCGCGGAAAAGAATCTGCCCCAGACGCCGACGCCGGTGCTGAAGGCACCCGCCAAACCGACTGGCAAGAAAAAGCCCTTTGCCTACGGCGGCAAATGCTAGAGCCGCGTTAAAGTAGCGCAGGTTTGCAACCTGCTGTATCGCCGATTTGCAATCGGCGGACCGCGCGAATCGTGGCGGCCAGCGGATTGAAAATCCGCGATACAGCAGAATCCAATTCTGCGCTACTTTGTTTGCGCCGATTTGTGGCTGCCATTGGAAATTTAATTAAAGACCAACAAGTATCAACTATGCCGAAGCCAACCACATTTGATGTGCGCGATATTTACACGATCGCCGGAACGGAAGTCACCACCATCTACGAGAAGAACAAGATGGCCGTGCATTTCCAGGGAATGTCCAAGACCCTGCAATTTCCACAGACCGTGGCGCTGCAGTGCGCGCCGACCTGTTCCATCGGTATTTCGCCTTACGGCCTTTACAACCGGTTGAACGACGCTGGCCGGCTCATCATGCTGAACCAGAAAGCGGTGCAGTTTGGCTCCGCGCCGTTCATCCGGGTGGGCGACCAATACGCGATGTTGACGCAGAAAACATTGGTGGAATCCGATTCTGGCGATGACGTTCCGGCAATCAAGAACTACTACCATCCGCCGGTTCCGGAAAAAAATGTTTCGCTCACCATCGCCACGCCCTCGGCGGAGTTCGCCTACACGATCGGCAAAGTCAAAGTCGTCCGCCGGCTGATCTCACCACTGCTTGCGGGCAACGAGGAGACGCTGATGCCGATCAGCGTTGAAGAATACGAAGTGCAAAACAATTCCAAGGCGGCCCAGACGGTGACCCTCGTCGTTCCGCGCCCGTCACTGGTGAATCTTCAGGAAAAGGAACTCAAGCCGACGGATCAGGACAGTGTTTACATCGCGTCCGTTCCGGTTCACGGTCAAAAGCATGAAATCTTCGAGTCCGACGGCGTTCGCGGCATCGTCATGGGCAGCACGGAGAGCGCCAACCGCATGGTGCTCGCGGTCGCCGAGGCGGATGGAGTGGTGGTTGACCTGCAACCTTACTTCTGCCTGAACCGGCTGAAGCAGGATCTGCTGCTCAATGACGACGGCAGTTTCTACGAGAAACGCCAGCCGGCGTTGCGCAGTGATTATGGCTCGGCCATCAGCATCACATTCACGATCAAGCCGAAGGCGACGCAGAAGGTCGCGGTGTCTGTGGCGCTGGATTTTCCGGAGCAGGTCTATATTGACGGCACAACCTTTGAGCGCAAATACGTCAGGAATTTCGCGACCCCGGAAACGCGCGCGGCGGATTTGGCCAAGCTCGCCTTGTCCAATTATCCGCAGTGGTGGGACAAGACGGTGGCGATTCAAAAGCGCATTTTTGATTCGATCCAGTCCACTCCATCCTATAGAGGCGATCGCGCCGGAGCGCTGCGCCTCACGAGGTTGATTCTCAATGAACTGCATTTCCCGCTGTCGAACGCCATTGTCTGGGTCGAGGACGAGAAGGGCGAACGCGCCCGGTTCCTCGAATGTTTCGATTATGCCTACATTGATCCGTCGGACGTGGACTGGTATTCGATGGTGCTGTTGATGCTGTTCCCGCGCGTGGAAAAGGATTTGTGCCAGGGCTTCATTGATTCCATTCAGGCCGAGGATCCCACGCCTCGGTTTTATCATGATCACGCATCGAACGTCGAAGCCCGGAAACATTTCGAGAACCATCCCGAGGCATACGAAGGCGTCTCAATGACGCAAATCCGCGACGCATTCAAGACCAAGGGCAGCGTGGCCCACGATCTCGGCGCGATGCCCAAGGGCCATCCGCTTCGCAACGTCAGCGATTACGCCTGGTATAACAACAATTATTGGGTGGACCTGTTCCCGAAACTGATGATGCGCGTGCTGCGCAACGTGAAGTTCACCGGCGACATGGATTTCCTGAAGCAGAACTGGGACACGCTCAAATTTGGTCTGGATGCGTTGCTCCAATTGGACTTTGACGAAGACGGCATTCCGGAAGGCTATCCCGATGAAGTTAAAAACACCTTCGACAACCTCGTGCTGTTCGGTGCCGACGCCTACGACGCCACGCAATTCCTCGGCGGTTGCCAGGCGATGATCAAGATGGCGCAAATGCTCGGCGACCGGGAAGGTGAGGCGCGCATCCAGCAGGCATTCGACAAGGGCTGGAACAGCCTTGAAACCTTGTGGCGCGAAGGGAAGAACAAAAAGGGCGAGAAGCTGGAATACTACATCACCTGTCTGGATACCAAGACCGGAAACAAGAACACCGATGTCTGGACGAACCAGCTCGACGCGTTGTGGTATCTTATTTCCATCGGCGAAGAGCCGTTTATTCCCGCAGACCGCGCGAAGAAAATTCTCAAGACGATTTATCGGAACAACCGTTCGTTCATGGGCTGGGCCATGTGCAAGACCGAGAATGGCAAACCGGTGGAATCCGACCAGGGCAAAGATGTCTATACGACCTCCAATTACGTTTTCGCCCAATTGCTCGATTACTACGGGATGTCCAAAGAGAGCAAGGAAGTTTACAAACACATGGACCGGGTGATTTTTGATTACGGTAATTCGATGATCACCGCCGATAATCTCCGTGCTGAACTGGAAAAGGAGGCCGGCGAATCCAAGCCCTGTCCGCATTACATCGTCGCTGCCTACCCGCGGCCCGGCGCGGTCTGGACGCATCTGGTGATGAATCACGTCAAGACCGTTCAGGTCAAAGCCAAATCCAAAACTGTCGAACCGAAAGACCTGATGCCGTTTTTCCCCAGCCTGTTGCAAGGTTAGGAGAATGCAACTGACAGGTCACTACAGCTAAATTATTTCAATATGACAAAACATTTTGACATCACATTTGTCGGCCATATGTGCTACGACGAAATCATTCCGTTCGGCGGCAAACCGCACATCGCTCCCGGCAGCGCGGTCCTGTGCGGCGCGATGGTGGCCGCGCGCGTCGGCAAAAAAGTCGCCGCCGTCGTGAAGATGGCGCCAAAGGACGAGCCTATTCTACAGCCGATGAAGGATGTGGGCGTGGAAACTTATCTGATCCCCAGCGCCGAGACGACTTATTCCCGCGTGCTGCACGAATCCGCGAATGTGGATGAACGCAAACTGACGCTCGTCAAATCTGCCGGCCTGATTTCCATCAACGACGTTCCGAAATTGAATTCCACCTGCGTCCATCTGGCCGGGATTTCGGACACTGAATTTGACATGCCGCTCATGCAGGGCTTGAAGGCGCGGGGATACAGCTTGTCCGCCGATATGCAGAATTTCGTCCGCCACGTCACGCCGGTGACGCACGACATCGAGTTCAGCGACATCGCCAGTAAGAAAGAAATCGCCGCGATGATGGACAAACTCAAACTGGACATCGTCGAAGCCAAAATTCTGACCGGCACCGACGATCTGGAAAAGGCTGCCATCATTGTTGAATCGTGGGGTTGTCCGGAAACGCTCATCACGCATTCGCAAGGTGTCCTGGCGCGGGTGAAAGGCGTGACCTATTACGAGAAGTTTTCCAACAGCAATGTCACTGGTCGGACCGGCCGCGGAGATACCACATTTGCCGCCTACCTGTCTTGGCGGCTGGACCATGATGTCAGAAGCTCCCTGAAATTTGCCGCCGCGCTGGTTTCGATCAAAATGGAAACCCCCGGACCTTTCAAGGGAACCTTGGCGGACGTTACCAAACGATTGCAGGAAAAGCATTTCTCGTAATGCCCCGGGCCGCTTGGCCGTCTGGTAATTTCAACCGCTTTTCTTGACGCAGAACCTGCGCGCGGCTTGCGCCGCCGCCAAGGCAGGCGATTTCGTCATTTTCGCCTTGTCCTTGCCCCCAGCTTTCCCTACAAAGGGCACCCATAAACGGAGTGAACAATATTTCACCAGACATTTTTTATAGAATATCTCAACGATGACCGGTCAAAAATTACAGCCTTTTGCAGGCAATATCAGCTTTAACGCCCAACATTCTCCGATGGGCGCGTTTATGAGTTTCACCTGCGGAAACTTCGGCACGCGCGGGGGCGTGGGCTTGCAGATCGGCCAGCCGGGAAATCAGGATATTTACATCGGCGTCAAAGACGGTGATCGCAAAAGTGATTCATCGCCGCGATGCCTGCCGTTTTTCCAGGGAAATGCCCGTGACGCGACCGCCGCGTTTCTGGTTGAGGCCGGACCGGAACAGCAAACCGCCGTGGAGAAGGTGCAGCCGTTTCGCGCCGAACAAATCAAGCGATTCTATGGCTGGGGCACCGACCGGTGGCAGGCGGACGATTTGGATTTTTCCATCTTCACTCCTTTCGGCGCCATTCCCGATCCCAAAGCCGCCACCCCGCACGACCTGCGCGACGCGTTGCTGCCCGCGATCACGGCGCGGCTGACGTTGGACAACCGCAAAGGCACGGGCACGAAGACCGGTTTCTTTGCGCTCCATTTTCATGAGCCGGGCGTGCGACCGCTGGACCTTGGATCAAGCAAGCGAGTCCAGTGTGCGTTCGCCTTCCGGCGCGATTTCGGTGTGGCGGCGGAATTGCGCGAATGCGGCACCGGCGCCGTTCCCGGCCAGCCCCCCTTTCTTTTCCAGCAGTGGACGGTGGATGGCGGATTGCGCGATGTTAATCCGGTTCATATGTTGGGCAGTGCCGCCGGCATAGGTTTTGAAGTCCCGGCGGGCAAGGCATACGAGATGGTTATCGCCATCGGTTCCTTTCTGGATCACATCGTCACGACAGGGCTGGAAGGAAAATATCTTTACGTGCATCACTTTGGCAGCTTGGGCGAGGTATTGTCCAAAGCGCTTGAGCGTGCCGATGATCTGCGCGCCGCCGCCGAGGCGCGTGACGGGGAGTTGCTCGCCGCCGGACTGTCCGCCGACCAGCAATTTCTCATCGCCCAGTCCACCCGCAGCTATTACGGCAGCACACAGTTGCTCGAAGTCGGCGGGGAGCCGTTCTTCATCGTTAATGAAGGCGAATACTGCATGATGAACACGCTCGATTTGAGCATTGATCACGTGTTCTGGGAATTGAAGCAGAACCCGTGGGTGGTTAAGAACCTGCTGGACAATTTCGTCCGTCATTACAGCTACATTGATGAGGTGAAGCGAGATCACAAAGATGATTCGCGCCGCGCGCCGGGAGGAATCAGCTTTGCGCACGACATGGGCGTGCACAATAACTTCTCGCCTCCGGGCACGAGCAGCTACGAGTTAAAAAACCTCACCGGTTGTTTCAGCTACATGACGGCCGAGCAGCTCTGCAACTGGAGCCTGCTGGCGGCAACTTACGTGCTGAAGACCGGCGACCTGGCTTGGGCGCGGTTGAACCAGCACGTGTTGGCGGCCTGCGTGAGCAGCCTCGTCAACCGTGGTGGCGAAACCGGATACGTCCACTACGACTCATCCCTTTGCGAAAGAGGCGCCGAGATCACCACTTACGATTCGCTGGACAA
This sequence comes from uncultured Verrucomicrobiae bacterium, assembly GCA_963755455.1. Taxonomy (GTDB): domain Bacteria; phylum Verrucomicrobiota; class Verrucomicrobiia; order Limisphaerales; family UBA11358; genus UBA11358. The sequence goes on from CAVWJH010000002.1 coordinate 1,294,278, forward strand.
GTCCCTGGCCCAGACACGGAACAACGTTTACATGGCGGTCAAATGTTGGGCCAGTTATCTCGGCCTGGCGGTGCTGCTGGAGAAGCTTCAGGTTCCCGGTGCGAAAACGGCCCGGGATGAAATGAAGTTGATTGAGCAGGATTTGCAACAGCGCGCGAATGACGAAGGCGTTTTCCCTGCCGTCTTTGAAGAGGACAATCCCGGCTACCATTCGCGAATTCTGCCGGCGTGTGAAGGTTTGCTTTATCCGCTTATGTGGAACTTGAGCGAGCACTCGGCTTTGCATGATTTGCTAAAGAAACACACGCAGGCATTGCTGCTGGATTCGCAGCGGCGGAACTTGTTTCCCGACGGCGGCATCAAACTCTCTTCCACTTCGAACAATTCGTGGATGAGCAAGATTTGCATTGTCCAGTATGTGGCGCGGCGCGTGTTTGGGCTGGATCAGAACGCAAAGGTGAAACAAATCTTCACCGCCGCCGATGCGGCCCATGTCAAATGGCAGACCGATGGCAGCAGTTACTGGGCTTGCTGCGACCAGATCGTCAGCGGCAAGGCGCAGGGAAGCAGATATTATCCGAGGATCATCACGTCGGCGTTGTGGATGGAGAAGTAGAATTTCCGCCCGTCTTCAGTTTTTTTCCTGCCCGACTTTTATGACGGCATCCAAGGCGGGCTTTGGCTGGCAGTGACGGTCAAAGAGCATAGGATATTCCGTCCGACCGGTGATGGGCCAGTAGTTGCGCCAGGATTGGCCGTCATGCACGGCCCAAAACGTGATGCGGCCGAACTTGTCCCGGTGCTTCTGGAAAAGTGAAAATAAGTCGGCATAACGCTTGGCCAACTCCTTCTGCGCCGAGTCCGGCAGGCCGTTCGGATAGGGATTGTATTTCTTCTGGGTTGCCGGGTCAAAAGACGAGATGTCCACGATTTTTGACTCGAGCGGGTAATACGGAAGCACGCCAAGATCCAACTCGGTGATCAACAGTTTCGGACCTAATTCAGCCAGGGCCATGAAGTGGTTTTCAATCTCCTCCATCCGCGGATGCTCCACGAACCAATGGCCTTGGATGCCGATGCCGTCCACCTTGATTCCTTTCGCCAGCAGACCTTTCACCAGCCGGATGACGCCGTCGCATTTGGGGCGATTTTCCAAATCGAAATCGTTGTAATAAAGCTCGGCCTGTGGATCCGCCGCGCGGGCAAATTCAAAAGCCTTGGCCACGTGCTCTTCGCCGAGAATTTCATACCAGCGTGATTTCCGCCAGGAACCATCCGCAGCAATGGCTTCGTTGACGACGTCCCAGCCGTGGATTCGGCCACGGTAACGGCCCATGACGGTGAAGATGTGTTCCTTCATCCGTTCCAGCAAAACTTCGCGGCTCGCCGGTTTCCCGGAAGCATCCCGAAACACCCAATCCGGCGTCTGATGATACCAGACCAGATTGTGGCCGATGATATGCATTTTGTGTTTTTCACCGAAGGCGACATAGCGGTCCGCCGCTTCAAAATTGTAAATGCCCGGTTTGGGATGAACTTCCTCCCACTTCAAAATATTTTCGGGTGTGATGCTGTTGAAATGTTCCGCCACCAACGCCATGGCTTCGGGATCCTTGCCGGAAATCTGGTCCAGATTCAAGGCGGCACCAATGTAAAAAACACCTTTGAAAACGTCTTTCAAAGCAGGCTGGCCAGCGGTTTCAATCCTGTCGGTCATATTGGTTCGCTCTTGGTTTTTGCCATGCCCGATGATTGGCACAAACCCGACCAAATGAAAATCGAATTTCAAATGACCCACTACCCTGCATCGGTTGCGCTTGACATCGCATCAGAGCCTTTTGCATTCTAACTTCATTCACATGAAACACACCGTCGAGCCGGGCGAGTTTGAAATCATAGCCGGCAATTCCTCGCGCGATGCTGATTTGCAGAAGGCGATTCCGACGGTAGCGAAATAAATTCAACCCATAAAACATCATGGCCAAACAACACTTCCAACAAAAACTCTCGTTCTTCGAAAAGGCCGGTTACAGCTGCGCCGATTCCGCCGCGAACTTCGTCTTCATGACAATGGTGCTGTTCCAGTTGAATTTTTATACAGATGTGTTCGGCCTGACGGCGAGCGCGGCGGCGATGATTTTGCTGTGGCCGCGCTTGTGGGACGCCGTGGCCGATCCCATCGTCGGCATTCTCGCCGACCGCACGGATACGCGCTGGGGTAAATTCCGTCCGTGGATTCTGTTCACCGCCGTGCCGTGGTTCATCGTGATGATCCTGGCCTACACCACGCCCAACGGTTGGAGCATGGCTGCGATGATCGCCTACGCCTGCATCACCAACATGATGCTGATGTCCATCTACTCGATGAACAACATGCCTTACGCCGCGCTCGGCGGCGTGATGACCGGCGACATCAACGAGCGCGCCAGCTTGAACTCGTTCCGTTTTGTGGCGGTGAACGCCGCGCAATTTATCGTCGGCGGTTTCACGCTGCCGCTGGTGGCGAAATTCGCCGCCAAACACGCTGGAACCAGCCCGGTTACGGTGGTGGACAAGCAATACGGCTGGCAAATGACGATGGTCATTTGGGCAGTGCTGTGCCTGGTGCTGTTCATGATCACGTTCGTCTCGACGAAGGAGCGCATCAAACCGATGACGACGGAATTGCCTGCCGGAAGCAATGATCCCGCTGAAGCAAAGTCAAAATTTAATTGGCGGCTTGCCGCAGTCGGAATGTTTTTCATCGCTGGACTGCTGTTCTGGCTTCCACGGCATTATTGGGGAATAGGATTTTCAATTGAACTATCAGTTGATTCCATCGCCGTCTGGATTCTTCGCATTGTGTCTCTGCTCGTGATCCTCCGCTGCATCTGGGGATCGTTGTCACACTCAATTCAGCAAGACTTCAGAGACTTGGTTAAAAACAATCCCTGGAAAGTGATGTGGTGCTGGACGATGGTGCATTTCGGCATTTTGGCATTTCGCGGCGGTGCGCTTTACAATTATTACCATCACTACGCGGACAAGTCGGCGATGTTCGAGGCGGTAAAGAAATTCGGTCTCGTTATGCCGGTCGGAGCGAAGGGAAACAGCCTGCTGGAATGGCTCGGCTACATCGTCCACGGTGATGCCAGCGCAACGAATGTCGCTGACGTTTTCAACAGCATTGTCAATATGCTCGGCACCGCCCTGATCATGATCGTAATCATGCTTTCCCCCGCACTGGCCAGAAATTTCGGCAAGAAAGCCGTCGCCACCGTCGGCTTTGCGCTTGCCACGATTGGTTCGCTTGCTTTTTACCTTTTAAGTCCAACCAATGTTTGGGGAATGTTCGGCATCACGGCGTTTGTTTCGATTGTCTATGCGCCGACGATTCCGCTGACGTGGGCGATTTTCGCTGACGTGGCGGATTATTCCGAATGGAAAACCGGACGCCGGTTCACCGGGATGGTATTCGCGACCATCGGCTTCGCGTTGAAGTCAGGACTGGCACTGGGTTCCGCCGGGTTCCTGTGGATCATGGCCGGCTTTTTCAATTACGACACGAAGCTGCCGGATGCCGCGCAAGCCGTGCAAGGCTATCGCCTGTGCAGCGGCATCGTGGTCGGAATTCTGTTTGGCATCTGCACGGTGCTTCTGGCCTGTTATCAACTGAACAAAAAAGTGACCATCCTGATGGCGGACGAACTGGCTTTAAGAAGGAGCAAGATTTCTGAAACTGCGTCAACTGCAATCTAGCCATACACGACCGGAAAGACAGTATGCTAAACCGATCCTGTAAAAAATGTGGCCAATATTATATTTATAACCGCGGTGGCCGCCTCGGCGCAGTCGCCGGCTCCCGTTCAACCTAAACTTTAACTGCGCCGCCAACGACGCCAAATTAACGCTCGACATCTACAGGAGCCGCAACATATACTTTTGAAAGCACCATTTGACCGAACAACAAAATTTTTTCTCAAGAACCGGATGCCGTCTGACACCGGGTGGGTGGCGAGGTGTTCACGAGTAGTTGAGCAAACTGAAACATGAAACAATCCATTATGAAAATACGTCTGTCCTACACCTTGATCATTGGCATTTTGGCCGTGTCCCTGTCCTCCGCGTGGGCTGCGGTGACCGCGTCAAAAGAATTGCCCGACGGGGCGCAATATACCGTTGATGGCGGCACGCTCCGCATTCAGTTCTGGTCGCCGGAAATCGTCCGGGTCACTTATGCGGCAACCAATGAACTGCCGGCGCTCAAGAGCCTCTCCGTCGTCGCCAGCCCGGCAAAGGCGCGCTTGCAGCGGCAGGAAGACGCCCAGGCATTTACCTTGGCGACCTCGGACATCAAGGTGAAAATAGACAAGCAAACCGGCGCGGTGAGTTTTCTAGACCCTGCCGGCCATGTCTTGCTTCAAGAAGCGGCCCAAGGCCGCCAGATCGAGCCGGATCGAGTGGCTGGTGCCGCTGTGACCTCGTGCGCCCAGTCTTTTATGCTGGCGTCGGATGAAGGAATTTACGGCTTGGGACAGCATCAACAGGGTGCGTGGAACTACGTCTCCGACGGCAGTTTCAGGGTCAGGCTCGCCCAAGCCAACACGGACGTTGGCATTCCGGTGATGACCTCGAGCAAGGGTTACATACTGCTCTGGGACAATCCCGCCGTGACAACTATTTCATCAAGCGCCGCAGACGATTCAAACAACGGTCAGAGAGTTCTGCGCTGGTATTCGGAATACGGCAAGGCGATTGACTATTACTTCTGCTATGGCGACGGAACCATCGCCACCTCCTTGGCGGCTTACCGGCACCTGACCGGCGAAGCGCCATTGATGCCGGAGTGGGAGCTGGGCTTCTGGCAGTGCAAGGAGCGTTACGCGTCCCAGGAGGAATTGCTTGGCGTGGCCTCGAAGATGCGCGATCTCAAAGTCCCCGTGGACGGGATTATTCAGGACTGGCAATACTGGCCGCCCGGCACCAACACTTGGGGATCACACCAGTTTGACCCGGCGCGCTATCCGGATCCGGTGGCCATGTTCAAGCAATTGCACGATGAGCATTTCCATGTCCTGATTTCCGTCTGGGCGAAATTTGATCTCGGCAGCAAGAACAGCGAGGAACTTAATGCTGGCGGCGGTATGTTCCCCGAAATCACGTCGTATGCCTTTCCGCCAGGCCATGGGCAATGGTATGATCCCTTCAGCGTCGCAGGTCGGACGATCTACTGGAGACAGATGCGCGACCAGCTCTTCGACAAGGGCGTGGATGGCTGGTGGCTGGATGCGCCCGAGCCGGAAATCGGCGGCATGGGCTTCCGCACTTATCAAACCCCCGACGGACCAGGTTACACTGTTTACAATGCCTATCCCTTGATGCATTCGATGGGCATTTATCAGGGGCAGCGCGCCGCCACCGATCAAAAGCGCGTTGTCATCCTCACACGCTCGGCCTACGCCGGCCAGCAACGCAACAGCGCCATCACCTGGTCTGGTGACATTCAGGGAACCTGGCAGGTTCTCCGCAATGAAATCCCGGCGGGACTGAACTTTTCCCTTTCCGGCATTCCGTATTGGAACACCGACACGGGCGGGTTCTTCGGCAACCGTTCCGCAGGCAACGGAGATCCCACCAATCCGCGATATGACGAGCTTTTCTCGCGCTGGTTCCAGTTCAGCGCCTTCTGCCCCATGTTCCGAGTGCATGGCTCATACGGCCTGAATCCGGGCAAGGAATTCTGGCGTTTCCCGGAAAACACCCAGCAGGTTTTGCGAACCTATCTGGACTTGCGCTATCGTCTTCTGCCTTACCTTTACTCGACGGCGTGGCAGGTCACTTCCGAAGGCGCAACCTTCATGCGCCCGCTGGTCATGGACTTTCCAACGGATCCGAAAGCGCTGGACATCGGCAACCAATATCTTTTCGGTCCGGCGATCATGATAACCCCTGTCACCACCGCCGGAGCTACAAATCAGTCAGTATATTTGCCGGCCGCTGGCGCCCCTTGGTATAACTTCTGGACCGGCGAAACTTCTCCCTCCGGCCAAAGCGTCGAGGCTGCGGCTCCGATTGAAACTGTGCCGCTCTTCGTGCGGCCCGGAGCGATCATTCCCATGGGACCGTTCCTTCAGTATTCCAGCGAGAAACCCGCCGATCCCATCGAGCTTCGCATTTATCGCGGTGCGGACGGAAAATTCACGCTCTACGAAGACCAGGGCGACACTTACAATTACGAAAAGGGAGAATATGCCACGATCCCGATTTCCTGGAACGAGGCCAAACAGACTTTGGAAATTGGAAAACGCACGGGTGAATTTCCAGGAATGTTGAAGGATCGCACGTTCAACATCATTTGGGTCACGAAAGATCATGGTGCCGGAGTTGCCATCACCGAAAAACCCGATGCCGTGATTCACTACGACGGCAAGGCAGTGACGATAAAAGCCAAGTAAGGGCCCTTTTTTCAGAAAGACATTGGGTTGCCAAGATGACGTTATGAAAGTGAAATTTAGATTTCGATGGCAGGATCACGCAACGACGATCACGGCAGCAAGGTCATCGTGGTTCCATTCGACGCCGTCGCACTTGATCATGAAAACCAAAGCGCCGTCAATCCGGTGTCACTCACCCGAATTGCCATCCAAAAGTTTTCCATGAAAATTCACATCACTCTGATCGTTTCACTTTTTTTGGCCGCCGCTTGCGAGGGTGTTTCTGGAGTGATCGCTGGCCCAGACAATCGCAATCTTTCCTTCGATTCCGACTGGCGCTTTCTTCGCGCGGACGCGGCGGGCGCGGAAGCTCCCGCGTTCGATGACACCGCGTGGCGGCTGCTCGATTTGCCGCACGACTGGAGCATCGAGGATTTGCCGTCCACCAACGGTGTGCCGCCGAGTCCGTTTGACCCCGCGCAAAGCGCCAGCGGTGCCAGCACCGGTTTTGTCGTCGGTGGAACCGGCTGGTATCGCAAGCATTTCACGTTGCCGGCTTCGGATTCCGGGAAATATGTCAGCATCTGTTTCGACGGCGTTTATATGAACTCCGACGTCTGGCTCAACGGCCAGCACCTGGGCAATCATCCTTATGGCTACACGCCGTTCGTCTATGATCTTACGCCTTATCTCAAACCCGCCGGCCAGGAAAATGTTCTCGCCGTTCAGGTCAAGAATACCGGAAAAAACAGCCGGTGGTATAGCGGCTCCGGCATTTACCGGCATGTCTGGCTGGCCGTCACCGATCCCGTCCACATTCCCGCCTGGGGCGTGCATGTGCTCACGACCAACATTTCCAAATCCACCGCCACGGTCGGCGTTTCAACCACCATTGAGAACGACCGCGGCGCGGACGGTTCCATCCGATTGCGCATCCGCCTGATCGCTCCCAACGGAAAAGCCATTTGCGTGGGAGAATCTGAAGTCCAGGTTCCCGCCGGCAAGCAACAGGAATTCACGCAGGATTTTTCCGTGGGCAAACCGGTTCTTTGGTCTCTCGATAATCCCGCCCTCTATCGCGCCGAAGTCGAGCTGGTTGAGGGCGGGAAAATCCTCGACCATTCGGCAACCACCTTTGGCATCCGCACAATCAGCTTCAGCGTGACAAATGGTTTTGAGCTGAATGGCGAGGTGGTGAAGCTCAAAGGCGGCTGCATGCACCAGGACGACGGCCCCTCGGTTCCGCAGCGATTGACCGCGCCGAGGAACGCCGCGTCCAATTGATGAAGGCTTACGGCTTCAACGCCATCCGCACCAGCCACAATCCGCCGTCGCCGGCCTTCCTCGACGCCTGCGACCGCTACGGCGTCCTTGTTCTGGACGAGGCTTTTGATTGCTGGGAACAAGGCAAAAATGCTGATGACTACGGCAAATACTTCGACGCCTGGTGGCAGCGCGATTTGGATTCAATGATTCTGCGCGACCGCAATCATCCGAGCGTCATTTTGTGGAGCATCGGCAACGAAGTCCCCCAGCGCGCCAGCGAACGCGGTTATGTCATTGAAAAACAATTATGCGACGAAGTTCACCGTCTGGACTCCACGCGCCCGGTGACCGAAGCGATTTGCGCGCTTTGGGATGGCCGCCCGTGGTCGGCGACGGCGACGGCCTTTTCGTTCCTCGATGTCGGCGGCTACAATTATCAGTGGCGGCAATATGTTCCCGACCACGAAAAGTTCCCTTCGCGGATCATGGTCGGCACCGAATCTTATCCGAGGGAAGTTTTTGAAAACTGGCAGGCCGTCATGGAACATCCGTGGGTCATCGGCGACTTCGTCTGGACTTCCTGGGATTACCTGGGCGAAACCGGCATTGGCAACGCCATCGGGAACAGCGCCAATCGCTACCCGTGGTTTGACGCATGGTGCGGCGACATTGACATCTGTGGTTTTGAAAAACCGCAGCACTATTATCGCGCCGTCGTCTGGGGCGACAGCAAAATTGCCCTCGCCGTTCACGCGCCAATTCCAGCCGGGCGCAGCGAGCGAGTCAGCGGCTGGGGCTGGCCGGATGAACGCCAAAGCTGGACCTGGCCCGGTTCCGATGGCAAACCGCTGGACGTGACGGTCTATTCCAGTTGCCAGTCCGTTCGCTTGGAACTTGATGGAAAGGAAATCGCCACCCAACCCGTGAACAACAAAATGATCGCGCGTTTCAAAGTGACCTATCAACCCGGTGAACTTCGCGCGGTCGGCCTGACCGATGGCAAGACCGTGGCCAGCGCGAGCCTTCGCACCGCGGGCGAACCCGCCAAAATCCGGCTCACCGCCGATCGCTCGACGATTCGTGCCGATCGCAATGATTTATCTTACGTCACGGTTGAGATCGTTGACCGGCACGGCACGGTTGTTCCTGATGCCGCAATTTCCGTTCGTTTCACAGTCAGCGGAGCAGGGGAACTTGCCGCCACCGGCAGTCCCGCGCCGAACGATGCCTCCAGCTTCCATCTGCCGTTTCACAAGACTTATGAAGGCCGTTGCCTGGCCATTCTCCGGCCCAAAGGCGCTTCTGGCAAAATCAGGCTCAAAGCCGAAGCCGACGGCCTGAAAGCCGCAACCGTTGTTGTGAAGACCCGTTGATTGGCCCTGTTTATCAAAACAGTGAAGTGGAAGCTAAATTCAAATGAAACGCAAGCTATTGACCTTATTAACCTCCGCGACCTTGGCCGTCGCGTCTGTTCATTGTTACGCGTTGAACCCGATCATTCAAACCATCTACACCGCCGATCCTGCGCCCGTGGTGCATGACGGTGTCTGCTACCTGTATGTTGATCACGACGAAGATGTCTTGGTGAAGAATTTCTTCACCATGAAGGACTGGCGATGCTTCACCTCGACGGACATGGTCAACTGGACGGATCATGGGGCGGTGGCATCCCTATACGATTTCAAATGGGCTGCTTCCGGTTGGGGAGGCGGTTTTGAAAACGGTGCCTGGGCGCTCCAGACCATTGAACGGGACGGGAAATGGTATATGTATTGCCCGTTGCAGGGACGCGGAATCGGGGTGCTGGTGGCGGACAATCCTTTTGGTCCATTTACCGATCCCATCGGGAAACCGCTGATCGGCGGCAGGTATGACAGCATTGATCCAACCGTGTTCATTGACGACGACGGCCAGGCTTATCTTTGCTGGGGCAATCCCCGATGCTGGTATGTGAAGCTGAACAAAGACATGATCTCCTACGACACCAGCATCGGTGACCATGGCCTTGTCGTGCAAGACATGACCGTTGAGGCTTTTGGTAAACGCAGCAAGGATGATCCGAAACGCCTCACCACCTACGAAGAAGGCCCGTGGCTCTACAAGCACAACTCGCTTTATTACCTCATCTTTGCCGCCGGTCCCATTTCTGAACATATCGGCTATTCCACCGGCCCCAGCCCGGCAGGCCCGTGGAAATATGGCGGGGTTGTGCTGCCTACCCAGGGAAGCAGCTTCACCGACCATCCAGGCGTAGTGGATTTCAAGGGAAAAACCTATCTATTCTACCACAATGGCGCACTGCCAGGCGGCGGGGGTTTTCATCGTTCGGTTTGCGTGGACGAGATGAAGTTTAATCCCGACGGCTCGATCGTCCAGATGACCATGACGAAGGAAGGCGTGGCTCCCGTCGCCACGCTCAATCCGTTTCAGCGCGTCGAGGCCGAAACCATCGCGTGGGAATCGGGAGTCAAAACCGCGAAGAGCGCCGATGTGGGCGTCTATGTGACCGACATTCACGATGGCTCTTATATCAAGGTTTGCAATGTGGATTTTACCGACACAGGCGCGGCTAAATTCACCGCCAGTGTGGCAAGTGCGGTGGATGGAGGCTCAATCGAAGTGCGCCTTGACAGCGAAACCGGCCCGGTCATCGGAACTCTCAAGGTCAAGTCCACCGGTTCCCTGGACAAATGGCAGACCCAAACCTGTTCGGTGAGCGGTGTGAACGGTGTTCACGACTTGATTTTCAAATTTACGGGCGACAGTTTGCCATCGTTTAACTTCGACTGGTGGAAGTTTGATCATTAAAATTACCGACCCATGCCAAACAAGCCGGCTATTCGGAAGCAGCACAAGCCAATTGATGAATGCAGTGGTGCGGTTCGACTAATGGATCGGCGGCGATTCCTCACGCTCACTGCGCTGGCTACCGGCGCGCTGGCAATCCCGGCCCGGGCGCAGGAAAATGTGACGAACTTTCGGCTGACGCTCGGAACTGCGGCGGCCAACGCTTTGCCGCTCGATTATCTCGGTTTCAGTTGTGAGACCGTTCAATTGGCGGATCAGGCTTTTTTCGCGGCGGACAACCACGAACTGGTTGCGCTTTTCAAGGCGCTCACGCCCAAAGGCATTTTGCGCCTCGGCGGCAACTCCAGCGAGTTTTGCTGGTGGAAAACTTCAGCCGCAGACCAGCCGCCGGAATTGCCTGCGTCCGCTCGAATCGAAAACAACTGGATGCCGCATTCCTTCACGGCGATTGAACCTGCGGCGGTGGATCGCCTGGCGGATTTTTTGAAGGCGACGGGCTGGACAGCGATTTACGGCTTGAATCTCGGCACGGGCACGCCCGAACGCGATGCCGAGGAGGCGGCCTATGTCGCCAAGAAGCTTGGCAAGCGGCTGCTCTTTTTTCAAATCGGCAATGAACCGGAATTTTACCGCGATGCCGACAACCGGTTGCGCGGCCAGGACTGGAACTTCGACAAATATCTTGCGCAATGGCTGACATTCGCCAAGGCGGTCATCCAGCGCGTGCCAGACGCCAAGTTTGGCGGACCGGACATTGGCAATAACACGCAATGGATCACCCAATTCGCACAACAAGCGACGCAGCAGTTGCCCGGACGAATTGTGGCCTTGACCGGACATTATTATGTCATGGGACCGCCGGATAATCCGGGCGTCACTGCCCGGCGATTGCTCGCGCCAGACCGCAATTTGGACCGGTCCGTGCCGCGCATTGTCAACACTGCCACGGAACACGATCTGGTTTATAGAATGACCGAGGGCAACTCATGTTATCGTGGCGGCAAACCGGGTGTGAGCAATGCCTTTTGCTCGGCGCTGTGGGCGGCGGATTACCTGCTCAAGCTGGCGAGCTTTGGTTGTGCCGGAGTGAATCTTCATGGCGGCGGTGCCAGTGTCATCCGGCTGTCACTCGGCGGACATCTGCCGGGAGAAAATCTCACGCCGGACGGCCCGGCCATTGCCGCCGAGGGCAGCTTCTACACGCCCATTGCCGGCAGCCGCGAAAAAGGGTTCAAAGCGCGGCCAGTTTTTTACGGAATGAAACTGGCGGGAGTCCTGGCCGGCGGCCGGATGCGCCCGGCAGTTTTCGATCAACCTCCAGCCAACGCTGCGGCTTGGGCCGCAGATATGCCGGACGGGAGCACCCGCGTGGTTTTAATCAACAAGGATGCCAACCAGAAATTGCAGATTTCCATTGCCTCCGCGCACAACGCGAAGTTGTGGCGATTGCAGGCTCCGGGATTGACCGCCACTTCGGAGGTGACGCTCGCGGGAACGGAAATCAAAACTGGGAAAACGTGGCATCCATCGCAGGAAATAAATCTCGCCAGCAAGGATGGCGAAGTGCAGATTGAAATGGAACCCGGCTCCGGGGCCGCATTGTTTTTCAAGAACGGGATTTAATCCGAATGCCAAAATAAAAAATGAAAAAATCGCCGAACAAATCTGGAATCATGTTCGGTGTCATTTCAATGGTGTCGCTGTTGCTCGATATTGGCACCACGCCGTCGTTTGCGGCTGCTGAAAATCCCGCTCGAATCGAACTCGCCGCGAACTGGAAACTCGCATCTACGACGGAAGCATCGTCGGACGGCGCGGCGATTTCTGTTGCCGGCTATCGCGATTCGCGATGGCATCCGATTCACCGGATGCCGGCGACGGTTCTTGAAATACTTGAGGAGGATGGCGTCTATTCCAACCTGTATGTTGGAACAAATTTGCTGAATGTTCCTCAGGATTTATACTTGCAGGACTGGTGGTATCGCACGATCTTCAAAGCGCCCGCCGACGAATCCTATACCCTCGAATTTCCGGGCATCAACTATCGCGCGGAAATCTGGCTCAACGGCGTGAAGATCGCCGACAACAAACAAATCGTCGGTATGTATGCCGCTCACGAATTGAATGTGACCCAGTGGATCAAGCACGGCTCGCGAAACGTGCTCGCCGTCAAGGTGACACCGGAACGGCTGATTCAGGACGTGGACGGCGTGGAGCTGGCCGACAGTTGGTTCGACTGGATCAATTGGAAATACCTCGGCTACAAGGGCCGGAAAAGAGTCAATACCGGGGCCGGCGTCTCCTTTGTTCCGGACCGCAATGCTGGCGTTTGGAAACCAGTTTATCTGCGCGTGACCGGTGCTGTTTCGGTCAACCATGCGCTCGTGAATTCAGAACTGCTCAACTCCAATTCCATCGCCAAGCTCACGGTCTTTGCCAGCTTGCGCAATCTCTCGACGCAAGCGGTCAGCGGCACGCTGAAAGGAACGATTTCGCGGCCAGGCAAATCGCCGATCCATTTTGAGCAAACCGTCACAGTTTCGCCCGGCGAAGGAAGTGAAGTGAAATTTGCGCCGGAACAATTTCCGGAATTGGTCGTGACGAATCCCGATCTCTGGTGGCCTTACACCATGGGCAATCCTGCGCTTTACGATCTTAAGTTGGACTTTGTGCGGAACGGGACGCTTTCGGACAGTTCGCACATTCGCTTCGGCATTCGCAAAATCACGCAGCTTCGCGACAACGACGAACATTTCCCCGACATCGGCAAAGGCGGGAATTTTTACTTGCAAGTGAACGGGCGCGATTTTCTTGTTCGCGGCGGCGACTACACGCCCGACCTGCTCTATCGCTATGATCCGCAGCGCGAGGCGGACGTTTTGCGCTACGCGAAAGACCTCGGCATCAATTTTCTCCGTTGGGAATCGAAAATCTCCAGCGAGCACATTGTCGAGCTTGCCGACGAGGAGGGAATTCCGCTCATGTTCGGCTGGATGTGCTGCAACCAGTGGGAAAAGTGGGATCAATGGAGCGAGGAAGACCATCGCGTCGCGCCGGAGAGTCTGCGTTCGCAAATCCTGATGCTGCGTTCGCACGCCTCCGTGTTCGTCTGGGCCAACGGAAGCGACGGCCGTCCGCCGGAACCGATTCTTCAGGAGTATCACGGCATTCTCTCCGATCTGCACTGGCAGAACGCCGTGGTGGACACCGTTTCTGCTTTTGCGCGCGGTCCGAACGGCGAGAAAATGTGGGATGGCATCCGGATGGAAGGCCCGTATTGCTGGCGTCCGCCGAATTATTGGTTCAGCGGAAAATATCCGGCCACGTTCGGCTCCAACGTCGAGCAGGGCGACAACGAGCACATTCCCACTTTGGAGAGCCTCAAGAAATTCATTCCCGCGGACAAGCTCTGGCCCATCAACGAGACATGGTTCATGCACGCCGGCGCGTGGGGCGGAAATTCCACGCTGTCCAACATCCGGCTGGCAGTGAGCCATCGCTACGGCCCTTCCACCAACATCGAGGACTTTGTGCGCAAGGCCCAGCTTGCCCATTACGAAAACACCCGCGCGCAGTTTGAGAACTTTGCCGCGTCCGGCTGGGCCACCCACAAGATGGTCGGCTACTGGATGTTGAACAGCCACTGGCCTTCGTTCTACGGCAATATCATTGGTTATGACTTGAAGCCGGACGCACTCTACTACGGCGCGAAGAAAGGCTTGCGTCCGCTCTCGGTGGTTTTCGATTACTACGCGACCGGCGACAACAGCCAGGCGAAGATCATCGTTTTCAATCAAACTCCCGGCGACGTGCGCGGTTTGCGCGTTCGTGTTCGCATTTACGATCTCGATGGCAAGGTGCGCGACGACCGATCAACAAACGGTGTGGCGATTTCTTTCAACGGCGCAACGCAGGTCATGACGTTGGCGCGCTACCCTGATAGCTCGCCGGTTTTCTTCGTGCGCTGCCAGTTGTTTGACGACGCCGGAAAGCTCGTGATGGACAACACCTACTGGCAATCGCAGAAAGACGACGACCTCGGCGCGCGGGCGCATGACATGGTCATGACTTTGCGGCAGGACAAATGGGCCGATATGACCGCGCTGAACACCATGCCGCCGGCGTCCGTCGAAATGTCGGCGACGCAAACGAAAATTGGCAAGGAGAATCACGTCACCATCCGTCTGCGCAATCCTTCCGAGCACATCGCATTTTTCGAGCGCGCCACCATTTGCAGCACGCGCGACGGCGACGAAATTCTTCCGATCCAATACGACGACAATTACATCACCGTTTATCCCGGCGAAACCGTTGAGATTCACGGGATCGTTCAAACGGACACCAAGCCCCGCTGGGTCAAACTCGAAGGCTACAACACGCCCGCGACCACCGTGCCTATCAGGTAAAAGGCTTTTAATAAGTGCCGGCGGGGTCAATGATGACGACGCGCTCCCGCTCTTTGAACTGGGAGACGATGTGGTAACGGTCCATCGCCGAGAGCAGCAACACGGCGACGGTGAAGAAGAACCAAAACCACGGCAGCCGGTCGCGCTGGTCGTCGGGATTTGTCGTTGTTCTGGTTTGGTTTGGGAATCGGAAAATTTCCAAGGCGGATTGACGCTGATAAATTTCCAGCGCACACTAGCAACAGCATGTTGCTAAACTCGCAATGAAACAGAGGCCATTTGATAGGGCGGAGCACGTTTAAGAGGCCATTTGATAGGGCGGAGCACGTTTATCGAAACGACGCATTCGCAGAGCTGGTCAAAGATACCGTCCGGTTTTTTAACGGAACGCCCGTTTTGCCTTTGCCGCCGCCGGTTTCTTTTCTGGGGCGAGGCGTTTATGCGATTTACTACACCGGCACGCATCCGCTTTACGCGCGTTACGCCGAACTGAACCGCACGGCCTATGAGTTTCCGATTTACGTTGGCAAAGCCGTGCCGAAAGGCTGGCGGCAATCTCGCGCTTCCGACGACCCGGAAAATCAATCCAGCGAGCTTTTCAGCCGAATGCGCCAGCATCACAACAGTTTGAACCTCGCTCCGAATCTCAACGCCGATGATTTTATGTGCCGGTTTGTGATTTTTGAACACACAGGTTCGGACATGATTAGCACTGTCGAAGCTGCCAAGAACTGAAAAGACAAACAACATGACCACGCAAACTGCAACCATTGTTTATTTGAACGCAAAAAACGAGGCCGAACGCGATGCCTTGCATGATATACTTGCGCCGCACAGTTGGGCTGCTGGTGAGTTCGGTTTGATGCTCACTGATGCTGCATTCGTGGAATGTGTAAAACATCTTTCCGCGCGCACCAAAACACCTGTCAGAAATTTTTACGAAAAGCCCTTGTTGAGGTTAATAAAGAAGGAGTTGGTGATGTCTGCCTGAACTTTGGAGTCATCGGTTGAATGTAGCATGACGAACGCAACTTCCAAGCCGGCCACTGTTTTTCGTGTTGGTGAGAAATACACCCACGAAGAAGTTTATCGCGGCTTGGAGGTGGGGAACGCCGGCGGAATTCGTCCGTGTATTGGCAAAGGCGGAGAATTGCGCCGACTCGTTGTAATGACTTCTGTGCCGACCGCACGGATTGCAAGTGAAAACCCGTATTACGACCGGGTTGAAGATGGCGTGCTTGTTTATACGGCGGCGGGACGCGAGGGCAACCAATTCATATCGGGCATGAACAAGCGGTTGATAGAGCAGCTTGATGCCCCATTCCCAATCTACGGCTTTCAAAATATCGGTAGCCGCCGCGATAAAAAATTGGGAAACCGCCGATGGGAATTTTTGGGTCTGCTGCAATATCTCCGCCACTATAAAGAAACCCAGATTGACAGCCGAGGCGAGGCTCGTGACGCGCTGGTTTTTGAGATGCAAGTCCATCGAGAACAGAATTCGGTTGTGCCCGAATTCGACTTCAAGATTTACGCCGATGTTCTGCGCGAGTTTCATAAAACGCAGAAAGACGACAGTGGCGATAGAACCATCGTTGACAGTTCGCTTACGCTGTCGCCAAAGCTCCGCAAAATAGATGGATTGGAGGCCGAGCGGATTCGTAGAACCATGCTCAACCTGCAACCCCAAAAGTTTGAGCACCTGATTAAAAACGTCCTTGAAGAAACGGGATTTCAAAACGTATCAGTGACACGATACAGCCAGGATGGCGGCATAGATGTGAATGCTTTTGCCAGCCCAAACTTCTGGCCTGTTCGGAATATGCTGCTTCAAGTTCAAGCCAAGCGATGGATGCACACCGTTGGCCGGCGCGAAGTCGCTGAACTTCGCGGCAGCTTGCAGCCGTTCGCACGCGGCGCGATTGTCACAACCAGTCATTACTCTAAATCTGCTGTTGTTGAAGCTTCTTACGCTGGTAAAAACCCGATTATTTTGGTGGACGGATTTGAATTTGCGAACATCGTTGGCAGCCTCAAGATCACAATCGAATGAGCAGCAGACGTCGGTTGTGTGCTGGTTGAGAAATCCCGAAGGGATTGCAATCATCCAGCCCAAGGTTGCGAGGAACGAGCTACCTTGGGTCATTGTCCGAACAAATTCCGCAACCCTGAAAGGGTTGAATCAGTCCCACACATACCGCTCGTCAAATTCAACGTCGTAGCGTTTCAGGAATTCACGAAATTCATCTTGAAATGAAACCTGCCGGTGATGTTCCACCTGTCCGGCGATGTAATCCCGCACCGTCTCAACCTGCGAAAATCCGATGGAGAAGATGCCGTAGCCATTCTGCCATGCGAAATCATGCAAGTCAGGGCTTTTGGTTTTCAACCAGAGCGACGAGCCACGTTTGACTTCCTTGACCATTGCCGCTGCCTCGCAAGTGCGCGACAGCGTTGACAGAAGATGAACATGGTCTTCCACGCCGCCGATGATGAGGGGCTGGCAATCAAGATTGGTCAGGATGCCGCCGAGGTAGCGGTGTAATTCTTCGCGCAGCATTTTGTCGCGTAGAAACGGGCGACGGTCTTTGGTCGAAAAAACCGTATGCACAAGAATCTTTGCGAGTGATTGTGGCATGACTTGATGATGCGAAAGATCGGCGGTTGATTCAACCCTTTCAGGGTTGATAAAATTGGTTAGAACTTTTTACCCAGCGTAGCCGCTAACGCGACAACGCTGGGCTGAATGATGGTATCCCGTTGGGATACAAGTTTGACACGGACTGCATGGAGGCGGTTTGCGACATGATTGGAAACGCCGTGCCGCCAAAATTCGCGCGCGTGGCCGGCAAACGTATCCGGGAGGAGTTGAAAAAGCGCAATGAGCAGTTGGCCCGATCGTAGCAAACACGCGAAGACGACATTTGGCGGCCTGTCTCGCTCGGTGCTGATGTCGCGGATTCGCGGCAAGCGAAACGCATCAACTGAATTAAAGCTTGCCTCACTTTTGCGCATTGAGCGAATGCACGGATGGCGTCGGAATTCTTCTTTGCTTGGCAAACCTGATTTCGTTTTTTCAAAACAAAAGCTGGCAGTATTCGTTGACGGTTGCTTTTGGCATGGTCACGGCTGCGGGCGAAATCTCAAACCAAAACGCAATGCGGCGTTGTGGCGTCAAAAAATAAAAGGTAATCAACGTCGGGACCTGCGTGTTACACGAACGCTTCGTTCAACTGGCTGGCAAGTGATTCGGATTTGGGAATGTGCTTTAGCAAAACATCCTGGAATTTGCGTCCGGCGAGTTCAGCGAGCGTTGGGGTAATTTCCGTAGCGCTTTCAGCGCATGAAAAAGCGGCCTTCGCTTCCGAAGGCCGCTTTGCTTTTTTGGGAATTGATTTTATTTGCCCGGAGTCGCGGGCGGTGTCGGCGGCGTCGGTTGCGTGGCGTGATGCGCTTTGCCGGATTCGATATGGCTGGCAATCACCCATTCGGCGCGCACCGCCGGATTGTTCTTGTAGGTGTTGTTGACAATCGTGTTCAACGCGCGCAGGGCTTTGCGGGCGGCGGCATTGGTGGCGGCAAGTCCCACCGTGGAACTGGCCTGACCTTCCAATCCGCCGGTCTGGTCGTCCGTCGCGCTGTCAAAATCCGAAATGGTTTGGGTGAGCGTGTCGAGAAAATCGGCGGGCAGGTTCACGGAAAGAAACTGGGTTTTCAGCGGCGTGGCGTCTTTCAGGAATTGGCGGGCGACGGTGAGCAATGCGCCGTGGCCGCCGCTGCGCGGCATCCGAAATTTGGCGTCCAGTCTGGGCGTTCCCAAATCCGCCAGCGTGTGCGCGCTTTCGCTGATGGCCTTCAACTGGTCGTGCAGGTCGGGATGGATTTGCGATTTGGTCTTGGTGGCCTGTCCCCGGTCGCCCTTGGCGGACAACTGGTCGGCGGCCTGCCCTTGCGCCTGCGGCACGGCGGCAACGACTTTGGCGAATTGTTGTCCGCCAACGCTGGTTGCCGGAAAATCGGCGGCGTGGTCGGTGGCGAATTTTTTCACGCGTTGAAAGGCGTCCGTTTCGTGAGTTTGAACATTGGTCATAATGAATGCTTTTGTTGCTGGAAACTCGTTGGATTCTGTGAGGTGAGACCGCAAAGTCAAAAGTTTATTTCGCACGGGCGTCAAATTGCCCGCACGGGCGGGTTTTGGCCGCGCGCGGGGCATTGATGCCGTCGCACGAAAGGATTGAGCGTTTGCACGGGGCATTTGAGGCCGTGCGGATGCCGTCTGATGCCTTGCACGAGGTCTTTGCAGACGGCCACCAATCATTATTGCCTTTGCACGAAGCGTCAAAACCCGCGCACGACAAGGGTTTTAACGCGCACGGAGCATTTTGCCCCGCGCACGGGCTGTTTTAGCGGCGCACGGCCAATCTCACCGTCCGCACGGGCCATTTGCGAGGTTGCGCGGGTAATCTTAAACGCTGCCAGGGTAATCTTTTGCGCGCACGGATAATTCGTTGCCGCGCACGAAAAGAAACGCGGAGCCTTTGGCGTGGGCGGTGTGCCGCTGTGGCCGCCGCCATCCGCCCTTGCCAACCAAACTTCCTCGCGCCCATTCAGGGTGGAAATAATTTTTGGGGGCGGTGACCCAGGATAGTCGCTGCGCTCCAACCCTGGGCTGTTTTCTTTTGCTCCGTTGGAGCATCAGCGCGAATCAGCATTCACCCCCCGTGCCAGCGCCCATCGCTGCGGCGTGCTCCGGTGTAGCGCAGATTTTCAATCTGCTGTATCGCCGAATTGCATTCGGAGTGGGCGTCGGACGTTGTGGCGGCCCTCGATTTAGTTGCGGCCAGCGGATTACAAATCCGCGATACGGCAGAATGCAATTCTGCGCTAATTTGGTTGCGTCTCGCCGCGCTGCGTCTCTGCGTTGAAGAATTGCAGGGCCGAAAAAGACCGTTCTGGACAAATCCCGGCGTTTCTATAGTCTCGCGGCAACTCCCCGGACGAGAAAATTATGAAACGCAGAGACATTCTTAAAAACAGGGGCGGTCGCCGCTGCGCCGGTTCCATGTGCCTCATGCCTGATTCCATTGAAACCGCGTGAAGCAATTGGGAATTGAAATGTTTAAGCAAATTTGAATAATGATGACCATGACAAATCCAATCAACAAACTTCTGATTCGCCCGCTCGTCGCGAGCACTGCGCTGATTGTGCTGGCAGGCCTTGGGACGAAATGTCTTGCGGACAATCCGGTGGTGCAAACGAGTTTTACCGCCGATCCCGCGCCGGTGGTGATTAGCAACACGGTCTATCTCTACACCAGCCACGACGAGGACGATGCCAGGGGCTTTCATATGCTCGACTGGAAGTGTTACACGACCACGGACATGGTGAACTGGACGGATCATGGTTCGATAGCTTCCCTCGCGATATTCCCATGGGCTGTGCAGAACAATGGCGCGTGGGCGCCGCAGTGCATTGAGCGGGATGGCAAGTTTTACCTTTATGTTCCCATCACCGTCCCAGGCTGGCCCAATAATGTCATCGCCGTGGCCGTGGCGGACAATCCGCTCGGCCCTTTCAAGGACGCGCTAGGACATCCCCTGATCAACAAAGGCGGCGGCTACATTGATCCCACAGTTTTTATAGATGACGACGGCCAGGCATATCTTTACTTCGGAAACCCGAACGCCTGGTATGTGAAGCTCAACAAGGACATGATTTCCTATTCGGGCGATATCGTGAAGGCCGAGGGCAGGCCGAGGAATTATCAGGAAGGCCCGTGGTTCTACAAGCGCAGCAGCCATTACTATCTGGCTTATGCCTCCACCTGCTGTCCCGAAGGCATCGGCTATGCCATGAGCACCAACGCCACAGGGCCGTGGGTGTTTATGGGCAACATCATGGACGGAAACGGGCTGTCTTCGGGCAACCATCCTGGCATCATTGATTACAAAGGCAAATCGTATGTCTTCGGCTTCAATTACAAGCTCAATTGGGAATTGACGGACGTGCATCGCGAACGGCGTTCCGTCTGCGTCGCTGAAATGACCTACAATCCCGACGGGACGATTCCGAAGCTGCCGTGGTGGAACGATGCAGGCGTGGCCCAAATCGGCACGTTCGATCCCTTTGCGCAGGTTGACGCGGCCACAATATGTTATGAAAATGGCGTTAAGACCAAGCCGCGCGGCGGCGGACAACAAGGCGTTTATGTGAACGTCACTGAAAACGGCGCTTACATCAAAATCAAAGGCGTGGATTTTGGCGACCAAGGGACGGCCAAGTTCCTCGCCAGCGTGGCCGCCGTCGCCGACGGCAACACCATCACGATGCGTCTCGACAGTGAAGTGGGAGCCGCCATTGGCACGCTCAAGGTCAAATCCACCGGCGCTTTGGACAAATGGGAAACCCAGTCCTGCAACATCAAGGGTGCCAGAGGCGTCCACGATCTGTATCTGACATTCTTTGGCGATGGCACGCCGCTGATGAACGTTGACTGGTGGAAGTTTGAGAATTAAAAACAAATTAAACTGATATGATGCGGTATATTCAATTTCTCGCATTCTCCGTGTTAATGGCAACTGCGGTCCAAGCTGATCCAACCTTTTGGTCTTGGTCACCAACGCCGCCGATGGGCTGGAACTCGTGGGACAGCTTCGGTGCCGGCGTTTGGGAGTCCAATGTGATCGCTAATGCCGATTACATGGCAGACAAACTGAAGTCGCACGGGTGGGACATCATTACGATTGACATCCAATGGTATGAGCCGCTCGCCCACTCGACTGCGTATCGCCACGGTGCCGTGCTGGAGATGGATGCGAACGGACGGCTGCTCCCGGCCCCAAACCGTTTTCCGATGACGGCGGCGACGCATTCGTTCAAGCCGATTGCGGATTATTTGCACGCGAGAGGATTGAAATTCGGCCTGCACCTGTTGCGCGGGATTCCGCGTCAGGCCGTAAGGGACAACGTGCCCATCCTCGGAACGCCCTATCGAGCCGCCGACATCGCCAACACCAACTCCATCTGCGCGTGGAACGGCGACATGTATGGCGTGGACATGAGCAAACCCGGCGCGCAGGCGTATTACAATTCGGTGTTCGCCTTGTTCGCGTCCTGGGGTTTGGATTTTGTGAAGGTGGACGACCTCTCCTCTCCGTATCACAAGGATGAAATCGAAGCGATTCGCAAGGCGATAGATCATTCGGGCCGCAAAATCGTTTTCTCGACTTCGCCGGGCGCGACGCCGGTCAATGAGGGCGAACATATCGAAACACACGCGAACCTGTGGCGGATCAGCAATGACTTCTGGGACAGTTGGCCTTCCCTATATTCCCAGTTTGCGCGGCTGAACAATTGGACTCCGTTCCGCGGTCCTGGCCACTGGCCGGACGCCGATATGCTGCCGCTGGGCAACGTTCGCGCGTGGCAGACGCGCGACAACTGGACGCACTTCACGAAGGACGAACAGTTCACGCTGATGACGCTGTGGTGCATCGCCCGCTCGCCGCTGATCATGGGCGGCAATTTGCCGAACAACGATGACTTCACATTCGCGCTGATGAGCAACGACGAAGTGCTCGCGGTGGATCAAAAATCCGCAGACAACCGGCAGCTCTTCAACACCAACAACGCCGTCGCCTGGGTCGCGGATGTGCCGCGAACGAAAGCCTTGTTGACTCCCCGGCAGCTTTCAGTGGTTATCCGACGCGCCGGCCTGTCGGGATCAAGAGACAA
Source organism: uncultured Verrucomicrobiae bacterium (assembly GCA_963755455.1). Lineage (GTDB taxonomy): Bacteria > Verrucomicrobiota > Verrucomicrobiia > Limisphaerales > UBA11358 > UBA11358. Next base: position 1,316,906 of record CAVWJH010000002.1, read on the forward strand.
ATACCTCGCGTTGTTCAACGCTTCACCCGCGCCGACTTTCAACCGGCGCGGAGCGGGTTCTGCCTCGCCGGAGGCGGACGCGAATCAACCGAGAAGCATTTCCGTTTCCCTGGCAGACATCGGGTTCTCCGGTCGCGTCACGGTTCGCGATCTTTGGAACCACAAGAACCTCGGCTCGTTTTCAGGCACATTCACCCAGGAAATCAACTCCCACGGCGCGGGTCTTTACAAGCTGCAGCCGCAGAATTGAAACCCAAAATCACTAAAGCAAAAACAGTTGAGGAACAGGCTTGATGCTGTCACCCGTCATTGAAAGCGAATCCAATCCAAGTCAACATCGTTGGCTTGATTGTGAGTCACGACAAGGTTGTGGATGCCGGCGGGCACATCGGCCAGTTTGGAATTGACAACCTGCCAGTCGGAACCTTTTCCAATTTCAACCCGTGCCAGCAAAGGGCCGTCTGCTTTATCCAGATGAATTTCAATCGAACCCCCGGTTGACGAGGTTGACATTACATTTACCGACTTCAAATTTTTCCTTCCAAACAACGAGCGCTTTCCAAAATCAACGTCGTTAAATTGAACCCAGGTGTCCGTCCCGTTCAGCGAAATTTTCCATCCTTCAAATGTGTTCGTGGGATTCAGGAATGAATCTGACACGCCATTCGTGCTGATGTCGCTGTAGCGGTCAATTTGGATTTTGCTTTTCGCGTCCACGATGCCGACGCCTCTCAACGTGGGAATGACTTTCTGGATGGTTCCGTCGTCGTTGAAATGCAGATAATCAATCCGCACCGAGCGGTTCTTGTCGAAATTCGGGGACAACTGCTTGTCGTGATAGAACAGATACCACTGCCCCTTGTATTGCACTATCGAATGATGCTCGGTCCAACAACCGCTTTTGTTGGTGTCCGTGATGACCCCCATCCATTTATACGGCCCAAACACGTTGGTGGAAATGGCGTATTCCAATTCTTCCGAGCCTTGTTGCCCATTAACACTCACGGCGTGTGGATAGGTGAGGTAGTAGGTTCCGTTGCGCTTAAAAGCAAACGGACCTTCGATAGTAGTGCGACCCGGATTGGGAAGATTGATGCGTTGCATATTGCTCCGGAAACCGCGGCCGAAGCGCCCGGGTGGATTATTAGTGGCGACCGTATTGGTTGCGGCTGGCGGCGTTTCGATTTCCACCATGTTGTCTTTGAGTTTGGCGACGGAAATGCCGCCGCCGCCGGTAAACAAATAAGAGGTGCCGTCGTCGTCAATCAGGACGCAAGGATCAATTCCGCTGGCGCCTGTCACCGGCTTGTCCAGAACTTTCCAGTCCCCGTCAGGTTTGTCCGAGGTTGCCACCCCGATTCTGCCTCCGACGGGAAAATAGAAATAATACGTCCCGTTCTTAAACACGCAGTCCGGTGCCCACATATCGTAGTTCTTGCGACCGTTCAGCCAGGGAACATTGGTCTGGTCGCAGATGACGCCGTGGTCTGTCCAGTCAGTTAGATTCTCGGAAGAGAAGACATGATAGTCCTGCATACAGAACCAGTTGGGCCGCGCCCCGCTGTCCGGCGGGACTGGAATATCATGTGAAGGATAAAGGTAAATCTTGCCATCAAACACCCGCGCCGTCGGATCGGCGGTGAATTGATCCATGATGATGGGATTCGTGGCAAGGGCGTTGTGAACAAAAGACAAACCCGCAAAACTGAATGCCAGCAGGAAAAGTTTGTAGTTCTTCATATCATTATTTTTTTGAGCGACGTGTGTCAACGGTCATGGCTGAACCTGCTAAATCACTTTGCCTGCAATTCCAAAACCGTGACGGAGCAGGCCGGGAATGTGCGCGTAAAGCTGGTGCCGAGGTTCTTGATTTTTTCGGTCACCGGAACGACGTGTTTGGGATCTTTGATGGAATTGGTCTCATCGCGATTGGCTGCCTGGAGGATAGTAGCCGTGCCTTTGGATGCGACGGATTTCACACCGCTGATGTCAATCGTGACCTGTTGCGGCGTGTCCGCGCTATTGACAATTTTCACGGTGATCTTGCCGCTGCGGCTGTCGCGGGTGGCGGAATAGAACAGCGATTTGATTTGCCGCGTCCCGCCGCCGCGTCCTGCGGGAGCCGATCTGCTCGGCAAATTCTGCGCGGAGATGCCCAGCACTTCATCGCCCTTCTGCAGACTGAACATTTTCTGCGCGTAATACGATGGCGAGCCGTAGCTGGTCAGCGAGTCGTAGCCGATCAGGTCGCTCGCCCACTGCATGGAACGATCACGACCGTTGAGCTGGCTGACGTTGACAAACAAGGGCGCGAAGCAGTGCATCAAAACAATGTCGGAGTTGCGTTCCAGACAGCACATCCAGGCGGCATCGCCGAGCGCGCCCGCCATGTTGGGCGTGGGCGAGCCGACGCGCGTGGCCCATTCTCCGACGAAAATTTTGGTCGGGCTGCTCCGGTCACGCGTGTCATACATGAATGACTGCCCTTCCATCGCTTCTTCGGACTCGTAGTAATGTTCATCATTCAAATCCGCCACGCGGCTTTTGACGGTCGTGGTGGAGATGATCTTAAGCTGCGGATATTTAGCCTTGATGGCATCGAAAAATTGCGCGAACCGCCATTCGTAGCTGTGGGAGCGGTCAAAGCCGTCTTCGTTGCCGATTTCGACATAGTGCAATGGGAACGGTTTCGGATAGCCGTCCTTGATGCGTTGCGCGCCCCATTTGGTGGAAGCATCGCCGGTGACATATTCAATTTCGTCCAAGCGCTTCCTGGACATAGGGTTCCAAAGCCGTGCTGTTGGTGACATGATCGCCGTTCAACGTGTAACCGGCGAACACGGCCAGCACCGGTTCCATGCCGATGTCCTGGCACCAGCCGAGAAATTCCGGCAGTCCGAAACCGTCCGTGGACCAGTAGCCCCAGCAACTGCGGTGGCCGGGACGCTGTTCCACCGGGCCGATCATCTGCTTCCAGTTAAACCGGTTGATGAAATCGTTGCCTTCAACGTAATTGCCGCCGGGGAAACGCAAAAATTTCGGCTGCGCATCCGCGAGCAGTTGCGAAATATCCTTCCGGTCGCCGTTCGCACGGTTCTTGTAAGTCGGCGGAAAGAGCGAGACCTCCTGCAACCAGAGTGTTCCGGGCGCGGTCGTCGTGATTTTGAAAATATTATCCTTCGATGGTGTCACACGTTTCGTTTTCAACGTCGCTTCAAATTTCTTCCAGTCACCGGTCAGGCCGGAAATTTTTGCGCTGACGCAAAAATCGTTTTGCCATCCGCGCTTTCGATGCTCACCGTGAACGGGCCGGTGAATCCGGACGCACGCCTTTGCGTAGAAGGAAACTTTGTAAGCGGTTCTGGACTCCACGGGAATGCCCCAGTAACCGCCGTTGGCGACGCCCGCCGGGGAAGTTTTTGACGCCGTCGCCGCGTCAACCTTGAGGCTCACGTTCAGCGCGTCGTTCAACGGCGTGCTGGCGTCGAGCACCAGGGTTGCGCCGCCCACGCCGCTCCAGAATTTCGGCGCCGTGTTGGCGCGATAAGTGGCCGGGTAGTATTTCGAGGGATCATAAGCATTCGCCCTGATGTTTGGCTGGATGGAGTCCTCCTTGAACGTGCAGTTGCGGATGAGCTGGCCGTAAAGTCCGCCTTCGTAGGAATAATTGATCTCCTCGGTCATCAGTCCGTAAAATGTCGGCGGCATTTTGGCCGTGACTTTGTCGGCCTGAATCTGCACGACCGGCAAGTCCGTTTGCGCGAAGGCAACTGTGGTGGAAATAGTAAATATAGAAAATGCGGGCAGGGCGGACGCCATGTGGTGCGCGAATAATTTGATTAGGTTCATTACGCGATTATGCGTTGGACGCCTTCAAAAGTCCATCATCAAAGTCATTTCCAATTTTTGGGGCTTTTGGGGCAAATAATGTTATTTATCGGCTTCCCGTTGCTCCAATCCTGCCAACGCACTTGTGCCATGTGGCTGGTGGAAAGTCATGGGTATAACACCTAATTGCAAATGGCCGGTGGGCGCTGGTAATCTTACCCGTCGAAAAAATAAAAATCTTCCGAAATGGAAGGAGACAAAATTAACCGAATAAAACAACCATCAAGAAAACATGAAAAAACACAACATAGCAAACATCGCAGTTGCGGCAGGTCTGGCCGTTTCTGCGACCACAAGTCAGGCGGCCTTAAGCCTGAGCTTCTCCAACCAGGGGCTTAACACCGGAATCCAGTTTAACGGGGCATCGTCTTCGTTCCAGTTGGATCCGTCCCCAGGATCCCTGGGTTCCCCGCAGTTCGAGGTCACCTCGGAAACCGGCGGCAGCTCATCCGTTGGTCTGGCCGGCTGGATCAATGGCAGTCCGTGGACCATCGGGTCAATCACCACCTCCGGGAACATCCAGTCAGCCATGGTCACCGGTTTGGGAAATCTGTTCATCAGTGACGGGGCGGGCAACAATCTGACCGGCACTCTCAACTGGATGACCATTCAGACCGATCAATCCGCAGGTTTCATCAACTCCTCGCTGGACCTCAATATCACGGATCTGGCCTACTCCGGGGCAAACGCCGATTTGCTGGCCTTGGTCAATGGCGGGAGCGGTTCCATGAACTTGACGTTCCAGTTCAATCCGGGCAAGTCGCTGACCCAGCTCACAACGGGCAGTGATCAAATCGGTTCCTACTCGGGATCATTCGCGGCGGCAACTTCCGTTCCCGAACCTTCGACGATGGTAACCGGAGCACTGCTCCTGCTCCCGTTCGGAATCAGCACCGCGCGCATCCTCCGCAAGCACAAACAAACCACAGTCTGACCGCTGGTGAATAACGCCCAAAATCATAACTGGCCGGCAAGCTGCCGGCCGGTTTTTCTTGGCAATTGGGGTAGGAACAGATTCGCCCGGCGCGGGTCTTCGACTCGCGGCCAGATCAAAATTGATTGTTGTCGGGATGAGCCGGATTCGCGTCCTGCCACTATCTGGCCGGGCTGAACAGGGTTGCGATCCGTCTCCAAACATTTTTACACAGTTCGGAAAAACGACCCAGCCAGCTTTAACCAATGGAATTTATGAAAAAACATTTCGCGACAGTCATCAAGATGGCGGCGTGCTGCCTGCTGGCCGTGGCAATTCCGGCGCTGGCGCAAGGCAATGCCTTCACAATCACCAACTTCGCCGTGGGGGCCAGGCCGGATGGCGTTGCGGTGGCGGATGTCAATGGCGATGGCCGGCCGGATTTGATCTGCGCCGACAACGGCGACAATACATTGACGGTGCTGACGAACAATGGCAGCGGCGGGTTTGGTTCAAATGCCACGCTCACCGTGGGCAGCGGGCCTTATGGAATCGTGGCGGTGGACATCAACGGGGATGGAAAGCCGGACTTAATCAGCGCAAACAATCTGGCCAACACGTTGACAGTGCTGACAAATAATGGAGCCGGCGGGTTTGCTTCCAATGCCACGCTCACCGTGGGCAGCTACCCAGTCTTCGTAATCGCTGCGGATGTGAGCGGCGACGGAAAACCGGATTTGATCTGCGCCAACAACGGCGACAACACATTGACGGTGCTGACGAACAATGGCAGCGGCAGATTTGGCTCGAACGCCACGCTCGTCGTCGGCAGCCGGCCGTATGGAATCGCCGCCGCAGACCTCAACGGAGACGGAAAACTGGATTTAATCAGTGCCAACTTCAATGACAATTCGTTGACGGTGCTGACGAACAATGGCAGCGGCGGGTTCGGTTCCAATGCCACGCTCACCGTGGGCAACGGGCCGTATGCGGTCATGGCAGTTGATGTCAACGGCGATGATAAACTGGATTTAATCAGCGCCAACTACAACGCCGGCACATTGACGGTGCTGACGAACAATGGCAGCGGCAGTTTCGGCTCGAATGCCACGCTGACGGTGAGCGGCTATCCCGATGCCCTGGTGGCGGCCGACATCAATGGCGATGGTAAAATAGATCTGATCAGCGCGAATTTGAGCGTCTATCCCAACCCCGGGACGCTGACCGTGCTGACCAACAACGGCACCGGCGGGTTTGGCTCGAATGCCGTCGGTCAGCGTCGGATTGCAACCTTTTTCGCTCGCGGCAGCGGACCTCAACGGGGACGGCAGAGTGGATTTGATCAGCGCCAACAATGGTGATGACACGCTGACTGTGCTGTTGCAAACCGAAGGTTCCTTGCCCAGATTGTCCATCGCCTTGACCGGTTCAAAAACCTTTAGAATTTCCTGGCCGTTGTCCGCAACCGGCTTCGTTGTGCAAACCAATGCGAGTGTGAACGGAACGAATTGGGGAACCGCAAACTATCTCATCACCACCAATGGCGCAAGCGTAGGCATCAATGTAACGTCGCCCTTAAACCGCCTGTTTTTCCGGCTTAAAAATAGTTCCGGCGGACCCTGAAACTGACCGGCCCTTTTTGCCTGCAACAGGAAAATAATTTTTGCAGCGGCTGGCATTCCAAGTGAATTTTACGCATTTCACCGGGCGTTGCCAGATTTGTTCTGCAATAGAAAAACCGTCGGCTTTTGCCTTTTCCAAAAAACTTTATACAATTTTCGAGGTTGCGGTGTCTATGGATTGAAACCGTGAACGGCGACGAACATTCCAACTGGTTTGAACGATTCTACGAAGCGAAGGCGGCGGGGCTGATTCTTTATGGCCGCGCGCTGGGTCTGGGCCACGGCGAGGCGGAGGATGTTTTGCAGGAAACTTTTCTGGCGCTGATGCGATTGCCGGAATTTCCGCGCGAGCCGGAGAATTACTGCGTCCGCAGTTTTCGCAACCGGGCGCTGAATTACAAGCGCTCGCTCTGGCGGCGGCTGGCACGCGAAGTCCTTGCGGACGGCCACCATTGGTTCGAGAAGTCGCCGGACGAAACACAGCAAGCCATGCAGACGGACGCCGTGCGCCGTCTCGAGGAACTGCCGGTGGAGCAGCGCGAGGTGATTGTGCTGAAAATCTGGAACCGGTTCACGTTCGAGGAAATCGGCGCGCTGCTGGAGATTTCGCCGAACACGGCGGCGGGCCGTTATCGTTACGGCCTGCAAAAGTTAAAATTCAAACTGGAAGGAGTCGTTTATGAAAGAGACGGATTCACTGGAGAACCAATTGCTTTCACTGCGGCCGCGCCGTCCGTCGCCGGGGCTTGAGCGGAAACTGTTCGCGGCGCCGTCCGTCGTCACGCGCCGGATGGCGTGGGTTCTGGGTTCGCTCGCGCCGGCCACGGCGTGCGCGCTGCTGACGCTTGCGGTCTTCAATTCGGGAAATTACAGCGATTCTTCGCGTCCCGCGCCGATGCTGGCGATGATTTTGAGCAATCAAAGTTCGGCGGCGTATGCGTCGGGCAACGACGGGCAGTCACAGAACAGTTTATTTTCCGTCACTTTTGATTGGACAAACCAGGGTGTTTTGACTTCTAGTATGCCTTCTTTATCACCGGCAAGATGAATTGATTTTACGATTTGCAAATGAGCAACGACGCAAGCAACGACAAAAAAAAGGCGCAGGACGCAAAACAAAAGGCGGCCGCGCCCGGACCAATCACTGCGGTCAAAAAGCCCGCGGCCGCCAAACCCGTTGCTGTAAAAGTCCCGCCGTTGTTCCGTAAAATTGACTGGCTGGTTTTGATCGTCGTTTTTGCGGTGGTCTGGACGGCCTATCTGCTCACGCTCGCGCCGGAACTGACGCTGGAGGATTCCGGCGAGCTTTGCACGGCGTCGTTTTACGCCGGGATTCCGCACCCGCCGGGCTATCCGTTCTGGGCGATTTATTCATGGTTTTGGACGTGGATACTTCCGATGGGCAACGTGGCGTGGCGCGTGGAGGTGGGCGAATCCTGCGCCGCCGCGATGGCGTGTGGGCTGGTGGGCTTCATGGTTTCGCGCGGCAGCAGCATGCTGATCGAAGGCATCGAGGAATTAAAAACCTTGAGCAGCAAATGGGAAAACATCATCTGCGTGGTCACGGGAATGGTCGCGGGACTGCTGCTGGGTTTCGACCGTTTCATGTGGAGTGAATCGGTGGTCATCAACCGCATCTCGCTGTTCGACGTGCCGTGGATCATGATCGTGGCGCTCTGCCTGCTCCGGTGGATTTATGCGCCGCAGCAGATACGGTATCTCTTCATCGGGATGTTTTTCTTCGGCCTGTGCGCGACGATCCACCAGACGATGCTCGTGGCCGCGATGGGCATTGAAGTGTGCATCGCCATCGCGCACCGGCGCTACGGGCGCAATTTGTTTCTGGGAAACAGCCTCATTTTTTTCGCGGTGCTGGTCTTGATTAACAGCAAAAAAGACGGCGCGCCCGTCCTTCCCGCCTTGAACGACCTGGCTCCGATGTTCATCGCAATTTTTTATGTCGTCGGCTTGGGATCCATTGCGGCCTATGCGTGGCTCGCCGCCCTGACAAAGGAGACATTCTTTGAATTTGTCCGCGACGGCTGCGCGCTTGCGGGCTTTGTTTTGATGGCCGCCGTTCCCACGCAAGGTTCCATTTGCGTTTTTCTGTCGCTGGTCGCGTTCGGCTGTTTTTTCAAGTTCGCATGGGACACGAGAAAATCAGACCTCGGATGGCTGCTGGTGCTCGCTTGCGGCTTGCTGTGGGGGTGCGGCGCAGCGTTTTATTTTTACGAGCCGCTTGCCGGCATGACGGATCCGCCGATGCAATGGGGTTATCCGCGCACGGTCGAGGGATTTTTCCATGCATTGTCACGCGGCCAGTATGAGAAATCTTATCCAACGGACATCATCCACGACCCGAACCGTTTCATCATGCAGCTTGGCCTGCTGGTCAGCGGCCTTGCAGATTCGTTCGGCTGGGTTTATCTGTTCATCGCGCTGCTGCCATTGTTGTTCCTCTGGCGGATGAAAACGCGGGAACGCGCCTGGATCATCGGTCTGGCGGCGATTTACCTCTGCATTGGCGTTCTGCTGACGATGATCATGAACACAAGCCCGGATCGTCAGTCGGCAACATTGTGCGAGGTGTTCTTCACGGCTTCCCATGCGGTGGTCGCCATCATGATCGGCTACGGCTTCGCGCTGATGGCCGCCTATATGGCCACGCATTACGACAGGTTCCGGATTGTCGGCCTCGCGATGGGAGTGCTTGCCCTCTTGCCCGCCTTTCTGGTGCTTTTCGACGGGGTCGGAAACACTTTTTACGGCAGCATTGGTTCACTGACTTATCAAAAGACGCTCTATACATTTTTAAGCATGGTCGCGGCCTTTGTTCTCGCAGCCATTGCCGTGCAGTGGTTCATGAAAAAATCCAAGTCGTCGTCCGACGACAATTTTCCGTTCTGGCTGTTCAGCGGCGCAGCGCTGCTTTGCCTGGGGATTTCAATATTTCTGGCTTTTTCTGGAGAAGGTCGGTTGAGCTTGAAACAAGTCAGCGATGTGATGCCGCGCATTTTCGCCCCGAACCAATACAGCATGGAAGTCTGGGGGGCGCTGCTGATTGTGGGCAGCGTCATCGCATTCATCGCCAGCCTGCTGCTCTACCGCAATCGCGCGCCGGTGCTGATCACGCTGTGCATTTTTTGCGCCGCGCCGGTTTATTCCGGGCTGACGCACTGGTATAAAAGCGAGCAGCGCAACCACTGGTTCGGCTACTGGTTCGGGCATGATATGTTCACGCCGCCGTTCGGCATTTACCCCGAAATGACGCGCGACACGATTCTTTTTGGCGGCACCGATCCAGGACGCTTCTGTCCGACCTACATGATTTTCTGCGAGAGCTTCATCCCGCACAAAGACCAGCCGTTGCAGGATCAAAAATTTGACCGGCGCGACGTTTATCTCATCACCCAGAACGCGCTGGCTGACGGGACCTACCTGGATTATCTCCGCGCGCAATACTTTCGCAGCCGGCAACACGACCCGCCATTTTTCAGCCGGCTTTTCAGGCTTTTTGCAGCCACCATAGGCATCGGCAATTCGGCCAACGTGGTCACGGACGTCAACAACGAGGATGCAGGCAAGGGAAACACCGGAAATTCACTGGTGGAAGGCATCTGCAGTCTGCTGGACACGACCTTGGACAAGCCGTTCACCGCGCTGGGCGCAAAAATTGAAAAGCGCCGCCGCGCCGAGGGCGTCTATCCTCCGAAGGAAATTTACATCCCGTCACCGGAGGATTTGCAGAACTCGTTTCAGGAATACGGGCGCGAGAAACAGTTGAGTTCGCCTGACGGCCGCATCTCGATTTCCGGCGAGGCGGACGTGATGAACATCAACGGCCTGCTGTGCAAGGTCATTTTCAACAACAACCCCACGAATGACTTTTACGTCGAGGAAAGTTTTCCGCTGGACTGGATGTATCCCTACGAAACGCCCTTCGGCATCATCATGAAAATCAACCGCAATCCGGTCCCGGAATTGTCGGACGACGTCTTCAAGAAAGACCACGAATTTTGGACCAAGTATTCCGAACGGCTCATCGGCACAAACGTCGTCACCTACGACACCACCGTGCAGCAGGTCGCCGACTTCGCCCAGAAAATTTACATTGGCAACAACTACGACGGCTTCACGGGCGACCGGAAATTCATCCGCGACGACGACGCGCAAAAAGCCTTCTCCAAGCTCCGCAGTTCGCAGGCCGGAATGTATCTGTGGCGTTGCGGCCTGCCAAATTCAGGGACTCCGCCATGCCCGCCCGAATACCGCCAGAAATCCGTCGAGGCCCAGAACGCGCTCATCCGGGAAACCGATTTCGCCTTCAAGCAGTCCTTCGCCTTTTGTCCTTACAGCCCGGAAGCCGTCTTCCGTTACGTCCAGTTCCTTGTGCCGCAGGGACGCATTGAAGACGCGTTGATTATCGCCAGAACCTGCCAGAAGCTCGACCCCAACAACCCCCAGATTCCAGGCCTCATCACACAGTTGGAAGCCTTCAAGCAGCAGATGGCCGGCAGCGCTCAAATGCAAAGCCATATCCAGCAAATGGAGGCCGAAGCCGCCACCAATCCTGCCGACCTGCAAAACCTCTTCGGTCTTGCCGGCACATATTTGCAGATGCAGCAGACCAACAGCGCCGTCGCCCTCTTTGATGAAGCCGTCACCAACGCGCACATCACGACCGAACAGCTTTTCGCCATCGCCAAATTTTACGCCGACTCCGGCAACTTCAACAAACTCGAGATCGTGCTGGAAAGAATCATCGCCGTTGACCCCGGCCAGCCGGAGCCGCACTACGACCTCGCCGTGCTCAACGCCGTCCTCGGCAAAACCAACGAGTCGCTCCAAAACCTGCAGGTCGCCCTCGAACTGAACGCCCGGCGGCTCAAGACCAATCCCGCCGCAAACAACCTCATGACGCAGGTTCGTGCCGACCCGCACTTCAACTCCCTGCGCAACCTGCCGGAATTTCAAAAGCTCGTCCCGCCAAATTAGGCAGGGACGGTGAGCTGTGCCGTCCGCACTGCAAAGCGGCGCACGAATTGCCCGGCTGCACCGGCACGCTGATTTGAAAATAGCGCGGGTCATCCCCCGGTCGAAGTTCGACTTCCCAATGGCGATTTCCCACGCCGTGCGCCAGCACCTTGGGTGAAAATCCCTGCAACGACGGGTCGGGAAAACCAATCGTCGCCATGTGCCGCCCAGATGCGCCGAGCGGCTCGCGGCAATCGGCAACGGAGAAAATTTCCCTTCCGCTTTCAACAAAGCCAGTGTTACTTTTTTCGTTTGGAAATTGAGTAACGCACGGGTTTAGATTTCGGCATTGGCTTTGAAGAAACAGCATCCAACAATTTAACCTGTTCAAATTCGTTGGCTTGCGTGACATGATTACGGCCATTTGATTTTGGGACGAAAGCTTCTTCAATCAATCGGCGTTGAGCAGTTTTGCAATATGCTTCGTTATTATCAATTAGCACACACCAACGGTTTTGCGAAATGGCTGCAAGCCCAGTCGAGCCGCTACCAGCAAACGGGTCAACAACCAGTCCATCGGGCGGACAAAGTAGTTTGATAAAAAACAGCGGCAAGTCCACGGGGAACACGGCGGGATGGCCGCGATTTTTTCCGACCAGCGCAAGGCTAATCACGTTTGAAGGGAGAACGGTCTCTTTGCCAATCCATTTTGAAATGTCTCGTCCAAAGCCGCTGGCGTTGCCTGAATTTTGCCGCGTCAAATCGTTCTTTCCAAGTTTCGTAAGCCGAGATTCAACCCAATCGCCTATCGGTTTGCGAACGGCATCCGAGTTAAAATAAGGCCGTGGGGATTTTGAAAGGTGAAAGCAATATTCCCAGCCATCACTCAAGCGAGTCGGCCAATAACCCGGCATTGGGTTTGGTTTATGCCAAAGATAATCTTCAATTGCGAACCAACCATGTGCGCTTAAAGCCTCAATGGTTTGCCAGACGTAACGATGCCGAACACCATCCACAACTTTATCTTTGATATTTAAAACCAAACTGCCTGTCGGTTTGAGCGCATTGTGAAAAGGTTCGTGAAATGTCAGAAACCATTTTACAAATTTGTCTGGATGAATGCTGTCGTAATGATTGCGGCGCGCGTCTGCATACGGAGGCGACGTGACAATCAGATCAACCTTGCCAACGTAATCAGACAAAACTTTCCGGCTATCTCCGCAAATCACGGCGCAATTAGTTGGTTGCTCAATTTTCATCACTCAATTCAACTGCGTCTCTGCGTTGTGTAATAAACTGTTGAAATTTTAACGGGTCAAGTCGGCCTGTTTCCGCATTAATTAATTTTAACTCCTTCAATTCCGCAGCAATCATTTTGCCGCATTGCTTGCGAAGTTTCAAAGAATGAAACGGTAAGAACTGCCCAACAGTTTGCAGTGCGGCGCGATAAACTTCTTCTGCATCCAAGCCACAAACATAAGGAAACACAAAGCCAGGACTCCACACTTCGCAGTTTGGAGAATATGGGTGTCCTTCACGATTTCGTTTAATGCTACGTCCTTGTTTGTAGGGTAAAATTACCCCTCGCTGCGGTGTTGCAAAACAAACCACGCAAAGATAAGGACGTGTGAGATTTTTATCTTCAAGAGCCATCGCTTCCAATCGGCGAATCATTCCGCTGACGTCTTGCCCTCCTACAGTGTCAGAAGATTTTTTTACAGAAATAAAAAGTCTCAATCCTTTGGCGTAACCGGGCGTATCAACTTCGGCTTCGGCGTCGCCCTCCCGTTTTCCGTCAGACACGTTTCTGAAATGCAAGCGCATGAGTTCAATCAATAGGAATTGGTAGAAAACACCGATTCTCATCCGGTGGCGTTGCATCTCGTGGGAGACTGCATCGAGTTCAAAAATTTCTTCAACGTCACACTGACTCAAAAAATATGGACTTAAAATGGGATCGCTGCGCTCTTTTAGATGACGCAAGCAAAGCGTGACAAGTTCTTCGGGCGTTTGCGCCAATTCAGTCGTATTCCCTTGTTTGTCTTTGAAACTTCTCTGAAACGCCTTGCTGATGGCTTGAGATAAATCACCAGCACTGACTTTTTCTTTAGGGCGGGGAAATAATTTATCATCGGCAAGATAATCTTCACCTCGTGGATAAGCCTGCATCTTGATGTTTGCCATGCCTCTAGAATAATTGGTTTCCACCGGCAGGCAAGTCCAGTCGTCCAACGTAAACTGATTTTGGCACGGCGTTCGTCCCCAGCGCCGTCGGCGCGGCATATTTGTAGAACCAGAATTAAAACCCTCACCCGGCCTGCGGCCACCCTCTCCCATCCGATGGGCGCACGGCCACCAATTGGGTCATTGCTGGGGAGCACAGCCGCCCCGGCTGTCGGGTTCGACGCCCTCGTCGAACCCACTTCCGCCCGCCCGATGTTTCCAGCGGGGGCGCTGGAAACTGCGCCCGTGGCGGGCGCGCTCCCCCCCAACCGTCCAACGCAAAATGATTTCGGCGCGGCGTTCGTCCCCAGCGCCGTCGGCGCGGCATATTTGTAGAAACAAAACCAAAAAACTAAATCCCTCACCTGCCTTCGGCATCCTCTCCCATCCGCTGGGCGAGGAACAAGCCCGTCGGGGCGGCATATTCGGCGGGGAAATTTTCAACGCAAAGACGCAAAGGCGCGAAGTCGTAAGGAATTTTTGCTTTGCGCTCATTGCGTCTTGGCGTCTTTGCGTTAATTCTTTCACTAATGATTCCGCTCCTACGGAGCTTGATTCATTTACGCTGACGTTTCTACAAAGATGCCAGTCCTACGGACTTCGCCGCCTTCGCGTCCTTCGCGTGACCCGTAGCCCTGGCGTTTTGTAGGAGTCGAGGTGACGAGACTCATTTCAATCTTGGACTGGCGAATGCGGATTGCGGATTTTCAATCAGAGACTCCTCACGTCGTCCCCTACGGATTTGGATTGGGGAGCGCGACCGTCCCGGTCGCCGTTTTCGGCGTCGCGCCGGAAACCCGCTGATATTTTTACAATCACCTCAATCCTGTTGCAATAATCAATCCAGCCGGCCAGCGCATCTGGGTGCATCTGGACATTGTTCTTATTTCTGAACCCGTAGCGCAGATTTGCAATCTGCTGTATCGCGGATTTTCAATCCGCAAGGCGTCGGCGGTTCAATGGGCTTGGGCTTGGCGGCGCGCTGCCGAATGCAATTCGGCGATACGGCAGATTTCAAATCTGCGCTACCTCTGCTGGCCGCAAGAACAGTGTCCAGATGCACCCAGCGCATCTTGCGCTGAAACTGTCCAAAAACCATCCAAACACTGTCCCGTTCCGGTCATTTTCACGTCAAACGGGGCAAATCAGCCTCGGAATGGCTAAAAAGAACCATTTTTCAACCTTGATCCGTCACGGAGTTAGTTAAGTCCAAGACGGAGTTAGTTAAGTCCAAGACGGAGTTAGTTAAGTCCAAGACGGAGTTAATTAAGTCCAAGACGGAGTTAGTTAAGTCCAAGGCGGAGTTAGTTAAGTCCAAGACGGATAAAGGCCACCCGCTGGCTCTTTTTGCCCAGTCGAAAGGTGATTGGGTTCAGTCCGTCTTATCAGCTTATCAACGATGCTTCAATGTTTGGCTCTTCCTGATGTATGGCATCATCCATGCGCCGGATTAGGCCGGATGTTGAACCGGGTCGGCCACGCCGTCAACGAATTGCCGGACAACCGGGTCTTGTGACGCGAAAAATTCCTGCGGCGTGGCGTTCGCGTAAATTTTTTTCTCATGCAGCATTATTACACGGTTGCCCAACGCGCCGCGCGCTCCTCATGTCGTGCGTGACGACGATGCTCGTCACCTTCAAATGGTCACGCACGCGGATGATGAGCTTGTCAATGCTGTCGGACACAATCGGGTCGAGGCCGGTCGTCGGTTCGTCGTAAAGGACGATTTGCGGTTCGTAAATAATGGCGCGCGCCAGCCCCACGCGCTTTCTCATGCCGCCGGAAAGTTCCGCCGGATTTTTATTTTCCGTGCCGGGCAGGTCCACGACTTCCAGCGCGGCGGCCACGCGCCTGGCGATTTCCGCCTTCGGTCAAATGCTCTTGCCGGCGCAGGCCAAATGCGACGTTTTCCGCGACGGTCATGGAATCGAACAGCGCCGCGCCCTGAAACACCATGCCGAATTTCCGGCGCACGAGCAGCAACTGGCGCTCGTTCATCAGCTCGATGTTTTCGCCGTCCATCAGCACTTCCCCGGAATCCGGTTTCAGCAAGCCGATGAGATGCTTCAGCAGAACACTTTTGCCGCCGCCGCTGCGCCCGATGATGACGACGGATTCGCCGTTCTCGATGCGGAAGCTCACGCCGTCGAGGACTTTCTGCGCCGCCGAAACTTTTTTGCAGGTTGCGGGCTTCGATCATAACAGTCCGACCAGTTTGCCCAAAATCAGCGTGAGGAAAAAATTGGTGATCAAAATGGTGATGGACGAATAGACGACGGCCTCGGTGGTCGCGCGTCCGACGCCTTCCGCGCCAAGCCCGCAGGTCAGGCCCTTGTAACAGCCGATCAACGCGATGATGCCGCCATACACGAACGCCTTGCTCAGCCCGATGACCATGTCCACATCATGCGTGAAATGCAGCATGTTTTGCCACAGAATACGCCGGGTCAATGCCCAGCAGTCTGCACGCCGACCACATAGCCGCGCCGATGCCGACAACGATGGATTCAATCGTCAGCAGCGGCAGCGCGATGCTGCGACGCCAGCAGCCGCGGCACCACCAGATAATCCACCGGATGCGTCGCCAGAGTCCGCAGCGCGTCAATCTGCTCGGTCACGCGCATCGTGCCGAGTTCGGCCGCGATGGCCGCGCCCACGCGCCCCGCCACCATCAAGCGCCGTCAGCACCGGGCCAAGTTCATCGCACATCGAGACGCTCACGACCGCGAGCGTGGCCGTGTCCATCTTGACCTTGTGGAACTGGAAATAAGTCTGCGCGCCCAGCACCATGCCCGTGAACGCGCCGGTCACCAGCACGACCGTCTGCGATTTGACGCCGATGAAATAAATCTGGTAGAGCAGATCGCGCCACGCGACCTTGAACGTGAGCGCCGACGCGATGGACATCCTTCGTCAGCAGGGCGATCTGCCCCAGTTCGGTCAGGACATATTCGACGCGCTTGCTGGCAAAAAAATTCATCGCCGGTTGTAAAATAACAATCCGCACCGCGTTTGGCGAGTGCCGCCTTCGCAGCAAAATTCAGTGACAGCCGCCGCTCAAATTGCCAGAATGAAATTCACACGACATGAAAAATTCACTTGACCGTCTTCAACGGTTCACTTCCCAAAATCGGCATTCGCCCCACGATTGACGGCCGGCTCGGCGGCGTCCGCGAGTCGCTCGAAAAACAGACGATGGACATGGCGAAGTCCGCCGCGAAACTGATTTCGTCCACGTCTGCGCTATCCGAACGGCAAGCGCGTCGAATGCGTCATCGCCGACACCTGCATCGGCGGCGTGGCCGAGGCGTCGGCCTGCGCGGAAAAATTCGCGCGCGAAGGCGTCGGCGTCTCGCTCACCGTCACGCCGTGCTGGTGCTACGGCAGCGAGACGATGGACATGAACCCGCACGATTCCGAAAGCCGTCTGGGGTTTCAACGGCACGGAACGTCCCGGCGCGGTTTATCTCGCGGCGGTGCTGGCCGGTCATTCGCAAAAGGGATTGCCCGCGTTCAGCATTTACGGCCGCGACGTGCAGGACGGCAGGCGACAAGACCATTCCCGCCGACGTGCAGGAAAAAATTCTCCGCTTCGCCCGCGCCGGTCTGGCGGTGGCGTTGATGCGCGGCAAATCGTATCTCGGCATGGGCGGCGTCTCGATGGGCATCGCCGGCTCGATTGTGGACCAGCCGTTCTTTGAAAGTTATCTCGGCATGAGAGTCGAGACGATTGACATGACGGAATTTCTCCGCCGCATGGACAAGGGCATTTTCGACCAGGCCGAATACAAAAAGGCGCTCAAGTGGATGAAGGAAAATTGTCCGGAAGGCAAGGATTACAATTCGCCGAAGACGACCCGTCCGCGCGCGCAGCTCGACAGCGAATGGGAAAAATCCGTCAAGATGGCGCTCATCGCGCGCGACCTGATGGTCGGCAATCCCAAGCTCGCCGAAATGGGTTTCGGCGAGGAAGCGCACGGCCACAACGCCATCTGCGTCCGGTTTCCAAGGCCAGCGCCAGTGGACGGATTACCAGCCCAACGGCGATTTCCTGGAAGCGATTCTCAACACGTCGTTCGACTGGAACGGCATCCGCGCGCCTTACATCGTCGCGACGGAAAACGATTGTCTCAACGGCGCTTCGATGTTGTTCGGCCATCTGCTCACGAACACCGCGCAGATTTTTGCCGACGTGCGGACTTATTGGAGTCGCGGATTCCGTCAAGCGCGTTACCGGCCACAAACTCGAAGGCGCGGCGGCGGGCGGCATTTTGCATCTCATCAATTCCGGCCCGGCGACGCTCGACGGCACCGGCCAGCAGGAAATCGACGGCCAGCCGGCGATGAAACCGTTCTGGGAAATTACCAAGGACGAAGCGCAAAAATGTCTCGACGCGACGACGTGGCATCCGTCCATCACCGAATATTTCCCCGGCGGCGGCTGGTCACGCGCTTCCTCACGCGCGGCGGAATGCCCGTGACGATGTGCCGTTTGAATCTCGTCAAAGGTCTTGGCCCGGCGCTGCAAATCGCCGAAGGCTTCACGGTTGATCTGCCGGAAAAAGTCCACGACGCGCTGGATCAGCGCACGAATCCGACCTGGCCGACGACCTGGTTCGCGCCGAACCTGACCGGGCAGGGCGCGTTCCGCGATGTTTATTCCGTGATGAACAACTGGGGCGCGAACCACGGCGCCATCAGCTACGGCCACATCGGCGCGGACTTGATTTCGCTGGCGGCGATGCTGCGCATTCCGGTTTACATGCACAACGTGGCGAACGACAAAATTTTCCGTCCGAGCACGTTGGGCGGCGTTCGGCACGCAATGTCTGGAAAGCGCGGATTATCGCGCGTGCGAAAATTTCGGCCCGCTTTACGCTTGAGCGTGTTTTTTCGTCCGAACAGAAAATTTATTTTCCGCGCGGCAGTCGCGCTTTTTCTTCTGGCGGTTGCGGCTGTCCTTCTTGCTTATTTCAACCCGCAAAAATTCCTGTGCGTGGACAGCGGCAATGTGTCGGCGGACGTGATGGTTGTCCTTGGCGGCGGTGCGCATGAACGGCCAGAACGCGCGGCGGAATTGTTCAAGCTGCACGCCGCGCCGCGCATCCTCGTCAGCGGCGCTGGCGACGCTGGCTTCAACCGGCGGATTTTGATCGCCAACGGCGTCCCGGCCAGCGCGATTGAGATCGAGGACAAGTCCCTGACGACGCGCGAGAACGCGGAGTTCAGCATCAAGCGGCTGCGCGCGGAAAAAGTCCGCAGTGCGATTGTCGTCACGTCATGGTATCATTCGCGGCGCGCGTTGGCGACGTTCGAGCATTACGCGCCGGAGATAAAATTTTATTCGCGCCCGTCCTACTTTGAATTCGTCCGCAAGGACTGGTCGCGCGTCACGGTCAAGCGCGTTTATCTGGAATTCTTGAAATTGCCCGGCTACTGGATTTGTTACGGCGTGGATCCATTTTAATATTTTAATGACTTGCCCCGTGCATTGCGATGTGGCAATAATGAGAACTCTTGATCGCGGGGTGGAGCAGCCCGGTAGCTCGTCAGGCTCATAACCTGAAGGTCGTTGGTTCAAATCCAGCCCCCGCAACCAATTTGAAACGCGAATAAAATCAATGGTTTTGTTGGCGTTTTTCTTTTGTCTTTGACCCTTGAAAACCAAACGCTTCTTGAAATATGCTGGCTGGCTTTGCTGATTTTCCTGCAACGCGCAAACCGGCGGCACAAAGTTAATCCGTGCTTTTACAAGCCCGTCGGGTGATCGAGAAATTCCCACGGCAGCTTGAACTTTTTGGAAAGATGCGCAGCAAGCGCCTTCACGCCGAAGGTTTCCGTCGCGTAATGGCCGCCGTAAAAAACATTCAGTCCCAATTCCTCGGCCAGCGCAAAAGTCCAGTGCGGCCCTTCGCCGGTGATAAATGTGTCAACGCCTCCGCTCGCGGCAATGTTTTAATTCGCCGCCAGCACCACCGGTCACGACGCCGATGTTTTCGCAAATGGTTTTGCCGCCGGGAACGATTTTCGGTTTCGCGCCCGTCGCGCGTTCCATTTTTGCCGCAAGTTCGCTCCGGGAAATTTTCGTTTGCGATTTGAAGCCGATGAATTGACCGTGGCTTTCAAAAAATGGCTTCAGGTTTTTCAAGCCGAGTGCGGCGCAAAGCTGCGCGTTGTTGCCGAGACTGCGATGCGCGTCGAGCGGCAAATGCGAACTGTAAATCGCCATGTTGTTTTCGATGAGCAGCCGCAGCAGTTCGTGATTTTTCCCCGTCCACGGCTGGCGTGAAGTCCAAAATAATCCGTGATGCACGATCAACAAATCTGCTTTCGCCGCAATTGCCAATTTTATTGTGGCAAGACTTGCATCCACGGTCGCGGCGATGCGTGTGACGCCGCCGGAATTTTCCACCTGCAATCCGTTGGCCGCACCGTCGTAATCGCCGATGTCGCGTGTGCGGAGAATTTGGTTGCAATGGGCGACGATTTTATTGAGCGGAACTTTCGGCATGGCGCGATGAAAGCAAATATTTCTTCAAACTGCAAAGCGCGAACCGTTTCAAATATTTTTCATTCCGATGGTTGCTTTCTGCGCGGGACTTTTTATAGTTCGCTTCGCCTGAATTCACCAGATGAGCAATCCAATTGACGCGGCGCGACCGTGGGACATCGAATCGGCGCGCGCGCTTTACAACATCCATCGCTGGGGCGCGAAGTATTTCGACATCAACGACGCCGGCCACGTCGTGGCCACGCCGTTGCAGGACGCGGGCGCGACGGTGGATTTGACGGACGTGATCGAGGAGGCGAAGGGTCGCGGGCTGAAATTTCCGCTGCTCATCCGGTTTCAGGATATTTTGCGCCACCGCGTCGAGGCGATCAACACGGCGTTCCGCAATTCCATTTCCGAATTCAATTATCAGGGCAAATATCGCGGCGTGTTTCCGATCAAGGTGAATCAACTTCGCGAAGTCGTGGAAGAAATTCTGGATGCGGGCAAGCCTTACGATTTCGGACTCGAAGTCGGCAGCAAGCCGGAACTTGTTCGCCGGTCTCGCGCTGCAAAATCAAATGGGCAGTCTCATCATTTGCAACGGCTACAAGGACGCGGAGTTCATCAAGATGGCGCTGCTCGGAATCAAGCTCGGCAAGCGCGTCATCATGGTCGTGGAAAAACTGGAGGAACTGCGCCACATCATTTCGATTTCCAAACAACTTGGCGTCGAGCCGCTGATCGGCATCCGCGCGCGGCTGTTGAGCAAGGGCGCGGGCAAATGGGCCGAGAGCGGCGGCGAAAACGCGAAATTCGGCTTGAGCACGGTGGAACTGCTGGCGGCGACGGAAATGTTGAAGGCGGAAAATCTCGGACATTGCTTGAAGCTTTTGCATTTTCACATCGGCTCGCAGGTGCCGGACATTTTGACGGTGAAAAAAGCGGTGCAGGAGGCGGCGCGGTTTTACGCGAAGCTGAACAAGATGGGTTTTCCGATCGAATACATGGACGTCGGCGGCGGGCTGGGCGTGGATTACGACGGCAGCCGCTCGAATTTCGACAGCTCGACGAATTATACTTTGCAGGAATACACGAACGACATCGTTTATTACATCGCCGACGTTTGCAACGCGGAGAAAGTGCCGCACCCGAACATCATCAGCGAAAGCGGCCGCGCCATCGTCGCGCATCACAGCGTTTTGATCGTCGAGGTTTTCGGCACGATTGAAAAAATCCGCCCGAACTCTTTCACGACGTGCGGCGAAAACGAACACGCGCTCGTGAAGGAACTGTGCGACATCAAAAAAAACCTCGCCAAATCGAACAAGCTGGAAGCCTATCACGACGCGCTCGAACGGCGCGAGGACGCGCAGCATATGTTCACGCTCGGCGTGCTGGATTTGCCGGACAAGGCGAAGATTGAAAATCTTTACTGGGAAATCAGCCGCGAAGTCGTGCAAAGTTTCAAAGGCCAGCCGTTTGCGCCCGAGGAAATCCAGAAACTGGAGGATTCGCTCGGCGACCAATACCTCTGCAATTTTTCCGTGTTCCAATCGCTGCTGGATCACTGGGCGCTCGGCCAGTTGTTTCCCATCATGCCCGTCGCACGGTTGAACGAACGGCCCACGCGCGAAGCCACGCTCGTTGACATCACCTGCGATTCCGACGGGCAGGTCAACAAGTTCATTGATTTCCGCGACGTGCGCGACACGCTGCCGCTGCACGAACTTCATCACCAACGGAAATGGAAACGGAAATTCAAACGGCAAACCCGATCCATATTTCATCGGATTTTTCCTGATGGGCGCGTATCAGGACATCATGGGCGACCTGCACAATCTTTTTGGCCGCGTGAATGAAGTCCACGTTTTTCTCGAACCGGACGAGCCCGCGGTTATTACATCGAGGAAATCATCGAGGGCAACACCATCGTCCAGTCGCTCGCCGCCGTGCAATACGACGAGAACGAATTGAAACGCCAGATGAAGGCGCAGATGGACGAAGCCATCAAATCCGACCGCATGAAGCCGTCCGAAGCCATGCGCCTGCTCGATGATTACGAGCGCGGGCTGAAGGCTTATACTTATTTGAGTTTTTGACCTGTTATGTTGCCGATTATTTTTGTCGCGATAATTATAATTGTCCTCGTAATTGTCGGTAAAATTTTTGGCTCGAGATTAGTTACTGCTTCCGAAGCAAACGCGAAAAATTACGAAGCTGTTCCTTCACTGTTAACTCAAGCCGAACGATCTTTTTTTGGTGTGCTTCAACAATCGTTGGCATCTGATTATCAAATTTTTGCCAAAGTTAGATTGGCGGATATTGTGCGGCCAGTTCGCAATTCAAGCCACAGTGGCTGGCAATCGGCATTCAATCGAATCAGCGGAAAGCACGTTGATTTTCTACTTTGTGATTTGGAGCGTCTGAATGTAATTGGTGTGATTGAATTGGATGATCGCACTCACGAAAGATTTGAACGCGGATTGCGCGACAGCTTGGTGGATTCAGCACTTGCTAACGCAGGAATTCCAATTTTACGCATTTCAACGCGACAATCTTATTCGCCAGCGCAAATTCGGGAACAAGTGCAAAATTTATTTCGTCGTTAAAAATTTCGCCGCGTAAATTTGTTTTTCCATTCGTCATTCTTCCTTCATCATTTCCCCGCTGACGCCGTGCTTGCGGGAAAATCCCGACCGCGCTAGATTCACGCATGAGCAAATCTCAAATCCTAGAAGAACTGCCCAGGCTGACTGCCGCCGACCGTTCACAGCTTTTCGCCCGCATCGCCGAACTTCACGAGGCCGACCTGCTCGACGGCGGCGCACCCACGCCCGCCGAACGGCGGGCGCTCGACGAGGCACTCACAAAATTCGAGCGCGACCCCAGCCCCGGCGAACCGTGGCGCAAAGTCTTCAGTGAAATCCGTGCGTCCCGCCGGTGAACTGGATTGTCACCATCCGGCCTCAAGCCAAGGCCGACCTCCGCCACGCGCACGATTGGTATGAAGAACGGTGCGCCGGACTGGGCGATGAATTTCTCGCCGACCACGCCGAATCTCTTTTGCGATTGGAAGCCGATCCTGAACGCTTCCCGATTTACTACCGGGGTTTTCGCCGCATCCTCACGCATCGCTTTCCTTACAAAATATTTTATCGCATCGTCGGACACGACATCATCATCTTTCGCATTCTGCACGGCGCACAGGATCATCCGCGTGAACTCCGATAATAAATTTGGCCGCTTTGAAGAACTGACGCGCGCAAATTTGGTCTTCCATTTGCGGTTTTCCCTTCATCATTTCCCAATGACGTCGCCCAATGTCGAAATAAATTCCATCAAATACCGTTAGGCTGCCTTCCAGACACACCCGTGAAAAGAAATAATTTATTTTCCGAGCAGACCGCCGAGGCCTGATTTGAGCTTTTTGACGCCCGCACCGCCGAGATTTTTCACGTCTCCGACGGCATTCGCGGCGGTATCGGCGACGGCCTTGATGGTGGCGCTGGTGATGGATTGAAAAACCGCCCGCGTCAAGTCGGTGGCGGTCAGGCCGGCGTTGCCTCTGCCCAGATTGGTGAGATGAATTTCCGGCAATGTCAGCGTCATTTCCTTGCCGCCGAGCATGGTGAGGCTGACGTGGACTTTTGCGCCGGTGATGAACAAGTCGTCCACTTCAATTTTTTTGGCGGGTTTGGGGCTGCCGCCCGGCTTGGCGGCGGCGGGTGCCGGGCCGCCGTTTCTGGAAACCGTGTCAATGTTGTCCATGATTTTGCCGAGGTTGTTTTCGCTCAAGCCGCCTTCAAAAGTGATTTCCGGCGATTCAACGTGGATGGAGCGAACGACGATCTTGTCGGACATGATTGAAAGCGGACTTACGCTGACTTCCGCCAAGCCCACGCTGATGGCGGCGGGCGACTTGTAACCGTCGGGATTGCCGACGACGAGGCCTTTGACCCTGGCCGAGCCGGTGAGCAGGCCGATGTGCATCTCGTCCAGCTTGACGGAGACGCCGGTGATTTTCGGGCCGACCGTCTCAACGCCTTTTTTTACAATGCCGTCAAGAAACACGGCCACGACGATCAATGCGATGACCGCCAGAACCAGCAGTCCGGCCACAACACCCCATACGATTTTGTTCGCTTTCATAATCCAACTCGACCGACGTTTGTCCGATGATTTCCACAAAAATTTTTCGCGGCGCGGATCCGGTTCAACTTGCGATCAGTTCCTGCACGGACTCGATGAAATCCCGGACTTGATACGGCTTTGCCAGAAAGCGGTCGGGTTTCACCTGCACACCGTCGTAAATCGTTTCGTCCACCGTGCCGCTCAAGAGCAGCATTTTTTGGCGCGGATTGAGGCGTCTGCATTCACGCACCAAGTCCAGCCCGTTCATATCGCCCATCGCATAATCCGTCACGACGACCACCGGCTTGCTTGAGGCAAATTCCTTCAAGGCCGCTTTCGGATCGCGGAATATCCGCACATCGAAGCCCATCGGCTTGAGGATTGCCGCCGCAAGATCAAGCAGCATCGGCTCGTCGTCCACGATGAAAATCGTGGGTTGCGGGCGTGCATCATTGTTGGAACTGGACTGGCTCATAAATCAACCTGCAAACAGGAGACACCGGCGCAAAGCCACTTGCAAGCACGTTTGAAAGGAAATTATTCACACCCGCCGGAAAATTCCCGTTGCATCCGCACGGCTTTTGCCGTAAGCTCGCTTATCGGCAATGATAATTGTCGTCGTCAAACAAGGATTTGTGGTTATGAAAGTGAAAACAGCATCCGCGTCGTCCGGTAAAAAGACTTCCGCCCGCGTTGTGAAATCACCGCCGGAAAAAATCGCCACCACCGCTGAATTCGACGCGCCGCCACCGCCGAAACCGCCCGGCGCGAAAAAATCCCTGCTCAAAGGAATCACCGACACCGCAAAAAACATTTTGAAGTCGAAGCGCGCAAAATCCGCCGCCAAGTCCGAACCGAAAACCGAAGTCACCGCCGAAACCCTCGTCCGCCGCACCTACACCCGCCGTAAAAAAACCGAGCCGCCCGCCATTTTGCTTGAAGGCGATGCGCCCGCCGCCGCCGCCGGCCAGCGGGCCCGGGGAAAAATACTCGCTCGGCGCGACCCCGCCTTCGCAGAGTTTTCGGAGCCGAGACCGAACTGCCCGAATCCTACGGCACAAAAAAACTTTTCCTCACCGCGCGCGACCCGCACTGGCTTTATGCGCACTGGGATTTGACGCGCGAGCAGCAGTTGAAGATGAACGCGCAGTCCGCCGACGGCCATCTGGTGCTCCGCATTTACGCCCATAAAATCGAAGGCCATCCGGCCTACGAAATCCACGTCCATCCCGAATCGCGCCACTGGTTCACGCACGTCGAGCGCGCGGGAAATTCCTACGTCGCCGAACTCGGCTATTATTCCGCGCTCGGCAGATGGATGCGCATCTCCGTTTCCAGCGGCACGATGACGCCGCCCGACGCCGTTTCCACCGACGACCGACACCGAGTTCGCCACGATCCCGTTTGAATTTCCGTTCGCCAAACTGCTGGAAATCATCAAGGCCGCCGTCTGCGAAAATCTCCCGCTGGCGCAGGCGTCGAGGAACTGCGCCGCCACGGCCATCCCGACCTGCCGCGCGTCACCGCCTCGTCGCCGTCGCCGTTTCCCGCGACGTGGACGCCGCAGCAGGAACAGGCGCTCGCCAAAATCATCAACATTGACAGCGTGCGCCGCGTCTGGATGGGTTCGCTCGAAATCACCGAACTCATCCGCCGCAAACTCGCGCACGAAATTTCCTCGCTTGGCGTTTCGCAGTTTCGGCGTCTCCAGCCTGTCCAGTCCGTTCGGCGGAATGGAACAGGCGAAAGGATTCTGGTTCAACGTCAACGCCGAACTGATCATTTACGGCGCGACCGAGCCGGACGCGAAAGTCACGCTCGGCGGACACGAAATCAAATTGCGTTCCGACGGCTCGTTCAGTTTCCGCTTTGCGCTGCCGGACGGAAAATATGATCTGCCCGCCGTGGCCGTTTCCGCCGACGGCACGGACGCCCGCGCGGCGGACTTGAAATTCAGCCGCGAGACGGAATACCTCGGCGATGTCGGCGCGCATCCGCAAGACCCGTCGCTCAAGCCGCCGTTGCCGGAAAACCTGTGATTACTATGGACGCGCCCGAACGCGGAGCTTTGATGCTTGTCCGCTTCATCGCCGCCTGCGCTCATGGGCATGAGCGTTGGTGGAACTCGCCTTGTATTGGGTGATTGAATACAAATTCCGTCACACACCGGTGGAACATTTTCTTCCATGCGTTTTGAAATCCATTCCGCCGTTCTTGTCGGCATGATCATGTTGATCAAGGCCAAGGCCATCGCCGAATGGATTTCAGACAAACTGGACGAATAAGCGTCAATTCCGCTACATGCAAGGTTATCTCTCCACTCGTCCTGCACGCGCACCTGCCGTTTGTGCGCCATCCCGGAACACGAAAAGTTTCTGGAAGAAAGCTGGCTGTTCGAGGCCGTCACCGAAACTTACATTCCGCTCATCCAGATTCTTGAAGGCTGGCGGCGCGACGGCATTGACGCGCCGCATCACGCTTTCGCTTTCGCCCACGCTTTGCGCCATGCTGCTGCGACCCGCTGCTGCGCGAGCGTTACGAACGGCATCTCGAACGGCCTCATTGAGCTGGCGGAAAAGGAAATTCACCGCACGCACTGGGACCGCGCCTTCCGCGAACTCGCGTGGATGTATCATCACAAATTTTCCCTCGCGCGCGAAACGTGGCGCTACTACGAAGGCAATCTCGTCGGCGCGTTCAAACAGTTTCAGGACGAAGGCCGCATCGAAATCATCACGACCGGCGCGACGCACGGGCTGCTGCCGCTGCTCGCCAATCATCCGCCGTCCATCCGCGCGCAAATTCTGACGGCGCGCGACCATTACCGCAGTTGTTTCGGCCGCGACCCGCGCGGCATCTGGCTGCCGGAATGCGCCTACGTTGCCGGCGTCGAAGAATTTTTGCAGGAGGCGAACATCCGCTGGTTCATTCTCGACACGCACGGCGTTTTGCACGCGCAGGCCGCGCCCGCGTTACGGCACGTTCGCGCCGGTTTTCACGCCCAACGGCATCGCCGCCTTCGGGCGCGACTTCGATTCCTCGCGCCAGGTCTGGAGCAAGCACGAAGGTTATCCCGGCGACGCGCGTTACCGCGATTTTTACCGCGACGTCGGCTTCGATCTCGATTTCGATTATGTCAGACCGCACCTGCCGTCGCCGGAAAATCGCGGGTTCACCGGCATGAAATATTACCGCATCACCGGCGGCGCGGGGCAGAAGGAAATTTACCAGCGCGACGTCGCGTTGCAGGCCGCGAGCGAGCACGCGCACGCATTTTCTCAACGAACGCGTCGCGCAAGTCCAGCGGCTCGCGGGCTTTTGGACCGTCCGCCGCATCATCGTCGCGCCGTATGACGCGGAACTGTTCGGCCACTGGTGGTATGAAGGGCCGGAATTTCTGGATTACTTCGCGCGCAAAGCGTTTCACGACCAGAAAACATCGCGCTCATCACGCCCGGCGAATATCTGCACCGCCATCCGACAAACCAGATCGCCACGCCCAGCGCGTCAACCTGGGGCGAGGAAGGCTATCTGCGCGCGTGGCTGAACGAGACGAACGAATGGATTTATCCGCACCTGCAGGTCGCGCAGGAACGCATGAGCGGGCTGGCGAAGAAATTTTCAAAACTGGCCGCGCCCGGGAAAAGAATCACGCCCGCGAATGAATTGAAAATCCGCGCCTTGAAACAGGCCGCGCGCGAACTGCTGCTGGCGCAGGCGAGCGACTGGCCGTTCATTTTGCGCGCCGGCACGAGTCCCGACTACGCGCGCCGCCGCGTGAAAGACCATCTGCTCCGCTTCATCGCGCTGCACGACCAGTTGACCGCGACGGGCGTGGACGAAAAATGGCTGGCCGAAATCGAGTCGCGCGACAACATTTTCCCCGACGTGGACTGGAATTATTGGAAGTGAATGTGAAGAGTTTCAGCCACGCGTAAATTGCGGGAAGGGCTGCGGATTGCCAATTCGCAGCATCGCGGGCAAATCATCTGGCCGGAATACGCCGACAGCCGCGACGTGGTTTATGAAACCTTCCTGAAAGTCCTGCGCGAACGGAAGCTGCAAAAGGATTAAGAGCTTGTCCGTAAATAAAATTTAGATGCTGAAAACCCAATAAATCCAGTGCGTTTTGCCGCAAAAACCTTATTTACGGACATAGTCGCGGAGCGACGAACGATAATAGCCCACGGTGAAACCGTGGGTAAATTACGCCTGACATGACAAGCTCCGGCAGGAGCGACAGGGCGAAATTATCCAGCGCGATTATTTTCTTTCGCCCCTGCCGGGGCTTGTGGTTTTTGTCGGACTAAACCCACGGTTTCACCGTGGGCTATTATCTGCCGCGCCTCCGGTGCTGAACGCGGCAATAATTTTGTAGGAGACGACGTAAGGAGTCTCTGACTGAAGCCCGGATTTGAAATGAGTCTCGTCACCTCGACTCCTACGAAAAAGCGCCGCCGGCTTGACCCGGAATGGATTGAATTGAAGCCGGATGAATCGCGGGAAAAAGGCACGCAGAAAATATGCGAAGCGATTTAGTCTTGCTTTGCTTGCCCATCTTCGCCTGAAAGAAAATTAGGTTCAAGTTCCTTTAAGATTTCCTTCCGCGTTTGTTCGATGTCCACGTTGAGATTTTTGAAAACCTGCCCTGCCACGCCGCCACCTTCGAGCAGTAATCCAAGCAGGATGTGTTCTGTGCCCACATAAGTATGTTTGAGTGTGTCAGCTTCCTTTTGTGCCAGTTCGAGAACTTTTTTCACTCGCGGCGTGTAGGGAGTGCCGAACATCTTCGGTCCAGTGTCTGGGATAATCTGCTTCTCGACTTCAACGCGGATTGTCTCAAGGTCGAAACCCATATTCTTGAAGACATTGATCGCTACGCCTTGCCCCAATTTGATCATGCCAAGCAAAAGATGTTCTGTTCCGACATAATTGTGATTGAATCGGTTGGCTTCTTTACCTGCGAGTGCCAACACTTGTTGGGCGCGAGGAGTAAATCTTTCAACAAACACACTCGGATACATTCTTTGTGTTTTCCACTTGGCTAAAAGCACTTTGGCAGAATCAAACCAGTTCATTTAATGTTCAACTTTCCCTCGGCCTTTTGACGACGACTTCGATTTGGGATTTGTTTTTCGCGATCATGTTCGCGGGCAAAATGCCGCGCCAGAAAACGTTCGGGTAAATCACCGCGCCGCAGCCGAGGATGCTGCCGGGGTTCAGCACGGCGTTGCAGCCGGCTTCCGCGCCGTCGCCCAGCAGCGCGCCGAATTTGCGCAGGCCGGTGTCGAACGGCTGGCCGTCCATCTCCACGAAAATATTTCCCGGCATGAGTTTGAAGTTGGAAATCTTCACGCCCGCGCCGAGGTGCGCCTTGTGGCCGAGGATGGAGTCGCCGATGTAATTGAAGTGCGGCGCCTGCGCGCCGTTGAAGAGCAGCGAGTTTTTCAGCTCGGACGAATTGCCGACCACGCAGCCGTCGCCGATGATGACGTTTTCGCGGATGTAGGCGTTGTGGCGGATCTGGCAATTTTTCCCGATGATGGCCGGGCCTTTGATGAGCGCGCCGGGTTCGACAATCGTGCCTTCGCCGATGATGACGCTGTCGCCGATGCTCGCGCCGGGAAATCGTCTGGGCGGATTTTGTTTCGGCACGCTGGCGAGGTAGGTTTCAATTTTCTTGAGCGCGTCCCACGCGAATTTGCAGCCGTCGAAGATGGCGGCGTGTTCGGTCTGCGCGAGGTCAAACAGGTCGGCTGGTTTGAACATGGCGGCAAGTTAATGGAAACGCGCGCTGCGGCAAAGCGAAATGGCGGGATGCGCCAAACGCCTGCCTTTCTGGTGGCGCTGCAATTGAATCGTTTTGGCTTGCGCCGGGCAGCATCAGATGCTCGCCATTAAAAGCGCGGAGCCGGACGGCGTTGAATTCCTCATTGAATTTTTCGACCCAGACGCATCGCCAGTTCCGCCACCCGTTCTACCGTCGGTTTCTTTGCCGCTTTCTCGCTCAACCCTTCACAGACGCACCAGATAGCAAATGGTTTCTACAAAGCAAATTTGCATTGCCAGAGGCGGCATGGTTGCAAAGTTGAGCCGTCGAGCAAGCTGTCGAAAGAGAAAACAAACGTGCTCGTCGCAGGTTGGCTTGAAATTCGATCCTGCTTGCACACGGAACAAAGTTACTGCTATAAATAAATCCATGCACCAATCGTTCCTGATTCGTTTCTTCATCTCATTCTCAACTCTGCTTGCTGGCGGAACTCTGTTGAGCGTCGCGGCTCCGTCGGATTCTGCCGCGCTTCCCGTCGCCGCGATAAAACACTGGACCGCCGACAATGGCAATGGCACTTACTCCAATCCGCTGTTCTATGAGGAATTTGAAGACCCGGATCCCATCCGCGTCGGCAACGACTATTATCTCGCCAGCACCACGATGCACATGAACCCTGGGGTGATCATCATGCATTCCAAGGACCTGGTGAACTGGGAACTGGCCAGCTATTGCATCAAGCGGCTGGACTTTGGCCCCGCCTACCGGTTGGAGAATGGAAACATCTATGGCAAGGGCATCTGGGCGCCTTGCATCCGTTACCACGATGGGATGTTTTATGTTTTCTGCAATGACAACAACGCCGGCCTCCATGTTTTCCGCTCCAAATCTCCCTATGGTCCTTGGGAACACAACCTGCTTCCGGGCCATCACGACCAGTCGGTTCTCTTTGATGACGATCTCCACAAAATTTTTATGATCTCCGGTGCCGGCAGCCCTTATCCGATTGACGAATTGGCACCGGATCTCAAGTCCTTTGTTCCCGGTGTCCGCCACTATCTGACAGTCCCGGCAGGAGGCCCGCGAATGGGCGAAGGCCATCACCTCTACAAAATCAAAGGCGAATACTACGACATCTCCGCCATCCCCGGCGGCGCGGTCAATCAGATGGTCGCCAAGGCGGACTCCATTGACGGCCCATGGACAGTCACAACCATGGTTGAGGGCGAATCACTCGGCGTGCCCAGCGGCACACCCGCGCGAGCCAATCCAAATGACCGCGGCCTGTGGCTGCATCAGGGCGGCATGGTGGATACGCCGTCGGGTCAATGGTGGTGCACCATCATGTCGGATCATGGCAGTGCCGGACGCATGACCTCGCTGGTTCCGATCACCTGGTCCGACGGTTTCCCGCTCATCGGACTGCCGGGCAATTTGCGCAAAGCGCCTAATACTTGGATCAAGCCCGACGCCGGCTACACGCAGGAACCCAAACCAGCGTTTGTTCACGATGACAATTTTGACAATGGCACCATGAATCCGCTTTGGCAGTGGAATCATGTTCCAGATGACACGAAGTGGTCTCTGACTGAAAAACCCGGCGTGCTGCGTCTGCATTCTCTACCGGCAAATGACTTTTACACTGCCCGCGACAGTATTTGCCAGCGTCCGCCCGGACCCGAATCCATCATGACCGTCGAAATGGACGCGTCGGGATTGGAGAACGGAGACAACGCCGGGCTGGCGCTGCTGAGCAATCCCTCCGCCTGGATCGGGCTGGTGAAATCCACCAATGGCCTGACGTTGCAGATGGTTGAAACAGGTGCGGGTGGAGGCGGCAGATTCGGAGGTCGTGGCGGTCGTGGCGGCGGCGCACCCACCGTTACCAAAGGCCCGGACAATCCGCCCACGCATCTATGGCTGCGAGTCCACTGCAATTTCGACACCGACCAGGCCATTTTCAGTTGGAGCGCCGATGGCAAGGAATTCACGCCGCTGGGCAATCCCTACACCATGAAGTTTCAGCTTCAGACTTTCCAGGGCGTGCGCCCCTCCCTGTTCAACTTCAACACCGATGGACAGGCCGGCGGCTATGCGGACTTCGACAACTACACTGTTGATGAGCCTCGTGCGCGCGGCATCGAACGCGAGATTCCTGTTGGCAAAACCATCACGCTGACCAGCGGTGCCGACGGCAGCTATCTGGCCGCCGACTCGGAAAGTAATATTCTGGTCAATGTGGCGGCGGATTCAACCACTGCGACCGCGCCGAACTTAAAATTCCAAGTGGTGGATTTGGGCTTGGGCCGCGTGGCATTCAAAGCCAGCAACGGACGGTTTGTCTCGGTTGCGGAAGATGGAGTCATCTTGAAAGACTTGGTCGGCCAGAAGCTAAGTGACGCGGAATCGTTCCAGTGGATCAATCTGATGCGCGGTGACACCGCGTTTATGACCCTGGTGAATCATCGCTATTTGGCCACCAAACCCAACCTGCCTGGACCTGTCACGGCGACGGCCACCGACGTCACTCCGGCCCGCAAGGGCGGCGTGTGTTTCAAGTGGAAGGCGATTGAATGAAGTAATTGCGGCTGTTTTCAAATTCAAAATTCTCCAACAACTGCAAAATCCCAAAGAAAGTTCCTATGAAAAAACAACGATGCCTGATTCTTCTCGTGTGTGCCATCTTGATTACAGTCACGGAATGTGACGTGCGCGCTCAAAATGGTTCCGTGACGCCGAATGCAATGGCACCCGACCTGGCCGGTCGTGGCGGGGGGCGTGACTTCATGGGTCGCGGCCCGATGGAGCCTCCCGGCCCGCCGGCCCCAGTGCCATCGGCGGTCGCGATTGCGCGTCCCACCCAGGCGCAACTGGACAAGCTCAACGCCGACCTCAAGGAATACATTACCAAGTCTCCCGACAGAGATTTGTTGCAAAAATGGGAATCGCTCCTGAAGGTTGAAGTGCCGCGCGCCAACACCGCCATCGAACCCGTTCAGACCGCAGTGCGTAATAACCGACGCCACAACGCGTTCGTCGAGACCGCCACGAACAGCGATTTCGACATTCTGTTTGAGGGCGATTCCATCACAGATTGGTGGCAGCAGCGCGGTCCGCAAGGCGGTGTTGATGTTTTCAAAAATATTTTGGCGACGACAAAACGGCCAATTTCGCCGTCGCCGGGGACACGACCCAGGGCGTGCTTTGGGGGTTGCAACATGGCGAAGGCCAGGGCCACAAACCCAAAGCCGTGATGCTGATGATCGGCACGAACAACACAGGCGGCAACTCCGGGCCGGAAATTGCCGAGGGCGTCGGTGCGGTGGTCTATGAACTGCGCAAGGATTTTCCCAAAGCCAGGATCATGCTCCTGGCCATCTTCCCGCGCGGCACCGGCCCCAACGACCCCAACCGCATCAAGAATGAGGAAGCCAACAAGATCATCGCCAAGCTGAACGACGGGAAGCACGTCTTCTTCATGAACATCAACGACAAGTTCCTCGACGCGCAAGGCCGCCTCATCGGTTTCCGCAATGACAACCTTCACCCTACGGCAGTCGGCTATGAAGCTTGGGCATCGGCCGTTGCACCCACGCTGAAAAAATGGATCAAATAAGCCACAAAAAAAACCAACAACCAGCAAATTCATGAACAATAAATTTTTCCTCAAGCTGCTTCTAACCTCCGTTTTAGGCTTTGCCACAATCGGCGTTGCTTTCGCGCAACCTGGCCCTGGCGGAATGCGCGGCGGATTTGGCCGCAGTATGCAGTCACCTCCCGGGCCACCGGCTCCCGTGCCGCCGGAAGTTGCCATACCGCGACCCACAGACGAAGAACTTGCCAAGTTGAACACGGATATTAAGAAATTCGTTGATAGTTCGCCGGACAAGAAGTTGAAAAAAGAATTCGCTTCGCTCATCACGGTTCAGATGCCGCGCGAGAATTCCGCCATCCGTCCCGCAGGCGGTGGAGGAGGACAGCACCAAGCCTTCGTCAACATCGCCAAAACCGGCGACTTTGACATCATGTTCCTCGGCGACTCGATCACCTATCTTTGGACCGTGGGGGAAGGCGATGTGTCTGGCTATCCAGGCGGCAAGACCGTCTATGACAAATATTTCGCCGGCATGAAGATCGCCAACTTCGGCATTCCGGGCGACACGACACAAGGCGTGCTCTGGCGACTTCAGAATGGCGAAGGCCAAGGGCATAAACCCAAGGCCGTCATGCTCCTCATCGGCACCAACAACAACGGCAACACTCCCGAGGAAATCGCGGAGGGCGTCGGTGCCGATGTCCTCGAACTCCGCAAAGACTTCCCTGATGCCAAAATCCTCCTTATGGCCATCTTCCCACGCGGCACCGGCCCCAGTGATTCAGGCCGACGCAAAATGGAGGCGGCCAACAAGATCATCGCCAGGCTCGATGACCAGAAACACGTCTTCTTTATGAACATCAACGACAAGTTCCTCGACGCGAATGGCAATCTCGTCGGCTTCCGTCCCAGCGACCATCTTCATCCCGTGGAACAGGGCTTTGATATCTGGGCGTCTTCCGTCGCCCCCACGCTCAAAAGCTGGATTGATTAATTCCCGACTTTGCACCTGACACATAATATGAAAATATTTCCGCAAACACTGGCCGTTCTTCTGGCATTTGGAACCTTGACCGTCTCCGTCCACGCCCAGGGCCATTACAAGAGTTTCATCGTCTCCACCTATGCAACGGAGGGAACTGTTCAGAGCCTGATGAGTGGCAGGCTTGATCCCGGGGAATCCTGGACCAACCTGACGCGCAATCTCAAGATAGACAAAATCTACATTGAGGTCATGCGCAACCACACGCTCGTGGACGAAGCCGGCCTGGACAAACTAAAGAAGTTCTACCAAGACCAGGGCGTGCAGGTGTGCGGCGGTCTCGCGTTCAGCGTCAGCGAGGCCAACGGCTATCAGGGCTTCGACTACGCCGACCCGGAGAACCGTGCGTTCGCCATAAAGGCCGTGGAAATGGCCGCGCGCCATTTCGATGAAATCCTGCTGGACGATTATTTCTTCTTCGACCGCAAGACCGACTACGACATCAAGGCCAAGGGAAACAGATCCTGGACGCAATATCGCCTGGACACCATGCGCGAGGTCGCGCAAGACCTCATCGTCAACGCCGCAAAAGCGGTTAATCCCAAGTGCAAAGTGATCATCAAGATGGCGAACTGGTATGACCAATATGCCGGCATGGGCAATGACACTGAAAAAGTTCCCCTCATTGCCGACGGTATGTTCTCCGGCACGGAATCGCGCACCTGGTTTGGACAGGAACAGCACCTGCAACCCTACTTGAGCTACGACATCATGCGGTTCGTGGACAACCTCAAGCCGGGCGTGGAAAAGGGCGGCTGGGTGGACCAGGGCGGTGCCAATCCGATTGACCGTTACTCGGAGCAACTTGAGGACACCGTCTTTGCGCGCTGCCCGGAGATGTGCTGTTTCAACTACTCCGGGATGCTTGGCGGCATCCGGTTCGGCGCCAACAGTCGCTCCTGGGCCGACCAGCCCACAAGTTTGAATTTCGCTGATGTCGCGAAAACCATTCCTGATGGCGGCAATCCCACTTTCGCTGACATCGCCGGTTACACCCTCGGCCAGGTGGACAAGGTGCTGGCCCAGGTTGGCAAGCCCGTCGGAATCAAGTGCTACACGCCTTATCACGGCACCGGGGAAGAGTTCCTGCACGATTATCTGGGCATGATTGGTCTGCCCATGGACATCTTCCCGCAATTTCCAACAAATGCCGACATGGTGCTTCTGACCGAGCAGGCAAAATCCGATCCCGACATCATTCAGAAAATCAAAAACCAGCTCGAAGCCGGCAAATCGGTCTGCGTCACCTCCGGTTTTCTGCGGGCGATGAAAGGCAAAGGCATCGAGGACATCTGCGAAGTTGAAAACACCGGTGTGAGCGTGCCTGTGAAGCAGTTCACATTCGCCGGCGGCCCCGGCGCGCCATTTCGGGGCCGTGGCTTCGGTCGAGACGCCACTGTCACAAACGGCGCACCAGATCCATTTGAAGCCTCGCGCGACATTCTCATTCCCGAAATCAAGTATTTCAACATCCTGACCCACGACGCCTGGGGCGACGCCTTGGGCGTTTCTCCCGGTGGCACGACCTATCCAGTCCTTCTCTCCTGCGATTATTCCAAAGGCAAATTCTATGTCCTGACCATTCCCAATGACCCGGCGGATCTCTACGCGTTGCCGTCTGGCGCTCTTTCTGTCATCCGGGACGCGCTGGGGTCTGCCGAGCCAATTCGCATTGACAACGCGCCCGCTCAAGTCGCCTTGTTCCGATACGACAACAACACGTTTATCGTGCAAAACTACTTGCCAACGGCGGCGGAGGTGACGGTTTCCGTGGCGGGCACAGAAGGGCAAATTCAAGACCTGCTGACCGGCAAAGTCATCACACAAGCACCGGCAACCGGGCGCGGCTTTGGTGGATTTGGCGGCCGCAGCCGGGGCGGCCAATCGCCGCGCACCACGTTCAGCTTCACCGTGCTGCCTCACTCGTATATGGCTTTTGCCGCGAAATAATCAAGGTTGGGATCCGTGAACGCATTGAGTTCATCAGCTACCGGCTGCCCGATCCCAGCTACGTGATTTCATGTTGGAGCAATTCCATTTTCCGTCAACCCTTTTGGCGGGCAACACTTTCACCGCCGCCGATGACAACACGGCATCCATGACCGAAGGCGAACCGGATGTTGAGAGTTGAAAGAAATTCCCGACAACATCCACGGGTTGACCGGCTGGAATAAAGATAAGCGAACCAACAAATCAACCAACAGAAGCCCGATTTCTGTATAAAATTGGTTGCGGGGGCTGGATTTGAACCAACGACCTTCAGGTTATGAGACGGATTTAGACTTTTCTTAAGATTTGCAGAAATGCCATAAAACACAATGGTTTCAATGTTGTTTCACGTTTCAATGTTTTTGTGGCGTATTGTGACGGCATTTTGACACGTTTTTTGTCGGCATTTGTCGGCAACTTTTATTCAGGTTTCGTCCTCATTGGTTTTGCCCCTTTTTTCCGACTGTCGGCAAGTGTCGGCAAATTTTGGATTTCATTTCCGGGCTTGGCTATCCAAACGGCCGATGGTAACACTGCGGTAAGGCTTAGTTCGGGCCAATTGTCTTGACCGTCCCAAACTGCTTCCATTCGTGCCCGTCATCCAGCCAGACAAAGGAGCCTGTTAAATTCAAGACGACGCCGGGAATGTCCGCCTCGTCCAAAACCATGCACGCCGTCGAAAGCGCGTCGGACTCGGCGGCGGTCTCGGACAACGCCCACGCGCGATTTTGCCGGTGCGCCGGTTTCCCGGTGCGCGGGTCGAGAATATGCGGACCTTTCACGGCCAGACCCGAACCGCTCAATGAAGCATTTTTCAAATGGCAGCGCACCGGCGAATCGTCGTCACCCAAACCGCACGGCCAGCCGGAAGTTTCCGGCGGCGGTTCGCCTGCGAGGATGCTGCTCCCGCCCGCGACGAGCAGAAATGATTTGCAGCTCCACTCGCGCAAAACCTCCGCCATCCGGTCGAGCGCAAAACCTTTTCCAATCGCGCCCAGATCAAATTCCAGTTTCTCGGCGTCGCAGCGGATGGAAAATTGTTCCGGCAGCAGCGACCACTGCGGTGGCGCGGGCTGCGATTGCAGCGCGGCGGCGGTGACGGAAAATGCGCCGCGCGTGGCCATCTCCATTTTTTTCGCAATTTCAAGGCACGCAAAAACCGGCTCGCTCAAACGCAATGTTTCACCGGGCGCAAGTTGCGCGATCCGGGAAATCTCGCTGTTCGCGCGAAACCGGCTTAAGCGCGATTCGAGCGCGTCCGTCAGCGCGAACGCCGCCTGCGCCGTTTGCGCGGCGTAAGTTTTTTCCCCGCCGGCAATTCGCACCTGGAACTGCGTCGCCATCGCATGGTGGGAAAAAATATGAATGGCCGGTTTACTCATGGCTTGTGATGTCGTTGGGCGGCGACCATAAAATCAGCAGCACGTTCGGACGCGAGCCGAAAAATTCCCGGCGGAAATTTTTCAGCCGCTCCGCAAGTTTATCGGAAAGGTCCGTCGTGGTGATGAAGAAATCCGCGTCGCCGGTTTCCTGGCCCGGCTGCCAGAAGCCAACCTGCGAAAATTTCCGCAGATACCACGGCAGCGGCCAAGGATCGGCGGCGACGACGGCGATGCGCGGATTTGAAATTTTATTTTCCAGCGCCAGTTCCTCCAGCCGCGCCGGCAGCCGCAGCAAATCCTCGCCCGTTTGCGCGTAGGCGTAGGGATTTTTTTCATCCGCTGGAAATTGAAAAACCCATCGTCTTGTATCGCGTGCGATCAAAAATCCGAGCGCGATAATGCAAACCAGAATTGTCACGCGGGCAAAAAAATTTCTCGTTGCGAACCAAATCCATTCGACGGCCATGCCCGCGAGAATTGCGAGCGGCAGCCATAAATTCAGCGCCAGCCACGGCGTTTTGTAGGGAATCGCGCTGTAAATCACGGCGATGAGCAGCACGTAAATGACGAGAAAAATCGTGGCGTGCGGAATTGGCTGCATGGACAATTCCAAGAGCCGCCAGACACAGAATCACCGCGCCCGACCAGCCGCCGGCCAGCAAAATGGCGTAATACCAAAATGGTTTTTCATGGCCCTCGCCGCCGGCCCGCGCGGTGAAATTTGGAATGGCGCGCAACAAATCGGCCAGCGCCGTCCAGTTTTGTCCGAACCAGGTGAACAGCAAAATTGCGACGGCGATGAAAGCGACGCCCGCAACCGCGAAAGTTTTCGCCGGCGGAAATTTTTCGCGCGGTTTCAAAAACCAGGCGCACGCTGCCGCCACGCCGAGCGCGAAGAAATGGATGACCGCTGTTTCCTTGCACGCGAGCATCAGCGCGGCGCAAAATCCCGCGAGCGCGGCGCACCAAACGGAATTTTTTCGCCATGCGCGCCAGCCGGACAAAATCAATCCGAGCGTGGCGGCGACGAACAGCGTTTCGTGGATGAAATAGCGGTTGTAATAAACCGGCAGCGGCGCGAAGGCGAACAGCAGCGCGGCGACAAGGCACGCGATGAAGCCAAACATTCCACGCCCGCGCCGAACAGCAGAACCGTGGCGCTGCCGGCGATGACCGGCGTGAGCCGCAGTTGCGTTTCGGTCAGTTCGGAGAAATTTTTTGC
Organism: uncultured Verrucomicrobiae bacterium; assembly: GCA_963755455.1. GTDB lineage: Bacteria > Verrucomicrobiota > Verrucomicrobiia > Limisphaerales > UBA11358 > UBA11358. Next base: position 1,356,150 of record CAVWJH010000002.1, read on the forward strand.
GCCGAGCAGTTTGGCGATGGGTTCGGCCAGAACAAAAAGAGCCGGGCCGTGGCGGTCTTGCGGGTCGTAATGAAAACTTTCTCCGGCGAGCAGTTCGCCGGTGATGTAGGCGTTGACGGCTTCGTCGGTGTGCATCGGCCGTTCGCCGAGTTGCGGCAGGCGGACGGCCAGCGCGAGCAGGGCGACCGCGAAAAAGATCGCCCAACGGATTTTAGGCGGCGGGTTTGCCAAACACTTCGACCTCGATGTAGTGGTTCAGTTTGTTGGTCGTGTTGCCCTTGCTGTAAAGGCGGACGTAGCGGCCTTTGACGCCTTTGGCGTCAATCAGTTTGCCCTGGTAGGTTTCGATGTATGGCCGGTCCTTGCCCGCGCCGAGGCCGAGTTCGTTGGCGGAATCGTCGTTGAAAATCGTCGTCACGCCCGTTTCAAATTTCGGGTCGTCGGAAACCTGCACCACGACATCAAAATAAACGCGCGCCTGCGAGTGAAAATGCCAGACCATCACGGCGTAAATGTCCGCCTCTTTTTCGAGGTCAATCTGCACCCATTGTTTGCCGGGAGCGAGTTCGACCCACGAACCTTCGTCGCCTTCCTTGTCGCCGTCGGTGATCAGGTCGAGCGTGCCGATGATCGGGTCGCTGTCGCTGGAGGTGACTTTTTTGCCGAGCGCCAGATTGGTCGTGCCGGCGGGGACCATGAAAATCCGGACGGTCGCCCTCAAGTTTTGGCTCAAGGTTCGGCACGTTGATCGGCACCGGCGTGCCGACGAACAGCGGCTTGGGCAGATCGGTTTTCAACGCCACCTTGTCCTGCGCGTCACGCGCGACGGCGGCGAGCAGCGCGATGGCAACGGAACATTTCAAAAAAATATTTTTCATGGAAAAATAATCTCAAGCTTCGACTTCCTGCGGGGTGATTGCAATCCTTTTTTGCGCGGCGATGGCTTCGTTGGCCTTGTGGATGACGTATTCGCTGCGGAACGCCTCGTCCGCCGGGCAGTTCAATTTGGCCGTGCCGCGGATGGCGTTGAAGAAATTTTCCAGGTGCGGCTGGTGCGGCGGCTTGTTGAAGGACACGGGCATTTCGTAGCTTGCAAGCTGCGCGGTTTCACGCACGTCCACCTTGGCGGCATCGGCGGCTGCTGTCGGTCTTCGGGAGAAAAATGTTCCGCTGCACCAGGTCATCCCACGAAGGCGCCCGCTCCTCGCGGTAAATCGCGGTGAGCGCTGGGTCTTCGGACATTTTGATCGTGCCTTCGTCGCCCATGAACATCTCGTAGTAGCCGCCGCCGGCGCTCGTGGTGGTCTGCACCTGGTAAAACGCGCGGGCCACGCCTTGCGGCCAGCGGAAATTCGTAGATCACCATCGCGTTGTCATACCAGTCATGGTTGGTGTAATAATCCAGGCCGCCGCTGGCCACGACGGATTTGGGCGTCACGCCAAACCACCAGTTGAAAATGTCAATCTGATGCGCGCCAAGGTCGGACAGCGGGCCGCCGCCAAGTCCCTTGAACCAGCGCCAGTTCCGAAACTGGTGCATGTCCTTGAAACCATATTTGGCAAGCTGTTCCGGCGTCATGTCCGAATTTTTTCGGCCAGCCCAAATCCACGGCCACGGCGCGGTTCCACTGCGCGTTGGCGGCGGTCAAGCCGGCCGCAGAGCTTCGCGCCGTCCAACAGCCGGTTGTGCGCAAACAGGTAGCGCGGATTGCTGCGGCGCTGGTGGCCGATCTGCAACAGTTTTCCGGTCTCGCGCATCGTCTGCCACCATCGAACGCGCGCCCTCGATGGTGTTGCTCATCATCTTCTCGCAATAGACGTGCAGCCCCGCCTTCAGGCAGGCGTTGGTGATGGGCGCGTGCCAGAAATCCGGCGTGGCGACGACGACGGCCTGCAAATCTTTTTCCCCGGCGAGCAGGTCTTCGTAATTTTCGTAGGCGCGAACGTCCGCGCCGCCGGCCTTGAGCTGCCGCTGGCCCTTGTTGCGGTTGTATTCCCAGATGTCGCACAGGGCGACCAACTGGATGCCGTCAATGTTCAGCAGCGATTCCGACAGCACCGCGCCTTCCGCGCCAAAACCGATGAGGGCGACGTTGAGGGTGTTGAGCGTGGATTTCTTTTTTTCGACGACCGCATCGGGGCCGCACGAAGTGAGCAGCAAACCGGCGCCGGCGGCGGCCGTGGCGCCGATGAAATCGCGCCGGGTGAGAAGTGGAGCAATCGGTTTTACCATTTTTTGAGCAGCGCAAATTTGTTGTGCTTGAGGAGAACCAGCGCGAACGCGACGAGCGCGATGTGGATGCCCAGCCAGGAAATCCCGTCGTCCTGACGGATCAAAATCAACCCGGCCGTCAGCGCGATGTAAATCAAGCCCTGCACAAACAGCGAGAGCCGCGTGCCCAGGCCGAGCAGCAGCATCACGCCGGTGACGATGAACAGCGGGCCGAGCAGATGGTCGAACGCCGTCAGCGCAAACTTGGGCAGCAGAGGCTCGTTGGCGAACTTGTCCTTCAACGAAGCCGGGATGCCCGAGTAATTGGCAAGCGAATAAAATTTCACATTCACATTGTGCAGCACGCCGCTGGCGTCCGGCTGGCCGGTGGTCGGGTCAATCAGCGGCTGCTGGACGGTTTTGTAGGCGCCGAATTTTTCGATGCCCGTCAGGATGGCGCGGACGGAGAGCCAGCCGCGCAGCAGGAGAAACGCCATGGTGTCGCCGGTGCAGCAGCAATTGTTTTTCTCTTCGGCTTTTTCGTTCATGCGGATGTTAAAAGAATGTGGAATTTTGCAGTTATTAAAAGGAAATAATTTTCACCGGTGTTTCAAAACAATCTGTCGGCGCATTTTCACTCCGGCAAATTTGTAAATTTATTTTCCGCGAAAGTCTGCCGCCGCGCCCAGTTGCACCGGTTTGTAACCGCCCTTGGATTTGAAATGGAGCATCAATCCGAGGTAGCAGACCAGGCCGAACAACGGAAACAGCGCCATTTTGCCGAGCGCGCTGAACTGGCCCGCGGTTTCCGCGTCGGCGATTGCGGTCGTCGAGGCTGCGTCGGTCACCGCCGCGCTTTTCACCGGGTCAATCGCCCGATAATTGCCGAGCAGATATTTGTTCTCCGTGGTCACGGTTTGATAAAGCGCTGGATTCGCCGCCGCCAGCGCTTGGGTGGCCGAAGATTCCTGCAGATAGCCGAGAAACGGCGTTCCCAGAATGCCCACGGCCAGCATCCCGATGCCGCCCATCGCGTTCAGCGTAAGCGCGCCGCCGCTCGGGCATTGTTCGGAAGTCAGGCCGAGAATCGTCGGCCAGAAAAATGTTTTGCCGACGCCGTAAAGCGTCGCGGCGGCAAAAATGGCGAACATTCCGGCGCTGCCGGTTTTGGAAAAGGCGAACAGTCCGAGCGCGGCCAGCGCGGAACACGCCGTGAGCAGCCCGACCGGCGAAAATTTGTGGACGAGCGGCCCGGCGCAAAAACGCAAGACCACCATGATCGCCGAGGTATAGACCAAAACCCACGCGGGATTGTGGCCGGCGGCCTGCATCGGCACCTGCATCAGCGAGGTGATCCAGCCGTCCGTGCCGAGTTCGGTGATCGCCTGCGGCATCATGATGATGATGAGCAGCGCGAGGATGCCGCGGCCAAACGATTTGGTGATCACGGCAAAAAACAGGACGACCGCGCCGGTAAGCCCCCAGACCAGGACGTTGCTCCAGGCGAAAACCTGCCCGAGCTGCGCGAACACCAGCCCGAATCCGACCAGCGCGCCGAACGCGCCGAATTCCTTGAGCATGGCCAGATAGCTGACGCCCGCCTGTTCGCGTTCGCTTGCCGGAAATGTCTTTCCGATCAAAATGAAAAAGAACGCGAACGCCGGAACCAAAATCAAGCCGAGCGAAACGCGCCAGTCCGCGTTGCCCGCCAGCGCGATGGTGCAGAGTCCGCCCAGCACCAGGCCGCCCGGCCAGCCGGCGTGCATACGGTTGAGCAACTTCGTCTTGTCCGTGTTGAACATCGTGGTGACGATGGGATTGATGTAGGACTCGACGGTTCCGTTGCCGAGGCCCAGGATGATGCTGCCCCAGTAAAGCAGTTGGTAGCCGTGTTTTTGCCCCGCCATCAGCGCGTCGCCGCTCAAGCCGTGGATGGAACTGTAGGCCGCAAATGCCAGTGCCGTGTAAATCAAGATAACACACGAAGGAAAAAACCATCGCCACCTTGTATCCGATGCGGTCAATGAAAAGACTGAACACGATGATGCTTACGCCGAACGGCCAGATGCCCGCGCCCTGCAGCTCGCCCACGGAAACCTTGTCCAGCCCGAAGTCTGTGACGAACTGCCCGCCGCACAAAATCATGCGGCTGACAAACGCGTAGCTGGTGGTGATGAGGGCGATGAAGCAGCCCCAGAATAGGATTTTGTCGTGACGGTTGTTCATGGATAGGCTGCATAATCGTGAACAGTTTGTAATTGTCAAAGGTAAAAACTCAAAAGCAGCCCGCAAATTCCATGTTTATTATTTTATCACGCGCTTGACCTGGCCGCTCTGCCAGGCAAAATTCCCCAACCAACAATCACCGTTTATGTCACGACCCGTCACTCTCTTCACCGGCCAATGGGCCGACCTCTCGCTCGCCGAACTGCTGCCGCTCGTAAAAAAAATGGGCTACGACGGCGTGGAACTCGCCTGCTGGGGCGACCATTTTGAAGTGGACCGCGCGCTGGCCGAACCGGATTACTGCAAGAAGAAATGGGCGCTGCTCAACAAACACGGCCTGAAATGTTTTGCAATTTCGTCGCATTTCGTCGGGCAGGCCGTGTGCGATTTGATTGACGAACGGCACAAGGCGATTCTTCCCGCCGACGTTTGGGGCGACGGCAAACCCGAAGGCGTCCGCCAGCGCGCCGCCGAGAAAATGAAGGCGACGGCACGAGCGGCACGAAAATTTTTTGATGCGATACCGTCAGGGCAAAGATGGTGGCCGTCCGCAAGGACCCGCCGTCGTCAACGGCTTCACCGGTTCAAGCATCTGGCATTCGATTTACGGATTTCCACCGACGAGCCAGGATTATTGGAACAAAGGTTTCGCCGATTTCGCCAAACGCTGGCTGCCAATCCTCGACGTGTTTGAAAAGGAAAACGTCAATTTCGCGCTCGAAGTGCATCCCACGGAAATCGCCTTCGACATCGCCTCGGCCAAACGCGCGCTCGAAGCCGTGAAGAACCACAGGCGTTTTGGTTTCAATTACGACCCGTCGCACCTCGGTTATCAAGGCGTCTGTTATGTGAAATTCATCCGCGAATTTGGCGGCCGCATTTTCCACGCGCACATGAAGGACGTTTGGTGGGGTCACGGCGACGGCACGGTGGGCGTGTTCGGCGGCCACACGGATTTCACCGACGCACGGCGCTTCTGGGATTTCCGTTCGCTCGGCCACGGCGACATTAAATTCGAGGACATCATCGTGGCGCTGAACGACGTCGGCTATCGCGGCCCGCTTTCGGTCGAATGGGAAGACGGCCGCATGGATCGAATCCACGGCGCGACGGAAAGTTGCGCCTTCGTCCGCAAACTGGATTTTGCGCCGAACCAGGCGGCGTTTGACGCGGCATTTTCAAAGAAGAAATAATTCCGGCCACAGATTTACACAGATGAAACACAGATTGGGAATTTCACGGGTTGGTTTTTATCTGTGAAAATCTGTGCCCATCTGTGGCAAAAATTTGTAGGAGACGACGTAAGGAGTCACTGATTTTCGATTCGAGTCTCGTTACCTCGACTCCTAAAATGACCAGCGAGCGCGTTGCTTTATTCGATTCGCGTGAACACGCGCCGCCAATGCCGGGCTGAACTGCCATATTGAACGGACTGGTTTAATTTCATGTCAGAGTTACAATTGTTAAATGAACCCGGAAAATAAGCCGCAAATTGATGAGGCCATTAGCAGGGCCAAAATAAGGCGATTGCGGTATGTTCAGCTTGTTTTGATTTCTCCATCAGTTGTGATTGTAGCATCGGTTATTTATGAACAGTTTCTCGCTTCAGATTTCACTTCGCTGGCGCGGATGTTTGGCGTCCCGCATTTCTTTATTTTGGAGAGCATTTTTGGTTGGATAGGTCGCGCGGTCTTTTATAGCAGTCCGATTCTTTTTTTATACAATATCTTTGTTTACTTAAAATTGGCACGGCGACTGAATCAGGGTAATAGCTGGATTGAGACGATTATGATGGTGATTGTTATTGTGGCATCATTCCTACTTTTCCTTGCTGTTGTGTTTCTCATACTGGATATGCGCGGTGGAGACATGATGCCAGTTCCAGAACCTTGATTTATCTTTTATGAAACCGAAGCTCATCCTCTGCATCGCGCTCGTTTTGAGGGGCGGTTTGTTCGGCTGCTACAACATTGCCAGCGCAAGCGAAACCAATGCCGCGCAAAGTTATGTCGCGGCAACGGTGAAAACCAATTGGACGGATGCAAAAGTTACTTTGTATCGAACCACTCGCGGAACAGTGCAACTGGCCGCAAAGCGCGAAGTCGTTACGGTATGTTACGGCCCATATACAAACGACTGGGATGTTTTGGCGTTCGTTGATCCAGAGACAGAAAACGCATGGCTCGGTTCAAGTATGGTCATTCAGCCGAAATTTTATCTCGAAACGGAATCCGGCATTGTTCGTGGAACGGTGCTATTCGGGGGAATGGCATTGGGTGGGTTTAGTCCAGACGAACATGATGTCAATACCAATGGAGTAATGGCTTATGGAGATGTTTACTGGGATCGCAGTTTATTTTCAAGTGTCAAACGCGGAGAAAACGTAGATGCTGTAATTGAGCAATTTGATAAAAACAATGGGTTGGAATTGGTGACGGAACCAAAGTTTCCAGAGAAAACAACCGTTATAGAAAACAGCCTGCAACGAATAGAAAATGGTTTGAACCCGTGGTTTTTTGTTGATGAGCGGCAAGGTTCACAATCAGTGACGACAATTGAAGTGGTTGATGTCAGCGATGGAAAATTGCGGTTGGATTTGATAAATCCAACAGGCAACCACAAAGCCAGTGTTTGGATTGATCTCAAAACATGGCAAGTTGTAAAAACCATTCAGGACGGCAAATCATGAAACCCAAACTCATCCTCTGCCTCGCGCTTATTTTGAACGGCGGTTTGTTTGGCTGCACAACAACTTCGGCTGCCACCGAGACAAAGGTCTTTGATTATTCAGCTCCAGATTCCGGTGCAGTGGTCGTGCTCAAAAAGCTTGGAAAACGCCTTTCGGTTCGTATCGAAGCAGATTCATGGCAGGCACTCGTCATAAAAACCAAACCGACGTTTGCTTGGAATGGCCGCGATATGATGTGGATTGAAAATGACACCAATGGCCAGCCACAATTCGTTTTGGATGAAGCTTACATTTATCAACCGACCAACCAGCCGCCTCGCTGGGTTTTGTTGGCCACACACGCTGCGCCATTTGATGAATGGTATGGTAAAGTGATGGGAAATAATTTGCGCGGCGTCGCTACCTTGCACCAGACCGTTCCGATTGCTGACAATGATGCGGGCGTCATTGGAGATTACGCGGTGATCAAATCCACCAATCCCCGGTTTGGCACGGTCTATGAAATCGGCTGGCAAATGCTCATGGCAAACGGAACTTGTTTGTGTGAAGACAACCGGCGGCTTTATGTTTGGAAAGACCGCACCAGCCACTGGCATTTTCTCGGCGAAGGACAGGGGGAAGAATCGGAGCGGGGAGGTGGACAAACGGTGGAATCAAAAGTTGTCTGGGAAAATTCGCCGACAAACGATTTGCCGTTTCAGATTCAATTCCATTGCGAACAAACGACATCGCCCTATAACGTTTCAGCCGATAATACGGATACAAATAATCCACCAAGCGTAACTATCTGCTACGACTCTGCCTTGGTAAGAGAACTTCCAGCGCAACATCAGGACATCGGACATAATCCTTATTTGCTGGCGGAAAAGGATGACACGTTGGAAAAAATCACCTTGCGGCTTGGTTTTTTCCTGCCGGGCTGGGATGCGTGGCCGGACGAAACCAAACAGCAAGCCGAGAAAAAACGGATTTTGGAAACATGGCGGGCGGCCATCGTCCGTTTAAATCCCAATTTGCCGCAACACGAAAAAATGAACGAAGGCACGCGTGTAGATTTGGAATTAATTGATCAAAAACTATGAAACCCAAACTCATCCTCTGCCTCGCGCTCGTTTTGAGCGGCGTTTTTGCAAATGCTGCCGCCACAAATTCACTTCGGGTTGTCATCATCCCGTCCAAAACGGATGTCCGCATCAGAGAACCTTTCAGCCTGGTGCTGCGTGTTGAAAATCCGACCCGGACAAATCAAACCATTCGCGTGATGAATTGCAGTTGGGATGAGGCATGGCAATCCAGCAGCACCAATGTTACTTGGATTGGATGGGACTGCGACAAGAACTTCGCGGTGGATGTCAACATTCCTCCGGGTGGCGCATACACAAATAAATTGCAAATGCTCATTTACAATTTGATTTCCGACAAAGAACTTTCGTTCCGCATGGGTTTTACATCCATCGGCAGAGCGAAAACCCTTTGGAGCAACGAAGTCAAACTCCACATCCTCCCGCCCGACGCCTGGCGTCGCGGCGCGAAGTATTATCGCGACCGCAATCACGACGGAAAGATAGATTGGGAAGCATCAGGCACGACATGGATGGGGCATGAAGTTTATCCCTACCGATATATCACGAATTCTGACGGAGACGTGATGGCAACTCTGCGAGTCACCGGACAGGGAGTTGACACTTACATGGTGGATACAAACTACGACGGCTTCTACGATTTGGAATACGGCGCAGGCGGAACCAACGGCCAAATCCAATGGACGACAAATATTCATGAGCGGGTGCAGGCGGTTGGTAAAGATTTTGTTCCCGTCGAAAAAGAATCGTGGATGGACTATTGGATACCAAAATGAAACCCAAACTCATCCTCTGCCTCGCGCTCGTTTTGTGCGGCGGTTTGTTTTCGCCAAGATTCGGCCTTGTCTCCACAATAATGTTTTCATAAATTGCTGTTTCCCAAAAGCATTTATGTCAGCCAAACGCAAACTTCGTTACGGCATGGTCGGCGGCGGGGCAGAACGCCTTCATCGGCGCTTGCCTGCGGGTTTCTTCAGTTTAAGCTAACGTCATGACAATGCGGAAATTTTATGACTGGCAGACTGCCGGCGGTGGCGATGATGTGTCATTGCTGGTGGCGACGCTGGAGCGTTTGCAGATTCCGTGGTGTATGATCGGCGGACTGGCCGTGAACCATTGGGCGCAGGAACCGCTGGCGACAGCCGATGTGGACGTGGTGATCGCAGCGGCACAAATTGATGAAGCGGTAAAGGCCTTGGGCAAGGCGGGCTTCGTCGCCAAAAAATTCAAATGGTCGGTCAATCTTAAAGGACATTCCGCCGTCACCGTGCAGATCAGCACGGAAAAAATTTATCAAGATTTTCCGGGGCGCGCGATCCCGGCGGACATCCACGGCATTTTGATGCGCGTCGCGAATCGTGAAGACACTTTGCGGGGAAAATTGCTCGCGTATCAGGACGCGCAACGGCGCGCGAGCAAGCGGCAAAAGGATTTGCTGGACATCATGCGGCTGGTGGAAGCACAACCTAAACTCCGCAAGTTATTGCCGGCGGCGGTCGCCAAAAAAATCGCGGGATAATTTTTCTGAAAAAACTCTTATGGCCAAACGCAAACTTCGTTACGGCATGGTCGGCGGCGGGCAGAACGCCTTCATCGGCGCGGTGCATCGCATGGCCGCGAATCTTGACGGCCAAATCGAACTCGTCGCCGGCGCATTTTCTTCCGACGCGAAAAATTCCAAGACGACCGGCGAACAGCTTTTTCTCAATCCATCGCGCGTTTATGCGAGCTACGCGGAAATGGCCGAGCGCGAGGCGGCGTTGCCGGCGGATGAACGGATTGATTTCGTGTCCATCGTCACGCCAAATTTTTTGCACGCGCCGGTCGCGACGGCGTTTCTGAAAAAAGGTTTTCACGTCGTCTGCGACAAGCCGATGACTTTGACTTTGAAAGAGGCGAAGGCGTTGCGCGAAACCGTCCGCAAGTCGGGAAAGGTTTTTGCGCTCACGCACAATTACACCGGCTATCCGATGGTGAAGGAGGCGCGCGAACTCGTCCGCACCGGCAAGCTCGGCAAAATTTTGAAAATCGTCGCCGAGTATCCGCAAGGCTGGCTGCTCGACAAAATCGAAGACGACGGCCAGAAGCAGGCCGCGTGGCGCGCTGATCCGAAGAAGGCCGGCGCGAGCTGCTGCCTCGGCGACATCGGCACGCACGCGGAAAATCTGGGCCGCTACATCACCGGTCTGGAAATTGGTTCGCTCTGCGCGGAGTTCACGACATTTATTCCCGGCCGCAAATTGGAGGATGACGCGAACTTGCTGCTGCGTTATAAGGGCGGCGCGAAAGGCGTTTTGCATTGCTCGCAAATTTCCTGCGGCGAGGAAAACAATTTGAACATCCGCGTCTATGGCACCAAAGGTTCGCTCGCGTGGCAGCAGGAGCATCCGAACGAATTGAAATTTATTCCCAAAGGCGAGCCGGCGAAAATTTTGCGGCGCGGCAACGGTTACGTTTCCGACGTGGCGAAGAAATTCACGCGCCTGCCGTTCGGCCATCCCGAAGCGTTCATCGAAGCGTTTGCGAACATTTATCTGGAAGCCGATTGCGGCCATCCGCGCGGGCATCGACGGCAAGCGGATTGACAAAAATGATTTTCCAACCGTTAATGACGGCGTCATCGGCATGGCGTTTCTGGAAACCGCCGTGAAGTCCGCGAAGTCCAACGCGAAGTGGACGCGCTTCGCCAAAATCTGACCGGACACAGAACAACCTTAAAATCGAAATGAAAAAACATACCTGCACACTGGCGCTCCTCGCAGCGCTCGCCATCCGCCTGCCGTCGCTGGCCGCCGATGGCGCGCCCGCCGGAGTCAACGACCGACGGCTTCACCGACACGCCGATCATTCCCGGAACGACATGGCATATTCACGATCCCAACCGTCCGCAACCGCCGGTGGTCACGCCCGGACCGTCACCGACGCTCGGCATGGCCCCACCGTCGGATGCCGAATTGCTTTTCGACGGCAAGGACCTTTCAAAGTGGCAACGGGACAACGGCGCGGATGCGAATTGGGTGATGACAAACGGTTACATGGAAAGCATCCCGGTGAGCGGCTCGTCCCGGCGGCATCCGCACGCGCGGCAAGTGGGCGGATTTTCAGTTGCACGTGGAATGGGCTGAACCGCTCACGGTGCGCGGCGAGGGTCAGGGCCGCGGCAACAGCGGCATTCTCATCAACAACCTTTACGAGGTTCAAGTGCTCGACAGTTACCACTCCCTGACGTATCCCGACGGACAGGCAGGCGCGATTTACGGCCAGATGCCGCCGCTGGTCAACGCCTGCCTGCCGCCCGGTGAATGGGAGACCTATGATATTTATTTTGAATCGCCGCGCTGGAACGAGCAGGGCGAACTGGTCAAGAAAGCCATTGTCACCGTCATTCAAAACGGCGTCATCATCCAGGATCACTACGAGTTGACGGGCTGCACCGACGGCATTGGCGCCGCGCCCTGGAAAACGCTGGGCGATTATACGCGCAAGCATCCGCCGGAACTTTTCGTCGAATTGCAGTATCACAACAACGCCGTCCGCTACCGCAACATCTGGATCCGGTCAATGCATTTGTTGGATAAATCTTGAACAATTGAAAATCATTGTGAAAAAAACCATCGTCCTGTTGATGCTTGCACTGGCGGTCACGGTGCGGGCCGAACCCAAAAAACTGCTCGTGGTCACGACCACGGCGAGTTTCCGGCACAGCTCCATTCCGACGCTCGAAAAAGTCATCGCGCAGCTTGGCAAGGACAGCGGCGAGTTCACGGTGGATTTTGTCCAGCAGCCGCCGGGACATCCCGCGACCGGATTCCCGCCGAAATTGAAACCGGACGCCAGCGATGCCGACAAGGCTGCGGAAGCCGCTTGGAATCAAAAATTGACAAATGTCCTGCAAAAACTCTCGCCGGAAAATTTGAAAAACTACGACGGCGTGGTTTTTGCCAGCACCACCGGCGACCTGCCGATTCCCGACAAACAGGGATTTCTCGATTGGATCAAGGCCGGCCACGCGTTCATCGGCATTCACGCGGCGAGCGACACGTTTCACGGCTGGCCGGGCTACATCGAAATGCTCGGCGGCGAGTTTGACCATCACGGAGCGCAGTTGAGCGTGGACTGCATCAATGTGGACCCGTCGAATCCGGCGACGGTGCATCTGCCGAAAGTGTGGACGATTTCGCAGGAGGAAATTTACCAGTTCAAAAATTACGACCCGGCAAAAGTCCACGAACTGCTGGTTCTCGACAAAAAGCCGGAAAGGCCTTTTTCCCCCGGACATTTTGCCGTCGCCTGGTGCAAAGATTACGGCGCGGGAAAAGTCTTTTACACCTCGCTCGGCCATCGTGAGGACATCATTGACACCGACCCGGATTTGAATGACCGCAAAAATTCCGTGGCGATCAGCAAGGCATATCAGCAGCACCTACTCGGCGGCATCGAGTGGGCGCTGGGCCTGAAAAAATAATTTTCCGGCGGCTTTCAACCCGCGAAGCCGTAATTGTAGGGCTTGCGCATTTCGCGGGCGAGGTATGTGTTGCCTTCCTCCGCGCCTTCGCCGGTGAAAATTTCCTGCGCCGGATTCCATGTGAATTTTTTGCCGGAGCGCAGGGCGACGATGATGAGATGGCCGACAACGGCGGAACGGTGTCCATCCTCGACCTTGGCAACCGGGTCTTTGCGCGAACGGACGCAGTCCATGAAGTTGCCCATGTGGTTGCGGCTGACTTCGAGGTGGATTGCGTTTTCGGGCAGCGCGTCGGTGAGGATTTCATCTTTGCTGGCAGAAATGCCGTCTCGGTTGACCCAAATCCAGCCGTCGGTGCCGATAAACTTTATGCCGTTGCGCTGGCCGTCTGGCTTGAGAATTTGCCCGAACGGGCTGTCGTCGAGCGTGGTTCTGACGACCTGCTTGATGTCATTGTCCCACATCAAGGTGGCCGAGTATTCGCTGGGTGTGGTGTAGCCGCCGGGAATCGGCGGGGTGATCACGGTGGCTTCCACGCTGATCGGCCCGTCCTGGCCGATGCCCCAGCGGGCGATGTCGTTGTGATGCGCGCCCCAGTCGGTGACGGGGCCGCCGGCGTAATCCCACCACCAGCGGAAGGTGTTGTCGCAGCGCTCGTGCATATATTCCACCTGCGGAGCCTGGCCAAGCCAGTAGTCAAAATTCAAAGTGGGCGGTGGCACCTGTCCCGTCTGGAACGGCCCGGCGCGGAGTCCTCCGGGAACCCACACGTCCACTTCCTGAAGCTTGCCAAGACGACCGTTGCGGACAAGTTCGCACGCAAGGCGGAACCGCCGGTCGCTGCGCTGCTGCGTGCCGGTTTGGAAAACAATTTTGTTGTCGCGCACGGCTTTGATCACGTGCTTGCCCTCGTCCACCGTCAGCGTGAGCGGCTTCTCGCCATAGACATCTTTTTTGGCGGTGGCGGCGGCAACATTGATGAGCGTGTGCCAGTGATCGGGCGTAGCCTGGACGATGATGTGAATGTCGTCGCGCTCCATGACTTTGCGAAAGTCTGTGTATTTGTCAGGCGTCTTGCCGTTCCGACCGAACCGTCGCGCGGCGTTGTTGAGATGCTGCTCGTTGACATCGCAGAGGGCAAGAACGTCGCCATATCCGCTGGCGTTCATGGCGTCGCCGGTTCCCTGGCCGCCGCAACCAATCAGGGCGATGCTGGGACGATCATTTGGGCTGGGCAGGCCCGGAGCGTTCGTGGCGTCTGCGGCCAAAGCGGTTTCTCGCTGGACAAACCACAGCGGCAGCCCCGTGGCAGCGGCGGCAACCGTGCATTTCGCTAGAAAAGAACGGCGCGTAATTCGAAAGGATTTGTTTTGAAAAAACTGGTTCATGGCTTTCAGCAAGCAAATAGAATGTCCACGCCCAAGTCAAGCCGGCTTTTTTCCCAGACACAAGCGGAAGCCAGTTGACGGCGGCGGCCGCCGGTTCCACACTGGCGACGATCACAGTTCAAACACAATCGAGCACCCCGCGTCCATCTGCGCAGTGAAACCGGAAAAGTAGAACCGGATTGGATTCATCTTTAACGCGGCGGGTTCAAGCTGTGACTAGAAACAGGCTTTGACACACGATAATGAAATTGAAAATCGCTTTACTCTGCGCGCTGGCGGTGTTATCCGCGTGGGTTTGCGTCGCGCAGCCGTATTACGTTTCGCCCGACGGAAACGACCAAAATCCCGGCACGCTGAAAAAGCCGTTCGCCACGTTGCAACGCGCGCAACAGGCGGTGCGCCAGAAACACGGCGATGTTTTTCTGCGCGGCGGAACCTATTATCTGCCGCGACGCTTGTGTTCACAGCCCAAGATTCCGGCACAAAACGCGCGCCGGTGGTGTTTCAAAATTATCGGAATGAAAAGCCGGTCATCAGCGGCGGCGTGAAGCTGGTGAATTTGGACTGGCGGCACTACACGAATGGAATTTTTCAGGCGCAAGTTCCAGCTGATTTGCAGACTGAGGAAATTTTCGTCAACGGCGAGCGGCAGATTCTGGCGCGCTATCCGAATTTCGATCCGACGGCGCAATACTTCGACGGGTTCACATCGGGGGCGGACATCAAGCAGCGCGCCGCCCGGTGGGCGGATCCGGCGGGAGGCTACCTGCACGCGATGCACCCGGCGTTGTGGGGCGATTTCACCTGGCGTATCACCGGAAAAGATGCGAACGGCGATTTGACCAAAGTGGGCGGCTGGCAGAACAATCGTGGCGGAGGCATCAACCAAGGCATCCAGTTTGTGGAAAATATTTTTGAGGAATTGGACGCGCCCGGCGAATGGTTTCTGAACAGCAAGACGCACACGCTGTATTTCTATCCGCCCGCCGGACTCGATTTGTCAAAAGCCGTCATCGAAGCGACGCGGCTTCGCAATCTTGTCGAGTTTCGCGGTGACGACAAGAATCCCGCGCGCTTCATTTCGTTGCGCGGCCTGACGTTCCGCCAAGCGGCGCGAACGGTGATGGACACGCGCGAGCCGCTGCTGCGGTCGGACTGGGCGATTTATCGCGGCGGCGCGATTTTCTTCAACGGCGCGGAAGATTGCACGCTGGAGGATTCCTTTCTCGATCAGCTCGGCGGCAACGCCATTTTCGTCAACAACTACAATCGCCGCGTCACGATTCGCGGCTGTCACATTGACAAGGCCGGCGCGAACGGAATCTGTTTTGTCGGCGATCCGAACGCCGCGCGCAGCCCGCTGTTCAATTACAACCAGCGCAACCGGCTGGCGGACATTGACCGCACGCCCGGACCGAAGACGGACAATTATCCCGCCGACTGCCTCGTGGACGATTGCCTCATTCACGAAACGGGCCGCGTGGAAAAGCAGACCGCGCCCATCGAAATTGACCTCGCGCAAAGCATCACCGTCCGCCACTGCTCGATTTACGACGTGCCGCGCGCGGGCATCAACATCGGCGACGGCTGCTGGGGCGGAAACGTCATCGAGTTTTGCGACATCTTCGACACGGTCAAGGAAACCGGCGACCACGGCTCGTTCAATTCCTGGGGGCGCGACCGTTATTGGCTGCCGGACCCCGGCCAGGTGAACGCCTGGGTCAGACAAGTTCCGGACCTGCCGTTGCTCGACGCCGTGAAGCCGAACATTTTGCGCAACAACCGCTGGCGCTGCGATCACGGCTGGGACATTGACCTGGACGACGGCTCGTCGAATTACATCATCACGAACAACCTCTGCCTGCACGGCGGCATCAAAAACCGCGAGGGCTTTCACCGCGATCGTCGAAAACAACATCATCGTGGACTCGGCCTACTATCCCCAGGTCTGGTTTGCCAACAGCGGCGACGTTTTCGAGCACAACATCGTCTGGCGCGACTACGACCCGGCGCGGATGTATCGTCCGCCGTGGGGCCAGGAAATGGATTACAACCTGGTGCAAAAAGCCGGCGCGGAACCTTCGCCCGCCACCGGTTTGCAGAAGCTGAGCGGGCGCGACGAACATTCCATCGTGGCGGACGCGGAGTTTGTGGATCCGGCGCAGCGGCGATTATCGCGTCCAAAACCGATTCGCCCGCGCTGAAACTGGGCTTCGTGAATTTTCCGATGGACCAGTTCGGCGTGCAAAAGCCGGAACTCAAGGCCATCGCGCGCATTCCGCAATTGCCGCAACAGGAAATGGCCTCGCCCGCAGCCGTCGCGCGCGAGGCCTCGCCGGTGACGTGGCTTGGCGCGAGCGTGCGCAACATAGCCGGCGAAGGCGAGATGTCCGCATTCGGCCTGCCTGGTGTGACGGGCGTTTTGGTGTTGGAAGTTCCGGCGGATTCCGCTTTGGCCAAAGCCGGGCTGCGAAAAAGCGACGTGATTCTTTCCATCAACGGCGGGAAGACGGCGGACACGGCGGCGTTGCTGCGGCAGGCTTCGGCATTGCCCGCCGGAAGTTCCTTGAAGATCGGGGTTTCCCGCGATCAAAAGGAAATTGTCATCCAATTGCTTCTGTGAAATGAACAGATGTTCAAAGTTCGTTTTCGATACGACGCTGGCGACCACGCTGCCGATGGCCGCTGGATCGAAGTTCTTTTACAACCAGGTGCTGTTCCACAGCCCGCTCGGTTGCAAATCCCCTGTGGACTTTGAAACCCAACTCAACTAAAACATGGCTCATGTGTCACCCCAACATTGTCCACCAAATCGAGGCAGCCAAAACAGTTCTGGCGCGCCCTATGGCTGCCGTTAGAAACTGAATCCAGACCAGCTAAAATAAAAAAACAATGAATAGAACCACATTGACCACATTGGCACTGGGCTGTTTGCTCGCGACTTTCAGTGTGGCCGCCCAGGATCAAATTCCCTACTCCACGATGCAGGTGATTTCCAACGGCGATTCCGCTGCTGTAATCGCCGAAAAGGCGGCGAAGGTTTTGCCGCGCGCCAATCAGACGGACTGGATGCGGCTGGAGTGGACGTTTTTCCTCCACTTCGGTCCGAACTCATTTCATGGTGTCGAATGGGGCAGCGGACGCGAAGACCCTTCGCTGTATAATCCAACGGCGTTTGACGCCGACCAGTGGGTCAAGGCGATGGCCGACGCCGGCGGCAAAATGATCGTGCTGGTCTGTAAACATCACGACGGATTGTGCCTCTGGCAAACCCGTTACACGCCGCACTCGGTGGCGGCAAGTCCGTGGCTCGACGGCAAAGGCGATGAAGTCAAGGCCGTTGCCGCCGCCGCGAAAAAATACGGATTGAAGCTGGGCGTGTATCTTTCGCCCGCCGACCTTTACCAGTTGCGGACGAACCCGAAAAATCCCGGCGGCTATTATGGCGACGGCAGCAGCAACATCCTCTCGGTCATTCCCACCGACCCGGCCAGTTTCAAGAGCGATCCCTCGAAAAGCCGCGCCCCGACGCCGGGTTTCGGCAAATACACCTATGCGGTGGACGACTACAATCGCTATTTCCTGAACCAGCTTTACGAATTGCTGACTCAATACGGGCCGATTGAGGAAGTGTGGTTCGACGGCGCAAATCCGGATCCGAGCGTGCATGAAACCTACAATTACAATGCGTGGTATGACCTGATCCGCCATCTCCAGCCCAAAGCCGTCATCATGGGCAAAGGGCCGGACGTGCGCTGGGTGGGCAATGAAGGTGGCGTGGGCCGGACCACGGAATGGAGCGTCATTCCCCTGCCGACGTCGCCCGACCAGTTCCGCTGGCCGGACATGACGGGTGGTGATCTCGGCAGTCGCGCCAGACTCAAGCCCGGTTCCTATCTTTGGTGGTTTCCGCCGGAAATCAACGTCACCATTCTCGCCAATGGCGCGTGGTTTTGGGCGCCGCAGAAACATCCCCGGAGCCTGTCGGAACTGGTGGACATTTATTACCGCTCCATCGGACGCAACGGAAATCTCATTTTGAATCTTTCGCCGGACAATCGCGGCCTGATTCCAGACGACCAGCTCAATGCGTTGAGCCGGATGTCGCAAATCATCAAGGATACGTTCGCAACCGATTTAGCTGCGGGCGGAAAATTAACCGCCGACAACTCCAACGATTCCCACGCGCCGTCACGGGCGCTTGATGGAAATCTCGACACTTGGTGGGAAGCCGCGCCAGGTCACACCAATGGCGCAGTGACTTTGACGCTGCCGAAGCCCGTGACTTTCGACGTCGTCTCGTTGCAGGAAGCGGTGGATCATCGCGGACAACGAATTGAGTCCTTTGCCATTGATGTTTGGAATGGAGCCGACTGGGTTGCGGCGGAAAACATTTCTTCGGACACACTCACGACCGTCGGACACCACCGGATCATACGGCTGAAATCGCCCGTGACAACCGACCGGGTGCGGATCCGCATCACCGGCTCGCGCATGGAACCGACGCTGGCCGAAATCGGACTCTTCAAGCAGTCCATTTACGGCCTGGCTCCCGTCATTTCGGATCGCAGCGCGGACAACTTGGTGACCATCAACAACACCGGCAGCAGCAAAATGGTTTATACCGTGGATGGAACCGAGCCGACGACGAGTTCGCCAGTTTACAGCTCACCAATCACGCTGCCGTTGACCGGCACCGTGCAGGCCGCCTGTGTGATGCCGAACGGCCAGCTCGGCATTGTGGCTTCAAAAACCTTCGCCGGCCTGCCTCCCACGGGCTGGAAAGTCGTCGCCGTGGACAGCCAGGAAACGGACGGGGGAGACAACGGTGCCGCCCATGCAATTGACGGCAACTCGTCCACCTACTGGCACACGCGCTGGAACGACGATTTGAGACTGCCGCATTTCATCACGGTTGACATGGGAACTTCGCATCGCATCGGCGGCTTCACCTATCTTCCGAGACAAGACGGAAATCCCAACGGCACCATCGAAAATTATCGCTTTGAAACGAGCATGGATGGAACCAACTGGACGACCAACATTGTTTCCGGCAGGTTCGCCAACATTCGGAACAATCCGTCGCTCCAGCAAGTCACGTTTGCGCCAGTTGACTCCCGTTTCTTCCGCTTCACGGCTTTACGGGAGGTCAACGGTGGCGGCTGGACGAGCGCCGCAGAAATCTCCGTCTTGCCTGCCGTCGGAAAAGGAGACTGACGGAATTGTGTTTGTGGGGCGAACCTTTGTCGCAACTTTTGCCGTAGCTGACGCCTTTCGGTCGGGAAGGTCACGGTTCGTGTCAAATGGCCCCACGACCCTCGCGCTCAACCGGACAATAATTCAAATCCCAAGCGAATGAATATTCAACTTGTATTTTTGTGTCTCTTGGCGGATATTTTGTTGGTTTGAGTGATGCAGCCTGTCTGCGCGGCATCCGCGAGCTTTGAAGTTGATCCTCCGTGCCTGGACCGGTTTGACCCGCGAGAAATAACAGCGGTGTGGTTTGCTTACCTGATTTCCAAGTGACACCACAATGTTTTACCGGCTGGTGAATTGAAATTGTCTGGCAAGGATTACTTTAGTTTTATCCACGATCAGCAACCGAAAATGAAAATGAAAAAACACCCCTTCATGGCGCTACGCACCTTGGCCGTCCTCGTGGCGGGCGCGGTTTCCTTCAACGCTCACGCCCAGTGCAATGTTTACATGACTGAAAACCAGCAGGGCATTGACGGCTTCGGCTTCTCCACCGCGTGGTGCGGCACTCTAACGGCCGCCAAGAACCAATCGCTTTACGGAACGCTGGGCATGTCTTTGATGCGCGTCCAAATCGTCAATGACGTCAACGGTGCGACCGACGGTGCTTGGAATTACGAACAGTCTGATACCGCAGCAGCGCATTCTTACGGCGTCAAAGTGTTTGGGACGGACTGGTATGGGCCGAGCGGATGGGATGACACCAACACCTACCTGCTGCCCCAATATTACGGGGCCAACGCCGTCTTTCTGGCCCAGTGCGCGCAATACACTCATCTGGATTGGGTTTCTCCCGCCAACGAGCCTGACTACGGCTGGCAGTTTTGGACGACCAGCCAGTTCGTTCAATGGACCACCGAGTATGGAGCGTCCGTTGGTGTGCCGCTCATCGAGCCGGAAAGCTTCCAGTTTGCAGAGCCATATTCACAAACAATCGCCGACAACCCCAACATCCCGAATTCCATCATGCCGATCGCGGGCGGCCATAGTTATGGTGTCAGTGCGTCCGTGCATTCGGCAGAAATCGCTGCGGGCAAACGTGTATGGATGACGGAGATTTCCTTTGGGAGCGGGCAGGACGAAGTGAGTGGTGAAGCCGTGCCCATCGCCCAGCAGATCGGCCAGTATATGAACGCCCAGTTCAACGCCTATGTCTGGTGGTGGGTCTATGACAGCGACACCAATTCCAATCTGGCGGATGACAACGGGCACATCCACAAGAACGGCTACGCCATCGGGCAGTTTGCAAAATGGATTCGCCCCGGTTCCACCAAGGTCACCGCCGATTACAATCCGCAAGCCAACGTCAATGTCACGGCTTACAATGCCTACGCCAACGGCGGCGTGGTGATTGTGGCGGTGAATGCCAACAACAATTCGGTGAGCCAGTCCTTCGCCATCCACAACGGCAACGCCACGTTGCTGGAAGGGTATCAGACATCCACCAACGACAGTATGACGGACATCGGCAGCTTTGCCGTTTCGGGCGGCAGCTTTACCGCGACCTTGCCCGCCCAGAGCATCACCACCTTCGTTCAAACCAATGCCATTCCGGCCAACCTGCCGTCGCTCTGGACGGCGCTGGACGTCGGGGCGGTGGGCATCGTCGGCAGCACCACCTACACCAACACCGTGGGCACCAACGGCGCGTTTGCGGTGACTGCCTCCGGAAACGACATTTGGAGCACGGCCGACGCGTTTCGATTTTTGTGGCAAACCAATGTCGGGAACTGCACTATCCTCGCTCGCGTGAACTCGGAACAGAGCGCCAACGCGATGGCGAAGGCCGGCGTGATGATCCGGTCCAGCCTGGCCTCGAATGCGCCCAACGCGTTCGTGGCGTTGACGCCCGGCGGCGTGACTTTTCAATATCGTTCGAGCGCCGGCGGCGGCACCAGTTCCAATCTGGTGAGCGGCGTGACCGCGCCTTGCTGGGTCGAGTTGGTGCAGAGCGGCAGCACGTTCACGGGATATTATTCCACGGATGGCGCGAACTGGACGCAGTTGGGGACGGCGACGATCAGCATGGGTTCAATGGTGTATCCGGGACTGGCGTTTTGCAACAATGGCAACACGAGCCTGGGCACGGCGACTTTCGACAACGTGAGCACACCGTCATGGCCGATTGCTCCACCGCCGGTTCCGACGGGATTGACGGCAACGGCTGGCGTCGAGCAGGTGACATTGACATGGCAGGAGGGCGGCTACGCAACCAATTTCAATGTTCTGCGAGCCCCCGCGAGCGGCGGGTCTTACACGAAAATCGCCACGGTGGCGGGACCCAGATTCGTGGACACTGACCAGCCGGGCGGCACGACGAATTACTATGAGGTGAACGCGGTGAATAGCGCCGGCCAAAGCGCGAACTCGGCGTCGGCCAGCGCGATGCCGACGGGCAGCGTGCTGTCGCCGTGGGCGGCGCAGGACGTGGGGGCAGTGAATTTGCCCGGTCTCGAGAATTTCACCAACGGCGTGTTTACCCTCTATGCATCCGGGGCGGACATCCAGAGCACCGCCGACGCCTTCCGTTTTGTTTATGTGACGACCAACAGTTCGAACTTCACCATCGTCGCCCGCGTCACCTCGGCGCAAAACGTTAATGCGTGGTCGAAAGCCGGGGTGATGGTCCGCGACAGCTTGAGTCCCGGCGCGGCCAACGTCTGCATCGCCGTGACACCGGGCAACGGTGTGACCTGGCAATCCCGTTCCACTGACGGCGGCAGCACCACCGACAATAACACGACGGGCTTGAGCGCGCCTTACTGGGTGAAGCTGGTGCGGAGCGGGAATTCGTTCACGGGCTACCGTTCGCCGGACGGCGTCAACTGGACATTGCAGGGAAGCGCGACGATCACCATGTCCCCCACGGTGTATGTCGGTTTGGCGGACACCGCCCACACCACCGCAAACTTATGCACGGCGACGTTTGACAATGTGAATGCGCCGGGCTTCGCGCCGCCGTCTGCTTCAATACCAACCGGTTTGGTTGCCACCGGGGGTGTCGAGCAGGTCTCGTTGAGCTGGCAGGCTTCCGCCAACGCCAATGGTTACAATGTCTATCGGTCCACTACCAGCGGCGGGCATTACACTCTCGTTGCCAATGTCACCACGACGAACTATGACGACATCCGGCTGATCGGCAACGGCATAATCTACTATTACGTCGTCACGGGGGTGAACAGTCTCGCCGGCGAGAGCGGCAATTCGGCCCAAGCCCGCGCGACCACAACCGTCACGGTGCCTTCTCCCTGGATGACCCAGGACATCGGAACGCCAGCATGGGGCAGCGCCTCTTACGCCAATGGTGTGTTCACGGTGAGCGGGTCCGGGGCTGACATCTGGAACACGGCGGACTCCTTCCGTTTCGTTTATTTGACGACCAACAGCGTCAATTTCACAATGATCGCCCGCATCGTTTCCGTGCCAAACATAAATGCGTGGTCCAAGGCCGGAATCATGATCCGCGACAGTCTGAATCCCGGCGCAGCCAACGCCTTAATCGCCGTTACGCCGGGCAACGGAGTGACTTTCCAATACCGTTCCAGTGACGGCGGCGGCTGCAACAACACCACGACCAGCGGCAGCGCGCCTTACTGGGTGAAGCTGGTAAGAACCGGCAGCACGTTCACTGGATACTGTTCTCCGGACGAATCGAACTGGACGCAAGTTGGAAGCACGACTCTCACCAACATCACCACGGCGTATGTCGGTTTGGCGGTCACTTCTCACAACAATCCCAGCTTATGCACGGCCGTGTTCGACAACGTGAGCGGACTAAGCTGGCCTCTTTTGCCGAGCGCGCCCGGCAACCTGACCGCAACTGCCGGCGACACGCAAGTGGCGTTAAGTTGGACCACGGTCAGCGGCGCAAGTAGTTACAATTTGAAATCTGCCACCAACAACGGAGGATCCTACACGCTTCTCGCGAATGTGATCACGACCAATTACACCAACACCGCCTTGCTCAACGACATGACCTATTATTACGTCGTGTCGGCACTGAACATCGCCGGTGAAAGCACCAACAGCGTGCCGTCCAGCGCCACGCCGCAAGCGCCTCCGCCTCCACCGCGCCAATGCTCGATGACGAACTTGCCTTTCGGCATGAGCTGCGAGGGCTCGGCGAACAGCGGGTCGCCTGGAAGGATCAGCCCGCGGCGGACGATCTGGACATCGGCCGAATGGCCTAAGTCGAAATGATTCATAGGGTTCTCCCTGGATGCGCAGACCGATGGCCTGGCTGGTAGAAGTGCAGGAAAGCGGCCGGCGCCGGAGATCGGCGTCAGCCGAGGAAGTGACTAAAGTTTTGCCGTGCCGCGACGGAGCGCTCGACGGATATGCTGCACAACCGCCGCACCTGTTGCGTGCGGGTTGTTCGACGCATGGACGTTGACAGTCACGTCACCGACGTGGGTGACAGAACCACCGTTCGCACGGTAGTTCGGCTCCATTCCGGCATTCATTGCCTGGAGCTGCGGCAGGAAGTTGCGTGTTGAACGTGCATTCATCACGAACTCGCCGGGTGCCAGCATGGCCGGCACACGATCGACGCCACGAGCATGACCGCCCAGGGCGAAGTGGTGCATCCTGCTAGTGTTCAGAGCGTGGATCAAACCGCCCGTTGCATCATGCACGCTGGATTCCCCAGTCGCAGCGGCCGGAACCTGGATGCTACTCAGCTTCTCGGCAGCCGCCTGGGCGGCCGAGCCAACACTGCTTAGACCTTGGCTGGCAGTCCGCGAGGATGTGGCCAAATTGAGGCCGGTGCTTCGAGCCTGGTTCAGAGCGTTCTGCAACTGCATCATGCGTTGCGAGACACCCTGCATGTTTTCCACAGCGGGGTTGTTTTCGGCGCCTCTCCTTCAAGTGCATCCGCTCCGCGGTGCTGCCCATGATCTCATTCATCAGATTGAGAGCACGAGCATTGCTGAACGGTAGCGATGTGCGACCACCCAGCCCCGGTATCTGAATCGAGTTCTCTCGGCGAACTCGTCCATAGGTCGCCCCCAATGCGTTGTATTCTTCGGGGGTGACGTTGGGCTTCTTCGCAAACTCCAAGAACTTCGGAATCAGATCGCGAATGCCGGGCAACACACCAACATGGTTGTTGTAAATGTCCGACAGTTCACGGCTACGTTCGCCGATGTCGTTGTTCTTGACACGAACGTCGGCGTAATGCTTGTTGGCCGCTCCAACAGACTCGTTGAGCTGTGTCAGCTCTTGATCCAACTGCGTGATGACCGATTGAAACTCGGCCGGATTGCTGATGGATTTACCGGAGACGTTCTCCAGCAGCTTGCGGGCCGGGATCGCGGTATCCAGATCACCGATGCCTTCCTTTAGCATCTCTTGGAACTGCTTGGCACCGTTTGCGATGTCGAGCCGAATCTTGAGCGGCCCTACGTCGGACAGCTCGTTACGGAACTCGGACACGAATTTGCCGACCCCGAGCTGTCGGCCAGACTGAACTGGCTCGACGATAAGGCATTCTTCTGGAGGTAGTCGAGCGCCTCGTTACGCTTCTTTGCCCGTGCAGCCAATTCCTGTTGGTTGAACGGCCGGCTCTCTTCCTTGTTGTAGTTGCCGGAGTTCTCCAGAACCGTTTGGACGGCCTTCTTGACATCGCCCAGAACCTTCTGTTGGCGATTCTTCTCGACTCCAGAGCTTGCTGACGCTTTTGCTCCAAGGCTTGAAGCTGACGCTCGGCCTCGATGCGTTTGCTCATTACGTTCAGGATCGCTTCCTGCGCCTTGTCGCTGTAATGCACCGCTCTCTTGTGCCTTCTGCCCGAACTCTTGGGCTGTTTGCTCGGCCGTCTGGAACAGGTTCAACGCCTGCTGAATCTGCTGAGGGTTGCCGGCCGCAGTGCTCAGCAAGCGAGCTGCACGGCTTGTCAGCTCCGAAGTCCGATCACGCAGCTTGAATGCCTGCTGATTTGGGCTGAGTGCCTTTTGGCGCATCTCAAACAGGGTTTGTTCCTGTTTCATCTGCGCGTCAGCAACGCGAGTCTGGGATTGCTGCTGCACATCGTAGGACTTGCCGATCTCCTGCCGGAGCTTCTCGACCAGCTTCTCGCGTGCGCTGAGAATCTGGTCCAGCATGTCTTTCGTGTGGCCAAGCTGCTTCGCGTCGGCCGCCTTGGCGTTATCGACGTTTTGCAGGTAGATCGTATTCAGGACAGCCGAGTTGTTCTTGGCTGCCCGTGCGATCTGGTCATACATTTCTTGGGCAGCCGACGTTTGCTTATCCTGGGCGTTCTTGAAGAGAGTGAGATTCTCTTGTTGCGTCGCCATGTAGTCGCTGTGCGGCTTTTCCTCGAAATGCTTGTAGATGTCAGCGAGGGTCTTGCCGGCGGCGACAGCAACGCCGATGCCGAGCAATGATTTGGTCAGCAGCCCGGCCGAGCCGGCAAAGACAGTATTTGCGGCCGTACCGATGGCGAGTTTCAACGCATAGGCGGTCAGCGCTGCCCGGCACCTAGGAGAGCTGGCGTCAATGCCTTCATCACGGCGATCATCGTATCGGCGCCGAGGCCCCAATCCCGCATCGTCGCGAACGTGCTGACAAGGGCACCACCCAAGTCTGTCGTCAGAGCGTTCTTGAGCTTGTTGATCTCGCCCTGGACCTTCTGGGCATTGGAGCTGAGAACCTCAACGGACTTCTCGTTGATAAGCGAGCCGTTGGCGTTTTTGATTGCACCTAATGCTTGGGCATAGCCTTGAATCTGCTGCTTACCAACGATGACGGCACCGTTGACGCCGCGCATGTTGGGGAACAACTTGGCGAACCAGCCTGCGTTCCATCGGTGGTCGAAGCAAGCTTCTTTAGCAAGCCGCCGAGGCCATAAACCGAGACGCCTTCTTCGGCACTGGTGACGCCCAGTTCCTTGAAGGCATTCTTGAGATCGTCCGTTGGCTTGGCGAGAGCGTTGATGACGCCACGAATCTGGGTCAGAGCCTCGGCAGGCTTGACGCCGGAGATCGTGACCGACGTAATCATTGCCAGCACTTCGTCGAGGCCCACGCCTACTTGACGAGCTTGTGGCAAAACGCGACCCATCGTGTTCGCCAGGTCTTCCACGCGAACACGGCCGAGCCGTACCGTCTCGAAGTATTTGGAGGCAACTGCCTCCGTCTTGCTCGCGTCGATGCCGTAGGCATTCAACGTACCGGACAGCAAGTTGACCGCCTGGTCCAAGCCGGTCACACCGGCCTTCGCTAGCTTGGCGGACCCAGCCAAGAACTCTTGGCTCTTGGCAGCGTTGCCGATCTGGTTCGAGATCGTTTCGTAGTAGCCTTCGGCCGACGTGTTCAACGGAAGGTTGAACGCATCGGATATGTCTTTTACGGTCTTCGCGATGCCTTCGGCACCACCGAAGTCTTTGGTCGAGATTGTGCCGATCTCAGCCACCTGCGTCTGGAATTTGATCGCACTATCGAAGGCTTCTTGGAAGCCTTGCTTGATGGCGATAAAAACCACACGACGACTTGCGTCGAAACAATCCGCACGAACGTCTGGAAGTCGATCGTGAGTTTGTTGACGTTCTGCCAAAGCGCTCTTCGCCATGTTGGCGAAGCTTTGCTTGATCGACGAAAGCCGGTTCGCCATCGTGTTCGCAGCACCAGTGAAGCTGAACCAAGGCTCTGGCCGATCGTGGATACTTGCGAGACAGATTGCTTACTCTTGG